>JBHSYX010000001.1:0-3671817 GCA_042662785.1 Halobacteriaceae archaeon GCM10025711
TCACGAGCGCGAGCGCGCCGAGCGGAATCAGGTTCGTTCGGCACGCGCCGGGTCCGGACGTCGCGGTAGGCCGCCCAGCCCAGCGCGATGACCGCGAACAGGCGGAGGAGGTCGGGGATGGAGGCGAGCACTATACCGTACGGGACGCCCGGACTGTGTTATGCGTTGCGGAGCAGGTCAGTCAGCTGATAGCTGTGACTCGGCGGGGGCGGGCGGCGGGAAAATCGAAGGTTGACAGGGGTCGCTCAGATGACGCGGTTCTGCAGGTAGTCGAGATGCTTCGCGTTGTAGACGATCTTGACGTTGTCCTCGGCGGGCGAACCGATGCAGGTCAGGCGGACGTTCTTGTCCTCGACCTCGTCGTCGGAGAGGATCTGCTGCATGTCCATCTCGATCTCGCCCTCCTTGACGATGGCTGCACAGTTCGCACACGCGCCGGCGCGGCACGAGAACGGCCAGTCGTAGCCCTGGGACTCGGCGGCTTCGAGGATGTACTCGCCCTCGTTGACGTCGAGCGTGCCGAAGTCCTCGTCGTCGAAGCCCGCGTCCGCTGCCTTCTCGAAGAGGTCGTCGTCGTCCAGGTCCCAGCCCTGGTCGTCCAGCGTCTCGTAGTTGAGGTATGTTACTGTCGGCATCACCCGATTGGTTCTCCGTCCTAACGGTTAGAACTTGCTGTTTCAGTTCGGATGAACCACCACCGGTCACGTCCGGTGCCCCCGGAGTGCGAAACCAGCCGGCTACTGGTAGAGCGGCACCAGCGTGAACAGCACGAACGACGCCAGGGCGGCGATGCTCGGCGTGAGAATCCAGAGGACGACGACGCGGCCGGTGGTCTCGGGGTCGAAGAGGTCGCTGGCGGTCAACTCGCGTTCGTCCTCCTCGCCGATGCGCGGGACGTCGTTCCCGGGTTCGGCCGCGAGCGCGTTCACCGACATCTTCGGGCGGCCTTCGCCGCTGACCATCTGGCCGACGCTGACGGTCCGGGTGGCGCGACCCCACCCGAGGCCGACGATGCTCATCGTCGCGCTCACCGCGAGGCTGGCGGGGATGCCGATGACGGAGAGGAACGTGATGAGGCTGGCCGCCACCACCTCGACGACGAGCGCGGCGGGCAGCGGCAGGTCGGTCAGGTCGTTGCCGACGGTGTCGAGGGTGCGCCGCGCGATGGTGAACGCGCCGAGGCCGATAGCGCCGCCCGCCAGCAGGATGCCGACGTCCATCGAGAGTTCGCCGCTCCCGACGAGCGGCGCGACGGCGTTCGCGACGTTGCTCGCGCCGGCGCTGAACGCCATGTAACACGCGATGACGACGACGGCGATGCTCACGGTTATCTCGCGGGCGCCGACGCCGTCGACGAACCGCGGGACCGGGATAGCGCCGCTCCGGTCGAGTTCGACCACCTCGCCCGCGTTCGAGTCGACGTTCAGCGCCCGCTCCAGGTAGGGGTAGAGGTAGCGGCCGATGACGGCGCTGACCCAGAACGCGATGACGGGGGCGACGAGCCACCAGGAGACGATCTGGCCCATCACTTCCCAGTCGATGCTGTCGCTGGCGACCCCGAGGCCGGCGATGGCGCCGACGGCCGTCATCGAGGTGGACGCGGGGACGCCGAAGGTGTTCGAGACGAGCAACGCGAGCCCGATGAAGAAGAGGACGGCGACGCTGGCGCCGAGGGTGAAGTACGTCTGGGCGACTATCTCGCCGCCCATCGTCTCCACGACGTTCCGGCCGACTGTCCAGCCGCCGAGGAGCGCGAACACCGTCATCAGGCCCGCCGCCGCGAGCTTGGTGACGATGCGACTCCCGACGGCCGGGCCGAACGCCACGCCGGTGGAGGAACCCCCGATGTTGAAGCCGACGAACACGGCGACCAGGAGGCCGACGCCGAGCAGGATGCTTACCACGTCCCCCGGTACTCGCGGCGGGCTTTTCAATCCGACTGTTCGGTCGCCCGGCCGCCGAATCGACCGGGCCGTTGCCAGGGACGCGAGACTTTACTGCCCGGCGGGGCCCCCGGTATGGCCTTCGAGTCCTTCGAGGTGATTCCCGCCGTCGACATGCAGGACGGCGAGGTGGTCCAGCTGGTGCAGGGCGAACGCGGCACCGAGAAGCGGTACGGCGACCCGGTGGCGGCCGCCCGGCGCTGGTGGACGCGGGCGCCCGGACGCTCCACCTCGTGGACCTGGACGGCGCCTTCGAGGGCGAACGCGTGAACGCGGCAGCGGTGGACGCCATCCTCGACGCGGTGGCCGTCGACGTCCAGCTCGGCGGCGGCATCCGGACCGTCGAGGACGCCACCGACCTCCTGGACCGCGGCGTCGACCGCGTCATCCTCGGGACGGCGGCCGTCGAGAACCCCGACGTCGTCGCCGCCATCAGCGAGTCGCATCCCGGCGCGGTGACGGTGAGCCTCGACGCGAAGGGCGGCGAGGTGGTCGTGTCCGGGTGGACCGAAGGCACGGGTCTGGACCCGGCCGCGGCCGCCGTCCGGTACGAGGACCTCGGCGCGGGCGCCATCCTGTTCACGAACGTCGACGTGGAGGGCAAGCAGGCGGGCGTGCGGACCGAACCCGTCCAGGAACTCGCGGCGGCCGTCGACATCCCGGTCATCGCGAGCGGCGGCGTCGCCACCGTGGACGACGTGGTCGCCCTCCGGGAAGCGGGCGCGGCCGCCGTCGTCGTCGGGACGGCGCTCTACGAGGGCGCGTTCACGCTCCGCGAGGCGATGGCCGCGGTGAAGTAACCGGTGCTGTTTCGATTCGGGATGTGCTGGGGATTGAACGGCTGTTGGGACCTCGAAAGCCCCCGGGCGTTCGACCGTCCGGGACTCGCTGCGCGCCTCGTTTCACTGCGGTGCTTGCTTCGTCCGGGCCGGGTCGAACGCCCGGCCCAGTCCCACCCGGAGCCTGGCCCGGCCGGCCACCGTGGGTGGGGCTGAAAGGGGCGGCGTGGTGGACGACGGCGGCCGAAGTAAGCACTGGAGCGAACGCAGTGAGCGAAGCGCACAGCGAGGCCTCCGAGTCCAGCACGCCGGGGCTTTCGTGGTATCAGTCACCGCCGTATAGTAGTGCACTAAGGCCTCGCCGAACACAACCTGCCTCGTCGGACCGTGGATTAACATACCACACCCCGAAATAACGGGTATGAGCGGCGACGCGGTCCCGGACGAACCCCGGATGGAGCGGGACGAGTTGCGGGTGCGGCTGTACGAGACCCTGCACGACCAGGTCGAACGCGAGCGCCAGTGGCGGCTCAAGCGCATGACCCGCGGGATGACCATCATCGCGGGCATCGTCGCCGTCGCGCTCGTCGTGGACCTCCGGTTCCTGAGCCTCACGCCGGTCATCTACGGCGTCGTGGTGATGGACGGACTGAAATCGAGCGTCGAACTGCTCTACCTGGAGCGGCACATGGGGCGGCTGGAGACCGAACTCCGCGAGCGGGAGCCGCTGTTCAACTGGGTGACGCGGTACGGCACGTTCGGGCCGGGCAAGCGCCTGGAGATGTACGACGTGGACCTGAACGTCATCCCGAACACCGCGCTGACGACGCTCCTGGTCGCCGTCTACTTCGCGCTCGTGGCCGTCTCGCTCCAGACGTGGACGCCGCTGTCGGGCGCGGCGAACGCGTTCGGCGCCCTCACGCGCACCACGCTGCTCGTGATGTACGCGGTGTTCACCGTGGTGTTCCTCGGCATCGTCGGCGTCGGCTACCTCCACTTCCAGCGGGTGGAGCGGGAGTCGCTCGCCGCGGCCGACGGCGGTGCGTGATTCCTGAGTCGAGAAGCAGGCCCGCCGGTTACTCCAGCGTGACGGCGGTGCCGGCCACTTTGACGTTCATCATGCCGCCCTGGCCGCCGAGGGCTTCGTCCTCCAGGTGGACGGCGACGACGGCGTCCGCGCCCATCTCCTTGGCTTCGGCGACGAGTTCCTCGAGGGCGGTCTGCTGGTTCTCCGCGAGCGTGCGCTCCCAGGACTCCGAGCGCCCGCCGACGATGTCGCGGAGGCCGGCGGCGATGTCCTTGCCGACGTTGCGGCCGGGCGTGACGTCGGCGACGACGACGCCGAGGTGTTCGTCGACGGTGCGGCCGGAGAGGGTGTGGCTGGTCGTGACGACGACGTCGGGGTCGCTGTAGCTGAAGGCGGTCACGGCCGGACCGTGACGCGCCCGACCCATGAGTCTTCCCGTCGTAGCACAACGGCCTTGTAGCCGGGGCGAGAGTGGAGCCATGAGCGAACGGACGGCGGCCGTCACCCGCGAGACGGCGGAGACCGCAATCGAGGTGACACTCGACGTCGACGGCGACGGCGACGCGAACGTGGACACGGGCATCGGCTTCCTCGACCACATGCTCGAGAGCGTCGCCCGGCACGGTCTGTTCGACCTGACGGTGCGGTGTGACGGCGACCTCGACGTCGACGACCACCACACCGTCGAGGACGTCGCCATCGTGCTCGGGCAGGCGTTCGACGAGGCGCTGGGCGACCGGCGGGGCATCCGGCGGTTCGCCGACCGGAAGGTCCCGCTCGACGAGGCCGTCGCCGGCGTCGTCCTCGACGTGAGCGGGCGGCCGCTCTACCGGTTCGACGGCTCGTTCTCCCAGGAGCGCGTCGGCGAGTTCACGAGCGTGCTGGCCCGCCACTTCTTCCGGTCGCTGTCGACCCACGCCGGCCTGACCCTCCACGTGGAGGTGCGCGGCGAGAACGCCCACCACGAGATAGAGGCGCTGTTCAAGGCCGTCGCCCGCGCCCTCGACGACGCGACCCGCATCGACGACCGCCGGACGGACACCCCGAGCACCAAGGGACAGCTGTAATGTTCGACCGCATCATGCAGAAGTTCGAGGGGAGCCCCGGCCAGCAGGCCGTCATCCGGCTCCTGCTCGAACGCGGCTTCTCCGTGAACGACGAGGGCCGGGTGGTCTCCGGCACCATCGAGATACCGAACACGCAGGTCGCCCGCGAGGCCGGCGTGGACCGGCGGGTGGTCGACTCCACGACCGACGCTCTCCTCGCGGACGACGAACTGAAGGAGATATTCCAGAACATCTCCTCCATCCCGAGCCTGATGGACCTCGCGCCCGTCCTCGATTTGACGGTGCTCACCGTCGAGGTGGGGGACGCCGACCAGCCCGGCATCGTCGCCGCCGTCACCAGCCTCATCGCCGACTACGACATCTCCATCCGCCAGACAATCAGCGAGGACCCCGAGTTCACCGACGAACCCCGGCTCTACGTCGTCACCGACGAGAACCTCCCCGGCGACCTCATCAACGACCTGATGGACCTGCCGTTCGTCCGGAAAGTCGAGATAGAGAAGTAACCAGAGGCCTTTTCGCCGCCGCTCGCGCACGGAGTGACATGACCGACGACGGGACGTACCGCACGCTCGCCGGCCGGGGCGAGGCCGCCTTCGAGGTCAAGGGCTCGGAGTTCATCGGCTACGTCGCGCCCGCGGCCAGCGTCGAGGCGGCCGAAGCGTTCGTCGCTGCGGTGAACGAACGGCATCCGGACGCCACCCACAACGTGCCTGCCTACCGGGTGCGGGTGGAGTCCGGCGGCCCGGGCGGCGGCCACCTGCTCCGCGAGTGGGAGAGCGACGACGGCGAACCCACCGGGTCGTCGGGAAGCCGGCGCTCAACGTCCTCCAGCAGCAGGCCATCGAGAACGCCGTCGCCGTCGTGACCCGGTACTACGGCGGGACGAACCTCGGCGTCGGCGGCCTGGCGCGGGCGTACTCGCGGGGCGTCAAGGAGGCCGTGGCGGCGGCCGGCGTCGTCGAGGAGCGCCCGCAGGAGGCGTTCACGGTCACGGTGGAGTACGACGACTCCGGGACGGTGCGCGGCATCCTGGAGAGCGCTGGCGTGGAGTTCGACGCGGCCTACGAGGAGCGCGTCGCGTTCGACGTCCGCCTCGCCGCCGCCGACGCCGAAGCCCTCCGCGACCGGATCCGGAGCGCGACGAGCGGCCGGGCCGAGATAACGTAGTCGGTCAGGCCGTCTCGGGCGCCTCAGCGCCGCCGGGTGCGGCCTCGGGCCGCGTGCCCGCCTCGCGCTTGTTCTTCACGACGAGGAACGCGAACAGCACGGCGCCGACCCCGCGGAGCGCCAGGTCGAGCATCAGCGTGCCGTCGAACGCCAGGCCGGCCAGCGACAGCAGGTCGAAGACGGCGTTGAACAGGAGGCCGGGTGCCATCAGCAGGAGCGCCGCGAGCGCGAACAGGCCGCGGTCCACGCCGGTGACGTTCGTGTAGAGGTAGCCGATGACGGTGGCACCGAGCGCGAGGACGCCCACGAACACCCCGATGACCGGGATGAGCACCTCGGGGACGAAGTAGCCGACGTCCAGCACGTCGGCCATCCCGATGATGTAGGGTTCGCCGCCCTGGTCGGTGCGGAGCAGCAGGATGCCGGGCGTCAGGACGAACGCGAACGGCACGATGGCCTTGTTCAGCGAGAGCGAGAACGCCTGGACGCCCGTCCAGAACTCGTCGGACTTCGCGATGCCGGAGGCGGCGTACGCCGCGACGGCCACCGGCGGCGTGATGTCCGCGATGACGCCGAAGTAGAGGATGAACAGGTGGGCGGCCAGCAGCGGGATGCCGAGTTCGGAGATAGCCGGCCCGAGCATCGAGACGAGGATGATGTAGGTGACCGTGGTCGGCATCCCCATCCCGAGGATGATGGAGGAGAGGGCGGTGACCACGAGCAGGATGACGATGGAGCCGCCGGCGATGGTCTTGATGAGCAGCGTGAGGTTCGGCCCGAGACCGGTCGCGCTGATGACGCCGGGGATGATGCCGGCGGCGGCGACGGCGACGACCACCGTGGTCGCGGTCCGGGCGCCGGAGTCCATCGACTTCAGCACGAACGTGCCGAACGTGAACGCGCGGTTCCCGGTGAGCGACGGCCGGTCGAGGGCCGCCGCCCCGGTCTCGACCGCGTCGTCCACCTGCTCGTCGAGGTCGAGGAGCGGCGCGGCCATCCGCGGCCGGAGCAGGAGCGTCGCGACGCTCACCGCCATCGTTATCCAGCCGAGTTTCCCGAGCGCCGCGAACGCCGCGGCCGACGCGGGGATGCCGCCGGCGCTCGCACCGCCGAGCGCGTCGAGGAGCGGGACGCCGCGCGTGAGGAACGCCGCGAACTCCGCGGCCGTGAGCGCGGTGATGACGCCGACGAGCGGGATGCGGGTGCGGCGGTTGTACGCCGAGATGAACGCGACGAGCGCCATGACCGCGATAAGCGTGAACCACGCCGACCGCGCGACGGAGAGGCGCTCGACGATGAGGAAGTGGAGCAGCAGGACGAGCGGGACGAGGTAGAACCAGCCGCGGCGCGCGTGGGGACGAACTCCACGACGTCCTCCTTCGAGAGGCCGCCGATGTTCGCCCGGGAGGCCTCCAGGTGGACCATCACCCAGACGCCGAAGAAGAACACGACCGCCGGTATCGCCGCCGCGGTGATGACGTCCGGGAACGGCGTCAGCGTGTACTCGACGATGAGGAACGCCGCCGCGCCCATGACCGGCGGGAGGATCTGGCCGCCCGAGGACGCCGACGCCTCCACCGCGCCCGCGAACTCGGGGCGGTAGCCGGTGCGTTTCATCAGCGGGATGGTGAACGCGCCCGTCGTCACCGTGTTCGCGATGGAGGACCCGGAGATGGTGCCCATGAAGCCGCTGGCGAGGATGGACGCCTTCGCCGGGCCGCCCTTCCGGGTGCCGGTGGCGGAGTACGCCAGGTCGATGAACCACTGGCCGGCGCCGCTCATCTCCAGGAACGCGCCGAACAGGATGAAGATGTAGATGAACTGCACGCTCACCTGGACCGGGATGCCGAAGACGCCGTTCTCGGTGTTGAACCAGAGGTTCTGGATGATGGTCGCCCAGGTGAGCTCCTTGATGGAGAGGATGCTGATGTACGGCACGTCCGGCGGGATGAGGTAGCCGTACCGCGCGTAGACGATGAACGAGCCGACGATGACCATCAGGTAGAAGCCGAGCGCCCGGCGGGTCGCCTCCAGGACGAGGAGCGCGCCGACGGCCCCGATGACCATCGCGTAGCTGACCTCGTTCAGCGGGATGCCGACGGCGGAAACCACCTGCACGAACGCGTCCACGGGGTAGAACGTCCCGTCGAACGGTATCGGGATGCCGACGTTGAACACCTCCTGTATCGGCCGCCCGGCCTGCAGGCCGAACACGCGAAGCTGGCGTATCTCGTCGAAGTCCGTGACGATGTAGCCGCCGGCCATCAGGGACAGGGCGACGAGGACGGCGTCGAACGGCGTGATGCGGTCGCCGGTCCGGTCCACGAACGCCCACCGGACGACCGACCGGAGTCGGGTGGAAGCGCGGGTCACGGGGTGGTCGGCGCCGATGTCGCGCTCGAGCGACGGGACGAGTTTGGCGAGCCGGCCGCCGGACTTGTTCGGCGGGAACAGCAGGAACGTCAGCACCAGCGCGAACGTGACGTGGATGGCGTTCACCTGGAGCAACTGGAGCGAGCCGAGGTCGACGGTGCCGTAGAACGGGACGGGCACCCTGAAGATGAAGCTCCGGGCGGCGATCCACATCTGGAACGCCGAGAACAGGACGGCGATCAACGAGACCGCGACCGCGGCCGCGCCGCGGAGCGAGCGTTTCTGTTCGAGCTCCTGGATGAGCTGCTCCCGCTCCTCTGCCGAGATGGTGTCGTCGGGGTCGTCGGGTGTGGATGTACTCATGGGTTGATTTCGTCGAGAGCGGCCGACAGTGCGGACCGGCGAGCCACGTGCAGGCGGACCGAACGCGCGTCGGAGAGCGAGACCAGGTCGTACGTCTCGTTACCGACGTAGAGGCGGTGTCCAGCGACCCGGCCGGGCTTGACGTAGAGCTCCTCTCCCTGCCATTCCGGGTCGAAGACGAACTTGCCGTCCTCCAGGCGGACCTCCTGGCGGGCCGGCAGCCCCCAGCCGTAGGATTCGAACTCCATGCTCGTCATCACGAGCGTGTCGTCCTGGACGGCGTAGACGTCGTAGACGCGGGTCTTCTCCACGCTGTGGTTGTATTCGAGCGCGACGAGCGTCCCGTTCTCCACCGGCTGGGAGAGCAGTCGCTCGCCGGTCTCTGCGTCTTCCACGACGAGCGTCCGGCCGACCGGGACGTTCGCGGCGACTGCGACGGACGCGACGATGATCAGCAGCGCAGCTACCAGGCCGGCTCCGCGAACGGCGCGGCGGTGGTCGCTCATTCGTACTGGATATGGGGGCGTCGAAAGTGAACGTTTCGTGTGTTTCGGAGGGCGCAGTTAGCCGAAGTAGGCCTGCGCGCCGGGGTGGAGTTCGATGGACATGCCGTCCTGGGCGGTGTCCTTCGAGATGAACTCCGACTTGAGACTTATCTGGTCGGCGTTGTCGAAGATGGCCGCCGTGATGGTCTCGACCGTGTCGGCGGACACGTCGGCGTGGGTCGCGATCATCGCCTGGACGGAGACGGTGTCGACGTCCTGGTCGATGCCGCTGTAGGTGCCGGCCGGGATGGTGTCGTCCGCGAACCAGGACGCGGAGTCCTTGATCTTCTGGCGGGCGTCGCCCGCGACCTCGACGATGCGGATCTGGTTGGTGGTCGCTATCTCCTCGATGGCGCCGACCGGCCAGCCGCCGACGGTGAACGCGGCGTCGACGTCGCCGTTCTTCAGCTGGTCGGCCGCGGTGGAGAACCCGGCGTTCTGCTCGGTGAAGTCGGAGACGCCGACGGCGTCGAGGATCTGGAGGGCGTTGACCTGCGTACCGGAGCCGAGGTCGCCGGTGTTGATGATCTTGCCTTCGAGGTCGGTGATGGTCTCGATGCCGCTGTCGGCGAGCGTGATGACGTGGATGGTCTCGGGGTAGAGGGTGGCGACGCCGCGGAGGTTCTCCACGGGGTTGCCGTCGAACACGTCGATGCCGGTGCCGTTGCGCGCGAAGTACGCGATGTCGTTCTGGATGAGCGCGAAGTCCGCCGAGCCGCTCTTGAGGCTACCGACGTTCTCGACGCTCGCACCCGTCGACTGGACCGTCAGGGAGAAGTCGGTGTTCCCTTCGACGATCTCCTTGAACTGGTTGGAGAGCGGGTAGTAGGTACCGCCCGTCCCGCCGGCGTGCCACGAGAGGTTCTTGCTGCCGCCGCCACCGCCGGACTCTGTCGTCGTCTCCTCGCCGTCGCCGCCGGACTCTGTCGTCGTCTCCTCGCCGTCGCCGCCGCCGTTGCCGGTACAGCCGGCGAGACCGACGACGCCTGCGACACCTGCTGCTTCGATGAACTGCCTGCGGTTCAGTCGTTTCTCCATAAGCGGGAGGAATCTTGGTCCGGAGAGATACTTATGCCTACCCATACCATCCCACGCAAAATGGTGGGAGAAGTTGTCTATCCCCAAAAATCAGGCAAAATGGTGAACGCGAACCGACCGGTCACCGGAAGCTGAACTGTTATCCCGCCGGTCTTCGAACCGGACTGGCATGGAACGCGTCAACGCGTCCGACTACCGCGAACTGGTGCGGGTGAGCGACCCCCAGGTCGCCCCGGCCGGCGACCGGGTTGCCTTCGTGCGGACGACCCCGGAAGACGACGAGGCGGACGAAGCCACCGTCTACGTCGTCCCCGTCGGCGGTGGCGACCCGCAGCAGTTCACCGTCGCCGAGGGCGTGGACAGCCAGCCCCGGTGGAGTCCCGACGGCGATTACCTGGCGTTCGCGAGCACGCGCGGCGACGACGACCGGGCACAGCTCTGGGTGCTCCCGACCGACGGTGGCGAAGCCCGACAGGTCACCGACGTGCCAGGTGGCGTCCAGGACGTCGCGTGGAGTCCCGACGGCGACCGCATCGCGTTCGTCCAGCGGACGACCGCCGAGGAACGCGAGTCGGGCCTCGACTGCGCGCTCGACGACGAGTACGAGCGCGAGACGCCGGACCCCGGGTCATCGACCGCCTCGTCTACCGCGCGGCCGAAACCTACTTCGACGGCACCCGGACCCACGTCTACCTCGCGGACCGCGACGGGAGCGGCGTCGAGCGCGTCACCGGCGGCGAGTTCGACTTCGTCGCGCCGACGTGGGGCGACGAATCGACGCTCTACTACGCGGTGAAGCGCGGCCCGAACCCCGACGACAGCGTGCGCTGGGACGTCGAAGCGGCGGACCTGGCGACGGGCGAGACGGAGCGGGTCACGCAGACGACGGCGTGGCAACCGCTGCTCGCCGCGACCGAGGACGGCCTGGTGGCCTACACCTGGACGCCCGAGGACCGCCTCGCGATGCGCCAGACCGAGGTCAAGGTGCACGACACCGAGCGGGGGCAGACCGTCACGCTCACGGAGACGCTCGACCGCACCGTCGACGTGGAGGTCGGCCTGGCGTGGGACCCTGCCGGGGAGCGCGTCTACTTCGCCACACCGGACGAGGGGTCGGTCGTGCTGCGGCGGGCGCCCGGCGACGGCAGCGGCCCGCCGGAGACGGTGTTCCCGGGCCGCCACGTCGACGGGTTCGGCGTCGGCCGGGACGTGGTCGCGGTGGCCGCAAGCGAGTGGGACCACCCCGGCGACGTGTTCGCGACGACGCCCGGCGGCGCGGAGGAGACGCGGCTCACCCGGGTGAACGCCGACTACCTCGACGGGCGGGCGGTCAGCCAGCCCGAGGCGGTCCGGTTCGAGAGCGACGACGGCGTCGAGGTGCAGGGCTGGGTGCTCACGCCGCCGGACGCCGACGCCGGCGAGGAGTACCCGCTCGCGGTCGAGGTGCACGGCGGCCCGCACGCGATGTGGTCGACGGCGGGCACGATGTGGCACGAGTTCCAGACGCTCGCGGCCCGGGGCTACGTCGTCTTCTGGTGCAACCCGCGCGGGTCGACCGGCTACGGCGAGGAGCACGCGATGGCCATCGAGCGCGACTGGGGCGCGGTCACCGCCCGCGACGTGCTGGCGGGCGTCGACCGGGTCGTCGACCGCGAGGACGTCGACGAGTCCGAGCAGTTCGTCACCGGCGGCAGCTTCGGCGGGTTCATGACCGCGTGGCTGGTCGGTCACACCGACCGGTTCCGGGCGGCCGTCGCCCAGCGCGGCGTCTACGACCTCGCGACGTTCTACGGTACCTCGGACGCGTTCCGCCTGGTCGAGGACGACTTCGGGACGACGCCCTGGGAGGACGCCGCGTTCCTCCGGGAGCAGTCGCCCATCGCGACCGCGAACCGGGTGACGACGCCGACGCTCGTCGTCCACAGCGACGACGACTACCGGGTGCCCGTCGACAACGGCGAACTCCTCTTCCAGGCGCTGAAGAAACACGGCGTCGACACCCGCCTGGTGCGCTACCCGAACGAGGGCCACGAACTCTCCCGGGGTGGCGGCCCCCGGCACGTCGTCGACCGCATCGAGCGCATCGTCCGGTGGTTCGACGGCTACTCCGACCACGTCGACGCGCCGCCCGCCCTGGAGCGCGGCGACGACGGGCTTTCGACAGCTGCCGAAGACGACTGAGGGCGGCGGCGCTCCGGCCGCCACCGCGCCGAGGGGCGGTGTCGCCCCGGGCCACCCGAGTCATACTGAGGCGTCTATAGCCGGCCGGAGGTACGTTTCGACAGGGGTCGAACCCCGGCCGAAGTCGCCGCTGTGTGGCGGTTCTGCAGGCGAAACAAGGGGTTCGTCAGTCGACGATAATCTCGGAGTCGGGGTCGACGTCCCGGTCCGGCCGCATCTCGTCCTCGTAGCGCTCGATCCAGTCGGCGAAGCACTCGGGGCAGAGCCGCTGGGCGTCTATCTGGGAGCGGTCGACCGTCAGGCGGACCGTCCGGGAGAGCGCGTCCGTGACGGGGTCGCCGCAGCCGTCGCACGGGTCGGCGTCGGTCACGGCCGCCACCTCGCGGTGTGCCGGGTCATGCTTCCACGTGGGAGCATCAGGGTAATAATGGTTGTCGTGGGTTCACCAGAACCGGAGGCGGCGCTTGACCGCCTCGCGCTTGAGCTCCTGGATGTGGTCGGTGATGGGGATGTCCTTCGGGCAGACGCTCGTGCACGAGAACTGGGTCTGGCACCGCCAGACGCCGTGGGCGTCCGCGAGGACGTCCATGCGGTGGTCCTGGACGGCTTCGCCTTCGCGCTCGTCGAAGAAGAACCGGTAGCCCTTCACGATGGGCGCCGGGCCGAGGTACTGCTCGTCGCCCGCGACGATGTTGCACGACGACGAGCACGCGCCACACCAGATGCATCGCGTGCTCGTCTTTATCTTCTCGCGGTTCTCGCGGGACTGGAGCTGTTCTTCGAGTTCGCCGTCCGGGAGCTCGCTCGGCTGGAAGTAGGGTTCGACCGCCTCCATCTGGTCGTAGAACTGGTCCATCTCGACGACGAGGTCCTTCACCACCTCGTTGTGCGGGAGGGGTTCGACGCGTACCGGCTGGTCGAGGTCGGCTATCTGGGTCTGGCAGCCGAGTCCCTGCCGGCCGTTGATGAAGAACGCGTCGGAGCCACACACCGCCATCCGGCACGAGTGCCGGAACGTGAGACTCGAATCCCACTCGTCGCGGGCGTAGATGAGCGCGTCGAGCACCGTCATCCCCTTCGTGAACGGGACGTGGAAGTCGTCGAACCGCGGCTCCTGCTTGTCGGGGACCTCGGGGTCGTACCGGAACACCTTGAGGTGGGCCGTCTCGCCGGCGTACTCGGCGGCGCGACGCTCCTCCTCGGCAATACGCTCCTGGGCGCGCTCCCGTTTCTCGGCGAGGCGGCGTTCCTGGGCGGTCGAAACCGTCTCCGGGGGCGCTTCGGCTGGTTCCCGTTCCGGTTCCTGCGCTTGCTCCTGCGTGCTCATAATGGGTCGCGCCCGGTCTGCGGGCGCGAAGTGTGCGTAGTACGGGCTCCGGGAGCAAATATCTAGGCCTACTAACCAGTTCGGCGGGCGAGTGGTCGGCCGCCCGGAGAATCGGGGGCGAGTCGTGCGGTCGGCGTCAGGTGGTGCGGAACGCGCGGTCGCCGGCGTCGCCGAGGCCCGGGATGATGTAGCCGTTCTCGTCGAGGTGGTCGTCGATGCTGACCGTGAGGATGTCGGCCTCCGGGAACTCGGCGTCGACGCGGAGCAGGCCGTCGGGGGCGCTCACCGCCGAGAGCACGACCATGCGCTCCGGGTCGGGCTGTTCCTCGTAGACGCGGTCGAGGACGGCGCACATCGTGCTGCCGGTGGCGAGCATCGGGTCGGCGACGATGACGGTGTCGTCCTCGCCGATGTGGGGGAGTTTGACGTAGTCGATGGTGATGGGGAAGGTGCCGTCGTCCATCCCGGCCTCCTCGTCGCGGCCGGCGCTGATGACGCCCTGTTTCGCGCGGGGGAACGCCTTCAGCAGGCCCTCGACGAACGGCGTCGCGGCCCGGAGGACGTTGATGATGACGACGTTGTCCAGGCCCTTCACGCGCTCGCCGGTCGTCTCCGTGAGCGGCGTCTCGATGGAGACGTACTCGGTGTCCATCATGCCGTCGATTATCTCGTAGCCGCTGATGCGGCCGAGTTTCACCAGCCCCTTCCGGAAGCTCACCTGTTCGGTGCGCCGGTCCCGGATGCGCGAGAGCGTGTCCTTCGCAAGCGCGTGCGTGATGACGTTCGCGTCGCCGCGGTTCTCGATGGTCATGTTCGGATGCCCGTCCGGGAGGGGCTATAAGATACCGATTCGGCACGCGGAGCCGCTACGTTCATTGGGTTTGCTACCGTATCCCACGCCAAGTGGGGGAGCGTGAAACTGACCAACCGCTACGGGACGCCGGTCGACCCCGTCCCGTTCCTCGTCGTGTCCGCGCTGGGGTTCACCATCAGCTACTCGTACGGGCCGCTCTACTTCGCGGCGTTCGGCTTCGCCATCGCCGAAGGGGTCGTCATCTCGACGGCGGTGTTCCTCGCGGTGACGGCGGCCGCCTTCTACCGGTACGTCTGGACCCACCGGCCGGAGTTCGCGGCCGAGATACCCGCCCACCTCCGGTTCCGCCGGCTGGTGTACGGCGCCGTCATCGGGATGCTGCTCGTCGTCCTGCTGTCGCTCCCGCTGTTCGTCCGGTAGCGGTTTACGTCAGGGGTGCGCAGTCCAACCGAGCGATGCCGACCGTAGATGTCTCGCGGTTCGTCCCGGCGACGCCGGCGGAACTCCGGCGACGGCTCGACCCCGCCTCGGTCGTCGCCTACGAGGGCACGTACAGCGTCACCGACGTCGAGGAGACCGGCGACGGCTGGCTGGTCAGCGCCACCGCCCGCGGTATCGGGGCCGAACTCGCCTTCGAGGAGCGCGAGGACGGCTTCGTCTACGAGCAGGTGCGGGGGCCCCTGGAGCGGATGCGGACCGAACTCTCGTTCGCGCCGGAGAACGAGGGCGCCCGGGTGACGATGACCTCCACCGTCGACGCCGGCCTCCCGCTGTCGCGGTTCACCGCCCCGCTCACCGCGTGGAAGCGGAAGGGCGAGCTGAAGCGGGCGCTCGCCGCGCTCGCCGACGACGTCTCGTAGCGGTTGTGCGACGCGGCCGCCCGCGCCCCGTTGTTTTATACTCTCGGCGCAGGATGTGATACGTACCATGGGTGTCATTAGCACGGTCAAGGACGCGCTGCTGGCGTCAAAGAGCGCGCCGGCCGAGTCCTCGGGGCCGAAGGGGGCGTACTGGTGTCACGACTGCAGCGAGCGGCTGCTGCCGACCGACGCGGACGCCGACCCGCCGGCCTGTCCGTCGTGCGGGCAGGCGATGGCCTTCGAGCGGTCGCCGGACTCCGGCGGCTGTGCCTGCTGACACCGCGGCACTTATCCGGTCCACGTGCCTCATGTGACGGTATGACGATTCACGAGCAGTTCGCGAAGCTCCGGGAGGTGCTCGACGAGTGGGCCCACGGGCTCTACCACGGCATGATCGAGCACCCGTCCTTCGAGAAGATAGAGAAGGAGGCCGAGGACCTCGAGGACGAGTTCTACTTCGCGGCGTTCGCCGACGCGTTCGGCATCCCGAGCCCGGTGTCCTACTACACCGTCGAACTCCTGCCGTATCTCGCCGAGGACTTCGAGAAGTGGGAGCGTCGGATGTGGGACCGCGAGTCGCTCATCGAGCGCAAGGGCCAGCAGTACCACTTCTGACATGGAGAAGTTCGTGTTCTTCGGCGGCAAGGGCGGCGTGGGCAAGACGACGGTCTCCAGCGCGTACGGGCTGAAATGCGCGAACGCGGGGCTGCGAACCCTCGTGGTGTCGACCGACCCGGCCCACAGCACCTCCGACGTGTTCGACCAGCAGTTCGGCGACGACCCCCGGCAGGTCGAGGGCTACGAGGACCTGTGGGCGGTGGAGATAGACCCCGACGAGGAGGTGGAACGCCACCTGCAGGAGACCAAACGGACGATGAGCGACCAGGTGAGCCCCGCCATCGTCAACCACATCAACAAGCAGATAGAGCTCGCCCACCGGACGCCCGGCGCCTACGAGGCCGCGCTGTTCGACCGGTTCATCGACGTGATGCGCGACGCCGACGACTGGGACCGCGTGGTCTTCGACACGTCGCCGACCGGCGGGACGCTCCGCCTGCTCTCGCTGCCGGGCTTCCTGGAGGACTGGATCGACCGCCTCATCGAGAAGCGCTCGAAGAGCATCGAGCTCTACGAGATGGCGGCCATCGGCGAGAAGGAGGCGCGTCGCCGGGCGAAGGACGACCCTATCATCGCCCGGCTCCGGGAGCGCAAGGACAAGTTCGAGTTCGCGGCGGACGTCCTGCAGAACGAGGGGGTGTTCTTCCCGGTGCTGAACCCGGACGACCTCTCCATCCGGGAGACCCGGCGGGCCGTGGCCGAACTCGAGGAGTACGACCTGCCTATCGGCGGGCTGGTCATCAACAAGGTCACGCCCGAACCGGACGACGACGAGCAGGGGCGGGGCGCCCAGTATCTCCGCGACCGGGTTGCCACCGAGCGCGACCGCATCGAGGAGATAGCGGAGAGCTTCGAGTACCCGGTCGTGGCGACCATCGTGACCCGGGTGGAGGAGGTGAAGGGGTCGCTCCTCGACGACGTCGCGGCGGAACTCGACATCGAGGTCGAGACGGACGCGCCCCGGGCCCGTTGACGGAGGTAATCGCCCGATTGCGGCGAGAAACTGTTTGAACTTTGCCCATAGTAAGCGGGAATTAACGAGCGAACCGGCGAGTTCCGCCGCTACCTACGACAACATGTTGGGAGGGAATCACGAAATGAGGGACTAAGAGTAACTTTTATGCAGTTACATCAATTTTTCGGGTCTGAGGTACCTTACCATGGTACAAGTAATCTGGTTAGTCATCGCGGTGCTGGCGCTGTTCAGCGTGGGATACGTGGGCTACTCACGCTACCTCTCGCAGTTCGTCGAACTCGACAGTGCAAACGAGACGCCAGCACACAAATACGAAGACGGTCAGGAGTACGTACCGGCCAAGAAACCCGTTCTGCTCGGACACCACTACTCGTCCATCGCGGGCGGGGCACCCATCGTCGGCCCCATCACGGCAGGGGTCGTCTGGGGCTGGGTGCCCGCCCTGCTGTGGATCGCCATCGGCAACCCGCTGATGGGAGCGGTCCACGACTTCGTGTCGCTGTCCGCCAGCCTGCGCCACGAAGGCAAGTCCATCGGCTACATCATCGGCCAGTACGTCGGTGACCGCGGCAAGAACATGCTGCTGTGGTTCGCGTTCCTGACCATCATCCTGGTGGTCGCGGTGTTCGCCCTCGTGGTGGCCATCGTGTTCAGCGCGTACCCGCAGGCCGCAACCGCGAGCCTGGTGTACATCGCCCTCGCGTTCATCTTCGGCGTCTACCTGTACCAGATGAACCTCCCGTTCATCCCCGGTACGGTCGTGTTCGTCGCCGGCGTGTTCGCGGGCGTCTTCCTCGGCATCCAGTACCCGCTCGCCCTGACGCCGCTCGCGGAGACGCCGGCGACGTGGCCGGCCGACACCATCGTCCTGTTCAGCAGCGGCCTGCCGATTCCGACGGTCATCAACCCGAACGTCTCGGCGTGGATACCCATCGTCCTCGTCTACGCGGCGGCCGCGAGCGTCCTCCCGGTCTGGATGCTCCTCCAGCCGCGTGACTACCTGTCGTCGTTCCTGCTGTACACCGGCGTCGGCGGCGCGCTGCTCGCCATCATCGTCGGCACGCTGCTCGGCACCGGTCAGCCCCTCAACGTCCAGCTCGCGGCGTACAAGGGCTTCTGGGGCGCGACCGGGACGCCGCTGTTCCCGCTGCTGTTCATCACCATCGCGTGCGGGACCATCAGCGGGTTCCACTCGCTGGTCTCGTCCGGGACGACCTCGAAACAGCTCAACAAGGAGACCGACGCCCGCCTCATCGGCTACGGCGGCATGCTCGGCGAGGGCCTGCTCGCCACCGTCGCGCTCGCCACCGTCGCCATCATCGCCCCCGAAGTGGGTGGCGGTATCGGCCTCGCGCTCCCGACGTTCGCGACCGGCGGCGGCATCATCCTGACGAGCTTCGGCATCCCGGAGACCTTCGGCGGCCCGTTCATGGCGCTCGTGCTCGTGAGCTTCCTGCTCACCAGTACCGACACCGCCGTCCGCCTGGGCCGCTACATGATGGAGGAGATCATCGGCACGCCCGAGTCGAGCACCCAGACGCTCGCCACCAACCGCTACAGCAACGCCGCGCTCCAGGCGGTGCCCGCCTACATCCTCATCACCAGCGGGTCGTGGCTCACCCTCTGGCAGCTGTTCGGCGGCGCGAACCAGCTGCTCGCCGCGCTCGCGCTCCTGACCGCCACCGTCTGGCTCGCCAACTGGGACCGCAACAAGCAGCTCATCAGCACCGGCGTCCCGATGGCCATCATGACGACCATCACGGTGCTCGGGCTCGGCTGGATCGCGTTCCACGACAACCTGTACGTGAAGTTCCTGGCCGGCGGCGACTCGCAGCTCAGCTTCGCCACCCAGCCGGTCGCGACCATCTCGGCGGTGGTCCAGATCGTGCTCGCACTCGTGCTCATCTACCTGGCGCTCGCGCTGGCGAAGATGGGGTGGGAGAACATCCAGCGCGTCCGTGAAAAGCCCGGCGCTGCCGTGGCTGACGGCGGACCGTCCGACGACTGAACCACGCGAGAACCACTTTTTCGACGACGCACACCGCAGAACCAGCGCCCCGAACGCCGACCGGCAGCCAGATTATCGACCCGTGAACCGACGCCGGGCCAGACGGCCCGGACCGAGAGCCGGTCTTTTCAGTGCGTGATGCGCCGGATGAGTCGCGTCAGCAAGCCTCCGCCGTCCAGGTCGGGCACGTCACCCCAGAGAGCGAACGCGTTCCCGATGTCGGTGTTCTTGCTCTGGACGGCGTCCTCCCGGTCGGGCGCGACCACGGCCAGGTGAATCTCGTACTGGCCGTAGTAGCCGTACTTGATGAGCGTGCGGTCGGCGAACGTCGAGACGAACGACCGCACGTCGTCGGGTATCTCGGACGCGACCACGACGAAGGTGAAGTCGGTGCCGTAGTGTTCCTCGTTCGCCTCGATCCAGTCGTCGGCGACGGTGTGGCCGAGGTCGACGAGGCGTTCGAGGTCGGCGACGGAGACGTGGTCGGTCCGGCGGACGAACACGTGCTCCCGGGCCTCGTGGTTCGCCCAGTTGATGGACTCGTGGAGGAACTGCTTCTTGTTCTCGATGCGGAACTCGCCGTACATGTCGAAGCGCTCGCCCGCGGCCCGGTAGTCCCGCTCCAGATCGTAGTTGAACATCAGGCGGTCGCTGACCCGGTCGAGGTACTCGTCCTCCCAGTCCGGGACGGCCGCGGGGTCGACCGGTTCTGGCCGGTCCTCGTCGTCGGGATACTGCGTCTCGGTCATGGCTCGTATGGAGTGGCGTCGTCGACGCGCGGGGCGCCGATGGCGAACACCGACACCGGCCCCTCGGCGTCCGCGGGGTTGTGCGCGCGGTGGGGGCTGCCGGGTTCGACGGCGAACACCTCGCCCTCCGCGACGACGTGGTCGCCCTCCGGCGTCTCGACGTGGAGGGTCCCCTCGACGACGACGAACGCCTCCTCCTGTTCGTCGTGGCTGTGGTACGCGAGCGGGATGGTCTCGCCGGGTTCGGCGCGGTACTTGTTCAGCGCGAAGTTCGACAGTCCGGCGGCGTCGCCCACCGTCCACTGCGCGCACGGACGGTCCGGCGTCTCGTCGAGTGTTTCGGGGTCGACGACGTGGTAGCCCATGTCAGTACGCAGGGAATCGGCCGATAAATAGTCGTTGTCCGCGAAACGTATTTCCCGTCGGCGACAGAAGTGGTGGTAGAGTCCAGCATGGGAACCAGCGACAGACCCGAGGCCTGCGGTCGATGCAGCATGACGACCGTGGTCGACGCGACCAGCCGGGACGAGAACGGGGAGCAGCGCGCCGTGCGCGACCCGTTCGGCGACGCCCGCATCGAGGTCGACGAGGACCAGCTCCGGCTGGTCTCCGCGCCGGCGGTGCTCGCCGGCCGCGTGAAACACCGCCTGAACGACGTCGTCTCGCAGTGGACGTACGGCCGGTAGCGAACAGTTTTAACCTTCCACCGCTCTAGACCGCGCCAACCAGATGGAAGAGAGCATCTCGGGGTTCAAAATACGGGGGTCGTGGGGAGCCGTCGTCGAACACGGAGAGCGCATCACCCGTGCGCTCCGCGACGTCGCCGACGACGTCATCGACGAGGACGAGTCACCGGAGTTCAGGCCGTTGCTCGAAGGGGACGCGTTCGAGGAGTGGGACGAGTGGCGGCCGAAGTCCCACGAGCGACTCTCCCGCGACGTGAGCGAGAAGACGGCCGAGCAGGCCCACGTCAACGAGGGCGAGGGCGAACGGGCGGGCAAGAACCCGGACGAGGACCTCCAGACCGCGGGCGAGAAGCTGACGGAGTCCTACGAGAAGCTGGAGGACGACGACACCAAAGGCGCCGTGGAGCGATGGCAGGACTCCATCGACTACGTCACCCGGGCGGCCGACACCGCCGGGCGGAAGGCGCTCAGGAAGGTCGAGGACACCGTCTACCAGCGCGTGATGACGCAGTTCACGCCGTACTACTTCGACAACGAGCTGGTGAGCGCGAACATCCAGCGCGTGCGCGGCGAGGACGACGAGTTCGTCTTCGAGGTGAACGTGAACAACGACGACCTCAAAGACCGGGTGCGGGACCGCCTCGACGCCTACGAGGACGTCGAGCGGTGGCACGTCGACACCGAGAAGGACACCGAGCAGGTCGAAGCCGCCGAGGGCGTCGAGCCGCCGGAGGAGCCCGAGGAGCGGCCGAACTCCACGACGAACTGATAGTCCCGAACCATTATATAGTGTGACGCGGGAGTAGCCCCCGGCATGGTAGATGCGGCGACGCTCGCGACGCTCGTGCTGGCGGCCGGCGCCAGCCTGTTCATGGCGTGGGCTATCGGCGCGGGGTCGAGCGGGTCCACGCCGTTCGCACCCGCGGTGGGCGCCAACGCTATCTCGGTGATGCGCGCCGGGTTCTTCGTCGGATTGCTCGGCCTCATGGGCGCGGTGCTCCAGGGCGCGAACGTCTCGGAGGCCATCGGTGGCGACCTCATCCTCGGTGCGACGCTGTCGCCGCTCGCGGCCACGACGGCGCTGCTCGTCGCCGCCGCGCTCGTCGCGTTCGGCGTCTTCACGGGCTACCCCATCGCCACCGCGTTCACCGTCACCGGCGCGGTGGTCGGCACGGGGCTCGCGCTCGGCGGCGACCCGGCGTGGCCGAAGTACCAGCAGATAGGCACGCTCTGGCTGCTGGTGCCGGTCGTCGGCGGCAGCGTCTCCTACGGGACCGCACGCCTGCTCCGGGACGAGCGCCTGCCGGAGCGGGTGAGCGTCCCGCTGCTCGGCGCGCTGGTCGGCGTCATCCTCGCGAACGTCCGCTTTGCGGTGCTCGGCTCCGCGGGCAACAGCCAGTCGCTCGCCGCCACCGTCGCCGCCACGCAGTCGGGGCCCGCCGTCGCGTGGACGGCGGCCGTCTCTCTCGGCGTCGCGGTGGTCGTCGCCCTGCCGCTCGCCCGGATGATGCGTATCAACCCGGAGCGCGGCCAGCGACGGTTCCTGCTCGCGCTCGGCGGCCTCGTCGCGTTCTCCGCGGGCGGGAGCCAGGTCGGCCTCGCCGTCGGCCCGCTCCTGCCGCTGCTCGGCGGTCTGAGCGTCCCGCTCGTCGCCATCCTGCTCGGCGGCGGCTTCGGCCTGCTCGTCGGGTCGTGGACGGGCGCACCCCGGATGATAAAGGCGCTCGCCCAGGACTACTCGTCGCTCGGGCCGCGGCGGTCCATCGCCGCGCTCATCCCGTCGTTCATCATCGCGCAGACCGCGGTGTTCTTCGGCATCCCCGTCTCGTTCAACGAGATCATCGTGAGCGCTATCGTCGGCAGCGGCTACGCCGCCGGGGGCGGCGAGGTCAGCCGGAAGAAGATGGGCTACACCGCGCTGGCGTGGGTCGGGTCGCTCGTGCTCGCGACCGGCGTAGGCTACGGCGTCTTCCGCGGCGTCACCGTCGCGTTCTAGGCGTCGTCGGCGCCGGGTTCGGCCTCGACGGTGCCCTCGTCGTCGACCTCGAACTCGGCGTCGCCCTCCTCGTCCTGCTCTTCGACCTGGAGGCGGTCGATGCGCGCCTGGAGGATGCGGGTGTTCTCGACCTGTTCGACGGTGAGGCGCACGCCGCCGTAGACGAACTGCTCGCCCTCCTCGACCAGGCGGCCGGCGCGGTTGAAGATGAAGCCCGCGATGGTCTCGAACTCCTGGCCCTCCGGCAGGTCGATGTCGAGGGCCATGTTCACGTCGTCGATGTTGACCTCGCCGCGCACGACGACGGAGTCCTCGTCGACGAACTCGATGGGCTCCTCCTCTTCGCCTTCCAGTATCTCGCCGACCACCTCCTCCGCGATGTCCTCGGTGGTGATGAGGCCCTCCGTGGTGCCGAACTCGTCGATGATGATGACCATGTGCATCCGGTTCTCCTGCATCTCCGCGAGCAGGTCGTCGACGTTCTTGCTCTCGGGGACGTGGAGGGTCGGCTCGACCAGGTCGCGGAGCGTGACGTGGTCGCGCTCGCCGTAGAGGTACTCCCGGACCAGGTCGCGGATGTGGACGATGCCGATGACGTTGTCGAGGCTGCCCTCGTAGACCGGCATCCGGCCGTGGCCGGACTGCACGCACACCTCGATGGCCTCCTCGATGGACTCGGTCACGTCGACGGCGGTCATGTCCAGGCGCGGGGTCATCGACTCCTTCGCGATGGTATTGTTGAACTGGAAGATGCGCTGGAGCATCTCGCGTTCCTCCTCGTCGATGACGCCTTCGCGCTCCCCGTCTCGATCATGTCCTGTATCTCCGTGCGGGTGATGTAGGACGTCTCGATGGTCGACCGACCGCCCGTCACCCGGTTGACCAGCCGGGTGAGGTGGTCGAAGACGACGATGAGCGGGTAGAGCAGGTACTCCGAGAACTGGAGCGGGCGGGCGATCCGGAGCGCCCACGCCTCGGTGTTCTCGACGGCGTAGGACTTCGGCGCGCTCTCACCGAACAGGAGCACGAGCGCCGTGATGGCGAACGTGGCGATGGCCACGGCCTGCCCCCGGCTCACGTAGTAGGCGAGCACGCCGGTCGCGATGGACGACATCGCGATGTTCACGATGTTGTTCCCGACCAGGATGGTCACCAGGAGGCGGTGCGGGTCGTCCTTGAGGTGCTTGACGATGGCGGCACCGGGTTCGCCGTCCTCGACGAGCGCCTCCAGCCGGTGGCGGGCGAGCGAGAACATCGCTATCTCCGCCGAGGAGAAGAACGCCGAGAGCCCCATCAGCACCAGTATCGTGACCACACCGAGGAGTGCTACCTGGTCCTGCGACAGCTGGAACCCGAACGGTAGCGCGATTGCCGACAGACTCCCGCCTGTCGCGTAAGAACGTCTGCCCATTCAATACCCCATCTTGCCAGCCAGATGAATTAAGAGTTACTGCATCACGTGTCACGGACGAAGGGCTTACGCCGGTTCGCCCGAACGATGGCGTATGAGCGCACGCACCGCACCCGAGAACCCGGCGAGCCACGACGCACCCATCACGCTCTACCGGCTGCAGGCGTGTCCGTACTGCGAGCGGGTGGTCCGCCGGCTCCAGGAGTACGGCCTCGACTACCACTCACGGTTCGTCGAGCCGATGCACAGCGACCGGAACGTCGTCAAGCGCGTCTCCGGCATCCGCACCGTGCCCGTCATCGTCGACCGGAACACGGGCGCCACGATGGCCGAGTCCGCGAACATCGTGGACTACCTCGACGCCACCTACGGGGGCGAGGCCTGATGGTCGAGTTCGACGTGGTCCAGTTGCCCGACACCGACCACGTGGCCGTCGGCGACGCCGCGCCCGACTTCACGCGGCCGCTCGTCAACGACGAGTTCTGGGAGGACGTCGCGCTCTCGGACCTGACCGCCGAGGGCCCCGTCCTCCTCGTGTTCTACACGATGGACGGCGCGTTCCCCGCGACCTACATCTGGAACGAACTCCGCGACCGCGCGTGGGAGGACGCCTACGACGTGACCGTCGTCGGCCTCTCCATCTCCAGCCCGTACGAGCACAAGACGCTCATCGAGGAGCGCGGGATGGACTACCGGCTGTTCAGCGACCCCGCCAACGAGGTGGCCGAAGCCTACGGCGTCGTGAACGACCTCGACGGGATGACGGGCGTCAGCGAGCCGCGGCCGGCGGTCTTCCTCCTCGACGAGGACCGCACCGTCGAGTACGCCTGGGTCGCCGCGGAGTGGCCCGACTTCCCGGACTACGACGAGGTCGAGGCCGCGCTCGCCGACCGGTAGCGCATCGCTTTTCTCGCCGGCGGTTCCACCCACGTCCATGGACGTGCTCGACCGCGCGGCCGCCGCCATCCGCGACGGCGACCTGGTAGTCTACCCGACCGAGACGGTCTACGGCCTCGGCGCGGACGCGCTCGACGCCGACGCCGTCGAACGCGCGTTCGCAGCGAAGGGCCGCCCCCGCGACAACCCGATGTCGCTGGGGGTGCCGGACGTGGACGCCGCACTCGACTACGTCGACGCGAGCGCCCGCGAGGAGGAGTTCATGCGCGAGTTCCTCCCCGGGCCGGTGACGGTGGTCTGTGCGAAGCGCGACGTGGTGCCCGACGCCCTCACGGGCGGCCGGGACCGGGTGGGCGTGCGCGTCCCCGACCACGAGACGGCCCTCGGCCTCCTGGAGCGGGTCGCGCCAGTCACGGCGACGAGCGCGAACCGGAGCGGCCGGCCGAGCGTCCGGCGGGTCGCCGACCTCGACCCGGAACTGCGGGCGGCCGTCGCCGTCGTCGTCGACGGCGGGAAGACCGACGGCACGGAGAGTACTGTCGTGGACGTGGCGGCCGGGACGATTCACCGCCGGGGCGCGCAGGCCGACGCCATCGAGGCGTGGCTACAGGAGTGACCTGAGCGACCGGGTGCGGACGCCGCACTGCTCGCGGTACTCGCAGGCGGCGCACTTCTCGTCGTTGTCGACGCGGGGCGGCGGGCCGTCGAGCGCCCGGACGGTCCGGAGGGCGGTCCGGTACCGGGCCTTGCGCCGGGTCGTGAGGCGAACCCGGCGGACGACGCCCGTCCGGGGGTACTCGACGAAGGCGGTCTCGACGGGGCGCTCCTCGCGCCACGCGAGCGCCTTCGCGGCCGCGACGGCGCGGACGCTCTGGGGCCGCCAGACGCCCGTCTCGGGCGGCTCACCGGGGGATACCAGGCTCGGGACCGGCGGGTCGGCGAGGACCTTGTCCACGCGGCCGCGGGCGTCCCGGCCGGCGAGGACGACGCCGCGCTCGGGCGGGTCCAGCAGGTCGGTCCATCGGTCGGCGAACCGCTCGCGGGCGCGGCGGAGGTTGCGACGGAACCGGGCCGGGGGGACGCGAATCGAGCGTGCTGCGAGGGCGTCGGCGGCGAGCAGGTCGTCGTACTCGAAGGCGAGTTCGCGGGCGCGGTCGACCTCGGGCGGGGGTTCGCGGTCCGCCTGCCGGGCGTAGTAGAGTTTCCGGGGGCAGTAGGCGGCGAGCGCGAGTTCGTGGAACGGAACGAGGTCGGACACGGCCCACCCTGGCCGCGGCTTCCGGGATAAAGGTTCAGAACGAGACGTCGGTCTCCTGGCCCTCGGTGGCGTCGTCGAGGCCGTCCTCGCGGACGCTGGTCGTCATGCGTTCGGCTATCTCGCGGTCCTCGAGGACGTTCTCGAACTCCCGGCGGTAGCGTTCGTTCATCCGGCGACTCTCCCGGCGGGCGTCGACGACGCGCCGGTAGCGCCGGACCGTGGACTCGCTCACGTCGAGGCGGTCGGCGACCTCGTCGGTGGCGTGGTCCGCGTCGAGCAGGTCGCGGAGGGCGTCGAGGTCGAAGGGCGCGTCGAGGTCGCGGTCCTCGATGAGGTGGAGGTCGACGCGGGCGCGGGCGACCGTCTTGGAGAGGAGGCGTCCCCGAGGTCGCGAGCGATTTCGGTGTCGGAGTCACCGGCGTAGAACCCGCGGACGACCGTCACCAGGTCCGCGTCGTCGAGGGTGGTGCTGAAGCCGACCCGGTCGCGCATCTCCGCGACGACCCCCTCCAGCCGCTCGTCGACGTTCTCGCGGGAGGCGAGCGACCCGCGACCCTCCTCCTGCCGCTCGGTGACTGTGGCGTCGTCGGTCACCTCCATGAAGATGTCACGGAGCTGCTCGGTCTTCTCGTCCATAATAGGATGATGGTGATGGCGTGCGGCCATATATGCCTGTCGGCGAACTGCCAGGCGCGTTCAAACCTCGTCCAACCGAGCGGCCACGGCCACGCGAACGGTGTCGTTAGCCGGCGAGACGACGAAACACATCGTGATACTATCTCTATAGGTACCGGCACGTACCGGACACCGACCGGGAACCGGGAGCCCGGAGCGGACCCACCCCGACGCCCGCCAGCGAACGTCGGACAACTTCTCGCGGGTTGCTTCCCGTTGTCGTGGAAACACGTGCCAACCTTTATGCGAGTCCTGTCCCCGTCTTTAGGTTGATATGGATATCCTTGCCCAGACATCGGCGGACGTAACACGCCCGACCCTCTGGCGCATCGGTGCCGTGGGAGAGGCGGTGTTCTACTTCCTCGCCGCGGTGGCCATCGTCATCTTCCTGTACGGGCTCTACGACCGGTTCGCCCGGTACGCCCGCGGGGCCGAGGACCCGTTCGAGCGCCTCGACAACGTCGTCGGACGGGTCGTCTCTGCCGCGAAGATCGTGGGCACGAACGAGTACCAGTTCAACCGCGACCTCTACGGCGGGTTGATGCACACGTTCATCATGTGGGGTTTCCTGACCCTGCTCATCGGGACGACCATCCTCGCCATCGACATGGACATCTGGACGAAGCTCCTCGGCCAGGACTCCTTCTTCGTCGGCGCGTTCTACCTGTCGTACTCGCTGGTGATGGACGCGCTCGGCTTCCTGTTCGTCGTCGGCATCGGGATGGCGCTCTACCGCCGGTACTGGGTGCGCAACGAGCGGCTCTGGGGGAAGCACACCGGCCTCGAAGACGACCTGTTCATCTGGACGCTGTTCCTGCTCGGCGTCGGCGGCTACGTCACCGAGGGCGTCCGCATCCTCGGCACCTCCGCCACCCGCGACGTCTCCTTCGAGACGGTGAGCTTCGTCGGCTGGTTCGTCAAGGACGTCCTCCAGGTGGCGGGCGTCACCCCGGCGGCCGCGACGGCCGCCTACCCCGTCGTCTGGTGGTCGCACGCGCTGCTCGCGCTCGCGTTCGTCGCGGCGGTGCCGTACGCCAAGCCCCTCCACATGCTCACCAGCTTCGCGAACGTCGTCACCCGCGACGAGCAGGCGGGCGTCCGTCTGCCGGGCGTCCCCGAGGACGCGAGCCCCGAGGAGATCGGCGCGAGCGACATCGACGACTTCTCCTGGAAACAGCTGCTCGACCACGACGCCTGCACGAAGTGCGGCCGGTGTTCGTCGGTCTGTCCCGCGAAAGCCTCCGGCCGCCCGCTCGACCCGCGGGACGTCATCCTCGACCTGAAACGCTACCGCGAGCAGCTCGACGCGGGCGAGACAGACGAGATGCCCATCGTCGCCGACGGCGGCACGTCCGTCATCGAGGCCGAGACGATGGAGTCCTGCATGTCCTGCATGGCGTGCATGGACGCCTGCCCGGTCGAGATAGAGCACGTGCCCCAGTTCACGGAGATGAACCGCCGGCTGACCGAGTCCGGCCAGATGAACGAGTTCGTCCAGGAGGCGATGATGAACATCTTCTCGAACGGCAACTCCTTTGGCGACCCCGAGCGCAAACGCCCGGACTGGGTCGACGACCTCGACTTCGAGGTGCCGGACGCCCGCGACGAACCGGTCGAGTACCTCTGGTACGTCGGCGACTACCCGAGCTACGACGACCGCAACAAGCAGGTCGCGCGCGCCCTCGCCACCATCTTCCACGAGGCCGACATCAGCTACGGCATCCTCTACGAGGACGAGACGAACGACGGGAACGACGTGCGTCGCGTCGGCGAGGAGGGCCTCTACGAGATGCTCGCCGAGGACAACATCGCGGCCTTCGAGGAGTGCGAGTTCGACAAGGTGGTCACCACGGACCCGCACAGCTACAACACCTTCGAGAACGAGTACGACCAGTTCGGCTGGGACGGCGAGGCCTACCACTACACGCAGGTCCTGGAGACGCTGCTGGCCGAGGGCCGTCTGCCCATCTCGGGCGACGAACTCGACTACGCCGTCACCTACCACGACCCGTGCCACCTCGGCCGGTACAACGACGAGTACGAGGCCCCGCGCGTGAGCATCGAGTCGACGGGCGTCGAACTCGCGGAGATGCCGCGGAACCGCGACAACAGCTTCTGCTGTGGCGCGGGCGGCGGCGGCCTCTGGATGGACTTCGACGAGGACCCGAAGCCGAGCGAGGAGCGCATCCGGGAGGCCCTGGAGGACACGTCGGCGGGCGGCGCCGTCGAGAAGTTCGTCGTCTCGTGTCCGAAGTGCATGACGATGTACGAGGACGGCCGCAAGACCGGCGGCTACGAGGACGACATCGAGGTGGTCGACCTGACGGAACTCATCGTCGAGGCGATGGACGCCTCGAAGCAGGCGCAGGTCGCGGCCGACTGAACCGCTTCTACGCCCGCCACTCGGCCTCCAGCAGGCCGTAGACGACGCGGTCAACGTACTCGCCGTCGACGTACTGTTCGTCGCGGAGGCGTCCCTCCTGCTCGAAGCCGAGCGTCTCGACGACCGCACGGGCTTCGTCGTCCGTCGCCAGCGCCCTGGCTTCGAGGCGGTGGAGGCGGCGCTCGTCGAACGCGTAGTCCACGAGCAGACCCGCGGCTTCCGTCGCGTAGCCGTTCCCCCGGCGTTCGGGCGTCAGCCACGCGACGAGTTCGGCGCGGCCGGCGGCCTCGTCGACGTCGAACAGCGAGACGACGCCGATTCGGTCGCCGTCGGCGCACGCCAGGAGGCGGACGCCGTCCGCGTCGGACTCCTCGAAGGCGTCGGTCACCTGCTGCCCGTTCTCGGGGTGGACGCGGGCCGTCCGCCGGCGGACGTCGGGGTGGTTCCAATGGCGCTGCAGGAAGGCGAGGTCCTCGCGCTCCACGGTGTGGAGCGTGACGCGTTCGCCGTGCAGGAAGGCCGCACCGGGCATGGGATATGGAAGACGGGAGTCGAGCAAAGGTCTTGGGGCCGCCGCAATCGGTGGTGGTCGGGAGCGGGCCACGACGCTACCGGCGGCGACCGAGCAGGAGGCCGAGGAGGAGGCCGAGAAAGAGCACGCCCGCGAGGCGTCGGCGCTCGCCGAACCGGACGAACCGGGCGTCGTAGTCGGATATCTCGACGACGCCAACCGGTTTCGCGGTGAGACCGCCGCCGACGCCGCCGCCCTCGCTCGGCGCTGATTCCTCGTCGTCCGCGTCTGTCGCACCGGCGTCGCTGCCGAACCCGCCGCCGAAGCCGAAGGAGACGCGCGCCACGGGGACGACCGTGACGCCCTCCCGCTCGACGGGGTCGCCGTAGACGGAGGTGACGTGGGCGCTGTTCTGGAGTCGGTCGACGATGGCCTGGACTGCGTCCAACCTGTCCATGCGTGGGTGTACGTCGACCCGGCGGTTAGCTGTTGTCCGCCTGTCACTCCGTGGCACTGTCGCCGTGGGCGAGGAGCGCGAGGCCCGCACCCGCGAGCACCAGCAGGCCGGCGACGGCGAACGCCGCCGCGTAGTTCAGCGACGCCGCGATGGCGCCGCCGAGGACGCTCCCCACGCCCGACCCGACGCCCGAGAGCGCGGTGTACTGACCGAGGGCCTTCCCGCGGACGTACCGGGGTGCGAGCCGGGTGACGAGGCTCGTCGCGGTGACGGCGATGACCGCCCAGAACGCGCCGAGGAGGCCGAACACGACCAGCAGGCCGCCGAACCCCCAGGTGACGCCGCCGAGGGCCGTGACGGCCGGGAAGAGCGCGCCCCGGGCCGCCAGCGCGCCGGCGTTGAGGCGCCGGAGGTCCGTCCGCCGGGCGACGTCGGCCGCCCGCGAGTAGAGGACGGCCGACGCGACGCTCGACGCCACGAACAGCACGAATATCTGCTGGGCGGTGTACTGCTCGGCGGCGAGATACGCGGGAAGCGGGCCGAAGAACACTGCGAACCCGAGGAAGAACAGCCCGGTCGCAACCAGGTAGACCGGGAGCCCGGTGGTGAACGGCCGGAGAGCACGGCGCCAGTCGGCGGTGCCGACCGACCAGTAGAGCGACTGGGCGTCGGCGAACAGCCGAGTGGGCTGGAAGGACGGACGGCGGACCGTACCGGACGTCCGCCGGTAGAACCGTCGGAACCGGAGTTCCGAGACGGTGCACTGCTCGGGGTACCAGCGGTGTGCGAGCGCGAACGCGACCACGGCGGCTCCGCCCGCGACGACGAAGAACGTGCGCTGGGCGGCGACCTGTCCGAGGAAGGGTCGACGACCGCCAGCCAGGCGGCGCCGGCGACCAGCCCCCGACCCAGCCGTAGCCCTGGAACGCGTTCAGCCGTCCGATGCGGGACTCCCACTCCCGTTCGGGGTAGCCCTCGACCATGACGAGGTTGAGCACGGGGATGGCGGCGGTGACGGTGAACCAGAGCACCGCGTTCGGGACGACCAGTTGCCAGGGCGACCCGACGAGCGGGATCCAGAGCAGGGAGAGGGCGACGAACGCGAGGGCGACCAGGAGGAACGGCCGGCGGCGCTCGGTCCTGTTCGCGACGCTCCCCCAGATGAGGGCGCCGGGGACGCCCGCGAACGCCGCCGTCGACGCGAGCACGCCGACGAGGAACGCACCGCCGCCGAGCGCGAGCGCGTAGAGCGGGACCAGCAGCGACGCGACTCCCGCGCCGGCGTAGCCGAGCGCCCACGAGGAGAGCCAGCGGTCGCTACCGGTGGGGAAGAAGGTCACGGGAGCCGACTACCCGCCGGACGTACTTTGGCGTGGTGGCGGTACTGTTAACGCTTTTCCCGGTCCACCGCCGAGTGCGCGTATGGACCTGACTCGCCGGCCGCGCCGCCTGCGCCAGGACGGCATCCGCGAGATGGTGCGCGAGACGACCCTGGACGCCAGCGACCTCATCGCCCCGGTGTTCGTGGACGCGACGACGGACGAGCGCGTCCCCATCCCGTCGATGCCCGGCCACGAGCGCGTGCCCGTCGACGACGCCGTCGCCCGGGTGGAGGAGGTACGCGAGACGGGCGTCGAGGCGGTGATGCTGTTCGGCGTCCCCGAGTCGAAGGACGAGGAGGGGTCGCGTGCGTGGGCTCGCGAGGGCGTCGTCCAGGAGGCGACCCGGCGGGTGACCGCCGAGACGGACGCCTACGTCATCACCGACGTCTGCCTCTGCGAGTACACCAGCCACGGCCACTGCGGCGTGCTCGAAGCCGGCGCGCCCGACCACACCTCGGTGACGGTCGCGAACGACCCGACGCTCGACCGCATCGCGAAGACGGCCGTCTCGCACGCGGCGGCGGGCGCGGACATGGTCGCGCCGAGCGGCATGATGGACGGCATGGTGGGCGCCATCCGCGCGGCGCTCGACGACGCCGGCCACGACCACGTGCCGGTGATGAGCTACGCCGCGAAGTACGCGAGCGCGTTCTACGGCCCGTTCCGCGACGCGGCGGACGGCGCGCCCGCGTTCGGCGACCGCCGCCACTACCAGATGGACCCGGCGAACGCCCGCGAGGCGATGCGCGAGGTGGCTCTCGACGTCGAACAGGGCGCGGACGTGCTGATGGTGAAGCCCGCGCTCCCGTACCTCGACATCGTGCGGGCGGTGCGCGAGAGCTTCGACCACCCCGTCGCGGCGTACAACGTCAGCGGCGAGTACGCGATGCTCCACGCCGCCGCCGAGAAGGGGTGGCTCGACCTGGAGGCGACGGCCTACGAGTCGCTCTTGTCCATCAAGCGCGCCGGGGCCGACCTCGTCCTGACCTACTTCGCCGAGGACCTGGCCGACCGGCTGTAGCCCGTCGACGACCGAGAACCGCCGCCGGGCTCTGCCGCTTCGTCGATGGCCGGGCCGACTGGCCGACCTCGAACCGCGGGGCGCGCGCTGGCCGCGAGGCGGGGTTCCGGCAATTCTGACGGTGCCCGAACGTCCAGCGGTGGCGTGTGCGAACGTCCACCAAGTGGACAGAATACAACCTAATATCGATTTAATCCGCATTAGAATCGGACGCGCGTCTACAATGGCAATCCATTTTTAGAGGTTCTAAACTCCAACGCTTATATAGTTCCATCTACACCAGTTGTGACGTGATTCGGAGCACGAACGAGCGGAAATCGGCTTCAAAGGTGGCCGATTGTCCAGACGTATCGGTGGAGAGTGCGGCAGCCGGAAGCGGCGGCGGGACGGACGCGGAGGCGACCGATGAGTGACGTGAGCGTGCTCGCGGAGGGCGTGAACCTGCTGTGGGTGCTGGTGGTCACGTTCCTCATCTTCTTCATGCACGCCGGCTTCGCCATGCTGGAGGCGGGCCAGGTGCGCTCGAAGAACGTCGCGAACCAGTTGACGAAGAACCTGCTGACCTGGAGCGTGGGCGTCACCGTGTTCTTCCTCGTCGGCGCCGGCGTGTCGTCGGTCGTCGGCGGGATGACCGGCGGCGGGGCGTGGGCGCTCGCCGACGTGTTCGGCACGCTCTCGCCGGCCAGGCCGAACGAGTGGGTCGGCTGGCTGTTCGGCGCCGTCTTCGCGATGACCGCGGCCACCATCGTCTCCGGCGCGGTGGCCGGGCGAGCGAAACTCCGGACGTACGTCACCTACACCGTCCTGCTGGCGGCCGTCATCTACCCGGTCGTCGCCGGCGTCACGTGGGGCGGGGGCTTCCTGAGCGACGTGCTCGGCGTCGGCTTCCACGACTTCGCGGGCGGCATGATCGTCCACGGCATGGGCGGCATCGCCGGTCTCACCGCGGCGTACGTCATCGGTCCCCGGATGGACCGGTTCAACGCCGACGGCTCCGTGAACGTCATCCCCGGTCACTCGCTGACCTTCGCCGTGCTCGGGACGCTCGTCCTGGCGTTCGGCTGGTACGGCTTCAACGTCGGCACCGCCGCGACGGTGTTCACCGTCGCCGACGACGGCTCGCTCGCGCTCGGCGCGTTCGCGACCGTCGGCCGCGTCGCGCTCATCACCACGCTCGGGATGGCCGCCGGCGCCATCGGCGCCGGCCTGGTCTCCCTCGCCAAGACGAAGAAAGTCGACACGCTCTACGTCGCGAACGGCCTGCTCGCCGGCCTGGTCGGCGTGACCGCCACCGCCGACGCCATCACGTGGTGGGGCGGCCTCCTCGTCGGCCTGCTCGCCGGCGCACAGCTCCCGGTCGTGTTCGACTACGTGGAGAAACACCTCCACGTCGACGACGTCTGCGCGGTGTTCCCGGTGCACGGCTCCGCCGGCGTGCTGGGCGCGCTCGCGTTCCCGTTCGTCTCGGTCGGGTTCTGGGCGTCGCCGTCGATAGACGCGCTCGTCACGTCGTTCGCCGCCCAGGTCCTCGGCGTCGCGGTCATCGCGGCCTGGACCGTGCTCGCGACCGGCGCCGTCTTCGGCGCGGCGCGGGCGCTCGGCCAGGCGCGGGTCGACCCCGCCCACGAGCGCGAAGGCCTCGACGTCTCCGAGCACGGGGTGGAGACCTACCCCGAGTTCGGCATCGATGGGCCCGGCGACGCCGCCATCCGCACCGACGGCGGCGACCTGCCCAACGACGGCGCCATCAAGCTGGTCATGGCCGTCGTCCGCCCGGACGTGCTGCCAGCCATCAAGGAAGCACTCGCGGACGTCGGCGCGCCCAGCCTCACCGTCACGAACGTGAGCGGCCGGGGCAGCCAGCCCGCGAAGAAAGGGCAGTGGCGCGGCGAGGAGTACGTGGTCGACCTCCACCAGAAGGTGAAAGTCGAGTGCGTCGTCGCTGACGTGCCCGCCGAGGACGTCGTCACGGCCATCCGGGAGGCCGCCCACACGGGCGACCCGGGCGACGGCAAGATATTCGTCGTGCCCGTCGAGGACGCCTGCCAGGTCCGCACGGGCAACCGGGGGTGGAAGCAGTGTAGGCAGACTGCGGTTCGGTACCTCAGCTCGCGGCGTCTGGTCCACGCCGCATCCTGCCGGCCGGCCCTCGACTCGTCGTGCTCACGCCGGCCGGCGTCGGCGGTGGCCGTCTGCGAGTGGTTCGGCGCCGCCACGATCCGGTTCGTGGTACTTTTTCGAGGTGATGCAACAAAGCCATATAGCGACGGTTGTATGTCGCGAACGATGCCGCTGTCTGCCTCCGTCGTAGTCCCCGCCTACAACGAGGAGACGCGACTGGCGAACGCCCTGGACTCGCTCGCGGACCAGGACGCCGAAGTCGTCGTCGTGGCGTGCGGCGACGGCAGCCTCGACGTCGCCCGGAGCCACGACGCCGCCGACGTGGTCCTCGAAGACGGCGACGGCACAGGCGCGGGTGCCGCGCGCAACCAGGGCGCGCAGGCGGCCACCGGCGACGTGGTGCTGTTCACCGACGCCGACACCGTGGTGCCCCCGCACTGGGTCGAGGCCCACCGCCGCCACTTCGAGGACCCGGCCGTCGTCGGCACCGGCGGCCCGCTCCGACCCCTGGAGGCCGGACTCAAACACCGCGTGCTGTTCAAACTCCTCTCCGACTGGTGGTACCGGGTCTCGTGGCCCGTCGGATTCGTCCAGCAGAGCGGCAACAACGCCGGGTTCCTCCGGGAGGCGTTCCTCGCCGAGGGCGGCTTCGACGAGGAACTCGCGTTCATGGAGGACACCGAACTCTCGATGCGGATGAAACACCACGGCGAGATGGTCTACGACCCGGACTGCTGGGTCGAGACGTCCGTCCGCCGCCAGGAGGCCAAGGGCTACGGCGGCCTGTTCCTGACCTACCTCCGGGCCTACCTCAACCACTACCTCCTCCACCGCGAACTCGAGGACGGCTACTTCCGCGAGCTCTGAATCCCGATAAGTTCTTTCCCCCGGGACGCGAAGCCCGAAGCATGCGCGACGAGCAGTCTCGAGCACTCTACGACCGGGCACTGGACGTGCTTCCCGGTGGCGTCAACTCCTCGGTGCGTGCCATCCGCCCGTACCCGTTCTTCGTCGAACGCGGCGACGGCGCACACGTCATCGACGCCGACGGCAACCGCCTCATCGACTACGTCATGGGCTACGGCCCACTCCTGCTGGGCCACACGCTGCCCGAGCGGGTGACCGCCGCCATCCAGTCCACGGCCAGTGACGGCCCGATGTACGGCGCGCCGACCGAGGTCGAGGTCGACCTCGCGGAGTTCGTCGTCCGCCACGTCCCGAGCGTCGAGATGGTGCGGTTCGTGAACTCCGGCACCGAAGCCACCGTCTCTGCCGTGCGCCTCGCGCGCGGCTACACCGGCCGGGACAAGATCGTCATCATGCAGGGGAGCTACCACGGCGCCAACGAGTCCACGCTCGTCTCCGGCGGCCCCGACGGCGCGTCGCCGTCCAGCCCCGGCATCCCCGAGGCGTTCGCCGAGCACACCATCCCGGTGCCGTTCAACGACGTGGACGCCGTCGAGGCGGTGTTCGAGGAGCACGGCGACGACATCGCCGCCGTCCTCACCGAACCCATCCTCGGCAACCACGGCATCGTGATGCCCGAAGACGGCTACCACGAGACGCTCCGCGAACTCACCGACGAACACGGCGCGCTCCTCGTCTTCGACGAGGTCATCACGGGCTTCCGCGTCGGCGGCCTGGCGTGCGCCCAGGGCGAGTTCGGCGTCACCCCGGACCTCACGACGTTCGGGAAGATAATCGGCGGCGGCTTCCCGGTGGGCGCCATCGGCGGCCGGACCGAGATCATGGAGCAGTTCACGCCCGCCGGCGACGTGTTCCAGTCCGGCACGTTCTCCGGCCACCCCGTCACGATGGCCGCCGGCCTGGAGACGCTCCGGTTCGCCGCCGAAGAGGACGTCTACGACCACGTCGACGGCCTGGGCGAGGAGCTCCGGCGCGGCCTCACCGACATCGTCGAGGACCAGGCGCCCGAGTACACCGTGACCGGCACGGACAGCATGTTCAAGGTCACGTTCACCCGGGGTGCCCCCGGCGAGGGCGAGCGATGCGAGGCGGGCTGCCGGCAGGACCCGTCGTGTGCGCTCTACGACACCTGCCCGAAGAACGGCGCGGACGTGGACCGCGCCGCGACCGAGCGGTGGGAGCGCCTGTTCTGGCCGGCGATGCGCGAAGCCGGCGTCTTCCTCACCGCCAACCAGTTCGAATCGCAGTTCGTGAGCTACGCCCACACCCGCGAGGACGTAGAGGAGACGCTGGACGCCTACCAGGAGCACCTGTAGGCCGGTCCGGAACGGCTTTAGGCCCCTGCACCCCTACCCCGCGACGATGGCCGAGTCTGGCTCCCGCGCGGTCCGGGTCGAGTCGCGGTGGTGGTACTGGCTGGCGGCGACGCCCATCGCGTTCGCGTTCTGGCTGGTGACCACGGCGTGGGTGCTGTTCAGCGTCTCCGTCTCGCCGGCGTCCATCGGCGGTCCGGTCGCTGTCTTCGACATCGCGCTGACCGCGCTCGGCGTCCCGCTGGTCGTGCTCGCGCTCCTCGTCCCCGTCGCCATCTACCGCGACGCGGGCGCCATCGCGAGCGCGAACGCCGACTGGACGCCGCCCGTCGGGACGTATCTCGGCGCGGCGGTGCTCGGGCTGTCGCTCGCCGTGATAGCGGCCCTGCTCGCGGCACCCGGCTCCGAACCGCTCGTCTTCCTCGTCGTCGCCTACCTCGCCGAGGTGCCGGTGACCGTCCACTACCTGCTCGCGCGCCACCGTCGGCTCGGCGTGCCCTGACCTCGAAGCAGGTTTCAAGGTGGGACCCCGATACCCGACCATGAGCAGACGCGGGACGTCGATACGGCTGGCGACGCGAGGCTCCGACCTCGCGCTCCGCCAGGCCACGACGGTCAAGGAAGCCCTGGAGCGACGCCGCATCGAGGTCGAACTCGTGGAGGTCGAGACCACGGGCGACCAGATTCAGGACGAACTCATCCACCGACTCGGGAAGACCGGTGCGTTCGTCCGGAGCCTCGACGAGAAGGTGCTCGACGGCGAGGTGGACGCCGCCGTCCACTCGATGAAGGACATGCCGACCGAGCAGCCCGACGACCTCGTCGTCGCCGCGGTCCCGGAGCGCGGTCCGCCGGGCGACGTGCTGGTGACGCCCGACGGCGCGACGCTCGACGAACTGCCCGACGGCGCCGTCGTCGGCACGTCGAGCCTGCGCCGGACCGCCCAGTTGCTGTCCGAGCGGCCGGACCTCCAGGTCGAACCCCTGCGCGGGAACGTCGACACCCGCGTCGAGAAGCTGCTGGCGCCCTCCTCCAGGCCGAACACGAACGCCGGACCGAAGCCGAGAAGGAACGCCTGGCGGCCGAGCAGCGCGACCGCGCGAAGGAGGAGAACGACGGCACCCACACCGACGACCTGCCCGAGTACGACCGCACCGTCGAGGAGTGGTTCGAGGGGCTGAGCGAACTCCGGAAGCAGGCGCTCGGCCGCGAGGTCGAGACCGAGTACGACGCCATCGTCCTCGCGGAGGCGGGCCTGGAGCGAAGCGGCCTCGCCCGGTACGTCGACTTCACCGAACTCCCCGGACCGACTTCGTGCCCGCGCCCGGCCAGGGCGCACTCGCCGTCACGGGCCGCGACGACGACCTCGCCGAGCGCATCCACGATGTGCTCGACCATCCGCGCTCGCGCGTCGAGACCACCGTCGAACGCATCGTGCTCGCGGAACTCGGCGGCGGCTGCATCGCGCCCGTCGGCGTCCACGCCGTCGTCCAGGGCGAACACGTCCACGTGAACGCCCAGGTGTTCAGCACCGACGGGAGCGAGAAGCTCTCGGTCAGCCGCGACCTGCCCGTCGAGCGGTACGCGCGGACGGCCCGACAGCTCGCCCAGGACCTCGCCGAGCGCGGCGCCGCCGACCTCATCGAGGAGGCCCGGGAGGAGGCATGAGCCGGCCGTCGCTCGCTGTCTTCCGGCCGGACGACGAGCGTCTCGACCGCGCGGTCGCCCTGCTCGACGACCTCGGCGTCGACGCCGTCGGCGACCCGATGCTCGCCGTCCGGGAGACGGACCGGGTGCCCCGCGACGACGCCGACTACGCGCTCCTGACGAGCAGGACCGGCGTGGAACTCGCCGCCGACGCCGGCTGGGACCCGGGTGCGGCGGCGGTCTGCGCCATCGGCCCCCGGACGGCCGGCGTCCTCGAAGACCACGGCTACGCGGTCGACCTGGTGCCCGACGAGTACACCTCCGAGGGGCTGGTCGACGCGCTCCGCGACGCGGTCGACGGCGCCCGGGTGGAGGTCGCCCGGAGCGACCACGGCGCCCAGGTCCTGCTCGACGGGCTGAACGACGCCGGCGCGTACGTCCACGAGACCGTCCTCTACGACCTCGTGCGGCCGGCGGGCGCCGGCGACTCCGCCGAGCGCGCCGCCCGGGGCGACCTCGACGGCGCGCTGTTCACGTCCTCGATGACCGCCGAGCACTTCGTCGCCGCCGCCCGCGAACGCGGCGTGCTGGAGGGCGCACTCGACGGGCTCGACCGTGGCGTCGTCGGCGCCATCGGCGCGCCGACCCGTGAGACGGCCGAATCGCTGGGCATCACCGTCGACGTGGTGCCCGAGGACGCGACGTTCGAGGCGCTGGCCAGGGCGGTCGTCGCCCGCCTCGGGGAGGCGTAGGTTTATCCGCCAGCCCGCACCAGCCACGCGATGATGGACGACGGCCCGGTCCCCGCACTCGCCGAGCGCGCCCGCGCCTGCGCCGACCACGTCCGCGACGCGGACGCGGTGCTGCTCGCCTCCCACATCGACGCCGACGGCCTGACGAGCGCCGCCGTCGCCGCCACCGCGCTCGAACGCGCCGGCGTCCCGTTCGAGACGGTGTTCAGCAAGCAGCTCGACGCCGAGGAGATAGCCGCCATCGCCGCCACCGACTACGACACGGTGCTGTTCACCGACTTCGGGAGCGGCCAGCTCGACGTCATCGCCGACCACGAGGCCGCCGGCGACTTCACGCCCGTCGTCGCCGACCACCACCAGCCCGCCGACGCCGACACCGCGTTCCACCTCAACCCGCTCCTGGAGGGCATCGACGGCTCCTCGGAGCTCTCGGGCGCGGGCGCGAGCTACGTGCTTGCCCGGGCGCTCGAACCCGAAGGCGGCGACAACCGCGACCTCGCGGCGCTCGCCGTCGTCGGCGCGGTCGGCGACATGCAGGCCTCCAGCGGCGAACTCGAAGGCGCGAACACCGCCATCGTCGAGGAGGGCGTCGCGGCGGGTGTCCTCGAAGAAGCCACCGACCTGGCGCTCTACGGCAAGCAGACCCGACCGCTCCCGAAGCTCCTGGAGTACGCGAGCGAGGTGAACATCCCCGGCATCACGAACGACGAGAACGGCGCCATCCGGTTCCTCGACGGCCTCGACCTGGACCTGCGCGCCGACGGCGAGTGGCGCACCTGGGCCGACCTCACGACCGACGAGCGCCAGGCGGTCGCGAGCGCGCTCATCCAGCGTGCCGTCCAGCGCGGCGTGAACGCCGGGAAGATAGATGCGCTCGTCGGGACGACCTACACGCTCGCCCGCGAGGAGCAGGGCACCGAACTCCGCGACCCGAGCGAGTTCTCCACCCTGCTCAACGCAACCGCGCGGTACGAACGCGCGGACGTCGGCCTCGCCGTCTGCCTCGGCGACCGGGACGCCGCCCTCGCCCGCGCCCGGACCCTCCTCCGGAACCACCGGCGAAACCTCTCGGAGGGGCTCAACTGGGTCACGAGCGAGGGCGTCACCCGCGAGGAGCACGTGCAGTGGTTCCACGCCGGCGACCGCATCCGCGAGACCATCGTCGGCATCGTCGCCGGCATGGCCGTCGGTTCAGACGGCATCGACCGCGACCGCCCCATCATCGGATTCGCCACGAAGAACGACGACGAGGTGAAAGTCTCCGCCCGCGGCACCCACACGCTCGTCCGACGGGGACTCGACCTCTCTGTCGTGATGCGCGAGGCGTCCCGGGCCGTCGGCGGCGACGGCGGCGGCCACACAGTAGCTGCCGGCGCGACGGTGCCCGCCGGAAAAGAGATGGAGTTCGTCGCCGAAGCCGACCGCATCGTCGGCGACCAGTTCGGCTAGCCGCTCTCACCCTGTTTTCGGCGGCGGCGTGAACGCTTTTCGAGCCACGCAGCCCACCGGAATCGGTGGCAGCAGGCTGGTTGGTCAGCAGCGACTCCTGGACAGAAGCGACTCTAATGCGTGATTTCGGCGGTTTCTGGCCGCTTCGCTCGTCGTCCGAGTTCGCCACCGCCGCAGAATTTTGTATATCGTGATGCGGTTTATCATTCGATCCAGCTCGATTCCCGCAAGCCACGAAATCGTCGTCGAAAGAGCGCAACGGATGGGAATCGAGAATCACCCAACCACACCGCGAAATCGCAGGAGACGGGGATGTCGAAGCGACCGGAAGTGCGGTCGGTACCGCCGGGCGAGAGCCTTCGACGCTGGCCCCGAACGCTGGCGAACGCCACGCGATGCTGGTAAGATCGGCTTACCAGAGGAGCCTCCAACCCCCCCGATTTACCGATGGCTCGAGATTACGCGGCCCGGGAGGAGGGATGACTGACCCCGAAGCCGCTGCAGGAAGAGCTGCCGTGGGAATCGAGAGAGGGGACTGCACCGAGGACTGCATCGATAAATCGCATCGTGCGATACAGAATTCGGGCCTGGTAACCAAGGTTGATTTATAACGAACTGTGTGGAGAGACGTGAGAACGGCCCATATCTACCGATTAGATAGCGAACGACCAGATCGACAGTCCGGGAACGGGACTCACCTCGACCAGCTGTTCGAAGCCAGGAACCAGGGGTATGCGTCTACCGGGATCGTCTTCCCGGAAGGCCAGACTCCACAGTTCATGGACCACGGCATTCGATGCTCGGTGTCTCGGCGGGCAGCCCTTGGACGAACTCCATAGCAAGAAAAAAATATGCAGGCCCGGCTGCCTCGCCCCGAATTCAGGGCCCGGTCGGAGCCGACCACGAGAACGGGCGGGCGGGTAGCGGTAGGCGAGTTCGTCGGGCGGTCATTGAACTACCCCAGAGACGTCGATTGGCCGCAAACCGGTGGTTGTTCGTCGACGAGTTTCCGGACCCGGTGCGCCGTAAGACCTGCTTTCGAGTCCGCTAATAGAGAATTCCATATACCAGTATGCGATATACAGCCCGTGCAGGAGGGAATCGCCCAATCGGTAGCGGAAAGCCTGTAGTCTGCAGTTCCAGGTCAAAGGACGGGTAGGTGTGTCGGGCCAGTTGCTGAGTCGACTCTATTGACGGGCGGGCGAGTAGGTATTCCCCTCCCCCAGACTGAGTGTCCGAGAGCCAGCCGAACGAGTCTCCGCCGAGACGACCCGCCACATCGAGAGACCGTCGTCGAGCAAGGGTGAGAACCGACGGGGCGAGGAAACCAACGCTCGATCCGCCGCTAGAACCACAGAAGCGAGGAAGACGCGTTCTCGCGTGGGATTCTGAATATTCGGCCAGTTCAGAGGCGAGAGTAGACAAACCGCATATCGATATACAGAATTACAACCTGGCATCCCAGGTCTGTTTATCCCTAACGCCGGAGAGACGGGCCGGATAGCCCAGATTCGGGCGTTCCGGCAGGACCCGTAGATGTCCGGTTGGGAAATCGCCCCCGGGCCGGGTGTCTGGACAGTACCGGAAGAACGAATGCAGAGACTGACGGCAGCGAGCCCTCATCTGGGCCGCCGGACAGGGGTTCACGTTCAGAGGAGGCGCCCCCACAGCGACACCAGCTTCACCAGGTCGGCACCAGGCGACGACAGATACTGGAGGACCGCGCCACCAGAGCTGGCGGTGACACGGCATCGGATCGCGCACGCCAGTGGCGCCGGTCGAGGAAACGGCGAAATCGAGGACGGCAGAGGCTCGAAACGGTCAGTCGAAGAAGCCACCCTGGTAACCGCACCAGCAGATTTAGTATAGCGATATGCGGTTTACAAGCTAAGAGAGGAGAACGACCAGGACGAGAGTCCATCATGAAGGCGCCCCGCGCCTGTGTTGAGGAATTCGGGCGTGACTAGCCCTGTCCGCGGCAGAGAGTCGACCGCACGTGATTATCCAGTCGGAGGCCCCCGGCGTTCGAGATACATGCTGTGACGGCTGCCGGCCGGATCGGGAACAACCCGGCTACGCAGCGTGCGGGGCCGGGCCGGGAAGTGAAGACTGCGAACCCGAACAGCCGGCAGAACAGTTCGTTCTACAGGAAGAGGTAGAGCGACATCGGAAAACCGAGTAAGACTCGCCCACCACTCGAACCGAATTTCGACGACAGAGGGCGAGTCGAGCAGGAATTCTACTGGTGAGGGAACCCGAGCCGTTCGACGGATTAAACCGCATAACGCGATATAAAATCGGTGGGCCGAGGCTCCGTTCTGCGTTCGAAAACACATCGATTTCGGCCGTTTCAGCCGGCGATACCTTCGATACACCGGTTACAGCGTTATAGAGGTGGCTGGCGCGCCGAGCTGGTGCAGGAGTCGGACCGTGTCTTCGACCATCCCCGTCTCGACGATGCGGCCGTCGTCGACGTGGTGGATGACCATGCGAGCGACGTCGATACGCCGGCCTGTCGGGTCAACGTCCAGGACGGGGCCCTCGTGAGTCCCACGCAGCGTCACCCGGAGGACTATCTTGTCGCCTTCCGACACCGTATCCTCGACGGTGAGTTCCAGGTCGGGGAACGCGTCCCGGTAGCGCTGCACGAACGACCAGTAGGCGTCGCGGCCGTGGAGGTCGTTCGCGCCGTCCAGGTGCAGGACGCAGCCGTCGGCGAAGACGCGGTCGAGGCTGTCGCGGCGGCCGGCGTTCCACACGTCCGTAATCTCGGTGCGGGCGAGCTCTTCGTTCTCGGCCGGGGCCGAGAGCTGTGTGACGACGGGTGTCGCGGTCACTTTGCTCGCCGTCGACAGCAGCGTCGACGGCTCTGCGGCGTCGAGCTGCTGAAGCAGGCTCCACTGTTCGAAGAGGGCCCAGGACGCGGCCAACTGACCGTCGACGAGGTGGTCGATGCGCATGCCCGAGAGCGTCACCTCCTCCCGGTCGGCTCGACGTCGAGGAACGGCCCGGTCTGGGTGCCCGTCGCACGCCAGCGCGTCGCGACCGTGTTCGGCTCGGCGACGATCTCCTCGATGCTGAATCGGAGGTCGGGGAACGCTTCGCGCACCGACCTGGCGAACTCGACGTACTCCTCCCGGACGAGCGCCGTGGACTCCTGTTCTGGCTTGCCGCGAAGGTAGCGGCGGAGTTCGACGAGGCTCGTCGGGAGGTAGGCCTCGAAGGTCGGTGCGAATCGCTCGGCGACGGCGTCTTCGTCGCCCATCCACGTCGAATCGACGGTGTCGCGAACGCGACGTCGGTCCTGCTCGATGGCGAGGAACCGCTCGGCTTGCTCGCGGCCGTGCTCCCACAGGCGGCCGAGGAATCGCGGGGACCGGTCGAGCTTCGTCGCGTAGTCGAACGGGCGCCCGGACGACGCGAGCGACTCGTCGAGGTTGATGGTCTTCACCTCGACCGGTCGGTACGTCTCGTCGAGCGCGCCGTCGGCGCGCCACTGGTTCAGCTGCCTGATGAACCGGAGCTCCTGGTTGACCGACAGGTTCCCGCCGAGTTCGTTCCGCCGGTCCGCGATGGCGTCGAGCGTCGTCGGGACGGTGTCCTCGCGCTGGGGGTTGATCTGGACGATCCAGAGTTCGTCGGCGCGGTCGAGACGCCCCTCGCCGCTGCCGAAGAGGTCGCCCAGGGGTGGATTCTGGGAGAACAGGCCGTCCCAGTACCACCGGGTCGTCCCGTCGGGCTGGGTCACCGGGGCGGCCTGGAACAGCGGCGGCACCGCCGCCGACGCGAGCACGGCGTCGTGGGTGACGTCCCGTTCGGTGAAGGTCTTGAAGCTGCCGCGCTGGATGTCGACGGCACCGATGTCCAGCCGTGGCGGGAGTGGGTCGGTCCGGCCGACGACCGCGGCGAGGTCGTCCGGGTCGATCGCGTCTTCGAGCGTCCGGCGCAGCGTCTCGCGACTCCAGTCGGACACCGGCGTGTCGTAGGGGCTGAACGAGGGGACCGGCACGCCCATGCTCTGGGCGCGGGCCATCCCGACGCCCACGTTGTTCAGCGCGAGGTCGACGGCCGATTTCGCCGAGATGTCATCCCATATCTCGGCGAGCAGTCGCCGTGCCGTCGGCCGTCCTTCGTCCCGTCCCTCGCTGGCCAGGCCGAACCAGGTCGCGAACGCACAGATAGCCCCGCCCGACGTGCCACTGAGTTCGACGACGTCGAACGCGACGTCGTCCTCCGAGAGGAGGCGGTCGAGGACGCCGGCGGTGAACGCGGTGTGACTCCCGCCGCCCTGGCACGCGATGGCCAAGCGCGGCCGGCTGGACTGGCTTGCTGTCATCGTGCTGACGGTGGTACGGTGGGAGTCGGCATCACGTTGTTTACCAGAATGATGCACCGGTGCTGATAGGTCACCCGTCCGGACCGGACTGCAGGGCCGGCGACCGCCCGATTTTTATCCGTCCTGGCCGTCCACCCGGGCATGCACGACCTCGACCCGGCGACCTTCGAGGAGGAGAAGTACGTGGAGTTCTTCCCGCAGCTCCAGACCGCGTACAAGCAGGCGTTCGACGTGCTCAACGAGCGGTACGACTCCCAGCTCGTCCACGCGCTCGACCAGCAGGTGCTCAACGAGAGCGAGCCGTTCTACGAGGGCGACGGCGAGTTCCGCGTCGAACTCCCGGCGAACCCGACCGACCGCGTGACCGGGGTCGTCGCCTCGGACGAGAAGGTCGAGGAACTCCTCGACGTCTACGTCGACGAACTCCGGACCCAGCTCCGCGACGTGTTCGGGTTCGAGGCAGAGTAGCCGGGACGGCGTTCGGCGAGTGCTTTCGAACCCGTTTTAGGGTAACCAAAGGCCTAAGAGTGCCGACGCCCAACCGGTTCCCATGAGCACCGACACCCAGCAGGAGGACGACCTCGAGCAGCGCATCGAGAACTTCCTCCGCCGGAACTTCCCCCAGATCTCCATGCACGGCGGCTCCGCGGCCGTCCAGAACATCGACCGGGAGACGGGCGAGGTCCACATCATGCTCGGCGGCGCCTGCAGCGGCTGTGGCATCTCGCCGATGACCATCCAGGCCATCAAGTCCCGCATGACCAAGGAGATACCCGAGGTCAACAAGGTCATCGCCGACACCGGCATGGGCGGCGACCTCGGTCCGACGCCGTCGTTCCCGGGCGAAGAGGAGTCCGACGACAGCGACGAAGGCCCGCAGGCCCCGTTCTAGTTCCTGTCTTCGCGTTCGACGGGCGTTCCGAGGCGACGTGGAGCGGGAGCGCCGTCAGTCGTCGATGTAGTAGTATATCTCTTCTTTCGGCGCTCCACACGACGGGCACGTGTCGGGGATGTCGCTGATGTCGCCGAGTTCGCCACACGACGCACACCGCCACATGAGTTCGCCCTGGGCGAAGTCGTGGCCGGCGCGCTCGTGGGCGACGCTCATCGCCTCGATACCCTCGCGGGTCGTGACGAAGAACCCGTCCTCGTTGGCACCCCGGATGGTGCCGAGTTTCTCGCCGTCCTCGTTGAACACCGGATGACCGAGGCCGATCTTGACCTCGTCGGTGGCGGGGTCGTCACTCATGCACCGTGCTACGTCGGGGACCGTATTAAACGTCGGTGGCCGAACAGGACGACGGCGCGGCCGCCGACGACCCATTCACCGCACTGCCGATGGTATTTTCTTCGCCCACGCGAGGCTACATGAAGTCCGCGATGCCCGACTGCTTGTTCTTGTCGTTCTCGAACACGCTCTCCAGGTTCCGGTCGAGGATGGCGAGTCGCTGCTTGGTGTACTCCCGGGCGCCGTACTCCTCGGCCACCTGGATGGCGGTGTCCATGTACTTGTTCACCGACCCCTGGTGGACGGTGAGGTTCACGTCGCCGCCGCACTCCCGGCACTGGCCGGTGAGCGGCATCCGGCGGTACTTCTCACCGCAGCCGAGACAACGCGTCTCCTGGCGCGAGAACGCCCGGAGGTTCCCGATGAGGTCCGGGAGGAAGTGGCCCTCGATGACGCGCTCGGCGACGTCCGTCTCGTCCACCGCCCGGAGCTTCCGGGCGAGTTCGAGCTGGGCGTCCATCTTCTCCATCATCGACCCCAGCGTCTTGTACGCCGAGAGGTCCGGCCCGAGCGCGATGTTCGACGTGTCGTGGGTGTGCCGGAACCCACGGTACTGGTCCTCGGTGCCGAGCGTGTCCTCGGCTATCTTCACGTCCACCTCCCCGGGGTCGGCCATCCGCCGGGTCGCCTCGAAGAACTCGCGGGGGTACTCGTCCACGATGTCCATGTTGTGCGCCTCGTCGTCGATCTCGGAGGGGTCGATGCGCGAGGACATCACCAGCGGCGCGTCCATCTGCCCGCCCCGCTTGTCCGGCAGGAACGACTTCGAGAAGTTGAGCAACCCGTCCATGAGGAGCATCACGCAGTCTTCGTCGCCGTCGCACTGGCCGACGTGGAGGTCGTTCGCGACGAGCGTGTGATTGTCCGCGACGGTGACCGAGTAGGTGTACTCGACGTCGCTTTCGACGATGTCCACTGCCACCACTTCGTCGAGCCAAACGCTCCCGCCGTCGCCGAGCAATCGTTGGGTCCGGAGCTCAATTGTGTCGAGCGCGTTCTCGAGCGTGTCGGCTTTTCTGTCCAGATGGAAGCCGACACGGTTCATGTACCGCGCTGCGTTCTCGGACGTAATCTTCAGCACCCAGGCGTCGAATTCTGGTACGACGTCATCGTAGAATTCAGCGACTGCACCAGTCTCTGGCACGCGGCGCTCTTGGTAGACCTTCGCAGCGATTCCGAACCGTTTCAGTACAGCAACAAGGTCGTCTTTCAGCTGGTCGCTGATTGTGTGTGCCCGAATCTCGATTCGGTCGGTGGAAGCACTGCCGTCGCCGCTGAAGTAAGCAGCGAGGAATGCCCGCAGGTGCGAACTGGGTGCGGATACCATCATCTCGGGAATCCGTTTCGTTTCCGCCGTCGAGCCGGCCTCAAGGACGTCGGTGAACAGTGTAGTGACGAGCCGACTTGAAACAGTGACTTTCCACTCGTTCTCCTCGTAGGCGTCGACTCCGAGGGTACGGGCGAACGTCTCGATGATGTGGTTTCGAGCGGGCTCGTCGGGGATGCAGATAGTCGTCTGGTAGAACTGGCCAGCTTCCCGTCGGGTGAACCCTTCTGCAGCGTAGTAGCCGAGTACCGTCGAGAAGTCCTCGTTGATGGCCAGCATCCGGTTGACGGTCGCCGTATCGCGTTTGACTGATAGCTGAACGTCATCCGGGAGTCGATCAATAAGTTCGTCGGCGTCGAAGAGGTCGACGAGGACGGACGCCGGAATGCTGTCCCGACTCACCCAGTTGTAGACAGTCGAATTGCTCACGCCAAGGAGGCCGGCGACAGGGTTGAGATAGTCGTCGGCGTCTGTCGCTTCGTCCAGCAACGACTTGATCTGAGTCGCACCGAGACCTCGAATCATAATGTCGTCGTTGGGCACCGAGTCGAGAGGGAGTAGCTCAGCGAGGAGGTCGATACGGGTCGCACTACCGTCGAACTCGATTGTCTTTGGGGCCGGGAGTTCGTCACCGGGTTCGAGTGTGTGGGCATCAACAGTGACGATGCCGTCTTCCTGCCACTGCAGCATCGAGTGGTCGGGGGTCACCGTCAGTTCGCGGCCGCTCTTCGTCTCGATTCGGACGAGGTGGTCCACCGAGGGGTGTTTCGAGACGGCTTCGACCGGCTTGAGCGTGGTGTTACCGTCGCTATCGACCGACGGGACGCGGACCGAACCGTCGAGGTCCTGAATCAACGTTCCGAGGTCGTCCTCACGCGGGTCTTCGAGGCGCTCCTCGACGAGCGTCTCGATGTCACCGTACGTCCATTCACCGGTCTCGTCTTCGTACCAGACAGACGTCTCGGGGTGGAAACAGTTCCTTCGCTTCGCCGCGTGAAAGTACGGGTGTGCGTAGCCGACGGCGGCGCTCGTGAACCCGACGACGCGGCCGACGACGGCGGCGCTGGTGTGGGGGGCGAGGCCGAACACGAGTTCGCCGACCAGGTCGTCGCGGTCCTCGACGTCGTAGAACGGCTCCAGGCCGTAGTAGCTCTCCAGGAGGTCGTCGACGAAGTCGGCGGTCTTGCCGAGGTGGGTGGCGGCGCCGTCGGAGAGCACGATGTCCTGGACTTTGAGTTCGACGAGCTGGTCGTCGTGGCGGAGTCGGTCGCCGTGGATGTCGGTCTCGTAGCCGAGCGAGCGCAACTGGTCGGCGGTGACGTCGAGTTCGGAGGGCGGACCGACGTGACCGGGAGGTCGGTCATGTCGTAGCGGATGGTGCCGTCCTTGAACGCGGAGACGCCGTGTTTGGCGCGGAGCACGCCCTTCTCGATGGGTTCGGGGACCTTGTCCGCGGAGGTGAGCCCCTTGACGCCTTTCAGGATGTCGAAGGCGTTCTCGCGCTCGCCGACGGCGTCGAGCGCGTCGCGGTACTCGCTCCGGAGGTCGACGGTCTGGACGGCGACGCTGCTGACGTCCCGCTCGCAGCGCGGGCAGACGACGCGACCCGACTCGTCGGGTTCGACCTCGACGCCGCAGTCGTCGCACTCGTAGTAGGGATGGGTGCGGGCGCCGCAGTCCGGACACCGGGCCTTGTAGGTGTGCTCGCCGCAGTCCGAGCACTCCCGGACGCCCACCTGGACGTCGATGGCGCCGGGCGTGTCGTTCATCTCGTCGGCGTGCTTGGAGGCGTCGGTGACGTTGCGCTGGTTGCCGCCGGCCTCGCCGATGGGGAACAGCGTGTGGACGGCGGGGCTGAGTTCGCGCTTCTCGGACTTCTCGGGGCGGCCCATCCGGTTGCCGATGCGGGTCGGGGCGCGCTCCATCACCTCGAACGGGGCGACCTCGTTGACGGCCTGCATCGCGTTCGGCCACTCGCGGGCGTCCGGGGAGAGGGCGTCCCACTCCCTGGTGAGGTCCTCGGTGACGCCCAGGGTGCGGGCGAACGGCACCCAGTCGGGGATGCGGAGCACGTCCTCGTCCTGGGAGTGCTCGATGATGAGCGCCTCCAGGATGGTCTGGACCCGGTCGGTGCGCTCCAGGACGAGCGCGTCGTCCTCGACGCGCCCGGCGGCGACGGCGTCGGCGAGCGCCTCGAACTGCTCGACGTCGACGTCGTGCCAGAGGTAGGTGTAGGCAGGGTGGAGCGGCGCGTCGTACTCGGCGGCCCACTCCAGGGCCTGGTCGGCGGCCGGCGATTCGAGGTCGACGTAGGGCGAGTCCCGGAGCGCCTGCACGTCGGCGCCGGCGGCGGCGAGGTCCTGGAGCCACCAGTCCGGCGAGTAGGAGGCGGGGGCGAGCGGGTGGTTGTTCTCGACGAACTCGCCGTAGTTGACGAGGTACTCGCCGAGGTCGAGGATGGCGACGATGCCGTTCCTGACCTCGAGTGCGTCCTCCGGGTCGTCGATGCGCCGGACGTCGCCGTTGGCGAGTTTGACCGTCGGGCCCTCGATGGTGTCGACGGGCACGACGCCCGCGGCCTTGCCCGGGCGCTCGGTCTTTATCTGGGTGCCGGTGGCGAGGAAGTCGTCGACGACGTGCATCGTGGCGGGGTGGACGCCCGCCGTCGCGAAGCCGTGGTTCCGGGCGCGGCCGTACCGCAGGCGGAAGCCGCCGGGCATGCTCGGATGGCCGAACACCGGCCGGCCGGCGATGAGGTCGCGGAGGTACTTCGTCGCCGGGTCGACCCGGGCGGGCCGTCGGCCGACTCCGTCTCGTCGTCCGCGTCGGCGTCCTCCTCCGCGTCGCCCGCGTCGTCGTCTTCGTCGCCCTCGTCGGCGTCGTCCTTGATGGTGCCGTCGATGAGGTCGTCGAGCCACGGCCAGTCGATCTCGTCGAGCTGGGAGGTGTAGCGCTTGATTTTGGGGGCTTTGAGCGCGATGCCCTCCGCGAGGACGAGACACATCCCGCCACGGGGGTTGTTGGTGTCGACGCGCTCCAGGTCGCGGAAGCCCGACACCTCCTCGTCGCCGGTGGCTTCGCCGTCGAGCATGATGGGGACGTGTTCGGCGATGAACTTCGTCTCGTAGTCCTTCGGCGAGTACTGGAGGCCGGTCTCGCTGTCGTAGAGGGCGACCTCCTCGGCGTAGCGCTCTATCTCCTCGTCGCGGGCCTTGTACTCGTCGATGCCGAGGAGGGCGCGGGTGTAGTCGGCGACGAGCACGGAGAGCGCCTGGGCGGTGCCGCCCGCCGACCGGATGGGGCCGGCGTAGAAGACGCGGACGAACTCGGTGCCGTCGTCGTTGGTGAGTATCTCGACGCGGTCGATGCCCTCGATGGGGGCGGCGACCACGCCCTCGGTGAGGAGGGCGACGGCGGTCCGGACCGCGCCCTCGACCTTGCCGTCGCGGGTCTCGTAGTCGCCGACCCGCCCCTCGGCGAAGTCCTTCGCGAGTTCGAGGGCGGCCTCCTCGCGGGACATCTCGCCTTCGAGTTCGCGCACGCGCTCGGCGACGCCGTCGATGCCGAGGATGTTCTCGACGCGGTCGGCCATGTCCTTGGCGACCGGTATCTCCACCTCGGGTTTCGGGTCGCCGCCGCGCTCCTTGGCCCGGCCCGCGAGGGCCATCGCCTCGTCGAGCCGCGATTCGATGCGCTCGAAGTAGCGCTCGTCCGCCGGCCGCATGCTACAGCCAGAGGTCGAGGTCGGTCGGTTCGTGGTGCTTGCGGACGAGGTCGGTGTCGAGTTCCCGGAGGTAGAGTTCCCCGGCGAACACGGTGCCCGCGTTCAGGTGGCCGGCGAGCGCCTGCCCGGAGTGCCGCGAGAGCACGGCGTGGGTGTGGGCGAACCGGTCGCCGTCGAGAAAGGAGACGTTACCGACACACGCCGCCACTTCGAGGGGTTCGTCGAACTCGACGGGTTCGTACTCCTGGTCGTCCTGGTCGTAGAACCACACCTCGGCGTCCTGGACCGCGCCCAGGCCGAAGAAGAAGCCGGCGTCGATGCCTTCGTCGTCGGCGAGCGATTCGATCTCCTCGCGCCAGTCGGCGCCCGTCTCGAGGCGGACGACGAACTCGCGGCCCCCGGAGACCTCTCGGTAGTGCATGCGTGGGCAAACGGTCGGCCCCGGCAAAAACCTATCCTTGGCGTCAGCGCCACGCCGGAAGCGATACGGCAGACCCTGTCGGGGCGGAAAGCCACGCCCCGTCGATGGTAATGTCAGCGATGACCAGCCGCGGCTCGCCGCTGTCGGTGTCGACAGCGGCCATCACCTCGGGCTCGGACGAGTCGGGCACGGCCGTCGAATCCGGCGCCATGTATGTGAAGTGGTAGCACTCGCTTATAAGTACTGCGAAACGACAGACAGGTCCGGCCCGCCACGCGTGTACAAGAATGGCGTCCCTCGGCCGAGATATCGTCATCTATAGACAGCCATTACCGATTATTCGCTCATGTAACGGTAGGTTTATCATCGTCGATTCAAAACGTGGTTCTGGATGACAGATAATAACACCCTTTCCCGACGTCGCTTCCTGCAGGCGACCGGTGGCGCGGCGGGCGCCGTTGCCCTCGCCGGCTGTACGGGCGGCGACGGCGACGACGGCACCACGACGAGCGCCGAAACCACGACGAGCGACGGCACGACGTCCAGCGAAGGGACGACGTACCGGCTCACTAACTCCAGCCTGACGACGTTCGACCCCATCAAATCGACCGGGACCGCGTCCGGTCGAATCATCCAGAACGTCTTCGACGCGCTCACCAACTACCCCAACGGCGAGACGACCGTCGAGAACCTGCTGGCCAAGGACTACGAGACGTCCGAGGGCGGCAAGAAGCTGACGTTCACCCTCAAGGAGGGCGTCAAGTACAGCAACGGCGACGAACTCACGGCGAACGACTTCGTCTACTCGTTCGAGCGCCTCGCGGCCTCGTCGAACTCGCGCCGCAAGTCGTTCATCCTGGGCGACCTGGGCGTGAAACACGAGACGAACACCACGACCAACGACAAGGGCGAGGAGGTCGAGGTCTACAAACCCGGCACGATGGCCGTCAAGGCCGTCGACGACTACACGCTCGAGATTCAGCTCGAACAGCCGTTCCACGCGAGCCTGGAGATGCTCGCCTACACCTCGTTCTCGGCCATCCCCGAGGGCATCGTGGGCGACATCGACGGCTACGACGGCGAGATGGAGCACGGGGAGTTCGCGAAGAAGACCCCCATCGGCACCGGACCGTTCACGCTCGAGAAGTGGCAGCAGGGCACCGAGGCCTCCCTCAAAGCCCGCGGCGACGACTACCACGGCGAGGGCCCGTACGTCGACCGCGTCCACTACCAGATCCTCGAGAAGACGAACGCGCTCTACACCTACCGCACGAAGAACGTCAACGGCGACCACCCGTACGTGCCGCCGTCCAAGTACCAGCCCGAGAAGGTCAACATCGAGGGCACCGACGACCGCGGCCGGAAGTACGGTACGTACGGCCCCCTCGAGAACGGGCTCACGGCCGACTACCACCGCACCCTGGAGGTCGGCACGTTCTACTACGGCTTCAACTCCGCGAAGGTCGAGAAGGCCGCCCGGAAGGCGTTCGCGTACGCCTTCAACCAGCAGGAGATGGTCGAGGAGGTCATCGGCAAGCCGTACAAGGAAGCGTTCTTCTTCACGCCGCCGACCATCTTCCCCGGCGGAGCGGAGAAGTACGACGAGATGGCCAAGGAGTACCCGTACGGGTACAACGAGCAGCGTCTCGAAGACGCCCGCGCCGTCATGGAAGAGGCGGGCTACAGCGATTCCAACAGGTACTCGTTCACGCTGACGACCTACGAGGCCAACTACCACAAGGAGATGGCCACGCTGATGCGTGACAAGCTGTCCAGCGCATACATCGACATGAAGTTCGAGCAGGCGCCGTTCTCGACGCTGCTCGAGCGCGGTCGCAAGGGCAACCTCGAAGCCTACACGCTCGGCTGGATCGCCGACTACCCGGCGCCGGACAACTTCCTGAAGCTCCTGAACCCCACGTTCACGGAGACCGGCCCGACCGAGAACACCATCTCCTACCTCAACTGGTTCGACACCGAGGCCTCCCAGCGCGCCTCGGACGCCTGGCAGAAGTTCAAGAACAACCCCGGGCTCACCGACGCCGCGAAGCAGGCCCGTGCCGACGCGTACATGGAGATCGAGAAGGCCAACTGGGAGGACATGGTCATGCTGACGACCCACCACCGGGCGACCGAGCACTTCGCCTACGAATGGGTCGACCGCCCGCGCATCGGCGCCATGGGTGGCAGCCGCCAGAAGCTCAACACGGTCAAGATCGGCGACCGCGGCGAGCACCAGTAACGAATCTCCAATTTTCTCGGCCGTTTTCTTCATATTTTTCGACCGGTAGCGGTGCGAAACGGCAAAATCGGCGTCAACCGAAACGGAAGACATAATAACCGAAGAACAGGTATAATCCGCTTAACGATGGAAGTGGTTCACATAGGTGGAGGTGAGCGCCCGTGACCAGGTGGGCGTACTTCGCCAAACGCCTCGTCCTGTCGATTCCGGTGATCGTGTTCGGCACGTCACTGACGTTTATCATTCTCTTCGCGGGCCCAATCGACCCCGCGTCCGCTATTCTCGGGCCGGAAGGGGACCCGTCCCAGATCAACGCCATCCGGGAACAGCTCGGGCTTAACCAGCCGCTCTGGCAGCAGTACCTCGACTTCATGGTCGACCTACTCACGTTCAACCTCGGACAGTCGTGGGTTATCAGCCCGGACACGAACGCCTACGAACTGATCAGCCTGTACGCGCCGCGCACCATCTGGATGGGTGCGTGGGCGGTGCTCATCCCGCTGTTCATCGGGATTCCGCTCGGGTTCTACGCCGGCCTCAACCCGAACACGTGGGGCGACTACGTCGCGTCGTTCGGCGGCATCGTCTGGCGTGCGATGCCGAACTTCTGGCTCGCGGTGGTGCTGATGACGGTGCTCTCGGACTCCCAGCAGATACTGTTCGGCTTCAAGTGGACCGACTGGCTCGTCAAGACCCAGGTCGTCGGCGCACCGCCGATGGGGCGACTCCTGACGGTCGACGGGTTCATCACCGCGACGAAGATGGTGCTCCCGGCCTCCATCGTGCTCGGGTCGGCGTCGATGGGGAACGAGATGCGCATCGGCCGGACCGCGATGCTCGAATCCAAGAACGCGAACTACGTCGAGATGGCGCGCGCGAAGGGGCTCCCCGGACGGACCGTCGTCTGGAAGCACATCTTCCGGAACGCGCTCATCCCGCTGGTCCCCATCATCACCGCCGAGGCGTACGTCCTGGTGGGCGGGTCGGTGCTCATCGAGTACGTGTTCGGCATCAACGGCATCGGCGCCCTGTTCTTCCAGTCGATGATCCAGGGCGACATCCCGCTGGCGGGAGCGCTGATGTTCATCTTCATCATCCTCCTCGTCAGTCTGAACATCCTCCAGGACCTGCTGTACACAATCATCGACCCGCGCGTGGGCTACGACGCCAACTAACATGAGCACGCAAACAGAGCTGCGAGACGAACCGCTGCTGGACCGCATCCGACGGAATCCCCGACCGGCGCTGCTCTGGGCCGGTGTCGCTGCCGTGCTCGTCGGCGTCGAGTTCGGCGCCCTGATGAGCGCCATCATGGACCTCCCCTGGAACGAAGTGATTAACCTCGTCCTCGGACTCCTCCCCGGTGCTCTCGCACCCGTCGCGGACGCCGTCCGGGCGGTGCTGTCCGTCCCGGCGGCCATCGGCGACGCGCTCGCCGGCATCCCGACGCTCCTCAACAGGGGCCTCGTCCCGAACCAGGGCTACCTCCACCCCGAACAGGGCTGGCAGGGAACGTTCCTCGGGCTGGCGCCCGCGTACGCGTGGGCAATCCGCGTCGTGCTGGTCTACGCGTACGCCTTCGTCCTGCTGTACTGGCTCGTCCGGGGCTACTTCGTGTTCCGCGAACACTACCGCTACGCCGACTGGACGCCGACCGACGACATGATAGACCGCCTCCGCGGCCACCGCTGGGGGCAGTTCGGCCTGGTCGTCGTGGTGATGTTCCTGGTGCTCGCGGCGTTCGCCCCGACCCTGGGCCCGACCACCGTCGACGCCAACATCCGGAACCCGTACTCGAACGACGTCCAGTACTGGGACGAGGACGCCGGCGAGATGGACACCGCGACGGTCGGCGCCGCCAACCTCGACTCGGCCTCGAAGGGCGACCGCCAGAACTTCGGCATCGGCTCGTACGACGACTACGACCGGTTCCATCCGTTCGGCACGCTGACCAGCGGCAAGGACCTGTTCACGTTCATGGCGGCCGGCGCGCGCATCTCGCTGTTCATCGGCCTCACCGCGTCCGTGCTCGCCGGCGGCATCGCGCTGGTGCTCGCGCTGCTGACGGCCTACTACAAGGGGCTCGTCGACCTGCTCGCGGTCATCGCCAGCGACTCGTTCATGGCGATGCCGCGCCTGCTCGTGCTCATCATGCTCTCCGTGGTGCTCCAGGACAGCTGGATCGACCAGATATACAGCGGGGCGTTACTGCTCGCGCTCATCTTCGCGTCGTGGGGCTGGCCGGCGCTGTGGCGTGCGGTGCGCGGGCCCGCCTTCCAGGTCGTGGAGAACGAGTGGATCGACGCGGCCGAGAGCTTCGGCGAGCGACCGCGGGTCATCGTGCGCAAGCACGTGCTCCCGTTCATCATCGGCTACCTGCTCATCTACACGTCGATGAGCCTCGGCGGCTACATGGTCGGCACCGCCGGCCTCTCGTATCTCGGCCTCGGCATCACCGCGCCGACGCCCGAGTGGGGTCGCGCCATCGCGCTCGGCCAGAACTACGTCACCTCGGCGTCCTGGCACATCTCCATCCTGCCGGGCCTCGCCATCACGGTCGTGGTGGTCGGGTTCAACGCGCTGGGCGACGGCATCCGCGACGCCATCGACCCGCAGAGCGAGGGCGGCGGCAACACGGCGGACGAAGTCGCCGCCGCAGGGGTGCCTGAGATGAGCCAGACGGAGTTCGTCCAGGAGGGCGAAACGGCCGAAGAACCGCTGCTCCAGGTGGAGAACCTCCAGACCGCGTTCTTCACGGACAAGGAGGTCATCCGCGCCGTCGACGGCGTCAGCTTCGACATCGGGCGCGGCGAGACCGTCGGCATCGTCGGCGAGTCCGGGTCGGGCAAGTCCGTGACCGCCCGGTCCATCATGGGGCTGGTCGACTCGCCGGGCCGCATCATCGGCGGGAGCATCAAGTTCGACGGCGAGGAACTCGTCGGCAAATCCCAGAAGGAGTGGCGGACCTACCGGGGCAACAAGATAGCGATGGTGTTCCAGGACCCGCTCACCAGCCTCAACCCGGTCTACACCGTCGGGAACCAGATCAAGGAGGCGCTCCGCCTCCACCAGGGCCTCCGCGGCGAGGAGGCCACCGAGGAGGCCATCAGCCTCCTGGAGGCGGTCGGCATCTCGGACGCGCCCCGCCGCGTCAAGGAGTACCCCCACGAGTTCTCGGGCGGGATGCGCCAGCGCGCCGTCATCGCGACGGCGCTCGCCTGCGACCCCGACCTCCTCATCGCGGACGAGCCGACGACCGCGCTCGACGTGACCATCCAGGCCCAGATTCTCGACCTGTTCAAGGAACTCCAGGAGGAACGGGACCTGAGCGTGATGTTCATCACGCACGACATGGGCGTGGTCGCGGAGGTGTCCGACCGCGTGAACGTGATGTACGCCGGCGAAATCGTCGAGTCGGCGCCCGTCGTCGAACTGTTCGAGCGGCCGAAACACCCCTACACGCAGGGGTTGCTGAAGAGCATCCCCGGTCGCAACCCGGACGCCGACCGGCTGGCGACCATCGAGGGCGACGTGCCGACGCCGAACGAGCCCGCGACCTACTGCCGGTTCGCGCCCCGGTGCCCGGAGGCCTTCGACGAGTGCCAGCGCGTCCACCCGGTCGAGATGGACGTGAGCGACGAGGCCGTGGACCACCGCGCCGCCTGCCTGCTCTACCCCGAAGACGCCACCCGGGAGGAGGCGGTCGGCCGCCACCAGGACGCCGGCGACCAGGGAGGTGACGCCCGATGAGCACCGAACTCTACGCTTCGGCTGACGCCGAGACCGACGAGCAGTCCGTCCGCGAGGGCGAGACGCTCGTCGAGGTGAACGACCTGAAGACGTACTACGGCACCAGCAACCTGTTCGGCGGCAAGCCCGTGAAGGCCGTCGACGGCGTCTCCTTCCAGATCAAGAAGGGCGAGACGCTCGGGCTGGTGGGCGAGTCCGGCTGTGGCAAGACCACGCTCGGCCGCACGCTCAGCCAGCTTGAGAACGCCACGGACGGCGAGGTGCTCTACAAGGACACCGACATCACGACGCTGTCGGGCGAGGACCTCAAGCAGTGGCGGCGGAACGTCCAGATGGTGTTCCAGGACCCGGACTCCAGCCTCAACGACCGGCTGACCGTCGGCGAAATCATCCAGGAGCCGCTCGACGTCCACGAGTGGAAGACGCCGCGCGACCGTCGCAAGCGCGTGCGCGAACTCCTGAGCACGGTGGGGCTCCAGCCCGAGCACTACTACCGCTACCCGTTCCAGTTCTCGGGCGGGCAGCGCCAGCGCATCGGCATCGCCCGCGCGCTCGCGCTCGAACCCGAGTTCGTCGTCCTCGACGAGCCGGTGTCCGCGCTGGACGCCTCCGTCCAGGCGAAGATTCTCAACCTGCTGGAGGACCTCCAGGAGGAGTTCGGGCTGACGTACCTGTTCATCGCCCACGACCTCTCCGTGGTCCGGCACATCTGCGACCGGGTCGCGGTGATGTACCTCGGCAACATCATGGAGCTCGGTCCGACCGAGGAGCTGTTCACCGAGCCCGCGAACCCGTACACCCACTCGCTGCTCTCCGCGATTCCCGAACCCGACCCCACGGTCGAACGCGACCGCATCACGCTCCGGGGACGCCACCGAGTCCCCGGGACCCGCCGGCCGGCTGTGCGTTCAGCACGCGCTGCCCGATGAAGATTCGGCCCGACGCGTACACGGACCTCGACGACGACGTCTGGACCGCCATCGAGGTGTTCCGGACGGTGCTCCGCGAACGCGCGAACGCCGACAAGTCGGTGCGGGAGCGCACCCGCGAACTCCTCGGCATCGACGAAGGGTTCGAGGACCTCGACGAGGTGCTCAACGAGGTGTTCGGCGACGTCGACGTGCCCCAGCGCGTCCAGAGCCACGTCGACGAGGCGGTGACGTTCATCGAGAACGGCAACGAGGAGGCCGCCCGGGAGTACCTCCGCGAGGAGTTCTCCAGCGAGTGCGAGAGCCGCTCGCCGGAGGAGCACGCGGTCGGCGACCAGGGTCGGTTCAGCGCGTGCCACCGCCACACCGAGGAACACATGGAGCCCGACGAGTACGTCGCCACGTACCTCGACTGACGGCATGGCGCGCTCCCGCTCGGCGCTCTGGGCCGGCCGCCTGCTGTACGCCGCCGGCTACGCCGCCGCGGTGACGCTCGTCGTCGGCGGCCTCTCGGCCGTCGTCGGCCTGTTCGCCGGTCTGCCGTTCGTGAGCGCGAAGTACGGACTGTTCTTCGTCGGCTGGCTCGCCTTCGGCTACGGGACGTTCACGCTGCTGCCGCGGCCGCCGTGGCGCGACGGGAACGGCCGGGGCGAGGGTGGCCTCGGCGAGTCGCTCCCGAGTCTCTCCTCGCCGCCGTCGGGTCCGGACCCCGACTCGCCGACGGGAACCGCCGTCGGCGGGGGCGACCAGACCCGGTTCCAGGCGTTCGTCGCCAGCCTCCCGCCCGCCAGCCTCGTCCCGATTACCGTCGACGAGCGACTCACGACGTCCATCCACGTCTTCGTCGCCAGCCTGGCGATGCTCCTCACCTCGTTCCTGCTCGAAACCGTGTTCGGCGTGCCCGGATAGGGGTCGGCGCGCCATCGTCCGGTATCCGTCTCGGCCGGGGTCAGCGATACGCCTCGAACTCCCGCCCGAACGCGAGGAAGTAGGCCGTCCCGGCGAGGCCGACGACGGTGGCGACGGTGAACGCGAGCGTCGGCGACACGGCGTATAGCCACCCGCCGACGACCGCGCTGGGGATGGTGACGACGTTGCGGAGCAGGTAGTAGGCGCCCGTCACGCGCCCGCCGGCGTTCGCCTCGGCGGGGCCGACGATGAGCGCCTTGTGCGCGGGCAGGCCGGCGAACCGGAGGCCGGAGACGGCGAACAGGACGCCGACCACCAGAGGGTCGGCGGGCGCGCTGATGAGCAGGACCGGGAAGACGGCGTAGACGAGGAAGCCGGCGGCGACGACGGGTTTGAGGCCGAACCGGCGGGCGGCCTTCGCGGAGGGGACCATCACGAGGAGCGCGACCACCATCTCGACGGCGAGCAGGACGCCGAACAGGGCGTCCGGGCCGAGGTAGCGCCCGAAGACGGTGAGGTCGACCGCGAGGAACTCGGTGACGACGATGACGAAGAAGACGTAGACCATGCCGTTGGCGAACCGGACGAGCGTGTCGCCGACCAGGAGGGGCCGGAGCGTCGGCGGGAGCGACCGGAGGTCGGCGACGAACCGCGAGACGCCCGTGAACTGCTTGCCGAGGGAGTCGCCCTCCGGGTCGTAGAGCAAGCGCTGGGCGACGGTGGCGAACGCGGCGAACGCGAGCGCCACTCCGAGCACGTACCGGAAGCCGACGAGGAACGCGTCGGTGGCGGCGAACAGGCCGGCGGCGACGAGCGGCCCGAGGAGGAACGCGACGCGCCGGAACGTTTCCGTGCTCGCGAACCCGGTCGCCAGGTCAGACTCGGGGACGCTCTGCTTGACCACCGCGAACGTCGCGCCGAGGCCGAGCGACTTCCAGGCCTGGGCCAACAGCAGTCCGAGGAAGACGCCTACCGGCAGGTCGGTCGGACCGAACGCGAACGCGTCGGGAAGGGTGACGGGGCCGACGGTGACGCCGGCGAGCGGTCCGAGCGGGAGGGTCGTGCCGACGGTCACGGCGCCGAACGCGGGCGCGACCAGCCACACCGCGAAGCCGAGCGTGGAGAGCAGGCCGAAGGCGGTGAGCGCCGTCCGGGAGCCAACCCGGTCGGAGAACGCGCCGCCCGGGTAGGGGTAGACGGCCGCGATGAGGTTTCCGAAGCTCCCGTAGAGGCCGATGGCGGCCGCGCCCGCGCCGAGCACGCTCATGTACCGCGGGAGGTAGCGGCTGGTCATCTGGAAGCCGAGGCTGAACGCGAACATCGCGACCGAGAGCACGAACACGTCGCGCCGGAGCGCGAAGAACTCCCGGAAGGTGGCGAGCGCCGAGACCTCCTGTCCGTCGCTCATCTATCCCGGGCGAGAACGGCCACCGGCATAAACCGTTCTTCCACGAGGAACGACGTCACGCCGGGGACGGGGGAGAGTGACAAGGTTCTTGACGCGCAAACACCCGAGTTCGGGTATGGTCGAGGAAGGTCCGGAGGAACGACCGGACGAGGAGCGCCTGCGTCAGAGCGCCGACGTCCACAAGGACGCCTGGGAGCAGACCATCGCCGACATGCACGCGCTCGCGGAGGAGCGCGAGGAGAACGGCTGGAAGGCCGTCACGGTCATCGCCGGCGACACCGGCACCGAGGGGCCGGACGAGGGCGTCGAGGGGCGCTACGGCCTGGTCTTCGTCGTGCCCGGCAACAAGGAAGAGCCGTTCACCGAGGCCTTCGAGCAGGGGACGTTCCCGAAGTACAACGTCTACCGCAACGAGCTAGAGGGACGGGTGTTCTTGGTGGTCGAACTGCTCGACCCGGAGACGGAGACGGTCATCCTGCTCGCGGGCAACTTCCTCCAGATGGACGCGTTCGGCGCCGTCCGCGCCGCCAAGCGGGACGAGAAGATGTACACGCACGTCCAGAAGCTCGACGCGACCCACCTGGGCTCGTTCGAGCACGACGGCTACGAGAAGTTCTTCCCCGACGCCGACCGCATCCTCCAGGATTACGATGCCGCCGTCGAGTGAACCCCGCAGGGTACAAGAAGGCTGAGGTAGTAAGCCGCGCACATGAACGTTTCCGACGCGATGACGCCCCGCTCGCGGGTCGTCACTGTCGAACTTCCCGGCACCCGGGACGACCTCCTCGAGTACCTGCAGGAACGGTCCTTCTCGTCGGTGCCCGTGGTGAAGCGGGTGGACGACGTGGAGCAGTACCGCGGTCTCATCTCCCGCGAGGACCTCATCGAGCAGCCCGACGAGGACCAGCTCGCGATGCTGATGAACGACGTCCCGACCACGAGCGAGGACGCCCCCATCGACGAGGTGGCACACCTGATGGTCGACGAGGGCGCGCGTCGCGTTCCCGTCGTGGACGGCGAGGAGCTGGTCGGCATCATCACCGTGACCGACGTGGTGGAGGCCATCGCCAGCGGCGACGTCGACGGCGACGTCGAGGTGGACGCCATCGCGCGCCGGGACATCAACACGGTCTACGTCGAGACGCCGCTCTCGGTCGCCGAGCGCGAGATATACTTCGCGAACGTGCCGTACGCCGTCGTGCTCGACCGCGAGGGCGAGATGGCGGGCCTGCTCACCGAGGTCGACATCATCCACGTCGCGCGCGTCGTCGAGGGCGAATCCGACACGGGTGAGAGCATCGCCAACGAGGACGACGACTGGATGTGGGAGGGCATCAAGGCGGTCGGCAACCGCTACCTGCCCACCCGGAACGTCGAGATACCCGCCGACCCCGTCAGCGAGTTCATGAGCGACGACGTGGTGACCGTGACGAAGCGCCGGACGGCGCGCGAGGTGGCCCAGTCGATGGTCTCCAACGACATCGAGCAGGTGCCCGTGCTGAACGGCGACCGGCTCTGCGGCATCGTCCGGGACATCGACCTGGTGAAGGCCGCACTATGACGGACCTCGTCGAGTTGGCGAAACGCCGGGGCTTCTTCTTCCAGGCGGACGAGGCCTACGGCGGCGTCGCGGGCTTCTTCGTCTACGGCCCCGAGGGCGCGGCGCTCAAGCAGAACGTCGAGGACGCGTGGCGCGACCGGTTCACGGTCAGGGAGGGCAACATGGAGATAGACGCCCCGACCATCATGCCGGAGCCGGTGTTCGAGGCGTCCGGCCACCTCGACGGGTTCGACGACATGCTCGTCGAGTGCCCGGAGTGCGGCGAGACCCACCGCGCCGACCACCTCATCGAGGACAACACCGACTACGAGGAGGCCGAGAGCCTCCCCATCCCCGAGGTCCAGGAGATCATCGCCGACCACGACCTGGTCTGCCCGTCGTGTGGCGCGGCGCTCGCCGGCCAGCCCGTCGAGGAGTTCAACCTGATGTTCGGCACGAACATCGGTCCGGGCTCGTCGGCGCCGGGCTACCTGCGCCCGGAGACCGCCCAGGGCATCTTCGTGGAGTTCCCCCGGCTCAAGGAGTACGCCCGCAACCAGCTCCCGTTCGGGGTCACCCAGATCGGTCGCGCGTACCGGAACGAGATCAGCCCGCGGAACGCGCTCATCCGCGTCCGCGAGTTCACGCAGGCCGAACTCGAACTGTTCCTCGACCCGGAGACCGACGAACCCGACCTCTCGACGGTCGAAGACGAGGAACTCCGGCTCTACCCCGCCGACCGGCAGGGCCAGGGCGAGACGGAGTACGTCACGATGACCGTGCGCGAGGCCGTCGACGAGGGCGTCGTCGCGAACGCGTGGGTCGCCTACTATCTCGGCGTCTCCCAGCGGTGGTACGACCGCGTCGGCGTCGACATGGACCGGTTCCGGTTCCGCCAGCACCTCCCGGGCGAACTCGCCCACTACTCGAGTGACTGCTGGGACGCCGAGGCCGAGATAGACGGCCGGTGGGTGGAGATAACCGGCTTCTCCTACCGGAGCGACTACGACCTCTCGAAGCACGCCGAGTACGCCGACGACGACTTCACGGTCTTCCAGGAGTACGACGAGCCGAAGACCGTCGAGCGCGCGACTGTCGACCCCGACATGAGCTATCTCGGCCCCGAGTTCGGCGGCGCGGCGGGCGACGTGGCCGACGCCCTCCAGCGCCTCGCGGAGCGCGACCGGACGGCGTTCGACGGCGACGAGGTGACCGTCGAGGTGGACGGCGAGGCGTACACGGTGCCGACGGAGAAAGTCGGCTTCAGCGTGGACGAGGTGACCGAGAGCGGCCGCCACCTCACGCCGCACGTCGTCGAACCGTCGTTCGGCGTGGACCGCGTGGTGTACGCCGTGCTCGCCCACGCCCTCCGCGAGGACGAGGTGGACGGCGAGACGCGCCGCGTGCTCTCGCTGCCGCCCGAGATGGCGCCGACGTTCGTCGGCGTCTTCCCGCTCATGACGAAGGACGGCCTCGACGACCGGGCGAGGGAGGTCGCCGCCGACCTCCGGGCGGCCGGTTTCTCGGTCGCGTACGACGACTCGGGCAACATCGGTCGCCGCTACCGCCGCCAGGACGAGGTCGGCACCCCGTTCTGTGTCACCGTGGACTACGAGGCCCTCGAAGGCGAGGGCGTCACCCTCCGCGAGCGCGACTCCACCGAACAGGTCAGAGTCCCCGTCGAGGACCTGGCCGACGTGCTGGCCGACCTCCGCTCGGGCACGCGCTCCTTCGACGACCTGTAGATGCACAGCGAGGTGAAGCGCCGGCTGGTGCACGTCTCCGGGACGGTGGTCCCGCTGGTCTACGCGGCGGGGCTGCTCCCGTGGTCGGTCGTCCGCCTCCTGCTGCTCCTGGGGTCGGCGGGCGCGCTCGGCCTGGAGGCGCTTCGCCTCGGCGGCGTCGTCGACTGGCGCATCTTCGACGAACTCACCCGCGAGTACGAGCAGGACAACCTCGCGGGCTACGCGCTCTACATGTTCGGCATGACGGCGACGGCGTGGCTGTTCGCGCCGGCCGTGGCCGTTCCGGCCATCATGATGCTGACGGTCGGCGACCCGGTCAGCGGCCTGCTGTCCTCCGGTGACATGGGCGTCAAGGCGGGCTGGGTGCTGCTCGCGATGTTCGGCGTCTGCCTGGCAATCGCGTCGCTGCTCGCCGTCCCGCTGGTGCCGGCGGTGCTCGGCGCGCTCGCCGCGACGCTCGCCGACGGCGCCAAACCCATCATCGCGGGCTACGTCATCGACGACAACCTCACCATCCCGGTGGGCGCGGGCGCGGCGATGGCGGTCGGTCTCGCCATGCTCGCCTGACTACTTTCACCGCGGTTCGCGAACCCTTAAACGAGACGAGGACGAAAGAACGGCCGAATGGCCGCCGCGGACCCCGACTACGTGGACCACCCCCTGCTCGTCGCCGACTCCATCGAGCGCCGGCGCTACCAGATGGAGCTCGCCGGCACCGCCAAGGACGACCACACGCTCGTCTGCCTCCCGACGGGCCTGGGCAAGACCGCCGTGAGCGCGCTGGTGACCGCCGAACGCCTCCACGGCGACGCCGGCGGGAAGGCGCTCCTGCTCGCGCCGACGAAGCCGCTCGTGGAGCAGCACGCCGGCGACTACCGGGAGTGGTTCACCGTCCCGGACGACGAGATAGTCGTCTTCACGGGCGAGGTGCGCCCGGACGACCGGGCCGCCCTCTGGGACGACGCCCGCATCGTCATCGCCACCCCGCAGGTCGTCGAGAACGACCTCATCGGCGGGCGCATCGACCTCCGGGACGTCGTCCACCTCACGTTCGACGAGTGCCACCGCGCCACCGGCGACTACGCCTACACCTACATTGCCGAGCGCTACCACGCCGACGCCGCCGACCCGCTCGTGACGGGGATGAGCGCGTCGCCCGGCGACGACGAGGAGTCCATCCTCGAGGTGTGTGACAACCTCGGCATCCGGGAGATAGAGGTGATGACCGACGACGACTCGGACGTCGCCGACTACACCTACGACACCTCGGTCGAGTGGAAACGCATCACGCTCCCCGACGAGGTCATCGAGATACGCGACGCGGTGAACGAGGTCATCACCGACCGCCTGGCGTCGCTGAAGGAACTCGGCGTGGTGAACTCCACCCAGCCCGACATCTCACAGAAGGACCTCAACCGGGTGCGGGGACAGCTCCAGCAGCTCATCGACAACGACCAGTCGGAGGGCTACCAGGGCATGTCCGTCCACGCGGAGGTGATGAAGCTCCGGCGGGCGGTCGAACTCGTGGAGACCCAGAGCGTGGAGTCGCTCCGGCGCTACTTCGAACGCCAGCGCAACGCCGCCCGGTCCTCGGGCGCGTCGAAGGCGAGCCAGCGCCTCGTCTCCGAGCCGAAGGTCAAAGAGGCGATGCGGAAGGCCGAGGCGTTCGACGACCTCCACCCGAAGTTCCGGCGGGCGCGCATGCTCATCGCGGAGACGCTCGGCATCGAGGGCGGCGACCGCGTCATCGTGTTCACGGAGTCCCGGGACACCGCCGAGACGCTCACGGAGTTCCTGGGCGCCCACTTCGACACCCGGAAGTTCGTCGGCCAGGGCAACCGGAGCGGGAGCGACGGGATGACCCAGAAACAGCAGAAGGAGACGCTCGCGGAGTTCCGCGCCGGCGAGTTCGAGGTGCTGGTCTCGACCTCGGTCGCCGAGGAGGGGCTCGACGTGCCGGAGGTCGACCTCGTGCTGTTCTACGAGCCGGTGCCGACCGCCATCCGGTCCATCCAGCGGAAGGGCCGGACCGGCCGCCAGACCGAAGGGCGGGTCGTGGTGCTGCTCGCCGAGGACACCCGCGACGAGGCGTACTTCTGGATCTCGCGCCGCCGCGAGCAGGAGATGCGCCAGGAGCTCCAGCAGTTGAAGGGTGTCGCCGACGACATCGAGGCCGAACTCGACGACAGCCAGCAGGCCCTCGACGCCTTCGACGGGCCGGCCGACCAGGAGCCCGCCACCGACGGCGAGGGAGGCGGTGACGCCAGCCGCGACTCGTCGGGCCAGGCCGGGCTGACCGACTTCGACGCGGGCGACGAACCCGGGGAAGGAAACGAGGAGGCGGCCGACGACGAAGCCGCCAGCGACGACGAAGAGGGCGTCGTCGCGCGCGCGAACGGCGACGACGAGACCGTCGAGATAGTCGTCGACCAGCGCGAACTCGACTCCGCCATCGCGAAGGACCTCTCGAAGCGCGAGAGCGTGGACGTGCGCCTGGAGACCCTGGAGGTGGGCGACTACGTGCTCAGCGACCGCGTGGCCGTGGAGCGCAAGTCCGTCGAGGACTTCCTCGACACGCTGCTGGGCGGCGACCGGTCGCTGTTCGACCAGGTCGGCGACCTGACCCGGCACTACGGCCGCCCGCTGTTGATTCTCGAAGGCGACGACCTCTACGGCGCGCGGAACGTCCACCCGAACGCCATCCGGGGCGCGCTCGCCAGCCTCGCGGTCGACTACGGCGTGAGCCTCATGCGGACCGCCGACGAGGCCGACACCGCCGACCTGCTCGCGGTCATCGCCGGTCGGGAGCAGCAGCGCGACGGGCGCGAGGTGAGCCTCCACGGCGAGAAGCGCGCGAAGACCCTCGACGAACAACAGGAGTACGTCGTCTCCTCCATCGCGGACATCGGCCCGGTGACCGCGCGGTCGCTGCTGGAGGCGTTCGGGAGCGTCGAGGCGGTGTTGACCGCGAGCGCCGACGACCTCACCGAGGTGCCGGGCGTCGGCGACGTGACCGCCGACCGCATCCGGGAGGTCGTGGGGAGCGACTACACGGGCTGAGCGCCGAACCGTTTTTTACGACCGGGTGGGACGTGGGTGTATGGACGACACCGTCGCCGGCCTGCTGGCCCTCGTGGGACTGGTGCTACTCGGAACGACCCTGGTGCTGGCGGGCGCGGGCGTGGCGCTCGTGCTGGGGCTGCTCCCCTGGGGCGTCGGGATGGGGACGGTCGGTCTGCTCGCGTTCGGCGTCGCCGCGTACGGGACGGTAAGGCTGCCGGTCACCTGACCTACGGCACCACCGTCACCGGCACGACGCTGGCCTGGACGAGGCGCTCGGCCGCGCTCCCGAGCATGACGCGGTCCATCGTCCCCTGGCCGTGGTGGCCCATCACGACGTGGTCGTAGCCGTGCTCCCGGACGAGGTCCAGGATGTCCTCGGCGATGCGGTCGCCCGGGCGGAACCCCAGGTCGTCGTCGATGACGACCCGCGGCGTCGCCTCGACGCCCTTCTCGTCGAGCACCCCGGCGGCCCGCTCGCGGATGCGGTCGGTCGCCTCGGTCTCGGCGTCGGAGAAGTGGACGACGTCGAGAGTGGCGGAGAAGTTGTGGGCGAGGCCGGCGGCGAACGAGAGCGCACGGAGACTGCAGTCGGAGCCGTCGATGGGGACGAGGATGTCCATGTCGGTTTCACGGGGTCGAGCCGGTTAACGGTTGACGCGGTCGAGCGCCGCGAGCGTCTCGGCGGCCTCTCGGGCGGCGGCCAGGAGTTCGCGTTTGCGGCCGACGTCAGCGGTGTTCTCGGCCTGGCCGGCGAGGCCGGAGAGCGTGCGCACCAGCGACGCGCGCGCCTCGCCCAGGTCGCCCGCCCCTCGGGGGCCGGCACGGACGGCTGTCCGGTGCCCGGTTGCTGGCCCTGGACGCCGGACGGCTGGCCCTGGGGCGGTGTCCCTGCCTGCTGGGCGGGTGCGCCGCCCTGCTGCTGGGTGCCGCCCTGCTGCTGGGTCGGCGTGTCGCCCTGGCCGGGGGTGACTGCTGGCCTTGCATCGCCTGCTCGGTCTGCTGTCCCTGTTCGGTCTGCTGGGCGGCCTGCTGCTGGCAGACCGGGCAGAACTCCTCGCCGCGGTAGCGGAAGATGGGGTTGCCACACGTCTCACAGTGCTTGTTCGTCATCGTGGCGCCCTGCAGGAGGAGTTCGCTCATCCGGCCGGTCACCTCGCGGTCCTCCCGTTCGGCCTCGAACTGCTCGCGGAGCTTCTCGCGCTCCGCCTCCTTGTCGAACTCGCTCATACGCGACCGAACGCTCCCCGCACCGTTAAGCGCTGTGCGTTCGACGCGCGTCGAAGAGCGGGACGGCGTCCGACGGGGAGAAATGGGCCTTTCGAAGTCTTTAACGGGGTTCCGGGGCGATTTTTACGCGGTATGTCGAAAGTCAGCATCATCGGTGCCGCCGGGACCGTCGGCGCGGCCGCGGGGTACAACCTCGCGTACCGCGACGTGGTGGACGAACTCGTCTTCGTCGACATCCCGGACAAGGAGGAGGACACCGTCGGGCAGGCGGCGGACGCGAACCACGGCATCGCGTACGACTCGAACACGGTCGTGCGCCAGGGCGGCTACGACGCGACCGAGGGCTCCGACGTGGTCGTCATCACGGCGGGCATCCCGCGCCAGCCGGGCCAGACCCGCATCGACCTCGCGGGCGACAACGCGCCCATCATGGAGGACATCGGCTCCTCCATCGCGGAGTACAACGACGACTTCGTCTCGCTGACGACCTCGAACCCGGTCGACCTGCTCAACCGCCACCTCTACGAGACCGGCGACCGCGACCGCCACAAGGTCGTCGGCTTCGGCGGCCGTCTCGACTCCGCGCGGTTCCGCTACGTCCTCTCCCAGCGGTTCGACGCGCCCGTGCAGAACGTCGAGGCGACCATCCTGGGCGAGCACGGCGACGCGCAGGTGCCGGTCTTCTCGAAGGTCCGGGTCAACGGCGCCGACCCGACGTTCGGCGACGAGGAGAAAGAGGAGATCCTCGGCGAACTCAAGGAGAGCGCGATGGACGTCATCGAGCGCAAGGGCGCGACCGAGTGGGGCCCGGCGACGGGCGTCGCCCACATGGTCGAGGCCATCCTCCGGGACACCGGCGAGGTGCTGCCGGGCTCGCTCGTCCTCGACGGCGAGTACGGCCTCGACGACGTCGGCCTCGGCGTCCCCGTGAAACTCGGGAGCAACGGCGTCGAGGAGGTCGTGGAGTGGGACCTCTCGGACCTGGAGCGCGACCAGCTCGGCGAGGCCGCCGACAAGCTCTCCGAGCAGTACGACGAGATAGCCTGAGCCGGCGGAAGTCTTCTTTCTGCGGTAGCTTCTTGGCGGGAACCGACCCAGCAGTCCCATGGAGCGCACCACTATCTCCAGCGGCACCGAGTGGGAGGACCGGGTCGGCTACTCGCGGGCGGTCCGGGTCGGGAACGAGGTCCGGGTGTCGGGCACGACCGCGACCGACGAGGACGGCGACGTCGTCGGCGTCGGCGACCCGGCCGCCCAGGCGAAGCAGGCGTTCGAGAACGTCCTCGACGCGCTCTCGGAACTCGGTGCGAGCGCGGACGACGTCGTCCGGACCCGGATGTACGTCACCGACATCGACGACTGGGAGGCCGTCGGCCGCGCGCACGCCGACGCGTTCGGCGACGCGAAACCCGCGACGAGCATGGTCGAGGTCAGCCGCCTCGTCGACCCGGCCATGCTCGTCGAGGTGGAGGCGGACGCTATCGTCGACGCCTGAAAAACCGGGTGGTCAGTCGTCCGCCGGCGGGACGAGCGGGTCGTGCTCCGGGTGTTCTGGCTCTTCCTCGCGCGGCTCCGGGTCGGCCTCCGCGTCCTCCTCGGTCTCTTCCTCGGCGAGTCGCTCGGCGACGCGCCGATGCTCGTAGTGATGGCACATGCTAACGCCCCACGGGGAGAGTGGGCGACGAGTTGGAAAACCGTTGTGGCCGGATTCAGACTATCTGGTTGCCCTCGTCGTCGTACACCTCGATGGCGTCCACGGGGCAGACGCGCGCCGCCATCTCCGCGTCGAACTCCTTGCCAGCCGGGACCTCGCGCACGAACAGGTCGTCCTCGGCCTCCTCTGCGCCTTCGAGGTCGGCCTTGCCCTCGCTCTCGTTGCGCTGGAAGGCGTCCCACTCCGCCACGCACTGGAACATCCCGATGCAGGTGTCCCGGTCGAACTCGATTCGCATGCCCGAGCGTGGGGACGCACCGGGCATAGACCTGACGGGGTGAGCCCGACAGTTTAAACCCGGGGACCCGCCTACGACGGTGCAATGAGGGTAGCGGACCTGCCGGGACTGCCCGACGGCGTGGCCGACCACCTGCGCGAGGGCGGCATCGAGGAGCTCTACCCGCCGCAGGCCGAGGCGGTCGAGGCGGGCGTGATGGACGGCGAGAGCGTCGTCGCGAGCGTCCCGACGGCGAGCGGGAAGACGCTCGTCGCGGAACTCGCGATGCTGGCGAGCATCCGGCGCGGCGGCAAGGCGCTCTACATCGTGCCGCTCCGGGCGCTCGCGAGCGAGAAGGCCGAGGAGTTCCGGCAGTTCGAGGAGTACGGCGTCTCGGTCGGCGTCTCGACCGGGAACTACGAGAGCGACGAGGAGTGGCTCGGGAGCCGCGACATCATCGTCGCGACGAGCGAGAAGGTGGACTCGCTGGTGCGGAACGGCGCGAAGTGGATCGACGACCTGTCCTGCGTGGTGGCGGACGAGGTCCACCTCGTCGACGACCGGAACCGGGGGCCGACCCTGGAGGTGACGCTGGCGAAGCTCCGCAAGCGCTCGCCCGGCCTCCAGGTGGTCGCGCTCTCGGCGACCGTCGGGAACGCCGACGAGGTGGCCGACTGGCTCGACGCCGCGCTCGTGGACTCCACGTGGCGGCCCATCGACCTCCGGACGGGCGTCCACTACGGGCAGGCCCTCCACTTCGACGACGGCACCCAGGAGGAGCTCCCGGTGAAGAAAGGCGAGAAGGCGACGGCGGCGCTCGTCCGGGACACCCTGGAAGACGGCGGGTCGACGCTGGTGTTCGTCTCCTCGCGGCGGAACGCGGAGGCGGCCGCCCGCCGACTCGCCGGCGTGACGAAACACCACCTCGCGCCCGAGGAGGAAGAGCGACTGGCCGCGGTCGCCGCCGAAATCCGGGGCGTCAGCGACACGGAGACGAGCGACGACCTGGCGGACGCGGTCGAACAGGGCGCCGCGTTCCACCACGCCGGGCTGGCGAGCGAGCACCGGAAGCTGGTCGAGGACGCGTTCCGCGACCGGCTCATCAAGGTCGTGTCGGCGACGCCGACGCTGGCGGCGGGCGTGAACACGCCGAGCCGGCGGGTCGTCGTCCGGGACTGGCAGCGCTACGACGGCAGCGCGGGCGGGATGCAGCCCCTGCCGGTGCTGGAGGTCCACCAGATGTTCGGGCGGGCGGGCCGGCCCGGCCTCGACCCGTACGGCGAGGCGGTGCTGCTCGCGAACGACCACGGCCAGCTCGAGGAGCTGTTCGACCGGTACATCTACGCCGACCCGGAGCCGGTCCGGTCGAAGCTCGCGGCCGAACCCGCCCTCCGGATGCACGTCCTCGCGACGGTGGCGACCGGGTTCGCCACGACGCGCGAGGGGCTGCTGGAGTTCCTGGGCGAGACGCTGTACGCCACCCAGACCACGGAGCGCGGCCGGCTGGAGCAGGTGACGGACACGGTGCTCGACTACCTCGACGTGAACGGGTTCGTCGAGCGCGAGGGCGACGGTCTCCGCGCGACCCGCACCGGGCAGCTCGTGTCGCGGCTCTACGTCGACCCGATGAGCGCCGCGGAGATAATCGACGGGCTCCGGGACGCCGAGGACCCGACGCCGCTCGGGCTCTACCACCTGGTGAGCCGCACGCCCGACATGTACGAGCTCTACCTGCGGTCGGGCGACCGCGAGACGTACACCCAGCTCGCCTACGAGCACGAGGAGGAGTTCCTCGGCCGGATGCCCTCGGAGTTCGAGGACGGCGCGTTCGAGGACTGGCTCTCCGCGCTGAAGACCGCGAAGCTCCTCGACGACTGGGCGGGCGAGGTGGACGAGGACAGGATCACGAACCGGTACGACGTGGGACCGGGCGACGTCAGGGGGAAGGTGGAGACGGCCGAGTGGCTCCTCAACGCCGCCGAGCGGCTGGCGGGCGAGCTCGGCCTGGACGCCACGGCGGTCCGGCGCGCCCGCAAGCGCGTGGAGTACGGCGTCCGCGAGGAGCTCCTGGACCTGGCGGGCGTGCGGAACGTCGGCCGCAAGCGCGCCCGGCGGCTCTTCGACGCGGGCATCGAGACGCGGGCGGAGCTCCGGGAGGCGGACAAGAGCGTGGTGCTCGCGGCGCTCCGGGGGCGACGGAAGACTGCCGAGAGCATCCTGGAGAACGCCGGCCATCCGGACCCCTCGATGGACGACGTGGAGACGGACGGGGACGCGGCGGCCGCCGCGTCCGCGGACGAGTCGGCCGGCGAAGCAGCCGAGGAGAGCGGCGAGGGGCAGGCGAGCCTGGGTGATTTCGAGTGAGGCTGGTCGAGGGCGTCGCCGACGTGACGGACGTGGACGCGTTCGTCGCCCGGCTCTCGGGCATCGGCGACGAGTTCGGGTGTGCGGTCCAGGCGTTCGACGCCCGGCTGGTCGCGGGCGAGGACCACCTGGCGACGGCCGTCGAGCACGCGAACCGGTCGTTCGCCCGGGGCGAGAACGTCGCGCGCGACCGGGCGGTCGAGGTGCTGCTCTACGCCGCCGGCCGGCGGCAGATAGACCAGGCGCTCGCGCTCGGCGTCGAGGCGGGCGAGACGCCGGCGGTGGTCGTGGTGGACGGCGAGGACGAGGCCGGCGCGGCGGACGCGGTCCGGGAGCTACTGACGCCGGCGGCGACGCTGGGCGAGGCTGCCGACGAGGGGGACATCGGGGAGTACTTCGGCGTCACGGACGCGGAGCGTTCGGCGACGACCGCCGACCTGCAGACGCTCGTCTGCGAGCGCGTCGCGCTCCTCGACGTCGAAAAGTAGGGTCGCCGACACGTTGTCAGGGAAGTGAACGGTCGGCGCGCGTGCAGTGGAAACGAGGGGGTGCGCCGACCCCACGGACCGAGAATCCGGCCCCGGTGTCGAATCGGTGAAATCTCCAGTTGAAATAGAGGGGTATCGGAGCTTCGCTGTGTCGCGTTTTCCCGACCACACTTAAGACACACGGTTCGTCGACAGCCGTTTCGTGACCGGACGGAGAGGACGGAAGGTTTCGAGAGGACGGCGGGCGAACCCGTCGACAGAGTTACAGGTAATCCGCCGGTGCGGTGCGAACGACGCGTTCGGAGCGTGTCTTCACCACGCCCGCCGGCCGCGGGGTGATACCACCGGTCACAAGGTTTTCCTGCCGTCGGCCGCTGTGGGGACCATGTCTCCCGCGGTCCGCGCCACGGTACCACCTCCCCGCCCACCGACGCGCGACAGATTGCTCGTCGCGCAGTGACCCCACCGGAGGGAGAACGGTGAATCGAGTGACGAGCGCCCTGGCCGGCGGCGCCGCCGGCATGGCCGTGATGACGGTCGTGCTCGTGCTCCTGGAGGTGCAGACCCGCTCCGAGGTCGGCCTGTTCGCGGTGGTCGCCCGGTTCGTCGGCATGCCCGGGCAGATATTCCTCGGGTTCGTGCTGTTCGTCGTGGCGGGCCTCCTCGCGTGGCCGCTGCTCTTCCTCGCCCTCGAACCGTACCTCCCGCTGGGACCCGACCCCGCCGTCCGGGCGATGGTGCTGACGGCGGGCCTCTGGGTCGCGTTCGTGCTGGCCGGGCGCGGCGACCTCTCGGGCCCCATCCTCGTTGTCTACGTCGCGGTCACCCTGCTCGCGCATCTCGCCTACGGGTTCACCCTCGGCGCGGTCTACGCGCGACTCGCCGGCGTGCCGACGCGGTGACCGGCGCGGCAATCAGATATATGCGTCCGACCGCCGTCCGCTTCCACTGCGATATCCCACCCACGGCGTCCCCACCATGCCCGACCTCTCGACCCCGATAGTGCTCGCTGGCCTGCTCCTGGCCCTGGTTGCACTGTTCGTCATCCGTCGACGGGGCTGGCGTCCGCGGATCAGCCTGCCCGACGGCGGCCACGTGACCGAAACCACGTCCTACGCGAAGCCGCCGGGTTTCGTGCGGTGGCTGGTCACCGTCGACCACCGCGACATCGGCGTCCTCTACCTCGCGCTCGCGACCGTCGCCGCGCTCTGGGGCGGGACGGACGCGCTGATGATGCGGACGGAGCTGCTCACCACGCAGCCGAACGTCTGGAACGCCGACACCTACAACGCGCTGTTCACCACCCACGGGCTCACGATGCTGTTCTTCTTCGCCACGCCCGCGTTCACCGGCATCGCGAACTACTTCCTCCCGCCGCTGCTCGGCGCCGACGACATGGCGTTCCCGCGCATCAACGCCATCGCGTTCTGGCTGCTCCCGCCGTCGCTCCTGCTGGTCCGGGCGGGCCTCATCACGGAGATAATCGGGAAGGGGCTCCGCCTCGTCGGGTTCGCGGACCTCGCCCGTCCGTTCATCGTGCTCCAGCCGCCCGGGACCGGGTGGACGCTCTACGCGCCGCTGACGCTCCAGATACCGAACGTCCAGATCGACCTGCTCCTGCTCGGGTTGCACCTCAGCGGCATCGCCACCACGATGGCCTCGATCAACATCATCGTCACCGTCTTCACCGAGCGGGCGCCCGCCGTCGACTGGCCCGACCTCGACATCTTCTCGTGGGCGATGCTCACCACCAGCGGCCTGGTGCTGTTCGCGTTCCCGCTCCTGGGCGCGGCGCTCGTGATGTTGCTGCTCGACCGGAACTTCGGCACGACGTTCTTCACGGTGGAGGGCGGCGGTCCGATGCTCTGGCAGCACCTGTTCTGGTTCTTCGGCCACCCGGAGGTCTACATCCTGGTGTTGCCGGCGTTCGGCCTGCTGAGCTTCATCATCCCGAAGTTCTCGGGCCGGACGCTGTTCGGGTTCACGTTCGTCGTCTACTCGACGCTCGCCATCGGCGTGCTCTCCTTCGGCGTGTGGGCCCACCACATGTTCACCACGGGGATGGACCCCCGGCTGCGGGCGTCGTTCATGGCGGTGTCGCTCGCCATCGCCGTGCCGAGCGCCGTCAAGGTGTTCAACTGGATCGCCACCATGTGGAACGGCCGGGTGCGTCTCACCGCGCCGATGCTGTTCGCCGTCGGCGGCCTCTCGACGTTCATCATCGGCGGGGTCACCGGCGTCTTCCTGGCGTCCATCCCGGTCGACCTGCTCGTCCACGACACCTACTACGTCGTGGGCCACTTCCACCTCATCATCATGGGCGTCATCCCGTTCGGGATGTTCGCCGCGAGCTACTACTGGTACCCCATCCTCACCGGTCGGCTGTACGACCAGCGCCTGGCCCGCGTCCAGGCGGTCGTCACGATAGTCGGCGTGTTCGTGACGTTCGTCCCGCTGCTGGTCATGGGCATGGAGGGGCTCCCGCGCCGGTCGGCGGCCTACCCCGCCGAGTTCGCGGCTCTCCAGCGGGTGGCCACGGTCGGCGCGTACCTCATCGGCGCCGGCGTCACGCTCTGGCTCTGGAACATGGTCCAGTCGCTCCGGACCGGCGACCCCGTCCGGGACGCCGACGTCTGGAACCTCAAGGCGACCGGCCAGTTCACCCGCGAGTGGCAGTGGTTCGAGGAGCGACTCGCAGTCCGGCGCGGCGAGGACGACTGACCCGGGCGCGACGCCGGCGACTGCCAGTTGATTTACGGCCCCGTGCGATGTTGTCACACGGGTATGCAGGCAGCCAGACTCCACGAGTACACCGACGACATGGCCGAGGCACTGACCGTCGAGGAGGTAGACCGGCCCGCGGTCACCGCGCCCGACGACGTCCTGGTCGAGGTTGAGGGCGCCGGCTGGTGCCAGACCGACAACCACGTCGTCGAGGGGATGTGGGACGAGTACATGGACATCTCGCTGCCACAGACCCTCGGCCACGAGAACGCCGGCACCGTCGCCGAGGTGGGCGAGTCCGTCACCACCGTCGACGTGGGCGACCCCGTCATCTGCCATCCCGCGATGACCTGCGGGACGTGCCGGGCGTGCCGCCGCGGCGAGGACATGTACTGCGAGAACCTCGAATTCCCGGGGCTGGACACCGACGGCGGGTTCGCCGAGTACCTGCTCACGAACGAACGCGCGGTCGTCCCGCTCCCCGAGGGCGTCGACACCGTCGACGTAGCGCCGCACGCCGACGCCGGCATCACCGCCTACCACGCGGTCAAGAAGGCCGCCCGGACGCTCAACCCCGGCGACCACGCCGTCGTCATCGGCGTCGGCGGCCTCGGCCACATCGGCCTCCAGGCCCTCGACGCGATGGCGCCCGTCACCGTCACCGCCGTCGACGTCAAACAGGAGGCGCTCGACCTGGCGCGGGACCTGGGCGCCCACCACGCCATCGACGCCACCGAGGAGGACGTCCCCGTCGCCGTCGAGTCCATCACGGACGGCGACGGCGCCCGGCAGGTGCTCGACTTCGTCGGTGGCGACGAGACGACCGGCTACGCGCCCGACATCGTCGCGCCGGGCGGCGACCACCACGTGGTGGGCTACGGCGGCCACGTCCACGAGCCGTCGCAGGCGCTCGTCAACGGCGAGTTCTCGTACGTCGGCACGCTCGTCGGCCGGTACGCCGAACTCCAGGAGCTGATGGCGCTCGTCGAGCGCGGCGACGTCGACCTGCGGACCTCTCGTTACGACCTCGCGGACGTCAACGAGGTGGCCGAACGCCTGGAGCGTGGCGACATCGAGGGGCGGGCGGTCATCACGCCGCCGTAGCTCACCCGCGGTCGACCGAGAGCCGGGGGCGGCCGCCCACGCGCCGTCCGGGCCGGCGTACAGCGGCGCGAGTTCGAGTCCGCCGACCGACGCCTGCTCGGCGACGAGGCGGGAGACGCGGTGGACGACGTCCACGAGCGCCGCGCGGTCGACCGGGTCGTACCCCGGGCGCCCCGGAGGATGGGTGCGGTGTCGAGGTCGTCGAGCATGCGGTCGGCTTCTGTGGGGCTCACCGGGGCGAGGCGGACCGCCACGTCGTCGACGGCGGGCACCACCTCGTCGGCCAGGCGGAACGCGACCACCGGCCCGAACTCGTCGTCGCGCCCGGCGGCGAGGACCGTCGGGATGGCGTCCGGGACCGGCGCCGACGTGGTCGGCACGCCGTAGGCGTCGAGGAGGGCGCGTCCGTTCCGCTCGGCGAGAGCGAGGTCGACCCGCCCCTCGTCGACGGCGACGTCGGCCGTCGAAGGGCTGTCAGTGCGGTCCCGGACCGCCCGGTAGTCGGCGAGCGCGCCGAGGCTCCGGACGGCGCGCGCCGGGTCGAAGAAGTTCGGGATGCCGGCGGCGGCGAGTCGCCGGGCCGCCGGGCGGACGGACGCCCCGCCCATGAGCGCCGTGGCGACCGGTTTCCCTTCGTCCTGCTGGACGTCGACGACGATGTCGGCGAGGTCGGCGAAGTCGAACAGGGCGCTCGGCGCCGAGAGCACGACCGCGCCGCCGACGGCGTCGTCCGCGAGGACGGCCGCCAGCGACTCGCGGAACCGGTCGAGGCTCGCGTCGGCCAGGATGTCGACCGGGTTGCGGATGCTCCCCGCCTCGGGCACCAGGTCGTCGAGGGCCGCCGTCGCGTCGTCGCCGAGCGAGGCGACCGCGAGGCGGGTGCCGTCGACGGCGTCGGTCGCCATCACGCCCGGACCGCCGGCGTTCGTCACGACGCCGAGGCCGTCAGTGGGCGGGACCGGCAGGCCGGCGAGGGCGCTGCCGACGTCGACGAGTTCGGTCACGGAGTCGACGGCGAGCACGCCCGCCCGGTCCATCGCGGCCCGGAACAGGCGGTCGCGGGGCACGGTCGTCTCGACGCCGACGGTGCGGTCGGCGACGCCGGCCCGGCGTCTGGTCGCGACGGCGACGGGCAGGTCGGGGTGACCGCCCGGGCCGCCGCCACGAACGCGCGTTCCCGGGCCGTGGTCTCGAACACGCCGACGACGGCCGCCGAACCCGGGGCGGCCGCCCAGCGGTCGAGGAAGCCCGCCTGGTCAGCCGGGTCCGTCCCGGCGACCGCCGACGTGGCGACGGCGGTGGCGTCCGTCGACTCCGCGACCCTGTCGACCCCGGTCGGTTCGCCTGACGCCGGGTCGGGCGGCGACACGCGGACGACCTGCCCGGCGGCGGACTCCCGGAGGCGGCGGGCGACGTCGTCGGCCATCGGTCCGTCGCCGACGACGGCGATGCGTCTCGGTGCGAACTCCCCGGAGGAGGGGTCGACGTCATGTCGACGGTCCACAGGGGCGGGTTGTCGGCGTCGGGACGCCGGACGACGCGTCGGCGTCGGTCGGCGCCCGGCGAGTCGGTACAGGAGCGAGTGACGGCCGCATTCGTGCGTACTCTCGGCAAGACCGCATAAATAGCGTCGCGGGCGTTCCCACCCGGTAGGAAACGGCGCCCGGCTGCCGTCGGCGATACGACGCCCCCGACCCTCGCGCGATAATTGACACAAACGGTAACGAATATCAAAGTTCGTGTAGAATTCCGGGCTATGGAGAAGCCACTCCTGGTCACGGAGTTCCTGGACAGGGCACGCAACTACTACGGCGGCGAGGAGGCCGTCGTCGCCACCACGGGCGAACGATACACCTACGACGAACTCGGCGAGCGCGCCGACCGGTTCGCGGCGGCCCTCCAGGCCCGGGGCGTCGAGAAGGGCGACCGCGTCGCGGTGCTCGACCCGAACACCCACTACCACCTTGAGGCGGCGTACGGCAGCATGCAGGTCGGTGCCGTCCACACGCCGCTGAACTACCGGCTGACGCCGAACGACTTCGAGTACATCCTGAACGACGCGGGCGTGGACGCCATCTACGCCGACTACGACTACGCGGAGAAGATAGAGGCCGTCCGCGACGAGGTGCCGACGGAGACGTTCATCACGAACGACGCCGACAGGGTGGACGGCGACTGGGAGGACTTCGAGGCGGTCATCGCCGAAGCGGGCACCGACTACGACCGGCCGGCGATGACCGAAGACGAGGTCATCACCATCAACTACACCTCCGGCACCACCGGCGACCCCAAAGGCGTGATGCGGACCCACCGGACCGAGACCCTCCACGCCTACCTCATCACCATCCACCAGGAGATACGCGACGACGACGTCTACCTCTGGACGCTCCCGATGTTCCACGTGAACGGGTGGGGGCACATCTACGCCGTCACGGGCATGGGCGCGAAGCACGTCTGCACCCGGGGCGTGGACGCCGGCGACATCTTCGAGGCCGTCGAGGACGAGGGCGTCTCCTACATGTGCGGGGCGCCGACGGTGCTCAACATGCTCATCGAGTACCGCGACGAGCACGGCGTCGACCTCGCCGGGATGGACGACGTCCGGGTGGCGACCGCGGGCGCGGCGCCGCCGGAGGCGACCATCCGGACCGTCGAGGACGAGTTCGGCTGGTACATCAAGCACGTCTACGGCGCGACCGAGACCGGGCCGCTCGTCACCACCTCGGACGCCCGGCGCCTCATCGACGAGGAGAACCGGTTCGCGATCAAGAAACGCCAGGGCTTCGGCTACCTCGGGACCGAGGTCGCGGTCGTCGACGAGGACGGGAACGAGGTGCCCCGGGACGACGCCACCATCGGCGAGGTGGTGGTCCGGGGGAACCAGGTGATGGAGGGCTACTGGGAGAAGCCCGAGGCCACCGAGGAGGCGTTCACCGAGCGTCGCGAGGGCTGGTACCACCTCGGCGACCTCGCGACGGTGGACGAACGCGGCATGATCACCATCCAGGACCGGAAGAAGGATATCATCATCTCGGGCGGCGAGAACATCTCCAGCATCGAACTCGAGGACGCGCTGTTCGAGCACCCGGCGGTCGCGGACGTGGCGGCCATCCCGGTGCCGAGCGAGAAGTGGGGCGAGACGCCGAAGGTGTTCGTCGTGCCCGACTCCGGCGACCCGGAGAACCCGGGCGTCACGAAGGAGGAGCTGTTCGAGTTCTCCCGCGAGCACCTGGCGAGCTACAAGGTGCCCCGCGAACTCGAGTTCGTCGCGGAGCTCCCGACCACCGCGACCGGGAAGGTCCAGAAGTACGAACTCCGCAAGAAGGAGTGGGAGGACGAGGACCGGATGGTCGGCGAAGGGTGATCGAAGCCACGGCCAGGGTGGCGGGTAACCCACCCACCCTTTTTCCCGGTTATCACTCGATGCCGGCCGGCGACGCCGCCACCGACACCCCTTCATTTCGACTGGAAAACCACCCGACTCGGGAGAGGTTCGACCTGCAATCGAAACAGAGATGGGGCGTATCCGGACGGCAACTATCTGCAACTGAGAATCGGGTGAAGGTTTATGTGTTTTAGGCCCCCTAAACACCTATGGGACGTGCCGGACCCCTGCACCCGGTCCGGCGACACCGTCCCTGGGGCTGACCACACATGCGAGGACTCACTCGACGGCGAAGCAAGCGCGCTCAGGCATGGGCCAACGTATACATCGGACTCGTCGGGTCCACCTCCCCGGGGCCGACGAGCCATCGGAACCGTCGAACTGACGGCGTCCAGCACTCTCCGGTTCGACGCCCGCCAGCCTCGCGTGCGTCCAGCCCCGACTCCCCTCCCCTCTTTCCGATTTCGCACCTCACTCGTCGAGCGCGTAGACCGTCCCGCTCTCGTCCCCGACGAACACCCGTCCGTCCTGGACGTCCGGGTTCGTGAGTGACTGCTCTCCCTCGAAGACGAACTTCCGGTCGCCCGACGATACGTCGAGGACGTCGAGGACTGGCTGGCCCTGTCGGGTGACCGCGACCACCCGGTCGTCGGCCGCCTCGGCCGCACCGTACTCGGCGTCGACGTCGAACGTCCAGCGGACCGAGCTGTCGGCGGCCGAGAGCGCGGTGACCGTGCCGCTACCGACGTAGAGCGTGCCGGCCGTGACGGGGACGCGTCCGATGAGGCCGCCAGCGTCGTGGCGCCAGCGCTCCGTGCCGTCCGGGGCGTACGACGCGACGTTCTCCCCGCCGAGGTAGAGGGCGTCCGCGGCCAGGAGCGACGTGATAGCCCAGCCCTCGACCGACCACTGCACCTCGCCGGTCGCGGGGTCGAACGCGTGGACCGCCGGCGAATCGTAGTCCTCGCTCCCCGCGAAGACGGTGTCGCCGGCGAACCCCGGGCCGACGGTGCCGCCCTCGAAGTCGCGACGCCAGCGCTCCGTGCCGTCCGCGAGGTCGATGGCGTAGAGCCGCCGGTAGGCGGCGACGTAGACCGCGCCGGCCCCGATGGCCACGCCCTGCGAGTCGCCTACTTCCGCCGTCCACCGGACCTCGCCGGTTGCGGCGTCGAGCGCGAGCAGCGACTCGCCGGTCGGACCGAGGGCGTCGTCGCTCGTCACCACGAGGGCCAGGCCGTCGACCACCCCGAGCAGGGTGAGGAACTTCGGGTAGCTCCGGGTGTAGGACCACTGCTCCTCGCCGGAGGCGGCGTCGACGGCGTACACGCCGAAGTCGTCGCCGTGGGCGCCCGACTGGTCGCCGCTGACGGCGTAGACGGTGCCGTCGGCGACGAGCGGCGACCGGTCCGGGTAGCCCGTCCCGCCGAAGAACACGGCGCCGGTGTCGAACCGCCAGCGCTCGCTCCCGTCGTCCGGGGCGAGGGCGTAGAGGTTCCCGTCCCCGCTCCCCGCGTAGACGGTGCCGTCCCGGACCGTCGGCCCGACCCGTATCGGCCCGCCCGTCTCGACCCCCCACCGGGCGTGGTCTGGCAGGTCGGTCGGCTCCGTCGTGGTCGATTCGTCGGTCGTGCTGGAGGGCTGTGCGGTGGTCGTGGTCGTCCCCGGGTCGCCGAGGCACCCGGCGAGAGACGCACCCGCCAGGGCGCCGGCGCCGAGGCGGAGCACCGCGCGACGCGAACGGTTCATACCCGCTAGTTCGACACGGGGACTACATGTCTTCTGGAGACACAAATCGTCGTTTGACCTCACGCCACCCCTCCGGTTCGGGTGGAGGTCCAGGTCGTTTTTGTATCGGCCGCGGGTTCGACGCGGCAGTCAGTCCTCCCAGGACGTCGACGGCGACTCCCGGTTCCAGTCGGCGAGTTCCCGGTCGTCGACCAGCCAGACGGCGCCCCAGAACCCGACGGCCAGGGCGGCGAGGCCGCCGACCACGGGGAGCGACTGGGAGAGGGGGACGGCGGTCACGTACGCGCCGACGGTGACGACCACCGCGACGGGGAAGCCCACGAGGAGCGCGACGCCCAGGACGGCGACGAACGTCCAGGCGACGCCCCGGAGGAGTTTCGTCCGGCGGGAAGGAGCGCGTTCGACGTCGATGGAGTCTGTCTGTGACATTGGTGGCGGGGGCCGAAGCGGTCTGCTGTCCGTACCGGAGAGAAGGCCGCCGGCGTCGATAAGCCGGGAGGTGCATATACACCGGATTTTTAATCGGACGCCCAGAGGTCGTGGGCGCGGCGTTCGCCGCGGGCGACGAGGTCCGCGATGAACGCCGGGTCGCGGTCGAGTTTCGTGTGGACGTCGAGCGGGCGGTCGAGTTCGACCTCGACGACGTCGATGTGCTTGTACCGGTCGTCGGTGATGACGTCGTCGTCGACGAGGTCGTTGATGGCCTCGATGGTGTCTATCTCCTGTTCGAGCGAGAGGTTGCCGGCGAGTTCGTTGCGCCGGTCGAGGATCTCGCCCATCGAGGTCGGCACCTGCCAGGTCCGCCGCGGGTTGATGCGGACGATCCATATCACGTCGGGTTTCTCTCCGGCGTCGACCTCGGTCGTGAAGTGGCGGATGGGCGGGTTCTGGGAGAACAGGCCGTCCCAGTACCGTCGCCCGTCGACGGTGACGGCGGGGAACAGGGTCGGCACCGCGGCGGACGCGAGCACCGCGTCGACGCCGCCCGCCCCGTTCTTGAACACCGTGAACTCGCCCTCCTGGACGTCCGTCGCGCCGACGAACAGGTCCGGGTCGTCGGGGTCGACCTCGGTGACCGGGAGGTCGACGAACCGTTCGACGGTCTCCCGGAGGCGGTCCTGGGCCCGGTCCGACATCGGGTTGTAGTAGGGGCTGACGCCGAAGGTGCCCAGTTCGCCGAGCAGTCGGTTGACCGACAGGGCCCAGTCGTTCGCGAGTCGGTCCCAGACCCGGTGGGCGGCGATGGCCTCCCAGAACCGGGCGAGGTCCTCGTAGGCCTCCGTCTCGCGCCCCCGCCGGAGGCCGTCCCACGCCAGGAGCGCACAGATGGCGCCACCGGAGGTCCCGGACAGCGCGCCGATCTCGTACCGCTCGGGTCGCTCCCGGAGGACGGCCCGAAGGACGCCCGCCGTGAACGCGGTGTGGCTGCCGCCGCCCTGGCACGCGATGGCCACGCGCGTCGTATCTTCTGCGCTCATAGAAGGTGAAATAATATCCAAGGGCATAGGTATTCGCCGCTTAGCCGGGGTCGGCAGGCGAAGGGCCGGCGTAACCGTCGGCGTCCTGGGGCGACGCCGACCAGCCGACGTCACTCGCTACGGTTCTGGTAACTACGGCACCCCAATAGGTAGAATATTTATATCATTCGGCCCGGCGTCGGTTCATCCATGGGAGCCAGGTCGATGGCGGGTCGTACCGTCGTCGTCCTCCTCGCACTGGTTGTACTCACCGGGTCGGCACCGTCCCAGGCCGACGACCCGGCGTGGGCGGAGGGCGTCTTCGACGACCTGCAGACGATGGTGGCGGCGTACAACGCGAACGTCGACGACCCCGACGTCGGGACCGTCGAGCGCGGCCTGCAGCGGCAGATACGCGACGAGCGGGTGAACCTCCGCGTGACGGCCGCCGACGGCACCGAGGCGACGTTCTCCTTCCGGACCGACGACCAGGGCCACATCGTCGGCCTCTCCCGGAACGAGGACGACGACGCCGCGGTCCTGGTCACGGCGTCGCGGGCGACCATCGAGAACGTGGCAGCGGCCGACGACCCCGCCGATGCGTTCGTGCAGGCGGTCAGCGACGGCGACGTCGTCATCGAGGGCCGAACGATGAAATGGACCGTCGTCGAGGTGTTCCAGGCGGTCGCCACCGCCGACCCCGCCGTCGTGGCCGCGGCCGTCGTCGGGACGTCGCTCCTGGCGGTCGCGGCAGCCAAGTTCGGAACGGAGGGCGGAGTCGTGGTCGCCGGGAAGTCAGTCGCCGTCGCCAGGGGAGTCCCCGGCAAGGCCGCGGAACTGGCCCGCGACGCCGTGTCGTTGGGGCGGTCGGTCGTCGAGGGGATGGGCGAACTCACCGAGAGCGTGAACACGTTCGACAGCTTCCTGAACCTGCTCGACCGACTGGGCCTCCTGACGCCGCTCGCGGTGTTCTGGAAGAAGGTCAGGCGGGGGATGGCCGCCGTCCGGGACCGCGTCCGCCGGCGTCTCGCCGCGGTCCGGAGTCGGCTTCGACGCGGACAGTCGCGCGGATAGCCATCGGTACAGCGGTCGTTTGCGTCTACACCAAGGCTTTGCCCGCCGGCGGAGAATCGCCGGTATGAACCCCAGCCGACGCGACCTCCTCGCCCTGGCCGGCGCGATGCTCGGCGGTCCCGCCCTCGCGGGCTGTCTCGGCGGTCTTCCAGCGTTCGGCGGGCCGGAGCCGACGCTCGTGACCTCCGACCGGGAGCGCGAGACCGACCCCGACGTCGACCCGGCGGCCGTCGAGACGCTGGTCCACGGGAACACCGCGTTCGCCGTGGCCCTCCTGGACGAACTCGCGTCCCGGGAGCCCGGGAGCAACCTGTTCCTGTCGCCGTACAGCGTCTCGGTCGCGCTCGCGATGACGTGGGCGGGCGCCCGGGACGAGACGGCGACCCAGATGGCCGACGCGCTCCGGTTCCCGTTCGACCAGGACCGCCTCCACCCGGCGTTCAACGCCCTCGACCTCGAACTCGACGAGCGAGGCGACGGGGAGGACGGAGCCGAGAGCGACGAGGAGGACGCGTTCGTGCTGAACCTCGTGAACGCCATCTGGGGGCTCGAAGGATACCCGTTCCGGGAGTCGTTCCTCGACACGCTGGCGGTGCAGTACGGCGCGGGGCTCCGGGTCGTGGACTTCGTGGAGGACCCCGAGGGCGCCCGCCGCCGCATCAACGACTGGGTCGCATCACAGACCGACGACCGCATCCAGGACCTGCTCCCGGCGGGCGCCGTCGACCGGTTGACGCGGCTCGTGCTCACGAACGCCGTCTACTTCAAGGCGGCCTGGCAGCACAAGTTCGACCCGGCGAACACCCGCGACCGGCCGTTCACGGCGCTCGACGGGACGGAGTCGGCGGTGCCGACGATGCACCAGCGCCGGCGGTTCCCGTACGCCGCGGTCGACGGCCACCAGGTCGTCGAACTCCCGTACGTCGGCGGGAGCGCCGGCATGGTGGTCGTCCTGCCCGCCGAGGGGGCCTTCGAGGCGTTCGAGCGCGACGTGGACGCCGACCGCCTCGCCGAACTCGTGGACGCCCTGGAACCGAGAACCGGTTCGGTCGCGCTCCCGAAGTTCACCTTCGAGTCGACGTTCGGCCTGAAGGGGTGCTCTCGGCGCTCGGGATGCCGGTGGCGTTCGACGTGGAGCGCGCCGACTTCGGCGGCATCGCCGACATCGAGCAGACGGGGAGAACCTCGCCATCACCGACGTGGTCCACGAGAGTTTCGTCGCCGTGGACGAGGAGGGTACGGAGGCAGCGGCGGCGACGGGAGTGGTCGCCGGTGGCACGTCGGCGCCCACCGACCCGTTCGAGATGACCGTCGACCGGCCGTTCCACGTCCTCATCCGCGACCGGGAGACGGGGACCGTGCTGTTCTACGGCCGGGTCGTGGACGCGGCCGCGGCGCAGTAGCTCAGTCACCCGCAGACGGCTCGGAGACGATATGTTCCACGAATTTCGATGTGTAACTAATCGCTAAAAGATTGATTAATCAACATTACTTGCAGGTAACCGGTGTCCACCATGGCACCGAATGACAACAACAGCGAGCGATTCGAGACGGCCGGCAGACGACGTATCGGCCGGCTGCAGCGCCGCGACGTGTTGAAGGCCATCGGAGTGGGAGTGGGGTCGATGCCCATCGTCGTGGGGACTGCAGCCGGAGAGACAGACGCGGTCGCCACCGGACCGACACAGCGGACGTATCGGGCGGCGACCCTCGACCCCGGCACCCTGCCGGAGGCGAACCCGCCGGACGACCCGGACATCGTCGGCGGCGGGAGTTCGGAGTCCGAGGAGGTACCCATCCAGCGCCCCGACGGCGCCGTCGAGACCGGCGGCCCGAGCGGGAGTCCGCTCGTGAAGGGCGACGGCGCCAGCATCGCCGTCCGGAACGACTACGACGGCTTCGGCACCCGCGACACCGTCCGGGGCGTCGACCTCGACGACAGCGGCACCGTCGAAGACGACGAGATTTTCTTCGTGGTGCCGTCCGACGCCCAGATCGGGACCGGCCACGACTACCACGTCTCCGTCATCAACAGCGAGGTCGGCATCTTCGAGAAGGAGACCGGCGACCGTCTCCACCACTTCCGGCTGGAGGACTGGTTCGAGAACGTGCTCAGCCTCGCGCCCGGCGAGGAGCCCCACCAGTTCGAGAACACGCAGGTGTTCGACCCGCGGGTGCGCTACGACCGCGGCGCCGACCGGTACATCGTCGCCTGCGTCGAGTTCAACCTTCCGGACACCGACGCCGGCGAGCCAATCGACGACCCGAACGACCTCACCGGGGCGTACCTGCTCTCGGTGTCGGACACCGCCGACCCGACCGGGACGTGGACGAACTACCGCATCCCGCCGCTCTCGAACTACGGCCTCGTCGACTTCCCCCAGCTCGGCTACGGCCCCGAGGCGGTCTACCTCACGCAGAACTTCTTCGCCATCGAGGACGGCGGGTACGTCTTCGACGGCGCGACGATGGTCACCCTCGACAAGGACGACCTCTACGCCGGCGAAGACGTCGACGCGCTCCACTTCACGGACCTCCGGAACCCGGACGGCAGCCTGGCGTTCACCGTCCAGCCCGCCCGCCAGCCGGACCTGGGCGACGGCGGCGGTGACGCCTTCCACCTGATGAACGCCCGGTACTCACACGGCGACAGCCTCACCGTCTGGACGGTCGAGAACCCGACCGACCCGGCGACCGCGTCCGTCACGAACGACGAACTCGCGGTCCAGCCGTACAACAACCCGACGGCGGCCAAACAGCCGGACACCGAGGAACGCATCGACATGAGCGACACCCGACTCGTCGAGGCCATCGCCTACGACAACGCCACCGGCAACCTGTGGGCCGCCCACACCATCAACGACGGCTCCGTCCGGTGGTACGAGGTGGACCCGGACGGGCCGAGTCTGGTCCAGGGCCACACGTTCAAGCGCGAGGGCGTGCCGACGTCCTACCCGACCATCGAGACGAACGGCGAGAGCACCATGTTCGTCTACAACGTCAGCGGCCCGAAGGACGCAGACGACACGAAGAACTTCGCGCGGGTCGAGGTCGCCGGCCGGACGAAAGGGTACGACCCCGACCGGCAGAGGACTACGCCATCGTCAAGGAAGGCGAGTCGGCCTACGACTACGTCAACGAGGGCGAGGGCGACCCCGGGTCGCAGATAGTGCGCTGGGGCGACTACAACGGCATCACCATCGACCCCGACGACGGCAGCTACTGGGTCATCAGCCAGTACGCCTCCGAGGAGCAGACGCTCCAGACGTATCAGACCCGCATCGCGAACGTCGACTTCGAGTCCTGACTCCGACCCGCTCTTTTTCCGACCGCACTACGCGCTCCCGTTCCGTTCGCCCCAGTAGAGCAACCCGGCCGCGACGACGAGCGTCAGGCTGAGGCTCCCGAACGCGACGTCGTAGCCGGCGTAGGTGGCGGCGACGCCGACGTAGGCGGGCCCGAGAGCGTTCGTGCCGAGGAACAGCGCCCGCGCCGCGCCGAGGTCGGCGCCCATGTCGCCGTCGGGGGCGTCGTCGATGATGATGGCGTCGGCGAGCGGGAACTCGGTCTTGTAGCCGAGCGCCATCGCGAACACGCTCACGCCCACGAGGAGAAACGAGTCGGCGAAGAGCAGGCCGACGAGGGCGACGGCCGCGACGCCCAGGCCGGTGATGGCGATGGACCGGCGGGAGAACCGGTCGCTCAGGCCGCCGGCGAGCGGTTTGACGCCGAGGCCGACGGCGAAGACGATGGCGAACGCCCCGCTCGCGACAGCGTCGGAGAACCCCTTGGCCTGCGCGAGGTAGGTCGGGAGGAAGTTGATGAAGCCGCCGACCATGAAGTAGAAGAGCGCGAACGCGACGAGCGTCCCGCGCTGCTCCGGGCTGGCGACCAGGCGGCCGACGGTGCCCGACAGGTCGAGGGTGGCGTCGCCGACGAGGTAGTCCTCCGTCGACCAGACGACGTAGAGCGCCGCGACCGCCAGGAGGGCGACGGCCACCGGGACGAACGGCGCGCGCCACGTCGCGTACGTGAGCGCGAGGACGGCGACGCCGGACGCGAGCAGGCCGCCGACGTCGGTGCCGGCGGCGTAGACGCCGAGGGCCTGCCCCCGGCGGGCGAGGTAGAGGTCGGAGAGGAGCGCCCGGGACGGCGTCGCGAACAGGCCCTTCCCGAGGCCGATGACGACCACGGCGACGAGGAAGCCCGCGAACCCGCCGGCGACGCCGAGGACGGCGAAGCCGACGACGAGCGCGACGAGGCCGGGCACGATGAGCGTCGCGCGACTCCACCGGTCGGAGTACTCGCCGCTCGGGTACTGGGTGACGGCGTAGACGGCCTGGAAGACGCCGAGCGCGACGCCCGCCGTCGCCTCCGTGATGTGGAGGTCGGCGATGATGGTCGGGAGCAGTGGCGACAGGAGGAACCGGCCGGCCTGGAGCACCGCCCACCCCAGCGAGAGGACGACGAGCATCCGGCCCGGGTAGCCGCCGAGCAGTCGTTCCTCCGACGCCGTGGTCGAGTGCACACGTCCGGGTCGCACGTCGCGCTACCAGTGCGTTCCGGTTCAGGTCGTGACGCCCGTCGCGACCAGGTCGAAGAGGAACTCGCGGAGAGCGGGGTAGTCGTCGCCGAACTCCTCGCGGTGCAGGGGGAGATACGACGCGTACAGGACCGTCATCGCGACGGTCTCGGGGTCGCCCGCGAGAACGTCGCCCTGTTCCTGCCACTCCCGTATCTTCGGGAGGAGGAGCGCCAGTTTGTCCATCCGGGTGGAGTCGAGTTCGTCCGCCGGGAGGCGGCGTTCGAGGCGTTCGCGGTCGTCCCGGGAGATGGTCCGCCGGAAGAGGGGTGTTCGACCGTCGCATCGCTCGCCGTCTCGAGGAACCGGCGAATCCCGGTCTCGGCGTCGTCGGCCTCGTCGAGGACGGCCGTGAGGTCGTCGTACACCTGCTCGGCCTCCCGGCGGAGGACCGCCGCGAACAGCGCCTCCTTGGAGTCGAAAAACGAGTAGAACGTCCCGTCGGCGATGCCGACGTCGTCGGTCAGGTCCGCTATCGTGGTGCCCTGGAGGCCGTACCGCTCGAACCGGTCGCAGCCCGCGTCGAGCAGCGCGCGTCGAATCCGTTCCTGTTTCTCCTGGCTGAACCGTGGCATGCTTGTGAAGGCCGGTTTGTGGTCTCGACGCCGGAACGGCCCGGTCCGGCGCCGCGTTCCGTGCGCGACCGTTGAGCCTCCAGCTAAATGAATATTTCGTGAGTTAGATTCATATATTCGTATCGCGTCGGTTCACCCGTATGACCGAACAGCTCACGACGCCGTTGACCCATCGACTGATAGCGTCGCCGGTCGGGCGGTTGTTCCAGACCCGGGCGTTCGAACGGCTGAAGGTCGGGTCCGTTGACCGCGAGTTCGGCGTCCTCCGCGCCCGGGCGGCCGCCGACGCGACCGAGGGCGAGGGCGTCGACGCGTTCCTCGCGGAACTCGGCGTGACCGACCCCGTGGACGCGTCGCTCCGGGACGAGATAGTGCACGCCCTCGACAGCCACTGGCAGGCGAAAGCCGAGTACGACGCCGCGACCGCCCGGTGGGAGGAGGTCGTCTGGGGCGACGCGGACGCCTCCCTCGACGAGCGCACGCGCCTCGAAAAGAAGCGCCGGGAGGCCGGCACCGCGTGGGTGTCGCCGCAGAAGACGTTCAAGTTCCTCACCAGGACCGACCTGCTCGACGTGGTCGAGTTCGACGTCCCCGACCCCGAAACGGCTCTCGCCGAGTGGGAGTCCGTGCCCGCCGCCGAGGTCTACGGCCCGCCCGACGCCGTCCCCGAGGTCGAGACGTCCGCGACGATGCACGGCCCCGGCACCCGCGAGTATCTCGTCCGGTTCGACTCGCCGTCGCCGTTCGTCGACGACACCGCGTCCGCCCGCGTCTACGAACCCTTCGACGGCCCCGAAGACGCCGACCGCCCGACGCTCGTGTTCGGCACCGGCCTCGCGATGGCCTGCGACGTGATGGAGTACTGGACCGAGGAGGAGTACGTCGGCCGCGCGCTCGCCCGGCAGGGCTACCGGGTCGTGCTCCCGGTGCCACCGTGGCACGGCCGACGCGAGGTGCTCGGCTCCTACAGCGGCGAACCCTACCTCGCCCGGATGCCCGTCAGCGCCTTCGAACTGTACGCCACCCAGGCGAAGGAGATAGCCGTCCTCACGCAGTGGGCGCGCTCCGTCGGCGCGCCCGTGGTCGGCGTCGGCGGCGTCAGCCTCGGCGGCATCGTCGCCATGTTCGTCGCCGCGCACGCCGACTCGTGGCCGGACGCGATGCGGCCCGACGTCGCGTTCCCCGTCGCGGCCTCCGCCGACGTCGCCGGCCTCCTCTTCGACAGTTCGCTGACCGCGCTCCTCGGCGTGCAGGACGCACTCGACGCCGCCGGCTGGACGCCCGAGAACATCCGGGGTCTCGACCACCTCCTCGTCGCCCCGGAGACGCCGGGCATCGACCCGGAGCGCGTCTACCCCGTCGGCGGGCTGACCGACGAGATGACCCAGTACCAGGACACCCGCGCCTTCCTCTACCAGTGGGGCGTCCCCGAGGCGAACCGCCTCGAATGGGACTGCGGCCACTTCGGCGTCCTCCTCCGGGCGATGCGCACCGCCGAGTTCCAGTCGTTCATCACCGACGCGCTCGACGAACACCGCACCGCCCCCGCCGCCCGCCAGCGAACCTGAACGCCACCGTCGCGGTCCCGCCGACAGTCACCGGGCCGCCCGGTCAGTCGGCGTCGTTCTGGACGAATCTGTTCCCGCTGGAGCCGCGACCGAGGCGTATCTGCCGGCCGTCGTTCTGCGTGATGACGTTCCGCTCGACCCGGTTCCCGTCGGCGTCGCGGAGCAGGATGCCGTCGCCGCCGTTCACGCTGACGACGTTCCGGAGCAGGGTGTTCCGGTCGGCGTCCGCGAGGACGAGCCCGTCGTCGACGTTGCCGACGACGACGTTCCGCTCGACCAGGTTGCGGTCGGACCGCACGAGCGTGACGCCGTCGTCGCCGTTGTCCTCGACGGCGTTCCGCAGGACGACGACGTTCGAGGAGTTCTCGACGAGGACGCCGTCGTCGCCGTTCCCCGTCATCTCGTTGTCGACGAGGTCGGTCGCGGTGGAGCCCTCGACGAGGACGCCCACTTCGGCGTTCGCCTCGAAGACGTTCCGCTCGGCGAGGACCGAGTCGCCGTCGGCCGCGTCGACGAACTGGACGATGAGGCCGTACTCGTTGCCCGCGAGGTCGTTCCGAACGAGTTCGGCGGTCGAGGAGACCACGTTCACCCCGACGGTGTTCGCCGTGAACTCGCTGTCCTGGACGCCGACCGCCCCGGCGTCCACGAGTCGAACGCCGAACCGGTTGTCCGTCGCCGTCACGTCGTCGACGGTCCCGCTGGCCGACTCGAACCGGACGCTGGTCGTCCAGTTCTGGACCGTCAGGTCGTTGATCTCGACGTCGACCGTCTCGTTGGTCGCGTCGACGACCGAGACGCCGGTGCCGTTCCCGGTGCCCGTTATCGCGTGGTCGTCGCCGTCGAGCGTGACGTCGCTCGCCGCGACGACGATGCACTCGGTCGCGTTCGCGGGTTCGAGGTCCGCGGTCAGGACGTACCGCCCCGACTCGTCGATGGTGGTGCACGAATCGACGTCGATTGCCTGCGCGGCCACCGGGTGCACGGCCGCTATCGTGGTGCCCGCGAGCACCGCGAGGAGGACGACCGACGCCACCCCGAGGGACCTGCTCCAGTCGGAGAACATGTAGGAGAGCTAAGCATTCGACCGGCAATACCGTAGTGTCGGGTTGACTGTCGGATACCGTCACAGTGAGGAGCGGTATCGGCCGCCCGCCCCCGGTTCCGGGTTGCCTGTCGGGTCGCACCCCGGTGAACGAAAGGGCTATTCGCGTCCCCCTCTCATCACGACGTGTGATAGTCGCCCGGGCGAGAGACGGACGCCGTCCGGCCGAACCGCGCTCACCCACCCGACCAAGCCAATGAGCCACCGACGATTCGACCCCATCAGCGAGAGCGTCGAGATGTACCTCAAGGAGATACACCTCCTCTCCCGGGACGGGTTCCCGGCGCAGACCGGCGCCATCGCCGACCGACTCGACGTCTCCCCGCCCAGCGTCTCCGAGATGCTCGAGAAGATGGAGCAGGAAGACCTCCTCGAGTACGAGAAACACCGGGGCGCCCGCCTCACCGACCAGGGCGAGGAGCGCGCCCGCAGCCTCCTCCGGAAACACTGTCTCATCGAGCGGTTCCTCATCGAGTACCTCGACGTCGAAGCCGGGTTCCACGACGAAGCCTGCCGGATGGAACACGCGATGAGCGACGACATCGCCGCCCGCCTCGGCAAGTACGTCGACCAGGAACCCGACTGCCCCGACTGCTACGACGCCGACCGCCAGCACTGCTCGCGACTCCCGGCGGTCGAGGACTGACGGCCGGCCGCGCGGCGAAGCCGCTGCTTTCCGAGAACGGTCACGAGTTATCCGGGCGAGAGAACGAACGGATAGTCCATACTGGATTCGAACCAGTGTCGTCGGCCCCAGAAGCCGACAGGATTGGCCACTACCCCAATGGACTGCAACTCCACGTTCGCCATCCGACCTTATGAGTTTTGCGAAGTTTTCGACGCGCCGTCCGGGAGTTCTCGCCGTCTCCACGGCGACAGTTCGGCGGGGACGCGACTCGCGGTTCGGCCGGCCGCCCGCGCCGGGTCTGAGGGTGCCCCTATGCCAGGTGAGGGGCCGTCTAGGGACCTTCTCCCCTCCCCTCCCGTGACGGTAGGGGCCTGGTGAGGACCGGCGGAGGCAGACGGAGGCCGGCGAGGGTCAGCGAGGGTCGGCGGACAAGCGACTCCAAACGCTTAATCGGCCGCCCGGTGAGGTCCGGGACGATGCCCACGCTGGAGCGTATCACCGTCTTCCCGGTCAAGTCACTCGACCCCGAACGACACGAGAGCGTCACCGTCGGCGAGCAGGGCGCGCTCGTCGGCGACCGGGAGTACGGCATCGTGGGCGCGGACGGCGAGTTCGTGACCGGGAAGCGCGACCAGCGCATCCATCGGATCCGGTCGAGCTACGACCCCGAGTCGCGGACGCTCTCGCTCCGGCGGCAGGGCGACGAGGAGTGGACCACGTTCGACCTGGCGTCGGACCGCGAGGATGCAGACGCGTGGCTCTCGGCGTTCTTCGACGAGGACGTCAGTCTCCGCCGGGACGCCGACGGCGGGTTCCCGGACAACACGAGCAGCGCGCACGGCCCGACGGTCATCAGCACGGCGACCCTGGAGACGGTGGCGTCGTGGTTCCCGGATCTCACCCTCGACGGGGCGCGCCGGCGGTTCCGGGCGAACCTCGAAGTCGGCGGCGTGCCGGCGTTCTGGGAGGACCGCCTGGTTCCGGCCGACGGGCACGTCGTCGCGTTCCGCGTCGGCGACGTGCTCCTGGAGGGCGTCAAGGCGGTGCCGCGCTGCGTGGTGCCGACCCGCGACCCGCTGACCGGCGAACCGGACGACGGGTTCCGGGAGCGATTCATCCGGCAGCGCGAGGCCACGTTCCCGGAGTGGGTCGACCCGGACCGGTTCGACCACAGCTACAGCCTGATGACGGGTACCCGGGTGCCCGAGTCGGAGTGGGGGTCGTCGCTCGCCGTGGGCGACGAGGTCGAACTCGTCGGGGAGCGGTCCGTCGAGTAGCCGACCCCGGCAGGAATTGCGACGTTCGTGCATCATCGCCAGCTATTTCTTCGTGAACTATGCAGTATCGTGTATGTACGTCGGACGCTTCATCGTCGTCGGCCCCGGGGTGGGCGCCTACCGCGTCTCCTCCCGGTCGTTCCCGAACCGCCACGTCGTCGACCGCGACGGCACGCTCACGGTCGCGCCGACGCCGGACGCCGAACCGACCGACAACCCCTACGTCAGCTACAACTGCCTGCGGACGGCGGGCGAACGGACCGTCGTCGGCAACGGCTCGCACGTCGACCCCATCGCGGAGAAACTCGGCATGGGCTACCCGCCGCGGGACGCGCTCGCCGAGAGCCTCCTCGCGCTCGACTACGAGAAAGACGACTACGACACGCCGCGCATCGCGGGCGTCGTCGGCAGCGACGAGGCCGTCGTCGGCATCGTCCGCAAGGACGCCCTCCTCGTGGAGGCCGTCGACGAACCCACGCTGGTGGCGACCTACGAGAAGGACGCGCCCGAAGCGTACTCCTCGACGCCGCGTCGGCCGACGAGGCCGCCCGCGCGGTCTACGACGCCGACTTCGAGCACGCGGTCTGCGCCGCCGCCGTCGGCTACGACGACGGCGACCGGTCGACGGCCATCGTCAACGACGGCGCGTAGTCGAAGAGTGCATCCGGTGCGCCGTCCGGTCGTCAGGGCCCAGGATTAAGTCGCCGGCGGCCGGGAGTTGGAGTATGCTCGTCGGCGTGCTCTCCGACATCCACGCGAACAAGGTCGCCCTGGACGCCGTCCTCGACGACGTGCCCGACGTGGACGAACTCGTCTGCGCGGGCGACGTCGTGGGCTACAACCCGTGGCCGGCGGCGTGCGTGGACGCGCTCCGCGACCGTGACGTGCCGACGGTGATGGGCAACCACGACCGCAAGGTCGCGACCGGCGACAACTTCGGCGCGAACGGCATGGCCCGGGCGGGCGTCACGCTCGCGAAGCGCCAGCTACAGAGCGACCAGTTCACGTGGCTCCGCCGCCTGCCCGCCGAACGCCGCCTCTTCGACGGCCGGATGAAGGTGGTGCACGGCCACCCGCTCGACCCGAACCGCTACACGTACCCCGATGAGTTCGGCCCAGACCTCCTCGACGACGAGGACGTGCTCGTGATGGGGCACACGCACGTCCAGCACCACGAGGTGTACGACGAGGGCATCGCGATGAACCCGGGGAGCGTGGGTCAGCCGCGGGACCGCGACCCCGGGCGGCGTACGCGCTGCTCGACCTGGACGCGATGACCGTCGAAGAACGCCGCGTCGAGTACGACGTCGACGCGGTGGCGGACGCCATCAGGGAGGCCGACCTCCCCGAGCGGACGGCCGCCCGACTCCGGGACGGCCGGTGACTACTCGACGGGGCGGAGCTCCGCCGTGAAGTGGCGAATCTCCTTCATCTCGGGCTGTTTCGTTATCTCCAGGCCGCTGACCTCGCGGGCGCGTTCGGCGACGATGCCGGCGGTCTGGGCGACGTGTTCGAGGTGCTCGCGGTGGTAGGTGCGGCGCGGGACGGCGAGGCGGACGAACTCCGGGCGTTCGTCGGCGCCGGGGAACGCGAAACTCCCGAGTTCGACCGCGCGGACGGCGCCCTCGCGGTAGAGTTCGGCGACGAGCGCCTGTCCCGGGAACTCCTCGCGGGGGATGTGGGGGAACAGTTCGCCGGCGTCGACGTAGACGGCGTGACCGCCGGTCGGCCGGTAGATGGGGACGTCCTCGGCGACGAGCAGGTCGCCCAGGTCGGCGACCTGTTCGACGCGGCTCCGGATGTACGGGAGTTCGACGGCTTCCCGCAGGCCGACCGCGATGGCCTCCAGGTCGCGGCCGGCGAGGCCGCCGTAGGTCGGGAAGCCCTCGTAGAGGATGGCGCGCTGCTTGGCGGCCTCGAACAGGTCCTCGTCGCGGACGGCGACGAACCCGCCGATGTTCGCGATGCCGTCCTTCTTCGCGCTCATCGTGATGGCGTCGGCGTAGGAGAGCTGCTCGCGCGCGACGTCGGCGACGCTCGCGTCGGCGTACCGGGCTTCGCGCTGCTTGATGAAGTAGGCGTTCTCAGCGAACCGGCAGGCGTCGATGACGAACGTGGCGTCGATCTCGTCGGCGAACGCCCGCACCGCCCGGATGTTCGCCATGCTGACGGGCTGGCCGGCGGTGGAGTTGTTCGTGATGGTGAGGACGACGACCGGGACGTTCTCCGCGCCGACGTCGTCGACGACCGCGCGGCCGCGGTCGAGGTCGAAGTTCCCCTTGAACGGCTCGTTGCTCGCCATGTCCATCGCGCCTTCGGCGGGACAGTCGACGGGTTCGCCGCCGTTGTTCACGACGTGTGCGCGCGTGGTGTCGAAGTGCGTGTTGTTGAGGACGTAGTCACCTTCGTCGACGAGCGCGCCGTAGAGCACGTTCTCGGCGCCGCGGCCCTGGTGGGCGGGCACGACCATGTCGAAGCCCATGACGTCCCGGACGGCCTCGCGGAACCGCTTGAAGCTCTGGCTGCCGGCGTAGGCCTCGTCGCCCCTGACGAGCGCGGCCCACTGTTCGGCGCTCATCGTCCCGGTGCCGGAGTCGGTGAGCAGGTCGACGTAGACGTCCTCGGCGTCGAGGTTGAACGCGTTGTAGCCCGCCGCCTCGAGGTTTTCCTCGCGTTCGGCCCGCGAGGGGAGGCGGATCGGCTCGACCATCTTGGTCTTGTAGGAAACCATCGATGGAGGGGTGGAGGGGCCCGCCCCACATAGTTTCACCCAACGAGGTGTGTACGAAACCGCCGGGTTGGCGACGCCGATGCCCAGTATGGCACATCACCCCACAGCATCGTCCTGTCGGTGGGCTGACCCCGTCCAAGCGTGGAGTGCTCCGGGGTGAACGCGGCCTGCGAGCGGCGTTGCCGCCCGCCCATAAACGGTTAGCCGGCGGGTAGTAACGACCCGTTCGACCGATGCGTCGTCGAGGCAACAGATGAAGGCACTCCCAGCAGTGACGGCGACAGTCCTCCTGGCGCTCTCGGTGGTCGCGGGTGGCATCCCCGCGTTCGCGGCGTCCGGGAGCACCGCGGCCGGGACGGCTGTCGACTCGTGTACGGTCATCGACGAACCGGGACGGTACGAACTCGCGTCGAACCTGACGAGCGACCAGGACTCAGGAGGAGAGGCCTGTCTCGTCGTCGCTTCGAGCGACGTCACCCTCGACGGGAACGGGCACACCATCGACGCGACCGACGACGACCAGACGGGCGGCGTGGTCGTCGTCGGACGGGCCGAGACGCTGACGAACGTCACGGTCACCGACCTCCGGGTGACCGGGCAGACCACCGGCGTCAGCCTCCGGAACGTCGCCGACAGCCGCGTCGCGGACGTGACCGCGACACACAACGCGAACGGCGTGTGGGTCCGGGACTCGGAGAACGTCACCGTCGCCGACAGCGTCGTCTCGCGGAACGACGGCCGGTCGGCCGACGGCTCCGGGTTCGGCGTCCGCATCTCGGGCGACTTCGAGCACCCGACCGCGTCCGACGGGACCGTCGTCGAGAACACCACCGTCGTTGAGAACCCGTATCGCGGCGTCGCCATCGAGGGGTCGGCGGACAACGTCGTCCGCGACAGCCACATCGCCGGGAACGGCGACTGGCTGGACGACCCCGACCAGGCCGGCGGCGTCCGCATCACCAACGCCCCCGGGAACGAACTCGCAGGGAACGTCATCGAGGCGAACGACGTCCACGTCGCGGCTCAGGTGACCGAGAACGCAGGCACCGTCGTCAGAGGTAACGAGTTCCGTCAGGCGACGGTCCGGGTCGGGAACGACGATGCGCAGACGACGGCCACCGGGACGGCGGTGACCGGGAACGCGTTCGCCGGTGGTGGCGTCGAACTGCGGTCGCCGGCTCGCGACACGACCGTCGCCGGGAACGCGTTCCGTGACGGCGGGACGGTCCGGGTCACCGACGCGAACCGGACGACGGTGCGGAACAACACCGTCGTTGACGCCCCGGTTGCCATCGCCGTCCGGAGCGCTACCGGCGCGACGGTCGACGGGAACGCCGTCCGGAACGCCACCGACGTCGGCATCGAGGTGACGAACGTGGCGAACGCGTCCGTCACCGGCAACCTCGTCGCCGAGAGTCAGGTCGGCGTCGCGGTGCACTCGTGGCGGTCGAACCTGGACGGCTACCGGCGCGTGACCGGCAACCTCGTGGTGAACGGCACCACCGGCATCGACGTCGGGTCGCCGCTCGCGCCCGTGACCGTCCGGGCGAACGAGGTCAGGGCGAACGAGTACGGCGTCGTCGTCGACGAACCCGGGCAGTGTGTTGCCGGTCCCGAGGGCGCCGAACTGGTCGCGATACACGGGAACGACTTCGTCGGCAACGGGCTCGGCGTCGACAACCGCGACCCGGAGACGGTGAACGCCACCGGGAACTACTGGGGTTCGAGCGACGGCCCGTCGAGCACCGACGACGAAGACGCGCCGTTCGCCGACCCCGAGACCGGCGAACCGGCGGACGGCAGCGGTGACGCCGTCTCCGAAGGCGTCACCGCGGGCGTCTCGAACGTCCACTTCGACGCGTGGGCGTCGAACGAGACGGTGATTGTGGACGCGTAACGACAGAACAGGCCCCGAACAGCCGGCCGTTTCAGACGTTGAGGTGGTTCTGGATGATGTCCAGGGTCTCCTCGCGGTCCGCCCAGTCGACGAAGACGGCGACCGACGTGGCGCTCGTGATGACGTCGTGGATGTTGATGTGGGCGTCGGCGATGGGGTTGACGATCTCGCGGATGACGCCCGGCTGGTTCGGGAGTTCCCCGCCGAGGACGCGGATGACCGCGACGTCGTCGTCGACGGTCACGCTGGAGAGCGTGTCCTCGCCGATGACGCGGCGATGGAGGACGTTCTCCGCGCGTTCGGCCGCCTCCTCGTCGACGTAGAACGTGATGGAGTCCATCCCGCTCGCGACCGCGTCGACGTTGATGCCGGCCTCCGAGAGCGCCGAGGAGAGCGCCGACAGGATGCCGGGACTGTTCCGGATGGCGCGGCCGGCGACCGTCAGGCACGCCAGCGGCGCCTCACGCATGTCGATGAGGTTCCGGAACTCGCCCTCGATGGACGTGCCGCCCGTGAGCAGGTCGCCGTGCTGGTAGTGGATGACGCGGACGTCGAGGCCGGCGTCCTTGTAGCTGAGCGCGCTCGGCGCCACCACCTCCGCGCCCCTGAACGAGAGGTTCCGGAGTTCGTCCACCGTTATCTCGCCGACGTTCCGGGCGCCCTCGACGACGTGCGGGTCGCCGGTCATGATGCCCTCGACGTCGGTGACGATGACGACTTCGTCGGCGTCCATGTACCGGCCGAGCATGACGGCGGTGGTGTCGCTGCCGCCGCGGCCGAGCGTCGTCACGTTCCCGTCGGGGTCTTCGGCGAGGAAGCCGGTGATGACGGGGACGACGCCGCTCATCTGCTCCGCGAGGGCGTGCGCCCGGCGCTGGGTCTCCTCCTTGTCCACCTCGCCGCGCTCGTTCGTGATGACCGGCCAGTCGGGGTGGCCGGGTTCGACGAAGACGGCGTTGACGCCGCGCGCCGAGAGCGCGGCCTTGAGCATCCGGACGCTGGTCCGCTCGCCCATGCTGACGATCTGGGCGCGGTCGGCCTCCTCGGCCTCGAACGTGATGTCGTCGAGGAGTTCGTCGGTCGTGCTCCCCATCGCGCTCGCGACGACGGCTATCTCGTGGCCCTTCGAGACGACGTCGGCGATGGAGTCGGCGGCGCGTTCGACACGGTCGCCGCTCCCGAGACTCGTGCCGCCGAACTTGGCTACGACGCGCATCGGTCCTCCTGCCGGCGATTGTCAGCCATGCACATGGCGGAACCTATGCCGAGGGCCGTAGATAACGTTGTTCATCCCTGAAAAGGTTACCGCGCGGGTCGAGACCGGCCGACGTGCGCGTCGCCCGTCTGCTACGGGGTGGTCGCGAGCGCGGGCTTGATTTAACTTGTCGGCCCACGTACCACACTCACGATGCGTGTACGGGATGCGGTGGAAGACGACGTCGAGTACCTGGCGTCGCTGGGGGACCTGCCGGCCAGCGCGGTGCCGGGACTCATCCACGACCGGACGGTCTGCGTGGCCGAGAACGACGGCGACGTGGTGGGGTTCGTCGCGTTCGACGCGCGCGAGGACGCGGTCTACGTCACCCAGCTCGCCGGCCCCAGCGACGCGGAACAGCGCCTCCTGGACGAGCCGAAGCGGTTCGCGACGGCCGAGGAGATGCCCGTTGAGATAATGGTGCCCACCGAGGACGAGGAGACGTGTGACGCCCTCCGGGCGGCCGGCTTCGAGGACGACGGCCCCGGCCCGCGGTTCGGCAACGACACGACCCGTCGGTTTCGACTGGAACCGTAGGAGTGGGTCTGTAGCGTCGTCGGGGTGCGAACGGCCGGGCGGTGGCCGGGACCACTACTGAGCGGGGGTGGAGGCGAGGGAGACGCCGGCCGAGACGCGTTACGCGAACTTGCGGACGGTGACGTCGAGCGTGTCCAGGTCGAGAATCGGCGCGTAGGCGGGGTCGGGCGAGATGTTGACGCTCTTCTGGAAGGCGGTCTGTGCCTGCCAGCACCCGCTGTTGATGGCGGTCACGTTGTGGTACTTCCCGACGCCGAGCTTGTGGACGTGGCCCGTGTGGAACACGTCCGGCACCTCGTCGATGACGAGGTAGTCTTTCTTCTCCGGGGCGATGCGCATGTGGCCGCCGTACTGCGGGGCGACGTGGCGCTTCTTGAGGAGCTGGTACATCGCCTTGTGCGGCTCGTCGTAGCTCGCCTTGTCGTCCGGGAGCTCCGCGACGAGTTCGTCGATGGAGACGCCGTGGTACATCAGGACGGAGACGCCCTCTATCGTGACCGTCGAGGGGTTGCCGGTGATGCGGGCGTCGTGGGCGGACATGATGTCCCGGAGCTCCTCGTCGAAGGCGGGCTGTGGTTCGGCGAGGCGCACCGCGTCGTGGTTCCCGGGAATCATGACGATCTCCATGTCGCCGGGCACCTCCTTGAGGTACTCCGCGAACCGCTCGTACTGGTCGAAGATGTCGACGATGTCGAGTTCCTCGTCCTGGTTCGGGTAGATGCCGACGCCCTCCACCATGTCGCCCGCTATGAGGAGGTACTCGACGTGGGCGGCCTCCTCGGTGTGGAGCCAGTCCGTGAACCGGTGCCAGGCCTCGGCCATGAACTCCTGGCTGCCGACGTGCACGTCGCTGACGAGCGCGGCCTGGACGTGCCGGTCGGCCGTGTTCGGCTTGTACGTCCGGGGGACGTCCGGGAAGTGCAGCGAGTCCACGAACAGGATGCCGCCGTCGTCCGACAGCGTCCCCTCCACCGCGATGACCTCGTCGAGCAGGAGTTCGCCCACCAGGTCCGCGATGTCCTTGTCCTTCATGACGAGCGCCGGGAACGTCCCGTGGGTGTCCTCGAGTTCGACGAGCCAGTGGCCGCTCGCCGTGGACCGGATGTCGTTCACCATCCCGACGATGGCCGCGTCGCCGCCGCCCGGCATCGCGCGGAGCGACTTCGTCGGCCGGTGGTTGACCCGGGAGCGGAGCTTCTTCGAGAGCCGGTCGTACCGGTCGCGGAACACCGCGACGAAGTCCTTGTACTCGCCGGTTCCCGTGCTGCGGCCGGTGATGTCGCCCGTGATGTCGACCCGGTGCCGGGAGGGGTCCACCGACCGCTCGAACGAGGACGACCCGGTTCCGGCGGCGGAGTCGGGGTTTCCGACCCCTTTGCTTCGGGTGGAGTGGTGGTTTTCGTCTGCTGGTCTGGAGACGTTCCGTTTCCAGTCGAAGCGTCGGTCCCGTCGAGGACGGCGCGGACGTGGGCGGCCGAGAGCGTCAGCGTGTCGTCGGCGGCCGCCTCGACGACGCGGTCGACGGCGTCGGCCGGGTCCGGCGCGCGGGCGAGGAGGGTGACGGCCTCGCGGTCGGCGTTGTAGCCGCGACTCGTGAGTTCGCGGACGACCCGGACCGGCGTCTCCAGGGGCACAGTCCGGTGAACGACCGGGTGGAGGAAAAGCGTAGCGAAAGACGGAACGCCGAACCGAGTCGGGAAGACAGAAAGTTGAAACGGGTCCCTGACGAAGGCAGTGCAATGAGTTCGCGCGACGGGGACCCCGACCCGCGCTCCGGGCCGATCGACGCCCTCCGCTGGTTCCTCTCCACCGAGCACGCCGGCGTCTCGTTCGTCCGCGAGGTGCTGAGCAGCGCCTTCATCGTCCTGCTGCTCGGCTTCCTCCTGTTCGGCGTCAGCGGCGTCTGGCCCCCGATGGTCGCCGTCGAGAGCGGGAGCATGGAGCCACACATGGAACGCGGCGACCTGGTGTTCGTCGTCGACGAGCAACGGTTCGTCGACGGCAACGCGTACGCCGACACCGGCGTCGTCCCCTACCAGACGGGCGTCGAGTCCGACTACCAGAAGTTCGGTGACTACGGCGACGTCATCATCTACGCGCCGGAGGGGTCCGGTCGAGCCGTCCCCATCATCCATCGCGCCAGATTCTGGGTCGACGAGGGCGAGAACTGGTACTCCCAGGCGAACCCGGAGTTCGTCCAGGCGGATAGCTGTGAGGCACTGCAGTACTGTCCCGCCCCCACGAGGGCTTCATCACGAAGGGCGACAACAACCGGTACTACGACCAGGCCCAGGACATCAGCAGTCCCGTCCAGCCCTCCTGGATCCGCGGGACCGCCGAGTTCAAGATCCCGTGGCTCGGCTACGTCCGCCTCGTGTTCTCCGACGTGGCCGCCGCCGTCGTGCTCGTCCCCTTCCGCGTCTCCCACCGCGTCCGGGCGGCGGGCTAAGTTCCGGGTCGCGCCGGCTGGGGTCGGAACCGGCGTTCCACTCGAACCGAGGGGGTCCGGAGCTGGATCGTTCGGCGACGCGCAGCCGTCGCAACCGCCCCACTCGGCGGTCGTCGTGGCGGGCGAGACGAAACGGGAGCCCCGGGTCGAGTGGAGCGATAACCGGGCGGTCAGTTGTCGAAGCGGGCCTGGATGAACGGCGTGACGTTCTCGATGTCGCCGAGGCGGGAGTCAGTCGCGAGCACCGCCTCCGTCTCCTCCCGTGGCACCGAGAGGTTGATCTCCTTCGTGCGGCCGTAGCGGCCCTTGCTGACGACGACGGCGTTCACGATGCCCAGCATGTCGAGTTCGCTGATGAGGTCGGTGACGCGACGCTGGGTGAGGACGTCGGCGTCGATCTCGTCGCAGAGGCGCTTGTAGATGTTGAACACCTCGCCGGTGTTGATGTTCTGGACGCCGTTCTTCTCCAGGAGGATGATGGAGTAGAGGACGAGTTTCGACTGGGTCGGGAGGGTGCGGACCACCTCGACCACGCGGTCGAGTTCGATCTTGTCCTGGGCCTTGCGGACGTGCTCCTCGGTGACGAGGTCCGCCTGGTCGCGCTCGGCGAGTTCGCCCGCGGTCCGGAGCAGGTCGAGCGCCCGTCGGGCGTCGCCGTGCTCCTGGGCGGCGAACGCCGCACACAGCGGGATGACGTCGTCCGAGAGCGCGTCCGGCTTGAACGCGACGTCCGCCCGGTGCTGGAGGATGTCCCGGAGCTGGTTCGCGTCGTACGGCGGGAAGACGATCTCCTCCTCGCCGAGGCTCGACTTGACCCGGGGGTCGAGGAAGTCGGTGAACTTCAGGTCGTTGCTGATGCCGATGATGGACACCCGGGAGTTGTCGAGTTCCGAGTTCATCCGCGAGAGGTTGTAGAGCGTGTCGTCGCCGCTCTTCTCGACGAGTTTGTCTATCTCGTCGAGCATGATGACGGCGACGCGCTCCTGGAAGTCGACGGCGTCGAAGAACGTGCTGTAGACGCGGTCGGTCGGCCAGCCGGTCATCGGGACCTCCTCCAGGTCGTCGAGGTCGGACTCCATGTCGTCGATGGCTCGCTCGACCGCCCACTTCGAGTCGAACTCGGTCTCCTCCAGGACCGACCGGTCCTCCTCGGCGCGCTCCAGGAGGTCCTCGAGTTCCTCGATGCGTTCGTCGGCGTACGCCTGGTTCTCCTCGATGAACTTGTTCGCGAGCTGGGCGAGGACGCGGTACTGGGTGTCCGTCACCTCGCAGTTGATGTACTCGACCTCGGCCGCGACGTCGTACTTCCGGGAGGTGGATTCGAGCTCCTGGCTGACGTACTTCGCGCTCGCGGTCTTCCCGGTCCCGGTCTTCCCGTAGATGAGGATGTTCGACGGCGTCTCCCCGGAGCGCGGCGACCAGGATGGTCGCCATGTTGTTGATTTGCTCCGTCCGGTGCGGTAGCTCGTGTGGCGTGTACGACGGCCGGAGCACCTCCTTGTTCTCGAAGATGGGCTCCCCACTCAGCAGGTCGTCGAACAGGCCGTTGCTGTCCTCCTCGTCGTCCTCGAGCACGACGTCGTCGAGGTCGACGTCGAAGCTCCGCTCCGGCCTGATGTCGGCACCCGGTGTCGGTTCAGTGTTTTCGTCGGACATGGGTCGGTCGAAACCCCTTGTTTCGGGTGGAAACCGCTATACAGCTGGTAGATGTCCCCGGAGATTCTCCAAGATTGGTCCCGCTGAGAGACGGGGCAGCTACGTCCAGTTGATGCAGATGAAACAGAGGAAACGGCAGTGACAAAAAGCTTTCGAGACTTCCGTGACAGTGGGGAAAGAAACAGATCATCCCGGGGTAAAATTATAACTCCAGTGTCATTGTTCACGGAAACCGTTCGCGGACGACTCGTCGGTCGGCGACCAGCAGGACAGGGGCGGGAGCTAGACTAGTTCTACGTGTGCGTACGGAACGGCGTTCACAGAACGTCTATTTCGCCGCAATGAGAGGCTGTGAACCGGAATTTGGAACTGGGGGTCGCAGTCTGGTGGGCTGGAACTCGCTCCGCATCTCGTCGACGGTGACCCGGGTTGGTGACGCGAGTCCCGGTCAGTTCCAGCGACGCCGGTGCGTGTCGGGTCGGTGGGAACGAGTTCGGGCACCGGGGACGGAGGCGCTCGCCGCCGCTCGATGGACGGCTTCGAGTGCGATTGAGGGACACACCCCAGTTTCAGGTCCAGCGGTGGACCTGGGCTGTGTCCGTCGACGGTCTGGACGACGCCGGTTCGTGGGACTCCTGGAACGGTCGTCGTTCGAACCACCGGCACTGAGGTCCAATATCGGGGCGAAGAGCCGTGTCCCACCGGAGGAAAGGATGTGATCCAATCGGATGCATGGGCCGTCAGGGAAAGCGGAGTCCATCGCGACCGACTCCGAATTCTGTCGGGTCGAAGAGGAGAGGAAAGAGGAGGAGAGAAGAGACGGTGTCGGGGAGAGTATCGAGAAAGACCAGGGGTGAACTCGGTGGATCGATGAGCAGGGGAGTGGTTCACCGAGCTGGCCGACGAGCACGGTGGTTCCTGTCCCCGACGGCTACTCCTCCTTTTCCCGTGGACGGCTGGCGTTGTCCGAGCATCTGGTGGTCTGGATAGCCGGAACCGTCCGAGGAGTAGGGATTGTCGGTTCATTCGAGGACGGTTCCATCGGGGGCGTTTTATCAAGAGCGTTCCATCGTGGGCGTTTCATCGAGGGCAGTTCCCTCGGAGTAGGTGCTCGTGTTGGTCGAAGGGTGTGCTCTTGCCGGGGTTTCCAGTTGAAACAGAGGGGTGTAGCTCCGGGACGTGGCGAAGCCCCCACCCCTTCGTTTCCGGTGGAGACGGCTCCACAGCCATCCCCCTGCCAGAGAGGCCATCTAGAACAGGAACGTTTATGTCAATCAATCAGAAACCATATCCGCAGTACTAGGAAACCGGCGTGTTGGTGGGGTTCGTTGTCGTGCTGGGTTGTTGGAGTCTCCTCCGGACCGCCTCGCTCCCGAGACTCCTCCACACCGTCGGGGTCCGTTCCAGTCGAAATGAAGGGGTGGGGGACTGCGCCGTCTCTCCTGACGCGACCTCCCCCGTCCCTCTCCGATGGACGAGACCTCTCCCTCTACCGTCTTCGGCCGTCTGCTGGCACCTTCACTCGATGCGGTGACTGGATTCCCGGTCACCTCCGCGGAGCTGCTCCCGGTTCGTCATGGTCTATCACACCCTCCTTTCGGCTGGACGTCGGACCGGCCGACTCGAATCGGGTGAACGCCCGGTTCTCTCCGCGTGAGCCCTCTGATTTCGTATCATTGTCTGACGTAAGTTTAAGTGCGTTCGGTGAGCCCGTATCGGTAATAGCATCGGTCGGTACGACCGCCAGCCGTATATTCGACCCCGGGAGGTCAGGATGGGACTCATAACTGGACTACGAAACAGCATCTCAAGCGTCACCGCGAAACTGTTCGCGAGCGACGACACCCCGAAACGAATCGGCATCTACGGGCCCCCGAACGCCGGGAAGACGACGCTCGCGAACCGCATCGCTCGCGACTGGACGGGCGACGTCGTGGGCCCGGAGAGCCACGTTCCACACGAAACGCGGCGCGCCCGCCGGAAGGAGAACGTCGAGATCGAGCGCAACGGGAAGACGGTCACCATCGACATCGTCGACACGCCGGGCGTGACCACCAAGGTCGACTACCAGGAGTTCCTCGACTTCGACATCGACGAGGAGGAGGCCATCCGCCGGTCGCGGGAGGCCACCGAGGGCGTCGCCGAGGCGATGCACTGGCTCCGCGAGGACGTCGACGGCGTCATCTACGTGCTCGACAGCACCATCGACCCGTTCACGCAGGTCAACACGATGCTCATCGGCATCATCGAGAGCCGCGACCTGCCGGTGCTCATCTTCGCGAACAAGATCGACCTCGACGAGGCGAACATCCAGCGCATCCAGAACGCGTTCCCCCAGCACGAGACGGTCCCGATGTCCGCACTGGAGGGCAACAACATGGACGAGGCCTACGAGAACATCGCGGAGTACTTCGGGTGATACGAATGGCAGAAGCAACCAAACCAGACGGCGTCCAGATCGACCTCGTGAGCGGGGAACGCCTCGCCGGGATGCGGACGATGGAGAAGATTCGGATGGTCCTCGACGGGGTGCACGACGGCAACATCGTCATCCTCGAACAGGGCCTCGACCCGGAGGAGGAGAGCCGCCTCATCGAGGTCACGATGTCCGAGATCAACCCGGAGGACTTCAGCGGCATCGAGATAGAGAGCTATCCGCGTTCGAGCACGAACGACGGGAGTCTGCTCGACCGCCTGATGGGTCGGACCCAGACGTCGAAGCTCACGGTCATCGGACCGGCGAACCAGATCCAGACGCTCCACAAGGACGAAACCCTCATCAGCGCGCTCGTCTCCCGGAAATAATGCCACACGAGTGCACGAACTGCGGCCGGACCTTCCCCGACGGCTCGAAGGAGATGCTGTCCGGCTGTCCCGACTGCGGCGGGAACAAGTTCCAGTTCGACCCTTCTGAGCCTGCGTCCGCGCCGTCGAGCGGCGGGACCGCGGACGCGACGGCCGCAGCCGCCGAACTCCGCCGCGACGACCGAACGGAGAGCGACGGCAATCGCCCGCCGGACGGAACCGACGGGACGGCCGGTCGCCGGGGTCGGGCGACAGGCGGCGTGGACCGCATCGACACCGGTGACGTGGACCGCATCGACACCGAAGGCGGGACCAGCACCGACACTGGTGGCGACGAACCGGACGACGGTAGCTACGAGTGGCCCGAGGTCGGCACCCGGGAGGGGCTCGAAGCCCAGCGCGCTGCGCGCGCCGCCCGCCGCGGCGAACCGACCGAGTGGCCGGACCACTTCGACGGACCGAACGACAGGGACGCCGACGCCGCCGAGTCCGAGGACGTCGAAGTCACGCACTCGACCGAACCCAGGCCGTCGACGCCGGACCCGGAGGACGTCGAGGTCACCCACGCGAGCGAGGCCGCGTCCGACGCGGAGGCGACCGGAACCACCGGGAAGGTCGACGTGGTGGACGACGCGGCGGACTTCTCCGACGACCGGGACGAGGAGGACAGCGCGCAGGCGAGCGCCCGCCGCGACGTCGTCTCACTCGGCGAACTCACGGGGAGTCCCGGCATGGAACACGACGACCCGGAGGAACCCGAACCCCGGGAGCGCCCGGACATCGCGGCGCTCCGCGAGGAACTCAACCAGCAGTTCGAGAGCATCCGCATCGTGGACCGCGGAACGTACGAACTCAACCTCATGAGCCTCTACGACCGCGAGGAGTACATCATCCAGCTCCAGGAGGACGGCAAGTACGTCATCGAGGTGCCGGATGCCTGGGACCACGGCCCGGACGAGTAGTTGAATCCGGTACCGACGACTGCCTGTTCGATGGATATCCGCCCTGCGACCCGTTCACTTCCACCACGACGAGCCCGCTCCAGGCTCCCGGTTTCCAGTCGAAACAAAGGGGTTGGTGGTGAGTCACAGACCCGTGGCACTGGTGGGGGAAGAGAGTTCGACAGCCTGACGGGAGAGGCTGCACCGCCCGATTCGGCGCCGGCGCGGTGACGAAAACCCTTTGGTCGGGGTTGAATTCGTTCCAAGGGATGGGAAGCATCCGCGGCTGGCTCCGGAACCTGCTCTTCGGCTTCCCGCACGGCCTCGCCCGCCTGGGCCTGCTCGACCGGAAGAAGGGGAGCGAGGCGTTCGACCTGGCCGTTCCCGCGATGGTGACCGGCGGGATGCGGACGGTGCTCCGCGCCGCCGACTTCTTCATGGTGAGCATCGCGCTCGGCCACGAGGCTGTCGCCGCGCTCGAACTCGGCTTCCAGTACTACTTCATCCCGTTCGGCCTGGCGCTCGCACTGACCAGCGGGACCATCAGCGTCGTCTCGCGGTTCAAGGGCGCCGGCCGGGACGCCGCGGCCGACCTCGCGGTCAAGCAGTCGCTCTGGCTCTCCCTCCTCCTGGCCATCCCCATCACGGCGGCGACGTGGGTGTACGCCGAGCCGATGATCGACGTGCTCACCGACGACCCGCTCACGATCAGTCTCGGTGCGACCTACCTCCGCATCGTCATGCTCTCGGTCACGTTCCGGTTCTGGAGCATGGTGGCCGCCCGGGCGCTCGCCGGGAGCGGCGACACCCGGACGCCGATGTACATCCGGTTTTTGACGCTCCCGACGAACGTCGTCCTCAACGCCGTCCTCATCTTCGGGCTCCTCGGCTTTCCCGCGCTGGGCGTCGCGGGCGCGGCGTGGGGCACCGTCGCCGCGAACACGCTCTCGGGCGTGCTGTTCTTCGTCGCGCTCCTCACCGGGCGGTTCGACGTCTCCCTGCGACCGGGCGGGAAGCAGTGGGACACCGGCATCGTCACCGAGATCGTGCGCGTCGGGCTCCCGCTCGCGGGGACCCGGCTCTCCCGGACGTTCGGCCGGTTCCCGTTCCTGTTCGTGCTGGGCGTGCTCGGGACGGAGGTGGTCGCCGCGTACGCTATCGGCCGCCGGGTGATGCTGATGGCGCTGATGCCGGCGTGGGGCTACTCGACGGCCGCGAGCACGCTCGTCGGCCAGAGCATCGGCGCCGGGAACGACGAGGAGGCCACCGGCTACGGCTGGCAGACGCTCCGCATCGCGCTCGTCACCCAGCTACTCATCGCGGCCGGCATCTTCGTCGCCGCCCGCCCGATAGCCGCCACCTTCGACACGGAGAACGTCGCGCTCACCGTCTCGTTCATCCGCCTGTTCGGCGTGAGCGTCGCGGGCTTCAGCGTCGCGCGCACGATGCGCGGCGGTCTCCGTGGTGCGGGCGACACTCGATGGCCGCTCTACGGCGGCCTGCTCGGCACGTACGTCGTCCGTCTGCCCATCGCGGCGCTCGCGCTCCCCGTCGGGTTCGTCGTCACGCTCGGCCCGCTCTCGGTCGCGCCGGGACTGGGCTGGGGGCTCGCGGCCGTCTACCTCGCCATCCTCGGCGACATCTACACGCGAGCCGTGGTGAACGTCGTCCGGTTCCGGTCCGGGAAGTGGCAGGCGGTCGGGCGGCCGGCGACGGCGGATTGAACTGATTTAAGTGTCGGCCGCGAGAACCGGCGGGTATGAGCACGGCAACCAAGTGGGTCGTCGGCACCGTCGGCATCGCAGGTCTCCTCGCGCTCGTCGCCATCGTCCAGCTCGCGCTCGCGTGATGTTCTCCGAGCGACCGCTGCCGGACGACGTCGCCGCCGTCCGGCGAGAGCACGCACCGGGAGCGCTCGTGCTCGACAGCGGCCGCGACTTCGAGACCCTGCCGCCCGAGCACCGCGACGACCTGGCGCTGCTCACCGACGACATCCACCCGCACGGCTACGACCCGGACTGGCTCACCGACCGGTCCGCCCGGATGCTCCACCGCCTCACCGGTCACGACCTCGTGGTGGGGATGCCGGGCGACGGGAGCGTCGCGTGGACGACCCAGACCACGCCGCCAGTCGTCTTCGTCAAGCCCCGGGTCGCGGGGTCGCCCGACGAGTTCGTGGATTTCCTCGTCGCGGAGGCGCTCGTCGAGGTGGGTCTCGACCTGCCCGAGCACTTCCTGGGCTTCTTCCGCGACCAGTACGCCGACCTGGAGGCCGCCATCCCGCTCGGCCCGAACGACGTCTACCAGGTCGCGGCCGCCCTGACCGACGCCTACCGCGGCCTCCACACCCGCGAGGTGTTCGAGGCGTGGGACGACGACCACCCCCGTCTCCACGCGGCGTGGGCGGACGCCGGCGAGCGGTTCGAACCCCGGGTCGCCGGCCTCCCCGAGGCGATGGCCCAGGGTCGGACCGACTTCGGCGACGCCACCGAACTCGCGTGCAGCGCCATCAAGCACGGCCTCGACCTGCCGGCGCCGTTCGACGCGCTCGACACGCTCGCCTACCGGGACCACGGGCCGGCGTTCGCGGTGAAGTGGGCGGCGAAGGTGTTCGACTAGAAGTCGACGGTGATGGCACCGGACTCGTCGAGGTCGATGACGCCGTCGCAGCGGTCGCGGAACGACTGGATGACCTCGTCGTCGTGGACCTCGGTCGAGACGTGGAACAGGCCGACGGCATCGTGTTCTTCGAGCAGGTCGACGAGTTCGCCGAGCGCTTCGACGGCGCGGTCCTCGTCGGCGTAGTAGGCGAGTTCGGTGATGGAGTCGAAACTCACCCGGCGCTTGCCGTCGTGGCGCTCCAGGAACTGCCGGGTCTGCTGGACGATGCCCGCGACGTCGTCGGGCGAGTTGACGTAGTGGATGTTGTCGGCGCTCCGTCGGGAGTAGCCCCGGTCGACGCTGAGCGTGTCGAGGATGACGGCCTTCGACTTGTCCACGTCGTAGTGGTCGAGTTTCTGTTTCACCTCGCGGGCGGTGGTTCGGGTGGAGACGACGAAGAAGTGGTCGGTGTCGGTCTTCAGGAAGTCGGTGTCGATGCGGTCCGTTTCGGCCGTGCTCGGGTGCAGGAGTAGAATCGCAGTGCCACCCGGGATCTCCTCCGGTGCGTCGTCGATAGCGAGACGGTAATCCATACACCCGAACACCGGGTCCGAGAACTTAATTCTGCAGGAACCCGCAACGACCCGGTCAGAACACGCTGTCGGCCGTCGCTGCGCCCACGACGCTGAACATGGCGCCCACGCTCACTGCCTTCATCGAGGTGGCGACCGTCGTCACGGTTGTCGCGCCCCCGAGGAACGTCGTCGGCGCGGCGAACACGAGCGCCAGGATGACCACTGACCCGTACGAGACCAGCATGAGCGAGATGAACCGGAGGGGACGCCGCCGACCTCGGCCTCGACGTCGGGGTCGCGGTCGACGTCGGCCTTGTAGAGCGCGGCGTACCCGACGCCGAAGACGATGGCCACCGTCACGAACGCGTGGTACGGCGTCATGTTGGCGGCGAGGTTCCACACCTCCTCCGTGACGACGAACGGCCCGGCGAGGAGAAACCCGCCCACCATCTGCTGGGCGGAGTCGGCGAGCGCGTACCGGCGTGGGCGCCGTCCCATGCTACCGCCTCGGGAGCCAGCACTGATAAACACTCGGGCAAACCGGCCACCGCCGGACCTCCCGGTCTCGGCGGTCCCGCCCGCGGACGGATGGATTTTTGGCGCTGGCCGGGGAGCACCCGGTATGAGCGTCCGGGAGGAGTTCGACGAGTGGGCGGCGAGCGGCCGCGACCGGGGCATGGAGGACCGACACTGGCACACCGCGAAGCACGTCCTCGCACGGATGCCCGTCGAGTCCGGCGACACCGTCCTCGACCTGGGGACGGGCAGCGGGTACGCGCTCCGCGCGCTCCGTGAGACGGCGGGCGCCGGTCGGGCGTACGGTCTCGACGGGTCGCCGGAGATGGCGCAGAACGCCCGCTCGTACACCGACGACGGCGACGTGGGGTTCGTGGTCGGCGACTTCGACCACCTCCCGTTTGCCGACGGGAGCGTCGACCACGTGTTCACGATGGAGGCGTTCTACTACGCCGCCGACCCCCAGGAGGCGCTCGCCGAGGTGGCTCGCGTGCTCCGGCCGGGCGGCACGTTCTACTGTGCGGTCAACTACTACGAGGAGAACGTCTACTCCCACCAGTGGCAGGAGAAGATACGCGTCGAGATGACGCTGTGGGACCGGGCCGACTACCGGTCGGCGTTCCGGGACGCCGGCCTCTACGTCGCCGAACAGGACAACGTCCCGGACCGCGACGTCGAGATTCCGCCCGCCGACGCGTTCCCGACCGAGGGATTCGACTCCCGGGCGGAGATGGTCGAGCGTTACCGCACGCTCGGCACGCTGCTCACGGTCGGCGTCAAGCCGTAGTCTGCTGCCTGCACTGTCGGCGACGACTCGGGCGCTGGCGTCCGGCGCCAGCGCCGATTACAGCACGTGGGCGTCGCCGGGGTCGAACCCGACCTGGACCGTGCCCGATGGCGGGTCGTCGGAGCGGACGACGACCTCCCGGCCGTTCCAGTCGCAATGCACCCGGTAGCTCTCGCCGAGGAACTCGACGCTCTCCACGTCGACGGAGAACGCGTTCGTCTCGACGCCGAATTCGAGCGCCTCCGGGCGGACGCAGAACGTGAGTCGGTCGGCGGTGGGGCCGTCGGGCAGCGTGAACGTGGCCCCGTTCACGGCCACCTGCAACCCCTGTTTCCACTCCAGTCACCGCCCCGTCGAAGACGTTGTTGTCGCCGACGAACTCCGCGACGAACCGGGTGGCCGGCTCCCGGTATATCTCCTCGGGCCGGCCGACCTGCTCGATGCGGCCGTCGTTCATGACGGCGACCCGGTCGCTGACGGCGAGCGCCTCGGCCTGGTCGTGGGTGACGTAGACGGTGGTGATGTCGAGGTCGGACTGGATGGCCTTCACCTGGAGGCGCAGGCGCTCCCGGAGGCGGGCGTCGAGGGCGCTCATCGGTTCGTCGAGCAGGAGGACGTCCGGGCCGGGGGCGAGCGCTCGGGCGAGCGCGACGCGCTGCTGCTGGCCGCCGGAGAGTTCGTCGGGGTCGCGGTCGCCCATCCCCGAGAGGCCGACTAGGTCGAGGAGGTCGTCGACGCGGTCGGCCTTCGACCCGCCGCCCGGCGGGTCGCGGAACCGGAGGCCGTAGCCCACGTTCTCGCGGACGGTCATCGTCGGGAACAGCGCGTAGTTCTGGAAGACGATGCCGACGTCGCGGTCCTCGGGCGGGACGCCGGTCATGTCGGCGTCGCCGAACCGGACCCCGCCCCGGGTGGGTGCCTCGAACCCGGCGACGACGCGGAGCGTCGTGGTCTTCCCGCATCCCGAGGGGCCGACCAGCGTGAAGAACTCGCCGTCGGCCACGTCGAGGTCGACGTCGCGGAGCGCGGTCACGCCGTCGTACTCCTTCGTGACGGCGTCGAGGTGGACGTCAACCACGCTCCCACCTCCCGCCGAGGCGGTCGATGACGACGAAGCTCACGGCCGTCACGAACAGGAGCACGGTGCCCATGGCGGTGGCGGGGCCGAGGGTGCGGTTGCCGAGGTAGCGTTCGACGGCGACGGGCATCGTGTAGCTCTCGCTCCCGGTCGCCAGTATGACTGTCGAGTCGAACTCGCCGACGCTGATGGCGAACGCGAACGCCGCGCCGGCCGCCAGCCCCGGCACCACGAGCGGGAGTTCGACGTCGAGCAGGCTCCGGAACCGGGTCGCGCCGAGCGCCCGGGCGGACTCGACAAGCCGCCGGTCGACGCCGCCGAGCATCGGGGCGACGTTCCGGGTGACGAACGGGTAGGCGGCGACGGCGTGCGCGGCGACGATGGCGAGCGTGCCGCCGACCTGGACGCGGTAGCCCGCGACGGTCGTCCCGAACACGAGGCCCTGGAGCAGGCCGAGGCCGACGACGATACCGCTGACGGCGAGCGGCGCCATCGCGAGCGCGTCGAGGACCTTGCTCCCGACGTACTCCCGGGTGGAGAGGACGGCCACCGTGACGCCCATCGGGACGGCGACCAGGAGCGTGCCGGCGCCGAACAGCAGCGAGTTCTGGATGGCGACCGCTGGCTTGGTCTCGAACGTCGCGCCCGTGAGCTGTCGCTGGACGAGGAACTCGTAGTAGCGGGTCGTGAGGCCGGTCGGGCCGGTGAGGCTCTCGGCGACCATGCTCGCGATGGGGCCGACGAAGACGACGGCGACGAGCGCACCGTACGCGAGTATCCCGACCCGGGTCGGGTCGCGGAGGGTCCGCCAGCCGGCGAGCAGTGGCTGTCGCGCGGGCGGTCGGCCGATGCTCGCGGCGCCGGCCTGTCGGGCCTCGTACCGGAGGTAGGCGTAGGTCAGGCCGAGCGAGATGACGGTTTCGAGGACGGCGAGCGTCGCGGCGTCCACGAGGTCGAGCTGGCGGACGCGGGCGTACACCCACACCTCGACGGTGGCGAGCTGTTCCCCGCCGAGTTCGAGGATGATGGGGAACGAGAGGAACGTGAAGACGAACGTGAGCAGCGCGGCCGTCAGGAGCGCGGGGAGCAACTGGGGGCCACCACGTCGAGGAACGCCCGGAACCGGGAGGCGCCGAGCGACCGCGCGGACTCGATGGTCCGGGCGTCGACGTTCTCCCAGGCCGCGCTCACCACCCGGACGACGAGCGGGGCGTTGTAGAAGGCGTGGGCGAGGACGATTATCTCGAGCGTGAACAGCAGGCTGACGGGCGGGAGGCCGACCGCCCGGAGCAGGTCGTTGAGCGTGCCCTGGTCGCCGAACATCGCGACGAACCCGATGACGACCATGATGGACGGGAGGACGAACGGGACGATGGTGAGCGACCGGAGGAGGCGGCGACCGGGGAACTCGTAGCGCGCGAGGACGTACGCGCCCGGGAGCCCCAGGAGGACGCTCGCCACCGTGGAGAGGAGCGCCTGGTAGGCGGTGAAGCCGAACAGGCCCAGTCGGACGGACGGGAAGCCGGCCTGGACCCACTCGACGAACCCCGCCGGGACGGAGAGCGGGTCGGTGAACAGCGTGGCGAGGAAACCGGTGTAGAACGGGTCCTGGAGCACGCCGAGGAGCGCGGCGGCCGAGAGGCGGCCCTGCTCGACGACCGCCGTCGCGAGGACGGTCCCGACCGGGTAGTAGAACATCACGGTCAGGACGGCCGCGGTGGCGACGGCTGCGAGGGGCAGGCCGAGGCGCTCAGCCGCTGGCGACGGGACATCGACGGTGACGGGCGAGAGGGTCCGTGGTCACTTAGTTGCGATGCGACGCGCCCAGTCCTCGACCCAGGTGTCGAGGTTCGCGGCGAGTTCGTCGTAGCTGTGCGTGACCGCTTCGGGCGGCTCGAACGCGTACCGGGAGAAGTCCTCGGGGAGGTTCGCGTTGTCCACGGCGGGGAACGAGACGTTCAGGACGGGAATCTGGGACTGGGCTTCGACCGAGAGCATGAACTCCATGAACGCGGTGGCGAGTTCGGGCTTGTCGGTGTCGGCGAACCGCGCCATCCCCTCGGGGTTGGCGTAGCCCTGGTCGTTCAGGAAGCCGACCTGGTGTTCCTCGAGGTTCTGGTCTGACCGGGAGGCGTAGACCTGGTCGGTGGAGTAGGAGACGACGATGGGCGCCTCGCCGTTCGAGTACGCGGTGTACGCCGACGACCAGGACCGGAGGATGCGCACGTCGTTCGCGACGAGGCGGTCCCAGTAGTCGAGGTAGGCGTCCTCGCCGAGGGTCGCGATGGTCCACAGCAGGAACGCCTGGCCGGTGTCGCTGGTCTGGGCGTTCTGGACGATGAGCTTCCCGTCGTAGGCGTCCCCGGTCAGCGCCTCGAAGGTGCCGGGGTTCTCGACGGCGGTGCCGTCGTAGACCAGACTGATGTAGCCGGTGTCGAACGGAATGGCGCGGTCCTGCGGGTCGAACCGCAGGTCGTCGCGGACGTGGTCGGCGTTCTCGAGGTCGGAGAGTTCGACGGTGTCGAACAGCGCGGTGTCGCCGAGGTTGTCGTCGATGCGCACCAGGTCGTCGGCGTTCATCCCGACGTAGACGTCGGCGTCGATGTCGACGTCGCGCTGCCGTCGCTGGATGTAGTAGTTGAGTTCCGAGTCGGGCGTCGCCCACTCCAGCGTGGCGTCCGGGTACTCGGCCTCGAAGGACTCCTTGATCCAGCCGCCGGGACTGACGCTCGGCGCGTCGACGAACGGCTGGTACGTCGCGACCGTCAGCGTGCCGCTGTACGGGTCGGCGGTGGTGGTCCGCGTACTCGTCGACGTCGTGGTGGTCGTGGTCTCCGTCGTGGTCGTCCCGTCACCGCCTCCCGCTCCGGCACACCCCGCCAGGGCGACGGCTCCCGCGCCGGTGCCGGCTCGAAGGAACTCGCGACGTTTCATTACCCAGTGGTTACACCGCGTTATATATAAACCGGGCGATTCACGGGGACAACCCTTTTCGTACCCGGCCGAGAACCCGGCACCCGTGACCCTCTCCCGGCGACGGACGCTCACCGTCCTCCTGGTCCTCGCGCTCGCCGTCGCCGGCGTCGTCCTGTTCCGGGTGCTCGGCACCGTCTTCTTCGCGGTGACCGTCGCCTACGTGCTCGTCCCCCTCCACCGACGCCTGACGGACCGCGGCCTCTCCGAGCAGTGGGCGAGCGCCGCCGCCAGCCTCATCGCGGCGCTCGCCGCCCTCGTGCCCGCGACGGCCGCCGGTTACCTGCTCTACCGCCGCCGCGACGCCGTGCTCGCGTTCATCCGGTCGGTCCCGGAGACCTACGACCTCGACCTGTTCGGGGCCGTCGTCACCGTCGACATCACCACGCTGCTCGTGACGGCGCGGACGTTCTTCGTCGGCTTCCTCGGCGACGTCGCACGCGCCCTGCCGGTCCTCGCGCTGAAGTTCAGCCTCTTCGCCATCCTGGTGTTCGCGCTCCTGCTCAACCGCGGCGACACCCGACGGGCGCTCCTCTCCCCGGTCCCGCCGCGGTACCACGACGTGGTGACGGCGCTCCACGAACGGGTCCGCGACACCCTCTACGCCATCTACGTGCTCCAGGCCGCGAGCGCCGTCGTCACCGGACTGTTCGCCTACCCGGTGTTCCTCCTGTTCGGCTACCCGTTCGCCGGCACGCTCGCGCTGTTCACCGCCGTCCTCCAGTTCCTCCCCATTGTGGGCCCGAGCGTCGTCGTCGTGGTGCTCGTGCTGTACGAACTCTCCGTCGGCGCCGTCGTGAAGGCCGTCCTCGTCCTTGTCCTCGGGCTGGTCATCGTCGCGGCGCTGCCGGACCTCGTCGTCCGCGTCCGCCTCGCCGCCGAGACGACGCGCATGCCCGGAAGCCTCTACTTCGTCGGGTTCGTCGGCGGCCTGCTCACCGTCGGCCCGGTGGGCATCATCGCCGGCCCGCTCGCCGTCGCCCTGCTCGCGGAGGTGCTGGGCCTGCTCTCCGCCGAGATGAACGCCGACGGCGCGACCACCACTCGCTCGTAGATGCCGGCAACTCTTTCCGCGTCCTGTCGTCGCTGCCGGCTGCCTTCGTCAGTCACCTGATGTCTCGGGGCCGCCTCGTCCAGGGCCGGGCCGGCCCCCGCCAGGAACCGGCAACATCCTCCGGGAAGTGGGTTGAGCGGGCGTACCTGCCGGAAGTTCAGCGGCTAAGACGACCGGTGTCGTACGTGCGTGTGCATGAGTGACACAGGCTACGACACCGACGTGCTGGTCTCCGCGGACTGGGTCGAGGACCACCTCGATGCGTTCCAGGCCGACGACCCCGACTACCGACTCGTCGAGGTCAACAGCCCCGAATCGCCAGAGGAGGACTTCCCGTCGCGGTACGACCAGGGCCACGCCCCGGGGGCCATCGGGTTCCAGTGGGACGAGGACCTCTCCGACACGACGCGCCGCGACATCCTGTCGAAGGACGACTTCGAGGCGCTCCTCGGCGAACACGGCATCACCGAGGACTCCACCGTCGTCTTCTACGGCGACGGCTGGATACCGAACTGGTTCGCGCTGTTCGCCTACTGGGAGTTCAAGTACTACGGCCACGAGGACGCCCGCGTCCTGAACGGCGGGAAGGACTACTGGGTCAACAACGACTACCCGCTGACCGACGAGGTGCCGTCGTTCTCGGCCCGCGAGTACCACGCGAAAGGCCCCTACGAGCGCATCCGCGCCTACAAGGACGACGTGGAGAAAGCCATCGAGAGCGGCCTCCCGCTCGTCGACGTGCGCTCGCCCGAGGAGTTCACCGGCGAGAAGATAGCGCCCGAGGGCATGTCGGAGACGGCCCAGCGCGGCGGCCACGTCCCCGGCGCGTCGAACGTCCCGGTCGCACAGGTCCTGAACGAGGACGGGACGTTCAAGAGCGCCGACGACCTGCGCCAGCTGTACGCCGACCACGGCATCACGGGCGACGAGTCCATCATCACCTACTGCCGGGTTGGCGAGCGCTCCTCCATCGAGTGGTTCGCGCTCGCGGAACTCCTCGGCTACGACGACGTGCGCAACTACGACGGCTCCTGGACCGAGTGGGGGAACCTCATCCGGGCGCCCATCGAGACGGGCGAGTAGTCGCTACCCGAGGAGCACCGTCGCGACCCAGGGCGTGACGAACGCCTCGACGAACGCCGCGACGACGAACACCGGGAGCAGGCCGAGGAGCGCGTAGAACGCGCGCTCGACGCTGTCGGCCATCGCCGGTGCGTCGGTCCGGCCCCTGGCGTACCGCCAGGCGTCGCGGCCGAGAGACAGGCCGATGGCGCCGGCGACGGCGAGCGCCGGAATCTCGATGACGCCGTGTGGCGCCACCAGCGCGGCGAACGTCCGGGGTTCGAACCCGAGGCCGCCCACCGCGCCGACGACGAACCCGTTGAACAGCAGGTTGACCGCCGTCGGAATGCCCGCCGCCAGTCCGCCGTAGGCCTGGGCGATGGCGACCAGCCAGTTGTTCACGGCTATCTGGACGAACACGTCGACGGGCACGAACCCGAACACGTCCTCGGGCCGGAGCGGGCCGGGAATCGTGGGGAGCGAGAGCGCCGTCGTCGCTCGATACCCGGCGACGCCGCCGACGCCGAACAGGGCCAGCCCCGCTCCGACGAGACCGGGATGGTGCCGGAGGACGGCGCCGAGTTCGGCCCGTCCGCGACGCGCGGCGGCACGCATCCCCTCACGGACGAACCCGGTCGGTGGGGGCGTCACGGCGGCCTCGTCGTCGAGGTAGAGTCCGGTCTTCAGCAGGGCGAGGAACGGCGTGATGGCGAACAGCGTGACCACGGAGGAGAGCTGTGGCACGCCGGCGATTGCCAGCGCGACGAACGCGAAGCCGGCGACGCCGCCGACGCCGATGGAGACGAGGACGAACCCCGCCACGGACCAGGGGTTCGACCGGAGGAAGCCGAGGTTCGCCCGGACGCCCCGGAGCACGCCGACGTCGTCGACGACGATGGCCTGCGGGACGAACAGCAACGCGAGGTAGACGGCGAACAGCACCGGGACCGCGAGCAACGCCAGCAGGACGCCGAGGAGCGCGGCGACGGCGCTGCTGAGGACGGCGACGCCGGCGACCACCCCGACACCCACGAGGACCGGCACGAGATAGAGGACCACCGCGAGCAGGCCGAGGCGGACGAACCGCCAGCCGTCGCGACGCACTCCAGCGAGTCCGGCTTCGAGCGGCGACGACCCGGTGAGCGCGCCGGTGACGGCGTGAATCTGGGCGGCGATCACGGCCGCCCGGGCCACGAACACGACGACGGTGGCGACGAGCACCGTGCCGACGCCGACGAGCACCGTGCCGGGGGTGACGAGGGTCATCGTCGCCTCGCCGAGACGGTCGACGACGGCGGGGTCCGGGTCGGTGGTGGTCAGGTCGATGTCGAGTCCCCGGACTTCGGCGAGGAACGGGGCGATTCGTCCCTGCGCGGCCAGGACGGCGTACGCGAGGAGGGCGCCGACGAAGAACACGCCCTGGCCGAGGATGGCGACGCCCGACCCCGCGAGAAAGTAGGGGAGGACGCCGACCGGGTCGCGGCGGAGGGCGTGCCGGGCGGCCCCGAACGCGTCAGAGAGATCCATGTCCGCACGTCGGGTGGACGATATATAATCGTGCCGACGGGTTCGGCGAAGCGAGGTGGTCAAGTGCCTCGACTCCCAAGGGACCGCAACCGTGAGCGACACCAACAGCGGCCCCCTCCAGCCCGACCGGCCGGACGCGGAGCGCCCGTTCCGGGTGGACGCGCCGTTCGACCCGGCGGGCGACCAGCCAGAGGCCATCGCCGACCTCGCACGGGGCTTCGAGCAGGGGATGGAGAAGCAGACGCTCCTGGGGGTCACGGGCTCCGGGAAGACCAACACCGTGAGCTGGGTGATAGAGGAGATACAGCAGCCCACGCTCGTCATCGCGCACAACAAGACCCTGGCCGCCCAGCTCTACGAGGAGTTCCGGTCGCTGTTCCCGGACAACGCCGTCGAGTACTTCGTCTCCTACTACGACTACTACCAGCCCGAGGCGTACGTCGAGCAGACCGACACCTACATCGACAAGGACGCGTCCATCAACGAGGAGATAGACCGCCTGCGCCACTCCGCGACCCGGTCGCTGCTCACCCGCGACGACGTCATCGTGGTCGCATCGGTCTCCGCCATCTACGGGCTCGGCGACCCGAAGAACTACGAGAACATGCGGCTGCGCCTGGAGCGCGGCCAGCAGATAGACCGCGACGAACTCCTCGCCCGCCTGGTCGACCTGAACTACGAGCGCAACGACGTGGACTTCTCCCAGGGCGCGTTCCGGGTGCGCGGCGACACCGTCGAGATATTCCCGATGTACGGCCGGTACGCCGTCCGCGTCGAGTTCTGGGGCGACGAGATAGACCGCCTCACGAAACTCGACCCGCTGGAGGGCGAGATCAAGAGCGAGGAGCCGGCGGTGCTCGTCCACCCGGCCGAACACTACTCCATCCCCGAGGAGCGCCTGGAGCGCGCCATCGACGAGATAGTCGACCTGATGGAGGACCGCGTGCGCTACTTCGAGCGGAACGGCGACCTGGTGGCCGCCCAGCGCATCGAGGAGCGCACCACCTTCGACGTGGAGATGCTCCGGGAGGCGGGCTACTGCTCGGGCATCGAGAACTACTCGGTCCACCTCTCGGACCGCGAGTCGGGCGACGCCCCCTACACCCTGCTCGACTACTTCCCCGACGACTTCCTCACCGTCATCGACGAGTCACACCGGACGGTGCCCCAGATACGGGGCCAGTTCGCGGGCGACCGCTCGCGGAAGGAGTCGCTCGTCGACAACGGGTTCCGGCTTCCGACCGCGTACGACAACCGCCCGCTCACCTTCGAGGAGTTCGAGGAGCGGACCGACCAGACCCTCTACGTGAGCGCTACCCCCGCCGACTACGAGCGCGAGCACTCCGAGCAGGTGGTCGAACAGATCGTCCGCCCGACCCACCTCGTCGACCCGAAGGTCGAGGTATCGCCGGCCGACGGCCAGATAGACGACCTGATGGCGCGCATCGACGCGCGCACCGACCGCGACGAGCGCGTGCTCGTCACCACGCTCACCAAGCGCATGGCCGAGGACCTCACCGAGTACCTGGAGGAGGCCGGGGTCGCCGTCGAGTACATGCACGACGAGACCGACACCCTGGAGCGCCACGAACTCGTCCGGGGCTCCGCCTCGGCGAGTTCGACGTGCTCGTCGGCATCAACCTGCTCCGCGAGGGCCTCGACATCCCGGAGGTGAGCCTCGTCGCCATCCTCGACGCCGACCAGCAGGGATTCCTGCGGTCGCGCACCTCGCTCATCCAGACGATGGGCCGGGCCGCCCGGAACGTCAACGGCGAGGTGGTGCTCTACGCCGACGACGTGACCGACGCGATGTCCGAGGCCATCGACGAGACCCAGCGCCGTCGCCGCATCCAGCAGGAGTTCAACGAGGCACACGACGTCACGCCGACCACCATCGAGAAGGCCATCACGGAGTCGAACCTCCCCGGGAGCAAGACCGACACGTCGAACGTCGCCCGGAGCGACCCCCAGGACGCCGACGAGGCCGCCCGCCTCGTCGCCGACCTCGAAGAGCGCATGCAGGAGGCCGCCGAACACCTCGAGTTCGAACTCGCGGCCGACATCCGCGACCGCATCCTCGACCTGCGCCGCGAGTTCGACCTGGACGGCCCGGACCCGGACGACGCGGGCGTGCCGGAGCCCCGAGACGGGTTCTAGTCCCCGGCCTCGACCGGCCCGCTCGACCCTAATCATCTTTCACGGGATTTGTCGCAATATCAAACCTTTTTACTGCGGAGTTTTTTAGGCCGGGGCACCATGACACGACCGCTGTCCCCGCCGCGTACCGACCCTGGACACCCGATTCAGCCGCCCACAGGAGGGTTCACGTAGATGCGTCGCGCCCGTCACCCGCTCCACTCCTCGAACCACCCCGGTCTTCTGTCCTCAACAACGCCCGTCAGCGCCCCGTCCGGGTCTGATTTGACGGCCCGTCACGGCACGCGGGCCACGACCCGGTCGCCCGGCCTCGACACCCGGACGCCCGGTTTCGACACCCGGTCGCCTGGCTTCGACACCTCGTCGCCCGCGTTCGACGACGCGGACGCCCAGACGCCGCGCCGCCGCCACCAGCACCAATGACGGGCGAGAACGTCACCGCGTCGTCCTCCCGACAGCTACTGGAGACGTTCCTGCGCTACCAGCACGTGTTCGTGTTCCTCGCGCCCGTCGCGTTCGTCGGGGCCGTCCTCATGGGCTCGGTCGCCCCGGCGGACGCCGGCACCGACTACTGGCTCACCTACTGGTGGATGTTCCCCGTCTTCATGCTGGGTGCGACCATCGTGAACACGGTGGGAATCAGCGGGTCGGCGCTGTTCGTGCCGTTCCTCATCTTCGTCTTCCCCATCGTCGCCCATCCCCTGGCGCCCGAGACGCTCGTGAAGATCGGGCTCATCAGCGAGTCGTTCGGCCTGTCGAGTTCCGCGCTCGCGTTCGTCCAGTACGGCCTCGTGGACCGGCGGCTCGCGGTCGCGCTCGTCGGCGGCGGCCTGCCGTTCGTCGTCGGCGGGGCGCTGCTCTCGTTTTTCATCCCGGAGCCGGTGTTCCACGCGCTGCTCGGCCTCGCGCTCCTCGCGGCGTCCTACCTCCTGTTCAAGGCCGACCTCGGCCACGACGAACCGGCCGGGAACTCGACCAGTCAGGGCGTCACCGCCCAGACGGACGGCGGCACCGACACCCTCCCGAACGACGCCGGCAAGCCCGGCGAGGCGGGCGTCCGGACCGACGGCGACGGCACGGTGACGCGCGTCGACCGCGACGGTAACGACTACACCTACGACCGGTCGGGCTACCTCCGCCGGTTCGGCAACTACAGCGTCGGCGGGACGTTCCAGGGGCTGGCCGGCTTCGGCATCGGCGAACTCGGCATCATCTCGATGCTCGGGTCGTCGATTCCGGTCCGGGTCGCCATCGGCACGAACCACATCGTCGTGGCCTCGACCGCCATCATCGCGTCGCTCGTCCACGTGTTCGGCGGCGGTCTGGTCGGCGGGCACGCGATGAGTCTGGCGTCAACGCCGTGGAACATCGTCGTCTGGACCGTCCCGGCGACCGTCACCGGCGGCCAGATTGCGCCCTACGTCTCGGCCGCGATGGAGACCAGCACCATCAAGAAGTTCGTCGGCGGCCTGTTCGCCGTCATCGCAACCGCGCTCTTCGTCATGGCCTCCGGAGGTGCGTTCTGATGTACGACGACATCCTCCTCCCGACCGACGGCAGCGCCGGCACCGCGGCGGCCGCGGAGCACGCGGCCGGCATCGCACAGGCCTACGACGCGACGGTGCACGTCCTCGCGGTCGCGGACGCGCGCAACCGGTTCGAGAGCCCGAGCGGCGGCGTCGCGGCCGACGCGTGGGCGGACTCGGAGCGCGAACGCGCCGAACGCGCCGCGACGGAGACGGCGGCGGCCCTCCCCGACGACGTGCGCGTCGAACGCGTCGTCGAGGCCGGCGTCCCGAAGTCGGTGATACTGTCGTACATCGACGACGCCGACGTGGACGCCGTCGTCATGGGCACCCACGGCCGGACCGGGCTGGACCACTACCTCATCGGGAGCGTCGCTGAGAAGATAGTGCGCACGTCGCCGGTGCCCGTGATGACCGTGCGCCTCGACGAGTAGTCGGTCGGAACGACTCGCCGTCGCGGTCCGACGCCGCGACGGATACCCCAGGACGGTCGCGGTCTCACTCGTCGTCGCGGTCCGACGCCGGCACGTCCTCCGGCACCGTCGACGGTTCGACGCGGCGTTCGCCGTTCCCGTTCACTGGCTTCAGGTCGTCGAGTTCGGCGAGCATCTCCTCGATGTCGTCGAGGCCGAGGAGTTCGCGGGTGCCCTGGTCGAACGCCAGGCTCTCCAGGGACGCTCCCCCGTCGCGGACGTCGCTCCCGGTGAGGTGCTTGCCGTACCGCCCGACGAGCGACGAGAGTTCCTGCGGGATGACGAAGGTGGCGGAGGGACTGGTGCCGATGTCGGCGAGCGTCTCCAGCCCCTTCTCGATGATAGCGCGCTCGCCCATCGACTCGGCGGACTTCGCCCGGAGGACGGTGGAGATGGCGTCGCCCTGGGCTTCGAGGATCTGGCTCTGTTTCTTGCCCTGGGCGCGGATGATGTCGGAGCGCTTCTCGCCTTCGGCGCGCTCGATGGCGCTCCGGCGTTCGCCCTGCGCTTCGAGAATCATGGCGCGGCGACGGCGCTCGGCGGACGTCTGCTGCTCCATCGCGTTCACCACGTCGCCGCTGGGCTGGACTTCGCGCACTTCGACGGACTCGACGCGCACGCCCCACTCGTCGGTGGGTTCGTCGAGTTCCGTCCGGATGCGCGCGTTGATGTCCTGTCGGCGGGAGAGCGTCTCGTCGAGTTGCATGTCGCCGATGACCGCGCGGAGCGTGGTCTGGGCGAGGTTCGAGACGGCGACCTGGTAGTCCTCGACCTCCAGGAACGCGCGCTTGGCGTCCATCACGCGGATGTAGACGACGGCGTCCGCGGTCACCGGCGAGTTGTCCTCCGTGATGGCTTCCTGGCGGGGGACGTCCATCGTCTGGGTGCGCAGGTCGAACGCGTAGGTGTGGGAGACGAACGGCGGGACGAAGTGGATGCCCGGGTCGAGCAACCCCGGTACTCGCCGAACACCGTCAACGCCTTCTGCTCGTAGGCTTCGACGATCTCGACGGCGCTGTTCACGGTGACGGCGGCGAGCGCGAGGAGCAGCAGGCCGACGACCGTCAGGGCGTCGAGGGCGGGGAGGAAGGCCACCACCAGGACGATGACGAGCGCGGCGAGGATGGCCCTCCACGGGGTGACTCTGGCGGAGAGTCGCCCGACCTCGTAGAAGGGGTTGGCCATACCTGGACTTGCGACGCTCACGGCTTAACAATTGCCCAACATGAACCCCGTGGGGCGGACGACGCCGACGACCGACCACGGGACATAATCCAATACTGATTATACCAACCCTGTTTCGACGAACAAGTTTATGTCACCGGCCGTCGGAGGAAGAGTCGCATGATCATCGTCGCAAATCGGTTCCAGGTGGCCGACGGCTACGAGGACGCGTTCGTCGAACGGTTCGAGGACAGCATGGGCGGCGTCGAGGACCGGCCCGGGTTCGTGCGCTTCGAACTCCTCACGCCCGCGAGCGACGACACGGACACGTTCGTCGCGATGACCCACTGGGAGTCGAAGGAGGCCTTCGAGGCGTGGACCGACTCCGAGGCGTTCCGCGAGTCCCACTCCGGCGAGACCCCGGACGGCATGTTCGAGGGCCACCCGGAACTGGAGATACACGAAGTCGCGTTCGAACGAACCCCTTAGAGCCGGCGGACGAGCGTCTCGGCCGTCTTCGGCCCGACGCCCGGCACTTCCTCTGCTCCTCGCGGGACGCCGCCCGGACGCCCTCGACGCTCCCGAACCGCCGGAGCAGCCGCCGGCGGAGCGACGGTCCGACGCCGTCCACCTCGTCCAGCACCGTCGAGACGTCGTCGCGGACCGTCTGGTGGTACTGCACCGCGAACCGGTGGGCCTCGTCGCGCACGCGCTGGAGCAGGTGCAACTGGGGGCGTCGCCCGGCCAGTCGTAGGTCGCGTCGGGCGTGACGACCAGTTCCTCTCGCTTGGCGAGCGCGACGGCGGGCACGTCCCAGCCCACCTCGTCGAGCGCGTCGAGCGCCGCCCGTAGCTGTCCCTCGCCGCCGTCGATGAGGAGCAGGTCGGGGTCCGGCCGGTCGTCGCGGCCCTCGACGGCGCGTTTCGCCCGCCACCGGACCAACGCGTGCATGTTCGCGTAGTCGTCGTTCCGGTCGTCGAGTTTCTTCCGGCGGTAGTCGGCTTTCGCCGCCGACCCGTCCACGAACGTCACGTCGCTTCCGACCGCTGACTTCCCCTGGGCGTGGCTCACGTCGAACCCCTCGATGCGCGTCGGGCGTGCGATGCCGAGTGCGTCCGCGAGCGCGCCGAGTTCGTCGGCCTGGCCCGCGCGCCGGTGGGCGTTCTTCAGCGCGAGGTTCACGAGCGTCGCGTCGCGGCCCGCACCCGGGACGCGCACGTCCACGCCCTCGGCGGCGAGCCAGCGCGCCACGTCGTCGTCGCCGTGGTGTTCCGGGAGCAGCACGGCGTCCGGCAGGTCGCGTTCCGCGTAGAACTGCGCGAGGAAGGCGGCGAGGATGGCGGGGACGCGGTCCCCGTCGTCCGGCGCCGTGAGGGTGTGTCTGGTCCGGTCGACGAGCTGGCCGTCCTCGCTGTGGAGGCGGGCGACGGTCGCCTGCTCGCCCTCGACGGCCACGCCGAGCACGTCCACCACGCGCTCGTCGCGCCGGTCGGCCACCGCCGCGCCGCCCTCGCCGTGGAACGCCTCGACGGCGTCCAGCCGGTCCCGGAGGTTGGCCGCGCGCTCGAACTCCCGGTCCTGGGCGGCCCGGTCCATCCGGCGGCGGAGCGGGTCGGCGAGCACGCCCGTCTCGCCCTCGAAGAACCGGACCGCCGACTCGACGTCGGCGAGGTAGGCGTCGTCGCCGATCTCGCCCGTGCAGGGCGCGGTGCAGAGCCCGATGTCGTAGTCGAGGCAGGGCCGGTCCCGATTGGCGAACTTGTGGTCCGAACAGCCCCGGAGGCCGTAGACCTCCCGGACGGCCTTCACGACGGTGTCGACCCGGCCCTTGTCCGTGTACGGGCCGAAGACGGTCGCGCCCTCGGCGGGGTCCCGCGTGGTCTCGATGCGGGGGAACTCGTGGTCGGTCAGCTGGACGAGCGGGTAGGACTTGTCGTCCTTCAGCCGGACGTTGTACCGCGGCTGGTGGCGCTTGATGAGGTTCGCCTCCAACAGGAGCGCCTGGGTCTCGGTGTCCGTGACCGCGAAGTCGACCGCGTCCGCCCGCCCCACCATCCGCCGGATGCGGTCGCTGCGCGGGTCGGCGTACGACCGCACCCGGCTCCGCACGTCCACCGCCTTGCCGACGTAGAGCACCTCGTCGTCGGCGACGAACTGGTAGACCCCGGGGTCGCGGGGCAGGTCGTCGGCCCACGCCCGGATCTCGCTCGCGTCCATCGCAGGAGGGTAGCGGCTCGGTCGGCTTCAGGCTGGCGTCACGCCACCGGGACGGTCAGTACCGTCCCAGTGCGTCCCGGAGGAACGCCCGAACCTCCTCGGGGTCGTCGGCGGGCACCGTGATGGGGTCGCCGCCCGCCACCTCGACGACGAGTTCGCGCTCCAGGGACCGGAAGTAGACCGCCACGAGCGCCAGACCGGCGAGGGTGAGCAGCGCGCCGCCGGCGGTGAGCGCCAGGTCGAGGAGCTTGAGCAGGCCGGCGATGGCGTCCACCATCCCGAGGACGCCGCCGACGCCGACCTGGCTGGCGCCGCCGGTGTCGACACTGTCCAGCGAGAGCAGGCCCGCGAAGTCGACGGCGGCCCCGCTCCCGAACGCGAGCAGGCCGAGCGCGCCGGTCTTGACGCCGTACTCCAGGAGCTTCGGCCGGCCGGTCGCCGAGAGCGAGACCCCGGTCACGTTCGGCAGGTCGACGTGCTGGAAGTTCGGGCCGTCGCCCTCGGGCGTGAACGCGAGGACGCGGTGGGTCGTCACGACCAGCAGGTTCGGGCCGGCCTCGTGGCGCTCCAGGGCCTCCTCGCCCTGGTAGAGCAGTTCGTCCACGCGCTCGCTCCACGTCGCTGCCATCGTGGATGGGTGCGCAGGGTGACAGCTTGAAGGTTCGCCTCGGTGGATACAAGCGGGCGGCGGCCCTACGCCCGGCCATGTCCGAGGACACCGTGCGGCTCTGGCTGGTCGACCGCGACTACACGCAGGACCGCGACATCGTCGGCCTCGTGTACGCGTCGACCGACGGCAGCCGCCACCTCCGGAAGGAGGTCGGCACGGACCGGTTCGCCCGGTCCATCACGGCCGCCATCGACGTCGCCGCGTCGAAGACCTCCCGCATCCGGAACGACGACCTCCAGGCCGAGTACGCCGCCGAAGCCCGGCGGATGGCCGACGAGCACGACCCCGACGACCCGGCCTGACGCCCGCAACCCACTTCTCCAGACTACGCCTCGACGCCGCGTTCGGCCAGCAGGTCGAAGAACTCGCCGGGGGTGAGTTCCGGCACGTCGTTCGCGTCGGCGTCGTCGCGCTTCGTCTGCCCGGGACTCCCGCCGACGACCAGGTAGTCCGTGTTCCCGGAGACGCTGCTCGTCACGCTGCCGCCGTGTGACTCGACCAGCTCCTGCAGGTCGTCGCGGGTGTAGTCCTCGACGGCCCCCGTGAAGACGACCGTCAGCCCTGCGAGTTCGTCGCCGACGTCCCGTTCGACGTCCTCGGGTTCGACCCCGTGGTCACGCAACCGCTCGATGGTCTCGCGGTTCGCCTCCGTCTCGAAGAACTCCCGGATGTGGCGGGCGACCGTCGGCCCGACGCCCTCGACCTGCTGGAGGTCGTCCTCGTCGGCGGCCACGACGGCGTCGAGGCTCCCGAACTCGCGGGCGAGCAGGCGGGCGGTCTCCGGCCCGACCGTCCGGATGCCGAGCGCCGCCAGGAACTTCGACAGCGTCGGGTGCTTGGTCGCCTCGATCTCGTCGAGGAGGTTCCGGGCTTTCTTCTCGCCCCACCCCTCCAGGTCGGTGAGGTCGTCCACGGAGAGGTCGTAGAGGTCGGGGAGCGACTCGATGAGCCCGGTCTCGATGAGCTGGTCGGCCACCTCCTCGCCGAGCCCCTCGACGTCGAGGCCGGCGTCGCCGCCGTAGTACTCGACCGCGCGTTGGAGCTGTGCCGGACAGCCGAACCCGCCCGTGCAGTAGTGAAGCGGCCCGTCGCGCTCGACCGGGCTGCCGCAGACCGGACACTCCTCGGGCAGCTCGAAGTAGCCCTCGGCGCGCTTCTCGACGACCTCCGCGACGTACGGGATGACGTCGCCCGCGCGCTCGACGCGGACCACGTCGCCGACGTCGACGTCGTTGTCGGCTATCTCCTCCTGGTTGTGGAGGCTGGCGCGGGAGACGGTCACGCCGCCGACGTCGACGGGTTCGAGGAGCGCGACCGGCGTCAGCCGGCCGGTCCGGCCGACCTGGACGATGACGTCGACGATCTCGGTGGTCTCGGCCCGCGCCGGGAACTTGTAGGCGTACGCCCACCGGTAGAACCGGGCGGTGGTGCCGAGCCGGTCGCACTGCTCGTGGTCGTTCACCTTGACGACCGCGCCGTCCACCTCGTAGTTGAGGTCGTCGCGTCGGTCGAGCAGGTCGTCCCGGTAGTCGATGGCGCCCTCGACGTCGTCGACGTGCTCTGCGCCCTCCACCCGGAGCCCCCAGTCCGGCAGGCGTTCGTGCTCCTCCCGGTTGGAGTCGAACGCGACGCTCGCGTCGAGCACGTCGTAGAAGTAGCAGGCCAGCGGCCGGGCGGCGGTCACGCCCGGGTCGAGCTGGCGGAGCGTCCCGGCGGCGGCGTTCCGGGGTTGGCGAACGGGTCCTCGCCCGCCTCGACGCGCTCGCGGTTGAGCTCCTGGAACGCGTCCTTCGGCATGTATATCTCGCCCCGGACCGCGAGGAACGCCGGGTAGTCGCCGCGCAACCGCTGGGGCACGCTCCGGATGGTGCGGACGTTCTCGGTCACGTCGTCGCCCTCGCGGCCGTCGCCCCGGGTGGCCGCGCGCACGAACTCGCCGTCCTCGTAGACGACCTCGATGGAGAGCCCGTCGAACTTCGGCTCGCAGACGTAGCTCACGTCGCCGACGGCCCGCCGGACGCGCTGGTCCCACGACCGGACGTCGTCGGCCTCGCCGCTCGAATCCAGCGAGAGCATGGGGGTGACGTGCTCGACGGTCTCGAGTTCGTCGAGCGGTTCGCCGCCGACGCGCTGCGTGGGACTGTCCGGCGACGCGAGGTTGAATCCGTCCTCCAGGTCCTGCAGCCGCTGGAACAGCAGGTCGTAGGTCCGGTCGGCGATGACCGGGTCGTTCTCGACGTAGTAGCGGTAGTCGTGGTAGCGGATGGCCTCCCGGAGCAGTGCGACCTGCTCCCGTGCCGCCTCCTCGCTCACTTCGTCTACCGACTCGAACTCGGTCGGCGGGTCCTCGACGTAGGGGTTGTCCGCCGGCGCCGCTTCGGCCATATGTCCTCCCTGCGGCCCGCTCCCGGATAAAATCTCGTGGCAGCCCCCACCCGGCGAAGGTTTATCCCGGAAGGGAGGACCAGCCCGGGCCGTGACCTGACCGACGACGCGGGGCGGCCTCGCGGGAGCACGGCACACCGCCTCGCGAACGCCTGCGTGCCGTCTGTTCGCCATCTCCACTACCGAAACCCGTGGCCCGTTCCATCACCCGGCACCGGGCCGGCCACCGCCGGACCGACACCCAGCATCGGTTCGGTCACCGCCAGACCGACACCCAGCACCGGTCCGGTCACCGCCAGTCCGACCCTCGCAGGTCCCGCCGCCGACGCCCATTAAAACCACGGCCACACTGGCGGAATTTGCGAATCACACGAGGCTTAACCTCTGGGCCGCGAAGGCTGGTGCATGAACGAGGAGTTCCTCCTCCTGAACCCTGGTCCGGTACCGGTCACGCAGGACGTCCGTGACGCGATGGCCGGTCCGATGGTCTCACACCGGTCGGCCGAGTTCGAGGCGGTCTACGAGCGCGCACAGGACGGCCTGGACTACGTCTTCGAGCAGTCGACCCTCGACGGCGACCGCACGTCGACCGCCGGGACGAGTCTCGTCCTCAACGGCACCGCGACGATGGGCATGGAGGCCGCGGTGGCCAACCTCGTCGACCCCGACAGCGAGGTCGTCGCCGTCGTCAACGGCAAGTTCGGCCGCCGGTTCAAGCGCATCGCCGACCGGTACGCCCGCGTGACCCCCGTCGAGTTCGACTGGGGCACCTCGGTCGACGTGGACGCGGTCGCCGACGCGGTCTCCGACGACACCGACGTGGTGACGATGGTCCACAACGAGACCAGCACGGGCATCCTCAACCCCGTCCCCGAGGTGGGGAGGTCGCCGCCGAGCACGACGCCCGATTCGTGGTCGACGGCGTCACCAGCATCGGCGGCGACGTGTTCCGCATCGACGACTGGAACGTCGACATCGCGGTCACGGACGGCCAGAAGGCGCTGGCCGCCCCGCCCGGCGTCTCCGCGATGTACGTCACGGAGGCCGTCGAACCCGCCATCGACGGCGACCGCGCGCCGTTCTACCAGGACCTCGACTGGCACCTCCGGAAGGCCACCACCCACCAGACGCCGTTCACGAGCGCCGTCCCGCTGTTCCGCGGGCTGGCGGTCGCCGTCGAGCAGATCGTCGACGAGACGATGCCGGTTCGCATCACCCGCCACCGCCGCCAGGCGAAGGCGTTCCGCGAGGGTTCTCGGCGATGGGCCTCGACCTGTTCGCCGACCTGAACGACGCGTCGGCGTACTCGAACACGGTGACGGCCGTCTCGCTGCCCGAGTCGGTCCGGGACGACGCGTCGAGTGCGTTCTTCGACGCGGTCGCCGAGCGCAACGTGAGCCTCAGCGGCGGGCAGGCCCACCTCGGCGGCCAGATATTCCGGGTGAGCAGCATGGGCAACCTGGCGGACGACCAGATCCTGCGGGGCGTCCGCACCGTGGCCGAGGCGATGGCCGACGCCGGCGTCGAGGTGCACGCCGAGGCCGGCATCGCCGCCGCCGAGGACGCTCTCTCCGGGTGAACTGGCGGCTTCTCGTCGCGTTCCGACGGCCGGGAGCGACGCGACCGCGAATATTGCCGTAACTGCTGGTTATAATTCTCTCCGATGTTTATGCTCTCCAAGCATGACCAGTCAGGACCGCACCGCGAGCGCGTCGCGGGTACGCGGCGACGTCGCGGCCGCCGCGACCCGACCGCCGGCCGCGGCCGGCCCGGACCGCGCGCGAGCCACCCCGCTCACACCGTCCCGACCATGAGCGTGACCGCCGAACGCGGTGCCGTGGACCTGGGCGCCTTCGAATTCGAGTGCGGTGACACCATCCCCGAACTCACCGTCGCCTACGAGACATACGGCGAGTTCACCAGCGACAACGCCGTGCTCGTCTGCCACGCGCTCACCGGCAGCCAGCACGTCGCCGGCGGCCACGACCGGACCGACACCAACGGCCAGGCGCGGGCCTGGTGGGACGACATCGTCGGCCCCGGGAAGGCCATCGACACCAACGAGTACTACGTCGTCTCGGTGAACGTCCCCGGGTCGTGCTACGGGACGACGGGCCCGTCGAGCACGAACCCCGAGACCGGCGACCCCTACGCCACCGACTTCCCGCCGGTGACCATCGGCGACTGGACGCGCGCCCAGCGCGCCCTCCTGGACGATATCGGCGTGGGTCGCCTGCACGCCGTCGTCGGCGGGAGCGTCGGCGGCATGAACGTCCTGGAGTGGAAACGCTACCCGGACGACGTTGAGAAACTGGTCCCCATCGCCACCGCGCCACGGCTCGACCCGCAGTGTCTCGCGCTCGACGGCGTCGCCCGGCGCGCCATCAAGACCGACCCGAACTGGAACGGCGGCGACTACTACGACGGCGACCACCCGGACCAGGGGCTCGGACTGGCCCGCCAGCTCGGCCACGTGATGTACCTCTCGAAGGAGTCGATGGACCAGAAGTTCGGTCGCCGGTCGGCGGGCCGGGAGGTCGAGAGCCCGTTCCCGGACGACCCCGCCGCGGGGTTCTTCCCGTACCGCGACGTGGAGTCGTATCTCGACTACCAGGCCGACCGGTTCGTCGACCGGTTCGACGCGAACAGCTACCTCTACCTGACGCGCGCGATGGACAACTACGACCTCGCGGCGGGCTACGGGTCGGACGTCGACGCGCTCGCCGCGTTCGACGGCGAGGCGCTGGTGCTCTCGTTCACCGGCGACTGGCATTTCACGGTCGAGCAGGCCGCGTCGCTCGCGTCCGCGTTCCGCGAGACGGACACGGCGGTCGCTCACCACGTCGTCGAGTCTGACCACGGCCACGACGCGTTCCTCGTCGAACCGGGGAGCGTCGGGCCGCCGCTCCGGAGCTTCCTGTCGGACGGCGTCGACGGCCGGGCGGTGTCGGACGCGGCGGCGCCGGCCGAGCAGTACGCGCCCGTCCACACCAGCCTGTTCGGGACGTAGTCACTCCCGCCGGGACTGGAACGCGCGGTGCAGCACCGAACTCTCCTGGGCCCACGTGTGGTAGGCGCCGGAGAGCGCGATGAACGCGAGGAAGAAGTACGCCCAGAGCACCGGGCTCATCTCGGCGATGAGCGGGGTGCCGATGTCGGCGGCGAACACCACGAGCAGGCCGAGCAGGGCGACGCCCGCGGAGTACTCGCTCCAGGCCAGTCCGAACTGCGGGACGACCTCCATGTAGATGTTGACGTCCTGGACGCGGAGCGGCGTGACGACCTTGCTGTTCGAGTCGTAGTCCACGATGCCGAGTTCGTCGAGCTTCGGGAGATGGGTCTGGTGGAGCGAGACGTACGCGCTCTGGCGCGCGTTGCGCGGCGGCGGCGTCTCGCCGGTTTCGAGGCTGGCGATGCGTTCTGCGAGTTCGCCCGCCGAAAGCTCTCCTCGTCCCGGAGTAGCTCGATCGCCATCCGGCGGCGCTCGTTGCTCAGGACGTCGTGGATGTCGACCTCGTCGAGGTCCTCGGTCGTCGGTTGTGTCTTCGCCATCAGCTCTTGCAGGCCCGGAGAGACCCGTACCGAAAGGAGACAAACCGTCGTAATCAACATTGCGTCTCGTTGACTCCACCCGGGGTCGGTCTGCACACGTGAGGTTCGGGGTCGCCGTCTCCTCTCCGGGAAACGGTTGTGGCGTTGACAACTCTTATGCCGGTGGCCGTCGTTAGCACTCAGAACCGGACGGCCCGCCCGTCCGACCCGGGGAGGACGACGACAATGCCCGACGAAGATAGCGACGACAAGCCGCTTCGCTCGCGACGCGCGTTCCTCCGGTGGGCGACCGCGACGGGTCTGTGGGCGGTCGCACCGGCGACCGTCTCGGCGGTGGCGTCGGCGGCCGACCGCGACCGACCGGACCCGGTGCCCGCGTCGGCGCGGGGCGACCCGGCGGACGGAGTCTCGATACGCCACCCACTGGACCTGCCGGGCGTCAGGCATCGCCTCGACCGGTACCGGCGGACGGACGACCCGACCGTCCTCTACCGGCGGGCGCTGGCCGACCACCTCCGGAACCATCCCTCCCAGACGACGTTCAGCGTGGTCGTGACCACGATGGGCGAGCGGTCGCGGACCCCGTCGAGAGGGTCGAACGACCGGACGTTCCAGGGATGGCGGCCGACCGACGACGAGGTGGCGACGCTCGCCGAGTTCGGCGACGTCGGCTTCGTCGCCTCTGTCAACGGCACCACCGTGTCGCTCACGGGGGTCAGCCGCGCCGACCTCCGGGACGTCGCGGCCCTGGAGTTCGTGCTCGCGGTGGCCTGGGACCCGCCGCTCCACCAGGAGGGGTGTGGCGCCGGGACGGGCGAGTCGGTGAACGCGCTCCGGTCGAAGCAGTACCACTCCTTCGACGCGCTCGACGGCTCCTACTCCATCCCGCAGGACGTCTCCCTCGGCGTCATCGGAACCGGGTACGACGCCGACGACACGCCGTACACGAAGCCCTACGCACAGGAGATGGGCATCGACGAGCGTCTCGCGAAGGACTTCACGACCGACGGCGACTGGTCGACGGACACCTACACCGGCGATGACTGTCCCGCCCACGGCGCCGGCGTCGCGGACACCGTCGCGTACATGCTCGGCGACGACGCCGGCCACGACAACCTGTTCGTCCCGCTGAAGATCTGGAGCGCGGAGAACGAACACGAGGTGGCGACGGTGGCCGACCACCTCCGGGCCGCCATCGAGTACGCGACCCTCCACGGCATCGACGTCGTCAACGTCTCCTCGGGGATGCGGTACACCGACGAACTCACCGACTACTGCACCGCGCAGTTCTGCGCGTCGCTCGACGCGTACGCGAGGAGCGGCTACGTCGCGACGAGCACCGCGGGGAACGCCGGCGACGAGGCGGGCGTCCAGCAACCCGGCGGGTCGTGGCTCACCATCGGCACGGGCGGCGTCGACCGGAGCGGGTGTGAGGACGGCGACGCCGACTACCACCGGCACGGCCACTCGTGTTACGCCTCGGAGTACGACTACACCACCTGCGACTGGTGTGGCACCTACGACGAGTCGGGGTCCGCGCCGACGGTCTACGGCGCCTACGACACGACCACCGACGCCGCCACCGTCATCTCCGGTACGTCGTTCGCCGCGCCGGTGGCGGCCGCGGCCGCACTCGTCATGCAGGCCAACGACCTCTACAGCTACGAGACCGCCCGCTCCATCTTCGAGGACATGCGCCAGCACACCGTCTGCCCGTCGCAGGCGTCGCGGACCGGCGGCGTCGTGGACGCCTACGAGGCCTTCCACCGGACGAAGCCGGAGGAGTGACTACAGCAGTCCCTGCGAGCGGTCCATCCAGGTCACGAGGACGGCGTGTGGCAGTGCGAGCACCGCGAGCAGCACCAGGTAGACGGCGACGCCGTCGGCGAGGCCGGTCGGGCGATAGGGGACGACCGTCGCGAACCCCACCAGGAGGACGAGCGCGGCGACGGTGAGCGGGGTCGCGTCGCGATAGAACCGCCGGAGCGCCGGCCACCCGTCTCCGTCCCGAGCGGTCGACCGGTCGTCGAGGGCGGCGAGGCGAACGACGTGGCGGAGCGAGTGCCACCACGTGAAGTACCACGCTATCGCCAGGACGGGCGGCACGACCAGGAAGTAGCCGCCGAGCAGCGCCATCTCGCCCACGTCGACCAGCCACGGGCGACGGTGTCCGGGCCGACTCGACCGGAAGCCGAGGGCGGCGGCGACGAGCACCCCCGTCACGAGCGTGCCGGCGAGCGCGGCCCGCACGTTCGTCCGGAACGCCCAGTCGAGGCGGGCCGTCGCGGCCGGCGCGAAGAGGCCGACCAGGTCGGCGACGACCGCCCGGTAGCGGTCCGGGAAGGCGACCAGCGGGACGACCATCGGGAGCGCGCCGCGGACGCCGACCGCGAGCGCGCGACTCGCCGGCGACGACAGGTGGTCCGCGCCGCCGAGCGCCACCAGCGGGTAGAGGTCGCCCTGCCCCCAGTGGAACCAGGTGAGCAGGACGAACGCCACGGCGGCGAGCGCGGGCGCGGCGAACCAGACCAGGGCGTAGCCGCCGCCGAGCACGAGGTAGAGGAGTCCCACGGCGAGGACGCCCCGGACGCTCGGGTCGGTGGCCCGCAGACGGGACGGCACCAGGTAGTCGGCGGCGCCGTGTGGCAGCCCCAGGACGACCGCGGTCGCGGCGAGGACCGCGTACTGGACGGGAAGCGGCACCCGGAGGCCGGCGACCGACGCCGCGGCGAGGCCGGCCACCGCGACCCACGGGGGCCAGTACGCGACCCGCCGGAGCGTCGTGGGCGCGGCCGTCACCGCCATCGCTCGACCACCCACCCGTAGAGCAGGAGCCCCTGCACGACGAACGCGTTGGTCACGAGGAAGAACGTCGCCTCCTCGACGGGCAGGCCGAGGAGGGTGACGCCCGTCGTGTGCTCGGACGAGAGCCGCCAGAGTCCGAGGGAGAGTGCGATGCGGTCGACGGCACAGAGGTACACCGTCGGCACGGCCACGCCCACCAGCACCGTCCGACGCCGGCGCCACAGCGCGGGCCAGCCGACGGCCCACTGGAGGGCGAGCACCGGTCCCGCCCACAGCAGGATGGCGCCGAGGTAGTACGTCGGCCCGCGTCCGACGAGCAGCAGTCCGGCGCCGCCGACGGCACCGCCGGCCGCGAATCCGCCGACGCGCTGGACCGCGGTCGCTCCCAGGCGCGGGGCCGGGCCGGTCGCGACGCGGGCGACCCAGAGCCCGGTCAGCGCCACCTGGAGCAGGACGAACAGGTACTCGCCGACGGGCGCCAGCCACACCGACGCGCGCACGACGCCGTCGCCGTACCGCCAGACGCCCTGGCCGATGAGGTAGTTATCCCAGGGCGTGGTGTAGGCAGGCCGACCAGCGCGATGACGAGGATGCCGCCGCCGCGCGTGGGCTGTCGGCGCGTGGCGGCGAGGACCGCGACCGGCGGCACGACGAACAGCGCGAGGAACCCGAGGTAGGTGAGCGTCATCGGTCGGGTCGGGCCGGCTGGCGTACCGGATTCGGCGGGCGCTCACCCGGGCGGCCGTTACGCAGTGGGTGCCTCCTCGCGCACGCCGGTCGTCGCCTCCTCGAGCACGCTCCGGCTCCGGAGCAGCAGGAAGCCGAAGCCGACCTTCGCGGTCAGGTCGAGCACCATGAACGCCGCCGTCTCCCAGTAGAGCGGGAGGATGCCGAGCGTGCCCTCGGTCCCGAGTATCCAGACGACGGGGTAGAGCGTCCAGACGACGATGGTGAGGTTCCGGAGCGTCGTGAACAGCTGTCCCACGTCGCCGGGGCGCGCCCGGGCGGTGCTCGACAGTTCGCCGACGAGGACGTAGAGCAGGACGAGCAGCGCGCCGGAGCTGATGCCCCACCACGCGATGCGGAACGCGGGCGTGGGTTCGAGTGCGCCCAGGGTGCCGGTCCCGATCATGAACACGTCGAGGCCGACGAGCGTGATGATGGTGTTCCGGTTGGCGCCGGCGAGGAGCGCCAGGTCGAGCAACAGGAGCGGCGTCGTGAACAGCCAGTCGGCGTACCGACCCCAGTAGATGTCGAGGGTCTGTCCGGCGACAGTTACCTCCGTGAGACCGAACCCGGTGGCCATGGCGAAGTAGGCCGCTGCGGCGATGGACGTGATGAAGATGGTGAGGATGAAGAACAGTTGCTGGTCGACGTCGCGGACCGAGCGTCCGCGAGCGATGAAGTAGAGCGTCCCGAGTGACATCCCCGCGGTTCCGAGCCAGAGCCAGATCGATTCGGGTCCGGGTGTTGGCATTGCACGGGGTAGAAAGGACGACCACCCCATAACTCTCGTTGAGGGTATACTTCAACCTGTCCAACATTTTGTTACGCTTACCGAACGTACCGGCTACTTTTCGGACAACTTCCGGATAGTGGTCGGCGAGTTCACACCATTTCCGAAGTGTTAAGGGTGGGTTTCGAGTAGGTCCACCAGAACGGCTCGCGTCGGAGACACCCATGACCGGAGCGGAGAACGACCAACTCGACGACCCCATCGCGGACGCGATTCTCGGCGGTTCCACGTACGAACAGCTCCGCGTCCTGCGGTACGCACAGTTCAAGCAACGCATACCACAGAAGCTGGCGTGGCAGACCGTCATCCTCCTCTCGGTGGCGTCCCTCGCGCTGGCGGCGGCGTTCTTCCCGCCGTCCGTCGCGCGCATGATGCCCGCCGGCGACGCCTTCGCCATGTCACCGAAGATACTCCTCCTCGGCGTCTTCGCGGTCGGCGTGGAGCTCCTGACCGGTGCGGGACTGGTCGGCGTCGCGCTCGCCCGGCTTCACCTGGAGCCGTCCATCTCCGAGCGCCAGGCGTCGACGCTCCTCGACCTGGAGGACGTCGCGTCGCTGCTCGGCCTCGTCACGGGCGGTGCGGCCGCCGTCGTGACCGTCGCCGGCTTCCTCCTGGGCCTCGGCGGTGCGCCCGCCATCCGGGCGTACGGCGGCCTGGACGTCGGCCGGAACCCCTACGCGCCGTCCGAGTTCGACGTGACCGTCGTCGAGGTGGCCGTCGTCGCCCTGGCCGGCGCCGTCGTGCTGTTCCTCGCCAGCCGGTATCTCGAACGCCGCCTCCAGCGGCTCCGGACCTGACCCCGGCTATCGCCCGTCGAGGAACGCCTCCAGCCGCGCCATCGCCTCGCGGAGGTCGTTCAGGCCCGTCGCGTAGGAGATGCGGAGGTGTCCCTCGCCGCCCGCGCCGAACACGCGCCCGGGCACCGCCGCGACGTTGTGCTCCTGGAGCAGGCCCTCGGCGAACGCCTCGTCGTCGCCCGGCACCTCCGGGAACACGTAGAATGCGCCCTTCGCCTCGAAGCAGTCGAGGCCCATGTCGTCGAACCGCGAGAGCACGAACCGCCGCCGGCGGTTGTACTGCTCGCGCATGTCGGCCACGTCGGCGTCGCACGACCGGAGCGCCTCGATGGCGGCGTACTGCGGCGTCGTCGGGGCCGAGAGCATCGTGTACTGGTGGATGCGGTTCATCGCGCCGATGGCGTCGGCCGGCCCCATCGCGTAGCCCAGGCGCAGGCCGGTCATGGCGTACGCCTTCGAGAAGCCGTTGAAGACGACGGTGCGCTCGCGCATCCCCGGCAGCGTCGCGATGGACGTGTGCTCGCCGTCGTAGGTGAGCGCGGCGTACACCTCGTCAGAGAGCACCGCGAGGTCGTGCTCGCGGACGAACTCAGCCACCTCGGCCAGTTCGTCCCGGGTCATCACCGCTCCCGTGGGGTTGTTCGGGTAGCAGAGCACGAGCAGGTCGGCGTCCGCGGCGCCCGCCTCGTCGAGGGCCTCGTAGGTGAGTGTGAACGCGTCTTCCTGCCGGGTCGGCACCGGCAGCACCTCGCCACCGGCGAAGATGACGCCCGGGCCGTAGGAGATGTACGACGGCTGGGCGACCGCGACGGTGTCCCCGGGGTCGACCAGCGCGCGCATCGCCAGGTCGACCCCTCGCTGACGCCCGTCGTGACGAGTATCTCCTCGTCGGGGTCGTACGAGAGGTCGTAGCGCTCGACGTGGTCGGCGATGGCCGCCCGGAGGTCGCGCATCCCCCGGTTGGCGGTGTAGGACGTCCGGCCGCGCTCCAGGGAGTCGATGGCGGCCTGGCGGGCGGCCCACGGCGCGCTGAAGTCGGGTTCGCCGACGCCGAGCGAGATGACGTCGTCCATCTCCTCGGCGAGTTCGAAGAACCGCCGGATGCCCGACGGCGGCGCGCGCTCCACCCGGTCCGACGTCTTCATGGCGAGACCGACAGCCGGTCGTCGTCGCTGTCGTCGTCGAGTTCGATGCCGCGCTCCTTGTACGTCTCCATCACGTAGTGGGTCACCGTCTGGGTCACCTCGGGGATGGGCGCTATCTGCTCGGCGACGAAGTTCGACGTCTCCTGCATCGACGACCCGACGACGTCCACGGCGAAGTCGTAGTCGCCGCTGACGAGGCGGAGCGACGCGACCTGCGGGAACTTCGCGATGCGACGCGCGATGTCGGCGTAGCTCGTCTCGCGGTCGAGTTCGACGTTGAGTTCCACCTCCGCCTGGATGTGCTCCTCGTCGACGCGGTCCCAGTCCACGACCGCCTGGTAGCCGCGCACGACGCCGCGTGCCTCGAGGTCCGCCACGACGGCCGCGACTTCGTCCGCCGTGAGGCCGGTCTGGCGGGCGATGTCGTCGTTCGAGTACCGGGCGTTCTCCAGGAGCAGGTCCAGGACCGCTCTCGAGTCCTCCATGGGTAGCACCTCGACGCTCTCGGTAAAGGCTTGACTCCCGAGTCAACACTGACGGTCAGGTCCGGAGCACGTGGGCGCGCCCGGCCGCCAGGCCGAGGGCGAGGCCCGCGAAGTGGGCGACGAGCGCGACGCCTGGCGCGGCGGTGGTGAGCGTGATGGCGACGGCGACGACGGCGAGCGCCGCGAGCTGTGCGCGACGGCTCACCTGGAACCGGCCGGCCACGGCGTCGGTCAGCCGGTTCGCCGCGAGCAGGTAGCCGAGCAGGCCGAACACGGCGCCGCTCGCGCCGAGCACGGCGACCTGACTCCCGACCAGTCCGCTCACCCCGACCTGGACGACGGCGGCGAGCATGCCGACGGTCGCGAAGTAGAGGTGGAACCGGACCCGTGTGGTGACCCGGGCGACGGGGAGGCCGAACAGGACGAGGCCGAGGGCGTTCGAGAGCAGGTGCTGGAGGCTGCCGTGGGCGTAGACGCTGAGCGGGAGCGTCCAGGGTCGGGCGGTGACCGGCGACGCGAGCGCGAAGGTGCCGAGCGAGGACGCCAGGCCGACCAGTCCCACGACCTGCTGGACGGCGAACACGGCGGCGAACGCGACGAGCGTGTCGACGACCGGCGTGACGGCGCGCGAACCCATTGCTCACCCCTCGGTGGGCAGGCGACAAAAGCGATGTGCAGCCTCGCCGGGGCGGCAGTCCGGGATACTACCCCCGCCTGGGGACGGTAGGCGGCGACACTGGTCGGTCCCGTTCCGGCGGTCGATGGCGGCCGTCGGTCCGCGTCAGCCGGCCCACTCGCCGGTGATGTCGCCGGCGATGCGGGACCGCCACCGCTCGAAGCCGGACTCGCAGTCGGGGTTGGCGTGGATGTGGTCGATGAAGCCGGCGCCGGGGTCCGCGAGGTCGTCCTCGCAGAACGGGCAGGTGCCCGGTTCGTCCCATACGCTCGCACTCGGTGGACGTTTGTCTACCATCGTTGGTTCAAGTTATCGATGTGGTCACGTAAGAAGCTACTCCTTGTACATCTGGGTGAATATAAGGTCGTTTTAGGGGATTCCGGCCGCGCCGCCGTGCGTCGTGTCCGGAAGTCCGACAAAGGCCGTATATGCCTCCGGGCCTGTACTGTGACCGCTATGCCACGAGGACGTTTTCGCTACGGTCGTGGTGCCTGGCGATGCGAGTGCCCGCACTGTGGCGGTCCCCGGTGGCCGGAGTACCCGGGCTACGAATCCGAGGAGCCGACCGTCGAGTCGCTCGCCAGGGAGGTCGAGGCGCTGCGGCGGGACGTCGACCGCCTCACGGACCAGCTCGACGACCGGGAGTAGCGGTTCACTTTCGACTGGCGACCGAGGGGTAGCGCTTCACTTTCAGTTTCACTCCGCGCCTGGCTCGCCTCTTTAGGGGTGGCGACGCTGGGTCGAGACGGGATGGCAGTCCAGATAGACACCCGCGACCCCGCCGACCGGTGGCGGTACACCTGCCCGAAGGGCCACCGCAACTGGGAGCCGTCGAGCGACGGCTTCCACTGCCGGACCTGCGACGAGCGGCCGTGGTTCGACCAGGCGGTCTTCGACGACCTCCGCGACGAGCGGACGGGCAACCTGGTGCCCCGCCGCCGGATACGGCTGGTCTGAGTCAGGTCGCCGCCAGGAACCGCTCCACGTGGGGCACCATCTCCGTTCCCTTCTCCTCGGCGACGTAGTGGCCGGCGTCCTCGAAGGCCACCGTCTCCGCGTCCGGGAACAGGCCCTCCCAGGTGCGGAGTTCCGCCACCCGGAACGCCCGGTCGGCCAGCCCCCAAACCAGGAGCGCGGGCGTGCCGGCGAGCGCGTCGCGTCGCTCCCAGAGGCTCGCCAGCCACCGCGACGACCCGGTTATCTCGCGCGGGAACACCCACGTCCCCTTCCGCGAGTCGGGCGTGGGGAACGGCGCGGTGTACTGGCGGTGGATGGCGGGCGTGAGCCGCGAGCGGTCGGCGAACGCGAGTTTCATCACCGTCGTCGCGAACGCGTTCCGCCGCCTGATGAGCGCGCGCCCGACCGGGCCGCCGACGAGGCTGCTGAACAGGCGGAAGTGCCGGTCGTCCTCCACCGGCCACATGAACGAGTTCGTCACCACGACCGCCCGGACCGCCTCCGGGTTCCGGACGGCGTAGGAGAGGCCGATGGGGCCGCCCCAGTCGTGGACGACCAGCGTCACGTCCTCCAGGTCGAGTTCGTCGAGGAACGCCTCGAAGACCTGGGCGTGGGCCGCCGGCCGGTAGGTCCACCGGGGCGGCTTCTCGGAGAGGCCGAAGCCGAGGTAGTCGAGTGCGACACACCGGTACTCGTCGCGCAGTCCCGCGACGAGGTCGCGGTAGAGGAACGACCACGTCGGGTTGCCGTGGCAGAACACGACCGGCCGGCCGTCGCCCTCGTCGACGTAGTGGACGCGGCCGGCGTCCAGGTTCACGAACCGGGAGTCGAACGGGTAGGCCTCGCGGTCCACCCACGCCGGGACGGATGCCATACCCCACACACGACGCGAGACGGCCTAAAACAGGGGGTCAGACCACGCCCCGTTCCTCGAACAGCGCGCGCAGGTCGGCCATCGAGGACACGGTGACGTCGCAGTGGGGTTCCACCGCGGGCTTCGGGTCGTAGCCGACGGCGAGGCCGGCCGCGTCGAGCATCGGGATGTCGTTCGCGCCGTCCCCGACGGCCACGGTGTCGGCCACGTCGACGCCCCGCTCGGCGGCGAGTCGCTCCAGCGCGTCGTCCTTGGTGCCCTCGATGAGCGACCCGACCACCTCGCCGGTGAGCGCGCCGTCCGCCACCGGGAGGTCGTTGGCGACGACGGCGTCGACGGTGACGCCTTCGCGGTCGAGCGCCGCCTCGACGCCCGGGACGAACCCGCCGGTGAGGATGGCGGTGGTCACGCCCGCGTCGGACAGCGCGCGGACGACGTCGGCGGCGCCCGGGCGCAGCGCGACCTGGTCCCACGCCGCCTGGGCCTGCTCGGCCGACAGCCCTTCGAGGAGCGCGGCCCGTTCGCGCAGGCTCTCGGCGTAGCTCATCTCGTCGTTCATCGCGCGCTCGGTGATGGCGTCGATCTCGTCGGCGACGCCCTGCTGTTCCCCGAGGAGCACCGTCATCTCCGAGTCGGAGAGCGTGCCGTCGAAGTCGAACGCGACCAGTGTCATGGGACACACTCGGGCGGCGGGGGTTTGAACGCTCCCGTTTCCGCGAAATCGGCCGCCCTGCTCGACATGCCCGCCCGCCCCGCTCGGACGCGACCGTCTCGACGGCCGCGACGGGGGGGGCCGTCGGGCGGCGAGACCCCTCCGCCGCAGACCGGAACGCCCGTGCCCACTGACCGGCGCGCACCCGGCGGTGATGTGCACGAATGTGGGCAATTACCGGGTGGCTGGAATCGTCACGATACATGCCGATGTAGTAAGCGTTAATTCCGGTCGCCTGCTCTTGCCTGCCAATGAAGGTTCTCGTCACGGACCCCATCGCGGACGCGGGTCTCGACCACCTGCGCGACGCAGGCCACGAGGTAGTAACCGCCTACGACGTGGAGGACGACGCGCTCCTCGACGCCGTCGCCGACGCCAACGCGCTCGTCGTGCGCTCCGGGACCCAGGTCACGGAGGCCGTCTTCGAGGCCGCCCCCGACCTCGTCATCGTGGGTCGCGCCGGCATCGGCGTCGACAACATCGACATCGACGCCGCCACCGAGCACGGCGTCATCGTCGCGAACGCGCCCGAGGGGAACGTCCGCGCCGCGGCCGAGCACACCGTCGCGATGACGTTCGCCGCCGCGCGGTCCATCCCGCAGGCCCACGCCCGCCTCAAGCACGGCGAGTGGGCGAAAGGCGACTACCTCGGCACCGAGGTCAACGGCAAGACGCTGGGCATCGTCGGCCTCGGCCGCGTCGGCCAAGAGGTCGCGCGCCGCCTGGGCGGCCTCGGGATGGAGCTCGTGGCCTACGACCCGTACATCGGCGAGGACCGCGCCGAACAGCTCGGCGCCGAACTCGTCGACCTGGAGGCGTGCCTCGACCGGGCGGACTTCCTCACCGTCCACACGCCGCTGACCCCGGAGACGGAGAACCTCGTCAGCGACGACGAACTCGCCCGCCTGGACGGCGGCTACCTCGTGAACTGCGCTCGCGGCGGCGTCGTCGACGAACCCGCGCTCGCCCGCGCCGTCGACGACGGCACGCTCGCCGGCGCGGCGGTGGACGTGTTCGCCGACGAACCCGTCTCCCCGGACAACCCGCTGCTCGACGTGGAGAACGTCGTCGTGACGCCCCACCTCGGTGCGAGCACCGCGGCCGCCCAGGAGAACGTCGCGGTCACCACCGCCGAGCAGATCGTCGCCGCGTTCAACGACGAACCCGTGATGAACGCGCTCAACGCGCCGTCGGTCGACGAGAGCGCGTTCCCCGGGTCCGGCCGTACGTCGACCTCGCGGAGACCGCGGGCAAGGTCGCCGCCCAGCTCCTCGACGACCGCATCGAATCCATCGAGGTGGCCTACGAGGGCGACATCGCCGGCGAGGACGTCGAACTCGTCACCGCGAGCGCCCAGAAGGGCGTCTTCCAGCCCCTGGAGTGGCAGGTCAACGCCGTCAACGCGCCGCGCATCGCGAAGGAGCGCGGCATCGAGGTGACCGAGACGAAGACCCGGAACGCCGAGGACTTCCAGAGCCTGGTGACGGTCACGGTCGCGGGCGGCGACGACGAGGTGAGCGTCTGCGGCACGCTGTTCGCGGGCAACGACCCCCGCATCGTCCGCATCGACGGCTACCGGCTCGACGCCATCCCGCACGGCACCATGCTGGTGGCGCGCAACCGCGACGAACCGGGCGTCATCGGCTTCATCGGCACCGTGCTCGGCGACAACGGCATCAACATCGCGGGCATGTTCAACGCCCGCGAGACCATCGGCGGCGAGGCCATCACCGTCTACAACCTCGACGAACCCGTCACGGACGACGTCTTCGAGACGCTCCGCTCGGACGACCGCATCATCGACGTCCGCCAGATCACGCTCAACGGCTCCTGAACCGACGCGGAGAAACGTTTATTCGACAACGGTCTGAAATATACGCCGTATGCTGGCGTTCCGAACCGTCCTCGTCGGCCGCGACCCGTGGCTCAGCCGGTGGTTCCTCCAGGTGGCCGCCGCGCTCGCCGTCGCGTTCGGGTTCGCGTACTACGCCGCCGTGACGTGGTCCGGGGGCGTCGACCTGTTCGGGTTCGACCCGTTCAGCGTCGTGCTCTGGCTCCTCCTCGCCGCGGCGTTCGTCGCCGCGCTCCTCAACGCCGTCGTCGGCGGCGGCGTCGTCGCCAGCGTCGCGAACGGCGTGGCGCCGCTCGTCGGCCTGCTCGCCATCGCCGCCTCCGACCGCCCGGCCGCCGTGGCAGCCCGGTCGGCGGCCGGCGGCATGGAGTACGGCTCGTTCGTCGTCTCGCTCGGCGTCGTCGCGGTGCTGACGGGCCTGCTCGCCCACACGCTCGGCGTCGCCATCCGCCTCCTGACCGCGGAGCTGTTCCCGCCGGGTCGCGGCTCCTGACTACAGCACGTCGAGGACGCCCTCGGTCGCGTTCGGGACCGGCTCGGGCTCGCTGCCGGCGGCCGCGGCGGCGTCCGGGTCCTTGAGCAGGTGCCCGGTCGTCAGGCAGACCACCTGCTCGTCGGCCCCGATATCGCCCCGTTCGCGGAGCTTCCGGAGGCCCGCGACCGACGCGGCGCTCGCCGGCTCGACCCCGATGCCGTCCTCGGCGAGCGCGCGCTGGGCGGCCGTTATCTCGTCGTCGGAGACGGCCACCGCGGTGCCGCCCGTCTCGCGGATGCCCGGGAGCGCCTTCGGCGCGTTCACCGGATTCCCGATGCGGATGGCGGTCGCGATGGTCTCCACGTCGTCCCAGCGCCGCACCTCGTCGGCGCCGGACTCGACCGCCTCGACCATCGGCGCGGCCCCCTCGGCCTGGACGCCCGTGAGCTTCGGCACCTCGTCCTCGTCCATCGCGCCCGCGGCGACGAGTTCGCGGAACGCCTTGTAGAGCGCCGCCGTGTTGCCCGCGTTCCCCACCGGCAGGACGATGCGGTCCGGGAACGAGCCGGTGGCGTCCCGGGACTGCTCCAGAATCTCCAGCCCGATGGTCTTCTGGCCCTCGAGCCGGAACGGGTTGATGGAGTTGAGCAGGTAGACCTCGCCCATGTCGGCGAGTTCCGCGACGATGTCGAGGCAGGCGTCGAAGTTGCCGTCCACCTCCAGGATGCGCGCGCCGTGGAGGCTGGCCTGCGCCACCTTCCCGGCGGCGACCTTGCCCGCCGGGAGCAACACCAGCACCTCGCGGTTCGCCCGGGCGCCATAGGCGGCGAGCGCCGCCGACGTGTTCCCGGTGGAGGCACACGCCAGGCGGTCGACGCCCAGTCGCTCGGCCACCTTCACGCCGACGGTCATACCGCGGTCCTTGAAACTCCCCGTCGGGTTCATCCCCTCGTGTTTCACGCGGAGGTCGGCGACGCCCACCTCGTCTTCGATGGACGGCACGGTGTACAGCGGCGTGTCGCCCTCCTGGATGGTCTCGCCTTCGTCCACCGGGAGGGCCGCCCGGTACCGCCAGACGCCCCGCCCCTCGAACTCGTCGAAGGTGGGGTAGTCGGCGTAGCGCGCCTCCAGGAGGCCGCCGCAGTCCGGACACCGGTAGACCACGTCGTCGAACGGCGCGACGTTCGCCCCGCACTCGATGCACTGGAGCCAGACCCCGTCGGTCGCGACGGGCGGCTCCTCGACTTCGACCTCCAGATAGCTCATTACGCGGCCCGACGGCGCGGACGGCCAAAAGTGGGCTGGTTAGCGCGATGCCTGCCGACCTACAGCGCCACCACGAGCGATTCGCCGTCCCGGTCGAACCGGGTACCGAACTCGGCCGACCGCTGGCGCATCCGCGCCCGACACCACTCGGCCACCTCGCCCTCGGCTTCGTGGACCGCGTAGTCGAATATCTCGACGGGTCGCAGGCGTACCTCCCGGAGGTCGCCGTCGCCGCCCACCGCGAGTTCGAACAGGAAGCTCCGGTCGTTCCGGAGGTCGGCGTCCACGGCGTAGTCGTCCACGAAGTCGCCGGCGTCGTAGACCACGAGGCCGTCGCCGTAGGCTTCGACGCCGTGGAAGACGTGGGCGCTGTGGCCGTGGACCACGTCGACGCCGGCGTCCACCAGCCAGCGGGCGAACCGGCGGCGGTCCGCGGTGGGTTCGGTCGTCATGTTCGGCCCCCAGTGCATCGACGCGACCAGCAGGTCGGGGTCGGCCTCCCGGGCGTCGGCGAGCGCCCCCGGACGACGCCCGTCGCGGCGGTGTCGTCCGGGTCGACGTCGACGTGGGCGACGCCCGGCCGGTCCGGGCCGGCCGCGAACTCGGGCGTGTTGTCGGTGAACGAGACGAACGCCACGTCCAGCCCGTCGATTTCGACGTGGGCGGGCCGGCGGGCGGCCGCCAGGTCGCGGCCCGCCCCCGAGTGTGCGATGCCGGCGTCGTCGAGGGCGGCCACGGTGTCGAGGAGGGCGTCCGGGCCGTAGTCGAGCAGGTGGTTGTTCGCGAGCGACGCCCAGTCCACGCCGACTCGCTCCAGGGCGGGCACCGCCCAGTCCGGGTCGGCGCGGAAGTGGAACGGGTGGTAGGTGCCCGTCCACGGCTCGCCGCGCGTCGAGAGACAGCACTCCAGGTTGACGAACAGACCGTCGAGCGACCGGAGGCGGTCGCCGACGCTCCCCCAGACGGCGTCCACGGGCCGCCGACGCTGGTGCTCGTCGACCAGCCGACCCAGCATTACGTCGCCCGTGAACCCCAGGGTCGGCGCCATCGCGGGTCAGCCGTCCGCCGTCTCCGGCTCCCCGAAGCTGTCGATGCGGCCGTGGACGTGCTCGGCCCACGCGTCCAGGTCGTCGTGCATCAGCTCCTTCGCCTCCGACAGGGGGACCGCCGTGTACCGGTACTCGTGTCCGCCGCTGTCCAGCAGCTCACGGCGGCGCTCCACCAGCCCCTTCTCCAGGAGCGTGCTCAGCGACCGACTGACGTTGCTCCGGTCGCGGCCCAGGGGTCGGCGAGCTCCCGGGCCGTGCTGTCCTGGTGGCCGAGCAGCGTGAGGTAGGTCTCCGTCTCGTGGCTCTGGATGCCGAAGACACAGCGCATCACGTCCTCGAACCCTGGATTCTCGCTGAGCATCAGGTTGCGGAACGCCTGCTTGTCTGGCATGTGTTCACATACTGCGGGCGCGGTATTAGGGGTTGGCCCGACGGGTATGGGTACTGTACGGCGACGCCTGTGAGTGCTATACGCCGACCGCGACGTCCTCGAAAGCCCCGGCGTGCTGGACTCGGGGGCCTCGCTGTCGTCCGAAAGACGCGAAGCGTCTTTCGTGATGAGCAAAAGAGCTTCGCTCTTTTGAACCATGCTCCTCACTACGTTGCGGTGCTTACGTCGGCCGCCGTCGTCCACCACGCCGCCCCTTTCAGTCCCACCCGCCGCCGGTGGTCGGTCGGGCCGGGCGGAGAGTGGGACTGAAAAGGGCGGGTCGAACGTCCGGGGCTTTCGAGGTCTATACTGCTGTTGTTGCACCGAATCAGCAGTAATCTAAACAGCGTGGCGGCTGTGCCCGTGTGCGGTCCATTCGCACACGCGAGGAACGGCTTTCCGACGGGTCGGTGTACCTTCCACTCGCCATGAGTGGGCAAGCACAAGAGACCGGCGCGGAACTCGGCTACGGTGCCGCGACCGGCAACGAGTGGAAGGGCGGCCTCCTGGCCGGCCTCGCGGGCGGCCTCGTCATGGGGGCGCTCATCTCGCTGATGAACCCGGCCGTACTGGCGGGCGGCATCGCGGGGCTGTACGGCCTGGAGGTCAACGGCCTCGCGGGCTGGATCGTCCACATGTCGAACAGCGCCGTCTTCGGCGTCGTCTTCGCCGCCGCAGTCGAACTCACCGGCCTCCGGAAGTACGCCGACAACCTCGGCGCCATCGCCGGCCTGGGCGCGGCCTACGGCGTCGTGCTCTGGGTGGTGGCCGCCGGGCTCGTGATGCCCATCTGGCTGAGCGCCGTCGGGTTCGCGAGCCCGCCGCCGTTCCCGAACTTCAACCCGGTGAGCCTGTTCTGGCACGTTGCCTACGGCGCCGTCCTCGGCGCCGTCTACCCGGCCGTCCGCACGCCCTGACCGGGCCGCCTGCGGGCGCCGAACCAACCTCCTCTCGATCAATAGAACCGCCGCCGACGCTCTCCCGTGGCGACGCCGCCCTACCTGTCGGCGACGAGTTCGACCAGCAGTCCGTTCTGGCCGTGCATCCGGTTCTCCGCCTGGTCCCACACGAGCGAGCGGTCGCTCTCCAGGACGGCGTCGGTTATCTCCTCGCCGCGGTGGGCGGGCAGGCAGTGCATCACCTTCGCGTCCGTCCCGGCGAGCAGGTCGTCGTTCAGCTGGAAGCCGTCGAACGCCGCGAGCTTCTCCTCGCGCTCGGCCTCCTCGCCCATGCTGACCCACACGTCGGTGTAGACGACGTCTGCGCCGTCGACGGCCGCCTCCGGGTCGGTCGTCACCGTGGGCGCGTCGCCGAGTTCGGCCGCCCGGTCGAGGACGCCCTGGTCGATGCCGTAGCCCTCGGGGGTGGCGACGGTGAGGTCGAGGCCGACCATCGCCGCGCCGAGCACGAACGACTGTGCGACGTTGTTGCCGTCGCCGACCCACGCCGCCTGCACGCCGTCGAAGCCGCCGAACGTCTCCTTGATGGTCAGGAGGTCGGCGAGCGTCTGCGACGGGTGGGCTTCGTCGCTCAGCCCGTTCACTACAGGGACGTCGCTGTACGCCGCGAGCTCCTCGATGTCGTCGTGGCTGTTCACGCGCGCCATGACGGCGTCCACGTACCGCGAGAGTGCCCGGGCGGTGTCCTTCAGGGGTTCGCCCCGGCCGAGCTGGATGTCGTCCGGGCTGAGGAAGATGGCGTGGCCGCCGAGTCGCGTCATGCCCGTCTCGTAGGACACCCGGGTGCGGGTGCTGGGTTTCTCGAACAGCATCGCGAGCGTGCGGTTGGCGAGCGGCTGTTCGGCGGCCCCGAGAGCGGGGCCCGCCTTCAGCGCCGCCGCCCGGTCGAGGACGGCGCGCAGGTCGTCGGTCGTGAGGTCGTCGATGTCCAGGAGATGCTGGGTCATGGGTTCGGTGTCCGGGTCGGTAGCTAACGTCGGCGTCATGCTTGGTCGTTCGCCAGTTTCTCGCTCACCTGTTCGAGCACGGCGACGCTCCGGTCGAACTCCGCGAGCGCGAGGCGCTCGTCGGGCGCGTGGTCGAGCGCGGAGTCGCCCGGGCCGTAGGTGACCATCGGGCAGTCCCACGCCGCCGCGTAGAGGTTCATGTCGCTCGTGCCGGTCTTCCGCAGGAGTCGCGGCTCGCCGCCCTCGCGCCGGATGGCCGCGCGGAACGCGCGGGCGACGGGCGTCCGGGGGCTCTCCAGCACGGGCGGGATGGGGTCGTCCCACTCCAGGCGGCCGACCGACAGGGCGTCCTCGACGACGTCCTGTACCTCGCCGACCGACGTGCCGGGCGGCACGCGGAACTGCACGTCCGCGGTGGCCGTCACCGAGAGGCCGTCCTCGGCGACGCCGCCCGTCACGCCGGTCGGTTTGGCCGTCACCTGCTCGAACACCGGGCCGTCCTCGTCGAACCGGGCTTCCACGTCCGCCCACCAGTTCATCACGTGCTGGATGGCGTTGCGGTCCGGGCGCGAGGAGTGGCCCGCGGGCGTCTCCGCGTGGAACGTGCCCGGGAGGAACCCACGGTAGCCGAGCGTCACGCCGTTCCACCCGCTCGGCTCGCCGTTCACGACCGCGTCCGGTGCCTCGCGGTCCGCGACGAGGTGGCGCGCGCCCCCGGAGTCGGTCTCCTCGCGGACGACGCCCGCGAAACTGACGCCCGTGCGGACGGCCGCCACCGCCATCGCTGCCAGCGGGCCCGTGGCGTCCACGCTTCCGCGCCCCCAGAGCACCTTCGCGTCACCGTCGCCGACCTGCCGTCCGGGCGGTTCGGCCTCGCGTTCGACCCGGACGGGGATGTCGCCGGGCACCGTGTCGACGTGCGAGGTGAGCAGGACCGCGTCGTCGCCGGGCGCGCGGACGTTGCCGACGTCGTCGACCCACGCCTCGCGGTCGTGAGTGCCGAAGAACGCGACCAGGCGCTCGGCCGCCTTCCGCTCGTCGCCCGAGACCGAGGGGATGGAGACGAGGTCGACCAGGAGTTCCCGGGCGGCCTCGTCGCTGACCGCCATCGCGGCCGCCATCACACCACCTCTGCCAGCGCGTCCACGAGCGCGTCGGCATGCGACTCGTCGACGACGAGCGGCGGGAGCAGGCGCACGACCGTGCGGCCCGCCGGCAGCGCGAGCACCTGGTGCTCCAGCGCGAGCGTCTTCAGGGCGCGGTTCGCCCCCGTTTCACCTCGACGCCGACCATCAGCCCCTGGCCGCGCACGTCGCGGACCGAATCGCCGAGTTCGGCGGTCAGACGGTCCTGGAGGTAGTCGCCGACCGTCGCGGCGTTCGCGACCAGGTCCTCGTCCTCGACGACCGACAGCGTGGCCGTCGCGGCCGCGCTCACGACCGGGCCGCCGCTGAACGTCGACCCGTGCGAGCCGGCGCCGTCCGCTATCCAGTCCTGCACGAGCGTCGCGCCGAGCGGGAGGCCGCTGGCGAGTCCCTTCGCGCTGGTCAGAACGTCGGGGACGACACCGGCCTGTTCGGTCGCCCAGAACGTCCCGGTGCGGCCGAGCCCGGTCTGTATCTCGTCCATCACGAGCGCCGCGCCCGCGTCCGCGGTCACCTCGCGGGCGGCCTGCAGGTAGCCCTCGGGCGCGGGGTGGACGCCGCCCTCGCCCTGGACGGGTTCGAGGATGACCGCCGCCGTCTCGTCGTCGACGACGTCGGCGAGTTCCTCGTCGTCGCCGTAGGTCACGAACTCGAAGTCGCCGGCCAGCGGCTCGTAGCCCTGCTTGTACTTCTGCTTCCACGTGGCCGCGAGCGACCCCATCGTGCGCCCGTGGAACGCGCGCTTCGTCGCGACCACCTTCGACCGGCCGGTGGCGCTCCGCGCGAACTTGAGCGCCGCCTCGTTGGCCTCCGTCCCGGAGTTACAGAGCCAGACGTTGTCGATGTCGCCCGGCGCGACCGCCGCGAGCGCGTCGTAGAGGTCGTCGCGGGCCGCGTTCGGGTAGGACGCCTGGACGAACAGCAGGTCGGCGGCCTGCTCCTGGACGGCCTCGACGACCGCCGGGTGGGAGTGGCCGACGCTCGCCACCGCGTAGCTCGCGCCCGCGTCGAGGTACTCGGTGCCGTCCTCGGCGTAGAGATACGGCCCGCGCCCCGACGCGATGGGGATGGGCTTCTCGGAGAAGACGAACCCGCTCATGCTCCCTCGGCGAGTGCGTCCGGCGAGAAGCTGGTTCCGTGCCCGTTCAGCGCGGCGACGATGGGGTCGGAGACGTTCGCGTCGCTGACGACGACGCGCTCCGCGCCGCCGTCGAGTGCCTCCAGTGCCGCCATCACCTTCTTCGTCATGAACCCCTCGGCGGCGTCCTGGACCGTCGCCAGGTCCCCGGGGTCTCGACCGTCTCGATGAGCGTCGCCGGGTCGTCGGGGTCTTCGAGCACGCCCGGCACGTCGGTCAGTACGACGAGCGTCGCGTCGAGCGCGCCGGCCACCGCGGCCGCCGCGCGGTCAGCGTCCGCGTTCACGGGCACGCCGTCGTCGGCGAGCATCGGGACGGAGACGACGGGCGTGTAGCCGCCGTCGAGCAGCGTCTCCAGGAGGTTGGTGTTCACGTCGGTGATCTTCCCGGAGTGGTCGCCGCGCTTGATCTTCTTCGTGCCGTCCTCGACGACCTTCACCGCGGACTTCCGCTTCCCCGTGAGGAGGCGGCCGTCCACGCCGGAGAGGCCGACGGCGTTCACGCCCTCGCCTTGGAGGCCGGCGACGAGGTCGGTGTTCACCTTGCCCGCCATCGCCATCGTGAACACGTCCATCGTCTCCGCGTCGGTGAACCGGCCGGTGACGCCGCCCGGCGTCTCGACGTACGTCGGCTCGATGTCCATGCGTTCGAGGGTCGCGTCGACCGCGGTGGAGCCGCCGTGGACCACGACCACCTGCTCGTCGTTCACGGAGAGGTGGGCGACGTCGGTGAGTGCGCCCGCCGGGTCGACGGCCTTCGCGCCGCCGACCTTGACCACGACGGTCATGGCGCCCCCACCGGGTGGAACCCCTGGAACTCGAGTCCCGCCGTCTCCTCGAAGCCGAGCGCGACGTTGGCGGCGTGGACCGCCTGGCCCGCCGACCCCTTCATCATGTTGTCGATGGCCGCGAAGACGACGACGCGGCCGTTCGACTCGTCGAGTTCGAAGCCGACCTCGGCGTAGTTCGTGCCGGCGACGGCCTTCGGCTCGGGGTAGCGGTAGACGCCGCCCCCGCCCGCGACCAGGCGGACGAACGGTTCGTCCTCGTACGCGCCGCGGTAGGCCTGCCAGAGGTCGCCCTTGGCGGGCGTCTCCGCCGGGAAGACGTGGCTCGTGGCGGACGCGCCGCGCACCATGTCCACCGCGTGGACGGTGAACGAGACGGACGTCCCGAGGAACTGCTCTATCTCGGCCTCGTGGCGGTGGCCGGTCGGCGCATACGGCCGGACGACGCCCGACCGCTCCGGGTGCGACGACGCCGCGCCGCCGCCCGCGCCGCCCTCTGAGGACCCGACCTTCACGTCCACGACGACCCGGTCGTCGCCGTCGACCAGGCCGGCGTCGAACAGGGGTTTCAGCCCGAGGATGGTCGCGGTGGCGTTGCAGCCGCCGGACGCGATGAGGCTCGCGCCCGGCAGGTCGTCGCGGGTGAGTTCCGGGAGCGCGTAGACGGCCTCGTCGAGTAGCTCGGGATGGGTGTGGCCGTCGTACCACTCGTCGTACTGCTCCTCGGTGTCGAGGCGGAAGTCCGCGCTCAGGTCCACGACGGTGTCGGCGGCGTCCCGGAACGCGTCGACGTGCTCCATCGTGACGCCGTGGGGCGTCGCCGCGAACAGCACGTCGACCGACTCCAGGTCCTCGGGGTCGGTGAAGCGGAGGTCGAGTTCGCGCAGGTTCGGGTGGACCGAACCGACCGACCGGTTGGTGTACTGGCGGCTGGTGGCCTGGCCCACCTCGAAGTTGGGGTGGCCGGCGAGCAGGCGGAGGAGTTCACCGCCCGTGAATCCGCTGCCGCCGACGACGCTCGCGGTGACCGTCTCGGCGTCCTCGGCCGCGTCCGCGGCTTCCCCGACGGCCATCAGGCGACGACCTCCACGGTCTCGGCGGCTTTCTCCTCCAGCCAGTCGACGACGGCCGCCGGCACGTCCACGTCGACGGCGTCGTTCAGCGCCTTGAACTCGACGGTGTGGTTGACCTCGTGGACGGTGTACTCGCCGTCGGCGGTCTCCATCAGGTCGATGCCGAGCAGGCCGCCGCCGACCGCGTCGCTCGCGTCGGCCACTATCTGGGCGACCTCGTCGTCGACCTCGAAGTGGGCGGTCTCGCCGCCCTTCGCGGCGTTGGTCAGCCAGTGGTCGGAGCTCCGGGTCATGCCGGCCACGGGCTCGCCGTCGAGGGCGACCACGCGGATGTCGCGGCCGGGTTTGTCGACGAACTCCTGGACGTAGAAGACCTTGTGCTCGTAGTGGCCCAGCGTCGCCTTGTGTTCGAGGATGGCCTCCGCGGCGTCGCGGCTGTCTATCTTCGCCATCAGGCGGCCCCACGAGCCCACGATGGGCTTCAGGACGACCGGGTAGCCGAACGATTCGATGGTCTCCAGGGCGGACTCCACCGTGTACGCGACCTCGGTCGCGGGCGTGGGGACGCCCGCGTCCGCGAGCGCGAGGCTGGTCTTCACCTTGTCCGCGCAGACCTCGGCGGTCTCCGCGGCGTTCACGACGGGCACGCCGTACGCCTCCGCGAACTTCGTGGTGTAGACGCTGCGGCTGGTCGCCATGCAGCGGTCGAACACCACGTCGAGGTCCGCGAAGGAGTCGGGCGCCTCGTCCAGGCCGAACGACTCCTTGCGGACGTCTATCTTCACGACCTCGTGGTCGCGGTCGCGGAGCTCGTTCAGCAGGAGCTTCTCGTCCTTGCGGATGCGGGAGTAGAGCAGGCCGACTTTCATGTGAACCACCCCGTCGCGGGGGAGTGCCGGACCGGTGTGTCGTCTGGGCGTGCAACTTACTCCCCCAGTCCTCTTCGAGCTCCGGGGCTCGGTCGAGGACCGGCGGGTTGACGTCGATGACCTCCAGTTCGGTGCCGCACGTCTCGCAGTCGACGATCTCTCCCGCCTCGATGTCGTCGTGCAGGGTGAGTTCGGCCCCGCACTCGACGCATTCTGTCATGGGTGTCTCTCCCTATAGCTGGCTATTACTTATACTTAACGGACTTGTTTACTATCTAATAAAAGCTATGGCCGGTGCTAACGGCGCGAAAACGCAATTTTTGCGGTTTCGGTTGATTTGTATCGGATATCAAATTGTTGTGGTTTTGCCCCGGGCCGGGGCGGCTTCGGCGCTCGCGGTCGTCGCGGGCCCGGGCCGACGAACAGGTCACTCATAGCTCGCCACCTCCGCGTCGAGTTCGGTGGCCGCCGCGTCGAGGGCGTCCGCGTGCCGCTCCATCTCGCGGCGGTCCCCGGCAAGCCGCTCCGTCGCGTCGCCGAGGGACTCGCGCGTCCGTTCGGGCGCGGGACCGCCCTGCGAGTCGCGCATCGCCACGCTGGCCGCGGGGTTCAGGGCCTCCCGCACCTCGTCCTCGGGGACGAGCGCGTGCAGGGGGTCGCCGGTCACCTCGCGGGCGGCCATGTCGAGCGCCTCGAAGGTGCCGCCGTTGTCGGCGCCCTCGGCGACTATCTCGTGGGCGGTGCGGAACGGCAGGCCGTGCATCGCCAGCAGGTCCGCGACGCCCGTCGCCGTCGCGAACCCCTCGCCCGCCGCCGCGGCGAGCGCGTCCTCGTCCCAGTCGGCGGTGGCGACGGCGCCCGCCACCACCTCGGCGGCCGCCGACACCGAATCCACGACGCCCCAGACGTGCGGCGTCGCGCGCTGGAGGTCGCGGTTGTACGCACGCGGCAGGCCCTTCAGCGTGGTCAGGAGGCCGTTCAGGCCCGCGCTCGCGTCGCCCGCCCGCGCACGGACGAGTTCCATCGTGTCCGGGTTCTTCTTCTGGGGCATGATCGAGGACGTCGACGCGTAGTCGTCGTCGAGTTCCACCAGACCCCGGTTGCTGTAGACGACGAGGTCCTCGGCGACGCCCGAGAGGTGGGTCGCCAGGTTCGCCATCCCCGCCGCCGTCTCGACCAGGAAGTCGCGGGCCGACGCGGCGTCCATCGCGTTCTCGACGACGCCGTCGAACCCGAGCAGGTCGGCGGCGCGCTCGCGGTCGACGTCGAAGCCGGTGCCCGCGAACGCCGCCGCGCCGAGCGGCGACCGGTTGACGCGGTGGTACGCGTCGAGCAGGCGGCCCGTGTCACGGGCCACCGCCTGCTCGTAGGAGAGCAGGTAGTGGGCGACGGTCGTGGGCTGGGCGGGCTGGAGGTGGGTGTAGCCCGGCATCACCGTCTCGTGGTGGTCGCCCGCCACGTCGAGGAGGGTCTCGCGGAGCGCGAGCGTCGCCTCGACCGCCGCGAGCACGTCCTCGCGGAGGCGATACCGGATGTCGGTCGCCACCTCGTCGTTGCGGCTCCGGGCGGTGTGCATCTTCCCGCCGACCGGGCCGGCGCGCTCGATGACCGCCGTCTCGATGGCCGCCTGCACGTCCTCGCCCGCGGGGAGCGCGTCGAAGCCATCGGCTTCCACGTCGGCGAGCGCGTCGAGGATGGTGCCGGCCTCGGCGTCGTCGACGATTCCCTGCTCGGCGAGCATCACGACGTGTGCGCGGTCGACCGCCAGGTCGGCCTCGAAGATGCGCTCGTCCGCGTCCATCGAGGACAGGAACTCGCGCGCAGGGCCGCCGCTGAACCGGTCGCGGCGCACCACGTCGCTCGACTCGCCGTCGTCGTTCATCCTTCGTCGTTCCCGCCGTCGGTGGTGAGTTCAGGCTTCTCCGGGGTCTGCTTTACGGCCGAATTCGCGAGGCGCGCCTGGAAGCCGTGGTACTTCGCGACGCCGGTCGCGTCGGCCTGCTCGATGCCGTCCACGGTCTCGGTGTTGAACGACGCCGCCGACTCCGAGTAGACCGCGTACTCGCTCTCGCGGGCGACCGGGCGGGCCTGCCCGCCCTGGAATTTCACGGTCACCGTGCCGGTGACGCCTTCCTGGGTCTCCGCGACGAACGCGTCGAGCGCGTCGGCGAGCGGCGCGGAGAGCAGGCCCTCGTAGGCCTTCTCCGCCCACTGGTCGTCGACGAGCGTCTTGAAGTCGCGCTCCTCCTTCGTGAGCACGAGTTCCTCCAGGGCCGCGTGGGCGTTCAGGAGCGTCGTCGCCGCCGGGTGCTCGTAGTTCTCGCGCACCTTCAGCCCGAGCATGCGGTCCTCCATCAGGTCGGTGCGGCCGACGCCGTACTGGCCGGCGAGGTCGTTCAGGTGCTCGATGAGTTCGACCGCGCCCATCTCCTCGCCGTCGACGGCGACGGGCGTACCCTTCTCGAAGGTTATCTTGACCGTCTCGGTCGCCGACGTGGGGGCGGTCGTCCACTCGTAGATGTCCTCGGGCGGGACGTAGCCCGGGTCCTCGAGGTTGCCGCCCTCGACCGAGCGGCTCCAGAGGTTCGTGTCGATGCTCCACTCGCCCTCGTTGCCGCCCTCGACGGGCAGGTCCTTCTCCGCGGCGTACTCGATCTCCCACTCGCGGGTCAGGCCGAGTTCGCGGACCGGGGCGACGACCGCCATGTCGGACTGGCGCCAGACCGCCTCGAAGCGGAGCTGGTCGTTGCCCTTGCCGGTGCAGCCGTGCGCGAGCGCGTCGCAGTGCTCGGCCTCGGCGACCTCCTGGATGGCTTCGGCGATGACCGGGCGGGCGAGCGCCGTCCCCAGGGGGTAGCCCTGGTAGGTGGCGTTGGCCTTGACGGCGTCGAGACACTGGTCGGCGAACTCGTCTTTCGCGTCGACGACGTAGTGGTCGAGGCCGAGGGCCTCCGCGGTCTCCTTCGCCTCGGCGAACTCCGCCTCGGGCTGGCCGACGTCGACCGTGACGCCGATCACTTCGTCGTAACCGTACTCCTCTTCGAGCAGCGGGACGCAGACGGTGGTGTCGAGACCCCCGCTGAACGCGAGTGCGACTTTGCTTGTCATGTGGTGTGGATGGGTGGTGTGGTGGTTCGGTGGTCAGTTGCGCGACGATACGGTTCGCAGGCGCTTCGCGGTCGAAACGCGGACGAACAGGGACAGGGAGTGGTGGATAGTGGGGTCAGGCGGACCCCGGTCGTCGCGGCGCGAGAAGCAGCGCAGTCTCGTCGCTCACGGCCGCCGTGGCGGGCGCGAGCGTCGTGCGAGACTGCATCGTTGCCACATCGTACTTCGGCGTTCCTATTAATGGCTTTCGTCTGCGCAGTCGTTGCCGAACGGTTTTGTGCGAGCGCTCCCCAGGTTCGGGCATGTCCCTCCCCGGCCGCCTCACCACCGGCACCCTCGTCAAGGTCGCGCTCCTCCTCGCCGTCGCGCTCCTCGCCATCGCCGTCGTGCGGGCCGTCCTCGGGTTCATCGGCTTCCTCGTCGGCGTGGTCGTCTCGCTCGCGGTGCTCGCCCTGCTCACGCTCGTCATCGTGCGCCTCCTCCGGTAGAGCGTCAGGGCCTTAGGCGTTCACCGCCGAGGAGCACGCGTGTTCAGCCTGAACGTGCCGGTGCCGGCCGCCGTCGACGCGGTGGCCGACGACCTCGCCCCCGACCTCGCGGCGTTCGACGCCGTCCGCGACCAGCGCACGCTGGTGGTCAAGCGCCTCCCGGTCCGTGGCGCCTGGGAGTACCGGCAGGTCGAGGCGCGCGCCCGCGACGCGCTCGCCGGCACGCCCGCCTTCGAAGCCCGCGTCGCCGCCATCGACGTCTTCGACGACGCCGCGATGGGGTCGACGCCCGTCGTCTACCTCGCCGTCGAGAGCCCCGTCCTCCGCGACCTCCACGACCGCCTCGCCCGGACGTTCGAACTCATCGATGGCATCGAGGGCGACGACTACGTCCCGCACGTCACGCTCGCCCGCGGCGGCGCCCGCGACGTCGCCGACCGCCTCGCCGGCCGCGACGTCGGGCCCGTCACCTGGACGGTCGAGGAACTCGCGTTCTGGGACGCCCGGCACGGCGAGCAGGTCAGCGCCGTCTCGCTGCCCGCCAGGGGCGCGGCGGGTCGCCGTCCCACGCGTCCATGTCGGTGTAGAAGTTCAGCATCGCGAACTTGAGCTTCCCGGGGTCGATGTCGATGAGTTCGCGGCGCTCCTCCGGCGGGAACGTCTCGTTGACGCTGTACTTCCCCATGCCGGTGCGGCTCGCGGCCGTGTACCGCCGGTCGACCAGCACCCGCACGCCGAAGTCCTCGGGCGACCGGAGCACCCGGCCGAGCGCCTGCCGGGTCTTCCGGACGGTCGGGATCTCGACGGCGTACTCCCAGCCGGCGTCGTGGCCGGACCGGTCGGCGAACGTCCGGTCGTAGGCCTCCTGGACCGCCTCCGCCCGGTCGTCGAGGTGGGGGTAGGGGACGCCGACGACCGCGACGGTCCGGGCGTCGTCGCCGTCGAAGCTGACGCCCTCCGCGAGCGTGCCCCACAGCGAGGTGAACAGCGCGCCGTCGCCGTCCGCGACGAACTCCTGGCGGAGCTCCTCGGCGCGCACCCCCGGCTCGTCGAGGTAGAGGGTCGCGTCGACCCGGTCCCGGAGGATGTCGTGGTAGCGTTCGGCCTCGCTGTAGCTCGGGAAGAACGCGAGCGTGTTGCCCGCGGTGAACCGAACGGCGTCCGCGAGCACGCCGCCGACCTGCTCCTGCACCTCGGGGTCGTCGCGCTTGCTCGCGAACAGGGGTTCGGTGTCCACCGCGAACGTGCGCCGGCGCTCCTCCGGGAACTCCAGCCCGAACGCGAGCGTGACGGGGTCCTCGACGCCGAGGACGTTCGTCGTCACGTCGAACGGCCGGAGCGTCGCGCTCATCAGCACGCTCGCGTACACCTGGTCGAACAGGTCCGCGGTCACCTGGCTCGGGATGCAGGTGTAGAGTTCGGCGCGGCCGTACACCTCGCCGGTGCCCTCGTCCCGGCGCACGCCCGCGACGGGGTAGTGGCCGGCGTCCGCGCTCCCGTCCATGTAGGCCGCGATGAACCGGGCGGCCTGGAGCGTCTGGCACTCCTGGCGGGTGGTCGCCTGCCCCTCCTTGTACTCCTCCTCGTACTCCTCGTCGAGCGTCGCGCCGAGCGCCAGCGCCTGGTCCAGGTCCTCGCGGATGCCCTGGCCGGTGTACTCCTGGAGGAAGGCGAGCGTGAGGTCGTCGCGCCGGTCATCGTTCCGGATGGGGACGTCCATCCACGAGTCGCCGACGCGCTCCCGGTCGCCGAACCCCAGCCCCTCCTCGACGGCGGTGGCGAGCGCGCGCCGGAACGCGCCCACGACGTTGTACGCGGGCTGGCTCCGCGGGTCGTCCGACGCCTGGAGTTCGTCGAGGGCGCTGTCGAGGGTGTTCTCCGTGAGCGTCTTCGAGGCGTGGTCGCGGGCGGCGTCCTCGATGTTGTGGGCCTCGTCGAAGACGGTGATGACGTCCTCGGGGTCCCGGCCCAGCCACCGGAAGAACTGCTCGCGGATGGTCGGGTCGAGCAGGTGGTGGTAGTTCGCGACGACGAGGTCGACGCCCTCCATCCCGTCCTTGAGGAGTTCGTAGCCGCAGAGCCCGTGCTCCTCGGCGTGGTCGAATATCTCGTCGGGCGTCCGCACGTCGTCGAACAGCCACTCGTAGAACGCGTCGGTGTCCGCGGTCAGGTTCTCGTAGTAGTACTCGCAGACGTTGCCCTCGCGCAGGTCAGAGAGCTCCGCCTCGACGGATTCGAGCTCCTCCATCACGGCGCTCCGGGCGGACGCGGCGTCCTCGCTGCCCTCGCGGCTCTCGGACAGGAGTTCGCGCTCGCGGCGTTCGAGCTGCTGTTTGTCGCGTTCGGCGTCCACCACCTCGTAGGTGGTGTCCCGGAGCACCTGGCACTCCTCGAAGCCGACGTCGATGTGGCACATCGAGCTCTTCCCGCGGAAGACGACGGCGCGGATGGGCGTCTGGCGGTTGATGGCGCGCGCCTCCGCGACGAACTGGCGCATCTGCTGGTGGACGTTCGTCGTGATGACCACCGTCTTGTCCTCCTCGCGGGCGAAGTGGAGGGCGGGCACCAGCGCCGCGAGCGTCTTCCCCGTGCCGCACGCGCCCTCGAACAGCACGTCCTGTTCGCGGGAGAGCGCGTTGTGGATGCGGTCCATCGCCTCCCGCTGGTTGGCGTAGGGCTCGTCGTACGGGAAGAACTCGAGGTAGCCGTTGGTGTCCACGTCACCGGGAAGTTCGAACGACGACCCTAAAACCTCTGCGCCGTCAGACCTCGGGCTCGATGTAGACGCCCTTCACGCCGCGGTTCGCCTTCCGGAGTTTCGACTCGATGCCGGAGATGGCGTCGTCCAGTTCCTCGGTGTCGAGGTCCGGGTCGAAGGAGACGTCGGCGCTGACGAGGATGCGCTCCGGCCCGAAGTAGACCGTCCGGAAGTCGTCGACGTGGACGACGCACTCGGCGTCGGTGACGATGTCGCGGAGGTCGCTCTCCTCGTCGAGCGGCAGGCTCTCGCCGATGAGGAGGCGCTTGTTCTCCCACGCGAGCGCGAGCGCGAACGCCATCAGCAGGACGCCGATGAGGAGCGCCGCCGTCGCGTCGAACAGCGGGTTGCCGGTGGCCTGCGTGAGGAGGATGCCGACCAGGGCGAGCGCCAGCCCCGTCAGGGCGATGGTGTCCTCGGTGAGCGCGGTGAGCGTCGTCACGTTCGACGTCTTCCGGAACCCCTCCGCGAAGCCGCTCCAGCCGTGGGCGCGGATGTCGGCGTCCATCGCGCGGTAGGCCTTCATGAACGCCCACCCCTCGAAGGCGATGCCGCCGAGCAGGACGCCGTAGTTCACCCAGACCGCCGGGAACGTCGAACCCAGCAGGGTCACCTGGCCGGCGAGCGCCGCGGACTCGTGGTGGACGATGGCCTCGTAGCCGTGCTTGGCGCTCTCCCAGCCCGCGATGCCGAACAGGAACACGCTCACGAGGAAGCTGTAGAAGAACTGCGCTTTCCCGTAGCCGAACGGGTGGCCCCTGGTCGCCTCCTTCTCGCCGTACCGCAGGCCGATGAGGAGGAAAATCTGGTTGCCGGTGTCGGAGACGGAGTGGTACGTCTCCGAGAGCATCGCGGGGCTCTGCGTGAGCAGGAAGCCGACGAACTTCAGCACCGCGATGGCGGCGTTGGCGAACAGGGCGGCGATGACGACGGACTTGCTGCTTGCCACGCACGCCAGTAGCGACCGGGGTGCCTTAAAGGGCGTCGCCTCACTATTTTGCACCCGGCCGCCCAATGGAACCGTATGGCCGAGTACCAGCCCGGGGTCTGCAACATCGGGCGTGCCGAGCGGCGCAAGCGATACGGCCTCGGCGTCGCCGGCTTCGTCGGCACCGTCGTCCTGGTCGGCGTCCTCGCCTGGCTCGAGCTACCCGATGCGGCGTACCTCCTCGTCGTCGTCCCGCTCCTCGCCGGCTTCGAGGGCTACTACCAGGGCCGGGTCGGGTTCTGCGCCGGGTTCGCCCAGCGCGGCATCTACGACGTGAGCGCGTCGGGGGCCGAACGCCACGAGGTCGAATCCGCGGACGCACGCGAGGCCGACCTGAAGCGGGCGCGCCAGATACACGTCTTCGCCATCCTGTCGGCGGCCGCGGTGGCGCTCGTCGTCTACGTCGTGGTCGCCGCGGTGTAGCCGAAAGCCTCAGCACGACCGACCCCCAACCGGTGGCCGTGATAGCTGTCCTCTCCGACACCCACAGCCGGTCCGGCCACGAACTCGAAGGCCGGGCGCTCGACGCGGTCCGCGAGGCCGACGTCGTGGTGCACGCGGGCGACTTCATCACCGAGAGCGTCCTCGACGCCTTCCACGACGAGAGCGACCGGCTGTTCGCCGTCCACGGCAACGTCGACGAGTCAGCGGTCCGCGACCGCCTGCCCGCGGCGCGGACCTTCGAGGCCGAGGGCGTCCGGTTCGCGCTCACCCACCGCCAGGACGGTGGCGAGACCGGGCTGGCGATGTTCGGTCGGGAGCGCGCCGCCGACGTGGTCGTCTTCGGCCACAGCCACCGGCCGACGGTCCGGGACGCCGGCGACGTGCTCCTGCTCAACCCCGGGAGTCACGCGGACCCGCGCGGGAACCCGGCGGCCCACGCCGAACTCACCGCGACGCCGCGCGGACTCCGGGGCCGCATCCGGGAGCGCGACGGCTCGGTCGTCAGCGAGTTCCACGTCGAAACCGGGTGAGACGAACAGGGACGGCGGGACGACAGGAGGGCCGAACGTGCGTCAGCGGGGCGGACGGTGGGCCGAAAGCGGCGTCGGGGGTCGATTGGAGGGCAACCCCGGAGGGAACCAATCTGCCACACGGGACGGCGCGTCGGGAGTCCCGTGCAGCGGGGGCGTTCGCCGGTCGGGTGGAACGCGACCCGCACTCACACGTACCGGGGCTGATTGCATATAGAAACCGTAAGCTCAAACGCTCGTTTTAGTCACCGGAGGTAGCGCCAGCCGGCGACCATCGCGAGCGCGAGCACGCCGCCCGCGAAGAACAGCAGGCCCGGCGGCAGGCCGAACGACGCCTCGGCGCCGCGCACCGTCTCGTAGGCCACGTCGGTCTGCCCGGCGTCGGCGACGGTCTGGGCGACGGTGGTCGTCGACCTCGTCACCTCCGCCTCGGTGGTCATCGTGCGCGTCGCTTCGGCGGCGGTCTCCGTCGCCGTCTGCGTGGGCCCGGCGGCGGTTTCTGTCGCCGTCCGCGTGGCCTCGGTGGTCGTCGCCTCGGCCGCGTTGAACGCGCCCGCGCCACCGTCGCCGGTAGCCTGCGTCGTGGTGGTGGCCGTCGTCGCCGTCTCGGCCGCTTCGCCACCCGACGAGAGCGAGAGGTCGTCGCCGCTCGGACCCGCACGTCCGCCGAACAGGCGCTGGACGGCGAGGCTGGCGACGCCGAGCGCGCCCACGCCGCCGAGCAGGCTGGTGAGCGCACTCTGCATGCTCTGGCCCTCGTCCTCGGAGCCCGCGAACAGGACCAGCGGGCCGTCGGTCGGGGCGTAGACGTTCATCTCGCGCCCTTTCTCGGAGTAGCGGGTCCCCGCGACCTGGACCAGGTCGGCGTCCTGTAGCTTCCCGAGGTGGTACTGTGCGTTCTGGAGGGAGGTGTCGACCCGGTCGGCGACCCTGGAGGGCGTGGCGGGGTCCTCGTGGAGGGCCGCGAGGACGGCGCGGGAGGTGGACGAGGACAGCGCGGCGAGGACCTCGTCCGCGTCGTCGCTGTCGACGCCGAGCACCCGCGGCTCCCCCTCGGGTGGGTCGACGTCCGAGTCGGAGGGCAGCAGGCCGGACATACGAGGCCGTATGACAGGTGGGGGTATCAGTTTTGTCTCTGACACCACGGGCGGCGCTCGGAAATCCCGCGTCGTCGGCGCGTCTCCGCCCGCCGTCTCCCCGCTCGACCCCGGTCGAACATCGACGGCCGCGTCAGGAGGCGGCGCTGGCCGTCCGCGGCGAAACCCCTTTGGCCCCCGGACGGGTATCCCCGGACATGTTCGACGACCCGGTGTTCCTGGGTATGCTGGTCCTCATCGCTGCGTTCTTCCTCTACGTCTTCCTGTGGGTCCGCCGGACGGTCACCGGCTTCCGGCAGGGCCTCGACGAGGGGCGCCGGTAGTTACGCGAGCACGTCGGTCAGCCGCGACACCGCCGTCTCGACGGCCGCCGCGTCGACGTCCCAGTGTGTCGTGAACCGGACCAGGTGCGTGTCGAAGGCGACGCCCTGGACGCCCACGTCTTCGGCCACGTCGAGGAACTCCGCCGCCGTCATCCCTGCACCCTCGGTGTCCACGAGGACGATGTTCGTCTCCGGGTCCTGGACCGACAGGCCGCCGACGCCGTCGAGGCCCTCCGCGAGCGCCCGGGCGTTCGCGTGGTCGTCGGCGAGTCGGTCCACGTTCTCCAGGGCGAGCAGGCCCGGCGCCGCGACGACGCCCGCCTGGCGCATCCCGCCGCCGAACAGCTTCCGGGTGCGGCGCGCCCGCTCGACGAACGCCTCGTCGCCCGCGAGCACGGACCCGACCGGGGCGCCCAGCCCCTTCGAGAGGCAGAACATCACCGAGTCGACGTGGTCGGTGATCTCCGTGACGGGCACGTCGAGGGCGACGGCGGCGTTGAACACGCGGGCGCCGTCGAGGTGGACCGGCACGCCCTTCTCGTGGGCGGCGGCCGCTGCGGCCTCGATCCGCTCCGGCGCGATGGCGACGCCGCCCTTGCTGTTGTGGGTGTTCTCCAGGGTGAGCAGGCCCGTGCCGGGCCGGTGGAGGTCCTCGGCGACGTAGCCCTCGCGGACCTGCTCCGGCGTGGGGACGCCCCGGTCGCCGCCGTCGAGGGTGCGCACCTGGAGGCTCGAAAGCTGGGCCATGCCGCCGACCTCCCACTTGTAGACGTGGCTCTCGCGCTCCACCACGACCTCCTGGCCGCGGTCGGTGTGGGTGCGGATGGCGACCTGGTTGCCCATCGTGCCGGTGGGGACGTAGAGCGCCGCCTCCTTTCCGACCAGTTCGGCCGCCCTGGCCTCGAGTTCGTTGACAGTCGGGTCCTCGCCGTAGACGTCGTCGCCCACGTCGGCCTCGGCCGCCGCCCGCCGCATCTCGTCGCTCGGTCGCGTCACCGTGTCGCTCCGGAGGTCGATCATGGCTCACCGTTGTGGGACGGCGGGCATATAGCCTGCCGTCTGCTTCCGGCCACCGACCGGCCACCCCCGACCCGTTTCGTTCCGAAAGGGGTTTCCGGCGGTTCTCGCCAAACACTGGTATGGACCCACGCATCCGCGACCACGCCGACGTGCTCGTCGACCACTCGACCGACGTCGAGGCCGGCGACAACGTCGTCATCAGCGCTCCGCCCGCCGCCGAGGACCTGGTACTCGCGCTCAGTCAGGCGCTCGCCGAGTGCGGCGCGTACCCGCTCCACGTCTCCGGCCGCGAGGACCGCACCCGCGCCACCTTCCTGAGCGCCGTCGACCCCGACGACCTCCAGACGCCCGCACACGAACTCGCGCTGGCTGAGGCCGCCGACGTCTACATCCAGGTCCGCGCCCACGACAACGTCGCCGAGCTGTCCGACGTCAGCCCCGAGACGAACGCCGCCCACCGGCAGACCCGCCAGCCCGTCCAGGAGGAGATCCTCTCCGGCCGGTGGTCGCTGACCCAGTTCCCCGCGCCGGGGAGCGCCCAGCTGGCGGAGATGAGCACGGAGGCCTACGAGCGGTTCGTCTGGGACGCCGTCCTCAAGGACTGGGACGCGGTCCGCGAACACCAGGCCCAGATGGTGGACGTCCTCGACCCGGCCGACGAGGTCCGCATCGTCAGCGGCGACGGAACCGACCTCACCATGTCCCTCTCCGGGATGCGCACCATCAACGACCACGGCGAGAACAACCTGCCGGGCGGCGAGGTGTTCACCGCGCCCGTTCCGGAGAGCGTCGAGGGGAGCGTCCACTTCGACCTGCCGCTGTACCACCAGGGCCGCGAGATCCAGGACGTGCGGCTCACCTTCGAGGACGGCCGGGTCGTGGACCACTCCGCGGCGAAGAACGAGGCGATGCTCACCCAGATACTGGACACCGACGAGGGCGCGCGCTACCTGGGCGAACTCGGCATCGGGATGAACCGGGACATCGACCGGTTCACGTACAACATGCTGTTCGACGAGAAGATGGGCGACACCGTCCATCTCGCCGTCGGTCGCGCCTACCCCGAGTGCGTACTCGAGGGCGAACCGAACGCGTCGGCGGTGCACGTGGACATGATCGTCGACATGAGCGAGGACTCGTTCATCGAGGTAGACGGCGAAGTCGTCCAGCGGAACGGCACGTTCGTGTTCGAGGACGGCTTCGAGGGTAAGCAGAGTCGGTATTTTTTGGTGCAGCTTTTGCGAGCGAGCGGAGCGAGCGAGTAAAAGGTGCGACGGCACGTTCGTGTTCGAGGACGGCTTCGAGGGGTAAGCAGAGTCGGTATTTTTTGGTGCAGCTTTTGCGAGCGAGCGGAGCGAGCGAGTAAAAGGTGCGAGTAAACGGTGCGGTGACAGGTCGCTTTTAAATATACTGGCCGAGTGGGCGTGACGGGCCCACAGCGGCCCGGAAACGCCGCCACGCGACGGAACTGTTTTATGTCGGGATTTTCGATACTGTGATTTAAGTGTGCGGCGTGAGTACGAGGGCCACGTGACAAAGCTAGAGTGTCCGGACTGCGGCCGCGCCATCGCCATGCACGAACTGGAGACGCGCACCGTTGCCCAGTCGACCGGGTTCCGGACGAGCTATCGTTGTCCGTTCTGCCGTACTGATTTCGACGACATCAAGGCGATGATGTAGCCGGCGGACGGCCTGCACGCCGGGACGGACGGGAACGACGGCGCCGACGGACGCCGACGCACCGCGGTTAGACGAGACGCTCTTCGATGGGTGCGTCGCCCCACACGACCAGATAGGCGTACGCCACCAGGAGAGCGACGAACGCCGACGCGAAGACGTAGACCTGGTGCCACGCGAAGACGAGGACGAGGAAGACGGCCGCCGCCAGGATCATCCTGTTCAACGCGTAGGCTAGACGGGGAGTGACCATGGAACTGTGTTGGCCTTGCGAGGGCAAAACCTCTCCGAATCCGGCCGCCGTGCGCTGGTTGCTACCGGCACTCGTCCGACCCTCTGCCGATTGGTAGCGGCGCCCTCTGCCGCGTGGACGAGCGGCGATATCGGCACGGATCGATTATGCCACCCTTGTTTGTCTCGCAATATATTACATAATGTTTATAATACACTGGATAGGCATTTATCACGACTCTGCGTGCGTGGTATCCACACGCACGTGAGCATCCAAGAAGGGACGAATCATGACCCGCGAGACAGAACCGGACGACCCGGTCGCAGAGACAGACGGAGGGGCAGTAGCGGACGACGTCTATACGACGGAAGAAGTCGGGGAAGAGTATCGTTCGACCGTATATCGGGACCTCAACTACGAGTCGCTCGAGGAGGTGCCGTCGACGAGCGAGTACCCGGACACGGGGCGTCTGGGCGCCTTCCGCAAGTCGGAGATACCGAAGGTCCCGAAGGTGTCGCACATCGTCGGGCCGAGCGCCATCATGCTCGGGGCGTCGCTGGGCAGCGGCGAGACCATGTTCTGGCCGACGCTCATCGCCGAGAACGGGTGGGCGCTCTACTGGGCGTTCTGGGTGGGCGTCATCACCCAGTTCTTCATCAACACCGAACTCCAGCGATGGACCATCGCCACCGGCGAGTCCATCTTCAGGGCGTTCGACCGTATCAGCAGCTTCTGGCCGTGGTTCTTCCTCGTGGCTGGCTTCTTCCACCTGGGCTGGCCCGGGTGGGCGGCGGGCGCCTCAGAGGTGTTCGCAGCCTGGACGGGTATCCTCCCGAGAGGAGACTGGTGGATCATCGGCATCGCGTTCATGATCCTCATCTGGCTGTCTTACCAGGCCGGCCCCGTCCTGTACAACATCATCGAGAAGGCGCAGGTCGGTCTGATGTTCCTCGCCATCCTGTTCGCGCTCATCCTGGTCGTCATCGTCGGCTCGGCCGGAGAACTGGCGAACGTGCCGGCGGGCGCCGTCAGTTTCGGCACCCTTCCGGAGAACATGGACATCGCCGTGTTCCTCGGCGGCCTGGCGTACGCCGGTGCCGGCGGGTACATCAACCTCTCGCAGGGCGTCTGGGCCCGCGAGAAGGGGTACGGCATGGGTACCTACCAGGGGCGCGTGAAGAACCCGCTCCGCGGTGCCGAACCCGAGGAGGTTCACGACGGGTTCGCCTTCGAGCCGACGAAGAAGAACCTCCAGCGCTGGCGCGCGTGGTGGAAGATAACTCAGCAGGAGCACTTCCTCACGTTCGTGGTGGGGCTACTGGTGGTCGCCACCGTCGCGATGACTATCTCCGCGGAGTTCGCGCGCGGCCAGGTGCCGGAGGGCGGCGCCATCGATATGTGGATCGACGTCATCGTGCCGGCGCTCGGTCCCCTCACCGGGAACCTGCTGTACGCGGTCATCTTCATCGCGCTGTTCAGCACCCAGTACGCCATCGTGGAGTCGTTCGTGCGCAACAGCGTGGACATCCTCTACCAGGGCTTCGGCCGGCAGTCCGGCTGGGACCTGTCGCGGGTGTTCCTCGCGCTGCTCACCATCTTCACGCTCTGGGGGATAGCCATCATCGGCTTCCAGTTCAACCAGCCGTGGATCCTGCTGGTCATCGGCGCGGCCATCGCGGGCGCGATGATGTGGCCGTACAACGCGCTGACCATCATCAACAACACCACGCGCCTGCCCGAACACACCCAGCCCGGGTGGGGCCGGGTCGTCGCGATGTGGTGGGCGACGGGCTTCTTCGGCTACTTCACCATCCTGCTCATCGGCGGGGTGCTGAACAGCCCAGACCAGTACGGCCTGTCGTTCCCGGCGTTCCAGACGACTGTCGACGTCGTCTCCAGCGGCGTCGGTGGCTACGTGCTCTGGCTGGTGTTCCTCGTCGTCCAGGTGTACACGATGTACGTCTCGGCACGCGCGAAACTCGACGCGCAGGGCACCGTCGAGGGCGCCGACGAAGCCTCGGGCATCCTGGCCTGATACGGCAACCCACGTTTTTTAGTACGCGAATGGCAACTGATACCACATCGATGGCCGAGTCCGAGTCTGCCGGCGGACTGGACGCGCTGTTCCGCCTCCTGGTCGCCTACCGGATGGTGGTCTACCTGGGCGGCCTCGTCGCCATCGCCCTGCCCATCGTCCTGGCGCGCGGCGCCGGCGTGACGGTACCCGCCGGCGCGAGGACGGCTATCGTCGTCGTGAGCCTGGGACTGATGATACTGACGTACCTCGGCGAGCGCCGCCTCGGCGTCGGCGGCGGGAACCGGACCGGCGACGCGGGCGAGCAGTACTCGCTCCGCACGCGTCTCGCCGTGACACTGGCCGTCGTCGGCGTCGTCGTCGGCATCTACGTCGCCCTGGAGATGAACCTGCTCCTGGGCGTGCTGTTCGTCGGCGGCGCGTACCTGTTCGGCGTCATCGCGTTCCGCCGAAACGACGCCAGGGAGGCGGGGCGGTGACGATGGCGGCCGAAGACGTCGACGAGGCGGCGTTCGAGGACCTCCCGAACACCGACGTCGCCGTCGAAGCCCACGTCCACTTCGGGATGACGGGGTCGTTCCCGCTCCGCATCGCGGAGCTGTTCTTCGCGGACGACGGCCTCTACATCGCGGAGTACGCCTACATCACGCCGATGTTCGGCCTCGGCGCCCGGAAACACCGCCGCGAGGCCAGCGCGATGCAGGCCGTCTACGACGTCCACGGCCTCGACGAGGTGCTCCTCCAGGCCGACACCGTGGTGTGGCACAGCTACGAGAACCTCGACCGGGTCGTCCTCCACGACGGCGGCTGGCTCGGCCGCCCGAAAATCGCGGTCTACCCGGCGTACGGCGCCTCACACGCCTACCGCCTCCACGACGACGCCGACCCGGACGACATCGCCGCCGAGGTCCGGCCCGTCGTGGACGACCACGGCGTCACGTTCGAGCGCCACGCCGGCGTCGGGTTCGACCCGTTCGAGAACGTCGGCCGCTTCTTCGGCCGGGCGTGACCGTCACCCGACGGTCTCCCGGACCCGGATGCCCGCGTGGCCGACCGCCGCGACGGCCACCCCGACGACGTACAGCAGGGTGAGCAGCGTGGAGAGACCCGCCCGGGCCACGGGCGAGTCACTGCCGTCCCGCCGCCGGGAGAGGCCGGCACAGCCCTCGACGAGCCACCGGACGACGCGGGTGGTCCGGGCGTCCGGATGCTGGTCGAGCGTCGCCGCGATGGGCGGACTGACCGCGTAGTAGCCGGCGACGAGCGCGCGGCCGACCGGGGTGCGGGCGAGCGCGTCGTCCCGGAACCCGCGGAGCGCGTCGAGCGTCGCCCCTTCGCCCGCGGCGGCGGTGGTGATGAAGCACATCGAGTGGTGCTGTTTCACCTCCACCCGCCGGAGCGACGCCTTCTCGTACCGGGTCGTCTCCTCGGGTGGGAACTCGACATCCGGCGAGACGACGAACTCGTCGTTCGAGTGGCGCAGGTAGACGTCCCCGTGGTCGGTCTGCTTCCCGTCCCCGTCGACGACGCTGACGTGTTTGAGTCGGCTGTCGCCGACTTCCACGGGTCCCTCGCCGCCGTCCGCGCCCGCCTCGTCGGCGCCCGATTCGCGCTCCCTCGTCGGGTCACCTGCGTCCCGTTCGCCCATGTGTCGTGGTGTCGTTTACCGGGCTCCGGTATAACAGTTCGGTCCGGCAGTACCGGGCACGGATCTCCGGCGTTCCTGGCACCGTCCCGGCCGGTAGCTTGAGGCGTCTCGCCGCCCACGTTCCCCGCCCATGACCGACTACAGCGTGCACGAACCCGAGTTCTCGGGGACGACCGAGGCGGACTGGAGCGCCCCCGACGAGGAGGACTTCGACACCGGCGACCTCGGCGACATCGACGACCACTTCGTCCTCTCGTCGTCCGGGTTCCCGCCCGAGAACTACACCGACCTCAAACTCCCCGTCGTCGACCCGGACGGCAACCTCAACCGGCACGCCCTCCAGGCAGCCAAGAGCGGCGGCCACGGCGTCCAGGCAATCGACGGCCTCGACGACGACACCGAACAGGACGTGAAAGACCTCATCGACCGCCTCGCGAACGAGCACTTCGACGCCGACTTCGGGGAGTAGGGTGGTCGGCTGCGGAGTGCACGTCGCTCAACCGCGAGCGACCGCAAGGGAGCGAGCGGGCCAAGGCACGACCAGCGGGAGTGCCGCAGGCTTTTCATGAACGTTTTGCAAGGGAGCGAGCACCGCGAGCGACCGCAGCAAAAGGTTCACGGGCACGATGGGATTCGAACCACGCCGAGACGTGCTCGCTTCGCTGCGCGCGCCTCGTCTGCTTCGAATCCCATGCGCCGCTCTGTCGCTCACCTTCGTTCGCGACAAGAGCGGGCACGATGGGATTCGAACCCACGACCGTCGGATGTCTTCCCCCGCCACTGTCGTGACGCGGATAGAAGTCCGACGCTCTGTCCAGACTGAGCTACGTGCCCTCGTTATGCCATTCCGCACTCAGCGTAAAAAGCCGTACGGGTTCGACCTATCCGTCGAACCGGTAGAGCGAGGTGACGTAGGGGAGGCGGTTGAACATCCAGTACGCGACCGGGAGGCCGATGACGGTGACGGCGAGGAACGACGCGACGTTCGCCCAGGCGAGGCTCAGCCACCAGCCGACGAACACGAAGTAGACGGCGCGCACGAGGAGGAGGGCTGTCCGCGGGCGGTCTCGGGCGCCGACAGCGACCGGGGTTCTTTGAGGGTGAGCGCCGTCGGCACGAGGTTGATGAGTTTGACACCCAGGGGGATGCCGATGACGGTGACGTTGAGGAGCCACGCGGCGTTCACGAGGACGGGCGTCAGCCACCACCCGATGACGACGAACCACAGCACGCGGACGAGCAGGGACCGTTGGGTGCTCATGGCCGACCGTAGGACCAGCCCAGCCATCTATCTGTCGGATTCCGGGCGACGGAATCTGCGAGCGGCGGCCGGGCCGCGTTCGCGGGAACACAGCGCTTAAACGCCGGTCCCGAATAGGGGACGGTGAATGAGGGTCATCGGCATCGTCGGACTGCCGGGCAGCGGGAAGAGCGAGGCCGCCGCCGTGGCCGAGGAGCTCGGCGTCCCCGTCGTCACCATGGGCGACGTCATCCGCGCCGAGTGCCGCGAGCGCGGCCTCCCCATCACCGAGGACAACATGGGTGCGGTCGCCACCGACCTCCGCGAGCAGGGCGGGCTGGCCGCCGTCGCCGAGCGGTCGCTGCCGCTCATCCGGGAGCGCGCCGCGGCGGCGGACGCCGACACCGTCCTCGTCGACGGCATCCGGGGCCAGGCGGAGGTCGAACGGTTCCAGGCGGCGTTCGGCGACGCGTTCACGCTGGTCTCCATCGAGGTGCCGTTCGAGACGCGCCTGGAGCGGGTCCGGGAGCGCGGCCGCGACCGGACCGCGGAAGCCCGCGAGGACCTCGAAGAGCGCGACGAGCGCGAACTCGGCTACGGCATGGGCGAGGCGATGGCGAACGCCGACCTCGCCGTCGAGAACACCGGGAGCCTGGCGTCGTTCCGCGACCGCATCCGGAGCCTGCTCACCGAGGGCCGGAGGCCCTGGCCTGAGATGATATACAGCATCGACGTCGCCGTCACCGCGCCGGTCGCCGACACCGAGGTCGAGGACCGCGTCGCCGACGCCATCACCAACGTGTTCCCGAACGCCGAGGTGACCTACGGCGACCGCGAACTCGCCGCGACCACCCACTCCGTCGAGGCGTTCCGCGACCGCCTGTTCGAACAGCGCATCCTCGACACCGCGCGCGGCGCGCTCCTCTCGAACCGCGAGGGGAACACCGTCGCGTTCGACCTCAAGAAGCAGGCGGCGTTCAAGGGCGTCGTCAACTTCGCCGTGGGCAAACCCGACGAACTCGGCGAGATCCACGTCGAGATAACGGTCGAGGACCCGGCCGTCGAGGAGTTCGTCGACTACCTCGCGCCCCGGACCGAGGACGGGAAACCCGTCGAGTAGTCAGAGCACGGCCTGGGCGACGCCGAACAGCACCAGCACGCCGAGCACGTCGCAGGTGTTGGTCACCACCGGGATGACCACGTCGTCGGGGTCGAGTTCGAACCGGTAGGCCGCGTAGGTCGCCGTGAACGTCACCACCACCGCGAGCACCGCGAGCACCACGCCGCTCGCGAACGCGACGAACAGCACCGTCGCCAGCGGGAGGTCCGTGCCGACGGTCACTGCGGTCAGCACCCACGCCCCCGCGCCGATGACCGGGAACAGTGACACCGCGAGCCCCATCGTCGCCAGCGCGTTCCCCACCAGTTCGTCGTCGGCCGGCGAGAACGAGAGCGTCCCGAGGTGGAACGACGTGGAGAGCCGACTCGCCAGGATGCTCCCGAGGCTCCCGGCCGTCCCGATGGTGACCGGGACCAGTACCAGCAGCGACGGGTGGGCGAGCAGCTGGTTCTCGAACGACCCGAGGACGAGCCCGCTCCCGATCTCGACGAACGTGAGCGCCAGCAGCACGGGCAGCATCGCCCGGGTGATGGACGCGATGGTCCACTCGCGGGGCATTCAGCTCCCCGACCACCAGCCGCGTCGCGAGCAACAGGAAGGCGATGCCGAAGACGTCGCCCGTCGTCGTCACGAGCGGGCCGACGAGCGTGTCCGGGTTGTAGCCCCGGCGGTAGCCGAGGAACACGACGGTGACGACGGCGACGGTGAGCGCCGTCCCGGACAGCAGCCCCGAGATGGCGGCGATGGACAGCAGGACTCCGAGCGGCGCCACCGGCTGGACGAGGGCGACCAGAACGGTGTAGACCGCGACGGCGGTGAACAGGCTGGCGAACACGCCGTTCGACATCGCGGCGGCGATGGCGGCCTGCACCCGCTCGTCGTCCGGGATGAGGTCGGGTTCGACCAGCCCCTGGTGGAGGCCGGTCGCCAGGCGTGCGCCGAGCGCGCCGTAGACGTTCCCGCGGATGGCGAGCAGCGCCGGCACCATCACGAGCAGCCCCGGCACGAGGCGGAGTTCCTCCCGCATCCCGCTGAGCACGACGCCGGCGAACAGGCCGCCGACGGTGCTGGCGGCGAGCGCGGGCACCGCCTCCCGGTAGGCTCTCGTCGCCACCCCGCGGATGCTCATGGCTCAGTCAGCTACTCGCAGGTACTAAAAGCCCGCCGGGGTCGGTCAGAACGGGAAGCCGCCCATGCCGCCCCCGCCGTCGCCGCCCATCTTCTTCATCATGCGCTGCATGTCGCCCTCGCCCATCCGCTGGAACTGCTTGATGGTGCGGTTCATCATGCGGTGCTGTTCGAGGAGTTCGCGCACCGACTCCTCGGAGGTGCCGCTGCCCCGCGCGATGCGCTTGATGCGGCTCTGGCCCACCTTCCGGGGTTCTCGAGTTCCTCGTCGGTCATCGAGTCCATGATGACCTCGAAGGTGACCATCCGGTCTTTGGTGACGTCCATCGCGTCGTCCGGAAGCTGGTCCATGATGCCGCCGCCCATGCCCGGAATCATGTCGAGCACCTGGTCGAGCGGCCCCATCTTGTTCATCGCGTTCATCTGCCGGCGCATGTCCTTGAGGGTGAACTCACCCTGGAGCATGTCCTCGGGGTCCCAGTCCTCCTCTTCGTCCTGGGTCTCCTGCATCGCGCGCTCGACGCGCTCGGTGAGCTGTTTCAGGTCGCCCATGCCGAGCAGCCGGGAGATGAAGCCGTTCGGCTCGAAGCGCTCGATGTCCTGGACCGTCTCGCCGGTCCCGAGGAACGCGATGGTCGAGCCCGTCTCGTTGACCGCGGTCAGCGCGCCGCCACCCTTCGCGGTCCCGTCGAGCTTGGTGATGACGACGCCGTCGATGTCGATGGACTCGTCGAACTGCCGGGCCTGCTCCTTGGCGCCCTGGCCGATGGCGGCGTCGAGCACGAGCAGGTTCCGGTCCGGGTCGACGACGCGCTCTATCTCCTCTATCTCGTCGATGAGGTCGTCTTCGAGCGCGTGACGGCCGGCGGTGTCCACGATGTGGATCTCGGCGTCCGACGTGGCTTCCAGGCCGTCGCGGGCTATCTGGACCGGGTCGTCCTCGTCCGGGTCGCCGTAGAACTGCACCTCGGCGCGCTCGCACATCTGCTTGGCCTGGTCGTAGGCGCCCGGCCGGAACGTGTCGGTCTGGATGACCGCGGGCCGGAGCCCTTCTTCGAGAACCACCACGCCATCTTCGCCGCGGACGTGGTCTTCCCGGACCCCTGGAGGCCGGCGAGCAGGATGGTCTGCTCTTCGAGGGGCAGTTCCGTGCTCTCGCCCATCAGGGCGACCAGTTCCTCGTAGACGATGCGGAGGACGTGGTCGCGGGCGGTCGTGCCGCCCGGCGGCTCCTCGTCGAGCGCGCGCTGCTTGATGGAGTCCGAGAGCTCCATCACGAGACTGACGTCGACGTCGGCCTGGAGCAGCGACCGCTGTATCTCCTTGACCACGTCGTCGACGTCCTCCTCGCTGATGCGGGACTTCCCGCGTAGCTTGTCGAGGGTGCCCCGCAGGGAACTCCCCAGGTCGTCGAGTACCATTATTACAGCCAGGTAGGACGCGACGCCGTTAAAGGCTTTATCTCGCGTCGGTCGGCCGCGTCCCGGCCGTCCGACAGGAGACCGTCGCCGACAGCTTTAGCCCCGTCCGGCCGCTATCGGTGGTGTGTCCCGGGACCAGCCACCAGTGTACGCCACGCGGGGCCTCGTCGCCGCGCTCGTGGAGATGGCCGAGCAGGCCGAACCCGACTCGGTGTCCATCCCGCTGGCCGTGACGCCGGCCGCCGACCTCGACGTGGACCTGCCGCCGGAGACGCCCGTGTTCACGGACTTCTACCTGCCGGACGCGGGCGGGTCGGTCGCGAGCGTCTTCGGCGTGGACCTCGGCGTCCCCGCCGGCCAGACGAAGGGCCGGTTCATCTCGCATCCACTGGGCGACCCGGAGCCGTCGCTGACCGACGACATGCACGCCCGCCTCCTCATCGCGGTGCCGCCGTGGGAGACGGACTCGGTCGCGGCGTTCACCCGCCACGGCACGCGCCTCCGCCTCGTGCTGCTCGACGTCGAACCGTCCCAGCCGTCGCTCGCGTAAGGGGTCGCTGTCAGCCCTGCTCGTCGGTTCTCTCGTCCGTCGTCCACCGCGATAGCGCGTGGTACCGCCGGGCCGGAAGGAGTGTGGCTACTCGCCGACCAGGTCGGCGACCAGCGCCTCGGGGTCGAACCGCTCCAGGTGGTCGTAGCCCTGGCCGACGCCCAGGAAGAGGATGGGTTTGCCCGTCACGTGGGCGATGGAGATGGCCGCGCCGCCCTGGGAGTCGGCGTCGGCCTTCGTCAGGATGGCGCCGTCGATGGCGGCGGCGCTGTCGAACTCGCGGGCGCGCTTGACCGCGTCCTGGCCCGCCACCGCCTCGTCGACGAAGACGGTCATGTCGGGGTCGACGACGCGGTCTATCTTCTCGAGCTGGGCCATCAGGTCGTTCGAGGTGTGGAGACGGCCGGCGGTGTCGCCCAGGACGACGTCGATGTCGTGGGCTTCGGCGTACTCGACGCCGTCGTAGATGACGGCCGCCGGGTCGCCGCCCTGCTCGTGGGCGATGAGCTTCACGCCGAGGTTCTCGGCGTGCTCGCGTATCTGCTCGTTCGCGCCGGCGCGGTAGGTGTCGCCGTTCGCCATCACCGACGAGAGGCCGCGTTCCTCCAGGTAGCGCGCCATCTTCGCGATGGTCGTCGTCTTCCCGACGCCGTTGACGCCCGTGAAGATGATGACCAGGGGCTTGTCGGCTGCGGCCACCCGCTCGTCGAAGTCGAACTGGCCGACGCCGATGACCGACAGGAGCGCGTCGCGGAGCGCGTCGTCGATGAGTTCGCCCGTGCTCTGGGTGAACTTCTTCTCCTCGCCGACCAGCTCCTCGCGGATGCCGTCGGTTATCTCCTCGGCGACGCTCATCTCCACGTCGCTCTCCAGGAGCGCCATCTGGAGGTCCCACAGCGGCTCCTCCAGGTCGTCCTCGTCGATGATGACGCGGCCGCGAGCGAACGACTTCGCCCGCTGTGCGAACCCGGCGTTGTTGTTCTCCGACTCCTCGGCGTCCGGCTCGTCGGCGTCCTCGGCTGCCGCGCCGTCGGCGGGTTCCGCCGACTCTGCCTCCGTCTCGCCGGCGGCAGGCTCGGCTTTGGGCTCCGATTCGGGCTCGGGTTCCGGTTCCGTCTCGGACTCGTCGGCCGGCTCCGGCTCGGGGTCGGGTTCGGCCGCGTCGCCTTCTTCGGGGTCGATCGCCTCCGCCTTCTCGTCGGCGGCCTCCTCGGCCTCGTCGCGGAAGCGCCCGAGCTTCTCCTTCAGGCTGTCGAACATCCTCTACTCGTCGGGCTGCTGCTGTTGCTGCTGCATCTGCTGGAGCATCTGCTGCTGGGCCTGCTGGGCCTGCTGCTCCAGCTGCTCGCTCTCCTGGTCGAGTTCGTCGATGGTCTCCTCGACGTCCTCGATGCGGTCGTCCAGGAGCTCCTTTTTCCCCTCAAGGGACTCGATGGCGGCCTCGCGGCCCTGTTCGGCCGCGTAGCCGCCGCCGAGGCTCACGATGACCTCGTCGATGTCCTGGACTTCGGCGCGGACGTACGCGTCGCCGCCGAGCGGGACCTGTACGATGGAGCCCGACTCCAGGGTCCGGAGGCCCTCGATGGCCTCGTCTATCTCGGACTGCTCGGCCTGGAGCTCCTCGATGTCCTCCTGCAGCGTCTCCTTCTCCTGTTCGATCGCCTGTATCTGCTGCGACAGCTGTTCGAGCTGACCGCCGCCTCCTCCAAGACTCATGGCGAAAACTGGACGAGCGAGAGGAAGTATCTTCCTACTCCAGATACCCGAGCGCGTCCTCGATGCGCCCGAGTTCCGGGCCCGTGGTCTCCTGGCCGACGACGTAGCCGTTTCCGTTCGCCACCAGGCCAGACCCCACCAGCGGGCCGCCGTAGTTGATGGTGCCGACGTCGGCCCGGACGCCGAGGGCGTCCTCGACCGCGTCGAGTTCGTCGTCGGTCGCCTTCGGGTGGCAGAGCACGCCGTCGTTGGTCGCCACCGCGGCGGTCCCGACGGTGTTCACGCCGGCTATCTCGCCGCGGACCGCCGGCACGTCGAGGGCGTCCTCGACGGCGGCCACCGCCTCGTCGGAGAGGTCGGGATGGACGTAGGCGCCGGCGTCGTTCGCGAGGACGACGTTCCCGGCGGCGTTGATGCGACCGGGCAGGTCGCGGACCGGCAGGTCGACGGCGTCGGCGATGCGGTCGCGCTCCAGGTCGGTGGCGCGGCCGCTCACCAGCAGGCCGTTGCTGTTGCCGGCGAGGAGCGCCCCGACGGTCGCGGACCCGCCGACGGTGGTCTGGACGGTCGGGACGCCGAGTTCGTCGCCCACGTCGGCGACCAGGTCGTCGTCGAGGTCGGGCCGGACGACGACACACCGGTCGGTCGCGCGAGCGAACACACCGACGTACGGCGACCCGAAGAACGCAGTGCGGAGCACCGCTCTACTGCTCTGCGTACTCTGCTTCGACCACGCGCTGGCCGTCCTCGTCGAACCGCGCGGCGCGGACGCGGAGCTTGCTCGGCGGTTTCTTGCGCCCGCGGGCCCACATCGCCTCGTTGATGGAGGGGTCCAGGCGGACGTCGTCCTCGTCGACCTTGAACTGCTTCGCGAGGTGCTGGCGCACCAGCGACATCGCCTTGTTCGCCCGCTGCTGCTTTGCCGCTGCCTGCACCTTGCGAAGCGGCACCGTCACGATGCGCTCCTCGAAATCACTCGCGCTCATGCTTACTCGTCAGTGTCGCTGCGCCGCCAGTTGCGCCGCTTGGGGTTTCGCTGCACCTGCATGTCGGTCTTCATCATGACCCACGCGGGGACGCGGCTGTTCTGGCGCTCCAGCTTCGCCAGCCGCTTCTTCTTGGCCTTCGATTTCTTGCCCATAGTATCGGCCCCTACCACATCGGTGCATAAAATGTTGTTCATCTAATCGCGGTCAGACAGCAAAAGTTCGGGCTCTCGCGGGTGTCGCGGCACGACGGGCGACATCCGCCGTCGCGGGCACACGCGGACACCGCCTGGGCCCCGGATGGCACCCTCATAGACGGGGTACGGCCGCTTGAGGATGGCGGCCACGAGTGCCGTCGCTGCCCGCGTCTCCCCTGAGATTCCCCAGGTGGCTTCCGGCGGTTACTCGCCGCTCTCTTCTTCGAGTTCCGCGACGCGAATCCGCCTGTCGGCAGTCGCCTCGATGATGTAGATCTGGCCACGTGCGTCGTCGACGTGGAGCTGGAGGTAATCGTGAACGCCGTGCACGTCGTCGCCGGGGGCCCGGTCTGCGATCAGAATCGAGCTGTCGGTGAACTCGCTCTCGTCGCGTGGGTCGTCCACGAACTCGAAGAGGCGAGTCCCCTCGTGAACTGTTTCGACGTGCCCCGCTGCTTCGAGGACCTCGAGCCGGTTGTAGACGGTGTTCCGGGAGTAGCCGGTTTCGTCGACGAGGTGGCCTTTGGTCGCCCGTCCCTGGCGGAGGACGTCGAGGATGGCCTCGTCGGCCGGTCTGAGGTCGTCGGAGTCCATCCCTCCGGCAGACTGTGCAGCGTCCATGTGCAAACTGCCTACCCACACGTACTAAGCACTTACGTATTGCATAGCAGTATTGCATGTGCAATATGCATATTAGCCGCGTACCACTACGTCGTTGCAGCTGACATAGCCCTGGACGGCGCCCCATGCGGGCGCAACGGGGCGATTCCTCCGCTCAGAAGAGCGCCGACCCGACTTCGGACAGCCCCCAGAGGAGCATCAGCACGAAGGCGACGTAGATGGCCTCCTCCTTGTACTCGTTGAACACCCTGGCGACGCGCACCCTCGACGCGCCGGGTCGCGTCGGGCCGGCCTCCCCGTCCGGCTCTTTCGCATCCATGCGCGATACTACGTATCACGACCTCATATAGCTACGTTTACGGTTCCAGTACGTGGGGGATGCGACCAGGCCAGCCGGTCCGCGTCGTGGTGCAATCTGGACTGCGCCGTGTCGCGGTCTGGAAACAGATGCGGCCGTGAGGCCGCCCGCAATGGTGGGGTTGCGCTCGCGATGCGAGCGCGTGGGGAGGGGATGCACGCAGATGCGTGCATGTGATAGCTCTCGAATCCGTTTCATAAAACCCGTGGAATTTTTACATAGGGGGCAACCCAATCGGAAAAAACCGCCGTCGCCGTCGACCGTCGGTCTCCCGGCGGTCAGCGGTCTCGCGCCGACACCGGGACGGTATGCACGGTCGTGTACTCCGGGCCCTCGGGCGTGAGGTCGCTCCGTGTCAGGTGGACCGACTCGACGGTCGCGGTCCCGACCGTGGGGTCGCGCTCCCGGACGCCGGCCTGGACCAGCTCCTTCCCGCCGGCGTGTTTCATCCGGGCGAGCGTGACGTGCGGCGTGAACTCGTGGTCCTCCTCGTCGAAGCCCAGGTCGACCATCGCCGACTCGACGGCGGCCTGGAGGCGGGTCAGCTCCTCGGCGCCGTCCTCGACGCCGAGCCACAGCACCCGGATGTACTCCTCGCTCGGGAACACGCCCAGTCCGGCGAACGTCGCCTCGAACGGCGCCACGTCGGCCGCGTCGACGGCGCGTTCGAGCGCCGCCTCGATTTCGGGGACGTCCCCGTCGGGCACGTCGCCGAGGAACTTCAGCGTGAGGTGTGCCTGGGTCGGGTCGGTGAACTCCAGGCCGGACGCGTCCGCGAACTCGTCCTGGACCGCCGCGACGGCGTCCGCCAGGTCGTCGGGCAGGTCGACGCTCACGAACAGTCGCATGGCTGGCACTCCGGTGTCGGTGCCCTTAACTCCGCTCCTCACTAAGCCCCGGCCATGACTGACCGCGAGCACCGGTACTCCGAGGGCCAGGGCTTCGACGACCCCTACGAGGGGTTCGACCTGGACCCGCCGGAACTCGAGGTCGACCCTCAAAGGTCGACCCGGTCGACTCGCACGTCCTCACGGACCTCCTCGACGAACAGCACGTCCGCCGCGAGGACGTGTCCGTCGACGAACTCATCGACATCGGCCTCTCCTACATGAGCATCAACCGGCACGAGCAGGCCGCCGACACGTTCGAGCGGGCGGCCCAGTTCGCCGAGGAGGACAGCCTCCTCGAACAGGAGTCCTGGATCAACAAGGCCATCGCGCACGTCGAACTCGAGGAGTACCACGCCGCAATCGACGACTTCCGCGCGGCGCTCCACATCGACGACGAGAGCGAGCACGCCCCTGTCGCCGAAACCAACCTCGCGGGCGCGCTCTTCGAGGTCGGCGAGGACGAGGAAGCGTTCCGCCACGCCGAGCGTGCCGTCCGCCTCGACGACCGTCTCGGCCAGGCGTGGTACAACCTCGGGTTCATCCAGGCCGAACACGGCCACCTCGAGGACGCCGTCGAGTGCCTCGACAACGCCATCCGACTCGGCTTCCACGACGCCGCTGCCTTCGAGGAGAAGGCCCGCGCGCTCGACGAACTCGGCGAGGAAGAGGAGGCCGAGGCGGCCGCCGAACGCGCCGCCGAGATCCGGGAGCGCACCGAACAGCGACTCATAGAATGATTCTCACGGAGCGACAGACCGAACAGGGCCTGCTCGTCGCGGTGTGCGACCGCGACGTGCTCGGGGAGACCTTCGAGAACGGCGAGATATCCCTCACCGTCACCGAGGAGTTCTACGGCGGCGACGAGGTTGACGAGGACGCCGTCGTCGACAGCCTCACCCGCGCCACCATCGCGAACCTCGTCGGGAGCCGGGCGGTCGAACTCGCCGTCGAGCAGGGGTTCGTCGACGAGGCGAACGTCCTCGACGTCGGCGCGACCCGCCACGCCCAGTTCCTCCGGCTCTGAGCCCGGTCCCCGTTCAGGCCGATTCGCAGGCCGCCGACAGCAGGCCGACCACCTTCGACGCCAGGTCGGTGGCGTGCCCGGTCTCGAACAGGCGCTGCCCGTGGGCGTCTCCGTCGTAGGTCACCAGTCGCTTCGGGTCGGGTGCGTTCTCGTGGAGGGCCCGGGCCGTCTCGACGAACCGGTCGTCGTCGCCTTCGCTGACCACGAACAGGAGGCGGCCCTGCAGGTCGGGGGCGACCGACGCGCCGCCCGCCGCGGAGAGCGTGACGGTCCCGTCCACGCTTCCCCGGTCGGCCCGTGCGTTCGCCCGCACCACCGCTTCGCCGCCGCTGCTCGCCCCGACGAGCACGACGGACCCGGCGTCACGACCGTTAAGGTACTGGACCGCGCCGACGACAGACGCCGCCCGTTCGTCCTCGCGCTCGTCGATGGCGAGCGCGGTGTAGCCCGCTTCCGCGAGGCGTTCGGCGTACGGCCGCCAGCTCTCCCGGTCCAGGTTTATCTGCGGCACGAGGACGACGGCGCACGACCCGCCCGGGTAGAGCGTGCCCGTCACCGCGGCGCCCGTCGTCGATTCGAACGTCACCGTCCGGGGGCCGTCGCCGGTGGTCGTCTCCGTCGACTGGGCGGCCGTCGTGGGTTCGGCCGTCGCGGTTTCGGTCGTCGTCTTGGTCGTCGAGTCGGTCGTCCGCTCCGTCGTTCGGGTGGTCGTCGGGTCTTCCTCGCTGCCGACGCAGCCGGCGAGGCCGGCGAGCGCGCCGGCACCCGCCGTCGTCAGGACTTGTCGTCGCGAGAGGCGTCCGTCGGTCATCGCCGGACGGAGGCGGCGACGCCCCGTTATTATCGGCTTGTTAATGTGCGGCCGGCGCACAGGCGACGGTCGGCACGGCGTAACCCCTGGCGGCTTCGTCGCGCGCGACGCGTCCGCGGCCCGTAACCGGTACTGGTTGCCGTTCCGGCGCGTCGCACCGAAGGAAAGTTGTGCCTCCGATTCCAGGCTGGCCTAATGAGCGCGCAGGAATCCGACCCGCTCGACGTCGAGCGCATCCGGGCGGAGTTCCCCATCCTCGACCGCGAGGTCGGGCAGGGCGTCCCGCTTGTCTATCTCGACAACGCGGCCACGTCCCAGACCCCGGAGCAGGTCATCGACGCGATGAGCGACTACTACCGCCGGTACAACGCCAACGTCCACCGCGGCATCCACCACCTCAGCCAGGAGGCCTCCATCGCCTACGAGGAGGCCCACGACCGCCTGGCGGAGTTCGTCGGCGCGAGCGGCGGGCGCGAGGAGATGGCGTTCACCAAGAACACCACCGAGGCGCTCAACCTCGTCGGCTACTCGTGGGGGCTGGAGGAACTCGGCCCCGGCGACGAGGTGGTGCTCACGGAGATGGAGCACCACGCCGCGCTGGTGACCTGGCAGCAGATAGCGAAGAAGACCGGCGCCGAGGTGAAGTACATCCGCGTCGACGACGAGGGTCGCCTCGACATGGAGCACGCGAAGGAACTCGTCGGCCCGGACACCGCGATGCTGTCCGTCGTCCACGTCTCGAACGTCCTCGGGACGGTCAACCCGGTCGCGGAACTCGCCGCGATGGCCCACGAACACGACGCGCTCGTCTTCGTGGACGGCGCCCAGGCGGTGCCGAACCGGCCCGTGGACGTCGAGGCCATCGACGCCGACTTCTACGCGTTCTCCGGCCACAAGATGGCGGGTCCCACCGGCGTCGGCGGGTTCTACGGCAAACAACACCTCCTGGAGGACCTCGACCCGTTCCTCTTCGGCGGCGAGATGATCCGCAAGGTCACCTACGAGGACGCCACGTGGGCCGACCTGCCGTGGAAGTTCGAGGCCGGCACGCCGCCTATCGCCGAGGGCATCGGCATGGCGGTGGCCGCCGACTACCTCGACGACGTCGGCCTGGAACGCATCGAGCGCCACGAGCAGGCGCTCGCCGACTACGCCTACGACCGGCTGACCGAGTTCGACGACGTGGATATCTACGGTCCGCCGGCGGGCGAGGAGCGCAGCGGCCTCGTCTCGTTCAACCTCGACGGCGTCCACGCCCACGACCTCTCCAGCATCCTCAACGACCACGGGGTCGCGGTGCGCGCCGGCGACCACTGCACCCAGCCGCTCCACCAGCGCCTCGGCATCGCGGCGTCCACCCGCGCGTCGTTCTACCTCTACAACACCCGGGAGGAGATAGACGCTCTCGTCGAGGCCGTCGACGACGCCCGCCAGCTGTTCGCCTGATGTCGGGCGGCGAATAGAACGCCGTTTCGGCCAGCCCGCCAACAGAACTGACGTTCTGCCAATAGTTATCTCGCCGGACCGGGTAGCCTGGCCCATGCGCTCGGTCCTCCGGAACCCCACCTTCCGCCGACTGTTCGCGGGCCGTCTCGTGACGAACGCGGGCGACAGCCTCTACTACATCGCCGCGATGTGGCTGGTCTGGGACCTCGGCGGGTCGGCCTTCTTCACCGGCCTCGCCGGCTTCCTGACCCAGCTCCCGCAGGCGCTCCAGTTCCTCACCGGCCCCCTCGTCGACCGGTGGCCGCTCCGCCGCATCCTCGTCGGCACCCAGGCCGCCCAGGGCGTCCTCGTGCTCGTCATCCCGGTCGCGTTCTGGACGGGGTGGCTCTCCGTCTGGGTGGTGCTGGTCGTGATGCCGGTGCTCGCCTTCCTCAACCAGTTCGTCTACCCGGCCCAGAGCGCCGCGCTCCCGCGCATCGTCGACGAGGACGAACTCGTCGAGGCGAACTCCGCGTTCTCCTTCGCCTACCAGGGCACCGACCTCGTGTTCACGGCCGCCGGCGGCGTCCTGGTCGCGCTCGTCGGCGCCGTCGCCCTCTACGTCGTCGACTCCGTGACGTTCGCCGCCGCGACGCTCGTGTTCGCGGGGCTCTCCATCCGCCCGGCCGAGGCCGACGACGGCGAGAGCGTCGTCTCCGCCGCCGACGAGTACCTCCACAAACTCGCTGAAGGCGTCGGGTTCGTCCGCGGGTCGCTGTTCGCGCTCATCATGATACCCTCGGTCGTCGTCAACTTCACCTTCGGCGCGACGATGGCCGTCATGCCCGGCTACGCCGACCTGCTCGGCGGCGCCGGCGTCTACGGCTTCCTGCTCGCGGGCGTCGTCGGCGGGATGCTCGTCGGGTCGCTCGCCGCCAGCCCGCTCAAGCGCTTGCCGCTCAGTCGTCTCGGCGCCGTCGGCTTCCTGCTGAGCGGCGTCACGTGGCTCGGTGCGGTGGCCGCCGACTGGCTCCCGGCGACCGTCGCGCTGTTCTTCGTGGCGATGGTGCCCGTCGGCGTCACCAACGTCATCATCAGCGCTCTCATCCAGTCCTCCGTCCCGGAACAGCTTCTCGGCCGGGTGAGCGCCCTCGTCGGGAGCGCCTCCACCGCCGCGATGCCCGTCGGGTCGCTGCTCGGCGGCGCGGCCGGCGACGTGTGGGGCATCCCGCCGGTGATGGCCGCCGTGAGCGGCGGGATGCTGTTCCTGGCCGCGTTCTGGGTCGCCCACCCGCTCCTCCGGGGGCTGCCGGCCGTCGAAGCCATCGACCCCGGTCGGTACGGCCTGACCGCCGAGTGAGGGGTGAACCGGCCGAATTCGCGGGGCTGCGGAATCCTTTTAGTCCGGACTCCCGTACGCCGAACCAGCATGAGCATGGGTTCGGACATGTACCGGCAGCAGATACTCGACCACTACAAGAACCCGCGCAACTACGGCCACCTCGACGAGGCCACCTTCGAACACGAGGGCCAGAACCCGTCGTGCGGCGACGAGTTCAGCTTCGAGGTGAAACTCGCCGACGACGGCGAGACGATCGAGGCGGTGGCGTTCACCGGCGACGGCTGTGCCATCAGCCAGGCCAGCGCGAGCATGCTCTCCGAGCGCCTGCCGGGGATGTCGATAGACGACGTGCGCGCCCTCGACCGCGACGACGTCCTGGAGATGCTCGGCGTCGAGGTCACCCCGATGCGCATCAAGTGCGCCGTCCTCTCCGAGAAGGTCGTCCAGGACGGCCTCGACATCTACCTCGGCGAGGCCGACGACGCGAGCGCGACCACCACCGAAGAGTAGGATTTTCTCCGGCTGAGAACCGACCGCGCCCCTCATTGCCCGGGTCCGCGACGAGGGGTGTATGGAACGCTCTCGAACGGTCCTCGCCGTCCTCCTCGTAGTCGCCGCTGTCGTCGGCGCGTTCGCCCTCCTCGACTTCCACGCCGCCCGCGCCGAGACCGGCGTCGAGAAGAGCGTGTCGACGGCCTCGGTGGGGAACGCGACCGGCGGCCTGCACGGCGACCTCACCCTCCACGTCGCCGGCGACGGCGCGCTCGCCGCCGCGACCGAAGCCCGACTGGTCGACGCCCTCGGCGACCGCGACGTCGCGACCACCGTCGTCGAGTCGGTCAACGCGACCACCGACGGCCCGGTCCTGGTCGTGGTCGTCGACGACGCCGACCTGGCGTACAACCCGGTGACGCCGTCGGCGCGGGTCGCCGCCGACGTCCTCTACGTCCCGAGCGGCAACGTCACCCAGTTCGGGCGGCCTGCGGCCGGCGGCGCGTACAGCCACGCCACGCTCGTCGACCGCGTCGCCGGCGACCGGACCGTCCCGATGGTGCTGGACGCCGAGGTCCGGTACGTCCGGCAGGGCACCGTCACCGTCACCGGCCGGATGACCGGCGTGGCGTCCGCGCCCGCGTTCCGGAACCGGGTCGCCGACGCCGTCGCTGTCGGGGTACTCGAGAGCGTCGAATCGGAGAACGGGGTCTGATTACTCGGGTTTCAGCCCGGCTTCCTCGACGCGCATGACGGCCTCGCCGTCGGGGAGGTTCGGCGCGTCGACCAGGCGGACGATGCGCTTGTTGCCCTTGGACTTGCGGAGGTACATCCGGAACGTGGAGGTGTGGCCCAGGATGTTGCCGCCGATGGGCTTGGTGGGGTCGCCGAAGAACGCGTCCGGGTTGCTCTGCACCTGGTTGGTCACGACGACGGCGGTGTTGTAGAGGTCGCCGAGGCGCATCAGGTCGTGGAGGTGTTTGTTGAGCTTCTGCTGGCGGTTGGCGAGTTCGCCGCGGCCGACGTACTCGGCGCGGAAGTGGGCGGTCAGCGAGTCCACGCAGACCATCCGGACGGGCATGTCGGAGTCCTCGTGCTCGCTCGCGAGCTCCTTTGCCTTCTCCGCCAGCAGTATCTGGTGGTTGGAGTTGAACGCCTTGGCGACGTGGATGTAGTCGAGGAAGCTCTCGACGAGTTCGGTCATGGCCTCGTCGTCGCCGGGGTCGCCCTCTATCTCGCGGCGTTCGAGCATCGTCTCGATGATGTCGTCGTCGAGGCCGCGGACCATGTCGTCGATGCGCTCGGGGCGGAACGTGTCCTCGGAGTCGATGAAGATGGCCGAGCCCTCCAGCCCGCCGAACTCCTGGGGGAGCTGGACCATCACGGCGAGCTGGTGGGTGACCTGGGACTTGCCCGCGCCGAACTCGCCGTACACCTCGGTGATGGACTGGGTCTCGACGCCGCCGCCCAGCATCTCGTCCACCTCGGGCACGCCCCAGGTGAGCTTCCCGATCTGCTCGCGTCGCTGGAGGACGTCCGACCCGGTCTCGAACCCGCCGATGTCGGCGGCCTCGCGCGCCGCCTGGATGATGTCGGCGGCGGTGCTCTCGCCGACGTCGGCGGTGTTGCTCAGCTCGCCGGGGCTGGCGACGGCGAGGCTCTGGAACGAGTCGAACCCGTTCTCGCGGAGCTTCTCTGCGGTTGCCGGTCCGACGCCCGGAAGGGTCTCGAGGTCAACGTCTGCCATCGTGTTCTCCTGCTTGTGCGTCACCCCACATAAACACTCGTTAACAGGGGAGTGAAAGTGAAACTGGACGACTGCGGGAGGGTGGCGGTGAGGAAGCGCCGAAGAACTATACTACTGCCAGGGATGCCGGCCGGCCGCACTCGGCCAGAGCGGGTACCAGTACTCCTTGTCGCCCTCGACGTCGAGTTCGCCGTCGAGCACCGACTCGAACTTGAACTCCAGCCGGGAGCTCCGCTCGCGGTCGCCCGACGGTGCGAACGGGTAGTACGACCCCCGGCGGAACGAGTAGAGCCAGTAGGCCCGGGTGGCGTCGCGGTCGCGTTCGAAGCCGAAGACGGCGGCGAGCAGGCGGTTGCCGTAGCCGCGCTCGATGAGCGTGTCCGCCGCGAAGTGGAGGCTGGTCACCAGGTCCTCGAAGTCGTCGTCCGCGAACACCACCCACGAGTAGCCGTGGTCGTCGTCGTGGAACCGGGCCGTGGTGTCCGTCTCCGCCTCCGCCGTCGCCAGGATGTCCTCCACGTCGCGGAGCGTGTCCGCGAAGTCGGTGCTGTCCACGCTCGCGAAGCAGAGCGCCGCCTCGCCACCCGGGTCGAAGTCGAGTTCGGTCGCCATCGTGACGTAGGCGGTGCTCAACTGGAAGAGGTCGTCGGGGTCGGCCGCGCGGGACGCGTCCGTCTCGGCGCGCGTGCCGAGCAGTTCGCGGAGGCTGTCGAGGAGGCCCATCAGGCGGTTTCCAGTTCGCGTTCGAGTTCGCGGAGCTTCTCGACCCGGCGCTCGGTCGTCGGGTGGGTGCGGAACAGGTTCCCGATGACGCCGCTCTTGATGGGGATGATGAAGAACGCGTTCATCTCGGCCTGGTCGCGCAGGTCCTCCTTCGGGACGTTGTCCATCTGGCCCGATATCTTCAGGAGCGCCGAGGCGAGCGCGGACGGCTGGCCCGTGATGACCGCGCCGCCGCGGTCGGCGGCGTACTCGCGGTACCGCGAGAGCATGCGGATGAGCAGGAACGAGATGATCCACACCACGAGCGAGACCAGGATGGCGACCCAGATGGGCGCGCTGTCCCGGTCGCGGCCCCCGCCGCCGAACAGCCAGCCCCACCGGACCACGATGAACGCGAGCGTCGAGAGGAACGACGCGATGGTCATCACCATCATGTCGCGGTTCTTGACGTGGGCGAGTTCGTGGGCGAGCACGCCCTCGAGTTCGTCCTGGTCGAGCGTGTTCAGCAGTCCGGTCGTCACCGCGACGGCGGCGTTCTTCTGGGAGCGCCCGGTGGCGAACGCGTTCGGCACCCGAGAGTCCACGACGGCCACCTTCGGCTTCGGCAGGTCGGCCTGCTGGGCGAGCCGTCCGATGCTGTCGTGCAGCCGGGGGAACTCGTTCTCCTCGACCTCGCGTGCGCCCATGCTCCAGAGCGTGAGCTTGTCGCTGAAGAAGAACTGTCCGAACGTGAACGCCCCCATCACGACGACGATGGGCAACAGGTTGTCGTTGAACACGAAGGTCAGGAGCCCGATGAACACGATGTAGAGGGCGAACAGCAGGAACATCGTGGCCCCCATGCGGAACCGCAGACCCCAGTCCGCTTTCCACTGCATGTGCGAGCGGTTAGTGTCCAGCGCCTTAATAATCGTCGGCTGACGGTGGCGTCGCCGGTTCGACGCCCGGGGTCGCGCCATTTAACCGTCGTGGCGGACTACCACCGCCAACATGGCTGCTGACGAGGGGACCTTCTGTCCCAACTGCGGGGACCCGGTCGACCCCGACGCCCACCGGGGGCGGGCGGCACGCGCCGCGAGCGGTCGCTCTGCGATTCGTGCTACTTCGACCGGTTCGACCTGGTCGACGCGCCCGACCGCATCGAGGTCCGGGTGTGCGCCCAGTGCGGCGCGGTCCACCGCGGCAACCGGTGGGTCGACGTCGGCGCCCGCGACTACACCGACGTCGCCGTAGAGGAGGTGACGGAGGCGCTCGCGGTCCACGTCGACGCCGACGAGTTCGACTGGGTGGTCGACCCCGAGCAGGTCGACGAGAACACCATCCGGATGCACGCCCACTTCTCGGGCGTGGTCCGGGGTACGCGCCTGGAGGAGTCGGTGACTGTCCCGGTGAAGATAGCCCGGCAGACCTGCACGCGGTGTGGCCGCATCGCGGGCAACTACTTCAGCGGCACCGTCCAGGTCCGGGCGGTCGAACGCACGCCGACCCGCGAGGAGATAGACCGCGCCCGGGAGATAGCCCACGCCATCGTCGCCGACATGGAGGCGACCGGCGACCGGAACGCGTTCGTCACCGAGATGTCGGAGACCGAGGACGGCCTCGACATCAAGGTCTCGACCAACAAGATCGGGAAGAACGTCGCGCGGAAACTCGTCGAGGAGTTCGGCGGGTCGTTCTCGGACTCGGAGACGCTCGTCACCGAGGACGAGGACGGGAACGGCGTCTACCGCGTCACGTTCGCGGTCCGCCTGCCGCCGTACACGCCGGGCACCGTCATCGACGTCGAGGACGGCGACGGCCCGGTGCTGGTGCGGAGCGCCCACGGCAACCTCAAGGGCGTCCGCCTCGCCACGGGCGACCAGTACGAGGCGAGCTACGAGGAGGGCGACGCGCCCGAGGCTCGCCGCCTCGGCACGCTCGAGGACGCCCAGGAGGTGACCGTCGTGACCGTCGAGGACGAGAACGCGGTGCAGGTGCTCGACCCGGAGACGTACGAGGCGAAGACCATCCCGAAGCCGGCGTACATGGACCCGGACGCGGAGACGGTTCCCGTCCTGAAGAGCCGCGCCGGCCTCCACGTCCTGCCCGATGCCTGACCCGCTGGCCGCCGTCGTCCCGAAACCCGACGCCGAGGACGCCATCGCGGCGCTCCGGGCGGAAGGCGTCTACGACGACTCCCGGCGCGTCCGCGAGCACGACGGCGAGACGGTCGCACTCCCCGTCACCGACCACCCCGAGGAGACGCCGGTCCGCGACGTGATTCGCCAGGCCGACCCCGCGTTCCGGGGTGGCGACCTGGCGACGCTGCTCCGGGAGCGCGGCTGGGACGACGCCGAGATCGAGCGCGCGCCGAAGTCGTGGGCGGTGGTCGGCGACGTCGTCCTCGTCTCGTTCGGCGACTGCGAGCGCCGCGAGGCGGTCGGCGAGGCGCTGCTGGACCTCCACCGCGAGGCCGACACCGTGCTCGCCCGGCACGGTATCGCGGGCGAGCACCGCGAACCCGACGTCGAGGTGGTCGCGGGCGAGGGCGACACCGAGACGGTCCACACCGAGCACGGCACCCGGTACGCTCTCGACCTCTCGCAGGTGATGTTCTCGCCGGGCAACCAGGCCGAGCGCGTCCGGATGGGCGACGTCGTCGCGGCGGGCGAGCGCGTCCTCGACATGTTCGCGGGCGTCGGCTACTTCACGCTCCCGATGGCGCGGGCGGGCGCCGACGTGACCGCGGTCGAGCGCAACCCCGCCGCGTTCCGGTTCCTGCTGGAGAACGTGATGCTGAACGGCGTCCAGGACCGCGTGTCGCCGTTCCGCGACGACTGCCGGACCGTCGTCGAATCGCTCTCCGAAGGCGAGGATTCAGGCGACGGAGGCGTCGAGCGCGTCGTGATGGGCTACTACGACGCCCACGAGTACCTCGACGCCGCGCTCGACGCCCTGGCACCCGGCGGCGTCCTCCACGTGCACGCGACGACGCCCGAGCACCTGCTCTGGGACCGCCCCGTGGAGCGCCTGACGGCGGCCGCCGACGAGGCGGGGCGGTCGGTCGAGGTGCTCGGGCGTCGTCGCGTGAAGAGCCACAGCGAGGGCGTCTGGCACGTCGTCGTCGACGCTCGCGTCGACTGAGCCAAACACTTACTATCCCGGGCAGTCATCGTGCATCCAACCGGCCGCCCCCGTACCCCGACCGATACAACCACAACGCATTGTATTCCGACAGTACAATACTGGGGGTTGTATCGTGACGTACCGGAATATATAAGCTTCGGTGCCGTGCACGTCCTCGGACGGGCCGGTGGGCTTCCAGAACGCCGGCCTACACCACCAATGAGCCAGCAACTCGTCGTCGTCCTCGGGGACGTCGTGGACTCCCGGGACGTCGCGGACCGCGCCCGGTTCCAGCAGACCCTCGAAGCGACGCTGCAGACCGTCAACGACCGGTTCGAGGCGGCCGTCCAGACGCCGTTCCAGATACTGAAGGGCATCGACGAGGTCGGCGGCGTCCTCTACAGCCTGGAGCGCGTCTACGACGTCGTCAAGTACGTCGCCCGCGAGATCCACCCGGTCGACATCCGGTTCGCGGTCGCGCGCGGAACCGTCGACGTGGGGCTGGACGCCGGCGAGATAGCGGCGATGGACGGGCCGGCGTTCCACGCCGCCGACCGCATCCTCGACGACATCGAGGAGCGCGACCGCGCGTTCGGCCTGGAGGCCGACGACGCGTTCGTCGACGTCCTCCTGGGGAACTACGTCAACCTGCAGTTCCTCGTCGCCGACGCCTGGACCGACAAGGAACTCGAGGTGATAACGCTGTACGAGCGACTCGGCACCCAGGAGGCGGTCGCCGACCGCCTCGACGTCACCCAGCAGCGGGTGTCCAGCGTCATCCAGGACACGAACTGGAACGTGGTCAACGGCATCGAGACCGACCTGCAGGAGCTATTCGCGACCTACTCCCGGCTACTGGAGGACGATGCCGCAGTTTGACGCGCTCGCCCGGGCCGGTGCCGCCCTCCTCGGGGAGCCGCTGGCGGTCCAGGCCCTCGGCCTGCTGGCGCTCGTCGCGACGAGCGGGAAGGTGCTCGGGTTCGTGCTGGGCACCGTCCTCGAAGAGGACCCGTTCGACGAGATGGACCAGTCCCAGCGCGACACCGGCACCGTCATCGGGAAGTGCGAGAACGTCATCGTCTACGTCTTCGTCCTCGTCGGCGCGTTCACCGCGCTGGGCCTGGTGTTCGCCGCGAAGTCCCTCGTCCGCAAGGAGGACATCGACAGCGACGACACGTCCTACTACCTGACCGGCACGCTCGTCAACTTCACGTACTCCATCCTCGTCGGCCTGCTGTTCCGCACGCTCGTCCTCGGCTGAACGGCTCTGTCGGCGGGCCGGCAGCGGTGTTCCCGCCACGGCGACGGGTCCGCCGCCGGGGCAACACCTATCCGTCGAGCCGCGCACGTGACACGTATGAATCGGCAGCAACTGATGGCGGGCTTCCTCGCCTTCCTCATGCTGAGTTCCGCGGCCGCGTACGCCATCTCGTACTTCTGACGGACGGCCGCCTCAGTCGACGTCCCAGACGTCCGCCATCGGGCGTTTCCGGCCGCCGGAGCGTCCGCCCGACCGGCCGGACCCGCTGGACCCGCTCGACCGATCCGACCCGGTCCCACTCGCCCCCGACCCACCAGAACCGCCGGACTGCGACGACCCCTGCTGGTCGGACGGCGTCTCGACCCGCCGTTCGCGTTCGGAACTCGTGCGCTGGCGGCTGCGTTCGGAGACCGCTTCGACGGCCTCGCCCGGGTCGAACTCGGGGAGGTCGGGGCGGGACATCCGGTCGACCTGCTCGGCGAACCACGGCGGCATGTCCGTCCGGGCGCGGTCGAACAGGTCGAGCAGGCTCGAATCCGCGAGGTAGGTGGCGCCGTAGTCGTCGGGGGCGCGCACCACGCGGCCGGCGCCCTGGATGACCGTCCGGAGGGCGGCCCGGTAGTACCACGCCCACTGGCCGTCTTCGAGGCGGCGGGCGACCCGGGAGTCGCCGGTGTTGAGGAACGGCGCCTTGCAGAGCACCTGCCACCGCGCCAGGTCGCCTTTCAGGTCGAGCGCCTCCTCCATCTTGACCGCGAGGAACACGTCCGGGTCGTCGGTCGCCTTCCAGGCGTCGAGTTCCTGGTCACGGTCCTCGCGGGTGTGCGTGCGGATGCGCGACCCGACGCCGAAGTTGCGGAGGCGCCGGACGAGTTCCTCCTGGATGTCGTATGAGTGGGCGTGGACGATGCCCTTCTCGTCGGGATGGGCCTGCATCACCCGGACGACGGTGCGGGCTATCTTCGGCAGCGTCTCCTGGCGGTGCTCGAACGTCATCTTCCCCTGCGTGACGTCGTAGAGCGGGCGGTTCTCCACCGGGAACGTGTGGTCGACGTCCACCAGCGCGACGTTCTCCGGGTCGAGGCCGACCTGGCGGCAGAACGCCGCCTTGTTCAGGATGGTCGCCGAGAGGAGCGCGAACCTGTTCCCGCGGTCCCAGACGGTGTGCTGCAGGTAGCGCTCGGGGTTCATCGGCTTGATGGTGGCCGGGCCGCCGGCGCCGTCGGGCTGGTCGACGACCCACGTGGTCACGCTGTCGGGGTCGCGGTAGTCCTCCGCGAACCACTCCAGCTCCGAGATGAGCTCCTGGAGCCGGTCGCGGCGCGCGGCGTCCTCGGCGGAGAGTTCGGACTGCGCGATGAGGTCGTCCTTGTTCCGCCTGGCGACCTGCACCAGGTTGTCGGCGTACCGGGCGGCGCGCTCGACGTCCGTCAACTCGGGCACGCGCAGGTCGTCCCACATCGGCACGGTCCGTCGGTTCAGGTCGATGGCGGCGTACATCTCCGCCCACTCCGCGAGGCCGTGGGCTTCGTCGATGACGACCACGTCGCGCTTGCGGAACACCTCCGAGCCGGCGGTCCGCATGAAGTACGCGAGGGTCATCGCCGCGATGGAGCGGTTCGACGCGATGGCGCGCGCCGAGAAGTAGGGACACCGGTGTTTGACCGCACAGTCGTAGCCCGCCTGCCGGGCGCAGGGCGCGCGGTCCACGGGCGTCGTCTCCTCGCCCGGGAGGATGCAGGTGTAGTTGCGCTTCCCGCGGATGATCCGCAGGTCGTCGAGCAGGTCGTCCTCGGCGACGTCGTCGAGCTGTGAGACCTGCGGGGTGGTGTAGTAGGCGCCGACGGCCTCGGAGGGCGCCGCCTCACCCGCCTGTCGCGCACACCCCATGATGGCGCGGGCGAGCAGCGACTTGCCGCTCCCGGTGGGCGCGCGCACCAGCACCACGTCGTTGCCGACCTCGAACGCCTCCCGGATGTCCTGGAGCGCCTGCTGCTGGGTGCCGCGATAGGAGGGCGCGGGGAACTCCGCCTCGATGCGCTCGGGGTTCACTGGTACGGGGCGACGACCCCCTGCCGGGTAAAGTCACCGCTCCGCGTCGAGGGCTTCGACGTCGGCGGCGGTCGGGTCGTCGGGCAGCGCCTCGATGCACGAAAAACACAGGAACCACTCGGAGTCGTCCGCGAGCGTGAGCGTCAGTCCGCCGGTCTCGCGGTGTTCGAGCGTCCAGAAGTTGGCGATGCCGCCGGCCACGGGCACGGACCGGCCACAGCCGTCGCAGCGCTCGCTGGCCATACCCGGCGTTCGGGCCGGGCCGTCATAGGCCTTCGCACAGACTCAAACGCCGATTTGACTCTCCCGAAGGGCCTTACCCCGGTAAATCGTTCTCGCTACCGAACGCATGCCCCGCATCACCGCCCTCGTCGCCGTCGCCGCCGTCGTCCTGGCCGGCGTCGGCGGCTACGTCCTCGCCGGCGCCGCACCGCTCGACACCGGCCACGCCGACCCCGGACGCGACGACCCGGGGAGCGCCGACCGGCCGACCGCCGACGGGCCGGGCGCCCTCGAACAGTTCGACTCGCAGGCCGCCTTCCGCGACTACCTGGAGCGAAGCCGGATGGCGTCCAGCGGCCCCGTCTGGCAGGGCGCCATGGTCGGCGGCGACGCCGCCCTGAACGGCGCTCCGGTCGAGGACGCCGAGTACACGACGACTGTCTCGGCGACGAAGGCGGAGAGCGGGTCGGTCCGCGCCTCCGGCACGAACGTCCAGGAGGCCGGCGTCGACGAACCCGACCGCCTGAAGAACGCGGGCGACTACCTCTACTACACGAGCGACCTGCACCCGAAGGAGGGGACGTGGTCCGGGCCGGGCACCAGCGTCGTCAGCGCGCGGCCGCCCGAGAACGCGAGCGTCGTCGGGACCCTGGAGCACTCCGGCGACCTGCTCATGGGCGACGACACGCTGGTCGTGCTCGGCGACCGCGCGGTCCACGGCTACGACCTCTCGGACCCCGCCAGCCCCGAGCACGCCTGGACGAAGGCGTTGAACGCCTCCGTCCGTACCGCCCGCCTCCACGACGGCACGCTCTACCTCGTGCTCGCGACCGGGCTGGCGGACGACCCGTGTCCCGTCACGCCGCTGGCGGGCGCGTCGGTCACCTGCACCGACGTCTACCACCCGGCCGAACCCACGCCGGTCGACGTGACCTACACGGCCGTCACGCTCGACGCCACCGCTGGCGACGTCGGCGACAGCCTCTCGTTCCTCGGGTCGTCGCGGTCGGTGGTCTACATGTCCGAGCAGGGGCTCTACGTCACGTACGCCGACCGCGTCGACCGCGGCGACGTCGCCATCGACTTCCTGCTCTCGGACGCGCGGTCGCTCCTCGACGACCGGGCCGTCGAGCGCCTGGAGCGCGTGCGCGGCTACGAACTCAGCGACCGCGCGACCTGGGTCGAGGTGAACGACGCCCTGGAGTCGTGGGTCCGCCGCCAGGATTCCGACGACCGCGAGCGCCTCCGGACCGAACTCGCCGACCGGTTCGCGGCGTACGTCGAGGCGAACCGCCGCACCCTCTCGGCGACCCAGGTCGTCAGACTCGACCTGGAGGGCGGCCTCTCCGTGGCCGCGACCGGCACGGTGCCCGGCACGCCGCTCAACCAGTTCTCGCTCGACGAACACGACGGCCACCTCCGGGTCGCCACCACCCTCGACCCGCCCCGGATGTGGGGGCAGGCGCCGACCGTCAACGACGTCTACGTCCTCGACGGCGACCTCGACGTCGCCGGCAAGGTGACCGGCATGGGCGAGACCGAGCGCGTCTACGCCGTCCGGTTCACGGGCGACACCGGCTACGTCGTCACCTACCGCCGGGTCGACCCGTTCCACGTCCTCGACCTCTCGGACCCCGAGAACCCCACGCTGGAAGGCGAGTTGAAGCTCCCCGGCTACTCGTCGTACCTCCACCCGCTCGGCGACGACCGCGTGCTCGGCATCGGCGAGGAGGACGGCCGCGTGAAGGCCGTCGTCTTCGACGTCTCGGACCCCGCGAACCCGACGGTCGCCGACGACGCCGTCCTCGCCGACCGCTACTCGGAGATAGCGCGCACCCACCACGCGTTCCTGCTCGACCCGCGCCACGAGGTGTTCTTCCTGCCCGCCTCCGGCGGCGGCCACGTCTACTCGTACGCCGACGGCCTGGAGGAAGTCCACACGGTCGACGTGACCCGGCCGCGCCGCGCCGCCTACGTCGGCGACTACCTCTACGTGTTCGGCGACACCGAACTCGTCGTCGTGGACGAACGGACGTGGGAGCGCGTGCGGACCGTCGACCTGTAGCGGGACTGCCGACCCCTTGTGGGCCGACCACGCCGCCTCAGAGCCCGAGGACGTCCCGGGCCTGCGAGGGCGTCGCGACTTCGCGGCCGAGTTCCTCGGCGACGCGGACGACGCGCTCGACGAGCTGGGCGTTGCTCTCGGCGAGTTCGCCGCGCCGGTAGTAGACGTTGTCCTCCAGGCCGACGCGGACGTGGCCGCCGAGGAGGACGCCGAGCGTCGCCATCGGGAGCTGGTGCTGGCCGAAGCCGAGGGTGTTGAACAGCGCGTCGTCCGGGAGGTTGTCGACGGCGTTCAGCAGGTTGCGGGGCCGCGGGCGGGTGAGCGTCCCGCCGCCGAAGATGAGCGTCGCGTAGACGGGGTCGCGTAGCTCCCGCCGGTCGAGCAACGCGTGGACCTCGTTGAGGTGGCCGTCGTTGAACACCTCCAGCTCCGGCTTGATGCCGCGGTCGCGCATCTCGTCGTGGAGCGCGTCGACCGTCGCCCGGGTGTTCTCGCTGGTCAGGTGGTCGTACCGGTTCAGCGGCCCCATGTCGAGGGACGCCATCTCCGGCGGCGGGTCCGTCCGGAGCGGGCGATGCCGCTCCGACGCCGGCGCGCCGGTGCCGCCCGTCGAGTGCTGGACGACGACGTCGTCGGCGTGGCGGCGGACCGCGTCGTCGATCTCCTGGAAGCGCTCGGTGGCGAACGACCGCTCGCCGTTCGACCGCCGGGCGTGCAGGTGGACGATGGCCGCGCCGGCTTCCTCGGCGGCCGCCGCGGCCCGGCCTATCTCCTCGGGCGTCTCCGGCAGGTTCGGGTTCGCCTCCTTCCCGTGGACGCCGCCAGTCAGCGCCGCCGTCACGACGACCGGTTCGCCCGCGAGGTAGTCCTCGTAGCTCATGGTTCGGCGTCCGTCGTCTCGTGGCGGCGGTATATCTCGCAGTGGTCGGCGTGGTCGAGGTCGTAGCGGTCGTTGCAGACGTCGGCGCGCATCGGCTGGACGAACCGGTCGGCGACGGTGCAGTAGGCCCGCGGCTCGTCGAAAGACCGGTCGCCCGCCGACCGGCGATACGCCAGATGCGGGCAGGTCATACGGGAATCACGGGACGGCGGGTAATGAGTTCTCGTGCCGGTTCGACGCCTATTCGACCAGCCCGGCGACCATGCCGGCGACGCGCGCTATCTCGTCCCGGTTGACGCCGTGTCCCAGCCCCGGGTAGAGGCGCTCGGTCACGTCGGCGTTCAGCCGCTCGAACACCGCGACCGACTCGTGGACTCGCGCTTCGGGGATGTGCGGGTCGTCGTCGCTGCAGCCGAAGAACGCGGGCGTCCGTTCCAGGTCGCCGTCGTAGTCGTCCGGGTCGACGGTCTCGCCGATGAGACCGCCGCTCAACGCGGCCAGCCCGCCGTAGCGCGTGGGGTTGCGGGCGACGAACTCGCTGGCGAGACACGCGCCCTGGGAGAACCCCAGCACGAGGACGCGGTCCGTCGGGACGCCGGCCGCCTCGGCCTCTGCCACGGCGTCGGCGATGGCCTGGAGGCCCGACGTCCGGCCGGGTTCGTTCGACGCGACGGGCGCGGTGAACGCGTTCGGATACCAGGTGTTGCCGGCGGCCTGCGGCGCGAGATACGCGACGCCGGACCGGTCGAACTCGTCGGCCAGGTCGAGGATGCTCCGGGCGGTCGCGCCCCGGCCGTGGACCAGGACGACCGCCGCCTCGGCGTCGTCGAGGTCGGCCCCGCCCGTCACGAGCGGCTGGTCCTGGTGTGGGCCGGTCACGCCGACACCTCCGTGCTGTCGCCAGTGGGTTGGTCAGCGAGCATTGCTCGGAGTCCTACAGCGTCCAGCTACTTCAGGCCCGCCTCGCTCGCGGCTGGCTGGAACGTCTCGGCGTGGTCCCGGACGAACTGGCGCAGCGACCGCGGCGGCCGGCCGAGCACCGATTCGACGTCGTCCGTCGTTCGACCCGACCGGCCGAGGCGGACGACCGAGTACTCCAGGACCATGAACGCGACGAGCGACGCCGGCACCCCGCGCCGGTACACGTGGCGGGCGAACGCGAGCCGCGACGGGTTCGCGTACGTTATCCGCCGGCCGAGCACGTCCGTGAACACGTCGGCGACGGTCGCGAAGTCGAGCGCCGCGGGACCGGTGAGGTCGTACGCCCGACCCTCGTGGCCGGGTTCGATGAGGACGGCGGCCGCGACCGCCGCGACGTCCCGGGCGTCGACGAAGCTCAGCGTCCCGTCGCCGGCCGGCACGAACACCTCGTCCCGCTCGACGACTTCGGGCCGGTGCACCTCGCTCAGGTTCTGCATGAAGTAGGACGCCCGGAGGAAGGTGTGGGCCATCCCGGTCCGCGCGAGGTGCTTCTCGACCCGGCGGTGGGGGAGGACGGGAAGCTTCTCGGCACCGATGATGGAGAGGTAGGCGACGTGACGGACGCCGACCCGGTCGGCGGCGTCCGCGAACTCCCGGACCGGCGTCACGCCGGCGACGGGCGGAATCAGGAGGAACAACCGGTCGACGCCGTCGAGGGCGCACCCCCACGTCTCCGGCCGGTCGAGGTCGAACTCGACGTACTCGGCGGCGTCGCCGAACCGGTCGCGCGCGGCGGCCGGCGTCCGCGTCGCGACGCGGACCGCCACCGGCGCGTCGAGCAGTCGAGCGACGAGCGGACTGCCGACGGTCCCGGTCGCGCCGGTGACGAGGACGCGTGGCTCGCGGTCGCCGTCGGGTCGGACCCGAGTCTGACCGCCGTCAGTTCGGGCCTCGCCGGTCTGGCCGCTGATGGCCCGGTCGTCGCCGGTCTGGCCGTCGCCGGGCGTCATCGGGGACCACCGCACGTGGGCGTCGTCATCGTTGATTGAATGTTCATTCAACGGTTTAGCTCTTCTCCCGGACCGTTCACACCTGCGACGACCGCCCGGGCGGCCCGAGGGGGAGAGGGCGGAGACGCTGTCGGCGCGGTGTCCGCACCCTTTTACCCGTCGCCTCCTAACCCGCGCGGCATGGACGTCAACTGCGAGGGGTGTGCCGGGTGCTGTCTCGACTGGCGCCCCCTGGCGGACGTCGACGACATCGAACGCCGGGGACCGGAGCGCGCCCTCGACGACGTCTTCCAGTTCGTGGCGCTGACCCGCGATGACGTCCGGGGCTCCTCGACGCCGGCCTCGCCGACGCGATGACGCCCCGCCTCTGGGAGGTGGCCCCCGAGGAGCCGAACGTCGACATCGACGGCCGCAACATCGCCGCCATCCAGGGCCGGCCGGCGTTCTACATGGGCATCCAGAAGCCGCCGAAGCCCGTGGGACCGTTCGGGACGGAGCCCACGTGGCTGCGCACCTGCTCGTTTCTCGACCCGACCACGCTCCAGTGCCGCCTCCACGACACCGACCACTACCCGCAGACGTGCGCGGACTACCCCGCCCACAACCTGAAACTCGGCGTGCGCACGATGTGCGAGAACGTCGAGGCCTCCTTCGGCGGCGAACGCCTGCTCGACGACGTGCCGCCCGACGAGATACCGGGGCTGCTCCTCGGCCCGCAGGCCGTCGGACAGAAGGTGTTCGCGTATCCGGGCGTGGCCGAACTCCGGGGCGTCGTGGACCGCATCGTGGCCGGCGAGATAACCCGCGAGGACCGCGCGAAGTTCGTCGCCGCGGCCGCCGCCAGCGCGCCGGGTACCACCTCCATCAACGCCGACCGGTTCGACGCGGCCTTCGAGACGGCGATGGCGGCCGAGTCGTGGGTCGGCGACGCCGTCGCCGACTGGGAGCGCCGCGCCGAACGCGACGCGCCCGACCCGGCCGTCGCCCGGGAGGTCGAGGAGGACCGGGGCGCGCCCGGGACGCCTGGCTGGAACGCTTAAGCCGTTCCCGACTCTTCTTGTTTCCATGCGCGTACTTGTCACCGGGGCAACTGGATTCGTCGGCAGCCGACTGGTGCCGGCGCTGCTCGACGCCGGGCACGACGTCGTCGCGTTAGTCAGGGACGCCACCCGGTACGACGCGCCAGACGGCGTGCAGGTCGTCGAGGGCGACCTGCTCGACTTCGAGACGCTGTCGCCCGCCTTCGAGGGCGTCGAGGCCGCCTACTACCTGGTGCACTCGATGCAGGCAGGCGAGGACTTCGAGGAGCGCGACCGCCTGGCCGCCCGCCACTTCGCGACCGCCGCGAGCGAGGCGGGCGTGGCCCGCGTCGTCTACCTCGGCGGCCTGGGCGAGGAACGCGACCACCTCTCCGAGCACCTGCGGTCGCGCCGCGAGGTCGAGACCATCCTCGACGAGGGCGAGTACGACCTCACGACGCTCCGCGCCGCCATCGTCGTCGGCCCCGGGAGCACGGGCTTCGACATGGTCTACCAGCTCGCCAGCCGCCTGCCCGTGATGGTGACCCCGCGGTGGGTGCGGACGCCGTGTCAGCCCATCGCGGTCAGCGACGCCATCGCGTACCTGGCCGGCGTGCTCGACGAACCGGAGACGGCGGGCGAAACCTACGAGATCGGCGGCCCGGAGGTGCTCACCTACCAGAAGATGATGACGCGCACCGCCGCGATGATGGACCACGACGTGACCGTCGTCCCGGTGCCGGTGCTCTCGCCGAAGCTGTCGGCCTACTGGGTCGACCTCGTGACCGACGTCCCCCGGAGCGTCGCCCACCCCCTCATCGAGGGCCTGAAGAACCCGGTCGTCGTCCAGGACGACCGCATCCGGGAGGCCGTCCCGCTCGACCTGACGTCGTTCGACGAGGCGGTCCGCCGCGCGCTCCGGGCGTACGGTGAGGACGTATGAGCGCCGACCCGGACCCGCCACCGGACGACGAACCACCACCGGACGAACCACCACCGGACGAAGCACCCGCTCCCGACGAGGACGAGTCGCCGCCCGGCGGTGAATCCCCGAACGAAGGCGAGCCCCAGCCCGAAGACGAACCGCCGCCAGCGGACCGGGAACCCACCACCGACCGAGAACCCCCAACTGACCGGGACCCACTCGCCGCAGACGAGGACGAACCGACACCCGACGACACCCATCCACCGGACGAGGACGAACTACCGACCGGTGGCGCCGCTCTCGAACGGGAGGACGCGGTGGTGGACGAGGGACTGGCGCTCCCCGCAGAGCCGCCAGAACTCGGGGAGACGTGGGTGTACGAGAGTCTGGTGGGGTCGATTCCAGGCGTCCACCTGTCGCCCGTGGTGGCGGCGTCGGTACAGTTCCTCCTGTTCGAGGTGGGCGTCGTCGCCCTCGCCTGGGTCTACGACCTCTGGGACGCCGTCCTGCCGGGCACGGTCGCTATCGTGGTCGCCGCGTTCGGGAGCGTGGTGATGCTCGACCTGAGCACCCGCATCCGGGGCCTCGACGTGCCGGAGACCTACCGCCGGCTGCTGTTCGGGTCGAGCATCGAGGTGGTGCTCGGGCTGGTGGCGTACGTCGCGCTGCTGACGTACCTGTTCGTCTACGACCCGCCGGACGCCGACCCCCTGCTGGAGGCGCTCCTCGGGCCGTCGCCGCCGTGGCCCGCGGTCTACCTCGCGCTCCTGGTGGCGTGGGACGTCTGTTACCGCATCGGCACGGGCTGGTGGACGGCGGTGGCGGCGTTCTGGCGGTCGCGTCGCTACGCGTTCGACACGGCGACGGGCCGCGAACTCCGGTCCATCGACTACCGGAACGTCGGGTTCGGCGTGCTCCAGCTGGCGCTGTTGCCGTTCGTGCTGGACTACCCGCTGCTGGCCGCCGCGCTGGTCGGCCACGTGGTCGCGGTGATACTCGTCGCGGGGTATGCGGCTCGTCGGGGATAACAGGTCGTCAGCTGGACTTGATCTTCCGGAACTGGTCGAGGAGCTGTTCGGCGGACTCGCCCGAGTCGTACTCGACGGTCCCCTCGTAGATGGTCCGCGTGTCGTCGTCGCCGATGTCGACCTCGCTGGTCTTGCGTTCGCGACGCTCGTGCTCCTCCTCGTCGTACGCACCCATTGACATGGTAATCCATACCGAACTTGGTGGTTGCCGATTATTAATGTAACGGATAATCACGTATGATTGCCGGTAGAACACAGCGGAGACGGAGTCGGTGGGGTCGCCGCCGCTCCGGGCGCTCACGGGCGAGGCTCGTCGAAGACACGGGACCGGCGGAGGGGCCGGTTAGAAGGAGATGGGCTGGTGGCCCTGGGTGCCCATCGGCGTCGGGTCGCGGTCGCTGTAGCCGACGCGGCCGACGGCCTTGCTGCTGACCATGGAGTAGAGCGCGAGCTGGGCTTCGAGCGCGTCGCCGTACGTCTCCTCGTCCATGCGGGCGAAGACTTCGTCGAGCTGCTCGTTGCCGTTCGGCAGGTTGAGGTACTTCTCGCCGTAGGCGTCCTGCAGCTGGCTGGTGGTCGCGGGGTAGTCGTGCCCATCGAGCAGACGGGCGGCGGTCTTCATTGACATCGACAGAACCTCGGGCAAAGATAATTATAACGTTTGTCCATGATGGTAGTAATATTGTCTAGTGACCTTATATTCGACTCGTTGACCTAATACCTCGCACAGCGTTTTGTACGCGACCCGCCACGTACCGGTATGAGCGTCTACGCGGACCTCCACGTCCACACCATCAACTCCGACGGGACGCTCCCGTTCGCGGCGCTGCCCGACGCCGCGCGCCGCGCCGACGTCGCCGTCGTCGCGGTCACCGACCACGACCGCATCCACCCCGCGCTCGGCGCGCCCGTCGTCGAACGCGACGGCGTGACGGTCGTCAGCGGCATCGAACTCCGCGCCGACCCCGGCGGCGAACAGGTCGACCTCCTCGGCTACGGCGTCCGGCCCACGCCCGCGCTCACGCGCGAACTCGACCGCCTCCAGGCCGACCGCATCGAGCGCGGCCGCGCCATCCTGGACTGCCTGGAGGACCGCCTCGGGGTCGGCATCGACGTCGAACTCGCCGAGGGCGTCGGCCGCCCCCACGTCGCGCGCGCCGTCGCCGACCACCCCGACACCGCGTACGACGCCGTCGCGACCGTCTTCGACGACCTCATCGGCGAAGGTCGGCCGTGCTACGTCGCGCGCGACGTCACGCCGTTCGAGACGGCCGTCGACCTCCTCCAGGACGCCTGCGACCTGGTCGGCCTCGCCCACCCGTTCCGGTACGACGACCCGGCCGCGGCCCTCGACCTGACCCGCCACCTCGACGCCGTCGAACGCTACTACCCCTACGGCCGGGCGGTCGACCCCGCGCCGGTCGACCGCGCCATCGACGCCCACGACCTGGTCCCGACCGGCGGCAGCGACGCGCACGGCGAGGAACTCGGGCGGGCGGGACTCACCGCCGACCAGTTCGAGCGGGTGCGCGCCCGGCTGTCGGATTCGCCGCCTCCGCAGGGTTGACGTTCCTCCGACGCGTAGCGACGCCCATGCAGTGTCACTACTGCGACCGGCCTGCGGACCTGACCGTCGACAAGGACGGCGTTCGGGTCGGCCTCTGCGAGGAGCACTTCCAGGACCGCCTGGAGGAGCTCGCCGAGTCCGACGCCATCACCGGGCTGCGCGAGCAGCTCGACATCGACCGAACCGAGTAGTCCGGTCGCCCCCGCCCCTCCACAGCCCCCTCTCCGCCCTCCGCTTTTCTCGCGACGTGGCCAGCGAGCCCGCTCTCTGCCCTGGAGTCGGTGACCGGTGAGTCCGGCGTGTGCCCCGTAACGAAGGGGAGTAGGCTTATCCTCACCGGCCCTGTTAGCGCCCAGCATGGAGCACGTCCGCATCGACGACGTCGACTCGTACATGGGACCCGCCGACGTCACCCGGCCGGTCGCGCGCGCCCTGGAGACCACGAACATGGGGCTGAACTACTACGAACTCGGCCCCGGCGACAGCATGGCCTACGGCTACCACGCCCACACCGACCAGGAGGAGGTGTTCTACGTCCAGTCGGGGGCGGTCACCTTCCGCACCGAGGACGGCGACGTCACGGTCGAGGCCGGCGAAATCGCGCGCTTCGAACCGGGCGAGTACCAGCGCGGGACGAACCGGGGCGAGGAGCGCGCCGTCGTCCTCGCCATCGGCGCCCCGAAGGAGACCGGCGAGACCGAGATACTGGTCCACTGCGACGCCTGCGGCGAGGAGACGCCGAACAGCATCGAGATGGCCGACGACCGGAGCGCCATCATCACCGTCTGCGACAACTGCGGGACCGAGACCGCCCGGTACACCTGACTCGATGGACCGCCCGGTCATCGTCTACGACGACGTCTGCGGGTTCTGTACGTGGTCGGCGCGACGGGCCGAGGCGGCCGGCGAGTTCGACCTGGTCGGCTTCTCGGAGCTGACGCCTGCACTCGAACGCCGCCTGCCCGAGGACTACGAGCGGTGTGCCCACCTGGTCACCGCCGACCGGGTCTACTCGTGCGGCGCGGCCGCCGAGGAGGTGCTCGCCCGGATGGACCCCGCTTCCCGCACCGCGGTGGCGGCCTTCCGCCTCGTTCCCGACCGCGAACGGGTCCGGGAACCGCTCTACCGCTGGGTGGCCGACCACCGCGACTGGTTCGGTCGCCTGCTCCGGTAGCGCGCCGGGACGGTCGGCCGCGTCGATCCCGCGGAGCGTCCCGGCCGCCGACCGCCACCCCTGAAATTGGTGTTATGGATGCAATACTCCATCCGCTCGCGACGTTCTGTCGGGAAACATATCGGACGTTACTGCCGATACGCGTAGTTTAAGGCGGGGAAGACCGACAGGTGTAAAAAGCGGTCTTGCATAAACTCCACAAGCGCGCCGGGCCCCGTCCGGGCGCTTCCATCACATCACCCACATCACCATGCAACGCAGACAGTTCCTCACCCGCTTCGGGTCGGTCGCGGCCGGCGGCCTCGCCGTCACCGGGACCGCCGCGGCGGCGGACGCCAGCACCGACGACGGCTACCAGATAGAGCTCTACGAGGGCGACACGTTCTCCCTCGCGGAGACCTCGCTCGGCGAGAGCTTCATCTACGCCCCGCTCCAGGACGGCTCCACCTTCTACCTGTTCCAGGTCCAGAACGGCTGGCAGGTCGACGAGGTGGTCATGATACTGAGCGACACCGGCGAGGTGCTCTACGTCGAGAGCCTCGACGGCGTCCTCTACACAGAGGACCAGATCGGCGAGATGGCCGACCGCATCGGCGAGATGGCCGACCGCATCGTCTACACCGAGGAGCTCATCGTCCAGACCGAGTACCTCATCGTGGACGTCATCGCGTTCTCCCAGGAGAACCTGCTCACGTTCGTGAGCATGCTCAACCCGCTGAGCCTGTTCGCGTAGGCCCGGCGCCCCTCTTTATCCCGGCAGCGAGAGTCCCTGCGTGGTCAGCACGACGTACGCGAGTCCGAACAAGACGGCGTCGTAGAGCCCGTGGGCGACGACGGGCACCAGCAGGTTGTCGGTCCGGACGTACAGCCCGCCGAGCACCAGCGACAGGCCGAACAGGATGGCCAGCGTCACCGCGACGGCCACCGGGTCGGGGTCCGCGTAGTACGTCGTCGGGAGGTGGACGAGGGCGAACAGCACGCTGGCGACGGCGACCGCGCCCCACCGCGAGAACGAGCCGTAGAGGTACTTCTGGACGACGCCCCGGAACAGGAGCTCCTCGGCCGGTCCGATGACCAGCACCGAGACGGGGACGAGCAGGAGCAGCGACGCCACCACGCCCTCCTGTGCGAGGTCGGTGACGGAGTTGCCGGCGACCGGCAGGCCGAGCGCGCCGACGCCCAGGATGAGCGCCAGCCGCAGCGCGAACAGCGCGACGGTGCCGCCGACCATGTAGCCGACGGCGCGGCGGTCCGGCCGCCGCAGGTCGAGGAAGCCGGTGCCCCGGCCGGTCGCGGCGAGGAAGACCAGCGCCCCCACGGCGAACCCGAGTTCAGAGAGCACGACGCTCAGCGTGAACGTCGCGAGCACGTCGAGGCCGAGGAGGAAGACGGGGACGGCGACCACGACGCTGAACACGAGCCCCATCACGGTGACGCCGGCCGCGACGCCGACGCTCACCGCCGACCCGCGTCGTCGCTCGTTCATGTCCGTCGGTTCGGCAGGGCGATAGATAGGTCCGTCGCCGACTCGCCGGGTGGCTCGCCCTGCGCCGGGTCTGTTCGGGGGCAGACTCGCCGTCGGACTACTCGAAGGCCGCGATTCCCGTGAGGTCCTGCCCCAGGATGAGGGTGTGGATGTCGTGGGTGCCCTCGTAGGTGTAGACCGTCTCCATGTTCGCCATGTGGCGCATCGGCGAGTAGTCCGCGGTGATGCCGTTCCCGCCGAGCATCTCGCGGGCGACCCGCGACTGGTCGCGCGCCATCCGGACGTTGTTCCGCTTCGCCATCGACACCTGCTGGGGGCGCAGGTCGCCGCGCTCCTTGAGCTCCGCCAGCCGGAAGTTCAGGAGCTGTGCGGTCGTTATCTGGGTCGCCATCTCCGCGAGCTTCTCCTGCTGGAGCTGGAAGCCCGCGATGGGCTTGCCGAACTGCTCGCGCTCACCGGCGTACTCGCGGGCGGTCTCGAAGCTGTCGCGGGCGGCGCCGACCGCGCCCCACGCGATGCCGTACCGGGCCTGCGTGAGACACGACAGCGGCCCCTTCATGCCCTCGACGCCCGGCAGGACGTTCTCCTCCGGCACGGTGACGTTCTGGAGCGCTATCTCGCCCGTAATCGAGGCGCGGAGCGAGAGCTTCTCGTGTATCTCGTTCGTGGTCACGCCGTCGCGGTCCGTCTCCACGATGAACCCGCGCACGGGGTCGCCGTCGGCCGACACGTCGCGCGCCCACACCACCGCCACGTCCGCGATGGGCGAGTTCGTGATCCAGGTCTTCGACCCGTCGAGGACGTACTCGTCGCCGTGCTTTTCGGCGGTCGTCTCCATCCCGGACGGGTTCGAGCCGTGGCCGGGTTCGGTCAGGCCGAAACAGCCCACCGCCTCGCCGGAGCCGAGCGCCGGCAGCCACTCCTCCTTCTGCTCCTCGCTGCCGAACGCGTGGATGGGGTACATGACGAGGGCGCCCTGCACGCTCGCCATCGAGCGCAGCCCCGAGTCGCCGGCTTCGAGCTCCTGCATCAGGAGGCCGTACGCCCGACTGCCGACGTCCGGCAGGCCGTAGCCGTCGAGGTTCGAGCCGTAGAAGCCGAGTTCGCCCATCTCCGGGATGAGCTCCGTCGGGAACGTCCCCTCGATGTAGTGCTCCGCGAGGTCGGGCCGGACCTGCTCGTCGACGAACTGCCGGGCCGTGTCCCGGATCATGCGCTCCTCCTGGGTGAATTCCTCCTCCAGGGCCACGTAGTCGAGCATGGCTCACCCTTGGGTGCCCAGGTAAAAAGCACTCCCACTTTCGACCCCAAGAGCGAACACCCGGGGGCGTGATACGCCGCCATGGCCGCAGGCGGCATCACCTACCGTTCGCACCGCTTCATCACCGCCGGCCTCGTCTTCCTCGTGGCGTGGCAGGCGGGAATCCTCGTCGGCGTGCCGCGCACGACAGAGGTCCGTCTCGGGCTGTTCGGCTTCGTCTTCCACGTCCTGTTCGCGAAAGCCTACGCGCTCGTCCCGTCCTACTTCGACCGCGACCTCGCCGCCGACGCGGCGATGACCGTCCAGTTCCCGCTCTCGGCGCTCGGCGCGGCCGCGCTCGCGGCGTCGCCGCTCCCCGCCGCACCATCCCTTCTCGAACCCGCCGGCGCCCTGCTCTGGACCGCCGGCGTCGCCGTCTTCGTCGGGACGCTCGCCTGGACCGTCCGCGACAACCTCTCCGGCCGGGAGACGGCGACCGGCGAGGCGAAGGCCGACCGCGAACCCGTGGACCGGTACGCCAACGCGTTCGTCCCCGTCGCGCTCCTCTACCTCGTGGTGGCGTCCTACGAACTCCTCGCCGCGTCGCTCGGCCTCCCCCACCTCTTCGACGCGTTCCTCCCGCGCATCTCCCACCTGTTCGCAGCGGGCGCGGCCACCCTGCTCCTGTTCGCCGTCGGCTTCCGCCTGCTCCCCGGTTCCTCGTCGCCACGCCGCCCGACGGCCTGGTCGCCGTCGTCCTGCCGGCGGGCGCGCTCGGCCCGCTGCTCCTCGCCGTCGGCCTCACGGGTGGCCCGTGGCTCCGGTTCGGCGCGGTGGTCGAGGCCGTCGCCGTCCTCGGCTTCGCGGCGGCGTACGGCTGGCTGTTCCGCACCTCCGAGCGCCGCCGCGTCGGGTTCTACGCCGTGCTCGCCGCCGTCGTCAGCGCCACGCTCGCGATAGCGCTCGGGCTCTGGTTCGCCTTCGAGGCCCGGCCCCCGTCGTTCGTCCTCGCCCACCTCCGCCTCAACCTGCTCGGCTTCCTCGGGCTCTCCATCCTCGGCGTCACCTACCAGTTCTACCCGCCGAACGCCGGCCGGTTCCCCGGCGCGAACGACCGGGTGGCGCTCGTCACCATCGGCCTGGTCGCCGGCGGTCTCTGGGCTGAAGCCGCCGGCCTGGTCTTCGGCGTGCCGGCCGCCGAGACGGTCGGCGGCGTCGCCGCGCTCGCCGGCGCGGCGGGCTACGCCTACCTCATCGCCGGGCTGTTCCGGCAGATCCGCGGGTAGTCAGTCGGCGGCCGCGTCCGCTCGCACCTCGCGGACGTGCCGCTCGAAGTTGGCGAAGACACGCTTTGCCTGCTGGGCCCTCGCGTAGTTCTCCTCGGTGATGCCGTCGAGCACGCGCTGGAGCGTCGTCGGGTCGAGCTGGTCGTCTTTCCCCCGGGTGACTCGCTCGGCGGTGCCCATGTCGTACTCGGGGTGGAACTGGACGCCGAAGACGTGGTCACGTCGGAAGGCGTGGTTCGAGTAGTCGTTCCGGGCGAGTTCCTCGGCGCCCGGCGGCAGCGCGGTCACCTCGTCGGAGTGAGTGGTGAACGCGGTGAACCGCCGGTCGACGCCGTCGAACAGCACCGGGTCGCCGGCGTGTTCGACCTCGCGGTAACCGATCTCGTACTCGTCCATCCCCTCGACGGTGCCGCCGAGCGCGTCGGCGAGCAACTGGTGACCGTAGCAGACGCCCAGCATCGGCAGTCCGGCGTCGTCGGCGTCGGCCACCCAGTCCTTGAGCGGCTGGATCCACGGCTCGTCCCAGTAGACCGAGGCGCGGGACCCGGTGACGATGGCGGCGTCGTAGTCGAGGGTGGCGGGCAGGTCGCCGGCGGTCACGTCGAACTCCGCGAGGTCGGCGGCCACCTCGCGCCGGAAGTTACGGCGGGTGTCCTCGTTGCCGTGGGAGGCGTCGAGGACGGCGAAACGGAGTCGGCTCATTGCCGTGTGGAACGCGACGCCGCCGGAAAGTCGTTACGCCGGCGCGAAGTCCTGCCGGCGTCACGGGTCGACGCGGGTCGCGTCGTCCCGGACCGACTCGAACAGGCGACGCGCCCAGTCGGTCGCCGCCGCCGCCTCGCTGCAGACGAACCCCGTGATGCCGTCCGACCCGTAGACGACCACGCCGACCTCCTCGCCGTCGCCGGTGTCGCTCAGCAGCAGGCCGAACGGGATGGCGTCCTCCGTCCGGTAGACCGTCAGCGCCGGCTTCTCGAAGGCTTCGCGGAACCGCTCGGCGTACTCGGTGAGCAGGTACTCCAGCACGTCCCGGGAGAACACCAGGTCGGCCGACATCCCCTCGGAGACGATGCGCTGCTGGAAGACGTTCACGTAGGACTCGAACGCGGTCGGCGAGAACCCCCAGATGTGGTCGGCGCGGCGGACCAGGTCGAGCACGCGGAGCAGCGGCTTGTCCGGCGCGTGGGTCTCCGGGAGCACGATGTCGGCGTCCTCGAACAGCACCGGGTCGAGCGGCGTCTCCGTCGAGAGGTCGGTGAGCGCGGCGCTCGCGTCGGCGATGCCGTCCACCTGCCGGCTGAACGTCCGGAACGCCCCGTCGGCCAGGCGGCCGTAGACGGTCGCCCGGTAGCCCGTCGGCGTCCGTTCGGCCAGCCCCGCCGCCTCCAGGTCCCTGACCGCGCGGTTCACGGTCGACCGCGACACGTCGAACCGCTCGACGAGGTCCCGCTTCTGGACCGGCCCGTCGAGCAGCGCCGCCAGATATCCCTGTCGCCCGATGAGCACGTCGACGACCGCCCCGGGGTCGTCGCTACTGGTATGGTCGTGCATGCCACTGACGCCCCTCGATTGTCGGCATCCGTTTATAAGTGTTCTGAAGGAAAGGGCGGCTTACCCGAGCGTCGCGACCGCACTCGCCAGGTCGTCGGGCCGCCGCTCCAGTCGGCCCAGCAGGTCGCCGTACTCCCGGGTGCCGGCATCCGAGTAGCCGAACGCGTCGTAGACCGACTCGAAGAGGTCCACGGCCACGCCGTCGTCGACCCGGCCGGCGAGCGCGACGGCCGGGTTCGCGTGCCCCTCGACCCGGTCGCGGTCGACGTGCCGGAGGTCCTCGAACAGGAGGTAGCGCGCCCGGAACGCGTGGAGGTCGCGTCGGAGTCGCGCCACGACCGCTGCCGGCAGGTCGTAAACGACCGCCGGGACGTCGACGAAGGCGTGGACGTCGCGGGCGCGGTAGCCGTACACCGTCCGGGCGGCGTCGAGCAGCGCCGCCCGGTCGTCGGCCGCGCGGATGGCCGCCATCGACCGTCGCTCCACCAGCGGAATCTGGGCGAGTTCCACCCAGTAGTCGTACTCGACGTCGGCCACCGCGGCGGCGTGCTCCGCCGGCACGTGTTCCAGTTCGAGGACGTTCGCGAACGCGACGACGGCCGTCAGGCAGACGGCGCGCCCGGTGTCGAGGCTCCCGGCGTCGATGACGTCGTCGAGGGCGTTGACCGTGGCGTCGAGGCCGAGCAGCACCGCCCGGACGTCCTCGTCGACGCCGACGCCGAACCGCCGCTCCAGGACGTTGACCACCGGGAGGGTGCGGAGGGTGCGCGTCCCGGTGTGCCAGTCGGCGTCGACGCGCTCCAGGCAGTCGCGGAGGCCCTGGGGCGACCCGTGGTCCCACCCGTCGGCCAGCGCCGATTCGCGCGCCGCGACCTCGTCCACGAACCGCGCGAAGGTGGCCCGCAACTCGGCGGTCGTCACGGGGAGGTCCAGGTCGCTCATCGAGGAGATACTCGCCGTTCGTTTATTACTCTTGTCACGAATCGCGGATGCTCTATCCGCGAGACGGGGCGGAACGAACCGTGAAACCTCTGGTTCGCGGTGCGACCGCCGGAAAGAGAAACGAGTCTGACAGGCCGGCTACGCGTTCTGGACCTGCTTCAGCACGTCCGGTGCGGCCGCGAGCGCGTCGTCGAGTTTGTCGCCGTCGGGACCGCCGCCCTGCGCGAAGTCCGGCGGGCCGCCGCCCCCGCCGCCGACGCGACTCGCGAGTTCGCTCACCACCGCGCCGGCGTTGATGTCGACGCCGTCCGGCACCGCGACGACGAACTGCGCGCCGTCGACGCCGCTCCCCAGGATGGCGACCTTGCCCTCGTCCACGAGCGCGTTCGCCGTGGCGCGGAGTTCGTCCATGTCGCCGTCGAGACGCTGGACGACCGCGACCACGCCGTCGAGTTCGACCTCCTCGCCGCCCGCGCCGCCGGTGGCGCGCGCCTCGGCGAGCTGCTCTTTCAGGTCCTCTATCTGCTTGCCGCGGTCCTTCCACTCCTCGAAGAAGCGCTCGGCGGTCGCCGGCACCTCCTGCGGGGAGACGTCGAAGGTGTCGGCCGCCGCGAACAGGGCGTCCTCGGTCTCCTGGACCGCCTCGACGGCGGCGTCGCCCGCCGCGAACACGATGCGCTCGACGCCGTCCTGGACCCGCTCGGTGCTGAGAATCTTGATGGCCCCCACGTCGCCCGTCCGGGAGACGTGCGTGCCGCCACACGCCTGGACGTCCTCGTCGACGTGGATGAGACGGATGTTGGTCCCGGCCGGGATGCCGCCCTGGTAGAGGTCGAAGCCGTACTTCTCCTCGGCCTCGTGGCGGTTGGGCCACTCCTGGTGGACGCTCGTGTTCTCCATCACGATCTCGTTCGCGACGTCCTCGATGCGCTTGACCGTCTCGCGGTCCAGGCGCTCGTAGTGGTGGACGTCGATGCGGGAGCTGTCGACGCCCTTCTGGGCGCCGGCCTGCCGGACGTGGTCGCCGAGCACCTCGCGGGCCGCCATCACGACGATGTGGGTGGCGGTGTGGTGGCGCATCAGCCGGCGGCGGCGCGTCACGTCGATCTGACCGCTGACGAACTCGCCTTTCCCCGGGCTCTCGTCGGTCCGGTGCAGGATGACGCCGTTCCGGCGCTGGACGTCCGTGACGTTCACCGTGACCTCGTCGGTCGAGAGCGTGCCGTGGTCGGCGGGCTGACCGCCGCCCTCCGGGTAGAACATCGTCTGGTCGAGCACCACGTCGTAGCCCTCCTCGCGCTCGAACACGTCGAGGACGACCGCCTCGAACTCGGTGCGATACTGGTCGTCGTAGTAGAGGCGCTCGGTCTCCGGCAGGTCGTCCAGGCGGTCGTCCTCGGACGACTCCTCCTCGAAGGCCTGGCCGCCGTCGTGGCGCTGGGCGACGAGGCTGTAGAAGTCGTCGGGCACCGCGACGGTCGCGCCCACGTCCTCGGCTATCTCCTCGACCATGTCGGGCTGGATGCCGTGGGAGTCGTAGAGGTCGACGAGCTTCGAGGTCGGGATGGGCTCGCCGGCGTCGGCGTACTCCCGGGCTATCTGGCGCACCCGGCGGCCGCCCCGGTCGAGCGTCTCGCGGTACTTCTCCACCTCGGTGCGCACGATGTCGCGGATGGTGTCGCGGTTCTCGTAACCCAGCCGCTCGGCCTGCATGTCCACGAGTTCGTCGAGCGGCGCGTCCACGCCCACGTTGTCCACGAGGCGCTTGGTGCGCCGGAGCACCATCCGGGCGAGATAGCCCGTGGCGACGTTCGACGGGACGATGCCGTCGCCGAACATGTACGCGAGGGCGCGGCAGTGGTCCGCGATGGCGTAGATGTCCTCCAGGGGCTCCATCAGGTCGACGAGTTCGCGCTTCTCGACGTCGAGTTTCCGCGCGATGGTGTCCCGGGCCTGGTCCATGTCCTCGGCCTCGTCGATGTCCATGTGGCCCGCGAGCTTCGCGGCGCGGTGGATGAGCGTCTCCTCGTCGTCGGTGTGCTCGATGCCCGCGTTCTCCTTCAGGAACGCTATCATGTCGGGATAGACGGCCTCGTACACCGTCGGCGTGCCCTGGCTCATCCAGGTCCAGCGCTCCAGGCCGTAGCCGGTGTCCACGATGTACGTGTCCATCGGCGTGTAGCGGTTGCCGTCCTTCATCTCGTACTCGCCGTCGGGGTCCTGCTCCATCGACATGAAGACGAGCGTGGCGAGTTCCGCGCCCCGGTAGATGACCTCGATGGCGGGGCCGGCGTTGCCGCCGCCGACCCACGGGTCCTCGATGTAGGTTATCTCGTCGAGGTTGGCGCCCATCGACTCGAAGAAGCTGTCGCAGTAGCGGACGGTGTCGTCCTTCCAGTAGACCTCGCCCTCGTAGGCGTACTCGTTGTCGGCGTCCTCGCGCACGTTGAACGCGTGGTGGGCCATCATCTCGAACGCCATCGTGTGGCGGCCCGTCTTGCCGACGTTGTCGATGTCCTGCATCCGGATGCAGGGCTGGCTGATGGTCAGCGGGTTGGCGGGCGGCGGCGCCTCGCCGCTGGTGACGAGCGGCTGGAAGTCGTAGATGGACGCCTGCGTGAGCAGCACGTCGTCCCGCCACCGGTTCGCGGCCACCGGGTACGGCTCGATGCGCTCGTGGCCGTGCTCCTCGAAGAAGGAGAGGAACGCCTCGCGCATCTCCTCCAGCGTGTACTCCCGGTCGAAGCTGGGGTTGTCGATGAAGCTGTAGTCCTCACAGGGGGCTCGCCGCAGGTCGTGCGGTCGTGGTCCCGCGTCCAGAAGTGGTCCCCACACTCCGAACACTCCTTTCGCACGAAGTCGTTCTCCTCGAAATACTCGAGGCGGTATTCCTCCTCCAGTTCACTCATTATCGTGCCCTAGAGTCGCCAATCAGCAGGTAAAACAGTTCCGGGACCGGGGCTGTGGCGGCTCGGACCGGATTACGCGGCCGTCTCGTCGTCAGGTGTCAGACGGTGTTGAGTAATGGGTCGCTGGTGTGATTCCGACCGCTCTTCGGCGTCGAACAGCCAGAAAGCCCCCGGGCGTTCGGGGGTTGCGACTCGTTCCGGTCCTCGTCGCTTCGCTCCTGCGGTCCTTCCGTCGCCTCGCTCCCCGAGCGCCCGGCCCCTTTCAGTCCCACCCGCCTGTTGCCGGCCGGGCCAGGCCCGGGAGGCGGGACGGCCGGGGCTTTCTGGCTGTCAGAATTCGTCACTCCGGCCCACCAAACCCGACAAGCACATGACTGAACACGCTCACTGCCGGTGGCGAGAGCCTTATCAGCGTGTGAGCCTGGTTCCCGTCAATGGGACGACTCGTCGACGGCACCTGGCACACCGACGTGGCACAGCTCGACCACGACGACGGCGGCGAGTTCGAGCGCGAGGAGACGACGTTCCGCGACTGGATAGCCGGCACCCGGCGCGGCCCCGACGACGTCGTCGAGGACGACCGGTATCCGGCGGCCGCCGGCCGGTACCACCTCTACGTCTCCGCCGCCTGCCCGTGGGCCCACCGAACCCTCGTCACGCGCGCCCTGAAGGGCCTGGAGGACGCGGTCACCGTGGACGTGGTCGACCCGCACCGGGTCGACGACGGCTGGGAGTTCGCGCCCGGGAAGGACGGCTGCACACCCGACTCCATCCACGGGTACGACTACCTCCGGGACGTGTACACCGACGCCGACCCCGACTACACGGGTCGGGTGACCGTGCCGGTGCTCTGGGACCGCGAGCGGGCGACCATCGTCAACAACGAGTCCGCCGAGATAATGCGGATGCTCGACACCGCCTTCGACGAGCACGCCACCCGGGACGTCGACCTCTACCCCGAGGGCTACCGCGACGAGGTGGACCGCCTCGTCGAAGCCGTCTACGAACCCGTCAACAACGGCGTCTACCGCGCGGGGTTCGCGGAGACCCAGTTCGCCTACGAGGACGCCGTCGCCGACCTGTTCGACGCGCTCGACCACTGGGACGACGTGCTCGCCGACCGGCGCTACCTCGCGGGCGACGTGCTCACGGAGGCCGACGTCGCCATGTTCACCACCCTCTACCGGTTCGACGAGGTCTACCACACCCACTTCGCCTGCAACCGGCGGCGCGTCGCCGACTACCCGAACCTCTGGGGCTACCTCCGCGACCTCTACCAGCTACCGGGCGTCGCCGCCACCTGCCGCATGGACCACGTCAAGGAGCACTACTACCGGAGCCACACCGACCTCAACCCGCGCGGCGTCGTCCCGGTCGGCCCGGACCCGGAGTTCGACGCGCCCCACGACCGCGACCGACTCCCCGGCGGGCCGCCGCCGGCGCTCACCGCCGACTAGTCGATGCCGCCGGCCCACCGACGAAACGGTTCCGCCGGCCTCACGGCGGCGGCCGCGTGCCGAGCGTGAACTCGACCGTCTGCTCGGTCCCGTCGCGGAGCACCGTCACCGGGACGGTGTCGCCGGGGCTCGTCTCCAGCGCGAGGAAGCTCGACAGCCCCTCCAGCGTCGTGATGTCGGTGTCGCCCATCGCGAGGACGACGTCGCCGCCGACCGGGACGCGCTCGCCGTTCACGACGGTCCGGTCGTCGCTCCCCGGAGCACGCCGTCCGCCGGGCCGCCCGGCACGACGCCCTCGACGATGACGCCGCGTGGCCGGTCGAGGTCGTTCGCCGTCGCGACGGCCGGCGTCACGTCCCGGAGCGAGACGCCCATGTAGGCGTGCTCGTACTCGCCCGACGCGACGAGTTCCGGCACGACGCGCCGGGTGAGCGCGGCCGAGATGCCGAACGCGACGTTGTCGCCGCCCCCGGAGTTGATGACCGCGATGACCTCGTCGTCGAGCGAGACGATGGGGCCGCCGCTGTTGCCGGGGTTGACGGCGGCGTCGGTCTGGACGGCGTCCGGGATGCTGAACCCCGCGGGGCTCGGAATCGACCGGTTGACGCCGCTCACGATGCCCGTGGTCGCGGTGCCGTCCAGTCCGAACGGGTTCCCGAGGACGACCACCTCCTGGCCGACGACCGGGTCGCCGTCGATGAACGGGAGCGGCGCGGCGTACGCCGGCCGGTCCGGGAGGCTGATGGCGGCGAGGTCGCTGTAGGCGTCGGTGCCGACGACCTCGCCGGTGCGCCACTCGCCCTCCCGGAACCGCATCTGGGCGGTGCCGGCGGTCCCGACGACGTGGGCGTTCGTGACGACGTGCCCGTCGTCGAAGACGAAGCCCGTCCCCTGCCCGGCGCCGGTGGTGACGAGGACGACCGACCCGATGGTCTCCTCGTAGACCCGGGTGTAGACCGACGACTCCCCGGCGCGCGCCGTCTCCGCCGGTCCGGCGGGCGTCGTCTCCCCGGGTCGACCGTCGTGGTCTCCTCGGTGGTCTGGGTCGCCTCTGTCTGGAGTTGCGTGCTACAGCCGGCGAGGCCGGCGGCCAGGGCGGCCCCCGAGAGCCGGAGCACGCGCCTGCGGGAGACGGAGTCAGAAGCCATCGAACAGTCAATCGGGCGAGACGACCATCCCCTTTTCCCGACGTTACGTAGCGGCTCGACCCCGCTCGTTTGCCGGTTGACTACCAGGTACGTCCGGCTGCCGACGCGACCCGTCGGTCGTGACAGCCACCGACGAGGTTTCGGTCGTGGCGCGCGTACCGGGGTCGATGAGCACGACAACCGTCCCCCGGAGCCTGGACCTCTCGCGCGACGACCTGCCGGGGCTGGCCGTCGCCGTCCTCCTCTGCGAGGCCGTCGGCGCGTCGCCGGCGTTCGTCACGCGGACCGGCCTCAGCACCTGGTACGTGGCGTTGAACCGCCCGGCGTTCACCCCACCGAACTGGGTGTTCGGCCCGGTGTGGACGTTCCTGTTCTTCCTGCTCGGGGTCGCGGTCTACCTCGTCTGGCGCGACGGCCGCGGAACGCGCGCGGGTCGAATCGCCCTCGGCGCGTTCGTCGGCCAGTTCGCCCTCAACGTCGCCTGGACGCTGGCCTTCTTCGGCCAGCAGTCAATCGGCGGCGGCCTCGTCGTCATCGCGGCGCTCTGGCTCGCCATCGCGGCCACCGTCGTCGCGTTCGCCCGCGTGCACCGTGGCGCGGCGCTGCTGCTGGTGCCGTACCTCCTGTGGGTGAGCTTCGCGGGCGTACTCAACGCCGCCATCTGGACGCTGAACTGACGCCACCGACGACGGGGGACTGGGGACTTGGGACGGGGAGTAGAACGAAGGCGAACGGGTCGAACCGCGGTTGCGGCCGGGTCGGTCCGGCGACTGCCGTCAGCCGTTCTCCAGGGCGACCGAGGCCAGCAGCGCCTCTGCTGGACGCGCTCGTTGGCGCCCTCCGCGATGCGGTAGTCGGCCTCGCCGATGCGGTCCATCAGGCGGACCGCGCCCGCCTCGTCGACGTCGAAGTCCCAGACCGACCGGTGAAGCTGGTCGATGATGTCGCCGCCGGCCAGCCCCTTGTCGGTCAGCAGGTCGTCGAGCACCGACCGGGCGGCGAGGAAGTCGCCGGCGAGCGCGCTCGTGACCATCTCCTCGACCTCCTCGGGGCGGGCCGTCGAAGTGATGGTGTAGACGGCCTCCTCGTCCACGACGTCGCCCGTGACGGCGGCGGCCTGGAGGCCGTTGATGGCCTTGCGCATGTCGCCGTCGGCGGCGTAGACGAGCGCTGCGACGCCGTCGTCGGTCACCTCGATGCCCTCCTGTTCGGCGATGTACCGTACCTGCCGGGCGACGTCCTCGTCGGGGATGGCGGAGAACCGGAAGACCGCACACCGCGACTGGATGGGGTCGATGATCTGGCTGGAGTAGTTACACGACAGGATGAACCGGGTGTTGTTCGAGAACTGCTCCATCGTGCGGCGGAGCGCCGACTGGGCGTCGCTGGTGAGCGAGTCCGCCTCGTCGAGGAAGATGATGCGGTAGTCGAACTCGCCGAAACTCGCCCGGGCGAAGTTCTTGATGCGGTCGCGCACCACGTCGATGCCGCGCTCGTCGGAGGCGTTGAGTTCGAGGAAGTTCTCGCGCCAGCTCTCGCCGTAGAGCTCGCGGGCGATGGCGACGGCGGAGGTGGTCTTCCCGATGCCGGCGTCGCCGGCGAACAGGAGGTGGGGCAGGTCGTCGCGTGCGACGTAGCTCTGCAGTCGCTCCACGATGCGGTCCTGCCCGACCACCTCGTCGAGTTTCTGCGGGCGGTACTTCTCGATCCATATCTCGTCCCGCCCGGCCGAGGGGTCCGCGTCTGCCATGGCGGGAACGACGGGCCTGCCGTTCTTAAAGCCCGCGAGACGCCGACCGGGTCGCGGGCTACCTCTTCTCACTCCTACATTTATGGACCTGTCAGCCGTACTATCGACCATGAGAACGATATCCCGAGCAGCCGCAGTGCTCGTCGTCCTGCTGGTGGTCGCGGCCGGCGTCGCGACAGCCGAGACCCGGGCCGGCGGCACCATCGTGGTCGAGGAGGGCGAGACGGTGGACGGCCTGGAGGCGTTCGGCGGCAACGTCATCGTGCGCGGCACCGTGGACGGCGACCTCACCGCGTTCTCCGGGAACGTCGTCGTCGACGGCGAGGTGACCGGCGACGTCGCGGCGTTCGCCGGCAACGTGCAGGTCGACGGCCGCGTCGGTGGCGACGTCGCGGCGTTCGGCGGCAACGTCGTCCTCGGGTCCGGGAGCCAGGTCGGCGGCAACCTCGACGCGGCCGCCGGCACCATCACCGTGGACGGCGCCGTCGACGGGAACGCCCGTCTCGGCGCGGAGACCGTCACGCTCGGCCCGACCGCCGCCATCCAGGGCGACCTGGAGTACGACGCCGGGAACCTCGTCCAGGCCAGCGGGGCGACCGTGGCCGGCCAGGTCACGCAGAACGACGATCTGGCGTTCACCGGCCCGACCGTCGCGCCCGTCGGCGTGCCGTCCATCCCCGCGTGGGTGTTCTCCATCTACTGGCTCCTCGTGAACTTCGTCGTCGGCGCGGTGCTCCTGCTCGCGCTGCCGTCGTTCTCGCGGTCGGTCGCCGACCGCGTCTCGGAGCGCCCGCTCGTCTCGGGCGGCGTCGGCCTGCTCGCCCTCGTCGGCGTGCCCGTCGTGCTGGCCGTCGTCGCCATCACGATAGTCGGCATCCCGCTGGCCATCCTCGGCGGGTTCCTGTTCGCACTCCTCGCCTGGCTCGGCGCCGTCTACGGGAGCTTCGCGGTCGGGTCGTGGCTGCTGTCGCTCGCCGACGTCGCCAACCGGTGGGCGGCGCTCGCCCTCGGCCTCGTGGCCGTGGTGCTCGTCAGCTTCGTCCCCTGGGTCGGCGACCTCGTGGCGTTCGTCGTCTTCCTGCTCGGCCTGGGCGCGCTCGCCCTCGCCATCGACGACGCGCTCGGGCGGCCTGGCCGCCCGTCGTCGCCCGAATCCGGCGACGAGGAAGCCGGCGAGCCGCGTCCCGCCTGACGACACACTGAAGGCGGCCGACCATCTACCGGCGTCCATGCGCGTCACGGTCGAGGTCGTCGGCGGCGACGCTCACGAGTTCGAGGTGGCGGACGCCACGTACGCCGACCTGCTCGCCGAAGTCGACCTCAGCCCGCACGAGGCGTCGGTGCTGGTCGACGGCCGACCCGTGCCCGAGGACCAGCCCGTCGCAGCCGACCACGTCACGGTGCTTCGACTCGTCCGGGGTGGGTAGCGTGCAGGTACGCCTCGCCGACTCGAACGACCTCATCGGGGTGATGACGGTCCTCGACGCCGCGATGCTCGACGCCACCGCCCAGACGGTCTCGCGCCGCATCGACGCCGACAACGTGCTCGTCGCCGTCTCGCAGCGCCGCGTCCTCGGCGCCCTGGTCGCGGTGCCGCGCCGCGAGGGCGCCCACGTCGAGCAGGTCGCGGTGCGCCGGCGCCGCCGGGATTCGGGCATCGGCACCGCGCTCGTCGAGACGGCCGCCGACCGCTGGGGTCGGCTCACCGCCGACTTCGACCCGCACGTCCGCCCGTTCTACGAGAAACTCGGCTTCGAGATAGAGCCGCTGCGCTCCGACCGCTACCGCGGCGAGCGGCCGGGCCAGCCCGCCTGAACCCGGGTCGGGCCACAGCCGACTACACCAGCGGCCGGACCAGCGCCTCGCCTTCTGCGAGCAGTTCGTTCACGCGCGCCTCGCTGTCGGCCTCGGCGTAGACCCGCATCGCGGGCTCGGTGCCGCTCGGCCGGATGAGCAGCCAGGAGCCGTCCGCGAGCAGGACCTTGAACCCGTCCGCGGTGTTCACCGACTCGACGTGCTCGCCCGCCACGTCGTCCGGGAGTTCGGCTTCGAGGTCGGCGAGCACGCGCGCCTTCTCGTCGTCCGGGCAGTCGAGGCTGACCTTCCCCTGGTGTATCTCGCCGTGGTCGGCGAGCAGGCGGTCCACGCGCTCGTCGAACGGCTCCTCGGCGGCGACGGCGGCCGCGAACAGCGCCATCAGCACGCCGTCCTTCTCCCGGATGTGGCCGCGGACGCTGAACCCGCCGCTCTCCTCGCCGCCCATCAGGGCGTCGTGTTCGGCCATCGCCTGCGCGACCCACTTGAAGCCGACCGGCACCTCGACGACGTCCTCGCCGTGTGCGTCCGCGATGCGGTCGACGAGGAACGTCGTGGAGACGGTGCGGACCGCCGGCCCCGAGTCGTCCTCCAGGAGGTAGTCGTAGACCGCCGCGAAGAAGAGGTTCTCGTCGAGGAAGCCGCGTTCGGGCGTGACGACCGCGATGCGGTCGGCGTCGCCGTCGTTCGCGATGCCGAGGGCCGCGTCGTGTTCCGCGACGGCCTCGACGAGCGGGTCGAGGTGGTCGGCGCTCGGTTCCGGCGACGTGCCGCCGAACTCGGGGTCGGTCTCGCACCGGACGCGCTCGACGGTCGCGCCCGCCCGTTCGAGGAGGGCGTCGGTGACGCCACGGCCGCTGCCGTGCATCGCGTCGTAGGCGACCGTGAGGCCGTCGAGGTCGGCGTCCACGAGGTCCATCGCGTGCTCGAAGTGCGGTTCGACGAAGTCCACCTCGTGGACGGTGCCCCACTCGTCTTCGGGCTTGACCCGGGGTTCGGCGAGTCGTTCCTCGATGGCTTCAGTCACCTCGGGGAGGGCGGGCGCGCCGTCGTCCGGGATGAACTTCACGCCGTTGTACTCGGGCGGATTGTGCGACGCGGTGACCATCAGGGCGCCCGCCAGGTCGCGGTCCACGATGGCCCACGCGACCAGCGGCGTCGGCCGGTCGCGCTCCGGGAGGTAGACGTCGTGGCCGTTCGCGGCGAGGACGCGGGCGAGCTCCTCGGCGAACCCGCGGGAGGACTCCCGGGCGTCGTAGCCGACGGCGACGGGGTCGTCCCCGCGCCCCTCGTCCGCGAGGTACGTGGCGACTGCCTGGCCGACCATCCGGACGCGGGGCGCGGTGAACACGTCGAGGGTCGCGCGCCACCCGTCCGTACCGAAGGCGATGGGCTCCTGCATGTGTCTCGGCAATCGCGGGCCCCGCCAAAAACCCCGCGGCGACCAGCCCCGGAATCAACACACGTTTTACCGGCCCGGACCGAGCCCCGTGCATGCACGACTCTCCCACCGTGGTCGCCCTCTGCGGCAGTCGCCGCGACGGCAGCCACACCCGCACCGCTCTCCGGCACGCCCTCGACGCTGCCGCCGACGCGGGCGCGTCGACCGAACTCGTGGACCTCGACGCTCTCGACCTGCCGCCGTTCCACCCGGACGAGGAGACGCCTCCGGCAGCCGAGTCCCTCCTGGAGACGGTCGAGGCGGCCGACGCCGTCCTGCTCGGCACGCCGGTCTACCACGGCTCGTACTCCTCGACGCTGAAGACCGCCCTCGACTACTGCGGCTTCGACGAGTTCGAGGACACCACCGTCGGCCTGCTCGCGGTGGCCGGCGGCACCGCCTTCGCGTCCGCGCTCGACCACCTCCGCGTCGTCGCCCGGAGCGTCCACGCGTGGGTGCTGCCGACCCAGGTCGGCGTCCCGAACGTGAGCGACGCCGTCGAGGACGGCGCCATCGTGGACGACGACGTCGCCCGCCGGGTGGCGACGCTCGGCGAGGAGACGGTCCGGTACGCGCGCATCGAACCCCGGCCGGTCGAGGCGGGCGCGTCCGCCGACGACTAGTCGAGCAGCGCGTCTTTCTCCGACCGCGAGAGCTGTTTGATCTCGTACTCGCGACTCATCGCGGCTGACTTGGTCGAAAAACGTTCCGTGTGGACCAGTTCCACCGGAGTGCGGCCCTGCGTGTACTTCGCGCCATCGCCGGTGTTGTGCTCAGCGACGCGACGCTCCACGTCGGTCGTGTATCCCGTGTAGAGCGTGCCGTCGGCGCACTCGACCATATACACCCAGTACCCCGCCATCCGGCCTAACTCCGTGGTGAGGGGTTACGGGGGTTACGATTCTCAGGCGTTCTGCGCTCGGTGTCGCGCAACCTCGGCGATTCCCGCGTTCGCCGAACAGTTCGGGCAGGCTCTGACGATCCCGGTCTCGTCGGCGAAGACGCGTACGAACCGCTCCGAGACGTGCGCGTCGCAGTGGTTGCAGGTCGGCATTGGCGTTGCATCCGGCGGGAACACCGCCGGTAGTTACCGATTGTCAGTCCTGGGTTAAATATTCTTTCCCAAATCTGAACCAAATATTCGCAAATACAGAACCCAGAGTTACTTTCGGACAACTCGACTTGGCGTTCATTCAATCCCCGTTCCTGGCGGCGGAGACGCGGCGGGCGACCAGTCCGGCCTGCGCCCCCGCCACGAACCCCGCATCGACGTTCACGGTCGTCAGGACGGTACACGACTGCAGCATACCGGCGAGCGCCGCCTCGCCCTCGCCGCCGTGACCGTACCCCGTCGAGACCGGCAGGCCGATGACGGGTGCATCCACCAGTCCCGCGACGACGGTCGGGAGCGCCCCCTCTCTGCCGGCGGCGACCACGACGGCGTCCGCCTCGCGTACCTCCGGCAACCGGTCCAGCAGGCGGGCGATGCCCGCGACGCCCACGTCCGACACCCGCTCGACGGTCGCGCCCATCTCGCCGGCGATGACCGCGGCCTCGCCGAGCGGGTGGGCGTCGCTCGTGCCCGCCGAGAGAAGCATCACCGTGGCGTCGAGCGACGGCGGTTCGTAGTCGGCCGCGCGAGCCACCACGGTCCGGGCGCGGTCGTCGCGGCGCACGGTCGCGTCGGGGTGGTCGTCGGCCAGTCGCTCGCGCACCGCGGCCGCGGCCGCGTCGTCCGCCCGCGTCACCAGCGCCCGCCCGGTCGTCTCGACGGCCGTGGCCGCGAGTCCGGCCACCTCAGCGCGCGTCTTCCTCGGCGATGACGGCCTCGGGCACGCCGCGCCGGTTCTCGCGCGCGGCGTCGAACCGGCCCGCGTCGGTCGTCGCGTACCCGGATAACTGCGCCTCGGCCTCTGAAACGCTTATCTCTCCGGCTTCCAGGGATTCCAGTACCTCGCGCATGCTCCGTTATCAGTGCTGGAAGTACTCCTGTGCACCGGTCCGGGAGAAGCCCCGAATCGCCCATCAACCCGGTTCTGACGGCTTTATTTGGGAACTCTTATTAAGGGGTGTGGAAAATGGGGTTCGTATGGCAGACCTCATCGTCAAGGCCGCCGTGAAGGAAGCGCTCGCCGACCAGAACGTCGCCTCGGACTTCTACGACGCGCTCGACGCGGAAGTGCAGGACCTCCTCGACGACGCCGCTCGCCGCGCCGAGGAGAACGGTCGCAAGACCGTCCAGCCGCGCGACCTGTAAGTCGGAGACGCCCACCTTCTCGTATCTTTTCGGCCGCCCAGCGACCGCTCACTCGAACCGGCGGACGGTGACGCCGTCGGCCGCCCCGACGTGCACCTCGTCGGCCAGTTCGACGAACAGACCGTGCTCGACCGTACCCGGTATCGTCGAGAGCGACGCCGCCAGCGCCTCCGGATCCGCCACCTCCCCGAAATCGCAGTCGAGGACGAGGTTCCCGTTGTCCGTCACGACGGGACCGTCCTTGCGCTCGGCCGCGCGCAGCGTCGGCTCGCCGCCGAGGTCGCGCACCTGCGCCGCCACCGTCGTCCGGGCGTCCGGGAGCACCTCCACCGGCACCGGCCGCGAGAGCGTCCCGACCTCCTTGCTCGGGTCGACCACCACGAGCAGGCGGTCCGCGAACGCGTCCACGACCTTCTCGCGGGCGTGGGCCGCGCCGCCGCCCTTCACCAGGTCGCGGCCCGCCACCTGGTCTGCGCCGTCGATGGCGACGTCGATGCCGTCCACCTCGTCGAGGCTCGCGAGCGGGATGCCGACCTCCCGGGCCAGCGTCCGCGACTGGAACGACGTCGGCACCCCGCGCACGTCCAGTCCGGCGTCCACCTCGCGCCCGACGGCCCGGATGGCGTGCGCCGCCGTGCTCCCCGTCCCGAGTCCGACCACCGTGCCGTCCTCGACCTGCGCGGCCGCGCTCTCCCCGGCGCGCCGCTTGGCCTCGTCCGAACCGCCGTTCGCTTTCATGCGCGGGTGCTCTCGCTTCGAGGGTAAAAAGCTCGCGACCAACGCTTAACAGGCTAACACTCGTCTCCGTCGTATGGCACCGACCGCAGTCATCGCCGGCGTCGGCCCCGGTCTCGGCGAGTCGCTCGCCCGCGCGTTCGCCGCCGACGGCTACGACGTCGGCCTGTTCGCTCGCTCCGGCGATTACCTCGCGGACCTCGCCGACGACCTCCGCGAGGCCGGTCACGGCGCGCTCGGCGTCCCCACCGACCTCACCGACCCCGACCACGTCGCCCGCGGCTTCGACCGCGTCCGCGAGGAACTCGGTCCCGTGGACGTCCTCGTCAACCACGCCGGCGGAGGCGGCTGGCGCGGCCTCCGGAACCTCCCCGCCGACGAGTTCGCCGACGCGTGGCGTACCTGCGCCCTGAGCGGGTTCCTCTGCTCGAAGCAGGCGCTCGACGACGTGCTCGACCGCGGCGGCACAATCATCTTCACCGGCGCGACCTCCGCCGTCCGCGGCCGCGCCGACGCCCTCGGCTTCGCCAGCGCGAAGTTCGCGGTGCGCGGCATGGCAGAATCCATGGCCCGCGAACTCGGCCCGGAGGGCGTCCACGTCGCCCACGTCGTCATCGACGGCCAGATACTCCCACCCGACGGCCCGGCCCCGGACCGCGACACGGAGAGCTACCTCGACCCGGACGCCGTCGCCGATAGCTATCTCCACCTCGTCCACCAGGACGAGAGCGCGTGGACGCTGGAGCTGGACCTGCGGCCGAACGTGGAGTCGTTCTGACGGACGGCGAGAAACGGGTTACAGCTGTTCCAGCACCGCGTCGGGGTCGTAGGCCACCGAGAGGGTGCGCGACCGGCCGCGCCCCTCCAGGCTGACGTACTCCGCCTCGATGATGCCGAGCTGGTCGAGTTTGTTCACGATCTCGGAGTAGCGCGTGTAGCCGAGGTCGGTGCGCTCGTGGAACACCTCGTAGACGTCGCCCGCCCGGTCGCCGTCCTGCTCGGCGACGACCCGGACGAGGGCGCGCTCGCTGTCGGTGAGCGCGCGGAGGTTGCGCTGGAGGTGGAGGTACTTCGACTCGTCGTAGGCCTCCTCGACGTCCTCGACGGAGATGGTCTTGCTCGCGCGCATCTCGGCGTTCAGCCCGGCGCGCCGGAGCAGGTCGATGCCCACCCGGAGGTCGCCGTTCTCCCTGGTGAGCTCGGCGACGCGGTCGAGCACGGGCGCCGGCACGACGCCCTCGCGGAAGCCGAGGTCGATGCGGTCCTGGAGGATGTCGACTATCTCGGGCAGGTCGTACACCGGGAAGTAGGCCTCCTCCGGCCGGAAGACGCTCTGGACCCGGCCGTCGAGCTCCGCGATGACGTCCAGGTCGAGGTCCGACGAGATGACGATGACGCCGATCTTCGCGCCGGCGTGGGCCTCGTGGGCGCGCAGCAGCGAGTAGAGCGCGTCCGAGGCCTCGTCCTCGTAGAACAGGTAGTTCACGTCGTCGAGGGCGACCACGAGCACCTCCTCCTGGTCGACCAGCTTGTCGGTGACCTGGCCGAACAGCTTCTTGAACGAGATGCCGCTCGACGGCGGTTCGTAGTCGAACATCTCCTCGAAGATGCGGGAGAACACCGAGTAGCGCGTCGAGTCGACCTGACAGTTCACCCGGACGGTGCGCACGCCGGGCTGGCCGTTCAGCTCCCCGAACATCTTCTGGACGGCCGTGGTCTTGCCGGTCCCGGGCGGCCCGCGCACCATCACGTTCAGCGGGCGCGACCCGCGGACCGCCGGCCGGAGCGCGTACTGCAGGCTCTGGAGCTGCGACTCGCGGTGCTGGAACGCCTCCGGGACGTAATCTATCTCGAAGACGTGTTCGTCGCGGAACACCGACTCGTCCCACGACAGCATCCCCTCGCCGGGGTCGTCTGCCATCAGTTCCACCACGCTGTCGGAGCTACTTAATCCTTCGCCGCACCGATAAAAAACGGGACTCAGACGGTTCGGATGCCGTCCACGATGTCCTGGCGGGCCAGGTCCATGCCGTGTTGTTTCTGTGCGTGCTCCTGGACGTGTTCAACGACCTCGTCCTCCTCGTTCGCTCGTACGCTGAAGTTACAGCCGTCTGCCGTGCAGGTGAACTCTTTAGCCATGATTTCCCCACTCGCTCGCAGGCGAGTAGCCGTCTAGACGGCAGCGACCGGCTAATAGCTCCGGCCTGATGTTCCGGTCAGTCGAACTTCTCGAGCAGGCGGTCGTAGAACCCGCTGTCGTCCTCGCCGGCGAGTTTCTCCACGATGAGTTCGGGCGTGGAGCGCGCGAGGTGGTCCTTGACCGGCGACCGGTTGACCTCGAGTTCGCCGTCCACCAGGCCGACGGCCTCGATGCCGTCCACGGTGACGGGGAACGTCGCCATCTCCCGTATCTCGCCCGCGAGGTGGGAGACGAAGACGGCGGTGGCGTCGCTCTCGTCGAGTTCCTCCAGGATGCCGGCGATGATGCGGGCGCTCGCGCCGGGTTCGGTGATGGATTCGAGCTCGTCCACGAGCACCAGTTTCGCGGCGTCCCCGGCCGCGACCGCCGCGAAGTCCCGGAGCGTCGCCTCGAACGCGCCGGCGTCGAGGGTGCCCTGACTCTTGGCGTAGTAGTGGAGTTCCTCGACCGCGGGCACGCGGGCGCGCTCGGCGGGCACGGGCAGGCCCATGTGCGCGAGCACGGTGACGACCGCCACCAGGTCGAGCGTGGACGTCTTCCCGCCGCTGTTCACGCCGGAGAGGAGCGCCACGCCGTCCACGCCGTAGTCCACGGGCTCCACGTCGTCGAAGGCCACGTCGAGCAGGGGCGAACGGCCGCCCTCGATCGTGAACCCCTGGCCGTCGCGCTCCGGGAGCGTGCACTCGAAGTCGCGGGCGAACCGGGCGACGGCGAGTTCGACGTCGAGTTCGAGCGCCGCGTGCACCAGCTCCTCGACGCCGTCGCGGGCGTCGGCGAGACGGCGCGCCAGGTCCTGCTTGCGTCGGGCGGCCCGCCGGTCGCGGGCAGCCGTCAGCTCCTCGCGCAGCCGGCTCACCGCGTGCTCCTCGTGGTCCACGGGGAACGTCGGCTCGTCCGGGAACGCCCGCGCGGCTATCTCGGCCTCCTCGGGCTGGAGTGCGAGCGCGTCGACCAGGTGGTCGCGGGCGTCGGCGACGGCGGTGGCGAACTCGTCGGCGAGTTCGCGCCGGAGCAGCGAGTCCACGCCGGCGCCCTGCTCGACGAGCGAGAGCAGGTCCGCGCCCTCGATGGTGACGTCGCGCTCCCGGATGGCGTCCCGGAGCCGGTCGTTCGCCACCGACTCGGCGGTCGAGACGGCGGCGTCCAGGTCGTCGAGCGCGCCGGTCAGCCGGTCGAGTTCCTCGTCGCCGGCGACGCTCCCGTCGGCGTTCACCTCCGCCAGCGCACCCTCCAGGGCGTCGAGGTCCACCGGGGCGTCGAGGCCGGCGGCGCGGTGGACGGCCGCCGCGGCCTGCAGGCGGTCGCGGTTCGCCGCGAAGAACGCGAGCGTGCGCTCCGGAATCACCTCGGCGGGCCGCTCCAGGGCGTCGGGTTCGATGCGCACGTCGCCGTCCACGTCGACGCCCGCGAACTCCTCGTCGAGGGCGACCACGGTCGAGTAGCCGCGGGCCAGGTCGGCCAGACCGCGCGCGTCCTCGACGATTTCGACGCTCACCTCGGGCATGGCCGCCCGCGCTTCCGCGTACCGCTCGGCGTCCGTCGTCGCCAGACACCGGTCGCGGATGGTGACGTCGCGGGGCGGGGCGAGCGGTTCGACGCCCGCGAGCGCGTCCAGGACGGCGTCGTCGACGGACCGCTCCATCGCCGTCTCCACGAACGCCTGCACCTCCGCGATGCGGGCGTCGACGCCGCTGGGGTAGAGCGTCGCCAGGCGCTTCTCGGCGTAGCTCGTGACCGTGCGGTCCTGCAGGAGGCCGAGCACGTCGTCGTACACCTCCCGGGCGCGGGCGGTGGCGAGGAAGCCGCCGGGGTCGTCGTGACGGGCGCGGATGGCCGCCCGCGCGATGCGGGCCGCCCGCCCCTCGGTGATACCGGGCGCGCGGGCGAGCGCCGCTACGTCGCCGCGTTCCAGTGCACCCGCGGGGTCGTCGAGTTCGGCCAGTGCGTCCGCCGTCTTCGACCCGACGCCCGGAATCGCCTCCAGTTCCATTCGAGTCGTCCATCGCCGGTGGCACACCAAAAGCTACCTGGCCGCCGACACGGTCAGGCCGCGTCCTCGGACCGGATGGGCGTGGACCGCGACCGGTAGACGTCGTAGGTGCGTTCGGCCCACTCGCGGGCGATGGCGGCGTCCGTGTCCACGAACACGCGCATCGCACCCGTCTGCTCGTCGTAGCCGCCGACGCCGACGCGGTCGTCGAAGATGGCGAGGCCGTACGGCAGCGCTTCTCGCGTCCGGAGTTTGAGGTGGCCGCGCTCCACGGCGGCCGCGGCGCGCTCCGGGAACGTCTCGAACAGCGTCTCGACCACGTCCGGCAGGTAGATGACCTCCGTCTCGGTCTCCTCCAGGACGTGGCCGTAGCCCGCGCCCATCGCGAGCGGCACCATGTGGGTGGTGTTGAACCCGCGCAGCGTCGCCGACGCCCTCGCGAGTTCCACGAACCGGCGGGCCGGCGCGTACGGGTCGTCCGGCGTGGCGACGGTCACGGTGGCGTCCGCGAACGGTTCGACGACGAGTTCCTGGTGGTCGTCGCAGATGAGGTCGAGCAGCGGCGCGAGGCGGTCGGCGGCCGCGACGTTCCGCTCGAACCGGAGCGTCTCCTCGGCGACCACCTGCCCCTTGCCGGTGAGGTGGAACCGGCCGTCGCGCTTCTCGACGAGGCCGTGGTCGTCGAGCCACCGGGTGAACCGGTGGCTGGTCGCCCGCGACACGCCGAGGGCGTCCTCTATCTCCCGGCGGTCGAGTGGCTCCCGGGCCAGCGCCTCCAGCACCGGGCCGTGCCGCACCACGTCGACGAGGTGGTCGGTGTCGAGGCGGCGGTCGCCGTCGAGAAGCCCCTTGCGGCTCTGCAACAGGAGTTCGTTCCGCACGAGTTCGTCGAAGATGGCGTCGCCGTCGGCCGCCCCCGTCGGTCCGACGGCTCCCCCGCGTCCATGCGCCCCATGCCTCTGTTAACGTGTCGCACACCGATAACAGTATCTCACGTCGTGAGACGCGGTTCACGCCGGGAGACGCCGATTGAGGAGTGAGGCTAACGCCTCGGCCGCCCTCTACTGTCCCATGGTAACACCACCCACCACAGAGCCGTCGTCGGCCCGCGTTCCGTGGGGGTCACGCACGGTCCAGGTCGTGCTCGCGAGCACCGTCCTCGCGCCGCTCGGCGTCCCGCTCGTCGCCCCGGCGCTCCCGGTCATCCGCGACACGTTCGGCGTGACCGACGCGCGGGCCAGCCTGCTCGTCAGCGCCTACTTCGTCGTCGGCGTGCTCCTCTCGCCGTTCATCGGCATCGTCGTCGACCGACTCGGCCGCAAGCGCGTGCTGGTCGCCAGCCTCGTCGCGTTCGCGCTCGCCGGCGGCGCCATCGCGTTCGCGCCGACGTTCGACGCGGTGCTGGTCCTCCGGGCGCTCCAGGGCACCGCCGCCGCCGGCATCTTCATCACGACGGTGACGCTCATCGGCGACAGCTTCGAGGGCACCCAGCGCAACGCCGTCTTCGGCGTCAACATCGCCGTCCTGTCGGTGGGCGCCGCGGTGTTCCCCGTCGTCGGCGGCGCGCTCGTCAGCGTGGCGTGGTACGTGCCGTTCCTGCTGTCGTTCGCGGCGCTCCCCGTGGCGGCGTTCGCGCTCCGGTACCTGGCGGAACCCGTCGTCGAGCGCGACGCCCGGAGCCTCGCGTACCTCCGCGGCGCCCTCGACGTGGTCGCCCGGCGCGGCGTCGTCGCGCTCTACGGCGTCGCGTTCCTCACCGAGTTCCTGCTGTTCGGCGCCGCGTTCACCGCGTTCCCGTTCCTGCTCACCGCGGAGTTCGCGCTCGCGCCGGTCGTGGTCGGCCTCGTGCTGTTGACCGCCGAGGGCGTCTCCGTGGTCGTCGCCGCGAAGAACGGCTGGTTCGCCCGCCGGCTGTCGAACCGGAACCTCATCGCCGTCGGCTTCGCGTGCTACGGCGTCGGCCTGCTGGTCGCGTGGCTCGCGACCGCGCCCTGGCTGTTCGGTGTGGCGGCCATCGCGTTCGGCGCCGGCGTCGGCCTCTCGATGCCCGCCGTGGACGCCGCCGTCAGCGACCGGGTCGCCGGCACGTACCGCGCCGGCGCGCTCAGCCTCCGGAACAGCACGACGTTCCTGGGACGGGCCACCGGCCCCATCGCGTTCGCCGGCCTCGCCGTGACGACGGGCTACCCGACGCTCCTGCTCGCCGGCGGTATCGTCGCACTCGCGGCAGCCGTGGTGGCGACGGCCGCCCGGACGCGCCCGAAGCCGGTGGAGGGCGTGGTCGCCGACACCGAGTGACTCCCCCACCAACTACCCGCGTCCTACGTCCCGTTTTCGGCGTTCTCGCGCGCTGCTGGTCCGTTCGCGACCGGTTCTGTTCGGGTAACCTGCCAGTTGCTCCGCGCCGCCCAGCCTTACCGGGAGTGCGCCCGAGCTTTACCTGTTGGAACGTTGAATATAACAAAGCAACCACATCACCACTCTCACGATGCACATGTCAGCCAACAATAGCACCGTCGCCGTAGTTCTCGCGACGCTCCTCGCAGCGAGCGTCGTCTTCGCGGGCGTCGGCGTCGCACAGGACGAAGAGGAGATGGCAGGCGTCCGGGCGGTCCACGCGTCGCCCGACGCACCTGCCGTCGACGTGTACCTCGACAACGAGTCCGTCCTGACAGGCGTCGAGTTCGGCACCGTCAGCGACTACCTCGACGTCGAACCCGGCGAGCACACCATCACCGTCACCGCCGCCGACAACCGGAGCGCCGAGGTGTTCGACGGCAACGTCACCCTCGACGCCGGCACGAACTACACCGTCGTCGCCGCCGGTGAACTGAGCGAGGACGCCAACACGACGTTCAACGTCTCCGTGTTCGTCGACGACGCCGAACAGCCCGCCGAGGGCGAGGTCGCCGGCCGCGTCGTCCACCTCTCGCCCGACGCCCCGGCCGTCGACGTGGTGAACGAGGAGACCGGCGACGTGCTCGTCGAGAACGTGAGCTTCCGGAACGCGAGCGACTACGTGACGGTGCCCGCGGGTGACTACACGCTCGGCGTCCGCCCGACCGGCAACGACACCTCCGTCGCCACGTTCGACGTCTCGCTCGACGAACAGACGGCGTACACCGCGTTCGCCGTCGGCTACCTCGACCCCGAGAGCGCGCCCGGTGACGAACCCTTCGACCTCGTCCTCGTCGAGGACCGGACCACCGGCGCCGCGAACGAGACGATGATGGGCGAGGAGACGACCGCCGAGAACGAGACGGAAGCCTGACCGGCCGCGACGACCCGTCGGTCAACGTCCTTTTCTCCGCCGCCGCGTAAGCAGGGTGCATGCCGACCGTCTCAGAGAAACTCGACGCCGCCCGCGCGGACCTCGCGTCGCGGGACGGCGTGCTGGTCGCGTTCTCCGGCGGCGTGGATTCGAGCGTGGTCGCCGCCATCGCCCACGACGCCCTCGGCGAGGACGCGGTGGCGTGCACGGCGAAGAGCGAGACGCTCCCCGCCGCCGAACTCGACGACGCAAAACGGGTCGCCGACGAGATCGGCATCCGGCACGAACTCGTCGAGTTCAGCGAACTCGCAGACCCCGCGTTCGTCGCGAACGACGACGACCGGTGCTACCACTGCCGGACGATGCGCCTCGGCGAACTGTTCGACGCCGCCGACCGCCTCGGGGCCGAGGTGGTGTGTGACGGGACGAACGCCTCCGACCCGGCCGCCGGCCACCGCCCCGGCCTCCAGGCGGTCGACGAGCAGGGCGCCTACTCGCCGCTGCTCGTCCACGACATCACCAAGGAGGAGGTCCGGGAGATAGCCGACCGGTACGGGCTCTCCGTCGCGGACAAGCCCGCGATGGCGTGTCTCTCCTCGCGCATCCCGACCGGCCTCGAAGTCACCGAGGAGCGCCTGTCGCGGGTCGAACGCGCCGAATCGCTCCTGCGGGCCTGGGGGTTCTCCCAGTTCCGGGTGCGCGACCACGACGGCCTCGCCCGCATCGAGGTCGCACCCGACGAACTCGACGTCGCGCTGACCGAGGAGTTCGTCGCGGCCGCCCGCGACCACCTCACGGAGGCGGGCTTCGACCACGTCACCCTCGACCTCCACGGCTACCGGACCGGAAGCGTCAGCCCCGACGGCGACGAGGAGCCGTCACCGGCGCTCGACGCCGACTACCCGCAGGCCGAGTAGCGACCACGCCGTCGCGTTCTCTCACCTCGCTTCGGTACCGCGTCGTCTCCCTACCACGTCGTCTCGTTCTCGCGGACGACGGTCGCGTCGTCGGCCACACGCACCTCGTTCACCGCGCAGTTGGCCTGGCTCTGTTCGGTGATGCTCGCGACCACGTCCAGCCCCTTGAGGTGGCCGAGCAGCACGTAGAGCGGGCCGCCGTGGGTGACGACCACGTGGGTCTCACCGTCGCCGGCGCCGGCCGTGAGGTCCGTCCACGCGTCGAGGACGCGCTCGCGGAGGTCGAACAGGCTCTCGCCGTTCTCCGGCACCGTCTTCGCCGCCTCGACGCCGCCCTCCTCGACGCCGTACGTCGGGTCGCCGAACACCTCGCCGTACGCGAGGCCCTGGAGCACGCCGAAGTTGCGCTCGCGCCACGCCCGCTCGAAGCGCACCGGCGCGTCCACCGCCTCCTCGATGGCGGCCGCCGTCTCGCGAGTCCGCCGGAGGTCCGACGCCCGGACGTGGTCGACGTCGTAGGCCGCGGCGAGGTGGTCGGCGAGCGCCGCGGCCTGCTCCGCGCCGCGGTCGGTCAGGCCGGTCGGCGCCCAGCCCTGTATCCGTCCCTCGCGGTTCCAGGTCGTCTCGCCGTGGCGAACGAGGACCACTCTCGTCATCGGTCGGTGGTATCGGCGGGTCGCGCAAACCGCTTCCGGTTCAGGTTCCGGTTCCGGCTCCGGCAGTTGCCGGTCCACCGGAGCAGGGCCAGCGTCCCCTCGAACAGCGTCACCATCGTCACGGCGACGATGAACGGCGCCATCCCGGTGGGGTCCGGGCTGAACAGGAGCGAGAGGCCGAGGAAGCCGCCCCAGAAGTAGAGCCGGCGGCCCTCGAGCCACTCCCGGGAGGTCACGCCGATCATGATGGCGAGCATGATGAACAGCGGAATCTGGAACACGATGGCCAGATACCCCATCAGCAGGAGGATGAGGTCGAAGGTCTGGGAGAGGTCGAACGCGACTATCGCGACCGTCTGGGTGTAGTTCAGGAAGTAGAAGAAGATGGCCGGCAGCACCACGAAGTACGCGAACAGCACGCCGATGACAGCGAGCACGAGGCTCGTCGGGACCGCCGCGAGGTAGTAGCGCCGCTCGTGGGGGTAGAGCCCCGGCCGCATGAACCGGTAGGTCTGGTAGACGAACACCGGGAGCGCGACGATGAGGCCGCCGAGGCTCGCGACCTTGAACTGGGTCAGCACCAGCGCGAGCGGGTGGTAGAGCCGCGGCGGTTCGTTCGGGAGCAGCGAGTTCCAGATGAACATGATGACCTCCTCCCCGAGCGGGAAGAGGAACACGCTCACGATGCCGGCGACGACGATGACGGCGGCCAGCCGCCACACCATCTCCTCGATGTGGGCTGCCAGCGGGAGTTCGACGTCGTCCTCCGGCCCGTCGATGCCGAACGCGTCGTCCTCCTCGTCCTCGGGGAGGACCATGTCGTCGTCGTATTCGACGGACGGCTGGGCGTCCTCGGGCGCGTTCTCCGGCAGCGCCGGCTCCGCCGCCGAGATGTTCGACTCGTCCTGGGCGCGCTCGGCCGCCAGCGCCTCGTCGGCCGTCAGCGCCTCGACTTGCTCGTCCGCCTCGGCATCGGCGTCCACGTCAGCTTCTTCATGGTCGTCTGCGTCGGCAGTGGAATCTGCGTCAGCCTCGGCTGCGTTGGCGTCTTCGTCGGCGTCGGCATCAGCGTCAGCGTCAGCGTCGGCATCAGCGTCTTCGTCGGCGTCGGCATCAGCGTCAGCGTTGGCGTCTTCGTCGGTTTCTGCGATGGCGTCTTCGTCGGCAGTGGATTCTGCGTCAGCGCCGCCTTCGGCCGCCTCGGACTCGCCCGCTGCCGTCTCCGCGTCGCCGTCGTCGGTGTCCGTTTCGGCGTCGTCGGCCCCGGTGGCCGCATCGCCGGTCGTCGACGCGGAGGAGTCGTCGCCGGACGCGCCGGTGGTCCCGTCGGTCTCGGACGCCGCGTCCTCCTCGGAGGTGGCGTCCTCGTCCGCTCCAGTCGCCGCCGTCGACGCGGCCCCGTCGTCCGGGGCGTCGGCGTCCGAGGCGGCCTCTTCGGCGTCCTCGGCCTCGTCCGCGTCGTCGACGGACACACCGCCGTCTGGCTCCTCGTCCATCTATTCGCCCGAAGGTAGGCAGTGGCGTCGTTATAGGCCTTTTCTCCGTCGGAGCAAGAAGAAGATTGATAACCGCGACACGGCTACCTCCTCCGAAGGATGTCCGGTTCTGGCGTCATCGACGAGGACACCGCCCGCACCCTCAACACGGGACGGGAGACCGCTGGTGCCATGCTGCGGACGGCCCAGACCCATCTCCAGAAGGTGTTCATCGTGTTCGCGGTCGGCATGCTCGCCACCATCATGGCGATGCGGACCATCGTCTGGCCGGCGCTCGAGCGCGACCTGCTGGCCCAGGGCGCGACCATCATCGCACAGACCCCGTTCGAAGTCATCCTCCTCCAGGTGAAGGTCGGGCTGGCGGTCGGCGTCATCGTCTCCATCCCGCCGCTGCTCTACTACGCCCGGGAGCCGCTCCGGGAGCGCGACCTCATCCCCGACGACATCCACGTCTCCCGGTGGCAGCTCTGGGGCGTGGTGATGCTCTCCGCCGCGCTGTTCCTCGGCGGCACCCTCTACGCCTACCGCCTGTTCTTCCCCATCATGTTCGACTTCCTGGCGACCAACGCGATGGGCGCCGGGTTCGCGGCGAACTACTCCATCGTCCACTGGACCCAGTTCATCATGATACTGGGGCTCTCGTTCGGGCTGGCCGCCCAGCTCCCCCTCGTGATGACCGGGCTCTCGTACACCGAAATCGTCCCGTACGAGGTCTTCCGCGACAAGTGGCGCTACGCGGTCGTCATCATGTTCGGGTTCGGCGCGGTGTTCTCCCCGCCCGACCCGTTCACCCAGGTCATGTGGGCGGTGCCGCTCATCGGGCTCTACGGCTTCAGCCTCTACCTCTCGAAGATCGTGGTCACCACGCGGCGCGGCCGCGAACAGATCGACGTCCGGGGCGTTCTCCGGCACCGCTGGAACCACGCCGCCGGCATCGCTCTCCTCGCGGGCGCCGCCGTCTACGTGTTCTACACGGCGGACGTCGTCGGCCAGATAAACCGGCAGTTCGTCGCCCGTCTCCCGACTGACTACCGTCTCCTCCCGGCGTCGGCCATCGTCGGCCTCTCGACGGAGGCGTCGGCCATCGTCCTCGGCGCGGTCGTCGCGCTCCTGGCGGCGGTCCTCGCCCTGTTCTACTTCGTCTACCGCGACATCGCGGTCACGGCGTCCACCTACGGCACGGTGCCGGTCGGCGACGACGACCCCGGCGCCATCGACCTGACCCTCCTCGACGAGGCGGGCGTCCGCGCCGCACCGCCCGAGGCGTTCGACGGGATGACCGAGGAACAGGCGCTCGACGCCGCGCGCGCCGCGATGGCCGACGACGAACCCGACAAAGCACAGGCCATCCTCGACCGGTTCGACGAGGCCGAGGCGTTCCGCGAAGCGACCGAGGACGAGGCCGCAGACCCCGCCGAAGCGGAGGAAGAAGGGGGCGTGTTCGCCCGGACCGGCGCCGGCATGCTCAACGCGTTCACCGAGGACGAGACCACCGAGGACGACATCGGCGGCTGGTTCTACGACATCGCGTTCATCCTCGACAGCCTGCGCTCGCGGGTGTTCTGGATCGCCGCCGTCTTCATCGGCGTGATGGTGTCGGTCTTCGGCTTCCTCTACTACGGCGGCATCGGCGTCATCCGGGCTGACTTCCTCGCGCGGATGCCCGCCGAGGTCCAGCCCGAACAGCTCTCGACGTGGCCGGTCACGCTCCACCCGGTCGAGGCGCTGGTGTTCGAGGTGAAGCTCTCGGCCATCATCGGCGCCATCGCCGTCCTGCCGATGCTGGTCTACTTCGCGTGGCCCGCACTCGAAGAGCGCGGGTTCGTCACCGGCGACCGCGGCATCATCTCGGTGTGGGGCGGCGCCATCTTCGTCGGCCTCGTCATCGGGAGCATCCTCGGGTACGGCGTCGTCGCGCCGAACATCATCTCGTGGCTGGTCTACGACGCGCTCCGCGAGGGCATGGTCATCTCCTACCGCGTGAACAACTTCTTCTGGCTCATCTTCCTCACCACGGCGGGCATCGGCCTGCTCGCGGACATCCCCATCACGATGCTGCTGTTCCACCGCGGCCGCATCGTCACCTACTGGACGATGCGCCGCCGGTGGCGGGTGTTCGTCCTCGGGACGCTCGCGTTCGCGGCGCTCCTCACCCCGGACAGCCTCTACACGATGTTCATCATCGGCCTGCCGACGATATTCGCGTACTTCGTCGGCCTGGGGCTGCTCTGGATGGCCACCCTGGGCGGGCGGCGCGGCCGCCCGCCGGACGTCGAGCCGGTGCGGGGCCAGGGGCGGTCGGCCTGGGCGGCAGTCACGGCCCGCTGGAACGTGGTCGCGGGCACTGCCGTGCTCGTCGGCGGCGCGATCTACGCCTTCTACGTCGGGGGCGGCCCCGCCGTCGTCAACCAGCAGGTCCTGACCGGGCTGACGGACTATCGCGTCCTCCAGCCCGCGGAACTCGTCGGCCTCTCGCCCCAGGCGTCGACGGTCGTCGTGGCGGTCATGGGCGCCCTGGCGGTGGCGGTGCTCGTCTCGCTCTCGCTCATCTACTACGCCCGCGAGACGGCCGTCTGAGGCTCGCTTCTCCTCCGGTTCGTCTGTTTCGGCGAGCCGTCGGCCCGCTCCGATTCCTTTAAGATAAGTCCTCGATATTCTCCAGGTATGCCCAAGATAAGCGTCGAGATTCCGGGGAGCTCCTCGCGGACCTCGACGAGCACGTCGGCGACGACGGGAAGTTCGTCAACCGGAGCGACGCCATCCGGACCTCCATCCGGAAGACCCTCGACATGCTCGACGAGATAGACGAACGCCACGGGAGGCTCGACGATGAGTGACGTCCCGCCCGAGGACGCCGGCCGGACGTGGCTGGTCGCGCTGTTCGTCACCGCCCTCGTGACCGCCCAGCTCGTCTCCTCGAAGGTGCTCGCGTTCTCGCTCCCCGTAGCCATCCCCTCCTCGGGACGCTCACGATGCCCGGCGGGACGCTCGCGTACGCCGCGACGTTCTTCGCGTCGGACGCCATCTCGGAGCTCTACGGCAAGGCGTACGCCCGCCGCGTCGTCAACGTCGGCTTCGCGATGAACTTCGTGATGCTGGCGCTGGTCTGGCTCACCATCTGGGCGCCCGCGAGCCAGAACTCCATCGACCCCGGGATGTTCGCAACCGTGCTCGGCTCCGGCACCAACATCGTGCTCGGGTCGCTGCTCGCCTACGTCGTCAGCCAGAACTGGGACGTCGTCGCCTTCCACCGCATCCGGGACGCCACCGACGGCGAGCACCTCTGGCTCCGGAACGTCGGGTCCACCGCCTCCAGCCAGCTCATCGACACCGTCATCTTCACCGTCGTCGCGTTCTCGCTCGCGCCGACCCTGCTCGGCATCGGGAGCGCGCTGCCGACGGCCGCCCTCCTCACCATCATCGTCGGCCAGTACGTCGCCAAACTCCTCATCGCGCTGGCCGACACGCCGCTCATCTACGCGGCGGTCGGCTACCTCCGCGGGCGCGGCGCCGGCACCACGCCAGCCACCTCGGCCGGCGACTAGTCCTCGATGGGGTCCTCGACCCAGTTGTAGCACCGGAACTCGTCCGGGTCGCGGTCGGACGTGAGCATCGCGAGCGGGATGAATCCGCTGTCGCCGTGCGCGCCGACCCGCCGGCGGTCCGGGTCGTCGGTGTGTTTCATGACGGCCGCGTCCAGTCGGACCGTCACCGTCAACTCGCCGCGGTGGTCGTCGTCCGGGTCGAACGCCAGCGCCACCTCGTCGGGCGCCACGCCGACCGACATGTAGCCGTCGTCGGCCTCGACCGACACCTCGTGGCTCCGCACGCTCGCCGCCAGGTCGTGGAGCCAGTCCACGAGTTCCGCCCGCGTCAGGTCGTCGGCGGCCAGGTCGATGCTCCCGTCGGGGCCGACGCCGTCGCCGTCGAAGGAGAACAGCGGGAACCGCCGCGGCTCCTCGCCCGCCAGCGGGTTCTCGATGGGGTCGTCCGCGTCCTCGGCGGTCATCTCGCCGGTGGCTTCCGCGACGGGCCGGATGAGCGTTTCCCTCCGCGACCGGGATTCGACCGTCGAACCACCCCGGTTATGGAGACCCTCGAAATCCCGGGTCAGGGGGTCGTCGGCCGGTATACGCCGACTACTTATCACGACTCGCGGGACAGTGGCCTTCATGACCGGTCCCCGTTCCCTCCTCGTCCCGGCGGCAGTGGCCGCGCTCGTCCTGCTCGCCGGCTGTACCGGCTCCTCCCCGGTGCGTCGCCGGCCGAACCGACCCTCGACGAACTGTCGATGCCGCCGGGCGTCTCCGACGACGGCACGAACGCCACCGCGCTCGCGGCCGCCCACCAGGACGCCCTCGCCGGGCAGTCGTACACCGTCAGCCTCGACACGGACCTCGACTCGGCGGCCGGCAACCGGACCCTCCACTTCGAAGCGCAGACGAACGCCGCCGGCGACCGCGTCGTGCTCTCCCAGCGCTCGGCCGGCGGCGGGCAGTCGATGTCCCTCGACGTCTTCGCCGCGAACGGGACGGCGGCCGTCCGCCAGACCGCCGGCAACCGCTCCACCGTCTCGACCGGCCTCGAACAGAGCCAGACGCCCGCAAACCGACTCCGGAGCGGCGCGGGCGCTGACGTCCATCGCCTGGTCGCCATCGCGAACTTCACGCCCACCGGGGTCCGCACGGTGGACGGCGAGCCCCTCGTCGTCCTCGAAGCCGACGGCGACGACGTCGCCGGCACGTTCGCCGAGAGCAACGTCTCCTCGTTCAACGGCACCGTCCTCGTCGACGAACAGGGGCTGGTCCACTCGCTGTCCATCGACGTGCGCGGGAGCCAGGGGAGCGCCCTCGACTCGGCGTCGTTCTCGCTGTCGTACTCGGACGTCGGCGAGACGACGGTGAAGCGACCCTCGTGGGTCGAGCAGGCCGAAGAAGCGAACGCGACTCAGTCCTGACGCTCGGCGAAGCCGAACCGCTCTTTCACGTCGGTGACGCGCACGGTGAGCGTCTCGCCCGCCTCGGTGTCGGGCACGAACAGCGTGAACCCGTCCACCTTCGCGACGCCGTCCCCTCGGAGCCGACGTCCTCGACGGTCACCTCGACGAGTTCGCCCTCGCGGACGGGTGCGGTGAGCCGTCGCTTGCCGACGAGATACAGTTCGGAGGAGGCGTCGCGGGACGCCTCGGGCCGCATCGCCCGGACGTACTCGAACTCGCGTTCGACGTCCGCGCGGAACTCGGCGAGGTCCGGGCCGTCGAACACCTTCACCACGAAGTCGCCGCCGCCAGCGAGCAGGTCCTTCGCCGTCTCGAAGGCCTGCCGGGCGAGGTGGACCGACCGGGCGTGGTCGAGGTTGTACTCGCCGGTCATGTTCGGCGCCATGTCCGAAAGCACGGCGTCGACGTCGCCGCCGGCGACCTCGCGTACCCGCTCGCGTGTCTCCTCGTCGGTCATGTCGCCCCGGACCGTCTCCACGCCCTCCAGGGGGTCGATGCGCTGCAGGTCGACGCCGACGACCCGTCCCTCCTCGCCGACGCGCTCGCGGGCGACCTGGAGCCAGCCGCCGGGGGCCGCCCCCAGGTCGACGACGGTGTCGCCCGCCTGGAGGACGGTGGCGTCGTCGTCTATCTGCCGGAGTTTGAAGGCCGAGCGGGCGCGGTAGCCCTCGACCTTCGCCCGGTTGTAGAAGTCGTCTTTCCGTGCCATTCGCTTGGCCACGGCTACGCGGGGTGCGGTAAACGCCCTTCGCTCCCGCCGTCCGGTCAGTCGCCGGCGGACGAGAGGCCCGGGACGAAGCCGCTCGCCCCGTCGGCCCAGACGCCGTCGTCGAAGTCGATGGCGTCGTTCCACTTCGCCGCGACCGCGGCGACCGCGAGGTCGCCGGTGACGTTGTTCATCGTCGCGATGCGGCCCAGGATGGGGTCGACGGCGGCGACGAACCCGACGACGGCGAGCGGCAGGCCGAGCGTCTCAAGCACGATGGTGAGCATGATGAGGCCGGCGCCGGGGACGCCCGCGGTGCCGACGCTCACGAGGACGACGGTCACGAGCGCCGTCACCTGCTGGCCGAGCGTGAGGTGGACGCCGAGCAGGTTCGCGGCGAACACCGCGGTCACGGCCTGCCGGATGGCCGCGCCGTCCATGTTGACGGTCGCGCCCAGCGGGAGCGCGAACCCGTAGACGCTCTCGTCGATGGCGAGGTTCTCCTCGGCGTCGGTCATCGTCACGGGGAGCGTGCCGCTGCTGACCGGATGGAGAACGCCGTCACCATCGCGTCCTTCGCGCCGGACAGGAACGCCAGCGGCGACTGGCCGAGCAGGCCGACCGTGATGAGGCCGAGGTAGACGACCGCGACGTGGACGCCGACGCCGACCGCGAACACGCCGACGAGCGTCCCGAGGGACACCAGCCCGCCGACGCCGCTGGTGCCGACCGACGCCGCGAGCAGTGCGAACACGCCGACGACGCCGTACTCCATCACGCCCCAGACCACCGTGAACAGCGCCCGGGTGCCCGCCTCCGTGATGGCGAACAGGGTGTCGGCCGCCTCGACCACGCGCTCGTCGTCGCTCGCCTCCCGGACGACGGTCAGGCCGAGGCCGAACACCACGACGAAGAAGATGATCGAGAGGATGTCGCCGCCCGCCATCGCGCTCACGGGGTTCGTCGGCACGATGTCGAGGAACACCGTCGCGAGGCTGGGTGCCTGCGCGCTCTTCGCCTCGCCGCCCGTGAACGCCACGCCCGTCCCCGGGTCGAACAGGTTGGCGACGCCGAGGCCGATGGCGCCCGCGATGGCCGTCGTCGCCACGTAGAGGCCGACCACGATGCCGCCGACGCGACCGAGTCGCGCGGGCGAGAGTCGCTGCATCCCGGACAGGAGCGTGAAGACGACGAGCGGGACGACCAGCATCTCCAGCAGGCGGAGGAACAGGTCGCCGAGCGGTTCGAGCACGGCCGCCCGCTTGCCGAACAGCAGGCCGACCAGTGCGCCGAGCACGAACCCGGCGGCGATGCGATACACGATGGGGACGGCGCGATACCGCCGCCACAGCCCCGACGGTTCCGATGGCATCACCCCTCGATACTCGGGGGATTTATCAAAGGATGGTGGCCGCGACGGAAACCGCCGGTTGCTCTGACGACTGGCACCCACCGGCAGTGGCGTTCGCTCGGCGGTCTGCGGCGCACAGCCGATGAACGGCCCGAGGGTCGCCGTCAGTCGTTCCGGCAGTCGTCCCGAGGGTCGCCGTCAGTCGTTCCGGCAGCCGCTCCTCGTGGTACCGTGGGAAAAACAGGAGGGCGCGAATCGCTGTGCGTTACTCGTCCGTGCTGCCGAACTCGCGTTCGAACTCGGCTTCGTCGTCGCCGGCCGTCACCGTCAGTTCGAACCGGTCGGCGTCGTCGGGCACCGCGACGGTGATGGTGCCGTCCGCTGCGGTGGTCCCGACGTCGTCGCCGTCGAGCGTGACGGCGGCGTCCGCGACGGCGCTCCCGTTCCGGGTGACCGTCACCGTCACGTTCTCGCCGGGTGCGACGGTCCCGTTCACGGAGACGTTCAGCGCCGAATCGGGCGCCTGCTGTCCGTTCTCGTCACGCTTGTCGCTCTTTTCGCCCTTGTCGTCGTTGTCGCCCTTGTCGTCGCTTTTCCCCTCGTTCTTCGCTTCGTCGTCGTCCTGCTCGTCGACGTCCCTGATGGGCACGTCGGTGCCGGACTCGGTCACCACGGGCTGGAGGTTGTACTTCCCGCTGTTGCCGGCCTCGACGACCGTGACGTCGAAGACGAAGTCGGTCTCGGCGTCCGCGCCGACCGCGAACTGCTTGTTTATCTTGAGCTTCCCGCTCGGAAGCTTGACGTTCACGTGCTCTCCGTCGACCAGGGTGCCGTTCACCTCGCTCACGTAGACGAACGCGCCCTCGTAGGTGGCGCTCTCCACGTCGAAGGTGGCGAGCATGCTCGCGTTCTCGCCCTGCAACTCGGTCAGGTCCACGGTGGTGTTGTTCACGTCGTGGGTGACCCACGTCACGTCGTCGTCCTCTCCGTCGGCCTCTTCTGTCTCCGCCTCCTCGTCTTCGGTCGTGGCGTTCGTCGTGGACTCGTTGTCGGTCGTCGTCGCGTTCTCCTCTGTCGTCGCCGTCGTGGAGGCCCCGTCGCCCGCCGAGGCCTTCTTCAGCCCGACCTGCGTGATGGTCACGTTCAGGTGTTCGAACTGGTCGATGGCGTTCTTCTCGTCGCTCACGTAGAAGTTGAGCGTGCCCGTCGCGGCCTGGCCGTCGGCTGTCGTCGACTGACCGTCGTCGGTCGTCGGTCCGCCGGGGACCCCGCCGGTACAGCCTGCCAGCACTACCAGGGCGGCGAGCGCCACTGCTGCTATCGTTCGTCGCATGAATCACCGTACGACCGCATGCCTCATCAACAGGCCTGATTCTCCCACCCGGATTTCCCCGACTTCAGCCGACTTTATTCCTCTCTGCTCGGGGGCGAAACTCGGGGTCGGCGGCGCCGGGCCGATATGGCTCCGCGCGTGCGCGCGGAACGTGAAGGCTTTTATGCCGGGTCGTTCTACCCCGAGGCAAGATGTTCAAGGCGATCGTGAGCGCTGAGACGCTCCGGGCTACTATCGACTCCGTGGGCGTGCTGGTGGACGAGTGCAAGATCCACCTCGACGAGGACGGCCTCGCCATCAGGGCGGTCGACCCCGCCAACGTCGGGATGGTGGACCTCGAACTTGCCGAGAGCGCGTTCGAATCCTACGAGGCGGACGGGGGAATCATCGGCGTCAACCTCACGCGCCTGGAGGACATCGCGGGGATGGCAGACGCCGGCCAGCTCGTCCAGCTCGAACTCGACGAGGAGACCCGCAAGCTCCACATCCAGATCGACGGCCTCGAGTACACCCTCGCGCTCATCGACCCCGACTCCATCCGCCAGGAGCCCGACCTCCCCGACCTCGACCTGCCCGCGCAGGTCGTCGCCGAGGGACGCGACATCGACCGCGCGGTCCGCGCCGCCGACATGGTCTCCGACCACATCGCACTCGGCGTCGACGAGGGCACCGAGACGTTCTACGTCGACGCGGAGGGCGACACCGACGACGTCCATCTCGAACTCGGCGCCGAGGACCTCATCGACCTCACCGTCGGCCCCGCTCACTCGCTGTTCTCCCTCGACTACCTCAAGGACATGAACAAGGCGCTCCCGAAGAACGGCGAGGTCACCCTCGACCTCGGCGAGGAGTTCCCCGTCAAGCTCCACTTCGACATCGCCGAAGGCCAGGGGTCGGTCACCTACATGCTCGCGCCGCGCATCCAGAGCGACTGACCGCACTCTTCTCTCGCTCTCTCGCAGCTTCTTCGACCGTCTCCCCGGAGCGACTCGTCCGACGCCCCTGGCCGACCGGGGGCTTTATTCACCGCCACGCGCAACCCTCCGGGAGATGAAGCCGCTCCACGCTCGCTATCCCTTCCTGTCGAGCGCCCGCGACGCGGTCGACGCGGCGAACGTCGACCTCGCGGCCCTCGTCCAGCGCGAGGACGACCCGGTCGTCGCGCGGGCCGTGGAGCGGGTGCGCCAGGCCATCGACGACGGTACCGTCGGCGAGTCACACCGCGAGGCGCGGGTCGAACTCCTCTCCTACCCGGTCGCCCGCGTGCTGGTGTCGCTCGTGGACGAGGCGGTGCTCACCCGACGGTACGCCCACGCGGAGGCCGCGACCGCCTACGAGCGGTTCACCGCCGAGTTCAACGACCGGACGGAACTCCGGAGCGTCGAGCGCGACCGCCTGACGCTCGCCGACGCGCTCGCCGACTTCGACCTGCTGGACGACGTGACGCCCGTGGACGGCGGCTGGGAGGACGCCGACGAGTTCAGCGTCGCCGTCCCCACCTACCTCCGGCTGTCCTCCAGCCTGCGCGGCGACGACTGGCGACTGGTCAACCGCACGCTCGACGAGGGCGCGGTGCCGGTCAACCGGATGGAGCTCTACCGCCTGCTCCAGCAGGCCGTCCACCACCGCGTCGACGACGGCCTCCCGCTGACCGTGCCGGACGCCATCGCCGACCCGCTCGCGGACGCCGTGGCCGACATCCAGCAGGTGCTCTCCGACCTCGACCTGACCCGGGACATCGACACCGTCGTCCCGGAGCTGTTCCCGCCCTGCATGACCCACCTCCTGGAGCGCATCCAGGCCGGCGACCACCTGGAGCACCACTCCCGCTTCGCCATCACGGCGTTCCTCGCGGACATCGGCCTCACGACCGACGAGATAGTCGACCTCTACCAGGTGAACCCCGGGTTCGGCGAGCAGATGACGCGCTACCAGACAGACCACATCCGGGGCGACTCCGGCCCGACGGAGTACTCGCCGCCGAGCTGTGCCACCATGAAGTCCTACGGCGACTGCGTCAACATGGACGACCTCTGCGACCGCATCTCGCATCCGCTGGCCTACTACGAGCGAAAACTCGACGACGCCGACGAGGACGAACTCACCGACTGGCGGGACCGTCAGTCGCGGGAGGAGAGCCAGTAGCCCATCGCCGCCATCCCGACGACGAACACCACCATCGCCCCGACGAGCAGCATCGCCCCGGTCTCGTTCAGCCCGTTCCCGCCGGACATCGACCCGGCGGCGACGACGAGCGCCATGAACAGGCCGACGCCCACGACGCCCAGGCCCGCCTCGATGACCATCTCCCGCGTGATTTCCATTAGCGAGAGCTTCCGATGGCGGCCCCAAAAGCCCTTCGAGTCGGCCCGCCGAGCCCCTTCAACCTGTTGGAACTGCAAGGCTTAGGCGTCTCGGGCACGTACTCTCCAGCAGGAGACCGACATGAGCAGCGCACCAGAGAAGCGGGCGCTCACTCCCGGCGGAGGCCGCGAGACCAGGGCCGAACGCGCCCGCTCCGAACCGATGGCCGTCCTGCCGCTCGGCGGCGGGAGCTACGACGTCGTCACCGCCGAGAACCACGTCTACACCGTCGACCTGCCCGCCGGCCGGTGTACCTGCCCCGACCGCCGCATCCGGGGCGCCCGGTGCAAGCACCTCCGGCGCGTCGACTTCGAGGTCTGGGAGGGGAACGTCCCGGCGCCCGGCGAGCGCGCGACGACGTGCGAGGCGTGTGAGGCGTCCCTCTTCGTCCCCGAGGACGACCCCGACCCTATCTACTGTCCGGCGTGCACGCTCCGGACCGGCGAGGCCGTCGTCGACCGCGAGACCGGCGACCTCGTGGTCGTCGTGCGCTCCACGAACCGCCGCGCCGACGGCGTCCCCGTCCCGGGCACCGACCACTCCATCGCCGACCACCCGACCAACGAGGACTACGACCCGGCGGAGCCCCTCGTCGACGTGGTCTACCCGCTCCCGCGCGGGCTCACCCCCGAGCAGGTGGCCGCCCGCCACCTCAAGCGGTACTCGTTCCCCCGCGCCCGCCTCGAACGACAGACCGGCCGGTAGCGACCGCCGTCACTCGGATTCGTCGCCCAGCCGCGCCTGCTTCGACCGGCCCGTGAGCTCCGCGAAGTCGACGCCCTCGGCGAGCGCCGTCTCCTTCTTGACCCGGTAGTTCCCGCCGTCCGTGACGTAGAGGTCGCCCGGGTGGAAGAAGTACCAGTCCTCGCGGTCGAACCGCACCGCGATGCGTGCCTTCGCGCCGAAGTTCCGCGAGAAGTAGATGAGCGCCTCCACCTCCTCGCCCGTGAGATAGATGGGGTTGCCGGAGCTCGATTTCGCCTCGATCGCGTAGAAGACGTCGCCGTTCCCCGCGAGCACGTCCGGGAGCTCCCGCGCGGTGGCGCTCCCGCTGGCCGGCGCCCGCATCACCGCGAAGCCCGCCTCGTCGAGCATGTTGACGAGTTCGCGCTCGCGGCGGTCGCCCTTTCGGTTGGAGGACATTGCCGGTACTCCCGTCTGGACGGCCTTAAACCAGCCGCCTTCGCGGCATCGGCCCGCGCGCTTTTGCCCGTCGCGGCCTACTACTCGTGTCACCGCTCATGAACGAGACGGTCTCCGAGAAAGGCGACAACAAGCGGGAGGGCGGGCAGACATCCTCGCGGGCCATCCTCTCCGAGCAGATATCCGAGGGGCTGAACGAGCTCACCAGGCCGTCGTCGGGGCTGTTCCTCTCGGCGCTCTCGGCCGGCCTCGATATCGGGTTCGGGCCGCTCCTGATGGCCGTCTTCATCACGCTGGGGGCCGGGACGCTCGGCGAACCCGTCGAGAGCATCCTGCTCGCGAACGCGTACGCCGTCGGCTTCGTGTTCGTCGTGCTCGGGCGCTCCGAACTGTTCACCGAGCACACCACGATGGCCGTCCTGCCGGTGCTCGACGGGAAGGCGACGCTCGCCCAGCTCGGCCGTCTCTGGGGGCTCATCTACGCCGGCAACATGGTCGGCGCGTTCGTGTTCGCGGCCATCGCCGCGACGGCCGCGCCGTCCTACGGTATCGCCGACGCGAGCGCGTTCGCGACCATCGCGACGAAACTGCTCGACCACTCCGCCTGGGGGCTGTTCACCGGCGCCGTCCTCGCGGGCTGGCTGATGGGGCTGCTCTCCTGGCTGGTCGCCGCCGCCCAGGAGACCATCAGCCGGCTCGTCTTCGTGTGGCTCGTCGCGGCCACCATCGGCATCGCGGGCCTCCCCCACAGCATCGCCGGGACCGTCGAGGTCCTCGGCGGCCTCATCCTGGTCCCGGAGCTCGGCGTCGTCGACTTCCTGCGGTTCCTCGCGCTCTCGACGGTCGGGAACGCGCTCGGCGGCTCCGTCTTCGTCGGCCTGCTCAAGTACGGCCACGTGGTGCGCGGCGGGAGTTAGGGCTACGTCCCGTGGTCCCAGGAGTCCATGTACTCGGCCTGCTCGTCGCTCAACTCGTCGATGGCGATGCCCTCGGCGGCGAGCTTTATCTCGGCGACCCGGCGGTCGAGGCGGTCCGGAATCTCGTGGACGCCCGCGTCGTACGCCCCGGGGTTCTCCACGAGTTCCCGGACGGCGACGGCCTGCACGCCGAAGCTCTGGTCCATCACCTCGACCGGGTGGCCGAGCGCGATGGGGCTGGCGAGGTTGACCAGACGCCCCTCCGCGAGCACGTTGATGCGGGTGCCGTCGTCGAGGCGGTACTCGCGGACGCCGTCGCGCGCGTCGCGCTCCTCGACCGCCAGGTCGGCGAGTTCGTCGAGGTTGATCTCGACGTCGAAGTGGCCGGCGTTCGCGAGGACGGCGCCGTCCTGCATGACCTCGAAGTGCTCGCGCGTGATGACGTCCCTGTTCCCGGTGGTGGTGACGAACACGTCGCCTTTCGCGGCCGCCTCCGCCATCGGCAGCACCTCGTAGCCCTCCATGTGGGCTTCGAGGGCGCGCCGCGGGTCCACTTCGGTCACGACGACGTGGGCGTTCTGGCCGGCGGCCTTCTTCGCGACGCCCTTGCCGCAGTAGCCGAAGCCCGCGACGACGACGGTCTTGCCCGCCCACGACAGGTTCGTCGCCATCGCGATGTTCGCGAGCGACGACTCGCCCGTGCCGTGGACGTTGTCGAACAGGCGCTTCATCGGCGTGTCGTTCACCGCGAACACCGGATACCGGAGTTCGCCGTCGCGGTCCATCGCCCGGAGGCGGTGGACGCCCGTCGTCGTCTCCTCGGACCCGCCGACGATGGAGTCGATGAGGTCGGGGTGTTCCTGGTGGATGCGGAACACCAGGTCGCCGCCGTCGTCCACGGTGACCGTCGGCTCGTGGTCGATGACCGCCTCGATGGCGGCGTAGTAGTCCTCGTCGCCGACGCCCCGCTTCGCGTAGCTGGTGATGTTCGGGTGGGCGTCGAGCGCCGCGCTCACGTCGTCGTGGGTCGAGAGCGGGTTGCAGCCCGTGATGGCCACCTCGGCGCCCGCCTCGGCGAGCGTCTCGACGAGCACCGCGGTCTTCGCCTCGACGTGGAGGGCCATCCCGACCCGCTCGCCCGCGAGCGGCTGTTCGTCCGCGAACTCGGCCGCCAGCTCCGACATGATGGGCATGTGCTGGCGCGCCCAGTCCATCTTCGTCCGACCCGACTCGCGTGCCCCCTCGACGTCGTCGAGGAGGTCGCTGATGGGTGGTGCGTCGTTCATGCAGGGGCGAACGGGCAGGCCACCCAAAACGCTACCGAAGCCGGCTGCCGACCCGCCGACCGGTCGTTCCGGGCCGACGGCCGGTCCGGGCGTGGACCGTCGCGGCCGGGAGCGCGGTCGCTACCGGACGAAACAGCAGAAGAAGCGGGGAGTGGAGCGTGTCGGGTGCGGTTACTTGCCGTTGTTCCTGGCCTTGTCGGGGCCGTTGCCGTTGTTCCCCTTCTCGCCGCTCTTCCCGGGGTTGTCCTTCGGGCCCTTGTCCTGGTCGTTGCCGTTACCGGGGTTCTCCGGGCCGCTGGCCTGCACGCTGGAGTTGTTCGCCGCCTGGTTGCGCTCGGTGTTGCGCTCCTGGTTCGGGCCTGCGTGGTCCGGGCGGTGGTCCGCGCCGGGGTTGTTGGAGGTCACGAACTCGGAGACGAGCTGGCCGAGCGGCCTGTCGTTCTCCTCGTCCATGATGCTGTGGACGAACCACGAGACGCGCTGGCCGAACGTCATCGGGCCCTGCCGGGTGGGCACCGTGAGGTCGGCCGTGGTCGTGTCGGTCAGGTTGCCCCACGTGGCGGTCACCTCGACGGTGACGTTCTCCGCGGGCGCGCGGAGGTCGACGGTGCCGTTCTCGTCGGTCACGTAGTCGCCCTCGGCGGTGTAGTTGCCGTCGGTCGCTTCGACGCTGACGTTCGCGCCTTCGACGGCCGAGCCGTTCTCGTCGACGACGGTGACGAGCACGCTGCCGTTGGTCTGCTCGACGGCCACGTCGATGCGCTCCTCGGCGTAGCCGACGAGGTCAGCCGTCGTGCTCGCGGTCAGGTTCGCCGCGGTTGCGGTGGCGTCAACAGTGATGTTCTCCGTGGGTGGGTCGAGGGTCACGGTTCCGTTCTCGTCGGTGGTGTGGTTTCCTTCGCCCGCGTACTCGACGTTCGCGGCGGCGACTTCGACCGTGGCGTTCGGCACGGCGACGCCGTACTGGGTGACGGTCATCGTCACCGCGCCGGTCTCGCCGTCCTGGGCGACGTCGACGTCGAGCGAGTCAGCCCGCGGCACCAGCTCGACGGCCGCGGTCCCGGTCTGGTTGTCCGCCGTGGCGGTCAGGTCGACGGTCACCGTCTCGTTCGGGTTCGGGAGCGTCACGGTCCCGTTTTCGCCGGTGGTGTAGCTCCTTCGCCAGCGTAGTCCACGTTCGCGGCGGTGACCTCGACCGTGGCGTTCGATACGACCGAGCCGTTGTCCGTCACGGTGATGGTCGCGTTGCCGGTCGACGCGTCCTGTGTCACGTCGATGGTGAGCGGTTCCGCCGCGGCCACCGTCCCGGTGAACGCCGGGACGGCCATGGCCGCCACGACGATGACGGCAGTGAGCGTCGATAGGGCAGCGTTGAATCTCATATCCAGCCCTGGGTTTCCCACCATTGGGTATAAAAACGACAGTCGCTTCGCTCGGATTTAACCGCCTTTTCGCCGGCTTTGCGAGGCTTCAGCCGGATGAATTCGCGGGACTGGCCGGTGACGCACCCGGACCCGTCATTCGGCCCGTTCGACCAGCGCCGCCGCGCGCTCGGCCGCGCGCTCGACGACCGCGTCCGCGTCGAGAGTCAGCACCTCACGGTCGGCCATCACCACCTGCCCGTCGACGACCGTGTGGCGGACGTCGCTGCCCGTCGCGGCGTACGCGAGGTGGGAGACGACGTCGTGGACGGGCGTGAGGTGGGGTGCGCCGAGGTTGAGGACGACGAGGTCGGCGTTCGCACCCGCCTCGACGCGGCCGCTGTCCCAGCCGAGGGCCGCCGCGCTCCCGGCGGTCGCCATCCGCACCGCGTCGGGCGCGGCCACCGCGCTCGCGTCGTCCGCGGCGAGCTTCCCGAGCATCGCGGCGTCGCGCAGCTCGCCGAACATGTCGAGGTCGTTGTTCGACGCGGCGCCGTCGGTGCCGAGACCGACGGTGACGCCCGCGTCCAGCATCGCCTGCACGGGCGCCATCCCGCTCGCGAGTTTCATGTTCGACGCCGGGCAGTGGACGACCGCCGTCCCCGTCTCGGCGAGCAGGTCGATCTCGGTCTCGTCGACGTGGACGCCGTGCGCGACGAAATCGCCCGCGCGGGTCATGTCCTCGTCGCGGGCGTACGCCAGGGGCGCTCTCCGCGCTCGTCGACGATGGGGTCGACCTCGTTGCGCGTCTCGTTCGCGTGGTAGTGGAGGGAGACGCCGGCCTCGCGGGCGCGGGCGACGTACTCGTCGAGGTAGGACTCGGCCACCGTCGTGAGGCTGTGGGGCATGTACGCCGTCGAGACCCTGCCGTCGGCGGCGCCGTCGTACCGCTCGGCGACCGCCAGCCCGGTCTCCAGGTCCTCGACGGCCGCGTCGTCGTCCTTCCCGACGGTGACGATGCCGTGGCCGACGACCGCGCGCAGGCCCGCCCGCTCGACGGCGTCCACGACCTCGCCCTCGTGGAAGTACATGTCCGCGAAGCCGGTCGTGCCCGTCCGTATCATCTCCAGCATGGCGAGTTCCGCGCCGGCGCGCACGTCCTCGGGGGTGAGCGCGCCCTCGGCCGGCCAGATGTCCTCCTGGAGCCACCGGTCGAGCGGTTTGTCGTCGGCGTACCCCCGGAGGAGCGTCATCGCGGCGTGCGTGTGGGCGTTCACGAGGCCCGGCATGACGAGGCCGCCGCTGGCGTCGAGGGTCTCGTCGCCCTCGTCGACATCGCCGACGGCGAGCACCGCGCCCGCGTCCTGGTCCACGAGCACGTCGGCGCGCTCGACCGTCATGTCCGGTCGGAGCACCTGCCCACCGGCGATTCGGAGCGTGGTCATGGCAGGTGGTTCCCGGGCGCCGGCCATTACTCTGGTGGATTCCCGGGCGCGGTCGTCGCCATGGAAAGCGGTTTCAGGGGCGGCCGCGAACGGAGCGTATGCGCATCGCGGTGCCGAACAAGGGCCGGTTGCACGAGCCGACGCTCGACCTGCTGGAACGCGCCGGCCTGCACGTCGTCGACGGCGCGGACCGGAAGCTCTACGCGGACACGGTCGACCCCGAGGTGACCATCCTCTTCGCCCGGGCGGCCGACATCCCCGAGTACATCAGCGACGGCGCCGCCGACGTCGGCGTCACCGGTCTCGACCAGGCACAGGAGGCCGACACGGACAACGTCGTGGACCTGCTCGACCTGGGGTACGGGACCTGCCGGCTGGTGCTCGCCGCGCCCGAGGACGGCGACGTGCAGTCCGTCGCCGACCTGGCCGACCGGACCGTCGCCACCGAGTTCCCGAACGTCGCCCGCGACTACTTCGCGGACAAGCCCGTCCAGCCCGACATCGTCGAGGTGACGGGCGCGACGGAGCTCACGCCCCACGTCGGGATGGCGGACGCCATCATCGATATCACCAGCACCGGGACCACGCTCCGGGTGAACCGCCTCGCCATCCTCGACGAGGTGCTCCGGAGCTCCGTCCGGCTGTTCGGCCGCGACGACGTCGTCGACGACCCGAAGGTCGAGCAGGTGGTGATGGCCCTGGAGTCGGTGCTCGCCGCCGACGGCAAACGCTACCTGATGCTCAACGCGCCGACCGACCGCCTCGACGAGGTGAAGGACGTCATCCGGGCCTCGGCGGCCCGACCGTGATGGACATCGCGGGCGACGGGTCCGTGGCGGTCCACGCCGTCGTCGAGGAGCGCGACGTCTTCAAGACCATCAACGAACTGAAGAAGGTGGGCGCGAGCGGCATCCTGGTGACCCAGATAGAGCGCCTGGTGGACTAGCGGCCGACCCAGAACAGCACCGCGAGGCCCGCGACCACCGCGATGGCGTAGTGGGCGGCCGCGACGACCGCGGCGCTCCTGAACTTGAGCCGGTAGACCATCCGGATGGCGAGCAGGTCGGCGAGCGCCGTCACCGCGATGGTGGCCGCCGGGCCGTACTGCTGGAGCAGGAACTGGACGACGGCGAGTACGACGCCCACGACGACCGCGCGGGCGAGCGGCGTTTCGCCGAGCACGAAGCGTGCCGCGACGTGGACCGTCACCGTGTAGAACGCCGCTGCGAGCAGCAGCGTTCCGACGACCGCCGTCAGACCGCCCGGAATCGCCATACAGGCGCGTAGAACGCAGGTGGTTTGATGGTTGTGCTTTACTCGAGCAGGCCGAGCTCTTCGAGCCGCGAGACGATCTTGTCGACCGCGTGTTCGGCGTCCTCGGGGCGCTTCCCGCCGGTGATGACGAGCTTGCCGGAGCCGAACAGGAGCGCGACGACCTTCGGCTCGTCGAGCCGGTAGACGAGGCCGGGGAACTGCTCGGGTTCGTACTCGATGTTCTCCAGGCCGAGCCCGATGGCGATGGCGTTCAGGTTGAGCTGCCGTCCCAGGTCCGCGCTCGTGACGATGTTCTGGACGACGATCTCGGGTTCGTCCTCCACCTCGATGTTGAGTTCGCGGAGCTTGTCGAAGACGATGCGCAGGCTCTCGTGGACGTCGTCGGTGCTCTTGGCGCCCGTGCAGACGATCTTGCCGGAGCGGAAGATGAGTGCCGCCGACTTGGGATTCTGCGTGCGGTAGACGAGACCGGGGAACTGCTCGGGGTCGTAATCCGCGCCCTCGAGGTCCATGGCCACGCTCTGGAGATCGAGCTCCTGGCCGATGCCCGTCGAGGCAACGACGTTTTCAATGTTGATGGTCTCCTTGGGGTCCGTCATACTTCGACTTAAATATCGTATTTAAGGTTTATAAAGGTTGGCAGTCTGGCGTTCTGACAGTTCGACAGGGTTTTTATTCGCCCACGCACCCGGATTCGGTAGCCTGATACCCCGCCGCCGCCCACGCATCGACGTGTACGTCCTCGAACTCGCGGGCGACGACGACGCGTTCGCGGCCGCCGAAGCCGCGCGCGCCGCCACCGACGTCACCGTGGTCGCCCCCGCCCTCGCCACCGCGGCGACCCTCTCCCCGACCGGGTGCGCCGCCTCGCGTACACCCACCGCGCGAGCGAACTCGTCGGCCGCACCGACGCCGACGTGACCAGCGCCCGCGCGCTCCTCCGGGCCGCGACCGTCGACCGCGAGGGGACCGTCGCCGTCCGCGCCCGCGACGTCCGGCGGACGGCCGGCGTCGACACCCGCCGGGCCGAACGCGAACTCGGCGGCGTCCTCACCGACCGCGGATTCGAGGTGGACCTCGACGACCCCGACCACGAACTCCGCGCGCTGTTCGCCGACGACGCGTGCCTCCTCGGCTGGCTCACCGCCGAGAGCGTCCGCGACTACGGCGGCCGCAAACCCACCGACCGCCCGTTCTTCCAGCCCGGCAGCATGGACCCGCTGCTGGCCCGCGCGCTCGTCAACCTCGCCGGCGCAGGCCCGCGCACCACCCTCCTCGACCCGATGTGCGGCACGGGCGGCCTCCTCCTCGAAGCCGGCCTCGTCGGCGCGCGGCCCGTCGGCGTGGACGCCCAGTCGAAGATGGTCCGCGGCGCCCGCGAGAACCTCGCCCACTACGTCCCCGACTCCGGGTTCGACGTGATGCGGGGCGACGCCACCGCGCTCCTCCGCGACGACGCCGTCGACGCCGTCGTCTTCGACGCGCCGTACGGCCGCCAGTCGAAGATAGCCCACCGCGCCCTCGACGACCTGGTCGGCGGCGCGCTCGCGGAAGCCCGCCGCGTCGGCCAGCGCGCGGTCCTCGTCGCCGACCGCCGGTGGGACGACGCCGCCGAAGCCGCCGGCTGGACCGTCGCCGACCGCTTCGAGCGCCGGGTCCACCGGTCGCTCACCCGGTACGTGCTCGTGTTAGAATAGGGCCTGTCGAACTACGCGCCGAGCTGCGCGAGCAGGTGCGAGAGGTGGATGCGGTCGCTGGTCCCCTCCGCGAGGTCCGCGTCGATCTCGCCGGCGACCCGGTGGAGGTCGGCGAGTTCCTCCCGGCGTACCGCGACCGACCGACGCGCAGTATCTCCTGGAGCACCTCCGACCCGTCGTAGCCCTCGTCGACGAGCAGGTCGTCGAGGGTCTTCCGGGCGTCCGAGAACTCGCTGGCCTCGGCGGCGTCGAGCATCTCCTTGATGCGGTCGGTGACGCCCACGTCGCCGAGCGTCTCGTAGGCCGCCTGCATCGTTATCTCGCCCGCCTTCTCGTGGGTGGTCTGCGCGCCGAGGATGGCCTTCCGGAGGTTGCCGTCGGCGTAACCCGCGACGTACTCCAGGCCGTCGTCGTCGAACGCGGCGCCCTCGGCCGTCACGATGTCGCGGAGCACGCCCACCGTCTCGTCGCTGGTGGGCGCGCGCATCGGCACCGGGAAGCACCGCGACCGGATGGCCGGGATGAGCTTCGTCGGCTGGCGGGTGGCGATGACGAACTGCGTGGCCTGGTGGTGGCGCTCCATCACGCGGCGGAGCGCCTGCTGGAAGTCCTCGCGGATGGCCTCGGCGTTGTCGAGCAGCACCGTCTTGTAGCTCCCGGAGACCGGGGGTGGCTCGCCGTCTCCTTGAGGACGTGGTTGATGAGGGCGGCCTTCGAGGACTCGCGGCGGCGTTTCGAGGAGATGAACGTCGCGAACCGGGGTCCTCGCTCACCTCCTTCTTCGTCATCCCGAAGAAGTCCGCGACGTTGATCTCGACGAGGTCGTTCTCGTCGTCGTGTGCCTCGCGGGCGAGCGCCCGGACCGCCGCGGTCTTGCCGCTCCCCACCGGCCCGTAGAGCACGAGGTTGATGGGCTCGTCGGCGGCCTCGGTGAGGTACTCGCGGACGTCGGCCTGCGGGAGGTCCTCGAGGTCCGGGGCGTGCGCGTCGGTCCACAGCGGCGCGTCCATCGGTCTCCGGTAGCCACCGCGTCGGTAAGAATCGGTCGGTTGGGGTGCCGTCGCTCGGACCGGGTGCCGCGAAAAAATGAGAACCGGACGGGTCGGTTCAGCCCGCTATCTGTGCCGGAACGCTACCCTGGAAGGTGACGTGGGCTTTGTCGATTACCGGCAGGTGATCCTCGTCGAGGTAGGGGCCGTCGCGTTCGCTCCCGGCCTCGAACCGCAACTGCTGGTCCATGTCGGTGTCGCGGTGCAGCATCGCGACGAACTTCGTCCGTTCGACCGCCGGGTCGACCGGCCCGCTCAAGTTCACGGTGACGTTCTCGTAGCTACCGGGTTCGAGGTAGTCGGAGTAACCGATGATCATGCCGTCGACGTCGTGGATGACGATGAACCCGCCTTCGGGTAGCGTCGCCGAGTCGACGGTCACGGCCGCGTCGTCGATGGTCTGGTCGCCGAAGGTGACGTTGGCCGTCATCTCCTCGGGCGGCGTGGTCGTCGCGTTGTCCTCGGGCGGCGTGGTCGTCGCGTTGTCCTCGGGCGGCGTGGTCGTCGCGTTGTCCTCGGGCGGCGCAGGCTCCTCGACGGCCACGATTCCCACCGCGGCCTCGTCGATGACGGGTTCGCCGCCGACGGTGTACGGCCCGTCGTCGGTGCCGTTGGTCGCGCTGAAGTCGTAGACCTGGTTCTCGTTCGTGTCGAGGTGCGCCATCGCGACGAGCGTCACGCTCTCGTTGAACGACTCGTCGAGCGTGACGGTGACGTTCTCGTGGGTGCCGGGTTCGAGGTACTCGGAGTTGCCGACGACGCTCCCGACGGCGTCGCCCGCGAACAGCGAGTCGTCGTGGATGACGACGAAGCCGCCTTCGGGCAGCGTCACGGACTGGACCACGACGGCGGACCCGTTCGAGGTCTGGTCGTCGAAGGTGACAGAGGCGTTCTCCGTCACGTTGTCCTCGGGTGGCGTGGTCGTCACGTTGTCCTCCGGCGGGGTCGTCGTCACGTTATCCGCCGGGGTCGTGGTGACGTTGTCCTCGGGTGGCGTGGTCGTCACGTTGTCCTCGGGTGGCGTCGTGGTGACGTTGTCCGCCGGCACTCCTCTTCGAGGGTGATTTCGGCGGTTTCGTTGTCCTCCTCGGCGAAGACGCCGTGGACGTAGGTGCCCGGCGGGACGCCGGTGGTGTCTATCTCGAACAGCAGCGTGTCGGTGAGGTCGCCGCTGAGCGTGACGGTCGCGGTCCGGACGACGTCGCCGTCGAGCCGGAACTCGACCTCCTGCGTGACGGTGGCGTCGTTCGGGTTCGTGATGTCCGCCGCCACGCTGATGGTGTCACCGACGGTGGCGTTGGCGGGTGCGCTCAGGTTCGACACCGTGAACGACTCGTTCGCCGTCACGTTGTCGGTCGGCTCGGTGACGTTGTCCGCCACTTCCGGTTCGAGGGTTATCTCGGCTATCTGGCCGAAGTCGTCGGTGTAGACGCCGTGGACGTAGGTGCCCGGCGGGACGCCCGACGTGTTGACCTCGAAGTGGACGGTATCGGTGAGGTTGCCGCTGAGCGTGACGCTCGCCCGCTGGACGACGTCGCCCTGCAGGCGGAAGTCGACGTCCTGCGTGGCGGTGGCGTCGTTCGGGTTCGTGATGTCGGCGGTGACCGAGATGGTGTCGCCGACGGTGGCGTTGGCGGGTGCGCTCAGGTTCGACACCGTGAACGACTCGTTCGCCGTCACGTTGTCAGTGGGTTCGGTGACGTTGTCGGTCGGCTCGGTGACGTTGTCCGTCACGTTGTCGGTCGGCTCGGTGACGTTGTCCGTCACGTTGTCGGTCGGCTCGGTGACGTTGTCCGTCACGTTGTCGGTCGGTTCCGTCGCGTTGACCGTCACGAACCCTTCGTCCGTGATGGGCGCCCCGTCCTGGGTGACGGGCACGTCCTCGGTGCCGTTGGTGGCGCTGAAGTCGTAGGTCTGGTTGTCGTTGGTGTCGAGGTGCGGCATCGCGACGAGCAGCTGGCTCACCGCCAGTGGCTCGTCGAGCGGCACCGTCACGTTCTCGTGGGAGCCGGCTTCGAGGTACTCCGAGTGGCCGACGACGCTCCCGACGGCGTCACCCTCGTACAGCGTGGAGTCGTGCATGACGACGAAGCCGGGTTCGGAGAGGTTGACCGAACTGACGGTGACGTTCGTCCCGTCCGACGTCTGGTCGTCGAACGTGACGGTAGCGTTCTGCTCCGTCGGGGGCGTCGGCTCGATCTGCGTCACGACGACGAACGCCTCGCTGGTGATGGCCGTCCCGTTCTCGGTGTAGGGGACGTCCTCGGTGCCGTTGGTGGCGCTGAAGTCGTAGGTCTGGTTGTCGTTGGTGTCCCGATGAGCCATCGCGACGAGGGTTTCGCTCTCGTTGAGCGGCTCGTCGAGCGTGACGTTGACGTTCTCGTGGGAGCCCGGCTCGAGATAGTCGGAGGCGCCGATGACGCTGCCGACGGCGTCACCCTCCTGGAGGCTGCTGTCGTGGATGACGACGAAGCCGCCCTCGGAGAGGTTGACTTCGGTGACGGTGACGTTCGAGCCGTCACTGGACTGGTCCTCGAAGGTGACCGAGGTGTTCACCGTCGCGTTGTCCGTCGGCGTCGTCGGTGCCGCCTCGACGGTCACGTTCGCCTCGTCGATGACGGGCGTCCCGTTCTCGACGTAGGGGGCGTCCTCGGTGCCGTTGGTGGCGCTGAAGTCGTAGGTCTGGTTGTCGTTGGTGTCGAGGTGCGGCATCGCGACGAGCGTCTGGCTCTCGTTGAGCGGCTCGTCGAGCGTGACGGTGACGTTCTCGTGGGCGCCCGGTTCGAGGTACTCGGAGTGACCGACGACGCTCTCCACCGCGTCGCCCTCGAATAATGTCTCGTTGTGGATGACGACGTAGCCGCCATCTGAGACGTTCACCGAGGCGACAACCACGGTGGTGCCGTCGGTCGTCTGGTCCTCGAAGGTCACGGTCGCCGTCCCCGACCCTTCGTCCTGTGCGTCTGTCTGTGCCAGCGTAACGGCCGCTCCCCGCTTACGACCAGCATCACTGACACGAGTACTGCTGTTAATGTTCTTGCTGTTGTCACGTTTTCCCCTCCGGCATGCCGATGCCCCCGGGCGTGTGACACCAGCATGTGCGCCATCTGAGTTCGCGCACCGGAATAAAACCAGATGACCCTTCAGAAAATCACAATAACCATAACCGGTGGTAAGCTCGTCCGCGGTGTGCAAATCTCTTGGAAACGCAACGTTACTTGCGCCGGGGCGGCGGTAAGCCCACCGGTCGGCCGTCGCGTCGCCGTCCGGACTGCCGGGTAAGGCTGCGTTTCCCGCGCTCGCCGCCGGGAAAGGCGGCGTTACGCTCGCCCGCCGACCGACCGGTCGGGCCGTTCCGAAGGCGGTTTACCGTCGCCGACCGGACTGGTTGGCATGACCCTGCGCGTGACGTTCCTCGGGACCAGCGGGGCGGTGCCGACGACCGAGCGGAACCCGAGCGCCGTCTTCGTCAACCGGGAGGGCGACAAACTCCTGTTCGACGCCGGCGAGGGGACCCAGCGCCAGATGATGCGCTTCGGCACCGGCTTCTCCGTCTCCCACGTCTTCGTCACGCACATCCACGGCGACCACGTGCTCGGCCTCCCGGGCCTGGTCCAGACCTGGGACTTCAACGGCCGGACCGACCCGGTGACCATCGTCACGCCCGCGGGCACCGGCGACGACGTCGACGACCTGGTGCACGCCGTCGGCACGACCCTCGTTCCCCGTGCACGTCGTCGAGGCCGGCCCGGACGAGGTAGTGCTCGACGCCGACGAGTACCAGGTCCGGACCTTCCGCACCAGCCACCGCACCCGGTCGCTGGGGTACGCGCTCGTCGAGGACGACCGGCCGGGCCGCTTCGACCGCGACCGCGCCGAAGCCCTCGGCGTGCCCGTCGGCCCGAAGTTCTCCCGCCTCCACGACGGCGAACCGGTCGAACTCGACGACGGCACCGTCGTCCACCCCGACCAGGTGGTCGGCGACCCGCGGCCCGGCCGGAAGGTCGTCTACACCGGCGACACCCGCCCCATCGACGCCGTCGTCGACGCCGCCGAGGGCGCCGACCTGCTCGTCCACGACGCCACGTTCGCGAACGACAGCCGCGAACGCGCCCTCGAAACCGCTCACTCGACCGCCGAGGAGGCGGGCGAGGTGGCGGCCCGCGCCGGCGTCGCCCGTCTCGCGCTCACCCACGTCTCCTCGCGGTACGCCGGGAACACCGCGCCGCTGAAGGACCAGGCCGAACGCGCCTTCGACGGCGAGGTGGTCGTCGCCCACGACGGCTACGAGTTCGACCTGCCGTACCCGGAGTGACACGGCGAGAACACTTTTGCCGGTTCCGGTCGTGTATGTCAACCATGACCACGACCGCCGAACTCGCCGAGTTCGTCCAGTCCACCGGCTACGACGACCTCGACGAGGACGTCGTCGAGGAGGTGAAAAAGCGCGTCCTCGACTCCGTGGGTATCGGCCTCGGGGCCGTCGGAGAGGAACCGGTCGAGATCGTGCGCGAGACGGCACTGGAGTCGAGCGAGGAGGGTGCCTGCCGCGTCTGGGGGAGCAACCAGACCGTCTCGCCGCCCGACGCCGCGATGATGAACACCACGCTGACCCGGTATCTCGACTTCATGGACTCGTTCCTCGCGCCGGGCGAGACGCCCCATCCGAGCGACACCATCGCGTCGGCCGTCGCGTGCGGCGAGTACACCGACGCCTCGGGCGAGGACCTCATCGCCGGCATCGCCATCGCGTACGAGATACAGGGCGAACTCGCGTGGAACGCACCCGTGCGCGACAGGGGCTGGGACCACGTCACGCACACCGTCATCGCCGCCGCGGCGGGCGCGAGTAAACTGCTCGACCTCGACTACGAGCAGACCCGGAACGCCATCGGCATCGCGGGCACCGCCCACAACGCCCTCCGGGTCACCCGGACCGAGGGCATCAACATGTGGAAGGGCATCGCGTCGGCGAACGCCGCCCGGAACGCGGTCTACGCCGCCATGCTCGCGAAGAACGGGATGGAGGGGCCGAAGAACCTCTTCGAGGGGAAGAAGGGGTGGAAGCAGGTCGTCTCCGGGGAGTTCGAGGTGGACCTCGACCCGGGCTGTCACCGCCTGTTCGACGTGATGACCAAGAAGTACGTCGCGGAGACGTACGCCCAGTCGGCCGTCGAGGGCGTCATCGAACTCGCCGAGGAACACGACGTCGACCACGACGAGGTCACCGCCATCCACCTCGACACGTTCGCCGGGGCGAAACTCATCATCGGCGGCGGCGAGGAAGCCGGTACGAGGTGGAGACGAAGGCCCAGGCCGACCACTCGCTGCCCTACATGCTCGCGGCGGCGCTCATCGACCGCGAGATGACGAACGACGCCTACGAACCCGAGCGCATCCGGCGGGACGACGTCCAGGGTCTCCTCCGGGCGGTCACCGTCGAGGAGAACCCCGAACTCACCGAGCGGTTCGAGGCGGGCGAGATGCCGGCCATCGTCGACGTCGCGATGAAGGACGGCGAGAGCTACCGGGTCGAGAAGGCCGACTTCGAGGGCCACCCGAACAACCCGATGTCGTGGGAGCAGGTCGAGGCGAAGTTCCACACGATGGCGGGGAACGTCTACGAAGAGGCCCACCAGGACGAACTCGTCGAGACGGTCCGCGACCTGGAGAACCACGACGTGAACGGCCTGGCCGCCAACCTCCGCTGAGCGTCCGGACTCCGGGACCTGTCGGCTCGCTTGTCTTTCAGCGCGCCCAACAGGAATATGGTGGGCGCCGCCGTGTATCTGCACGCCATGCCCGACCGAGCGTTCGACTTCCTGAAACTGAACCAGCGCGAGGAGAAACCCCGGGAGACGGGCATCACGGAGATGCGCGGCCCGTACTACGACCCGATGGGCCCCCGGGAACTACGCGACATCCTGGAGACGATGGGCCGGTGGGTGGACATCTACAAGTTCTCCGGCGGGTCCTTCGCCCTGATGGACCGCGACGTGGTCCGGGAACTCAACGACATCTGCCACGAACACGACGTCCAGGTGTCGACGGGCGGGTTCATCGAGCACGTGCTCGTCCGCGACCACGACCACGTCGAGGACTACGTCGAGGAGGCCGACGACCTCGGCTTCGACATCGTGGAGATATCGAGTGGCTTCCTCGCGATAGACGTGGACGACCTGGTGTCGCTCACCGAACTCGTCCAGGACCACGGCCTCAAGGCCAAACCCGAGATCAACGTCCAGTTCGGCGCGGGCGGTGCGTCCGCCGTGGAGGAACTCGAGGCCGAGGCCGCCATTGACCCCGCGAGCGCCATCGCGGAGGCGCGCAAGCACCTCGACGCCGGCGCGTACAAGATCATGGTCGAGTCCGAGGGCATCACCGAGCGCGTCCGCGACTGGCGCACCGACGTCGCCTTCGAGATAGCGAACGAACTCGGCGTCGAGAACTGCGTGTTCGAGGCGGCCGACCCCGAGGTGTTCGAGTGGTACATCAAGAACTTCGGCCCGGAGGTCAACCTGTTCGTCGACAACTCACAGGTCGTCGAACTGGAGTGCATGCGCTCGGGCCTCTGGGGGAAAAAGAGCTCCTGGGGCCGCATCGTGAGCTACAAGCGCGGGGAGTGACCCGCGTTCCTTCGGACCGGGTAAGTACGCCTTGGACGGTCAGGCAGTGATGCGATACTGACCGAGACACAGTCAACAGACGTGGTTGAATCGACGACCGCAGGGGACGGGGGAACAGCCGCCCAGGTGATGGGCGCGATAGACAAGGGGAGACGGACCGGTACATCATCTCGGACGTGTCCACCGACGACGCGTGGCTGTCGGTACACGTCCGCGAGGCACGGTCGCTCGCCGACTGGCGGTAACCCGCCGTCGCCGCCCGCGACCACTCCCCGCCGTGAATTTATATCCGGGAGACGCCTAACCGAGGAGTGTGAGCACGCGAACGAGTGCCCTCGACGCCCTGGTGTTCGGGGTGGACGTCCAGAGCGGCGACGTCCGCGGTGACGCGCCGTCCTACGCGCTCGTCGTCTTCGACGGCGAGTCGTTCGACCGCGACGTGGTCTCCCGCCGGAAACTGCTTCGTCTCGTCGAGCGCGACGAACCCGCCATCGTCGCGACCGACAACATGTACGAACTCGCAGAGGACAAGGACGCACTCGTCCACTTCCTCCGGGGACTGCCGGACGGCACCCGACTGGTGCAGGTGACGGGCGCAGAGCGGCCGGAACCCCTCTCGCGGGTCGCCTCCCGCCACGGCGTCCCGTACGGCAAGGACCCGATGCAGGAGGCCGAGGCGGCCGCCCGCCTCGCCGCCCGGAACGTCGGCCACGAGGTGTCCGCCTTCGAGAACCGCACCCGGGTCAAGGTGTCCCGGGGCCGGTCGACCGGCAAGGGCGGGTGGAGCGAGGACCGCTACACCCGGCGCATCCACGGCTCCGTCAAGACCACCGCCAGGGACGTCGAGTCGAAGCTCTCCGAGGCCGGCCTCGAGTTCGACCGCGAGGTGACCGAGAAGTACGGCGGCTACGCCAACGCGGTCTTCGAGGTGGCGGCGCCGCCCGGCGACATCCCGGTGTCGAAACGCCGGTCGGGCGACGTCCGCATCGAGGTGGAACCCGTCCGGCGCGACGGCATCGAGTTCGAACCGCTCGCGAAGCGCCGCGACCACGTCATCGTCGGCATCGACCCCGGCACGACCACCGCCGTCGCCCTCACCGACCTCGACGGCCACCTCCTCGACGTGCTGAGCACGCGCACCGCCGACACCGCGGCGGTCATCGAGTGGATCATCTCTCGGGGGCGGCCGGTCATCGTCGCCGCCGACGTGACGCCGATGCCGGAGACGGTCGAGAAGATACGCCGGAGCTTCGACGCCGCGGGCTGGACGCCCGACACCGACCTGCCGGTGGACGAGAAGCAGCACCGCACCCGCGAGGAGGGCTACGACAACGACCACGAGCGCGACGCGATGGCGGCCGCGTTCTACGCGTTCGATGCCCACGAGGACCAGCTACAGCGCATCGCCCGGAAGGTGCCGCCGCAGTTCGACCGGGGCGAGGTGACCGCGCGCGTCCTCGGCGGCGAGACGGTGGAGGCGGTCGTCGCGGACCTGACCGAGGAGGACGAACCCGAGGAGGAGCAGTCCGAGCACACGCCCCGCGAACTGACGCCCGAGGAGAAGCGCATCCGCCGGCTCGAAGACCAGGTCGACCGCCTCCAGTCGCACGTCGACGACCTCACCGACCGCCTGGAGGAGAAGGACGAACGCATCGAGGAGTACGAGCGGGAGCTCTCCGAGGCCAGGCGCGAGGAGCGCCGCGAAGCCCGCGAGCGCCGCGAGGTCGACCGCCTGGAGCGCGAGAACGACCGCCTGGAGCGCGAACTCGACGCGGAGCGCGACCGGGTCGACGCCCTGGAGGAGAAAGTCGAGCGCATGAAGGCCCTCTGGAAGCTCGACCACTCGAACTTCGGCGACGTCAACACCGACAAGGACCTGGTGCCGGTGAAGGTGGTCGACCAGTTCACCGTGGACGCCATCGAGCGCACCAGCGACCAGTACGGCATCGCGAAGGGCGACGTGGTGCTCCTGCGGGACGCCTCCGGCGCGGGCCGGCGGTCGGCCGAGAAGCTCGTGAGCTTCGAGCCGCGGGTCGTCCTCCGCGAGAAAGGCGGCCTCTCGGAGGTGGCCGACCAGATTCTCTTCGAGGCGGAGATACCCGTCGGCCCCGCCGCCGACGTGGCGTTCCAGGAGGTGGACGAACTCGCGGTGGCCCGCGAGAGCGACGTCGAGGCGGTCGTCGAGGACTGGGAGGAGCGCGCCGACGACCGCAAACGCCAGCAGAACGCCGCGATGGTGGACCGCCTCATCAGCGAGCACCGCGCCGACCGGAACTGACTCCGTCGCGGTGAGCGCCTGCCCCGACTGCCACTTCCACATCGAGCAGCACGGCCGGCGGGTGCGGTGGCTGTCGGACCACTAGAGAGTCGGGCCAGAACCAGTTTGGCATGCGGGAACGTACCTCGGTGCGTCGGGAACGACCCGGTAGTCCACGGCCGACGTTTCCGACGCCGGTGGAGCGCAGCTATCCGGCCCGATTCAGATGAGGCGTCGCCCAGCGGCCCCTGGTGACGCTTCGACCGCGTCCCGTTTCGGGAGTCGCTCGTCCGGGCATCGCGAGTGTCACACGCTCCGTTTCCGCGGCGGTTTCGACCCTGCGCCCGGCCGGCTCCGCCCGGCGCCGCCCTGCGTCGGCGAGACGTCGCCCGCTCGTCGCGAGCGACCGGATTCCTCCGCCATGACGTAACCCCTAAGCCAGCGACGCCTCATCTTCACCCATGGACGCGTACGACCTGATCACCCGGAACACAGAGGAGGTCGTCACGGAGGAGGAGGTGCGGGAGCTGGCCGAGTCACCCGAGGGCAAGCGGGTGTACGTCGGCTACGAGCCCTCGGGCGTCCTCCACATCGGGCACATGCTCACGGCGAACAAGCTCATCGACCTCCAGGAGGCGGGCTTCGAGGTCGTCATCCTGCTCGCCGACGTGCACGCCTACCTCAACGACAAGGGCACCTTCGAGGAGATACGCGAGACGGCGGCCGTGATGCGCGAGCAGTTCCTCGCGTTCGGCCTCGACGACGACCGGACCGAGTTCGTGCTCGGCTCCGACTACCAGCTCGACGAGGACTACGTGCTCGACCTCCACGCGATGGAGCTCGAGACGACGCTCAACCGCGCCCAGCGCGCGATGGCGGAGCTCCAGAGCGGCCAGACCGCGAAGGTCTCCCACGTCGTCTACCCGCTCATGCAGGCCCTCGACATCGAGTACCTCGACCTCGACCTCGCCGTCGGCGGCATGGACCAGCGGAAGGTCCACATGCTCGCCCGCGAGACGCTCCCGAAAGTCGGCTACGACGAGCGTCCCGCGCTCCACACGCCCATCATCGCCGACCTCACGACCGGCGAGGGGAAGATGTCCTCCAGCCAGGGCGTCACCATCTCGATGGAGGACTCCACCGAGGACATCGCGGAGAAGGTGAACAGCGCGTTCTGCCCGCCGACCCGCGACCCCGAGGGCGACCTGGAGAACCCCGTGCTCCAGATTTTCCGGTTCCACGTCTTCCCGCGGTTCGAGCAGGTGGTCGTCGAGCGCCCCGAGGAGTACGGCGGCGACCTGACCTACGACGACTACGAGACGCTCGCGGCCGACCTCGAATCCGGCGAACTCCACCCCGCGGACGCGAAGGGCGCGCTCGCGGACTACCTCGACCGGCTCGTCGCGGACGGCCGCGACCGGCTCCGCGAACTCAGCGCCGAGTAGTCACGCCATCCCGAACATCCCCATCACGTTCTGCACCAGGCTTCGAGCGGTGAGGCCGACGCCGACGAGCACGAGCGAGATGCCCGCCGCGACGACGGGGCTCTGCACCGCGATGAGCGCGATACCGCCGATGATGGCCAGCACGCCGACGATGCCGAACGGACCGAGCTTGTCGAGCATACCGGTCTGTCCCGGACCGCGCCCATAACCGTGGCGCTTTCGTCGGACGTGCGTCGGCGAATTTAAAAGCCTCCCCCACGAAACCTGGCGTATGAGTGACAACGAGGGTGGCAGGAAGAACCTGCGGATGCCCGACGAGGACGAGGTGTTCGCAGTTGTCACCAACATGCTCGGCGCGAACCGCGTCCGAGTGCGGTGCGCCGACGGCAAGGAGCGAACCGCCCGCATCCCGGGCCGCATGCAGAAGCGCATCTGGATCCGTGAGGACGACGTCGTGCTCGTGGAGCCGTGGGACTGGCAGGACGAGAAGGCCGACATCACCTGGCGGTACGAGAAGCAGGACGCCGACCAGCTCCGCGACGAAGGCCACATCCAGTAGCCGCGTTCGCTCCGGACGGCTCGCGACGTCACCGCACACCCTCTCTTCGCTACGTTCGCGACCCGGGACAAGCCGACCCGTTTTACTGCTCCGGCACGTAGCCGCGGGTAGATGGACAGGGACTACGGCATGGTCGACCCGGAGGCGACCGAGGAGCGCGGCGACGAGTGGGAGGACCTCGACGTCTCGGACACCGAGGTCGACCGCATCGCGCGCTCGCAGGACCGCGAGTTCAGCAAGTTCCGCCAGCGGCTGAAGAACTCCGAGCGGTTCAAGGTCGAAGCCTCGGTGTTCGACGACGCGACGTTCGCGGCCATCTACAAGCTCGTCCAGGACGGCCACATCGAGGCGTTCGGCGGCCCCATCTCGACGGGGAAGGAAGCCAACGTCTACGAGGCGCTCGGCGCCGACGGCCGCGACGTCGCGGTGAAGATATACCGCATCAACACCAGCAGCTTCCGGCACATGTCGGACTACCTCGCCGCCGACCCCCGGTTCGACGACCTGTCGTCCCGGGACAAACAGGAGGTGGTGCTGGCGTGGGTCCGCAAGGAGTACGCCAACCTGAAGCGGGCGCTCGCCGCCGGCGTCCGCGTCCCCACCCCCATCGCGGTCCAGCGGAACGTCCTCGTGATGGAGTACCTGGGCGACGAGTCCGGCGCCGCACCGAAGCTCCTCGACGTCCACCTGGAGAACCCGGAGACTGCCTACGACGTCGTCAGCGAGTACATGCGACGGCTCTACGAGGTCGGCCTGGTCCACGGCGACCTCTCCGAGTACAACATCGTGGTCCACGACGACCAGATACATTTCATCGACGTGGGCCAGGCGGTCACCGTCCACCACCCGAACGCCGACGAGTTCCTCGCCCGCGACTGCCGGAACGTCGCCGCGTTCTTCCAGCGCCAGGGCCTCGACGTCGACGCCGAAGCCCTCGAAGCCGTCGTCCGCGACGGTGCCGAGGAGTGACAGATTCCGGTCCCGGCGACGGGTTCTCCCCGGTTCGACGTTAATCAATTAACCTGCGGGTTTTAGGTCGACGGTTACGGTAGCCCTGTGTAGTGGTACCAGACTGCAGCGTCTCCGCCGGGTGTGGCGTCGCTGGAGCTGGCATCTGCCGGCCGCGCCGGGCGGCCGGGGCCAACACACGGTGATTACCATGGACCGGACAACGTCCGACGACGACGGTGGCATCGAACGACGCGACATGCTCAAGGCGGTCGGCGGGACGGCGCTCGCCGCCGCCCTCGCGGGCTGCAGCACCCTGCTCGGTGGTGGCGACAGCCAGGGGAACCAGAGCGGGGGCAGCGCCGACGTTCCCGACGAACCCATCTCGGCCGGCCTGCAGACGTTCACGCAGGGCGCGGCGGCCGTACTCGGCCTCCAGACCCAGTACGGCGCGGAACTCGCCGTCCAGCGCATCAACGAGGCCGGCGGGGTGGCAGGCCGCGAGATAAACCTCGACGTCGTCCACGAGGCCGACGCCCACGTCGAGAACTACCGCCAGTTCGTCGACGAGGGCAAGGACGTCACGTTCGGGCCGACCTCCAGCGGCGGCCACGCGGCGCTCGCGCCCGAGGTCGAAGAACAGGGCGTCGTCAACGTCGGCACCGACGGCACCGTCACCACGCTCTACGAGGAGACGGTGCCCGACCCGACCTACTCGTTCCGCTTCCAGAACTACGACGTGATGGAGTGCGTGTCGGCCGCCCGCGAGGCGGTCAACCGCCTGGGCCCGGAGAACGTCAACACCGTCGCCGGCATCAACCCGAACTACGCGTTCGGAAAGGACGAGATGGGCGTGTTCAAGCAGGCCATCCAGAAGCTGACGGACGTCGAGGTGGTCTACGAGGGCTACCCCGACCTGCTCGCCGACGACATGTCCACCCACATCACCGAGGTGAACAACCGCGAACCCGACGTCACGTTCTCCAGCATGTGGGGCGGCGACGTGACGACCCTGCTCAACCAGGGCGCCGCGAACAACATGTTCGAGAACACCCAGCTCGTCGGCTCGGTGCTCTACAGCGCCGCCAACGACCTGAGCCGGGACGTGGTCGAGCAGGCCAGCGCCATCTCCGGCTCCCGCAACTTCTACTGGGACGAACCCGCGACCGGCCGGTGGCAGCCCGGCAAGGCGCTGTACGACGACGCCAAAGAGCAGTGGGACGCCATCCCGACGGCCCACTTCCTGAGCGGCTACGGCGCGGTCGCAGCGTGGGCCACCGCCGTCGAGAAGCTCGTAGACGTCACCGGCGGCTGGCCGTCCCAGGAACAGATCGCCCGCGGCCTGGAGGGCCACGGCTTCTACACGCCCGCCGGCTACCACGTCATGGCGGCCGACCACCAGGGCATGTCGAACGCCTACTACGGCGAGATGACCTACTCCGACGACGTGGGCGGCGCCATCCTCGAGGACGTCAACGTCTACGCCGCCAAGGAGCTGTCGCCCCCGCCGGGCACGACGGCCTCGGAGTGGATCTCCGGCTGGAGCTGATGTCCCCACGGGACGCCACGTCGCCGCCGGTCGCATCGCCCGCAGACTCCGATACCTGAGAGACCAATGTCTACGCTCACGCAATTCGTCACGCACACGCTCCACGGCCTCCAGTACGGGTTCATCCTGTTCCTCATCGCGTCGGGACTGACCATCGTCCTCGGCATCCTGGACGTGCTGAACCTGGCCCACGGCGAGCTGTTCGCGCTCGGCGCGTACGTCGGGTTCAGCGTGCTCGGGTTCCTGACGGGGCTGGTCGCACCGCCGTCGGACCCGGTGTCGCAGGCGGTGTTCCTCGTCGTCGTGCTCGTCGGCGCGGGGCTGGCCGCACTGCTGCTCGTCCCGGTCGGCGCGTTCCTGGAGACCACCCTGTTCAGACCCATCTACGACCGAGACGACGTCTACCAGCTCGTGCTCACGTTCGCACTGCTGCTCATCATCAAGGACGTGAACAAGCTCGTCTGGGGGCCGACGTCGCTCCGCCTCCAGGGCGTCTACAGCGGCATCAACTCCATCCCGCTCGCGACCTACGTCGGGCTGACCTACCCGACGTACAACGTCGTCATCATCCTGGTGGGCGCGGTGGTGGTCGTCGCCCTGTTCTACTTCTTCAACCGGACGCGCACCGGCCGCATCATCCGGGCGACCGCCATCGACCGCGAGATGGCGACCGCCATCGGGGTGAACACCACGCGCACGTTCACGCTCGTGTTCGCGCTCGGCACGTTCTTCGCCGGGTTCGCGGGCGCGATGTTCCTGCCGCCGACCAACGCCAGCCTCTCGATGGGCGCGAAGCCGCTGGTGCTGTCGTTCGTCGTCATCGTCATCGGCGGCCTCGGCAGCCTCCGCGGCGCGTTCGTCGGCGCGCTCCTCGTCGGCGTCCTGAGCCGGTGGGCCATCTGGCAGTACCCGCCCGCGGAACTCGCGGTGCCGTTCGCCATCATGGCCGTCATCCTGCTCGTGAAACCCGATGGCCTCTTCGGCACGTGGGGTGAGACCGCATGAGCCGCGACTGGGGACCCGGACTCGTCGACCGCGACGGCGAACGCCACGTCCGCGTCATGCGCGGCCTCGAACTCACCACCCGCCAGGCCGGGCTGGCCGCCGTCGGCCTCGTCCTGCTGTTCGCGGTGCCGGACATCGTGAAGATAACGCCGGCACTCCAGTTGAGCGTCATCCACCAGGGCGTGCTGTTCGGCTTCGCCGCGGTGGGCCTGAACCTCCTGTTGCGCCACACGCGACTCGTGTCGTTCGGCCACGCCGCGTTCTTCGGCACCGGCGCGTACACCGCCGCGGTGCTCGCCGCGAAGTACGACGTCTCCTCGATGCTCGTGCTGCTCGCCGCCGCGCTGGTGCTGGCGGGGCTGATGGCCGTCGCCATCGGCTTCCTCTCGCTCCGCCACACCGGGCTCTACTTCTCGCTGTTGACGCTCGCGTTCGGACAGCTGCTCTACGCGGTCGCCCAGAGCCAGTCCTTCTTCGGCTCCAGCGACGGCCTGCCGGTCCGGCCCGGCGCGGCGAACAAACCCCTCATCTTCGGGGTTGCCTTCGAGTCCGACGTGTACGCCGTCCTGCTCTACTACCTGACCATCCTGGTGGTCATCGCGGGGCTGCTCGTGATGTGGCGGCTGGCGAACTCGCCGTTCGGCAACGCGCTCGACGCCATCGGCCAGGACCGCACCCGCGCCCGGTTCATCGGCATCCCGGTCCGCCGGTACGTCTGGACCGCGTTCGTCATCTCCGGGCTCTACGGCGGCGTCGCCGGCGCGTTCTACGCGATGGTCCAGCAGCACGTCCGCCCGGAGCCCGTGCTCTACTTCCTCCGGTCGGGCGACATCCTGTTCATGGCCATCCTCGGCGGCTACCAGACGCTCCTGGGGCCGCTCGTCGGCGGCATCCTCCTGGTGTTCCTCCAGGACGTCGGCCGCGACGTCACGCCGTACTTCGACGCGCTGACCGGCCTGGTGCTGCTCGCGCTGGTGTTCGGCTTCCCGAGCGGCATCGTCGGGTCGCTCCAGTCCGGCGGCCGCATCCGCGAGGGTTTCGGCGCGTTCCGCGAGGACCCGACCGTGGTCGCCGACTGGCTCGGGCGGACCGCCAGCGCCATCACCGCGAAACTGGGGGTGCGCTGAGATGCTGGAAGCGCACAACCTCTCGAAGTCGTTCGGCAGCCTGCTCGCCACCGACGACGTCTCCCTGGAGTTCGGGCGCGAGGAGGGCGAGATGGTGTTCATCGTCGGCCCGAACGGCGCGGGCAAGACCACGCTCGTGAACCTCCTGACCGGCCACCTCGAACCCGACGAGGGCGCGGTGGTGCTCGACGGCGACGACGTCACCGACCGGACGCCCGACGAGCGCGTCCACGCGGGCCTGGTCCGGAGCTTCCAGGTCGTGAAGCTGTTCGAGGAGATGACCGTCCGCGAGAACCTCCGGACGGCCGTGCTGTCGAAGCGCGGCGTCACCCGGAGCATGTTCAGCCTCCGCGACGAACACCCCGAGGTCGAGTCCGCGGTGGACGACCTGCTGGAGCGGTTCCGGCTCACCGACCGCGCGGACGCCGTCGCCGAGGAACTCCCGCACGGCGACCGGAAGCTCCTCGACGTCGCGATGAGCTTCGGCCTCGACCCGTCCTACCTCCTGCTCGACGAACCGACCGCGGGCGTCTCCACCCGCGAGAAGGAGTACGTCATCGACACCATCGCCGAGGTGGGGCGCGAGGAGGGCGTCACCACCGTCACCATCGAACACGACATGGACATCGTCACCGAGTACGCGGACCGCGTCGTCGCACTCCACCAGGGCCAGGTCCACGGGCAGGGACCGCCGTCCATCCTCGAAACCGACCGCGAACTCCGCAGCCTCCTGCTGGGGGTGGACGAATGACCGACCCGCTGCTCGAACTCCGGGGCGTCGACGCCGCCGTCGAGGGGTTCCCGGTCAGCCACGACCTCGACCTGACGGTCGACGAGGGCGAGGCCGTCGGCCTGGTCGGCCGCAACGGCGCGGGCAAGACCACCACCTTCCGGGCCATCATGGGGCTCACGGAGGTGCTCGACGGTAGCATCTCGTTCCGCGGCCAGGAGCTCACGGAGATGAGCCCCGACCGGATTCCGGGGCTCGGCATCGGCTACCAGCCCGAGGACCGCCGGCTGTTCACGGGGATGACCGTCGAGGAGAACTTCCGGCTGCCCATCTGGACGGCGGGCGCCGACCGCGGCGTCGACGACGAGGACGCCGTCGTCGAGAGCGTCTTCGACGTGTTCTCCGAACTCCGGGACCGCCGGGACGCCAACGTCGAGAACCTGAGCGGCGGCCAGGCGAAGATGGCCGCCATCGGCCGGGCGCTCGCGCTCCAGCCCGACCTGCTCCTCCTCGACGAACCGCTCGAAGGCCTCGCACCCATCGTGGTGTCGAACCTCAAGGAGTACATCCGCGACATCAACGACCGCGGCATCGCGGTGCTCGTCGCGGAGTCGAACGTCCAGCACGTCCCGGACGTGGTCGACCGCATCTACGTCATCGAGCGCGGCGAGATCGTCGCGAGCGGCGACCCCGACTCGCTGGCCGAACAGGAGGACATCCAGAAGCTGATGCAGGGCAGCGGGAACGAGTAGCTCCGACGCGAGGCGGAGACTCCAGCTACCTCGACTGCTCGCGCTCGCGTAGCTCCTTCCGCTGTATCTTCCCGGTCGTCGTCTGCGGCAGGCTCTCCACGAACTCGATCTGCCGAGGGTACTCGTACTTCGCGAGGCTGTCGCGCACGACGTCGCGTATCTCCTCGCGGAGCGCGTCCGAGCCCTCGACGCCCCGGACCGGCTGGACGAACGCCTTGATGACCTCGCCGCGGGTCTCGTCGGGGACGCCGACGACGCCCACCTGTTCGACGGCCTCGTGTTCGAGGATGGCCTTCTCCACCTCGCCGGGGCCGACGCGGTAGCCGGCCGTGATGATGAGGTCGTCGTCCCGGGACTTGAACCAGACGTAGCCGTCGTCGTCCTGCTCGGCGAGGTCGCCGGTCAGGTGCCAGTCGCCGACGCGCGTGCCCGCGGTCTTCTCCGGCTCCTCCAGTACTCCTCGAAGATGACCGGGTCGCCGCGCACGTCGACGGCTATCTCGCCCACCTCGCCCCGGGGCTGCTCCTCGCCGGTCTCGGGGTCGACGACGGCGACGTCGTGGCCGGGGACGGGTTTGCCCATGCTGCCGGGCCGCGCCTCGAACCAGTCCTGGCAGTTCACGACGAGCAGGTTCGCCTCGGTCTGGCCGTATATCTCGTTGACGACGACGCCCGCGAGTTCGTCGTCCGCCCACTCCAGTATCTCCGGGGTGAGCGGTTCGCCGCCCGAGCAGACCGCGTCGAGGTCGAGGTCGTAGCGCTCGGCGGGGGCCTCGACCTCCATCATCATGCGGATGGCGGTCGGCGGGAGGAACGCGTCGGTGACGCCGAACTCCGCGAGCAGTTCGAACGCCTCGTGGGGGTCGAACTTCCCCATCGGGTAGCCGACGACCGGGCGGCCGTAGTGCCACGCCGGGAAGACGAGGTCGCCGAGCGCCCCGATCCACGCCCAGTCGGCGGGCGTCCACGCCACCGTCTTCCCGAGCACGTCTCGCTCGAAGTACATGTAGAAGGCGGGCACGTGCCCGAGGAACACGTCGTGGGTGTGGAGGGCGCCCTTCGGCGGGCCGGTGCTCCCGCTGGTGTAGATGATGATGGCGGGCGTGTCGGCGTCGGTGTCGGCCACGTCGAACGTCCTTGGCTGGTCGGCGACCAGGTCGTCGAAGGCGAGCGCGTCGCCCGGCGCATCGCCGTCCACCTCGATGCGGTGGGCGAGGTCGGGCGCGTCGGCGGCGACGGCCGCGACGGTGTCGCGGACGCTGGCGTCGTAGACGACCGCCGACGCGCCGCTGTGCTCCAGGCGGTAGCCCAGGGCGTCCTCGCCGAACAGCACCGAGAGCGGGACGGAGATGGCGCCGAGTTTCCAGCACGCGAGGTGGGTGACGAGGTTCGCCGGCTTCTGCGGGACTACCACGCCGACCCGGTCGCCGCGTTCGACGCCGAGGTCTGCGAGGGCGTTCGCCATCCGGTTCGTGAGCACGTCGAGGTCGTGGAAGGTGTAGGTCTCACGGCGGCCGTCGGGGTAGGCCTGGAACAGCGCGACCGACCCCTTCGGGTCGTCGTGTTTCCCCAGCAGGTCCTCGGCGATGTTGTAGCCGTCGGGGACCTCCCAGGTGAACGCGTCGCGGGCGGCCTCGTAGGTGTCCTCGTCGAGCGTGAGGTGCCACGTCATACCACCGGTACCGTCGCTCCAGCCATCTAACCTCGGGTTAACATGTTTCACCCGACAGCGACGCCCCTGCGACCGCGCGCGTCTGCGCCGTCGTCACACGCTACCGACCCCCGCGCCCGCTCGCGGTAAGCCCATCAGTTTAAACCGCGCCGTCTCATACGCATGGACATGCAACACGTGAAGATTCCGCAGGACCGGATCGGCGTGCTCATCGGCGAAGGAGGTGAAACCATGCGCCGCATCGAGCACGAGGCCGAGGTCCGCCTCGACATCGACTCCCAGAACGGGTCGGTGGCCGTCGAATCCGTGGGCGACCCGCTCGTCGGCATCAAGGGCCCCGACGTGGTCCGGGCCATCGGGCGCGGGTTCAAGCCCGACGAGGCGCTCCGCCTCCTCGACGACGACATGATGATGTTCGAACTCATCGACATCGACGCCGCCACCCGCAACGAGAACGACCTCCGCCGGCAGAAGGGCCGCCTCATCGGCGAGAACGGCCGCACCCGACAGCTGATGGAGGAGCTCACGGGCGCCGACGTCGTCATCTACGGCTCGACGATGGGCATCATCGGCCAGCCCAAGCAGGTGGACATCGTCCGCCGGGCCGCCGAGATGATCCTCGACGGCGCGCCCCACGGCGCCGTCTACTCGTTCCTGGAGCGCAAGCGCACCGAGGAGATCAAGCACAGCGGGATGGAGTACCACGAGTTCTCCGGCTGACCGGTCCTGTTCTCGTCTCGTCCGGCGCTGTCGGGCCCCATCGATACTTAAGCGATTCTGTGTCATCGGCTCTCATACAGGTTTCCACGGGAGCGTCGCGGTTCCATCGACCGCATCCACAGCGCTTATATAGAATCACATTCAATCAACCGGTGAACCATGTCGCAGCAGATGGGCGGACAGCCCCTCATCGTACTCTCGGAGGAGTCCCAGCGGACCTCCGGCAAAGACGCACAGTCCATGAACATCACCGCGGGCAAGGCGGTCGCGGAATCCGTCCGCACCACCCTCGGCCCGAAGGGGATGGACAAGATGCTCGTCGACTCGATGGGCGACGTCGTCGTCACGAACGACGGCGTGACCATCCTCAAGGAGATGGACATCGAGCACCCGGCGGCGAACATGATCGTCGAAGTCGCCGAGACACAGGAAGACGAGGTCGGCGACGGCACCACCTCCGCCGTCATCGTCGCGGGCGAACTCCTCGGCAAGGCCGAGGACCTGCTCGAACAGGACATCCACGCGACCACCCTCGCCCAGGGCTACCGCCAGGCCGCCCAGAAGGCGAAGGAACTCCTCGACGACATCGCCATCGACGTCGACGCCGACGACACCGAGTACCTCGGCCGCATCGCCGCCACGGCGATGACCGGCAAGGGCGCCGAGAGCGCGAAGAACACGCTCTCGGACCTCGTCGTCGACGCGGTGCAGGCCGTCGCTGACGAGGACGGCGTCGACACGGACAACGTCAAAGTCGAGAAGGTCGTCGGCGGCTCCATCGAGAACTCCGAACTCGTCGAGGGCGTCATCGTCGACAAGGAGCGCGTCAACGAGAACATGCCGTTCGCCGTCGACGACGCGAAGGTCGCGCTCGTCGACACCGCACTCGAAGTCAAGGAAACCGAGATCGACGCCGAGGTCAACGTCACCGACCCCGACCAGCTCCAGCAGTTCCTCGAACAGGAGGAGAAGCAGCTCAAGGAGATGGTCGACACGCTCGCCGACGTCGGCGCCAACGTCGTCTTCGTCGACGGCGGCATCGACGACATGGCCCAGCACTACCTCGCGAAGGAGGGCATCCTGGCCGTCCGCCGCGTCAAGAACAGCGACATGAAGCGGCTGGCCCGCGCCACCGGCGCGACCCCGGTCAGCAACGTCGACGACATCACCGCCGACGACCTCGGCTTCGCCGGCAGCGTCGCCCAGAAGGACATCGGCGGCGACGAGCGCATCTTCGTCGAGGACGTCGAGGAGGCCAAGTCCGTCACGCTCATCCTCCGCGGCGGCACCGACCACGTCGTCGACGAAGTCGAGCGCGCCATCGAGGACAGTCTCGGCGTCGTGCGCGTCACCGTCGAGGACGGCAAGGTCGTCCCCGGCGGCAGCGCGCCCGAAATCGAACTCGCGCTCAAGCTCCGTGACTTCGCCGACTCCGTCGGCGGTCGCGAGCAGCTCGCCATCGAGGCGTTCGCCGACGCCCTCGAAGTCGTCCCGCGCACGCTCGCGGAGAACGCCGGGCTCGACCCCATCGACAGCCTGGTCGACCTCCGCAGCCAGCACGACGCCGGCGACACCACCGCGGGCCTCGACGCCTACACCGGCGAGATCATCGACATGGACGAGGAGGGCGTCGTCGAACCCTCCGCGTGAAGACCCAGGCCATCGAGAGCGCCACCGAGGCGGCCGTCATGATCCTCCGCATCGACGACGTCATCGCCGCCGGCGACCTGAAGGGCGGCGGCAGCGACGACGGCGACGACGACATGCCCGCCGGCGGAATGGGCGGCGGCATGGGCGGCATGGGCGGCATGGGCGGCATGGGCGGCGCGATGTGAAGTCGGCCCGCGCCCACAGCCACTCCAGCACCTGACCGCTTCCGCACCGCATCGCTCTCGAACCACTGTCGGCCGAATCCCGCTTTCTTTCGGACTTACTCGGAAGCTGTTGGTTTCGACGATTACACGACCAGGTTCTCGCCGGTCTTCGCGTCGAAGAGGTGGGTGCTCTCCATCTCGACGGCGAGGGTGATGGTCTCGCCTGCGCGGGCGGTGCTGTCGCTGGACACCCGCGCGGTGAACTCCGCGGTTTCGTCGTCCTGCCTGTCGAGTGGCGCCATCGTGAGGTCGAGGTGGGGCCCCATCGGTTCGACGACCTTCGTCACCGCCTCGAAGGTGCGGCCCTCGGCGGTGATACCCTGGAGGTCGGCGTCCGCGAAATGCTGGGGGCGGACGCCGAATTCGAGGGCGTCGGGGTCGCCGTCCCACGAAGCGACCGCCTCCGAGGCGGCGTCCGGGAGGGCGAGGTCGAAGGCGTCGCACGAGACCCACCGGTCATCGTCGCGGTCGACGAGCGTCACGTCGAAAAAGTTCATCGGTGGTTCGCCGATGAAGCCCGCGACGAACCGATTCGCCGGCTGCTGGTAGACCACCTGGGGTGGCGCGAGCTGCTGTATCCGGCCGTCGTTCATCACGGCGACCCGGTCGCCGAGCGTCATCGCCTCGGCCTGGTCGTGCGTGACGTACACCGAGGTCTTCCCGACCCGGTCGTGGAGCTTGTTCAACTCGGTCCGCATTTGGATGCGGAGCTTCGCGTCGAGGTTCGAGAGCGGCTCGTCGAACAGGAACAGCTCGGGGTCGCGGACGACCGCCCGGCCGAGCGCGACCCGCTGCTGCTGGCCGCCGGAGAGGTCGGAGGGTCGGCGTTCCAGTAGCTCCGGGATGTCGAGCATCTCGCTCACCGACGCGACGCGCGACTCGACCTCGTCGCCGGGGTAGCGCCGTATCTTGAGCGGGAACGAGATGTTCTCGCGCACGGTCTTGTGCGGGTAGAGCGCGTAGTTCTGGAACACCATCGCCACGTCGCGCTCGCGCGGGTCGAGCCCCGCGACGTCGACGCCGTTGATCTCGATGCGGCCCTCGGTCGGCTGTTCCAGGCCCGCCACCATGCGGAGCGTCGTCGTCTTCCCGCAGCCCGACGGCCCGACGAGGACGACGAACTCGCCGTCGTAAATCGTCAGCGAGACGTCGTCGACGGCGACCACCGCCGCGCCGCCTTCGTCGAACACCTTCGTCACGTTCTCCAGCCGAAGACTCACCGCCCGACTCCGGTCCTCGGCGCCCTCGTCGCCCGTCTCGCGTGATGCAGTGTCGCTCATGTCGTTCTCACCCGTACAGAACTGCTCTCGGTCGCCGGTCGTCCGGCCGGCGGTCCGGGGCGCGGAGACGCGGCCGCCCGCCGCCCCGGTCGGTTCCGACTGCCCCGCCGCCCCGTCCGGTCGTGGCGGTCCGTCATCGCTTCAGCCCTCCCGTCAGGCCGACGACGATGTACCGCTGGAAGAAGAACACCACGAGCGCCGACGGGATGGTCGCCACGACGGCGGCGGCCGCCATCGACGCCCACTGGATGGACGTGTCGCCGACGAACAGGAACGTGGCGACCGGAATCGTCATCGACTGGAGGTCGGTGCTCACGGTGAACGCGAACAGGAACTCCCGCCACGAGTAGAGGAACGTCAGGATGGTGCCTGCGGCGAAGCCCGGCAGCACCACCGGGAACACCACGTGCCGGAACGCCTGTATCTTCGTGCAGCCGTCGATGCGGGCCGCCTCGTCGAGTTCGCGCGGGATGGTGATGAAGAAGTTGCGCATGATGTAGATGACCAGCGGCAGCCAGAGGTAGACGTTCGCGACGACGATGCCGAGTTTCGCGTTGATGAGGCCGGTGACGCTCATGATGCGGAAGTAGGGGACGACCAGCCCGATGGGCGGGAACAGCCTGGTGAACAGGATGAACGTGAACACCAGGTTGTCGAACCGGAACCGGTACCGGCTGAAGACGTAGCCGGCGGGCGTCCCCAGCAGCATCACGACGACCGTCGAGGCCGACGAGATGATGACGCTGTTCCGGACCGCCTTCCAGTAGCCGCGTTCGAACAGCGCGAGGTAGTAGCTCTCCAGCGTCGGGTTCGCGGGCAGGTACGTGAGACTGTAGACGGCGTCGTTGGTCTTCAGCGACGTCAGCAGCATCCACACGAGCGGTGCGACGATGAAGAACACCCCGAGGAACAGTACGAGGTGGACGACGTACGGGCTCTCGACGGCGTTCCAGAACCGCTGTCGCCGCCGGTAGCGTTTGAGTCCGAAGCTGTCGCGCACCGTCGTTCCGCCGTCGGTCGCCGGGTCGCGGTCGTCGGCCGGCGGCTCGGGTCCTCGACTCATTCTTCTATCTCCCGTATCTGTTCGAGGATGACGACGACGTAGACGGCGGCCACCACCAGCGTCACGGCCACGAGGAACACCGACACCGCCGACGCGAAGCCGTAGAGCGTCTGCTGGATGCCGAACCGGTAGATGTAGATGGCGAGCACCTCCGTCGCGCCCGCCGGGCCGCCGTTCGTCGTGGAGAACGGGATGGCGAACGCGCGGAACGCGAACATCCACGTGATGAGCCCCGCCACGAAAAACGACGGCCGGAGGTACGGCAGCGTGACGTGGCGGAACGTCTGGAACGTCGTCGCGCCGTCGACCTTGGCGGCGTCGTACATCTCCTGTGGGATCGACTGGAGGCCCGCGAGTATCACGATGGCCGCGAACGGAATCCGCGACCACGAGTCCGCGAGGATGACGATGCCCATCGCCGTCAGGCCGTTGCCGAGCCACGAGTACGACTCGGCGAGGACGCCCATGTCGAGCAGGAGCTTGTTCACGACGCCGAGCTGGCCGTTGAACATCCACCGCCAGGTCACGCCCACGATGGAGAGCGGCACCGCCCACGAGAGCAGGAGGAGCGTGGTGTAGGTGTCCCGGAGTCGCTTCCGGGCGACCTTGTCGAGTGCGAGTGCGAGCACCAGGCCGGCGACCATCGTGACGACGAACGACCCGACGGAGTACGCCAGCGTCTTCTCCGCGGCGTTCCAGAACGTCGGGTCCGTGAACATCCGCGTGTAGTTGTACGTCGGCGCGAACTCGGAGCCGAGTCCGAACCCGAAGGTCCGCTGGAGCGAACTCCAGAGGAGGAACGCGACCGGGTAGACGAAGATGACGACGAGGCTCACCAGCGCCGGTCCGAGCAGCACGAGCCGGATGTGGTCGTTTGCGACCCGGGAGAGCCACTGCCTCGCGCGGCCGTAGCGCGTCTCCGGGGTGCGTCGATACGCTTCCGAGGCCATTGTGAGTGAGTGGTGGGGCGTGCCCGCCTACTGGCTGAGCACGCTGTCGATGAACTCCTGTCCCCGCGTCGTCGCCTCCTCGGGCGAGATGTCGCCGACGATGGCGCTCTGGAAGTCGGTCGCGAGGCGCTGGAAGATGGCCTGCTGCTGCGGGAACAGCTCCAGCACGCCCCGGTCGATGGCGGTGCCGAGGACGTCGGCGTACGGCACCGCGTCCGCCTCGGCCGCGTCCGGATACACCTGGTCGATGTACGACATGTTCCCTTCGTAGGTGAACTCCCACCACTGGCTCGGGTAGCTCAGGCGCAGGTCGCCGTAGAGCAGCCCCGCCACCTTGTGCGCCGGGTCGGCGAACGGGTTGATGGCGGTGCAGTTCGGCGCGACCAGCGACGCCTGGGCCGGACTCGGCCCGGTGTTGGCCGCCGGCGGCACCACCGCCCGGTACTCGGTGTCGGCCTCGTACTGTCCGAGGGCCCGCGGCACGAAGTCGCTGAACCCGTCGGCGTACGCGATGCGTCCCGCGAGGAACAGGTCGATGATGTCGCCCTCGCCGTACGAGATGACGTCCTCGGGCACCCAGCCGTTGTCGCGCCACTCGAACATCTTCTGGAGGACGGTCCGGGACGGTTCAGTGTCGACCCGGATGGTCCCGTCGTCCTGCACGAGTCGCCCGCCCTGCTGGTAGAGCAGCTGGCGGAACGAGTAGAACAGGTAGACCGGGTTCCCCGCGTAGTAGGCGTAGCCGAAGGTGTCGGTGCCTTCGAAGGCCTGCATGGTCTCTTCGAGCAGGTCCCAGGTCCATTCGCCCTGGTACCGGCCTGGGTCGAGGCCCTGTTCCTCCACGAGGTCCGGCCGGAGGCTCCCGACCGTCGCCTCGGCGATGTTCGGGAACCCGTACTGGTGGGTGCCTTCGGTCCGCGGGTCGAGGTCCCACTCGACGAGGCTCCTGAGCGCCGGGATGTAGGTCTCCCACATCTCGTCGGTGTAGAGCGGGTCGACCCGTTCGAGGAAGCCCTGCTGGACGAACACCGGCGTCAGCGGTCCGTCCACGTTCATCACCTGGGGCTGTCCCTCCTGGGCGCTGAGGAACTGCTGTTCTTTGAGGTTCGCCTGGTCGACGCCGATCTCGAGCGGCTCGATGGTGATGCCGGTCTTCTCCTCGAAGAGTTCGTGTGTCGCCAGGGTCGCCGGGTCGAACTCCATGTTGGCCGCGCCGTGGTTGAGTATCTGGAGCGTGTCGACCTCGCTCGCTATCGTGTCCTGCCACCCTTCGGGTGGCTCCCACGGTGCGGTCTGGAACGACTGTGTTCCGGTCCAGCTCGTGTCCTCCTGCCGGTTCGGTACCCCGGACCGCTGCTCGTTCGTCCAGTTGTTCGCTGCTTCGATGCGCCGTTGCCGCCAGTTCTCGGCGAATCCGATCTGCTGGGCCGCCTGGAGGTACGGGTCCTCCTGTGCGGCCGCTCCCCCGGTGAATCCGACGAGTCCCGCGGCTCCCGCTGCTTTCATGAACGCCCGCCGTTTCACGTGTTCTCCCCCACCAGGTGTTCTCCGTATTGTTGCTTAATTGCTTTGAGAAGATACTGACACGTTGACATATATGCTATCTACCCGGAACGACAAAATAAATCGTGTGTATTGGTGGCACACGAGCTGTTGCTGCAGATTACTATCTGGGTTGTTTACCGATACACCCAATTTATTGGGGTTCTAACTATTCGGGGCCGCGCTTCGGCGCCGGCGCACGCACGTCCATGCGTGACCAGCGTCGCACGCGGTGGTCGGTGCGTGGCTGACGCCTCGGTCGCGGTCGCCGGCCCGGCGTCCGCGTGCTGTGCGGGGTGGTATCGTACCCCACCTATTTGCCGTTCACCGCCCACGTCACCAGCATGGACCTCGGAATCGACGGCAACACGGCACTGGTCACGGCATCGAGCAGCGGCCTCGGCAAGGCGGCGGCCCGGGCGCTCGCCCGGGAGGGCGCGAACGTCGTCGTCAACGGCCGGGACGAGGACCGCCTCGCCGACGCCGTCGCCGACGTCGGAAGCGACGGCGACGGCGACGTCGTCGGCTACGCCGGCGACATCACCGACCCGGACGATGTCGAGGCGCTCGTCCAGGCTACCGTGGACGAGTTCGGCGGCGTCGACCACCTCGTCACCTCGGCCGGCGGCCCGCCGAGCGGCCCGTTCCTCGAAACCACCGACGAGGACTGGTACGACGCGTTCGACCTGCTCGTGATGAGCGTCGTCCGGGTCGTCCGGGCGGCCGCGCCCCACCTCCAGGACGGCGGCGGCAGCGTCGTCACCATCACCTCGCGGAGCGTGAAGGAGGCCATCGACTCGCTCGTGCTCTCGAACGCCGTCCGCATGAGCGTCGTCGGCCTGGAGAAGACGCTCTCGCGCGAACTCGCGCCCGAGGTGCGGGTCAACGCCGTCCTGCCCGGCCCGCACGAGACCCCGCGCATCAGCGACCTCATCCGCCAGGGCGTCGACCGCGGCGAGTACGAGTCCTACGAGCAGGGACTCGCCGAACGCGGCGCGTCGAACCCGCTCGGCCGCATCGGCGACCCGATGGAACTCGGCGACGCCGTCGCGTTCCTGAGTTCGCCGAAGGCGGGCTACATCAACGGCGCGGCCGTCCCCGTCGAGGGCGGCCTGAATCGCTCGACCCTCTGAGTCTGGGGTTCCTCGGCCTTGCCCACTCGCTCCCTTCGTTCGCGAGTGCACCTGGCCGTTTTCTGCACTGCGCCGCGCCGCACCGCACGACTCTCGAATCGCTACCGGTCGAACCCCGCTTCCTCTCGCGCACAAGACATTTAGCTGCCGGTGCAGTCAGTCGGCCACATGCCCTCCCGTCGCTCGTTCCTGGTCGCCGGTGCGACGAGCCTCGCCGCGGTCGCCGGCTGTACGTCCCGGAACACAGGACCGGGGGCCGACAGCACGCGGACGACCACGTCGACCCGAGCCCGGCAGACCACGACCGACGAGGAGAGGACGACGGTCCCGTTCGGCGACCCAGTCCCGTCCGGTGCCGCCACTATTACGCCCGTCGCCGCCCGCCACCGGCACTCGGCGTTCTACACCTACGCGTTCGACGCGGTCGCAGTGACGGGCTTCGGTGGCCGGCAGGCCGTGTTCGTCGACCTCCAGATTGACGGTCCTCGGCCGGCGTCACCGTTCAGCTTCGTCGCCGGGGGCGAGCGACACGCCGCCTGGGAGGACGCCTACGACGACGTCCGCCTGTCGCAGCTCCACCACGAGCCGCCGGACGGTGCCGGCCCGTCTTCGGACTGGGTCGGGTTCGACGTGCCGTGCCCGCTCGACGCGTCCGACCCACACCTGGAGTACCGCGACTCGGGGCAGGTGGTGGCCAGGTGGTCGCTGCCGGACGACCTGGTGACGGCGCTGGCGGAGCCCGCTCCCGACTTCGAGGTGACGGCGTTCGACGTCGCCGAGACGGTCCCGGCCCGTCAGCCCGTCGAGGCACACGTCGCCGTGCGGAACCGCGGCCCTGGCGACGGCACGTTTCGGGGCGCCTTCGGGCACGGTGGGCCGGGGATGGACACCGTCAGCATGACGCTTGCCGCCGGCGAAACCGGCGAGCGGACCGTCGACGTGCACCTCTTACGGGACGTCGATGAGCCGACCACCGTCGAACTCAGACTGCTCACGCCGGACGCGTCCATCGCTCGGCCGGTGACGGGGACACCGGCGACCGCGACGACTCGTTCCGGGTAATCGGCGGGATTCGCGGCGTTTAGCATGAACTAAGTACGGTCCCGCAACATTTGCGCGCATGCAGACCCTGCTCCTGAACAAACACGATGTCCACGAGAACACGCCGATGGGCGAACTCATCGGCGCCATCGAGGACGCGTTCGCGGCCTACGAGACGGGCGACGCCCAGATGCCCGCCAAGTCCTACATCGACCTCCCCCAGTACAACGGCGACTTCCGGTCGATGCCCGCGTACATCGACGCCGGCGACTGGGACGCCGCGGGCATCAAGTGGGTGAACGTCCACCCGGACAACCCCGACGACTGGGGGCTGCCGACCGTGATGGGGACGATGGTCTACTCGGACCCGCGGAACGCGTTCCCGCTCGCGCTCATGGACGGCACCGAACTCACGATGAAGCGCACGGGCGCGGCGGCCGCCGTCGCCACCGACCACCTCGCCGTCCCGGACGCCACCAGCCTCGGCATCGTCGGGGCCGGCGTCCAGTCCTACACCCAGCTCGAAGCCATCTCGCAGGTCCGCGACATCGAGGAGGTCGTCATCAGCGACATCGACGACGAGGCCGTCGCGGCGTTCGTCGACCGCTACGAGGGTCGGTTCGACGCGCGCGGCGGGTCCATCAGCGAGGCCGGCCACTGCGACGTCCTCTCGACGGTGACGCCCGTCGAGGACCCCATCGTCGCCCCGGAGGACGTGGGCGACCACACCCACGTCAACGCGATGGGCGCGGACGCCGAGGGCAAACACGAACTCGCCGACGACCTCCTGCTGGCCGCGAAACTCGTCATCGACGACCACGCCCAGACCACCCACTCCGGCGAGATCAACGTCCCGTACAGCCAGGGCGTCCTGACGGACGACGACATCTACGGCGCCATCGGCGAGATAGTGACCGGGAAGGTGGACGGCCGCACGGACGCCGACGGCGTCACCGTCTTCGACAGCACGGGGCTGGCCATCCAGGACGTCGCCACCGCCCACATCGTCTACGAGCACGCCAACGAGCACGGCAACGGCACCGAGTTCGACCTCCTCGGCCTCGACTAGTCGCCCCCGCCACCAGGTCGAACAGTTTTCCGAGCAGCCAGACGAGAATCAGGAACGGGAGCAGCGGCAGCAGTATCACGAGCATGCCGAGGAAGACGATCCAGCCGACGGTGCTCATCCCGGCGTCGGGATGCCCGTGGTAGGGCGGGGTCACCGTCCGGAGCACCCTGACGGGAGCCGGTGGGGGTTCTGCGTCGCTCATACCCTCGGGTACGGGCCGCCGGGGAATAAACGTTAGCAGAGCAACAGGTGTTCGGCTACTCCAGGTGGATGGCGGGCCGGAACGGCGCGGCGTGCCGCGCCTTGTCCGCGGGGTCGTGGGCGTCCTCGCCCTCGACGTAGAGTTCGACGTCGGCGTCGAACTCCTCGCGCAGGAAGCCGACGGCGCGGTCGTAGACCGCGTGCTCGTCGAGCTGCTGGAGCTCCACCAGCTCCTCGTCGCCGTACTCGCGGACGAACGACACCATGTCCTGCACCAGGTCGTTGACCGCGTCGCCCCGGTCGCGCAGACTCGGGCGCTGCATCACCTGGCCCATGACCGCGCCGACGTCCGGCCCGGTCTCGACCACGTCGTCGAACACGCGCCACTTCCAGTCGGCGGCGGTGTACACCCGGACGACGTCCGGGTCGGTGTCGGTCACGTCCACGACCTCGCGCACGTCGTCCACCAGGTCGGCGACCAGCGCCTCCTCCATCTCGATGCGGGTGCGCTCCAGGGTGGGGTCGGCTTCCGGCCACGCCGCCTCCTCGACGGGCTCGCCGGTCAGCTGTTCGTGGAGTTCGTTCGCCATGAACGGGACGATGGGCGCGAGCAGGCGCAGCCGGGTCGCCAGCACGTGGCGGAGCGTCCACCGGGCGCCCGGCCGGCTGGTGTCGGTGCGCCGGCGGTACCACCGCAGGTCCTCCTCGAACCGGTAGAACGCCTCCTGGCTCGCCGCCCGGGTCTCGAACCGGTCCATCGACCCCGTGGCCGCCTCGACGACCGCCTGGAGCTTCGACAGCAGCCACCGGTCGATATGTTCGATCTCGTCCTCGTCGCCCGCCGGCCCGTCGATTATCTCCTGGGCGCGGTTCCAGAACCGGTCGAGCTGGGCGCGGGTGGACTCGACCTCGTCGGCCCGCCAGTCGAAGTCCTGCCAGGGCTCCGCGGAGTTCAGCAGGAAGAAGCGGACCGTGTCCGCGCCGTACCGCTCGATGGCGTCCGTCGGGAGGACGACGTGTCCCTTCGAGGACGACATCTTCTCGCCCTCCAGCAGGCCCATCCCCATCGTGGTGACGCCCTGGGGCCAGTTCGGCTCGTCGAACAGCTCCGCGTGGTGGAACAGGTAGAACGTGAGGTGGTTGCTGATGAGGTCGTTGGCCGAACACCGGTAGTCGACCGGGTACCAGTAGTCCCACTCCTCGCGCAGTTCCAGTGCCGTCTCGTGCGGGTCGCTGACGGCCTCCGGCCCGTAGAACAGCGTGTCGAAGAACTCGTGGGTGAGGTCGTCGACGGGCACGTCCTGGATGCGGTGGGCGATGGTGTAGTACGCCATGTAGATGGTCGAGTCCGACAGCGGCTCGATGACGAACTCGTCGTCCCACGGCAGCTTCGTGCCCAGGCCGTAGTTCCGGATGCACGGCCACTCGTTCAGCCAGTCGACCGTGTGGTGGAACTGGTCGCGGGTGTTCTCCGGGATGGCGTCCATCCCGTCGACGGCCGCGTGCGTGGCGTCCTTCCAGTCGGGGTCGTTGTACCGCAGGAACCACGTCTCCTGTTTCGCCACCTCGACGTCGCCGCCGCACCGGCAGACCACCTCCTCGGAGAACTCGTACATCGCGTCGAAGTCGCCCTGGGACTGGTAGTGGGCTTTGAGGTCGTCGCGGGCGTCCTCGACCACCTCGCCCGCGAACTCGCCGTACATGTCCCGGAGCACGCCGCTGTGGAACTCGCGGTTGTAGACCTCCTGGGTGGCCTCCTCCAGGGCGGGGTCGTCGGTGGCCTCGATGCCGCGCTCCTCGACGGCGGTCTGTGCGGGGTACTCGCCGTAGCCCTCGATGTCGAGGATGGCGACCGGTTCGATGGCCGCCACCTCGGCCGGGTCGAGGCCGTACTCGCGCATGCGTTCCTCGTCGGCTTTCGCCTCCTGGAGCGCCACCCAGTCGTCCGGGCTGTGGGCCGGGACGGACATCACGACGCCCGTCGCGTTGTCGGCGTCGACGAACGTGGCGGGCAGGATGGGCACCTCGTCGCCCGTCACCGGGTTCGTGACGCGGTCGCCGACCAGGTCGCTGCCCGGGAACGTCCGCTCCACGACGACGTCGCGCTCCTGGAGTTCGAGCTTCTCGACGGCCTGCTCGGAGACGACCCACTTCTCGCCGTCGACGGACGCCTGGACGTACGTCGCCTCGGGGTGGACGTACGCGTTCGTGACGCCGTGGACCGTCTCCGGGCGGAGCGTCGCCATCGGCATCACGGTGTCGCCGGCGGCGAACTTGATGAGCGTGTACTCCTGGAACTCGGCGTTCTCGCCCTCCAGCAGATCGTGGGTGGTGACCGGGTTCCGCTCCTCGGTGCAGTACTTCACCGGGTGGAGCCCCTTCTCCAGTTTGCCGTGGTCCTTGAGCGTCTCGTACTGCCAGGTGATGAACTTCGAGTAGCGGTCGTCGTTCGTGGTGAACTCGCGCCGCCAGTCGATGGACAGCCCGAGTTTCCGCATGTTCTTCTTGTAGTGGTTCTCGATGAAGTAGCGGGCGAAGCCCATCGGCGTCTCCAGGTCCTGCAGTTCGTCCTCGGGCACGTCGTAGGTGTCCCGGAGCACGGAGAGCTGCTCCTCCTCGCCCTTCTTCAGGCGGTTGACGGCGCCGATGATGGGCGTCCCCGTCACGTGCCACGCCAGGGGGAACAGGACGTTGTCGCCCTGGAGGCGGCGGTACCGGGCGTACACGTCCGGGACGGTGTAGGTCCGGGCGTGCCCGATGTGCATCCCGCCGCTCGGGTACGGGTAGGGGACCGTGATGAACGTGGCGTCCTCGTCCGTCGGGTCGACCTCGAACCGGCCCGACTCCTCCCATCGGGACTGCCACTTCCGCTCGATATCCCGCGGGTCGTAGGTCATATGCTACCCCTTACGGCCACAGCCTAAAAGACCTATTATCGTGACTGGCGGGCCTGTCAGATGCCGGCAAGGTTTGCCGGGACGGGAAGGGTCAGGCGGACCGGGCGAGTGGGCCAGCTCATGGGTCGTTTCGCCGGCGACGTGCAGGCCGCCCTCCGGACGGCACTCGCCGACCGCCTCCCGGAACTCGACTGGCGCGTCGAACACGACGTCGCCGGCACGCCGGTCGACGTCACCGGCGTCGGCGACGACCTGCTGGTCCTGGTCGAACTGGAGTGGCGGCGGGCCGACCCCGCCGACAACACCGCGAAACTGTTCCGCCACCTCGACGCCGGCCGCCTCGACGCGCCCCGGGTCGTCGTCTGCCAACTGTTCACCGGCTACTACGACCTCGCCGCCGGCGGGGTGTCCTCGAAACGGCTGAACGCCGAGTTCGTCGGCCGGGTCGCCGACGACGCGCTCGACCGCGTCGAGTACCACCCGGTCGAGTTCGGCCTCACCCCGCCGAAGCGCGGCGGCGACAGGCCCGACGGCTGGAAGGGCACGGCGGCGACGGCCGCTGACGCGGTCGCGAGACTCGTGCACTCGGCCTGAAAAACGGGGTCGTCCGGGTCGTCACTCGATGTCGATGGTCTTGCCGGACTCGGTGACGTGCTCCTTCGGGAGGGTGACCGTCAGCACGCCGTTCCGGCATTTCGCGGTGATGTTCTCCTCGTCGACGCCCTCCGGGAGGGTGAGGGTGCGCCGCATCGACTCGTGACGGCGCTCCTGGCGGAGGTACTGCTCGCCCTCCTCCTTCGTCGTCTCGTCGCGCTCGGCCGCTATCTTCAGGCGGTTGTCGCTGATGGTGACGCTGATGTCGTCCTTGTCGTAGCCCGGCACGTCGGCCGTCACGACGAACTCGTCGCCGTGGTCGGCGAGGTCGACGGCCATCGCCTCCATGCCCATGCCGAGGTCGCCGAGCGTGCCGCGCTCGAACTGCTCGCTCATTCGCTCGAACATCTCCTCTAGCTCGTCGAACGGGTTGCGTCGTCGGATTGCCATAGTATCTCCCCGGGGAATAAATTGTCTCGCAAACAACTTAAAACTCACCGCGGGCTGTTGGTTGTTACCACGAGACGCGGGTCACACCACGTGCTCGACGTCATAGGACCCGAGACGGCGCACCCACCCCTTGCTCGCTATCGCCTCTATCTCCGCGACGGCCGCCTGGGTGCGGTCCTCGTAGAGGCCGGCCGCGATGTCGACGTGGAACACGTAGTCGCCGAGTCGCTCGCCGCTCGGCCGCGACTCCACCCGCGAGAGGTTGATGTCCCGTTCGGCGAACGGTTCGAGGAGTTCGAGCAGGAGCCCCGGGTAGTTCGCGTTCGGGTAGACGACGAACGAGGACTTCCCGCCCGCCTCCGACCGCTCGGCCGCCGGCGCCACCACGAAGAAACGGGTGGCGTTCGACGTGCGGTCCTGGATGTCCTCGGCGACGACCCGGAGGCCGTCCCCCGCGTTGTCCGGATGGCCGATGCCCGCCACGGTCGGGTCCTCGCGCGCCCGCTCGACGCCACGTGCGGTGCTCGCCACCGCCTCCAGGCGGACGTCCGGATACTCCTCCTCCAGGTAGGTCCGGCACTGAGCCAGCGCCTGGGAGTGGCTCGCGACCACGTCGAACTCGCCGGACTGGGCCAGGAGAGCGTGCCGTATCGGCGTGACTATCTCCCGGACCACCGCCACCTCGAGGTCGGCGAGGGCGTCGAGGGTCTCCGTGACGCTCCCCTCGATGCTGTTCTCGATGGGGACCACGCCCCGGTCGTAGTCGCCGGCGGCCACGGCCTCCACGATGCTGTAGACCGACTCGCGGAAGTCGATGTCGTCCGCGACGGACCGCGCCGCTCGATGGGAGTACGTGCCGGCGGGGCCCAGGGTGACCGTTCGCATGCCTCCCGATACTGCCCCGGGGGTTGAAAAACGCGTCGGGGTGACAGGTCGTCACTCCTCGTACACGTCGTACGCGACCGACCCGACCGCTATCTCGACCAGGCTGTTCGGCGGGTTCTCGCCCAGGTGGTCGCGGTAGAACGCGTCCCACTCCTCGACGTCGGGGCCGACGTACCTGGTGTAGATGGTGCGGGCCGCCTCGTTGATGGCCGACACGTCGTCGACCACCGTCGCCGTCCCCTTCAGCGACACGAACCAGAGCGCGTCGCCGTCACGGTCCTCCTGGATGGAGACCGCCACGCGGGGGTTCTGCTGGACATCGTCGCGCTTCCGGCCGCCGGTGAGGACGCTGATAGTGCCATCCTCGTAGTCGTACCAGACCGGCGCGACCCGCGGGCGGTCGTCGACCGAGGTGGCGAGGTGGGCCATGAGCTTCCGGTCGGTGATGAGGGCTTCGGCCTCGGGTGGTACCGTCGTCATGGTCGACTGTTCGGCCGGCCGGATGCTAACTGTTCGCACCGCCGCGGTCGAAAGAAGAGACGTCGGGTTACCGGTTCAGCGTGTGGATTGCGTGCCCGAGCGCGTGCTCGGCGGCCTCCATCACGGATTCGGACAGCGTCGGGTGGGTATGGATGGTGGAGGCGACGTCCTCCAGGGTCGCGCCGAGTTCGACCGCGAGGCCGAGTTCCGCGACGAGTTCGGACGCCTCGGGGCCGACGACCTGCGCGCCCAGCACGAACCCGGAGTCCTCGTCCGCGACGACGCGGACGAAGCCGTCGGCGTGGCCGGTGGTGAGCGCGCGGCCGCTGGCGCGGAACGGGAACTGGCCGACGGCGGGCGTGTACCCCGCCTCCTCGGCCTCCGCCTCGCTCATGCCGACGGTGCCGATCTCGGGGTCGGTGAACACGACCGCCGGCACGGCCTGGTAGTCGAGGGCCGACGGCTCGCCGGCGATGACCTCGGCGACGACCTGTCCCTCCTTGCTGGCCTTGTGCGCGAGCATCGGTTCGCCCGCCACGTCGCCGATGGCGAAGATGTGGTCCCTGTCGGTGCGGCCGCGGTCGTCCGTCTCCAGGAAGCCCTGCTCGTTCGGTTCGAGGCCGGCGGCCTCCAGGTTCATCGTGTCGGTGACGGGCGAACGGCCCACCGCGACGAGCACCTTGTCCGCGTCGAACTCCATCGTCTCGCCGTCCTCGTCCTCGGTGACGACCGTGATGTCGGCGGCGTCGCCGCCGTCGGCGGCCGCCTCTGCACGCCGCCACTCCTTGGCGGCCTGGCCGTAATGGAACTCGATGCCGAGTTCCTTCGCCTTCTTCTTCACCGGCCGGGACAGGTCGCTGTCGTAGCCGGGGAGCATGTCGTCGAGCATCTCGACGACGGTCACCTCGGTGCCGAGCTTCGCGAACACCGTCGAGAGCTCCATCCCGATGTAGCCCGCGCCGACGACGACGAGCCTGTCCGGGGCCTCGTCGAGTGCGAGCGCGGCCCGCGAGTCGAGCACGGGTTCGTCGTCGAAGGAGAACCCCGGAATCTCGACCGGCCGGGACCCCGTCGCGACGATGGCGTGCTCGAACTCGATGGACTCCGAGCCCTGCCCCTCGCCGCCGTGGACGACGCGGAGCTTGTTCTCGTCGGCGAACTCCGCGCGCCCCTCCATCAGGTTCACGCCGTTCGCCTTGCAGAGCTTCTCGACGCCACCGGTGAGCTGGTCCACGACGCCGTCCTTCCACTCCACCATCTGTCCGACGTCGACCTCGGGGTCGGCGTGGATGCCCATCTCCTCGGCGTGGCCGGCCTCGTAGGCCAGGCTCGACGCCGAGATGAGGGCTTTCGACGGGATGCAGCCGTAGTTCAGGCACGTCCCGCCGTAGGCGTCCTCCTCGACGAGCGTCACGTCGAGGCCGAGCTGTCCTGCGCGGATGGCGGCGACGTACCCGCCGGGGCCCGCGCCGATGACCGCTACGTCCGTCCCGGTTGCGACATCTCCGACGACCATTATTCTAGGAGCAGCAGCTTCGGATTGTTAAGGTATTCCATCATCGTGTTCGTGAAGTCAGCGACCTCCGCGCCGTCGACGACGCGGTGGTCGATGGAGATGGACAGCGGGAGCGTCCACCGGGCCTCCACCTCCCCGTCGACGACCATCGGACGCTGCTTCAACTCGCCGAGGCCGACGATGGCGACCTCCGGGTAGTTGATGATGGGCGTCGCGTACTCGCCGCCGATGGCGCCGAAGTTCGTGATGGAGATGGTCGAGCCCTGGAGCTCCTCGCGCGTGATGGAGCGGTCCCGGGCCTTCTGGGCCTTCTCGTTCACCTCGGAGGCGAGCTGGAGCATGCCCTTCCGGTCCACGTCGTCCACGACGGGCACCATCAGGCCGACGTCCGTCGCCACCGCGATGCCGACGTTGTAGTAGTGCTTGACGACGAGTTCCTCGTTCTCCTCGTCGAGGCTCGCGTTCAGCTCCGGGTACTCCTGGAGCGCGGCGACGATGGCCTTCATCACGAACGGCATGTAGGTCAGCTTGATGCCGCGCTCCTCGGCGAGTTCCTTCAGCTCCGACCGGGTCTCCACCAGCCGGGTCACGTCCACGGTGTCGTGGTGGGTGACGTGGGGCGCCGTGAACTTCGAGCGCTCCATCGCGTCGCCGATGGTCCGCCGGACGCCGCGGTAGGGCCGGCGCTCCTCGCGCTCGGTCGGCTCCGCGCCCGCCACCGTCTGCGCGTCGGCCGCCTGGGCGGCCTGCTGGGCGTCGGCGTACTCGCGGACCGCCTCGGGCGTGACGAACGCCTCGCCGTCGCGCTCCTCGGCCGCCGGCACGGCGTCGATGTCGACGCCCATCTCGTCGGCCAGCTGACGGGTCGCGGGCGCCGCCAGCGTCCGGTCGCGCTCCGCGGACTCGACCGGTGCCTGCCCACCGGTCGCCGGTTCTGCTGCCGGCTCCGACTCCGCTGCCGGCTCCGACGCCGTCTGGGAATCGGGTTCGGCCGCGCCGCCCTCCGCGGCGGCGCGCACGTCGCCCTCCGTGATACGGCCGCTCGGGCCGCTCCCGTCGACCGTCGCGAGGTTGACGTCGAGTTCGCGCGCCAGGCGGCGCACGCTCGGCGGCGCGAAGACGCGCCCCTCGGGGACCGACTGCTCGGCCGCTTCCCCGCCCGCCTCTGTTTCGGGTTCGGGTTCCGCCTCTGTTTCGGGCTCGGGTTCCGGCTCGGCGGCGGCTTCCTCCTCGTCCTCGCCCTCTATCTCGAACGTGACGATGACGTTGCCGACCGGCACCATCTCGCCCGCCTCGTGGTGAATCTCCTTCACCGTGCCGTTGTACGGCGACGGGACCTCGACCAGCGCCTTGTCCGTCTCGACTTCGGCGACCGGCTGGTCCTCGGTCACGGTGTCGCCGGGTTCGACCAGCCACTCGACTATCTCGCCCTCGGCGACGCCCTCGCCGACGTCCGGGAGTTTGAACTCTCGTAGCGCCATGGTCAGAACTCGACCGCCTCCCGGATGCCCTCCGTGATGCGGGCGGGCTCGGGCAGGTAGTAGTCCTCCAGGGCGTACAGCGGGAACGGCGTGTCGAAGCCGGTGATGCGCTTGACGGGCGCCTCCTGGTAGAGCAGCGCCTCCTCCTGGATGAGCGAGGTTATCTCGGCCGCGAGGCCCGCGGTCTTCGGCGCCTCGTGGACGACGGCCGCCCGCCCGGTCTTCTTGAACGACTCGATGATGGTGTCCGTGTCCATCGGCTTCAGCGTGCGGAGGTCGACCACCTCGACGTCGATCTCGCCTTCGAGCTGTTCGGCGGCTTCGAGGGTCGGCCGGGTCATCGCACCCCACGTGAACACCGAGATGTCCGCGCCCTCGCGCCGGACCGCCGCCTCGCCGAGCGGCACCGTGTACGGCTCGTCGGGCACCTCCTCCCGGAACGCGCGGTAGATGAGCTTCGGCTCCAGGAACATCACGGGGTCGGGGTCGCGCACCGCGCTCGCGAGCAGCCCCTTCGTGTCGTGGGGCGTGCTCGGCACGACGACCTTCAGCCCGGGCTGGTGGGTGAAGAAGGCCTCCGTGGACTCCGAGTGGTGCTCCGGCGCGCGGATGCCGCCGCCGTAGGGCGCGCGGATGACCATCGGCGCCGTGAACCGGCCGCGGCTCCGGGTGCGGAGGCGCGCGGCGTGGCTCACGATCTGGTCGAACGCGGGGTAGATGAACCCCATGAACTGTATCTCGGCCACCGGCTTGAGCCCGTAAGCCGCCATCCCGATGGCCGTGCCGACGATGCCGCTCTCGGCGAGCGGCGTGTCGATGACGCGGTCGTCGCCGAACTCGTCGTAAAGCCCCTCGGTGGCGCGGAACACGCCGCCGTTCTTCCCGACGTCCTCGCCCATCACGACGACGTCGTCGTCGCGGGCCATCTCGTCGCGCAATCCGTCCCGTACCGCCTGAACGAGTGTGAGATTCGCCATCTTAGTCCTCCAGTAGTGCTTCGTCGCCGTACTTCTCGCGGATCGCCTCGAACCGCTCGCGCTGCTCGCGGAGGTTCGCCGGCAGGTCGGCGTACACGTGCTCGAAAATCTGCTCCGGGTCCGGCCGGTCGACGCTCTCGGCCGCCTCGATGGCGTCGGCCACCTCGTCGGTGACGGACTGCTCGATGGCGTCGAGCCCTTCGTCGTCGAGGCGGCCGGTGTTCACGAGGAACTTCTCGAGGCGCGGAATCGGGTCCTTCGCCTTCCAGCGTTCGACCTCCTCGTCGTCGCGGTAGACCGTCGGGTCGTCCGCGGTGGTGTGGGCGCCGAACCGGTACTGCACCGCCTCGATGAGCGTCGGGCGGCGCTCGCCCTCGGGCGGGCGTTTCGCCTTCTCGACGGCGGCCTGCGTCACGTCGTAGACCGCCAGCGGGTCCATGCCGTCGACCTGGACGCCGTCGAAGCCGTACGCGTCGGCCTTCTGGGCGATGGTCTCGGAGGCGGTCTGCTTCTCGCGGGGCACCGAGATGGCCCACTGGTTGTTGTTGCAGAAGAACACCGTGGGCGTGTCGAAGACGCCCGCGAAGTTCATGCCCTCGTGGAAGTCGCCCTCGCTGGTGGCGCCGTCGCCGAAGTAGACCATGAACGCCTTCTCCTCGTCCTGGAGCTTCGACGCCCACGACGCGCCCGTGGCGTGCGGAATCTGGGTCGCGATGGGCACGGCGACCGTGAACAGGTTGGCGTCGTCGGGGATGTGGTTCCCCTCCTCGTTGCCCATCCAGTAGAGCAGCGTGCGCTTCAGCGAGAGGCCGCGTACGAGCGACGCGCCGTGCTCCCGGTAGCTCGGGAACAGCCAGTCCTCGTCGTCGAGCGCGAACGCGCTACCGATCTGGGCGCCCTCCTGGCCGGAGAGCGGCGGGTAGGTCCCCATCCGGCCCTGGCGCTGCAGGCTGACCGCCCGCTGGTCGAAGTGGCGGGCGAGTTTCATGTACCGGTAGAGCTCCACCAGTTCCTCGTCGTCGATGTCGGGCACCTCTGCCCCGTCGACGACCCGTCCGTCCTCGTCGAGGATGCGGTACTGGTCCTCCGGGTCGCGATGTACTGTTGCTGTCATGGCTCGCCCCGTCCTGACATGTCCGAAACGTCTCCCCCTTCGACTATAGGGCTTTCGTAACTAACTTTCCATAGGGACTATTCTCGGGAGTAACGAAGTTGAATCGTCCACCCAAGACGGGGTGACTGTTCGTTGTTCAGAAGTTCGGCCCGGGATTAGGTTGTCGTTCAGCCAACTGCGCGAGTCAGTCACTCGCGGACCGCGCCGACCGGGCGTCGCGACGCGCGTCCTCGACGGACTTCCCGTCGCGGAGCACCGCGTCCACGAACAGTTCGCCCGCCCGGTAGGACGACCGCACCATCGGGCCGCTCGCACAGTAGAGGAAGTCGAGTTCGTCCTCGGCGACCTGGCGCCAGGTCTCGAACTTGTGGGGGTGGACGTACGTCTCGACGTCGAGGTGGCTGGTCGACGGCTGGAGGTACTGGCCGAGGGTGACCACGTCGACGCCCACCTCGCGCAGGTCCGAGAGGGTCTGGTATATCTCGTGGTCGTACTCGCCGACGCCGAGCATGATGGACGTCTTCGTGTAGATGTCGGACTCGCGGTCCACCTGCTGGAGCACGTCGAGGCTCTGGTGGTAGCCCGCCCGCCGGTCGCGCACCGGCCACTGGAGGCGTTCCACCGTCTCGACGTTGTGCGCGATGACGTCGGGGCCGGCGTCGATTATCTGCCGCACCAGGTCGGGTTCGCCCTGGAAGTCGGGGATGAGCACCTCGACGAGGATGCCCGGGTCCTGGGCCTTTATCTCCCGGATGGTCCGTGCGAAGTGGCCGGCGCCCTGGTCGGGCAGGTCGTCGCGGTCCACGGACGTGAGGACCACGTAGTCGAGCCCGATCTCGGCGACGGCCGACGCGACGTTCGCCGGCTCGTCGGGGTCGAGCGGCTCCATGCCGCCGGTCGCGACGTCGCAGAAGTTGCAGCCCCGCGAGCACCGGTCGCCCATGAGCATGAACGTCGCGGTGCCGGGACCGTTCCGGCCGCTCCAGCACTCGCCCATGTTCGGGCAGCTCGCCTCCTCGCAGACGGTGTGGAGGTCCCGGTCGCGCAGACTCGACCGGATGCCCGCGAACTCCTGGCCCGACGGCACCTGCATCTTGAGCCAGTCGGGTTTGCGTCGGCTGCTCATACCGGAACCCTGGGCCCGCCGGGGCAAAAACATGGGGATTGTTCGTGGGGGTGTTAATCAGATGGGGAATATCAGAAAGTTAAAGTATCATCGTGTGGATTTAAATCTACGACAGGAACCACATGTTCGACGTGTCCCGGGACGAGATAACCGAAGGGTCGCTGACGAGGGCGCTCCTGCTGCTCGCGGCCCCCTGCTTGTGCAGAACCTCGTCCAGGTCGCCCAACAGGTCGTTGACACGTTCTGGGTCGGCCGGCTCGGCGAATCCGCCGTCGCCGCCGTCGGCCTCAACTTCCCGGTGCTGGCCGTGCTGTTCGCGTTCACCGCCGCGCCGTTCGTCGGCACCCAGGTACTCGTCTCCCAGCGCGTCGGCACCGACGAACTCGGGGCCGCGAGACGCGCGACGTTCAACGGCCTCCTGCTGGCGCTCCTCATCGGGGTCGCGCTCACCGTCGTCGTCTACTTCGGGGCCGACGCCGTCGTCTCGGTCCTCGTCTCCGACCCCACCGTCGCTCCCCTCGCCGCGACGTACCTCGCCACCGTCGTGTTCGGCCTCCCGTTCGCGAGCATGAGCGACACCCTCGAAGGCGGGTTCGTCGGGTGGGGCGACTCCCGGGCCGCCCTCTACGTCAACGCCACCGCCGTCGTCGTGAACATCGGTCTCGACCCGTTCCTCATCTTCGGCTGGGGCCCGTTCAGACCGATGGGCATCCAGGGCGCCGCGCTCGCCACCGCCATCGGCTTCGCCGCCGGTTTCGTCCTCGCGTTCGCCCTCACCGTCGGGACCCGCGAGTCGCTGACCCTGAGCCGCGACGACGTCGCCGTCGACCTCGACGAGATACGGGAACTGCTCGACGTGGGCGCCCCCACCACGGGCCAGGGACTCGCCAGCCAGTCGGTCCGCCTCGTCGTCGTCGCCATCGTGAGCGCGGTGGGCGGCGCCGTCGGCCTCGCGGCCTACACCGTCGGCGCGCGCGTGGCCGCCGTCGCGTTCATCCCGGCGCAGGGACTCCAGCAGGCCGCCCAGAGCGTCATCGGGCAGAACATCGGCGCGGAGCGGCCGGACCGCGCCCACCGCGGCACCTGGACCGCCGTCGCCGTCGCCGTCGGCGCGCTGACCGTCCTGGGCGCCGTCCAGTGGGCGGCCCCCGCCGCCATCGCACAGGTGTTCGTCCCCGACCTGTCCCCCGACGGCCTCCGCCTCACCGTCGACTACCTCCAGATACTCGCGTACGGCTACCCCGCCATCGGCGCGACGTACCTGCTGCTCGCCGGCTTCAACGCCGCCCGGCACACCCGGGTGAGCATGGTCGTCACGCTCGTCCAGTACTGGGGCGTGCGCCTGCCCATCGCGGCCGTCGGTGCCTTCGTCCTGGCGATGGGCGTCCACGCGGTGTTCTGGGCGGTCACGCTCTCGAACGTCGCCGCCGCGGTCGGCACCGGCGCGTACTACCGCTACACCACCGGCCGGGGGATGCTCGACCGGGCCGTCGAGGTGGCGGCGGCCGACTAAGGAAACGCCTTTCCGGTCCCGTTGCCATCCCCCGTCTGATGGAGGTCGCCCAGGTCATCCCGGAGTTCGCCGACGCCTTCCCCTTCGAGGAGTTCAACCGGATGCAGCGCGAGGCGCTGCCGGCGCTGCTCGAACGCGAGGACAACGTGGTGGCCAGCGCGCCGACGGCGAGCGGCAAGACCGCGCTCGCGGAACTCGCCATCGTGAAGACGCTCCAGGCGGGCGGCACCGCGCTGTTCATCGCGCCGCTCCGCGCGCTCACCAACGAGAAGGAGGCCGAGTGGGAGCGCTTCGAGGAGCTCGGCTACTCCGTCTACGTCGTCACCGGCGAGCGCGACCTGAACCCGCGGCGCGCCGAGCGCGCGGACGTGCTGGTGATGACCCCGGAGAAGACCGACTCGGCGACCCGCAAGCACGACTCGCCGCGCTACTCGTTCGTCAACGACATCGACCTCTGCGTCATCGACGAGGTCCACCTGCTCGACTCGGAGTCCCGCGGGAGCGTCCTGGAGGTCACGGTGGCCCGCCTCCGGCGCCTCGTCGACCCGCGCGTCGTCGCGCTCTCGGCGACCATGCCGAACATCCAGGACGTCGCGGACTGGCTCGACGCGCCGCCGGCGACCACCTTCGAGTTCGGCGACGAGTACCGGCCCGTGGACCTCCACGCGGACGTCCGCACGTACACGCACGGCGACAACTCGTTCGCGGACAAGTACCGCCGGCTCTACACCGCCCTCGACCTGGCCGAACCCCACCTCCGGGACGACGGCCAGGCGCTCGTCTTCGTCTCCTCGCGCCAGGACACCGTGCGCGCCGCCGAGAAGGCCCGCGACGAGATCGCCGAGCGCGACGTCCCCGTCGGCGCGCGCGGCGACTACGACTTCCACACCGAGTCGAAGGTCCTGGAGAACGAGACGCTCCGCAAGTCGGTGCTCGACGGCGTGGCGTTCCACCACGCCGGCCTCTCCCGGTCGGACAAGAACCACGTCGAGGCGTGGTTCCGCGAGGGCAAGATAGACCTCCTGTTCTCCACGTCGACGCTGGCGTGGGGCGTCAACCTGCCCGCGCGATGCGTCGTCATCCGGGACACCAAACTCCACGACCCCCTGGAGGGCGAGGTGGACATGAGCCCCCTGGACGTGCTCCAGATGCTCGGGCGGGCGGGCCGCCCGGGCTACGACGACGTGGGCTACGGCTGGGTGGTCTGTGACTCGGCGGAGGCCGACAAGTACCGCCGCCTGCTCCGCGACGGCAAGGAGATCGAGTCGCGGCTGGCCGCGGACCTGGCCGAGCACCTGAACGCCGAGATAGCGATGGGCACCATCCGCGGCCTCGGCGACGTGATGGACTGGCTGGAGACCACCTTCTACTACGTCCGGGCGGGGAGCAGGCCCGACGAGTACGAGTTCGACACGCTCCGCGACCGCGTCCGGGGCACCCTGGAGTCGCTGGTCGACCGCGGGTTCGTCGAGACCGACGACGACCTCGGCCTGAGCGCCACCCGTCTCGGCGTGCTCGCGTCGACGTACTACCTCCGCCTCGACACCGCCGAGCAGTTCCACGCGCTGGCGACCGACGACCCGGACGAGGCGGGCGTGCTCCGCACCGTGGCGCGCGCCAGCGAGTTCGACAGCGTGAGCGCCAGGCAGGCCGAGCGCGAGGCCATCGACGCCGTGCTCGGGTCGCGGGCGTCCGGCCTCGACCCCGGCCGACGCAAGGTGCTGGCCATCCTCCACGGGAGCATGTCCGGCGGCGTCCCGCCGGAACTCGCGAGCGACGCGTGGATCATCCGCCAGAACGCGCTCCGCCTGCTCGCGGCGCTCGGCGCGTTCCTCGACCGGTTCGACGGCCCCGAGGAGCGAACCTCGTCCGCCGCCTGGAGGCCCGCATCGAGCACGGCGTCCCGGCGTCGGCGGTCGGTCTGACCGCCATCGACGGCGTGGGCGCGGGCCGCGCGCACAAACTCGCCCAGGAGGGCATCGAGACGCTCCCGGCCGTGCGGGAGGCGGGCGTCGACGGCCTCGCCGCGGCCGGCCTGGGCGACAGCGTCGCCGAGCGCGTCGTCGCCGGCACGGCGGACCTGCCGGCGCTCACGGTGGAGTGGGGCGCGTTCCCGGAGACCATCCCGACCGGCGAGAACGACATGCGCGAGGTGACGGTGCGGAACGCGGGCGGCGGCGCCCGGGTCGGCGTCCGCGTCACCGTCAACGACGTGGAGATGACGACCACCGAGACGTACCTTGACGGCGAGGTGAGCGTCCCGGTGGGCGTGTTCGGCGCGAAGGACGAACTCGAGTTCCGGGTCACCGTCACGTTCCCGGAACTCCCGCTGCTACCGGTTTCCGAGTCGCGGACCGTCCGCGTGTCGTGACCGGTCGCGACGCCGTGTCACCGGCTACCGTTCTCACCCGGTGACAATCATGATAGTTAGTTACGGTTTACTACAGCGTACTCTCCCGTATGACTGCCGAGTACGAGGTGATTGTCGTCGGGTCGGGGGCGGGCGGGGCGACGCTCGCCCGGGAACTGGGCAAGCGCGGGGTTTCCGTGCTGGTGGTCGAGACGGGCGTCCGCGAGCAGCAGGTCGGGCGGTTCCGCGAAGCGGTCGGCTACTACGACGCGTCGAAACTCCTCAAGACGCCGCGCACCTCCGAGGAGGGCGTCATCCTCTGGCGGACGCTCATGGCGGGCGGGTCGACGGTCGTCTCCGCCGGGAACGCCATCCGGGCCGACGAGCGCGGCCTGCGCGAACACGGCATCGACCTCACCGACGAGTACGCCGAGGCGGAGGCCGAGATGGGGGTCGAACCGGTCGACGAGGCGCTGCTGTCCGAGGCCTCCCGCAGACTCCGCGACGCGGCCGCCGACCTCGGCTACGCGTTCGAACCGATGCCGAAGTTCGTCGACCAGGAGCAGTGCCGGCGGTGCGGCCACTGCACGCTCGGCTGCATGGCCGAGGCGAAGTGGACCGCCCTCGACTACCTCGACGAGGCCGTCCAGTACGGCGTCGACGTCCGGTACGCCGCGGAGGTGCGCGAGGTGCTCGTCGAGGACGGCACGGCGGTGGGCGTCCGGGGCGTCGACCGCGACGGCACCTTCGAGGTCCGGGCCGACACCGTGGTGCTCGCGGCGGGCGCGCTCGCAACGCCGCGCATCCTCCAGCAGTCAGGCGTCGAGGCGGGAGACGGCCTCTTCGTCGACCTGTTCGTGAACGTCTACGGCGTCACCCCGGAGCTGGTCAACCAGCAGGCCGAACCCCAGATGGCGCTCCTGGCCGACGCGTTCCACGACGAGGGGTTCCTGCTCTCCCCGTACCTGAACGTGCCGCGCGAGGTGCGGTTCATCGAGGCCGGCGTCCGCGGGGCCGTGCTGCCGCTCCCCGCACGCTCGGCCTCATGGTGAAGATATCCGACGACGCCAGCGGACGGGTGCTCCCGAACGGCACGGTGTCGAAGCGGGTGACGGACGCCGACCAGGAGAAACTCGACGCGGGCGTGGCGCTCGCCACCGAGACGCTCGTCGCCGCGGGCGCCGACGAGTCGTCCATCCTGGTGACCAAACACCAGGGCGCCCACCCGGGCGGGACGGCGGCCATCGGCCGCGTCGTCGACGCCGACCTCCGGACCGAGGTCGACGGCCTGTACGTCTGCGACGCGAGCGTGCTCCCGGAACCGCCGGGAGCGCCCCGATTCTCACTATCGTCGCCCTGGCGAAACGCCTCGGCGCGTCGCTCGCGACGCGTACCGATGCCGACGACGGGTCCGCCGTCGACACCGACGCGCCGGCCCCGTGAGTCGACACCCAGAACGGCGCGTGAGCCGGCCGTTCGACCTGTTCGCTGACCGGGTGCCCGTCAACCGCCGGCAGGTTGACCTGCGTCGGTGCCCACATATACCGTATCGAGACCGGGTCCCGGGACCCCACCTTCACCGACCATGCTCGTCATCGCCGACGTGACCGTCCCCGCCGAGGCGCTCTCGCTGGGCACGGTCCTCACGACCCACCCTGACGCGACCGTGGAGTTCGAACGCTTCGTCCCGCTCGACGACCCGCCGATGCCCCTCGTCTGGGTGGATACCGACGACCCGGACGCCGTCGAGTCGACGCTCGCATCACTGCCGTCCGTCGCCTCCGTGGTGCTCCTCACGACGGTGTCCGGGCGGACCCTCTTCGAGATGCACTGGCGCCGGGACGCCGACCTGTTCGTGAGCGCGCTCGCCGACCTGCCGGTCCGCCTCCTCCGCATCCGGGGACACGGCGGGTCGTGGCGGCTCCGCCTCCAGTTCCGCGACCGCGACCACCTCACCGCGTTCCGCACCCTCTGCCGCGAGCGCGACATCTCGTTCAGCCTGCAGCGGCTCTTCCACCCGACGCTCCCGACGGCGGGCGGGACGCTGTCGCCCGAACAGCGCGACACCATCCTGACCGCCTACGAGCACGGCTACTTCGAGGTGCCCCGGGGCGTGACGCTCGCGGAACTCGGCGCCATGCTCGGCATCAGCGACAACGCGGCCTCCCAGCGCCTCCGGCGGGGCCTCGCGTCGCTCGTCGCGGAGACGATGGTCGAAGAGCCGCTCTGAGCCTCTTCCCGTCGTTCCGCTTCGTCACCGAAGGCAACTGATTCGGACGTCCCTCGATAACACGTGCATGGGGAGGGAAGACGGGCGACACCCTCGTGCCTCGGGGCTCGCCGAGTAGTCTTCCCCCGTCCAAGTGCTGCTATCGTCGCCTGTTCTCCCGTGCGACGCCTCGCGGGATCTCCCGCGAACCTTTAACTCGGATGCCGGGACCAGCCCGGGCCATGCAGGACGCCATCCGCGTGCTGGCCGGTGACTGCACCGTGACCTACGAGGACGACGACGCCCGCACCCAGCGCGGCGCGGCGGTCGTGCTCGTCAAACCCGACAACACCGTGCTCGTCCACGCCGCCGGCGGCTACCAGCCCGCGGCCTGGCTCACCCGCGCCGACACCGTGCGCTACGAACACGACGCCGACGGGTTCACGCTCGCCGCCGCGAAAGGCACCGAACGGCTCCGCGTCGAGAGCCACGCGGTGAGTGGCGACGCCCACTTCCCCGCGACCCCGCTCGGGCCGCCCGTCGGCGACTGTCCGGACTGCGGCGGCGCGATGGTCCGGGACGGCGGGCAGGTGGTCTGCACGGACTGCCGCGCCACCTACGCAATCCCGCGCGACGCCACGGTCACCGACGACACCTGCGATGCGTGCGGCCTCCCCGGATGCGCGCCGACCGCGGCGACACCTTCGAGGTGTGCATCGACCGCGCCTGCGAGTCGCTGGACGACGCGGTCCGCGAGCGGTTCGACGGCGAGTGGGCCTGCCCGGACTGCGACGACCCGCTCTCCATCCGGCGGAACCGCGGCCTCAGGGCCGTCTGCGACGACTGCGACGTCTCGCTCCCTGTCCCGACCGGCGTGGTCGACGGCACCTGCGACTGCGGCCTGCCCCGGTTCGACTCGCCGGGCGGGTCGCGGTGTCTCGACCCGTCGTGTGCGTCGGGCGCATCGTAGCCTCTTTCCCGACGGCGGGGCGAGAGGAGCGTATGCAGGGACGGCTCAGCGGGGACGAGGTGGTCGTCGGCGGCGACGCCCGGCAGCGCTACTACGACTCGCGGGGGTACGGCCGGCCGCTCGACGGCAACGAACTCGCGCTCTCCCGGGTCGAGGCCGCCCACCTCCTGTTCCGGGGCGACCTCGACTCCGTCGACGGGATGGGCTTCCGCGAGTTCTTCGCGGCCGCCACCGGCGACGGGTTCGGCGCACGCTTCCTCGTCTACGCCGACCTCCGGTCCCGCGGCTTCTACCTCTCGCCCGCCCGCGCGGACCGGGTGGCCGACCCCGACGGCGTCGACTTCGTCGTCTACCCGCGCGGCAAGGGCCCGTGGGACGACGCCGTCGCCTACCGGATGTGCGTCGTCGACGAGCGCGTCCCGGTCCCGGCGGCGGACCTGGGCGACGTGGTGCTCGCCGTCGTGGACGAGGAGAGCGAGATAACCTACCTGGCGACCGACCGGCCGGCCCTCGACGGCGCGACGGCCTACGACCCGCCGGTCGGCGTCGAGGCCGTCCTCGTCGACGACCGCGTGGTGGTCTGGGAGCCGCCCGCCGACCTCCACGAACGGGGCTTCTACGGCCAGCCGCTCGCCGGCCGCGACGCCGACGGCGACGCCCTCCAGCTATCGCTCGTCGAGGCGGCCTACCTGGCCGACGTCGGGTCGCTCCGGCTGACCGGCGCGGGCGACGCGGCGGGTGGTGATACAGGAGACGGAGAAGAGGCGGGTGGCGTCGACGCCCTGGTCGAGCGCGGACGCGCCGTCGAAGGCGAGCGGTTCGACCGCCGGCTCGCCGTCTACGCCGCGCTCCGGGACGACGGACTCGTCCCGAAGACCGGGTTCAAGTTCGGCGCCGACTTCCGGGTGTACGACGCCGTCGAGTCCGTCTCGGACCTCGGCCACTCCGAGTACCTGGTGCGCGTGCTCCCGGCCGGGTTCACGTTCGAACCCCGGGACCTCGCACTCGACGTGCGCCTCGCGCACGGCGTCCGCAAGCAGATGGTGTTCGCGTTCCCCAACGACGGCGTCTCGTGGCTCGGCATCCGGCGGCTGACGCCGTAGCTACTTCGGGAGGTAGACACACGGGTTCCGCCGGTTGGCGAACGCCTCGTCTTCGGCGCCGACGAGCGTCCAGTAGCTGTGGGGCTGGACGCCGGTCAGCGCGCGAAGCCGGCGGTAGGACAGCAGGTTCTCGCCCTCGAACACGAGTTCGTACCGCTCGCGGGCGGCCTCGTCATCGCCGTACTGCTCGCGGTAGAGCGCCCGCGTCAGCCGGTTCGGGTAGTTGACGACGAGGTGGCCGCCCTCGCGCACCCGGTCGTAGAGGTCCAGGACCGCTCGCTCGCTGTCCGCGACGTAGTGGAGGGTCGCATACGAGTAGACCAGGTCGAACTCGCGCCGGGTCGCGGGGTCGGGGAGTTCCGCCACGGAGAACGCGAGGTTGTCGTAGCCCTCCGCGTCGGCGCGCTCCCGGGCCGCCTCGACGACCGTCCGGGAGGCGTCGAAGCCGTAGAACTCCACGGCAGGGTACTGGCCGGCCAGCTCGAACAGCAGGCTCGCCGGGCCACACCCGAACGACCCGACGTCCTCGGGGACGCCGACCTCGTCGAAGAACCGGCGCACGTACCGGCTCTTCCCCGCGCCGACGTCCGCCGTCCGGCGCTCCTCGGCGTCGGCGTCCCGCCAGAACGCGTCCCAGTCGATGGTGTGTTCGAAGGACGTAGCAGATGGCACCGTGCCGACTTCTCCCCCGTCCGCTACAAAAGTTCCGGGACTCCTCGGTGGGAAACTACCTCGATTCGAGATGAACCCGTGCTGGAACGGTTTCCGATTCCTCGAAAGCCCCCGGGCGTTCGACCGACCGGGCCTCGCTGCGCGCCTCGCTCACTGCGTTCGCTCCAGTGCTTGCTTCGTCCGGGCCGGGTCGAACGCCCGGCCCCTTTCAGTCCCACCCGGCGGCGGGTGTCTGGCCCGCCCGACGCCCGCGACCCAGTGTTGGGGACGACTCCTTTCCCGGGTGTCGGAAGCGAATCCTTTTTGCACGGTTGCGACCCAGGACCATACAGCACTCACCCGGCTTTCGGTGAGTCGTCGCAACCATGACGGAGGAGCCACCCCACGCGGACGACGAGGAATCGCTGCCGCCGGCGACAGACGGCGGCACGACCGAGGAGCGGACAACGTCACCCTCGACCCGTGGGGCTCCTCGACCATCTCCGACTACCGGAAGCTGTTCACCCAGTTCGGCATCGAGGAGTTCGACGCGGTGCTCGACGCGGTGCCGGACCCCCACTACCTGATGCGCCGGGCCATCATCTTCGGCCACCGCGACTACCGCCGCGTCCTCGACGCGATGCACGCGGGCGAGCCGTTCGCCGCGCTCTCCGGGTTCATGCCGACGGGCGACCCCCACATCGGCCACAAGATGGTGTTCGACGAACTCGTCTGGCACCAGCGACAGGGTGGCGACACGTACGCCCTCATCGCCGACCTGGAGGCCCACAGCGCCCGCGGGCTCTCCTGGGAGGAGATCGACGAGCACGCGCGCAACTACCTGCTCTCGCTGCTCGCGGTCGGCTTCGACCCCGATGAGGGCACCCTCTACCGCCAGTCGGGCAACCGCGCGGTGCAGGATTTGGCGTTCGAACTCGGCATCGAGGCGAACTTCTCGGAGCTCCAGTCCATCTACGGGTTCACGGGCGAGACCGACGTCTCGCACATGCAGAGCGTCGTCACGCAGGCCGCCGACATCCTCTACCCGCAGACGGTCGGCGACGGCCCGAAGCCGACGGTCATCCCGGTCGGCCCCGACCAGGACCCGCACATGCGGCTCACCCGCGACCTGGCCGCGCGCACCCGCTACTTCGGCGTGACCGAGGCGTACGCGAGCTTCGAACTCGACGACGAGGAGCGCCCGTTCGTCGCGAGCGCCTACGAGGCGCGCGACGCGTACGCCGAGGACGCCACCACGCCCCGGTGTGTGGAGGCCGCCGACTGGCTCGAAGCCAACCACGGCGACGTCGAGGCCGCGGGGAGCGCCGCGAAGAAGCTCCGCGCCGCCGGCAAGGAGCCGCTCCGGCCTCGCGTGCGGTTCCTCGACCGGAACGCCACCGAGGACGCGTTCGAGGCGCTCATCGAGGCCGTGGACGGCGAGAAGCGCGTCTACGACGAGCACGTCGACGCGTTCGACCTCTCCCGCGAGGAAGCCGACGACCTCGCGCGCGAAGTCGAGGTCGACCACGGCGGCTACGGGTTCGTCCCGCCGTCGTCCATCTACCACCGGTTCATGACCGGGCTGACCGGTGGGAAGATGTCGTCGTCGATTCCGGCGAGCCACATCAGCCTGCTCGACGACCCCGAGGACGGCTACGACAAGGTGAAGGCCGCGACGACGGGCGGCCGAGAGACCGCGGAACTCCAGCGCGAACTCGGCGGTCGGGCCGACGAGTGCCCGGTCTACGAACTCTACGCCTACCTGCTCGCGGGGGACGACGACGAGTTCGCGACCGAGGTGTACGACGAGTGCGTCAACGGCGAGCGCCTCTGCGGCGACTGCAAGGAGCAGGCCGCCGGCCTGATGCGCGAGTTCCTCGCCGACCACCAGGAGAAACGCGCGGAGGCCGAAGACCTCCTCGACGGCCTCGACGTGGAACTCGAGTCGTCGCGCCGCTGACGGAACGCTTTTGTCGTCTCGTGCCAAGCCTTCGCACATGGCACCCGAACCCCACGCCACCGGGAGCACCGACGCTCGCAGGCACGCAGAGTCGACGCCGGGGTTCGGCTTCTTCTTCGCCTGACCGGGGCGGTGGACGCGCCGGACCGCAGACCGCGGCCCGGCACCGAAACCGCCCGTCAGGGGCATCCGGAACCGATAACTGACCGACCGACGGTGCACTCAACAACAGGATGAAACTCCCACTCGTACAGAAGTCGGTGCTCGAAGCCGCGAGCCCGACGGAGGAACGGACCATCGAACAGCTGGCGGCCGAGGCGGGCGAGCAGCCCGAGTCGGTTACCGGCGCAGCCTTCGAACTGGACGCACAGGGCCTCGTGGCGGTCCGCGAGGAGGTAGAGGAGACGGCGACCCTCACCGAGGAGGGCGAGGAGTACGTCGCGGACGGCCTGCCCGAGGTCCGGCTCTACCGGGCGGCGCTCGACCTGGGTGCCGACGAGGAGCCGGTCACGATGGGCGAGGTCATCGGCGCGTCCGGGCTGGCGGGCCCGCAGGTCGACATCGCGCTCTCGAACTACGCCCGGAAGGGCTACGGCGCCATCGACTCCGGCGACCTCTCCGCGAACCCGGACGCCGACCCGGACGACGACGCCGAAGCCGCGGCGCTCGCCGCGCTCGACGCCGGCAAGCCCGTCGAGGACGAGGCCGTGCTCGACGCGCTCGTGCGCCGCGACCTCGTCACGCTCGACGAGCGCACGGTGCGCTGGGTGTCGGTCACCGACGACGGCGTGACCGCGCTGATGGAGGGCATCGAGGCCGAGGAGGGTGTCGGCCAGCTCACCCCGGAGATGCTCACCTCGGGGTCGTGGCGCGACGCCGACTTCGCCGCCTACAACGTCGAGGCGGACGCCGCCGACGTCACCGGCGGGAAGGAGCACATCCTCCGGCAGACCGCCAACCGCGTCAAGGACGTGCTCGTCGGCATGGGGTTCCAGGAGATGGCCGGCCCGCACGCCGACGCCGAGTTCTGGATCAACGACTGCCTGTTCATGCCCCAGGACCACCCGGCGCGCACTCACTGGGACCAGTTCGCGCTCTCCGAGCCCTCGGAGATACGTGACCTGCCCGAGGACCTCGTCGAGCGCGTGCGCGACGCCCACCGGCACGGCGTCGGTCCGGACGGCGAGGGCTACCACTCGCCCTGGGAGGAGTCGGTCGCGCGCGCCCTCGACCTCCGCGGCCACACCACGTCGCTGTCGATGCGCTACCTCTCCGGCCACGAGGTCGGCGAGATAGAGCCGCCGGCGCGCTACTTCAGCGTCGAGAAGGTCTACCGGAACGACACCATCGACCCGACCCACCTCCTGGAGTTCTTCCAGATAGAGGGGTGGGTGCTCGCCGACGACCTCTCGGTGCGCGACCTGATGGGGACGTTCACGGAGTTCTACCGCGCGTTCGGCATCACCGACATCGAGTTCAAACCCCACTACAACCCGTACACGGAGCCGAGCTTCGAGCTGTTCGGCCGCCACCCCGAGACCGGGGAGCTCATCGAGATCGGGAACAGCGGCATGTTCCGGCCGGAGGTGCTCGAACCGCTCGGCGTCGAGGGCGACGTGATGGCGTGGGGGCTCGCACTGGAGCGCCTGCTCATGCTGATGTACGGCTTCGAGGACATCCGCGACGTCCACGGGACGCTGTGTGACCTCGACCTGCTCCGCGACGTGGAGGTGGTGCACTGATGCCCGTCGTCGACGTCGACCCCGACGAACTCCGCCGGCTCACCGGCCACGACGAGAAGTCCGACGACGAACTCAAGGACGACCTGTTCGCGCTCGGCCTCGAGTACGAGGGCGACACCGAGGACGGCGAGTTCCGCCTGGAGTTCGCGCCCGACCGCCTCGACCGCCTCTCCGTCGAGGGCGTCGCGCGCTCGCTCCGCTACCAGTACGGCGACGTCAGGGGCGTCCACGTCCCGAGCACGAACGCGCCGGACTGGACCTACGAGGTCGAGGAGAGCGTGCCCGACGAGCGCCCGTACGTCACGGGGGCCGTCGTCCGGGGCGTCGACCTCGACGACGCCGCCCTGGACGCGCTCATCCAGCTCCAGGAGAAACTCCACGCGACGATGGGGCGCAAGCGCGCGAAAGCCGCCATCGGCATCCACGACCTCGCGATGCTGAAGGGGAGTCCCGCGACCGGCGGCGAGGGCAACTCCATCGTCTACCGGGGCGTCGACCCCGACGGCGACACGTTCGTCCCGCTGTCCAGCGACGAGGAACTCACGCCCGCCGCGGTGCTGGAGCGCCACGAGACCGGCGCGAAGTACGCCCACCTGCTCGACGAGTACGACCGCTACCCCGCCATCTACGACGACATCGGGCTGTTCTCGTTCCCGCCGGTCATCAACGGCCGGCGGACCGAGGTCTCCACGGAGTCCCGCGACCTGCTGGTCGAACTCACGGGCACCGACCAGTGGACCATCGACAAGATGTGCAACATCATCTGCTACGCGCTCGCGGCGCGCGGCGGGCAGATAGAGGACGTCACCGTCGCGTACCCCGACCGCGAACTCGTGCGCCCCGACTTCTCCGTGGAGACCAAGCAGGTCGGCCACGACCGCATCGAGGGCACGCTCGGCATCGACCTCGACCCCGACGAGGTCGTCGACCTGTTCGAGCGCTCGGGCCTCGACGCCGAGACGGTCACCGTCGGCGACGACGAGGTGGCCTACGAGGTGGACGTCCCGCCGTACCGCGTCGACGTGCTCCACCCGGTGGACCTCGTGGACGACGTGGGCCGCGCGTACGGGTTCAACGACCTCGTGCCGCGCTACCCCGACGTGAGCACCGTCGGCGGCGTCACTGACGCCACCCGCCTGGAGGACGCCGCCCGCGACGTGCTCGTCGGCCTCGGGTTCGAGGACCTCCTGAACTTCCACCTCATCAGCGAGACGGAGAACTTCGAGCGCATGCAGGTCGCGCCCGGCGACGACGCGGTGGGCGGGGGCGACCCCGTGACCATCGCGGAGCCGTACAGCGAGGACTACACGATGCTCCGGACGTGGGCGCTCCCGTCGCTCATGATGGTCCTGGAGAACAACACCCACCGGTCGTACCCGCAGGACCTCGCGGAGATCGGGCTCGCCGCGCGCGTGGACGACGCGGAGAACACGCGCGTCGCTGAGTGGCGCACCGTCGCGGGCGTGCTCGCGCGCCACGACGCCTCCTACGAGGACGCCCGCGCGCGCCTCCAGGCCGTCGCGCGCAACTTCGACGTGACCCTGGCGACGCCGCCGGCCGACCACCCGTCGTTCATCCCCGGCCGGGCCGCCTCGGTCGTCCTCGACGGCGAACCGGTCGGTGTCGTCGGCGAAATCCACCCCGAAGTGCTCGTCGACCACGACGTCGAGGTGCCGGTCGCGGCCTTCGAGTTCCGGCTCGACGCACTCGAGTAGTCAGTCGAGGTCCGCGCCCACCGCGTCCGCGACGCTGTCGAACCCGTCGCGCTCCAGCAGGTCGAGCAGGCCCCGGTTGATGTCGCGCGCGGTGGACGGGCCGCGGTAGACGAACGCGGTGTAGAGCTGGACGAGACTCGCGCCCGCGCGGATCTTCCGGTAGGCGTCCTCGGCCGTGCTGACGCCGCCGACGCCGACGACGGGGACGTCGGTGCGTTCGGCGACGAACCGCACGAGTTCGGTCGCGCGCTCCTCCAGGGGCGCACCCGAGAGCCCGCCGGTCTCGGCCTGTTCTGGGCTCCGGAGCGAGGAATCGCGCTCGACGGTGGTGTTCGTGGCGACGATGCCGTCGAGACCGAGGTCCTCGGCGAGTGCGACGCCCTCCGCGATGGCGTCGCGATGGAGGTCCGGCGAGAACTTCACGAGCAGGGGTTCGGCGCCCGCGTCGACCAGCGCGCGGAGGATGCGCTCCAGTGGCTCGCGGTCCTGGAGGTCGCGCAGGCCGGGCGTGTTCGGGCTGGAGACGTTCACGACGAAGAAGTCCGCGTGCGCGGCCACGCGCTCGTACGTGTACAGATAGTCGTCGGCCGCCTCCGCCAGGGGCGTCGTCTTCGACTTCCCGATGTTGACGCCCACGGGGACGTCCGGGAGGGACTGGGTGGCGAGGCGGTCGCCGACGACGTCCGCGCCCTCGTTGTTGAAGCCCATGCGGTTGACGAGCGCGTCGTCCGCGGGGAGGCGGAACAGGCGCGGGCGCGGGTTGCCCGGCTGGGCCTCCGCGGTGACGCCGCCCACCTCGACGTGGCCGAAGCCGAGGGCGGCCAGCGCGCGCGGTATCTGTGCGTTCTTGTCGAGGCCGGCGGCGACGCCGACCGGGTTCGGGAAGTCGAGTCCGAAGACGCGCGACGAGAGGCGCTCGTCCTCGACGGTGTACGCGCGCTGGAGCAGGTCGAGTGCGGGCGTCGCCTGGACGCCGCGGAGCATCGTCGTCACCGCGTCGTGGGCCGTCTCGGGCGGCAGCCGGAACAGGAGCGGTCTGGCGAGCGCGTACCAGTTCATCGTTCAGGTCCGCGCGGTCGACGGGCATAAATCCATTCGAGTCGTGCGGGTTCGGGCGCGCCACGGGCGCTGTCGCTGCCCGGGGCGTCGCAAACGCGGGTCAGCGGCGAGTTAGAAGTCGTGTTCTACGTGGTCCTTGTCGGCTTTCTGGATGATGATCTTGTCCTCTCTCACGCGCACGAACACCTCGTCACCGATCTCCATGCCGGCGACCGCGAGCTCGTCCTCGTGCAGGTTGACGTGGGCGTTGTGGTACTTGCCGTCCTCGCCCTTCGCGCCGCTTGGGCTGAGCTTCTTTTTCCGAACCATCTCGATATCCTACATGGGGCTTCGCCGTAGGGTATACTTAAGTTCTTCCGACGGCGGTCACCCATCGGGCCCGCGTAGGGTGCCCGGAGATAAATGGCTTGTTCACGCCCGCGCACGAGCTGGCACACGGGTCCGGGAGGGGCCCGATGCGACGCGGTGCGCTATCATTCAGGAAACCACTATAAAAATATTTCGCTCATTTGGGCGATATATTTATAACGGGGCCTGTGTTGGGTTGGCATGGAGCAAAACCATGGTACGCGAAGACGGTAAGCGCAATTTCGCGCTCCGACACCAGAACGGGACCGAGGACAGCGTGTTCAGCGGGAACACCCCACGACAGGCCGCGCTCAAGGCCGCACGACGCCTCTCGGAGGTCGGCTCCAGCGAGTCGGCCGCCGAACGGAAGGAGATCCGCCTCCGCGAGAAGGGCACGGACAAGGTCCACATCTACGAGGGGTGGGCCTGGGAGGAAGAGGCTCCGTCCGACAAACCGGACTGGATGCCAGGCAAGATCACCGAAGCGAACGTCTCGAAGAAAGGAATCGAACACCTCGACGAGTGAAGACTGGAACGCTCCGGGGCGCGGCGCTCCGTTACCGACGACTGTTCGACTCGACGAACATCTTCTTTGGACGCCGGGACGCTTTTCACCAGCGCCCGGCTATCTCGGCGTGCGCAGGTCCCACCCGACCCGACCGGGACGTGCCACGCGCGGGATGAACGGTCGGCCTCCGCCTGCGCGACATCCGCCCGCCGTACTGCCATGAGACGCCATCCCGAAGAGCCTGCAGTTCGACGGCCTTAAGTGTAACCCGCGGTTTCGATATGATGCGAAGAAGTGAGGTGGTCCGGTTCACCCGGATCACTGACGCACGCAACCGATGACCCTTCGTGGCACTCGGAAATTCCACTTCCCGCCCACGGGCAATAATCGCCCGACGGCGGCGAGGTGAATCCGATGCCCTTAAGTGTAACAGGGTCATTCGGTTGAATGCGAACAACACGCCGCGATGGCGGGACGGTCACTTCGTCCCGTCCTCGGACGCCGACCGGGTCTCCGGTCGAGCGCGGATGGGCTTCGATGGGTTTAATACCCGCCGCGGCCTACGATAGCGTCCGAAGGAAATGAGGATTCCACCCCTGCGGTCCGCCGTATAGATGGGATCTGATGTTAGCCTTGATGGTTCGGTGTCACCCGGTCGGTATCGCCGATTTGGGTCACCGAACATGGACCTTGCAATGGTGTTGGACACAGTTCGCTGTGTCCGACCCGCCAACCGAGCCTCGTGCTCGGTTACCCGCCGAGTTTTACTCGGCGACATTCCGGTTGATCCTGCCGGAGGTCATTGCTATCGGGGTCCGATTTAGCCATGCGAGTCGCACGGGTTTAGACCCGTGGCAAACCGCTCAGTAACACGTGGTCAAACTACCCTGTGGACCAGGCTAACCTCGGGAAACTGAGGCTAATCCTGGATAACGCTTCACTCCTGGAATGAGTGGAGCTGGAAACGTTCCGGCGCCACAGGATGTGACTGCGGCCGATTAGGTAGACGGTGGGGTAACGGCCCACCGTGCCGATAATCGGTACGGGTTGTGAGAGCAAGAGCCCGGAGATGGATTCTGAGACAAGAATCCAGGCCCTACGGGCGCAGCAGGCGCGAAACCTTTACACTGCACGAGAGTGCGATAAGGGGACCCCGAGTGCGAGGGCATACCGTCCTCGCTTTTGTACACCGTAAGGTGGTGTACGAATAAGGGCTGGGCAAGACCGGTGCCAGCCGCCGCGGTAATACCGGCAGCCCGAGTGATGACCGATATTATTGGGCCTAAAGCGTCCGTAGCTGGCCAGGCAAGTCTGTTGGGAAATCTGCTCGCTCAACGAGCAGGCGTCCAGCGGAAACTGCTTGGCTTGGGACCGGAAGACCCGAGGGGTACGTCCGGGGTAGGAGTGAAATCCTGTAATCCTGGACGGACCGCCGGTGGCGAAAGCGCCTCGGGAAGACGGATCCGACAGTGAGGGACGAAAGCTAGGGTCTCGAACCGGATTAGATACCCGGGTAGTCCTAGCTGTAAACGATGCTCGCTAGGTGTGGCGCAGGCTACGAGCCTGCGTTGTGCCGTAGGGAAGCCGTGAAGCGAGCCGCCTGGGAAGTACGTCCGCAAGGATGAAACTTAAAGGAATTGGCGGGGGAGCACTACAACCGGAGGAGCCTGCGGTTTAATTGGACTCAACGCCGGACATCTCACCAGCTCCGACAGTAGCAGTGACGGTCAGGTTGATGACCTTACTTGAGCTACTGAGAGGAGGTGCATGGCCGCCGTCAGCTCGTACCGTGAGGCGTCCTGTTAAGTCAGGCAACGAGCGAGACCCGCACCCCTAATTGCCAGCAGCACCCACTGGGTGGCTGGGTACATTAGGGGGACTGCCGCTGCCAAAGCGGAGGAAGGAACGGGCAACGGTAGGTCAGTATGCCCCGAATGAGCTGGGCTACACGCGGGCTACAATGGCCGAGACAATGGGATGCCACCCCGAAAGGGGACGCCAATCTCCTAAACTCGGTCGTAGTTCGGATTGAGGGCTGAAACTCGCCCTCATGAAGCTGGATTCGGTAGTAATCGCGTGTCAGAAGCGCGCGGTGAATACGTCCCTGCTCCTTGCACACACCGCCCGTCAAAGCACCCGAGTGAGGTCCGGATGAGGCCGCCGGACGGCGGTCGAATCTGGGCTTCGCAAGGGGGCTTAAGTCGTAACAAGGTAGCCGTAGGGGAATCTGCGGCTGGATCACCTCCTAACGTACGGGACCAGGACACACGTCCTGGCCCAGATCCGTCCACGTTCGAGGACTCGGCGGCGACGCCGACCGGGCACCTACGAACCATCAAGGCTAACGTTCCTCCCCGACGGGAGGTGGGCCCATAGCTCAGTGGTAGAGTGCCTCCTTTGCAAGGAGGATGCCCTGGGTTCGAATCCCAGTGGGTCCATCCCGCTTGGGGCAGGCGAATCCGTGACCCTTATATGGGTGACGTGACTACGCTTGTTCCCAAGCATGACCGGTGCACCACCCCGCGAGAGCGCGGGTGGGAAGGGTCGATGTACGCTCCTGTATTACCAGCAGGACGTTGCGATGAAGACCGTGTGTAAGTGCAATCCAGGCGCTCACTGGACTCGAATCATCGAGTCTGTGAGGAGTTACTTGACTAACATGGCTACTATGCCAGTTGGTGAATGGCTCGGCTCGGGCGCCGATGAAGGACGTGCCAAGCTGCGATAAGCCTTGGGGAGCCGCATGGAGGCGAAGAACCAAGGATCTCCGAATAGGAATCCTCTCGCAATTGCCTTGCGCAATGGGGAACGTCCGGAACTGAAACATCTCAGTACGGACAGGAGAAGAAACCGAATGGGATACCGTTAGTAACGGCGAGTGAACGCGGCCCAGTCCAAACCGAAGCCTTCGGGCAATGTGGTGTGCGGACTGGCTCTCATCATCCGAACGTTTTCGTGAAGTCTTCTGGAACGGAGTGCGATACAGGGTGAAAGCCCCGTAACGAAGACTAGTACGATGTGCGTCAGCTCCAGAGTAGCGGGGATTGGATATTCCTCGTGAATATGGCCGGCATCGACGGCCAAGACTAAATACGACCCGAGACCGATAGCGGATTAGTAGCGTGAGCGAACGCTGAAAAGCACCCTCAGAAGGGGGTGAAATAGGGCCTGAAATCAATTGGCGATGGAGCGACGGGGCATAAAAGGCCCTGTCGAGAATGAATCGGGTGCAAGCCCGTAGTAAGACCGACAGGGAGCCGGTGTTCCGTCGTGCGTTTTGAAAAACGAGCCAGGGATTGTACCTGTTTGGCGAGTCTAACCCGAGTATCGGGGAAGGCATAGGGAAACCAACATGGCCGCAGCCTTCGGGCGAGGGCCGCCGTCTTCAAGGGCGGGGAGTCAAACGGGTACGACCCGAAACCGGACGATCTACGCGTGGACAAGGTGAAGCATGGCGAAAGCCATGTGGAAGCCTGTTAGGGTTGGTGTCTTACAATACCCTCCCGTGATCCGTGCGTAGGGGTGAAAGGCCCATCGAGTCCGGCAACAGCTGGTTCCAACCGAAACATGTCGAAGCATGACCTCTGCTGAGGTAGTTCGTGGGGTAGAGCGACCGATTGGGGGACCGGACTCCGAGAGGAGTTCGCCCCCTGTCGAACTCCGAACCTACGAACGCCGTGGACGCAGGGAATCCGGTGTGCGGGGTAAGCTTGTGCACCGGGAGGGAGACAACCCAGAGCTGGGTTAAGGTCCCAAAGTACGAGCTAAGTGCGACCGAAAGTAGTCTCGAGCCCTAGACAGCCGGGAGGTGAGCTTAGAAGCAGCTACCCTCTAAGAAAAGCGTAACAGCTTACCGGCCGAGGTTCGAGGCGCTGAAAATGATCGGGGCTCAAGTTCGTCACCGAGACCCAGCGGCGCGGGTAACACCGCGATCCGGTAGGTTGGCACTCTGTTCGGGTGGAAGCACGGGCGAGAGTTCGTGTGGACCGAATGGAGAAGAAAATCCTGGCCGCAGTAGCAGCGTTAGTCGGGTGAGAATCTCGACGGCCGAAAGGGCAAGGGTTCCTCAGCGATGTTCATCAGCTGAGGGTTAGCCGATCCTAAGGCCTGCCGCAACTCGAGCAGGTCGAAAGGGGAACTGGTTAATATTCCAGTGCCACCGTGTACTAAAAGTCGACGCTTTGGGGTATACCGAGCCGGGCTTTCGCCCGGTCGAACCGTCCAAGTCCGTGGAAGCCGTAATGGCACGAAGCGGATGAACGGCGGGATAGGGAAACTCGGTTCAACCTGGAGCCCGTGAAAAGACGATCACGGTGATCGTACCCAGATCCGACACAGGTGCCCTGGCGGAGAAAGCCAAGGTCTGTCGGGGATAACCGACGTTAGGGAATTCGGCAAGTTAGTCCCGTAAGTTCGCGATAAGGGATGCCTGCCCCGCAATGGGGCAGGTCGCAGTGACTCGGACGCTCCGACTGTCTAGTAACAACATAGGTGACCGCAAATCCGAAAGGACTCGTACGGTCACTGAATCCTGCCCAGTGCGGGTATCTGAACACCCAGTACAATGGGACGAAGGACCCGTCAACGGCGGGGGTAACTATGACCCTCTTAAGGTAGCGTAGTACCTTGCCGCTTTAGTAGCGGCTTGCATGAATGGATTAACGAGAGCGTCACTGTCCCAACGTTGGGCCCGGTGAAACGTACGTTCCAGTGCGGAGTCTGGAGACCCCCAAGGGGAAGCGAAGACCCTATAGAGCTTTACTGCAGGCTGTCGCTGGGACATGGTCGCTGATGTGCAGCATAGGTAGGAGCCGTTACACAGGTACCCGCGCTAGCGGGCCACCGAGGCATCAGTGAAATACTACCCGTCAGTGACTGTGACCCTCACTCCGGGAGGAGGACACCGGTAGCCGGGCAGTTTGACTGGGGCGGTACGCGCTCGAAAAGATATCGAGCGCGCCCTAAGATCACCTCACTCGGGTCGGAGACCCGAGGAAGAGCGCAAGAGCAAAAGGTGGTCTGACAGTGTCCTACACAGTGAGGGACGCTGACGCGAAAGCGTGGTCTAGCGAACCAATTAGCCTGCTTGATGCGGGCAATTGCTGACAGAAAAGCTACCTTAGGGATAACAGAGTCGTCACCGGCAAGAGCACATATCGACCCGGTGGCTTGCTACCTCGATGTCGGTTCCCTCCATCCTGCCCGTGCAGAAGCGGGCAAGGGTGAGGTTGTTCGCCTATTAAAGGAGGTCGTGAGCTGGGTTTAGACCGTCGTGAGACAGGTCGGCTGCTATCTATTGGGGGTGTATTGGTACCTGACGGGAACGTTCATATAGTACGAGAGGAACTATGAATGGCTGCCACTGGTGTACCGGTTGTCCGAGAGGGCAAGTGCCGGGAAGCTACGCAGTACGGGGTAAGAGCTGAACGCATCTAAGCTCGAAACCCACCTGGAAAAGAGGTACCTGAGACCACCCGTAAAAGACGGGTTCGATAGGCTCGGGGTGTACGCACCAAGGCAACGAGGTGTTCAGCCCGCGAGTACTAACAGGTCGAGCCACATTCATTGACTCCACACGAGAACTCGATAGTTCGAGTCCAGGCGTTAACTGGATTGCACTTACATACGGTCGTGACATCGACCAGCCGACGTCGGCGTACTGCGGTTCGATCCCGCAGGTCGGTATTAAGGCGGCCAGAGCGGCGGGGACACTCCCGTACCCATCCCGAACACGGAAGATAAGCCCGCCTGCGTTCCAGCGAGTACTGGAGTGCGCGAGCCTCTGGGAAAACTGTCCCGCTTCGGCGGGAGGCTAAGTGCGAGCCCAGAACGGCAATCCGAAGTACACGCAGGGTTCGTCCCGGTGGAACCGGTGACCCGTTCGTTACAACGGCTCGTAACTGGTGGTTCGCCGCCTTCCCATTCATATTCCATTTCAACCCTCGCATAGCATCGGCTATGCGGGGGTTTTTCATATTTCGACGGACCGCGAGCGACGGCGCCCTGCCGTCACCCCCGCCGGTTTTCGATTCCGACAGCGAGAGCGCGGGCGGTCGGTCCGTCGACGAGGTCCGTCGGACCGGCGCCACGATTACGCGGGACCGCTACGTTTAAACGCCGCAGGGGAGTATCATCGGGTGCGCCAAGGTGGCAGAGTCCGGCCTAACGCAGCGGCCTGCAGAGCCGCCCATCGCCGGTTCAAATCCGGCCCTTGGCTTATACCGAGAACCTTACAAGCCAATACATAAATGGCTGTTCTCGGGGTTCTCAAACGTTACAGCACACGGATGAATCTTCTAACGCGATAGATACTTCTCTCGCGGCCGCTCCCAACCGGGGTGTCCGGCGTGAGTTCGCCGGGCCTCACCCTTACCCAGCAAGTTCCCGCCTCCGCTGGACCGACTGTTCAACTCGGCACCCAGCCACCATCCCAGATCTGGAGTGACCTTGCGAGCGACAGCGCCATCCAGCGCACACTCGTCGACGCCGTCCGCACCCTCCTCGCGAACGCCACCCACTACGAACGCGTCCACGTCCTCGAGGAGGCCGGTGTCACCGCAGCCGACGGCGCGTACGCTCGCGTCCTCGCCGGTGTCGACCGCCCTCCCGAGGACGACGACCATCAGGCCGCGCTCGAACTCACCCAGCAGTTCGGGTCCTGGGAGAACTCACTCCTGGGGTTTCCGGTCTCGCTAACGCAACTCCCGAACGGCCCGTTGGCCGCTCTCGACGCCGCAGACAGGGCGATCACGATTTCGGTTCGTGTCGAGAGTTCGTTCCGAGAGCAGCGCGCAGACCAGCGGCGCCGTCTCGCCGAACTGCTCGCCGAGCTCGCCCAGGTGTTCGACGTCCGCGTGGTCGCGACCACGTACATGCAGCGGTGGCTCGCCACCCACCACCGCGCCGAACTCCCGGGTAGCGTTAGCGAACAGTGCACCACCCAGCACACGGGTAGCCCCGTGTCCGCGGTCGTCGACGAGGCCCGCGACGCCCTCGACCCCGACGGTCGCGACGTCGCCATCCTCCGTAGCATCGCGAGCGCGGCGTCCGAAACCCAGTCCTACAAGCAACTGTACGGGATGTTCCCCGAGGTCGAGGACTCCCGTATCCGGCAGGTTCTCGGCCGTCTCGAAGACCTCGGGCTCGTCGCGAAGTTCGGCTCCCGGACTGACCGGCACGTCGAACTCCTCCAAGGAGGCCGCGCACTCCTCGACGTCCTCGACGAGGAACTCGGCCAGCAGCAGCGCCTCGATGAGAGCGTTAGCGCAACCGGAAACCCGGTTGACGATAGCCGTGACATCCCGCACGCACGCGAAGGCCCCACCGCAGGGGATGCCGGCCGGCCGGGCTGGGCCGAGGGCCCCGTACAGGTGGCGGCGATGGCGCGCTGGCGGCAGGCCGCCGCCACGCACAGCGCGCCAGCCGGCGGTATCGGCGCGGTAGACCGCCCCGAACCCGGGAAGGACGACCCACGGGAGGCAGAATGGGCGTTCGACCAGGAGGCTGACCGGCTGGTGGTCGGTGCAGTGGCGACGCGGTCGGCCCTCCAGTACTGGACGAGTGTTGCGAGAGCGTTAACCAGCCCGAAGACCTGGCGGATGGTCCTGACCAAAGACCGTCTCGGTGACGTCGACGTTCCCGAACTCTTGCTCCGGCATGCCCGCAACCTGGGCGGACTCCCGAGTGGTGGGTTCGAAGCGTACGACGAGCTCGTCGAGAACATCCAGGACTGGCGGACGTACCTCGAGGACCTCACTCGCCAGTACAAGCACGGCGAGTACGACGACCGCAACCGGTTCCGCGGGGAGATCCTGCGGTCAGCCCACGGGCTCGCCGGGACGATGGTTCACCTCCTGGACGTCGCCGGCGTCGACGTCGTCCGCGAGTGCCGCGTCCCCGATCTCGCGGAGTTCTCCGCCGACCAGAAGGACGCGTTGGTTGAGACGCTCGCGACCGGCGTTGCCATCCAGTCCCGGTATGGTGAGTTCGCGGCGTTCCGCCAGCTCTACGAGCAGCGCGAAGGCCTCCGGGACGCCGCCATCGCTCCCCGGGTGGATGCAGCGGACTCACTCGGCGAGTTCATCGGCCGGCTCACGATCGTCGGACAGGACGGGAGTCGACCAGTCGACCGCCTCCAGGACCGCCTCCGCGAACCGAGAGCACTCCACGAAGATGCCCCCGAGTTCGCCGTCCGGGTGCCAGTCCGCACCGACCAGCACCGCCCGACCTACGCCCAGGTCGCTCGGGAGGTCCTCGCGACCAAGCGCCTCGAACCGACGCGGGAAGCGGTGTCGGTCCTGCAGGCGTTCACCGGGTCACCCTACGACGCGGCCTTCGCACTTGGCCGCGGGCTCGCCAGCGAGACGTACTCCCGGGAGCTCCGCGTCGACGAACTCCGAGTGGCACTCTCGGCACTCGCTCCCGAGCGCATCCTCCCCGAGATGCCACCCACGGTCTCGAAGGCAATCCATGCGCTCCTCACCACGGAGGCGGTGCTCTCTCAGCGGGAACTTGCCGACCGCGCCGGTGTCTCGACGCGTTCGCTCCGCGAGTACACTGACATCCTGACCGCGTTCGACATCGTCCGAGCGATCGACTCCGGCTACCGACTTGCTCTCTCCACCCGGGACGAGGCCGGCGTCCTGCCGTGGTACGTGGGAGACTCCCTGGTGGAGACTCGCGATGTCGTCTTCGAAGCCGCCCTCGACCTCGCCGACCCCGACCGAGTAACCGACCCTGGTGATCCGGTTGGGAGTACGTTCTACTGGCCGCCCGACCTCGAGCAGTTGCGTCGGCCGTGGCCCTGGATTACACCATGGCTTCGAGTGGTCCATGGCCTCGTCGACGACGTCCTCCAGGAGGCCAGCGACGGCCATGTCGAGTTCGGTGCCGTCCGGAAGCAGGCGAGTCTACAGGCTGCCGTTGCCGGGGGTGGTGAGGCGTGAGCCGTCGCTGTCCGAGCTGCGGCCACCTCTCCTCGGTGATCTACCGATGCGAGGAATGCGGTCGCGATCTCGTGGACGTAGAGAATGTTAAACACGAAACGGAGGGGGTTGCTAGTGGTGAGTGACGACGTGATTCTGGCTGCTGTTCACGATGCCCTCGAGAGTGGCGACACCGGGCCACTCGGTGGGGTTCCCTACACGGAGGTCGCTAAACGGGTGAATTCTCCGCCAAACGAGGTATCGACACGCCTCATGGAACTTTCGTTAGAAGGGGTTCTAGAGAGGCGGATGGACTTAGGGCCGTATGGCCCTCGATTTGGATATTTAATGAGCCCACCTGATTGACCAGAAAACTGCTCCGTACTCTTGGGGCTGTATTGCACTTCTAGAGATAAGTTCATGGCGGTGGAATTTTTTGTATAATTGTGATGAGTAGTGAAGAGGCTGGGAATACCGATTCAGGATTCAATGAGGCGAATCCGCAGGGATCTCCTCACATCGACCTTATTCGCGTAATTGACCGGACAATCCACGTCTCTCCTACTGATAGAAAGAAGGAAGTCGATTTTACTGTACAAAACCCAACGGATGAACAAGAATTCAATTTTTTATTTCTTCCCCTCCGACAGTTCGAGCGAAATCTGAAGGCTTTCGATGAAGATGGGAGGAGGCTAAACATCTATCCGAATTCGTACGTTGAAGAGATGCTTGATGAGGTCAAGGAGAACAACGAAGAGGACTACCAACGGATGCAACATTGGTTCAAGCATGCCGATTATAAACCGTTCATTCAACTGCCGCCGGATAGGCCAATCAAGCCTGGTGAACTACGTACCATCCAGCTAACTTTTGAACAGTCTGACCCGGTTGAATTCTACAGCGTCCGCGACCCTTCGCTCATCAGAGGGTGGGTTGGACAATGGAAGAAAAATTCTTCAAAATTCCTTCTTTCCTGGTTGACGTCGAACGTTTCCCTGGTCACCCTCACGACACTTTCGTCGTGGTTGTTGGCACCCCAGGATATGCAACAACCGGTTCATCAGAGCGGGAAGGCGGCGAACCTGCGAAGGAGATCTACGAGAACGGGCTCAACGATGATACACGCGTCTTGTCGGTTCGCCTGCCTGGAGCTGAGAAACGTCGATATACATGGGACCTCCAATACGATCTCATCCCCAATAACAGAACCCTCATGTTGGGACTCGCTGTTTACTGGGTATTAGCTGTAATTTTAGGTATTGTATCTATCTCTCTCCCGGTTGCTGGTCTGAATTCTGTTTCTCTTCCAGTTTTGGGAGTGGTGGACGGCCTCGTTGGTTATGGAAAAACTGTCTCAGCTGGCTTCCTTACTGCTACAATTGGGCTCATCTTTGCGCTTGATGCGGGCTGGACAGACCGATACAAGGTACTGAGCATCCTCCCTCTGCTCCTTCATGGTATGGCTTGGTTCCTGTGGACCTTCCCGGACCCAACGACCACTTAAATAGCTATTTCAAACAAGGATACATATACTATGAACCCTCTACGTTAAGACAGAGGGAGCGAGCCATGACAGGGGTCCAAAAGAACCTGAAGGACGAAGCCGAGGAGCAAATCCTGCAAGTTACCATCCCGGGGAGCGGTGTCATAACCAAATCTGGCAAAGAAAAGGAAAAGGAAGAGGAGTCTGAAAGCCCAGATTGACATATTTTGCGAACCCTCTTATCCGTGCATTTCACCGCAGTTCTTCGTAGCCACAGCTACCTAATCTTGTCCCGTTCGGTGCCTGATACTTACTTTCACTAAGCTTATTGCTTGGAATCAGTAATTCATAGGCGGGATAGCGCGTTCCCGTTGGGAGTCTGCTATAGGGGTGTCGGCGCGAGGGGAACTCGTGACCGCCGGCGTCTGTCCAGTAGCTAATCTTTTCTCCAATTCATGAGTGCAACCCACGCGACCACTGGCTCAGAGCGTCCTGTCCAGCCAGATCGTGCTTTCGAACGGTACGTCTGGACGAACCCGGAGATTTGCAACCACTGCTTCGCGCGCCCGAAGCAGGTCGACGCTCCCAATGAGTACTCGCCGAGCGTTCTCGGCGACGTCCACTCGAGGACAAGCCAGGGGAGCTCGTCTACGACCGGGAGGACGCAAACGAGTACGGCACCCGATATCGGACTCGGCCATATACGGCGTGTCGGGAGTGCGGGAGTCTCGGTCTCCACGTTCGCTACGACACACTCTCGAAGCAATCTGCCGTCGACCGCGTTCCCCGACTCGCCGACCGCCTCCAGGAGCAAGGCATCCACGTCGACCTGGACGTGATGTTCGAGCTCATCCGAAAGGGCAAATCCCGGGAAACCCTGGAGGCGTACGATCGTGAGTTGTTCGCGAGCGCTGTCAAACTCGGCATCGAACACGCGCACTCCCGATGACGCCAGCGTGGCTTCCAGGTCCACCCGGCCGAGGGCTTCCGTGACGGCATCGCTTCCTGACCAAGCATGGGTATCACCCTATAACGACGGGACTCGTTCCACCCTCGATTCATCCCCTGCTGGCGACCCCCTTGGGTCGCACGGACGGCGGCAAACAGCTCCCGGGAGCGCCGAATACCCCGCGGACAACGCGGACCCGGCTGCTCGCGGGCAGGTGCAAATCCTGGCCGCCCCTCTTGGGCTTGTAGCTCAACCCCGGGAGAGCACCGTCCTGAAGAGACAGCCCAGTCCAGGTTCGACTCCTGGCAAGCCCACTCGCCCACCACCACACCCCTTCTCTTCCTCCTCTTCTGGCTTCCAGGTGTGGTGTCGGGCAGCCCAGACTCGGGTTCAACTCCCCACCTAGGTTTCCACTGCATGATACATGCATTTCATTCTCACTCATGGCCATCACAGCACACCCAACAGACAGCGTAGCCGACCACAACCGGAGGATCGCTGAGTACATGCCAGTCGACCGCTGGAAGACCATCAAAGGCATCTTCTACGCACTCCTCATCACGGGCCTCGCCGTCTACTCGGTGTACTCGGATGCCGACCCGACCGCCGTCTTCCTCAGCGCGACCATCGCGATGCTCGTCGTCTTCGGCGTCGAACTCCGCGAGGTCGAACTCGTCCGCGGCATCACCCTCACCTTCGGTACCCAGAAACATCGACCACCCGACGACCAGGAGGACGACTGGTCATGCCCGCCCAGGGCAGCGACCGAGCCACCGTCCAGGCGTTCCTCAAGGACATCCAGTTCCGCGAGGTCCACGCGTTCACCTGGGGGTTCGTCGGCACACTCGTCGCCATCACCACCAACTCGATGACAATCGGCGCCGCCATCCTCGGCCTCCTCGTCTACGCCTACACCGGCAAGAAAGCCACCGCCCGAGACCTTGGCACCGACGTCGAGGACTACGTCTGGCGGCAAGTCCGCCGCGAACCCCACTACTTCGGCACCGGCATCCTCACCGGCGCCATCGTCGGTGGGATTGCGGTCCTCGCCGGCGTCAACCTCGCTGGCCTCATCCGCTCCTTTTCAATATGATTTCTTTCCCGTTGAAAGAGGACTCTATTTGTCAGTCGTCGTCTCGCATCGGCGGCATCACAGTCCAGTAATCTTGACCGGTGAACGTCTCAAATTTTAATTCTGAGTCGGTATATTCTGCTGCTATGTACATTAGCGATTCCAGCATGTCTGCAGTACGCTTTTGTTCAGTAGCAAGCTGATCGATATCGTCGCGAAGCCGGTTAATTTCATCGCCAATCTTTGCGAGCTCGTGGTCTGTCATCTCTGATGACATGTGGCTATTATCTGGTTGACCTATCACCAAAAACCTACCGAGCTATCATCGTCTTAGCGTCTACTGGATGAAGTGACTTGACAGACACTCTATCACCAATATACCAAAATACAATGACGGGAGGACTCCACTCTAAATTCGAGACCATGTCCTACCAGATTACGGACTAACAGTCTACCTTCTGATACACACTCGCAGCCACTACCACCGCCACCTCAGCCATCCCAGATGGCTATTTAAAATATATATTCTCTCACGACACCGCACGACAGAATCCAGCCATGTCTACTCGCAATCGCCGCGTCACACTCGCCCTGAAGTGGCATCATCTCGACAACCTCTCACCTCGAGAGGTTCGGGACCGCTTTGAGGATGAGGGCATCGGCGATTACGCCCTCTCGACTATCCGGGACTACCTCAACGAGGAGCCGAAGGACGAGGTCATCAAGGCGATCGAGAAGCGCCACGCAGACGTCCGCCTCCAGGCCGCGGAGCGATATGAGCGCCTCTACCAGACTGCTCGCGAAGACCACGACCAGCTCGCTGTCGAGGACGACCCCATCCAGCGGGTCGTCCCGCAGACCCAGAAGGTTCCACCGGACGCTGATGGACCGATCCATTCGCCGGGGTGGGAGCAGGTCGAACCCGGGGATGAAGACTGGCCGGAGTGGGCGACCGACCGGGATGTCGTCATTCGGTTCACGGACGACCGCCGCGAGGTGATGCCTGGCGAGTCGTTTCCCGTTCGGGGTGTTGATGGGTCGCCGAAGTACACGTCGGAGTTCGTCGGGTTGCGTCGCGATCAACCCGACCTCCAGTCACGGCAGATGACCCGCCGGGAGATGGCGTCCCACCTCCGGGAGAAAGCGGACGTCCTCGGGGTGTACTCGACGGACATCAACATGAACGTGAACGGCGAGCTCGACACATCGGTCTCGCTCGACGCGGAGGCCGCTGCAGCTATCCGGGAGGCGACACTCGACGATGAGTAGCTGCACGCCCAACTGTGACGGTGGTGACACCGTCGAGGTCGACCTCTCGCCGGCGGAGATTCGCGCCGCGTACAATCCGTTCGAACATGGGTGCTGGCTGGACTTCGCGAACAAGCTCACCCAGGGCTACATGGCCGGCGAGTACGACGACTGGAGCCCCTGGGCGCCCATCACGGCCAGTGGCTCCGGCATCTCGCCGGCGACGCCGACGTCGAGGAGGACCTCTCGCTCCTCTGCCACCGTGATGGCCTCAAGACGACCATCGTCACCGCGTTCCTTGTCGCCTCCCTCGAGTACAAGCCCGGCTACCGGGCGATCTGGGCGATGAACACCCAGGAGCAGGCCTACGAGAAGGCTGACCGCGAACTCAACCGGATGATCGAGCGGAACCCCTGGCTCATCAACCTCAACAAACCACGCGAGGAGGACTCGAAGAAGACGAAAGTATTCGCGAACGGGTCATCGCTGACGACGGGCTGGCTGTTCGGAGCGATCGAGGGTTCTCGAGCCCACCTGCTCATCCTAGACGACATCATCAAGGAACGCGGCGACGGCAAGACCGAGGAGGTCCTGAACTGGATCGACGGCGTCACCCAACCGATGGTCAAGGACGACGGTCGCACTGTCATCGTCGGAACGCGGAAACGCCCCGACGATATCTACAGCCACTACCGAGACTACGAGGGCTACGCGTTCCGCGAGTTCCCCGCCGTCCTCGACGTCTGGGACCAAGAGTATGGGGAAGACGACGACTGGCAGACACGGCGGCCCGACCCAGAGTACTACACCGAAGTCGAGAACCCATGGCGTGCCGGTGAGTCCCTCCACTTACTCTGGCCGGAGGCGCGTGGTCCAGAGTGGCTTGCGGACAAGCGCTCGAAGATGGCTGACCACCTCTTCTGGCGGGAGTACACGCTCACCATCCGGGGTGCCAGCGGGAACCTCATCGACGCCAGTGACGTCAACGAACTCGCTGAGAACGGTGGGTGTTCGATTCGCGGCCAGAACCCACCCCGGCAGTTGACGCCCGGCGCCGGCGAGGCAACGGTCGTCGCTCACGACCCCGCGCAGTCACCAACGGGTGACGATGCCGCGTTCGTCGCGTTCCACGTCGGTCGCGACGGCCGACGAACGCTCCTGGACGCTGTCGCCGAAACCGGCATGTCCCCCAGCTCGGTCAAGGCCACGCTCGCCGACCTGGATGACCGCTACGACCCCGCGGTCGTGGTGATCGAGAATAACGGGATGCAGCAGTACGTCGCCAACGACGCCATCGAGTTCTCGGCGTCGCTGCGGGCGAAGGTGACGGGCATCGCGACCACCGGAGAGAAGCACTCCTGGGAGAACGGCATCCCACGACTGCGTACGCTCGTCGAGAACGGCGGCATCCAGTTCTACCGCGGCCACCAGTCCAGCGAGGAGTTCATCCAGGCGGCGATGAGCCTCCAGCTCTCCGACGGCCGGCTCGAAGGCCACACGCCCGACCTGATTGCGGCGTGGTACATGGCCGAGCAAGGCATCCGCCGGCTGGAATCCCTGGGCGCACTCGACGGCGCCAACGAGGACGACGAAGACGACACCGGAGTCTCTGGCATCTAACCCATGACCAACCATCCCGACACCGGCGCGTACAGTGAAGCGGCGTACCGCTCGATCACCAAGGACGTCGCCGCGAAGGCAGAGGAGACACAGCAACTCGACGAGAAGTACAAAGAACGCATCCGGGGCGGGGCGATTCAGCCACCATTCTATCCACCCCAGATGGCGCGCCTCCTCGAGGTCAACCCCACGCACGCCAAGTGCGTGTTCTCGAAGAGCCGGAACGTCGCCGGCTACGGCCTCGAGATCGTCCCGCACCCGGACGTCGAGAATCCGGATGAGAGCCAGCGTACGATTGCGGAGGACTTCTGGTTCTCCGAGGACTCCACCTGGCAGGTTGGTCCGGTCTCCTCCGAGCGGTCAACGCCGGCGGACGTCCTGGAGATGGCGTGGACTGACTACGAGGCCATCGGCTGGCTCTCCATCGAACTCCTCACCAGCACGGACGGCACGCCCACAGGACTCGCGTGGGTGCCCGCGATGACGATTCGGCGGCGTCGCGACGAACCCGGCTACGTCCAACTCCGCCGCAACCGCCTCCGGTACTTCGGGAACGCCGGCGACCGCTACGAGAGCCCAGCGACATTCGTCGATAGTGAGGATGGCAAGACCGGGAGTTCGGTTCCGAACCCGGCGAACGAACTCATCTTCAAGCGCAACCACAGCCCGCTCTACACGCATTACGGCGCCCCCGACATCGTGCCCGCCATCCCCACTGTCCAGGGTGATGATGCGGCCCGCGAGTTCAACATCGACTTCTTCGAGAACAACGCCGTCCCCCGGATGGCGGTCATCGTCGAGGGCGGTGAACTCACTGAAGGCGCCCGCAAGGACATCCACGACCTCCTCCACGGGATGAAAGAAGAGGACCACCGGACGATTGTCCTCGAGGCCGAGAAGCTCCTGGAGGACACCGGCCAGATCTCCATGGACGACGACGCGGACAACCTCAAAATAAGGGTCGAACCCCTCACTGTGGGCATCAACGAGGATGCGAGCTTCCAGGAGTTCCGCGACCGCAACGAACACGAGATTCTCAAAACCCACGACGTCCCGCCGATCGAGGCTGGCCAAATCAAGAGCGGGGCGTTCAGTACGGACGCGGAAGCCCAACGGAAGGGCTACATCGAGACGGTCATCCAACCCAAGCAGGAAGCATTCGCCCAGCTGCTCTACGAGACCATCCACGACGCCCTCGGGGTCACTGACTACACGATCGAGTTCCAGACTCGGGGTGTCGACACGCGGCTGACCGATGCGCGGGTGGCTCAGAAGCGGATTGCTGCTTCCCGGGGTGCGATGACGGTCAACGAGGCCCGCGACGAACTCGGACTCGAGCCCCTTGACGACGACCTCGGCGAGATGCTGCTCGCGAACATCGAAGACTCGAGCGTGGACCCGCAGTCCGACCCTGCGGAGTCGACGGCTAGTCGGCCGACGTACCTGCCTCCGGCGGAGAACTCGTTGGGGAAGCGCTCGGAGATCTCCCTCAAGCAGGGCCAAATCGATTCGATGCAGTTCGACAGCTCGAATCTCCGAGCGGGACTCTACGACTACTCTTCGAATGATCTCTACATTCGGTTCCGCCGCGAGGACGGCGTCGACCCGATCTACATCTATCGGTTCGTCCCACCCCACACCTGGGAGGAGCTCACCGAAGCACCCTCGCACGGCTCGTACCACTACCACAACATCCGGATGGACTATCCCTACGAGCAAATCACGTCGAGTGACTGGCCCCAACAGGGACGGGCAGCGCCGACGGAACTTGGCGCTGTCGAGCGCTTCCTGAAAGCATAGACGGCGGTACTGATGACCACGGGAGTCCCCGGGCTCCCCGTGCGAGGACTCGACCGGGATGTTCTGCGATGACCGAGAACAGTGACAAACAGCGCGGCGAGAAGCATGGCGTCCTGTCGACCGGTCGAGCCCGGAAGACCCAGGACGCCAACGATGCGGACGCCGCCAACAGCGAAAGCGAGGACTGACCGTGACTAGCGAGAAGACCGAACAGATCACCAAACGCGTCGAGTTCAAGGAGGCCGACGACGCCCGCCAGATTGCGACCGGCGTCGTGATGGTCCCGAACAAGGTCGACCTCCAGGGCGACTTCGAGCGGCCCGACACCATCCGCGACCTCGCGGAGGGATTCATGACCCGGCTCTCGAGCGGTGACTCCGAGGGCGGCATCATGCATGCCGCGTTCCCGGGGCACTCCACGCTCGTCGAGAACAGCGTTCTCGACCAATCCCGGGAGATCGGCGGCCGGGAGTACCCCGCGGGTACGTGGACGCAGTCCTGGAAGTTCACCGATAACGAGCTCTGGACGCTCGTCCGCGACGGCATCCTCTCCGGGTACTCCATCGGCGCCGACCAGGTCGAATGGTCGGACCCCATGGAACAGGGCGACCTTCCCAGCGACGTCACCGTCGCGGAGGGCTATCCCGGGGATGAACTCGTGTGGGAGCTCCAATCGGGGGCTGTCAAAGAGGTGTCGACGGTCGACATCCCGGCGGTCCCCGACGCGGAGATCCTCCAGACCAAGGACGGCGCCGAGAAGCGTATCGCCGACTACCTCGGCGACCGCGAGGGCTTCCTCGAGGAGATGGCCGACCGCGGCCACTCCGAAGGCGAGGCCGAACGCCTCTGGAACTACCTCCAGCGGGCCGTCGACGAAGAAGACGTCGAGGCCGCCTCTGGCTGGCTGGCCCGAGCGAAGGCCTTCTTCACAAAGGGCCCCGGCGCGCCCGACGAGCAGGCGAAACGAGCGACAGATAACTCCGCCGCCGGCGATGGCGGCACCTCTGACGGTGGCACTCATGCCGCCGATGCTATGACTGACAAGAACACCGATGACGAGCCCCTGCGTGGGCCAAGGAACTCCAGGAACAGATCGAAGCAAACAACGACCGGATCGAGGCCGCTCTCGAAGCCCAAGAAGAGGAGAAGAACGCCGAGGGAGGCAATGATGGTGGCGACGGCGAGAAGGACGCGTTCGCTGATGCTCCCGAGTGGGCGCAGCAGCTGAAGGAGGAGACTGAGAAGAACGCCCAGCGGATCGACGACGTCGCGAAAGCGTCGGGGACGAGCCAGCAGATCGACGCCGACCGCGGCCACGCCACGTCGAACCGGAAGGTCTCGAAGGCATGGGACGACACCCTCGCACTCCCCACTGGGGGTGACGCCTGATGACGGACCGTATCACGAGCGAGCGGTCCCTCAACAAGGTCACCACGAGTGACTTCTCGAGCGGTGGCCTGCTGAACCGCCAGCAGTTCGACGAGTTCTTCCGGATGGCGCAGGACGCGCCCCAGATCATGGACCAGGTCCGGTTCGTGCGCCTGCAGGGCCCCAAGCAGCAGATCGACCGCATCGGCGTCGGCGAGCGCCTGCTTCGTGCTGCGACTGAGGCGACCGAGGGCTCGCTCAACTCGCCGAACACGGGTTCCATCGACATGGACGCGGTCAAGATGGAGCTGCCGTGGGAGGTGTCGATGGAGACCGTCGAGGACACCATCGAAGGAGAAGGAACGGCGGACGTCCTCGTCGAGAAGTTCGCCCGCCAGTTCGGAGTCGACAGTGAGGACCTCGCATTCAACGGCGACACGACCAGCGGGGACGCGTTCCTGTCGATCAACGACGGCTGGATCGTCGACGCCGAGAACCAGGGTCCGGCGGCGAACGTCGACCACGCGAACGCGACCATCGACAAGTCGGTATTCAGCAACCTCCTCACGAGTCTGGACGCGAAGTACCGGCGTGACCCCGAAGGGCTCGTGTACCTGACGAGTCTGAACCAGAAGCAGAACTACAAGGACTACCTCACCGACCGGTCGACGGCGGCCGGTGACGCCATGCTCATGACTGGCGAGGAGCCGACGCCGTACGGCCTCCCCATCGTCACGCCGGTTGGGTTCCCGGACAGTCGGGCGATGCTCGTCAACCCCATGAACCTCGTCTGGGGCGTCCACCGCGACGTCAACATGCGCGTCACCCAGGAGGGCGAGGCGGTCGTGCGGCGTGACCTCTACGCCATCTACAACATGCTCGCCCGCACCGACTACAAGGTCGAGGACGCGAACGGTGTCGCACTCGCCCAGAACATCGCGACCGCCTGAGGTGGCTCCTGATGGGAATCACCTACACGAAGCAGGCTGACGGCTGGACCGGCGGCACCCAGCGCGAGGTCGTCGTCGACGCCGCGTTCGACTCGTCGTACACGGCCGGCGGCGAAGCACTCACCCCCAGTGACGTCGGCCTCAAGAAGATCGAGAACGTCGACATCGAATCCGTCACCACGGACTCGGGATACATCGTCGAGTGGGACAACGACGCCGGCACGCTCGTTGTTCGCGAGGAATCCGATACTGGTGGCGGGCTATCTGAGGTTGCGGATGCGACTGACCTCTCTGGTGAGAGCATCCGGCTCTCCGTCCGGGGGCGGTCCTAGTGGTCGACCTCCGCTACGTCGGGAACGCCCAGCGGTATCGCCTCACCAACACCACCGTGGACGTCACCCAGGACGACCCCCTGGTCGACGTCGACGAGGAAACCGCATCGTATCTCCTCGAGGAGACCGACCAGTTCGAACCGGTCGACGAACCTACCGGCGACACTCCTGAAGGGGATGCAACCACGGCGGACGTCATCGAGAGCAGTGTGTGCCCGTGGTGTGATGAGTACGAGGGCGAGAACGTCGGCCAGCACGCGTCCAGCGCACACCCCGACGAGTGGGACGCCTACAAGGAGGACTAACCCATGGCCGACGTCGGGTACTGTACCGTCGAGGACCTCCGCCGAGCGCTCCGGAAGGCTGGTCTCCCGGGTGATGCAGCCCAAGACAGGGATATCGCGCTCGACGCGATCACGTCCCAGACCGAGTGGCTCCAGGAGCAGACCCACCGCCACTGGTATGAGCCGAACGGCATCGCCGAAGACACGGATGACATCATCCCGACGTCGCCGCTCACCCACAACGAGGACGAACAGGACATCCCAACCAGGGCGTTCCTGACGACGACCGAGACTGACCGGAGCAGCTACTATCCGCCGACGTGGGTCGACTACGATCCCGACGACGAGGACGAGCCGGAGTACGAGGAGATGGATGGGCTCACTCCCCAGCAGCACCGCGGTCCGTTCACGCGCGTGACGCTCTTCCGCCGGGACGTCAGTTCCATCTCCGAACTGCTCGTCCTCTCGACGACAGGCTACGAGGACTGGGTCGCCAACGCCGACTACACCGAAGGCCGGACTGGCGACTACTACCTCCACGTCGACGACAGCACCGGGCTCACACGACTCTACCTCAACACGGATTCACTCGACCCAGACCTCGAGAGCTATGCGGGTGCAGTCGTCGCCACCTACGACTACGGCATCGAAGGCCTCTCAGATACCGTCCGCCGAGCAGTCGCACTAAAGGCCGGGAGCGACCTCGCCGAGGAGGCAGCCGTCCGCATCCCGGAGAACGCGACCCTGTACAACGTCGAGACGAAAGCCGAGGAGATGGAGCGCAAAGCCATGGACCTGCTCGAGATTCATCTCGCCAACGGAGGTCGCTGACTGGTGGAGCTCGAAGCCAGCTTCGAACGCGACCTCGAGGCGGCCGTCCTGGAGCAGGCCGCTCACGAGCTCGTCGGCAAACCCAACAACGTCGTCTACAAGGCGGTCAAGGCGTCCCATAATCGGCTCGACCAGTCCGACTACGACACGGACCCTGTGAAGGAGTCCTTCGTCAAACCCGAAGTCGAACGATCAGGGAGTCGGCTGAAAATCACATGGGGGTGGACGCACGAAGCCGCCCAGTTCTTCGAGACCGGCACCAGCCCCCACCGGGTGAACGGCCAACCCGTGCTTTCGTTCATCTGGGAGGATGCGCCGCCGGGAATCGTCGAGGAGTTCGGTGACGGCGTCAACCCGGACCCACGGGTGTTCTTCCAGTCGGTGGACGTCGACGGCATCGACGAACTCCGGTTCACGCGAGCCGGCCTCCGCGTCCTCCGCCACCACATGCAGTCCTAACCCCCTAATTATGGTTGACCTCGCGAACTTCATCCTCGCCCGCATCAACGCGAACTGGAGCACCGGGAACTACGACCCGATGCCTATTCTCTACCACAAGAGCGACAGCCAGCGCTACGACACGGGCGAACGCGGCGTCACCGTCGACCTCCCGGAAGGGAACGTCATCTCAGTGGGTGCGGACCCGACCGGAACGAACACGCCGATGGGCGGCGAGTTCGACTACAAGGTCGAGACCGGCGTCTCCGTCCAGGTTGAAGGCCTCCACGAGGACGAGTGGGGCCACATCACGGACGGCCGTGATTTCGATAGTCTGGTCGGGGAGGTCAAACGCACCATCAATCTCGAGCGTGAGTGGCCGCTCCCCTCGGAGGGCTATCATACGCTCTACATCACGGACGTCAACGACGCGAGCGGCCAGCACGGCGACTACTACTCGGAGTCCTTCACCGTGGTCTTCCGCGGCTACCAGGACCTGCCGTAGCCCGCCAACCAACCCCAGCGATTGCTTTTGAGGTAACACTATGCAAGCGACTACAATCCAGCGAGGTATCGGCAGATGACGGGCGGCGGCACCACAGACGCCGCGTGGCTGCACGAACCCGTCGACAACTACCTCGGGTCTCCCACGGACACGGCCTACAAGATTCCAGGGAAGAACCCGAGCTTCGAGGACCTCACACTCCGGAACGCACTCCAGCGGATGCGGCTCGCCGGCGACGTGGAGGCCTACGAGTCGATCGCCCAGCGCTTCGAAGGCGCGTTCGCTGCCTCCTGGGTGGCGACCAACCCGTGGTTCCTCAACCACGTCTACGGGGTCCGCCCACGGATGGTGGTGAGTCGTCGGCGCCGTACTCGTACACGTGGTCGTTCTCGCCTGGGCGCGTGCAGTCGAGCCGGTGGTATCTCGGCCTCGACTACCTCGACGGGGTCGCCGAGCGCGAACTCATGGGTGTGGTCTTCCCGCAGCTCCGCGTCCAGTACCAGGAAGGTCAGCCGGTTCGGATGGACGTCGTCGGGTTCTACGGCGACGAGCAGAAGAACACGAGTCTCACTCCCGGCAGTCTCGTCGGGAAGGACGACGACCCGATGGTGTTCCACGGCGCCACGTTGTCGATTCCGTCGGCGACGGCAGTCGCGAAACTCCAGAGCGGGACGCTCAACATCCAGACCGGCGCGCACGCCCAGCGGGGCGCCGGCCGGCATCCTGTGGATGCGGTGCTCGGCGGCGTCAACACCACGCTTGATGTCACCGACATCATCACCGACACCAGCAAGCTCGAACTGGCGTACGGGGCGGCGGACGCTCCTGCGACCACGGTGAGCGGGGCGGCGGACGCCTCGTTCAAGTTCACCACGCCCGGGACGTCGAGTCTCGACTTCCAGCTCTCCGGCGTCACGCCGAACGAGTACAGCTGGAACGACTTCACGAACCCCGACACCGACGTCACCGAGCAGTTCACGAACCACGTCACCAGCGTGACGGCCATCGCGGAGTCCGACGAAGCCAGCGCCCTCTAACCCTGACCCGATTATGGACCGAACCACGCGGACGATTGTTCTCGAGGAGGAACAGCAGCGGCTCGAACAGGAGCTCGACGAGGTCGCCGAGGAGGCCGCCGGAGAGGACCCGGAGAGTGACGCCTACGAGCGCCTCCATCAGCGCGGCCAGCGTCTCGAACGCGAGATCGTGGGCGTGCTCTCCTCCAGGAGGCGTATCCCGATGGGGAGGTGACGCTCGGGGCGCTCCGGACGGACGAGTTCGCGCTCGTCGAAGACCACACCAAGGACGTCCAGGACGCGAAGGTGGGTGGTCGGAACGTGGACGGCGCCGGCCGCAAGTTCTTCGTCGCGGCGGGCCTCCTGGACGCGCCATTCCTCGACGAGGACGCGGGCTTTGAGGCGCGGGCGCGGGCGGTCGGCCAGCAGCCGATGCAGGTGACGGAGTGGCTGGAGCACCGCATCAACGAGCTGTCGACGCCGGACGTGGATTTTCGGAACGGGTTCGGCGAGCGGGTCGCGGCGAAACGCCAGGAGCAGGCGACCTCGCCGCCGAACTAGCGTATGCGAAACAGCTCCTGGTCGCACGCGGCCACGACCCACGCCAAGTGGACCAGTATCCCGTCCGGGACGTGCTCATGTTCCTCGAGGTGTGGCCGGTGATCCAGGAGCACGAACTCGGCGTCCCTACCGGAGGTAGCCTGGATGCCTGACTTCTCGACGCGAGCAGCACTCGACGTCTACGTCGACCAGTCCTCCAAGCGGAAGGTCCGGGACGAACTCGAGTCCATCGGGAGCGTACCCGTCACGGTCGAAACGTCGAGTTCGGGCCCGCCCGGAGCACCGGGGTCGTCGTCTCGAATTGCAGCCCGCGACCGGGCGTTGTCACGCCGCCTCCAGAACCAGAGTCTGGATCTCGACCGGGAGCGCAACCAACTCCTGGAACGCCTCGTCCGGGAGACCGAAGAAGGCAACTATAACTCCGTACGAGGGGCTGGCGGGCTGAGTGGTGGGATGCTCGGCGGCCTCCTGCTCGGCGGCGCCGTCATCTCCGGTGGGGTCGGGTCCGCACTCGACGTACTCCAGAACATCAAGCTCGACGTCCCAGAAATCCCACCACTCCGGGTGCCGGACATCCCGCCGCTCGAAGTCCCCACTATTCCACCGCTCGAAGTGCCGGACATCCCGCCGATTCCGGTGGACGCGCCGGATGCGATTCCACTCCGGCTGCCGGGCACGTCGGACTCCCCACTCCCGGGCCCGCTCCGGACCAGACGTCGACGCCGTCGTCCGACCCGACGTCGACACCGACGCCAGTGCCGCTCCCGTGGCAGCAGCCCGGCCGAACACCACGACGTGGTGGGCCCGCCCGCCGTGGGTCTCGCGACCAACCAGGCGGCCTCCCAGTACCGAATGTCGACAAGCGCGACGTCGGAGTCGTCGGAACCGTCGGAGTTGCGGCGGGGATGGCCTGGAGGCAGCTCCGTCAGAGCGGGCTATCCAGCCCCTCAGCAGGTATCGGGGCACCAATCATGACGCCAGAAATGCTCCCAGAAGGCGTACTCAAAGGCCCCAACACTCCCGATAGCATCCTCACAGAGAGCGGTCGAAGAGAACGCCTGGGGCCACTACTGGACCTATTCAACGGAGGCAACCAGAACAACCGGGCACAGGAAGCCAAGCAGAACCAGACCAACGTCGACTACAACCCCACCTACAATCTTGACCTCTCCCAGCTGGAGCGACAACAGCGCCGTGACATGGAACGGCTGAAACAGCATATCGAGAAGTTAGAACGGGAAATCCGGGACGTAGGACCGTAGTCAGGCGCCGTCAGCTTGGTCGGTGAGTTCCCACACCTGCTGTTGGAGTGAAACAACACGCCAGAGCAGAACCAGCGCCAAGACCGATATTACCAGTACGAGAGTGTCGCCTTCGACAACACCGACATAGAGATTGTAGAGCAACACGACCAAGACTGCTCCTTCGAGATACCACTTTTTTGCGAATTCAACCCACGCGTTCCCGGACATGATTGCCCAATCCCATTGAGGCTTTATAAAAATGACACTCACAGACCAGCAGCAGATTGCACGAATCACGGTGACTGGCGACCCGGATGGTCAGGGTCGGCGGAACTTCGTTTTCGAGGCGAAAGCCGGGGGTGAGGAAGGTCTCCAGGTCCGGGAGTACATCCGCACCGGCACGATCGGCGGCGGAAGCACCATCAACTCGTTCCTCCAGAACCAGGACATCCTCCCGATCGATGGTTCCCTCAACCAGTCCATCTACCTCGACCTCGGCCGGAACCAACACATCTTCGAGCTCGACTTCCAGGGCTGGCAGGGCTCCCAGTACCAGTGGGGTGACACCGGCGACGACACGGAGCTGACCGCGACCGACGCGACCGGCGAAGACCCGATTACGCAGATGCAGATCTTCCTGCACGTTCTCAACAACGTCCAGGTCGACAGCCTCCCCGAGCAGACCGCCACGTTCCCGGGTGTCGGCTCCGACGGCCCTGCCCTGCTCGAGTTCGGCCAACACACCACCGACGGCGTCCTCGACCCCGTCAACGTCGTTTTCGAAGACCCCGGCACTGCCTTCTCCGGGAGTAACCCCAGCAGCTTCGACGGCACGGTCACCTGCATCGAGGCCGCCGACCTCGGGCAGGCGTGGGACACCACCGAGAACACCAAACTCGGGTGACTTCCAGTGACGAAACGCCTCTACCGCACCACGATTCCTGCAGCATCGCTTACCGACGGCCGCCAGAGTCTCCGCCGCCGGCTCGCGAAACTCGGTGTCATCGACGGTGGCACCAGTCTCGAGAACATCGCCGGTCAGCCCGGCGAACTCCTTCTGGAAGGCCAGTACCGTGGGAAGTACGCCGACATGCTCGCCGCGGAACTCCAGGAGCTCCTCAACGCCAGCGGCATCGAGTACGTCCCACTCTACTCGGTCGGCGGGAGTTCACCCGACGACGGCTACTACGCGACCCAATCCATCGACAGCAGCCGGCAGGACCCGCGGGCGCCGAACCTCACGCAGTTCTCGGGGACGCTCGCGAAGAAGGGCACGCGGGCGAAGCACTGGCGGGCGACCAAGACCGCGCCCTACCAGCCCGAGAACGGGACCGACTTCGGGAACGACACCACCGGCTACATCGGAGTGCCCACGGCAGCTTCGAAAGTCCGGTGGTACGACCCATCGGACCGGACGCTCGCCACGCCTTCGGTCGTCACCACGCGAACCGCAGAAGGCGGCGACATCGACATCTACGACGCCCAGTCCGCACCATTCGACGACCCCGTCCTCATCTACGATCGACCATACTCCAGCGAGGGCGACGTCGACGTCGGCGTCTGGGATACGTACGGGCGATTGGAGACGGACAGCGATGGTGATTTCGCGTGGCAGGAGGCCTTCGACCCCGACCACGACTACATCGGCCTCCCCAACATCGAGAACGGCCTCATCCGCATCCAATTCGACGAACCCAACAGCTCACTCGCGGCCTGGACCTGGGATGATGCCGGCGGCTCCTGGAGTTCGGTCTCGCTCGGCGCCGAATCGGACTCGACGGACTGGACGGTCTACGACGTCAACATCCGGGAGATCTCGCCGGCGACGGTGCGCGTCCAGGTCGAATTTTATGAGACGACCGGCAACGATTCCGGGGGCGTCCGCTACTACACCCTCGACCTCGTCCTCCCGCGGGGATACACCGAACCACAGTGGTTTGTCCCCCAGAATGAGACGCCGCCGACGCCGACCGGGCTCCAGGACAAGCTAACGCCGATTGCAGACACCTCGGTCTACGACGTCGATGCTGCGGACCAGCTCGTCGCTCGCGAGGAGGTTGCGAAATGACGCCTCCCTATCCCGGGCCGCCGGATTTCGTTGACGTCCCGGACGTCGCCGACCTTGAGGACAAGCTCGCGACCCGAACACCTCCATACAAGATCGCGTTCACCCAGGGGGAGAGTGAGGTCGTTGAGGAGTTTGAGTCGGCGGATACTTCGCGGGGCGCCCAGATCGCGGAGCTCCACTATTCGGATGGTCGGTATGTCACGGTGGACGTCGAGCGCGAGCTCCTGGGGGTACGAGCATGACGACAGAGACGTTTTCATACACGGGCTCGGAGCAAACCTGGACGGTTCCGACCAACGTCACCTCGATCACTGCCGAGCTGTGGGGCGCCGAAGGCGGCGACTCGTCGGCGACCGGTGGCGATGGCGGGTACGTCAAGGCCACGCTCGCCGTTACGCCGGGCGAGACGCTCCGATTCTACGTCGGCGAGGAAGGCGGCAACCGCGGCGACAACGACAATTCCGGCGGGTGGAACGGTGGCGGCGACGGCGTCCTCCTCAATTCGACGTACAACCGGCGGTCGGCGGGCGGCGGTGGGGCGACCGATATTCGACGGGGCGGAAGTACCCTTTCCGACCGGGTGTTAGTCGCGGGCGGCGGCGGTGGCGGTGCCTTCTACACTGACGGGTCGAACGGACAAGGTGGCGAAGGCGGCGCGGATACCGGTGACCCCGGAACTGACTGGAACGGGTCATGGTTCAACGCGACCGGCGGGGGTGGCGGGACGCAATCGTCGGGCGGATCGGGCGGGTACGAAGACTTGGGGGTTATAATAGCTATGCGGGGGACGGAAGTCTTGGGCAAGGTGGGTACGGTATCGGCGACGACGGCGGGACGGGGCAGTCGGGTGCGGGCGGCGGTGGCGGCGGTGGGTACTACGGCGGTGGCGGTGGCGCGGGTGCGGCTTACTCGAATGAGAACACGGGCGGCGGTGCCGGTGGTGGTGGCGGGTCGAACTACGACGACGGTGCGTCGTCGGTCACGACGAATTCACGGGGAAACCGGACCGGACACGGGCAAATCACGATCACGTACACACAACCGGTTACGGCGCCGGACGGCCTCACGGCCAACGCGACCTCGGAGTCGTCGGTCGACCTCACCTGGAACGACAACGCCGCGACCGAGGACGGCTACTACGTCTACCGCGGGACCTCGTCCGGGTTTACCCTCGATTCGGGCTCCCGGATAGCGTCCCTCGGCGCTAACTCGACGTCGTACACCGACAACGGGGCCTCTGGTGGGACCACCTACTACTACGTCGTCGAGGCATACAACCAGGACGACGCTAAGACGTCCTCGGAGGTCTCGGAGACGACGCCGCTCAACGCGCCAACCCTCGACTCCGTCACGGTCTCCAACGGAGACGACGTCGACGTCACCTGGACGGATAACTCGAGCGCGGAGAGCGGCTACCGCGTCTACCGGAGCCGGGACAGTGGGTCGACCTGGACCCAGGCAAACGGCGATCTCGCGGCGAACACGACCACGTATACCGACACGGCACTCCTCGACGGCGAGGAGTACACCTACAAGGTCACGGCGTTCGGTGGGAGTGTAACCGCAGACAGTGGGACTCAAGCCGTAACGACCGATCTCCAGGACGTCGGCCAACCGTCCCTCGGTAACGGCGTTGAGGACGAGGTCGCGGTCTCCTGGAGCGACGTCACCGACTACGGGACCTACCGCGTCCAGATTCGGGAAACCGGCGAGTCGACCTGGGACTCGGGCGCGGTCGGATTCGCCGAGACGACCGTCGGCGAAGCGACGACGTCGACGACCTTCACTGGAAGGGAGGACGGCGAGGAGTACGGGGTCCGACTTCGCGTCGAAACCGAACACACCCAGGGGACTTGGACGACGCCGGTCTCAATCACCACGAAATTCCCCGCGGTCTCGGGGATCTCGTTCTCGAACGTTACGGAGACGAGTCTCGACGTCTCCTGGAGTGATAACTCCGACAACGAGGACGGCTTTCTGGTGGAGCGCCGCCGGGAGGCTAACGGAGGGTGGGGGCGGTGGGTGGAGCTCAACGACCTCGCGGCGAACACGACCACATACACGGACACCGACGTCTCCCCGAGCACAACCTACGAATACCGAGTAACGGGGTATACCGAGCACTCGACGGGCGGGGCGTCCGCCCAGGTGTCGACGGCCGACTCGGGCATCCCCCGGCAGCGGTCCGGGAGCACGGGCTGGCGCGTCGAGCTCGACCACTACAACGGGACGCGGACAGTCGTCCCCCGAATCCTCGACGAGCCCCGGTGGGTTCCGAAGCTCAACGACCTCCCGGAGGTCCGCATCCCGGTCCCGAAAAGCGACTCCTGGGCGGAGCCGGGATGGAAAGGCCAACCGGTCCGGGTCTGGCACAACGGCCAACGACTCGGGATTGATCGCCTCGAGGACGTCGAGGAGGAAACCGGGCATATGGTCCTCGTTGGGCGGGGCGGGATCGAGCTCCTCCAGCATGTCTCCGCGGAGTACATCTCCCAGGAGACCCACCTCGCCGCCCAAAGTCTCGTCCAAAACAACACCTCCTACACGGCGAATATGGACGATCCGGCGGCGACCCCGCAAGCAGATACGCTCATGCAGTCGGCGGACACCGACGCGGAGTTCACCGACAACCTTTCCTCAATCGACGCGACGGAGCCGATCGCTATCCAGAATGGGCGCCTCGAGCTCCTCCAGTCGAACTATTTCCGGGAGGGCGAGGACGAGGACGTCACCGAGGGCTCCGCGGGCTACGTTAGCAACTCGAGCTACTCGAACGGAGGCGGGACGCGACTCACCACGACCGACAACTCGACCGACGGCGGACACCAGGGCGACGCGGTCGAATTCCATATCACCCCCGAGTACACGATCGCCTCGTCAAACGTCGGTCTGAAAGTCCTCGAGGAGTCGACCGATGTCCCGGAGGTCGAGTGGTCGATAAACGGTTACCTGGTCGACTACACGACCGACGTCGCGACCTCGATTCCCTACGGGTGGTCGAGTCACGGGTCGGGAGCGTTCAACGGCTCGGGTTACACCGGGCCGGATCTCGAGGCGGGGACGACGTACACGGTCCGGATCGAGGTCGTCGGGACGTCGGCGGGCGACGGGCCGCTCGACATAGACGCGGTCGCACTCTACGACAAGGGCTACTCCTACACCTGGGACGATACGGTCGACGCCAACGGTTACCTCTCCGGGCCCGAGCTCTACCCCGACGCCTACCAGCGGGCATTCAACAAGGCGACGAGCGCTTACTCGATCACTGCCGGCGAGGTTGACGCGACGTTTAACGACGTCACCGGCAACCAAGCGATTGCGCTCTCGAACGACGACGGCCAGACCTGGACGTCGGCGTCGAACACCTCGACCCTCGACACAACGTTCGGGAGCGCGGGCGGGTCGATCACGTTCCGGACGACGCTCTCCCGATTCGGGAGCCGGACAACGGCAACGCCAACCCAGGGGTTCAACGGCCAATACCTCGATGCCTACGACTTGTATGCCGACCTCGAGGACACACCGGTCCTCACTAACCGGAAATTCTCGGGGCGGCTCGTCGACGTCCTCAACGACATGGCCGAATTCGGAAATTTCCTCTGGGAGTACCGCTACGATTCCGAGACGGAGACGAAGTCGGTCGAGTGGACGCGCCCGGGCCAGCGGACGAGCGACGTCTCCCCCGAGATTGTCGACTACTCGGTTTCGAGCTCGATCCGGGACTCCTACGAGCGCGCGATCATCAACGGCGTCGCGCAAAACGTCCGCGGGGAGGCGTTCACGACATCGCTCGACGCCTACGTCAACCTCGCCAAGTCGGATCTCCTGGAGACCCAGGAGGTCGTCTACAACCCGTCGACGGGGACACGGTGGGAGCGCGGGACGGACTACGAGATGGACTACTCAGGCGGCCAGATCAAGGCGCTCTCGAGTGGTGGCATGTCGGACGCGACCCAGTACGAGATCGACTACGAATTCAAGACGTCCGGGAGTTACCAGTCGAACGAGTACACGGGCGCGGCGGGGGAGACCTACGAGGACACGATCTCGGGCTTGACGACTGATCGGGCTTGCGAGCAAGCGGCATTGTATTTCGTCCAGCGGACGTCGGAGCCGCTTTGGACCGCGACGGTGACGATCACGGACCCGGGGCCCGGGTGGTCGCTCGTCGACGCAGTTGACGTTGACCAGCTTCCGGACGGTGGCAACCGGCTAAAAATCAACGAGATCACCAACAAGCCGAGCGAGGTCGTCCTCGAACTCGGGTCGCGGAATACTGCGGGCAAGGTGATTCGAGACATCCGGCAGCGGGCGGTCTCGACGAGCCGCCGGGTCTAATCCTGGACGGAATAAATGTGGTGGCGGAGCTCGAATCGGTCAATGTCCTCGACGCCGTCGCCGCTATACTCGAATTGCGTCCGAAAGAAATCCCCGGACTCGAGGACGTCGCTCCATTTAGTCCCGAGGCCCGCAATCGGGTTCTCGCCGTCGTAACCGGTGACGGTGATACTTACTTTTAGGGGTGGTCGCGGGTGTTCTGGACGGTGACTTGGAGCCCCCATACCTCGTCGTAGGTTCCGACGTTTCTCCGATAGGGGTGTGTCCGGATTTCGAGGTCGGGCTCGGGTTCTTGGGCTGTCGTTGTCGTTGTTGTCTCCTGGGCGGTGGTCGTCGTAGTTGTCTCCTCAGTCGAGGTGGTTGTGGTGGTTGGAGTGGCGACGCATGCTCCGAAGTCAGGGTTCATCGCCGAGTACTCCTGGTCGCCGGCGAAGACAAGGACCTCCTCGACGATCTTCCCCTCGTGTTTTCCCGTCCCGGTGAACTCGAGCTCGCCGGTGTAGTTGCCCTGGAATTCCTGGGAGCTGCCGTCGGAATAGACGAGGCCGACGAACGAGTACGCGGGCGCTTCGACGATTACCTGCTGGCAGGAGGAAAACGAGACGTTGGGTTCGAAGGCGGTCGTCGTAGTCGAAGTCGTCGACGGCGAGTTCGTCGACGTGGACGTGATCGTGTTCGTGGTCTGGTGGGGTGTCGTTGAGGGGTCAGGTGTTCCGGTGGTGGAGCAGCCCGCGAGCGGAAGGATAGCACCGGCGGCCGCGGTGAGGACTGTTCTCCGTTTCATACACGACTGGAACCTTTGGTAACCAAAGAGTGTTGTGCCAGCCAACATATCGGGCGCGGATTTTTGTTTCGTGTTCAGATGTGTGGACTTTCGTCAATCAGCCATCTCCTCTCTGAGCTGCTCCTCACCTCCAATCAAGAAGAATTCTACCCACGTTCCGAATGAGAATACAACGATTGCAAGAACCCCTCGTGTAACTGTGAACGGCCCTCCTGTGCCTACATCATACAGTACGGCGCCGAGCGCACCGAGCGTTATCCATCGGACTGACCGCAGAGATGCATATACGAGACGTCGTTTCTGGTTCATTTGAGTGGCTTGACATTAGACGAGTTATTGGAATTCATAATCAACGCCCGAGGTCCCTTTCCGAGTGTACTGTATTATCCACGCAACCCCCAGAACGGCTGATGCATACAGAGCAGTTGTTGTCAATATGAATGCTGCGATCCTCTGTGGATTCGCGAACGCACCGTCCACACCAGGGGTCAACCAGTAAACTATTGTAAAGAATATCAGTCCAAAAGCAAGAACTCTGAGGGCTAACCGTGTCCCGTCAAAGAGGACCTCAGTTGATTCACGGAACGCCAATACAGGCACAACTATGAAAAACACGACAATTATTGCTGCCGAGGCCAACCTCGGTAGTGATTCGCCAGACCTCGCGTATGGAACTCCATATAAGATGGCAATTGCCATTGATGCTACGAGGAAAGCAAGGACATACGTCCAAGGCCACGTTATATCGGATTGCGAAGCTGCCCACTCTGGCACCAAGAACCCATTTGTATCGCCCATATCTCTGCCATTCGTCGGCGATTTTATAAATACTACCAAACCGGACTGGAAGTGAATAAAACGGTTTTTGAGTTAAATAGTAAATCACCCCTCGTGATTTAATTCCCGCAGACTGCCTCAGAACTTGAAACTGAATTTCAGACTTGGGGTGTTATTCGCGGACTTCAATGCGCCAGTCCGCAGAGTCGGTGTCGACGATGATTAGCCCGACACCCTTGTCGGTCACGAGCGCCGATCCTTCGTATGGCCCGATTTCGTTGTGCAGAAGGTCAATTTTCTCTCCTTCGTGGGTTGCGAGCCACACACCGGCCTGTGCATCGTTCTTTATCTCGAAGGTAACCTCAGCAGACCCATCGAACTCATAGGGGCCGAACCATGCAGCGTGTTTACCGCTTGCCTGGGCGGGGAGGTCGTGGATGTCGTTCTGGTTGAAGCGTGGCTGGGTGATGTCTACATCCCAACTGCCATCAGCGGTCACGTCGAGGCGATACGTCCCAGGTGGCTGGTAGAGAGCAACCTGCCCATCGTAGGTTCCGATCTCGTTGACGAGGTACGTCTTCTCACCACTCCCGGAGACTGCCTGGACCTGGAAATTCGAACTGCCGTCGTGCTCGAAGTCGAATACGACGAGGCCGCCCTCGGTCGAGAACTCACCCGTGACGTCGTTACCGGAGCCAGAGAACTGATAGGACTCTCCATCCGGCGCTGGAGAGACTGTAGTCGTAGTAGTCGTTTTTGTCGTCGTAGCCGTTGTGGTAGTGGTTTCTTGCGTTGCTGCTTTCGTTGTGTCCTGGGTTGTCGCCTGTGTTGTCGCTTGGGTCGTCTCAATCGTGGTGGTGTCGGTGTCCGCTGAGGGTGAGGGGCTTTGTGCTCCTTCGCCCGGGTCATCGCTGGACGGTGCGGCGGCGCCGATGATGGTCAATACGAGGAGTACGTATACGACACCCAGGACGCCATTCCGGATTCTTGAACCTGGTTTCATTCCGGGTATTTTCTCTGCTATTGACATACCCTACTCTCGATAGACAGTTGTCTTAAATGTATCCTTAGACTACAGAAAACCCACTCCACAAAGACGGAATGTGTCCTATCGATCTCGCGTGGCGGTCCCCTTTCACAGCTTCGACACGTTCTCGGGATGCCCAGAATACATGCTCAGTCCTCAACAGACTCCCCATTTCAAATTAATCGGCGTCAACTTTCGCTCCCGCCTCACGTGAAGCCACCTCGTCCGGACGAACACCGAACTTGTTGGCCACTCGGAACGCATCGTATCCGGCAAATATCCAGGCGCCAACTGCAAGCGCTTTAATCCCGAGTTCTGCGGGAATTCCGAATGGAGAGGCAAAGACGACGGACCCCACTCCAAAAAGTGCAGCCATATATGAGACAACCCAACCAATAGCTCCGGCTACAGCTGTCTTGATCGATCGAGTGTGTGCATCTCGATAACCGTGTGCTCTTGCGAACTCACGGCTCCAAGCACGGATTGTACCTGTAGGTTCACCGTCTTGTGACTCGAGATGGGTCAGGAACAATCGCTCTGTCTCATCAAGATACTCGGACACCGCTGTCTTGTAATAAGAGCCGACTTGCACCATTCCTACAGCAATCGTGACGGCAGGGACCACTCCATATAGGATGAACGCCTCAAGAGAAGCTGAGGCACTCATACCACGTCAACCTCCTCATCGTCGTGGTCCTGTTTGGACGTGAGGGCAGCACCGATCAGGGTGCCTACCACTGCGCCTGCGGGGCCACCAAGGGAGAACCCAAGAGCGGCTCCACCAGCAGCCCCAAGGGCTTGCCGCTGCGAGTCGGTGAGCTCCCCTTCTGGTTCAATACCGGTCCCATCACATCGAGAGCACTGGTGAAGCTGGTTGTCTTGTACCACAACCCCACTCCCGCCGCATCTCTCACACTGTGTTGGGATATCAGGGTCCTGCGAATTCATATCGGTCTGTGTGCAATCATACCATAGAAGGCTTCCGGTAACAATTATCCATTGGGGTGGGCCACAGAAGGCCACATCCCCATCGTTAGATTGGCTTACGCGCCAGCAATTCCTGCGAGAACCTGAATGAGGGCGTTCGTTGCTTGTCCTCCATTCAGTCCAAAATCAAGGAGGAAGAACGCCACGGTGGCAAATGCCATTGCCCCTAGGACGCCTCGATTATACGGCACCTCCAGGCATGATGCCTAGGCCACAAATCAACACCACGACCAATTATGGGAATAATCAAGCGTAACCAATTGAAATATAGAACCATGAACCTCGAAGGACGATTTCGTGAAATCGAAAAACGGATTCTCACGGAGTCCGAGATGTACAATAGTTCACACCCGAACGGAGAACTTGGGCAGACACTATTGACGACTGCCGAAACTTTGGCTCGTGTTCAGCAGAATGTCCAACAGGAGTACCACGATGAAATTGACGAGCGTCATCAATACCAGGATATTTTTTATTCCAAAGCGGTGAACTCACTGTTCGCTCTGTACCTCCTCTTAAAGCATCATCACTATGATGCAGCTTATCGTGAAGTACGGTTCTTGTTTGAAAGCTACCTTGTCATTAGAGGCCTCAACCGAGACCAGGACAAAGCCGCCAGGATTCTCAACCAGCAGAAAGAGGAAATACGGAACCTTGACTCTGAGGCGAGTCAAATCGAGAGGGCCATCTACGAGTACGAATCGGTCGATGAACTTCATGATATCCTTGCTGGTGAAAAATCCAAACTGAAAGACATGGACCCTACGTACGGGAAAATCTATAACTTTCTCAGCAACAGAAGTTCTCATCCTGTCCGGATCGATGGGGCAATGCTTGACGGGGAGAGGAACAACGTTGAAGAGACACAATTACTGAAGTGGGGAATCATCCTTGGCTTTGGGCTGGCCCAACAGTTCCTCGAAACGTACTACGAGACCTCAGCAAAGGACCTAATCCTAAATGAAACCGAACCGACTATCGAACGGATTGAAAAGGTAATACCCGGCGGGGTTCCCACCTTTCTAACCGATTCTTATTAGCTACTTGTACTTCTTGTGAGGAACCGTCTAGGACTAGTAATCCGCTGATAACTCTAAGCTGCTCGCCAGAAGCACAATAAAAATGGTCCCAACAAGACGTCACCTACAGTCAGTCTAGCGTCTCAGTCACGCGGACGCCACGTTATCATCTGTTCTCGCGAGGATCTTCCTTGAATTCGTAGAGGCCGCGAGCAATTTTCTTCACCCAGCCGGCGGCGGTAAGTTGTCTAAGGTGGTATTCGACGTTACCTTTCTCGATGCCGGTTTCATCTATCAGGTATCTCGGGTTTGCTCGCCCCCAGGGTTGTCCCTCGTTGCGGCCTTGTTTGAATACCTCCAGGATGCGGTCTTGGTCCGGGGTTGGCTGGAAGTCTTCGTTGACCATCTGTATGCTATTCATCCCGCATCACGACTCAAAATACACTGTGGTATGCAAAATACTTTGCGCTACACTACTAATTATACTTTGCAATACAAAGTATTAAGTGGGTGGGTGTTGTAGTACTACCTGTAGGAGCCCGGACAACAGGTCGCAGAAAGCGGCCGCCTGTCATCAGCAGGCGACCCGGGTTTCGACAGGTGTGCTGAAACCCATGTCAACCCAACACCACACGCCAGAAAACAATTCCGACTCACTCCCCGAACCACTCCGCCAGGACGCCACCCAGCACGTCCTGCTCGGCGTCGACCTCGAGGGCTACCACCACGTCCTCGTCGACACCAGGGACAAGATCGTCGTCATCAACCACGAAGGCATCGACGTCCAGGTCGACCTCGCCGACCACCCCGACAAGGACGAGTGGACGTGGATGGAGTACGTTGACCAGACCCGCGGCTGGAAGAAACGCCAGCGCATCAACCTCCACGGCATCTTCCAGGAGGTCCTCTAATGCAATCGCCCGAACTCGTCCTCATCGCCACCCCCGAAGGGCAGCGCGCTCGCATCCAGGCTGGCGCGGACGAGTGGATTGAAGCCAGCGAGCTCGTGGAGGTCGAGCGATGAGCGTCCAGATCGATTTCGATGAACGCGACGTTCGCGCTGCTGGCGAGTACCTCTTCGTCGATGAGACGGCACTCGACCTCTACCACGTCTACAGCGAGGATGGCCGCCAGCACCTCGTCGACTTCCGCACCGGTATGTGCACGTGCGAAGACGCCCAGTACAGGACGCCAGAGGATGGCTGCAAGCACTACCGCCGGGTCGAGATGCAGCTCGGCCAGCGCAGCATCCCGCCGGGCGTCCACGTCGACCCACTCCTCGAGGCCGCCCGGGAGGCGATTGATGCATGAATCGCTCGGACGCCGTCGAGTCCTTGAAAGACGGCCACCGGGAACTACTCGGGCTCATCGCGGCATTCACACGACGCGATGACCAGGCCGCTCGCGACCACCTCGCCGACCTCCGAGGAGTGCTTAACGACGTCGAACCGCTCCTCCAGGACTCCGGTGATGATGTGTGAGCCCGCACAGCTTCTCCGACCCCGACACCCACTACCGAGTGATTCGCTCAGACACGCCCATCGACGTCGACGGATTCAACCTCGGCGAGCCAACCGGTGAAATCCAGTGCGAGGAATGCGGTGCCGAACATCTAAACGTCGACGAAATCCCTCACGAACCTTGGTGTTCGCAGCGCTACGTGAAGTCGTTGTTTTGGCAGCACCACTACGCGGTTGATGATTGAGCTCCGCTGCGGGGTTTGCTTTTGTTGAGGTCTAACAGTTGCTGTGGCGATCTCCCCATCTCAAATTATGTGATATCAAAAACCCACCAGCGGCGAGCCCGATAGAGAACGTAGCTAAGAATTATGAATATGAGTAGCCAAGCTGTCATTCCTATTGCAAATATGGTTATTTCGGACTGTTGGATTGGACCAATATGATTCCGAGGTGACACCATTAGAACGGCTGAGAAAAACCAGAATGGAAGAGTGAGAAGAGTCCATATTGCCGTGCTAACCACAACGAATCCGGCGATCCCCCAACGTTTGATATCGAATATTGCATAGAGATGTCGCAACCCTGCCCGGACTTGGTATTTGACTGGAATAATAATGTCTTCTGCTAACCAATATGAAATTCGTTGACCGCCATATGACTCAAGAACGGCATCATCTTCTAACTCTTCCAAATAGTCTCCTACTCTTTTTTGACCAACATCTAATTCATCTCCTAGTTCCCTATAGACCTCCATACGATCAAAGCGCTCTCCGGGATGCTGCTGAAACCACTCGATGAGAATTATTTTCTTCCGCTCTCCTTCCTTTGACGAATCATACTCTCCAATTACTTCCTTGACACTTCTCATTATTTAATCACCCATGTAGGTCCATTTCCGAAAGCCGAAATATGATGTCTGATGCTCAAACCCTCGTTTCAAGTTTGAGACAACCTCTCACTATAATACCTTCTGCATCATTTCATATCTTGAAATGGTAAGTCATCAACACCTTACTAGGCAGGGGCTACAGGTGATTGGACCTGATAGATTCATCGACAAGACCGATAAAACTCCATTCCCGGATAACGTCATGTCGCGCGATACTGCGGTCATTTCAATGATTCCCAGCGCAAGAAAGGCAGCAATGGTGGGTGATGAATGATGCGTGAGGACGATCTCCTAACGCTTGCTGTGGTAATGGTTCTCTTGGTGCTGTCGGCTATTGTTGTCATCGCCATGACTGCAGGGAATATAGTCAACCAGCTCTTGGCCCCTGTCCCTTCCGTCGGGGGGCCGCTCGGTGCGGCCGCTGCGCTGTTTGTGTTCGTTCTTCTGGCTGGCAAGGGCATGGCGCTGGTGATAGGACAGTTGTGATAATCGGAGCCCAAAGCCGCTTCGCTCGCCGTAAATTAATTCTATCATTCACTAAGCAATCTGAGCATGGCCTTGGACTTCATTGAGAATGACGTTGGTTGCCGGAAGTGCCGCACTCGTTTTTATACTTCTCCTTCGATACGTCCAGATTGATGATAACCGATCCCCGGGTGTTCGAGGACGAATACCTTCCGCGGGAGCTCATGCACCGCGAGGGAGCGGTCGAAGAGCTCTCGAGCGCGTTCGACCCCGCCCTCGACAGCATCCAGGCGAACGACGTTCTCATCGCCGGTCCCTCAGGCGTCGGCAAGACCGTACTCGCCCGACACACCCTTCGGAAACTCGACGCGTACGCGTCCGTCGACCACGCCCACATCGAATGCCTCGGCACCACTACCGGCGACATCCTCCGCTCTGCCCTCCGTAAACACCACGCCCAAGTTGACGTCTCCCAGAACACGCCCGTCGATGACCTCCACGCCCAACTGCGCGACGTCGTCGACCGGCCTTACATCCTAGTACTCGACGAAGCCGACGCACTCCCAGACACCCAGACCCTCGACTACGTCACCAGCATCCCCGAGGTGTCCATCGTCGCAATCTGCCACGACGCCGACCGCTGGCTCTCCCACGTCTCCAACGACGTCCGGCAACGGTTTTCCGGTCCGATCCGGCTTGGCCGATACGGCGTCGACGAGCTCGCGTCCATCCTCAGAGCCCGCGCCATCCAAGGTCTCCCCGAGCGTCGTCAGTGACGACCAGCTCAGAACCATCGCTGACGAGGTCGCCGGTGTCGCACGGTATGGCATCCAGGCGCTGCGAGCGGCGGCGGAACTCGCAAACGAACGCCACCACGCCCACATCCAAGACAACGATGTCGCGGACTCCTTCGAGTATGCACGTAATCGGATTCGGCAGTCGAATCTCCGATCGCTCCCCTTCCACCACCACGTCCTCTACGCACTCATCCACGAGGCGGGCGAAATCCCGGCGAGTGGCCTCCACGAGCGCTACGAAGAGGTCGCGCCCCAAATCTACTTCGGGCACGACCTCACGCCGATCGGGCGGCGGTCCCGCCGGAACAAACTCGCGAAACTCCGCGACTACGACCTCATCGAGCACAGCGGGCCAGAACAGTCCCGCGTCTACTCTGTCCTGGACGAATCGATCGAGCCGCCAATGGGCGATTTAACACCCTCGACCCCATAGAGCAAAAACACTCTTTTGAAACTCTCGGTGACCAACACAAACTATCTGCTGTATACAGAGGGAGGGTTCAGCAATCCCGGATTGGTTGTTCCACACGGGAAGAGGGTGCACTAGTCGTTATGTCGGTGTGCTCCCCTTCTAAAGCGAGGTACACCGAGACGGTAGAGCGGCGGACTCAGAACCGCTCTCGCGAGATGGGGTATCTATGCTCGATACCGGGCTGCCATCGAGAGTCCCCACTCTTCGGCTGTATCCGGTTGAATTCCGTTGGCGGAGTAGACGTTCGGCTTATAAAATAACTCCTGTGTCATCCCATACTCGTCGCGGAGATGTTCGCGGACGCGGTCGACATCTTGCTTGTCGAAGTAGTTGGGTGTGTAGACGAGAATCATATAGTCATCACCCGGATGTGCCTCCCACCCAGTCGCTGTCATGGCTTTTGCTCCCCAGAGAATCTGCTCGTCAACATCGGCAACAACATCGGGCCAGAGCCGATTGACCATCGCAGCAGACCCATACACGTGCCACTTTCCACCGACTTTCTCAGATTCGAGTGCTTTTTCGTCAAGGTCTCGAATTGCCTCGCTGTCCGCTGACGGGAGGTCATCTACGGTCAGATTCTGTGGGCGAGCAACATCGTGTACGCTGAAGTATTTGTTCCTGGTGCGGTATTCGTCTCCCGTCGGCTTCTGGCCGTCAATCACCTCCATCGCGTAGTGCCAGTACCTGCCTTCCTCCACGATCTCAGTCGGGGCGGTGTCCATAGATACCTACTCGTCATTTGACAGTCGCATATACCTTGACTGGAGAGTGAACGTAGAACTGAGGCGTGCGTGCACCGTTACGTAGCTCCTCTGAACGTAAGGCCAGATCTGACCGAGTCCCGTGACCGACTTGCGCTCTGTATGCAGCACGGTCACAGAAACCTATAACCGATTAAGGGTTTCAACAGAGGCAGTAATTTGTTTTCGGGAAAGCCGGTGACCGAATCACGCGGGAAATTACGTTAATTGCAGCGGCACAGTACAGGTTCTTCTTTCGACTTCAAAGAAATGTCTACTGGTGACTCGCGAATAATCAATGTGATATAACCGCAGCTCCGAGTGCTCTATTCTAAATTTTGAGTGGGGTAACGAAGATTACTCGGAGTTACCCGCAACACCAGCGTCGAAAGAATCGCTCTCAAGCCAGAAAATCGGATACTCGTGTTCGCTGTATTTATACCAGACATGGGTCTGCTGATCATCGCTTAGTTGTCCGCTTAGGAAATAGATTCCTGGTTTTGTCATTACCTGTTTGGCTACAGTAGAATCATTAGGTTCTGCGACCATTTCTTTCGTTATCGGTTCGCTGAGATCATCGCTGACTGGTTGGCTTGGTGTACCCCTGCGGCCGCTTCTTGGAAATTCCGATTCAGTTCCCAGGTGACGAATCGTGATTGTTACTGTTTGCCGAGTGTTGGTGTCGTTACGGAATTGAATCGAGCCGCCAGGGATGTACGGTTTTTCGTCTTCAAATGGAAAACCGCTAATACACCCACTCAACGATGATATCCCTATAAACGATATTATTTCGCGGCGGGTCGCCGATAACATATATTTAATAGTATTCGATAGGTAATATATTTTGTGGCTTGCTATCGGCTGTTTACCCAGTCTTGAATTAAATCTAAGGTACAGAAGGACAACCGATTCAAATCATGATTGTCTTTATTGCTAGAATATTTAAACCCTGGATAGTGGAAATTTGATTCTCCGTAACAGAACGAATCTGGGCACGTGGGATCACTTGGATCTCCGTCAACTGCCGAATATAGAGTATCGGAATCACCTGATTCATCGTGGACGTACCCAGCACCCATCGGAGTAATCGAGTGCATGAGTTCATTCGTATCAACATCTACATCTGGATCATCATGCCAAGGGCCGTAAGCATGACAAAGTTCGTGCCAGGTAAATGCCTGCACTTCCCACCCCGGGACAAGCGTTCCTGCAAATACCGCAGCGCCAGTAGCAGTTGACCCGTCAGAGAGTGTGATGGTATATTTTCCACCACCATAGCCATAATCAATACATTCATGAGCGATAACAACACTGTCTCCTGCCACAAGAAAACCAGTATCTTTCATCTCTTGCATCGCTGCTTTCACGAAGCCAATCTCAGTATCGTGATCAATACAGCGGACGCTGGTTTTTCCATAATCTGCGAAACCGAACGTTGCGTTATCGATTTGGTTTGTAAGATAAGTCGCCAAATCATCAGCAGCACTAGTTACAACACCGCCGTGATAGGTGCCCAGTGAATCCGCTTCAAATGCCGTATTTACATAGTAGTAACTCATTCTAACACCTCCTCTGGCTCTACAACATCTAGTTTACCATGATTTCGGATGGACACAATTGGAGTGAGGTTAATTGTGTCGATTCGAGCCTTTCGAGCCCGGATTTTTTCACCTTTTTTACCCTCAACAGTGATCCGTTCGCCGTCGTCCCGATGATACTTTACTGAAATCGGATCCAGATATATTTCGTCGCTACCACCTGTGCCAACAGTAACAGAGTTGCCCTTTACTTCAACAGACACACTTCCGCTCGACCCTTGTTCTGTTTTTATGTCTGGACGACGATAGTCATTTACTGCTTGAAGATACCGCAGACGATCAATCTGGGGGTGTTCTTCCTCAAAGGGCGTGATTGTCTCACCGATTGGGAAGTAACCCGGAATTAACCCGAATGCTGCGAGCGCACCGTGTTTTCGGAATTTGTTCAATTTCCGCGATCCGATTGGTGGTCGAAGTTCAAGGACTTTTTCTCGAGGATCAAGTACGAAGTGGGACATTGGATCGACACTGCCTAATATCCTATTTGGCACTTCTACGTCCGGAATTTCCTCATGTCGGATGGCGATTTCTATGAATTGGCGTTTTCCTAAGATACGATCCTTCTTTCCTTTCGCACTAACTGTTGGTATTGCGCCGATGGCGGCTACCGATCCAGCCGCACTCAGAACTTCCCGTCGACGAATGCCGGATGGTTCAGTTTTATTGACCATTCCAAATGACAGGTTCCATTGCAGGGTTAATAAATTTCCTGCTAGCCATGGAACTGGATTTAATAACTTATTATATATTATTTAATTAAAGGTCTGGGTGTATAAGGAGACATTAACATGACGGCCAACAATAACTATCACCACCAACATTTCTATTCAGCACGGTGTTCTCGGCAGATGATGGCCTTATTCTAAACATTGTGTCATTTAGCTCATCTGCGTCTGAAGAAGCGCGATATAACGATGATTTGAAAACGATGGTGTGAGACTTCTGTCCGCGGACCCTCGGGCGCGCCAGCGCATACCACCAGATTCGTCCGGGTGAGTATCTTCTCGTAACTAAACGGTCCCCGGACTTATACCAGAACCTGCTGGCTATGCGCGATGTATGCAGCACGGCCCTCGCGAACTACCCGAGCTCTGCTATGACCTGCGTCTGAAGAGAGCATGTATTGTAGATGGGCGTTTGATGGGGTGTGTCACTCGGGGTGTGGGGAGTGTGCGGAGGTGGCTTTCTGCGCGAGCCATTCGAGTGCAGCGAGTGCGAGTACGAGCAGGAGTGGGAGCGGCCAGTAGGTGACGTAGAACGAGAGGGCTCAAGGGTCCGTCCAGGACAGCTCACCAAGCGCGGTCCGGTAGCCGGTTTGCTGGAGGACCGCCCAGCCGAGAACGACCCCGAGCCCGAGACTGGGGGTGACGAGGCGGGATGCGAAGAACACGTACGCAGCGACACCACCAACGAGAGCCAGCCCGAGAAACCCCCACACGACGTAGAGGTCGAACACGGGCGTTGCAACCACACTCAGCACCAACCGAATCCCCAGCACACTCCTCCGTGGAGGGCACCCGCCGCAAGCGCCCAGCGTGTGGCCTTCTTATCCGCCCGTTGCCACGCCGGCCAGGGACTCATCGCTTACGTATCCCGTAGCGATTGTGAAATGTCTTCTCACCAACCGACTGAAAACTAACTCCCCACCGGGAATCCGCTGCTGCATATGCGCTCTCTATTCAGCACATCCGTTGAAAATCCCAACTTTTGTGGGTTTCAATGGTGCCAGAACCGCATCTACACTGTCCTGATGAGTTGATTGAGCCACCGATGGGCGATTTAACGCCCTCGACCCCGTAAAGCAGTAGAATAGCTCAGTCAGCCGTCGCTCTCGGGGTCGTATTCAAGTTTCCCTCGCCCAACTCCTCGCGAGCGTACTCCAACATCAGCTCGCGAACTACCATACTTCGGTTCGCTTTCGGTGGGAGGTCCCCTTTTGCACTTTTCGAGGCAATCGCACGATCAAAGTCGTTGAGCAACTCGTCGGGGATAGTGAAACTGGGATGTGCCATAGTGCGACCGTCGCATAGTAGCATCATAAGCGATGGGCCCTATCGCATACAGCGACTATGCGATACTGCGATAGATTTATGTCGGATAGTTGCGACTGTGCGACTGTGCGATGCCAAAACCAAGTGTGGTAATGCCGCAGTGGATGCTGGACGACATCGACGACAGGCGGCACAGTAGAACGGATCGAAGCGAGTGGATTCGCGCGGCCATCCTTGCGCGCCTCGACGCTGAAGACCGAGGCGACTGGGACGAACTCGCACCCGGCGACGACCGCCAAGAATCCAATTCTACGGGAATGGGTGATCCCGCGGACGCCTGAATGGCTCCCAGAGCACAGCCTCACGACCAAAATTCGGACGACACAATTCACATGACTGCACACGCATCACTCCAGGCCGGAAACGGACCGGGGACACGGAAGTTGCAGGCGGAACGCACAGCCTATCAGACACTTGGGGACTGCCGGAAATACCGCATCCAGCCAAATACTCACCAGTATAACACTCCGGGTAGCTCCGCGGTGCCCGCCGAGCGCGCCACATCTGTCCAGGACGAACGCGCTCGGCCTGCCGCGGGTCACGCACCCAATACCATGACTGAGTACGCAACCGAGTCGGGATACACAACCCCGACTCAAGAGGATACCGCTCCCAGAACCCGCGATGTCGCGACCACCATCCAACACCACGCCCGGTCGCTCGCCATCGAGTACTGCTGGCCACCACTCGGCGACCAGGACGCCTACTCCCAGGCGGTCGCACTCGCCACCGAAGCCATCGACCAGGCCGCCCGCGACGCCTACGTCGGCACCACAAACCCACCCACCACCAACCACGGCCAGCCAGACGACCACCAGCGCGCCGCGGACGGGGAGGTGGTGTTCGAATGAACGCCACCACCACGGACAGTCCACGCGTGCGCGACGGCGAGCTCTCCGCGTTCCAGGAGGACATCTTGTACGCGATCGCGGGCTACGAGTCCCAGTACTACACGCCCGACGGCGCCCTGGCACTCGGGCGGAGCGTCGACCACGACGTCGGCGACGGCGACCCCAGGCCGTACGGGCTTGCCATCAAATCCATCCTCGAAGACCGCTACGGGGAGCGCGTCTACCACGGCCGGCTTTACCCCAACCTCAACGAACTCGAGGATAAGGGCCTCATCCGGTCCGGGAAGTTCGACGAGCGCACGAACTGGTACAGTCTGACCCAGGCCGGCCACAACTACCTCCAACGCCGACAGAAGTGGCAGACCGCCTGTCTCCAGGGAGGTGACCAGTCGTGAGCACCGGTCTCGAAACTCCCGACGGCCACCCAAACCAGCGGGAGTCACCGTCCGTCATCCAGCGGCTCACCCACAGGGTTCGGTCGGTGTTCGCTCGCGTCTGGCCATGGTCGACACCGTCGTATCCACGTCTCAACGAAGACGACGTCTTCGACGTGCTCGGCACCACACGGCGCCGCGAGGTCATCCGGTCGCTCGCCGAACTCGACGAAGACACCAACTGGATCGACAAGCGCGAGCTCGCACGCGGCATCGCCGCCATCGAGAACGGCTGCAGTCTCAGCGACCTCTCGAGTAAGCAGTACAAACGCGTCTACATCAGTCTCCACCAGGAACACCTCCCCACGCTCGACGACCACGACGTTATCACCTACGACACATCACGCGGCATCGTCACCCCCAGCACGCACTTCGAGCATGCAAATCAAGCGCTCCACACCATCGAAGCCCTCGAGCCCAGTCCAGGGGTGAGGCCTGATGCCGGAGTTCGAGCGCGTCCGCCCGCAGTCCAGTCGGTATGGCGATGCACAGCCTCGGTTCTCGATTCACGCGACCGGCCAAGGGTATTTCAACGCCACCGCCACCAGCCAGTGGTTGGAGGACGTCGACGAGGTAGCGTTCTATCACGCCGAGGAAGACCGCCTCTTGGGAGTGAGTCTCGGCGAGACCGGTGACGGGTCCTACCGGCTCTACGAGGACAAAGTCGGACGCACGGTCTCGTTCCGGGGTACGCTCTCTGAACTTGGGTTGTCCATCGACGACGTCGACGAAGCGGTGAGTCTCGAACTCGAGTTCGACGCCAGCGAAGGCCTGCTCGTCGCGGATCTCAGCCCCTTGTTCGAGGAGGCTGATTCGTGATGCCACAGTGCGAGAACTGTGGGGCGTTCGTTACCGACGCGTTCGCGCGCGTCTTCGGCGACCAGGACGACGTCGTCCACCGCTGCCAGTCCTGTGATACGAAAGGCCGCCTCAACCAGGGCAGCGCCGCCGGTATCCAGGTCGACTGGACCGTCGCGAACACCCAGCACATCCAGACGGGAGGCCAAGATGCGTGACCACGGCGTCGAAAAAGTACTGACCGAAGCCGGGAGGGGATTGCCGTGAGCGGTGCGCAAGCGGAGCCGACGTACAAGCTGTCGCTCTCCATCCCCCGGGAGCCGAGTGCGTACGTCGCGACCGACCATTTCCGGTTCCGGTACAGTCGCCGCGACAACCCAACCATCACGGACGACGTCGTGGAGACCTGCATCCGAGAAGGCCGCATCAAGAACACGCAGAGCCCGGACCGCTTCATCTTCGAAGCCACCATAGAGGGCTACCGGTGGTGGGTGATCGTCGAACTCGTCGAGGACGCGTTCCTCGACGACGCCGAGAAGCATCGCGTGATCACTGCCTACGTCCCGGACCACCCGGGCCACGACACGAGCGAGGAAGCCTGGTCGATATGAGTCAATCAGAACGCCCACCCCGCGGTATCGGCACCGACACCAATGAAGACCCGCCCGACGTCGACGTACTCATCGACGAACACCGGGAGTTGTTCGAACGGCTCGCAGAGTCAAACCTCCCGGTTGCAGAGTACTTCCAGAACGCCCTCACCCGCTTCGAGGAGGCTGACCGCGATGCCTGAGTTACTCGCCGAGGAGGACGCGCTTGAGGACGGGGTGTTCGTCCATGAGTTTGCGGGCTTCGGCGAGGTCGTCGAGTTCGTCTCCCTGGGCTTGGCCGGCGGAGTCGAACATGTCGTCTTCGAGCTGGTCGACCTCTTCGGTCGCCTCGAAGGAGAGCGCGTGATGGCACCAGACACAGAAATCCTCGTGCCGCGGCGTCTCCCGATGGCAGCGTGGACACGTGACGGGCCCGACGTCCTCGGTCTCCTCTTCGCCGACGTCGACGCCGTGGAGGCGGGCGTAGGCCTTCTCGTTGGACTCGTCACCGAACCGCGCCATGTACCGCGCGGTATGCTCACTCCCACGTTTCCGGCCCTGGCGGTCCTCGATCCGGGCCTGGGAGAACCCGTGCAGGACCAGCCACCGCGTGTTCGACTTCCGGAAGTTCGTGGGCGTGACCGTTTTGGAGACGCCGGCGCGCTCGGCGGCCATCTTGAAGTAGTTCAGGAAGGTGGTGTAGCTCGGCCGCCCGGGGCTGGAGAGCTTACTCCACAGCCACGCGGTGTCATCGTCACCGGCAGGATGTGCCTGCAGCCACTGCTGGAGGTAGGGCACGGAGACGATCAGGTGGACGGGACGCTCGCCTTCCTTCCCGTCGACGTGCACGCCGACGCTGTGGGTGGAGTCGAAGACGTCGCCGACGCGGAGGTCGTAGAGTTCGCCGCCGCGGAGGCCGCCTTCGAACTGGAGGGCGATGAGAGCTTTATCCCGGGGGTTCTGGCACGCCTCGAGCATCGGCTGGATGTCGCCCTCGTACCGGAGGAGGTCGCGCTCGGACGGGACGGGGTCGAAGTTGTTGCTCGTCCCGGTCGGAATCCACGCGAGCGCCGCCGGGGGTTCTTCGCGCTTCAACCGGTAGGTGCCGAACGACCGCAGCACCGTCCGGTAGTCCTGGTTGGTGTGCTCGTTGTCGTACTCGGAGTGGATCCAGCGGACGATCGCCTCGGCGGCCGCCCGGTACTCGAGCGCAGCGCCCAGGAGGCCGTGCTCTTCGAGGAGGTCCTCGACGTCGTCCTCGCTGGTGAGGCCCGCGGCTTCGGCTTCGTCGTTCTCCTGGAAGTCCGCGAGGGACGGGGGCGGGGCGAGCGTGGCCATGCGGGTTGCGTGCCGGAGGATCTTCAGGTGGCGGTGGTCCTTGATTTCGGAGGGGACGAGCCGGATGTTGTCCGACATCTTGAGGAGGTGGCGGCGGTCGGCCTCGAATTGGACGTAGCGCGCGTCTTCGCCGGTGCCGCGGATGCGCTGGCGGAGGGTGTCCACCTCGGCTTTGGGGTCGGCGTCGGTCATACACCCTACCTTTATCCGATGGCTTGTAAGCTTCAGGCTAGAAGCCGGCCCTTGGCTTCCTGTTGTGGCGACGGTGAACAGCGGACGCTCCGGGCTGTCTTGGTGACGCCTTCCGCGATGAAGTACTCTTCGAGGTGGTGACCGGAAGTGAGTATCGGCCGTCTCACTTTTCCGTGTGACGGCACGAAACAGGAACGCCGTGTCGCTCTGGAATGCGGGAAGCGGAACACGGCGATGCTGCCCGTTCTCCCTTCTCTCACTGTGCGACCTCCTCTCGGAGCGTCGCAGTAGGTCGTAGTTGGGACCGAACTACAAGCCTTTCACCTAACTACCTAGACTGGACTCGTGGGTCACCTCAGAATGACGGGTCGACACGCAGTATCGCCTGCGAGGTGTTTCGCTACCGCGTGACGTTGCGGTGACCTGTCACGTTGCTTCTGGTGACCGTACCGCCGTCGGATCGACCGTTCGCAGGGACTGCTCCCTCCCACCCGTGGGACATAAACCCTTCCCCGACTTCGACCCCTTCGAACCGACATAATGGTCGAAAATCACGGGACGGCAGTCGATTCTTGAACCCCGATTTACTCGGCTGAAGCCGCCGAAAACCGGCTTTACGACCGCCTTTTTATATTACCGGTCGGGTCCAAGCGGGAGTTGCAATGTCCACGCGAACACTCGCAACGATGGTACTGGCCGTCCTGCTGCTCGGGGCGTCGGTCCCCGCGGCGGCAGCAGGGTCGAACGCGGACACGTCCGCGAGCGGGGACGTGGCCGTGAGCGCGACGGTAGAGGACGGCGAACTGGTGGTGACGGTGGACGAGGACGTCGCCGGCACGGCGACGGCGACGGTCGACGCGCCGAACGCGACGGTCGACGGCGAGGGGTCCTACGAGGTCGACGGCTCGAAGACCGTGAAGCTCACCGCACCGGAGCGACCGACCGACGTGAACGTCACGGTCGAGACGGACGCGGGCGAGAGCACGCACACCATCACGGTCCGCGAGTCCGGCGACGACTCGTGGCTCTCCGCGCAGGTCGAGTCGCTGACCGGCGACGAGTCGGGCGACGTGACCGTCGACGTGACCCTCGCCAGCGCGGCGGACGGCGACGCGGCGTCCACCGACGCAGCAGCGAGCGGTGACGCCGACGTCTCGGTCGACGCGTCCGCCGACAGCGACGCTTCGACGGGCGCGAACACGAGCGCCGACGTCGACGTGACCGCCGGCGCGGACGCCGAATCGTCCACCGACGCCGAGGCGTCCGCGGACGCGTCCGCCGACGTGGACGCCAACGCGCAGGGCGACGACGCTGCCGCCGGTGCGAACGTCGACGTCGACGTGACCGGCGTCTTCGACTCGGTCGCGTCGCTGTTCGACGGCTGGTTCGGGGCGTCGGCCGGTGGCGAGGCGAGCGCCGCGGCTGACGCGTAAGGCTCTTCTCACGTTTCGATTCCGTCCGCAGGAACTCGTACCCGGGAGTGCGCACCGTCGAGCAGGTCAGTGCCCCTGGGTCCCAAGGCGCACTACGCCAGTTCGGCGGGACGTCCGAGGGCACCGGTCTCGCCTGCCAGGCCGTCGGCCCGAGCGATGGGCGAGACGATGGGTAGTCGGCTCTCTACGGGGATGAGCTTTGTGGTAGATGGTAGCATGGAACGTGGTGCCCGGGAGGCCTACGGCGTCGTGCCGCTCGTCTCGCGCTCGACCAGTCGAGTGGTCGCGTACAGCGCGCAGATGACGAGCGCCATCAGGAGCACGAACACCGCGGCCTGGAGGGCGGCCGAGTTCTCGTCTGCTATCGATACCAGCGGCTGGACGGTGAAGTACAGTGGGACGATCAGGCTGCTGACTCGGGACACGCCGTTCACCGTGGCGGGGAAATGTGGAACCATCCTACGTCAGTCTTCGCATTTCCGACCTGTCTGCTACCCCACCTGTCAGCCATCGCCACGCCGGAACCGTGCGGCGAGGGAGGACGCGAGCGCGACGCCACCGAGGGCGGCGACGGTCCCGAACCCGGACTGCCCGGGGCTCGCGACCGCATCGCCGTCGGTCGGGGTGGTCGTCTCCCCTCGACCGGGACGACACGGTGGAGGGCACCGGTCTCGCCCTCCACCCCGGACTGCTGCGAGGTCAGCGCGTAGAGTTCGCCGTCCCGGTCGCGCCCGAGTCCCAGCACGAACTGGCCGAACGCGTCGCCGGGGTCGGCCATCGGCACCGCCGCCATCGACCACGGCCCGTCGCCGTCCGCGGGCGGCGTGGCCGCGAACAGGCGGCCGTCCGCGGGCGGCGTGGCCGCGAACAGGCGGCCGTCCGCCCGCCAGTCGGCGAACACGTACGTCCCCTGGAGGGCGGGGATGGCGTCGCCCCGGTAGCGGTAGCCGCCGATGACCGCGACGCCGACCGTCTCGCCGTTCGCCTGGTGCGGGTACGCGACGATGGGGTCGCGGAGCGGGCCGTCCGGCGCGGCGTCGGGACACGACGCCGGCGGCGAGGACGGGCTGTCGGTGCTGAAACACCGGTCGCCCTCGCGGACGTTCCAGCCGTAGTTGCCGCCCCGCTCCACGATGCTCACCTCCTCGTACAGGTTCTGGCCGACGTCCGCGACGAACAGTCGGTCGCCGTCGAACGAGAACCGCCACGGGTTCCGGAACCCCCACGCCCAGTGCTCGTCGAGGCCCGGCCTCCCGACCAGCGGGTTGTCGTCGGGAATCCCGTAGGACTTGCCGTCTTCGCGGCCGTCCACGTCGATGCGGAGGACGCTCCCGAGCAGGTTCTCGGTGACGTCCTGGCCGTTCCCGCCCGCGTTCGCGTCGTACCAGTCGTCGACGTGCCCCCGGCTGTCGTCGTTCGACCCGCCGCCGTCGCCCACGCCGACGTAGAGGTAGCCGTCGGGCCCGAACGCGATTGCGCCCGCGTTGTGGTTGAACTGCGGTTCCGGAATCTCGAGCACCGTCCGCTCGGAGTCCGGCACGCCCGTCGTGCGGTCCTCGGACGCCTGGAACTCCGACAGCACGAACGTGTGGTCGTAGCCGTCCGGCGTCCCGTCGCGCGGCGGCGCGCTGTACCGGACGTAGAACCGGCCGTTCTCCGCGAACTCGGGGTGGAACGCGAGTCCGAGCAGGCCGCGCTCGTCGTAGCCCGACGAGACGAGCACCCGGCCCTCGACGTCGAGAAACGGCGTCGTCTCGCCGCTCTCGGGGTCGACCGCGTGGACCGTCCCCGGCTGGTCGACCACGAAGTAGCGGTCGTCGCCGGGCGCCATCTCGAACCCGAGCGGGGCGGTGAACCCGGTCGCGACCGTCTCGACGCCGACGCTCGGACCGGTCGCGAGCGAGAACTCCTGGGCGGACGCGGGACCGACCATCCCGCCGCCGAGAGCCACGCCGGTGAGCGCCAGGAACTCTCGTCGTGTCATGAAACGGGGACCCATCGGCGGAGAGACGGGTGGCAGAGTAGTCAAGTTTGTGTCGCGACGCGGCCGGCCGTCGTTCTATGGGTGTTTTTCCGGCTCGGCACGGGGCAATGAGTAACCATTATACGACGCGCGGCCAACGACTCCGCATATGCAATCACGCGCTGTGGCCATCTCCGTCGTGGTGTTTCTGGTGCTGGCCGCCGGCTCCTACGCGCTCGCCGGCGCCGCCCAGGAACCTACCGTCTCCATCGACACGGCGGAGTACGAACTCTCCCAGGGTGACACGTTCGCGCCCGGTGACATCGAGTACACCGTCGCCAGCGTCGGCGACGGCCAGGCGAAGGCGAACTGGACGAACCAGTCCGCCCGGTTCACCGAGACGCTCGACAACGACTCCACGGTGACCTACCAGGGTACCGACTACACGGTGGTCATCCCGAACCAGTCCGACCCGACCACGTTCCAGCTTCGCGAGGTCCAGGAGCTCGGCGAGAACCAGTCCACCGTCGAGCAGGACAACACCACCTACGTCGTCGTCGACGAGAACGGCAACAAGACCCTCGTGCCGGTCGACGAGTACCTCCCGGAGCCCGACGTCCGTGAGTTCTCCGAGGGCGACGACTTCGAGTACGAGAACCAGACGACCACCGTCGGCGACGTCGCCCAGGACAGCGTGACCCTGGAGTGGACCGCTACCAAGGACAACCAGGTCACGATGCGCAGCGGCGAGAACGTCACGCTCGACGGCCAGACCTACACCGCCTACGTCACCGGCAGCACCATCCAGCTCACCAGCCAGTTCAGCGACTACCAGGAGGACGTCGACGCCCAGGACTACTACCAGGAGCGGCTCAACGGCCTCTACGGCGTCACCATCCTGAGCCTCACCGCCGCCGCGCTCCTCATCGCCGTCGCCTTCCTCTCGCCCCGGTACTGAACCGGGCGCCCTTTTCTCACGCCGGATTCGACCGGACCAGCCACACCAGGCCAGCACCGACAGCCACCGTCGCGATAGCGCCGAGAATCTGTCCGACTGCAACGCCAGCGCCGCCGCCGGAGTACTGCCAGGGCATTCCCACGAGCGTGCCGAGTCCCGCCAGGACCAGGAACGCGCCCGCCAGCGTCCCCAGCAGGCCGAGTCGGTCGTCGAAGAGGTTCATACTGCGTCCGTGACGCTCCCCATCCTAACACTAACGGAACAGGAGGCGGGGACGCGAAACGTACGTGCGGCCTGCATCGCGAGAAGCGGGCCGGGAGGGAGTTGAACCACGCCGTCGGCTCGCACGGCTCGCCGCCGTCTCATTCAACTCCCGTTGGCCGCTTCGCTCGTCACGTTCGTTCCTCGCAGAAGCGGGCCGGGAGGGAGTTGAACCCCGACCGTCTGGTTAAAAGCCAGACGCTCTACCTAACTGAGCTACCGGCCCTACCGACCCTTGCGTCGGGTGGCGGTTAAACGTTTACTCTTGCTTCGCAAGGCTTACGCCCGCGACACGGGTCGGCTCACGCATGGACGCTGATTTCGCCGCGGCCCACGGGGACGACCTCCGCGCGTTCACCGAGGCGCTCCTCCGGTTCGACACCACCGCCGGCGACGAACGACCGGCCCAGGACTGGTTCGAATCCCGCCTCGACGCGCTCGGGTTCGACACCTACCGCTGGACCGCGGACGCCGACGTGCTCGCGGGCCACCCGTCGTTCCCGGACGACCCGGACGACATCGCGGTGGCGGACCGGCCGAGCGTCGGCGGCGTCGTTGAGTTCGGCGACCCGGCCGCCGGGCCGACGCTCGTGCTCAACGGCCACGTCGACGTCGTCCCGGTCACCCGCGAGGCGTGGTCGTCGGACCCGTTCGACCCGTCCTGGGACGGCGACGACCTCACGGCGCGCGGCGCGGCCGACATGAAATCCGGGCTGGCGGCGTGCGTCTTCGCCGCCCGCCACCTCGCCGACACCGCCGCCGACCTGAACGGGCGCGTGGTCGTCGAGAGCGTCGCGGGCGAAGAGGGGGCGGCATCGGCGCGGCCGCGGCGGCGCTGACGAACCCCTACCCCTTCGAGCGCGACGCCGCCATCGTCGCCGAACCCACGGACCTCCGGCCGGTCGTCGCGAGCGAGGGCAGCGTGATGAAGCGGCTTCGCCTCTCGGGTCGGTCGGCCCACGCCGCGACGCGCTGGCGCGGCGAGTCCGTCCTCCCGCACTTCGAGGCCGTCCGCGAGGCGTTCGACGCGCTGGAGGCCGAACGCTCGGAGACGGTCACCCACCCTCTACGAGGCGTTCCCGGTGCCGTGGCCCGTCTCCGTCGGCACCGTCGCCGCCGGGGACTGGGCGTCGAGCGTCCCGGCCGACCTCACCGCCGAGGTCCGCATCGGCGTCGCGCCGGGCGAGTCCGTCGCCGAGGTCGAGTCCGCCTTCCAGGCCCGCCTCGACGAGGTGGTGGCCGACAGCGACTGGCTCGCGGACCACCCCCGACGTTCGAGCGGTTCGGCGTCCAGTTCGAGGCCTCCGAGATTCCCGCCGACGAACCCGTCGTTGGCGCGGTGCAGGACGCGATGGTCGAACACGGTCTGTCCGACACCGACCCGCGCGGGGTGACCTACGGTGCCGACGCCCGCCACTACATCGAGGCGGGCGTCCCGGCGGTGCTGTTCGGCCCGGGAACCATCGAGCAGGCACACTTCCCGGACGAAACCATCCACTGGCCGGACGTGGTCACCGCGGGTGCCGTCATCGCGGACGCCGCCGCGGCGTTCCTCGGCTAATCCTCCTCCTCTTCGAATCGCCACCGGAGTGTCGCCGCGATGAAGTCGTCGGGGTTCTCGCCCGCCAGCGACGCGCGCCGGTGGAGTTCGCGGTAGACGTCCGCCGGGAGCGTCACCGTGAGTTCGCCGGGCGTGACGCCGCACTCCCTGAGTGCCCGCTCGACCGGGACGCCGTCGTTCACCTGGCTCGCGACCTGGCGGACCTCACGGACCGTCAGCCCGCTGTCGAGGACGGCACACGCCAGCGAGTAGCGCGCGTCGCCGGCCACGCGCGCGATGTGCTTCGCCGCCGACGGCGGGATGTGGCCCTGCGCGACGTGGCGGCGGATGGGACGCGGCAGGTCGTGTACTCGCGCCCACTTCCGGATGAACGTCACCGAGGCGTCGCCGCCGGCGCGCTCGGCGGCGCGTTTGTACGACCCCTCGGCGCGGACGAGCGCGGCGCACGCCGCTGCCCCGCACAGCATCGCCAGGCTGTCGTCGCCCTGCACCGCCCCCATGCCGTCGGCCGCGAACTCGCGGACGACGTCGGCGGCCCGCCGTGCGCTCTCGGGGTCGTCCGGGTCGAAGTCGATGGCCTGCTCGGCGTACTCGCCGGCCACCGACGCGTCGCCCCGGATGACCGCCGCGCCGACCGGCGATTTCCGGTCGGTCGGCGGCTGCCCATCGTCTGCCATACGACTGCGTGGGTCCGGAAGGTGAAAAGCGTCGTGTCCGTGGCTACTGCTGCCCGTTTCTCCGACGCGGCTACCCGTCCAGCCGCTTGAGTTCCTCGTCGGTCAGGTCGATGGCGGACGCCGCGACGTTCTCCTCCAGGTGGTCGATGCTGGCGGTGCCGGGGATGGGGAGCGTGACGTCCGAGTGGTGGAGCAGCCACGCGAGCGCGACCTGGTACCGGGTGGCGTCGTGGGCGTCGGCGACGTCGTCGAGGACGGCGGCCGTGTCGCCCAGGTCGCCCGCGCCGACCGGGAAGTACGGGATGAACCCGATGTCGTACTCCTCGCAGGCTTCGAGGACGGCCTCGTGTTCGCGGTTCCCGACGTTGTACTCGTTCTGGACGGTCGCCACGTCCACGATGTCGCGGGCCGTCTCCAGTTCGTCGACGGTGACGTTGCTCACGCCGACGTGCCGGATGACGCCGTCGTCCTTGAGCTCCGCGAGCGCGGTCACCGAGTCCTCGAAGGGGGTGTCCGGGTCGGGCGCGTGGAGCTGGTAGAGGTCGATTTCGTCCACGCCGAGGCGGTCGAGGCTGGCGAGGTGGGCGTTCCGGAGGTAGTCGGGGTCTCCGTGCCGGAGCCAGTCGCCGTCGCGGTTGCGGAGCAGGCCGCCTTTCGTCGCGACGACCACGTCGCCGTAGTCCGGGCCGAGCGCCTCCCGGATGAGGCGTTCGCTGGTCCCCGGCCCGTAGGAGTCCGCGGTGTCGATGAAGTCGACGCCCAGGTCGACGGCCCGACGCAGTACGTCCCTCGCGTGTTCGGGGTCCTCCGGCTCCCCGATGATGCCTTCGCCCGTGATGCGCATCGCCCCGAACCCGAGGCGGTGTACAGTCGTCTCTCCCCCGATGTCGAACGTGTCGCTTCGGTTCTCGACCATGCCTCGGGGTTGTTCCGCGGACTGGAAAGGCGTTTGCCAACCGGAACCCGCCTCTGCGCAGGTGTGCCGGCAGGTCCGGTCGCTCGGCGACGAGACGACAGCCGTCCGCAGTCGGAGCGAACGGCGATGGGGTGGAGAAGGGGCGTGTTCGGTCGGTCGGTCGATTCGCCGGGCTGGCTGCGGCCGTCAGTCCGAGGACCCGCCGGACGACGAGAACAGCCAGGCCACCGCGATGACGGCGACCGCGATGATGACGAACATCAGGATGAGACCCCAGGAGATGTCGCCTCCGGAGCCACCGCTCGTGGTCTGGGTCGCGGCCAGCATCGCGTCTGCGGTCCGTGGTAGTGCGGTGTTCATTGCGACCACGTCTCTTCATCGACCGGTGACCGACAAAGGGGGCGAGTTCGGTCACTTTTCTAACCTGAACGGCGCCCGGTCGGGCGCGACTCAGCGAACGCAGGCGGGGGGGGGGGAGCCGCGGGCGCTCGGCGTAGCGACTCGTTTCTCGGGGTGGGCCGGCGGGAAAGCCAGGGGGATGGGGTTCGGTCGGTCGTTCGATGCACCGGGGCTGCCGTGGCCGTCAGTCCGAGGAACTGCCGGACGACGAGAACAGCCAGGCCACCGCGATGGTGGCGACCGCGACGATGGCCAGCAGCATGATTATCTCCCAGGAGATGCTGCCCCCGGTGGTCGCGGCTATCGTCGCGCGTGCGGTCTGTGGTAGTGCGGTGATCATTGCGACCACGTTGCTGGATTGGCGGCCGCCGTTGATAGGTCGCCCCGACTGGTCACGGGGCTATCAGGTCCGGCTCGCGGTGGCCGGGACCGGCCCGGACTGTCCGTCCCGCTGACCGTTCTTCTGGAGTTTTCCGCGTCCGGTGGGAATCGCCGTTCGTATGGCATCGAACAGCGCCGACCTCGACGAACTGGTCGACGAACTGCACCGGCTCCGACGAGCCTACCGGGCGGCCCGCGTCGCCGACGAACTCGACGAGATCGAGCACGTCCTCGTGGACGTCCACGACAAACTGCAGTCCACGGGGTCGGACTGACCCGGCTCTCATGCTCCGGAAGCTACGCGGATCGGACACGGTCGGCTTCCGGGCGTGGCTGCGCGACCTGACCGACGCCGAAGTCCACGAGTTCACGAGGGGAACCGGACTGGCGCTCCTGGCCGCCCGCTCCCAGACGCCGCTGGTCTGACCCCCGCCGGTTACAGCGGCCGCGAGGCGGACGCCCACGCGGTCACTGCGGTGGATTGATGAACAGCGCCTGGCCGACGATAGCGGTGGCCACGACCGACCCGAGGCCCATGGCGTCGGTGGCGTCGATACCGAGGGGGAGGAGGGTTCCGAGCGTGAGGAGATACGTCGCGGGGATGCCCGCGAACACGAAGTCGTCGGACTGCATACTCTGGGCTTGCCGCTGGACGGATTAGTGTCCACGAACCCCGTCAGCGGAATAGTATGTCCCGCTACGTGGTTCCCGCCGCCGTTCGACCGGAACCGGCCACGGGCGGTGTGTGGTGGCGACGGCCGGGAAGCGGAGGCGACTACCGGCGACGACCGGTCACGTCACGGGTTGGTCGCCGTGCACTGGATGTTGCAGGTGTCGATGAACTCTCTGGCGGCTTCGTCGAGCAGTCGGACGGCGTCGTCGGTGAGGTAGTAGGCGTTCGTCCGCCCGTCCACCACCACCTTCCGGATGAAGCCACGCTCGCCGAGTTCGTTGAGGTTCTGGTAGAGGCGGCCGTGGTTGATATCCTCGCCGTACATCGATTCGAGGTCGGTGCGGATGGTCGTGCCGGTCGGGACCGTGTGGTCCTGGTCGAGACGGCGGACGCTCTTCAGCAGGTCGCGCTGGAAGCCGGTCAGGTCGGTCCACGCGGTGCCGCCGTCGGCGACCAGTCGCTCGCCGGAGCGGCCGTCGTCGGCCGGTACGGCACGCCGTCGGTCGGTCTGCGTCGGTGTCTGGAGGGCCGTGCGTCGCGGGTCCTGGAACGTCGGGCCTGGATTGTCGGTCATGGGTCTCACTCCTGCGGTGTGCACGCGGGCCGTGCCGCAGCCACGCCCCCGTCTGCTCCCCCGGGCCGCGTGCATCGGTGGTCACGGTCTATGCGCTCCTGAGGGGGCGTCGGGGTCGGCGGCGAGGAGTTCCCGGTATCTGGACCGGATGGTCACCTGGCTGACGTCGGTCGCGTCCTCGACCGCCTCCTGGGTGACCTCGCACTCTGCGAGCAGCGCCGCCGCGTAGACGGCCGACGCCGCCATGCTCACGGGGCTTCGACCGACGTCGAGTCCCTCCTCGCTGGCGGTTTCGAGGAGTTCGTACGCGCGGTACTCGACCTCGCTGTCGAAGCCGAGGTCGGAGACGAACCGCCCGACGTAGTCGTCGGGGTCGGCCGGCCCGATGCCGAGTTCGAGTTCCCGGGTGAGATACCGGTAGGTCCGGCCGATGTCGTCCTTCTCGACGCGGCTCACGGTCGCGAACTCGTCGAGGCTCCGGGGCAACCCCACCTGGCGGGCGGCGGCGTAGACGCTCGCGGTCGCGACGCCTTCCATCGACCGGCCCCGGAGGAGGTCCTCCTGCTGGGCGCGCCGGTAGACGACGCTCGCTGTTTCGCGTACGTCCTCGGGCAGGCCGAGCGCGCTCGCCATGCGGTCGATCTCGCCGAGGGCCTGCTTGAGGTTGCGCTCCTGGTGGTTCCGGGTGCGGAACCGCTCGTTCCACGTGCGCAGGCGCTGCATCTGCTCGCGTTTGCGGGCGCTGAGCGTGTTGCCGTACGCGTCCTTGTCGCGCCAGTCGATGTTGGTCGAGAGGCCGCGGTCGTGTCTGGTCCCGGTGGTCGGCGGGCCGACCCGCGACCGTCTTTCCCGGTCCTGCTCGTCGAACTCGCGCCACTCGGGGCCGGTGTCGACCTGGCCGTCCGCGACGACGAGTCCGCACTCCTGGCAGGAGACCTCGCCGTGTTTGTGGTCGGTCACGAGTCGGCCGTTGCATTCGGGACACGTCCGCCGGTCGGTCGAACTGGGGGCCTGGGATTTGCTCATGATTCACTCTCCTTTGCGCTGTCAGTTCGGCCGACGGACGGTCCGGCCGACGCACTCTCCGCGGTGGTCCGGACGCCCGGGACACGCTCCGCGTGCGTGGGGCCGTGGCGGGCGGCTCGGGCCTCGACGGACCGTTTCGGGTCGCCGTCCATCGCCCCGCAGGCGGATTTTTTACCTAATTGGTTGGGCATCAATTTTATATACTACTTTTCTGGATAAAAGTGGTCGGTACTCTATATATTTCTATCAGATTCGGACGCCCCCGTCATCCCGTCACGCCGAGACCGTCACAACCTGTCGAAAATCACTACCGGGCGCCCCGCTCGCTCTTCGTTAGATGTGACGACACAGGGGCAGCGAATAGTTCTTGCCCCGTGTAGATGTTAACTCACTAACTGTTGTTCCGGTCGCCGCCGACCAGTCTCACCGTCCGGTCGTCGACCCTGACCGCCTCGTAGTGACCGGAGTCGAACCAGTTCGAGTCGAGCACCACGACGTCGAGACCGAACAGTCCCCACACCCGGGCGTCGGTCGTCGGCTGGCCCTCGCCGCCTCCGAGAGCACACCCCATGTCGACGATGCCTTCTCCGTCTTCGGGGTCTCCGGGATGTTCCGCGCACTCGCCTCGAATCGCGTCACCACGTCGCCGTCGGCGACCGAGAGATACCGGCTCGCCAGACCGGCCGTGATGGGCGCGGAGAACGAGGTCCCCGACGCCTTGACCCAGTGCTCGTCGATGACGCGGCCCATGCTGGTTCCCGCCGCCCGTGCGAGTTTGAGGTTCTTCCCGATGGCGGCCACGTCCGGGTTGTCCCGGCTCGGGTTGTACGAGGAGAACCGCGTGACCGCCCCGTCCCTGGTGAGTGCCCCGACCGAGAACGCTCCCCTGGCGGTCGCCGGCGACCCGCCCTCGGCGCCGGTGTTGCCCGCCGCCACGACGTCCTGGACGCCGGCGGCGAGCAGCTGCCGGTGGAGCACGTTGATGGCCTCGACGTTCGAGCGGGCGCCCCACGAGAAGTTCGCCACGTCCACCTCGTCGGCGTGGTCGACGAGCCACTCGTAGGCGTCAGCGATGGGCTCCATCCCGGTCCGGCCCGAGTCCCCGAAGATGCGGAGGCTCACGACGTCCGCGTCGGGGGCGAGCTGCGATATCAGTCCCGCGACCGCGGTGCCGTGCCCGACCTCGTCGCCGGTGCCGCGGCCGGTGAAGTCGTGTTCTTCCACGCTCACGTCCCCGAACACCGGATGCGTCGGGTCGACGCCCGTGTCGACGACGGCGACCGTGGTCCCGGCGCCCGTGGCGTCGGGGTCGGGCGCGGCGTTGTGCAGGTCGTAGACGTCGCGGAGGGTGGCGGTCTCGTCGGCGGACGTGATGTTCGGGTCGACGCGGAGTTCCATACCGGAGCCCAGCCGACGGGCGGCCAAGTAGTCCCGAAACTGATTAGCTGGCCGTCACGATCGACGCGACGCCTCCCTGTCTGCTGGCGGTCGATTCGAGCACGGGGGCCACCGGAATATGTTCGAATTATGTGCGTTCGAGCGTTCTTTTCCACGGCTGCCGCCTTGGTCGACCATGACCGACGAACACGAGGTCATCGGCGTCATCGACCGGTCCGGGGAGACGCCCCGCTTCGTCGTGGCGGACGCGGAGCGCGACGACGCCTGGATCTCCTGCACCGAAGAGGCGGCGCTCGCACTCGACGTCTGGCGATAGTCGACGCCGTCCGTCTCGTCGTCGCCGAACAGCCACGCAGCCACGGCTCCACGCCTCGTCTTCGCGGGACGGGGAGGAGGGGCCGGAACGACGTCGCCACGGCTGCCAGACGGCCACGTCGGAGAACCGGCGATGAAACGGGGGACGGGACGGCGAGGAGGGGTCAACGGGGACGGCGTAGGGGGAGGGGGCGTGTCAGGCTGGCGGGGTTAGCTGGCGTCGAAGATGACGACGATGGGCTCGTCGCAGTTCGGGCAGGTGAACTCGGCCTGGGCCGCCTCGTCGTCCGCGTGGACGAGCGAGGTCCGCCTGTCGCAGTTCGGGCACGTGAGTCGGGTGGACTTGCTCATGGATGGAAGGTGAGGGTGGGGGGGGTGGCAGTGGTGCTCCGCGCGTGGCGGAGCCGGCTGGAGGTACCGGGTGTACCCACGTGAACCGTCGAGTCAGCGTATCGTTCTATCACGTTCCGGGACGCCAAGCATGCCGTCCCGGTAGGCATCGACGCCGGCGTCGGCCAGCGCGTCGACGAACGTCTCGTCCGGGTCGCCGGGCACCTGGTTCCTGCCGCGCCAGTGGGCGAGGGGGCGTGTCACGTTCGACGGCTCCTGGTGCACGTAGCAGTCGACGTCGCCGTCCTGCCGGTCGAACAGCGTCACGTGGAGCTGTCTGGGCGCGAGGAACCGGTCGCGGTACACCCAGGAGGACGACGCCCACTGGCGGCTCCCCAGCAGGTACCGGTACTTCTTCGCGGCCGCCAGGTTCCGGTGGAGGCCCTGCCGCCAGAGGTGGCGTTCCAGGCGGTCCTCGGACATGGCGACCGAGCAGACGTACTCCTCGGGGCGCGAGTGGGCGGTCGTGTAGCCGCCGAGCAGCGTGACGAACTCCTGGGCGCGGAGCCACCACCGGTGGCGTATCCTTCGACGCCGTCGGCGTCGGGCCCGAGGTAGCGCTGGGCGGCGCCGACGGCGACGACCGGAATCATCACGAGGACGCCGACGATCGGCGTGCCGAGCAGGGTGGCGATGAGGTCCACGGTCGGTCAGTCCGACCGGGAGGCACCCATCTCGTGGATGTCCTCGGAGACGTGCCGGAGTTCGTGTCGCGGGTCGGCGGGGCCGCCCCGGTTCTCGACGGCCCGACGGAGCCGGGAGCGTTCGTCGACGGCCTGGTGGGTGGTCGGAGTCGGTGGCATGTGACTGGACCTTCGCCGTCTGTCCGCAAGAGGCGGCGAGACGTGTCTTTCGTCTATCCGTACGTCGGCGTTTAAGGGGAGTCGCGCGGTGTGCGGTGGGGTGAGGGAAAGGGGGGGGTGCGGCCGCGGTTACCGGCCGAAGAACCGGCGGAACGCTTGCATCGGCCGTTCGACGTCCGATTCCGGGCCGTCGGCGTCGCCGTTCGCCTCGACCGTGACCGTCAGCGGGTCCTCGTCGTCGGCCGCGTCGATCTCGGTCCGGCACCGCCGGTCGCCGACCTTGTCGATGATGTCGATGGTGAGCGTGGTCCCCTCGACCTGGACGTGGCCGAAGTTGTAGAACTCGCCGAGTTCGTACTTGCCGCCCTCCTCGTAATGGACGGTCGGCGAGAACGTGTCGTCGGGGACGTAGTCGGACGGGTCGCGTGGCGCCGCCCCGATGGGGGTCGCCAGCGCCTCGTACATGTCGGGAACCCCGTCGTGGTCGAGGTCGTAGGAGAGCACGCGCGCGAAGTGGCGGTCGCCGGACAGCCACACGACGGTGCTGTCGACCTCGCGCACGACGTCGACTATCTCGCGGAGTTCGTGCTCGAACCCGGTGTCAGCCCCGCCGCTCGCCCACGAATCACGGGCCTCGGGCGCGCTCGACACGCTCGCGAGCGAGGTGGACGACGAGACGACCGCGAACGTCGCGTCGGTCTCGCGGAGCGACGTCTTCAGCCACTCCGTCTGCTCCTCGCCGAGCATCGTCTTGTCCGGGCCGTCGGGCTTGGCGTTGTCGTCGCGGTACTGCCGGGTGTCGAGGACGAACAGTTCCATCGCCTTCCCCACCGGAACGACCGGTAGAGGCGGTCGGGGTCGTCGCCGGTCACGGCCGGGTGTTCGTCGACGGGCCAGTACTCGAAGAACGCCTGGCGGCCGGCGGGGAGCAGTTCCTCGGCGGTGGTCCCGCTCCAGTCGTTGGCGACCTCGTGGTCGTCCCAGATGGTCACGACGGACGTCTGCTCCAGCAGGTCGCGGAGGTTCGTCGCCTCCTCGCGCATCTCCCGATACTTCGCGCGGTAGTCGTCGACCGTCTCCGGGGTCCCGTCCGGGAGCGCGGGGGTCTCGTAGTCCGCGTAGACGGTGTCGCCCTGGTAGTGGAAGAAGTTGGGGCCGAGCAGCGACATCTGGCGGAACACCTGGTAGGGCGGCATCCGTCCCTGGCCGTAGGTGTCGCCGCTCCAGACGAACGAGACGCGCTCGGCTCTCTCGGCGTCCGGCGGGGTGCGGAACATTCCCTCCTCGACCCCGTCGTCCGGCGCCTCGAACAACCACGCGGCGCCCCGGCCGCGGAGCGCCCAGACGCGGTAGTAGTACGGCCGGTTCGCCTGGAGGTCGGGCAGTCGTATCTTGGCGACGAAGTCGGAGTCGGCTTCGGTCGATACCGCGTTCAGTCGCGTGGACCGTGAGAACGTCGGGTCGAGGCTGAACTCGACGTGGACGTACGCCGGGCCGTCGGTGCGCGTCCAGACGACGGCGCTCTCCTGGGTGGCGTCCCCGACGGCGATGCCGTGCGGGAGGTCGACCACTTCGACGTGGGAGGGCATGCGCCGCCGCTTCTCCTCGAGCACTGCGGTCGGTTGGGTGAACATGGGCGGGCATTCGACCGAAGTGCCCCGACCCGCATCAATGAGCGACTCGTGATACCTCCGTTGAGAGTCGCGGCCCGGCCGCTACTCGATGTCCTGGTGACGGCCGACGTTGTCGGATATCTTGTTGTTCAGGGAGACGATGTAGTCCAGGCCGGCCGCGGTGCACGGACTCGCGGTCGTGAGGCGGCCGAGCAGGTAGTAGTGCATCGCCTCCGCCGACGAGATGACCGTTATCCGGTCGCTGTACTCTTCGGTCACCATCTGCCGGAGGTAGTCCACCATGTTCGGGTCGTCGGTGTCGAGCATGACGACCACCTGTATCTCGTCCGGGAACGACTCGGTGCTGAGATACGACTGGAGCGAGGTCGGGCCGTCGACCAGCAGACAGCTGTGGTGTACCATCCATATCTCGTACTGGATGAGTTTGTCGAAGGCCGGGATGTCGTCCAGCGTCCGGTAATGCTCCTCGAGCAGTAGCTTGTCGCAGTTCAGGTCCGAACGCACCTCGTCGAACAGTTCCTCCGGCTGGCGACCGAAGCACGTCTCGGTCTCGTTCAGCACGAGAACGGTCGTCTCGTGGGGTATCGCGTCCTCCACAGTTTCGTATCTCTCTATCATTTCGTTATCGGTTCGAGCCGCTCGACGATGCGCTGCAAGGCTTCGTGCTGTGCGGCCAGTCGTTCGTTCTCGACGTCGCCGGTGACGATGGCTTCCTGGCTGAGCAGTCCCTGGGTCTGGAACCCCGCCACCCACCCCTTGAAGTCGGTCCGGAGCCGGTCGCCGTGGACCGTCACCGCGAACTCCAGCAGCCGCTCCATCTCCTCGGTGCCTTCGATGAAGTCGGCGTACCGCTCGCGTTTCGCTCGCGCCCCTCCGGCTCCTCGACCCAGTCGAGGGACTGCAACCAGTCGGCGGCCGTGGTCTCGATGTGACTCCGCGAGGGGTAGTCCTCCAGGTCGAACATCGCGTAGAACCCGACCGCGACGAGCGCCGCGAGGTTGCTCGTCACCATCAGGCTGAGCGCCCCCTCGGGAAGGCTGAGACCGCCGGCCGGCGAAGGGGGATGCCGGGCGCCGGGAACACGAGGGCGACCACGCTACCGGCGAGCAGCATGTAGCTTCCCATCGAGAGCGCGATGTGGCGTGGTTCGCGGAACCTGGGCACGAACGTCAGCTGACTCATCTTCGAGACGAACGCACCCAGCACGACGACTGCGATGGCGGTGATGGTGAGGTAGAGTTCGACGACCACGACGTCGCCGAACGTCCGCATGACGGCCGGGTGGACGATGCGGAAGACCTGGAACTCCCCGAAGATGACGATGACCTGCAAGACCAGGACCCGGAACAGCAGCTGTGGCCGCCGTCCGAAGGTCAGGAGCTCTAGCAACCTCTCGGGTTCTACCCCGTTTTTCATGTTCGGTGGGAGTGCCATGGGACGGTCTGGGTCGGGCGTCGGTTGCGGCCGACTCGTAGCTACGACTTGGGAGACCGGTATAATGACCACCTGAGATTGGAGAGGGAACTATCCTGTCCGACGCGTCCGGCGACGCGCGGCAGTCCCCGCCACACTCGAACCGCACGTCACGTTCGGTCACCGCGCCCCGCTTCTCGCGACCGTGGCCCAGAGGCTCCCCAGCAGCCCCCTGTCCGAGCGTTCCTCTATCATCCTCTTGATGTCGCGTGCGGCCCGACCGATGTCGCGCCGGAGCACCAGCGTCTCCCGGATGCCGCTCCCCGGGCGCTCGGTCGCTGCCCGGAGCGCCGCGGCCAGGTCGGCCGTCCAGCCGTCGTCCCACTGGTGGTAGAACGGCTCGTACCCCCAGTTGAACTCCCGGGACACCACCTCGAGTGCCGCGGCGGTGTCGAACGGCTCGGAACGCACGTCGCTCGTCGAGATGCCGTCCACCTCCGCCCACAGGAACTCGAGGTCAGTCGGCTCGAACCCCGTCGACTCGGACCGGAACGACGGCGCGGTGGCGAGCACCAGGACGTTGCGCTGCAGCCAGGTCCGCATGTCGGCCGTGTGCCCCGACGGTAGCTCCGCGACGCCGTCCTCGCCGTCACAGACAGACCCGGGTAGCGCGTCGACGAACGTCGCGTAGTCCTCGGAGCGCTCCCGGCCCCCGAGTTCGCTGATGTCGCTGGCGTACTGGTCGAGCGCCTCGGCGAGGTCGGCGTCGACCCGGTGTGCCTTGTAGTACTCGAGGTCCGCCCACAGGGACGCGTAGCTGTCCCCTTCGGTCGGCAGTTCGCCGGAGACGACTTCGGTGAGTTCGCCGTGGAGCGGGTGGAACACCTCCCGCTTGAGCCATCGCTGGTTCTCCCGATAGTCGGCGAGCAGCGCCGTCGTGAGCGCCGTCGCCACCCCCGCCAACCCACTGATGGCGGCCCCGATGAGGAGGTTCGACACCATACCCGAGCTAGCGAGACCGCCCACTTGTATCCCTGAAGCCTGACAGCCAGATTGAGTGCTCGGCCGCCGCGGGCGGTTCGCGACCCGCTCGACCCGGTCCGGTCCGCGGTCATCGCCGAAGCCGGCGACGAAGCGACGGACGGGAGCGCCGGCTCACTCCCCGTCGTCTGCCCCTTCGTCGGCCGTCGTCGCGGGCGTCCGCCGGTCGGAACCGTCGCCGTCCTTCATGCTGACGTCGGCGGCGTTGGCGGAGTCGCTCGCCGAGGCACCCCTTCGGGACCGACCGCAACGACACCCCGCTCGTTCGCTGCCGCTGCGCCGTTGGGACCGACCGCGACGACGCCGACGTCCGACGCGGCCGACGCGCCGTGTTCGCCGACGACGACCGTGACCGAACTCACCTCTGTCTGGCCGTTGCCGGTCGCGGCGGTCGTGGCGCTCGCCGCCGCCGGCCCGGAGCCCTGCTCGGCCTCGGTAGCGACCTTCGACGTGGTCTTCGACTCGCCCACGCAATCGTTCCCGGAGCCTTCTTTCGGCGGTGCCCCACCGCCACTTCGCTCACCGGACGCAGAACCGCCGGAATCCGACCTGTCGTCGGGCGTCGGTCGCTTGCCTGTTCCCTCGTCGCTCGTGCCGGAGCCGAAGATCCAATTCCAGGTCATGTCGTGGGTCACCGTGCTGGTCCGACGTTCGGATGGTCGCCTCGCGGGCGCCCGCCGTGGCCGGGGCCCGTCCCGCTCGCCGGCCGCCTCGACGACGGCGCGTGGCCGGCCGAGAACCGCCTCGGCGCGTCGACGTCTCGCAGTCGAACGTCATCTAGACGGTGCACAGACCGGTCGATAAACGGCCCCGGTCGGTTAGAAATCTACCACGTCTCCACCCCGCACCGACCGTCGGCCGCGGCACCCGGCTCTGCCGGGTCGGCCGGTCAGACCGGCCGACGGTACATCTCGGTGCTGCCGGCGGGCACCCGGAACCGGACCATCGGCTCGCGGTCGGCGTCGGCGGCGTTCGTCGCCTTGTCCACGCTGTAGGTGGTGACCGTCAGCGCGTCGGGGGTGAACTCCGCGACGGAGTACCCCCAGTGGTGGCTGTCGAAGTACGTGAACTGTCGATTCATCGCGCGGGCGACCCACGACAGCACCGGCTGCGTGAGGCGGCCGAGCAGTCCGGACTCGACGCCGACGGCCTCCGCGATGTTCACGCTCGTCACCGAGGGCGTCATGAACTCCACCCCGGCCCGGGACCCGTCCGGTAGCTCCTGGTAGCCCGCGATGGTGGTGTGCATGTCGCCGGTGAGCGTGACGGCGTTCTCGGCGGTCGACAGCGCCCCGAACACCCGGTCGCGCTCGTGGGTGTAGCCGTCCCACGCGTCGGGGTTCGGCGGGAACGACGCCGGACCGACGCCGAACCGGAACGGCATCGAGAGCACCTCGTTCGCCCACGCCGTCCACCGCGCGTCGTCGGCCCGCACCGCGTCCAGGAACCACTCGCGCTGGTCGTCGCCGAGCATCGTCGCGCTCGGGTCGTCGAACGGGCGAGCGGGCAGTAGCCGCGACGCGTCGCCGGCGTTCGGCGGCGGACTCCGGAAGAGGCGTTCGTCGGTCAGCAGCAGCGTCACCAGGTCGCCGAAGTCGAGCCGATGCCACAGCCGGAAGGCGTCGTGGAGGTGGTCGGCGTCCGGGTCGTAGTCGGCCCGTGCCGGCGTGTACTCCCACCACGCCTGGATGCCGTCGGCCGTCAGCTGGCGCACGAACGCCGGGTCGTCGCCGCGAGGGTGGTCGGGGGCGACGGGCGCGTCGGCCTCGTAGTCCCAGTAGCGGTTGTTCGTGACCGCGTGGTCGTCCCAGCACCGGATGAACGTGTGGCGCTCGTGGGCGGCCTGGAGGAACTCGTCGGAGCGGTACGTCCGGTAGAGCTCCCGGAAGTCGTCGAGCGTCGTCGCCACCCCGTTGCCGCTGGGCAGCGTGACGTCGCGGCCGTCGTAGGTCGGCGGGTTCGGCTCCCGGTACCGGTCGTCCGCGGAGTCGTAGACGTAGTCGCCGAGGTGGAGCACGAAGTCGACGTCCTCCTCGGCGACGTGGCTGAAGGCGCCGTAGTAGCCGTTCTGGTAGTGCTGGCAGACCACCACGGCCAGGCGCACGCTGTCGGGGCTCGCGTCCGGTGCCGGCAGGGTGCGGCACCGCCCGGTCCGGCTGACGACGCCGTCGTACCGGAACCGGTAGTAGTACTCGCTGCCGGGTTCGAGTTCGCCGTCGAGGTCCACCCGGAGCGTGAAGTCCTGTTCCGGGCCGAACTCGTCGGCCGGAATCCGCGACCGCGTGACGACCGACTCGAACGCGTCGTCCTCGGCGACCGTCACCGCGACCGGCCTGGTCGCCCGGTAGGCCGCGGGCGCTATCCGCGTCCAGAGGACCACGCCGGTCGGCGTCGGCCCGCCGCTCCCGACCGACTGCGGGAAGACCGTCCCGTCGTCGACGCTCGCGCTCGCGTCGGCCTCGTCCGCCGCCGGCACGGCCGCCGGCTCGACCGGCTTCCGGAGGGAGACCTCGAACGTCATTCCTCGCCACCCCCGGTGTGTGCTTCGTCGGCGCGGCGGCGCGCGTCGACGTGGTAGTGCTCCAGGACGTCCCGCCCGAGCAGCAGCGGGTAGCTCATGTGGCTGCGGTCCTCGACGCTGGCCGCGACGGCGTGCGAGTCGCCGCCGACCGCGACGACGAGTTCGACGACCGGGCGCGCCCGACTGCCTCTGCGACTCGCGGACTTCACGCGCGACACGTCCGAGATGGGCCCGACGCCGACCGCCGCTGCCAGCGCTGCGTCGATGCTGGTGCGGGTGGCGCCCGTGTCCGACCGGGCGACGACCGACGTCGAACCGTCGGTGCCCACGACCTCGACCGTCTCGGTCGCGCCGACGATGGGTTTGTCCTCGGACGGCGCTGACCGGGGCGATGGCGCGTCGGCGGCCTCGTCTCCGGGCGTCATGCCGCCTCCGTTCGAGCGCAGGCGTCGATGGTGGTGTCCGGGTGACTCATCACCTGGACGAAGGGACGGAGCCCGGATGAACCGCCGAGATTGGCTACGACGCTGTCACGTCGGCCGCCGGCGACAGGCGGTGTGCGTACCGCCGACGGGAGTGCGATGCACCGCTCGCACGCTTCGCTCGCGCCGTCGATTCACGAGAACGTGGCGGACCGGACTGCGGCCGGCCCGGTCCTACTCGGTCGCGTCGCCGGTCTCGGCCGCATCGCCGGTCTCGGCCACGTGCTGTTCCGTCCCGCCCTGGACCGGTTCCTCCTTCCCCTCGTCGGGACCGCACCGTCGCTCGCTGACGTCCACCGTCGTCGAGTTCGCCGCGTTGCTCGCCGCCGCCCCGCCGTCCGGGCCGACCGACGTGCTGCCGACCTCGCTGGCCGACGCCGCACCGTTCGGCCCGACCGCCGCCACGCCCACGTCCGAGGCCGCCGACGCGCCGTACTCGCCCACGGCGGCGGACACCGAACTCGTCCGGGAGTTGCCGGCGCTCGTCGCTGAGGTGGTCGCGCCCGCCGCCGAGGGGCCGCTGCCCTGCTCCGCCTGCGCGTTCGCGTGCGAGGAAGTGTGCGCGTCGGACGCGGGCCTGGTCTGTTCGCGGTTCCTGTCGTCGTCGGGGTCCGGTTTCTTGAGAGCCATCGGTGGATTACAGGTCGATCAGGACCTCGTTCTTGCAGTGCGGGCAGGTGAGTCCGTTCTCCTCGGCGTCTCGATAGTGCTGGACCAACCGCCGGAGCAGTTTCGAACGGGTCGTCCCGTGGTTCTCCGCCTGCACATCGAGGAAATCCGCCGTATCGCCGGACACCTCCGTGCTGGCGGTGACGGTCCGGTTCGACTCGGGCATCAGTACACCGTTTCGCCCCCGTCCGGATAAGGGATGGAGACCGCTCAGTCAGCTACCACGTCCGCTGTCGGTCCGTCCGCCGGCCGGCGTGGACGGCTTAACTCGGTGGAATATCTCGACCGGCTTTAGCCGACTCCCGCGTTGCACCGACATGGACCTCTCGCCCGAGGTGGCTGGCGCTATCGTCGGCGGGGCCATCGGCATCTTCAGCGCGTCCGTGACGGCGGTCGCCAACCACGTCAATCTGAAGAAACGCCTGCGGTCGAAGAACCAGCGCCGGCTCGCCGAGTTCTACCTCGACAAGAAAGTCGACGCGCTCGCGACCATCCACACCGAACTCACGGGCTGTTACGAGACGCTCGGCGCGGCCCTCCAGAACCCGTCGGGGTACAGCTGGGAGCGCGTGAAATCCGAGGTGCATCCCGACATCGACGCGTTCGAGGACGCCATCACCGTCGGCGACGTCTACCTCAGCGCGACCCAGGAGTCGGCGCTCCGGGCGACCGTCGACGAGTACCGGTCGGTCGCCGACAAGATAGCCATCCTGGAGAACGGCCGCCAGGACATGGTCGACGACGTGTTCGACGCGACCGAGCGCGCCGGCGGCACCCTCGCCGAGGAGATAAACGCCCCCATCCGGCGGCTCGAAGGCGCGGGCGACTCGTCCTCCGAAGAACAGGAGGAGGCCATCGCCAGGCGACGCGAGGTGCCGACCGGTCACGACTCCTCGAACTGGGCGACCCTCGCGACCCAGCGCGACCGCCTCCGGGAGATACTCCGGGTGGCCGACGACGGCTCCATCGAGTTCCTCGTCGACGTCGAGCCGCCGGGTCGCGCGCTGCTCTCCATCATCGGCCGCCGGTACGCCTACGAGCGCGACCTCGTCGAGTCGCCGACCGTGGCCGAGGACGACCTCCGCCGGACCTTCGACGGGTCGGCCGAAGCCCTCGAATCGTTCGTGAGCGAGGCCAGCGACCACCTGGTGAGCGACGACGGCGAGTACTTCGTCGAAGCCGAGGACATCGAGGCGGGCATCGACTGGGCCTCGGCGTACGTCGAAGACGACGCCGACGGCGAGCAGTGACGTGACGGCATTTCGTCGGCACGTCGAGCGACTCGCCCGGGCGGCCGCCAGCGAAACGGCGGTCGCGTTCTACGAGCGGCTGGTGCTCGCGCTCATCGTCGTCAACACCGCCGCGGTCGTGCTCGGGACGGTCGACCCGCTGCTGAACCGCTACGGGGACGTGTTCGACGCCGTCGAGTTCGTGGCCGTCGCCGCGTTCACCGTCGAGTTCGTCGTCCGGGTCGGGAGCCGACTCGCCCGGCCGTCCGAGGGGTCCGGCCGCCTGCACCAACTCCTCGACCCCCACCTCGCCGTCGACCTGCTGGCCATCCTCCCGTTTTACGCCGGTCTGGCGGTGGGCGTCGGCGGCCTCGGGTCGTCGAGCCTCGTTCGCGTGCTCCGCCTGTCCAAACTCGCCCGGTACTTCGAGGGCGACGACCTGGTGGTGCGGGTCGTCCGGCGGAAGCGAGCCGACCTCGCCGTCTCGGTGTTCGGAATCGCGCTCCTCTGGCTGGTCGCCGCAAGCTCCGTCTACTTCGCCGAGCACCGGGCCCAGCCGGAGGTGTTCTCCAGCATCCCCGAGGCGCTGTGGTGGGCGGGCGTGACGATAACGACCGTCGGCTACGGCGACGTCTACCCCGTCACGCCCGTCGGGCGCCTGCTCGGCGTCGTCGTCGCCCTCGTCGGCGTCGGGTTCGCCGCGATTCCGTCGAGCATCCTGCTATCGGGGATTCTCGAAGAGACCGGGCCGGACCGCGAGACGTGCCCGCACTGCGGGCGGCGGCTGGACGAATGAAGCGGGGTCTTCGGAGTTGTTTGCCGTCAGGGTTCAGCTATACTGGCAGCGGTTATCACATGCTACTGTGACGTCCTCGAAAGCCCCCGGCCGTTCGACCGGCCGGGTCTCGCTGCGCGCTTCACTCACTTCGTTCGTTCCAGTGCTTACGTCGTCCGGGCCGGATCGAACGCCCGGCCCCTTTCAATCCCACCCGATGCCGGTGTTCCGGCCGGCGATTGCACCCCCGCCAGCCACACGGGCGGGACTGAAAGGGGCGGCGTGGTGGACGACGGCGGCCGAAGTCGTCGCGAACGCAGTGAGCGACGGCCAGCGAGACACTGTGTGTCTCGCCAGGCAAGCACCGCAACGAAGTGAGGAGCACAGCGAGGCCTCCGAGTCCAGCACGCCGGGGCTTTCGAGGTATCTGTAACCGTTTCAGTCCGGGTACAGCCGTCAACTAAACAGTGCCTCCTTGCGGTGGGTCGACGACAGCCGACGTTCCATCAGCTAGCCTGCTGCCCGGACTGGTCCGACCGGCTGTCGGTTCCGGTGCCGTCGGTGTTCGTGCTGGCGATTTCTGTGTCCTCGCTCGACTTCGACTCGCCGTCGGGGTAGAGCCGGTCGGCAAGCAGGCCCAGGTGCTCGAACGTGACGTTGACGAACATCCCGGAGAGGAACGCCAGCCCCGCCACCGTCCGGGGCGTCGACCCCGCTTCGAGGCCGAAGAAGGATGCGAGGAGGTAGACGCCCAGGCCGAGCGGGAGCGCGGCCGGAATCCGGAGCCCGGCCTGCACCAGGTCGGCGACCGACCGGTCGAAGTCGGTGACGAGCTTGGTGAACACGTAGCCGGTCGCGCCGACGCCGGCGAACACGTAGACGAACGCCGGCACCGCGTGCGTCGGCCCTATCAGGCCGCCGACACCCATCGACAGGAGGACGCCGACCGCGACCAGGCCGGCGTAGGCGACAACGATGGCCACTCCGGCCTCGTGTCGGTACCAGGGCGTGGCGGCCGCCTCGTCGGCTCGGGCGGTCTTCCGGCGTTCGGGTGCGTTCTCGAACATGGTGAATCACGCCCGCGTGCCGCCACGCGACGGCGACCCGAGCGTGCACGTCTTCGCCGGTCGGCCGGATGAACCGGCGAACCCGTCCGGATGACTAACAAGTCCTATCCCCAATTCGCGTCGGCCCCGCTCCTCCCCGGTGTCAGGGGTGCGGGCGTCGCCGAGTGAGAGCCGGTCGCCGCGTTCGGGTGCGCTCGCGTTGAACCCGTCGTCACCGAGTTCGTCGGCGAACGCCTCACACCGGTCGCCGTGATTCACGAGCACGTCGGCGTCGCGGTAGGCATCGAGGAACGACAGCAGGCCGTGGCGGTCGGCGTGCGCGGAGAAGTCGTACTGCTCGACCTGGGCGCTCACCGGCATCACCCGGCCGTCTATCTCGGCCCGCCCCGTCTCCAGGAGCTCCCGCCCGGGCGTCCCTTCGACCTGGTAGCCGGTCATCGCGATCTTGTTCGTCGGGTTCATCCGAATCTCGGGGATGTAGGTCATCGCCGGCCCGCCGCTGAGCATTCCACTCGTGGTCACGATGACGGTGTTCTGGTCGGCGATGCGTTTTCGCTGACCGTCACGGCCGGTGACGAAGCGGGCGTGCGAGGTCGCCCGGCGGAGCGCGTCGGGGTCGCGGACGAAGCCGGGGTGCTGGCGGAGCATCCGGGTCACGCGTTTGCCCATCCCGTCGACGTAGCACGGGAGGTCGTACGCCTCGCAGACCAGCAGTAGCTCCTGGGTGCGGCCGATGGCGAACGCGGGGACGACGACGGTGCCGCCCTCCCAGAGCGTCGTCTCCACGCTCTCGACGAACCGGCGTTCGACCGCCGCTCGCGGGTCGTGCTCGACGTCCGAGTAGGTGCTCTCGACGATGACAACGTCGGCGTCCGGGCGGTCGGTGGTGCCGACGACGAGGCGCTGGCCCTGCACGCCGCCGGGACGCCCGTCCGAGAGGTTCCCGTCTCCGCCGTGGCTGTCGACGCAGATGTCGCCCGTGTAGAGCAGGCGGGTGTCGCCGTCGTCGACGAGGACGTGGGCGCTGCCGGGGATGTGACCCGCATTATAGAACGTCACCTGGTGGCCGGCGGCCTCGAAGGTCTCGCGGTAGCCGTGGGTCTCCGAGACCTGGGTGACGCGCTTGACGTCGGTCTCGGTGAACGGGCAGTTGTACGACCCGCCGTGGAGTTTGAGCGTGTCGCGGGCGAGCAGGAGGGTGAGTTCGTACGTGGGCGGCGTCCAGTGGATGGGCGGCCGGGCGTCGCCGGAGAGGAGGGCGGGGAGCGTGCCGACGTGGTCGAGATGGCCGTGGCTGACGACGACGGCCTCGGGGTCGACGCGCCCGACCGGGAACTGGGGTGGGTTCCCGGTCAGCATGCCGTAGTCCAGCAGCAGGGCGTCGTTCACGAGGATAGCGCTCCGGCCGACCTCGCGGGCCCCGCCGAGGAACTTGACGTCCATCGACGGCTTCTATCCGCCGACGCGGTTTTCCTCCATCGGTTCGGTCGCGCAACACCCGCCACCGTCACAACCCTCATGCTTGCGTCCGCCCTCGACTCCCATATGACAGCCGGTCGCACGGTCGAACTCGAAGGGCACATCATCGACTCCGGGATGATGCAGCGGTGTTTCGGGGTGGTGATGGACCTCGGCGGCGAGTTCGACGTCGAGACGTTCGACGTCGGGACGCGCAAGGACGAACCGTCGTACTGCCGGATGCTGGTGACGGCCGACGACGAGGAGACGCTCCGGGAGATACTCCACGAACTCCACCAGAACGGCGCCCACCTGCCGGACCCGCCGGACGTGGCGCTCGCACCCGCGCCCGAAGACCAGGTCGTCCCGCACGGCTTCTACTCGACGACCAACCACCCCACCCAGGTGCGTTTCGAGGGTGAGTGGCTTCCGGTCGAGGACATCGAGATGGACTGCGCGGTGGTCGTCGACCCGGAGGCCGACGGCGGCCCGCGCGCGTACACGAAGGTGTTGAACGGCATCGAGGCGGGCGACCTCGTGGTGACCGACGAGGCGGGCGTCCGCGTCGACCCGCCGGAGCGCCCCCGGGGTCGGGCGGCCCGTTCGGGTTCATGCAGGGCGGCGTCTCCGCCGAGCGTCCGTCGACGTCGCTCATCCGGCAGATAGCCGACGCCATCGCCGAGACGAAGGAAGCGGGTGGGAGCGTGCTCGCGGTGGTCGGCCCGGCGCTCATCCACTCGGGCGCGGGCGACGCGCTGGCCCGCCTGGTTCGCGAGGGATACGTCGACATGCTGTCGGCGGGGAACGGCTTCGCGGTCCACGACATCGAGCGCGGCCGGTACGGCACGTCGCTCGGGATGGACATGGAGACGATGGAGCACCCCGGAAGGGCCACAAACACCACATCTACACCATCAGCGAGGTCATCCGGGCGGGCGGCATCGAGGCTGCCGTCGAGGACGGCCTCATCGAGGACGGCGTGATGTACGAGTGCGTGCAGAACGACGTGCCGTTCGTCCTCGCTGGCTCCATCCGGGACGACGGCCCGCTCCCGGACACCATCACGGACAGCGTCGAGGCCCAGAACGCCATCCGCGAGCAGGCTCACGAGGCCGACCTGGTGTTGATGCTGTCGACGCTCCTGCACTCGGTCGCGGTCGGGAACTGTCTGCCATCGACCACGCGGGTGGTCTGCGTGGACATCAACCCGGCGACGGTCACCCAGTTGCTCGACCGGGGAGCGCGCAGGCCATCGGGATGGTGACCGACGTCGGGACGTTCGTCCCGGCGCTCGCCGAACACGTCCTCGACGAAGCGTGACGACCGCCGGAGAGACGTTCCCCGTCGCCGGCCTCGCGCTCGCGGTCGGCCTGGCGGTCGTCCACCTGTTCGCCGGCCGCCTCTCCGCCGACTTCGAGGAGCGCAGCAGGGGGCTGTCCGCCGCGGGCGGCGCGTCCGTCGCGTACGTGTTCGTCCTCCTGCTCCCCGAGGTCAGCGAGGCAGTGCTCGTGTTCGAGCAGGCGGGTTTCCGCGTCGAACAGGCCGTCTACCTGGTCGCGCTGCTCGGCTTCGTGAGCTACTTCGCCCTCGAAGTGTACGCCACGCGCGACCGCGACGAACCGGTGGCGTCCTCCGACCTCGTCTTCCGGGTCCACGTCGCCGGGTTCGCCGTCTACACGTTCGTCATCGGCTACCTCCTCCTCCACCAGGAACGCCCCGGGCTGCCGAGCCTCTCCTTCTACGCGCTCGCGATGGCGCTCCACTTCCTCGTGACCGACGAAGGCCTGAGACGCCACCACGGCGCCGCCTACGACGACGTCGGCCGGTGGGTGCTCGCCGCCGCCATCGTCGCCGGCGCCGTCGTCGGCGTCGTCACGGTCATCGACGAACTGGTGGTGTCGATGCTGTTCGCGTTCGTCGCCGGCGGCATCATCCTCAACGTCGTCAAGGAGGAACTCCCCGAAGCGCGGCAGAGCTCCGTCGCGGCGTTCATCGTCGGAGCGGCCGTGTACGCTGGCCTCGTCCTGCTCGTGTAGGATTCGCCTGTCCGCCCCGTTCCATCCGTCGGCGCCCTGCCCTCACTCCTCGCGCCACCGACGGACCTGGAACTGGTCGTAGCCGCCGTACGCCATCTCGAGTGCGCCCATCCACCAGTTCCACCGCTCGACGAGCGGGTAGTTCTCGGGCGCGTCGGCGAGGTTCACGACCACCACGTCCGCGGTGAGGTCGACGCCGGCGTCGGCCGCGTACCGACCCGCGTCCGCCAGGTCGCCGGCCGCCCGCGCGACAACGCGGCGCTCCCCCGTCGTCGCGTCGAAGGCGTCGTCCAGTCGCCGGGCCAGGTCGCCGCGGTTCACCGCGCGCCGTCCCGGACCTGGACGCCGGCGGTCTCTTCGAGGAACCGGACGACAGCGGCCATGTCCTCGTCGCCGTGGCCGAGCGCCCGGGCGCCGTTGACCGCCTCGCGGGTCGCGGCGGTGGCCGGCAACGGTACTTCGGCGTCGCCCGCGGCGTCGAGCACCAGGTCGAGGTCCTTGAACAGCAGGTCGACCGGGAACTGCGGCGCGAAGTCGCCGTCGCGGATGGCCTCGCCCTTCGCCGTCAGGAGCGGCGCGGCGACCGGCCCCGACCCGACGACGTCCAGCATCGTGTCGACGTCGAGGTCGTGGGCTTTCCCGAAGACCAGCGCCTCGGCGAACGTCTCCATCACGCCGCCGAGCAGGAGGTTGATGAACAGCTTCATGTTCGTGCCCTGGCCGACCGGGCCACACCGGACGACGTCGCTCCCCATCGCCTCCAGGACGGGAGTCACCATCTCGACGATGGCGTCGTCGCCGCCCACGAGCACGGTGAGCACCCCTTCCTGGGCAGGGCCGACGGTGCCTGAGACGGGGGCGTCCACGAACTCCGCCCCGCGCCGGTTGGCCTCGTCTGCGGCCCGCGCCGTCGCGTCGTGCGAGACGGTGCTCATGTTCATCAGGACGGTGTTCTCCTCCAGCCCCGCGAACACGCCGTCCTCGCCCTCCAGCACGTCGAAGAGTGCGTCGTCGTCGGTCACCATCGTGACGACCACGTCCGCACCTTCGGCGACCTCCCGGGGCGACGAGCAGACGGTCGCACCCTCGTCCTGGAACGGTTCGGCCCGTTCGGTGGTCCGGTTCCAGACCCGGAGGTCGTAGCCCGCGCCGCGGACGTTCCACGCCATCGGTGCGCCCATCGCTCCCAGTCCGATGAAACCGACTGTCTCCATGGTCTGTCGTTGGTCGGCGAGAGTCTTGTATCTCGGTGTGGTCTCGACTCGGGCCGTCGTGTCCTCAGCGTGATTTTTTGTCGCGGTCGCAGCCGCGAGCGCCCGCAGGGCGCGAGCGGGCGCAAGCGCGACGTGGGCGATGCGACGCATCGCCTGTGCGAACGGCCGCAGGCCGTGAGCGAGGAGCGCGCAGCGCTTTTGGTGCAGCTTTTCCCAGCGAGCGGCCTGTGGGCCGCTCGCGCAGGAAAAGGTGCGTTTCGATGTCCTTTTGAATCACGACCGTGTGGTTCCGGGCATGGCTACGTTTCAGGTCGTCGTAGGGGACCCCGAGACGGGGACCTCCTACCAGTTCGAGGTCGACGGACAGGACGCGAACCGGTTCATCGGTCGCGAGATCGGCGACGAGGTCGACGGCAGCGCGCTCGGCCTCTCCGGTTACACGGTCGAGATCACGGGCGGCTCCGACGCGGCGGGCCGACCGATGCGCCACGACGTCGGCGGCTCCGGCCTCAAGGAGGTCCTGCTCGAGGGCGGCGTCGGCTTCCGTCCGGAGCGCGACGGCGAGCGCAAGCGCGTCAGCGTCCGCGGCCGCGAGGTCGGCGAGGAGATCGCCCAGCTCAACGGCAAGATCGCCGAGCGCGGCGACGAGTCCATCGAGGACCTCCTCGCGGGCGACGACGCCGACGAGGACGACGAGTAACCCCGTTCTCTTCTCATGTCGAAGGTAGCGGAGTTCCTGCGAGGCGAGCGTCCCGACGACGTCGCGCTGTTCCTGGCCGATAGCTTCGTCGACGACGCCGGCACGCTCGCCGACCACGGCGAGACGGTCGAGGGCGGCGTCGTCATCGTCGTCGCGGGCGACGCCGGCCGGAGCGCGTTCAGCACCGCGACCGGGATGGACGCGATGGCGTTCGCCCGGCAGGCGATGGGCCAGGACGGCCACGTGCACGCCGACCTCGCGGGCGGCGACTGCCCGGACGACGAGGACGGCGACCACCACGCCGAGTTCGTGTTCGCGTTCGCCGAGGAGCAACACGAGGACGTCGGAGGCCTCTACGCCGAGGGGGACGTCGTCCACGCCTACGCGCAGTGTTCGTGTGGCACCGCCTACTCGGACCGGTGGGTCGCGGGCGACCGGTAGTTCCGTCTCCCGGTAGACCGGCCCGTCGGCGGAATCGACCGTTTTGACGCGTTTCGTGTGGGATGATTGTCCGCTGCCGTTAGGTGGTGGCCGTAATGAGTGGTCTCGGGCTATCGCCAGCAACGGTCGAACGCGCCGTCGTCGGGGCGCTGTTGCTTGTGTTCTCCGTCACGGTTGCGTACAACGCCGGCGACGTCACCGGCTGGAGTCTCGTCGGTGTCGTGTGCGGCGTGGTGCTACTCGCGTCCGTCGAGTACACTTCGTTCGGGCGGCGGGTCGATAGCGCAGTCGGTGAATCCGTCGTCATCGACCGGAGAAACCTTAGTCTATTGATAATTGTTATGGTTCGCCGGCTCCTATTGATATGCCATTATGTCCACCGACGAAGAGTCAGAACTCGAACTCACACCGGAACGGGCGTTCGCCGTACTCGGCCACGAGACGCGACTCGCCATCCTGTTCGAACTCTGGAAACAACGTCGTCCCGACGAACACGTTCCGCAGCACCCGATGACGTTCTCGGCGTTGCGAAAGTCTCTCGGGATGCGGGACGGCTCGCAGTTCAACTACCACCTCAAGCCACTGGTCAACCGGTTCGTGCACCACGCTGAGGATGGGTATATTCTCCGGCGGGAGGGCGAGCGCGTGGTCAGCGCAATCCTCGCCGGGGCGTTCACCGACGAGGTCGTATTCGACGCGGTCCCGAGCGACAAGCCGTGCGAAATCTGTGGGGGCCAGACCGTCTTCGAGTGCAACACCGACCGAACCCTCGGTTACTTTGCAATCAGATGCACCGAGTGCGAGGGTGCGTTCGGCGGAACCGGCTTCGATGGGGCGCTGAGCCTGACCGAATCACTGTTACCGGTCGGCACTCGCAGCCGGAATCCAGAGGAGTTCTACCAGGCACTCGATATTATGGTGAAACACCAGATCATGTCCGCGGTGGAGGGGTCTGTCCCGACTGTACCGGGACCATGAGCGTGACGCCCCGGGTCTGTGGGGACCACCACGTGGAACCGGGCCGCCGGTGTGAGTCGTGTGACTCCATCTTCGAGGTCCGGTACTCCATCGTGTGTGACGTCTGTCAACAGATGTTCGGCGCTCCGAGCAATCGGTGCCTGCTCACCGAGCCGCGGATGCTCGTGTTCCTCGAGGACCACGACTACGACCCCTGGTACGACTGGATCCTGATCGAACTCGAATTGGTCCAAGAGCAGACCGTCCTCTCCGAAGACCCGTTCGAACTGGAGATGGTCCTGGAGGCCGACGGGGACCGACTGGTCGCGACCCTCGACGAGAAGGGCGCTGTCACCACCCTCCACACGGATGCCTTAGACGTGTAGGACGTCCCCGAGAGTCGCCCGACTGATGTATTCCCTGTCTGTCTTCGGCAGACGAGGAAGTCGGCGAGCGATACGCGCCCCGTATCTCGCTGCGCTTCGACGAACCCACTCAGAAGCTGTTAGAACTGGTGTGCGAGATACAGAGGGTAGATGCAGCAGGTATCTTCGCGTTGAATGAGAACGTACGAGCCAGTATGGCGGTAAGCTGAGGTGTTACCGGCTGGTTTCGGCCTCGTCCAGAACGTAGCGCATAATCGGTCTTGTTGCCGACCGTCGCTCGACCTCAACGAAGCCCGCCCGTTCGAAAGCCTCCGCAAGCCCTGTCCAGACGAACGCTGGGGACTTGTGGTCGTCCCCGGCTTCCGTGGGATATCCTTCGATGATGTGACCGCCGCGGTCGTCAACGTGAGACTTCACCGCCTCAAGGAGCGCGACGCTGACGCCCCGACCTCGGTACTCGCCGGTCACGTAGAAACAGACGACTGACCAGACCGGTTCGTCGTCAATCCGTGCGAGAATCCGCGAGTTCGCCAATCGGGGGAACCGTTCTCGTGGTTCCACGGAGCACCACCCGATCGGGTCGTCGTCGTGATAGGCCAGGAGGCCTGGTTCCGGGCCTGCTTCGACCTGCCGCCGAAGCGACGCCCTGTTGTCCGCTCCGGCGTCGGCTTCGAAGGCTGCCGCCGGTTTCCGCCAGTACTGGCACCAGCAGCCCGCACATGCGCCGTTCTCGCCGAAGAGGGCTTCCAGGTCCGACCATCGGTCGCTGGTCACCGGCTCGAACCGCAGCTCTGGCCCGGGGTTCTCATTGGAACGATGCGACAGTGTACGTTGGCGAAGCAGAAAAGGACTCGTCGGCCCAGACCAGCATTATACCCACGTCGATTGGTGCGTGGCGATACTGAACCAGAGAGTGCCCGAGACGCGCTATCTATTCAGTACGCCTACCGAATCCGAACCGAAGTCAATCAGGAACGACGCTGCCGATACAGCGGGTGTTCAACACACCATCAGTGAACCGTCCGTCGTCACGAGCGTATGTTCTCGTATCTCGGGTGGTTAGTATTCCGATTGGTTTGAAACTCGATGTCGAAGCAAAACCAGCAGGAGGCCTCCGACGATTCCAATGGGGAAGGCGAACATGCCACCGATTCTAATCGCAGCGAAAAATAAATAGAGAACGTTAGGATTGCTAAGAGAACCGCCTATTTCTGTCAGAAATCCGAAGTTTCTCCCTGTCACTATAGTACCGACGAAAGGGAGAGTGAGAAAAAACCACACCGGGAAGGCACATAGGACGGAGAGGACCCCGAATAGGAGGCCTCTAGCAAGCGTTGGTTTTGAGGGTCGCTCGATGAGGCTCCACCACCAGAACGCCCCCGAGAGACCTGCTGCCAGACCCACGCTGAGCGGGGCAACGATATTTGGAAAGGACGAAGTCCATACCGCCATGAGCAGCGCACCGAGTAGGAAGTCGCTGAAGCCCGCAACAAGCACCCAAACCAGCGTGGGCTGCTACTCCCGGGTAGAGGGGGCTAAGGAGGGAGTCACATGTGAAAACACGGCCTCCAAACCTATCAATGTGCATCAGTGAGTTGGCGGCACTAACGGCGGGGGTCGTGTTACCGACGATTTCAGCGTCATTCGGCGCAAGAGGCGCGCCCTGTATGCTGCACGATGGCGGAACCCTATCACCGATTCGGGGTCTCAACAGAGCCAGTGTATTCGGGTGATGCGTCCTGTCCGCTACCAGGGACGTTCACCGGCGTTTTCGCAGTTGACGCCACTGTGAGCGTGTTCGAGGGCCGCCGGGGATTGACCGAAGAACAGGGAGTTGGAATCAGTCCAGGTTCCGGAACGCGTCGAGGATGACCTGCTTGGTCACGGCGCCCTGGGTCACCCAGCGGTGGGTGTAGTCGAGCATGTCGTCGTAGACGTGGGGTTTGCAGCCGGCGGCCTTCGGATGGCCGCCGCCGCTGACCTGGCGGGCGGCGACTGCCCGGACGACGAGGACGGCGACCACCACGCCGAGTTCGTGTTCGCGTTCGCCGAGGAGCAACACGAGGACGTCGGCGGCCTCTACGCCGAGGGCGACGTGGTCCACGCCTACGTGCAGTGTTCGTGTGGCACCGCCTACTCGGACCGGTGGGTCGCGGGCGACCGGTAGTTCCCCGCCCCTACCCCTGTTCCGTGAGACGGTCTCGTCGCTCCTGATACGTCGGTCCGAAAACCGGTCCTGAGCGACCTCTGTTTTCCTTCACGACATTCTCGTACTCCTTCAGAGCGCGTTTCAGTGCGGGTGTACCGACCCGCGACCCCGTTCGGTCGTCGAACCGGTACGTCATCCGCTCTATCAGCCGTGGTGCGAGGAGCGCGTAGTACGCACCCATCGTCACCGCGGCTATCGCTGTGTATCCGCTTACCAGATCGACGTTCGGGAAAACGACGACGAAACCGACGAGCGGGAGGCCGAGGAGGAGCTGTTTTTCTCCCTGAATGCACCCTGTGCACGATAGAGTTCGAGAGCGACCAGACTCCGCTGGGTTTCCGGCGACAGCCTGTCGCGGAACCCCTCCGAGACGTAGACGGTTTTCCTCTGACCGCGGCGGCCCAGCGCTTCGACAGCAACTCCCGCCGTTGGAACCGTACGGACAGACCGCCCATCGTACTCTGCGCCGAGGTTGTACGTGGTTTCGAGGGCGTCAGTTCGGTCGTATCCGACGAACTGCTTCTTGATGACGTCTGTAAAAACCACGAACAGGGTGAAAACGCCGCCGACCGTTGCGGCGCGCCAGACGACGCTGTCGACGAAAAACACTCCCGCAACGGTGAGAATCGTCACCGACGAGACGAACCCGTAGCGCTTCAGTGTCTTTCCAACTGGTTTCTCCTTCACTTTCGAGTACGTGACGACGAACGGTACACAGGGAACGACGAACAGTAGTACCGTCACTGCCACGAGGAATCCCCACGTCAGTTCGATACTGGTGTTTCCACCTCCAATCACGTGGATTACCACTGCACCGATGATGGACGCAGTCCAGACGAGTGCCGAGAGGCCGTTCTTGATGCGGGTGTGACTCTCGGTGTTTCCAACGATTCGACCAGACCAGTACCCAACCACTGTCAGAAAAATAAGATACGCTGTGATGATTCCATACATTGGTTGCGGTGGTCTATATTTCCACCAGCGTCATCGTACTAATATCTACGGGGTGGGCCGTATGTGCATTCGGTATCCTGCACTCACTATGGACTCGGTAGCACGGTTTCTTCGGGGGGGGGGTGGAGTACTGAACGTCGGAGGGCTTGATGGCTCATACGCGCCCTGTATCTCGCTGCGCCTCGACGAACCACTCAGAAGCTGTCAGAACTGGTGTGCGAGATTCAGGGTGATATCGAATAACCGAACGACTCCCGGGTGGTGGATTCAGATGAGTGCGACGACGAGGGTGTACGCGAGTGCGCCACCGAGAAAGGAGAGGAACCGGCCCCGTCGGGGGTGTGGAAGCTCCTCCTTGATGACGTTGAGGATGATGCCGCCGGAGACGAACGCGAACAGCCCGGTGATGACGAGCGGCCGACCCAGTGTGGCCAACCCGACCGCGGCACCGGCGAGGGTCGCACCCGCGAGCACCCACCGCCCCACGCGGTCGTACTGTGCCCCGAGGTGTCGGCGTATCCCGTGATCGGTGATGCTGAAGTGCAGTCCCATCGCGACCGCGTACAACAGGAGGTTGAGGACGCCCGGGAGCTCCTGGTGAAACAGGAGGTATCCGATGAGTCCACTGTAGAGGGCGAACACAGCGATGTAGCCCCAGAACACGGCTGGCCGCGCCGCGGACTGTGCGGCCGCGTCTCGGGCGATGAGGACCTCCAGCCCGTAGAACACGACGAACCCGGCGAGCGCGACACCGTAGATCGCCTCCTCGGTGAGAGAGCCCGCGGCGACGCTTGGGTGTTCGGCCGCGAAGTGCGCTACTTCGGGCAGCAGCAGGACGAACACGTACGCGACGGCCGCTCCCCCGGCGGCAGACAGCGCCGACCGCCCCGCTCCCGTATCGGTGTCGACTCCCTCGCCGACGAGGAGGTGGATCGCCGCGAGCGCGAGGGCTGACAGGGAGGCCACAACCGGGAGTGACTCGAACGGCACCCCCGGAACCTGTGACGCGAGCAGCATCTCTGCTAAGGGACTTGTCGGCCCCGGAGATAGTCTTTGACCCTCTCCTCGGTCGGGACCCCACGCTGGGAGCACGCACCGGAGTGGCCGGCCACCAGTTCCCTCGTCAGTCAGCCCCAAAGTGCATAGCGTGAGACGGTCTCCCGGAGTCTTGGTTGACCGATACGCGATACATTCCGCAGCGTCCGCTCGACCGACTCGAAGCCCGTCAGAACCTCCATGCCCGATGTAGAGTGTGTTCAGCGAACCTTGTGCTATGGTAACAGCTAACGCATCTCGTGTGGTAGAGAAACGTAAGACATGGTACCACTCACCGAGCTGCGGGAATCGCTTCGGGGCACCCTGCTCCAGCCCCACGACGAGGGCTACCACGAGGCCCGTGCGGTCTGGAACGGGGCAATCGACCGCCACCCTGCGGTCATCGCCAGGTGTGCAGGCACCGCGGATGTGATCGCGGCCGTGAACTTCGCACGGGAGCACGACCTCGAAATCGCGGTCCGCGGCGGCGGCCACAACGTTGCCGGCACCGCCGTCTGCGACGACGGTATCGTCATCGACCTCTCGGAGATGCGAGCCGTATGGGTCGACCCGCGTACGCGGACCGTCCGGGTACAGGGCGGTGCTCTGTGGGGTGACGTCGACCACGAGACCCAGGCCCACGGCCTGGCGACCACGGGCGGCATCGTCAGCCACACCGGCGTCGCCGGACTCACACTCGGCGGTGGAATCGGCTGGCTGATGCGCAAGCACGGCCTCACCGTCGACAACTTGCGCTCCGCCGACGTGGTGACCGCCGATGGCGAGTTCGTCCGCGCCTCGGACGACGAGCACTCGGACCTGTTCTGGGCGCTCCGAGGCGGCGGCGGAAACTTCGGAATCGTGACCTCCTTCGAGTTCGCTCTCCACCCTGTCGGTCCCACTGTACTCGCCGGGCCCGTGTTCTGGGCGGCGGACGACACCGCCGACGTGCTACGCTTCTATCGCGACTTCGCGCGGGATGCCCCCGAGGAGCTCGGCACCGTCGTCAGGTTCGGGACTATCCCTCCTCCCAGCCGTCCCCGCTGAGCTTCACTGGCGACCCACCGTTGCCATCAACACCTGCTATGCGGGTCCGGTCGAGGAGGGTGAAAGCGTGCTCAGACCGCTGCGTGAACACGGCACACCGCTTCTCGACCTGGTATCTCCCACGCCCTATCTGGCCCATCAGAGCGGGCTCGACAGCACCGTCCCCCACGGATGGCACTACTACTGGAAGTCGACCGATCTGCCGGAGCTGTCCGACGACCTGATCGACGTGTTCGTCGACCACGCCTTCTCGGCGGCGTCACCTCGCTCGTACTCGGTGTTGTTCCATCTCGGCGGAGCGGTGAGCCGCGTCGATGACGACGCCACCGCCTACACCGGCCGGAACTCGTCTCACAACCTCAACGTCAACGGAGTGTGGCGTCCCGACGAGGCGGAGCAGTACGCCGAGTCGGAGACGTCGTGGACCCGTCGGTTCTTCGACGCGCTCGAACCCCATCGAGAAGGGGTCTACGTGAATTTCCTCGACGCCGATGACGGCACCCGACGGGTCCGCGAGTCCTACGGTGAGTCCACCTACCGACGTCTCGCCGCAATCAAGACCGAATACGACCCCGATAACGTGTTCCACCTCAACCAGAACGTCGAGCCGACCGTCTGAGAACGTCTCCCTCGACAGCCCTTCGAAGTGACGGGTGATCCGACAAAGCGTGCTGAATACTCGCTCTACATTCAGCAGACTCCGGTTCAATGCTACAAGCCGGTCGCTTAGTTTGACCGCTTCTTGTTCCACGACCACGTGTGACTGAGTTCAGTCAGGGAAGAAACAGACAGAACTATTGTCACACTATCAACTTACTCCGGTATGCAGCGACGAGCCCTCCTGTCCAGCCTCGTCGGGGGAACTGTTATGGTATCAGGGTGTGCCAGCAATCCCTTTTCGACCAGTTCGACGGAAGTGTATAACCCGACAGGGATGGCCACAATTCGTCCAATTGATACGCCGATTATACAACACGGTCTGACGACGGACTCAGAACAGTACCTGTATGCCAGGATGTTCCAGCCGGGAGAGACGCTCGCAGTGACCGATCAACCGGATGCAGAGAACTATGCTGAGGCTATCGACGAACTCTCTGGGGGAGAGTTCGCTGTCTTCACGAATATTCGGACTGCTGCTGCCGCACCGGCCTACTTCTGGCCTGCCGATACCGAGTGGAGAGACGGACGGCTCGAAATCACACTGGAACGCCAGACGGCTTCGTACGATGGGACTGGCGATGAAGTGGTCGGCGTTGCACTTACTCGATTCAACTACGAAGGAGATACACCACCCGGTGCAGACATACTCTTCCCGAGCGGGGCGACCATCTCAGTCGGGCAAGCGGATCGATGAGTACGGAACTGTCTCCACGTGTGAACCGCTCGAACCGTGAGTCGCCTGTCTTGCCGAAGTTAAGGAGCAAGTTCGAGATTGCTTATAGCTGCTTTCAGTACGAGCTCGCGGAACTGCCCGAACCACGTCCGTGCCCGGAGCGTATTTCCGTAGTGAGCGTGTTCGAGGGCGCCTGAGATTGAACGGAGAACGGGGCGTCGGCAATCAGTCCAGGTTCCGGAACGCGTCGAGGATGACCTGCTTGGTCACGGCGCCCTGGGTCACCCAGTGGTGGGCGTAGTCGAGCATGTCGTCGTAGACGTGGGGCTTGCAGCCGGCGGCTTTCGGGTGGCCGCCCCCGCTGACCTGGCGGGCGACCTCGTGGGCGCGCTGGAACGTCTCGGTCCCGCGGATGCTCGCGCTGCCGGAGGGCTTGACGACGACGGCGGCGTCGGCGCCCTGCTGGCGGAGCGCCTCCGCGACCTCGTTCTGCGAGCACCGGCCGTAGGTGACGCCGACGGTCCAGTCGCCGATTTCGTGCATCTCGGCGCGGTCCACGGCGCGCTCGATGAGCGCGTCCTTCTCGACGCGTTTCTCGGCGAGGTACTCCTCGACCTCGGCGGGGAGGTCGGCGCCGTGCTCCTGGACCACCTCGACGTACTCCTCGGGCTCGGTCCAGTAGGCGTAGTCCGCGAGGTCGTCGCTGCGCGGGTCCTCGCGCAGCCAGAGGTCGTGGTCGCGGGTGACCGCTGCGAGTTCCACCAGCCGGTCGGGCAGGTCGTCGTCGAGCGACCGGGCGGCGACGTCCGCCGAGCACTCCTCCTCGGAGTCGCCGACGACGAGGTTCACGCCCGCGTCGCGCACCGCGTCGGCGAGGTCGTCGGTCCACTGGTGGTGGTCGAACCAGTGGACGGCGTCGGCGTGCTCGACCAGCGGCGGGAGGTACTCCGCGAAGTCGTCGTCGCTGTCGGGACAGAGGTCACAGACCACGACGGTCGCGCCGGGTTCGCCGAACTCGGCGGCGCGTCGGAGGCCGTCGTCGAGTTCGTGCGGCCCGGTCGGCACGAGCGCGCCCTCGCCGAACACCTCGCGGACGATGGCGACGCACGCCAGGCCGTCGGCGTCCGGGTCGGCGACGACCAGGACGGACGCCCCGTCGGCGGCCGCTCGTACCTTCTCGTCTTCGCGCGCTTCCTCGATGGACTCCGGGTAGAAGAAGCCCTCGCCGGGGAGCAGCGACTTGCGCTCCAGGGAGAGGTTCTCGTCGTCGATGACCCAGTCTTTCATACCCGTCGTCGGACCCGCCGGGTGAAAAAGCCGTGGTTCGCTACGCCTCGGCCTCGGTGGCGTCCAGCTGGCGCACCGTCAGCACGGGCACCGGACACGTGCGGACGACGCGCTCGGCGACGCTCCCGATGAGAAACCGGTTCTCGCCGTGGCGGCCCCGGGTCCCGGTGGCGACGGCGTCGGCACCCACCTCGCGGGCGTAGTCGCCGATCTCGATCGCGGGCCGGCCCTCGCGGACCGCGGTGGTCACCGGTCGGTCGGCCTGCTCGGCGACGGCGGTCAGCGCCCGCGACCCGCGGTCGTGGAGCGCCTGCCGCATCTCGTCCCGCAGCGACTCCGGCGAGGACTCCACCTCGCCGCTGTCCACGACGTAGAGCACGTGCACCCCGGCGTCGAACCGTTCGGCCAGGTCGAGGGCGACCGTCACCGCCCGGCTGACGCTCTCGGAGCCATCGGTCGCGATGACGAGCGAATCGATCATACGCTCCCGTTGCCCGGCACGGGTCTTAAACCTCCCACCCTCGGAGCCTTTTTGACCCGGCGGCACACACGCATCCGCATGGACACGCCTCTGGAGGTGGAGACGGTGCTCGTCCCGGTGGACGGGAGCGACGAGTCCTTCCACGCGGCCGAGTACGCCATCGCCATCGCCGAGCGATACGGGGCTGCGGTGCACGTGCTCTACGTGCTGGGCGAACCGGTGGCGCGCGCTCTCGACGCGGGCGACATCACGGACGACGACATCACGGCCGAACAGCAGTCGTTCGTCGCGGACATCACGGACGGCGCCCGGGACCACGACGTCGAGGTGACCTCCGCGACCGCGTGTGGCTTCTCGACGACGCGCAAGACGCTGCATCCGGGGAGCGTCGTCCTCGACTGCGCGGAGGACCAGGACGCCGACTTCATCGTCATCCCGCGGGAGTCGACCAACGAGGGGCCGGGCGACGTCCTGGAGAAAGCCGCCGAATACGTCCTGTTGTACGCCAGCCAGCCCGTGTTCTCAGTGTAGCCGGACCGCCATCTCCAGTTCGAAGCTCTCGGCTTCCGTCGTCTCGAACCCGACCTTCTCGTAGAGGTTGACCGCGGCGCGGTTCCAGCGCTCGACCGAGAGCCAGACGCGTTCGACGCCCTTCTCCGCGCCGAGGCCGAGCAGCGACTTGATGAGCCGGGTCCCGATGCCGGCCTGCTGGTAGTCCTGGTGGACGAAGATGGCGAGTTCGTACGCCTCGTCGGTGTCCTCGACGAGGGTGGCGTGGCCGACCACGCGCCCCTCGTGGAGCGCGACGACGTTGTAGCCTTCGAGGAGGTGCCCGACCCAGTCGCGGATGCGTTCCTCGCCGACCGGCGGCACACCCTGCGCGCGGTCCGCCGGGTCGAAGTCGTCGTACATCGCCGCCAGCGCTTCGAGGTCGCCCTCCTCGAACTCCCGGACGCGGATGTCGCGTCCCTTCTTGTCGGTGCAGGTGACCGGCGGCGTCGGGAACGGCCCCGCGGGTTCGTCGGGGTAGAAGCGGCCGTTCTGTGTCATCGTACCAGCTTGACGGTGACGTGGGAGTTCAGCAGCACGAACTCGGCTATCTGACCGATGCGGATCTTCCCCATCGGGCTCTGCGTCCCGCCGCCGAGTACGACCTGGTCGAACCCTTCGCTGTCCCCGATGTGGACGAGTTCGCTCGCGGGGTCGCCGTCGACGTGGCGGACGGTGGCGTCGATGCCCTGCTCGTCGAGCACCGCTCGGACGCGGTCCTCGATATCCGCAGGGGTGATGTCGGTCTCGGGGTTGTCGAGGATGGCGACCGTGAGGTCGTCGCCGGCCGTCCGTGCGCGCTCGACGGTCCGGTCGAGCGCGTCGAACGAGTCCTCGCTACCCCCGATTCCCAGGAGCACCTTCATGCAAAGGGCATCGACAGGCGCTCTCAAAAGGATTGCGACGAGCGGTTCTGTCACGCCGGACGATACGCTTTTGAGGCCGGCCGGGCAAGCACGCTCCATGCCGGAGGACGACGACCCCGCTCCCTCTTCTGACGCCGCCTCGCCGCCCGAGGAGCAGCGCTCCGACCCGGACGCTCTCGACGACGCCGACGACGCTGGCGACGTCGATAGCGGCGCCGGCGTCGAAACCGACATCGACGGCGACGCCGGCACCGAAGCCGGGTACGCTGGCGACGACGCCGGAGACGCCGACGACGCCGGCGGGTCGGACGTCACCTCGCTCGCCCGGGCGGCACTGGCGGAGGTGGACGAGGAGATGGCGGACGACGAGTCCGGTCGGCCGTCTCGCGAGGACGCTACAGGCCGTGACCGCGACGGGGACGCCTCCGCTCCGTCCGACGACGGTGACACCGTCGCATCCGGCGACACTGCCCCGGCCGGCGACGGCGACACCGCCTCGACGGGTGCGGCGAACGACGGGACGTACACGCCGCCGACCGCTCAGGAGGGCATCTCGGCCCAGCAGGCGCCGGCGACCGGGAACGGGCAGGCGGGGCCGGCCGGCACCGCGCCGGCGGGCGACACCGACCAGCGCGATGTCCCGGCGGACGTTCGGAAGTACGACCGGTTCAAGAAGATGGACGGCGCGCAGTACGAGCGCGTCAACCAGTTCCTCCGGGACCGGACCTACATCACCGCTCGCGAGTGGGCCATCGCACGGCTCTGCTCGGACTTCCGCACGGAGACCGGCGTGGAGATGACGAAGATCGGCGAGAACCTGCCGGAACTCGTGCCGTTCATGACCGACACCTACACGCCGCAGGCGGTCAACCAGGCGCGGGCGTCGTTCAAGGACAAGGTCAGCAAGTCGGGCGCGACGTTCCTCTACGGCGCGATGAGCGACTTCTTCACCGCCGAGGAACTCGACGACATGATGTACGAGGTGACGGAGGTGGCGAAGTTCCTCCTCGAAGTCGAGGGCGCGGACCTCTCCGTCGACGAGGAACTCGAGGCCGAGGAGCGCATCTCCAGCGTGATGCGCGACGTGCGGCAGGCGAGCGCAGACCTCCGGAACGGCGACGAGGTGACCCACAGCCACGACGACGAGGGCCACACCTGCCCGAACTGCGGCCACGAGTTCGAGGAGTAGTCCGACGCTGTTCGACGACCGGCGTTCGGTCGGTTTTCGGCCGGCGACCGGCGTTCGGTCTGTTTTCGACCGGGGAACTGCTGTTCGCGGTCAGTCTTCGGGCGGTGCGAACAGCGACGGGTCGCTGTGGGTCAACTCGACGTACTCGCCGCTCAGGATGCGGAGGTAGGAGTGGAGAACGCCCTCCCGGCGGGCGCGGTCGAACAGGTCGCCGGCCTCGTCGATGCGGTAGTACGTCGGGAACAGCACGGCTACCTCCACGTCGGTGTCCTGCATGACGACGAGGAGGTAGACCATCCCGCTCTCGACCGCCCGGAACACCTGGTACTCGTCGAAGGCGACGCCCGCCTCCATGAGTTCTTCGAGGGCCTCGTACTCGTTGTTCGGGACGAGGACGTCCAGGCCGGCGCGGTCCTCCTGGTTCACCACGGTCGCGTCGCCCGGGTGAATCTGCAGGGTCTCCCAGCCTTCCTCCTCGTACTCGGCTGCCGTCGCCTCCATGTCGGCGACGACGGCGTCCCACGCGGTCATCGCCTCGACGTTCGGGTTCTCCCGCGGGTCGGCCGCCGCCGGGTGGTCGTCGTCGTTCTCGTTCATGTCTCAATCCCTGCGTGGCGGCCGGATAAGGGTTTTCTCCCCCGCAAGGTATTTGTTGGAACTCCACCACTTTATTCGGGTGACCGACGTACTTTCGCTATCCGGGCTGCGGACCCAGTTCCGGACCGACCGGGGTGGTGAAGGCCGTCGACGGCGTCGACCTCACCGTCGGGGAGGGTGAGACCGTCGGACTGGTCGGCGAGTCGGGGTCGGGGAAGAGCGTGACCGCGCTCTCGGCGATGCGGCTGATCGACGACCCCGGCGAGGTCGTCGGCGGCGATATCGAACTGCACGACCCGGCACTCGCCGACGCGCTCGCCGGCAAGCACACCGGCGGGTTCGTCGACCCCGACGCCGGCATCATCGACCTGATGGCCGCCCCCGAGAGCGCGCTCCGCGCCGTCCGCGGCGGCTCGATGTCGATGATCTTCCAGGACCCGATGACCTCGCTGAATCCGGCGCTCACGGTGGGCGAGCAGGTGGCCGAGAGCCTGCGTCTCCACCAGTACGGCGGCCAGAAGAAGGACACCTGGCTCAACGCCGTCCGCGACATCTCGCCGAGACTGGGCGGGAAGCAATACGACGACGCGGTCGTCGCGGACGTCGTCGAGATGCTCGCACAGGTGGGTATCCCGGAACCCGCCTCGCGGGTCGACGAATACCCGCACGAGTTCTCGGGTGGGATGCGCCAGCGCGTGCTCATCGCCATCGCGCTCGCGTGCCGACCGAAACTGTTGATCGCGGACGAGCCGACGACCGCACTCGACGTGACCATCCAGGCCCAGATTCTGGAGCTGATAAACGACCTCCAGGACGAGCTGGGGATGTCGGTGCTGATGATCACCCACGACCTGGGCGTGGTCGCGGAGACCTGTGACCGGGTCGCGGTGATGTACGCGGGCGAAATCGTGGAGGAGGGGCCGGTCGAGGAGATATTCCACAACCCCTCGCATCCGTACACGTACACGCTCCTGGAGTCCATCCCGACCGAGGACAAGGACCGTCTGTTGCCCATCGAGGGCAACGTCCCCGACCTCATCGACATGCAGGAGGGGTGTCATTTCGCGCCGCGGTGTCCGTGGGCTCGGCCCGAGTGCACGCAGGGCGAGATTCCGTACCTCCAGCACGGTCCCGACGACGTGGACCACCGCGCGAAATGCGTCCTCGAGACGTTCGACACTGCCGAGTACGGCGCCGACCGCGATGCGCTCACCGCGACCGAACACCACGTCGGCGACCGGCTGCTCGAGGTCGACGGCCTGAAAAAGCACTTCTCGCGAGCCGACGACCTGCTGGACAGGTGGCTGGCCGAGGGGTCGGAGAGCGTGAAGGCAGTGGACGGCGTCGCCTTCGACATCCACGAGGGGGAGACGCTGGGGCTGGTGGGCGAGTCGGGGTGTGGGAAGTCCACGGCGGGGCGGACGCTGTTGCGGCTGGAGGAACCGACCGCCGGCCGGGTGGTGTTCGCGGGCGAAGACCTCGCCGGCCTCGACGTCGAGGCGCTCCGTGACCGCCGGAAGGACATGCAGATGATCTTCCAGGACCCGCTGTCGAGTCTGGACCCCAGGATGACCGCGGGCCAGACCATCATGGAACCGCTGAAGATCCACGACCTGCCGGAGACGCAACCCGACGGCCGGTCCCGGAAACAGCAGCGCCGGGACCGGGTGGTGGAGCTGATGGAGGCGGTCGGCCTGGAACCCGGCCAGTACGACCGCTACCCCCACGAGCTGTCGGGCGGCCAGCGCCAGCGGGTGGGGATTGCGCGGGCGCTCGCGGTCGACCCCGAGTTCATCGTGGCCGACGAACCCGTGAGTGCGCTGGACGTGAGCGTGCAGGCCCAGATTCTGAACCTCCTGGAGGACCTGCAGGAGGAGTTCGGGCTGACCTACCTGTTCATCGCCCACGACCTCTCGGTGGTGCGGCACATCGCCGACCGTGTCGCGGTGATGTATCTGGGGAGGATCGTGGAGGTGGCCGAGACGGACGAACTGTTCGACGAGCCGAAACACCCGTACACGCGGGCGTTGCTCTCGGCCATCCCGGAGCCGGACCCGCTCGCCAGCACCGAGGACCGGGTGATATTGGAGGGTGACGTGCCGAGCCCCATCGACCCGCCGTCGGGCTGTCACTTCCGGACGCGGTGTCCGCAGGTCATTCCGCCGGCCGACCTCGACGTCGACCAGGTGGCCTACCGCGAGGTGATGAGCTACCGCCAGCGCGTCGAAAGCCGGGCGATCACACTGGAGTCAGTCTGGGAGGAGGCTGCCGAACGCACCGGGGCGACCCCGGAGGCCACCACTGCGACGGACGGCGGCAGGCCGGACGTCGGCGTGGCGGCGTTCAAACGCGCGCTCTGGGACCGGTTCTTCGACGTGGAGCCGACGGGCGAGTCGCGGGCGGTCGTCGCCGATTCGTTCGAGCATCTCGCCGCGGGGGACTGGGAGGCCGCCGAATCCGTGCTCCGGGACGCCTTCGAGAGCGTGTGCGAGCGAACGTCGCCGGTGCTGCAGGACGACCCGCATCCGTCGGCCTGCCACCTCTACGACCAGCCGAAGTAGCCCGTGTCGGTGCCGGGTTTGAACGAGGTGGTGCTCCCGCCCGGGGCCGACGCCGAATCGTGTCAGATATGTGGGTTTTTGCCGGGCTGTGTCTTGTTTCAGACGCGTAACAGGATGTTTCTCCGCAGATAATTCGTTGATTCAATCTTGTTGGATTGCTAACTTGTCCGGCAGTATTATGGTCATTATTGATGATTAATACTGTGGATGGCGCCAACTGATAACTCCGTCAGTCGACGGAGCTTCCTCAAGGCCGCCGCCGGCGCAACCGCCGCAGCGACCCTGACTGGCTTTGTCGACGACCGACAGGCGGACATGGGAACCGGGGCACTTGCACAGCAGGACCAACCACAAGGGGGCACCCTCACGTATGCCCGGGGGAACGACTCGGGCACGCTCGACCCGCAGAACACCACGAGCGGGGAGGACGCCAAAGTCACCAACCAGGTGTACGACAAACTCATCAACTTCGAGCCCGGCGGGTCGGCACTCCAGGAAGGGCTCGCGACCGAATTCACCCTCGATGGGACGACGGCGACGCTCACCCTTCGCGAGGGCGTGTCCTTCCACAACGGCGAGCAGTTCACCGCCAGCGACGTCATCGCGACGTGGCAGCGGTTCACCAACCCGGACTCCGAGCTCTGGCCCGGGCAGGACTACATCTCCGCGTACGGCCCGTTCACGCTCGGCGACTGGGTCGCCGACATGACCGCTGACGGTGACTTCGACCTCACCATCGAGCTCAACCAGCCGTACGCGCCGTTCCTGGCCAATCTCGCGATGTTCGCCACGGCCATCCTCTCCGAGGCGGCGATCCGGGAGTTCGGGACGGACCTGAGCGACAACCCCGTCGGCACGGGCCCGTTCGTGTTCGAAAGCTGGGACAGGGGGAACGAACGCATCCGGCTCTCGGCCAACGACGACTACTGGGGAGACGGCCCGAACGTCGACGAAGTCGTGTTCACCGCCATCGGGCAGAACACGACGCGGGCACAGACACTCGACGCCGGCGACGCCGACGTCATCGACGGCATCGGCGTGCAGGCCTCTCAGATCGTCCAGAACTCGGACTCGGCCGAACTGGTCGAGGACGAAGGCATCAACATCGGCTACATGGCCTTCAACATGGCCCGGCGCGAGGAGTTCCGCGACCGGCGCGTCCGGCAGGCCATCAGCCACGCCATCAACACCGAGGCCATCGTCAACTCCATCTTCCAGGGCATCGCCGAGCAGGCCAGCCAGCCGATTCCGTCGAACGTCCTGGGCTACAACGAGGAGCTCGAACCGTACGCGTTCGACCCGGAGCGGGCACAGTCACTCCTCGAGGAGGCCGGCTACGGCGACGGCTTCGAGTTCGAACTCGCGACGTTCCAGAACCCGCGCCCGTACAACCCTTCACCGATTCAGGCGGCCGAGACGGTCCGGTCCAACCTGTCCGAGGTCGGCATCACCGTGAACATCAACCAGCAGCCGTTCAACCCCTTCCTCGAGTACACGCGCGAAGGGAGACACGACGCGACGTTCCTCGGCTGGATTACCGACAACGGTGACCCGGACAACTTCTACTTCACGCTGCTGCACCCCGGGATTTCCATCGAGGAGGTCCCGGAGGGCCAGGACTGGGTCAGCTTCGACACGGAAGGATTCAACACCACGAACCGGGCCGCGTGGGCGAACACGGAGTTCATGGACGTCGTCGAACAGGGCCAGCGGACGTTCGACAACGAGGAGCGCGCCGAACTCTACCGGCAGGCCGGCCAGATCGCCCACGACGAAGCGCCGTGGGTGTTCATGGACCACGCCAACGAGCTTCGCGGGGTCAGCAACCGCGTCAACGGGTTCGTCCTCGCGCCCATCGGAGGCCCGTTCCTGAATCTGGTCTCACTCGGCGGCTAACCCCTCCACTCGCGTCTCCATGGTATCGAAGCGATTCGTCCTCAAACGCCTCCTGTTACTCGTTCCGGTACTGTTCGGAGTGGCGACGTTCGTGTTCGCCATCCTCCATCTCGCGCCGGGCGACCCTGCAGTGGTCATCGCCGGCGAACGCGCCTCCGAGGAGTTCATCCAGCAGATACGGGAGAGCCTCGGCCTCGACGACCCCATCTGGGTGCAGTACCTCAGATTCCTCGGCGACGCCGTCCGGCTCGACTTCGGGCAATCGTATCAGATTCAGCGGGGGACGCCGGTGACCGAGGTCCTCCGGTACAAGCTCCCGGTCACCATCGAACTCGCGCTCTTCGGCCAGCTCATCGGTATCATGCTCGGCATCCCGCTGGGCGTGCTGAGCGCGGTGAAACAGGACACGCTCACCGACCACGCCACGCGCGTCGGCGCGCTGTCCGGCATCTCGGTGCCCATCTTCTGGTCGGGGCCGCTGCTCATCCTGCTGTTCGCCCAGTACCTCGACTGGCTGCCGCCGAGCGGTCGCATCTCCACGCAGTTCGACATCGTCCCGATCACCGGCCTGATCACCGTCGACACGCTGATACAGGGCGACTTCGCCGCCTTCCAGTCGGCGGTGATGCATCTCATCATGCCTGCGGGCGTCATCGGGATCTACTCGATGGCGCTCATCTCGCGGATGATGCGGTCGTCGATGCTCGAAGTCATCAGGCAGGACTACATGCGGACCGCCCGCGCGAAGGGGCAGGGCGCGAAGATAACCGTGATGAAACACGGGTTCAAGAACGCGCTGATTCCGGTGGTGACGGTCATCGGCATCCAGTTCGGGACGCTGCTCGGCGGGGCGGTCCTCACCGAAACGATATTCGGCATCGGCGGCATCGGCGTCCTGCTCGTCGACGCCATCCAGGTCGGCGACTATCCGGTCGTACAGGGCACCGTCCTGCTGTTCGCGTTCCTGTTCACGCTCGTGAACCTCGGCGTCGACATCACCTACAGCTACCTTGACCCACGCATCCAGCAGTGACCCATGAGCACCGAAACCACCCACCGCGAGGACGTCGGCTCGCGCACGTTCAGAGAGCGAGTGCGGGCGTCGCCGTTCCTCTCCGACCTGTTCTCGAACCGGCTCGCCGTCGCCGGATTCACCATCATCGCGGCGATGCTGCTCGTCGCCATCTACGCCCGGGTGTTCATCGACCTGGAAGCGATCACCCTCAGCAGGCTCGCGACGAACCCGTATCTCTCGCCACCGAGCGCCGCATTCCCGTTCGGGACCGACATCCAGGCGCGTGACATCTTCCAGCGCGTGCTCTACGGCGCGTGGTTCGCGCTGAAGTACGGCGCCATCACCGTCGGCGCGTCGACGGTGCTCGGCGTCGGCCTCGGCATCGTCGCGGCGTACTACGGCGGCGCGACCGACAACGCCATCATGCGGACGATGGACGTGCTGCTGGCGTTCCCGTCGCTACTGTTGGCGCTCGCGCTCGTCGCCATCTTCGGAACCGGCCTCTGGAAGGTCGTCTTCGCGCTCACGCTGGTCTACACGCCGCGGTTCGCGCGCGTGGTGCGGGGGCGGCGTTGAAAGTGCTCGAAGACGAGTACATCGACGCGGCGGTCGCCCTCGGCGCGAACGACCTCCGGGTGCTGTTTCGCCACATCATGCCGAACACGCTCGCACCCATCACGGTCCAGTCGACGCTGAACTTCGGGCTCGCCATCATCGACCTCGCGGCGCTTTCGTTCCTCGGCTTCGGCGCCGAACCCGGCACGCCGTCGTGGGGCATCATGCTCTCGAACGGCGTGAACCAGGGCTTGCTGACCGGGAAGTGGTGGTGGTCGTTCTTCCCCGGCCTCTTCCTCGCCATCACCGTGCTCGGGTTCAACCTGCTGGGCGACGGCATGCGCGACGCACTCGACCCGCGGATGCGTGAGAGCATTGACTAACGTGTTCGTCCGCGCCGCCGCCCTGGGGTTGCTGTTCGGCGTCCTGGCCGTCCCGGCGCTCCTGTTCGGCGGCCAGCCGTCCGTCGAAGCCAACACGATCGCGTTCTCGCTCGGCGCGCTACTGTTCGGCTTCAGCGTGACCGTCTGGGCGGGCACCGCGATGCTCGGCACCACCTTCGAGGTGGCGTACAGCTACCTCGCCCCCGACGGCGACTGGACGGCCGCGGACACCCGGCAGGCGATGGCGCTCATCACGGTGTTCGGCGCGAGTGTGATGGTCGGCTCCGTCGTCGGTGCGACGCTCGTGTCGGCCGCCGGCTACCCCTGACCGTCGACGGTGTGTCTCGCCGTCCGGGCTCTCCCGCGGGTCGGCCGCCGGGTGGTCGTCCTCCTCCACGTCTCAACCCCTGCGTGGCGGCCGGACACGGGCTGCTCTCCTCCCGCAAGGTATTTCTTCGCCCGTCCGCGACTCTCAGGCAGTGACTGACCTACTGTCTCTCTCCGGCATGCGGACCCAGTTCCGAACCGAACGGGGCGTGGTCAAAGCCGTCGACGGAATCGACCTCACCATCCGGGAGGGCGAGACGGTCGGCCTGGTTGGCGAGTCCGGCTCCGGCAAGAGCGTGACCGCGCTCTCGGCGATGCAGCTCGTGGACGAACCCGGCGAGGTGGCCGCGGGCGAGATCGAGTTCCACGACCCGGAACTCGCCGCGGAGATGGCCGAGGAGTACGCGAACGCCGACTCGTTCGTCGACCTCGACGCCGGCACCATCGACCTGATAGACGCCCCCGAGAGCGCGATGCGGGACGTCCGCGGCGGCTCGATGGGGATGATCTTCCAGGACCCGATGACCTCGCTCAACCCGACGCTCACCGTCGGCGAGCAGGTGGCCGAGAGCCTGCGCCTCCACCAGTACGGCGGCCAGCGGAAGGACTCCTGGTTCAACGCCGTCCGCGACATCCTGCCGAAGGTCGGCGGGAATGACATCGACCAGGCTGTCCTGGAGGACACCATCGAGATGCTGGAGGAGGTCGGCATCCCGGAGCCGACCGCGCGCGTCGACGAGTATCCCCACGAGTTCTCGGGCGGGATGCGCCAGCGCGTGCTCATCGCCATCGCGCTCGCGTGCCGGCCCCAGCTCCTCATCGCGGACGAGCCGACGACCGCACTCGACGTGACCATCCAGGCCCAGATCCTCGACCTCATCAACGACCTCCAGGACGAGCTGGGGATGTCGGTGCTGATGATCACCCACGACCTGGGCGTCATCGCGGAGGTCGCCGACCGCGTCGCGGTGATGTACGCGGGCGAAATCGTGGAGGAGGGGCCGGTCGAGGAGATATTCCACAACCCCTCGCATCCGTACACGTACACGCTCCTGGAGTCCATCCCGACCGAGGACAAAGACCGGCTGACGCCCATCGAGGGCAACGTCCCCGACCTCATCGACATGCCCGACGGCTGCCACTTCGCGCCCCGTTGCACGTGGGCGACCGAGGAGTGCACGCAGGGCGAGATTCCGAACCTCCAGCACGGCCCCGACGACGTGGACCACCGCTCGAAGTGCATCATGGAGGACTTCGACACCGACGAGTACGGCACCGAGGGTGGCATCCGCGCCGGGTCCCACGAGGTCGGCGACGTGCTCGTCGAGGTCGAGGGCATGAAGAAACACTTCTCGGAGGCCGACGGCTACCTCGACCGCCTGCTCCAGAACGAGGTCAAGAGCGTGAAAGCGGTCGACGGCGTCTCCTTCGAGGTCTACGAGGGCGAGACGCTCGGGCTGGTCGGCGAGTCCGGGTGTGGCAAGTCCACGGCGGGTCGCGCGCTGCTCCACCTCGACCCGCCGACCGAGGGACGGGTCGTCGTCGCCGGCACCGACCTGGGCGACCTGGACGAAGACGGCCTCCGGGAGGAGCGCAAGGACATGCAGATGATCTTCCAGGACCCGCTGTCCTCGCTCGACCCGCGCATGACCATCGGCCAGACCATCATGGAGCCGCTGAAGATACACGGCCTGCCCGAGGAGTCCCCGGACGACGGCCAGTCCCGGGGCGAGCAACGCCGCGAGCGCGTCTTCGAACTGATGGAGGCGGTCGGCCTGGAACCCGCCCAGTACGACCGCTACCCCCACGAGATTTCGGGCGGGCAGCGCCAGCGCGTCGGCATCGCCCGTGCACTCGCGGTCGACCCCGAGTTCATCGTGGCCGACGAACCCGTGAGCGCCCTCGACGTGTCGGTCCAGGCCCAGATCATCAACCTGCTGGAGGATCTGCAGGAGGAGTTCGGGCTGACCTACCTGTTCATCGCCCACGACCTCTCGGTGGTGCGGCACATCTCCGACCGCGTCGCGGTGATGTACCTCGGTGAGATCGCCGAGGTGGCCGACACCGACGAACTGTTCGAGCAGCCGAAACACCCGTACACGCAGGCGCTGCTCTCGGCCATCCCGGAGCCGGACCCGCTTGTGGACACCGACGAGCGCGTCATCCTCGAAGGCGACGTGCCGAGCCCCATCGACCCGCCGTCGGGCTGTCACTTCCGGACGCGGTGTCCGCAGGTCATTCCGCCGGCCGACCTCGACGTCGACCAGGCGGCCTACCGCGAGGTGATGAGCTACCGCGAGCGCGTCGCGGACCGCGACATCGACGTGGAGGCGGCGAAGGCGAAGGTCGCCGGCGAAGCCGAGTCGCCGACGCCGCAGACGCCCGCCACCGACGGCGGCGAGGTCGACGGCGACGCGCTGAAACGCGTCTTCTGGGACCGCTACTTCGACGCCGACCTCTCGGGTCGAGCACGGGACGCGGTCGAGTCCTCCTTCGAGTCCGTCATCGCCGGCGAGTGGGACGCCGCCGAGGCGACGCTCCGGGAGACCTTCGAGAGCCCGTGCGAACGACGCGACCCGGTGCTGCAGGACGACCCGCACCCGGCGGCCTGCCACCTCTACGACCAGCCCGAGTAGGGCTGCGTGCCCCTCGTTACCGTGTCACATTGACGCTCCGACAGTTATAACTGCTATCGTTAGTAGGTGAACGTATGGCATTGGATGACAGCCAACTCGACCGACGCAGTTTCCTGAAAGCCGCTGGCGGCGCGGCAGCAGCCGCCTCCATCGCCGGATGTACCAGCTTCCCCGGCGGGCAGGGCGGTGGCGGTGGCAAGCTCCTGTACGCGCGTGGCGACCACCCCGAGAACTACGACCCGCAGCAGACCACGAGCGGCGAGGTCGCGAAGGTCACGAACCAGATATTCAGCCAGCTTATCCAGTTCCAGCCCGGCAGCGGCGGGCAACTGGGCGACGGACTCGCCAAGGAGTACTCCCTCGAAGGGACGACGGCGACGCTCACGCTCAAGGAAGGCATCACCTTCCACGACGGCTCCGAGTTCACCGCGGAGGACTTCCGCGCGACCGTCCGCCGGTTCACCGACAAGGAGTACGACTACTACCTCGGCGACAAGAACCGGTCGGGCTACGGCCCGTTCACGTTCGGTAGCTGGGTGAAGAGCATCGACGCCAGCAACGACTACGAGCTCAAGATCGAACTGAACCAGCAGTACGCGCCGTTCCTGCGCAACCTCGCGATGTTCTGTGCGGCGGTCCTCTCGAAGGACCAGATCGAGTCCCTCGGCGCCAACCCCGATGCCCAGGTCGAACTCGGCACCAACCCCATCGGCACCGGCGCGTTCCAGATGGACGAACTCGACAACGCGAACCAGCGCCTCCGACTCACCGCCAACGGCGAGTACTGGGGCGACGGCCCGAACGTGGACGAGGTCATCTTCAAGACCATCAAGCAGAACTCCACGCGCGCCCAGGACATCATCAACGGCGACTCCCACATCACCGACAACCTCGACTCGCAGTCCTCCCAGCAGATACAGGACAGCGACTCGGCGACCCTGATGTCGAAGGACGGCATCAACGTCGGCTACATGGCGATGAACCAGGAGCGCCGCGAGGAGTTCCGGAACACGAAGGTTCGGCAGGCCGTCTCGTACGCGGTGAACACGAAGGCCATCGTCGACCAGATCTACCAGGGCTTCGCGAAGCAGGCCGACCAGCCGCTGCCGCCGGACGTCCTCGGCTACAACGACTCCCTCAGCCCGTACGAGACGGACAAGGAGAAGGCTCAGTCGCTGCTCGAGGAGGCCGGCTACGGTGACGGCTTCGAGTTCGAACTCGCGACGTTCTCGAACCCGCGCGGCTACAACCCGAGCCCGGTCGAGACCGCGAACCAGGTCAAGTCCGACCTCGAGGAGATCGGGCTGACGGTGACCATCAACCAGTTCTCGACGTTCACGTCGTACCTCGACTACACGGACGCGGGCAAGCACGACGCCTGCTTCCTCGGCTGGTACACCGACAACTCCGACCCGGACAACTTCCTCTACGTCTTGCTCGACCCGCAGGTCGAGATGGACGCGGTGCCGGACGGCCAGGACTGGGTCAGCTTCGACACCGAGGGCTACAACACCCTCAACGTCGCCGCGTGGGCCAACGCCGACTTCATGGAGCTCGTGCGCGAGGGCCAGCAGACCTACGACGAGGCCAAACGCAAGGAGCTCTACACGGAGGCCAACCAGATCGCCCACGACGAAGCGCCGTGGGTGTTCATCGACTACGCCGAGACCCTGCGCGGGGTCAACGAGGCGGTCGACCAGGAGAGCTACACGGTGAGTTCCGTCGGCGGCCCGTTCCTCAACACGGTCAAGCTCAACTGACGAAGGTAAGGGTTTAATCAATCGCCCTCTGAATTCTTTTCGATGGTCTCTAAGCGGTTCGTCCTGAAACGGCTGCTGTTACTTATCCCGGTGCTGTTCGGCGTCGCGACGCTCGTGTTCGCCATCCTGCATCTGGCACCCGGGGACCCGGCGCGCATCATCGTCGGCCAGCGCGCCTCCCAGGCACAGGTGGAGCAGGTGCGCCAGGAGCTGGGACTGAACGCGCCGCTGTGGCTCCAGTACGTTCGGTTCCTCGGGGACGCCGTGCAGTTCGACTTCGGGAACTCCTACCAGATATCGAAGGGCACCCCGGTCCGGCAGGTGCTCATGGACAAGCTCCCGGTCACCGTCGAACTCGCGCTCTACGGCCAGCTCATCGGCATCCTGCTCGGGCTGCCGCTCGGCGTGCTCTCGGCGGTCAAGCAGGACACGCTCACCGACCACGCCACGCGCATCGGCGCGCTCACGGGCATCTCGGTGCCCATCTTCTGGTCGGGGCCGCTGCTCATCCTGCTGTTCTCGACGTACCTCGGACTGTTCCCGACGAGCGGCCGAATCGGCTCCACCATCTTCCTCGACAACTCCTGGATGCTGTTCGGGGTGGAGCTGCCGTTGACGGGGATGGTGACGGTCGACACCCTGCTGCTCGGTAACTTCGAGGCGTTCGGCTCCGCGGTCCACCACCTGTTCCTGCCGGCTGCGGTCATCGGCGTCTACTCGATGGCGCTCATCTCGCGGATGATGCGGTCGTCGATGCTCGAAGTCATCAGGCAGGACTACATGCGGACCGCCCGCGCGAAGGGGCAGGGCGCGAAGATAACCGTGATGAAACACGGGTTCAAGAACGCGCTCATACCGGTGGTGACGGTCATCGGGATCCAGTTCGGGACGCTGCTCGGCGGGGCGGTCCTCACGGAGACGATCTTCGGCATCGGCGGCATCGGGACGATGCTCGTCGACGCCATCGGCGCGTCGGACTACCCGCTCGTGCAGGGCACCGTGCTGACGTTCGCGCTGCTGTTCACGCTCGTGAACCTCGGCGTCGACATCACCTACAGCTACCTCGACCCACGCATCCAGCAGTGACCAATGGCGACTGAAACCAAGACCCACGAGACGGCGGACGAACGCACCTTCCTCGACCAGTTACGCGCGTCGCCGTTCCTCTCGGAACTCCTCTCGAACCGGCTCGCGGTCATCGGCATCACGATTATCGCGGCGATGCTGTTCGTCGCCATCTACGCACGGGTGTTCCTCGACCTGAACGCCATCACGGTGTCGCGGCTCGGGTCCGGTATCCCGGACCGCCACCCACCGGGGTGGGCGGCGGCCGGCGTCCCCTGGAACACCTACCTGTTCGGCACCGACGCCGCCGCCCGCGACATCTACGAGCGCGTGCTCTACGGCGCGTGGATCGCGCTGAAGTACGGCACCATCACCGTCGGCGCGTCGACGGTGCTCGGCGTCGGCCTCGGCATCGTCGCGGCCTACTACAGCGACCTGACGGACAACGTCGTCATGCGGACGATGGACATCCTGCTGGCGTTCCCGTCGCTACTGTTAGCGCTCGCGCTGGTGGCCATCCTCGGCGCCGGCCTCTGGAAGGTCGTCATCGCGCTCACGCTCGTCTACACGCCGCGGTTCGCGCGCGTCGTCCGCGGTGCCGCGCTCAAGGTGCTCGAAGACGAGTACATCGACGCCACCGTCGCGCTCGGCGCGAAGGACCCGCGGGTCATCGTGCGCCACATCGTGCCGAACACGCTCGCACCCGTCACCGTCCAGTCGACGCTGAACTTCGGGCTCGCCATCATCGACATCGCCGCCCTCTCCTTCCTGGGTTTCGGCGCACAGGCCGGCACGCCGTCGTGGGGCCTGATGCTCAGCCGCGGCGTCGCCAACGGCCTGCTCACCGGGAAGTGGTGGATGTCCTTCTTCCCGGGGCTGTTCCTGGCGCTCACCGTGCTCGGGTTCAACCTGCTGGGCGACGGCATGCGCGACGCGCTCGACCCCGGATGCGCGAAACCGTCGATTAGATGCGTCGGACCGCGCGGCGTCTGGCACGCGCCGCCGGCGTCGGCGCCCTCGCGGGCGTCGTCGCCGTGCCGCTGCTCTTCCTCGGCGGCCAGCCGACGGCCGAAGCCGCCGACATCTCGTTTTCCCTGGGTGCGCTCGTCTTCGGGTTCGGTCTGACCGCGTGGGCGGGGTCGGCGATGCTCGGCGACTCCTCGACGCCGCCTACGACCACCTCGACGCGGGCGGGAACTGGACCGCCGCGGGATCGCGGCAGGCGATGGCCATCGTGGCGGCGTTCGGCGTCGGCGTGATGGTCGGGGCGTCGCTCGGTACGATGGGGCTGGCGGCGCTGGTCTGAGCATCCTCTCCCTGCACACATTATTAATTGTACTAATGCCGCGGCTCGCGATTTCTATCAGATGCGATTGATGGTGCTCAGGCGGAGTCGGCCGTAGTGCCTTGATATGGGTGGCAAACGGGCGTTTTGGGTTTGGACTATCGTCTCGAATTTCTGTCGTTCACGAGAACGCCCTGTTCGGAACTCCGTCCACTTGAATCCGGTAATCGGGGCGTTCACGCGCTCTAGCTCCTGTTTCGTTCCGTGGGTGGCTGACCCCCGCTTCTCGTGGAAAGATACAATCGTTTCTGTCAACACCGCCGTTCTCTCCTCTGTGTCATCCGTGGTCGGCCCGCGTTCGTGCCCCCGGCTGGAGCATCGAACATGTTAGAATCGGGTTCCATGTCGGGGTGTGACGTACGGTCGCCTGCGCACCGGACGGTGCGCACGGCGGGAGCGACAGACGCCGGTCAATCGCGTTCCGGTCGGCCGGCAGTTGTTCCCGACTGTCGAACCGTCGAAAGACAGTCCCCCGGCTGTTTCGACGGCAGCATCTCTCGCGGGATGGTCGTGGCGACCGGGCCGCCGTCGGCGTCCGGCCCACGCATCCCCCGTGTGGCGAGCGGCGGCAACGCCCCGTTCGACGCCGCCACGGCCGGTCTCCGGCGGTAGTTTCAAGCGAGTGACTGGTGTGTTCTCGACCATGGCGAACGAACCACCGGCGGGGCTCGTCCCGTATCTCGAGTGGCGGGCCGGCCCCGCCCTCCGCGGGGTGCTCGTGTACGACGAACACGGGTACGAGATGCGGTATCTCGACACCGCCAGCCGACGGCAGTTCGAACGGGAGATAGAGGCGGTCGTCGGGTGGCTCAGGACGGACGACAGCCCGTTATCGGACGCCGTCCTCCCGTACGGCGAGTACGAGGCGGCGGTGTACGTGCTCGAACGCGCCATCCTCGTGGTCCTCCCGTCGGACGACGGCCGGGGGACGATGATTGCGCTCGACCCGGACGCCGCACTCCAGCTGACCGGCTTCGTCGAGGAGTGTCTGGCGCGAGTGTGACGGGACTGCCCAGGAACCGGTCGGAAATCCAGGCGTTCGTGCAAAAGCTTTTCCGGGCAATCGCCGAACGTCCCAGTCCATGCGGAAGCTCGCAGCCCTGATTGCGGTAGTCGTAGTGCTGTCTGTCGCCCAACCAGCCCTCGCAGCGGACGGCTCCGTCGCCGGCCGACCGGACCTCGACCTCTCTGTCCGGGACAACCACTTCACGGCGAGTCAAACGGCGACGCTCGACTTGTTCGTCTCGAACGACGGCGACCTCGACCGCGGCGGGCCGTCCCAGTACGAGGAACGGGTCATGACCGCCCGCGACGTGGAACTCCACCTCGACCAGCGAGCGGTCTCGCGGACCTTCGACGGCAACGTCGCGGTGCAGAGCGGCGACGTCGCGGCCGGGACGATTCCGAAGGGGAGTGCCGGGCCGTTCTCGTTCAAACTCGAGATCGGCAAGACCGTCGAACCCGGGACGTACCGCGTTCCCGTCGAGGTCACCTACGACTACACGAACTGGATCGAGTACAGCAACACGGACGCGCCGAGGTACCACGACAACACCGTCACCAAGACGAAGTACGTGACCGTCGTCATCGAGGACCGCCCCCGGTTCGAGGTCGTCTCCGAATCGTCGTCTGGCGTCCGTGCCGGCGACACCGGCACGTACACGTTCACGCTGAAGAACGCCGGCACGGAGACCGCGTACGACGCGTCGGTCTCCTCAGTTCGACGAACCCGGGCGTGTTCTTCGGCGGCCTCGAACGTCGGCAGGAGGCGACGAACGTCTACTTCGACCGTCTCGCTCCCGGTGAGACGCGCACCTTCGCCGTGTCGGCCGGTGCCGACGACGACACCACGAACGGCTCCTACCCGGTCAACCTGGTGGTGAACTACAAGAACGACAACGAGATAGACGAGCAGTCAGACGTCCTCCAGCCGGGCATCGACGTCGGCCACGAGCAGACGTTCGCCATCCGCGACACGTCGAGCACGCTCCGCGTCGGCGACGACGGCGACGTGACGGGCACGCTCGTCAACACCGGCCGGACGACCGTCACCAACGCCGTGCTCGTGTACCAGCCGGAGAACAAGAACCTCCACCCGCGGGAGACGGAGTACGCGCTCGGAACGCTCGGACCCGGCGAGAGCGCTGACTTCGCGTTCCGGCTGGACGCGAGCAGCGAGGCCGACCCCGGGCCGCGCGTCCTCCCCTATCAGGTCCGGTACCGGAACCTCGACGACGAGGTCCGGAAGAGCGACACCATCGACATCCAGGTCGACGTCGGTCCGGAGACCGACGAGTTCGACCTCCGGCCGGTGAACGCCGAAGTGGTCGCCGGGGCGGGGTCGACGGTCACCATCGAGGTCACCAACACGGCGGACCAGACGCTGACCGACGTCGAGGCGAAGCTGTTCACCGACGACCCGCTCACCAGCGACGACGACGAGGCGTTCATCGAACGGCTCGAACCGGGCGAATCCGCCGAGATCAAGTTCTCCATCGGCGCCGCCGGGACGGCGCTCGCGAAGACCTACCCCGTCTCGCTCGACTTCAGCTACGAGGACGAACGCGGCGACACCGAACTCTCCGACACGTACCGCGTCCCGGTCCGCGTGACCGAAGCGGAGTCGTCCGGGCCGCCGTTCACCCTCATCGGCATCGGCGGGGTGGCCGTGTTCGGCGTCCTGGTCTGGTGGAAGCGCGACGCGTTCACTGGTAGACTGCGATAACATGTCCGGAATCGGTGAGCGAGCCCTCGACCTGGTCAACCACCTGGTCGTGGAACGTCCGCTCCACATCGTCATCGTCGTCCTCGTGGTGACCGGCCTGTTCGCGACGGGTCTCGGGAACATCACCACCGAATCGGGGACCGAGCAGTTCTCCGAGGACGTCGCGGCGTACGACACCTACGAGAGCGTCCAGGACAAGTTCGAATCCCCGTTCGACAAGGGCGAGGACACCACGCAGCTGATCCAGTCGGGCGACAACGTCCTGTCGAAGAAGGGCTTGCTCCGGATGCTGACGGCCCAGCACCGCCTGGCAGAGCGGACCGACCTGCGGGTGTCATCCACGAACAGCGCCGCGCGCATGGTCGCTCGCGAGATAGACCCGTCCGCCAGGACGCTCGAAGACCAGATACGCGTCGTGGAGCAGGCCAGCCAGACCGAGGTCCGGTCGGCGGTCCGCCGCGCGGCGGCGTCCCCGTCGTTCGCGGTGCTGATGAGCGACGACTTCAACCCGAAGACCGCCTCCGCGTCCGCGACGCTCGGCGTCGTGAAACACGCCGTCGAGGTCGAGGCGTCTGACGTGGGGAGCGGCGGGAGCGAGACCCAGCTCACCGACATCCAGCTCGAAGCCCAGCGCGTCGTCGCCACCGTGGACGGCGACATCCGGGTGTTCGGGTCGGGCATCATCAACTACGAGAACTCGCGCATCCTCGAGGACTCGCTCAAGTCCTCGATTCCCGCCGTCATCATCCTGCTGGTCCTCTTCCTCGCGGTGTCCTACCGCGACCCGTTCGACCTGCTGCTGGGCGTCGTCTCGCTCTCCATCGCGCTCATCTGGACGTTCGGCTTCATGGGGCTGGCCGACATCCCGTTCACCCAGCTCCTCGTCTCGCTCCCGCCGCTGTTGCTCGCCATCGGTGTCGATTTCGGCGTGCACGCGATAAACCGATACCGCGAGGAACGCCTCGAAGGCTACGGGGTCACGGAGTCGATGGACTCGGCTATCGTCCACCTGGTCACCGCGTTCTTCCTCGTGACGGGCACCTCCGTCATCGGGTTTTCCGCGAACATGACCAGCGGCCTCACCGCCATCCGCGACTTCGGGATGGTCGCCGCCGCCGGCATCAGCTTCGTCGCGATCATCTTCGGCCTCTTCCTCCCGGCGGCCAAACTCGTGGTCGAGCGACTCCGGCAGGGGACGCGGCTCCCCGCGTTCGACTCGCAGCCGCTCGGCTCCGAGGACTCGCTGCTGGGTCGGGCGCTCCCGCTCCACATCCGGGTCACCGGCCGGCTCCCGAAGGTGTTCCTCGCGCTCGTCCTCGTCTCGGCGGCGTTCGCGGGCTACTACGGAAAGGACGTGGATAGCTCGTTCGAGGACGAGGACTTCCTGCCACCCGAGGAGCTCCCGTCGTACCTGCACCAGCTACCGGAGCAGATGGCGCCGGGCGACTACACGACCACCGAGAACACGAACTTCCTGAAAGAGCACTTCGAGACCAGCGAGAGCGACACCGTCACCGTCTACGTGACAGGGCCGTTGCGCCGCGACGACGCGCTCGAATCGATACACCGGGCGGGAGACGACCCGCCGTCGACGTTCGTCGCGGACGAGAACAACCACGCCCGGTCGGAGAGCATCATCACCGTCATCGACGCGTACGCGCGCGAATCGCCCGAGTTCGCACAGCTCGTCCGGGAGAACGACGTGAACGACAACGGCATCCCGGACGACAACCTCGAACAGGTGTACGACGCGTTGCTCCAGTCGGAGTACCGGGGCGCGCCCTCGAGTACCTCACCGACGACTACCAGCACGCCCAAGTCGTCTACTCGGTCGAGACCGACGCGAGCAGGGCGCAGACGACCGCGGACGCGAGTCGCGTCGCGGACCAGTACCGGTTCGAGGCGGTCGAGACCGGCGGCACGGTCGTGTTCCAGCGGGTCGCGGACACGATCTTCGCGTCGGCCGTGTCGAGTCTCACGACGGCGCTGCTGCTGTCGTCGCTGTTCCTGCTCCTCATCTACTACCTCCTGGAGGGCCGGATGATGCTCGGCCTCATCACGCTCCTCCCCATCGTGGTCACGGCGACGTTTCTGGTCGGCACCATGCGCCACTACGACATCCCCTTCAACACGCTCACGGCGACCATCCTCTCGATCACGGTCGGCGTCGGCATCGACTACTCCATCCACGTCGTCCACCGGTTCGTCGACGAGTTCAAGGAGGTCGGTGACTCCACCGTCGCCGCCGTCACGACGCTACGGGGTACCGGCGGTGCCCTGTTCGGGAGCATGCTGACGACCATCAGCGGGTCGGGCGCCCTCTACTTGCTCTCCATCACGCCGCTCCTCAAGCAGTTCGGGCTGCTGATGACGCTGAGCGTCACCTACTCCTTCATCGCCTCCATCGTCGTCCTGCCGGTCGCGCTCATCGCGTGGGCCGACTGGTAGGATCGTCCGGTTTTTCTCGCTGGCCCCACTCCGACGACCCTCCGGTCTCGCAGTCGTTACACAGACGGTACCGGCGAGCGGCGTCGCTCCGAACGGTCCGAGTACGACAACGATGGCCGGCGGCTCGACTCGGCCGGTGGTTGCGATGTAGTCTCCTGGAAAACGACTCTGGATGTGGGTGCCTTCTGGTGCGCGCCGAAACGCGCGTTGTCACACTCGCACCCCGTGCACAAGCACGTGATTCACATCCAGGCGTTTGCAATACCGGTTTCACCGTCACAAACCATGACAGGTACCCTTACCCTGTGGTTACTGGGTATTGCATCTGGTAGTTGGGTTCCCCTGGTTATTAAACTATCGGGAAGTATTAGGAAATCAATGTGAACGACGACGCCGACTGTTGCCGGTTACTCTCTTCTGTATATGTTGGCTGATAGTTACTCGGGCCCGTCATACGACGGCCTAACCGTTACGAACATACTGGTGTAACGGCCGTCGTTGGATGGTGGGCTGCACGCTTCTCTGCGCTCTCGACCCGCCGAACGAGGGCTTTGGAGCGTTTCGGCACTACCACCCGTCGAGTGGCGGGTGCTGGCTGGCGGCCTCCTCTCCACCAGCTCGACGCACGCTCGCCCTCGTCGCCCGTACCGTCCCGGGCCGCCCTACGCAGGCTTAACCGTTACACCCGTACTCGCGTAACGGCCTTCGGACGACGGCTCACGTCGAACGGTGCTCGTGGCCTGTACCGCCATTCGACGGTGGATTCACCCATTCGAGTATTTAAACCCTCATTGGTCGGGTTCGTCTGACTGCCGTCGATTGCCGACCGCGAAACAGCGGTACTGTCCGCTTTCGGCGCTCGTTCCGGGCGTTCTCGGGAACATCACTGTGTGGGGTGTCCCTGGTGGTCGTATATAAAGCGACGGTGCAGTACCACAAAAGCTTTAATTCGTCCGTTTAATGTTCCGTTGTGCCGGAACCAACCAGCGAAGTACGCGCAGGCTAACCGGCCGTCGGACAGGGTCACGTCGACTCCACTCCGATACCACCCGGTTAGTCGGCCGTCAGTACCTGGTACGTCCGACCCGGCTCGCGACAACAAGTGACAAATATGACACGAAAGAACAAGTTACGCGCGGTAGCACTGGCAGCGATGCTGCTGCTATCGACGATAGCCCTCTCCGGGGCGGCGTCCGCCGTGAAAGTGGTGGACCGTGGCGGAAACTCCGAGTACGACCACAACCCCGGTGAGTACAAGTATCCAAATAACGCCACCGTGGTGGCCGATACCAGTAACCCAGTGGTCTACAAGGGTGAAGGCGGCCTCACGTTCATCAACAACCAGACGACGAAAGAGATCGACCCGGCCCAGCTCATCGGCGTCGCCGGTGACGCGGAAGGCCAGGTCCTCGAGATGCCGATTCCGCAGGACCAGGCATCCGGCGTCTACGCCCTTAATGGTAACTCCAGCAACCCCGGCGTCACGGTGACGACGCCTCGCATCACTGACGTCGACGTGATGAACAGCCGGGCCACCGACATCAGCGGCGCTTCCATCCCCGAGGACGAGGTGCTGCTCGTCGGCGCCGACTGGAACTTCCAGAAGGCTGAAGACCTGGAGATGGACGTCGTCGACGAGGACGGCACGGACATCACCCAGGAAGTCTACGGCAGCTATGACGACCTCTCCGACGACCAGAAGAAGGTCGTCCGCGACTCGGGTACGCCGTTCGCCCAGTATCCCGAGGAGCTGGACACGCCCGGCTACGGGTCCTACCTCCACGGCTGGGGCCAGTTCAACCAGACACAGGTCAATAACCTGACCACGGAGAACAGCACGATGACCACCGCCTACGGGGTGTTCGACTTCTCGGACCTCCCCGCGGGCGACTACACCATCTACGTGTACGGCTGGGACTACCTCAACTACGGTGACGCGATGAAGCAGATCTCGGTCACCGTGAGCAGCGACGACGAGGTCTCCTCGAACTCGAATCCGACTCGGCCGCCCAGGGCTCGTACATGGGCTACAACATCCGTGGCTCCGACGCCGGCGCCACCCACTACGTCACCATCGACGAGTCCGACTTCCGCGGCGACATGGACGCGAAGGCGTTCCGGACGGTCGGTGACACCAACGCCGTCGGTGTCAACGAGTCCGGCGGCTTCGTCTACGCGAGCGTCACGGTCGACGACGACACCGGCGTCGGCTACGGCGAGATTGACACGGGCTACCTCGACGACAGCTCCGTCGACGTCAACCTCTACCCGGCCGACATGACGCTCTCCGAGATCGTCGAAGACTACGGCGGCTACGAGGACCAGCAGTCCCTCGACGTCACTGAGGGCGAACTCAGCATCGAGTCGCCCGGCAAGCAGTACGTCTCGGGGGCCGAGGTCGACATCGCCGGCAACGCGACCGCCGGCCTCGACGACGTCGCAGTCTACGCCCGCGACGAGGGCGACTGGGAACTCGTCGAACTCGGCAACGACAACACGATTTCGGTCGACTCGGACGGTAGCTGGGAGCGCGAGAACGTCGTGCTCTCGGATGCCTCCGACATCTTCAGCATCCCCGGTCAGTACCGACTCGGCGTCATCGACGCTCGCGATGCCGAAAACTCGACTGGTGACCTGAAGAAGTCGATGACCACGTCGGAGTTCAGCAGCGGCACGAGCACCCAGAAGGCTATCACCGTGACCGACGGTAGCCTGTTCGCTTCGTTCACGTCGGTCATCAACGGCCAGGTGTCCACCGACGACGGTACCGTCGACGTCGAGGGTACCGCCACCGGCCAGGACAACGTGCTGGTCGCGTTCGTCGACAAGCGCGGCGCGGTCGCCACCGAGCGCGTCAGCGTCGACGACGACAGCACCTTCGAGCAGGACGACATCGTGCTCGAAGACAAGGACGGTAATGACCTCAGCGAAGGCAGCATCGAGGCGGTCGTGCTCTCGCTCGGCCGCGACGACGTCGCCGGCGACGGCGAACTGCCAGGTCAGGACAACAACGACGTCAACGCACTCGAATCCTACGTTAGTGGTCTCACCGACGACTCGCTGACGCAGGCGCAGGTCCTCGACCGCATCAAGTCCGAGACCGTGGACGACACGGCGAGCGACGACCTGATCGTCGAGGACTCCTTCCGGTACTCCGACGGCTCGCTCTCCATCGAGACGGTCGTTCCCGAGGAGTACAGCAGTGAGATGGGCGTCTACGACATCGAAGTCGGCGAGACGATGGTCGTCAAGGGTCGCACGAACGCGCAGCCCGACGACAACACCATCACCGTCGAAGTGACGGACGGTCCGAGCGCCGACTCGCTCGACCTCGCCGACACCGATTCGTGGGGCCAGAACGGTACCTGGTCCGTGAAGATCCCGGTCTCGAGCGACGTCGAGCCCGGCACCTACACGATCGAGGCCGACGACGGCGACAACACCGACATCATCCAGTTCGAGATAGTCGGCGAAGGCGAACGTGGCGCCATCGGTCAGCCGGAGACGACGACGAAGGAGCCGACCACGACGACGAAGGAGCCGACCACGACGACGAAGGAGCCGACCACGAAGTCGACCACGAAGTCGACCACCACGGAGCCGACCACGACCGACTCCGACGGTCAGCCCGGCTTCGGCGTCGCGCTCGCGCTCGTCGCCGTCCTGGGCGCCGCGCTCCTGGCGCTGCGCACCCGCATCGAGAAGTAACCGACCGGCCACAGCCGGTTCCGTCCGGTATCCCTTTCTTTCGGCGCTCGCGTCCAGTAGCGACAGCTTTCACCCACTCACCACTGCGAACTAATTCGCGTCTCTACCCTGTCTCGATACGTGAGTGACACGACACGGCCGGGCGGCCGCCCCCGGTTTCTCGCGAGTTCATGAATCGTGTTAACATCTGTGCTATGCGTAACAACGAGGATAGTCTCGCTGATAGACCCGGGCCCGAGACGTCGAATCAGGTGGCGTCCGGGCGTGTGCCGTGGAAGTCGGACGTGCTACTGAGAGCGGACGAATCGTGTCCGTTATCAACGAGGTTTCGATTCACTTCCGTTCATGAACTCCCGTCGGAAAGAGGTATTATGCCACACACCCACTCATCTGATGGCGTGAAAGCGCCGCGTTAGGCCTCGAACCCGGCGGGTCTGCCCGTCGCTCCAGAGGAACCATCGTTCCCCAGCCGCCCGACTGCGGTCCTCCCCCCACCTACCCCACCCCCTACCCACGTTCGACGAACCGACGGACGCCCCGGTCTCTTCTTAGCTACCAGTCAGTACGACAGTTCAACCGACAGCAGGCTCCCGGGTTCTGTCTCTAGGAAAACTTTAAGTTACGGGCGAGTAATTTCTTCCTGCATGGCGGTTTTGCACGCCGAAGTAGCTTTTAGCGCACCGAATACATGTATGGCTAACGAACTCTCTCAACGGACTGGCTCCGAAGTCGACCTGCTGTCCTGGTCGGCCTCGATAACGGACGACGACGAAGTGGTCGAAGAGTTCACGCTCGGGGTCAACGCGGACCGCGACCCGCCGGACCTCTCGAACTACGAAACGGTCCACCGCCTCCGGAACCGGCGGTCGGACACGGAGTGTCTCAACCGGCTGGTCGAACACCTGTTCAAACGACCCGTCTCGACCGTCCGCGTCCAGGACGGGGACGTCCACCTGCACGTCCTCCTGGAGGACCAGTCGGACGTCGGTGCCGTCCTCGAGGACCTCAAGCAGTCGTTCTCCGGCGTGCGCGTCAGCCGCCTCGTCCGGACGGACGAGGAGGAGAGCGACCACGTGCGGATCGACCTCGGCGCGCTCACGTCACGGCAACTGGAGGTGTTCCGGGCGGCCTACGAGAACGGCTACTTCGCGTACCCCCGGAAGGCCAACGCGAGCGAGGTGTCGTCGCAACTGGGCATCTCCCGGTCCACGTTCAGTGAGCACCTCGCCGCCGCCCAGGCCAAAATCGCAGATTCGATATTCGAGTAGACGCCCCGACACCGCCCTGCGTAGCTGGGACTCTCGCCAGCCAACCGAAAATATATGGAAAAAAGAATAAAACCACTCTGGATACTGGTAGTTTTTCGGACGTTCATCGGTATTTATCGAATTTTTGCGGAACCATCTCTAAATCGGGCCAAAATAAGGGCTGTACACGCTCGAAAAACAGCCAAACGATGAAAGATTCTGGCAATCTAGCTATGTAACAAAAATAGAAATAGCCAGTGAGACAACCTCTGTCGGCAGTATCTGTTAAACAGTATGTGTTTCGATATAGTTACTTATTTTTCTCTGCCACTTTTGGCGGTCTCGGTCGACGCGGTAGCAAGCGACGAAAGTCGACCCGTCCGGTCCCTCGCACGTCACCGCTTTCACCCCGCCGGGCCTCGAAGTACTCGGCTACTCCTGAACCCGCACGTTCTCACCGACGGCGTCCCCGAACGCCTCGCCGTCGGCGTCGGCGTCGTAGACGACCGTGCCCCGGACCATCGTCCACGTCGGGAAGACGCCCTGCCGCCCCTCGAACGGCGTCCACCCGCACTTCGAGTGGAGGTCGTCGCCGCGGATCTCGCGTGACGCGTCCGGGTCGACCAGCACCAGGTCGGCGTCCCGCCCGGCCTCGACGCGGCCCTTCCGCGGCAGGTCGAAGATCCGGGCGACGTTCGCGGCCGTGAGGTCGCGTACCCGTTCGTAGTCCAGGGTGTCCTTGCGGGCTTCTTCCAGCAGGAGCGGCAGGGCGGTCTCCACGCCGGGGACGCCGCTCGGCGCGTCCCAGATGCTCGCGTCTTTCTCCTCTCGCGTGTGCGGGGCGTGGTCGGTGGCGACGACGTCGACGGTGCCGTCGGCCACGCGCTCGAAGACAGCCTCGCGGCGCGCCTCGCTCCGGAGCGGCGGGTTCATCCGGCCGAACGTGCCCAGTTCGTCGAGGTCGTCCCGGGAGAGGAGGAGGTGGTGGGGCGTGACCTCGCAGGTGGCGCCGGCGGCCGCGGCGGCGTCGACGCCCTCGGGCGTGCTCGTGTGGGCGACGTGGATAGTGGCGTCCAGGTCGTCCGCGATGGCGACGGCGCGCTCGACGGCCGCGGCCTCGGCCTCTGCGGTCCGGAACGCACTCCAGGCGTCGGCGTCGTCGCGCTCTCTCGCGGCGTCGTCGAACAGGTCGGCGTCCTCGGCGTGGACGGTGACGACCACGTCCTCGTCGGTGGCGCGGGCGACGGCGTCCCGGAACAGGTCGGCCTCGATGCCCATGTTGCCGGTGGAGTCCGCGAGGAACACCTCGCCGAGCGCGAACAGCGGCCGGTCGAACAGGCTGTCCGGGTCCCAGTCCCCGGTGACGCCGCCGTTCAGGCCGTAATCCACGAGCGACTGCTCGGCGTACCCGGCTTTCTCGTCGAAGGCGGCGCCGTCCACGGTCGGCGGCGAGGTGTTCGGCTGGTCGACGACGGTGGTGACGCCGCCCGCCGCTGCGCTCCGGCTCCCGGTTTCCCACGTCTCCTTGTGCGAGAAGCCGGGCTGCCGGAAGTGGACGTGGGCGTCTATCATGCCCGGCAGGAGGCGGTGGCCGGTGGCGTCGATGGTCTCGTCGCCGGATAGCTGCCGACCGACGGCGTCGATGGTGCCGGCCTCGGTGTCGACGCGCACGTCCCGCCGGCGGCCGTCGGCGAGGGTGGCGTTCCGGATGGTGAGCATGCGCCAGGGTGGGCCGGCCGCGCGCCTAAGTCTGGCGGTCCACGCGCTCCACGGCCGGTTCCTCGTCGCCGACGAGCGCACCCTCCAGGGTGCGGATGACGCGCTCCGTGTCGGTGGCACCGCCCGCCCGCTCCAGGCTCCCGACCGTCCGCGGGTCGAACGGGACGCCGAGTGCGTCGTAGACGGGGTCGAGCACGCCCGCTATCTCGTCGTGGCCGTCGACGGTCACCACGCCGGAGACGAGCGCGGCGCCGCTGGTGACCCGCTGGGCGATGCCCGCGACCTTCCCGCGGTAGGACAGCGAGTGGTCGCCCGGGCAGAACGACCGTTCGGGTTCGCCGCGCTGGGCGGGCACGCCCAGGTCCCAGAGCGCCCGCTGGACGACGTCCACCAGTGCCTCGTACCGGTCGGTCGCGCCGACCCGGATGTCGTCGATGGGTTCGAACCGGGCGAACGCGACCGTCGTACCGGTGTAGGCGACCGCCCGGCCGCCGACCGACCGCTCGACCGGCGGGAAGCCGTGGTCGCGCGCCGCGGCCACCGCGTCGTCGTAGCCGTCGCTGTTGGCGTCGCGCCGGCCGAACGCCAGCTGCCGGTGGGGCGTCCACACCCGGACCGCTGCCTCGCCGGACTCGGCGACGCTCGCCAGCAGGTTCGACGTGCGCTGGCGGTCGCGGTCGGGGTCGGGCGCCCTGCCTCGAAGGACCCGCATACCCGCCCCTACGCCCCGAAGTACGTAAACACCCGCGCTGCCAAGGGCGGACATGGTTGTCCTCCCGGCCGACGTGGTCAGCCGCTACCCCCGCTTCTCGCTGTACAACTCGCCGTACACGGCCCACGACCGCGGCGCCGCCGTCGACCTCTACCCCGACAACGCGGACGACGACGCGCCCAGCCCCGTCGCGGGCGAGGTGGTGGACGTGCGGACGGTCCGCGCGCCGCCGAAGCCGTACGCCGCCGAGTCCGACCACCTCATCGTCGTGGACGTCGGCGACCACCTCGCCCGGATGCTCCACGTCGACCCCGCCGTCGAACCCGGCGACGAGGTGGCGGTCGGCGACTCGCTCGGGACGATGGTCCGGTCGGGCTTCTTCGCCCCCTGGGTCGCCAACCACATCCACCTCGGGTTCCGCGAGCACGACACGAACCCGGTCCGGGCATCGGGGTCGCTCCGCCTCGACGTGGACGTTCCCGTGGAACCCGTGCCCTGGGACGGCGTCGGCACCGTCGCGGAGACGGGCGACACCTGGGTCCTGCTCGACGCGCCCGCCCATCCCGCCTCCGGCGAGTACTTCGCCGGCATCGCGGGGAGCGCGGGCGTCCTCGACGGCGGCATGCCCCACTACGACGCCGGCGGCGTGCTCGGCGGCGTCGACGGTCCCGTCTCCTTCCTCGGCGCGAACCTCGGCACCGTCGCCGGGCGCGACGTCGCCTGGAACGACCTCGCGGTCAGGGCGAACGGCACCCCGGTCACCGGCCTCTCGTTCTTCCTCGGCCGGGACTGGCTCGGCGCGAAACTCGTCACCCCGGACTGGTCGGCCGCCGTCGGCGACCGGGTCGAAGTGACGGTCGAATCGACCGCGGACGCCCGGGACCACTAAGGATATGCCGTCTGCCTGATGAGAGTGACTGATGCACCGCGCCCTCCGCTACGTTCTCGTGGCCGTTCTCGTCGCCGCCGTCGTGGGTGTCGGCGCGTTCGCCACCCTCCTGTACGATTTTACACGGGTCGATCCCGATTCCGTCGAGCACACCTATCGGTACGAGGTGATGATTCAGCCCGACCAGCGACTCGACGACGTCACACTCTACGTCCCGCTCCCGGTCGAGAACAGCTCCTCGCCCGTCGGCGAGGCCATCGCCGAGAACGCCAGGGTCGAGGGGTCCGAGGAGTGGACTGCGAGCGTCGAGGAAACCCGATACGGGCCGATGCTTGCCATCAAGGCGGCGACGCTCCCGCCGAAGTACGAGACGCGACCCGCACCACAGCCGATACCGACGGACGACGCAACCGCGACGCCGACGCACGAGGAAGACGTGACCGTCCTCCGTGCCTACGAACTCACCGTCGAACTCCCCGCGAACGAGTCGATTGGAACGCGTTCACCGGTCGATTCTGAGCCCATCCTCCAGCCGCGGGGGACGCGAGCGACGTAGACTGCGCAGGTCCCGTGACCGACCCGACCGTCTGCCGGCAGGTCGAATCCAGGCTCTACGCTTCTTTCGACGCGCCCGCGAACGCGACGACGACTGTCGTCGTCCGCTACGAGGGGTGGAACACGTGGTTCGCAGGCGGCTGGACCGGCAACAGCTTCGAGCAGTGGTTCCACGCCGACATTACGGGCCCTGGCGACGGCTGGCGGGCCGTCACCGTGGAGGAGCGCGTCGGATTCGGACGGTACCCGACGCCCACCCCGTGAGCGCTCGGAACGAGCGACTTATCAACTCGCGGTCGGGAATCACGCGTATGCCCTCGCCCTCCACCTCCCGCCGGGGCTTCCTCGCGGCCGCCGGCGCTGCCGCCCTCGCCGGGTGCTCCACCGTCGAACGCGTCGCGTCCTCCGGCGACCGGGCCGCGCTCCGCGACGCGCTCGGCGACGTGCCGGCCGTCTCCCGGGGCGTCTCCGTCACCGCCGACCACGTCCAATCCGCGCAGAGCCGGTTCGAGAGCGAACTCTCGGCCCTGCAGTCGCTCGTCGAGGTGACCGAGCAGCGCGAGGCGATGGAGCGGGACGTGGCGGAGAGACACCGGCGGCTGGCCCAGCACCGGAAGGAGATAGCCGCCATGACCGACGACTGGGAGACGGTGGACGAACTCCGGTTTCTCACGGCGGCCGCGGTGAACCAGGCCGCCTACCTCCGGGCGTGGCGCGGCGAACTCACCCCGGCGGACGTGCGGTCGGCCCTCGACGACCTGCGTACGGACCTGGGGGACGCCGACGACCGGCTGGCCTACGACCGCGGGACCCGCCACCAGGTCGTCCCCCAGCTCGCACTCGCCGAGGAACGCCTCCGGCGGGCACGCGACGTGCCCGAGTACCTCCAGCGGAACCTCTCGAACATCCGGTTCGAATCGCTCGACGCGGCCCGCGCGGACGGCGACCCGAACGCCGACTACGCGTGGCCGGTCGCCCACGTCGCGTCCGGGGTGGCCCGCGGCCGCCTCCACCTGGAGGACGTCTCCCGCCTCGTGACGGCCCACCCCCGGAGCGAGGCCCACGCCGACAGCCTCGTCGCCGCCTACGACGCCCTGCATCCCGAGGTACGGGCCCGCTACGAGGAGGCGTCCCCGATGGACCGGTGGTACGAGTACGGCATGCCCCACGTCGCCAAGTTGGGGAGCGCCGACGACTTCCTCGGCCGTGCGGCCGAGTTCCGGGAGCGGGGCCACCTCGGCACGGCGGTCCGCGAGACGCTCCTGGCGAGCGTGGTGTTACCGGCACAGGTCGAACTCACCGACCGGCTGCCCGCACTGGAGGCGGATTCCCTGACCCCGGAACACGCGGCGGCGGTCGGCAAGGGGGCCCACGTGGCGTTCCGGGGCGCCGTCGAGAACGCCGCCTCCGTCGTCGGCCTCTCGCTGCTCCATCCCGTCCGGGAGGCGCTCGTCACCGCCGACGACGCGGTCCGGCGGTCGTCGGACGGCAACTCCGTCCGCATCGAGGCGTTGCGGAAGGCGTACCTGCGCTACGCGTTCGTCGCGTCCGCCTCGCGGGCCGTCCCGGACGCCGTCCGCCGGTTCGAGCGCACCGGCTGACTCCCTGTCCGTGGTCGCCGACCGGACCCACGCGCCCGGCTACACGAACTCGACGTCGTCCCGAGTGGTGGTCTCGCCGAACAGCCAGTCGGCGTGGTCCAGGGCGTACTCGCGGTGGTCCTCCTCGATGTAGCCGACGGCGTCGGTCACGATTGCCGGCCGGTAGTCGCGCAAGCCCGCGCTTCCGGCGGTGTGGAGCACGCAGACGTTCGCGAGCGTGCCGCAGATGAGCAGGTCGTCGATGCCGTGGGTGTCGAGGTAGCCCTCCAGGTCGGTGCGGTAGAACGCGTCGTAGGTGTGCTTGACGACGACGTGGTCCTCGTCGCGGACGTCGAGTTCGTCGACGAGTTCGGCCTCCCAGGAGCCCTCGACGACGTGCTCGCCCCAGCGCTCGAACTCGTCGTAGTAGTGGGCGTCCTCGAACTGCTCGGGCGGGTGGACGTCGCGGGTGTAGACGACGCTCGCGCCGGCATCGCGGGCGCGTGCCACGAGGTCGGTCACCGGCTCGATGGCGGCCTCGCTGCCGGGCGCGTAGAGGCTGCCGTCCGGGTGGCAGAAGCCGTTCTGCATGTCGACGACCACGACGGCCGTGCGGTCGGGGTCGAACTGCATGGCGGTGGCTACGGCGGCGCGGAAAAGAGCTTTCGCCGCTGGGAGGCGAGGGTTTTTGCCCGTCCCGTCCTACCGTTCGGCCATGAGACGACCGGTGGTGCTCGCCGTCCTGTCGCTGGTCCTGCTCGCCGGTTGCGCCCAGTTCCCCGTCGGCGCCCCCGAGGCATCGACGCCCGAGGGGCAGTCCACGAGCGGGAGCGGTCCGAACCAGCAGCTCACGGAAGGCCCCTCCAACCTGCCCGACCCCGCCACCGACCGCCTCGGCTGGGAGCAGGGCTACTGGTACAACGAGTCGCTGGCAATCAACCAGTCCGACGGCCTCGACAAGGCCGAACTCGAGAAGGTCATCGCCCGGTCGATGGCGCGCGTCGAACGCATCCGCGGCCTCGAGTTCGAACAGGAGGTCCCCGTCGAGGTCATCTCGCGCGAGGAGTACCGCCGGGAGCACGTCAACTCGTCGTCAGCCCCGTCGCTCAAGACCTTCGACAACGCGAAGTTCGAGGCGCTGTTCCTCGTCGGCGAGGACGAGAACTCCCTGGCGGTCCAGGAGAGCAACCGCGGGTCGAGCGTCCTCGGGTTCTACTCGCCCGCCGAGGACCGCATCGTCGTGGTCTCCGACTCGGAGTCGCTCTCGATGGACGAGACCACGCTCGCCCACGAACTCGTCCACGCACTCCAGTTCGACCACTTCAGCACCCGCGAGTACGACCGGTCGACCCGCGAACTCTACAACGCCCGCAACGGCCTCATCGAGGGCGACGCCCGTTACGTCGACCAGCTCTACGCCGACCGGTGTGGCGTCAACTGGACCTGCGTGAGCCCGTCGACCGCGTCCGCGGCCGGCTCCGGGGAGTTCCACATCGGCATCTACATCATGGAGTACTTCCCGTACAGCGACGGTCCCGGCTTCGTCGCCCAGGCCCGCGAGAACGGCGGCTGGGACGCGGTGAACGCGCTGTACGAGGACCCGCCCGCGTCCAGCGAGCAGGTCATCGACCCCGCGAAGTACCGGGAGGACGCCCCGACGAACGTCTCGCTCGCCGACCGGAGCGACGAGGCGTGGTCGCGGGTCACGCCCGAACGCGACGGCAAGCCGTACGCCTCCGTGGGGCAGTCGGCGCTCGCGGCCATGTTCGCCTACCCGTCCTACGACCAGTCACGGGCCGGCAACGTCGTCGACCCGCAGACGTTCCTCAACGTCGACGGGGAGACGGGCGACATCAACCGGACCGACCCGTTCAACTACGACTTCCCGGCCGTGGACGGCTGGGACGGCGACAAGATGTACGTCTACGAGAACGCCGACGGCGAGACGGGCTACGTCTGGCGACTCGTCTGGGATTCGCCCGCGGACGCCGAGGAGTTCGCCGCCACCTACCGCGACCTGCTCGCCTACTGGGGCGGCGAGCGCGTCGACGGCCGCGACGACCTGTGGCGCATCGCCGACGGACCGTACGCCGACGCGTTCTCCGTCCAGGTCGACGGCGACACCGTCACCATCGTGAACGCGCCCGAGACCGACGACCTGCAGGCGGTCCACGCCGACGCCGCGGCGTGAGAAGAGTAGCCTTTTCTCTCCGGCGACGGAACTCGCGGGCATGACCCCCGTCCGCGTCCGACCCCGGAGGTGGCTGTCGTGACCGAGTTCGACATCGTCCCGCCGGACGCCATCCGCGACGGCCGGGCGACCGACGCCTACTTCGAGCGCACCGAGACGACCCTGGCACACGCCGGGCGGAACCCGCACGTCGTCGCGGAGGTCACCGCCGACCAGTTCCCGGACGGCGAGTTCGAACTGCTCGCCGGCGTCAAGGACGCCGCCCACCTCCTCGAAGGCCTGCCGGTCGACGTGGACGCGATGCGCGAAGGGACGCTGTTCGACGGCGGCCCGGTGCTCCGCATCGAGGGTGACTACCTCGACTTCGCCCGGTACGAGACCGCCCTCCTGGGCTTTCTCTCCCACGCGAGCGGTATCGCGACGCACGCCCTCGAAGCCCGGACGGCCGCCCCCGAGTCGACGCTGCTCAGCTTCGGCTCCCGGCACGTCCACCCCTCGATGGCGGCCGTCGTGGAGCGAAGCGCTCTTCTCGCCGGCCTCGACGGCTTCTCGCACGTCGCCGCCGGCGACGTCATCGGCCGGGAGGCGGGCGGCACGATGCCCCACGCACTCCTCATCTGCTTCGGCAAGGGCAACCAGGAGGCCGCCTGGCAGGCGTTCGACGACGCCGTCGGACCAGACGTCCCACGGGTCGCGCTCGTGGACACGTACTCAGACGAGAAGGACGAAGCCATCCGGGCGGCCGAGACCCTCGGCGACCACCTCGACAGCGTCCGCCTCGACACCACGGGGTCGCGGCGCGGCGACTTCGAGCACATCGTGCGCGAGGTGCGGTGGGAACTCGACGCGCACGGATTCGACGACGTCGGCGTGTTCGTCAGCGGCGGCCTCGGCCCCGCCGACCTCCGCCGCCTCCGCGGCCTCGTGGACGGCTTCGGCGTCGGCGGCTACGTCAGCAACGCCGACCCCGTGGACTTCGCCCTCGACATCGTCGAGGTCGACGGCGAACTCGCGGCCAAACGCGGGAAGCTCTCCGGGACGAAGGCCGTCTACCGGACGCCGGACGGCGGCCACCACGTCGGCCTGGCGGGTCGCGACGGCCCCGTGGACGGCGAACCCCTGCTCGAACCGCTGCTCCGGGACGGCGAACTCGTCCGGACGTTCGACCTGGACGACGCTATCGAGCGGGCGGCGACGGACGCAGAACGAGTCGGCTTCGGCGGCGAGTGATCAGGGCGAGAACTTCTCGACCGGTCCTTCGGGCTCTGTCTCCTGGAAGACGTGGCCCTCGAACAGCGTGACCATCACGTCGTCGTCCTCCCATGCGTCGCCGGGTAGGCCGGCCTTGCGCGACGTGCGGTCGAGGTAGTCGAACTTGCTCCAGCCGTTCTCCACGGGGACGGTCGGGTACATGGTTGCGGCCTTGCCCCGCCCCTCGATAGCCAGCCCGTGGACGCCGAGTTCGAGGTCCTCGACCGGGTCGTCGGTGAGGACGATGTTCGAGACGATGCAGACGGAGACGTTCAGCGACTGGAGCTCCGCCGGCTCCACCTCGGAGTTGCACGACGACGCGCTCGCCGCCTCGATGGCGGCGTCGACGATGGCGTGGCCGAGCTGCTGGGTGCTGTCGTACGCGCCAGCGTTCCCCGGAGCTGTCCCCGGCCGCGGGCGGAGACGAGCCGTACGAACGCCCCCGTCCGGTTGTAGAAGGCTTCGCGCATGCTCCCGGGCTGCTCCCGTTGGCCGTTGACGACGTAGGCCTCGACCGATTCTCGTGCGAGTTCGACGGCTCGCGCACCGTCGTCGAACGAGAGCGTGACTGGCTTCGCCTCAGACATAGCAGTCCTTAGGCACAGGATAAACTTGAACTCTTCCCTTCGAGCGTACCGCTCCTGTAGGTTTCGGTTTGTCCCGCCGCCCCGGCGGTATCCTCGGATTTCCCGACGTCGGCCGCGTATAGGAACCGGCTACCGCCGCACCGTCGCGGCGTCACCGAACGGCTTAACCCTCGTCCTCGTCTACTCTCGGTCGCGGCAGAGGGAGCCTGGCTCCCGTGAGCAGACGCTCATGAGGAAAGTCCCCCACCGTCCGGGTGGGCGACCGGGCGCAAGCCCGGAGCGGGAGACCGCTGGCTCTGGAACAGCAACGACACGACTCCGCCCGACCGATGAGGTGCGCGAACCGAGCCGAGAGGCGAGGGAGCTAACCCACCGAGGGGCGACGGCGGAGAACCGATGGAACGGCGAATCCTCGCCGGTGCAAGTCCACGCGGGTAAGGTAGCCCGGACGAGCGCGTGGACGCTCAGCCGAATGCCGGGTCGAAACAGAAGGGGGCTTACTCCCCTCAGCCGCATCCGACCGTCTCCCGGAGCCGACGGCTTCGCGCGTCGGAACGGTGACCCGTCTCGACGCCCTCCGCCATTGACACTACGTGACTGAACCGTTCAGGGGGAGTTAACTGTCTGTGGAACGAATAATCGATAATGGCTATCTATTCGACGACCGAAGGGTGCCGACCACCGCCGGAGCGAGACCGATGAAGCCGAGTCGCGTCGACTTCCTGACCGACCTCGGCTACGGTCTACTGCTGTTCATCGCCATCGTGCTCATCGTCTCCGTCGGGACGGGCATCGGCGTCGCGTTCGGACTGGGGGCTCTCATCTCCTACGTCATCCACGTCGGCTGGAAGATGGCTCGTTTCGACCCCGACTGGATGACCCAGAAAATGACAGAGGACATCGGCGAGAAGGTGACCGAGGAGGTCACGGAGAGCGTCGGCGAGAAAGTCACCGAGGAGGTGACCGAGGAGGTCACAGAGAGCGTGGAGGAGAAGGTGACCAAGGACGTGACCGAGACCGTGGAGGAGAAGGTCGCCCGGGAGGTGACCGAGAACGTCGAGGCCACCCTCTCGGCCGAGATAGACTCCATCATCGAGAAACTGGAGGAGGTCAACGAACGCATCGACAGACGGCCTCGGGCGGACGAAATCGAGGAACGAGTCGACGAGATGACGGAGGGGCACGACACCGACAGGCAATCGCGCTCGGCCGGGGAAAACGAATGACCGGCTCTCTGCGACGGGCGCGTACGCCGGACCGTCCGCTACGATCGGAACCGGGGGCCGGCGAGCCTGAGAATGGTCGAGCTACTGATCGCCGTCGGTCTCGGGGTGACGTTATTCGTCGGATTCAACATCGGCGGGTCGACGACCGGGCCGGCGTTCGGACCGGCGGTGGGCGCAGGCGTGCTCTCGAAGCTCTTCGCCGGGGTGCTGATGTCGATCTTCTTCCTCGTCGGTGCCTGGACTGTCGGCCGTCGAGTGGTGGAAACGCTCGGCGGCGGCCTGATGTACGACCCGAGCGTGTTCACGGTCGAGACGAGCATCGTCGTCCTGTTCTTCATCGGGGGCGCGCTCTTCGTCGGGAACTACGTCGGGGTCCCCGCCTCGACGTCGATGACCGCCGTCGGCGCTATCGCCGGCCTGGGGGCTGCGACCGGCGAACTCAACTGGGCCGTGATGGGCGAAATCGCGGTCTGGTGGATCGTCTCGCCGCTCGTCGGGTTCTGGGTGTCGATGATGATCGGTCGATACGTCTACCCGACCATCAACCGCTGGGTGGCGATAACGAGCACCGAGAGTGCGCTGCTCGAAGTCGACCGCTCGGGGAACGTTCCGGTGCCGACGCTCGGGCCGAACACGACGCGGCGGGAGCTGACGGGTGCGGTGGTTCTCGTCAGCATCGGCTGCCTGATGGCGTTCTCGTCGGGTACGTCCAACATCGCCAACGCGATTGCGCCGCTGTACGGCGCCGGCGTCGAGATGAACCCGCTCATCCTGATGGGGGCGGCGGCCGTCGCGGTCGGCGCGTTATCCATCGCTCGCCGAACGCTCGACACCATCGGTAACGACATCACGGACCTGCCGCTGACAGCCGCCATCATCGTGGCCATCGTCTCCTCCGGCATCGTCATCGGGCTGTCGGCCATCGGCATCCCCGCCTCGTTCGTGATCATCGCCACGATGTCGATCGTGGGGCTGGGGTGGGGACGCGCGACGCGGACGGTGACCGTCTCGGAGAGCATCCGTGGCGACGCGGAACCGGACCTCTCCGTCGGGGCGCTCGCCGCCGACGAACCCGGCGAGGAGGTGCCACCCATCGGCGAGGTGGACCCCGAGGACCTCCCCGCGGCTTCCGACCTGTTCAACCCCACGACGACCGGGCGGGTCATCCTGATGCAGAACCTCGTGCCGGTCATCTCGACAGGGGCGCGTACGCCACCTTCTGGCTGCTCTTCACGTTCCTGTGGTGAGCGTCGTCCCCCCGCACCGAGCTTTTATTCGCGTCACGGCCCTACGTCGGCTATGGTCTTTCGGGTTCTCGTCGCGATGGACGGCTCCGAGATGGCGGAGAAGGCACTCAGGTACGCCCTCGACGCCTTTCCGGACGCCGAGATAACGGTCCTGTCGGTCGTGGGTGAGCCGTCCGCGATGTTCGGCGAGGCGACAGCCATCGCTCTCTCCGCGGACCCCGACGAGGCAGTGCAGGAGCACGCTCAACCGGTGCTGGACCGCGCTCGTGCCATCGCCGCCGAGTACGATACGGAGGTCACCACCGAGGTCAGGACCGGGCATCCGGCACGCGTCATCCTGAACCAGGCCGAAGAGTTCGACACGGTCGTCATCGGGAGCCACGGCGGGGGCCTGGCCGACCGACTGTTCGTCGGGAACGTCGCGGAGAAAATCTTCAGGCGGTCGCCCGCACCGGTGACCATCGTCAGATAGCTATCGCCTGTCCGTTTCGACCATCGCGCCGCCGACCTGTTTTTGTGGATGCTGCCCTACCTACGAGGGGATGGCCGACCACGACCACGGCGGTGGAGAGGTCCGGTCGCTGCGGCCGCTCGCAGTCGCGTTCGCCATCAACACCGCGTTCCTGGTGGTCGAGTTCGCGGGCGCGGTGTGGGCGAACTCGCTGACGCTGCTCGCGGACGCCGCCCACATGCTCACCGACAGCGCGAGCCTCCTGCTGGCGCTCGCGGCGGCCTGGGTCGCCGCACGGCCCGCCGACGCCCGCCGGACCTACGGCTACCAGCGGGCCGAGGTGCTCGGCGCGCTCGCGAACGGCGTCTTCCTGCTCGCGGTCGTCGGCTACATAGTCTTCGACGCCGTCCAGCGGTTCCAGGACCCCGAACCCGTCCGGCCCCTCGTCGTGGTCGGCGTCGGCGTCCTGGGACTCGCCGCCAACCTCGCCGCGGCCGGGATGCTCGCGGGCGACCGGGAGAACCTCAACGTCCGCGGTGCGTTCATCCACCTGCTCGCGGACGCCGCCGGGAGCGTCGCCGCCATCGTCGTCGGCCTCGTGCTCGCCGTGACCGACTGGTACGTCCTCGACCCGGCGTTCGCCGTCGTCGTCGCCGCGCTCGTGCTCTACTCCACGTTCGACCTGCTCCGGGACAGCGTCAACATCCTGCTCCAGGGGACGCCCCGGGACGTCGACCTGGGCGAGGTGAGGTCGTTTCTCGCCGGCATCGAGGGCGTCGTCGAGGTCCACGACGTCCACGTCTGGGCGCTCTCGGCGTCCGAGTACAGCCTCAGCGCCCACGTCGTCGTGGCCGAGGACACCGACGGGGACGCGGTGCTCCGGCGGTGCCAGGCGACGCTCGGCGAGCGGTTCGGCATCGACCACGCCACCATTCAGGTCGAATCGCCGAGCCACGTCGAGACCACCGACGTGGACTGCTACTCGCCGCCGTCGGAGTCTTGAACGCTATTGTGCAGCGCGTACTATTAGTGGAAATACATATGTCGCCGACTCCGAAAGGGGCCTACGATGTCAGTTCGTACCATGGGTACCGAGTTGTTCGGGCGAGAAGTAGAGTACCAGTACTCCGAGACCTGGGTCGGATACGCGCTGGTGCTGATGCGGGTGGTGATGGGCTGGGTGCTGTTCCAGGGCGGCATCACGAAGGTGCTCGACCCGGACTGGACCGCCGCCGGGTTCCTCGCGAACGCCATCCCGGCCGGAAACCCGTTCACCGGGTTCTTCGCGTCGATGGCCGGGAACCCGATGATAGATCTCCTCAACATGTGGGGGCTGACGCTGACCGGCCTCGCGCTCATCGTCGGCGCGTTCGTCCGGTGGAGCGCGTTCTGGGGCGCCATCATGATGCTGTTCTACTGGCTGGCGTCGCTCACCGGCGGCCTCGCGCAGGGCCTCCCGGTCGCCCACGGCTGGGTCGTCGACGACCACATCGTCTACGCCGTGCTCCTGTTCGGCCTCGGCGCGTTCGGCGCCGGCCGCATCCTCGGCGTCGACGCCTACCTCGAACGGACCGAGTTCGTGCAGAACAACCCGTGGCTGCGGTACTTCCTCGGGTAAACCGACCGACCACGCTTTTTCGCCGTCGAAGCGACGTCCAGGCGACGCCCCGGTAACACCTCCGCCACCGACAGCGGATGGGCCGTCGTGGCTCGGACGGGCGGGTGACGGCCTGTCGTCTCCCGGCACGTATCTCTCACTCGGAATCTATTTGGAACGAAGGCGACTGCACGTGACCATGGCAGAACCCATCGGCCTCGTCCTCGTGCTGTTCGGCCTCCCCGGTGCTATCTGGCCGTACCGAATCGCCCGGTTCGAGGAACGGATGGACTCCATCGGAAGCAAGCGGTCGTGGTCCGAGGTCGAACCCGCCGACTGGAAGGTCGCGTTCACCCGGTTCGTCGGCGCCGGCATGGTCCTCGTCGGCGTGCTCGGCCTGTTCGCCGGCTGACGGCCCGACGGTCACCCCTCCAGGGGCGCGTCCCGAGCGAACAGGTAGCTGACGCCGAACGCGGCACCGACCAGGAGCCCCGCTGTCACCGCAAGTGCCGGAGCCCCGGTGACGAAGCCGACGAGAACGACGAGGAGGGGAACGGCGACGCCGACGGCGAGTTTCCACCGGACGACGAACCTGACCCACCGGTGCATACGCGAGTGGTCGCGCCGGCCCCAAATAGTAGTACCGCGACCTCTGCCTTCGAAGCCGTCCTCCCACCGGAAGGCCCCGTTTCGCTGGACGACCTCGCCGTCCACCGAGAGCGTCGAGTCCTCGCTCATGTCCGTTATCATGTCGACGTGGACGGCGCTCTGGTTGCCCGTCTCGCCCTCGGGGAGGCAGGCGTCGTAGGCGCGACCCACCGCGAGGTGGACGGTGTCGCCCATCTTCTCGTCGAACAGGATGTTGTCGGTGAACCGGTCGATGCCGCGGTTCATGCCGATGCCGAGTTCGCCGAGGCGGCGGGCCCCCTCGTCGGTGTTCAGGATGTCGGTGAGCACGGCCTCGTTCTGGCCGGCGCTCCAGTCCACCACCTCGCCGTCCTCGAAGGTGAGGTGGACGTCGCGCACGCGCTTGGCGTTGAGCGTCATCGGGACGTCGAACTGGATGGTTCCCTCGGGGTCGTACGGCGCGGTGAACACCTCGCCGCTCGGGAGGTTGTGGGAGTCGTAGTCGACCGAGGCGGCGCTGTTGACGGCGGTGCGGCTCTCGATGGACATCGTGAGGTCGGTCCCCTCCTTCTCGATGCGGACCTCGCTGCCGGCGTCGAGCACGTCCTTCATCCGGGCCATCTCGTCGGCGAGCGCCTCCCAGTCCCGGAGGACGGCGTCGTAGACGAACTCCTGGTACTCCTCGTAGGCCATGCCGGCCTGCTGGGCGAGCGACCGCGTGGGATGGACGGTGCTGACCCAGTCGGTGGCCATCATGGCCTCGCGGACGCCCTGGCGGGCTTTGCTGTACGCCTGGCGCTTCTCGCCCGGCACGTCCGCGCTCGCGGTCGTGTTCCGGCCGCCGCCGAGGCGGAGCACCGCGTCGGCCTGCTCGTAGAGTGCGAGTTCGTGGGCGGGGTCCGCCTCGAACTCGCCGTCGTGACCCTGGAGGTAGGCCCGCGTCACCTCGTCAGACCCGTAGGTCGTGACGACGTTCGCGCCCCGGTCGCCGAGTGCTTCGGCCACGGCCACCGCCAGGTCGTGGGCGTCCTCCGCGACGGAGAGGACCACGTCGTCGCCAGCCTCGATGCGGGCGCTCCAGTCGACCAGGACGGCGGCGTGCTCGCGGATACGGTCGTCCATACGAACCGGTCGCTCGCCGGGCAAAAACACCGCCGGTCCGGGTCGCTACTCGTCGGTCGGCCGGAACACCAGGACGGTGGCGTCGTCGGTCTCCAGCACCGCGACCTCCTCGCCGCTGGCGGCCCGGAGTTCCTCCTGGACCTCGACCCAGTCGGCGTCGAGGGCGACCTCCTCGCCGTCGACGTCGAGGGTTATCTCGCCGGTGCGCTGCTGGGACTTGATGTCGTCGGGGTCGGTGGCTTCGAGGGCGGCGATGACGGCGCCGGCCTGGTCGCGGAACTTCGGCCCGATGGCGCTGTGGTCGACGTCGATGCCGACCGGCGTGAGTTCGACGTCGGGCGCCCCCTTCTCGATGCGGATGGGGGCGTTGATGGTCTCGCTCAGGTCGTAGGTGTCGACCGGGTGGTCGAGTTCGTCGAAGTAGAGTTCGACGCGGTCGAGTTCCGCGTTGAGCGCCATGCCCTCCTCGGACTTCCACGCGCGGACGGTGCTGGCGACGTCCGCGACGATCTCGCCGGCGTGCTCGGCTTCCTCGTCGATATCGCCGACCGTCGGCCACGCGGTGCCGTGGACGCTGCCCTCGGTGCCGGGCAGGTGGTGCCAGAGCTCCTCGGCGACGAACGGAGAGAACGGCGAGAGCATCCGGACGACGCCGGTGATGGTGGTGTAGAGCGCGTGCCGGGCGGCGTCGCGCTCGCCGGGCCGGCCGCTGTAGAGCCGGCCCTTGACGAGTTCGAGGTAGTCGTCGGCCAGGTCGTTCCACACGAACTCGCGGAGGGTGCGGAGCGCGGCGTCGAACCGGTAGTCGTCCATCTCGGCCGCCACCTCGTCGGCGACACGCGAGAGCTTCGAGAGTATCCAGCGGTCGGCGTCGCGGTAGGCGGGGTCCGCGATGGCGGGCGTGTCCTCGTCGAAGTGGCCGGCGGAGAACCGGACGACGTTCCAGAGCTTCGTGATGAACCGCGAGGCGCTGGTGACCTCCTTCCACTGGAACTGGATGTCGCTGCCGGGCTGGCCGCCGAGCGCGATGGCCTGCCGGAACGCGTCCGCGGAGTACTCGTCGACGACGTTCTCCGGCTGGACGATGTTGCCCCGCGACTTGCTCATCTTGTTGCCGTCCTCGCCGAACACCATGCCGTTGATGAGCGCCGTCTCCCACGGCTTCTCGTCGGTCAGCGCGGCGGTCCGGAGCAGCGTGTAGAACGCCCACGTCCGGATGATGTCGTGGCCCTGCTCGCGGAGCTGGGTCGGCTCGAAGGACTCCTCGGGCCAGCCGTTGACGTGCATCGCGGAGATGGAGGAGTCCATCCAGGTGTCCATCACGTCGGTCTCGCCCGTCCAGTTCGTGCCGCCGCACTCGGGGCACTCGCCGATAGCGGGGTCGGTCTCGGTGGGTTCGACGGGTAGTTCGTCGACGGACGCGACGTGGACGTGGCCGCAGTCGTCGCAGAACCACGCCGGGATGGGCGTCGCGAACACGCGCTGGCGGGAGATGACCCAGTCCCAGTCCATGCCCTCGGTCCACTCCTCCAGGCGGGTGTACATGTGGTCGGGCACCCAGTCGACCTCGCGGGCGTGTGCCAGTATCTCCTCCTTGTCGACCCGGATGAACCACTGCTCCTTGCTCAGAATCTCGATGGGGGTGTCACACCGCCAGCACGTGCCGACCGACTGGTCGGTGGGTTCGGTGTCGACCAGGTAGCCCGCCTCGTCGAGGTCGTCGGCGATGGTCTGTTTGGCTTCGTCGATGGCGAGGCCCTCGTAGTCGCCGGCGAGTTCGTTCAGGTGGCCGTCCTCGGTGAACGCCGGACGGAGGTCGAGGTCGTACTCCGCCCACCAGGTGACGTCCTGTTTGTCGCCGAACGTACAGATCATGACGGCGCCGGTCCCGAACTCGGGGTCGACGTCGTCGTCCGCGAGGAGTTCGACCTCCTGGCCGAACAGCGGCACCTCGAAGGTGTCGCCGACGCGGCCCTCGTAGCGCTCGTCGTCCGGGTTGACCGCCATCCCGACGCAGGCCGCCAGGAGTTCCGGGCGCGTGGTCGCGATGTCGATGTCGTCGTTGTCGACGCCGTCGAAGGTGACCGTGTGGAGGGTGCCCTCGCGGTCGGCGGCCTCGACTTCGGCGTCCGCGATTGCCGTCTCGCAGCGCGGACACCAGTTCACGGGGTGTTCGTCGCGGTAGACGTAGTCGTCGTCGGCCATCTCGACGAACGAGCGCTGGGTCTTCCCCAGTACTCGTCGTCCATCGTGCGGTACTCGTGGCCCCAGTCCTGCGAGAAGCCCAGCGTCTGCATCGTGTCCTTCATCGCGTCGATCTGGGTCTCGGTGTGCTCGATGCACATCTCCCGGAACTCCTCCCGGGGGACGTCGGTCCGGTGGATGCCGTGGTTCTCCTCGACTTTCACCTCCGTCGGGAGGCCGTGGCAGTCCCAGCCCTGGGGGAAGAGCACGTCGTCGCCCTGGAGGCGGCGGTAGCGCGCCGCGAAGTCCATGTAACACCACCCGAGGGCGTTGCCGATGTGGAGGTTGCCCGTGGGGTAGGGCGGCGGGGTGTCGATGACGTAGTCGGGGCGCTCTTCGTCGCCCTCGTATCGGTAGACGTCGGAGTCGCGCCACTCCTCGCGCCACTTCGCCTCGACCGCGTCGGGTTCGTAGGTGTCCGGTATGTCGTCGGTCATGATAGGAGTCCGTCCGCTGTAGTAGTCGCTCGTGGTTCCGTGTCCGGAGAAAGCGCCCGCTCGCCGGCGGTTGGCCTACGCACGTACTACGGCGACGACGCTCATGATTCAAGGGAACAGTCGGCCGCTGATAAAGGTTCCCGTATTTCTCCTCGCGCCGGCCGGCCCCGTCCCGGGCTGCCGGGCGTCAGCCCGTCCTGACCGGCTCCCACCGCCAGCCGTCGTCGACCTGCCGGACCTTCCCGAACCCGGGAATCGGGAAGTGGGACCCGAAGGTCAGCGCGTCGCCGGCGGCGGCCCGGCCGTAGAGGTCGCGCCTCGTCGCCACCGTCGGCTCCGGCAGGTAGTCGATGCCGCCGGTCCACTCCGGCCGGGCGACGTGGGGCGGGAGCTGTGCGGCGTCCCCGAGGTGGAGGAACTGCTCGCCCTGCGACTCGACGACGACCGCCAGGTGGCCGGGCGTGTGGCCCGCGGCCGGCAGGACGGTCACGCCCGGCGCGACCTCGGTGGCGTCCTCGACGAGTTCGACGCGTCGCACGAGTCGCGGGAGCGTGAGTTCCGCCAGCCGGAGGTACTGCTCGAAGGCCGAGGAAACCGACAGCGGGCTCAGGTCTGGTTTCCCGGTCCAGAACTCCCACTCCGGGCGGCTCATCACGTACCGCGCGTTCGGGAACGCGGGCCGGCCGTCGCCGTTCACGGCGCCGCCGACGTGGTCGGGGTGGCCGTGCGTGAGGACGACGACGTCGATATCCTCCGGTGTGAGGCTCGCGGCGCGGAGGCTGTTCGGTAGCTGTCCCGGCAGGAACTCCTCGGGAGGGACGTCGAGCGACCCGCCGAGGGTCCGTGCTATCTGGGCGAACGCGAGCAGAATCCCCGGCGGGAGCGAACCGTGTCCCGTGTCCACCAGCACCGTCTCCTCGCCCGTCTCGATGACGGTCCCGGTGGTCCTGGTGAGGTAGAACTCCCAGCCCGGCCCGACGGGCAACTGGTCGAACTCGACGTCGCTGGCCTGGAGCGCCGCGGCTACCTCTGCCCGGGGGCGTCCCCGAAGTAGAACTCGGTCGCGGTGTCGGGCGGCAACGGTATCGGATAGAGGCCGTCGTTGAGGACGACGCCCTCGTAGTCGCCGACGTCGAAGTAGGTGAGGTCGGGGACCCGGAGCGTCTCTCGCCCCGTTCCGTTCCCCGACTGGTTCGAACCGGGCGACGCCGCGACGCGGCCCCCGGCCGCGACGGTGGCGACGCCCGCCGCGACCGACGCGAGGAATCGGCGGCGGTTCGGTGCTGGTCGGCGTGGTGTGGTGTCCTCGTTCGGCATCGGTCTTCCCTGTGGGACGGTATGCCAATCCCGGTGATAAGTCGAAACGACCGTTACAGCCACGCCGACCGGGTAATCCGACCGTTCCTGCGGTGGCCGCCGGGCTACCGACGCCGGCGACCGGGCTGCCGGCAGGCGGCCGACGGTATCCCCGGATTACCCGCGCGTCGTCCGCTCCGCCACGGTCGTTCCCGGGTTCGACCGGGTGGGAACCGCAACCCCTACCTGCCGTCCCCGTGACGCTCGGGTATGCAACTGGGCGTCATCGGCCTCGGACGAATGGGGCAGATAGTGGTGGAGCGAACGCTCGACGCCGGCCACGACGTGGTCGCCTTCGACCTCGACCCGGAGGCGGTCGCCCGGGCGGCGGACGCGGGTGCCGAACCCGCCGAGTCCGTCGCGGACCTCGCGGCGCGACTCGGCGACGACCGCCGCATCTGGCTGATGGTGCCGGCGGGCGACCCGGTGGACGCCACCCTCGACGAACTCGAACCCCACCTCTCGGCGGACGACGTCGTCGTGGACGGCGGGAACTCCTACTTCAAGGACTCCGTCCGGCGCGCGGACGCGACCGACGCGGCCTACCTCGACTGCGGCACCAGCGGCGGGCCCGCGGGCGCGGAACTCGGCTTCTCGCTGATGGTGGGCGGCCCGGAGTGGGCCTACGAGGAACTCGCGCCCGTCTTCGACGCGGTGGCGACCGGTCCCGACGGCCACGACCGGATGGGGGAGTCGGGGTCGGGCCACTACGTGAAGATGGTCCACAACGGCATCGAGTACGCGCTGATGCAGGCCTACGGCGAGGGGTTCGAACTCCTCGCGGACGGCCGGTACGACCTCGACCTGGAGGCGGTCGCCCGGACGTGGAACAACGGCGCGGTCATCCGGTCGTGGCTGCTGGAGCTCGCCGAGGAGGCCTTCGAAGAGGAGGGCTCGGACCTGGGCGACGTCGCCGACCACGTCGCCGGAGGGTCGACCGGCACCTGGACCGTCCAGGAGGCCCTGGAACAGGAGGTGCCGGTGCCGCTCATCTACCAGGCGCTCGCCGAGCGGTTCGACAGCCGGACGGCGTCGCGGTTCTCCCGCCGCCTCGCCAACCGACTCCGATACGGGTTCGGCCGGCACGAGGTCGCTCGTGAGGAGTGACCGCCGGCGTCGGCCCGGCGGCCACCCGGTCGCGACCGGCCCTTCCGGTCGGGCCACCGAACTGCGCGCCACCGGACCGCACCCTACGGGCGGCGTCGGAGGCCCCGACCGCAGTATTCCAATAGTTAGTTAAACCAGGCATCCGTAGGCCGCCGCATGGTAAACGAGATGGGTCTGGCCGCCGGGGCGCTCCTGACCCTCGTGGTGCTCGCGGTGCACCTGACGAGAGGTTCGGAGAAGCCCGTGGCCGACGACATCGCCCAGGAGGTTCTCGAGCGCCGTGCCGCCTCGGTGCCGGAGACCGACTTCCCCGAACCGATGAACCGGTCCATCGGCGGTGGCGGCGGCGTCGCCGCCGTCGGCGGTGGCGCGGAGGGCGAACTCGAAGAGGGCGAGGCCGAAGAGGAAGCCGGCTTCGACCCGTCGTCCATCGCGGACGACGAAGTGGAGTACTACGAGATCGAGTACGTCAAGGAGGGCTCGACCATCGAGGTCGCCAACAACGAGACGCTCCTCGAAGCCGGCGAGGACGAGGGCTGGGACCTGCCCTACGCCTGCCGGCAGGGCCAGTGTCTCTCGTGCGGTGGCCGCGTGGCCTCGGGCGACGACTCCCACGAGTTCATCCGCCACAGCAACAACGAGACGCTGAGCGACGACGAGATGGAGAAGGGCTACATGCTGACCTGCACCGCCTACCCGACCACGGACTTCTCGCTCGAGACGAACGAGACGCCCTGACCGGCCCCGTTCGGTCGACCCGGATTCCCCGCCCGTCTTGCCGGGAAACCCCGAGTCAAAGCGTTGAAATCTCCTGGCTGCATTCTCCGCTGTAGTGGCCGATACAGGCGTTCAGAGCGACATCACCGACGGCGGCCTCGTCCGCCCGATGATCGCCCTCGCCTGGCCGATGGTCGTCATCCAGCTCCTCCAGGTCGCGTACAACATCGCCGACACGATCTGGCTGGGGCGGCTGTCGGCCGACGCGGTCGGGGCGCTGAGCCTCGCGTTCCCGCTCATCTTCTTCCTCATCTCCATCGGCGGCGGGTTCACCACCGCGGGCTCCATCCTGGTCGCCCAGTACACAGGCGCACAGAGCGAGGAGTCCGCCGGCAAGGTGGCGGGGCAGACGCTCTCGTTCGTGACCATCGTGGCGACGTCGCTCGGCATCGTCGGCTTCTTCGTCACCGACCCGATGCTCGCGCTCCTGCCGGCGGACGCGGAGACGGCGGCACAGGTCGTCCCGCTGGCCGCCCGCTACATGCGGGTGTTCTTCCTGGGCATCCCGTTCCTGTTCGGCTTCTTCGTGTTCTCGTCGCTGATGCGGGGCTACGGCAACACCCGGACGCCGATGCGCGTGATGGCGGTGAGCGTCGCCATCAACGTGGTGCTCGACCCGGTGCTCATCTTCGGCTGGGGCCCCGTCCCGGCGCTGGGCATCGAGGGGGCGGCCGTCGCCACGGTGTTCGCGCGCGGGGTGGCGACCGTGCTCGGCTTCTACGTCCTGTTCCGGACGAGCGTGGGGCCGGACGTCGCCGTGAGCGACCTGCTCCCGGACCTCTCGCTCATCTGGGAGATAGTGCGCGTGGGCGTGCCGAGCGCCGCCGAGCAGTCCACCAGCGCGCTCGCGATGATCACCCTGACCGCGATGGTGGCGTCGTTCGCACCGCCCGTGGTCGCGGCCTACGGCCTGGGCAACCGCCTCATCTCGCTGGTGTTCCTCCCCGCGATGGGGCTCGGCCGGGCGACCAACACGATGGTCGGCCAGAACCTCGGCGCGGACAAGCCCGACCGGGCCGAGCGGGCGGTCCACCTCGCGGTCGTGTTCTCGGTGGGTGTGCTCCTGGTCATCGCCGTCGTCGCGGCGCTGTTCCCGGACCCCATCGTGGGCGTGTTCCTGGGCGACGTGCCTGACGCCGCCGTCACCATCGCGTACGGGAGCGAGTACGTCCGCATCCGGTCGGTGGAGTTCGTCTTCATCGGCGTGCTCCAGGTGCTGCTCGGCGCGTTCCGCGGCGCGGGCAACACCAAGACCGCGATGGGCATCTCGATGGTGACGCTGTGGCTCGGCCGGGTGCCGACCGTCTACTACCTCGCGTTCGTCGCCGGGTGGGGGCCGCTCGGCATCTGGGTCGGGATGGCCCTCGGGAACATCGTCGGCGCCATCGTCGCTGCGGCGTGGTTCAGCCGCGGCACCTGGAAGCAGGCCATCGTGGAGGCGCCGCCGACCGGCGTCCAGCCCGCAGAGGGCCACGTCGAGGACTGACCGTCGCCCGGCCGTGCCACTCGTTACCGTGGGTGTGAACCTCTACCAATTTAATGTCTTTAGTGGCATTTAGCGACCAAAAGGCGATTAAAGAATATTTACATTATAAATCATAAAGGTTTTAGTCGAGACCCGTGACTCCCCGGACGCAACGTTCGACGACGGATTCTGCCCGCCATCCGCGGATACCGCTCCGCGGCGTCTTCGGCGGTCCGGGGTCCCCGTCGTTCGGAACTGACGGACGCGATCAACCAGGCCCGCCGACCGGGCCACCCACAACCGATGATAGAAGACATCGACTACGACCGACGCGACATCGAGAACTACGCCGCCCAGGAACTCCGCGAGAAGCTGAACAGCCAGGACTACGTGTTCGCGCCCGGGCTCTACCACGCCCTCGACGCGCGCCTCGCCGAGATGGCGGGCCACGACGCCGCGTACATGAGTGGCTACAGCACCGTGCTCGGCCAGTTCGGCTACCCCGACCTCGAGATGGTCTCCATGACCGAGATGGTCGAGAACGCCAAGCGCATCGTGGACGCGACCGAACTCCCCGTCATCGCCGACGCCGACACCGGCTACGGCGGCGTCCACAACGTGCGCCGCACCGTCCGCGAGTACGAGAAGGCCGGCGTCGCCGCCGTCCACATCGAGGACCAGGAGACCCCGAAGCGGTGTGGCCACATCGCGGGCAAGGAGATCGTCTCCCGCGACGACGCCCAGGCCCGGTTCGAGGCCGCCGTCGACGCCAAGCAGTCCGAGGACACCATCATCATCGCCCGCACGGACGCCTACGGCTCCGCGAACGGCGACTGGGAGGAACACCTCGAACGCGGCCGGATGTACGCCGACGCCGGCGTCGACATCGTCTGGCCGGAGATGCCGGACCCGAGCCGCGACGACGCCGTCGAGTACGCCGAGACCATCCACGAGACCCACCCGGACCTCAAACTCGCGTTCAACTACTCGTCGTCGTTCGCGTGGTCCGAGGAGGACGACCCGCTCACGTTCCAGGAACTCGGCGACCTCGGCTACAACTACATCTTCATCACGCTGTTCGCGCTCCACTCCGGCGCCTACCACGCCTACGAGGACATGAAGAACCTCGCGGAGAACGCCGAGCAGGGCCAGTTCGACCTGGAGGACCGCTACCTCGGCCACATCACCGAGTCTCACCACTACCTCTCGCAGGTCAGCCGCTACCAGGACCTCGAGGCGAAGTTCGACCCGGCGGCGAAGGTCCGCATCGAGGAGTCCGAGGGCTACAGCGAGGACCAGGCCGACCCCATCTCCACCAACGACGACGACTGAACGAAGACGGCACGAGCCGTCGCATCCCGCTCGGGCGGCCCGGTAGCGACCACGCGACCGTCCCGAGTCGCCGACCGCCTGCCGGTCGGCCGCTTTCCGTACGGCCACGGGCGCGCAGTCGTTCGACTCGTAGCTCACCGCCGGTCGGTCCGGTCCGGCGGACGCTCGTGGCCTCATGCCACCGTCGGCCGCCCTGGTCCGGCGGCCGCCGGGACCCGTTCCGGTGCCTCGTAACCCGGTCTTTCCGGTCACTACGCCGCTGATAACTACGGACGAGCGGTGCGTGCGTCGGGTATGGCCGAACTCGAGGCCGAACAGCAGAAGACGCGTGCAGAGATCGCGGCGTACCTCCGGGAGTTCGCGGACGAACTCGCCACCGGGGAGAAGGTCACGCTCCTGGTCGGCGAGGACAGCGCCACGGTGAACCCGCCGGAGACGCTCACCTTCGGCGTGGAGGTGGAGCAGGACTCCTCGCTCCTGGAGGCCGACGACGAGCAGTCCGTCAGCTTCGAACTGGAGTGGGTGCGCGAGGAGCGAGAGGAGACCGACGACGAACTGGACGTCAAGTAACCGGCCGGCGTCCGGACCACCTGACCGGGACGCCGTTCGCTCGGCGACCTGTTTTCCGCCGGTTCGTTCGGTACTCGGACGACTGACACGACGTCCGCGGTCCAGCGACGGCCCCGGGATAGGCCCGCGTTCGTCCAGGCCGACGTGCACCGCTCGCCGCTGGTAAGCCCGGCTTATCGACGGCGCGACCGGGACGACGTCACGGGAAAATTTATGAAACTGAAATGGGTGTTCGACGCCCGGACGTTAGATTGTGGGTAAGATACGCTTAATTATGTAAGATGGTTTTGAAAAACGCTTAAAATTCTGTGGTGGGACGTTCCACGCGATGGACGAGAGCGGGGTCTGGACCGAGACGGACCGGCGGACGGCGCTGAAGCTGTTCGGCGCGGGGGCCGTCACCCTCGGTGCCGGTGGGGTGCTGGGTTCCGCCCTTCTCTCCGACGGGTCGGTGGAGATAACCACGGTGAAACGCGGCGACGACCCCGTCGTCACCGAGTCGGTGCCGGCCGCGTGGTACGACCACGAACGGCAGGCGCGGTCGGTCCGCGACCGCCTCCGGTCGCAGTACGCCGACGTGGACGGGGTGAAGGAGCTCAGCCTCGGCGACGCCGGGGAGCGCATCGAGGGGCGACAGACCAGCAGCGTCGACATCTACGTGGACCCGGAGGCGGGCGTCGACGCGGACCTCCCGTCACGGGTGGACGGCGTGTTGAGTCGCGTCCGGGACTGGGTACCGCCGGAACTCCTCCGGTGTGAGGTCGACGGCGACCAACCGCTCGCCGGGAACGTTCCGCTGACGAACGGCCGCGGGAAGTGGGCGACGGCGACGGGCGCCGTCCGGCGCGACGGCCGACGCTACCTGCTGACGTGCGCTCATCTGTTCGGCGGATCCAAGCAGGGGTGTGACTCGCTGACCGGGATGGGCGTCTTCGGGCCGGACGAGGGCTACGTCGGCCACGTCGCCGACTTCGACCCCGGTCAGGACTGGGCGCTCGTGGACGGCCGGTACGCGGGCGTCTCCCTCGACCCCACCGTCGCGGGCGAGGCGGGCGTGCTCGCGGGCCGCGTCACCCGGGACGGCCTCGCCGACCTGAAGAGCAGGGAGACCACCGTCTACAAGATGGGCTACCGGTCCGGGTTCCAGCAGGGAACCGTGAAGGCCGTCGACCTCCACCACGGCGGTTGTGACGTCACCGACGGCCGGTCCGGGGAGCGGTACGTCGACGTGGACGTCCCGTCGAAACACGGCGACTCCGGCGGTCCGGTCTACCACCGGTACGAGCGGGACGGCGACCAGTTTCTCGCGCTCGTCGGCGTCACCTCGGCGCTCGTGGGCTACACCCGCGTCTCGACTGCCGCCGCCATCTACGACGAACACGGCATCCGGTTCGACCCCGACGTCTCGACGGTGTAAGCCTCGAACGCCGCCGACGGACCCGCTGTGGCCCGGGCCGTGGCTCGCGGGCGCTCTCTGTGAACACCTCCCGCTTTTGCCTTAATGGTTAGGTTCTGAGACCTTTCGCTTATCAACCCCGACCTCGAATGATGGCCTATGTCGAAAGACGTGGGGGTCGTTCGCAGGCGGGGGATGCGGCGACCCGGTCTACTGATATCCAGTACGGGACGCTCCTCTCTGCCACCGGCGACGGCGTCTTCAGGCTCGACGCCGACGCGCGGTTCGTCGACCTCAACGACGCGATGACGGACATCACGGGCCGCGACGCCGACCAACTGCGGGACGAACCGATAACGACGATTCTCGCGCGGACCGCCGCCCTGGACGAGTTGCTCGCCGCGCCCGAGCGCGCAGACCCCGTCGACGTGGTCGTCCGGACCGCCGACGGCGAACCGGTCTACTGCGAACTCACCGTCGCGCCGGCCGCCGAGGGAGACGGCGTCCTCGGCCTCCTCCGCCCGACGACCGAAGCCGACCACGCGCCCCGCGACGCCGTCGAACGCGCCATCGAACACATGCCGGGGATGCTCTACCGCTGCCGCGTGGACGTCGACTGGTCCATGCAGTACGTCAGCGACGGCGTGCGCTCGCTCGTCGGCTACGACCCGGACGACCTGGAGTCGGGGGACGTGTCCTGGGGCCGCGACGTCATCCATCCCGACGACCGAGACACCGTCCGGGAGACGGTGCTGGCGGCCGTCGAAGACGACGAGACGTACGAACTCAGCTACCGCGTCCTCACGGCGGACGGCGACGTCCGCTGGGTCTGGGAACGCGGAAGCCCCGACGACGAGGAGACGCTCACCGGCTTCATCGCGGACGTCACGACCCAGCACGAGACGGAACACGACCTGCTCCGCGAACGCGAGCGGTTCCAGTCGATGGTCGACGCCGTCGAGGACTACGCCATCTTCATGCTCGACCCCGAGGGCCACGTGACGAGCTGGAACCGGGGTGCCGAGCGCATCAAGGGCTACGCCCGCGAGGAGATACTCGGCGAGCACTACTCGACGTTCTACACCGAACCCGACGTCGAGAACGACATTCCCGACCGGCTCCTGGAGGAGGCCGCCAGGTCGGAGCGCGTGGAGGTCGAGGGCTGGCGTGTCAGGAAGGACGGGTCGACGTTCTGGGCGAGCGTCGTCATCACGGCGCTCCGCGCGGACGACGGCTCGCTTCGCGGGTTCACGAAGGTGGTTCGCGACATGACCGACCGGCGGAAACGGACCCAGCAGCTCAAACGCCAGCACGCCCTCACCGAGCAGATACTCGAGACGAGCCCGGTGGGCATCGCGGTGCTCTCGCCGGACGGGACCATCGAGCAGGCGAACGACCGGGCGGCGGCGCTGCTCGGCCTCACCGACGACGGCGGTCCGACGGAGGCCGGCCAGCGCGCCATCTACGACGAGGACGGCGAGCAGGTGCCGCCGGAGGACCGGCCGTTCAGCCGGGTGCTCGAAACCGGCGAACCGGTCACCGACGAGCGGTTCGCCATCGACCTGCCGGACGGCGACCGCCGGTGGCTCTCGGTCAGCGCCGTCCCCATCCGCGGCGACGACGGCGACATCGAGCGCATCGTGACCGCCGGTGAGGACATCACCGACCTGGTCCACCAGTCCGAGCGCCTCGAACGGCAGCGCGACGAACTCGCCACCGAACTCGAGGAGGTCTACGGCCGCATCGACGAGGCGGTGTTCGCCATCGACGACGAGTTCACCATCACCTACGTCAACGAGAACACGGCCGACATCGTCGGGAGAGGTGTGTCCGACCTGGTCGGGAGCGACTTCTGGGAGGCGTTCCCCGACGCCGCCGACTCGACCTTCGAGGAGCACTACCGGCGGGCACTGGAGACACAGGAAGCCCAGTCCTTCGAGGCCTACTACGAGCCCCTCGACATCTGGGTCGAGGTCGGCGCCTACCCCTCGGAGTCGGGGCTCTCGGTCTACTTCCGCGACGTGACCGAGCGCATAGCCCGCGAGCGCGAACTCGAACGCTACGAGGCCATCGTCGAGACCGTCGACGAGGGAATCTACGTGGTGGACGACGAGGGGCGGTTCACGCTGGTGAACGAGGCGTACGCTGAGATGGTTGGCCGGTCGCGCGAGGAACTCCTCGGCGCGCACGTCTCCGTCGTCGTGGACGACGACGTCGTCGAGACGGCACGAGCGATGGAATCGGACCTCGAATCCGGCGACGTCGACGCGACGACCGTCGAAGCCGACATCGAACGGCCGGACGGCGAAACCGTCATCGCGGAAGCGACGTTCACGATACTCACCAGCGAGGACGGCTCCTTCCAGCGCATCGGCGTGGTGCGCGACGTGACCGAGCGGAAGGCCCGCGAGCGCGAGCTCGAACAGTACGAGACCATCGTGGAGACCATCTGGGACGGCGTGTACGCCCTCGACGCCGACGACCGGTTCATCCTCGCTAACGACCAGTTCCTGCAGATGGCGGGCTACACGCGCGAGGAACTGCTCGGCCAGCCCGCGACCGTCGTCTACGACGACACCATCGGCGAGCAGGCCGAGCGACTCGCCGAGGAGGTCGTGGCCGGCGAGCGCTCCCAGGCGACCCTGGAGTTCGAACTCCGGACCGCTGACGGCGACACCTTCCCGGTCGAGTCCCGGTTCGGCCCGTACTCGACAGGGGACGGCGTCGGCCGGACGGGCGTGGTGCGGGACATCACCGAGCGGAAGGCCCGCGAGGAGCAGGTCCGCCGCCAGCGCGACCAGTTGAGCGCGCTCACCCAGCTCAACCGCGTCGTGCAGGACGTCAACCGCGCGCTCGTGCAGAGTTCGTCGCGCGAGGAGGTCGATCAGCTGGTCTGCGACCGGCTGACCGAGTCGGACTCGTACCGACTCGCCTGGATCTGTGACGCCGACCCGCACAGTGGAGCCGTCAACCCGCGAGCGGTCGCCGGCGAGGAGGCGGACTACCTCGACGGCCTCGACATCTCCCTGGACGACGGGAGCGGGGATGGGCCGACGGGACGTGCGTTCCGGACGCGCGAGATGGCGGTGGCACACACGTCCGACCCGGACTACGAGCGCTGGGCGGACCGTGCGCACGACCACGGGTTCCGGTCGACGGCCGCCATCCCCATCGTCTACGACGACGTGCTCTACGGCGTCCTCAACGTCTACTCGACCCGGGACGACGCCTTCGACGGCCAGGAACGCGTCGTCGTCTCCCATCTCGGCGAGATCGTGGGACACGCCCTCACCGCCCTGGAGCGCAAGGAGACGCTGATGAGCGACCGCATCCTGGAGGTGGAGTTCCGGTCGGTGGACGCCGCCGGGAAGTTCTTCGACGCGCTGGGCACCGACCTGGAGTCGCTCGCCATCGAGCGCACCGTCCACGCCGGCGACGACCACTACCTCCACTACGTCCGGGGCACCGGTCTCACGCCGGAGGCGTTCCGCGAGGGCCTGCTCCGCATCCCGAACATCGAGGACGTGCGGCTCGTGGAGGACGGCGACGACGGGTTGCTGTTCACGGTCACGTCGACGAACCCGGTCGTCAGTTCGGCGGTGGCGTCCTACGGCGGCCGCATCAAGCACGTGTCGCTCGAGGACGACGCCCTGCGCATCACGGCCCAGTTCCACGCCGGCGTCGACACCCGGGCGGTCCTCGACGCGCTCACGGACGCCGTGCCGGACATCGAACTCGTCGCCCAGCGGTCGAAGGCAGCCGACGACGCCAGACCGGCCGACCTGGACGCGGCGCTGGAGCGACTCACACAGCGCCAGCGCGCGGCCGTCGAGGCGGCCTACTTCGGCGGCTACTTCGACTGGCCGCGCGGGAGCAACGCCGAGGAACTCGCCGAGGAGATGGGCGTCACCTCGCCCACCCTCCACCAGCACCTCCGGAAGGCCCAGCAGACGCTCCTCGGCGTGTTCTTCGACGACCCGGAAGCCGGGGCGGCCGACTGACGGCCCGGGCATTTACCGGGCTCCCGCCCGTACCTGGAGCGCATGGCGTCGTGGCGCGAACGAGCGGAGCGCCTGGAAGCGGAGGTGTACGCGCTGAGCCTGGCGGCCCGTGACGCCCGCACCCCGTGGTACGCGAAGGCCGTCCTCCTGCTGGTCGTCGCCTACGCCGTGAGCCCCGTCGACCCCATCCCCGACTTCCTCCCGGTGGTGGGCTATCTCGACGAACTCGTCGTGGTGCCGCTGGGCGCGGCCGTCGCCGTCCGCCTCGTGCCGGACGACGTCCTCGCGGCCTGCCGTGAGCGCGCCGACGAGGACGCGGTCGCCGGCCGGGTCCGGTGGGTCGGCGCCGCACTCGTCCTGCTGGGCTGGCTGCTCGCGGGCGCCCTGCTCGTCGACGCAGTCACCGGTCCGGGTGCCCTCCGCTGACGGGCTCGCAGGCGGACCGGCCGACGGTCCGCGTTTATCCAGTCGCTAACCCGCCAGCCGTCGCTCGACGCAACCCTCGCAGCGAGTCGCGCATCCGCGCCGGCCCCCGCTCGTCGGGGTCGAGCCGCGTCCGGGGGTCGGCCGCCCTCGTCGGACGCGCCGGCTGCGCTTAGCGGCCCGATAATAATCGCCCCTGCCGACGAACGAACGCCCGATGAGCGCTGGCACCCCCGTGTCGACCCCACCTCGACGTCAGCCGAACCCCGGCCGCGGCCGTCGCCAGGACCGGCGGCTTCGACCGACGCCGTCCGGTCGCGGCTTCCCGCCGTCGCAGCGCCCAGCGCCACCCAGCTGTCGCTGTTCGCCCTGGGCGCCGTCCTCTTCCTCGCCGGCCTCTCCGTCTCGCTCGGCGTCGGCGTCCCCGGTGACGGCATCGCCGACCCGCCGGCGACCAACGTCACAGAGACGACGACCCCCGCCGGACAGCCGTCGTCGACGGCCGCGACGACCACGACCACCACCGCGTCGACGACGGAGGAGTCCGGGTTCGGGTCGACCACGACCGACGACTCGCCGTTCGGCACCACAACGACGACGGAGGAGTCACCGTTCGGTTCGACGACCACGACCACGACGGATGATTCGCCGTTCGGTTCGACGACAACGACGACCGATTCCGGGTTCTTCACGACGACCACGACCACCGAGGAGAAGGACAAGCCCGACAAGCCCGGTAAGCCGGACAACCCCGGCAACAAGGACAGGTCGGACGATTCGACGTTCGCGTTCAACGCGTCGAACGTGACCGACGGGTTCGAGGAGTTCTCGTAGGCGGGCCGAGGCGGAACCACTTAGACCGTCCGGGCCGGTCTCCTTCGCGTGGAGGAGACCATCGCCTGGCTCCGGGACCGCCCGTACTACGACGGGCAGGTGCAGGACCACCGCACCGTCCCGGGCCGCCAGGCACGGACGCGAGCGGTCGCCCTGGAGGGCCGTCTCGCCGACGCGCTCGCCGACCGCGGCATCGAGGACCTCTACGCCCACCAGGCCGACGCCGTCGAGGCCGTCCGGGCCGGCGACGACGTGGTCCTCGCGACGCCGACGGCCAGCGGGAAGAGCCTCGCGTACACCGTCCCTGCATTCGAGCGCGCGATGGACCACGTCGGCACCACGCTCTACGTCGCCCCGCAGGTGGCGCTCATCAACGACCAGGAGGAGACGCTGTCGGACCTCGCCCACAGCCTCGGGTTCGGGAGTCGCGTGCAGGTCGCCCAGTACACGGGCCGCCTCGACCAGCGCGACCGCGAGGCGGTCCGCGACCGCCAGCCGACGGTCCTCCTGACGACGCCGGACATGCTCCACTTCGGCATCCTGCCCCACGCCCACCGGCTCTGGGACTGGTTCTTCGAGCGCCTGGAGACGGTGGTGCTCGACGAGGTCCACGAGTACCGCGGCGTCTTCGGCAGCCACGTCTCGCTCGTCGCCCGGCGGCTGAACCGGGTCGCCGGCCGGTTCGACGCCGACCCGCAGTACGTCTGCTGTTCGGCCACCGTCGGCAACCCCGTCGAGCACGCCGCCACCGTCACCGGCCGCCCCGAGGCCGGGTTCACGCTCGTCGACGAGGACGCGAGCGCCACCGGGCCGACCCACTGGCTGTTCTGGAACCCGCCGGAGTACGGCCCGGGCGAGGGACCGTCGGGGAGCGGCCGGCGGCGGTCGAGCCACACCGAGACGAAGCGGCTGTTCGTCGACCTGGTGGAGCGCGGCTACCAGACCGTCGCGTTCACGCGGGCGCGGCAGGCCGCCGAGCGCTACGCGTCCGAGAGCGCGTCCGACCTCCGGGAGCGCGGCCGGGCCGACCTGGCCGACGGGGTGACCGCCTACCAGGCCGCGCTCACGCAGGACCGGCGGACGGCGATAGAGACCGGCCTGCACGACGGGTCGATGCGCGGCGTCTGGAGCACGAACGCGCTCGAACTCGGCGTCGACGTCGGCGCGCTCGACGTGGTGCTCCTGGACGGCTACCCCGGCACCCGGATGGCGGCGTTCCAGCAGGCCGGGCGCGCGGGCCGGGGCACCGACCCGAGCCTGGTGGTACTCGTCGCGGGCGAGGACCAGCTCGACCAGTACGTCATGCGCCACCCCGGCGCGTTCTTCGACGGCGACCCGGAGCGCGCCGTCGCGAACCCCGAGAACGACCACCTGCTCCCCGACCACGTCCGGGCGGCGGCCCGCGAGAACTGGCTCTCGACCGCCGACCGCGACCGGTTCGGCCCCGGGTTCCCGGCCGTGGTGAGCGACCTGACGGACGCCGGCGACCTGACGCGGCGCGAGACCGACGACGGCCTGCGGTGGACGTACTCCGGGGCGGCAGCCCCCACCACGAGATGAGCCTGCGGAGCGTCGACGACCGCGAGATAACGCTCCTCGACGGCCGCACCGAACAGACCGTCGCCTCGCTCGGGTTCGGCGACGCGCTCCGCGACGCCCACCCCGGCGCCATCTACCACCACCAGGGCCAGACCTACGAGGTGAGCGACCTCGACCTCGGCCGGGACCTCGCGGTCCTCGAACCGACGTGGGCCGACCACTACACGCAGGTGCTCCACGACAAGACCATCACCGTCGAGGACGACCTGCTGGAACGCCCCTCCCGACCCGGGACGACGTGACCGTCCGGTTCGCCACCGTGACGATGCGCAAGCAGATAACGGGCTTCGAGCGGCGCGACGCGACGTCCGGCGAGACCATCGCCCGGGAGCCCCTCGACCTCCCGGAGACCAGCCTCCGGACCCGGGGGCTCTACTTCACCGTTCCCGAGTCGGTGGAGGCCGCCATCCGGGCGGACGGCGGCGACTTCCCGGGCGCCATCCACGCCGCCGAGCACGCGATGATAGCGATGTTCCCGCTCCGACTGCTCTGCGACCGCCGCGACATCGGCGGCCTCTCCACGCCGTTCCACCCGCACACCGGCCAGAGCACTATCTTCATCTACGACGGCTACCCCGGCGGCGTCGGCCTCACCCGCCGGGGCTACGAGGACGTGGCCGACCACATGCGCGACACCCTGGCGATGGTGTCGGACTGTCCGTGCGAGGACGGCTGTCCGGCGTGCGTCCAGTCGCCCCACTGCGGGAACGCGAACGACCCGCTCGACAAGCACCTCGCCCGGGAGCTACTCGCGGCCCTCCTCGACGAACCGGTGGCGTGACCCAGGGCCACGTGCGAACACGCCTCGATGGCCAGTTATGCGGACCGGCGACGTAGTTTCAGGTGTCATGCACTGGGCGCTCGAAGCCGCCGCCAGCCTGGTCGTGGGCGTCCTCGCGTTCGCCGCCGCGACCGTCGCGGTGACCGCGGTCCTCGACCCGCACGTCGGGTTCTCGTTGCTCGTCGGCCTCCCGGCGGGGTTCACGACCGGCATCGCGGCGGTCGGCGGCACGTACGCTGCGCTGTCGTTTCGCGACGAGCGAGCCACGGGAGAGGTGTCGCGGCGGACCGCCGCCCGATTCTGGGCCGCCGTCGCGACCGTCGCCGGGATGGCCGTCGTCGTGCTCGTCGCCACCGTTGCGTTCCTCGTCGAGGACCACGGGGCGGTCATCGTGCTCCTGGCCGTCGGCCTCCCGGTCGCCGTCGTGGTGTCGGCCGTCGCCGGCTACGTCTGGGGGCATCGCCGACGTGGGGAACCCGTGCCCCTCGACGCCAGCCGCCTCCGGGTCGTCCTCGCAGGCGTCCTCACGTTCGCCGCGGTCGCTCTCGGGGTGACCGCCATCGCCGCCCCGACGTTCGCGCTCTATCTCGCGGGGCTGTTCGGCGTCACAGTCGGCCTCGGGGCCGGCGTCGTCGCGGCGGGCGTCGTGCGACGGTACGCGGCGTAACTACGACCGTTCGCCCGGCCACAGCAGCCATCCGACCAGCGCGCCCGCCGGGCCGGCCTGCAGGAGTATCTCGTAGCCGCTCGCGAACAGCAGGAACGCCGGGAGGGTCGCGGCCTGGTAGACCAGGGGCACCAGCCCGGAGCCCAGGAACGCGAGCAGGCCGGCGGCGACGGCGACCCGGCGGCGCGACCACGGCGCCGACCGGACGAACGGCACCACCGAGGCCGCGATGAGCACCCCACGGACGGCTTCGAGCACCACGACGACGCCCATCGAGGGCGTGGTCAGACCGGCGAACGCCGCCTCGTAGTAGGGGCGCGTGACGAACAGGTAGTTCAGGGCACCCACCACCAGGAACAGGACGACGTACGCGCCCGCGCCGGCACCGACCCGGGCGAGCAACTGGCTCCACGGCCGGTCGCGGAGCGCGGGCCGACCGGTCGCGTCGCGGGGGACGAACAGCCAGGCGACCAGGCCCGCCGTCGCGACGGCCGTGGTGACTTGGCTGACGACGCCCGCCGGCAGGTTCCCGACGGGCGCGAGGTCGGGCGCGAAGAACGCCCCTTCGAGGAGCACGCCGACGCCGTTGAGCGCGAGCAGGCTTCCCCAGACCACGACGTGCCACCGCCGGGAGCCGGGGACCACCCTGGCCAGCGGGCCGAGTACGACCCCGACGAGGAGACCAGCCACCGCGAACGGCCAGAGCGTCGGTGCCACGTCGGCGGGAACGGCGAGCAGACCGAGCGAGACGAGGACGCCTGCGGAGCCTACCTGTGCCCCGAAGAAACCGGCCGCGACCACGAGCACTCGCCACCCGACGCCGCCGACGCGGCGGGGAGCCGTCCACTGTTCGGTTGCCATGCCCGTCAGGTTGGGTCGGCGTCGCCTTAGTCGAACGTGTGACACGTCGTGTCGCCGGACGGATGCTGGCATGCAGTCCGCCGGGCGCACCGGCCGGCCGGCTTTTGGTGCCGTCGGCCGTGCGTGTCGCCATGGACAAGCAGGCGGTGCGAGAGCGCGTGTGGGACGAACTCGAGGACAGCGGGGTGGCCCGGTTCCCGTTCCCGCCCCACGGTCGCATCCCGAACTTCGCCGGCGCCGACGAGGCCGCCGACCGGCTCGCCGGCCTGCCCGAGTGGGAGCAGGCCGACGCCATCAAGTCGAACCCCGACTCGCCGCAGCGGCCCGTCCGGAAGCGGGCGCTGGCGGCCGGGAAGACCGTCTACATGGCGGTGCCCCGGTTGCGCGACGAGGCGTGTTTCGTCCGCCTCGACCCCGCGACCATCGACGACTACGACCGCGCGTCGACCATCTCGGGGTCCTCGGAGGTGGGCGAGCAGGTCGGGCCCGACGACGTGGATGCCATCGACCTCGTCGTCTCCGGGAGCGTCGCGGTCACCGAGGACGGGGCGCGCATCGGCAAGGGCGAGGGGTACAGCGACCTGGAGTACGCCGTACTGCGCGAACTCGGGCTCGTCGACGACGCGACGCCCGTCGCGACGACGGTCCACGAACGCCAGGTCGTCGCCGAGGCCGTCCCGGTCGCCGACCACGACGTGCCGATGGACCTGGTCGTGACGCCCGACCGCGTGATTCGGCCGACCGGCGAGTACGCGAAGCCGTCCGGTATCGCGTGGCAGAAGCTCTCCGAGGAGCGCATCGAAGAAATCCCGGTGCTGCAGCGGTTCCGGTAGTTCAGTACCGAACCGCCGCGTCCGGGTCGAGGAACCCGTGGCCGTGGTAGGCCTTGTCGCCGACGTCGCGAGCGGTGGTCTGGAGGCGGTCGCGGACGTCGTTCGCGTTGAGGTCGGGGGCGACGCTCTTGACGAGCGCCGCCGCGCCGACGACCTGCGGGGCGGCCATGCTCGTGCCGGCGGCCCACCCGTAGTCGTACTCGATTGTCGTCTTCCCGTCGCTCGTCTCGACGACCTCCGCCATCGTACTGAGCACGAGGTCGTAGTACCAGCCGACGCCGGTCCCGATGGCGCTCAGGTCGGCGTCGCCACCCGGTGCGCTCACGTCGATGGCGTTCGTGCCGTAGTTGGTGTAGAACGCCGGCGAGGTGTAGGCGTCGCGGAGGCCGTCGTCGCCCCACATGAAGCCGATGGGGCCGGTGGCACTGATGCTCATGACGTTCGCGGCCTCGTTCGGGAGGCTGACGAGGTTGCCGTCGTGCTGGAGGTCGGCGCCGTCGTTGCCGGCGGAGACCACCAGCAGCGTCCCTCGTCTGTTGGCGTACGTGGTCGCGCGGTTGAGCACCTTGCCGTAGAACTCACCGAGCGCCTGCCGCTCGACGGGGTAGGCGCCGATGCTCAGGTTCGCGGCGTCGGCGTCGATCTCGGCGCTGTACACCATCGCCGCGACGATGTCGGCGAACGACGCGAGCGCGCCCGGCGAGAACACGCGGCAGTCCACGAGTTCCGTCCCGGGCGCGGTGCCGACGGTGCCCGTCTCGTTCCGGTCGTTCGCGGCGACGATGCCGGCGACGTGCGTGCCGTGATAGCCGCCGTACGGCCCCGGCGCGCCGTAGTCGTCGTCCGTGAAGTTCCGCGAGAGGTCGTGGTTGACGGCGTGCTGGAGGTCGGGGTGGCCGGCGCCGATTCCCGAGTCGATGATGGCGACCCGGGTCCTCTCCCCGCGCGTCACCTCGTGGGCCGACGGCACGTCCTGGACCTGCTTGTCCCACTGGTAGGGGTAGAGCGGTTCGTCCGTCGCGCTCTGGTCGCTCACGCGCGGCGTCTCGTCGACCGGCAGGTCGAGGGAGTACCGCGTGTCCGCCGCGTACGACGCGCCGAGGGCCTCGACGTCGGCTTCGTCGCCTTCGACGACCGCGACGTCGATGGCGTCGAGGTCGTGGACGACGCGCAGGCCGCCCCCGACGCCGTCGAGGTTCTTCGTGTCGACGAGGAACCGGTCCGCGCTCGTGGCCGCCGTGATCGTCGTGCCGAACGCGATGCCGCCCAGCGCTGCCCCACTCGCTTTCAAGAATGACCGTCTGGTATGCGAAGACATACGAACTGACAACTACTTGCACCGTATATAAATACTTTCAAGTAACGAAATACCGATAATAACGCTCGTTCGTCTACCGGTGTCCGCCTCCGGAGACGGGTGGCTGGACCCCGTGACGCCCGCCGGATTGCGTCGGCGGTTTTTCGGGCTGGCGGTTTCGCCGGTCGACGCGCCGGACCGTGCGGGCCAATACCTAACACGACGGCTCACGTCTGTCCAGCTATGGCCGAGGAAACCGCCGAGACCATGTCCCGATGCCGGACCTGTGGCTTCGAGGCGCCGGACGGAAGCACCGACTGGGACCTCGTCGACGTCCCGTCGCTCGGGACCCTCACGCAGTGTCCGGAGTGCGCGAGCACGAACGTCCTGACCGGTCGCTGAAGCCACGCGAGACCGGCACCGTCCGGTCACGAGACCGGTTCCGTACCTATCAGCCGGACGCGAGAACCGCCGTCGACGCCCCGAACACCCGTCGCTATCGACCGGGCGCCGCAGCGGCGCTGCTCGTGGCTATCGTCGGCGGCGTCGGCGCGTCGGGGCGGCTATGAGCCGCCGCGACGGTTCAGTTCAGCCGAGCAGCCACGCCAGCACGCCGGCCAGCACGAGCAGGACGCCGAGGCCCGACGTGACGGGTTCCGGGATGACGAACAGGACGATACCGGCGATGACCAGGAGGCCGCCGAGGCCGACGCCGGCGACGTTCGTGGACGAAAGCGATGACATGCACCGGAGAGTAGTCCGCGCGCCGGGTAAGCGCGGTGCCTGCCATGGCAAGGGAACCCGAAATACGAGGACCGGACCCGGTCGGCTTCGTGACTCCTGGCCGCCGGTCCGTTGCCCGGTTCGTCCGTCTCGCCCGGGCGGGAGACGGGTTGGTCGGCGCCCGGAAGGACCGGCCTAACTGTTTAGGCGTTATGGTTAGGCGTGGCCCGTTCGTCCGCTCAACCGACACGCCCCTCCGACATGGGAATCCGAGAAGCCGTTCTGCGTCGCGTCGACAGCATTCACCGAGGCCCCGCCGACGGTGCCCAGACAGACGGTAGTATCCCCTGGGACCCGTGGAACCTCCTGGTCGGGTTCGGGATGGTCGTCGTCGGCGTCTTCTTCCACCTCGTCTCCATCTTCACGGTCATCACCCAGGCGCTCGTCCTCACCGGGTTCGGGTGGCTGCTGCGCGAGACCACCCTCTGGATGCGGCTCCGGTCGCTCGGACCCGGCGACGGTGCCGCCGAGCCACGGACGGCCCAGTCCACGACGCCCCGCGCGAACGCCGGCACGGGGAGCCGTCACGCGGACGGCGGCACGGGGAACCGTCGCGCGAACGCCGACGCGGAATCGAGCGCGTCCGCACCGGCCAACGGCACCGACCGGCCACAGCAGCCCGACGACTCGCTCGTGACCGGCGAGGAACGCATCGTCGCGCTCCTCCGCAAGCACGGCGGCCGGATGCGACAGAAGGACATCGTCGCCGCCACCCGCTTCTCCAAAGCGACCGTGAGCCGGAAGCTCTCGCGCCTGGAACAGGACGCCCACGTCGTCAAACTCACCGACGGCCGCGAGAACGTCGTCTGTCTTCCCGAGGCCGCCCCACCCGGCGCGCTCGACGACGAACGGTCGGAGTAGTCGCACAACTGGTTCGACGAGTCCGAAACGCAGCATCGAGCGTTCAGCGGCGCTCGGTCTTGCGTGATTCAAATCCCTCTGCGCCGTTCGTTTACCTCGCTCCGCTCGGAAAACTCACGGGCGCGACGGGATTTGAACCCGCGACAACTTGGTCCGGAACCAAGCACTCTGTCCACTGAGCTACGCGCCCTCGGTTCCAGTTGTCGGTTCTCGGTTTTAACGGTTGTCATCGACCCACTACTGAAGTCGTGGGCTTGTCCGTGGACTCCCGGTCTGCCTCCGTAGTGGAGTAGGCGGTGTAATCGCCGTTCCCGTTCACCATCCCGGACTTGAGGGCGAGATGACCGTCGCCCAACCCATCGGGACGTTTGCCCGGTGGTAAAGCTAACAACTTGAGGCCGATGTTCTTCGAGGCGTTGTAGTCGCCGTCAACCTCTTGTATCTCTGTGAACCGTGCGGCCGGTCAGTCGATGCGTTCGCCCTGGTAGCTGCCGTCGTAGACGCCTTCGTGGTCGGCGCTCGCGAGGACGAGCTGGGCGATGCGGGCACCCGACTCTATCTCGATGTCGTGGTGGACCTGGAGCAGGCCCTCGCCTTTCCCCTCGTAGCCGGCGTCCCAGACGGCCGTGTTCAGCATGCAGGAGTTCCGCATGAGCGACGACCGTGGGTAGATGAACCCGACGTGCCCCTCCGGGATGTGGACGGTTTCGCCGTACTGGACGACGTAGCCGCCGCGGGTCAGGTAGTAGGCGTTCGGCTCGCTCTCGTCGTCGACGCTCTCGACCTGACGCGGCTGCCGGGTGCCGATCTCCTTGCCGTCGCGGGCGATGCGCCCCGGCTCCCGCTGCTCGTACACCGCTTCCAGGGTGAGGTCCACCCCGTTCGGCTGGATCTGGTCGTCGGTCACCCCGTCGATGTGCTCTGCCACGAACGCCCCGCTCCGGAACATACACGACGGCTCTCTTTACTGGGGTATAACGCTGGCGAAGCCACGCCAGCACCTCCGACGCGACGGTTTCGACGGGGAGCGAGGGTGGGGGCTTCCACGGGTTCTGGCCGGGCCTGACCCTCCCGGCTGTGAGTTTATATCGATATTAGGAATCCGTACTGTATACCTGCCTGTGGGGGCGAATCTAATGGAATCCTCCGGGTTTTATGTTCGTAGAACCGCCATCTTCGTACGTTATGGGAGATACGCTGACGGAGAAAATTCTCAAGGACCATCTCGTCGAGGGCGAACTCGAGACCGGTGAGGAGATCGGGATCGAGATCGACCAGGTCCTCGCACAGGACACGACGGGGACGCTGGTCTGGCTCCAGTTCGAGGCGCTCGACCTCGAAGCGGTGCAGACGGAGCTCGCCGCCCAGTACTGCGACCACCAGACCTACCAGTTCGACTTCAAGAACACCGACGACCACCGGTTCCTCCGGAGCGCCGCCGGCACGTTCGGCGCGCACTTCTCGCGCCCGGGGAACGGCATCTGCCACCAGGTCCACAAGGAGCACTTCGCGGCGCCGGGCAAGACGATGCTCGGCTCGGACTCGCACACGCCCACGCCGGGCGGCCTGGGGGAACTCGCCATCGGCTCCGGCGGCCTCGACGTCGCCGTCGCGATGGGCGGCGGCCCGTACTACATCGAGATGCCCGAGATCGTGAACGTCCGCCTCGAAGGCGAACTCCAGGAGTGGGCGACCGCGAAGGACGTCATCCTCGAGATGCTCCGCCGCCTCTCCGTGAAGGGCGGCGTCGGCAAGATATTCGAGTTCTCGGGCCCGGGCGTCGAGACGCTCACCGTCCCGGAGCGCACCACCATCACGAACATGGGCACCGAACTCGGCGCCACCACGTCCATCTTCCCGACGGACGAGCAGACCCGGGACTTCCTGTCCCGCGTCGGCCGCGAGGACGACTTCGTCGAACTCCAGCCCGACGACGACGCCGAGTACGACGACGAGATAACCATCGACCTGTCGACGATCGAGCCGCTCATCGCGATGCCGTCGATGCCGGACAAGGTCGTCCCCGTCCGCGAGGTCGAGGGCACCGAGGTCGAGCAGGTCATGATCGGCTCCTGCACGAACGGCGCCTACGAGGACATCCTCCCGTCGGCGAAGATGCTGGAGGGCCGCGAGGTCGACATGAAGACCGAGATGATCGTCGCGCCCGGGTCGAAGCAGGCCTCGGAGATGCTCGCCAAAGAGGGCTGGACGGCCGAGATGATGGCCGCCGGCGTCAACTTCTCCGAGGCGACGTGCGGCGCCTGCATCGGCATCGGTCACGTGCCCGCCTCCGACTCGGTCAGCCTCCGCACGTTCAACCGCAACTTCGAGGGTCGCTCCGGTCTCGAAGACGACAACGTCTACCTCTGCTCGCCGGAGGTCGCGACCGCGGCCGCCCTCAAGGGCGAGATCGTCGACCCGCGCGACCTCGCGGACGAACTCGGCGACATGGAGGCACCGGGCCTGGAGATGCCCGACCAGTACACGGGCTCGGACACCGACCTCATCGCCCCGGACGAGGCCGTGGACGACGGCCTCATCAAGGGGCCGAACATCGGCGACGTCCCGCTGAAGGACCCGATGCCGGCCGACCTCGCCGGGCCCGCCCTCCTGAAGATGGAGGACAACATCACGACCGACCACATCATCCCGGCGACCAGCGACATCCTGAAGTTCCGGTCGAACATCCCGAAGCTCTCCGAGTTCACGCTGTCGCGCGTCGACGACACGTTCGCCGAGCGCGCGATGGAGTCCGACGGCGGCTTCCTCGTCGCCGGCGAGAACTACGGCCAGGGCTCCTCGCGCGAGCACGCCGCGCTCTGCCCGATGTACCTCGGCGTCGAGGGCGTCCTCGCCCAGAGCTTCGCCCGCATCCACAAGGCGAACCTCTTCAACTTCGGGCTCATCCCGCTCCGCATCGACGAGGAGACCTACGCGAAGATAGACCAGGGCGACGACATCGAGATCGTCGACGACGTCGCCGAGGCCGTCCGCTCCGGCCAGGAGGAGTTCACGGTCCGCGTGAACGACGAGTGGGAGGCGACCGCCTTCCTCGACGCCTCCGCGCGCGAGCGCGAGATTCTCGCCGACGGCGGCAAGCTACCCCACACGAAGAAGTACGCCGAGTCCGGCGGCGCCGCCCCTGCGGACGACTGAGCCAGCGTTCTCCGTTTTTCCTTCGGGTGGCAGCGCCGGCTACGCGTTCCGACGCCGTGACGCTTAGTAGCACCTGGCCCGTAGCCGGAGGCGTGACCACCGTCCACGGCCCCACCGACGCCGGCGTCTCCATCCGGCAGGCGGTCCACGCGGACCTGCTGGACGTCTACCGCATCGAGACGTCGTCGTTCCCGCAGCCGTGGCCGTTCTCGAGCTTCGTGGAGTTCGTGGGCGAGGACGGCTTCCTGGTGGCTGACGCCGGGCCGCCGGCCGATTCGTCGTCGGCGGACGTGGTCGGGTACGTCGTCTCGGACGTCGTGCCGAACGACGGCTGGCCCATCGGCCACGTCAAGGACCTCGCGGTCCACCCGGACCGGCGCGGCGAGGGCATCGGCCGGTCGCTCCTGGAGCGCTCGCTCCAGGTCCTCGGTACGGAGGGCGTCACGCACGTGAAACTCGAGGTGCGCCCGAGCAACGAACCGGCCCAGGCCCTCTACGCCGCGTACGGCTTCCGTCACCACCGCACCGTCTCGGGCTACTACGCCGACGGCGAGAACGCCCACGTGCTGGTCGCCGACCTCCGGGACCGCCAGCGATTTTAACGCGACGCCCCACCCTCCGGGTATGGGATACGCCTGTCCGGTCTGCGAGGAGCCCCAGGCGGACGCCGCACATCTCGCCAACCACCTCGCGTTCACCGCGATGATCGGCCGCGAGGACCACGAGGCGTGGCTCGACGAGCACGCGCCGGGGTGGGCCCAGGAGGGCACCCAGGAACTCGCCGCGGTGGTGTCGGAGACGCTCCCCGAGGAGGAGTTCGAGGAGTTCGCCGACGCCGACCACGACCACGCCACCTTCGAGGACGACCTGGCGCGGCACGCCGGCTACGGCCGCGACGCCGGCCGGGGCGGGGCGACGGACGCCGACGTCGAGTCCGTCCTCGCGGAGGCCCGGGAGCTGACCCGGCGGATGCGCGGCGACGACGAAGCCGAAAACGAGTAGGGACCCGGCGACGACCACCCGGTATGCACACACGCGGCGTTCTGGCACCCGAGTCCGCGGACGCGGCCGTCGACGCCTACGAGGGCCTCGGCCTGGCCGCCCAGACGGTGGTGCGCGAGGTGGCGACGGCCATGGCGTTCGACCGCGAGGAGTACCGCGACCGGGTCACGACCGACGTGGTCGGAACGGCCCGCGACGCGCTGTTCGCGTCGCTGCTCGAAGTGACGGTCGGCACCCGCGAGGAGTTCGACGACTGGGTGGCCGACCACCCCGACTACGAGGTGGTGGAAGCCGGCAGCGAGAACGTCGAGTACGTCGCCTGGCACCCGGTTCCGTTCGAGGGCGTGGTGGTCGCGGCGACGTTCCAGAACGAGGAGGACGCCGCGGTGGCGACGCTCCAGCGGCAGGCCCACGGCCGGGTCTACCGCGACGTTCTCCACCAGCAGGACTGTTCCTGGACCTCGTCGGTGCACTCCGAGTACTCGTCGTGTGGCGCGCCGCACGCGCCGTCACACGGGTGGTCGATGAGTCGTCGGAGCGCGGCGGCCGACTCGTCGGAGAGCGCGTGGCCGAACTGCCGGGCGTCGGTCGGGTCGAGGTCGAGGTTCGCCTCCATGAAGTTGTCCGCGAGGCAGTGTTTCCACATGAGTTCGCGCGTCACCGCCTCGCCCTCGGGGGTGAGGCGCGCACCCCGGTACTTCTCGTAGGTGACGAGGCCGCTCTCTTCGAGCGTGGTGAGCATCTCGGTGACGCTCGCGGGACTGACCCCGAGACGGTCGGCTATCTCGCCGGTCTTCGCGGGCCGCCCCTCGGTGGCGCTGACGAGGAGGATGGCGCTCAGGTAGCGCCCCGTGCTGGCGGTGACTTCGACCGCGCTCATACACTCACCCGTCCGGGTGCGGTCGGCATAAGGGTTATCCCCGCCGTCACGGCCGAGGGAGCAGGAACGGAGTGCGCTGGCGGTACTCCCGGTAGTCCTCGCCGAACCGGGCGGCGAGTTCCTTCTCCTCGACGGCCTTGGCGTACGCGACGAGCCCCACGTCGAGGACCACCACCAGGAGGAGGCCGCCGGCGGAGCCGAGCCAGATGCCGACCCCGAGGTAGAACAGTGCCGTCCCGAGCACCATCGGGTTCCGGCAGTGGTTGTACGGTCCCTGGACGACGAGTCGCTTCGGCGGCATCATCGGGGCGGGCGTCCCGTGGCCCACTTCGAAGGTGACCTGGACGGCCCAGATGGCGACGGCGAGCCCCGCTCCCATCAATACGCCGGCGAGCATCTCGCTCGCCGGTGTGACGTCGAACGGTGGCAGGCCGAGCGCGGCGTCGAGCCACGGCCCGGTCACCGCGAGCAGGCCGGGGACGACGACCACGGCCGCGAGCGCCTGGACGACGAGGAAGACCAGGCGCTGGCGGCGGGAGTATTCGCGGTCGGCCCACTGCCTGAGGCGGGTCATAGTACAACAGTCGTCGTGTAGTGTTATTGACCTGCACGACGGTTTTCATCGGATGAGAATCGGTAGCAAAGAGGTGCTGCCGCGCCCGGGAGGGTCGGGGTCTTTACGCGTCGCGGCCGTCCGGTCGCCCATGACAGACGAGTGGCCGGTCGTCGAGTCGGTCGCCGAGTACGAGACGGGCTGGTACACCGGCGGCTACGACCGGGTCGTCCAACCCGACGGGTCCGAGAAGAACTACTACTGGGCGGCGCTCCCGCCGGCCGTCGTCGTCGTGGCGGTGGACGACGGCGACGTCGTCTTCGTCGACCAGTACCGGCCGGCCGTCCGGGAGCAGTGCCTGGAACTCCCGGCCGGCATCGTCGAGGACGCCGACGCCGGAAACCCGCAGGCGGACGGCGTCACGACCGAGGCGTTCGAGGCGGCGGGCGCCCGCGAACTTCGCGAGGAGACCGGCTTCCGCGCCGACGACGTCACCCTCCTGGCGTCGTTCTGGGCGGCGACGGGCGTCCTCCGCCACCGGCGCGGCATCGTCGTCGCGGAGGGGCTGACGCCGGGCGACCCTGACCACGACGGAAACGAGTTCCTCACGGTCGAACGCGTCCCCGTCGAGGACGCGCTCGCCGTCGCCCGCGAACCGCCCGCCAACGACGCCACTATCGAGGGACTCCTGCTCGCGTCGGCGGACGGCTACCTCTAGACCCGGCGGTTCACCGACGCCCGGAGCATCGGGTCGACGCGTCGCTCGCGTCGCTCGTCGTGGTTCTTCTCGCTCTCCGCTGCGCCGTCACGCCCCTTCCGGCGTTCGCTCCCGCCGTCGCGTTCGCTCCGGTCGGTTTCGTCGTCGCCGTCCTCCCCGAGGGTACGCAGGCCGCTCATCGGCGCGTAGATGCGTGGCTCCCCCATCGTGTGTGATGCGTTCGCGTGGCGACGGCAAAAGCGTGCCGCCGCGGTCGTCGCTCGCGTGCGGTGGAACGCCGCCGCAGGCTCACCGAAGCGGGCGAAGTCGGGGCGGTCGCCCCACGTGAAATCAGGCGACGTTGAAGCCGCGGTCCCGGAGGAAATCCTCCACCCGGCCGCTGTGGTTCCCCTGGAGCTCTATCTGGCCGTCCTCGACGGTCCCGCCGCAGGCGAACTTCGATTTGAGGTCCGACGACAGGCTGTCGAGGTCGACGTCCTTGGGGTCGAATCCTTCGATGACCGTTACCTCCTTTCCGTAGCGGCGCTCGTCGATGCGGATGTTGATCTGCTGAGACTCTCTGGCCACGTCCTCGCAGACGCAGAGCTCCTCGGGCAGCCCGCACGTCGAGCAGACTTCCGACATTACGTCCGTGGCTACGAAATCAACCTATTAAACGTTGTCGGGAACTGAGATGGCCGTCAGAGCGGCCGTCGCTCGCTCACGAGTTCGGCCGTCAGCTCCTTGGCTTCCTGGGCGTCCGCAGCCGACGCCGTGCCGGCGTACTCCGCGCGTTCGCGGATGGCCGCCACGCGCCGGGCGCGCTCGTCGGCCCGGACCGCCGCGAGGTACTCCCGGACCGTCTCCCCGGCCGTCGGGGCCGGCGTTCCAGCCCGAGCAGGTACTCCACGCGGTCGTAGGCGCCGGCTACCTCCTCGGCGGGGTCGCCGGTCGGCTGCCACCGCAGCCACACCTCGCGGTAGGCGCGGTCCAGTAGTTCCGTCCGCCTGACGGCGGCGGCGACGCCGACGCCCAGCACGCTCCAGAGCAACAGGGTCTGGGGCGCGGGGATCGGTATCCCGTCACCGGTGTCGGCGCTCGACGCCGCCCCGTCCAGGTGCGAGGTCGGGATGTCGCCCGCCACTGCCTGGTTCTCCGCGTCCAGCGACTGGCCGAAATTCGACGGGTTCGTCGGGGCGTACGCCGCGGCCGCCGTCTCGTTGTCGACGCTCTCGTTCTGGCCGTCGGTGGTCGTCGGCGTCCACGTGCCGTTCTCGCTGCCGGCCGCGTCGACGTTCGACGCGTTCTCCTCGCGGGCCTGCTCCAGTCGGCTCTCCTCGGCGGCGACCCGGGGGCCGCCGGGCGTCGGGTCGAACTGGACCCAGCCCACGTCCGGGAAGTAGACCTCGACCCACGCGTGTGAGTCGTAGCCGCGGACGACCCACTCGTCCTCGGCCACGCGCTGCCCGGGCGCGTAGCCGGTGACGAACCGGGCGGGCACGCCCTGGGTCCGGAGCATCATCACCATCGTGGTGGCGTAGTAGACGCAGTAGCCGCGGTCCATCTCGAAGAGGAACCGGTCGGCCACGTCGCCGTTCGCCCGGGGCACGTCGAGCGAGTACGCCTTGTTGGCTTCGAGGTGGCGCTCGACGAGCACCGCCGCCTCGTAGGGGTTCTCCGCGCCCGCGGTCACGTTCGCCGACCGCGTCGCCACGCGGTCCGGCAGCCGGTCGGGCACCTGGAGGTAGCGCTGGGTCACCTCGTCCGGGTAGTTGGTGCCCGCCCGCCGCAACTGCTCGGCGGTGACGTTCGGTACCTCGCTCGTCACGGTGTACGTGTCGCCCTCGTGGAGGGCGTCCACCGGCTGGATGCCGCCGACGTCGGTGACCTTCGCGGGCACGCCGTCCACGTCGACGGGTTCTGCCGCCACCGGCAGCACGTTCACGGTGCCTTTCGCCTCCCACCGCTGGACGTTGGTCCGTCGTTCGCCCGGCGTCTCGGCGATGGGCCCGTCGTCGTAGCGCTCGGACTCGCCGGTGCGGACCCAGCCCGACCCGGTGTACCGGTCGTAGACGCCCGTGCGCCAGTAGGCTCCTCGTCGGCGGTGACGGTGAACCGCACCGTCGGCGAGAGCCTGATGCTGCCGCCGACGCCCACGCGCTCGCCGGAGCTGATGATGTCGCCCTGGACGGCGGTGGCACCCGAGGGGACGATGGGCGACCCGCTGTCGCCCGGGACGGCGGTCACGGTGGCGGACGCGAGTATCATCACCGCGAACGTCACCGCGAGCACCTCGACCTGCTCGCGGCTCCCGCCGGTGGCCTCCAGGGTGCCGAACGCCAGCATCGCCGTCGCGGCGAGCACGCCCAGCAGGGTGCCGGCGGTGCCGCTATCGCCCGTCAGGACGAAGAACCCGAGCGTGAGGCCGCCGACGGCCGCCGCCCCCGCGTACTCGCGGCGGACGGCGAAGTACCACGTCAGGAACACCGGGCCGGGCGCGATGGAGACGGCCCACGCGCCCACCTCCGTCATCTGCATGACGGAGAAGCCGGTGAGCAGCGACGCCATGTCGCTCGCGATGCGGCCGGCCGACATCACCGCGAGGTAGGCCTCGGGGATGGTCACCAGGTAGGCCGCGAGGCCGACGGCCAGCAGGAACAGGCCGGTCGCCAGCGCCTCGCGCCGGTCGAACGCGTGGGCGAACCCGACGGCGAGGACGAACGCGCCCAGCACCACGCTCACGAACACCGTGACGCCCCCGACCACCGACACGACGTGGTAGAGGACGACCAGGTAGGACGCGGTGAGGACGGCCGTCGCGCCGAGGGCGGCCAGCCGGAACACCGACACCTCGCCGAGCGACGGCGTCTCGACGGTCCGGACGCTCACGCGGTCACCCCGGGGAGCGGTTCCGGAGCAGGCTCCGGTACGGGCGGCGACCGCCCGCGAGTTCGACGTGCGCGCCGGACCGGTCAGAGGTAACGAGGACGTCCGCCTCGTCGCGGAGACCCGGCGAGAGCGACCCTCGGCCCATCCGGGCCAGCAGGTCGAGTATCTGCCGGCGCTGTTCGGTCCCCGTACCCGGCGCGACGGACCCCCAGTGGGTCACCGCGCCGACGGCCAGGCCGGCGTCGAGCAGGTGGGCCGCGACGCTCGCCGCGGCCTCGGCCACCTCGTCGGGATGGCTCGGGTCGGCCTCGGCGGCGACCACGACACTGTCGGACGACCCCCGGCCGCCGTACCGGGTGACGACCATGTCGCCGCTCGCGCGCTTCGCGCTCGCCTTCCAGTTCACGTCGCGGAGCGCGTCGCCGCGCTGGTACTCACGGAGGCTGTCGAAATGCTCGCGGTCGTCGGTCGTCCCCGCGAACCCGCCCGCCAGGTCGTCGCCCAGCGACCGAACGGGCGGATACGCCACGACCTCGGTCGAGAACCCGTAGTAGAAGCTCCGCTCCCAGAACCCGAACAGGTCGCGGGCCACCACGCGGAGCGGTCCGATGGTGTGGACGCCGCGGTTCGGCAGGTCGACGTCGTAGGTGATGGTGCTCCCGTCGACGACGGTCTCGAACTCGCCGCCGCCATCGAGTCCGCTACTCAACTCGTCGACGACGCTCGCGGTGAACGACTGGTCGGTGTCGACGACGAGTTCGACCGTGCGACTGTCGCCGACGAACCCGTACCGCTGGACGTTGCGCGTCACGGTCGGCCGGTCGAGGCGCCACGCGCTCACGCCGCCCGCGACGAGCAGCGCGAGCGCCGGCATGACGACCGCATTCAGCGCTCTTCCCCCGAATCCCCACCCGAGCAGTGCCGCGACGACGGCGATGCCGAGCACCACCCGTCCACGGCGCGTGAGTCTCGCCTTCATTCCACCGGCACGGTGTCGAGTGCAGCGTCGACGACGGCCATCGCGTCGGGTCCGCCCGTCGACCCGCCGTCGTCGGCGCGGATGCGATGGGCGAGGACCGACCGGGCCTCCCGTTTCACGTCGTCGGGGATGACGTAGTCGCGGCCCGCGAGCACGGCCCGGCCCTGGGCGGCCCGGAGCAGTGCGATAGACCCCCGCGGACTGGCGCCCAGCGCGGCGTTCTCGCGGGTGTACCCCGCGAGCCGGGTCACGTAGTCGCGGACCGACGGTTCGACGTGGACGCGGGCGGTCGTCGCCCGCGCCGTCCGCAGGTCGTCGACGGACGCCACCGGTTCGACCGAGTCGATGGGGTGGCCGCCGACGACGCGGCGCAGGACCTCGCTCTCCTCCGTCGGGGAGGGGTAGCCGAGGCGTATCTTCTTCATGAACCGGTCCACTTCGGCGACCGGCAGGTCGTAGTTCCGGTCGCGCTCGACGGCGTTCTGCGTGGCGATGACGACGAACGGGTCGGGAACCGCTCGCGTGACGCCGTCGGTCGTCACCTGCTCTTCCTCCATGGCTTCGAGGAGCGCGGACTGGGTCTTCGGCGGCGCGCGGTTGATCTCGTCGGCGAGCACCACGTTCGCGAACACCGGGCCGGGCTGGAACTCGAACTCGCGGGTCTTCTCGTTGAACACGTTCACGCCGGTGACGTCCGCTGGCATGAGGTCGGGCGTGAACTGGACGCGCTTGAAGTCGCCGTCGACCGAGCGGGCGATGGCCCGCGCGAGCATCGTCTTCCCGACGCCGGGGACGTCTTCGAGCAGGAGGTGGCCGCGTCCCAGGATGGCCGTCATCACGTGCTCGGTGGCGTCGTGCTTGCCGACGATGACTGTCTCGATGTTCTCGGTGACGGCTTCGGCGAGGGCGGTCGCCCCGTCGATGTCGAGGTCGACCCCGCCTTCGTCGTGTGTCGGTGACGTGTCGGGACTGGTGTCTGTCATAGGTGCCAGTGGGGGACCGCCCGGGGTCGCGACGCGACCGCTGACCCGTGGACCGGGAGTCGGTAACCGAACGGAGTTTGGTGGGACGAGTTTGTAAGCATGTTGGTCAGTATCTCACACGGGACAGGTCAGCCGACGGATACTCGCGGTCCGACCGACGAGTCGATGTCGGGCGTTCGGAACCGACCGGTAAGTGTCTTCTTCCCAATTAGTCCCCGGGCACGCCGACCGCCGGTCGGGGACGCCGGCTACGCGGTCCAGTCCTTGCACCCGTCACAGACCAGGTCGTCGCCGTCGCGCCAGAGCCGCTGGACCGTCGCGCCGCAGTCGGCACACGCGACGCCGTCCGGCTGCCACCGGTAGGTCGACACCGCGGGCGCGACCGAACTCGACTGCTCCGGTTCGGTCCCGTCGTCCACGACGCGCTCTCCCTCGCTCTCCTCGTCGGTTTCGACGCTCTCTCCGTCGGATTCGACCCCTCCCTGTCGGGGTCGGCGCGCTCGTCCGCTGCGGACTCGCCCGCCCCGTCGTCCGCCGCGCCGGCCCCGCCGGCGAACTCGTCGAGCGTCGCGTTGTCGGGCACGCACGGGGGTTCGGGCCCCGGCCACATAACCGTCCCGCCGCGCCCGGCAATCCCGGTGCAACTAAGGCGGCCCTCCCGCTATCTCAGCGTATGGCTCCACTCATCGAGCAGCTCGTCCAACTCGTCAACACGTTCCTGCAGGTGGCGCTCGCCGACCCGATATCCATCGTGCTCGTCGGGATGGGGTTCCTCCTCACCACGTTCGCGCTGGTCGTGTTCGGCGTCCTGGCGCTGGGCGCCCTGCTCGACCTCATCACGCCCGAGTCGTCCGGTCGAACGCCGCCGCGAGAAGCCTGACCGCTTCCGTCCTGTCCGGCCCGAGCGGCGACCCGGCGACGACGCTGTCCACGTAGTCGTCGACGCGGGCGAACGCCTCGGCGACCGAATCCGGCGTCCCGGCGATGCAGAACGCGTCGACCATCGCGGGCGTCACCGCCGCGAACGCCTCCTCGAACTGTCCCGCCCGGAGAGCCTCGCCGATGCGCGCCCCCGCTCCCGGTCGATGTCGTGGCGGTCGAGCACCGGGTCGGGGGCGCCCGCGGCGATGAACGCGACCGGCGGCAGCGCGGCCTCCCGGGCGTCAGCCTCGTCCTCGGCGACGCTCACGCTCGCGAACGCCGCGACGTCGAACGCGCCGCGGTCGGCCGGACGCTCGGCGAGGCCCTGCTCTATCTGGCCGGCGGCCCACTCGAAGTCCGACGGGTGGGCGGCGTTTATCAGGACGCCGTCGGCGTACTTCGCGCTCATGCGGAGCATGTGCGGGCCCTGGGCGCCGACGTACACCGGGACGTCGCCGGCCTCGTAGTTCAGGCCGGCGTCCCGGGCGACGAACGTGCCGTCGTGGTCGACGCGCTCGCCCGCCCAGAGCGACCGGGCGACCTGCATGGACTCCAGCACCCGCCGGAGCGGCCGGTCGCGGTCGATGCCCAGGTTCCCGAGCGTCGACCGGTCGCCCGCGCCCAGCCCCAGGACGGCGCGGCCGTCGCTCACCTCGTTCAGGGTCGCCACCTGCGAGGCGAGTTTGACGGGATGTGTCTCGTAGGGGTTCGCGACGCCCGGGCCGAGGCGGACCGAGTCGGTGGCGGCGGCCACCCGGCCGAGCGTCAGGAACGGGTCGCGGTTGTTGTAGTGGGAACTGGCGAAGACGGCGTCGAACCCGGCGTCCTCGGCGGCGACGCCGAGGTCCACCACGTCCGCGACCGGTAGCTCCGGCGTGAGTTCAATCCCGAGCATACTCCCACTCCCGGAGGGCTTTCCTGACCAGGTCGGTCTCGTCGTCGCGGAACAGGCGGTCGTGGCCGGCGTGGTCGCCGAACTCCCAGTCCCGCACGACCACGACCGGCGTGCCGCCGTCGCCCTCGCCGGAGACGAGGTTCGCGGTGGCGGCGAGTTCGTCCACCACGGCCTCGACGGTCACGCCGAGTTCGCGGCCGTCGCGGTCCGTCTCGCCCCGCCAGTCGCGGCACGCCGGGAGGCCCGACCACCCGAGCGCGACGCCGCGCTGGCCGAGGCGGAACGGCCGGCCGGACGTGTCGCTCACGACGACGGCGACGTCGGCGTCCAGCCCCGCCCGGATGCGCTCGGCGCTCGCGTCCGGGTTCTCGGGGAGCAACAGCAGGTCGGCGTCGCCGACGTTCGAGCGGTCGATGCCGGCGTTCACGCCGACGTGGCCGAACCGCGTCACCGCGAGCAGGAACGGCGCTTCGAGCAGGAGTTCCGTGGACTCCTCCAGCACGGCCTGGGCGAACCGGGGGTCCTTCTCCTCGCCCGCGATGGCCGCGAGTCGGTCGGCTATCTCGCGTGCCCGCGACCCGGCGGGGAAGTCGGCGAGCGACGCCTGCCGCCCTTCGGCCTTCGAGACGACGGTGCTCGCCACGACGACAACGTCGCCGTCCGCCAGGTCGACGCGCTCCGCGACGAGGGCGGCGAGGTCGTCGCCCGGCCGCACCTCGGGCAGTCCCGGGACCGCGAACGCTTCCATGCCCGCCCGTTTCGACTCCCCACTCAAAACCACAGCGGTACCGGAGACTACTCCCGGCGCACCTCCACCGACAGGTCCCCGTCCGTCACGTCGGCCACCAGCATCGTCGGTTCGCTCGCCGGTTCCGCACCGGTGGCGCTGCCCGGGTTGAGAATCCTGGTGCCGTCCACCTCGGCGTCGAGCACCTCGTGGGTGTGGCCGCCGACGCCGACAGCGTCCGGGTCGGTCGTCTCGCCGCGCACGGCCTCGACGATGCGTTCCTCGTAGCCGTCGCGCGGCCCCGTCCCGTGCGTGACGACGAACGTCACGCCGTCCAGGGCGACGGTGGCGACGTGGGGCAACTCGAGGTCCGCCGGGTCGAGGTTCCCGTGCACGGCGGTCAGGTTCCCGCCCGCGAGGTCGACCAGCGACTCGTAGACCGGTTTCGCGTCGAAGTCGCCGGCGTGGATGGTGTGGTCGGCCGCCTCGACGGCCGTCTCGACCCAGGCGGGAACGGCGGGTTCGCGTGACGGCACGTGGGTGTCCGCCAGGATGGCGAGTCGCGTCATGACACGGGATTGGCAGGCAAGCGACTAAAACCTGCCCGCCCGTCTGTCGAGCCATGGACGAGACCCACGTGGTCACGTGCTTTCTCCGGAACGACGCCGACGTGCTCCTGTTCCGCCGCAGCGACCGCGTCGGCACCTACCAGGGACAGTGGGGTGTGGTCTCCGGCCACGCCGAGGGCGACCCGGACGCGGCCGCCCGCCAGGAGATAGCCGAGGAGACCGGTCTCCGGGACGCGGTCACGTTCGTCAGGGCGGGCGACCCGTTCACCGTCGAGGACGCCGACCTCGACCGGCGGTGGGTCGTCCACCCCTACCTGTTCGACTGCGACGACCGCGACGTGACGACCAACGAGGAGACGACCGACTACGAGTGGGTGCCGCCGACCGAACTCCTGCACCGCGAGACCGTGCCGGACCTCTGGCGGTCGTACGACGCCGTCGCACCGACCGTCGAGACGGTCCGCACCGACGCCACTCACGGCTCAGCGTACGTCTCCGTCCGGGCGCTCGAAGTGCTCCGCGACCAGGCCGCGGTCCTCGCCGCGGACGGCAGCGACTGGGGCGACCTGGCGGACCTGGCGGACGACCTGGCGGAGGCCAGACCCAGCATGGCCGCGCTCGGAAACCGCGTGAACCGCGTGATGGCCGCCGCCACCGACGACCGGACTCCGGAAGCCGTCGAGGCGGCCGCCACCGACGTCATCGACGACGCGATCCGCGCCGACCGCGCGACCGCTGCGAACGCCGCCGACCGCGTCGCCGGCAAGGCGGTGGTCACGCTCTCGCGCTCCGGCACCGTCACCGACGCCCTCCTGGCGGCCGCCCCCGACCACGTCCTCGTCGCGGAGTCCCGGCCCGCCCGCGAGGGCGTCGGCGTCGCCGAAACACTGGCCGACGCCGGCATCGACGTGACGCTCACCACGGACGCCGCCGTCGCGTCGCTCCTCGACGACGTGGACGTCGTTCTCGTCGGCGCCGACACCGTGCTCCCTGACGGCGCAGTGGTCAACAAGGTCGGCACCCGGGCCGCGGCGCTCGCCGCCGCCCGCGAGGGCGTGCCGGTCTACGCCGCCTGCGCCCGGGACAAGGTCAGCACCGACCCGGAACCGGTGCTGGAGGCGGGCGACCCGGCCGCCGTCTACGACGGCCCCGCCGACCTGGCGGTCGAGAACCCCGTCTTCGACGTGACGCCCGCCGACCTGGTCACCGGCGTCGTCACCGAGGACGGCGCCCTCGACGCCGACGACGTGGCCGCCGTGGCCGATGACCTCCGGGACCTCGCCGACTGGTGACGCCGGGAACCCGACGACCGGTGACCCGGGTACGGGCAGACTGGTGACGTCGTTGAACGTGTCGGGTACGCCTCACCGGTTCACCATCTGGCGACGGGACGGTTTCCCGCTACCGTCGTCGGAGTTAAGCCGCTCTCTGCCGATTATTCGACGCTATGCGTGTCAACCGACGGACAGTCGTGAAACTCGCCGGGGCGGCCCTGACACTGCCGGTCGTCGGGACCGCCGGAGCCCAGGACGACGAGACCACCACCGAAACTCAACCGACCGACGAGACCACTCAAGCGCGGCCCGCCGTCGAAACCGTCGTCGCAATCCGGGACGAAGACAGGGTCCCCGAGAACCTCGCCGTCGACGGCGACGGCACCCTGTACTTCGGCATCACGGCCGGCGAGGTCTGGGCGGTCTCCGCCGAGCAGACCCAGGAGACCGGACTGACCCTCGACGACATAGAACAGGTCGCGACACTTCCCGGGTCCGCCATCGGCGTCGAAGTCGGCCCCGACGGAACGCTGTACGTCGCCTCCCAGGCCGACGCCGGGACCGGCGTCTGGCGCGTCCCGCGGGACGGCGGCGACCCCGGACTGTTCGCCGCGATTCCGGCCGCGGACGGGGACCAGGCGTTCCCGAACGACGTGCTCTACGACGCCGACGACGACCGCCTGCTCGTCACGGAATCGTTCGCCGGGCGGGTGTACGAGGTGCCGCTCGACGCGTCCGACCCGGAAACCGCCGCCTCCGTCTGGGTGGACGCGGACGCACTCGACACCGAGAGCTTCGGGGCGAACGGACTCGCCCTCGGGCCCGACGGCGCCGTGTTCGTCGCCGTTACGCGAGCCGCGAGCGACGCGGGCGAGGACGTGGGTCGCCTCGTGCGCGTCCCGGTCGCCGAGGACGGCAGCGCGGGCGACGCGACGACCTACTTTGAGGGTCCCGGCATCTTCGGGGCGGACGGGATTACGACCCGGGACCAGGACGTCTACGTCGCCGCGAACTCGCTGAACGAGGTGGTCGTCGTCACACCGGACCAGGAGACGACGACCCTCGCGTCCGGCGACGACGGCCTCGTGTTTCCGTCCGACGTGGCGTTCGGCACGACCGACCAGCAGCAGGACGACCTGTTCGTCTGCAACTTCGCCAACGAGAACCCGACCGAGGGTGCGATACTCCGAACCACCGTCGAAGACTCGTGACGGTGTGCTTTGGCCGAACGGTGAGACACCAGGGTCGTCGTACGCGTCCGGGCCTGCGGGACAGGGGGACTTATTGGGTCGTGTCACCTACGGCTGGTCGGTGGCGATGAAGAGAGTTACCCCCACCGAGCCCCTTGTGACGAAGCATTTTCCCGAGCCACCGTTCTGAACCTGGAAATCGGCGTTTTTTCGCATCCAGTAGCTTCTCTGAGTCTCCCTCGAATGGCCTATGGACGGACGTGCTTGAACACGCGAGATTCGATCTTCTGGAGGTGCTCGCCCACGGTAGCAACAGAACAGTCCAGTCGTTCAGCGATATCACGGTGGGTCGCCTGCCGTGGAACGTCGTAGTATCCGAGAGACAGCGCGACATCCAGCACTTCTCGCTGGCGGTCGGTCAACAAGCCCGAGATGTCTCGTCCCGCCTCCGGGTATGGGCCGATACGTTCGATGGTCACGTCGAGTTCCGGCGGCACGTCAGCGAGCGCCTCTCGTAACACGTCGTTCGTCTCGCCGAGCATCTCCACGCTGAGCCGGCCGTCGCTGGTACTGCCGATCGGGAAACTGAAGAACACCTCGTGGACGCGGGGGAGCTCAGGAACTGCTTCATGGCGGGCGGCGGCCGAGCGTGTACGTACACGAGCCCGTTCTGCGGCTCCTCGCTGGAGATACTGTACCCGAGTACATCGCGGTGGTCATCCAGCAATCGTCTCGCTTCGTCGAGGTCACCTCGGAGCCGCCCCACGAGGATGACGGTTTCATCCGCGAGGACGTTGAGATGGTAGATCTGCTCTCTTTCGAACTCCGAGTCCGCACCGAACATCCGGTATGCGATGTGTGGACCGACCGGCTGGGCGAGCGTGACGGTGACAGCCCGCATGCGCTACTCCGTCTCCGCCTCGATGCGCTGTCGATTCATTACTCCTCGTTCGCCCCGCTCCGACATATAAAGTACCGATAATACTAGGCAGTCTCCAGACCTATCCTGCCCCCGTCCTCAGTCGTAGGATTATGGCTCAGTCACGAACAGACCCGTCAGGAGACGAACCGACGGATCGAGCGTACAACTACCGGCATTTCGGCCCGGAACACTACGACTTCAGGACCTTCGATGGGCCAGAGCCGGGCGACGACGCCCCCGATTTCGAAGCAGTCACGCTGGACGGACAGACAGTCGCGCTGTCGGATTTCAGGGGACGCTGGGTCGTTCTCGAGACCGGCAGCATCACGTGTCCCATCACGGATTCGAAAGTCCACGTGATGGACGAACTCCAGAAACGGTTCCCAGACGTGGTGTTCATCCTGCTCTATACGAGGGAGGCGCATCCAGGAGAACAGTACGACGCCCACGACTCGCTCGAAGACAAACTCGAACGAGCACGGACGTTTGCAGCCGAGTACGACGTCGAGCGCACTGTCCTGGTGGACGACGTCGAAGGGACCGCCCACAGAAAATACGGGGGATGCCGAACTCGGTACACGTCGTGAATCCCGACGGCGTGGTCGTGATGCGAGGCGACTGGAACGACGTACGGACGGTGACGGAGGTACTCGAAACCAGGGACGAGAACAGGATCTACGAACGCGATATCTACCGGGGCAGCCCGGTATTTTTCACACAGAAGAGAGGTGTCACGAGAGTGCTCACCGACGCAGGCCCACGGGCTGTCTGGGATTTCATCAAGCATGCGCCGGCACTCGCGCTGATGCATCTGAAGAAAGAATTCAGAAGAAAGCAGTCGGAACGATGAGCCGGTGGATACGCTCGCGGACACCGGTGTCTTCGCCGACTACTCACGCTCTCCCAGTCACGCCGTGCCCGATTCAGAGGGTGTATTCAGCAAGCTACCGCTCTTTATTTCACGATGAGTGAGTTGGACATACAATAGAAAGAGCAGGTTTTCTTAATAGAAGACCACAATATATACCTCTCAATGATTTCCACTGTATCATAGTATGGTCTCCCGACGAAGTATTCTTACAACCCTTGCAGTTTTCGGCGGGGCTGGTTGTCTCGAAGGCGACATATCTGGCGGTATCAGTCAAGCCAATGTTGAGAGAATATTGGTAGAAAATTGGCTCGAAGAACCGATCACTCTGGCGGTTATGATAACTAGACCCAACCAAAGTCGAGGCGAAGGTGAGTTTGCTCCATTGTTTTCAACGGTGCTTGAAATTCCTCCTCAGGAGAACAACCGGGTAGGGACAAGGATGCTTAATCCCGCTATTGAAGGCGAAAGAGTACTGTACCTGCTGGCAGATATATTGATTGAAGATAGTTCAGAGCCAATTGGATATCTCCACGAGGGCCAAGATGGAGTTGGGTGTTTTTCGCTTCGAATTGGTGGCAGTATGGAACGTACTCAACCGATCACTCCATCGTTTGTGCCACGAGACTGTAGAAGGATGTAGATCGCTTTCTCTCCCACAGTCCCGAACACCGATAGTGATAATATGACCCCAAATGCAGTGCCCGATTCGCGCCCTGTATGCAGCACGACCCCGGAACCCGTTCTCGGGTAGAGATTGAACGAGGTCCGCGTTCCCCCGAGCCGCCATTCTAACCCCTGATCTCGGCGTTTTATCGTCTCTTAGTAGATTCCGTGAGTACCCACCGAGCCCCCTGTGAAGAAGCAGTTCCCCGAGCCACCGTTCTGAACCTGGAAATCGGCGTTTTTGCGCCTAGTCGGGGATTCCGTGAGTTCTGTAGTGGGTTGAGGCCCAGGTGCCCACTCCTCGTGGCTCTATCGGTCCCTCAATAGCCGAGCGGAATCGCGTGGAAGATACAGCGGATGTATTCAGTATGGTCGTCCCTTGGTGACAGTAGACGAGTAGACGCTCATAACCGCGATGAGATAGTCGCAAGCGGACGGGACGACTGATATCCGCCCGTCTCCCTCACTCAACCGGCTTGGCGTCGGGAAATTGATAGTTTCCGTTGACGACTGGCTTGCGCGGTTCGTAGAGCCGGACATAATAGATCCACCCTTCTGGGGTGTAGAGGAAGTTCGGCTGGTCGGGGTCGCCGCCGAAGTGAATCGTGACGCTGCCGTCGGCGTTCGGCTCTGCAGTCACGCTGTTAACGGAATAGGCACCGTACTCGTTCTTCTCGAAGTACCCCTCACGGTTGTAGACGCTGACCGACCAGAACCCGTCGACGGGGGCGTCCTCGACGGTGAGTGTGTATGGCGTGTTACCGTCGTTCTGGGCGGGTGTTTCAGGAAGAACAACGCTTCTGACGGCTGCGGAACGCCGGTCCACCCCGACGGGCTGGCGATGAAAAATTTCACCGGGTCGACCTGGTCGACGTCACCGTACGCACCCGAGAAGTCGTCTAACGTGGTCGCGACTGTATTGAGCGCGTCGTCGAGTTTTTTAAACGATTGCTGGTCCCAGTTCGGAATCTCGAACGAGCCAGTCGATGACTGCTCGACGCCGATATCGTCCTGGAGTTGCCTGGCTTGCTTCAGATCGGTCGGGTCGTCAGGGTCGACGAACGTGCGGATCAGGACGCCAGCATACCGAGTGCCTGTGATATCTCGTGTTATCGTGTACTCACCGGCTTCGGTGACGCTCAGCTTCACGTACTGGTCCTCGTTCTGAACGTTCATCGACTGGTAGCGGTCGCCGGTGTCTGGAGGCGTGATAGTGACGGGCTCGGTCAGGTCGAACACCCCAAACGAGTAGAGAAAGTCACGACTGATCCCTATGGTGAACTGCTCATCGACTGGGGTGAGACTTCTGTATGCTGGAACTGTCCGAACCCGGCATTGTTGACGGTTGACTGGAAGGAAGCATGGCAGTTGGCGCGTGGGTAATTCTCCCAGGTCACTGGAATCCTCTCGTGGTCGGTCGCCTCCTGTCCTCGGCGCTGTTCGGCAGTCCGGACTGAGGGCGGTTGGCGGGCGCTGACGGTGCTACCGCCCAGCGCAAGGAAGCCGGCTATACCCGCTCCGCGAAGTGCGGTGCGGCGTGTCGCTCGGAATGATTCGGCGTCTGACTCCTCCGTCACATGGTGTGAACCGTTGCTCATGGTTTGTCTCGCGTGCAGCGATAGTGGTACCGCCGCCCCAGTAGAAAACGTCAGAAAGCCTCATATGGGTAGTGACGAGACTATTGCACAGTACGTTGACAACGGCGGTCCGGTGACCGATCGCCGCGTCAACAGTCGTCCGTCTGTTCTCTGTCTCGGCCGAACACCTTCTCTTCTTGGTGCCGTCAGCGTCGCCTGCGGTGGGTGCGCCCTGTGCGCCTGGTCTCGACGGAGACACCTCTCCTGTGCGAACTATGCACCCTGTATGCAGCACGACCACCAGTACCTATCAGATGCTGAGGGTTCCAACACGGCCAATCATTCCGCCGAGTCACCATTCAAAACCCGAAATTCGACGTCTTCGCGCCTATCGGTAGAATCTGGTGTTTCCCCTCGGCCCCCTGTGATGGGGACCTAATCCTGAGCCATTACCCTCGTTCCACCGAAACGTTGACGAACGCCGTCGAAGCCACCGCCACAGCTGCCACGTTGGCTGTGAGCACGTTGACTGTCGGTTTTCACGGGCTCACGAGGCACCGCCGACCTCGTGGAGAGAGGATTCAGCGTGCCGACGCGCAGCGCATTCATGCCGAGAGGTCGACTCTCCTGAGCCGTTGAGCGTTGATGGCGACGATGACGGTCGATAGCGACATGAACACCGCGCCGATGGCCGGCGACAGGAGGATACCGATGGGAGCGAGAATCCCGGCCGCGAGGGGCAGCGCGACCACGTTGTAGCCGGTTGCCCACACGAGGTTCTCCTGCATCTTCCGGTAACTCGCCTTCGAGAGCTCGATGAGCCGCACCACGTCCAGTGGGTTGTTGTCGACGAGGATGATGTCGCCGGACTCGATGGCGACGTCGGTCCCGGAGCCGATGGCGATGCCGACGTCGGCTCTCGTGAGCGCCGGTGCGTCGTTGACGCCGTCGCCGACCATCGCGACCAGCTTCCCCTCGGACTGGAGTTGTTCGACCTTGGTGTCCTTCTCCTCGGGCAAGACCTCCGCGAAGTACTGGTCGATGCCGAGTTCGGCGGCGACGGTTCTCGCGACGTCCTCGGAGTCACCGGTCAACATCGCCACCTCGATACCCATCCCGTGCAACGCCTCGATAGCCTGGCGGCTCTCCTCGCGGATGACGTCGGCGAGCGCGAACGCCGCCACGACCTCGGATTCGTCCCGGACGAGATAGACGACGGTCTGTGCGTTCGAGCCGGCTTCGTCGGCAAACGAGGCAGCTCGTCGGAGCGCTCGATGCCGAGTTTCTCAACCAAGTTTGGCCCGCCGAGATGGACTGTCTCGCCGTCGACGGTCGCCCTGACGCCGAGGCCGCGCAGGTTCTCGAAGTTCGAGACGCTGGCGCGCTGGACGCCACGCTCTTCGGCGGCCGTCCGGATTGCACGAGCGATCATGTGTTCTGAGTCACCCTCGACGCCGGCAGCTACCTCGAATGACCGCTCTTCACTCCAATCGCCCGCCGTCTCGACGCCGACGACGCCCTGTTCACCCTTCGTCAGCGTGCCCGTCTTGTCGAACATGACCGTATCGAGGTTTCGGGCCTCTTCCATGGCGATGCGGTCGCGGATGAGCATTCCGTTCTGGGCAGCCGTGGACGTGTTGATGGCGACGACGAGGGGGACCGCGAGACCAAGCGCGTGGGGACAGGCGATGACGAGGACGGTTACCACACGTTCGAGAACTCCGATGTTGAAACCCTGTGCGACGACCCACGCGACGGCCGTGATGCCAGCGACGGCGAGCGCGATGTAGAACAGCCACCCTGCTGCCCGGTCTGCGAGCAACTGGGTTCGAGATTTGGACTGCTGGGCCTCCTCGACGAGGCGCATGATGCCCGCGAGTGCGGTCTCCTCGCCCGTCTTCGTCACGCGGACGCGTAGGCTGCCGTCCTGGTTGACCGTGCCGGCGATGACGTCTGCTCCCGGCTCTTTGTCCACCGGCCGGGACTCGCCAGTGATCATCGACTCGTCCACCGACGAGTCACCCTCGACGACTTCGCCGTCCGCGGGAACCGATGCGCCCGGCCGGACGAGTACGACGTCACCCTCAGAGAGCGCCGAGATTGGGACTTCTTCCGTATCACCGCTCTCGGTGATGCGTTCGGCGGTGTCAGGCATGAGTTCCGCCAGTTCGTCGAGCGCGCCCGAGGCTTGCCGAACCGACCGCATCTCCATCCAGTGGCCCAGCAACATGATGTCGATGAGCGTGACGAGTTCCCAGAAGAACGGCGTCGTTCCCTCGAGGAACAGACTCGCGATGGAGTAGACGAACGCGACGGTGATGGCGAGCGAGATGAGCATCATCATCCCCGGTTCGCGATTTTTCAGTTCGGTACGAGCCATCGTGAGGAACGGCACTCCACCGTACGCGAAGATGACCACCGAGAGGACGGGCGTTATCCAGACGCTCCCCGGGAAGGTTGGTGCGGTGTAGCCGAACACGTCCTGGATGAACTCGCTGAAGAAAATCACCGGAACCGATAGGAGGAGAGACACCCAGAACCGACGCCGGAACATCTGCTCGTGGCCGGTGTGGTCGGTGTGCGCGCGGTGACCGTCGTCGCGGTCGTAACCCCGGGGACCGTGGACGTGACCACTCTCGCCCGCGGTCAAACGACCGCGGTCGTGCTCCCTATGACGACGTGGACTGTCGCTCCAGCGGTCGGGCTGCGGGGGCTGCTCGGAGATGTCCGACGCCGACGTCTCCGTCTCTGTGCGGCTGGAAGGCTCGAAATCCAGGCCAGGGGTACGTCGCCCGGACGGCGATGAGTCGGTGTCGCGCGTGCTCGCCGTTGCCTCCAGGCGACAGATGCGACAGCAGTGGACCGGTCCTTCTGTCCGTCGCCGAACTCGGTGGTCGGACGTCCGACCGGCCGACCGGCCGCGGTCTGGGTGGTCGCCCATAGTATGTTATTCGGCGTCATCCAACATGGTTCTGTTCGAGCACGAGCAGCGTCCCGGACGTGCCAGCACGAACGAACCACAGTAGTGCAGTCCGACGACGTGTGGCGCCGACGGCTCCCGTGGCCCGGCCACCGATTCGACAGAGCGTGTCCCGACGTCGTCACGCTGTTGGCGAACCAAAACTGGTAGGAGTGTGTCTGGCGAACGGATATGCATGAGCCGGCAGCCCATCAGGCCGAGGTGGTCCGGATGAATCGACGGCAGGCCGACATCGTGGTCGGGGTTCTCGTCGCCGCAGTCCTCCTCCTCGGAGGGGCACTCAGCTGGCAGGCGTACCAGCAGCAACGCGCTCTCGACCAGATGGGGTCGATGATGGGAACGTCGATGGGCGCCGTCCACGGCACGAATCCGGCCTGGTACGTGCTCGGGACGCTGCTCGTCTCTGTGGTCATCGGGGGTGTCTACCTGACCGTTCGCGACGGCCTGAACGTTGCCGAGGAGAGTGACCGGCCACGACACGAACAGGCAGACGATGGGAGTCCGACGGGCACTGACCCACCGACCGACGAACCGCAGCCGAACGACGAGGTCGGTGCCGGGGAACGACCGCGGGCGCGAGTGCTGGACCTGTTGCCTGACGACGAACGGCGCGTGCTCGAACCGGTGCTCACCTCCCCGGGCCTCACCCAGATCGAGTTACGGGACCGCTCGGACTTCTCGAAGAGTAAGGTGAGCCAGACGGTGAGCGCACTCGAGAAGCGGGGACTGCTATACCGCGAGCGACAGGGACGGACGTATCGGGTCTACCCCAGCGACGAACTCCAGCAATAACAGTGAGAACGGCGTCGTCCGGCGTCCGAACCAGGTCGAATGGCACCCCGATGAGTGGACGGGAACGATAGTGAACCGAATTCGGTCGCGGTGAACGGTCTCGTCGATGAGAAACGATTAGAACGACCTATACACGTTCTCGAACGGTCTCCTGGCTGGATTCACACCCAGGGTGATAACCCCGGACGGGGCCTACGGATAATCGAGGAGACCCACAATGACGACCCTCAACATCGGCCGGTTGCTGCTCGTATCGCTCGCACTCGTCGGACTCGCGGTCGCCGCACCCGTGGTGAGCGCGCACGGCACCGACACCACCGGGACCGCTCCCGACGCGACCCCAGCCAACGGGACCGCGACCGGGTGGGCTGCCTGGATGGAGGCCCAGATGACCGACCACATGGGCCCGGGCGCCGTCGACTGGATGGAATCCCACATGGGCGTGACCATCGAGGAGATGGGCCAGTTCATGGCGAACGGCAATCACGACACCCGCGGGATGAACGGGCAGGGCGGGATGAACGGGCAGGGCGGGATGAACGGCCAGGCATGCGGGTACTGACCTCGGACCGAACCGCCCCAATTCACATCAGCAGATCGGGGAGACAACTGCCTCCGATTGGCCTTCGAATCTCCGGTAGAGGCCACGTCGGGTATCGTGTATGAACGACCCCGGAACAAGCAAGACAAGACCACGAACCATCTGCACCCGGCATCGCATGGCAGCACACGAGACGGACGGCTGTCCGAGGTGCGTGGACGAACCGATGGTCGGGGCTGTGGAGTTCTGAACCTCGCCGCAGCTTCGTACACGAGGAGTCCGGTAGCATTCGAGGGATATCCCACACGCAGCACGCCCCCGTCCGGATCTCTGGGAACACTGGCGACTGTCTTTATGTGGCCGGCCGAACAACATTATACAGGTTCACCACGTCCGCAGAGCAAACCTCGGACGGCTTCCTCAGGATTATCCTGATCATCCTGGCCGTCATCGTCCTGTTCCCACTGTTGATGATGGTGTTCGCCGTGCCGATGATGGGCTGGTGGTGGGGTGGCGGAATGGCCAGTGGTCTCTCCCCGCTGTGGGGAATCGGCATGATGGTCGTCTGGCTCGTCGTCCTCGTCGGTATCGGCGAAAGGACGACGATGTCCGCCAGGGAACCTTCCGGGCCACTATCCCACGGGCGGCACCGTTCTCGACGCGGTCGTGTAAGCGGAGTCAGGACACGCGACTTCAGCCCGTTCCCGGACATAAATATAATTCAGCTTATACTTATCGTCTCACCGGGCGTCTGGTACTTGTGGGAGAGATGACAAGAACCGAGACAGCAGTCCAGACCAGCGTGACAGAACCGACCGACGGCGTGCTGCGCCGGACGGTATTGAAAGCCAGTGCGGTCGCCGTCGCCGCGCTCGGGATGAGCGTCCCCGTTACCGCCCGCCGAACGGAGCACGACGACGAGCCCACAGCCGAGAGCGAACCGGACAGCCCCGAGGGGTTCAACGTCGAACTCCTCGCCGGGCACGCGACCTTCCCCGACGAGGTCACCGCGACGTTCCGGATGCAGTACGACGGGGGTGGCGACGCCATCGTCTCGGAGCTACCGCGGGACGCTTCGAGCGCCGTCGTCGCGAAAGTCACCTGGGAGCCCGAGGGGACCTCCGGCTGGCACACCCATCCCGGACCGGTCATCGTCAGCGTCGTCGAAGGTGAACTCGAACTCATCAACGAACGTGACTGCCTCGTCCGCACCTACACGGCGGGTGAAGCCTTCATCGACCCCGGGCAGGGCAACGTCCACATCGCGTCGAACCCCAGCGAGAGTGACAGTGCCGTGGCGTACGCGACGTTCCTCGGCGTGCCCGACGGAGCACCGCCGACGGTGATGGTCGCGCCGGCGGACTGTTCGTAGCCGCGCCATCAGTCGGCCAACGTTGCACGGGTCGGGAACACGACCGAAGGACCTCACGGCGGATACTCCGACCGAACGTGCATCTTCATCGGGGAGGAGATGACGGATGTCGGCCGGACGACCGTACTGTTTTCGTCACCATTCTGCTATCGCCGTCCGAGCCGTCCTTTCAAAAGATTCAATCTCCACGTCTCGGTAGCACCTGGCATGGACATCGACCGCGTCGGCATCCACGAGTCCGTGAGCGTCGTCTTCCCACCGGAACAACTCCAGGACGAACTCTCGTCCGTCGACGCCGAGGTGTCGGTCGTCGGCGACGACGTCGCCGACCTCGACGCCCTCGTCACGTTCGACTACGAGCCGTCGTTCCTCGACGGCCCGGGATGGATCCACTCCATCCAGGCGGGCTACGACAAGTTCCCGCTCGACGAACTCGACGCCCGCGACGTCGTGCTCACGAACAGTTCGGGCATCCACGGGCCAGGCGTCGGCGAGACGGGCGTCGGCCTCATGCTGATGCTCGCCCGCAACCTCCACACGTACGTCCGGAACCAGGAGAACCACGAGTGGGACCGGCCGACGTGGGACCGGCCGTTCACGCTCGCCGGGAAACAGCTCTGCGTCGTCGGCCTCGGCACCCTCGGCCAGGGCATCGCCACGCGCGCCGACGCCATCGGGATGGACGTGTCGGGCGTCCGGACCACGCCGACGCTGGTGCCCGGCGTCTCCGAGGTGTACACGCCCGACCGGCTCCACGAGGCCGTCGCCGACGCCGACTTCGTCGCGGTCACCGTGCCCCTGACCGAGGAGACCGAGGGCATGTTCGGCCCCGAGGAGTTCGCCGCGATGCGCGACGACGCCTACTTCGTGAACGTCGCCCGCGGCAAGGTCGTTCAGGAGGACGCCCTCGTCGAGGCCCTGGAGACCGGCGGGCTCGCGGGCGCCGCCCTCGACGTGTTCGAGGAGGAGCCGCTCCCCGCGGATTCGCCGCTCTGGGACATGGAGGAGGTCATCGTCACGCCACACGCGTCGGCCGCGACCGTCGACTACTACCGGAACATCGCGAACCTCGTCCGCCGGAACGTCGACCTCGCCCGCGAGGACGGGGCCTTCGTCAATCGAATCGTCTGACTCCGTCTCAGGTCACGAACTTCAGCAGGTCGTCGCGCTTCGCGTCGTGGAAGTGGGTGCGGAGCGCCTGCTTGAGCGCCTCGACGTCGCCGCGCTTGGCGGTGATGGGCGCGATGGTGTCCTGCCACTGCTTCCACGGCGGGAGCATGCCGAACCGGTCGGCTACGTCGTCGAGGCGGGCGTCGCGGTCGTCCACCTTGTCCATCTTGTTGACCGCGACGACCGCCGGGATGCCGAGTTCTTCGAGGAAGTAGAACAGTTCGACGGTGTGGGGTATCTCGTCCTCGCCGGAGTGGCGGTCGATGATGTCGACGACGGCCTTGCCGTCCACGACGACCACGCCCACGAGGATGTTCTCGGCGTTCTCCTCGACGTACCGGACGATGTCGGTCTTGATCTGCTCGCGGCGCTCCTCGGGCACGCCCGCCATGAACCCGAAGCCCGGCAGGTCGGTGAACATGAAGTCCTCGCTCACCCAGTCGTAGTGGTTGGGCGACCGGGTGACGCCCGGCTTCTTGCCGGTGTCGAACGTGTGGCCGGTCAGCTCCCGCATCAGCGTCGACTTCCCGACGTTGGACCGGCCGACGAACACGACCTCGGCGCCCCGGTCCGGTCGGTCCTGGAACATACCCGTCGTACCGGGCGACGCCGTTTAACCCCTTCTACGTTCGACCCGGCCGCGGTCGTGCCATCCCGTGACACCCTACTTATATACGCTCCGGATGCGAGGGAGCGGACGTGCGACTCGTCCAGGTCACCGTCCCGACGGGCAAGTACGACGCCATCCTCGGCGTGCTCGACGACGAGGAGATAGACTACGTCGTCACGGACGAGACCAGCGGCCGGGAGTACACCGGCGTCATCTACTTCCCGCTGCCGACGAACGCGGTCGAACCGGTCCTCGACGCGCTCCGCGACGCGGGGCTGGGTGAGGACGCCTACACCGTCATCATCGACGCGGAGACGGTCATCTCGCGGCGCTTCGAGGCGCTCCAGCAGAAGTACGAGGAGGACGAGGAGAACCAGGACCGCATCGCCCGCGAGGAACTCAAGGCCCGGGCGAAGGACCTCATCCCCGACATGAACACGTACCTGACGCTCACCGTCGTGAGCGTCGTCGTCGCAACGGTCGGCGTGTTCCTCGACTCGCCCGCCATCGTCGTCGGGTCGATGGTCATCGCGCCCCTCATCGGGCCGGCGATGGCGACGAACGTCGGCACCGTCCTCGGCGAGCAGGACCTGTTCGTCAAGGGCGTCAAACTCCAGGTCATCGGCGGCGTCGTGGCCATCGTCGCGGCGACGGTCTTCGCCTTCTTCGTCCGGGAGCTATCGCTCGTCCCGCCGACCACCGACCTCCTGTCCATCTTCCAGATAAGCAGTCGGACCCGACCCGACATCCTCTCGCTGGCGGTGGCGCTCGGTGCCGGCGTCGCGGGCGCGCTCAGCCTCTCGGCGGCCGTCTCCGCGGCGCTGGTCGGCGTCGCCATCTCCATCGCGCTCGTGCCACCGGTCGCCGTCATCGGCATCGGCATCGCGTGGGGTGAGCCCATCATCGCCGCCGGTGCGGGGGTGCTCGTGCTGGTCAACTACGTCGGCATCAACCTGGCCGCGCTCGCGACCCTCTGGTACTCGGGCTACCGGCCGCGTGACCCGTTCCTCCGGTTCTCGGAGGCGCGCCGCACGACGCTACAGCGCCTGGCCGTACTCGTCGCGGCGATGGCCGTGCTCTCCGTGGTGCTCGGGAGCGTCACCGTCTCCTCGGTGGACGCGGCGACGTTCGAACAGACGGTGACCGACGAGGTCCGGGCCGAGCTAACCGCGTCGAACCACCCGGACCTGACCCTGCTCGACGTGTCCGTGGCGTACGACGACTCGGTGCCGTTCCGCCAGCCGGAACGCGTGGTGGTCCGCGTCGGCCACACGAACGGCGTGCCACCGGACGAACTCGCTGCCCGCATCGACCGGCGCATCACGCAGGAGACCGGCCGCGACGTGGTCGTCGAGGTCCAGTACGTCCGGATAGCGACGGCCTGACGCCGGCGGTAGCTTCATCGTATTCGGAATCGTACATAACTGCTCATGCGAACCAGAGCAGCCCTGCTGGCGGTGCTCCTCGTCACCGCCGGCTGTCTCAGCATCGTCCCGGCCGACGCCGGACAGGCCGGTAGCCCGACCCAGCAGGCGGCCGACGCGGCGACCATCTCGGTGAGCGCGAGCGGCCAGGCCAGCGCCGCCCCCGACACCGCGCTCGTCCAGGTCGCCGTCACGGCGTCCGCTCCCACCGCCGACGCCGCCAGACGGCAGGTCGCCGACCGCGCCGACCGGATGCGGTCGGCGCTCCGCAACGCCAGCGTCGCCGACGAGGACGTCCGCACCACCGCGTTCCGCATCGAAGTCGAGCGCAACCCGCCCGACTTCGAACCCGAGGGCTTCCGGGCCGTCCACGCCTTCGAGATAACGGTCGGTCCCGACCGCGCCGGCGAGATAATCGATGTCGCCGTCGCCAACGGCGCCGACCAGGTACAGGGCGTCCAGTTCACGCTCGCCGACGAGACCCGCCAGACGCTCCGCGACCAGGCGCTCCGGCAGGCCGTCGAGCGCGCCCGGGCCGACGCCGACAGCATCGCCGCCGCGGCCGGCGTGAACGTCACCGGCGTCCAGTCCATCTCCACCGCAGAACCCGTCCTCGTTCCGTTCGAGACCCGGCTCGTCGAGGCCGGCGACGTCGCCGGCACCACGCTCGAACCCGGGCCGGTCACCGTGACCGCGACGGTGACCGCCACCTACCGCATCGAGTAATCAGGCGTTCCGCGACGGCGGGAGCTCCGGCTCGTAGTCCACGGCGTCCACGGCGGCGTCGAGCACCGCGTCGACGTTCTCGTCCCCGGTGACGCTCATGTAGTAGTCGGCCTCGACGTCCCGCGACTCGTCGGCCTTGTTGCAGACCGTGAGCACCGGGACGCCGGCGAACTGCTCTGCCACGCTGTCCCGCAGGTCGAGCTGGTCGGCCAGCGGGTAGCCACACCGCTCGCTCGCGTCCACCAGGAAGACGATGGCGTCCGCGAGGTGGGCCAGCGCGCTCACCGCCTGGGACTCGATGTCGTTGCGCTCGTCGGCGGGACGGTCGAGCAGCCCCGGCGTGTCCACGATCTGGAACCGGACGCGGTCGTGGTCGAAGTGGCCGACGTGGACGCCCTTCGTCGTGAACGGGTAGGACGCTATCTCGTTCCGGGCGTTCGTGACCGCGTTGACGAACGACGACTTCCCGACGTTCGGGTAGCCTGCGACGACGATGGTCGGGACGTCCGGCCGGATGTCCGGGAGGTCCTTGAGCGCGTTCCGGGCGTCGTTCACGCGCTGGAGGTCGTCGGCTATCTCGTCGACGACCGACGCCATCCGCGCGAACCCCTGCTTGCGTATCTTCCGGGCCGCGTCGGCGTCGTCGTGGGGCAGGCGCCCGATGTACTCGCGGCCGAGTTCCTTCGTCTTCCGGGACGCCCACGACAGCTCAGCGAGGCTCTGCCGGAGCTCGTCCACGTCGACGATGGCGTCCGCGAGTTCGTAGTAGAACGGGTCCACGTCGTCGAAGTCCGGCCACGTCGTCACCACGTTCTCCAGGTTGTCGCTGAGGACGTTGGACGCCGTCTGGAGCATGGACTGCTGGGCCTCCACGCCGTGTTTGGCCCGGCCCGTCCGCGCCGCCCGCGAGAACGCCTTGTCGATGAGTTCCTCCGACGTGGGCGACGTCGGCAGGTGCTCGAAAATCATGGCCGCGTCTACGGTCGCACCACGTAAAAGCCCGTTTATCGCCGTCGAACCCGCCCTGAGGTTTATCAGCGAGGACGCGGCCAGAGGCCGGCGTGACCTGACCGCCGCCGCGGAGCGGCCTCGCGGGAGCACGGCACACCGCTCCGCGTCCGACCGGTGCCGTCTGCTCGCCCACCTGGTAGCAGTGCCACCACCCGACTCCCGGGCCGGCACCGCCGCCACGCCACGAGACTTTTGCTGTCGCCCGCCCAACAGGTGTCCATGTCAGGTACGAGTGCGACCGACTGGCGCGCCGTCGGATTCGGGTTCGCCGTCTCCCTCGTCCTCGGCGTCGTCGGGTTCGCCCTGCCCGTTCTCGGCCACGCAGCCGCCGGCCTCGTCGCCGGGTTCGTCGCGGGCTACCTCGCGGGCGGCGGCCTCATGAGCGGCTTCTGGCACGGCCTGCTCGCGGGCAGCATCGGCGGCATCGTCCTCGCGGTGCTGGTCGGCGTCTTCAGCACCGTCCTCCTCACCGTCGGCGTCGGCCCGCCGGGGTTCTTCGGCGGCGTCGGCGTCTTCTTCATCGCCCTGGCCATCGCCATCGTGTTCGCCCTCGACAGCGCGGTGGCCGGGGCCGTCGCCGGCTGGTTCGTCGAGCGCAGCGACGGCGTTCGAGTTCCGTCCGGAGGTCGCCGAGGTCCATGTCCTTCATCGCCAGGAGCACCAGCAGGTGGTAGACGATGTCGGCGCTCTCGTGGGCCATCTCCTCGCGGTCGTCGTCCTTCGCGGCCAGGATGAGTTCGGTCGTCTCCTCGCCGAGTTTCTCCAGGACGGCGTTCTCCCCTTCTCGTGGGTGAACAGCGACGCCGTGTAGGAGTCCTCCGGCAGCGTCTCCCGGCGGTCCTCGATGACCGCGAACAGGTCGTCGAGCACGTCGCCGGTCATAGCTCCACGACCTCGCGGATGTCCCGGAGTTCGTCGAACTCCGACCGGGGCTGGCGCCCCTCCTCGAACACCTTCTCGGACACCTCGATGGGTGCGTTGGTCCGAGAAACAAGCGCCAGCGAGTCGCTCGGCCGAGCGTCGACGACCGCGTCGCCCCGGGGCGTGTTCAGGTGGAGGTCGGCGATGTAGGTGCCGTCGTCGATGGAACTGACGAGCACGTGGTCGACGCGCCCGCCGAGCTCCTCGATGACGTCGAGCAGCAGGTCGTGGGTCAGCGGCCGGCCGATGTCCCGGGCGTCCATGCCCCGGGCGATGCTCATCGCCTCGTCGAACCCGATGAAGATGGGGACGACCTCGTCCTCTTCGTCCGGTGCGAGCAGCACGACCGGCACCGGCCCGTCCGCGGTGCCGGCGACGCGGACGGCATCGATGGTGGCCTTCATGTGTACGTGGTGAGCCGCCAGCGGCAAAACCTGCCCTCAGGCCGACCCGAAGAAGGCGAGGTCGTGGACGCGGCTGTCGTCGGTCAGCTCCGGATGGAACGACGTGCCGACGACGGGTCCGTCCCGGACGGCGACCGGTCGCCCGTCCCAGTCCGCGAGCACGTCGACGTCGTCACCCACGTCGTCGATGAGCGGGGCGCGGATGAACACCGCCGGGAACCGGCCGTCGAGGCCGGCCACGTCGAGTGGTGCCTGGAAGCTGTCCTTCTGGCGGCCGAACGCGTTCCGGTCGACGCTCACGTCGAGCAGGTCGAGCGTCGCGACCCGTTCGTCGTTCGCGTCCGCGGCGGCGACGATGAGCCCCGCACAGGTCGCGAGCACGGGTTTCCCCGCGGCGACGTGGTCGATTATCTCCGCGTCGATGTCCTCGCGGGCCAGCAGTCGAGAGATGGTCGTGGACTCGCCGCCCGGCATGAGGAGGACGTCTACGTCGGGAACCAGCCCCGACTCGCGTATCTCCACGATGTCGACGGTCTCGTCGTGGGCGGCGCCGGCGCGCTCGATGGCGTCTGCGTGTTCGCGGACGTCGCCCTGGACGGCGATAATCCCTGCAGTCAGCATACGTTCGACCGAACGCGGGCGCGGTGGAAAAAGGACTCGTTAGACGAGCAGGTTGAGGAGGATGACGAGGACGCCGAAGAACGCACCGAACGCGACCACGGTCTTGGGGTCGATCTTCAGCGCGTTCCGGTCCTCGGCGTCGAAGTACCGGACCAGCCCGGCGCTCGACATCAGCCCGCCGGAGTCCTGACTGCGGCTCATGTCTGTCTGTGGTCCCGGCGTGCGCCTAAACCTTTCGACACACGCGGGGACCGTCGAGTGGGAAACCCTTATGCGGACCGCGAGGCAACCCACAGCCGCCATGACTGTTAGACTCCTGGACTTCCACGCGGACTGGTGTGGCCCGTGTAAGACGCAGGACCCGATCCTCGAGGAGCTCGCCGACGACTGGGACGACCGGTTCGAACTCGAGAAGATAGACGTCGACGAGAAACAGGACGTCGCCAACCAGTACCAGGTCCGCTCCATCCCGACCATCGTCATCGAGAACGACGACGGCGTCGTCGAGCGGTTCGTCGGCGTCACCCAGCGCGAGCGCATCGAGGAGGCGCTCGAACAGGCCGGCGCCTGACTTTCTACTGGAACTTCACGCCGACGTCGTGCATGTCGGGGTTGTTGGCGGCGATGTTGATGAGCAGCGGCGTCACGCCTTCGACTTCGGCGGCGTTCGACAGCGCGCCGGCGTCGAGCGGCCTCAGACCGTCTATCTGGCCGGCGAGCATCGACACCGTCTCCTTTGCGTCCTCGTCGTCGCCGACCAGGAGCGTGTCGAGGTCGAACTCGATGTCGAGGTTGGCGAGCCGGTCGGCCGAGAGGTTGTGGAACGCGCCCACCACCGGGACGCCGTCGGGGGCGGCGTAGGCGACGAGTTCGGTGACGCTCCCCGCTCCCGGCCGGTTGTAGTGGAGGCCGTCGTCGTCGCGGCGCATGCCGACGGCGGGACTGACGAGTACGGTACCCTCGTCGAGGCCGTCGCTGACCGCGTCGACGGTGTCACGGACGTGGTAGGGCGGCACGGCGAGCACGACGACGTCCGCGCGGTCGGCCGCCATGGCGTTCTCGAAGCCGGTTATCTTCCGGTCGACGCCGCGGCTCGACAGCTCCGTCTCGTACTCGTCGGCTTTCGTGCGCGCTTTCTCCGGGTTCCGCGACCCGATGACCACGTCGTGGTTGGTGTCGTACGCGAAACGCAACGCGAGTCCTTCGCCGATGTCGCCGGTGCCGCCGAGCAGCGCGATTCGCATACCCAACGGGTCTGCCGGTAGCGAGATAAGCGTTGTGCGACGGTCAGCCGAACACCGCGTCGAGGCGGTCGTAGCCGCCCGCGTAGACCAGGCCGGCGGCGACGACGAGCGACGCGAGGAGCGCGCCGACGTAGCCGGCGAGGGTGAGAACTGCGTCGGGCGGGACGACGGTGCCGACGACCGCGAGCAGGACGACGTCGAGCGCCAGGAACGTGAACAGGAACCGGCGCGTCCGCCCCGACGCCCGCTCCATCACCCACCACGACCCGACGAGTGCGCCGACGAGCGCCACCAGCGTCGCCGCCCGGTTCACCGGTCGCTCCAGTTCGGGGGCGACCGTGCCGACGCCGGCGGTGAGCGCCGCTGCGAGGGTCATGCCGCCGACGGCGAAGACGTTCAGGACGGCGATTGCCACCACCACGTACCGGACCGTCGCCCACCGCGGTCCCGTGAACCGGTCGAGCCAGCCGCGGGTGGCGGCGAGGTAGGCGACCGGAACCGCGGCGGCGAAGACGCCGGCGGCGTACACCAGCTGTGCGACGGGACCGGATGGCGAGAACAGGACGTTCGACAGCACGAGCGAGCCGAGGGCGGCGGCGAGGAGGGCGAGGGCGAACTGCCGGCGGACGGGGCGGTCCATGCCGGCCGTTCGGACCGACCTGTCAAAACCCTTCAGGCGTCGTCGAGGTCCGGGACCTGGGTGCGGGCGTAGTAGACGGCGGCGATGAGGAACGCGGCCATCGCGGCGTCGAGGAGTACTCGGCGAGGCGATGGGCGCCGTCGGGGACGAAGCCGAGCACCATCAGCACCTCGAGGATAACGCGCCCGGAGAACGCGAGGAGCGCGAGCGCGATGAGGAAGTACGACCGCGTGCGGCGCTGGTTGAGCGCGACCAGTCCCAGGCCGAGCAGGAGCAGCGATTCGAGTCCGGCGACCGAGACGACGAGCACCAGCGGTATCTCGCCGCTCGCCGCGCCGAACAGCGGCTGGTAGACCGGGATGCCGAGCATCGGCACCGGGACGCCGAGCGCCATCAGCCCCATCAGCACGGTGTGGAGGCCGAGCAGGACGAACGCGACGCCGAATATCCGGTGGGCGAACGGCCGGCTGTCGATGTCCGCGAACTGGTAGAGCGCGCCGTAGAGGAACACCGCGGGGAAGGTGCCGAGCCCGAGCAGGCCGAGCGCGAGCGCGCCGTGGACGGGGTCGCCGCGCCCGAACGCGTAGATGAACGCCGGGTAGAGCAGCGGGCACGGCAGGAACCCGTGGATGAAGCCGAGCGCGAAGATGCGCGGCCCGCCGACCCAGTCGTCGACGTGGCTCATCAGGACGTGGTAGACGCGGGTGAACGCGGGCCGGAGCAGCGGGAGTTCGCCCGCGAGCACCCGACTCTTCCAGCCGAACACGAAGCCGAGGCCGGCGAGGACGATGGCGAGGCCGGCGACGACGCCGGCGACGCCGCGGACGCCTTCGCCGAACGGGACGGTGACGTCCACCGTCACCATCATCGCGCCGCCGACCAGGCCGAAGACGCCGCCGAGGAGCGCGTAGATGGCGACGCGGCCGAGGTTGAACAGCGCGTGCTGCTTGAAGAGATGCCAGGTGCCGACGCGGTCGGTCGCCCCGGGGGCGCTGGCGGCGACGGTCCCACCGTCGTTGACGGTTCCACCGTCGGGGGCACTCTCCGTTCGGTTCGCGCCGAGGCGGTCGGAGTAGATGGAGACCAGCGGGCCGCACATCCCGAGACAGTGGGCCGCACCCAGGATGCCGATGAGGAAGAAGAGCCCGAGCTCGACGGGCTGTGTCGTCACTTCGGGCATCATCGCCATCGCGACGCCCCAGTGTACGCCAGCCATCATCTCACCTTCGAGACGGGCGCAGTAAACTGTTCATGTTTGCTCGGCGACTGTCCGGGACTCCGGACCGACGACGCCGGTCAGGAGAACTGCTTCATGCGGTACTTCTTCGCCAGTTCCTCGTCGAAGGACAGCAGCCCGATGACGTCCTCTTCGGTGAGGTCGTGGTCCTCGGCGAAGGCCACTGCGTCCTCGGATTTGGCGAACGGCACCGGGTTCTTCATCATCGGGAGGTCGATGTCTTCGCCCGTCATCTCCAGCACGTAGCTGGCCTGGACGGCGTCGAGCTGCTCCTTGGTGCCGTAGTCGTGGGCCCACACGCCCACGATGTCGTCCTGGGCGCGCTCCTCGTCGAAGTGGGACGGGACGCCGTAGTAGGACGTCATGCAGCCGGGCGAGCAGAAGTACGCGCGCTCGCCGTCCTCGAAGGAGAGCTGGGCGTTCGCGTCCGGGAACTTCGCCGGCATCATCTGACAGACCGCACACTCGGCGTCGTCGGGCACCTCGGCCGCGTCGAGCACCGACGGCTCCTCGGTCTCCGGCAGGAACTTCGCGCGGAAGTAGCGGCCGAGCGGGACGTCGAACGTCGCGAGGCCGACGACGTCGTGTTTCGTGAGGTCGTCGTACTCGTCGACGTAGCTCTGGGCGGCGTCGGCCGACTCGAAGGCCAGCGGGTTGCGCATCATCGGCGCGTCGATGCGGTCGGCCATGAGCTCCAGCACCCAGTTCGCGCTCGTCGCGTCCACGAGCTCCTTCGAGTCGTAGTCGCGGGCCCAGGCGCCCACGATGTCCTCCTGGCTCGTGCCGTCGACGAAGTGGCCGGGGTCGGCGTAGAACGCCGTCATGCAGCCGGGCGAACAGAAGTGCGCCCGCTGGCCGTCGTCCACGTCGAGGGTGAGCTGGGCGTTCCACTCGGGGTACTTCGCGGCCATCATGTTACAGACGGCACACCGGGCGTCCTCGGGCACCTCGGCGGGCTCCTCCAGCGACACCTGCTCGGTCGTCGTGGTCGCTTCCGTGGTCGTGGTCGCCTCCTCCGTCGTGGTCGTCTCCTCTCCACCGCCGTCGCCGCCCAAGCAGCCGGCGAGGCTGACGCCGACGGCGCTCGCGGTCGCGGTCAGCACGAGACGCCGCGAAACTCTCCGGGTCGGGTCGGAATCGTCCTCTGACATTGTCACTTATATATAAAGCGCCGGTCGATTGAAAGGCTATCTGGTACGGTCCTCGAACGGCTGTGACGGGTTGTCACGCGGTCGCTGGGGCGTTCACACGGGCGTCGGCGCTCGCTCGACGGCCGGCTGGTCACCGTCCTCGCTTCCGGTGTCCGTCCTACTCCAGGAGCGCCGGCAGGTCGTCGATGGACTCGATGACGGCGTCGGCGCCCGCGTCCCGGTACTTGCGTCGGCCCGACTCGCCCGTCAGACCGCCGGTGAGCACGCCGACGGCGTAGTACGTCCGGTCGGGGTCGACGTCGGCGGCGTTCCGCGCGGTCCGGACGTCGTCGAGGGTGTCGCCGACGAAGACCACGCTGTCGGCGTCGAACCGCTCGGCGAGCGTCCGGAGCGCCTTCGGGTGGGGTTTCCTTCCTCCCAGTCGTCCATCGTGAACCGGCGGTCGGCCGGCACGTCGAGTCCCACCCGTTCGAGCGCGATGTCGGCCTCGGCGGCGGGTCGGCCGGTCACGACGCCCACCGGGAACCGGTCGGTGAGCGCGTCGACGGTCGCCGGCGACACGAGAACCGGTTCGTCCTCGATGAACCCCGGCACGTCGAGGTCGGGGTCGCCGCCCTCGATGGCGGCGTACCGGTCGGCGCCGAGGTAGAGCTGCTGGAAGACGTCCCGGAGCCGGTCCCGGTCCCACGCCTCGCGGACGCGGGCCATCGCGTCGGGGTCGAGTGCGTCCTCGACGACCGCTTCCGCGGCCGCCAGGCCGCCACCGCGGTCGTGGATGGCGTCGGTGAACGCCGCGACGTCGGCGTCGAACCCCTCGCGGCGTGCGAGCACGAACAGCGCGGCGGCGTCGGTTAGCTCCCAGTCGTTGTTGAACCCGCCGGCGTCCTTGAACGCCTGGACGTCGGCCTTCGGAATGGTGTCGCCGTGGACGCGCTCGACGCTCTCAACGATGGCCCGACGGTAGGAGTCCGCGACGTCCACCAGGACGCCGTCCACGTCCAGCACGACGGCATCGACCTGCATGTGCGCGAGGAGGCACGGCCGCGAAAAGTCAGTTCCGACTCCGGTCACTCGGGGCCGCGGAGCGGCCGGGCGGCCTCCCAGAGCTTGAGGAGTTCGTCGCGGTACTCGCGGGTGAACCGCGCGTCCCGGAGGTTCACGAGCGCGAACAGCTCGCCGCTGGTCGGCGTGTGCTCCTCCAGGCATATCTCCACGTCGTCCACGATGGCGACGGTCTTGTTCGGCGCTTCGGACACCCGGACCGTCACCTCGTGGCGGTCGGCCAGGTCCGCGAGCAGCTCCCGGCGGTCGGCCGGAATCGCCTTGATGGCCCGCTTCCCCAGCAGGATGCGGACGGTCACGCCCCGGTCGGCCGCCCGGCGTATCATGTCCACGGGCCGTTCCTCGCGGTCGTCGACGACGGCGGCTGCGGCCGGCGGCTCCCGGAACGAGAGCATGAGTTCGTCGTTCGCGGCGGCGTACCGCTCCAGCAGGAGTTCGAGCGCGGCGTCCGTGCCGATGGCCGTCGTCACGAACTCCTCGCCGGTCACCACGCCCTGCTCTTCGAACTGGTCGCGGAGGCGGTCGGCGGTGCGTTCGACCCGCGCGAGTTCGGCCTCGGCCTGCTGGCGATGTCCCTCCACCAGGCGGTCGATGGCCACGTCGGGTTCGACCGCGGTTATCTTCTTCGGGTGGGCGTCGTGCTGGACCCGCACCACCCGCTTCTCCTCGAGTGCGTCCACGACCTGGTAGACCCGGCCGAGGGGGACGTCGGCCTCCCGCGAGAGTATCTTCGCCGTGCTCACCCCGCGGTCGAGCAGGGTGGTGTAGACGTCGGCCTCGGCCGCGCTCAGACCGAGGTCCTGGAGGCCAGCCATGCCCCTCTCTACTCGGTCGAGCCATTTGAGCGTGGTCCCGAACGCGTTCACCGCGATTCATGAAAACCGCTCGAAAAGTGTTATCCTCGGGCCACGGCTTCGTTCGCCCATGTCGCACTCGCAACGCACCCCTGACGATAACGCCGTTCCACGTCGCCGGCTACGTGTTCCTGCTCGCGGGGCTCGTACTCGCCGTCTACCACGGCCTCGAACAGTTCAAGATGGTGCCGGTGGTGTCGCCGCTCAACGGCTCCTGGATCTCCTGGAGCCACATCCACTACGTCACCATCGGCGCGTTCACCCAGCTCCTGTTCGGCATGCTCCCGCAGTTGACCGCCCGGAAACTCGACCGGCCGGGCCCGCCGTCGTGGTACACCTGGCTGAACTTCGTCGGCCTGAACGCCGCGTTCCTCACGCTGTGGTACGGCCGCGGCTGGGGCAACGTGCTCGCCTTCGACCTCGGGCTGTACGTCATCTGGCTGCTCGTGCTCGGCCTCGTCGTCTACCTGATGAAGCAGGTGATGCAGAGCGACGGCCGGGCGTGGGACGCCACCATGGGTCTCTACCTGCTGTCGCCGATAATCTTCCTGGTCGGCATCACGTACGCCTACGGGCTCTACGCCCACCTCTGGACGGTGCCGGGCGGCTGGCTCGGCCTCCGCGAGGGTCACGTCCACGCCAACGGCTGGGGCTTCCTCGCGTTCGCCGTCATCGGCACGCTCTACGACCTGTTCCCGCGCATCATGCGCACCGACCTCCACAGCGAACGGCTGAAGAACTACTCGTTCTGGCTGTTCGCGCTCGGCATCGGCCCCCTCATCACCGGTCCGTGGCTCGGGATGGGGCGGAGCGTGACCTTCACCGGCCTGCTGCTCTACGCCGGCGGGTTCGCGCTCTACCTCTACAACATGGTGCAGACCTACCGGTCGGGCACCTCGTCGGGCATCGGCCTCTCGGTCCTGGTCGCGCAGTTCTGGATACTCGCGCCCGCCGGGTTCGCGCCGTTCGTGCTGTTCGGCGTCGACTGGGTGAAGCCGGCGTGGATCGAGCAGGGCGCGCTCCACTTCTTCTTCATGGGGTGGGCGCTCCCCATCGCGCTGGCCGGCATCCTGCTGTACTTCCGGAACCTCACCTGCATCGTCGACGACCGCCTCGGCATCAAGGAGCGCGCGGACGCCGCCGACCTCCTGCCGGACGGCGTCGTCCCGGACGTCCTGCCGAAGTGGCTCGTCGGCGTCTGGAACGTCGCCATCCTGCTGGTCGGCTTCGGGTTCTTCTACCAGGACGCCGCGTGGTCGGTCTACCTGTTCGGCAGCGGCTACACGGTGCTGTCGGTCATCTGGGCGTACGAACTCGTCCTGGCCGTGCGCCTCCGGCGCTCGGTCCGCGCAGCGGCGGCCGCCGAGGCCTGACCCCGGCGTTCCCCTGGGGACGGCCCTACCCTCGGCCGCCCGCCACGAACAGCGTCTCCACCGGTAACGTCCGTCGCTCGACGGGGACCGTCGGCGGGTCCATCCCGAGCGTCGTGAAGAGGAACGCGGCGTCGCTCTCGCGAGCCACGTCCCACGTCGGCCGGTGGAGTTCGGGCGGCAGGTTCAGCGCGTAGACGGCGTCGGCGTCCACGTACACCGACGGGTCGGGCGCAGTCACGTCGTCGCGGACGAACCGCACGCCGTCCGGAACCGACCTGTCGACGACGTCGGTCGCGGTCACCGTCGCGCCCGCCGCGACGAGGCCGGCGGCCACGTCCGTCCGGCGACCGATGCCGACCTCGACGAGGCGGTCGTAGCCGGCGAGGGCGTCGACGAGGGCAGCGCTCTGTGCGGGTTCCACGGCGGGATATTTATGCCGCGGGGTCCCATATGGGTTTCCATGCGCGTTGACATCGTGCCCGTCGGCGAGGTCCCTGCCACGGCCAAGCGTCAGGCCTCCACCGCGTTGCGCGCTGTCTTCGACTGCGATGTCTCCGTCCGCGCCACCCAGCCAGTGCCGACGGGCGCCTACGACGCGAAGCGCGACCAGTATCGCGCCGAGGAGTTCATCGAACTCGCCAGTCGAGTCAGCGGCGGCCAGAAGACCCTCGCGGTCACCACGAAGGACCTGTTCTACCGCAAGCGAAACTACGTCTTCGGCCTCGCCTACCTCGACGGCAAGGGGTGTGTCGTCTCCACCCACCGCCTCCAGACGTCCAGCGACGGCGGCTTCTCCACCAAGAGCGCCGACGAGATCGTCTCCGACCGCATCCGGAAGGAGGTCGTCCACGAGATCGGCCACACGCTCGGCCTCGAACACTGCGACAACAACCGGTGTGTGATGAACTTCTCCCCGACGGTGCGCGAAGTCGACATCAAGGAGGAGAACCTCTGCGGGAGCTGTCAGCGACAGGTCATCTGATTCTACGGCACCGCGACCAGCCGCCAGTACCACGTCACCCAGAGGAACGCCACCAGCGCGAGCGCGACCAGCGTGTAGTGGAGGCGGCCCGCCAGCCCCCAGTAGCCGCGCTGCCACGCCAGGCCGGCCGCACCGACCGTCCCGGCGGCCAGGACGCCGACGAGGAAGGGGACGACGAGCAGGACGCGCACCGTCGTCGTCATGCCGAACGCGAGGTTCTGCGCGCCGCTGAGCATGGCGAGCAGCGCCACCAGGAACCCGGCGGCGGCGAGCACGGCCACGCCGCCGAGCAGGCGGGCGCGACGAGCGCCGGCCCGGCCGTCGCCCGTCCCACCGCGATACCGGTGCCAGAGCGCCAGCGCCGGCCACGCCAGCACCGTGAGGAACGCGACGCCGATGCCGCCGAGGAGCGCGAGGTGGAAGTCGGTCGTGTCGTACCACGCGAGGCGGAGGTTCGCCGACACGGGCGCGGCGGGGTAGAGCCGCAGCTGACCGTCGACCGCCTCGAAGGCGAGCACGTCCTGGCCGCCGACCTCGCGGAACACCATCGGCTCGATGGCCTCCCATCGCCTCGTCTCGCCGGACGCGTCGACGGTCTCGATAGTGTCGTCGTCGACGGCGCTCACGGTGAGGTCGCGGCCGAGCATGCCGACCTTCTCGAAGGTGGTGTACGCCATCCGGGTGGAGCGGTAGGTGCCGGCGACCCGGTCGGCCTGGCCGTCGACGTCACCCGGGGTCGACGGGACCTCGCCCGGGAAGTAGCGGTCGAGGAACGCCTCGGTCACCTCGTCGCGCGCCTCGTGGCCGCCGGCGCTGTTGAACGAGAAGAACAGGCCCACGTCGTGGTCGGGGAGCAGGACCAGCTGGGAGTGGAACCACGCGGTGGACCCGCCGTGGCCGATGACGCGCTGGCCGTTCCGGTCCGCCTCGTAGAAGCCGTACGCCCAGCCGTTCTGGGCGGGATGAGGCGTGTAGCGGTCGGCGTGCATCTCGCGGGCCGTCGCCGCGTCGAGGATGCGGGCGTCGCCGTACGCGCCGTCGTTCAGGTGCGCTATCATGAACGCCCCCATGTCCGTCGCGGTGGCGCTCATCGACCCGGCGGGCGGCCACGAGACCACCTCGTACGCCTGCGGTTCGAGCGCGCCGTCGACGTAGTCGTAGCCGTGGGAGACGTTCGCGGCCAGCGCCGGCGGCCCGGGCTGGCGGAACGTTGTGCTGGTCATCCCGAGCGGCGCGAACACGTTGCGCTCGGCGTACTCGTCGAAGGGCATCCCGGCCTGCTCGGCGACGACCTGGCCGGCGAGCGCCGCGCCGAAGTTCGAGTACGCGGACAGTTCGCCGGGCGGGAACACGCGCGCCGGCTGGTTCTCAGACAGCTCCTCGCCCAGCGGGTCGATTCCGTCGGGGCTGGGGGCGTAGAGGCCGATGCCCCGCTCCTCGAACCCCGCCCGGTGCGTGCCCAGGTGGTTGAGCGTGACGGGGTCGTCGTACGCGTCCGGAATCGTCACCTCGGAGAGGTATTCGTTCACGTCGGTGTCCAGGTCGACGGTGCCGGCCTCCACATGCTGCATCACCGCCGTCCAGGTGACGAGCTTCGAGGTGGACCCCACCCGGAAGAGGGTTTCGTCGGCGACGACGGGCGTCTCGTTCGCGACGTCTGCGTAGCCGTAGCCCTTCGCGAAGAACAGTTCGCCGTCCTTCACGACGGACACCGTGCCGCCGGCGACGTGGTGGGTCTCCATCGCGTCGGCCATCACGCCGTCCACGAACGTCTCCAGTTCCGCGGGGTCGGACAGTCCACCCGCTCGTTGCTGTGCCGGTCCGGCCGCGGCGAACGCCGCACCGACCGGCTGGACGGCGACGACGGCGAGCAGGACCAGCAGGACGGCGGCGCGCGCTGTCGCTGTTCGGGGATTCATGGTCACCGATACGACAGGTAGGGTAATGAGGGGACCCGGACGTTCTCACGCCGCGAGACGCCCGACTGTGGCGTGCTCACGCCTCGCAGGCGGTGGCTGACGGGCACTGAAAAGACGCTTGCGACAGTCGTCGCGAGCTGGACTGCGTCGATGCCGTGCGATTTACGGCGCGTAGTAGTACTCGCCCTGGCGCTTCCCCACCACCTTTTTCCGCCTTCGGGTGCGCTCGCTCCGCTCGCCCACCCGGCGCAAAAAGCTGGGCCAAAAAGATGCACGGGACGGTCGTCGCGAGCTGGACTGCGTCGATGCCGTGCGATTTACGGCGCGTAGTAGTACTCGCCCTGGCGTTTCTGCTCGCGGTCGAGCTGGCTGCCGGGCTTGTTGATGCGGGGGCGGCCGGTGCGCTCGTCGCGGCGGAACGTCACGTCGAGGTTCGCGAGGAACTCGTTCATGCCCGAGCGCATGTCGGTCGGCTGGCCGGCGGAGCCGTGGTGGGCGGGCTCGCCGTTGAAGACCATCAGGCGGTCGGCCACCAGGTCGATCATGTAGATGTCGTGGTCGATGACCATCACGGACTTCTCGTGGTTCTCGGCGTACCGCCGGATGGCCCGGGTGGCGAGCACGCGCTGCTCGACGTCGAGGTGGGCGCTCGGTTCGTCGAGCAGGTAGAGGTCGGCGTCCTTCGAGAGCGTCGCCGCGATGGCGACGCGCTGACGTTCGCCGCCCGAGAGGTCCGGGAGGTTCTGCTCCATGATGCGGCCGAGCTGGAGCGGCTGGGCGATCTCGGTGTTCCAGTACGACGAGCCGAAGTCGTCGGTGATAGAGGAGAGGAACGCGTCCACCCGCATCGGCTGGTCGGCCTCGACGTACTGGGGCTTGTACGCGATGTCCATCCGCATGTCGAGGTCGCCGTCGTCGGGTTCGAGGCGACCGGCGAGCAGCTTCGCGAACGTTGACTTCCCGATGCCGTTCGGCCCGACGATGCCGAGCACCTCGTCCTCGCGTATCTCGCCCGCTTCGACGTCGAGGCTGAACTCGCCGTCGCCGAAGCTCTTGGTCATCGCCGGGTACTCGACGAGCGTCGGCGCCCGCGCGACCGGCCGGGGTGCGTGGGACTCGAACTCGATGGCTTCCGGCCGGATGCGCATGTTCTCGTTCTGGAGGTAGCCCCGGAGGTACTCGTTGATGCCGTTGCGCACCGACTTCGGGGGCGTGACGACGCCGAACACGCTCGGCTCGCCGTACGCGACGTGGAGGTTGTCCGCGAGCAGGTCGAGGATGGCGAGGTCGTGTTCGACCACCATCACCGCGCGGTCCTCGTCGTCGACGAGTTCGCGGACGAGGCGCGCCGCGGTCACGCGCTGGCCGATGTCGAGGTACGGCGTGAGTTCGTCCAGGAAGTAGAAGTCGGCGTCGCGGGCGAGCGCCGCGGCGAGCGCGACCCGCTGGAGTTCGCCGCCGGAGAGGCTGTCGATTTCCTGGTCCATCACCGGCCGGATGGAGAGGCGGTCGACCAGGTCGTCGAGCGCGCCGCGCTCGTCGGTGCGCTCCAGGAGTTCGCGGGTGTTGCCGTCGAACTGGGCGGGAATCTGGTCGACGTACTGGGGTTTCCGGGCGACGTCTATCTCGTCGTCGCGGAGCGCTTCGAGGTAGTCCTGGAGTTCGGTGCCCCGGTACTCCTCGAGGATGGCCTCCCAGCCCGGCGGCTCCTCGAACCGGCCGAGGTTCGGCGTGAGCTCGGCGGAGAGCGCCTTCACGGCGGTCGACTTACCGATGCCGTTCGGGCCGAGGAAGCCCGTCACCCGTCCCTTCTCGGGGATGGGGAGGCCGTAGAGCGCGAACGCGTTCCGGCCGTACCGGTGGGTCGGGTGCTCGTCGAGTTCCGACGGCAGGTTGATGATCTCGATGGCGTCGAACGGGCACTTCTCGACGCAGATGCCGCAGGTCTCGCCCAGGCATATCTCCTCGCTGATCTGGATCTGGTCGGGCTTGCCCTCCTCGGTGTCCTCGCCCCGGAGCGTGATGCACTCCTTGCCCGTCCGGTTCGGCGGGCAGTAGTTGGAGCACTCGTAGTTGCACCGGTCCGGCTGGCAGCGCTCCAGGTCGACCACCGCGATGCTGTCGTCTGCCATGTTACAGCGTGATGCCGCTCGTCAGCAGCACACCCCACGTGATGAACCAGAGCGCGAAGTTCATGAACACCACGTAGAGGTGGTCCTTGGTCGAGAACTCCTGCACGTCGACGCCGAGGACCTGCATGACGCCCATCCCGGCGAGGGCGAACCCCGCCATCACGAGCAGGCCCATGCGGCTCGTGGCGTCCGTGCCCACGACCGCCGAGGTGGCCAGACCGGCCGCGATGCCGGTGAGGGAGGCGACCGTCGTCACCAGTATCCCGCGGCGGTGGGCGGCCCGCCGGTCCACCGTTTCAGTTGCCATACGGAAAAGTCCGTGAGCCGGGCTAAAAAGGGGTTCGCTTGCGACGGGCCCGCACCTTTATGACCGTGCGGCGTTTCGATTCGTAATAATGGCTCCAGAGGAGGCAATCGACGACCTGCCGCCCAGCGCGAAGCTCGTATACAAGGTTCTCGAGTACAACGGCGCCATGACGCAGAAACAGCTCGTCGAGGAGTCGATGCTGTCGGCGCGGACGGTGCGCTACGCGCTCGAACGACTGGAGGACGCGGGCGTCGTCACCGAGGACATCTACTTCGCGGACGCCCGTCAGAGCCTCTACCAGGTCGCCGTCGAGGGAACCGAAGAACAGACCGCCGACGCCGCCGCGGCCGGCGGCGACCGGGCCTGACCGACCACCCGTTTTCCGTTGTTTTTCACCCGGTAGCGTCGCCGCCCAGTAGCGTCGCCCCAGGGGTCACGCCGAGCAGTTGTTCGGCCCCATCTCGAGTTCGGTGGCCTCCTGGTCGTCGGGCGTCGCGCGCCGCCCGCGGTTGATGTCGATGACCGTCTCGTAGTTCGGCGGCTTCTCCGGCAGTTCGTCGGTCAGCGCGTCGACGAACGCGTCCTCGTCGGTCTGGAGCAGGTCGAGACCGGTGCGGAGCGACCCGACGGACGCGGCGACGGGTTCGCCGGAGCTGCCGTGGGCGAACCGGCCGTCGTCGGTGACGGTGACGTGTCCGGGGAGGACGGCCACGTCGTCCGGCGCGCTCAGCAGCGACCCGTGGATGGTCTCGAACTGGAGGCGCGCCCTCCCGGGCGCCCTCCTCGTCGAACTCGAGTTCGGTGCGGCCGACCGAGTCGACGAACAGCGTGTCGGCGGTGAGGAGCGCGGCGTCCTCGACGAGGTAGTTCACCATCTCGGTGGTGTGGCCGGGCGCGTGGATGGCCTTGATGGACACGTCGCCGACCTCGACCACGTCGTTGCGCTCCAGGGGTTCGTACTCGTACTCGACGCCGCGCTCGCGGGCGCGAGCCCCGAGGTGGTAGGGGACGCCGAGTTCGTCCGCGAGTTCGCGGCCGCCGGAGATGTGGTCGGCGTGGACGTGCGTGTCGAGGACGTGCGTTATCTCGTAGCCGGCGTCCTCGGCGGCCTGCCGGAACCGCTCGACGTTCCGGGTCGCGTCGACGACGGCCGCCTCGCCCGTCCCCGGCGACCCGACGACGTACCCGAGACAGCCCTTCGCGCGGCGCTGGACCTGCCGGACGTCGACGTCGTCGCCGCCCACGTCCAGCGGGACCACGTCGTACACCTGGCTCCAGGCCTCCATCCCGCCGTCGACCGCCAGCACGTCGTAGCCGTCGACGGCGGCGAGTTCCTCGGCGAAGTTGCTGGACGAGATGCCCTTCGCGCAGATGGCGACGACGGGTTCGCCGTCGTGGTCGGCGTCGATGTCGTCCAGCGGGTCGTGGTCGAGGGTCTCGTCCGGGTCGAACGGGTAGTTCACCGCACCGGGCGCGTGCCACGCCTCGTGGCTCTCGGGCGGGCGCGTGTCCACGAGCAGGAACGACCGGTCGGCGTCCTGCATCGCCTCGAGTCGCTCGGCGGAGATGGTTTCGACCATTGCGGTCAATCGACAAGGGGTACACGCGGTTAGATATTGCGGCCAACTATCACAGCACCTCCCGGCTGGAGCCCGGTCACCGGATGGCGCGGTCCACGCGGGCGGCGACGTCGAGGGCCTTCTCTGCGAGCGGTTCGGCGACGTAGCCCGCGTCGACGGCCTCCCGGAGTTCGTCCTGGTCGACCGTCTCGACCGTGCCGTCGGCGTGCTTGATGACGTCCACGTGGAGGTCGACGTAGCGGACCGCGGACGGGAACACCTCGACCGGCGTGGAGACGTTGACGTAGGTCCCCTTGGTCGCGCCGTCGGCGTCGCGGTAGACCGTCGGGTACCACCACCGCCCCTCCTTGAACTTGGTCACCGCGACGTCGCCCGCCTCGCGGGGACGCCGAGCGCGTCGTAGGTCCCGCCGGCCGTCATCTCGCGGCGGAGCGTCACCGTGTTGGTCGTCGGGTCGCGACCGACGACCTCGCCCCGGCCGAGCGTCACCAGCCGTCCCTCGGGTTTGCCGTGCTCGATGGCGAGTTCGTCGCCCTCCTCCGGGCCGAACTGCCGTGTGACGGCGTCGAACGGGAAGCTGTCGACGTTCGCGCCGAGGCGCTCCACGAAGTCGACGGCGGCGCTCGCCCGTTCGTGGGCCGCCTTGATGCGGTGGTGGCCGACCATCGTCGGCACCACCCCGCGGCGGACCTCGTCGAGTGCGAACCGCGCTTCGCGACCGAACCAGACCCACGTCGTCGCCTCGGGGCGGGCGACGGTCGCGGGCAGGTCGTCGCCGGCGACCGGCGCGTCGAGGGCGTCGTCGAGGGCGGCCGCCCGCTCGCGCATCTCGTCGAGCGCGTCGCCGAGCGCGTCGAGCGACGCGTCCAGGGCCGGCCGCTCCCAGCGGACGCCCCAGCTGTCCGGCACGCGGTCGGCGAGGAGTTCGGTCATGTTGGCGAGTTCCTGCCCGCGGCTGCCGCCGGGCGTCCCGGCGACCAGCGAGTCGGTGCCGCGGACGAGCGTGGCGACGCCGCCGAACGCGGCCACCTGCGCGTCCGCGACCGGGTTGTCGCGACTCCAGGGCGGCGCGGGGTCGTGCACCTGGACCCGGAGCACGTCGCCCTCCGTCACGTGGTCGTCCACGGCCGAGAACGGGAGGTAGGAGACCCGGTCCTCCGGGAGCGCGAGGATGGCGCCGCCGCCGACGGTCCGGTCGACGCGGGCGTCGTACACCGCCGACCGCGCCGCCACCTCGTCCCACGCGAACGTGTCGATGGCCAGGTCACTGAGCGCGTCGACGACCGTCCGCACGCCGTCCTGGTCGCCCGTCACGGACACGCCCTGGCGGTCGGCGGTGGTGTCGACGGCCACGTCGTGTTCCCGGAGCGGGAACGCGTCCTCGAAGCGCCGCTCGATGGGCGCGGACGCCTGGACCACCTCGAAACCGGCGTCGTCGAACGCGCTCGTCAGCGCGGTGGTGTAGATGCCGCGGAGGCGGACGCGGGTCATCGCCGGTCGCCGACTGCGGCCGCACAGCCACGGCTCGCGGGGTGGAGCGGTCGACGTGCGGGCGGATGGCCGGCCGCGTGCCGGGTCGGCCGGATTCGGGACTCGAGGAGCATCGTCTCCCGGTTGGCGGGCCGGGGTTTTGAGCGTGGCGAGTGGTCAGTCGTCGGCCGGCACCGCCGACGCGGACGACTCCGTGCGATTCTCCGCTCGGTTCTCCGTGCGGTCTTCCGTTCGTTTCTCGTCTGTCGGCGGTGCTGTGTACAGGATGCCTCGGCTCGTGCTATACGGTGTCATTGCCGTGGCTGGCTTCGCGGACCGCATAAACCCTCCCCTATAGGTATATAATCACATTTATATCGAGGTTCGCCAGCGGAAAGCGTTACCAACCGGGCAGCACAACCATCACCCAATGAGTGACCGCCGGGAACCGGTCCAGCGCGCCGCGGACGACGGGGAGGATCTGTACGACGTCGCGACCTGGGAGGTACGAACGCTGCTCGACCGCCTCTCGGTCGCCATCTACGGCGGCGTGGTGACCGCCGGGCGCGGCGTCATCGTGCTGCTCGCGCTCGGTATCGTCGGCGCCCAGGTCGCACTCACGGGCGCCGCGTCGCTCCGCAACCCGCTCGTCGGCATCTACATCCTGCTGTCGGTCGTGCCCGCGTTCGCCCTCGTGGTCTACGCGTGGCGTTCGGACGTGACCTCCCGGGAACCGGTCCGGATGCTCGTCGTGACGTTCACGCTCGGCTTCCTGTTCGCCGGCTTCGCCGCCGTGCTCAACACCCGGTTCGAACCCGTGTTCCAGAGCATCGGCTTCGTCGGGTTCGTCCTCTTCTTCTACGTCGTCGTGGCGCCCGTCGAGGAGACCGTGAAGTGGCTCGCGGTCCGCCTCTACGCCTACCGCCGACCGGACTTCGAGGCGGTCACCGACGGCGTGGTCTACGGCGCGGCCGCCGGCCTCGGCTTCGCCACCATCGAGAACAGCCTCTACATCACCAGCGGCTACCTCTCGGCGCTCCAGTCGGGCGCGACGCTCGCGAACGTCGAGACCCTCCAGATCGCCGCGGTCCGCACGCTCGCCGGCCCCGGCCACGTCATCTACTCGGCGTTCGCGGGCTACTACCTCGGCCTCGCGAAGTTCAACCGCGGCAACCGCGGCCCCATCATGGTGAAGGGCCTGCTCATCGCGGCGCTCATCCACGCCACCTACAACACCGCGGTCACCTTCCTGCCGTCGGCACTCCGGGCCATCCCGCCGCTGTCCGACCTCGCGCCGGGCGTCGTCTTCCTCGGGTTCGTGCTCGTCTACGACACCGTCTTCGGCTTCGTGCTCTACCGCAAACTCGCCCGGTACCGCGCCACCTACGCCAGGCTCGGGGCGGGCGACGACGAGACGGCCGACCAGGCGGGTGCGAGCGACGACGTAGACGAGACGGCCGTCCAGGTCGGCGCGGGCGCCGGGGAGCGAGTGACCCGGCCGAAGCCACGTCGGCCGACGGTGACGAAGAGGACGGGGAGACGGAGCCCTGGGAGCGCGACGACTGGCTCCGGGACTAATCCCGGTTCAGCATCCGCTCGACGTACTTCGCCAGCACGTCCACCTCGACGTGGACCTGGTCGCCGGGCGCCTTGTCGTGGAAGTTCGTGAGTTCGTAGGTCGTCGGGATGATGGCGACCGAGAACGTGCCCGCCTCGTCGTCGAGGGCCGCGACGGTCAGGCTGATGCCGTCGAGCGTGACCGACCCCTTTTCGACGACGTACCGGGCCACCGACTCGGGGAGTTCGAACGTGAACGTCCAGTCCTCGCCGACGGGTTCGACCGCCACCACCTCGGCCGTGGTGTCGACGTGCCCCTGGACGACGTGGCCGTCGAACCGGCCGTCGGCCGGCATCGCGCGCTCCAGGTTCACCAGGTCGCCCTCCTCGACGCTGTCGAGGTACGTGCGGTCGAGGGTCTCCCGGGCGGTGAACACCTCGAACCAGTCGTCGCCGAACTGCTCGACGGTCAGGCAGACCCCGCTCACGCTGATGCTCTGGCCGTGAGCGAACCCGGACAGCTCGTCGGTCCCGATGCGGACGCGTCGGCCGCCCTCCTCGTCGGTGACCCGCCGGACGACGCCGGCCTCCTCGACGATTCCCGTGAACATACCACTCCTACGAACCCCAGCGGGAAAGGGTTACGAAGAGCCGAGGAGAACGCCTCACCTCAGTGGGGGGGGGGCGGCGAGAAGAGCGCGGGGCTTTTGCCGGCCCGGCGGCAACGGGGCGTATGCGCCCCGGCATCATCGGCACCCTGCAGCTCGCCGTGACCTTCGCGTTCGCCCTCCCCGTCGCGCTCCTCGGCGCGATGCTGCTCGTCGACGGGAACCTGCTCGGCGTCCCGTTTCTCGCGCTCGCGGTGGTGATGCTCGTCGCCCAGCAGTATCTCACCACGCCCTCCGACCTCCCGGCTGTCGCCGTCGAGAAGGCCGTCGGCGCGGTGGTCAAGGAGCCCGACGAGCAGCGCGAGGAGTAGCCCGCCCGGGCCACAAACGGTATCTCCCGCCGACTCGAATATCTGTCCTCGATGGTCGTCCCTGCGCTATCGGTCACCGCCGAGATGCCGCCGGTCCTCCGGGACCTCCTGGCCTCGGAGTACGCGTTCGCCGTGCTCTTCGGCGTGTTCGTCCTCGAAGGCGCGATGCTGATGTACTTCATGCCCTCTGAGTTCCTCGTTCCCGGTGCGCTCCTCCTCGTCGGCGAGACGCTGGCCGACGCGGCGCTCGTCGTGGGCATCGCCGTCGTCGGCGCGACAGTCGGCCAGTTCGCGCTGTTCAAACTCGCGAAGCGCGGCGGCCGGGAGTACCTGCTCCGGACGCGGTGGTTCCGGGTGAGCGACGAGCGCCTCGCGCAGTTCGAGGGCTGGTTCGACCGGTGGGGGCCGCTCGTCGTCCCCGTCAGCAACACGCTGCTGTTCACCCGCGGCATGCTCACGGTGCCGGCGGGGCTCGCGGAGATGGACGACCGGCGGTTCGTCGCACTGTCGGCGCTCGGCACGCTCTCCTTCGAGGCGATTCTCGCGGCGCTCTACGTCGGCTTCGACACGTTCCTCTGAACCGGCTACGGCTCCGGGTCGGGGACCATCGACCGGGGGTACGTCGTCAGCGCCTCGAAGCCGTCCTCGGTCACGAGATAGAGGTCGGCGAGGCGGACCCGCCCCTGCTCCGGGTCCGCGATGGTCGGCGCAACCGACACCACGTCGCCGGCCACCAGTTCGCCGTCGCCCGGCAGGAACGGCGGTTCCCGCGGCCGTAGCCCGACGCCGTGTCCGATGGCTTCCTCGACGTCGTCCAGTCCGAAGCCGTAGGCCGCCACCTCGAAGTGGGTCTCTTGGTGGAGTTTCTCGACGGGTGTGCCGGCCGAGAGGTAGCCGGTCGCCAGGCGGAGGCCGCGCTCGACGGCCACGTGTGCCCGGCGCTCCCAGCCGCCCTCGCCGGCCACCGCGAACGTCCGCGCCAGGCGGGCGTGGTAGCCCGCCGGCCCGCGCGGCGCGAGGTCCACGAGGACTGTCGCGCCCGCCTCGATGGGGTCACCGGCGTCGCCCGGTCCGGTCGTCTCGACGACGGTGTTGCCCGCGTCCGACACGCCCTCGTCGGCCAGCGCGATATCGACCTCGCGCCGCAGGCGCTCCGTCGTGAGCGGGTCGCCGTCCCAGACCAGTCGCCCGCCGTCCGCGTCCGTCGCCGCGAGCACCGTCGCGGCACGACGCACGCCCGCCTCGGCCGCGGCCGCGACCGACCGGACGTGCTCGCGTTCGGCGTCGGTCTTCTGTCGTCGCGCCTCGGCGACGGCCGTCGTCGAGGCGAGGTCGTAGCCGGCGCGCTCGACGCGGAGCGCCGCGTCGTGGGGAAGATGGGGTGGTGCCAGGACAGTGCCGTCGTCTGCGGTGGCGTCGAGCACGGCGACCGCTCGCTCACCGGGCGTTCCCTCGCAGTCGTCCGGACCGTATACCACACCCGGGAACTCGCGGGCCGCCCTCGCGGCGTCCGTCTCCGTCACGCAGAGGACAGCCTGGTCGTCGGCGGAGACGAACGTCGCGGGGCGCTCCGGGCCGTCGTAGCCCGTCAGGTAGCGCATGGTGGCGTCGAACCGGTCGCCGACGTGGACGAACGCGCCGGCGTCCCGCTCCGCGACAGCCCCGGCGAGCGCGTCCAGGCCGGGGTGGGCCATCAGTGGACGGAGACGGGGGCGTCGTCCTCGAGGGCTTCCTCGAGGGTCTTCCCGGTCTGCCGGTTGTAGAGCAGGACGTCGACGGGCAGGGTGGGCGCGCCGTCGACGAGGTCCTGGAGGAGGACGAGGCGCTCGCGGGCGCGGGACATCCCGACGTAGAAGACGCGGCGCTCGTTGTCGGTGAGCGTCGGGACGGGCGAGGTGCTCGTGCTGAACTCCTCGACGCCCGGGACGGCGGTGGGGTCCTCGACGGTGGCGACCATCTGCTCGACCACCTTCTCGGTCAGGTCGGTCGCGAGGAACACGTGGTCGGACTCGCGGCCCTTCGCGGAGTGGATGGTGCCGACGCGGACGCGGTCCGGGTCCATGCCGCGGTAGTCGCCGCCGAAGTAGCCCTTCACCGAGCGGCGCTGGTACCGGGTCACCTTCCGGACCATGTCCGAGGCGGAGGCGGGGCCCGGGACGAACGGCACGAAGTTCCGGACCAGGTCGGGTTCGATCTCGAGGTCGCGGAGCTCCTCGACGCCGGCCTCCTCCTGCCGTTCGTCGATGGCGTCGCGGAACTCGTTCCGGTCGTTCGTGCCGAACGCCGAGTCCTGGAGCATGTCAGCGAGGCGGCGGGCGTGGAGCCCCGAGATGGGTTCGTCCTGTTCGAGTTTCTCGACCGTCTCGACGTACTGCTGGAGGCGGTCGGTCCACATCCGCTGGTCGGTCAGCGACCGGAACGGGATGCCCTCGTCGATGAACTCGTCGATGAACTGGAACATCTGGTAGCGCGCCCGGAACAGCACCATCACGGTGCCGTCGTGGTCGCGGATGGTGTACCGGACGTTCCGCACCAGGTCGAGCATCGACGGCCCGTCGACGGCCTCGACGCTGCCGCCCTCCTTGCGCGGCTTGAGGTTCTTCTCCTGTCGCTCCTCGATGTGGCGGATCTCGCGCTGGACCACGCCGAGAATCTCGGACGGGAGGCGGTGGGAGGTGTCGAGGATGACGTCGTCGCCGCCCTCGTTCAGGAGGAGTTTCGGGTCGGCGCCCTGCCAGGCGTAGACGACCTGGTCGTCGTCGCCCGCGATGAGCGCCTCCTTCATGTGGGGTTTCCACTCCTCGTACACCCGGTACTGGAGTTTCGTGATGTCCTGGAACTCGTCGATGACGAGGAAGTCGACGTTCGGGACGAGCGAGCGCTGCTGGACGCGTTCGAGCATGTCGGCGAAGCCGACGAGGTCGTTCTCGCCCTTGTAGGACCGCCACGCCCGGATGGCCTCGGGCACGTCGAGGCGGTCGTCGTCGCTCGGCCACGTCGGCGTGTACTTGTTGCCGGTCTGGGCGTTCGGGTCGATGTCCGGCGGGAGCCGCACGTTCTCGACGTTCCACTGGAACGGCACGTCGTACCAGTCGGCGACCTCCCGGGTGGTGCGCTGGAGCCACTGGCTCGTGGAGATGACCTTGTTGCCGAGCGCCCGCGACCGGGCCGACCGGCGGCCCGCCGAGGCGTACTCGTCCTCGTACTCGAGGCCGTAGTCCTCGCAGAACTCCTTTTGTGTTTCTCGCTCACGACGTCGCCCCGCGAGAGGTTGAGCAGGTCGTACGCCTTCGCGTGCATCGTGCTGACGTTCCCGCGGAGCGTCTGGGGGTTCACGCCCAGTCGCTCGGCGAGTCGGTCGCGGACCTCCGCTGCGGCCGCTCGCGTGTACGAGACGACGAGCACGTCGTTGACCTCGACGCCGTCCCGGTCGAGGATGTCCTCGACGCGGTCGAGCAGTTCGGTCGTCTTCCCGCTGCCCGGGCCGCCGAAGAGGCGGGTGACGGTGGGCTCCGAGTTAGCCATTAGAAACGTTCACGGGCCGACGGGGTATAAACCACGTGACTTCTGTCAGCGCCGCGAATCGTCTGCACGAAACCGCTGCCTACCGGTTCGAAGCACGTTCCTAACTCCGGCGCGAGCGAGCCTGTCGGACCTGAGCGCCGTCACGTATCTTGTCCTCGCAGTTGGGGCATACCCGCGGCTGCTCCATCCCGTCCGGCGCGAAGACGCGGACGTACCGTTCCGTCACGAACGAACCACAGTTCTGGCACTCGGGCATCGTCTCGGTAGTACGTCATTTCTGACACGTATTAGTTCCTCTGGCCAACCGCGTGTAATCGAGCATGCTTTCACCCCGGGGCGTGATGGTCCGGGGATGGCAGACAGCCTGCTGTTCGCACTCGCCCTGGTGCCGGCGGTGCTCTGGGGGCTGAGCCCCATCCTCTCGAAGCGCGGCATGGCCGGCGGCGGGAGTTCCCTCCAGGCGTCCCTGACCGTCGTCGTGGTGGACAGCTCGCTCTACTGGCTCGCGCTCGCCGTCCTCCAGGGAACGGACCTGTTCTCGCTCGTCTCCCTCGACGCCCTGCTGGTGTTCGCGGGCGCCGGCGTCGTCGGCACCGCCCTCGGCCGCATCGCCGTCTTCATCGGCGTCGACCGGGTGGGCGCCAGCGTCAACTCCGCCGGCATCAGCACCCGGCCCCTGTTCGCCACCCTCCTCGCGTTCGCGTGGCTCGGCGAACCCATCTCGCTCGCCACCGGCGCCGGCATCCTGGTGCTCGTCGCCGGCCTGGTTGTGCTCACGCTCTCGAAGGGCGGCGACATCTCTGGCTGGCAGCCCCGCGACCTGGCGTTCCCGCTGGCCGCCGCCGTCGCCTTCGCGTTCGGGAACGTCACCCGGCGGTTCGGCCTGAACGCCTTCACCGACGTCACCCTGCTGGAGGCCGTCGCCATCAACGAGACGGCGGCGTTCGTCGCCCTCGCCGGGTTCGCGCTCGTCCGCGACCGCCGCGACGTGTTCGGGGCGCCCCGCCACACGTACGCCTACTTCGCCGGGAGCGGGACGCTCACCGCCGTCGCCCTCCTGTCGCTGTTCGCGGCGCTCCAGCGCGGTCCCGTCGCCATCGTCGACCCGCTCGCCGGCACGGCACCCCTGTTCACCACGCTGTTCGCGGCCGTCCTCCTCCGCGACCTGGAACGGGTCACCTGGGGCATCGTCGCCGGCGCCGCTCTCATCGTCGCGGGCGCAGGGCTCATCACGCTGTTCTAGTCCAAAAATCAGGTCGGCAGCCGCGCTGTTCGAGCGGATGGGGTTACGGCGCCCAGCCGCAGACGCTGCACGTCGCAGCGTCCATCTCGTGGAGTCCACCGCACTCCGGACACTGCTTCTTGTTATAGCTTCGATCCCATGTTACCCGCTGCTCGTGACCGTTGTCAGTGAGGAACTGGTCAAACAGCGTGTCGTCCGGATCGAGTGCGGTCGACATACATGGTACGGTATGACACACCACTACTTAATCCTACTGGTCGGACAGTAGGCTCCGGCGACCGAGCCGCGGCTATTCGGGAGTGTCAGCGTTTATTAACCGGGAAAACGACAGGAAAGCAGTGCCTACAGGTCGTAGAGCGCGGTGTACTTCTCGGTGACGTAGTCGACGAAGTGGTCGGGCGTGAACGCCTCGCCGGTGGCCTTCTCCACGAGGTCCGGGGTCGTGTAGCGCTGGCCGTGGCGGTGGACGTTCTCGGTGAGCCAGCCGTGGAGCGGCCCGAAGTCGCCGTCCTGGACGTGCCCGGACAGGTCGTCGATGTCCCGTTCGGCGTGCGCGTAGAGCTGTGCCGCCATCACGCTCCCCAGCGAGTACGTCGGGAAGTAGCCGAAGCTGCCGTGGCTCCAGTGGATGTCCTGGAGTGCGCCGTTCGAGTCGGTGTCAGGCCGCACCCCGAGGTACTCCTCCATCTTGTCGTTCCAGACCCGGGGACCTCCGCCACGTCGATGTCGCCGTGGATGAGCTGCTGTTCGATCTCGAACCGGAGGACGATGTGCATGTGGTAGGTGAGTTCGTCCGCCTCGACCCGGATGAGGTTGTCGTCGTACACCCGGTTGGCGGCCTGGTAGACGTCCTCGACGGACGCGTCTCCCACCTGCGAGAACCGGTTCTGCATCACGGGCAGGAACCGGTGCCAGAACGCCCGGGACCGGCCGACGTGGTTCTCCCACAGCCGGGACTGGGACTCGTGGACCGAGAGGTCACGGGGCTGGCCGAGCGGCGTTCCGTACTCCTCGTCCGGCAGGCCGAGCGTGTACGTGGCGTGCCCGAACTCGTGGATGGTGCTCGTGAGCGCGCCGAGCGGGTCGTCCTCGTTGAACCGGGTGGTGACCCGGGCGTCGAACATCGTCCCGGTCGAGAACGGGTGCGGGGCGGTGTCGAGGCGGCCGCGGTCCCAGTCGTAGCCGAGCGTGTCGAGCACGTCGCGGGCGAGCTCCTCCTGGGTCGCCGTGTCGAAGGTGCCCTCGAACGGCGTGGCGAGTTCGACGTCGCTCTCGCCGATGGCCTGCACGAGCGGGACGAGCTCCTCGCGGAGCGTGGTCAGCGTCTCCCGGGCGGTGTCGATGCCGAGGTACGGCTCGTAGTCCTCGAACAGCACCTCGTAGGGGTCCTTGTCGGGGTCGATGTGCTCGGCGTACTCGCGCTTGAGGTCCACCAGCTTCCCGAGCACGGGCTCGAAGCTCGCGAAGTCGTCCTCGGCCTTCGCCTCCTTCCAGACCGGGAGCGCCTCCGAGGTGGTCTCGGATATCTCCTGGACGAGCGCGGTCGGCACCCGGGTCGCGCGCTCGTACTGCCGGCGTATCTCGCGGACGACGGCGGCCTGCGACCCCGTCAGCTCCGCGCTCTCGAGTTCGTCGAGCAGGCTCCCGATCTCGTCGTCGGTGAGCTCCTCGTGGGCGAGCGCCGACAGCGTCGAGAGCTGTTTCGACCGCGCGGGCGTACCGCCCTCGGGCATCATCACCTCCTGGTCCCAGTTGAGCACCTGCTGGGCGTTCTTCACGTTCGAGATGCGCTTGTATCGGTCGAGCAGCGTCCGGTACGCGTCCGGCGTCTCGGCGTCCGTGGCCATATCCAGAGAACGGTGGGCATCCGGTATCAAACCTCGTGCTCCGGAAGTCCGGACGCCGCCGCGCGGTAGGTCCGGTAGACCCGCTCCAGCACCGACAGCGAGACGCTCTCGTCGGCGGTGTGGGCCTCGCCCGGCTCCGCCGGCCCGCAGACCACGCAGGTCGTGCCCGCCCGCGCCAGCCAGCCCGCGTCGGTGGCGTGCGGTTTCACGACCAGGTCGGGCCGGCCCGCCTGCGCGTCGCCGGCCGCCTCGCGCACGCCCTCGGCGAACGCCTCGTCGTCGCACGCCATCGGCGGCAGGTCCTGGTCGACCGTCCACTCGACGCCCGGAACGTCCTCGACGGCCGCCAGGTCCGCGTAGTCGCCCGGCACCGTCCGCTCGTCCACCGTCACCGAGCAGGACTCGGGGACGACGTTCCACGCCGACCCGCCCTCGACCTCGGTGACGACGACGCTCCCCGAGACGTGCTCGCCGAACACCTCGGCCGACGGGGCCGCGAGGTCCCGGACCACGTCCACGGCGTCGCAGGCGCGGTAGATGGCGTTCTCGCCCGTCTCGGGTTCGCTCGCGTGGGCGGCCGCGCCGCGGGCCGTGACGGTGCTCCCGCGCCGGCCCTTGTGCGCGACGGCGACGTCGGTCACGCCGTCGGCCGAGTAGCCCGTCGACCCCTCGCCCACGATGGCGTAGTCGGGCGCGAACCCCCGGTCGATGGCGGCCCGGGCACCCACGCCGCCCCGCTCCTCGCCGACGAAACTCGCGAAGACGAGTTCGCCGGCGGGGTCGGCGTCCCGGAACGCCAGCATCGCGGCCGCGACGGCACCCTTCATGTCGGCGGTGCCCCGGCCGTAGAGCCGGCCGTCGCGCTCCTCGACGACGTACCCGTCGGCCGCGACCTGCGAGTCGTCCGGCGGCACCACGTCGTGGTGGCCGACCAGGGCGAGCGACGGGCCGGACCCGCGGCGGGCCAGCACGTTCCCGGCGTCGTCGCGCTCGACGGCGGCGTCGGTCTCGTCGCGTAGCCACGCCTCGATGGCGTCGCCGGCCGCCGTCTCGTCCTCGTGGCTCGGGACGGCGACCAGGTCCCGGGTCAGCGCGGTGAGTTCGTCCATGGGCCGACATGCGGGGCCGGCGGCTTCAATCTTGAACACCCTTATACGGCGTCGGCGCGACCCTCCGACCATGAAACAGGTCGTGCCGGACACCAGTGCGGTCGTCGACGGCCGCGTGTCCGAGCGAGTCGAGAGCGGCGAGTTCGCCGGGGCGACCGTCCTCGTCCCGGAGGCCGTCGTGAGCGAACTGGAGGGACAGGCCAACGCCGGCCGGGACACCGGCTGGCGTGGGCTGGAGGAACTCCAGCGCCTGGCGGACCTCGCGGACGCCGGCGACGTCACCGTCGAGTACGTCGGCCGGCGACCCGACGCGTCGGTCGAGGCCCGGGCCCGAGAGGGCGAGGTCGACGCCGTCATCCGGGACGTCGCCGCCGACAACGACGCCGTCCTCGTCACCAGCGACAAGGTCCAGAGCGAGGTGGCTCGCGCCAAGGGCATCGAGGTGGAGTACGTCGCGCCGAAGACCGAGGAGGCCCAGTCGCTCATGGTCGCCGAGTTCTTCGACGACCGGACGATGAGCGTCCACCTCAAGGCGGGCGTCGTCCCGATGGCCAAGCGCGGTGACATCGGCGACATCCACTATCAGCCCGTCGCCGACGACCCGCTCTCCGAGGACGAAGCCGAGGAGTACGCGAAGAACGTGCTGAAGGTCGCCCGGCGCTCCAGCGAGGGGTTCGTGGAGTTCGACAAGCCCGGGATGGCCATCGTCCAGATACGCGACTTCCGCATCGCGGTGGCCCGGCCGCCGTTCAGCGACGCCGTCGAGATCACCGCGGTGCGCCCGCTCGTCAAGACCGACCTCGACGACTACGAGTTCGCGGACGAACTCAAGGACCGCCTGCTCGAACGCGAACGCGGCGTCCTCATCTCCGGGTCGCCCGGCGCCGGCAAGTCGACGTTCGCCCAGTCGGTCGCGGAGTTCCTCTCCAGCCACGACTACGTGGTGAAGACGATGGAGAAGCCCCGCGACCTCCAGGTCGGTCGCGACATCACCCAGTACACCGAACTCGACGGCACGATGGAGAACACGGCGGACGCCCTCCTGATGGTCCGCCCCGACTACACCATCTACGACGAGGTGCGGAAGACCAGCGACTTCCAGGTGTTCGCCGACATGCGGATGGCGGGCGTCGGCATGGTCGGCGTCGTGCACGCCACGCGAGCCATCGACGCGCTCCAGCGCCTCATCGGCCGGGTCGAACTCGGCATGATCCCCAAGTCTCGGACACCGTCGTCTACATCGAGGACGGCGAGGTCGAGACGGTCTACGACGTACAGACGAAGGTGAAGGTGCCGGCCGGCCTGATGGAGGCCGACCTCGCCCGGCCGGTCATCACCATCACGGACTTCGAGACCGGCACCCCCGAGTACGAGATATACACGTTCAACCAGCAGGTCGTCACCGTCCCGCTGGAGCCCGAGGACGGCGAGAGCGGCGTCGACCGCCTGGCGAAACAGGAGATAGAGCGCGAGATACAGTCGCTCACCCGCGGCCCGGTCCACGTCGACATCAAGGGCCAGGACGAGGCCGTCGTCTACGTCGACGAGGGCGACATCTCCTACGTCATCGGGAAGGGCGGCGGCCGCATCTCCGACATCGAGGACCGCCTCGGCATCAGCATCGACGTGCGCACCCACTCGGAGCGACCGGGCGGCCGCCCCGACGATGACGACCACCACGCCGGCGAGATAGTCACCCCGGAGGTGACCTCGCGGCACGTCATCGTCCCGATGGAGGGGCGGGCCGGCGAGACGGTCGAAGTGCGTGCCGACGCCGAGTACCTGTTCACGGCGACGGTCGGCCGCGGGGGCGACATCAAGGTCTCCCGCGGCAGCGCCATCGCCGAGGAACTGGAGCGCGCCATCGACCACGAGAAGATGATAACGGTCGTCCCGAGCTGCCTCGACCGCCCGCCCCCGTTTTTTCGGCCGCCGGAGTCGAACAGCCTCAGAAGTGGTCGGAGCCGCCGGTTTCGATGGAGCCGCCGCGGCCGCCCTCGCGGCGGTCGATGCCCATGAAGCTCTCGGCCTGGCTGTAGTCCCAGTCCTCGCTCCCGTCGCCGAGGAACTTCACGGTCACGTCCGTCGCGGCGGGCACGTCCTTCACGAGGTTGACGAGGATCTGCTCCTCGGTGCGGGGACCGATGCCACAGCCGCTGCACGCGCCGCCGAGTTCGATGACGACCTCGCCCGTCTCGGGGTCGGCCTCGCGGACGGCGCTGGTGCCGCCGTGCATGCTGATGACGGGCATCTGGGCCTGCAGCCAGGACTCCACCTGCTCCTGCAGTGTCTCCTCGGTCATGTGTTCGGGTTCGGCCTCCGGACACGGAAACCTTCCGCTTCGGGCCGGCGCGACGGGAAAGATTTTGCCGGTAAGCCGCCATTACTCGGAGCATGGCACAGACGACGGGCGAACCGTTCCGGTGGGACGTCGAGGTTCCACCGGGCGAGAAACGCCACGTCCGTTTCGAGGTAAGCGAGACCTACCTGGGCGACGCGGTCCAGATACCGGTCACCGTCGTGAACGGCGAGCGCGACGGCCCCACCGCGTTCGTGAGCGCGGCGGTCCACGGCGACGAGCTCAACGGCGTCAAGGTCGCCCAGGAGGTCGCCGCCCGGTACGACCCCGCGGACCTCGCGGGCACGCTTGTCGTCCTCCACGTCCTGAACGTGCCGGGCTACCTCGCCCAGCAGCGCTACCTCCCCATCTACGACCAGGACCTCAACCGGGCGTTCCCCGGACGGAGCGGGAGCCAGACCGCCGACCGGATGGCCCACCGCATCTACGCCACGTTCGTCTCGCGCTGCGATTTCGGCGTCGACCTCCACACCTCGACCCGGAACCGCACCACCATGTACCACGTCCGCGCCGACGTGACGAACCCCGACGTGGAGCGTCTGGCGCGGTCGTTCGGCGCGAACCTCATCCTCGACGGCACGGGCGACGAGGGGTCGCTCCGGAAGGTCGCCACCGACGACGGCATCCCCACCATCACCGTCGAGATGGGGAAGGCCCACCGGTTCCAGCCGACGCTCATCGAGAAGGCGGTGAAGGGCGTCCACAGCGCGCTCGCCGAGTACGGCATGGTCGAGGGCGCCGTGGACTGGCCGGGGTGGATTCGAGTCATCGACGCCGAACGGGCGGAGAAGGCGTGGCTCCGGGCGGACGAGGGCGGCCTGGTCGAGATGCAGTGGGGACCGTACCCCCTGGTCGAGGCCGGCGACCCCATCTGCACCATCACGGACCACTTCAAGGAGGAGGCGCACGTCGTCAGGGCGCCGTTCACCGGCCTCATCGTCGGCGTGCTGGAGAACCCGGTGGCGCTCCCCGGACACCCGCTGGTCCACATGGTCGGCGTGGACCGCGAGACGAAAGCCGAGATAGCCGCCGAGATAGACCGCGGCGAGTTCGACGACTACCGCCTCGGCGGGTCGCGGTGGCTGGGCGACGGCGAGGCGATGGAGTAGCCCGGCCGCCCTCGTCTGGAGTAGCCCCGCGTCCCGTCACCGCCTGGCGCGCCACGCGCCGTAGAGCGTCGCGCCCAGCCCCACCCCGAGCCCGAGGCTCGCCTGGCCGTCGGTCGTCGTGGTGGGCGTCGCGGTCGGTGTCGTCGGCGTCTGCTGGATTGAGCCGTTGCCGCCTCCTGTGGAAACGTTCGCGAGGGCGGGCGGGTTCGCCTGCTGGCCGATCTCGTCCGGGAAGACGTAGACCGCCTCGCGGGTCGGGTCGGGGTCGCCGAGGCTGGACGCGACGAAGAACTCGCCGGGGACGCCGACCCGGGCGGTCCAGAAACTCGCTTCGTCGGGCTGTCGCCACCAGGATAGCTCCTCGGGCACGGCGGGGTCGCTCACGTCGTGTAGTTTCACGCCGCCCTGGTACCACGCCGAGTAGAGGCGGTCGCCCCGGAGTTCGAAGTTGTGGGCGGTCGTCCACGTCCCGCCGAAGGTCGCGTCGGGGGTCACCGGTGGTTCGACCCGCGAGAGGCGGGTCGGGTCGGTCGGGTCCGACACGTCGTAGAGCGTGATGCCGCCGGGGCCCCGCCCGGTCTCGTCGACGTTCCACGCCTCCTCGCCGACGGCGAGCACCGACCGGTCGTCGTCGAACGTGACGAAGTGGCTGTTGCCGGGGAGGGCGACGGTCGCCTCGTGGGCGGCCCGCTCGTCCAGGTCGGCCAGGTCGGCGGGCGACCGGCCGCCGACGTCGGCGACGTACTGCGGGTCGGCGGGGTCGCTCACGTCCACGAGCCAGGTACCGGCGTCCCAGTGGGCGAGCGCGGCGAGGCCGTCCTGCACCCAGATGTCGTGGACCGGCCAGAGCGTCCACGGGACGTCGGCCCACCGCTCGTCCTGGCTGGTTATCGACCATCGCGCCACCTCGGTCGGGTCGTCCCCGGCGAGGTCGACGACGACCAGCGAACTCCCGTCGGCCTCCAGGCCGGTGAAGTAGCCGACCGCGCCGTCGAGATAGCAGTTGTGGATGGCGTAGTCGGTCTCCTGGAACGCCACCCGCTCCGGGTTCGCGGGGTCGCTCACGTCGTAGACCAGGAACCCCGGACGACGTCGCCGTCGAGCGGGTTCGCCGGGCCGGCGACGACCAGGCGGTCGCCCGCGACCTTCACGTCGTATATCTGGCGGAGGGGGCCGTCCTCTCGGTCCCCGAGCAGGTCGCGTCGCTCGGCCAGCACGGTCGGGTCGCTCGACGTCGACAGGTCGACGGTGGCGAACCCGTCGGTGGTGGCGACGTAGGCGGTCCGGGCGTCGTCGCCGACGACGACCTCCTTCGCGCCGTCGACGGGGACGCTGCCGAGCGGCCGGTAGGGACCGGGGTGGGCGGCGCCACGGGCGACGAACGGGAGGGCGAGCGCTCCCGCCGCGCCTCGCAGCACGTCGCGGCGTCGCATGCCTCCTGTGAACGGCCCGCAGGCGGTTAAAGCCCCTGCCTACCGGCCGAGTCGCGACCGGTCGCCGGTGCCGCCCGTGAGCGCGCTGGCGATGGCGCCCCGGAGGACCACGTCGTCGCCGAGGGTCGTCACCTGGATGTCGGGGACGTTCGTCATCACCATCTCGGGTACGCGCTCCCGGATGGGGTCGACGACGAGCGACTCGTTGTTGAGCGCCACCGCGCCGCCGACGTAGACGACCATCGGGGCGTACGCGTGGACGAGATTGGTCACGCCGACGGCGTTCCAGTGGGTGAGGCGGTCGACCACCCGGGCGGCGAACGAGTCGGCGGGCGCGTGCGAGAACAGGTCGGCGGCGTCGAACGCGGGGTCGTCGAGCGGGACGGCGGTGTCGACCACGTCCCAGCGGTCGGCGAGCGACCGGGCGTAGCCGGGGATGTTGTCGCCCGAGCAGTACGCCTCCCAGTGGCCGCGATGCCCACACCCACACCGCTGTCGGCCCTCGGGGTCGACGACGAGGTGGCCGACCTCGCCGACGTTGCCGTCCCACCCCGAGAGCACGTGGCCGTCCACGGCCACGCCCGCGCCGATGCCGGTGGAGACGGTGAGGTAGACCATGTCGTCGGGGTGCTGGTGGCTGAAGAACCGCTCGCCCATCACGCCGGCGGTGGCGTCGTTGTGGAGGTAGACGCGGTCGGAGTCGATGAGGTCGGCGATGGGGTCGACCAGCGGGATGCGGTCGATGGCGTCGGGCAGGTTGGCGGGGTCCTCGACGGCGCCCGCCGCGAGGTTGAGCGGCCCGATGCTGCCGACCCCGGCCGCCCGGAGCGTCGTCGGGTGGACGGACGCGCTCCGGCAGGCCTCCCGGACGAGGTCGAGCACCGTCTCCGTGATGGCGTCGCCGTCGGGTCCCTGTGGGGTCGGGCGGCGGGCGACGCCGAGGACGGCGCCGGACCCGTCCGCGACGGCCGCGCGCACGTTCGTCGCGCCGAGGTCGACGCCCGCGAAGTAGGCCATTGGTCGTCCGTGGAACGGACCGCCGTCCACTTAACTGCACAGATTTATTCGCAACCGAGTACCTTCTCTCGGAGCTGTTTCGGTGGCGGCTGCTTCCGGGCTGGAACGCCTGCAGATGTCTCGAAAGCCCCGGCCCCTTTCAGCCCCACCCGAGCTTGGCCCGGCCGGCCATCGGCGGTGGGTGGACTGAAAGGGGCGGCGGGGTGGGCGACGGCGGCCGACGGAAGCACTGGAGCACGGAGTGAGCGAAGCGCGCAGCGAGGCCTCCGAGTCCAGCACGCCGGGGCTTTCCGGGTCTTCACTGTCGCAGTGGGCTCCTACTCGCAGATGTCTTTGAACCTCCCTTCTTCCCCTTTCGCGGGCACCATCGCTATCCGTGTGCCCCTGTTACTCCCTGGCATGCCGACCGACGAGCACGACCTGACCGAGACCGAGCGCCAGGCCGTCCACGAGGTGGAACTCGGCCTGCAGTGGCTCCGGCGCGCCCACGGCGCGCTCCTGGAGTTCCACCACTCGACCGGCCACGCGATGGACCACCTGTTCGACGCCGAATCACAGCTCCGCGACATCGGCCACGACGACCTCGCCGACCGCCTCCGCGACGACCTGCTGCCGGCGGGCGTCACCGACGACGACCAGTGGACCTACGAACTCGTCGAACAGTTCGAAGCCGGACACCTGAACGACGTCGCGACGTTCGAAGCAGACGTCCGGGCCGCCATCTCGGGCGGTCGCCGTCACGTCGCCGAGCGCGTCCAGCAGGACGAGTGGCGGCGGCGCTCGGAACGCGACTGACTACTCGCTCCGGACGAACGTCACCGGGCAGGGCGCCGACAGCATGACCTCCTGGGCCGTGCTGCCGAACACCGCCTTCCCGGTGGGCGAGCGCTTCCGGCCGCCGACGAACACGCGGTCCGCGGCCACCGCCGACGCGATGGACACGATGGCCTCGCCGTGCGGGTCGACCGCGCCGCGGACCTCGTAGTCGACGCCGTGCGCGTCGAGTTCGCGGGCGATGGACCGGATGGTGGCGTGTCGCCGCGCCACCTCGTCGACGGTCACCTCGTCGTTCGGGCGGATGTTGAGCTGTTCGCGCGCCGTCTCGTACTCGTCGTCGGTGAAGACGTGGGCGAGCACGACCGTCGCGCCCGTCGGTTCGGCTACCTCCAGCACGGCCTTCGTCAGTCGCTCGACCCGGTCGCGGTCGTCCGGGCCGACCCCGACGAGGATCTTGTCTAACGCCATGGTGGAAGGCTTCTCGGCGCGGTGATGTAAAGGTGGCTTCGCGTGACGGCGTCCCACTTATCCGACGCCCCCGCGTCTCCACGGGCATGCTCGAACCCGACCTCTCCGGCCGCACCGCGCTCGTGACCGGGAGCGCCCGCGGCATCGGCCGCGAACTCGTGCTCGCGCTGGCGGACCGCGGCGCGAGCGTCGCCGTCCACTACAACACCAGCGCGGACGCCGCCGAGGAGACGGCCGCCGACGCCACCGCCGCCGGCGCCGCCGACGCGACGACCGTCCAGGGCGACGTCACCGACCCCGACTCCGTGGACGACCTGTTCGCCGCGGTGGAGGCCGACCTCGGCCACGTGGACGTGCTCGTGAACAACGTCGGCGACTTCGCGCCCCGCCACTGGGAGGACCTCTCCCACGAGACCTGGACCCGGGTCATGCAGACCAACCTCGACGGCACCTACCTCTGCTCGAAGCGCGCGCTCCCGGCGATGCGCGACCGGGAGTTCGGCCGCATCGTCAACGTCGGCTACGCGAGCGCCGACCGGGGGCTCGTCAGCCCGAAGAACTTCCCGTACTTCGTCGCGAAGACCGGCGTGCTGATGTTCACGCGGATGCTCGCCGCCGACACGCAGGACGACGGCGTCACCGTCAACGCCGTCTCGCCGTACGTGGTCGAGAACTCCGACGAGTTCCCCGACGACCTGCCTCGGGACCGGCCCGCCAGCTTCGACGACATCGCCCAGGCGGTCCTGTTCTTCCTCGACCCCGCCAGCGACTACGTCAGCGGCGCGAACGTCGAGGTCTCCGGCGGGTGGCTGCCCGAGACCGTCTGAACCCGGTCAGGTCCCCTCGACGGCGTCGATGACGACGGCGGCCGCGATGACGAGGCGCGGGTCCACGACGCCGGCGCGGTCGTCGCCCAGGTCGAGGCCGTAGGTACTCCGGTTCGTGAGGCGACCGCTGATGCGGCCGAGGCGGTCGCCCGCCGCGCCGACGACGTCGTAGTTGCACGGGATGAACGACGTCAGCTTCCGCCTGGCGAGCGCGAGCAGCGGGCTGTCCTCCTCGACGGTGGCGACGCGCTCGCCGTCGGCGTCGAGCAGGTCCCAGTGATGCCGGAACGCCGACCGCCAGTCGCGCCGGAGCGCGCCGACCACCTCTCCGACGCGGTCGTCGACCACGGTGTAGGTGGCGTCCACGCCGGCCAACCGGTCGGTCGTCACCCGGATGACCGGCGACCCGTCGCTGGCCGCCAGGTCGAACCCCTCCACCAGCCGGAACCGCTCACGGGTCGCACTCAGGATGGGCGTCTCGCCCTCGTAGACGGTGTACTGCTTGCCGAGGGAGAGCAGGGTGCCCTTGACCGTATAGCGGTCCGCGTCGAACACGATGATTTCTCGGTTGGTTGTCCTGGTAGAAAGCTGTGTCGTCTGACGCTCCCGGTCCTTGGTAGCGATTCGCCCGCCCGGTCACGTCGCTCCGGTGCCGGGGAAGGCTCAATACACCCCACGTTCACATCCCGAACCATGCACGCGACAGCAGTCCAGTTCGCCGAGGACGCCGCCGAGCGCTACGGCGTCGAGGTGGACGTCCACGAGTTCCCCGAGGGCACGAAGACGGCCGCCGACGCCGCCGACGCCATCGGCTGCGACGTCGCCCAGATAGCCAGCAGTCTCGTGTTCACCGTCGAAGGAGAACCGGTGGTCGTCGTCACCAGCGGCGCGAACCGCGTGAGCGAGGACCGTCTCGCCGCCGTGTTCGACGCCGACCCGGCCGCCGTCGAGATGGCTGGCGCCGACGAGGTGAAGGCCGCGACGGGATGGTCCATCGGCGGCGTCCCGCCGTTCTGCCACGCCACCGACCTCCGGGTCGTCTTCGACGAGACGCTCCTCGAGTTCGACACCGTCTGGGCGGCCGCCGGCACCCCCGAGGCCGTGTTCCCCATCGACCCCGAACGCATCGTCGCCATCGCCGACGCGGAACCGGCGGCAGTGGCGGAGTAGCGACCGCCGAGCGAGTTCTCGCCGCGTGGACGGGTCGGCGCTACCGGAACCGACAGACATTCTTGTGACCGGTTGCTACCCGGTGCTGAATGAGTGGGGACTACATCGAGGTCCGCGGGGCCGCAGAACACAACCTGAAGGACCTCGACGTGCAGATACCGCGAGAGACGTTCACCGTCGTCACCGGGCTCTCGGGGTCGGGCAAGTCGTCGCTGGCGTTCGAGACCATCTACGCCGAGGGCCAGCGCCGGTACATCGAGAGCCTGAGCGCGTACGCCCGGAACTTCCTGGGGCAGATGGACAAACCGCAGGTCGAGGCCGTCGAAGGCCTCTCGCCCGCCATCTCCATCGACCAGAAGAACGCCGCGAACAACCCGCGCTCGACGGTGGGCACGGTCACCGAGATACACGACTACCTCCGCCTGCTGTACGCCCGCGTCGGCGTCCCGCACTGCCCGGAGTGCGGCCGCGAGGTGGGCGAGCAGAGCGCCCAGCAGATGGTCCGCCGCATCCTCGAACTCCCGGAGGGGACGAAGGCGAAGCTCGCCGCCCCGGTGGTCCGCGACCAGAAGGGTGCGTTCGAGGACCGCTTCGAGGAGCTGGTGAGCCAGGGCTACAGCCGCGTCGAGGTGGACGGCGAGGAGTACGACCTCGGGTTCGAGACGCCGGACCTCGACGAGAACTACGACCACACCATCGACGTCGTCGTGGACCGCGTCACGGTGAGCGAGGAGGCGCGCTCCCGCATCACGGACAGCGTCGAGACGGCCCTGGAGGAGGCCGACGGCATCCTCAAGGTCATCCTTCCCGACCCGCCGGAGAACGTCTCCATCGGGTCGCGGACCCGCCGCACGGGCGACCTGGCGGGCGACGACGACGGCCGCGTCGCCGTCGAGTTCTCCGAGGAGCTCGCCTGCACCCACTGCGGCATCGACTTCAGCGAGGTGGAGACCCGGAGCTTCTCGTTCAACAGCCCGCACGGCGCGTGTCCCGAGTGCGAGGGCATCGGCGAGGCGAAGGAGCTCTCCGAGGACCTCGTGGTCCAGGACACCAGCAAGCCGCTCAAGCACGTGTTCGAGCCGTGGAGCTACAACCGGTCGTACTACCGGACCCAGCTCGACAACGTCGCCGACCACTTCGACGTCTCCCTCGACACGCCCTTCGAGGAACTCGACGAGGCCATCCAGGAGGCGTTCCTCTACGGCACCGACGAGGACGTGCTGTTCCTCCGCGAGACGAAGAACGGCATCCGCCGGAAGGAGGAGCCGTTCGAGGGCGTCATCCCGAACCTGGAGCGCCGGTACGTCGAGACGGACTCCGACCGCGTGCGCGACCACATCGAGGAGTACATGTCGGTCACCACGTGTCCGGCCTGCGAGGGCACCCGCCTCAAGGCCGAGAGCCGGGCGGTGCTCGTGGACGGCACCAGCATCACCGCGGTCAACCGGATGTCCATCGGCGACGCGCTCGAACACTTCGAGGGGCTCGAATCGAGCCTCTCGGACCGCGACAAGCGCATCGCCGAGGAGATACTCAAGGAGATCCGCGCCCGCCTCGGGTTCATGTGCGAGGTGGGGCTGGACTACCTCACGCTCGACCGCGAAGCCTCCACCCTGTCGGGCGGCGAGAGCCAGCGCATCCGCCTCGCCACCCAGATAGGCTCCGGGCTCGTCGGCGTGCTCTACGTGCTCGACGAGCCGTCCATCGGCCTCCACCAGCGCGACAACGACCGTCTGTTGAACACCCTGGAGGAGCTCCGCGACCTGGGTAACACGCTGCTCGTCGTCGAACACGACGAGGCGACGATGTTCCGCGCGGACAACATCGTCGACATGGGGCCCGGCCCGGGCCGCCGCGGCGGCGAAGTCGTCGTCCAGGGCGACGTCGAGGACGTGATGGCGACCGAGGAGAGCGTCACCGGCGACTACCTCGCGGGCCGCCGACAGATCCCCGTCCCGGACGACCGCCGCGACTGGGAGGACGCCGTGACGGTCCGGGGCGCCCGCCAGCACAACCTCAAGAACCTCGACGTGGACATCCCGGTGGGCGCGTTCACCGCCATCACGGGCGTCTCCGGCTCCGGGAAGTCGACGCTGATGCACGACATCCTCTACAAGGGCCTCGCCCGCGAGATGAACGACAACACCAGCGTCGACCCCGGCGACCACGACGCCATCGAGGGCATCGAGCACATCGAGACGGTGCGCCTCATCGACCAGAGCCCCATCGGGCGCACGCCCCGGTCGAACCCCGCCACCTACACCGGCGTCTTCGACCACATCCGGCAGCTGTTCGCGGAGACGAAGCTCGCGAAACAGCGCGGCTACGAGAAGGGCCGGTTCTCGTTCAACGTCAAGGGCGGCCGGTGTGAGGCCTGTGGCGGCCAGGGCGACGTCAAGATAGAGATGAACTTCCTCTCGGACGTCTACGTGCCCTGCGAGGAGTGCGGCGGCGCCCGCTACAACGACGAGACCCTCGACGTCACCTACAAGGACCGGACCATCGCGGACGTGCTGGAGATGACCGTCGAGGAGGCCTACGACTTCTTCGAGCACGACACCCGCATCGCCCGCCGGCTCCAGCTCCTGAAGGACGTCGGCCTCGACTACATGAAGCTCGGCCAGCCGTCCACGACGCTCTCCGGCGGCGAAGCCCAGCGCGTCAAGCTCGCCGAAGAGCTCGGCAAGCGCGACTCCGGCGAGACGCTCTACCTGCTCGACGAACCCACCACGGGCCTCCACCACGAGGACGAACGCAAGCTCATCGACGTGCTCCAGCGCCTCGTCGACAACGGCAACTCCGTGGTCGTCGTCGAACACGAACTCGACCTGGTGAAGAACGCCGACCACATCATCGACCTCGGCCCCGAAGGCGGCGAGAAAGGCGGCGAGGTCGTCGCCGCCGACACGCCCGAAGCGGTCGCCCGGATGGACGACTCCTACACGGGCCGGTACCTCCGCCACAAACTCCCCGACGTCGACCTGGAGGGGCCGCGCACCGAACGCGACGCGAGCGTGAAAGCGATCAGCGACGACTGACTCCCTGTTCCTGTCTCCGTCGCCGACACCACGATCACGACCGTAACCTATTCGATCGTGGGATCGCTCTCCGCGAGCATGTCACGCTGGCGACGGGTGGTCCGGAGAGAACTCGACCGCTACCGCGACGAGACTGGCTGGGACGTGCTGGAGCGCCAGGAGTTCCTCGACCGGTTCCGTCCGGTCCTCGAACGTGAGTTCCCCGACAACAACCATCCGGAACAGAAGTTCAGCCAGGTGATGCAGCAGCTACGCGACAGAGGTGAAGTCGAGTTCGTCGACGGCGAGGGAACCTACCGCATCCTGTCGCTGTCCGACGACCGCGCGCCTGACCTTGGTACGTCGTTCCCCGCCTATGACGCCCGCGAGTACGAGACTACGGTCGGCGCTCGGTCAATCCCGACGGCATTCCGTACCGCAATACTCCGGCGGTACGATGCCACCTGTCCGGTCTCCGGCGTAGACCACGACCGCCTGCTCGACGTGGCTCACGTCCTCCCGTGGAGCGATTACGCCGACCTTCGGTCCGACCCGGGCAACGTTCTCCCGCTGAGCAAGACCCACCACGCAGCGTTCGACGCCGGGTTGTTCACCCTCGACCGCGAGTTCCGACTCCACGTCGACCCCACGTTCGAGACGAACAGCGACCTTCTCCGACGAACGCTCTTCGCAAACGAGGGCGAACGAGTGCCCCTCCCCGAGACTGCACCGCTTTCCGGTGACTATCTCGGACGTCACAACGAGGGGTTGGACTGGTGGTAGGACCTGTGTGACCGTGCCACTAAACCCGACGGAATCCACTCCGGCACCGGCACATCGACAGAGTGTTAGCCCTCGGCCGACCGATACCCGGTAATCGTGCCGTGGGACCGTCGCTACTCGCTGCTCGTCCTCCTGATGGCGTCCTTCTTCGCGTCGATGACGGCGCGGCTGTCCATCAGCCCGGTCGTCCCGGACGTCATCGGCGCCTTCGACGTCTCGAAGGGGGCCATCGGCCTGGCGATGACGGCGATGTGGGCGGCGTACGCGCTCACCCAGTTCCCGGGAACCTTGCTCTCCGAGCGCGTCGGGGCGCGCCGGGTCATCCTCCTGGCGCTCACGCTGACCGCGCTCGGGAGCGTCGCGCTCTCGTTCACGCCGTCGTATCCCGCGTTCGTCGTGCTGGTCGTCCTGCTCGGTGCGGGCTCCGGGCTCTACCTGCCGACGGCGATGGCGCTGCTCACCCGGAAGTTCACGAACACCGGCCAGGTGCTCGGCCTCCACTACAGCGGCGGTGACCTCGCGGGCCTGTTCGCGCCCGTCGCCGCGGTTACTCTCGCCCTCCAGTTCGAGTGGCGGGTTGCACTCCTGCTCGGCGCCGTCGTCGCGATTCCGCCCCTCGTCGCGGGCTTCTTCTTCCTGCCCGGCCCGGTCGAGACCGACGGCGACGGCGTTCGCCCCGAGTACGACCTGGCGGGGTTGCTGGGCCTGCTCGCCCGCCCCCGGGTCGCCTACACGACGCTGCTCGCCGTCGTCACGGCGTTCGCGTTCCAGGCGCTCGTCACGTTCTTCCCGACGTTCCTCATCGAATACTGGCAGCTCCCGGCGGGCGAGGCCAGCACGCTGTTCTCGGGCGTGTTCCTCCTCTGGATACTGTTCATGCCGGTCTCCGGCCGGGTGGCGGACGCCACCTCCTACGACGCGGTGCTGGTCGCCACGCTCGGCAGCATGGCCCTCGGGATGGGGCTGCTGGTGACCGTCGACGCGTTCCGGTGGGCGCTCGTCGGCGTCGTCCTCCTCGGCGTCGGGATGTCGTGGGGCGGCGTGCTCTCCGCGCGGTTCATGGCGAACCTCCCGGACGCCGGTCGGACCACCGGCTACGGCCTCGCCCGGACCGTGTTCACCCTGCTCGGGTCGGCCGGCAACGTCGTCGTCGGCGTCCTCGCCACCCGGGCCGGGTGGCCGGTCGCGTACGGCCTGGTCGCCGCTCTCCTCGGCTTCGCGGTCCTGACGCTCGTCGTCAACCGGACGTTCCGACTCGGCTTCTGACCGGTCGTCACGAGGCGTCGGCGTCCGGCGGCGCGACGCCGAGTCGGCGGCGAACCACGTACTCGACGCCGCCGGCGAGGAGCGCGAACGCGAGCGGGACGAACCAGCCGACGACGTACAGCGTGAACGTGGTCGCGGTGGCGGACATCGCTGCCCCCGACGCGTCGAGCGCCCGGAGGTACTGCCAGGTGTCGAGGAAGGCGGCGGCGAACAGACCGGCGACGACGAGCGCCGGCGTGACCAGTCGGAGGCGGACGAACAGTACGGCGGGGGCGGCGCCGACGAGGACGGTGCCGACGACCGTCCACGCCAGCAGCCCGAAGCCGAACAGGCTCCTCCCACGGCGAGAACCCGAACACGCCGGACCGGACGGCGAACGCTGCCAGCGCGTGCACCGTCCCCGCGACGAGTCCGAAAGTCATCGCCCGCCGGGAGACCCGACGCTCGACCGCATCCCGGTTGCGCGCCACGTACTCGGCGGCCGCGACGAGCGACGCGACGACGGCCACCACGAGCACCGGCGCGTTCATCCGGAACAGGTTCCCGGACACGCGGTCGAACCACGCGAGCGGGACAGCGACCAGCGAACCGACCGTCAGCACGACCGAGAGATGGAAGCGTTCGTGCCGGGCGACGGCGACGAGAACGCCCAGGCCGGCGAGAGGAACCAGGTACCACGCGACCGGGAGGAGCGACAGCCGCCAGTAGTCGAAGAACCCGCGGACGCCGTAGCGGTGCCGGCTGAGCACGAGCAGGTAGCCGGTGAACGTTACCGGGACGAGGAGGGCGCCGACGACGGCGTCGCGACGGACCGGGCGCATACTCGTCAGTGTGGTGATGAGACGCATAACCGTTGGGGTGGCCGTTGTGGTTAGGTTCGGAGACGCCCACGAGTACTATCACACGACGATGAGGGCCTCGAAAGCCCCGGCGTGCTGGACTCGGGGGCCTCGCTGTCGTCCGAAAGACGCGAAGCGTCTTTCGTGATGAGCAAAAGAGCGGAGCTCTTTTGAACCACGCTCCTCGGCCTGCGGCCTGCGGTGCTTTCGTCGGCCGCCGTCGTCCACCACGCCGGGGGCTTTCGAGGTCTCCGTAGCAGTGTCACCTCCAGTTCAGCCGTCAACGAACCAGCACAGCCACACAGACTGGCAAGATACTTGCCCGACGCGGTGGTAGGCTGGTGCGATGCACGACTTCGTCGTCGTCGGCGCGGGCCCCGCCGGGTCGCGGTTCGCCCGTCGCGCCGCCGAGGCGGGCCGCGACGTCGTGGTCTTCGAGCAGGGCGAGATCGGCAAGCCGCTCGCCTGTTCGGGCCACGTCAGCCTCGACGTCTGGGAGTACGTCCCCGAGGCGGCCCGCGACGACCTCTTCCAGAACGCCATCTATGGCGCCCGGTTCCACCTGGGCGGGCCGGGGAGCCGCGCCTACCCGTTCTACAAGCAGACGCCCGTCTCGAACGCCATCGACCGCGTCGGCCTCGACAGGACGCTCGCGGGCCTCGCCCGCGACGCCGGCGCCGCGGTGCGAGACCACCACACCGTCACGAACGTCGCGGAGCACGCGGACCGCGTCGAAGTGACCGTGAAGGGCCCGGACGGCACCGAGACCGTCGCGGCGAGGATGGTCGTCGGCGCGGACGGGCCGCGTTCGCGCACGCGGCGCGACCTCGGCCTGCCGGGGCCGGACGAACTCCTCCACGGCGTGCTCGGCTTCGACCCCGACCCGGACGACGAGGACTTCGTGGACGTCCACCTCACGGTCCCGGGGTTCTTCGCATGGCGCATCCCCCGAGGGGACGCCGGCGTCGAGTACGGCCTCGCGGCGTCGCCCGGCGCGGACGTCGCGGCGCGCTTCGAGGACCTGCTTTCGGGCTACGGCGTCGCCGACGCCGTCGGCCACCGGTGTTCGGGCGCCATCCCCATCGGCCCGCCCGAGACGGTCACGAGCCGGCGGGGACTCCTCCTCGGCGACGCCGCCGGGCAGACCAAGCCGTTCACCGGCGGCGGCATCCTCTACGGGATGACCGCCGCGGACGTCGCCGCCCGGACCGTCGACCCTGACCGGCCCGCGACCCTCCAGGCCTACGAGCGCGGCTGGCGCGACGAACTCGAACGGGACATCTCGCTGGGGCACTGGCTCCGCCGCGCGTACTCGCTCCCCGACCCGGTCAAACGGCTCGGTCTGCGCGCCTTCTCGGGCGAAATCGGCGTCCACATGGACCGGCCCACGTCGCTGTTCTCCGCCGACCAGCTCCGGGCGATGCTCTCGCGGTGAGTCAGTAGTCGGGCAGCCGACCGGAGCGCTCGCCGCCCTCGACGAACGGGAGACTGGTCGTCTCCGCCGGCACCTCTTCGCCGTCCACGCGCACCGTTAGGTCGGCGTCCTGGTCGAGCGTGAAGTCCACGAGCGCGAGCGCTATCGGCTCCTCGCGCGTCGGGCTCTCGGCGGCCCGGGTGACCGCGCCCACCGCTTCGTCGCCGGCGCGGACGGTGGCACCCGACTCGGGCACCGTCTCCGGGAGCAAGCCCACCAGCCGCCGGTCGGGGCGGCCGCGGTTCTCGACGCGGGAGACGACCTCCTGGCCGACGTAACACCCCTTCTCGAAGTCGAGGGCGGACCGGAGACCGAGCGCGTTCGGGAGGACGCCCGCCAGTTCGGACGGGAACAGCGGCGTCCCGGCTTCCAGTGTTAGCGTGTCCCAGGTCGCGGTGCCGAACGGCGCGGCGAGGTTGCCGTGGTTGAGGAGCGCGTCGAACACCTCGTCGGCGTCGGCCGCGGCGCAGACCACCTCGTAGCTCTCCTCGCCGGCCGGGTTGTCGGTCCGGACGACCGTGACGCCCCGGTCGCGCATCCGGCCGCGCTCGAAGGCGAACCGGCCGTCGGGCGCGGCGGCGCCGTTCAGGACGCTGGCTATCTTCTCGGTCGCCTTCGGGCCGTGGACGCCGAACACGCCGAACTCGTCGGTGGCGACGCGGACCTCGACGTCCTGGATGAACGTCTTCTCCCGCCAGTCGGCCGCGAGGTCGGCCGCCTGGTCCGGTGGCGTGAACAGCAGGAGCCGCTCGCCGGCGTTGTAGACGAAGAGGTCGGTCCGGATGGCGCCCTGCGGGTCGAGCAGGAGCGCGTAGACGCCCCGGCCGTCCTCGCGCGGCACCCGGTTCGAGACGGCGTTGTCGACGAAGTCGACGCGGTCGTCGCCGGCGACGACCACTACGCCGTACGCCATCTCGGTGACGCCGACCACCTTCCGGACGGCGCGGTGGGCGCGCGCCGGCTTCCCGTAGTGCAGCGGTAGCTCCCGCCCGCCGACGGTGGCGAACACCGCGTTGAGCCCCTCGTGTTGCGACCGGACGACGCTCATACGCCTCCTCCGGGCGCGTGCCGGTTAAACGTCCCCGTTACAGGCCGAGTCGTTCGCGGAGCCAGTCGAACACCGACGGCTCCGTCTCGGGGTCGCGGTCCGGGATGACGCGCTCGTCGACGCGGATGACGGTGCGACTCGTCTCCTGGCTCGCCGTGATGAGGTCGTCGCGTTTGAGCTCTGCGAGCGCCCGCTCGAGTTCGTCGATCTCCACGTCGACGTGCGCCCGCAGTTCGAAGACGGTCATCCCGTCCTCGTTGCGGTCGACCAGCGCGTCGAGCACCGCGACCTCGGTCTCGCCCCGGTCGCGGTACTCCCGCTTCGCTTTCATAGGTTCATGTAGCACGGTCTGGTTTTTATTGGTATCCCCGGCGCGGCGTGACCGGTTCCCGTCGTGTTCGTCTCGTGACACCGCCCGCGAGCCCCGTCGCGTCATACGATATCGGCCGAAACAGTAGTCTTTTACCCTCTCCTTCGGAACCACATTGCCAATGGGTATCAGGTGTTCGCTACTGGGCCACGAGTACGGCGAGCCCGAGACGGAACGCGAGCGTGAGGAGCGGGGCAACGAGGTCGTCGTGACGGTCCGCGAGGTGAAAGAGTGCGCGCGGTGCGGCGAGCAGACGGTCGTCACCGAGAACACGGAGGTCACGGCCCTCGACACCGAGACGACGACGGAACCCGACGAGCCGACCCCCGACACCGGGGGCGACGCCGAGTTCGAGTACAAGCCGCCGGTCGAGGAACCCGAAGAGGACGACGGCGTCATCCTGGAGGAGGACGACTCCGGCCCGTCACCCGGCGACTGGCCGCCCGCCGAAGCACCGGACGAACCGGCGGAGGCCGACGCCAGCGACGACATGGACGTCGAGATAGAGCCCGCAGCCGACACCGCCGACGACGCCGAGGCCGACGCGGACGACCCGGCCGAGGCGGCTTCGGAGACCGCCGAGACGCCCTCCGAGTCCGCCGAGGAGGCGAGTCCCTGGCCCGAGCATCACAGCGACGACGAGGGCTTCGACGCCGGCTTCCCGGACAGCGAGGACGCCGACGTGGAGTTCGGCGGCGGCCTGACGCCCGAGGCGAACGACGACCTTGACGAGGACGAGAACGTCCAGTACGTCTCCGCCGACAGCACCGGCTCGGCTGCGGGCATCACCAGCGCCGGCCCGTCCAACGCCGGTCCCAAGGACGCCGTGGACACGGTGTTCGTCTGTCCCGAGTGCGGCTTCGAGCGCGAGTCCTACGGCTCGTCGCTCCGCGCCGGCGACATCTGCCCGGAGTGTCGCCGCGGCTACCTCGCCGAGCGCGAGCGCTAACCCGACGCCGCGGCGACCGAGAACAGGTCGTCGTCGGTCAGCACGACCCGGACCCGGTCGTGCCACGCCTCCAGGAGCCTGTCCCGGACCGGCCGGGCGAGACGACCCCCGAACCCACCGCTCTCCGCCGCCGTCGCCGCGCCGACGAGCAGTTTTCCTACTATCTCCTTCGGGTGAGGTGCACCGACCGCCCGAGCGACGGCGCCCGCCCGCCGCGCGACCGGCCCGGGCGACGCGAGGCGGTCGAGGTGGTAGGTGACGGTCACGGCCTCGCCGGTGTCGGTCCGCTCGAAGACGAACACTGGCTCGTCGCCGGGCGTCGACTCGAACGCGAGGCGGTCCCGCCGATCGCCGACGCCACCCGGGAGGCCGGCGAACCCGTCGTCGCCGGCCGCACCCGTCACGTAGGATAGCAGCGACCCCATCACGCCGTACGGCGCGGCGTCCGCCGGGCCGCCGACGGTGACGCGAACGTCGCCGCGCACGGGACGTGCGTCGGGGTAGAGCGCGTCGAGGCCGACCTGCGCGACCCGGAACGCGCCCGCGGCCGTCGGACACGAGTGACCCGCGGCCTGGACCACGTCGGCGTAGCTCACCGCGAACGGCTCGCCCGGGCCGAGCACGCCGAGCGCCTCCGCGACCGGGTCGCGGACCAGGATGGGGTCGACGTCGTAGCCGACGCGCCAGTTCGTCCCGGCCTCGTCGGGAGCGCTCACTGCTGGCCGGCGAGCGCGTGCGGTCCGGCGCCGAGCTGGCGGAGCAGCGACCGCACGTCCGGGATGGTCCAGTCATCCGCGACGTGGCCGTCCTCGATGCGGTAGATGGTCATTCCGGGGACGGTGACGCGTTCGCCGGTCGGCTCGATGCCCAGTACGGGCGCCTCGTGCGTGCCCGTTATCTCCCAGTGGGCGGCCACGCGGTCGTCTTCGACGACCGTGTTCCGGACCGTCATCGTCAGGTCGGGGAACAGGCCGAAGTGCTTCTCGACGAACGCCTTGTAGCCCTCGCGGTCGATGTCGCCGTCGTCGTAGCCGTGGCCGACGTAGTCGTCGGCGAGCAGGTCGTCGGCGGCGTCGAGGTCGCGGTCGTTCCAGACCGCGTCGACGAGGCCGGTCACGAGCGCCGCGGGTCGGCTGTCGGTGTCGGTTGGCATCGTCTCCTGAGTCGCGAGCCGGCCGTAAACCCCTTTTCGGGGGAATTCATGAATCGACGCGAAACGTCCGCTCCCCGGTCGCCCGGCGCGGCGCGAGACGCTCGTGTCGCCGGCAGCGACAGCCACGCGAACCGCCTGCCTCCGGCCGGCAGGAGCGACGCGAAGAGATTAAACACCCCCTGCCTTTGGCACACCCATGAAGGAGTACAAGATGCGTCGCGGGGAGCACCTCGAGGAACGCGTCCCTGACCTGAAAGCGACGATCGAGGACTACTTCGGACCGGTATCGGCCACCGAGGAGTACAAGGGCAGCGACCTCTACGTCGTCGAGGACCCCTCCAACCCCGTCTTCGAACGAATCGTCGCCGGCGCCGTCAAGTACTCCGGCAAGAAGGACAAGCTCGGGGTCGACTTCGTGGAACGTCCCGCCGAGGACGTCATCGCCGAGGGCAACGCCGACGCCGCCGCGGACGCTGTCGCCGCCAAGAACGACTTCCTGCTCGAATGCACCGGTCGCGACGCGAAGTCCCGCCGCGACTCGATGAAGCGCAAGGTCGAGGACAAGGACGTCCCCGACGACGTCTAACGGTTGAGCTTCTCGCGGCTGATCTTGATGCCCGTCGGCGTGACGATGAGCTGGTCGTCGCCCTTCTGGACGATGTCGCCGTCCACCTCGGCGGCGACCTGCTGGAGGTCGTCGATGATGTGCTCGACCGTGCGGTCCTTGGTGCGGAGACGGGTGATGTCCGCGATGACCATGTCGCCGTCGTAGACGGCGTCCTTGATGGCGATGACGTCCTCCTGGTCGTTTATCTCCGCGATGTGCAGGTTCATCGCCGCCTCCGACGCTCCCCCGTCGAAGTCAGAGAGATTCAGTTCGACGTAGTCCTCGGTGGACCGCTCCCGGTCGCCGAGGATCTTGTTCATGAAGCCCATAGAGGTCACACCAACTGGACGGCGTATAGTTCTTACGTCAGACAGACACGTGCGGGGCTACGCCGGGGGATTTCAGAACTCCGCGTCGAACAGGTCGTCGCCGACGTGGTGGATGGACTCCACGACCTTCCCGGAGTCGCCGACCATGTCGTCGCCGTCGGTCAGCGCCCGGCCGATGGCCAGCGCCTTCCCGTGGGTCTCCTCCACCACGACGACCAGGGCGCCCGACGAGATGTTCTCGTCGGCCTCGACGATGCCGGGACGCATCACGTCCGCGCCGTTGCTGACGAACGAAATCGCGCCCGCGTCGACCGTCACCGCGCCTGTCTCGGGCGGGTACTCGTTGGCGCCCTTCACGGTCACGAACGGCTCGTCGTCGACGTACCAGACCAGGGGTTCGCCGTCGACGAGCACCACGTCGTAGGGGACGTCGGATAGCTCCACGAGTTCGTAGGTGTCGGCGTCGACGTCGACGCCCAGCGCGTCCGCGAGCGTCGTCCGTAGCTCCCGGACCTCGTCGCTCCGGAGGTGGTGTCGGGACGAAACGTGCATACTGGGGGTGCGGGCGCTCGCCGCATAAATCGACCGCTCTCTCCGGCCGAACGGCTAAGTGGTGTGGTGCCCTCTATCGTACCGATGTGGGGTCGCCGCTCCCCCAACCGGACCGTCTCCTGTATCGCGTGCAGCGACAGCATTCCCCGGTCCGAGGCGCGCGAGTACGACAAGTACGGCGACCGGTGGGACCGCGACGGGAAGCAGTTCGAGTACCTCTGCAAGCCCTGCTTCCGCGAGCTCTGCCACTGGCGGCGCGACCAGCTCGAGTCCGTGCTCGTCGAGATAGACGCGGGAACGCTCTCGACCGAGGAGTTCCTCGCGCGCTACCTCGACGCGGTCGAACGCCGCCACGGCCAACCGGAGTCCTGACCGGTCGGTACGCCTAACTACTGGACTTCCGTAGACCGTGGCATGGCAGACGACGCGCAGGCCCAGGCGGGCACCGCCGAGGGTCAGGGCCCCGTCGAGATCTCTCCGGAACTCGCGCGACGCCTCGAGGAGAAACGCGACGACCTCTTCGAGAAACTCGAGATACGCGACGCCTTCCCGCCGGACGTGCTCAGCGAGGCCGAACAGCGGACCGAGGGCGTCCAGCAGGAGATACAGGACGAGGTCGAGGACCGGACCGACCTCCGGGAGCTGGCGACCTGGACCACCGACCCGGTGGACGCCCAGGACTTCGACGACGCGCTGAGCGTCGCGGAGCGCGACGACGAGTACGTGCTCTGGGTCCACATCGCGGACGTGACCCACTACGTCCACCCGGAGACGAAGGTGTGGAAGGAGGCCATCGACCGCGGCAACACCGTCTACCTCCCGGCGTACACGATGCACATGCTCCCGCCCGTGCTGGCGGAGACGGTGTGTTCGCTCGTCCCGGACGAGGACCGCCTCGCGCACACGGTGGAGATGCACCTCGACAAGGAGACGCTCTCCTTCGAGACCATCGAGATATACAAGTCCGTCATCCGGAGCGACGAGCGGCTGACCTACACCCAGACCGAACAGCGCCTCGACGACGAGGACGCGCCGCTCCACGACGACATCTCGCTCGTCTTCGAACTCGCCGACCAGATGCACGAGCAGCGCAAGGAGGACGGCAGCCTCGTGCTGAACCCGCGCCGCGACCGCGCCCACACCATCATCGAGGAGTGCATGCTGAAGGCGAACAAGGCCGTCACGCACGAACTCATGTGGGGCCGCGGCGTCGAGGCGATGTACCGCGTCCACCCCCAGCCGACGCCCGACGAGTGGAGCGAGGCGCTCCGCGAGATACAGGAACTCGACGGCGTCTCTATCCCGAGCGACACCTGGGACGACCCCCGGAAGGCGGTCAACGCCACCCTGGAGACCGCCCCCGACCACCAGCTATCGAAGATACAGCGCGCCGTGATGAAGGTGATGCCGCGCGCGAAGTACATGAGCGACCCGTTCGGCGGCCACCACGCGCTCAACTTCGAGATATACGGCCACTTCACCAGCCCCATCCGCCGGATGTCCGACCTGGTGAACCACTGGATCGTCTACACGAACGAGGTGCCGGAGGACCTCGACGAACTCTGTCGGCGCGCGAGCGAGAAACAGAAGGACGCCGAGCAGTGCGAGCGCGAGTACAAGCAGTTCCTCCACGAGGTCGGCCTCGACCCGTACGCGGTCAACAACCGCGGCCTCGAGATCGTCGAGGACGAGGACTGACGGCGCGGCACCGGCGGCGGACGCAGGAACACCCGGTCGGCCGCGACGACGCGAGCCCCGGGCACCTGGAACTACGCGAGCCCCGGGCACCTGGAACTACGGGAGCGCCCGGTCGAGCGCGGCGACGAACTCGTCGGGGCGCTGGGTCCCGACGAGCAGGTCCCGTCTCCCGCTCCGCTTGAGGACCACCGCGTCGCGGCCGCTAGTCGTGTAGGCGAGCGTCCCGGGCCGCCACCGGATGCCCCAGCCGCCGAACTCCAGGAGCGGCCGGTAGCGCACCGCCTCGTAGCCGTCGATGGCGTCGAGCGGTATCCGGCGGGCGGTGGGGTGGAGCGGCGAGAGGCGGACGGCGACGCCGTCCTCGTCCACCGCGGTCGTCAGCCGGACCGACCAGAGGAAGAGCACCGCGCCGAACACCAGTGGGACGCGCCGCCAGCCGTGTTTCTCCCGGTTTCGGCGTCGGAGCGCGGCGACGAGCGCCCACGCCAGTATCGCCCAGAGCCACGGCTGGCGTGCGCGCTGGGTCTCGCTGAACAGCGTCGCGTCGGAGTCGACCATACCTTCCGTTCGTCCGGCGACCGCAAAACCGTTCGCCAGGATTCCTGTCCTCGACCGGAACGCCTACGCGCCGGCCGGCCCAGTGTCAGGGAGATGCCCGCGTTCCCCGACCCCGCGACCCGGAACGTCCTCGAACCGGACTGCGGCCGGTGTCCGGCGCTGGTCGACGCCCGCGAGGAGATATCGTGGGGCAACGGCTCGCTCGACGCGGACGTGATGGTCGTCGGCGAGGCGCCCGGCGCTGGCACCCCGGACGCCGACCGGTGGCGGGGCGGGAACTGGACGGGGCTGGCGTACACCGCCCGGCACTCGGGGCGCATCGTCCGCGACCTCTTCGACGACCTGGGGTACGGCCCGGCCGACTGCTACGTCACGAACGCGGTGAAATGCTTTCCCGAGGGTGACGACGGGTCGAACCGCGCGCCGACCGACGAAGAACTCCGGACCTGCTTCGGCCACCTCCGGACCGAACTCGACCAGGTCGACCCGGCGGTGGTCGTCACGACGGGCAAGCACGCCACCCGGGTCGTCCTCGACCACGAGGGCGAGCGCCTCGACGGGTTCGTCGACCACGTGCTCGACCCGGTCGACTGCCCGACCCTCGGCGTGACGGTCCTGCCGCTCCTGCATCCCGCCTACCAGCACGTCTGGCTCGCGCGACTCGGCTACGACCGCGAGGCGTACGTCGCGGCCGTCGGCGACCGCCTGGCCGCACTGCTATAGCGCCCGTTCGTAGACGTACTCGGGGTACTCCTCGCCCGCCACCCGGTCGCGGTGCTCGGCGACGCGCTCGAAGCCGCGGGTCTCGTAGAAGGTCACGCCGACGTCGTTGTCCGCGAAGACCACCAGCCGGAGACGGTCGTAGCCGCGCTCCCGGAGGCGCGCGCCGGCCGCGTCGAGCAGGCGCGTCCCGACGCCGTGTCCCCAGTAGCCCGGCCGGACGTAGAGCCGGTAGAGTTCGGCGGTCGAGCCCTCCTCCTGCCAGGGGCCGCCGTGCGTGAACCCGACCACGTCGTCGCCGGCGGCGGCGACGAGGAAGACGTGGTCGGCCGTCGCCGCGCTCTCCGCCAGCCGCTCCGGATTGTACCACTCGTCGACCGCCTCGTCGACCGTCGACGCCCCCAGGATGCCGTCGTAGGCCGCGTGCCACGCCTCGCGGGCGACCCGCCGGATGGCGCGAGCGTCCGCTGGCTCTGCGACCCGTACCCCCACCTCCTCGGTCATGGTCCGGAGTTCGACCGTGACGGATATAGATTTGACTCCGGTGGGCTACGGTCGGTTCCCGCCGTCCGCCTCGGCCGTCGCCGGCTCCTCGATGCGGTCGAACTCGGCCCGGAGCGACTCGTACTGCCGGTCGACGTCGTCGGCCTTGTTCTTCGCGTTCCGGAGGTGGCGGTGGAGGGTCTGCCACTCCTCCTCCAGGTCGCGGAAGCGCGCGTCGAGTCCCTGGAGGCGCTCGCGGATGGTCTCGGCCTGCTCGGACAGCTTCTGGGCCTGCACGTCCGCCCGGATGAGTTCGAGCTTGTGGCCGAACGTGAGCGGCGAGACGACCTGCACGCCCTGCCGGGTGAACGCCCGGAGCATGTCGTACTCCTCGGTGACGAGGTGGTAGTAGACGCCCTCCGAGGGGATGAACGCGAACGCGAAGTCGGTCGTGCCCGCTTCCGGGCGGACGTAGTCCTGTGCTATCTTCTGGAGCTGTCCCTCGACGTCGCTCGCGAACGCCCGCCGGTACCGCTCGGCCTCGTCGGGGTCGTCGGTCTCGACGTACCGCTCGTAGTTGTCGAGCGGGAACTTCGCGTCGATGCAGATGCGGCCGGCCGACGACCGGATGTGGGCGTCCGGGGTCTTCCCGTCGACCACCTGCTCGCGGATACCGTACATCTCCGGCGGGAGGTGGTCGCTCAGGATGACGTCGAGCTGCTGTTCGCCGAACTCGCCGCGCTCCCGGGGCGTCCGGAGCATCTGCCGGATGTCGGTGTGGAGCTGCTGCATCTCGCTGGCGTGGAGCTCTATCTGGCCGACTGTCCGGTCGAGTTCCATCTCGCGCCACGTGGTGCTCAGCGCGGCGACGAGCTGGTCCGTGTCGGGGCCCGGGTCCGACCGCACGGCGCCCCGGAGCCGCCACACGAGGACCAGGATGAGAAGCGAGACGAACAGTATCGCGCCTGCGAGCGCGGTCTCAAGCGCCATGGCTCCCCGTTCTCAGCCCCGGGTTATGATACCCCCGTTCAGGTCTCGCCGGCCTGCTCTTCCATCCGGAAGTTCACGTTCATCCGGCCGCGCTCGTGGTCGACGGATATCTCGTGGATCTCGACCTTCCAGGTCGGGATGTCGTCGGGGTCGCTGTCGAGAGTGAACGTCCCCTCGACGTCCTCGCCCTCGGCGTACGCCGCCAGGATGAAGTTCCGCAGTGCGGTCTCGAAGTCCGTTCCACTCTCTGGTTCCATGCCAACCGAACACGGGCGCGAGAAGCATAAACCCGCGGACGCGCCCTCACTCCATCTCGCTCGACGTCCGGTACTGCTGGTAGCCACCCTGCTGGTAGCCGCCCTGCTGGGTCTGCCCCCACTGCTGGCCTCGCTGCGGGGCGGCTTCGCGCCCCCACCGCTCCTCGAACACCGCGTCCGGGACGACGTACCGGAGTTCGTGGTGCGGGATGAACGCGACCGGGTCGTCGTCGACGGTCAGGGTCACGCCGCCCTTGGCCGTTTCGAAGCTCTCGCAGTCGACGTGCGTGCCGTCTACGCAGATGGCTTTCATGGGGGTTGGTTCGACGGTCACCCGCTTAGTGATACTTACCAGATGCGTCACCGGGGAACAGCTTTGTCACAGGAATCGTGACGGTACTGCATGCCCTCCCTCGTCGTCCCCCCGAACCCATCGATAGCGCCCGTCCCGAGCCACACGCCACTCACGCACCCCGCGTCCGTCTGGCGGGTGGTTCGGGATGCGTAGTTTCCGGGCGCTCCTGACCGCGGCGTGGGGACGCCTCGACGAGTTGCTCCCGCTCGCGGCCGTCCCGCTCGTCTCCACGCTCCTCGGCGTGGACAAGGTCCGTCGAATCGTGGCGTTCGACGGCTTCCATCTCGGCGTCCAGTTCAACTTCCCGCTCCCTCTCGTCGACCTCTGGACGTTCGTCAGTCTCCCGACCGAGTCGGGCGTCCACGTCTCGCCCAGCCTCTCGCTGCTTCCGGTCGTCGTGCTGGTGGAGAGCGCGCTCACCGCCGGCTACCTCGGCGGCATCCACCGGTACCTCCGCGACGGCGAGTACGCGTTCCTCGCCGACGTCCGCCGCTACTTCCTCCGGTTCCTCGGGTTCAACGCGCTCGTGTGGGGGAGCGTCGCCGTCGCCGGAGCGCTGGCCGTCCAGACGATGACGCCGGCGCTCTTGCTCGTGGTCGGTCTGGTCGGGTTCGTCCTCGCCTACCTGTTCTTCGGCGCGCCGTACCTGTTCGTCGTCGCCGACGCCGGGTTCGTCGACGGCCTGGCCCGGAGCTACTCCTTCGCCCGGGACGAACCGGCGTACACCCGGTACGCGGTGGCCTACCTCCTGTTCGTCGCGGTCGCCTCCGTCGTCACCACGGCCGTGGTCGCCAACCTCGGCCTCTTCGGGGTCGCCGTCGGTGCGCTCGTCACGGCCCCGTTGTCCCTCGCGTTGAGCGTCGCAACCGTCGCGTTCGTCGCCGACCTCGCGAACGACGAGCGATTGCTGGCGTCCGACGCGACCCTGGGTCCACCCGACGGATAGCGCGCGCCGCGACCAGCCGACGCGCGGGGGAACTGACGGACTCTCGACCGTTATGGGGGTATCTGCGGCCATGTCGGTCCGGGGATAGGTTACGCGAATAATCGGCGACGCCATCCGGATGCCACGTGGATGCTATCTTTCACTCGCTTCACAAGGTTATTATCCACCGTCCCACTCAGCCGCATCCGCATCGACCGTGCTCTCCACACGACCGCACACGACTCTCGACCGAGAATCATGCTAGGCTCCACCACTGCCCTGACGACCATCGGCACCGTCCTCGTCGAAGCGCTCGCGCTGTACGTCGCGTACGGCGCGCTCACGACCATCTTCGGCGACCGGCTGAAGGACGCCATCCGGGAGGCCTGATCCATGCTGTTCGGACTCACCGTCGAGACGGCCATGCTGTTCGTCGGCTTCGGCGTGCTCATCGGGACCCTCTTCGGGTTCTTCGGCATGGGCGGGTCGTTCCTCGTGACGCCCGCGCTCCTCGTGATGGACTACCCCGCGAAGGTGGCGGTCGGCAGCGGCCTCGCCTTCGTGTTCGGCACGTCCGTCATCGCCTCGCTCCGGCACCGCTCCCACGGCCAGGTGGACTACAAACTCGGGGCCATCTTCATCGTCGGGATGACCGCCGGTATCGAACTCGGCAAGAACGTGGTCTTCCTCCTCGAAGACCTCGGGATGGCCGACGTCGTCGTGAGCGTCGCCTACGTCGTGCTCCTCGCGAGCGTCGGCCTGTTCACCCTCCGCGACGCACGCACCGAGTCGAGCAACGGGTCGCCCGGGTTCGAGCGCGTCCAGAACCTCCGCGTTCCGCCCATGATATCCATCAAGGGCGACGTCGAGATATCGCTCTGGATCACACTCGCCATCGCCGCCTTCGTCGGCATCCTCTCCGGGTTCCTCGGCGTCGGCGGCGGCTTCCTGCTGATGCCCGCGATGATGTACGTGCTGGGCGTGCCCGCGGCCGTCGCCGTCGGCACCGACGTGTTCCAGATAACGGCGTCGGGCGCCGTCGGCTCCTACCTCTACGCCCAGTCGGGCGCCGTCAACCTCGGCATCGTCGTCCCGCTGCTCGCGGGGAGCGCCCTCGGCGCGCGCGTCGGCGCCGCCGCGACCAGCATCGTCGACGAGGAAGCCATCAAGGGCTACTTCGCCGCGATGCTGCTCGCCGGCTCCGCCGCCGTCGCGAGCAAGCACCTCGGCAACGCCTACGGCATCGAGGCGCTCAACCAACTGAGCATGGCGCTCATCTTCGGCGCTGCGCTCCTCGTCAGCGGCGCCGTCATCTACGCGAGCGTCGACGCCATCCGCGAGGAGTCCCAGTCCGGCACCGCACAGACCGCCGACTGACACCCCTCCCTCTCATCCCGATGACCGACACGATAGCCGACCACCTGGCGTCAGACCTCGACTGTGACGTCCTGCTGACCGACGTCTGTGGACTGACCGCCCTCGAACGCGACTGCTTCCAGGTGCTCGAGGAGAGCGACGCACCGCTTCGCGTCGAGGCCGTCGCCGACCGGGTCGACCGCGCCCACTCGACCACCTACCGCGCGCTTCGGGCGCTCCACCGGGAGGGCCTGCTCCGCAAGGAACAGGTCTGCGTGGACGGCGGCGGCCGGTGCCACGTCTACCGGCCGGTCCGGTCCGACGCTCTCGCGTGCGAGTTACGGGACCGCGTCGACGCCGTCTACCGGGACATCGACGACGACATCGACGCGTTCCGCCGCCAGTACGCCCGCGACCAAGTCTTGTCGCCGGCCGACTGACCGACTCCCAGCCGTCGCCGCCACCGACGCGGCGCACGCCGTCGACCGACCACATCCAGCCGAGAGCCTCACGGCATCACTCACGCCGGCGGAACGAGAATCAGCCCGGCCCGGCCTCGCTCGCTGTCCTCGTCGGTCCCACCGGGGCTCGTCGGACGCTGCACCGGCCGTCGACCCCTTCGACAACGCTTTTCAAACCTCATTGTCGTAGGTCTCAACGAACTTGCACGCGAGACGTACCGCGACCGAACCCGCTCCGTCGACGACCGAACCGGTCTGCAGGACGCCGCCGGGTCGAACTGGCTGGTGGTGGACCCGTGGCGACTGACCTGTTCACGCAGCTGTTCGGCTCCGACCCGGTCGTCCACGGACTCGTCGGCGGCTTCGTCATCGCCGGCCTCAACCTGCTCGGTGCCTCGCTGGTCTTCGTCTGGCGGGACCCGTCCGAACGGGCGATGGACGGCGCGCTCGGCTTCGCCGCGGGCGTGATGCTCGCAGCCAGTTTCACGAGCCTCATCATCCCCGGCATCGAGACGTACACGCCGGGCGGGAGTCCGCTCCCGGTCCTTCTCGGGCTGGCCCTCGGCGCGCTCGTTCTCGACCGGTCAGACGTGCTGGTGCCGCACGCCCACTACCTGCTGTCCGGACGCCGGCGGACGGACGCGGCGAATCCGGAGACGTCCCTCCCGGTCGACGACGAGCGCCTCACCGGTGTCGTCCTGTTCATCCTCGCGATAACCCTCCACAACATGCCCGAGGGACTCGCCGTCGGCGTCGGGTTCGGCAGCGGCGACCTCGGGACGGCGATTCCGCTAATGGTCGCCATCGGCATCCAGAACATCCCCGAGGGGCTCGCGGTGTCGGTGGCGGCGATCAACGCCGGCCTCGACAAGCGGTTCTACGCCGCGTTCGCGGGCATCCGCTCGGGCGTCGTGGAAATTCCGCTCGCGGTGCTCGGCGCGTACGCGGTGCAGACGGTGTCGATGCTGCTCCCCTACGCGATGGGGTTCGCCGCCGGCGCAATGCTGTTCGTCATCAGTGACGAGATCGTCCCGGAGACACACGCGAACGGCAACGAGCGCGTCGCGACGCTCGGGACCATCCTCGGCGCCATCGTGATGCTGTATCTCGACATCTCGCTCGGGTGACGTGGCCGGGCGAACGAGAACACGGCCGGCGTCTATCGACGACGCGGCGGGAAGCGGCGTCGTCGCTCCCACACCGCCGGACACGTTCAGTCAGCGGCCAGGTCCTCGTACTCCGTCCCGCCACACGCGGGGCACTCCTCTCGCACCGGGGTGACTTCCTCGTCGTTCACGCGTCCGAGCCGCGTCTCGTCGCAGGCAGTGCAGCGCACCGTCCGGGGTTCCATACACTGCTTCCACCGACACCGTCGAAATATCTCTCGCCTAACTGTTTGGGTCGCCCGCCGAAACTGGGCCGGGCCTCTCGGGTCGCGACCCGCCTCGTGCCGTGATGGCTCGCCGACCGAGGACCCGAGCGCTCCGCCACCGGCTCAGCCGGACGTGACCACTTCGACGACGGAGAGGTCCTCGGCCAGCGTCAACTGCAGGTCGTCACCCTCGTACCGGATGGTGACGCGAACCCGTGGCGGGTCCACCGAAACGAGTTCTTGCTCGTGATGGGACTGGAGGTTGGACTCTATCCGCGGCTGGAAGTCAACGCCGTCCTCGTACTGGAGCGGCACTCCGCGGTCGTAGTAGAAGGCGACCACTTCGGGATGGTCGATGACGAGCCACCACGGCACCATCTGGTGGTGGCGTTTGCAGACGGCACAGCGAAACCGTGCGACGACGGCCTCCCGCCACCCGCAGTTGGGGCACAGTCCCTCGCCCGCGTGGTCGTCGCAGACGTGCAGCCGGCCGTCCATCGAACCCAGACACGCGTCACACACCCCGCCCAGGCCGGACTGGAGTATCCCCCGGTCCAGGCCGCGTTGAGCAGCTCTTCGGGACTCCGGTCGGTGAAGCCAGCCGGGTCGAACTCCCGTCCCGCGAGCACTCCCGCCGGGCCGTTCGCAGCGTCCTTCAGGCCGTCGCACTCCGTGCAGGCCCAGAAGAGCATCTCGTCCCGGTAGCTGACGACTGTCGACCCGCCGCACAGGTAGCAGGCCTGGTCGACTTCGGTCGGTTCGAGCACCGGGTCCTGGATGCCCGCGCCCGCGATGACCGTCCGGACCAGCTGGTGGCCGGCGCGCCGGAGCTCGTACCCGTCGTCGGTCTGGCGGACGAACTGCCCGACCAACTGCTGGAGATGGTAGTTGAACTGCGAGCCGTCGGACATCCCGACGCGTTTTCGCAGCTCCGCGAACGACACGGCGTTGTCGTCCTCGAACGGCTCGTAGGCCTCCCAGAGCGCGAGCAGAATCGCCAGCCTCGTCTCGTGCCCCAGCACGGAGAACGCCTCGGTCGCGCGCTGCCCGGCCGCGCCCGAAGCCGCCTCCAGCGGTGACTCGGCCGCATCTGAGTGTGCCATGTCAACAGATAGCGCGCCTCGGGCGATAAAGCAGGGGCCTAGTGACGTACCCGCGTCCCCAGATAGCAGGCGAGGACGAAATCTCTACCAGTGGGGGCTCCCTCCCGACCGTGCCGACGTACCGTTAAGGGCGCCCAGGCCGTATTATCTACTAATCCGGGGACTGACCATGCGCTCTCGCTGGGTCCTTACCCTCGGATTGGTCGTGCTCGCGGGCTGTCTCGTCACGCCCACGCCGGTCGACGGGCCAGCCACCCAGGACCAGCCGGTCACGGTCATCCTCAACAACTCGGTGAACACGACCCATACCTTCGAGGTGTGGGTGGTCGACGTCGAGTCACCGGTCGCGGTGCAAAGGGACGATGGGAAGTTCGGGAATTATTCGGTGGACGCGGGGATCGCCTCACGGTCCTCGGGTGAGTACCACACGTATACCGGGATTGAGTTCGGCGAGTCGGCGCGACGCCACGGGCGCTACACGCTCGCACCGGGCGAGGAGACCCGAACCTCCATCGAGGCGTTCTCGCCAGCGAATGCCGTCGTCATCGTACCCTACAGGAGCGATGGGACCTTCGAGGGGTTCGTGAGTTCCTCGTGTGACGACGAACTCACGTACGTCGCGGTCACCCTCCGGTCGTACGGTACCGACTCCGCCTACATTTGTCGCTGAGGCCTGTTCTGCTGGCTCGTCTCGCGTTCGATCTCGTAGCGGGTCGTCGCACCTCGTTCGGCGGGAGTCGCCGGCCACGACCGCCCCGTGACGGTCAGGAGAGGTCTTTCACTCCGCCGGGTTTCGGACTGTGCTACTCGGCGGACTGGGGTTTCACCTTGTCGCCGAACTGCTCGCGCACCTTCTCCAGTTTCGGCGGGATGTAGGTCGCACAGTACGGCTGGTCGGGGTTCTTCTCGTAGTAGTCCTGGTGGTACGCCTCGGCCTCGTAGAACTCTCCGAGGGGTTCGACCTCGGTCACGACGGGGTCGTCGTAGACGCCGGCGGCGTCGACCTCCTCGATGTACCGTTCGGCGGTCTCGCGCTGGGCCTCGTCGTGGTAGAATATCGCCGACCGGTACTGGGAGCCGACGTCCGGGCCCTGGCGGTCCTTCGTCGTCGGGTCGTGGATGCCGAAGAACACCGCCAGGACGTCGACGTAGTCGAGTTCGTCGGGGTCGTAGACCACCTGGACGGCCTCGGCGTGGCCGGTCGACCCGGAGCAGACCTCCTCGTAGGTCGGGTTCTCGGTCGTCCCGCCGGTGTACCCGGAGGTGACGGATTTGACGCCCGCCAGCTCCTTGAGCGCCGCCTCGACACACCAGAAGCAGCCCCCGCGACCGTCGCTCGTGCATGCTCACCGTCTTGCATGGCCGTAGTTGAGGCGCCCGACGCTCATGTATCCCGTGGTCAGCAGTCCCCGGAGCGTTCAAGTGGCTCACTCCCGACCGACGAGTCATGCGCGCCCGGGCTGTCGTCCTCGTCGCCGCCGTCGTCCTCCTCGCCGGGTGTACGGTGTCCGTCTCGCCGACAGGCGACGCGACCACCGCGTCGCCCGGGTCGTTCGAGAACCGTACCGCCACCGTCACCGCCGTCGTCGACGGCGACACGGTGGACGTCCGGTTCCGGGACGGGTCCACCGAGCGCGTCCGCCTCCTGGGCGTGGACACGCCGGAGGTCCGCGCCGACAACACGCCCGCGGAGTTCGAGGGCGTGCCGGACACCGACGCGGGCGAGCGGTGCCTCCGGGACGCCGGCACCGACGCCAGCGAGTACGCGACCCAGACCCTGGACGGCGAGACGGTCACCGTCGCCGTCGACCCGGCGAGCGACCGGCGGGGCGACTACGGCCGCCTGCTCGCGTACGTCTTCGTCGACGGCCGGAACGTCAACTACCGCCTCGTCGAGCAGGGCCACGCCCGGGTCTACGACGCCCCGTTCTCGCTCGCGGAGCGGTTCTACCGGGCCGAGAGCGATGCGCAGGCAGCGAGACGCGGCGTGTGGGCGTGCCGGGACCCGGCAGCCGGGACATAATTTCTACTTTTAGGTTCGAAATAATTATGGTACTGCGGTGCATGTATCGGTCACGGCCTGCGCCGTCGCCGCCGTGACGACCGGCCCTCCGATTCGCCGGGCGTCCCGCGTCCAGCGGGGCGTCGCACCGCTGCCCGGGCTGCCCTGAGGCACGCAGGGCCCCGGAACCGTCGTTCGACCCGGGAGAGGCGGGTACTGTCGCCCGGGAACCAACCTTTATCCGGTATCCCGAGAGAGGTTCACACATGGAAGACATCTTTGTCGGCCGACTCATGTCATCTCCCGTACGAACCGTCAGCAAGGACACCCTCGTCCGGGAGGCGGCACGGACGATGCGGGAACACGGCATCGGGTCGGTCGTCGTCGTGGACGACGACAACCACCTCGAAGGCATCCTCACTGCCACCGACTTCGTCCGCATCGCCGCGGCGGAGGAGTCCGTGTCCGACATCACGGTCGCCGAGTACATGACCTCGGACGTCGTCACGACCACCGCGAACGAGCCTATCCGCGACGCCGCGGACACGATGATCGAGCACGGGTTCCACCACATTCCGGTGGTCGACGAGACGGAGGGCGTCGTCGGCATCGTCACCACCACGGACCTCACGGCGTACCTCTCGCACGTGCAGACGCCGAGCCCCGCCTGACCGACTCGACGGACGGCCGTCTGGCCCGGCGCGGCCGACGGCCGCCCGGTGACAGTGAACGCTTATCCCGGTCGCCGCTCATTCCCCGAGGATGACCGACGCGTTCGACGTGGACCTCACCGACGCCGAGACCGTCGCCGAGCGACGCGACGACGTGGTCGCCGCGGTCCGCGACCACGCCGGCCAGCTCGCGTACGCGCTCGCCCGCCTCCAGGGCGGCGACTGCGGCCAGCGGTCGTTCACGACCGACCGCGGCGAGTGGACGGTCAAGTACGAGGGCGGCGACCTCGAGTACCTCCGGTACTCGCCCCGCTCCGGCAGCGACGTCTACCTCGTCTCCACGAAGCGGCCACCGGACCCGGACGAGGTGGCGACGGCCGTTGCCGACTACGACACGTTCGTCGCGGCGTTCGACGATTACGTCGCCTCGCTCGACGGCGCGCTCGACGCCGTCTCCACCGACTTCCCCGCCGTCGCGTCCACGGACAGCCTCGTCGCCGAACGGGACCGCGTCGTCGCCGCCATCAGGGAGCGGTGTGACGCCATCGCCGGCGAACTCCAGCGACACGAGGCGACCGACTACGGCACGTTCGCGGTCCGCGTCGACGGCGACCGCTGGGAGCTCAAGTGGGACCGGGACGGCGCCGCCTACCTCCGGGTCGGCGGGTCGGGCGGCGTCTACCTCCTCTCGCAGTACGGCCCGCCGTCGGTGCCGGAACTCCGCCGGCTCGCGCCCGGGTTCGGCGCGTTCGTCGCCGCGTACAACGACCACGTCGCCGACCTCGAAACCGACCTCGCGGAGCTATCGGTCGACGGGACGTGACGCGGGCCACCTCCCGGACTCCCGACCTGTTCGGCACCTGTGCGGTCGCCCGCGTTTTTCAGTGGCGACGCGGAACCTCGGGGTGATGTTCGTGGCTCGATTCACCGACGGCACCGAACTCGAATGCTCCGAGTACGAGACGACCGACGGCGGGGTTGCGTTCGCCGGTGCCGGCGGCGACGTCGTCGCGTACGCGCCGCTGACGAGCGTCCAGTGCGTCTACCGCACGGACGCACGGGCCACCCGCCGCGCGGACGCCGCGAGTACGAGGAGGACGGCGAGAACAACGACGGCGATTACGACTACGACAGCGACCACGACAATAACAACAATAACAACAATAACAACAATAACTGACCGGGAATCCGTCGGGGTCCTGGCGGCACGACTCCGGTACGTACTCTTGGACACCAAGAACCGACCCGGCACTTATTACGTGTTTGTGGTGAACGTACATCTGGTAGAGTCATGGATGCCACGACACTCCAGTCGAAGCTTGAATCGACGGGCGAACTGATGGTCACGGTGGCGGAGTTCGACGAACCGCTCGAACTCCACCTGCACGACACGGAGATCGGCGAGCAGACGGTCACGCTGGAGCTCACGGACGGCGAACTCGAGTTCGAGATCGACGAGGTAACGGGGAGCTGGATGCACCTGCACTCGCTGGCGGACTACGGCCTCGGCGAGTGAGCCTCGTCCCGTCGCACCCGCGAAGGGCCGACGATCCGCCCACTCCTGTCGCTCTTCCTTACATAGTATATTAAGTACAAGTGTGCACATGAATGAATTAGCCACACTCACCGGGAGTGTGGCAGTTTCGGAGTGGCTGGACAGTCACAGGGGAGGGGAACCGACTGTCCTCCACGCCTCCGTTTCGAACGCCGTCCATCCCGCCCTGTCCCACTACCACCGAGCGACGGCTACGACGCGAGTCAGCGACGTCGCGCTGCACGCGTTCGCCGGCCGCGCCGTTCGACGACGCCAGGCCGCCGGTTCCTCACGGGAGCAGCTATTAGTGTCTCGCCGGTGACCGTTCTCCGTATGAAGCAGTCGACGCTCCGGTACTGGGGGCTGTTCGTCCTCCTGCTCGTCGCCGCGTTCGTCGCCGTCTTCGGCCTCCCCGCCCTCACCGCCGGCGTGGTCCTCCCGGTGATGGTCGTCGCCGGCGTCTGCTTTCTCGTCGCCGGGAGCGTCGCGGAACTGGCAGTCGGCCCGGTGGCGGTCACCTGCCGACATCTCGTCGGCGTCGGCTACGCGCTCTTCGCGCTGCGGTTGCCCGCCAGCACCGCGCCGCCCGTCGTCGCCGGCGGCGCGACGACCGCCGACGTCGCGTTGTTCGCCGTCGCAGTGCTCGGCGGACTCACCCTCCTCTTCGTCGGCGTCGACGTCGCACGCGGTGGGCGACACTTCCAGATAACGCCGGACGTCGACGCCGTCGTCGGCCGGTAACGACTCGTCTTCGAGTGGCTTCGAAGCCCGGCCACGGACGTCCGCCCACGGCACCCACAGGACACCGGTGGGTTGTCGGCCACGTGACGCCCGGTCACCCGACGACCAGCGGGAGCGCCACGAGTGCCAGCGGGACGAACAGGAGCGACAGGACGAACGCCAGGAACGCCCGTCGGTCCTCGAGGAGTCGGTCGTGGACGGCGGCGATGGCGCGACTGTACGCGTCGTGGGCGACGAGCGCCGCCAGCGTCACGGCGACGCCCGCCGCGAGGAGTTCGAGCACCACCGCGACGCCGACGGCCGACTCGAGGACGACCGCCACGACCAGCGTGTCGAACAGCGTCCCGAGGTTCGCGCCGAGGACGTACGGGATGAGTTCCTCGCGCTCGACGTAGCCGCGGTTGTAGAGCGGCACGATGACGCCGAGCGAGAACGCGATGCTCGTGGTCACGCCGGTGACGAGCAGACCGATGGCGAACGACAGCCACGTGCGCTTGAAGTGGCTGAAGACCCGGCGCTGGATGGTCGCCGTGTCGACCGTCGAGAGGACCCGGTCGAACAGCTTCAGGCTCCCGAACAGCACGCCGACCGCCAGCAGGAACGACGGCGCCGGCCCGATGAGGGCCGTGATGGCGTCGGTGACCGGCTCGAAGAACGCGAGCGGTCGTACCCCCACGGTCAGCCCGCGGTCGGCCACGCCGAGCGCGCCCTGGAGGTGTGGCAGCGCGAGGTAGCCGACGACCGTGACGGGGACGTATATCGAGTGAGTCAGCAGGAACGCGAGCAGTCCCATGCTGACCCCCTTCTGAAGCGAGTACCGCTCTTTCTGGACCCAGTCGAGGGCGCCGATGAACACCACGATGGCCGCGGCGCCGAGCCGCGACCCCGCGACCATCAGGAACAGCTCCGAGGCCCCGAGGAGGCCGGTGTTGAACAGCGAGAGCGCGAGCGCCGCCACGACCGACCCGTTGGTGAGGACGTAGGCTGCGAGCCAGCTCAGCCCGAGCGCGGACGCGTCCCCGACGACGACCCGGTAGAGGACCCGTTCCAGCACCGGTGCCGCGGCGTCCGTCGCCGTCCCCAGCAACTGGACCGCGAGCAGGAACAGCACGACCGTGACGAACGCGAGGACGGGGAAGCGACTCGACGAGGCGAGCCGCTCGACCGCGTGATGTAATCTGGAGCTCACGATGTCCCTGCACGGCGTCGGTGATCGGCTACGTTTCCACGGACGGCCCGTTCGCGGCGAGCCGCGTCGTCAGCCTGCGTCGCTTCTCTGCGTGTTTCTCCGGGGCCCTCAAAGAACTGGTGTGTCCGTCCGCACCGCACCTGCTTCGACCGTGCCGGCACGGCCGCCCGGCTCAGACCGGGAACAGGCCGGCGACGCCCGCGAACGCCACTACCACGCCGACGACGCCGAGCAAGCCGAGATACTTCAGCTCCTCCCGGTAGTACTGGAAGAACGAGAAGAACCCGAAGAAGCCGAAGTAGAACAGCCAGAGGGGTTCGTGCAGCGCGAACGCCTGCAGCCCCGTCATCCCGAACAGCCCGAAGAACCCGATGCGCCAGTCCTGTACTTTCTCTGCCATCGCTCTCCACTATCCATCTAGTGCTCGTGGATTAAACGTTTGCAGTCGGGCGGCCCGGACCCTCTCCACCTTTCTCCCCCGGCGTCGATAGGTCACGACGAGTACTCATGACCGCGACCCTGGGCCGGGTCGAGACGCTGGCCCGTTCGATGACGCCGTGGGGGTTCCCCGTCGTCTACCTCGGGTGGGCGTACCTGTTCTGGCTCCCGATATTCGCCTCCGACGCGTCTATCTGGACGGTCCCCACGGTCCTGTTCTTCCTCGCCGGCGGCGCGAGTCCGCTGGTCGCCGCGGTCGTCTTGGGCTACCTGACCGGGGGCCGGGAGCGATTGTACGACCTCTGGCGCCGCGTCGTCGACGTCCGACGCATCAGTGCCCGGTGGTGGGGCGTCCTCCTCGGGTTCTGGCTCGCGTTCGACCTCCTGCTGGCCGGCGCGGCAGTCGCGCTGGGCGTGACCGACGCCCCGATTCACGTCGTCTGGGCCGTCCTGACCGACCCCGCGACCCTGGGCCTGATGGTGCTGTTCTCGTTCGTGCTGCCGGCCGTCGAGGAGGTGGGGCTACGGGGCTACTATCTCGACCGGTTACAGGAACGGTTCAGCACGACGGTCGCCGGCGTCGTCAACGGGGCGACGTGGGCGGCCTGGCACACGCCGTTCGTCTGGTTCCCGGGCTACTACGCCAACTTCACCTTCCACCCCGAACTCTACTGGTGGCTCCCGAACATCGTCTTCACGACGCTGCTCCTCGTCTGGGTCTACAACGGCACCGACCGGAGCGTCCTCGCGGTCATCGTGTTCCACGGGATGATGAACTTCACCGGCGAGTTCCTGGGCATCGCCGCCGAGATGTACCCCTTCGTCGTCTCCGGCTACGCGCTCGCCGCCGCCCTGGTCGTCGTGGCCTGGCGCCGCCCGGCCGCCCGCGACGGTCCGACCGCCGCGTGAGGCCACCCGATGGCGGCGTTCGACCCGCTCCCGGTTCGAACCGGCATCACGCGGCCACCGCCGGCGCGGACGCGACACACGCGTTCGAGGGGGTGCGGGCTCGTGAAGTCTCGATGTCGAAACGATTTTCCTCCGATTCGGCCAACAGATTACGTATGACCGCCCCCGTGTCCTTCTCGAACGTTCAGCTCTCCTACGGCGACGTGACCGCCCTCGACGGCGTCACGACGACGTTCGAACCCGGCTTCAACGTCGTGCTCGGCCCGAACGGCGCCGGGAAGACCACGCTGTTTCGCGTGGGTGCCGGGATTCTCCCGCCCGACCAGGGCGAGGTGCGAATCGACGGCCAGGACCCCTTCGAGGACCAGGGAGTGAAGACGTCGATGGGGTATCTCCCCCACGGGACGCCGCTGAACGCCCAGCTTTCGGTCCGCGACAACCTCGACTACTGGGGCCGAATCATCGGACTCCCGCCCGACGTCCGCGAGGAACGCATCGAACAGGCCGCCTCAGCCCAGAACGTCGCCGACCTGCTGGCGCGGCCCGCCGCGGACCTGAGCCGGGGGCAGCGACAGCGAGTCACCATCGCCAGGCTCCTGCTCGGCGACCCGGACGTCCTGTTCCTCGACGAACCGACGACCGGCCTCGACCCGAGCGCCGCGAGAGGGCTGCGGTCGCAACTGGACGGGCTGGCCGCCGAAGGGCGAACGCTGTGTTACTCCACCCACAACCTCTACGAGGCAGAACTGCTGGCCGACGAACTCACCGTCGTCAAGGACGGCACCGTCGTGGCCGAGGGACCGAAGGACGAACTCCTCGGCCACCTCACGGGCGATGGTACCCGGGAGGTCCGCATCGAGACGGACGCGGACGCGGCGACGTTCGACTCCATCGGGGTGGCGACCCGGCAGGAGTCGGGCGCCTGGGTGGTGACGGTGCCCGCCGACCGGTCGGTCAGTGACCTCGTCGCCGCGCTCGTCGAGCGCGGCGCGGCCGTCGAGAGCGTCCGGGAGGAGGAAGCGTCGCTGGAGGAGCTGTACAGCCAGCTGACCGACGAGGGGGTGCAGGCCCGATGAGCGCCAAACCCGGGTGGCGGACGCTGGCCCGGGCCATCGTCTGGAGCGAGCTACAGGGACGGAAGTGGAAGCTGTTCGCGTTCCCCATCGGTGCCGGCGTCCTGTTCCTGGGGCTGCTCGGCGTGACGGCGCTCTCGCCCGGCGTCCTGACCGGGCCGACCCGCGGGGCGCTCGCGGCCCAGGCGAGCCAGTATTTCACGGGCACCGAGGGCGACGCCGCGCTGTTGCTCGCGATGCTCGTCATCCAGGGCCCCTACTTCGTCGCCATGATAGCCGCCGTGCTGTCGATTCTCGTCACCCAGACCGGCGTCGGCCAGCGGCTCTCGGCCGGCGAACTCGAACTGCTGTTGAGCGGCCCGTACAGCGAACGGGAGGTGTTCGTCGCGCTCGTCGGAGGCTCGTTCGTCCTGGCGTTGCTCATGACCGCGGTCCTGATGGTGATATCGTTCGGCGGGTCGGCGCTCGTCCTCGCCGCCGCGAGCATCTCGCTGACGCCGGACGCCGTCCGCCTCCTCGCCGCGGGCGTCCTGACGCCGGTTCCGCTCGCCCTCTGGGCGACGTTCTTCGCCGTCGTGGTCTATCTGCGGTTCCCCGACACTCCCGTGAACGGCACCGAACCGGGGAACCTCCTGATCATGCTCGGCATCGTGCCGGCCATCGCGCTCGTCGTCGTGCCGACCGCGGTACCGTCCGTCAACCCGGTCCTGCTGTCGGCGGCCGGCGTCCTCGTCTCGCTCGCGGGGCTCGCCATCGGGTGGGTGACCGTCCGGCACTGGCTGGACGTGAAGAAGCTGCTGTAGGCCGCGATACTCGTCTCCCTCAGCCGTCTGCGTCGGGTTGGAGTGCCAGCAGGCCGAACGGGCCGGTGGCGAAGACGCGACCGGCCGCGACCACCGGCGACGCGTACTCGGTCGCGTGGACCGACGAGGTCCGCCACCGTTCGCGGTCCGGCCCGAGGAAGCCGTCGGCGTCCCGGCGGAACGCGCTGACGCCGCCAGACACGACGAGGACGTCGTCGTCGGTCACGACGGGTGCGGCCGTGCCCTCGCTCGAAAGGTGGGCCTGCCAGTTCGTCTCGCCGGTAGCTGCGTCGAGCTCGTGGAGGTCGCCGGCGACGACGTAGACGTCGCCGTCGCTCGCCGCTGCGGCGGCGCGACTGTGGAGGTCCCGCCGCCAGCGGACCTCGCCCGAGTGGTCGACCGCGACCGTCTCCTGCCAGCCGGTCTGGACGACGCCGCGGTCGTCCACGACCGAGGCGGCGTACGGCGTGTCGACGGGGACGCGCCACCGTTCCTCGCCGGTCTCGGGGTCGAGTTCCACGAGCGCGTCCCGGTCGGGGACGTAGACGCCGTCCTCGGCGACGGCGGGGGCGACCTGGGTCGCGGTGGAGTCGCCGAGGTTGAACTCGTCGTAGACGAGCGGGTCGAGCGGGCGCCGCCAGCGTTCGGTGCCGTCGGGTGCGAGCCTGACGCACGCCGACGCGCCCCGGGCGTACACGTCGCCGTCCACGACGGTGACGCCGTACGTTCTGTCGTCACCGACGCGGAGCGTGTCGAGGACGTCGCCGTCGAGCGAGAGCACGGTCACGGACGCCGGCGCCGGGTCCGGGCCGTCCGTCGTCCGGACGACCCGCGTCGGGACGTAGAGCCGGCCGCGGTCCGGGTCGATGGCCGGCGCTCCGGACACCGCGACGCCGAGGCGTCGCGACCACCGCTCGCCGCCGTCCGCCGCGACCGCGACGACGTGCCGTTCGGTGGCGAAGTACGCGACCCCGTCGTGGACGACGGGCGGGGCGTACGGCCAGCCGGCAGCGGCCAGGGGCTCGTGGTCGACGAGCGCCGGTGCACCGCCGGCGACGCGGTTGGCGTTCGTCGGGCCGTTGCCGTACGAGTGCCAGTCGCCGTCGTGGAACGCGCCCGTCGCGTCGCCGTCGCTCAGGGCGCTACAGCCGGCGAGAGCGGTCGCCGCGGCGGTCCCCGAAGCGGCGAGAAACGCGCGACGGGACGGCCGGGACGCCGGAGGCTCGGCTGGCGTCAATTGGGACGGAGCCGAGTCGGGCGACGTCGAGCGGGACGCCGGAGGGTCGGACGGCGTGGATGGTGGTTCGGCGGGGGACACGGTAGCCGGGTTCTCCCGGTGGCGAGAAGTGTTTTTGTTCGCCGGCTCGCGGCGAGCACGGGTGCACCGGGTCGGACGCCGGCGGAACCTACGTGTATAGAGCCCTCGCTTATCCGCTTCGAGGACCGACGGTGTGGCAAGCCGATGAGTGCCATCAACGTGCAGTCAGTCAACCGAGTCAGCATCGTTACGACGCTCGTCGACGCGGCGATAGCGTTCGCTCGCGGACGACGGAAGAGTGGGCTGCTTCTCCTGGGGGCAGCGGCGCTCTCGTCCCGCGTCCCCGGCATCGGAACGGCCACGTCGATACTCCTTCGACTCGCCCGGCGGCTACGATAACGCCTGTCTCCCGATGGTTGACGTCATCGGCCACCTGGGCATGGCCCTGCTCTGGCTCGCACCCGCGTGGGTCGTCTTCGCGCAGCGAACGACGGCCGGGACGTTCGTGCTGTCGGGGTTCGCGTTCGGTATGCTCCCGGACGTCGACCTCTACCTCAGGCAGACGTTCGCGACCGTCAAACACCACGGGATATTCCACACGGTGGTCGCGGTGACGCTCCTCGCCCTGGCAATCGGCCCCATCCTCGGAACGCTCGTCGAAACGGTCGCCAGCGACAGGGACTGGCTGTCGACCGGAGCCGACGGCAGCAGCTACCGGTTCGGCTTCTTCGCTGTCTGGACCGCGGGACTCGCCCACGTCTTCGCGGACATGCTCTCGGCACCGGACATCGCCGAAGCGGTCGAACCGCTCTGGCCGCTCTACCGCCAGTCGATGGGCCTCGACCTCGTCTGGTACAACAACCCCTGGTTCAACTGGGGGCTCCTCGTCGCCGGCGTCCTCGTCAACGCAGGACTCTACGTCTACAACCGCTAACCGTCGCCGGACCGACTCCCGACGCCACCGCCAGAATCGAAGGTAGTGGAAGGAAGGGGGGGGGCTCCGCTCAAGGGCGGGGTGGGGTCGGGCGCTCTCGTCCCGTCCCTCGCCGTCGTTGGCTACGTGAGCGACGCCTCCGGTACGCCGGACGCGTCGAACGAGTCCGGCTTCCAGAGGAGCCAGCCGCCCAGGACGACCAGCGGAATCGAGACGACGAGGCCGGTCGAGAACGGGCCGAGCAGCGGGCTCGGGTCGCCGGCGACGAACAGGACGCCGTAGCCCGCGATGGCGTTGAACGCGCCGTGGCCGAGCGCCGCCGGCCAGACGCTCCCCGACCGCAGGGTCACCCACGCCAGCACCGACCCCAGGAAGACGGTGACCCACACCATCGCGAGCATGCCCGCCCACGGAGCGCCCGGATAGTCGAACCCGTAGTTGTAGCCCATCGCGATGACGGGCCAGTGCCAGACGCCCCAGACGACGCCCGTGAGGACGACCGCCTGGCGGGTGCCGAGCGGGAGGAGGTGCTGGAGGAGGAACCCGCGCCAGCCGAACTCCTCGCCGAACGCGACGAACGTGTTGATGGCCGGCCCGAGCGTCAGCGCGACGACGAGCTGGACCACCGCTATCGTGGCCGGGCTGACGGCGCTCCCGATCTCCGTGCCCAGCGTCGTCCGCACGCCCTCCATCGCGAGGTCGAAGTGCTGCGGGAAGAGCGCGTAGTAGAGCGCGACGCCCGTGAGCGTCGTGACGGCGGGGAACAGCCACGCGACGACGTACCACCGGAGCCCCTTCCGGAGGTGCGGCCGCAGCCACGCCGCGTCGAGCGACCACTCGGCGTCCGTGACCGTCCGGACGACGAGATGCCCGAGCGCCGGCCCGAACATGTACACCACGAGCAAGCCGGTCAGCGTGGACGCCCGGACGGTACCGCCCGCCAGGCCGCCGGTCGCGGACACGTACGCGCCGACGAGCCAGGAGAAGCCGAACGCCACGAGGAGGAACAGCCCGATGCGACGGGGATGCAGGGTGTCGGGTACCGGAGCCATACCTCCGACGTGGACTGACAGGAGTATTAAACCGAGGGAGTGACGTGTTCACAACTGACTGGCAGTCAGATAACTGCATACCCGAGTACGGCCTCATTGCGTCGTGTGGAGTCCGTCGTCGAGTGCGCCGGTCACCGGCTGCGGCATCCTACCCAACTATTACCATCGCTTGAAAGATATCTGTACGGATGTCGGCTCTACGTGAAACCATCTCACACGGGCTGGCGGAGGTCGGCGACATTCGTCTCCATTACGTGGAACTTGGCGGCGATGAGACGGATGATTCGTCTCGTCCGTTGGAGATCTTGCTCCACGGGTTCCCGCAGTACTGGTACGCGTGGCGACATCAGCTGGAGCCCCTCGCAGCGGCCGGCTACCACGTCGTCGCGCCCGACCTCAGGGGGTACAACCGCTCGGATCGACCGGCGTCTGTCGAGGCGTATCGGATGGAACACCATCTCGCCGACCTTCGTGGCCTCGTCGACCACTTCGACCCGGATTCGGTGACCGTCGTCGGACACGACTGGGGTGGCGCCTTCGTCTGGGAAGCGGCGGTCAGACACCCAGACCTGTTCGACCGACAGGTCGTCTTGAACTTCCCGCACCCGGGCCCGTACAGACGCGACCTACTCACGTGGCGCCAACTCAAACGCTCCTGGTACGTCGGGTTCTTCCTGCTCCCGGGACTCCCCGAGACGGTGCTGGAACACGACGACTACGCCTTCGTCGACCGGTTGTTTCGAGATGACCCGGTCGATCCCGATGCGTTCTCCGAGACGGATATCCGTCGCTACAAACGTGCCCTCTCCCGACCGGGCGCACTCACCGCTGCGGTGAACTACTACCGGGCGCTAATCCCCCAGTACTCGCGGCGTCTCCTCGTGGAATCCGTCCCGTTCGTCGACACGGGACTCCCGCCGACGACGTCGCAGATCGACACACCGACGATGGTGATCTGGGGCGAACAGGATTCGACGGTGGTTCCCTCGATGGCGGACGGCCTCGAAGAATGGATTCCCGACGTCGATGTCCGCCGTCTGCCGAATGCCAGTCACTGGGTGCAGGAAGACTGCCCCGACACCGTCACAGACCATCTCCTCGAGTTCCTCCGACGGTACTGATCGAGTGCTCGACTAGGCCGCCCACTACAGCACCTCACCACCAGCGACCGTGCTGCATATACGCCACTATTCAGCACGACGCCCGGCCGGTCGGAGCTTCGAGAACAGACCCGAGACACGTCCGCTGTCCCTCCTAAACCGACGTGGAAGAACCACCCCGCCAGCCGGCGTCCGCACCGGATTCGGCTGGTACGCGCTTCTCAGCCACCGAGCCGTGACACGACTCACGCTCCGGCGAACAGGTGGCCAGACTGTTTTCGTTTAGACTGGACTCGCCGGGAGTCCCGCGAGCGAGCGGAGTGAGCGAGTGGGACGTCGGCGAGGCCACTGACCGGAGTGAACGAAGTGAACGAAGGGAAGTGGACTCGCCGGGATTTGAACCCGGAATCAGACGTGCTCGCCGACGCTGCGCGCGTCTGATAGGGCTTCAATTCCACGCGTCTGCAACGCAGACGCTCGGCTCGCCATTTCCTCACTACCGTTCAGAAATGGACTCGCCGGGATTTGAACCCGGGGCCTCTTCCTTGCGAAGGAAGCGATCTGCCGCTGATCTACGAGCCCGCCGCGAGTAGTCGTAATCCGCGATACGTACTTGTACCTTCTGCTTACGAGCGGATCGCCCTCAGTCCTCGAGGACGATCTCGATGCTGACGTCGTTCGGGACCTGGATGCGCATCAGCTGTCGGAGCGCGCGTTCGTCCGCGTCGATGTCGAGCAGCCGCTTGTGCACGCGCATCTCCCAGTGTTCCCACGTCGCGGTCCCCTCGCCGTCCGGCGACTTGCGGGTGGGCACTTCCAGCCGCTTGGTGGGGAGCGGAACCGGCCCACTCAGGCTGACGCCCGTCTTCTCGGCAATCTCCCGGACGTCGTCGCAGATGTCGTCGAGGTCATCCGGGCTCGTGCCCGCGAGACGTACGCGTGCTTGCTGCATGAGTTATCGCTCGTTGACCTCGAGGACCTTGCCTGCCGCGATGGTCTGACCCATGTCGCGGATGGCGAAGCTGCCGAGTTCGGGGATCTCCTGGGACGACTCGATGCTGAGTGGCTTCTGCGGGCGGACGGTCACGATGGCGGCGTCGCCGCTCTTGATGAAGTCCGGGTTCTCCTCAGCGACCTCGCCGGAGGCGGGTCGATCTTCTGGTCGATGGACTCGATGGTACACGCGACCTGTGCGGTGTGGGCGTGGAAGACCGGGGTGTAGCCCGCGGTGATGACCGACGGGTGCTGCATCACGACGATCTGGGCCTGGAACGTCTCCGCCACGGTCGGCGGGTCGTCGGCGGGGCCACAGACGTCGCCGCGGCGGATGTCGTCCTTGCCGATGCCGCGCACGTTGAACCCGACGTTGTCGCCGGGGCCGGCCTGCGGGACTTCCTCGTGGTGCATCTCGACGGACTTGACCTCGCCGGAGGCGTCGCTCGGCTGGAACGAGACGTTCATGCCGGGCTTGAGGAGACCGGTCTCGACGCGGCCGACCGGGACGGTGCCGATGCCGGAGATGGTGTAGACGTCCTGGATGGGGACGCGCAGCGGCGCGTCCGTCGGCGGCTCGACCTCGGGGAGGCTGTTGAGGGCCTCGAGGAGGGTCGGACCGTCGTACCAGGGCGTGTTGTCGCTCTTCTCGGCGACGTTGTCGCCCTCGAAGGCGGAGATGGGGATGAAGCTGGCGTCCTCGGTGCTGAACCGCACCTGCTTCAGCAGCTTCTTCACGTCCTCGACGACCTCGCGGTAGGTGTCCTCGCTGTAGTCGACGACGTCCATCTTGTTGACGCCGATGATGAGCTCGTTGATGCCGAGCGTGCGCGAGAGGAAGACGTGCTCGCGGGTCTGCGGTGCGACGCCGTCGTCGGCGGCGACCACGAGCACGGCGTTGTCGGCCTGGCTCGCGCCCGTGATCATGTTCTTCACGAAGTCGCGGTGACCCGGTGTGTCGACGATGGTGAAGTAGTATTCGTCGGTGTCGAACTCCTGGTGGGCGATGTCGATGGTGACCCCGCGCTCGCGTTCCTCGGCGAGGTTGTCCATCACGTAGGCGAACTCGAAGCCGCCCTTACCCTTCTCTTCAGCTTCTTCGCGGTGCTGCTCGATTACGTGCTCGGGCACGTTCCCCGTTTCGAAGAGGAGTCGCCCGACCAGCGTACTCTTCCCGTGGTCGACGTGGCCGATGATGGCCAGATTCTGGTGTGGTTTGTCGCTCATGGTCGGTTATATGACGCGCTAATGCGCTCTGTGGAACTTCTTCGGCAGTTCCAGTTAAAACGATTTCGATACGCGCTCTCGCGCATTCCTGCGCCGTCTGGCGGTTCTTGTGAACCGCTCCCACGATAGCCGGCCTCACCGACCTCCTGTTGAGGGGCTTACCTGTCGGGGAGTCGACCGACGTCGGCCAGCACGGCGCTCGCCGTCTCGGGGCCGCCCGCGCCGCGCCCGCTGACGTTCAGCCGGCCGGCGTGCTCGGTCTCCAGTTGCACGATGTTCTGGGTGCCGCTCACCGCGAGGGCGCCGTGCTCCGGGACCAGACGGGGGCCGACGTGCACCGACCCGTCGGAGCCCACCTCGCCGATGAGGCGGATGGTCTTGCCGTCCTCGGCCGCCAGGTCGAGCGCGCTGGTCGGCACGTCCTGGATGCCCTCGACGGACGCGTCCGCGAGCGTGTAGCCGCCGTCGTGGAGCACGTTCGCGAGGATGACGCATTTGAGCGCGGCGTCGGTGCCGTCCACGTCGAAGGTCGGGTCGGCCTCCGCGACGCCGAGGTCCTGGGCCTCCTGGAGCACGTGGTCGTAGGCGAGGCCCTCCGCGGCCATCCGCGTCAGGATGAAGTTCGCGGTCCCGTTCAGCACGCCGCGGGCCGCCGTGACGTGGTCGGGGTCGAGGCCGTCGATGGTCGCGAGCGCCGGGATGGCGCCGCCGACGGTCGCCTCGAACAGCACCGTCCCGTCGCTCTCGCGTTCCAGCGCGCGCACCTCGTCGTAGCGCTCCGCGACCGGCCCCTTGTTCGCGAGCACGACGTGCCGGTCGCGCTCCAGGGCCGCCTGCACGTGTCCGAACCCGGGTTCGGCGTCGCCCAGCGTCGTCGGCGTCGCCTCGACGAGCACGTCGTAGGCGGCGTCGAGCGCGTCACCTGGGTCGGCGTCGCCGACGGTGCCCGTGGCGTCCTTCGCGTCGAGTGCCGCCGGCACGTCGACGCCGTCCGCGTCGACGACCGCGCCGCTGGAGTCCGCGAGCGCGGTGACCACGTGCCCGTACTCGCCGGCGAGTTCGGCGACCGACCGCCCGACGGCGCCGACGCCGACGACGGCGAGTCTCACGCTACCTCCCCTCGACGAGCGGTTCGATGAGGTGCAGGTCGCGTTCGGCGGCGATCGACCGGAGGCGTTCGAGCGCGCTCACGACCGACCCCTCGGTGGCGGCGAGTCGGAGGCGGGCACTCGCGTACTCGGCGGTCCCCTCGGGCGCGGACAGCGACACGTCGGTGACGGAGACGGTCGCCGACTCGATGGCCGAGAGCGTCGCCGACAGGTCCGCGTCGATAAGGTGGCCAGTCAGGATGACGGTGAGCGTCTCGTCGTACCGCTCCGCGTCGGCCTGGATGACGTTCACGCCGTTCTCGCGGAGCGCGTCGAGGATGCGCTCGAACCGGTCGGGCGGGCATTCGAGGTCTATCTCGACCGGGATGTGCCCCCGGGGCGTGAGCGACCCGCGCTCGTGGAAGATGCTCTGGAGGTTCCCGCCGTTCTCCGCGATGGGTTCCAGCGCCCGGAGTAGCTCCCCGGGCTTGTCGACGAGTTCGAGCCGGATGGTGTGGTTCTGGACCGCCTCGCCGCCGTCGGTCGCCTCGTCGTCCTCGTCGGTCATCGTCCGCCCCTCCGGACACGCACCGCGCCCGCTGTTGTCGCCGGCAGGGAGCAGTCGCTGGTCGACTCCGTGCCGGTACAGACGGACGCCACCGCACCCGCGGGTGCGGTCTGCTGCATGCCCGAATGCATGTCTACGAGTGAGACGGCCCAGCCGCTATAAGGCTTCGTCATTCCCAACGCTTGCCGACCCCCCGCGGATGGTCGCGACCGACAACCCTCTGGACCCAGCCACTGCTGCCTAACTGAAGAGAGAAGAACGAACACAGACACCGCGATGGCCGTCAGGCCCGCGGCCGAGGAACCCCCATGCGATGCGACGAGTCGCCGGCTGCGCGAACGGCCTGATGCCGTGAGCGCGAAGCGGGGTGACGACGGCTTTTGGTCGAGCTTTTGCGAGGAGGGCGCCGTCAGGCGCCCGACCGAAGCAAGGTCGCTGAAGTAATCGACGCTCTCGGGGAGTTCGAGCTTCATGCCCTTGCGCTCGCGGATCTCCATGATCTTCTCGTTCTGGAGGTTGTCCGCGAGGACGCGGAAGCCGGCGTTCTCGGTGTTCCAGGACGCACGGCCCTCGGTGGCCGAGCGGATGTCGCTGGCGAAGCCGATCATCTCCTCGACGGGCGCGATGCCCTCGACGACCATCAGGTCGCCTTCCTGGTACATGTCGTCGACGCGGCCGCGGCGACCCTGGATCTCGCCGGAGGCGGCGCCCATGTGCTCGGACGGGACGTCGATGCGGACGTTCTGGATGGGTTCGAGCAGCGCGACCCGGGCGTCGATGAGGGCGCGGTGGACCGCGTTCCGCGTGGCCGGGATGACCTGGGCGGGGCCGCGGTGGATGGCGTCCTCGTGGAGCCGGGCGTCGTGGAGGCGGAGCAGTGCGCCCTGGACGGGTTCGCCGGCCAGCGGCCCTCCTCGAGCGCCTCGTCGAGGCCTTCGAGGACGAGTTCCATCGTCTCGTTGAGGTGCTGGATACCCTTCGTGTCGTCCACGAAGACGTTGAGCCCGGAGATGTGCTCGACGTTCTGCGAGGTGTCCTTGTCGATGCCGGCCTCCTGGAGCTCCTCGCGGCGAGCCTGCTCGGGCATGTCCATCGAGAGGTCGCCGAGCTGGATCTTCTGGACGACGTCCTTCGGGAGCTGCTCCACGGTGATGTAGAACCGGTTGTGGCGGTTCGGGGAGATGCCCTCGACCTCGCGGGATTCCTGCCGCGGCGTCTCGCGGTAGACGACGATGGGTTCACCGGTGCGGACCGGGATGCCCTGGTTGCGCTCGATGCGCTGGGTGATGACCTCGAGGTGGAGTTCGCCCTGCCCGCTGATGAGGTGCTCGCCGGTGTCCTCGTTGATCTCGACCTTGATGGTCGGGTCCTCCTTGGAGACCTGCTGGAGCGTCTCGATGAGCTTCGGCAGGTCGTCCATGTTCTGGGCCTCGACGGACTTCGTGATGACCGGCTCCGAGATGTGCTCGATGGACTCGAACGGCGTCATCTCGACGCTGGAGGCGGTGGAGCCCGCGATGGCGTCGCGGAGGCCGGTGACCGACGCGATGTTGCCGGCCGGGACGCGACCGACCTCCTCGCGCTCGCCGCCCATGTAGATGCCGACGGACTGGATGCGGTTCTTCCCCGCCGTACCGGAGACGTAGAGCTCCTGGCCGCGTTCGAGCGTGCCGGAGAACAGCCGACCCGTGGCGATCTCGCCGGCGTGCGGGTCGAGACCGATGTCGGTGACCATGAAGACGACCTCGCCATCGTCGTCGACGTCACGCATCTGGATGGCGAGTTCGCTCTCCTCGTCGCCGCGCCAGATGGTGGGGATGCGTTCGGGCTGGGCCTTGACCGGGCTCGGGAAGTGCTCGGCGACCGTGTCGAGCACGACGGTCGAGAGCGGCGACTTCTTGCGGAGTTCCTCGATGTTGTCGTTCTTGTTGTACTCGATGATGTCGCCGAAGTCGATGCCCGTCTTCTGCATCTGGGGCAGGCTGGTCGCCCAGTTGTAGAGCGCGGAGCCGAACGCGACGGTGCCGTCCTGGACGCTGACCTTCCAGCCCTCGTTCTCGTACTTCTCCTCGGCCATCCCGCGGATGAGGTCGTTCACGTCGCGGATGACCGACTGGAGGCGCTCCTGCATCTCCTCGGGGCCCTCCTGGAGCTCGTTGATGAGACGGTCGACCTTGTTGATGAACAGCGCCGGCTTGACGCCCTCGCGGAGCGCCTGGCGCACGACCGTCTCGGTCTGGGGCATCGTCCCCTCGACGGCGTCCACGACGACGAGCGCACCGTCGACGGCGCGCATCGCACGCGTCACGTCGCCGCCGAAGTCGACGTGGCCCGGCGTGTCGATGAGGTTGATGAGGTAGTCGGTGTCCTCGTAGTTGTGGGTCATCGAGACGTTCGCCGCGTCGATGGTGATGCCGCGCTCCTGCTCGTCCTCCTCGGTGTCCATGGCGAGCTGCTTGCCGGCCAGGTCCTCGGAGATCATGCCCGCGCCTGCGAGCAGGTTGTCCGTGAGGGTCGTCTTCCCGTGGTCGATGTGTGCGGCGATGGCGATGTTCCGGATGTGCTCCGGTTTGTCCATCAGTCGCTCGCACTGTTCGACAATCTTCTTTCGGCGTCCCATTATGCTCTCTCGTATCGGTAGCAGGTTGAAAAGGATAGTGTTTTGCCGCGGTTCAGTCGCCGAATCCGCAGGGCGTGGTGTGTGCTCACAGCCGTCGTAACAGTGATACCGAACGCTCCCGTGAGACTAGTATCCATGGACATCCGGATACAGGGTCCGGGTCCGGCAGCGCCGTTTCTCAGCGCCCGCGACCTCTTCGAGACCGAACACGACCTCGACCTGCCGGTCCGCGTCGCCGTCCGCCGGGACCCGGACGAGCGCACCTGGGCCGGCCACTACGCCGACCGCCACGTGCTGAACATCTCGCAGTCGGCCGCCACCAGCGCGATGGCCCGCGAACTCGCCCTCCACGAGTTCGCCCACATGCGCCGGTACGAGCAGGCCCACCCCTCGCACGTGCAGTCCACCGAGGAGGCGCTGTTCCTGGCGTTCTCCGGCCGCCAGGTCGAACGCCGCACGCTCGTCCACGGCTACCAGATAGCCAACCACATGAAGGACATCTACGCCGACGACATCACGCTCTCCGTCGGGCCGACCGACAAACTCGTCGCGTTCCTCGAATCCGAACTCGCGTCGGCGGTGGCCGACCGGCCCGGCCCCGCCCGCCCCGGGTCGCGTCGCGTCACCGCCGCGACCGACCCGCAGATGACCGCCGTCAACGCGGCGTTCGCGCTCGCCCTCCTGGAGCGCCACGACGCCATCCCGTCGACCCACCGCATCTACGACCTCGCCCACGCCGCCGCCGAGGACGCCCCCGAGATAGACCTCGACGCGTTCCGACGCCGGTTCCGGTCGCTCGCCCGGGACCCCGACGAGAGCGAGTACCGGAAGGCGCTGGTCGACGTCACCCGCGAGTACGCCACCGCGCAGGCGACGGCACAGGCTGCCGAGTAGGAAAACCGAAGAACGGAACCGGGTCAGCGGGCCGCGGCCGCGACGCGCTCTTTCTCCTCTTTCTGTGCGACGGCGTAGGTCTGGACGTCGTAGTCGGCGGCGCCGATGAGCTGGTCGGCGAGCGCCTCCTCGACGGACGTCGGCGTCTTGAACGACGCCTTGCCCGTGCCCTCCGCGAGGAACTTCAGGGCCTGGTCGACGCGGCGCTGGGGCGCGACGTCGACGGCCTTCGGGACGGAGATGCCGCCGTACTTCAGGCGGACGGTCTCCTCGCGGGGCGAGGCGTTCTCGACGGCGCGGACGAGCACCTGCACGGGGTTCTCGTCGGTGCGCTCGTGGACGATGTCGAAGGCGTCGCGCACGATAGCCATCGCCTGCTGCTTCTTGCCGGAGTTCTCGCCGCGCTGCATCAGGCGGTTGGTCAGGCGCTCGACCACGCTGATCTCGGACTTCTGGAACTGCTTGCTGGCGTGGCGCCCCATCGTGTGGGCGATGGGCGTGACCGTGATGTACCGGCGCGTGCTCGGGTCGCGGTACTCGATGTCGGCGACCTCCCACTTGCCGAACAGCAGGGCGTCGGTCTCCTCGTCCTCGGTGCCGGCGGGTTTCTCGGGTTCGGGTGCCTCGCTCGACATGGTTATCGGACCGGTTTCTCCGCGTTCCCGCGCACCAGTTCGATCATGCTCACGCCGTTCACCTTGTCGACCTTGTAGTTCACGCCGGACAGGTCGCCCATCGCACGACCCTTCGCGCCGCCGATGCCGGCGATGGTGACCTCGTCGTGCTCGTCGATGAAGGAGATGGCGCCGTCGCCCGGGCAGAACGCCGTGACCTGCTTGCCGTTCTTGATGAGCTGGACCCGGACGCACTTCCGGATGGCGGAGTTCGGCTGCTTCGCCTCGATGCCGACCTTCTCCAGGACGATGCCTCGTGCCTGCGGCGCACCCTCGAGCGGGTCCGTCTTCTTGCGCAGACCGCGCTCGCGGCGTGCGTACTCGGAGTCGGACCACCGGTGTTTCTGGCGGTCCTTCTTGAGCTTGCGGGCCGCGTATTTGCCGTTAGCCATACGGCGGATTACCTGACGGAGCTACTTAAGCCTCTTCTTTTGGGACCGCCGAAACGGACGCAGCGGGCTTCTCAGGTGCCGCTAAACGAATCTCAGGCCGTTATCCGACCGCTCGAATGCTGTGGTCCGGTCGCTCTCACGGGTACGGACACTGTGGTCCGGTCGCTCTCACGGGTACGGACACTGTGGCCGGGTCGCTCCAGCGGGTCACGCGACGCCGGGAGAAAAATCCGACGCCTACGTCAACTCGACGTCCTCGACGTCGAAGTGGCGACGGGCCAGCATCCGGACCGCCCGGATGTTGCGACCCTCGGTTCCGATGGCGACGCCGCGGTCCTCGGCGGCCACCTCGACGTACGCCACCGTGTCGCCGTTCTCGCTCACGGTGACGTGATGGACGACCGCGGGCGCGAACGCGTTCGCGATGAACGCCTCGGGCGTGTCGGCGTCCTCGACGAGTTCGACGTCGCGGCCGACGCGCTCCTCGACGCGCTTGACGCGCTGGCCGCCGGGGCCGATGGCCTGCCCCATCTCGCCGGGTTTCACGACGAAGATGACGCGGTCGTCCTCGTCGTCGACGACGCAGTCGCGGGCCGTCGCACCCGTCTCGTCCTCGAAGAGCGCGATGAACTGCCGTGCCTCGTCGGACAGGGTGATCATCGGTCAGTCCGAGGGTTCCTCGGTCCGCGGGGTCGCCCCCATCCGCAGGTCGACGTCGCCGGTGCCGAGTTTGATGGGTTTCCCGACGATGACGTTCTCCGTGACGCCGTTGAGGTCGTCTGCCTCGCCGAACGTCGCGGCGTCGAGCAGGTGGTTGACCGTGACCTCGAAGGCGGCCCGGGCGAGCACGCTATCCTTGTTGCCGGAGATGCCGTGTCGGCCGATGGACTGGATGGTGCCGTCGTTGGTCATGATGTCCGAGACCAGCATGAGGTGGCGGATGTTCACGTCGCCGAGCCCCTGCTCGACCAGCGTGTCCATCGTCTCCTCGATGATGGCCTCGCGGGCGGCCTCGATGCCGAGCGCGGCGCGGATCTCGTGGATGTTGTTACAGGTGGTCCGGGAGGCGTCCACGCCCTCGATGTCGAGGACCTTCTTGAACGCCGACCCCTCGCTGTAGAGCACGAACTCCTCGCTGTTGTCGGTCTGTTCCTTGCGGATGACGACCCGGGTGATGTCCTCGATGCCCTTGAAGACGATGTCGCGGAGCTCCTCGACGAGCTGGAGCAGGTCGCGGTAGCTCGGCTCGTTCGGGCCGAACTCGATGGTGGTGTCCGAGATGACCGTCTTCACGCCGAGCTGGTCCTCGATGGTGTCGGAGATCTCCTCGACCACCTCGTCGACGCTGCCGGCGGTCGGCCACCGCTCGCGGAGCGTCTCCTCGTTCAGGTCGATGGTGACGATCATGTCGGCGACGTTCGTGCTGATGTCGCCGAGCGCGAGTATCTTCGTCGCCTCTATCTCCCAGACGACCTCGTGGGCGCGTTCGCGGTCCGTCGCGTACTCGTCGGCGAGGTGGACCGTCATCATCGGCGTGTCCGGCGTCTTCCGGGCGTCCACCAGCTCGATGAGCCGGGGCAGACCCTGCGTGACGTCGATCTCCGCGACGCCCGCGTAGTGGAACGTGTTCATCGTCATCTGGGTGCCCGGCTCGCCGATGCTCTGTGCGCTCACCGTCCCGACCGGGTCGAGCGGGTCGACCCGCGTGTCGATGAACTTCGCCTCGGTGGCGAGCGCTATCTCCTCGGCCTCCTGGTCGGTGACGTCGCGCGCCTCGATGGTGTCGTAGACCTCGTCCTTGAGCCGTCGCGGCAGCTCGGTGCCCTCCACGACCGTCTCGATCTCGTCGGTTATCTCAGTCATCGGATTCCACCTTCCATGCTTCGCCGTGTTCTGAGAGGTTCGTCGGCGTCGCCTTCACGCCGAGGAACTGCTGGCGTTCGGTCTCGCTGTCGAACTCCGCCTCCAGGACGCGGTCGGCGATGTCGTCAACGTCGATGTCGTTGTCCTTGCTGGAGGAGACGCGCACCGGGCTGGTGCCGTCCTCGCCGAACTCGAACTGGACGATGGTGTCGCTGGTGTCTCGCACCGTGCCGTCGTACTGGGTCTCGAGTTCGGACAGCGCGTTGATGAGCCGGCGCTGGAGGTAGCCGGACTTCGAGGTGCGGACCGCCGTGTCGACCAGGCCCTCGCGGCCGCCCATCGCGTGGAAGAAGAACTCCTTCGGCGTCAGCCCGCCGGTGTAGGAGTTCTCCACGAACCCGTGGGCCTCCGCGCTCAGGTCGTTCTTCTTGAAGTGGCTGAGGGTGCGCTTCTCGTAGCCGCGGTTGATGCGCTCGCCCCGGACGGCCTGCTGGCCGACCGCACCCGCCATCTGGGTCAGGTTGAGCAGCGAACCGCGGGCCCCGGAGTCGGCCATGATGACCGCCGGGTTGTCGTTCGAGAAGTGGTCCTCGGCGATGTCGCCCGCGCTGTCGCGGGCCTTGCCGAGCGTCTGCATGATCTTCATCTCAAGGGTCTCGTCGACGGTGCGGCCCGGCAGCGACTCGAGGTCGCCCCGCTCGTAGGTCTCGATGAGCTCCTGGACGCGAGCGTAGGCGTTCTCGATTGCGTCGTCGATCTGCTCCTGGGCCGCCTGCGGGATGGTCTCGTCGTCGATGCCGAGCGAGAACCCGAAGTGCATGATGGCGCGCATCGCGAGCGACGCGATCTCGTTGATGAAGATGCGGGCGCGCGTCTCGCCGTACACCTTCGCGATGGTGTCGACGATCTCGCCGCCGAACGCGCCGACCGCGTCCTCGTCGATGGTGCCCTCGACGTGCTGGCCGTTCTCTATGACGACCGTGTCGCCCGCCGAACTGGTGAACTCGAGGCTGAGCCCGTCGGGCAGCAGCTCCGAGAACAGCTGGCGGCCGGTCCAGTATTCGGTGTCGTCGTCGTGGACGCCCGCCGGCTCCGGCAGTTCGTCGATGCTGGTCGCCCGGAGCAGGTCGAGTGCCTGCGTCTCGTTGAACTCGGGGTTGGTGTGGGTCAGCAGGTAGGTGCCCGAGATGTGGTCCTGGATGGCGCCGATGATGTTCTCGCCGAACCGCGGCGAGAGAATCTGCTCCTGGACGCGCATCAGGACGCGGGCTTCCGCGCGCGCCTCCTCGTTCTGGAGGGCGTGCATGTTCATCTCGTCGCCGTCGAAGTCGGCGTTGTACGGCGGACAGACGACGGTGTTCAGCCGGAACGTCTTGTACGGCATCACCACGACCTCGTGGGCCATGATGGACATCCGGTGCAGGCTGGGCTGCCGGTTGAAGATGACGATGTCGCCGTCGATGAGGTGGCGCTGGACCTCCCAGCCGGGTTCGACGCGCTCGGAGAGCTCCTCGCATACTTTCTCCGTCACGCGCACGCGACGGCCGTCGGGGCGCTTGACGTAGTTCGCGCCGGGGTGGCCGTCCGGACCGTTGCGGACGTACTGGCGGGCCCGCTCCAGGTTCTTCTCGTTGACGACCATCGTCTGGGTCATCTCCTTGGCGACCCGGTCCGGGACCCCGACCTCGTTCAGCGACAGCGTGGGGTCCGGGCTGATGACCGTCCGCGCGGAGAAGTTCACGCGCTTCCCGGACAGCGAGCCGCGGAACCGCCCTTCCTTGCCCTTCAGGCGCTGGGAGAGCGTCTTCAGCGGCCTGCCGGAGCGGTGGCGCGCCGGCGGCGTGCCCGAGATCTCGTTGTCCATGAACGTCGTGACGTGGTACTGCAGGAGCTCCCACAGGTCCTCGATGATGAGCTGTGGCGCGCCCGCCTCGCGGTTCTCCATGAACCGCTGGTTGATGCGGATGATGTCCACCAGCTTGTGGGTGAGGTCGTCCTCGGAGCGCTGGCCGTTGTCCAGCGTGATGGACGGCCGGGCCGTCACCGGCGGGACCGGGAGCACGGTCAGTATCATCCACTCGGGCCGCGACCGCTCGGGCTTCATGCCGAGGGCGCGGATGTCCTCGTCCGGGATGTCCTCGAACCAGTCCCGGATGTCGCTCGGCATGAGCTTGTTCATGTCGTCCGTGGTGAGGTCCACGTCGAGGGCGCGCTCGATGGCCTTGCGGTCGTCCTCGCGCGGCCGGAACTGCCCGGAGAGGATCTCGTTGATGCGGTCGATGTCGATCTCCGTCTCGTCGGCGAGTTCCCTGGGCGCCATGCCCTGGTCCTCCTCGTCGTCCGGGTCGGGCTGCATCGCCTCGGCGATGCGCTCGGGGTAGTCGCCCGCCAGGACGCGCTGGACCTCGTAGTAGGTCGTCGGCTTCTCGTGGTTGATGTCGTACTGGACCTCGCCGCAGTACGGACACCGGTCTTTCTTCCGCGCCTCGCGGATGGCCGCCTTCATCACGTCCTTCGGGTCCTTCCCGAGTTCGCGGTGGCGGCGAAGCTGGTCGCGGTACTCGTCTTTCTCCTCCTCGGTGAGCAGGAGCCGCGAGCACTCGCGGCAGGTGCCGCGGAGCAGCCGCCGGATGAGCTTCGAGAACCCGACGTGGATGACGGGCGCCGCGAGCTCGATGTGGCCGAAGTGGCCGTTACACTGGCCCGAGCGCTTCCCGCAGGTCTTGCACTCCAGGCCGGGGTCGATGACCCCGAGCCGCGGGTCCATCAGCCCCATGTCGATGGGGAACCCGTCGTCGTCGTAGGTGTCCGCGGTGATGACCTTCGTCGCGCTCATCTCCCGGTACTCCTCCGGGTCCATCAGCCCGAAGCTGATCTCCCCGATCTCCTTGGGTGCCTGTTGCATGCTCATGGGTTAGACTGCGTCCTTCAGTTCGAGGCGCGGCGCGATGCCGAGCGCCTTCATCTCGTCGAGCAGGAGCTTGAACGCGTAGCTCATCTCGATGCGGTGGACGTCGGTCTCCTCCCCGCAGTTCGGGCAGTAGACGCGGCGCTGCTCTCGGTTCTCCACGGCGGTCATGCCACACTGGCCGCAGACGTAGACGAACTCCTGGTCGGACTCGTCGAGCAGGCGCTCCTTGAGCGCCATCGCGGCGCCGTGCCCGATGAGCACGTCGCGCTCCATCTCGCCCACGCGCAGGCCGCCCTCGCGAGCGCGCCCCTCGGTCGGCTGGCGCGTCAGCACCTGGACCGGCCCCTTCGAGCGGGCGTGGATCTTGTTCGACACCATGTGGTAGAGCTTGTGGTAGAAGATGGTGCCGACGAAGATCTCGGCCTCGATCTTCTCGCCGGTCACGCCCGAGTACATGACCTCCTTGCCGCTGGACTTGAAGCCCTTCTCCTCGAGGCCGCCCCGTATCTGCTCTTCGTCCTCGCCGGTGAACGCGGTCCCGTCGACCGAGCGGCCTTCGAGCGCGCCGACCTTGCCGCCGAGCATCTCCAGCACGTGGCCGACCGTCATCCGGGACGGCAGCGCGTGCGGGTTGACGATGAGGTCGGGCACGACGCCCTCCTGGGTGAACGGCATGTCCTCCTGGGGTGCCAGGTGGCCGACGACGCCCTTCTGGCCGTGGCGGGACGCGAACTTGTCGCCGAGTTCGGGGATGCGCTCGTCGCGCACGCTGACCTTCGCCAGCTTCGAGCCGTCCTCGCCCTCCATCAGGGTGACGGTGTCGACGACGCCCGTCTCGCCCGAGCGCATGGTGACGCTGGTCTCGCGTCGCTTCTGCGGGCTGAGCCCGCCCATGTCGTCGGGCTCCTCGAGGAAGCGCGGCGGGCTGGTCTTCCCGAGCAGGACGGTGTTCTCGCCGACCACCGTCTCCGGGTTGACCAGGCCGTCCTCGTCGAGGTGCTTGTAGGCGTCCTCGCCGCGTGCGCCGCGCACGTCCGGGTCGGGAATCTCGAAGCGGTCCTCCTGCCCGCCGGGGTAGCGGCGCTCCTCGCCCTCGTAGGTCCGGAAGAAGTGCGACCGGGCGAGCGCGCGCTCGACCGACCCCTTGTTCATGACGAGCGCGTCCTCGATGTTGAACCCCTCGTAGCTCATCACGGCGACGACGAAGTTCTGGCCGGCCGGCCGGTCGTCGTAGCCGATCTGCTCGGTGGTCTGGGTGTTCACCATCGCCGCCTGCGGGTAGTGCAGGAGGTGCTGGCGCGTGTCCGGCCGGATGCGGTAGTTCGCGGCCGGCAGCCCCAGCGACTGCTTCATCATGCCCGCCCCCATCGTGATGCGCGGCGACGCGTTGTGCTCGGGGTACGGAATCATGCCCGCGCCGATACCGAAGATGAGCTGGGGGTCGATCTCCATGTGGGTGTGGTCCTCGTCCAGCTCGTCCTCGTCGACGGCGACGTAGATATCCTCCTCCTCCTCGGCGTCGATGAACTCTATCTTGCCGTTCTCCACCAGGTCCTCGAACGCGACGTCGTCGTTCGCGAGCGCCTCGAGCTCCTCGTCGGAGACGAGGAGTTCCCCGTCCTCGACGACGAGCAGCGGTCGTCGCGCCCGGCCGGCGTCGGCGTTGATGATGACCTCCCGGGTGCGGTCGCGCACCGAGACGTTCACCATCTCGCTGACCTCGCCCCGGCGTCGGGCTTCGCGGACCTGGTCTGCTAGCTCGTACGGGTCGGGATGCGTCCCGACCAGACTACCGTTGACGTATACCTTCGCCTCTCGTCCCTTGCTCATGTCTCAGTCTGCGAGTTCCTCTGCCTCGTCGATGCCGGAGACGCCCCGGACACCCATCGAAGCCAGCTCTCGTTTCAGCTCCTGTTCGTCCTCGACGTTCCCGGACAGCTCCATGGCCTGCGCGAAGTTCTTCACCAGGCCACAGTTCGGCCCCTCCGGCGTCTCGGAGGGACAGATGCGACCCCACTGGGTCGCGTGCAGGTCGCGCGCCTCGAAGTGCGGCTGGCTCCGCGAGAGCGGGCTCCGGAGCCGTCGCAGGTGGCTCAGCACGCCCATGAAGTCCGTGCGGTCCACGAGCTGCGAGACGCCGGACCGGCCGCCGACCCAGTTCCCGGTCGCGATGGGGTGTTCGAGCCGCTCGGTGAGCACGTCCGACCGCACCACGGTGTTGACCGAGAGCTGCCGGTTGCGCATGTTCGCGCGTTCGAGCTGGTATTTCACGTCGCGTGCCAGCTTGTTGAGCGCCGTCCGGAACAGGTCGCGCATCAGGTCGCCGCTCACCTTCAGGCGCTTGTTCGCGTAGTGGTCCTTGTCGTCGGGCTGGCGGCGCCCGAGCGCGAGTTCGAAACACGCCTCGGCCATCCGGGCCAGGTAGTAGGACTTGTTGAGCCGGTTCTCCTCCTCGTCGAGATTCTCCTGGTGGAGGTGCGGGAGGAGGTAGCGGTCGATGACGTAGTTCGCGCGCTTGAGCTGGTAGTTCTTCCCCTGGCCGGAGGCGACGCGGCGACCCAGCGCCTCGATGGCCTCCTCCTGGGTCTGGACCTCGGCTTCCTCCAGGTTCTCCAGCATGAACTTCACTATCTCCGGGTCGTCGGAGACGCGGTGCACGATCTCCTCGTCGGATTCGAGGCCGAGCGCGCGGACGAGCGTCACGAAGTTCACGCTGCCGGAGACGCTCGGGAAGCTCACGTTGAGCAGCCCGTCCCGGGAGCGTTCGACCAGCACCAGCGCCCGATAACCCCGGCGCTGGCTGAACGTCTTCGCGACCTGGATCTCGTCGCCGTAGCGCGTGTCGAACTCCGCCAGGATCTTGTTCGGCGCGAGGTCCTCGCTCGTCATCAGCACGCGCTCGGAGCCGTTGACGATGAAGTAGCCGCCGGGGTCGGCGGGGTCCTCGCCGATTTCGATGAGTTCCTCCTCGCTGAAGCCCGCGATGTTGCACTTGTTCGAACCCACCATAATCGGCATCTCGCCGACCTTCGTCTCGGTGGAGTCGACCACCCGGGGTTCCTCCTCCTCACCGCCCTTCACGATGCTCATCTCCATGAACACGGGCGCGGAGTAGGTGATGTTGCGGAGCCGGGCTTCCTGCGGGTAGAGCAGCTCCTCGCTGCCGTCCGCCTCGCGGACGCGCGGGGTCACGACCCGGACGTCGCCGAGTTCCACGTACACCGGCTCCTCGTCCTCCTTGTCGCCGATGTCCGTCTCGATGACACCCTTCTCGTCCACGACCTCCTGCATGCCGCGGTCGAGGAACGCGTTGAACGACCGGTAGTGGTGTTCTGCGAGTCGTTCCTTCGAGAAGTACGATTTCGACAGTTCTTTTCGTAGCTCTGGTTGCATTATTCGATCACGAGTCGATACACGATTGCTCGGTCTGTGGTCCTGGAGTCACGAACGATCTTGATGACGTCGCCGATCTCCGCGTCGTCGGGCAACGCGGGGTCGGTCCGCTTTATTTTCGGCAGCATCGGACGGTCCACGTCGTACTCCTCGAGCAGTTCCTCCACCTCGTCCTCGGGGAGGACGGAGTGTTCCGGAACCAGCTTATGTTGGCTTACGTCTACCATGGATGCACCTGACTGGTGGGAGAAGCGGCTCTCACGAGATACTACAGCTTTTTACACACGGGGTACATTTAAGCCTTGTCAACTCGTCCTGGAATGGGCAACGCTCGCGACGGAACCGGCGTACGGCAGCAGGCACCACACTGCCCTCGTTTGGAAAGTCTTAAGAGCACATCCGGGTTACAATGAGTTGCATCCGATTGCCCGGGTGGTGTAGTGGCCCATCATACGACCCTGTCACGGTCGTGACGCGGGTTCAAATCCCGCCTCGGGCGCTTTCTGAAGGGAACAACGCCGACGAGCACCGCGTAGCGTGTGCGAAGTCAGCGTTCGCGTCTGTAGCGGCCAGCGGGATTTGAACGAGAGCAGTCGCAGCGCCGAGCGGAGCGAGGCGACCGTCTTCGCGTGGTTCATCCCGCCTCGGGCATTCACTTCGCTCCTCCTTGCCGACATCCCCTCGTCTACTCCGTTCGCGCAGGGCTCCCGCCCCGTATCGCTCAGACCGACCGAAAACACCCGACACCACCGCCATGCGGGTTGTTACCGAACTCCCGTCGCCTTGATATAGCGGGACCAGTATCTCGGGAACAGGCCCTCCCATGCCCGACAGTTCCCGCACCGTACTGCGATACTACCTCTACCGAGCCACGGCCGGTCCCGGGTTCACGTACCCGATCTACACGCTCTTCCTCCTCCTGAACGGGCTCAGCTTCACCGAGATCGGGCTCATCGCGACGATCCAGTCCATCATCGTCGTCGCGGGTGAGGTCCCGACGGGGTACGTCGGCGACCGCATCGGCCGTCGGAACAGCCTGTTCGTGGCCGCCGTCCTGTTCTTCGTCTCGAACGCCGGCTACCTCGTCGCGAAGGACTTCTGGGGGTTCATGTTCGTGTTCGGCACGCTCTCGTTCGGCCACACGTTCGTCTCCGGAAGCGGGAGCGCGTGGCTCTACGACACGCTCAAGGAACACGACATGGAGAACGAGTTCACGCGCGTCAGCGGCCGGGCCGGCGCCATCAACAAGTGGGTGATGGCGGTCACGATGATAGCGGGCGGCCTGCTCTACGTCGTGGACCCGTTCTACCCGTTCATCGCGGCGGTGGCGTTCAGCGTCCTGAACATCGCGTTCTGCGCGTTCCTCCCGAAGAACGCCGCGTACGACGACGAACGCGAGAGCGAGAGCGACGACGAGCGCCTCACCATCGTCGACGCGCTCCCGGTCGTCCGGAACCGCCTCGCGACCCCGGCGCTCCGGTCGTTCGTGGTCTACATGGCGCTGTTCTCGGGTGCGCTGCTGACGGCGGACATGTACATCCAGCCGGTCGTCCGCGACGCCCTCAAGCAGACCTACGGCGACCTCCTCGCGGGGTGGGGGTGCCGGAGGCCGCGCTGCTCGGGTTCCTCTACGCGTCGTTCATGGTCGTCTCCGCCATCACGAGCGACTACGCCTCGGAGGTCGAGGAGCGCTTCGGCGTGAAGCGGACGATGTTCGTCCTCCCGATGGGCATCGCCCTCCTCTACCTCCTCCCCGTGTTCGCGCCCGTCCTGGTCTTCCCGATGTTCTTCGTGATGAAGGGCTCGAACAGCCTCATCTTCCCCATCGCGAACCGGTACATCAACGACCACATCGAGTCGGTCGGCCGGGCCACCGTCATCTCCGCGGTGTCGATGGTCCGGTCGGTCGCCGGCATTCCGTTCCGCATCGGGAGCGGGATGTTCGCGGACGCGTTCACCCCCATCGCCGCCGTGACGGCGCTCGGCGCTGTCTTCATCGTCGGCGGCCTGCTCCTGCACGCCTACGCGCCGCCGGTGCGCGAACCTGCCCGTGGCGACGCCACGCCCGCGGACTGACGCGGAGGGGAGGGGCAGTCGAGTTGGAGGGGGGGGGGGGGGCGAGTCGTCGTCTACTCGTCGCCGAGCCACTCGTCGGCGAGGATGCCGTACCGGTAGCTGTCGACGTACTCGCCCTCGTAGAAGTTCTCCCGGCGGAAGGTCCCTTCGCGCTGGAAGCCGAGCTTCTCGAGCACGGCCTGCGAGGCGGCGTTCGGTTCGACGACCATCGCCCAGACCTTGTTGAGGCGCTGCTCCCGGAACGCGTGGTCGAGCAGGAGTTCCGTCGCCGCGGAGATGTAGCCGTTCCCCTGGTGTTCGGGGGCGGCCCAGTACATCAGCATCCCGGAGGCGTGGGGCTGGTTGACCCACGGGATACCGACCTCGCCGACCCGCGTCAGTTCGTCGGCGTCGCCGGTCCGCATTGCGTCCTCGCTCCCGGTGCAGACGAGGAACACCATGTCGTCGTCATCGTACAGCTCGTTCTCGAAGAACTCCTCGACCTGGTGGCCGTTCCGGGGCAGGACGTCGGTGAGCGGGCGTCGAACCTCGCCGCGGTTCCGGTGCTCCTGGAAGAAGTCGCGGTCCTCGTCCTCCCAGGTGTGGAGGCTGACGGTCTCGCCGCGGAGGAAGGCGGGTCCCGGCATCAGGCGTTCCTCCATTCCTCGGCGAGGAGCCCGTACCGGAGCACGTCGACGTGCTCGCCGTCCTGGAACTCGTGGTCGCGGAACCGGCCCTCCCTGGTGAACTGGAGCGATTCGAGCAGGCCGCGGGAGGCGTCGTTCGTCGCGACGACGTCGGCCTGCACGCGGTGCATCCGGAGTTCCTCGAAGGCGTACTCGAGCAGGAGCGAGAGGGCTTCCGTCCCGTAGCCGTCGCCCTGGTACTCGGGGAGGACCCAGTACGCGAGGTCGCCGGCCCCGGAGGACGGGTCGGCGTCGAAGAGGGCCGTCGCGCCGACGGGTTCGCCGTCGACGACCGCGAGGAGGTGGACGCTCTCCTTCGCGGAGATGGTCTCCTCGTAGAACTCCTCGATGGCGTCCTGGCTCTGGGGGGCGTCGATGGCGAGCGGGATGCGTACGTCGGGGTCGTTTCGGGCGCGCGCGAACACGTCGAGGTCCTCGCGTTCGACGGTGTGGAGGGCCACGCGGTCGCCCGCTTTGAAGACGGGTCCTGGCATGACCCCGACTATTGAACGAGGGACGAAAGCCCTTGCGGAGGGTTGTGAACGCCTCACACGCGGAACGAGCCGGTTTCCGCGTCCGCGTCGGGCACCCGTGGGCGACCGACAGGGACCGACGAATTGCGTGTCCCGTTACTCGTCGAGCGTGACGGCGTGCTTCGGCCCGACGAGCCGCGGGTTGGCGGACGCGAGCGGGTGGGCGTCGAACCCGTGGACGCGGTTCTCCACGCCGAACGTCGCGTCGAGGGTGAACGCCGGCAGGTGGGGGCGGTCGTGGAGGACGGTCTCGATGACGGACTCGTAGAGCCGCCGACGCCGCCGTCTGTCGGTGGTGCGACGCGCCTTCCGGATGGCGGTCATCACGTCCTGGTTCCGGTAGAACGTGCCGTTCGTCAGGCCCTCGTTGTTCTCGTGGAGGAGCGGGTAGAGGTACGTGTCGGGGTCCCGGCCGCCGAGCCACGCGCCGACGAAGACGTCGTAGTCGCTGCTGCTCCCGGTGACGATGCGGTCGCGGAACTCCGACCAGGGGTACTTATCGACGCGAGCCCGGGCGAAGCCCGCCTCGTTGAGGCCGTGGGCGATCTCTTCGCCGACTTTCTCCCGGAGCAGGTCGTGTTTCGGGACGGCGATGGTCGGCGACCACGACGAGACGTCGGCCGCGGCGAACAGCCGCCTGGCCGCCTCGACGTTCTTCGACCGGGAAATCGACGACCACTCCTCGACGGGCAGGTTCCAGTCGGCGGCCACCTGCCCGGGAAGTGGGGTGGGCTGCCGCCGGCCGATGGGCTCTACGAGGTGCTTCACGACCTCGTCCATGTCGACGAGGTAGTCGACGGCCTCGCGGACGCGCGGGTCGGCGGCGGGGCCGTCGTTGCAGTTGAAGCCGACGTAGTGGTAGTGGTACCCCCGGGCTTTGCGGACCCGGCTGCCGGCGAACCCGTCGGTCACGTCCCAGAGCCGGGGCTGGACGCGCTCGACGACGTCGGTCTGGTCGGTCTTGAGGCTCATCGTCCGCGCGAGGCCCGAGTAGGTGCCGATGAACTCCGCCGTGTCGACGGCTGGCTTCGGCTCTCCCCAGTAGTCGTCCCGGGCCGAGAGGATGGCGTACTTCGCGGGCTTGAACGTCCCGACCTCGTAGGGGCCGGAGCCGACCGGTCGTTCGTTCGCGAACGCGTCGGGGTTGGCTTCCCGGAGGGATTTCGGTACGATGCCCCGGGTCAGCGCGTGGTCGAACGCGGGGTACGGGTGTTCGAGTTCGAACCTGACCGTCCGCTCGGCCGGCGTCTCGATGGCCTCGACCATATCGACCTGCCACTTGCCGGGTCGGTCCTCCTCGACCGGCGCTTCGAAGGAGTACTTGACGTCCTCGGCGGTGACCGGGTCGCCGTTCTGGAACGTCGGGCCGTCGGCGAGTTCGACCGTGTAGGTCCGGCCGTCGTCGCTGACCGACGGGTCGCCGTTCGCGAGCACCGGTACGAGATTCATCTCCCGGTCGTGGGCGTAGAGCCCCTGGAACACCTGACCGGCGACCTTCTCGGACCAGGGGTCCGCGACCCTGACGGGGTCGAGCGTGAGCGCCGGGAGTACCTGTGCGTACCGGAGCGACGACTCCCCGGACGCGCCGGGGACGTAGCTCGAACAGCCGGCGAGCGCCGTGGCCCCGACGGCGCCGAGTCCCTGTAGCGCGGCTCGTCTCGTGAGTCGGTGCTGGGAATCGCCTGTCATGGTCACTCACCCGACAGCCACGGGATGGTCTCCGCGACCGGTTCGCGTTCGAAGTAGAGCAGTTCGACGCCGACCACCACCAGCCCGATGACGACGACGGTGACGAACATCGACCGGCTCTCCAGGAAGAGGTCGTAGAGCAGCGTCGGGAAGAACACCAGCGTCCCGACCATCCCGACGACGGGGACGGGCGTGAGGAGGTCGAGTTCGTCCCGCCGCGAGAACGCGAGATACGACATCCCGCCGAAGACCGCGATGAACGCGAGCGACGCGAACGACGTGATGCTCTGGAGGCTGCCGAAGACGGCGAACGCCGCGGACAGCACGCCGAGCACGACGACCAGCGTCCGGGGTATCTCGCCCCCGTCGGAGCCGAACCGGTCGGGGAGGAGGTTCCGGTCGATGAGGTTCTGGGAGAACAGCGCGCCGCTGAACAGCGTCGCGTTGACGGCGCTCGCCGTCGAGAACAGCGCGGACACCCCGATGAGGAGGGCGCCGTACCTGCCCATGAACTCGAGGGCGGCGTAGAGCAGCGACACCTCGGGTCCGACCGCGATGCTCGCGACGGGGAGCAGGCTCACGGTGGTGAACGCGACGAGCACGTAGAGTGCGGTCGCCGCCGGAATCGAGACGTAGACGGCGGTCTTGATGTTCTCCACGGGGTTCTCGAACTTGTCCTGGTCGTACATCAGCAGCTGCCAGCCCTGGAAGGCGACGAACGACATCGCGGCCCCGAGCAGGGGGTCGGCGGGGCTCATCTTCGCCAGGCCGAAGGTGAGTTCGCCCGCCCCGAATGCGTAGTAGACGCCCCAGAGCCCGAAGAGCGCGATGACGCCGACCTTGAAGAACGTGAGGACGTCCTCGGCCTTCCCCGTCTCCGAGACGCCGACCAGGTTCAGGCCGACGAACGCCGCGATGAGGAGCACGGAGACGGTGTTGGCGACGGGGACGCCGGCGACGAACTGGCGGCCGACGAGTTCCGAGAAGAACGACGAGAACGCGTACGCGTACAGCGCCATCGACCCGACGTAGCCGAACAGGAGCGTCCAGCCGGTCATGCCGGCGAGCGTCGAGTTGCCCGTGAGCGCTTCGATGTACGTCGGCGCTCCGCCGTGGTCGTCGACCAGTCCGTTCAGCTTGACGTAACTGTACCCGGCGGCCATCGCGACGGCGCCGGCGACGAGCCACGCCAGCCAGGCGACCTTCCCGGAGATGGCGACGACGATGCCGAACGCGGAGTAGATGCCGCCGCCGATCATGCCGCCGAGCGCCATCGCTACGGCTTCCTTGAGCTGTAGTCGTCCCATGATTCGAGTGAGCAGCGATTCGGTCGTCGGCCGATGCCCCGCTCCGTTCTTTCCCGACTAGCCGAGTGGCCCCCAAAGGTTCTACGGCCAACTGGTTTAGGTCCCGCCGGGAGGGGCGGGGGACGGTCCGGTCTCGGACAGGCGGTGGGCTCCGTCTCGGTCAGTGGTTCGCAGAGGCTACAATTCTCATCGAACGCGAGTGGACCGCGTTCCGACCGGGGCACAGCCGGTGCTGGGCCCTGTCTCTCCAGGAGGGCGACGACTACCCTGGTTGCTGGCGGATTGTTGCTCACGATTTATCATTCCACCAACGATTATAACGCCGGGGCTCCTGGGCGACGAGTAGGGTGGAATTGCTCCGCTTGCACACGTATTCCAATTCTGCCCTGCACCCCCTTCCCGTCAGAGGCACAGCGGGTGTTACACGCTCTCTCTTTCCGTGGGACGGACGACGACGTATCTCCCGAGTAGCGACAAGAGGGATAAAGGGGATGACACCCTCGAAACGAGGTCGTGGTGGTGACCTCGCGTCCGACGCGTTCCTAACGCGGTGTGGCGGTGGCGTTTCGCCCCGTCGGGTCGTGCGGCCGGCCGGTATCGAGAGGGTGGGGGAGCCGATACGAATCGTGGTCCGGCCGCAGCGGTCTCGCGGACGGTGGACCGGTGCCCTCGTCGGTCCGGGCGCGAGACGAGATAGACTACGGCCTATTTATTCATAACTCTTATGGCTCGAATAAAGGTGGGTCGTCCACTGCCGGCGGGTGCGGCACCGCTGTCCGGTTGCCCTGCCCGGACTACGCCCGTCTGGTGACAGGGTCCGGCTGGACCGTCTGCTCCACGAGCGTCGCGAACGCGCGGCGCAACCGTTCCGAGAGCGCCTGGTCGGAGACGCCGAGTCTGTCGGCGAGTTCGACCGTCGTGCTCTGCCGCGGCACGTCGAAGTAGCCGTGCTCGTACGCGAGTTCGAGCGCTCGTCGCTGGGGCCGCGTCAGGCCGTCGTCGGGCGAGCGCTCGCCGTCCGAACGTCGCACGCGGACCACGTCGATGTCCATGCTCTCGTCTCTGCAGTCGCGGTAGAACGCCGAGACTGCGTCGTGGTCGGGGAACCGGGCCCGACACGTACACGCGCCGTCGTCGCCCTCGAAGGACTGGACGGCGGCGTCGTGTCTGGCGAGCGCCTCACAGACCCGGCCCGGTCCGTCAGCCCAGCCGAGGCGGTAGCTTCTCCCGCCGTCGAACCGGCCGATCTCGTCCCAGGACGCCACCGACGCGTCGGCGTCGAGCACCCGCTCGAACGCGTCGTACCGGCCGTCCTCGGCGAACACGCGTATCGTCGGCTCGGTCTTGCGACCCAGCGGCACCGTGCGCTCGACTTCGATGCGCACGTCGGGCGCGGCGAGCACCAGCCGACTGATGTGACTGTCGTCACTCTGCAGCGTAAACGTCGCTGTAACCACTCCCCCATCCATGCGGTTTAATCCAACGCTACATGCCCTCAAATTACTTACGGCACCGTCGGAAAATCGTGGCGGTCGCCGACTACCGACCGGGTGCCGCCGGTCACCAGTTCCGTCACCGGACGACGACGAACGTCAGCGCCGCGATGACGAGCGTCGCGATGGCGACGTTCTGCAGGGTGAACTCGAGAAACCCGAGAAACGACAGCCCCCAGACGACCACCAGACTGTACACGAGCGAGAGCACCAGGTTCATCACGAGATGCACTCGCGGGTCTCCCTTCGCCATACCCCACCCTTACCGGCACGAGTTATAAGAGTACCCGGACCGCCGTCGCGCCGACGCCCACCGCGACGAGCGCCCCGCCCAGGTTGAGCGCCGCGTTCCGGAGCGCGGCGGTGCCGCCGTCCGTCTCCACGAACCGCACCGTCTCGAACGCGAACGTCGAGAAGGTAGTGAGCGCCCCGCAGAACCCGGTGCCGACGAGCAGGAGCGCGTCCCCGTTCACCGGCGCGGCCACCAGCGCACCCAGCAGGAGGCTACCGGCCACGTTCACCGCGAGCGTGTCGAGGCTGTGGCGGGCGACGTTCCTCCCGACGACGTACCGCGACAGCGCCCCGGCCGCGCCGCCGACGCCCACCAGCAACAGCGGGTTCACCGGGCCATCACCCCGGCGACGTAGCGCCCCGCCACCACGGCGAGGAGGCCGAGGCCGTAGTTCGCGGCGACGTTCAGCACCGCACCGGCCGGACTCAGCCCCGCCGTCTCCACCGCGAACGTGCTGTAGGTCGTGAACGACGAGAGGAACCCGGTGCCGAGGACGAGTCGCGTCTCCGGGCTCAGGACGCCCGTCAGTCGCGCCTCGTAGAGCAGGACGCCGAGCGCGAAGCTCCCGAGCACGTTCGCGACGAGCGTCCCCCACGGGAACCCGCCGGGGAGGCCGACCGCCAGCACGTGCCGGCTGATGGCGCCGACGAACCCGCCGACGGCGATGAGCAGCAGGGGTTCGGCGCGTCCCAGCGGGTGGGTCGTCGTGGCCATTCCTGGTTCGACCTCTATGCGCCCCCTACTCGGCCGTTTCGGATTCGCTCGCACGCGGGCTTCTCCCGCCGTGGGACGTGCGCCGTTCCCGGACCCGGACGGTGTGCACCCGTTCCGTGGTGTCGTCCACGACCACCGCCACGCCCGTCTCGTCCGGCAGTCGCTCCGCCAGCGACGGCCCGGCGAGGTACGTCGGTCGGGCGCGCGCCAGCGCGTCGACGTCCGCCTGTGCGGTGAGTCGGTGGGCGACCAGCAGGTCCGCCTGGGACACGGCCACCGCCGGAAGCGCGCTCGGCCGCTGGGTCGCGAGCACGACGCTGACGCCCGGCGTCCGTCCCCGCGTCAGCAGCCGTCGAAGCGCCGGGTCGGCGACGGCCCCGGACGCAGACGCGTCCGACTCCCGGCCCGCGTCGACGAACGCGTGTGCCTCGTCGACGAGCAGCCACGGCAGCGGCCGCACCCGTTCGGCGACCGCCACCCGGTAGAGGGCGGCGGCGACGGCGCGGACGACGGCGTTCATCGGCGCTGCGTCCAGCCCCGACAGGTCGAGCACCGTCGCATCCGCTGCAAGCAGGTCGCGCGCCGTCACGCCGTCCGGGTCGAACACCGACCACGACGCCGCGAGGTCGAGGTAGTTCAGCGCCGCCCGGCGCGTCTCGTCCCGGACCGTCGCCGTCTCGACGTGCGAGCGCATCCCCGCGAGCGTCGTCGTCTCGGCGGCGGCCCGCCAGAGCAGCGACCCCACGGGCGAGGTGGGGTCGACGCCGAACAGGTCACACCACGCCGGCGGCGGGAGGGCGTCGGCGGCGACCTGCGGCGTGGCGACGAGACGCGCCGCGCCCTCGGTCGCGAGCGGCGCGAAGACGCCCATCGGGTCCGCGACGACGCCAGTCACCCCCGGCGCGTCGGCGAGGTTCTCGGCGAGCACGCCCAGCGTGTAGGATTTCCCGGTCCCGCGCTTCCCGACCACGAGTCCCGCGTGCGGTCGCTCCAGGTCGAGGGCCACCTCGACGCCGTCGCTCCCGTCCCGGGCGACGTACCGCCCGAGCGGTCCGGTCGCGCCCGCCGACTCCCGCCGTCCGATGACTCGCGTCACGGCCAGAGGTGGGCGCGCCTCCCCTCAAGAACCCTCGCACGAACCTTTATGAGTGAACCCGGGACCAGGCCGGGCCATGCGCGCTGCACTCCACCGGTTCGCCGCGGACGACCGGGCCATCGAGGGCCTGCCCGTCCGCCTGGTCATCGCGTTCATCGTCGGCGTCGCCAGCCTGAGCGTCATGCTCAACATGGTCTCCGGCGTCGGGAGCCTGACCGTCAGCGAACTCGACGCCCGGCCCGACCCCGAGGTCGTCGAGGCCGGCGACGCTCCGGTCGCCGTCACGGTCGTCGACGCCGACGGGAAACCGGTCGCCGACGCGCTCGTCATCGTTCGCTCGGGGAGCGCACGACTGAACGACGTCGTGACGGCGCGGACCGACGCGGACGGCCGGGCGACCGTCGACCTCGACGCGCACCTCGGGCCGAACCAGGCCGACGGCACGCTCACCGTCGACATCAAACCGCCAGCCGGCAGTCAGTACGTCGACCGGCGGGAGAACACGGCGATACTGGTGGTGGCCGACTAGAGCCGATGGTCCCAGTCGATCCAGTCCTGCTCCCACCCGCGCCGCGCCTGGGCCTCGCGAGCCGCACGCTCGCGCTCCTCGCGCTCGGTGCGGTTGCGCAGCACGGTGCCGTGCTGTTCGCCGTCGACGAGCAGGGGGTCGAAGCTCGCACCGCCGAATTCCTCGACCACGTCGCCGTCCTCGACGGCCACCAGCGACTGCTCGCCAGTTCCGACGGGCATCACGAGCCGACCGTCGGGGGCGAGCTGTCGGACGAGCGCGCCGGGCGGGCGCACGGCGGCCGCCTCCACGAGGATGCGGTCGTACGGGGCGTACTCCGGGAGGCCACTGGCGCCGTCGCGGCAGTCCACGAGCACGTCGCCGTAGCCGGTCCGGGAGAGGTTCTGCCGGGCGTCGAGCACCAGGGGGCGCGTGATGTCCAGGGCGTGGACGTTCCGCGCGCCGACTATCTCCGCGACGACGGCGACCGTGTAGCCGACGCCGGCGCCGACGACGAGCACGCTGTCGTCGGGTTCGGGCGCCAGCCCTTCGAGCAGCCACGCGGCGGTGCTCGGCGCGAGCACCCGGGTGCCGCGGTGTTCGTAGGCCTGGTCCATGTAGGCGCGGTGCTCCGCGTCGACGTCGACGAACCGATGTCGGGGTACTGCTCGCATCGCGCGGGCGACGCGGTCGGTCCGGACGAGCCCCTTGGTCTCGTGTTCCAGGCTCGAGACCATGTTGTCCCGGAGCCCCGCGTAGTCCATACCGGAGAGTTCGTCTCGACGCTAATCAATCACGCGGCCGGCGGCCGGTCACGGCCTGGACGTCCGTGCCGGGGACGTCCGCCACCGACGGCGTCTCGAACCCCGCTTCGGCGAGCCACGTCCGGAACTGCTCGGCGGTGTACGTGTCTCCGCCCGGCGTCTGGGCGAGCATGTGGGCTGCGAAGAGCGCGGCCTTCGACGACCGGCCCCGCACGTAGTCGGTGAGGACGACGACGCCGCCCGGGTCGAGCGCGTCGAAGACGGTGTCGAGCAGCCGTCGGTTCTCCGCGGGCGAGAAGCCGTGGGCGAGCCGCGACGCGAACGCCAGGTCGAAGCCGTCGGGCAGGTCCGCCAGCGCGTCGCCGGCGACCAGTTCGACGGGTTCGTGGGCCAGGGACCGACGGTCCAGGTCGACCACCTCCGGGCGGTCGACCAGCGTCACCTCGAATCCGCGCCGGGCGAACTCCGTGGCGAACCGACCCGGCCCGCCGCCGACGTCGAGCACTCGCGCCGCGTCCGGGTTCGCGTGGACGGCCTCGGTCACGCAGGCGCGCACGGTCGCGTCGTCGACGGCCGCCATCGCGCCCATGAAGTTCACCGTCCAGTCCGCGGGCGGGTCGGGCACCTCGCCGGTCCGCATCGTCTCCGGGAGCGCTATCCAGCGCTCCAGCGAGTCGAGGGCGTGCGGCACCGGGCCGATGGAGCGCACGTCCGTCTTCGTCATGAAGCCGAGCATCCGGTTGGTGGGCTCGTAGCCGTCGCCGACCCGTTCGAGATAGCCCAGGTCGGCGAGCGCTTCGACCGTGATGCGGGCGGCCCGTTCGGTCACGCCCGTCTCGGCGGCCACCTCGTCGGGCGTCCCGGCGACGGTCACGAGCGCCTCCAGCACGCCCGTCTCCCGGGCGGCCCTGAGCAACAGCAGTTCCCGGTGGTCCATGGCGGCGAGTCGCGGGGCTGGTCAATAAATGGCCGTGCCGCTACCAGGCCGACCACGCGGCCGACGTCTCGTCGTCCGCGTAGACGCGCTTGAGGTCCTTGGCGAAGGCGGCGTCGCCGCGGTGGTCGAGTTTGGAGAAGCCGTAGCCCTCGGCGTCCGTGCGGAGGTGGAGTCCCTTGACGGTGAACTTCTCGTCGCCGAACTCCTCCGTCTCGCCGACCACGAACTCGTGGTCGCCGGGGAGATACAGGGTCACACTCCGGGTCGCGTCGTGCTGGCCGTCTTTGGGGTTGACGGTCACGTCGACGCTCACGTTGTCGACGGCGCGCGTCCAGAACGTCTCGACGTCGCGAGCCGTCGCCTCCTCGACGCGCTGCTCGGGGCCGACCTCGATGCTGGTGATGCGCACCTGCATGATGGCCTCGTCGGTGTCGAGGATGAACTCCTCGCCGACGGCCACCGTCTCGTCGGCGGGCGCGTCGACCGTGGCGGTGAACGATTCGCCGTCCTGGGAGACGACGACGTCGCACTCGGTGGTCTCGGGTTCGTCCATCGACTCCTTGTGGACGTGGCCGCACTCCGTGCAGCGCACGGTGGCGTGTCCGCCGCCCGTCGTCAGCACCTCGTGGACCGTGTCGAGGTCCGGCGAGCACGACGGACACGCGACCGCGACGCGCTCCTGGGGTTCGCTCATACCCGCTCGTACCGGGCGAGCGCCTAAAAGTCCGCGGAGTCAGTCCTCGGGGTCCGGCAGCGCGACCCGCTCGCCGTCGGCGTACACCGTCGGGTCGGTGATGATGCCGTCGAGGTGGAGGGGGCGTCGGTGTCGCCGCCGATGCCGGCGTCGTCGCCGATGGCGACGTGGACGGTGCCCGCGGCCTTCTCGTCGAGGAGGACGGAGCCGACGAGTTCGGTGACGGCGACGTTGGTGCCGATGCCGAGTTCCGCGAGGTTGTAGGCGTCCCGGCCGACCTCGTCGGCGCCGGCTTCGACCTGCTCGCGCACGTCGTCGTCGCTGATGTCGGTGACGTAGCCGTCTTCGACGGTGAACTCCAGGGTCCGGCCGTCGAGACGGCCGTGGGGCATCATCGTGCCGTCGACGACGTAGGTGCCGTCGGCGGTCTCCGGGCTGACGAACACCTCGCCGGCGGGGAGGTTCGAGAAGTCGCCGGCGTCGTGGACGATGCCGGTGTCGGCCCGCCACTCGCGGTCGCCCGGGACGAACGTGATGTCGGTCCCGAGCGGCGTCGTGACCCGGATCTCGTCGGCGTCGGCGACCTGCGCCAGCACGTCGTCGCAGTGGCGTTCGATGGCGTCGTAGTCGGCGTCCAGGCCGGTGGTGAACACGTCCTCGGTGATGCCGGGCAGGGTGGCGCCGCGGACGCCCGCGTCGGTCGCTTCCGACCGGGCGCGCGTGTGGCTCAGGCTCTTCGTCGTCGGCGCGAGGAACACGTCCGCGGCCCGCATCGCGGCTGCGACCGGAGCGGGCGGCTCCTCGCCGTGCTGGTCGCCCGGCGGATATCGGAGCACGGCGACGTCGTCGGTCACGTCGGTCGCGACGTCGTAGAGCGCTTCGCCGATGTCGACGCGCTTGTCGTCGGTGACGACGACGCAGGTCTCGTCGGCCCGGAGGCCCATGCACTGCTCGATGGCGGTCGTGGCCGCGTCGCGGAGGCTCATGATGCCATCGTCGGCCGGCCGACTGTTAGCGCTTTCCTTCGGCCCCGCGTCGAGCCGGTGTCACGTCGCAAGACGCGCGTCAGACGCAGTCAGAAGACTTGTACTGCGTCGGGTTGTGGCCGGGAGCGTGAACAAGCGCGACCACGTCCTGAACGCAGTCCTCCTCGGGGTGGGCCTCGGCGTCCTCCTGGACCCGACGCTCGACGTCGGCACCCTCGACGCCGTCGGCCAGGTGGCGATTCCCGTCGTCCTCGGGGCGCTGTTCCCGGACCTCGACACCGCCTTCGGCTCCCACCGCAAGACGTTCCACAACTTCCTCGTCCTCGGCCTGTTCGCGGCGTTCCCGCTCCACTACGCCAACCTCCACCTGGTGTGGGTCGGCATCCTCACCCACTACGTGCTCGACCTGCTCGGGAACGTCCGCGGGATGGCGCTGCTCTACCCCTACCCGAAGGAGTACGACGTGCCGGTCGGCGTCACCGTCGACAGCAAGTGGGCGACCGTCGTCACCCTCGCCGTCACCGCCTTCGAACTCGGCACGGTCGCCGTGATGCGGTTCTACGCGCCGCCGGTCGACCCCGGGCTGGTCCGGATGGTGCTCGGCGCGTAGGCCCGCGTGGACCCACCTCGAAACGGTTAATGCCTCGGCCCTTGGACCGCCACGTGTACAATGATACAGGTGGGTATCAACGGCTACGGCACCATCGGGAAGCGCGTCGCTGACGCCGTCCGCGCGCAACCCGACATGGAGGTCGTGGGCGTCGCCAAGACCCGACCGAACTTCGAGGCCGAACGCGCCGTCGCGAAGGGGTACGACCTCTACGCCGCCGTCGAGGACCGCGCCGACCAGTTCGCGGCGGCCGGCCTCGACATCGCCGGCATGGTGGACGAACTCGTCGCGGCGAGCGACGTCGTCGTCGACGCCACGCCCTCCGGCGTCGGCGCCGCCAACAAGGCCCTCTACGAGGAACACGACACGCCCGCGCTGTTCCAGGGCGGCGAGGACGCCGACGTGGCGGACGTCAGCTTCAACGCCCGGAGCAACTACGAGGACGCGACCGGCGCCGACTTCGCCCGCGTCGTCTCCTGCAACACCACGGGCCTCTCCCGCGTCATCGCACCGCTCCGCGAGGCGTACGGCGTCGAGAAGGTCCGCGCGACGCTCGTCCGGCGCGGCGGCGACCCCGGCCAGACCGGCCGCGGCCCCATCAACGACATCCTGCCGGACCCGGTCACCATCCCCTCGCACCACGGCCCGGACGTGAACACCATCTTCCCGGACCTCGACATCGACACGCTCGGGATGAAGGTGCCGGCGACGCTGATGCACATGCACAGCCTCAACGTCACCCTGGAGAGCACGCCCACGGCCGACGAGGTCCGCGACCTGTTCGACGACGAGTCCCGCATCATGCTCGTCGGCCCCGACCTGGACATCGACGGCACGGGCAAACTCAAGGAGTACGCCCTCGACATCGGCCGGCCGCGCGGCGACCTCTGGGAGAACGGCGTGTGGAGCGAGTCCATCACCGTCGAGGACGACGACCTCTACCTGTTCCAGGCCATCCACCAGGAGAGCGACGTGGTGCCGGAGAACGTCGACGCCGTCCGCGCCGTCCTCGGCACCATGGACGCCGTCGAGAGCGTCGAGACCACGAACGAGGCGCTCGGCATCGAGTAGATTCTCGCCGGGCCCGAAACCTTTTCCCGCGCGACTGCCCAACCCTCTCGCATGCGCAGAGACGACCGCGACGACCCCTTCGACGACTTCTTCCGCGAACTCGAGCGCATGATGAACGAGATGATGCGCGGTCCCGAGGGCATGGAGGGGTCGACCCCACCGGCTTCTCCAGCGACACCCACATCGACATCCACGAGGCAGACGGCGTCGTCCGCGTCATCGCGGACCTCCCCGGCGTCGAGAAGTCCGACATCTCGCTGAAGTGTGACGGCGAGACGCTCACCATCAGCGCGGCGAGCGACCGGCGCGAGTACGAGGAGCGCGTCGTCCTCCCGACCCGCGTCGACGAACACTCCGCGTCGGCCACCTACAACAACGGCATCCTCGAAGTCGAACTCGAGAAGCGGAACGACACCGCGAACATCTCCGTCGAGTAGTCACGCGCGCGCCCGAATGGCCGCTGCCAGCCGGTCGTAGAACCCGGATTCGTACTTCTCCGCGTCGTCGACGGTCGGACGCGCGTTCGTCTCGTTCACGACCGCCCGGTCCCCGGTCACCAGCAGGTCCACCCCCAGGAACGGCACGTCGAGTTCGCGAGCGGCCGTCTCCGCGAGGCGGCGCAGGTCGCCGGGCAGGTCGACGCGCCGGGCCGCCGCGCCGCGATGCACGTTGTGCTTCCAGCGGCCGGCCGCCCGCGCGGCGTCGGGCAGGCGGCGCTCCACCGCGCCGACGTACTCGCCGTCGAGCACCATCACCCGGTAGTCGCGGGCGTCGGGGAGGTACTCCTGGACGAGGAACGACCGGTCGCCGGTGGCGCGGTAGTCGTGGACCAGGTCGAGGTAGTCGACGACGCCGAGAAACGAGTCCACGTCGTGGGCCTTCGCCACGCCGACGCCGCGCGTCGTCGAGTTCGGCTTCACGACCACCGGCGGGTCGAACCGGTCGAAGACGGCGGCGACGTCGGCCTCGTCGACGGGGTTCGAGACGAGCGTGGTGTCGGGAACGGGCACGTCCGCGCGTGCGAGCGCGGCGACGACGCCGGCCTTGTTGCGCGAGGAGAGGACGGCGTCGCGGTCGTTCAGCCACGGCACGTCGAGGACGGCGTCGAGCACGCCGCCCTCCATGACGCGGCCGGGATAGACGAAGCCGACGTCGAAGTCGGCGGGGTTCCATGGCGGAGCCGTCAGGTCGACCGTGCGTTCGGCCGACCGGACGTGACGCGCGCGGACGCCGCGGTCGGCGAGTGGGCCGCGGATGCGCTCAAACGTCTCGGCGTCGTGGGCGACCGCGAGGTCGAGCATACGCGAGCCGTCGGGCCGGGAGAGGAAAAAGCTGCGCTTAGGCCCGCTGGGTCAGGAGCTGTTCGCCGCGCTCGACGACGATGCGGCACGGCGGGCCGATCTTGTTGTACGCGCGGCGGAACGCTTCCTTCGCGGTGTCGGCGTCCTCCACGTCGCAGTACGCGGTGAACAGGCGGTCGCCGGGCTTGACCCGGGCGGCGGTGCCGATGGGCGTGCCGAACGACTGCCGCATCCCGTCGGAGACACGGTCGGCGCCCGCGCCGGTCGCCTGCTTGTTCTCGCGAAGCACCTGGTGGGGGTGCTTGCGGAGCACCATCTTGTACTGGGCTTCGCCGGCGGTCTTCAGCATGTGCCGGTTGGCGCTCAGGCGGGCGGATTCGAGCGCGCCGTGCATGATCTGGGCCTCCTCCTCGACCACCAGACTGATCTGGACAGGGTAGTCGTCCGGGTCGGCGTGGAGGTCGCCCATGTTGAACTGTGCGATTTTGGAACCGGGAACGCCCGTGATGTACTCGCGTCGCGTGTACGAGGGCTTGTCGATCTCCCGGTACATAGAGGCTGGCTTGTCCGACATGGTCTTAGTACTGTCATCTCAGGCGTAGCCGGCGAATAAACCCTTCGAAGCCGTTCAGCCCGGCCGACCACGCCCGGCGCGTGCGCCCGCTCCGGGTCGCACGGCGTCGCCGCCCGGCGCGTTGATATTGTGAAATCCATGAAATTCTTTTTACGGCGGCCAGGCGTACGTGGGGGCATGGCTCGTACCTTCGTAGTCGTCGGCGGTGACGCGGCCGGGATGAGCGCGGCGAGCAAGGCCAAACGCGACGACCCCGACCTGGAGGTCATCGTCTTCGAGAAAGGCGACTGGGTGTCCTACGGGGCCTGTGGGCTCCCGTACTACGTCAAGGGGAGATCGACTCCCTGGAGGACCTCGTGGCGGTCGAACCCGAGGCGTTCATCGAGAAGCGGAACATCGACCTGCGACGCCACCACGAGGTCGTCGCCATCGACCCCGAGGAGCAGACCGTCACGGTCGAGACAGAGGGCGAGACCTTCGAGCAGGCCTACGACGACCTGCTCGTCTCGACCGGTGCCCGCGCGATCTCGCCGCCGCTCGACGGCCTCGACCTGGGGGCGTCTTCGAACTCCACAGCATGGAGTCCGGCCGGGAGATACACGACTTCGTGGAGGCCGAGCAGCGCGCCATCGCGGAGAGCGTCGACAGCGGCGGCTACGGCGACGAGACCCGCGAGTACGCCGCGATGGCCGCGCCGGAGACCGTCGGCATCATCGGCGGCGGCTACGTCGGCATCGAGATGGCAGAAGCCCTCGAAGCACAGGGGCTCGACGTCCACCTCTTCGAGATGCTCCCGCACGTCCTCCAGCCGTTCGGCGACGCGGTCGCGGAACCCGTCGAGGACCACCTCCGCGAGCAGGGCGTCGAACTCTACCTCGACACGCGCGTGGAGGGACTGGTCGGCGAGGACCGCGTCGAGGCCGTCGACGTCGGCGACGAGGAGGTGCCGGTGGACATGGTCATCGTGGCCGTCGGCGTCGCGCCGAACGCCGAACTCGCCGAGGAGGCGGGCATCGAACTCGGTCCGACGGGCGCCATCGCAAACGACGAGTACGGCCGGACGAACTACGACAACGTCTACGCGGCCGGCGACTGCGCGGAGGCGACCCACGTCGTCACCGGCGACCCCGACCACGTCCCGCTCGCGCTCACGGCGAACCGGGCGGGCCGGGCCATCGGTCAGACGGTCGCCGGCGACCCGACGCCGGTCGGGGAGATAGCGGGCACGGCGACGGTGAAGGCCTTCGACCTGGAGGTCGCCAGCACCGGCCTCACCCACGAGGACCGCGCCCGCGAGGCGGGGTACGACCCGGTCTCGGTCACCATCGAGGCCGGCTCCCGGGCACACTACTACCCCGGCGGGTCGCCCATCACGATCAACATGATGGCCGACCGCGAGTCCGGGAAACTGCTTGGCGCGGCGATGGTCGGCCGCGAGGGCGTCCCGAAGCGCGTGGACACCGTCGCGACCGCGCTGTTCGCGGACATGACCGTCGAGGAGGTGGAGTACCTCGACCTGGCGTACGCGCCGCCGTTCAGCCCCACGTGGGACCCCGTCCTCACGACCGCGAAGGTGCTCAACGGGAAACTCGACTGACCCTGCCGACGACTGAACCGTTCGACCGGTTAACCGACCGCGGCATCGAGGTGGTGGAGGGCGTCGTCGGGCACCGCCGTTCCGGGACGACCGGTTCGAGGCGGTCCTGGTCGTGACGACTATCTGCTTCGTTCGGCGACGCGGGCGACGCTGGCGGAGGCCCGCCGGGTGCTCGAACCACAGGGAAGTCTCGTCGTGGGATTCGTGGACAAGACCAGCCCCTTCGGGCGGGACTACCAGGGGCTGCAGGACGACACCCCGTTCTACCGCGACGCGACGTTCCTCTCGACGGGCGACCTCGTGACGGCGATGGCGGCCGTCGGCTTCGAGTCGCTCTCGTTCGCCCAGACGGTGTTTCGGGACCCGGCGGCGACCTCCGACCCGGACCCCGTCCGCGACGGCTACGGCGACGGGTCCTTCGTCGTGGTCCGCGGCGAGGTGCCGGTCGAGGGGTAGCCGACCACCCGAATCGCCCGCAAGCTGCGGGGTTTGGTGACAGTTTGCACACCACCGAAGAAACCCGAAGCGGGCGGTGACGCCGCCGGTAGTCGGTTATAACCTTTTCCCTGGCTCCCGTGGTATTGGAACCGCTACGCAACATTATCTCCTGGGGGCACTACTTCTATCTGTGATGACGGAAGGATATGCAATCGTCCTCGCCTCCGAGGAGTTAGAACGTGTACAGGCCGTGAGCATCATCGCCTCGGTCGCTGCCGTGTCGGACATCCCGGTCGAGGTGTTCGTGACCATGGGCGGGCTGCTCCCGTTCGAGAAAGACCGCGTCGAGTCGGGCGACTTCAACGCTGGCTCCGTCGGCCAGGCCATGATGACCGCCGAAGACGTCGACGTTCCGCTGTTCACCGAGCAGTTCCAGCAGGCCAAGGAACTCGGCGACATGCACATCTACGCGTGCACGATGGCCATGGACCTGATGGGCAAGGAACTCGATGACTACGTTGACCTGTTCGACGGCGAACTCGGCGTCTCTGGGTTCCTCCAGAAGGCCGCCGACAAGCAGGTCATGTTCGTCTGAACGGCACAAGGACCATTACCCGACACCACCAAACCTAAGTGATACCAATGAGCGCAATCGAAGCTGACGTCGTTGTTGACTCGCGCGGTTCGACCTGCCCCGGCCCCCTGATGGACCTCATCGGGAAGATAAAGAGCGTCGACTCCGGCACCGTCATCGAGCTCCAGACGAGCGACGAGGGCTCGAAGGACGACGTGCCCGAGTGGCTGAACAAGGCGGGCCACGAACTCGTCGAGACCGTCGACGAGGGCGACTACTACAGCATCTTCGTGAAGAAGAGCTAAGACGGGTGGACAGTACATGACAGAGAACATTACAATCGTGGGTGGCGGCACCGGCGGCCTGGTGCTCGCCAACAACCTCGCCGACGAACTCCGGCGCGAGATCGACGCTGGCGACGTCGAGGTACGGCTCATCACCGACGACCCCATCCACTACTACAAGCCGACGTACCTGTACATCCCGTTCGGGGAGAAGGAGTTCGAGGACGCCCAGCGTCCCGTCAAGGAGCTCATCGACCACCGCATCGACCTGGTCATCGACCGCGTCACCGGGGTCGACACCGGCGAGAAGCACCTGACGGGCATGGAGAGCGAGTTCGACTACGACCACCTCGTGCTCGCCACCGGCGCCCAGCTCGCCCCGGAGGAGACGCCGGGGCTCGTCGAGGGCGGCCACCACTTCTACGGTCCCGAGGGCGCGGAGAAGCTCCGCGACGCCCTCGCCGACTTCGAAGAGGGCCACCTCGTGATGAGCGTCGTCGGCGTCCCGCACATGTGCCCGGTCGCGCCCCTGGAGTTCGTCTTCATGGCCGACGACTGGTTCCGCAAGCGCGGGCTCCGCGACGACATCGAGATCACGTACACCTACCCCATCCAGCGTACCCACTCCATCAAGTCGGTCGCCGAGTTCGCGACGCCCCTGTTCGAGGAGCGTGGCATCAACTACGAGACCTTCTTCAACGCCGAAGAGGTCGACCCCGACGAGCAGGTCATCCGGACCCTGGAGGGCACCGAGATGGACTACGACCTCCTGGTCGCCATCCCGCCCCACAAGGGCCTGGACATGTACGCCGAGGCCGGCCTCGGCGACAGCGGCTGGGTCGAGGTGGACAAGAACACGCTCGCGTCCAAGCACGCCGAGGACGTCTACGCGCTCGGCGACGCCGCCGACCTGCCGACGAGCAAGGCCGGCAGCGCGGCCCACTACCAGGCGGGCCCGCTCGCCCACCGCCTCGCGGCCGTCGTCCGCGGCAACAAGCCGACCGACACCTACCAGGGCAAGACGCTCTGCTTCGTCGAGACCGGCGAGGACGAGGCGACGTTCCTCTCGTTCAACTACGGCGACGAGCCGACCGTCCGCCAGCCGTCGACCCCGGTCCACTGGGCGAAGCTCTCGTACAACGAGATGTACTGGCTCACCGCCAAGGGGATGATGTGAGGTGATTCCATGAACGAACAGGTCGAAGAACAGGAGGTCGGCCCCGAGGAGCGTGACGTCCTCGAGGAGGCCATCGCCGAGAACCCCGAGGAGGTCGCACGCCTCTTCGAGCGGCTCGGGATGGTGAACGAACTGCTCGACGGCCTCGACGTCGCGATGTCCGCGGCCGACGACGAGATGGTCAAGGGGATGGCCGGCATGGCCACGCCCCTGGCCGAGGCGGCCAACGGCGCGGCCACCTACGAGACCGTCCGCCTCGCAGAGAGCGTCGGCGAGAACGGCGGCGACCTCGCGGAGGCCATGGACACCGTCGTCCGCCTCCAGCAGGACGGCACGCTCGAGGAACTCGCCGAGTTCGCCGACCTCCTCGTCTTCCTCAAGGGCGCCCTCGACGACGAGGCGATCCAGAAGTTCGGTCGCCTCGGCGGCAACGTCGGCGAACTCGCCGACACCGCCGGCGACCCGGACACCGTCCGCGGGCTGAACGCGCTCCTCCAGTCCGTGGGCGACGCCAGCGGCGGCGACGAACCGCCGAAGAAGGTCGGCATGCTCGGCATGGTCGGCGCGCTCCGCGACGACGACGTGCAGGTCGGCCTGGGCTACCTCATCGGCATCTCGAAGGCCCTCGGCCAGAACCTCCAGCGCTAAGGGAACCTGCCCCGGCCGGCGTTCGCTGGTAACCGACTGCCGGCCGCGGCGCACTGGTGTGGTTCGCTGGGCTGTCATCGCTTCTCCTCTCTTCTTCGACGCCCGAAACGACAAGGAATTTATATAGCCGGCGTGTCATCGCCGACCAGCGATAGCACCACTCCCGGTGGGTCACCGTCCCCGTCCCCGCCCCGGGGTGGTCGTACGCTCCCCAATCCATGTCTCCAGTCACCTCCCGCCGCGCGGTAGTCCGCGCCGTCCTCCTCGCACTGTCTGTTCTCGGTGCCGTCGTCGGGCCCGCGGTCGCAGCACCCGCGCCGGCTACGGCGTCTGTGTCGAGCGACGCCGTTGCCGTCCGGTCCGACGCCGCTGCTGCCCGCGCCGGCGTGACGGCCGTCCGGTCCGACGCCGCTGCCGTCCGGTCCGGCGTCTCGCAGGCCGGGTCCGCGTCGTTCGCCGACCGCCAGGTCGTCGAGCAGCGCGGGGACGTGGTCACCATCACGGTCAACCACCGGAACACCCAGCGTTCGACGGTCTACCTCGGAAGCAAGGACGTGGGCTTCTTCGTGGAGGTACACCTCCGGGGGTCGAACCGGGTCAAACTCCACCTGAACACGTACCGGACCGACGGCTCCCCGGGCGAGTTCCTCCGCGCCGAAGGCGGGTCCATCGTCAACGCGACCATGCACACCGACCGACTGAGCCACCCGATATACACCGGCGTCTACCTGGTCAACGTCTCGGTGGGCGGCGTCGAGCAGGACCTCGGCGAGTTCGTCCTCCAGGACCGCTCGATGGCGGCGTCGTCCTACGTCGCGCCGTCGGCCGTCGACGTCGCCGACGAGGAGGTGGCGACGGTGCTGAAGCGCGCGACCGAACGGGAGCGGGTCGCGCGCGGCGACTGGGCGGTCGTCCGGTTCGACGCGTCCGGCCTGGAGGGCGCGTTCGACCCCGACCACCTGCACGGCGGCGCGTCCGCGGAGGGCATCGCCGTCGAGTTCGTCAAGCAGGAGACCAACGCCAACCAGGCCGCCGAGTCGTTCTACGCGTCCGAGAGCAGCGACGTGGTCGTCAAGCCGTCGCTCGACGACGACCAGGTGGTCGTCGCCTGGGACACCGACGACGTCGACCTCGACGGGCGACGCGACGAGTACGAGGTGACGCTCCGTCTCGACAGGGAGTACAACGCGCTCCTCGACGCGGACGACGACGAGGACGAGTCGGTGTCGACCCGGGTCGTCGTGGCGGCGGACCGAGTCACGCTGAACAACGGCCACGACATCGACATCCCGCCCTGGGAGTCGCAGTTCACCGTCACGGGGTCGACGAACCTGGCGCCCGGCACCAGCCTCAGCGTCCGCGCCCGCTCGACGAGTCCCGCCTTCCTCAAACAGCAGTCCGCGACGGTCGGGACGGACGGGACGTTCGAGGCGACCCTCGACGTGAGCGACGTCGAGCGCGGCGTCTCGTTCTCGGTGTTCGCCCTCCACCACGAGGCCGACGACGTGGAGGCGACCCTGGAGGCCTCGTCGGCGGCACTCGTCTTCGACAACCAGACGACCGACGGGACCACCCTCCTGGTCGATTCCGTCTCGCTCTCCCACGGCGGTCACGTCGTCGTCCGGACGAGCGACGGGACGGTGCTCGGCACGTCCGGCTATCTCGACGCCGGCGACCACGACGACGTCCCCGTCGCGCTCGCGTCGGCGCTCTCGGCGAACGCGACGCTCACCGCGACGGCGCACTTCGACACCGACGGCGACGGTACCTACGACGCGAAGGGTGCCGACGAGGCCTACCGCGAGAACGGGTCGGCGGTCGCCGACACCGCGAACGTCACCCTGCAGCGGACCACGACCACCGCGACGACCACCACGAACACGACCACGGCCACCACGGCCACGACGACGGTGACGGGTTCGGGTGGGGCTACGACGACCCCGGCCGCGAACGCCTCGACGACGCAGTCCACCGTCAGGACCACGCTCCCGCCCGGGGTGGAGCCGCTGCCCCAGCCCGGTTTCGGTCCGGGAATGGCGCTGGTGGCGGTGCTCGCGGCCGCGGCATTGGCGGCCCGGCGCTGACTCACGTCATCGCGGGGTCGACCCGTCGGCCGACCAGCAGCAGCGTCCCGACGAGCAGCAGGGCCGCGAGCGGCACCAGCGCGCTGAACGTCGCGAGCAGGAGGCCGCTGGCCTGGATGCCGAGGACGACGAGCAGGACCGGCCCGCAGCACGCCGCCCCGGAGAGCAGGGCGGGCACGGCCGCAAGCAGGCCGGCCGACGACGTGCCGAGGCCGCACGTCCGTGGCTGGGTCCACGCGAGGTAGGTCACCGCGAGGTTCAGCCCCACCAGCACCGCCAGCGCGAGGCCGACGAGCGTGTCGAACGGCGAGAACAGCAGGGTCACCGGTCCGGCGTCGACGCGCGCGACGGGTTCGAAGGCGAGCGTCCCGACCGGCCGGAGCGCGCGGGTCAGCGGGTCGCCCACCACGAACAGCCCCACCGACCCGTCGCCGCGGCCGAGGTGGCCGACGGCGAACAGGTAGAGCGCCAGGTAGGCGAGGGTCACCCCTGCGAACACGAGTCTGGCGTCGGGCCGGCGGAGCGTCGTCCCCACCGCCCATCGCGTCCGCGCGAGCGTCTCAGGCATAGACCTCCGTGCTCGGGTAGAAGCCCGCCCACGCGAACCACATCGCGTCGAAGGCGAGCACCGGTTCGAGCGGCAGGTCGGCAGGGGCGTGGGCGGTCCCGTCCGGGCCGACCGCCTGCCCGTTCTCGTAGTCGAACGCGACGCCGTCCGGATTCCGGTAGACGTAGCCGGTGTCGAGCGTGGGGTCGTAGACCGCGAGGTGGTCGGTGCCGGCGAGCGCGCCCGTCATCACGCCCCGGTCGCGGAGCGACGGCTTGTGGAACGCGACGGCGCCGTCGGCCGTCCGGGAGCCGAGGACGACCGCCTTCGTGGGGAACCGGTCGTCGTCGGTGAGCGGACCGAACAGCGTGCCGTCGGAGGTGTAGTAGCCGGTCGTGGGGTTGTACGACCCGTAGGGGTCGCGGTCGTAGTTCCGGGCGAAGCCGCTGTCCTCCGAGAGCACCGCCGTCTCCGGGTGGGCGTCGCGCCACCGGCCCCAGGTCGTCCAGACGACGCGGAACTCGCGGAGCGACCGGCCCCGGAACGCGCCCTCGATGGAGGTGGCGAGCACCTGCGGCCACCGGCTGTCGGTCGCCCGGTCGTACATCACGAGGTTGCTGTTCAGGAGGCGGCCCGAGACGCCGAACTCGGTGTCGCCGCGCTCGAACCCCATCGCGGTGCCCGTCAGCGGGCAGTAGGTGACGCTGACCCGTTCGCCGTCGAGGACGTCGTTCACGACTTCGTGCCAGACGAGGACGTTCTGCGGGTACGCACGCACGTCGTCGCCCCGGACGACGCCGAAGACGACGTCGCCGGGTGCGAGGTTCTCGTCGGCCGCCGCGACGTCGACGAACTCGGGGTCGTCGATGGACGGGATGCCGTCCTTCGCCGGACCGCCGGACGCGACGTTCTCGGTGAGCGTCTTGAAGGAGTACTCGACGGGCAGGGCGACGGACGCCGTCGGCGGACCGGTCGCCGCCCGCTCGACGTCGCCGTCCCCGCTGACGGCCGCCCGGTCGCCGGCCTGCTGTCCGCCGAGACACCCGGCGATGGCGACGCTGGCGGCCGTCGCCAGGAAAGCCCGTCGGCTACCGTGGTACTGCATACCAGTCGTAGGGTCGGCCCCGCATTAACGCTGGAGCACGTGTGCAGTCGCGCCGCACAGGGCCCGGCCGCCTGGCCGCGAGAAGAGACTACTGTCGCTTCTTGTCCTTGCGGGCGTCGAGACGTTCGAGCTTCTCGTCGAGCTCCGCGAGTTTGTCGTCGAGTTCGCGGTAGAACTCGAACAGGCTGTTGATGTCGTTGAACACCGGGTCCGGCAGGTCGCCGTGCTGGAGTTCCATCATGTCCTCGGCGCCCTGCTCGCCGGACGGGCGGGCGGGGACGCCGACCGCGGTGGAGTGGGGCGGTACCTCGTCGAGGACGACCGACCCGGCGCCGACGCGGGCGTGTTCGCCGATGGTGATGGGGCCGAGCAGCGTCGCGTTCGCGCCGACGACGACGTTGTCCTCCAGGGTGGGGTGGCGTTTCTCCTGTTCGAGCGACGTCCCGCCCAGGGTCGTCCCCTGGTAGAGCAGCACGTCGTCGCCTATCTCGGCGGTCTCGCCGATGACGACGCCGCTGCCGTGGTCGATGAAGAACCGGCGGCCGATCTCCGCGCCCGGATGGATCTCTATCTCGGTGAAGAATCGGGAGATATGGGAGACGAGTCGCGCCGTCCAGAGGAACCCCCGCTCCCAGAAGAAGTGGGCGATGCGGTGCATCCAGATGGCGTGGAGCCCCGGATAGCAGGTCAGCACCTCGCGGAGGCTCTTGGCCGCCGGGTCCTTCTCGAAGACGGTCTGGACGTCCTCCCGCAGGTGCGATATCATCGTCGTACCCCCACCCTTGGGGTTCTGTTCACAAATATTGTTACGGCCGACGACCGGCGCGGACCGGCCGCGCCGCGCGAGCACGTCGCTGGTCAGATGAGGCCGACGTAGAGGGCGACCCCCAGCACGAGGGCGGCGGCGAGAATGAGGGCGATGATGTACTGGAACAACCCCTCCGGCGTCGTCATCGGTGGCAACTGCATACGTCCCGGTTCGCAGCCGACCGTTAATTTCCTTTGGGCGAAACGACTGATGCAGGACACGACTTCGTGGCCCGTCCGCCGGCACGCCCCCGCCGTCTCGTCCCTGACGCTGACATGTTCGCAGCCAGGTTCAGGGAGGGGGACCCGCTACCGTCGTGTGCGCACGATTCCCGTGCGCCGCCAGTCCACAACGCGGCGACTCGCTCAGACGAGGCCGGGGCTGCCCCACCTCGGTTTTTCGCCGTCTTTCTCTCCGCTCACCGCTCGGGGAGCCGCCGCTCGGAGGCGACGTACTGGTCGACGAACCAGTGGACGATGTTCCCCTCCGCGCGATGGAGGATGTCGCTCGCCGTCGCCTTCGAGATGCCCTCCTGCTCGGCGATGGCCGTGAGCGTCGTCTCGCGGGGCGTCCGGTAGTAGCCGCGGTCGACGCCCGCGAGCAGGAGCTCCTGCTGGCGCTTGGTCAGCAGCTGGTCGACCTGTCGCTGGCCGAACGCGCGCACGTACTCGATGTCGAACGCGATGCCGGCCTCGTCGAGTCGGTCGCCGAGCTTCGAGAGGCGGTCGCTCGACGTGGCGAGCACCCAGGTCGCGAGGCCGTCCTGTATCTCGAACGGCGTCTCCAGCGGGACGCCGACCCGCCACACCGGGAGCAGCAGGAGCGGGTTCCCGGTCTCTATCTGCAACAGCGCCTCGTCCTCGTGGGTCCAGAGCAGGTCGAGGTCGGTGACGTCGTCGCGCGCGTCGATCGCCGCGATGACCGGCACCGGGTCGTCGTAGTCGAGTTCGACCAGCGCCACGCCGGACTCCTCGCCCCCGAGTGCGGTCACGACGCGGAACACCGCGTCGGGGTAGGCCGTCGAGAGGTCGTATATCCACGTCTCCGCCGGGACAGAGACCGTCAGTTTTGCGCGCGGCACGCGTCGCGTCCTCCGTTCATCTGGTCCGGCGTTGGGGGCAGCCGTCGAAAGGGGTCGTGCCGAACATGTTAGTAGTTCACTGACCCGTCGCGACGGCCAGAAAGCATATGAGTGGCCTGACAGTACGTGACACTGTCTCGCGGCACGCCCGAATTCGTCCCTCGCGAGACACCGACGGCGGGCAGCGACTGACTGACCAGAGAGCCCCATGGTAGCGCCCGCCCGTCGACCCTTTCGTCCCACGCTCTTCGCCGCGAACAGCGCCGCTGCTCGCCGAACTGTCCTCGAAAAAACCGCGAAATCCGGGCCGTCTCAGGCGGGGACGGCCTGCTTCTCGTCGAGTTCGTCCAGCACGAAGTCGGCGAACTCGCTTTTCAGGTGATTCGTCAAGAGGTGGAAACGGAGGTCCGGCTCCCCCTCGGCCGGTGCGTCACAGAACGGACAGCGGTAGCTCTCTGTGTTCTTCATTGCCCTCTACACAGAAGTGAAGGGTGCCCAACAACATATGTGTTGCGCCGAACGGCAGTAGTTGCCAGCCGGGCCATCCGGCGCTGCAACCGTACGCAGCGGCCACGGCGACCGACCCGGCCAAATGGTTGGAGCCGTAACTAGAGGGCATGGTCGAGTACGTCTTCTACGGGGGAAGGGTGGCGTCGGCAAGACGACGACCGCGGCGGCGACCGCCCTCCAGTTCGCCCGGGCGGGAAAGCGCACGCTGGTCGTCTCCACCGACCCCGCCCACTCGCTCTCGGACTCCTTCGAGGCGTCGTTGACCGGCGACCCCGTCGCCGTCGCCGACGGCCTGTGGGCGGTCGAGATAGACCCCGCGGAGCGTCGCGCCGCCTACCGGCGGATCGTCGCGGCGCTCGCCGCCGACTTCCGCGAGGCGGGGCTCCGCCTCGACGAAGCCGAGGTCGACTCCCTGTTCGCGGCCGGCATCGCGCCCGGCGGCGAGGAGGTGGCCGCTCTCGACGCGTTCGCCGAGTACGCGGCCAGCGGCCGCTGGGACCGCATCGTCGTCGACACCGCGCCGACGGGTCACACGCTCCGCCTGCTGGCACTCCCCGAGGCCGTCGGATCGGCCATGGAGACGACGGCCCGTCTCCGGAGCCAGGTGCGGCGCCTGACCGACACCGCGCGGAGCATGCTGTTCGGCCCCGCCGCCTACTTCGGCCGAGGGGAGGACGAGGCCGGCACGGACATCGAGGGCCTCCGCGAGCGGATGGAGCGCGTCCGCGACATGCTCCGGGACCCCGACCGGACCGAGTTCCGGGTGGTCCTCGTGCCGGAGCTGATGGCCGTCCGCGAGACCGAACGCCTCGTCGAACGCCTCCGCGAGGACGGATTCCCGGTCTCCACCCTCGTCGTCAACAAGGTACTGACCGACGTCGACGAGCGGTGTGACCGGTGTCGGGCCCGGCGCGACGCCCACCGGGAGCGCCTCGCGGAGATACGCCGCCTGTTCCCCGACCTCGAAATCCGGACGCTCCCGCTCCTCCGCGAGGAGGTCCACGGCGTGGAGTCGCTGGGGGCCGTCGCCGACGAACTGGCGACGGGGTGAGCCGTCTACCGCAGCCGTGGCACCCCCGCTCCAATCGTAGCTGCCACCTACGCGGGCGTTCGGCGCTCGAACGCGCGCCGCAGGTCGTCGCTCAGCCCCATGTCGGCCACCTCCGCCTCGACGGCGACGTCGGCGAACTCCTCCCGGCCGGCGGGCGTCCGCTTGAGGGTCTGCAGCTGGGAGAGGTAGGAGAGCCGGAGGAGCCACCGCGCCCGGTCGTAGTCGTCGGGCGATTCGACGTGGAACGTCGTCCACCCCGACTCCGCGAGGAGGTGGTGGACGCCCGTCAGCTCCTCGGCGACGAGCTGGTCGCGCAGGCCCCGGAAGAACGCGATGTCGAGCATCCCCCACGCGTGGACGTGGCCGAACTCGCGCGGCCCGATGCGGAACTCGGTGCCGCCGAACCGGTGCTCGTCGGTCGTCACGTGGGACCACCCCGACACCTCCTCGACGAGGGCGGTCACCGTCTCCGCGATCTGCTCCCGCTCGGATGTCATACCGTACCTGTACGCGCTGATCGGCGATAACCCGATTGGGGTGAGTTACTATGTGGCATGCCCGCCAATAGTCGTACGTGATGCGCTCCGTCCTCCAGGTCACTGCAGTCGTCGCGCTCGTGCTCGTCGCGGGCTGTCTCGGGTCGCCGGCCACCTCGTCAGGGGAGACGACCGAGGCCGGAACGACGACCGGCGCTGGCACCACAGCCGCGACGACCGAACCCGCGACCACCGGGACCGCGCCGACGGCGACGCCCGACGCCTACTTCGTCTTCGAGAACGCGGACCCCGACCACCCGTTCGACGTCACGCTCTACCTGACCGACGGGCCGGCGTCCGCCTACCGGGTCACCTGGGAGAACGGGTCGACCGGCGTCGTGAACGCGACGGGTTCGACCGGCTTCCTCCGCGACGTCGCGACCCTCGAACCCGCCGACGGCTGGCTCGCGAACGAGACGTACACCGTCGCCCCGGCGTCGATGGTCAAAGTCGACGTCCGGAACGTCTCCGGCGACATGCAGTACGTCGTCTTCAGGCGGTCGGTGACGAACGACACCCGGCGCGTCGAGACCGTCGGGCTCAACACCGGCACCCTGGCGGGAGCGACCCTCTACAGCAAGTTCGGCGGCACCGAGACGCTCTCCTCGTCGGGCGGCGACTACCTCGACCGCGTCGACCCGAACCGGACCACGAACTACACGGTCACCGTCGGTCTGCACCCGACGACCACCGTGAACACGACCAGCCGGTCCACTGTCGGTACCTGAGCATCGGGCCGGAGCCCACGCCGGGGCCGTCGCTCGGGGCTCGTGAAAAATCGTCTTTCGAACGTCGATACGCCTCGCAGGAGTGCCGGCTTACAGCCGGGTCAGGTTCGTCGCGCGCGGGCCCTTCGGGGCCTGCTCGATGTCGAACTCGACTTCCTGCCCTTCTTCGAGGTCCGCTCCGCCGATGTCCTCCATGTGGAAGAAAACGTCGTCGTCCGCGTCCTCAGTCTCGATGAAACCGTAACCGCCAGTGTCGTTGAAGAAATCAACCGTACCAGTTGCCATTGCTTCTAAACGAAGTGGCCACCCACGGATAACACTTGCGCGAGAAACGGTACCACGCCGGTAGCGGCCGCGACGGCGACCCGAACGCGACCCTCGGCCGGCCGAACGTAGCCAGCAGCGCCGTTCTGCCGACGCCAGGCTCGTGTCCCCGACCGGAGACTGACGCTCCCGGCCGAACGTTCATGCGTCCAGTCCACGTACAACCTTCCTCAATGGCATCGACACTCAAGCGGTTGCTCAAACTGGCGTACTACGTCACGAGCGTCGTGACCGCGCTTCGACTGCTCCGGCGACTGGTCCGCGAACTCCGGGCAGGTCCCGTCGGCCGCTGAGCACCGTTGGTACTCCACTCGCCGTCCACCCGTCGCCGAGTCCGCCCATGAACAGCGACGTCTCGACGGAGCGGACCGTCGGCACCACCGGCGGTCCGCGGCAGCAGGCGGCCCACTGGCTCCTCCTGACCGGCCACCGCATGGTCGTCGCGGTCGGCCTCACGGCCATCGTGTTCCTCGGCTTCCTCGCGCTCGTCCAGCTCGGCGTCGTCGCCGTCGGCCCGAGCAGCTCCGCCGCCACCGTCTTCGGCAGCGGCCTCATCTCCGGGACGCTCACGCTGGTGACCGTCGCGCTCTCCATCAACCAGCTCATCCTGTCGCGGGTGTTCGGCTCGCCCCACGAACTCCGGTCGAAACTCGACGGGACCCGCGACCTGCGACGCCAGATCCAGGCGTACGCCGGCGAACCGACGACCCCGAACGACCCCGCCGAGTTCCTCTCGGTCGTCGCCCGCACGCTCGGCGACCACGCAGCGCAGTTCCAGTCGGCGGTGGCCGACGCCGCCTGGAACGCACCGTCGGAAGTCCACACCTACGCCGACGACGTCGCGGCGTACGCCGACAACATCGACGACCACATCGAGAGCCAGTCGAACATCGTCGACGTCCTCGACGTCGTCCTCGGGTCCGAGTACGCCCAGAACTTGACCGCGACGGAGTACGTCGCGAACGCCTACGAGGACGACCTCACCGAGGCCGCCCACCGGGAACTCGACGCGGTCGACGGCCTCCTGGAGGCCATCGCCATCACGCGGCAGTTCTTCAAGACGCTCACCCTCCAGCAGGACTTCGCCCGCCTGTCGCGGGTCGTCGCGTACGCCGGCTTCGTCGCCCTGCTCGCCAGCGTCAGCCTCGCACTCGTCTACCGGTCGAACAGCGTCACCGTCGGCCTCCAGGTGCTCCCGTTCGTCGTCAGCTTCGGCATCGCGGTCATCGTCACGCCGCTGACCGTGTTCATCGCCTACATCCTCCGGGCGGCGACCATCGCCCGCCGCACGGTCTCTGTCGGTCCGTTCGTCCCGCCGGAGGAGCGCTCCGAGGAGTCCTGACCGACACGGCGAGCCACGCGAGGAGTGGCCGGCCGTCGCGGCCGTCGCGGTCCGACGGGACGCCATCGTGGTTTCGTAGTTGGGGATAACGCCTTTCTACCCCTCGCCCTTCACGACGTGCATGCCTGACGACGGACCGGCGAACCAGCCCTCGACGTCCGCACGGGAAGCCGGCCAGTCGCTCTACGAGGGGTCTCTCGACGTCGTGATGACCGGCATCGCCATCATCGTCCCGCTCGTCATCACGCTCTACGTCCTCCAGATAGCCCTCCAGTTCGTCACCGACGCGCTCACGCCCTTCGTCGACCTGCTCGAATGGGTCGGCCTCATCCAGTGGATACAGAGCGTCACGCTCATCCGCCTCCTCATCGACCTCCAGCTATACCCGGTCGTCATCGACTTCCTCTCCGAGATCATCGCCGTCTTGGTCCTGTTCGGCGTGGTGATTCTCGTCGGGTTCGTCGGCCACCACCGCCACGGCGAACGCGTCATCGGCTACGTCGACCTCGCCATCGCGTCCATCCCGGGCGTCGGCACGGTGTACAAGAGCTTCCGGCGAATGGGCGACGTCATGCTCGACGACGAAGCCGAGAACTTCCAGGACATCAAACTCGTCGAGTTCTTCGGCGACGAGCAGTACGTCCTCGGCTTCGAGACCAGCACCTCCCCGGAGTCGGTCCAGCAGGCCACCGGCGACGACGAGATGGTCACGATGTTCATCCCGCTCGCGCCGAACCCCGTCACCGGCGGCTTCCTCACGCACGTCCCCCGGAGCCAGGTCGTCGACCTCGACATGACCATCGAGGAGGGCGTCCGCAGCATCCTCACCTCCGGCGTCGCGGCCGGCGAGGACGCCGACGACCCCACGAACGTCACCATGGGCGACCTCGAGAAAGTCACCGACTTCGAGCGCCTCCAGGACGCCATCTCCGCCGACGATTCCGGCCACGAATCGGACGGGGACCCCGAGACGGAGTGAGCCGTTCGGCCCGCCACGCGACACCCACTCCTCCTCCCGCCTCGAAATGGTCTAACTATTTAGATAAATAATAAGTTATAAATGGATGGTATCTATCTGGGGGTTATGGAACGATATCCGAATCCTGACATGGACGACGTCGCGGGCGTGCTCGACCGGCGTGCCGAAGCGGTCATCATCGACGGCCTCCTCGTCGCGATCTCGTTCGGGGCCGTTGGCTATCTCGCGGGAGCGGTCGTGCTGGGCGGCCAGTTCGGTGGCTTCGGCGGTCTCATCGTCGCGTTACAGTTCGGCGCACCCGTCGGCCTCCTGGCGTACCAGGCCGGCTTCGAAGGCCACTACGGACAGACGGTCGGCAAGCGCCTGCGGGGCATCGTCGTCGTCAAAGAGGACGGGTCACCGATGACGTGGGGCGCGTCCGTCCTGCGGAACGTCCTCCGACTCGTCGACGCGCTCCCCGCGTTCTACGTCGTCGGCGTCGTCGTCGCCTACCTCACCGGCACCCAGCAGCGCATCGGCGACTACGCGGCCAGCACGATGGTCGTCCACACTCAGGAGTGAATGCTGTCGGGCCCCGAGCCGACTTGCAGGGGCAGGCACAGCGGTGACCGGGACGGCCGCTGTTGTCCCGGACGCAATGTCCCTCGCAGAAACCGTTTCCAAGATCGACCACCTGACCGACGAGGAGCGCGACTGCATCGAGATCTGCAACGAGGCCGCCGAAGTCTGCGAGTGGTGCGCCGACGAATGTCTCGGCGACGCGGAGATGGAAGCGTGCGCCCGTCTCTGCCGTGACGTCGCCGACGTCGCGTCGCTGCACGCCCGGTTCATGGCCCGGAACTCCCACTACAGCCCCGAACTCGCGGCGGTCTGTGCCGGCGTCTGCGAGGAGTGCGCCGAAGCATGTGACCGACACGACGCCGACCACTGCCAGGTCTGTGCCGACGTCGTCCGCGACTGTGCCGAGAGCTGTCGCAACCTGATGCAGGGGTAACGACGAGGCTGTCGCCTCCCGGACTGCGAACGACGTCCGAGGGTCTGCACTGCGCGCAGAACCCCTGCCTCATTCGAATCCAACCGGAGCATCGTCACTGCCCCTTCAATCACAGAACAATGCCGCCTCCCGGCATTGCACCAGCGGTTTACATGCCTGCATGACGTTTCCTTTGTGGGATGACCCGAGACCCCGATGGACGTCTCGAGCGGTTGAGGGAGCGTATTGAGAAGGGGAGGAGATCAGTGGCGACGACCAAGACGTGCTCATCGAGTTCGACGACCGCCTCGCTCTCCTTCGAAGCCAGTACGGGAAGCAGCGGCGTGAGAAACTGCTCAGACATTGTGTTCGAATGGCTGAGAACGTCGGTGGCCTCGCTGCCTCTTTGGACGAAAAGAAGGCTACTGAAGATATCGTCCGCTGGATTCACAACAACTACAAAAACGACGAGACGAACCGGGACTACCGTGTCGCCCTCCGCATGTTCGGGAAACGAGTTACGGAGGATGACGACATCCCGGAGAGTATTTCTTGGGTCTCCGCTACGACCTCTGAGAGTTATAATCCGATGCCTGACCCAGCGAAAATGCTCTGGTGGGACGACCACATCATGCCAATGGTCGATGCATGTCGGCATGCCCGCGACAAGGCTCTCGTCGCCGTGGCGTGGGATTCTGGCGCGCGAGCCGGCGAAATCAAAAATCTGACTGTGGGGGATATCGCCGACCACAAGTATGGACTGTCCATCTCCGTCGATGGAAAGGTAGGCGAGCACTCCGTCGTGCTCATTCCATCGGTTCCCTATCTCCGTCGGTGGTTGAATAACCATGCTACACCTAACGACCCGGAGGCACCGCTTTGGACCAAACTCGATTCTCCCAAAGAAATTTCCAGCAAGATGAAGCTCGACATTCTGAAGGACCGAGCTGACGATGCCAATATCACTCACACCGATGTTCACTTTCGCCGAATGCGGAAATCCTCTGCATCGTATCTTGCATCTCAAGGAGTTAACCAGGCTCATTTGGAAGATCACCATGGCTGGAAGCGGGGCTCCGACGCTGCGGCTCGATACGTCGCGGTCTTCGGTGATGCGAATGACCGAGAAATTGCGAGTGCGCACGGCCTTGACGTTGAGGAAGACGATCCCGACCCCATCGCCCCGTTGGAATGTCCACGCTGCCTGCGGGAGACCCCACGACACGAATCCACCTGTGTCTGGTGCGGCCAAGCCATGGAGCACGGCGTCGTCGAGCAACTCAAGGAAGACCAGCGGGAAACGCGCACGGAACTCCTTCGCATCGCCCGGGAAGAACCCGAACTGCTCGATGACCTCGAACGGCTCGAACGCTTCATCGACTTCGCGGACGATAATCCCGGTATGTTGCGGGACGCTCGCGATTTCGCTGCCGCCGGAGAACACTGACGCTGACATCAACGCTCCTCCTCCGCTCGTTTAAGTTCGTTTTTCACATCGCTGATCAGCGGATCATTTCCATACCGGATGATGGCTGCGAGCGCGAGTGCGCGCACGAACTCATCGTCTCCGTGCTTGAGGATTCGAACCAGCGTCTCCTTGTTCTCGGCGACGTAGTGCTCTGGATCGCTCCGTTTGCCAGTCATTGAGCACCACCTCGCCGTTGGGGGGCGAGCTGGCTCCCATGCCACACAGAAATCACATTCGATGCACGGATTTCGGCTTGGTTATTTGAACCAGTGGACCATTCGCCAGGCCAACTCGCTGGTTGTCCCCCAAGTCTCCATGGACAGTCGCCGGTCACAACGGTCCCTGAACGGGTCGATATAGCTTGCCACCTCCGAGGGCACTTTTTGGTGAGCAAACAACTTGTCCTAATTACCCCCGAAGCTGACTCTCCACACCAATCGGCCCACTCTGGCCTCTTATGGTATCCCCTGTCAAATCCCCGGCCAAGCAAATTTCGAACTGGTGACCGACTGGCGGCGCACGGGATGTAGCTATCCCTGTCCCCGCTTTCGCGTTCTTGACTGTCTGTTCTACTCGTTTTTTCGCTGTTCTGGTTTGTGTCTATCATTTGCCCAACGACTGTGCCATAGGTTTTCACCGTTGGGCAACGGTGCCTACCGATAGTGGCTCTCTTGGGTTGTAATATTGACGATTACCTGGGAAAATTGGGCCAATTTTGGATTTAACCCAATTTACTTGGTAACAAGTCGACTTACTCAACTGACCTTGTAATAACTTCCGGCGCGATATGTGGATTTCAGAACTCTGCATTTCGTTCTAGTTCTCCGAAAAAGTGGCTTCGGGCCGTGAGATCCCGTAGTCCCGTTCATGGGTTACACGTCGATCAGACCGCCCAGCCGACACGCGCTCGGTTCCTCCGTCCGGTATAGCGTTCAGTAAAGCACTGGTAGGCACCCATCGCCGCAGGCGCGAGATTCCTGTCAGGGGAACGTTTTAATGCAACCGGACAGGACGCCCGATTATGCAGCGACTCCAAGAGAACAACGGGAGTGGCGTTGTCACTGTCCCAAAGACTACCTGCGGCGCGACAGTGTTCTTGATGATAGCGACGAGTTCCCGATGAACAGAACCTAGTCGTGGAACGTCTGGGATATGGGCAGTATCTGGTTCGCTTTGTTAACGAGGGATGAGTTTCCGATGTTCTGGAGTCCGAAGCCGTGCAAACTGCTGCAGATCGTCTGGTAATGAGCTGGAAACTTCCGCCCAAGCCTATATTCAAGGTTTGCTAGCTTTCCTAAATTTGCAATACACTGACAGCGTCGACTGCAAGATTCACACCAGATCGGTAGAAAACCTTGATTGAGATCATCGCTAAAAAGATGAAATAAGACCATGCAAATAAGCTTTAATAACAGCTACTATGCATCACCGATTACTAGCAATCCCAAAACTGTGGAAGTAGAAAATTTAAAGAAATGGGCTGACAGCGAGATTGGTCAAACCGATAATCCAGCGTTCAGGTCATCAATCCAATCCTGGATTTCGTTTAGTGTATAGTAGCTATACCGGTCCCAGTAATGGTTCGGGTTTTCCCAGAAGTATTTCCGGTTATCGTAACCGTTGTCGAACCTATCTGGCCTCGAACCAGATCCCTCCCACGTCGTACTTGCGTCTAGGTCTGGCCCGGTATCAGGCTCAAGCAAGTAGGACCACGCCATCGGCGTGAGATCCGTATACCTGTACGTCGTATCGTCACTATCCCAAACGGTGTGGAATCCACCGTCCGCGTGGTCCACGCGGTAAGCGTGGGCAGCCTCGTGCCATGTGAATCCACGCGTTTCCCACTCGCCCGTAAAATAGCTTCCAGCGAAGACAGCTGCACCGTAACTTCGGATGTTATTATCAGTGGTGTAGTATTTTTCATCACCACCGTATCCCCATTCCTCGAATTCGTGAGCAATAAGGACATTTTCATGCGAAGTTAAATCATTTCCATCTAAGTAGTCAAGTACGTCATGGACGAATTGTTCTTCACCCTCTTTGTCAGCGTTATAATCTCCTGATAGAAATGGGACTTGTCCAAAATCCCAAAATGAGAATTCGTGATCATTCACCTCGGAATTGAGGTAATCAATGATATTTTGTACCTCCTCCTTTACGGCTGCATCACGAGCGGTTCCACCATCTTCTGTGGCGAAGCTAATGTATGAGTGGCCCATTTTACTCTCCCTTTTTCGAATCGTAGATGTCTAGCTGTCCGTAATTTTCCATTTTCAGGACCGGTGTGACTGTCTCGTCCACAATTGGCCCTGGCTTTGGAACTCGCATCGGTTCTTCACCGGGCTTTCCAGGAGTTGTTTGCCAACCCTTCCCAATACCATAAAGCTGGACAGTTACTGGGCTGAGTTCGATTTTTTTCTGTTCCCCAGCATGAAGATCCACTTGCCGGTCCTGAACAGAGACGCGAACTGCTTCGTCCCCTTTTCGGTGAACCCTGACGGATGGGGGAATGTATTCGTTAGCAAGAAATACACTCCGACCGGCATCCAGCGTAAGCGAAGTGGGGGTTTCGTTACTGAACAAATCAGCTATGGTATCCCCGTCCGCTCCAGAGAGATGGCGAACGCTATTACCATACCGATATGCCAGTAACCCACCTTGGCGTGAATATTGACGCTGTTTGTCTGGAGCAATTGTTGTGAAGACGAAAGCATTTTTTTCAATATCCAGCCGGTATCGAGGCCAAAAGTGCGTATTCCCGACAGGAACGTCTTTTGAGATCCCAACGTGCTCGAGATGCAAATCAACGACAGCGGCTTTACCTAGTTGCTGTCCTCTCTGCTCTGCGGAGACCGACTTAATCATTCCCTGTGCAGCTGCGAGACTGAAGATTGCCCCGCTAGCTTTCAGGACACTTCGTCGGTTTGTGTGGTTGCTTTTAACATGGTCGTTTGGTGGTTCGTCTTTGTCGGTGTAGGTGTCCTTTGACATCAATATCACACCTTCTTGCACATTGAATTGTACATTCAATGTACATCTATATATTATATTTGCATATATTATTTTTAATTGTGGAACGCCCGTTTAAAATTTGGAATGGCGTTCAGTTATTGGCCAGCCACTCATAATTTACACACTTAGTTATCATAAATAAGGAAAAATTTTTAACGATTCGAAGTGAGCTTTGATGCATGCCCTTGTCCCAGTTGACGCGACGAAAGGCCCTACGAGCGGTTGGTATCGCTCATATCGTCACTTTGTCTGGGTGTATCTTCGGAACTGGTGGGGGACCAGAGCCCGGTACAATCATTGTCGAGAATACTGATGCAAAGACACACACGGTCACAGTAACTATCTCATCGAGAGTTATAGATGCCACCGAGTCCGGACAAGAGACGACCATGTCCGATGGACAGGCATACGAGTACGAAGTAGCAAGCAATGAAGAGAAAACGGTGACCATAATTGAAAAGCCGGGTGATTATCACATTAGTGCATCAATAGAAACTGGAGCAAATGCTGCACGACAGCGGATTACCATGCCGCTGAAGGCGGTGGCGTCGGGCCGGGTGTGTACACTATTCAAATTCGCTCCTCCGATGAAGTCGTCATTCTCTATTCCGGAGACGACTGAAGGTAGCCAGTTCATCAACGGTTATGGGAAAATCCACTTATTGATCCAGATGACTATTAATTGTTTTAATCAACAATTACGAACTGTCTTCTAAATCATTCTTTAGGTAAAATAAATTCGGCACCCACGAGTCTATAAGTAAACAAACCGGTAGTAGTGAGCGACACGTCGTACTTGGGTAACATGATAGTCTAAAATGCTATATTAATAAAAATACAAATCGAGCTATGGGAATAAAATCTAACAACCTTGATGAAGAGTCCGTTGCTGCTGCGATGGCGAAACATGAGAAAATCATCATTCAACTACTTGCTGGTCCAATAGACCGTCGGATTCTTCATAAAAGGCATAAAAAATCCCGTTCAACAGTGTATCGAGGGCTCAATGAACTCGCCGATCTCGAATTAGTTTCTGAATCAAATAGTACTTATTCACTCACTAGGTTTGGTGAGCAAGTATTTCTCGAATACCGTAATTACCTTTCTCGGGTGGCTAGCCTCGTCACAGCACGCAGAACTCTCGGAGACAAAGTAGTGGACGAGCTCCTAAATCCCGACATACTGGTTAGCGCATCGGTTACGTTAGCCAAAAAACCAACCCCAAACAAACCAATTGAACAAATCAAAGAAACCATTAACGAAGCGGCAGCCCTCCAAGGTTTCACTCCGGTCATATTGCCTCAATACGTTACAAGCTTTCATGAACGGATTATCAAAGGTAATCTTACTGCGGAAGTGGTGGTTGAACCAGCGGTATTGAACAGTCTTCGTAACGATTACTCCCGTGAACTTAACAGCGCGCTTGAGACGGGAACATTATCACTCTTCCAATCCACGACTGAGTTATCATTTGGGCTTATTTATGTTCTGGAACCCACCCCGAGGGTGTGTATAATTGTCTATGGGGAAACGGGCCAGGTTCTAGGTGTAATTCGTAACAACACGGTAGAGTCGAAAGAATGGGCAAAATCTGTCTATCAAATGCATCGTTCAAACGCAAAACCCATTAATAGATGAATAATTTACAATTAAATAAGCCATTCCATCCCTCAACCTCTCACACGGGGTCGCACGTCGAGAGAAGCCGATTCGCGATAGTGGCCACGACACCCTACGAGGTCGTGGCCACTGAGTCACGGTCGACGTCGCAAACTGGCCGGCTTAACCCCTCTGTTTCGACTCCAAACGCCACTTAGCCAGGATTCTTTAAGTAGTGTGTCGGATTGGGGCAGGCGAAATAACTACGTATTCCGACCCGTGGCCACGGCCATGCAGTCGAACATCCCGAAGCAGGTTCGCGTGCGTACAGACCCAGAAGAGGGATATGGCCACCGCTACGATGCCATCGAGACCGCAAAGGACGTCTTTGACGTCGGGAACAAGACCGACGCAATTGTCACGGCGTGCGACCACGCCGACCAAGACCGTCGGGCGAAGATCGAGGCGCTGGAGTACCTGGCCCGGCGTGCCAATCCAGAGTTAGTCGCAGGTGTCGTCGAGCGGCTAAGCACCAGCTGGATGCCGATAGAAGTCAGAATAGCCATCTCGGATGAAAGCGGAGTTCGTACGATTGACCCCGAAATATCCGTAAATATGGAATCAAATTAGACCAACCGCCTTTTCAAATCAGAATCCGGCTAGAGCGTATATTCGTTGATGAAATCAGCCGTCCTGATAATCGTCAAACACATTCGATAGAAGTTCTTCATCATCCAGTTCTACAATTTCGTCAGTTGAATAGTCCAATTCCTCTGCTGCAGCATACCTTGCAAACCGTACAATCAACTCTTTGTTAGACATCCCAACAATGGATGGTACACTGCTTGGGATAGGGGGAACAGCTAACAAACCAGGAGAGATTACACGCCATACACCGGTTCATAAATATGGACGAAAACACGAAGCGATTCATTAATCCACGAATCCTCTACAGGCAAGCGATTAATTTTGAGCGGCTGATTAACCACTTAGAGAAGAGCAGTGTGAGCGTCGAAAAAACGGTGAACCTCCTTGAGGATTTAGCCGTTCTCAAAGAAATCCATGGATTTGAACCAATTGGGATTCAAATAGCGGAGACGCGAGACCAGCTGTTAGAAGAAAATACCATGAAGACCGCGTGGGGATTGGCCAAAACACAAGTAAGTGATGGAGATCACGATCGTCTATACAGGCTGTCAGAGCGTTGGAAAACGCGCTTTCAAGACACGGTGAACGAGAAGGTGTTCACTACTACAGCTTTCACTGATATCCCACCAGCTAAACTTTCCAAGGGCGCAGAAGCGTTTTTCTCAATCGAGATTGGTGAAGAGTTTTCTGACGAGGTAAGAGATCTCAACGAGGCTTGTACTAACCTCCTGTGTGCGAATCACACCTCTGCCGAATTCATGGCCCTCCGGGGAACGGAAGGGGTTATTCGGAAATGGTTCGATCACGAAACAGACGAAGACATCGAGTACAAAGACTGGTACGGTGCAATAGATCGGATGACGTCTGACGAAACTGTACCTCCTCGAAAAGATCTCAAACTCTTAGATTATCTACGGGATCGACGGAATGAGGTAGCACATCCAGATAGGCATTCCACCAAGCGAGACGCTGAAAATACCCTGCGGAATGCGTTCGAAGTGACGGAATCCCTGATTAGAGATATTCAAGAGCCCGAATAGGGCTTCGTCGGCCACTTTCACTTTCACTTTCACCCCCGCGCATGGCTCACCACTTTTACCTACCAGGTAGTTGCGTCCAACTTGCCTATGGGAGTGACCATCGACCTCGGGGAGCAGACCGAACGCTGGCGGTACCGGTGTCCACACGGCCACTGGAACTGGGAGGTGATGGACTCCGCCTTCTACTGCCAGTCGTGTGCGCGACGGACGTCGGGTGATGGTGTGTTCGACGAGCTGCACGACGGCGTGACCAACGAGTGGATCGGGCACGGCGAGATCTCGTTCAAAGGGACTGAGAGGTGAAAATGAGGTATTGAAAAATCGAGACACGGGGCTCGGATGTCCTATTCGATTATTATACAGTATGGCTCCGTTGAAATCCTATTCGTTAGACATCCCTTCCGGCGAAACCGCTGTTAGGTAGGTGTGCGTATGGATTAGACAGTTCCTTTCATGTCTCAGGTTGTCGCTGGCGTTCGTTGTTGTTTATTCGACGTTGGTACGAGCGGATGAGATGGCCACCGAGGGTCGTCAAGAGCGTGAGAACCAGGCCAAGCCCGGCAGCGAGAAACAGGGAGAACAGCACCATCGCGTAGGTCGTACTCTCGGTAACGCTGGGAACTAACTTCGGAACGAGATACACCATCAGCAAGGCTGTCGTGACATAGACCAGAACTACAACGCCAGACCGGGCTCCTGCTCTCCGGTCGGCGAGAGGGCCCATTCGGAATCGGCCGATTCCTGCTGGGAAGGCGTACCCGAGCTGGACGACCAGAAACCCTAACCCGCCGAGAATGAGTGCGTGCAAGAACGCCAACCCGTAAAGGAATCCGTCACTATTCGGCGGCACTGGATCCGGTGAGACAGCAGTGTTGATTCCACTGGCAACCAGAACGAGGCCGAACCAGATTAGAAGAGCGCGGAGTAAGCCAAAAAATCGACGAACGGACATACAATACATCTGGATAGCGCGGTCATATCTTCCCTGCCGAACATGTAGGGGCTGATAGACAATTTATCTGCAATCATCTGTGGGTTCGGAGACGTGGTTTTCGGTTGGATTTCCTAAATATGCGTCCTGTATCTACCGATTAGAGTGATCGATCAAGATTGTGGGTCAGACAGGCGATGGTGAGTTCTCGGAACTGTTTCCACCAGCGCCGTGAGCGGACGAATGCGCCGTACTTGCGTTTGAGCCGAGAATTTACGGTCTCGTTCTGACTGCGCTGACCGTAGAGGTCGGCGTCCAGTCGAGCGTTCCATGCTTTGTGGAGTGACGAGAACTCGCGGTGTTTGATGAGCGGACGAACACCAGTCTCACGGGCTAACGCGCGAACCTTCTGGTCGTCGTATCCCTTATCGCCAAGAAGAACCGCTACTTCTCCGGTGTTTCGCTTGATGAGCGACGGTGCAATCTGCGAATCGTGTTTTCGCGTTGTCGTCACGTGTACGTCGAGAATCGCGTTCGACCTCGTGTCTACGAGAAGCGTGACTTTCAACTGCTGAACCGTCAACTTCGCTCGCTTCGTGTAGTGCTTCGAGGCGTGACTCCGGTCGAACCCGGAGGCGTCGATGCCGACGACACCGTTGGTTGGGAGAAGTGTGACCGAGAGATTGAGAAGAACCCGCCAAACAGCCATATTGAGTCGATTGAGCGCTTTACACAGCGTCGAGGGAGACGGGAGTTCCTCAAGGTCGATGGCGCTCCGAATCCGGGGCATCTCGATGAGTTCGTCGAGAAGCGTTCTGTACGTCGTATTCTTCCACACCTTGAGACATAGCAGGACGATGTGTTGGTGGAGTGTGTACCGGCGTTTCGAGAACTTCGACGAGTAGCGAGCGACAGCTCGTCGGGCCAAGTGATACGCCTGCTCAACGAACTGAAGCAACTGCGACTTTGGGAGGGCCCTCATCCGGTCAGACTACCGGGCGAACGTGTAACTCTTCGAGGATTTCAACAGAGCCTACAGTATCCAAAGGCTATAATAAACAAACTTCAGAAATATCGATATTCATACCATGGGGCTTGAATTCTAAATATCCCTTGTACCCACCCGTCGAAATTAACTATCAACAGCTATCATTTATAAACCGGTGGTGAGGAGTCATGCTATTCAAAGGGTACAAGTAAAGCTTAAATGTCGGTGGGCCTAGGCGCTAGGCAAGCATGGCAGATAATCAGAAGAAGCTTGAGGACCTCATTGTCGATGAGGATGAACTTAACGAGGAACTACTCGCTGGGCTCCTAAGCAATTACGTCCGGATTGGAAACGACAGCGGGAGGTTAGTGCTTCAGCCCGCTTTCCACGAACTCACCTCCGATAAACAGGTCGCGGTTGTCCTACTGAGCCAGAAAGCAAAGACCGAGCTGGATATGGCCGAGAGTGAATGGCTCACCCCTTCGGACATCGCCGAACTCAGTGGCGTCAAAAAGGGAACGGTGTATCCTGCCGTCCGCAACCTCGACGACGAAGGTCTCGCAGAGAACGACGACGGGAATTACCGCATCCCGACGTATAACCTCGAGAAGACGGAGCAGTTCATCAAGGAGGACAAGTAACAATGAGCGGCGACATCGAAGATCTCCGGCAGCAGTTCGAAGATCTCGAGGCTCGAGTCGCCGAGCTGGAAAACAAAGTTGCGAGCGGTAAAGTGGAACAAGCCAGCTCGGGTCTCCGTGAGTTCTACGATAAAGCTGATCCGTCCACACACGTTGAGCGAGCCGTCGTTATCGGGCACTACCTCGAAAAATACGGGGGGGGAGGTCAATTTCACCAGTAGTGACATCGAAGAGGGGTACCATACCTGTAAGGTGGCTACACCGGCGAATATGAGCGACACTCTCGCCAACGCGGAAAATCGCGGGTGGTTGATGCGAGACGGGAAAGATGGCCAGACCCAGCTGTGGAAAGTTGAACGCAGCGGTGAACAGTACGTCGAGGAGGTGATTGAGGAATGAGTCTCGAAGACGAAATCCATGATAAACTCGTCGCAGACGCCTCTTCAGTCCTCGAGAATAACCTCGAACGAGTTCAGGACTTGCTCCAAATCTACGAGGACGAGACCATCGAAATCAAGAGTCCGTATCGTCAGGCAAGTGGCAAGGTCCAGGCCCTCATCTACTTGATCGGCCAACGCTTCGCAAAAGAGGGCAATGTCGCCGATGAACAGACGCTCTCAACGGAGTATTTCTACGAGCGAATTGACAAAGGTAAGCGGACAGTTCGAAAGTATCTCCAGCAGCTTCGTGATGCCGGATTCGCAACGAAGGAGGGACAAAGCGAACACCGGGTTGTCGTCGAGAATCTGCCAAATGCTCTGGATTGGATTGAGGGTGAGGTAGAATGAGCTACGCTCAAATCAAAGGCGAGTTGGTTGATGCTGGCCTCCACGAAGAATCTGTCGAGCGGATGCTCGACCACTATGAAAAGATGCGGCTCGCCCTTGGGTCTCACAAATACGGTGAAGCAGGTCGGCACATCGGCACATTCTGTGAAAACACCGTGAACCTCCTACGTGAGGAGATGGGTGAAGGCGTCAAGCCGAGCGTCAAAGTCGGGAAATTCGTGGATGATAGCCTTAATGGAAAAATCGGACTCGGTGCCCCTGACGAGGTTCGATTATCCATTCCCCGGGCGATTAGCGCCGCCTATGAGATTCGAAACAACCGTGACTCCGTCCACGTCAACCTCGATGTTCCAGTTAACCACGCTGATACGCAAACCGGCGTTCGCATCTGCAGCTGGATTCTCGGGGAACTGCTACGCGTATATGGTGATGAGGACCACATGGACGAAATCGCCCAGCTCATCGATGAACTAGCCTCGCCTGTCACACCCTTCATCGACATACACAACGGTAAGCGACTTATCATGAATACTGACCTGACGCCGCCAGAGGAAATTCTCATCCACCTATTCGTGGACGGAAAAGAACTCGACTCCGAGGAACTCGCAGACTGGATTCCAGGGGCATCAAAACAAACAATCGGTGGATCGCTCGGGCAAATGAAACGGGATCGGCTTGTGTACTATGAAGACGGAAGAGCCAAAATCACAGCTCGAGGAGCTAAAAGAGCCGAAGAAATAATCGAGGAGAACTTTGATAAGCCAATCCATCCGGACGCATCCAGTTGATTTTCCCTGGAGGAACCGGTTAGAAGTCGCTCATCAATTCCTTTGTCTTCTCACGTCTCAACGCTGCTTGGCGGATTTCAGGAAGATTTCCCTTGTTGAGGTCGACGACAGTTTGCCGACCTCGCTTTGATTTTGTGACGACGCCCCGGTCGTTCAAAGCGTTAACCGCGGTCGCCACGTGACTCGTCGTCGAGATATCGAGTTCATCTGCGATGTCATCGTACGTTACTGGACCGCCCGTGTGGAGGATGCTCGCAATAACTCCCTTCACGTATCGCGGGGACGTCGCCTCTTGCTTAGCGACCTTGATTTGAGCCTGTACAGCATCGTTTTCGACGAATTCCTGGTATTCGAGGGACTCAGAGTCCATCACCGTACTCTGTTGTCGGAGTTCTTCGTTTTCTTCTTGAAGTGACTCGATGCGCTGCTTTAGACGCTCAATCTGTTCTCCTTCGGGTTCGATTCCAAGTGCCTCACCGAGTCGGACGTAAGCCTCCGTCGCCTCGTCGAGATTCTGCTCGAGCTGGTCCATTCGCTCGGCAGCGTCGGCGTACTCCTGGAGGTCCTCAATCTGCTCCCGGAGCTGCTCGTTCTCTTCTTCTAGTTGCTCGTTTCGCTGTCGGAGTTGTCGAATTTGCTCGTTCTTCTCCTCGCGAATTTCCTCGACAGTTGCCTGGAGGTTCTCTCCTCTTCGGCATCGGTTTGTGTGAGAGCGTCAGTGAACTGCTCCGCCAGCTGGCTCACGTCTCGTGCCCGTTCGAGATCCTCTTGGAGCTCTTCGATACGCTCACGGCTCGCTTTCAGTTCGGACTGAAGATGTTCGACCTCACTCTCCTGCTGCCGCTTGCGCTCTGAGATTTCGTCGAGTTCTTCGATAATCTCATTGCTGACCGATTTGAGGTCCGGCCGTTCGAACTCCTCGAGGCCGGGTGTCGCCCCGGCATCGAAGGTGTCCTTTCGCCGGAACTTGACTTCCTGAATCTCGTCGTTCCAATCGGTCATCAGGAAGGCCTCTCCGTCGTCGAGGTCCTGGATGTCGTCGGCGTAGTCAGAGCCGACGACGCGGCGGACTACCTGGGTGTCATTGCCCCAGGTGAGGCGGTGCCAGACGAGCCAATCGCACTGCGTGATGAAGTCCTTCTTGACGTCGGCAGGGCGCTGTGAGATGCCGCAAAGACCGAGTCCGTGTTTCCGGCCGCGTTTGCCAACTTTGACGAGCATCTGTCCGCAGTCGTCGAGCCCACGAGATTCTGGGATGTACTCGTGGACCTCCTCGACGATCATCAGGAACGGCTTCTTGAGCTTCTTCTCCTTGACGAAGAGGTGGCGTGCTGTCTCTCGAATCAGGTCCTTGGCTTCGTCTTCGTGGAGATACCCAGAAACGTCGAGGATAATGGGGATGTTCTGCTCGAGTGCCAGTTCGGCAATCTTCTCGGCGTGTTCGACACTCACTTGGATGTCGCATTCTTCGTCAGCACCCAGGTGGAGGACTTCGAACTGTTCTTTGAGGCCGTAGTATTCTCCGTCTGTGTCGACAATCAGGAGGGGAGGTTCTTCTGGAGGAGTTCCTCAGCGATGACACTCGCGGTGTTGGACTTCCCGCTGCCGGACTTACCCGTTATGAAGCCCCGGCCTGTCAGGACCTCTACGACCGGAAGCTCTACACCGTCATCCGAGACGACGATGGTCTCTTGTTCGTCCATCGGCGGTTCCTTACCGCCTTCTTGGGTTTCGACCGACATAGGATTGGCTCTGCTAGATAGAATATATTCTAGCGTAATAAAAGTATCGTTTTTCTGTCATATTTGGGGGAAAACCAGAGCTCCTCAGCGGAAATACCAACACAAAACGGGAGCTAATTGTCCGGCACGTCGTCGTAGTCCGTGAATTTCGTCAAAGAAGTGTCGGAGTCCTCAGTATCAGAATCGGAATTTCCAGCAGATTCATCTTCGACAGCGTCCTCACTAAGTTGACCATCAGAATCACCCGCTGCATCGTCAGTCAACTCGTCTCCGCCGTCAAAATCTGATGGAAGAGGTTCCTCAAACCCCATCCTGATTGCCTGGATGAGTTCCTTCACATGCTCTGAATCATCTGAACCAGAGACCTCAAGAGAGACGTTAATCGGATTCGCACCTCGAAAGTCAAGGGTGCCTAAAGATGCCTGAGTCCGGTTTTCACTTGATTGTGATCTCTGCTTGGGAGTGGACGGCTGCCCTTCGGACGGAGAATCCTCGTCCCCTTCGTCGATCTGGGACGACTCCTCGTCACCCTCATCGTTGTCCGAACCATCGGCTCCAAACTGGAAGAATTCATCCGATAAGTCATCAAGTCGCGTTGGATTGCCACCTCTTCCGACTACGTATTCGCCGATTCGGGCTGCATCAAGAGTGTTCAAAAATACATTCACGCCTTTCTTTAACGTCCGTTCACTGAGTTGAAAACCAAACTCAGTGCGTAGTTCTCTGATAACAAGTTTTCTCTAGAAATCCCTCAGCCCTAATCTCCTCCTCGCAATTAGTCGCTAAGTGAATGAGTAAATCCTTGTAGAGCCGGTAACCCTCTACTCCAGATTTGAATAGTTCGGACCACTGGTCGGAGCCCTCTTCTGCATAACTAAGTTTCATTCCGGGTCCGGAAACCGAAACAGAGTCATCGGACTCGGTTAAGAATCCAAGATAGACCCCGTAGCGAACGTTGTCCCGGATAGTCTTGTTGTTAATATCCAAATCCTCATATAATTCGTCCCGGGTTGTTTCCCCTTCGCGCAGTCGTTCACAGACCGAATGCAAATGTGTGGGACTCGCGTCCCCAGGAGGGTTTTCGTAGTCAACAGCCATCCTATCAATCACTCTCCGCGAGATACTCAATCGCCTCTTCGATGGCGAAGGCGGGAATGTAGTATCCACCTTTCTCTTCGTCGTGATGTACGAACTTGAGTTCCTCACCGTAGTTATTGATGGAACGATCGCTCACTCCCGCCGGGTCAGAAAACTTTGAAGCGGGAGCCCCGAGGTCCTCATCTTCCAGCTCGTCAAGAGCATCTGCAGCGACTCGATACAGGAGTTGGGCTGTGAATTTTCCCCTGCCATCCAATTCCGTGTACCCTGATTGGAAGACCGGGTTGCCAGTCTCCCGGTCAATTCCAATAATTCCCTGGAGAGCGTTGAACAGTCGCTCTCGATCGAACTCATCACCGTCGACGTACAGGCCCTCAAGAGGGTCGTTTGAATCGTCACCTGGCATATCTGGCTTCTAGATTACAGAATTTGAGGATAAAGTTAGCGATTGACAGGCAGGTGCTAATTATATCTTGCTAGTATTTCCTCGAATGCAATCGCAGCCGATGATTGGCTGCCAAGGAGCAGTTCGCCTATGGCGGGATCTCGATGAATCTACTCGTCTTCTTGCTGGAGAAACTCAACAGCAGCTTCGAGTGAATACCCTGGAATGTAGTATCCACCACGTTCGCTTTCGTTTTCCACGAAGTCCAGCTTTCCGACGTACTGGCGAATGGTACTGTCGTCAACGCCCACGACGTCACCGAATGCACCTGACTCTGCCCCGACCTCGTCATCTTCGAAATGACCAAGGTCGACGGCTGCAACGCGGTAAAGAAGCCGTGCGACGAACTTCTCTATGTTGTCTAAGTCCGTGTATCCAGCCAGGTGTTTGGCCTCACCGGAGTCCTCGTCTATTCCAATAACTCCCTCAAGTGCATCTGCAAGGAGTTCACGGTTAATCTGGTCAGCGTCTACGTGGAGCCGCTCAAGCGGATTCTCTGATTCATCAGTCATGATGTCTAGCTAGGATTAATGGTTCCGCATATAAATTAGTGGGAAAATCAGGCTGGGACTCACCGAAAAATTAGTTCTGAAATTCAACCTTGTTTGTCGGCCCGGCTCTTTTCCATAGGACCGTAAGTGATAACGCAGCGCCTCCGGCTGAGTTTCATACCATGATGATTCGAAGGCGACCCAAAGGTGTGACCAAGGCATTTGACCAACTCCGCGAACGGCCCCGAACCGACGTCCGGAAGAACCTCCTCTCCTACGAGGAGCGCATGGTCCTCCGGGAGATCTCGGTGGCGGGCACTCGCGGCACCCAGCGCAAAGCCCGGGGCGGTCGGTGGACGCCGGTCTACTATCTCGAAGGCGACGACCAACGAGCTGCCGAACTCTTTGCGGAGGTGAATGCCGAGCGCATCGACCGCCTCAACCGCTCGGGCCGGAACTCGCCCCAGTCCTCGTTGTCGCGGCCGCTTTACGACCGCGTCCTGGAGGCGGCCGGCTACAAGACTATCCGGAAGTACCGCACCGTCGTGGTCGAGGGGCGCCACGAGTCCAGCCGGACGCTGGTGATTGACCGCGACTACTACGAGCCAGGCGGGGCGCAACGGTACAGCAGTGGGAGCCCGAACGCTCGCGTGCCGGCCGGCACGAGCCTGGACGAAATCTACGAGGCCGCCGAGGGGGCGGTGACCTACGACGTGCTGCGCGAGCACGGCGTCGAGGGCGACCTCCGGATGGCGATCCGGTACTTCCGCGACAACGGACTGTACGAGCGTGAGTTCGAGGAGCAGGCGTACGGGGCGGAAGCCGTGGTCAAACGAGAGACGGAGACTTCGTAGACTTCTCCGGGTATAGATTTAGAGAAGCCAGACTGAAAGGGCAATGATGATGAGTATCCCCGCGACCACAATGAGGGCGATGGTGCGGTCGTAGATTTCGACTTTTGACTTTCCGTCGCCGTCGAAGTCGATAGCTATCACCGGGTCTTGCTCCATTCTATATCGCCCTCATTGAATGAAACGAGGTAAACGAGCGAGTTTAGTAATAGAGCGCTTACCGTCCGGAAAACCAGGAAGCTAAGGGTTTGACTTAAAGAAATGAGAAACGAGCCATCATCACAAGTCCTGAACTCCCCTGTTGAACCGTCCCGCTATTCCTCGTCTCGTTCCAGTTCGCTCGCGTTGAGCTCGCCTGCGAGATAGGACCGACCCTTTGGACTTAGCTTATACATTGCCCGCTGTTCGTCGTGGTACTCAACGAGGTCTTCATCGAGCAGAACCGAAAGCCGTTGTCTAGTGTATCCGCGGTTGAAGTCGATGTTTTCGGCTATGACTGCTGGCGTCGCAATGAGTTCCCGGTTTCCTTTGTTTAGAAGAAACTCCAAAATGTGGTCGTCAGCGTTTGTCATCCACGAAACCCGGGGACGCCGCATCTTGGGTCCGATGCAGTAGTGGAGAACAAAGAACCGCCGATTATCTGACAAAAACTTACGAAACTGGCAGTTGTAGCTAACAATACTGTTAGTTAGTGTTAAGTTCTTAGCCCGCCAACCGATATAATCCACCGCGTCCGGGGCGAGAAATCGCCGGGCGATTTCTCGACGTGCAGCGGCCCACGGAGTCTACGACCATGCCAGGCTTCAATCACAGTCACCCCGGGAACGAATTACACGCGAGTGAGCGTGCATGACGACCGACAGCGCGCAAGAGAATCACCAGGGAAATAGTACGTCGACGGCCTCCAGCCGTATTCGCGAGCTCGTCGACGACATCAGCCCGGCGAGTTTCAGGTCGTGGTATCGCGAGCGCGAAGTTCGTACCAACATCCGGGAGGGAAAGCCGTGGCGCAACGGCCCCTCGAGTGTCCCACGACCGCCCCGCCACTATCCACATCAACTCAATCAGTGCCACCGGAAAATTCACTACCGGCGCTTGAACACCCCGCAGGAAACCCGGCCGCCGAAGGGACTGTTCTGGTTCGGCAGCTGCTTCGAAGAAGACGTCGTGGTCCCGTATCTCGAGGACTGGATCGTTGGTTCTGACGAGTACATCCGGAACTCGATGTGGGTCGATTACACCATCACCGCAGACGACGTCGATATCGAGATTCGCGGGTCGACCGACCCGGTCATCGTGGACCGCGAGTCCGATCCCATCCTCCTCACCGAGGTGAAAACCAAAGACGACGTCTTGCGGGTCGACCAGCCGAACCTCCATCACAAAGCCCAGCTCCACGCTTACCTGTACGGACTATCGCAAGCCCACGACGACAACGTCACGGACGGCCTGCTCATCTACGGTGGTCGAACGAGTTTCGACCTCCGCGTGTTCCACGTCACGTTCGACCCGTGGTTCTGGCGCCAGACTGTCCTCGCCTGGGCGGCCGCCCAGACCACCCACCAGAGAGACGGAGACCTCCCGCCGGCGTCTCCCGAACACTCCTGGGAGTGCGGGGTTTGTGACTACCGCAACCGGTGTGGCAAGGCTGAGTGGGCGGGGAGGATGCGCCACCTGAGGGATTTCTCCCGGGGTTCGAGTATCCTAAGCAGGAAGTCATCCAGGTGCTCAAAACGTACGAGCAGGTACAGCTAACGCCGACGCTCGCTCATCAATTCCCCGGGCTCGCAGACCGATATGGTGCCCACGACTGGCGGTGTGCTGAGTGTGATGCCCAGTATTCGTGGGATGCGGTTGAGTGGGACGCTGATGAGCCCACCCCGCCAGCGTGCCCTCAGTGCGCTCACAGTGCGGAGAAGCCACCGCGCCTCCACGGGCCTTCTCCCGAACATCAAGACTGGGAGGTGACTGGCCGATGAGCGGCCTCGACCGGTGGTATATCGCCCCCGACGACACGCTTGTGACCTGGGCCTTCTTGACACTCACCGTCTCGGAGCGTGATGGTGAAACACGAATCACGGCTTGGGAGCTCGGGTTCGGGAACTCCGTTCACCTTCTCGAGACGAAATCTCGGGAGGCGACCGAGAGCGGGGAGACAGCGATCCTGGCTGACCTGCTCGCTGACTTGGACGAGCATCGGTATGATGGCGTCGTCTTGGTTACGCCGACCGCCTCTGAAATTCCGGTTCTCAGACGTCGCCTTGCTGAATCAGGCGTTGAAGACCCATCCCTGCGGGGATTGCGTCATCTCTCCCTCGATGAACTTCTCATCGATTACTTCGGGAGCGAAGGCGGTACCCGAGCACTTCAATCGGCGATTGAGCGGCAACCCGAATCAGTGGGTGAACTCACCCTCGAAGAGATGTGGCAACTAGTGAACGGGGTCGGTCCTTTGGCTCCGAGGCGAGCACTCGAAGGTACGAGATTATAACCAGTTATTCTGGTTTTCGATAGAGATACGTCATAGGGGTGCCTCCGCTTTCTGCTCTTCCCGATGTGTATCCAGTACACACTCAAGAACTGGCAGATTGCTGTGCCACTGGTATGGTACACACTCAGTGTGTAATGGCAACCCCAATAGAGCGGTTTAAAAATGACTGTAAAAATCGACCCTACAGCCCAGTGTAATCCGTCAAATAGGCTTCCGCGGCAGCTTCCACGCCTTGACTCGCATAGGTTAACGTCGTATCCAGATTTTTGTGGCCTAAGAATCTCTGAATATGATCGAGCGGAATCGCGTCTTCTGCTAAATGCGTCGCGATACTATGCCTCAGAACATGGGGTTTAACCCGGTAGATCTTTCCTCCATCAGCTTTCCGACCTACCACCTCTTGGATTCCAGCCGCGTCAGCAACCTCACGCACCATTTCATACACGTCTTGGGGGTGAATCTGCGTAGCGGACTCCTTCCCGACAATGAGATAGTCGCTAGTGCTCGCTGGTGCGTACCCTACGCGTTCAGATTCCAGCCAGATTTGAAGAAGATATTTCAGACTATCCCCGATCGGGAGCGTCCGATCACCATCCATTTTTGCGTTGACGACCTTAAAACGCCGATTTTCCAAATCAACATGTTTCAACTTTAGTGTGGTCACCTTCTTACGGCGCAATCCGCCGTAATAGAGGAGACCAATCACAAGTGACTCACGAAGCGAACTAGTCGCGTCGAATAGCCGCTTTACATCCTCTCGTGGGAGTGGTTTCCGTTCGCGGGGCGATGGCGCATCCCTGAATTTGCTCCCCTTGATGTCATCCACGTCCGGTAGGTTAAATCGATAACCTCTATTCAAAAACTTATGGAACTTCTTTATCGGGGCAAGGTAATTATTGATAGTTGATTGCGCGCACCGATTTCCCTCTAACCATCGTCCATACCGCTCTACGTCCCTGTGAGTTGCCTTTGTTGCACGGTTGTCGATCACGTCGATATACTGCTGGAACACCGTCCTCGTAAGCCGAAATGCTCGTTCACCAACATCTTCTTCTCTGTATTTGTGGAATCCACGGACATATGGGTCGTCGAACTCAGGAAAATCATCCTCTTGAACGTCGTACTCTTCGAGTATCGCGAGTCGACTGTCTGAGCCTGTGCTATCTGGTTTCTTCCGTGCTGTGATTCCCGTCCAGTTATTCTCGTCTCGTGGTTGGTTATTCTTCATCGTTCTTACCCCTCATTTGATAGCGGGTTGATCCCGTGTCGGTATTCTCTGGTTCTTTTCGAACGATCGCAAACGACTTACTGAGCTCCTTCAGACCTCGCTGGACTTCGGGGACTTCTCGGTCAACCTCGTCGGCCAGTTCAACGATTGACTTTTCAGACCCGTCGTAGAATTCCCCAAGCAGCTCGTCAGCAACTTGTTCGGCTGGTGGCCCCGGGTGGCGTTCGAGCCGTTCCACCCGCTGATCTACCTCTTCTACCTGGTCAACCACCGTCGAAAGTAGCTCTTCGAGTCGATCGAGTTTTTGAACCAACGGCTGGTATTCCCGCGCAGCTCCTCCCCTCTCACTGCGCACACGCAACTCCTCACATCCTCGGCGGACGAACCGACTGAAACTCATCCCCTCCCCGTTGGCGAACGCTTTCAGCTTATCGTGTTGCGCGGGCGGCATCGTAATATTCACCCGCTTGGTCAGTCCTTCTGCTTCCTGTTCTTCCGGCTCCTGACCATCGTCTTGATTCTGTGATGTTGCTGGGTCAGATTGTTGCCCCGAGTCCTCGGTCATATGCTCGTCCACCTCTCGACCAGGCCGCCGTTTCCGGTCGCTTGGCCCCACCCCGACTGTTCGCAACGCTCGTCGCTTCCTGGCTGGTCCCGACAGTCGCGGCCGTTTGCCACGACGCCGCTGCATGAACAGTCGCGTCTTGGCCGCTTCTGACAGGCACTACAGTGGCGAGTCAATTCACGCGCGACGTTCGCGCTGCACGCGTCGGCCGTTGTCCGAGTGTAACGGTGGTTCTCGAAGGTGGTTCCGGCATGTGAACCGAGAAGGGAATGCCGCCTCCCGGATTTGAACCGGGGACAGCCCGATCTTCAGTCGAGTGCTCTCCCAGGCTGAGCTAAGGCGGCCTGCCTCGCGTGTGGGCACTCGAACGGATGGGAAGGGTGGCAAAAAGGATTTCGAAACACGGGTGCGCCGTCGGTCGGTTACTCGGCGTCGTCGGTCCGGCGTTCGCAGGTCCGGCGGAGCGAGACCAGGGAGACGTCGGCGTCGGCGTCGGCGTCGAAGGAGACGAACAGGCCGTCGTACCCCTCTCGCGGGAACGAGCACATCGCGGCGTCGTCGAACAGCTGGAGCGAGCAGGTGAGCGACCCGGCGTCGAACAGGCCCTCCAGGAACTCCGCGGAGATGGTGTCGAGGACGACGTTCTCGTGGATGTTCTGGATGTCGGCGTCCTCGTAGGTCGCCTGAACGTCCTCGCGCATGAAGAGGATGGTGTAACCCGTCTCGTCGTACTCCGCGACGGTGCGGAGCGCGCCGTCGAGTTCGTCCTGGAGCGCGTCGACGAACGCTGTATCCGACTCGAACATACTGTTTCCGTACCAGAAACGAGCCCGATATATAACTGTTCTCCCAGGTTCGGCTCTCCTGGGAGGTGGCTGGACCACGCTACTCGGCGTCGTCCGACGAGTGGTCGAGGTCCCCGTCGAGATACGCCCGTCCCCGGTCGGTGATGCCGTAGTAGCCTCGCGCCTGGTCGACTTTCTCCACGAGTCCCTGGTCGGCCAGGTGCTGGAGGCGTCGCCTGACCGTCCGCTGTGAGAACGTCGCCCCGTCCCGCAGGAGATTCACGTAGAGCGGCGTCGGGGGCAACACGACGTCCTTCTCCGCCAGAAACCTCAGGATAGCTTCGTCCCGCCGATTGAGTACCATCTATCGAATCCGGTACGGCGCACGTGAAATGCGTAACTATGGACGCTCGCGGCCAGGCTTCCTCCTCTCCGTCCGTCTGGACGTAAATAGTGACAATCATTATGCTGCGCTGTGAGGTGCGACCCGACCGACAAACCATGCCGGCGGCACAGCGCGATTTCGAGACGCGACAGTATCACGTCGACGACCACCCATCCTGTCCACGACCCTCGTCGCGGGTACCCGACCTCGCTTGGAGGGGAGTGCCGTGACGCGGGCGTCCGACACGTCCCGCGAGGTCACGGACGAAGCGGCGTTCGACGCGGCCCTCGGTCGCTTGCTCCGGACCGCCTACCGGAACGACGTCACCGTCCGCGGCGCCTGGGACTGCCGAACCGACGCCGCCGATCTCCCGGACTGGGACGTCCAGATAACGGCGGTCACCAAACCCGACGCCGACTGACGAAGAAAAATCAGTCCTGGCAGACGAAGCAGTGACACTGATTCATAACTGGAAGAGGCGAGCGTAGACCGACTAGAGAGCTGCTCAGACCCTCTAACCGAGTCTGCAAGCGTTCATAACCGGGTTCAGGCCCCGCAAGAACAGAACTGACACTGTCCTGAACGCCACGTATGGGTCATCCAGCGAGAGCAACCCAACGCTATTGGGCGGCCGAAACCTCGCTTCAGAGGCGCGCTGAGCGCTGTGGCACTTCGAGGTGGTGGTCGGTGTTCTCTCGGAGTCGTCGTTCAAATCTTCATAATCGGTTTCCGTCTTGCGGTTTCACCACTGACGTCCTCGGGTTGGGTCCTGGTTTCTGCTGTTGATTCGCGCGATGGATGGTAGGACGGCCGTTTTTCGATGATTTGGGAGTTTGATTGAGAGTAGCTGTTTTTCCATGATTGTCCGTAGATGGAGTCCTGAGCGTTCCTTGCGGGGCTGCAAGCCGATTATGAGCATCGAATGCGTCGAGCTCTGCCCTGGAACGGTGTTCTGGACCGCTGAGCGGGCGTTGTTCTGGTTATGAATAAAAGACTAGTAAATATATGACATGGTGCAGTTGACTGTCGATGATGAGCACAGACCCGTTGACGTTTGCGAAGTACGGACTCGGTGTCGCTGTCGGCCTGGTTGTGATGGTGTGGGCGTTCGAGGCGTTTCACTGGTATAATTACATGAGGGCAAATCCACAGGTCGGATCTATCTCGGGAAGTGTGTGGCTCACCTACCCGATGTTCATGCTCGGTGCCGTGATCGCCGCCACCGCGTTGCTGAGCGGACTACACCGAGCGATACATGGTGAAGCCGAAAGATGACGGTCCACCTCGTCTGAGAATTAGCCACTCGCCAGTCGTTCGTTACGACAGTCGCCTCTGCGGGCCAACTCAGTCCAGCTCTGCTTGACTGAAACGAACCGGTATTGGTGGCTGCATTCATCCTCTATATCCATCAAGCGGATTCGGGGGAATTCTGGCGTGTTCAACAGGGCCTTTCCCAGTGTTGGGTTCGTGGATGACGTTCGGTGTGAGGGATCAATCGTGGCTGGTGGAGTGGGGTTTGTCTTTCTTCGGTCTCGTTGTCTGGTGTGTTGTTCTCCAGATTGCCTGACCCGGTTCTGGATTCTGTGGGTGTGAGTCATTCGCTTGTGAGAGTTTTTTCGGCGCGCCCGATGGGTGGGCGCGCTCGGATGAGGTGCGCCGGGAGATCGAACGATGGTTGCTGTCGTCTGTCAGCACTGCAACGAGGAGTACCGAGTCAAGCCGTCGAAGGCTGGAATCACGAAGTTCTGTTCGAAGGAGTGTCACACGAAGTCACAGAAACGGTCGATTGAGGCGACGTGCGAGTACTGTGGCGAGGCATACGAGGTTCGAGCATCCAGAGCGGACACAACCCGGTTTTGCAGTCGTACCTGCAAAGACACGCACAAACGAGAGCGGCCAGCGCCAACCACTCGTGTCCCGTGTTCCTGGTGTGGAAAGTCGATTGAACGCTCACTTCATCGCGTCGAGACTCACGACGAACAGTTCTGCGACAACCAGTGTCGGGGCGAATGGATGAGTGTTCACCAGTGCAGCGACGACAACCCGAACTGGAAGGGTGGGGCGTGTGACCGATTCGGATCGAACTGGTATCGGATTCGAGAACGCGTCGAAGAGCGGGACCGAGTGTGCCAGGTCTGTGGTGACCCACCGTCGACTCGGGCTCTTGACGTCCACCACATCGTCCCTCGGTCGGAGTTCGACGTCGTCGAGGAGTCGAATGCAATGGGGAACTTGGTCTTGCTCTGTCGTAGTTGCCACAAGCGAGTCGAGCACGGGTCGATACCGTGCCCGTCTCCGGAACGGACGGAAAACACCGAGAACAAGAACTAGCCCTCACCTGATTTTATTTCAAGTGGGTCCGGACGGATTTGAACCGTCGATTTCGGCCTTGTAAGGGCCGCGTCATAACCAACTAGACCACAGACCCGGCATCAGTAAGGCAGAACTGGCCGGGGATAACTGTTACTTTCTCTCCCGAAGGCTTACCGCGACGGCGGCCGATACGAGGTGTATGACCCGTCGAGTCCTGCTCGTCGCCGGTCTGGTGGTCGCGGTCGTGGCGGTGGCCGCGTTGAGCGGCGCCGGCCTGGACGCGTTCGCCGGACAGCGGGCCCAGGAGGCCCCGTCCGGGACCAACGATGGCGAGTACGGTGCGACCGTGACGTTCCTCGACGAGAACGGGACGACGCTGGGGACGGTGCGGACGGTGGTGGCGGACTCGCCGGACGAGCGGTACACCGGCCTGAGCGACACCGAGTGCCTGCAGGACGACACCGGGATGCTGTTCGTCTACGACGACGAGGGTCGCCGGACGTTCGTGATGCGGCGGATGAACTTCTCCATCGACATGGTGTTCGTCGGGAGCGACGGCCGGGTGACGGCCATCCACCACGCGCCCGTCCCGGACGCGGGCGAGGACCTGAAACCCTACCCGGGGCAGGCCCAGTGGGTGGTGGAGGTACCGCGGGAGTGGACGACCGACAACGGCGTCGCGGTGGGCGACCGGATGCAGGTGAACGCCTCGGCGGGAGTCGAAATCCCTACACCGGACGGGGCGTAACGCCGGGTATGAGCGACGAGGTGGAATCGCTGGCGACGCGCGAGGGGTGGCGCTCGGAGGGCGTCGCAGCGCGGGTGCACTACCGGGGCGGCACGGACTCGTACAGCATCGAGTACTACGCGCCGAGCGACTGCGTGCTCTACTGGGCGGTGGACGACGAGATGGCGGTGCCGGTGGCCCGCGAGTCGGTGCCCGACCCCTCCGGGAGCGGGTGCGGGCCGACCTGGAGGCGGCGGGCATCGACCCGACGGTCGAACGCCGTTCGGTCTGACTTGTCGCCCGGTGACAAACGAAACAACCCTTTTGCCCTGAAGCCGTTCCCCACGAAGTATGGACTTTGCCGACGAGGACGACCCGTTCGAGGAACAGCGGGCGCAGGCGGAGAACCCGATGCGCCGGCTGTTCGTCGAGTACGGACGGGACAACGTCCTCGCCATCGCCGTGGGCGTCGCGACGAGTATCGTCGCCCGGGTGCTCGACCTCCTCCCGCCGCTCCTGCTCGGGTTCGCCATCGACGCCATCATCCGGCAGGAACGGGCCTTCTCCTTCCCGTTCGTCCCGCAGTCGTGGCTGCCGACGGACCCGACGGCCCAGCTCCAGCTCACCGCCGGCATCATCGCGTTCGCGTTCTTCGGCGGCGCGGCCTTTCACTGGACGCGGAACTGGGGCTGGAACTCGTTCGCGCAGAACGTGCAGCACGCGGTCCGTGCGGACACCTACGACAAGATGCAGCGGCTGAACATGGATTTCTTCGCGGACAAGCAGACGGGCGAGATGATGTCCATCCTGTCGAACGACGTGAACCGCCTGGAGCGGTTCCTCAACGACGGGATGAACTCGGCGCTCCGCCTCGCGGTGATGGTGGTGGGCATCGGCGTCATCCTGTTCGTGAAGAACTGGCAGCTCGCCCTCGTGGCGCTCCTGCCGGTGCCGCTCATCGCGGTGTTCACCTACCGGTTCGTGCAGACCATCCAGCCGAAGTACGCCGAGGTGCGGTCGAGCGTGGGCACGCTGAACTCGCGCCTGGAGAACAACCTCGGCGGCATCCAGGTCATCAAGACGTCGAACACCGAGGACTACGAGGGCGACCGGGTGAACGACGTCTCGATGGGCTACTACGACGCCAACTGGGACGCCATCTCGACCCGCATCAAGTTCTTCCCGGGGCTCCGGGTCATCGCCGGCGTCGGGTTCGTCGTCACGTTCGCCGTCGGCGGCGTCTGGGTGGTCTCCGGGCCGCCGTGGCCGTTCAGCGGCACGCTCAGCGTCGGCGAGTTCGTCGTCTTCATCCTCTACACCCAGCGGTTCATCTGGCCGATGGCGCAGTTCGGGCAGATTATCAACATGTACCAGCGGGCGCGTGCGTCCAGCGAGCGCATCTTCGGGTTGATGGACGAGCCGAGCCGCATCGAGGAGGACCCGAACGCGGCGGACCTGACGGTCGACGACGGCGCCGTCGAGTACGACGACGTGACGTTCGGCTACGACGAGGAGGCCATCGTCGAGGACGTCTCGTTCGACGTCGACGGCGGCGAGACGCTCGCGCTCGTCGGCCCGACCGGCGCCGGCAAGTCCACGCTCCTGAAACTCCTGCTCCGGATGTACGACGTGGACGAGGGCGCCGTCCGCGTCGACGGCCAGGACGTCCGGGAGGTGACGCTGCCGAGCCTGCGGCGCCAGATCGGCTACGTCAGCCAGGACACGTTCCTGTTCTACGGCACCGTCAAGGAGAACATCGCATACGGTACGTTCGACGCCAGCGACGAGGCCATCGTCGAGGCCGCGAAGGCCGCCGAAGCCCACGAGTTCATCACGAACCTCCCGGACGGCTACGACACGATGGTGGGCGAGCGCGGGGTGAAACTCTCCGGCGGCCAGCGCCAGCGCATCGACATCGCGCGGGCCATCCTCAAGGACCCCGCCATCCTGGTGCTCGACGAGGCCACCTCCGACGTTGACACGGAGACGGAGATGCTCATCCAGCGGAGCCTCGACCGCCTCACCGCCGACCGCACCACGTTCGCCATCGCACACCGCCTCTCGACCATCAAGGACGCCGACCTCATCGTCGTCCTCGAAGACGGCGAGATCGTCGAACGCGGCACCCACGACGACCTCCTCGGCGCGGACGGCCTCTACGCGAACCTCTGGGGCGTCCAGGCCGGCGAGATAGAGGAGCTACCGGACGAGTTCGTCGAGCGCGCGGCCGAGCGGACCGCCCGGACGGAGACCGACGACTGAACTCCGTCTCGACGGTGGGCGCGGCCGACGCCCGGGTTAGAAGGAGACCTGCGGGCCGTCGGTCGCGAGGGCGGTGCCGCCGCGGTCGGTGTACTGCGGCCGGCCGACGGCCTGCACGCCGACGCAGTTGAAGATACCCTCCAGCACCTCCGCTTCCGACGCGAACTGTTCGCCCTGGAGCGGGGCGAGCGCCGCCTCGACCGACACGCTCCCCGACAGCAAGTCGAGTTCGCAGTCGCCGCAACGGTCGACGACGGTCGCCTTGCTCGCCGGGAAGGAGACCGCTTCAAGCCGGTCGTGCACGTCGCCGAACTCGATGCCGTACGCTCTGACGGGTGGTGTGGTACTCATTCGCGGGGTCCTCGCTGGTTAGTAGGGCGACATCACGGAAACCGCTTTGGGCCGAACCACGAGGATGGGGGAGGGGGACGGTGGCGGGACTTTCTCGACGGGAACCCGGTAGACAGCCGTTCACCGGGAGAGAATCCAGTGCTTTTCGTCATCTGGCGGACGGCGTTCTGTTCCGCTTGCTCAGCTCAGGGAGTCCACTACTTACTCTATTTGTGACACAGGAGTATGAATCGGTAGCTCAGACTCGGAACGAATGATATCAGCCAGTCGACAGCGGCCTTCACCGGTGTCACGTGTTGGTGGTCTGCGACGCATCCCTCAACTCGTGACACCGTGAAGCCGTGTCGATGAAGGGCGGTACTGAGGTCGTCCAGGCGAACGACGCTCACGCGGTCCGCCAGCTCGTAAAGGCCGACTCCCTCATCGGAATGGACGATGTCGTTCTCCGGACGCATCGGAAACGGGAGTCCACCAGACAGGAGCGCCAGACGGTTGTGTAGCGAGGCGAGGTTAACCGTCGAGAGGAGAAACACACCGTCAGCCGAGAGGACGCGACGAATCTCGGCGAAGTAGCGCTCGGTGTCAGTGATATAGTCGACGACTTCGCCGGAATAAACGACATCGAAGTAGTCGTCTGGAAACGGAAGTTCGCGTTCGCTTACGTCGAGTACGTGCGCGTCGATGCCTCGTTCGCTCGCGGTTTCGACAGCCGGCTCTGACACGTCTACCCCGTACACTTCGCGGGCGCCAACAGCGTCAGCGATACATACCGTAAGCGAGCCGTCGTTACAGCCCACATCGAGGAGCTTCTCGCCCGAGAACTCCGAGAGTATCTCGACCGAAGTCTGCTCGTACCCCCTTGTGATGATGTTCCTGAAATCTTCCATCGATGTCCCCCCGCTGGTAACCGCTGAAGGCTAACTGCAGTATTCCACGAAACCACTTATTCGATGTTCCCAACTACATACCATTGGAAGGCTCGTACGTTCTCGCGCCGCTCTGCGGGGACGTCGGGTCAGTGCGATGGTTGGCCTCATAGAACCAGACGTGCAACCGGCACCCCGTCGTGGCTTTTCGCGGCGTCCCTCCCGCTTTCCGGTAACCCGTATCGACAAACCCGCGCGACGCCGGCGCCTGTGAGGTCATCGAGGTGCCGGGTCTCGTCGCTCACTCCACATAGTCGAACCCGGTGAAGTTGCTACGGTGAAGCGGGCGGCTTCCGGTGGGTTCCCACCGACATCGTTCCGCCTCGTCCGTCGACCTTCGCTGAACACTCCCGTCGGATACAAGGCACCCCCGCTCGTCGCCCCGCGTATGCAGTTGGGCGACGCCACCTGGACGGACGCCGACGCCACGGACGCGACCCTCGCGCTCCTCCCGGTCGGGAGCACCGAACAGCACGGCCCGCACGCGCCGCTCGCGACGGACGCGCTGAACGCCGCGACGGTCGCCGCCAGCGCCGCCGACGCCTACCCCGACGAGGTGGTCGTCGCGCCGACTATCCCCGTCGGCGTCTCCGAGGAGCACCGCCAGTTCACGGGCACGCTCTGGGTCACCGAGGACACCTTCCGCGCGTACGTCCGCGAGACGGTCGCCAGCCTCGCCAGCCACGGCTGGGACCGGGTCGTCCTCGTCAACGGCCACGGCGGTAACGTCCCGGCGCTCGGCGAGGTGGCCGCCACGATAACCCGACACGACGACGCGTTCGCCGTCCCGTTCACCTGGTTCGACGCCATCGGCGACCACCGCGGCGACATGGGCCACGCCGGCCCGGTGGAGACGGCGCTCCTCCGCCACGCCGACCCCGACCTCGTCCGCGAGGACCGCATCGAGGCCGCCCGCGACGGTGCCAGCGACCGCTGGGGCGACTGGCAGGGCCGGGTGAACCTCGCGTACGACTCCGCGGAGTTCACGGAGAACGGCGTCGTCGGCGACCCCGCCGACGGCGACGCCGACCGCGGCGAGGAACTCCTCGCCCTCGCGACCGACGCGCTCGTCGACCTGCTCGACGCCATAGCTGAGCGGGACGTCTCCCGCCCGCCGCACAAGTAACCTCCTTCCGTCGCTTCCGCTGCTGCCGCTACGCCGTCCTCGCTACTCCTCAGCTTCTTCCTCTTCTTCCTCTTCCTCCTCTTCCTCCTCTGCTTCTTCCTCCTCCGCTTCTTCCTCCTCTTCCTCCTCTGCTTCTTCCTCCTCCGCTTCTTCCTCCTCTTCCTCCTCTGCTTCCTCGTCGACGTCCTCGCCGCCGTCGGTGGCCTCCTCGTCGTGGAGGTCCTGGAGCGTGCTCCGGAGCGCCGGGATGGTGCCCGCCAGGTCGCTCACCTGCTCGCGTGCGGTCTCGATGTCCACGAGCAGGCCCTCGATGGCCTCGATCTCGGCTTCGAGGTCGTCGGCGTCCTCGAAGGCGTCGGCTCGCTCGCCCATCGTGTACCACTTCTTCGCGTCGCGGAGGTGTTCTTCGGCCCCCTCGGCCGAGAGCGCCGCCCGGAGCGCGTTGAGCGCCCCGAGCGTGTTGTCTGCCTCCAGTTCCCAGACGTCGTCCGGGTCCGGGAGCGTCTCCCGGGCCTGCTCCAGGTGGCTCTCCACGTCCGCGCGCATCTCGCTGGCGGCCTCGCCGAAGAGGTCGTCGTTATCGAGTGTCGTCTGGCTCATGGCGGGTAGTTCGGCCGCCCGGGGTTTAAATATCTGCCCGAAACTGAAAGTGAAACCGGCGGTCTCACCCCCACTCGACCCGGTTCTCCACCCGGGCATCGATAGGTATGTGGGTGGTCGGAGACAGTCTTCGAGCCGAATCCACCCGACCCCTTCGAGTCGGTGCTCGTCGCAACCTACGCGACAGCTATCGCCCTCACCGTCGTCTGGTGGTACGTCCTCGCGTACGGCGGCGTCGGCCTCTGGCGCCGGCTCACTCCCTGACGTCCACGACCCGCATCAGCGGGTAGCCGTCGTGCATCTCCATCCGGGTGACAACCTCGACACCCTCGTGGTCGACGACGATCTCGACCTCCATGAACCGGCCCGTGAGCTCCGTGTAGCCGTGGTCGATTTCGGCTTCCAGGCGGTCGGTCAGGATGTCGACCGTGACGGACTCGCAGGCCGGCTGGTTCTCGATGGCCTCCTCCATCGCGCGTTCGAGGCTCGGGGCGCTCGCGGGGCTGACGGGCGTGCCCGCGAACTGGTGGTAGAGCGCGCCGAACTTGATGCCCGCCTCGAAACACGCCGCGTCCCTGTCGGTCGGCTCCATACGCCCACACTCGGTGCCACCCGCTAAGTTCCTTCGTCCCCGCAGGAACTGTTTCGTGTTCGGTTGGCCTGGGGGTTGAACCACGAACGATACCTCGAAAGCCCCCGGCCGTTCGACCGGCCGGGCCTCGCTGCGCTCCTCGGCCTGTGGCCTGCGGTGCTTGCTTCGTCCGGGCCGGGTCGAACGCCCGGCCCCTTTCAATCCCACCCGAGCCTGGTTCGTTCAGTCACCGGCGGTGGGACTGAAAGGGGCGGCGTGGTGGACGACGGCGGCCGAAGTAAGCACTGGAGCGAACGAAGTGAGCGAAGCGCGCAGCGAGGCCTCCGAGTCCAGCACGCCGGGGCTTTCGAGGACGTCACAATCGTCGCGTAATCGTTCTCGCAGACCTATCCGGATACGACCGTCCCGGCGAACCGCATCATACTTAGCCCCGGTGCGCCCATGTTCCCCTGAATGGACGACCCGGTACTGCTCACCGGTTCACAGGGGCGCGTCGGGCAGGCCATCCTCGGGGGCATCGAGGACGAGTACGAGTGGCGGCTGCTCGACCGCGAACCACCCGCCGAGGCGACCGACCACGAGTTCGTGGTCGCGGACGTGACCGACTACGACGCCGTCCGCGAGGCGGTCGACGGCGTGGGCGTCGTCGTCCATCTGGCGGGCGACCCCCGGCCGGAGGCGCCGTGGGATAGCGTCCTCCGGAACAACATCGACGGCACGCAGACGATGTTCGAGGCGGCGGTGGACGCCGGCGTCGAGAAGTTCGTCTTCGCGTCGTCGAACCACGCCGTCGGTCACTACGAGACCGACCGCAAGCCCGACATCTACCGGACCCACGACGAGTTCCGTCTCGACGGGACCGAACTCCCGCGGCCGAGCAACCTCTACGGCGTGAGCAAGGCCTCGGGCGAGGTCATCGGCCGGTACTACCACGACGAACACGGCATCAGCGTCGTGAACGTCCGCATCGGCAACCTCACGAAGGGTCATCCGCCCATCGACTACGAGCGCGGGCAGGCGATGTGGCTCTCCTACCGCGATTGTGCCCACCTGTTCGACCGCACCATCCAGGCGGACTACGACTACGAGATCGTCTACGGCATCAGCGACAACGACCGGAAGTACTACTCCATCGAGCGCGCCCGCGAGGTGCTGGGCTACGACCCCCAGGACAACTCGGCGGAGTTCGACTGAGGAAGCCGGGCGCGATGCGTTCGATGCGTTTCTCCATCGGCGGGTGGCTCGCGAACAGCGCGGCGAGCAGGCCGCGCTTCCCGCCGAAGATGCAGAGCGCGCTCATGTTGTCGCTGACGTCGGGCGCGTCGTCGAGGCGACCGACCTGCGCTATCTTGGCGAGGGCGCGCGCCATCGCCTCCGGATCGCCGGTGTAGGCGACGGCGTCGCTGTCGGCGACGTACTCGCGGTAGCGGGAGATGGCCATCACGAACACGCTCACGACGAGCTGGACGACGACGCTGGCTATCCAGCCGACGATGGTGCCGACGATGCTGTCGTCGGCGAGCGCGACCACCCAGAAGACGGTGATGCCGAGCATCGACGCGACGCTCTGGGCGAGCAGCGTCACGACGACGTCCCGGTTCTTGATGTGGGCGAGTTCGTGGGCGACGACGCCCGCAGCTCGTCGGGTTCGAGCAGTTGCATGAGCGTCTCGGAGAGGACCACGACGCCAGCGCCCCGCCGCCCGACGGCGAACGCGTTCGGGACGCCCATCGCGCCGACCATCAGGCGCGGCTTCGGGATGCCCATCTCGTCGCTGAGGGACTCGACGGTCCGGTGGACCTCGGGGTACTCGTCTTCGGGCATGTCCTCGGCACCGACGCTCCGGAGGGCCAATCGCTTCCCGACGACCCACTGGACGCCGACGAACAGCACGCTGCCGGCGAGCACGACCGGCAGGCCGAGGCCCGCCCGGAACGCGAAGGGGGCCAATGCCGCGTAGAACCCGAACAGCACCGTCCCCGACAGGAGCATCCGCGCTTTCAACCCTATGTGTCGCATAACGCTACAAGTAAGGAAATCAGACATAAGCTTTTCCCAGAGCCGGGACCGCCCGGGTCGCCGACTCCGGCGGGTCGTCCGGCTACTCGAACAGGCCCTCGACGTCGCGTTCGCGCGCCCGCCGGCGCTCGACGTGCTGGCGGAGGCGTTCGTAGACGAGCGGGCGGCGTTCGGCCTCGCGCACGAAGTCGAAGACGAGCGTGACGAACCGGCTACCCCCGCCCGCGTCGACGTCCGTCCGGGCGTACGACGCCGCCTGTTCGACGACGGCCTCGTCGAATCCGTCGAGTTCGTCGGCGAGGACGGCCGCCGCGACGAGCGTCGCGTCCAGGTCGAGGTCGTCGAGCGCGAGCGCGTCGCCCTCGACGGTGAGCGCGAAGAGAGGTTTGCGCTCGACGCTCTCGGGGTCAGCGGCGAGCGCGGCCAGGTAGTCGCGGACCGCCGCGACGTCGACGCCGCGGTAGGCGTCGGGGAGGCCTGCGAGGTACTCGCCGGCGCTCTCCGCGAGGCCGCGGGCGCCGACCCAGTTGGCGCGATGGCAATGATGGACCGCGGCGGTGAACTGGATGAGGCCGTGGAGGAACCGCTCGTCGTCGGTGTCGCGCTCCAGCGCCAGCCATCGGTCCTCCCACGCGTCGTGGGCGGCGTGGAAGTGGCCGGCGTTGTAGACGGCGACTCCCGCCCGCAGGTGGGCGTCCATGTGGCCGTCTTGGGTGGCCCGGGCTAAAACGCCTCGTCTCCCACCCACCCGGAAATCCCGATACATTAATCATGAGGGACGACGTAGTCGTAGTTGTCCACGAGGACAGTGAGGGTACACTGGCCGATTCGGCTTCGTTCGTCCGGTCACACGAACGAACGGGGACGAGTGTGGAATCGAACACCAAAGGACCGGTAAGACGGTCACGAGGTCAAAGATTCCACGGACAACCACGGCAACCCACAAGTCTCCGTGCGAACGGAGGCCGGGAAGACCAAGTAGCGGACCACGCGACAAGCGGTGTTCGTGAACCTGGCTTCGGCCAGCACGGTCGTACGGGTTGTGGAAAACGTATCCCGGCCGGGCCCAGTTCACGGTCCCCGTGGTTTCTCTCTGTCGTCCCGAACCGAGCGCCTGCCACGTTCCGGGCGGACGACCCCGTTTTCGAATCACCCCGCGAGTTTCAACTGATTAATCGTTTCGTTCTATCTGCCGAGTGACCGCCTCGCGCCCGCGACGGCGGGGGTGAGCACCGGGGCAAGTTTTCGAAACAAGGACGCTGTTTTAAGGCGTGCTACCATTACACATCCGTATGACCGACCTCCACGCGCGGGACGTCCGGCAGGACGTCCGCGAACTCGGAGCGCTCCTGGGGGACGTCCTGGCGGCCCAGACCTCGGCGGAGGACTTCGAGACCGTCGAGAACCTCCGGACGGCCGCCATCGACGCCCGGCAGGGCGAGGGGTCCCGTGAGGACCTCCACCGCATCCTCGACCGACTCGACGCCGACGACGCGGACGTCGTCGCCCGCGCGTTCACCACCTACTTCGAACTCATCAACCTCGCAGAGGAACGCGAACGCGTCCGCGCCGTCCGCGAGGGCTCCCAGGACGGCACGCTCGCCGACAGCCTCGCGGCCGCCGTGGCCGCCCTCGACGACGCCGGCGCGAGCGCCGAGACGGTGGAGCAGGTGCTCGACGACGTGCTCGTCGAACCGACGTTCACCGCCCACCCGACCGAGGCGCGCCGGAAGACCGTGAAGGCGAAGCTCCGGAGCATCGCCGGCACGCTCGAGACCCTCGACGAACGCCTGCTCACGGACGCCGAAGCCGTCCGCGAGGAGCGCGAGATGGCGGCCGAGGTGGAGAGCCTCTGGCAGACCCCGCAGGTGCGCCAGCGCCGGCCCGAACCCCGGGACGAGGCCCGGAACGTCCAGTGGTACCTCGAGAACACCCTGTTCGACGTGGTCGGGGAGGTGTACGACGAACTCGAACGCGCCCTCGACGAGCAGTACGACGCCGACGTCGCGGTCCCGAAGCTGTTCGAGTTCCGGTCGTGGGCTGGCAGCGACCGCGACGGCAACCCCTCCGTCACCCCCGAGGTCACGGCCGACACGCTCGAACGCCAGCGCGCCGTCGTCCTCGAACGCTACCGACAGGCGCTCAAGCGGCTCTCCGGCGTGCTGAGCCAGGACGGCGGCCGCGTCGACGTCGGCCCGGTCGTCGCGGCGGCGCTCGCCGAGGACCGCGAACGACTGCCCGGCGTCGCCGAGACGGCCGCCGAGCGCTACCCCGACGAGCCGTACCGCCAGCGCCTCCGCCTGATGCGCGAGCGCCTCGACCGCGTGACCGACGTGCGGCCGGGCGGCTACGCCGACGCCGAGGAGCTACTGACCGACCTCGTCGCCATCGACGAGAGCCTCCGCGAGAACGGCGCGGCCACCGTCGCGGACGTCCACGTCGAACCGCTCGTCCGGCGGGTGGACACGTTCGGCTTCTCGCTCGCCAGCCTCGACCTGCGCGACCACCGCGAGAACCACACCGAGGCGGTGGCCGAAGCCGTCGGCCGCGAGGGCGTCGACTACCGCGACATGGACGAGGACGACCGCGTCGCGTTCCTGACCGAGGCCATCCGCCAGGACGAGGCGGTCGTCGACCTGGCCGACACCGACGGCGTCTCGGAGACGGCAGCGCGGGTGCTGACGCGGTTCGACCGCCTCGCCGACTGGCAGGCCGAGTACGGCACCGGCGCCATCGACACCTACTGCATCAGCATGACCGAGGAGCCGAGTCACGTCCTCGAAGTCCTCTTCCTCGCCGACCAGGCGGGCGTGGTCTCCCTGCCGGACTACTCGGGCCTCGACGTGGTCCCGCTCCTGGAGACCGAGTCCGCGCTCGCGGGCGCGCGGCGAATCATGGGCACGCTCTTCGAGAACGACGCCTACGCCGCCGCCCTCGACGCCCGCGACGACGTCCAGGAGGTGATGCTCGGCTACTCGGACTCGAACAAGGAGAACGGCTTCCTCGCCGCGAACTGGGACCTCTACCGGAACCAGCGTCGGCTCGCCGACATCGCCGACGACCACGACATCACGCTCCGCCTGTTCCACGGCCGCGGCGGATCCATCTCGCGGGGCGGCGGCCCGATGAACGAGGCGCTGCTCGCGCTCCCGAACGAGACGGTCACGGGCCAGGTGAAGTTCACCGAGCAGGGCGAAGCCATCGCGGAGAAGTACGCCAACCCCCGCATCGCGGAGCGCAACCTGGAGCAGATGCTCGACGCCCAGCTCCGCGCCCGCCACCGCGCCATCGACGAACCCGAGGAGGACGTCCCCGGGGAGTGGGTCGCGGCGATGGACGAGATGGCGGCGGCCGCCCGCGAGTCCTACCAGGACCTGCTCGCCACCGACGGGTTCGTCGCCTACTTCGAGCAGGCGACGCCCATCACCGTCATCGAGGACCTGAACCTCGGCTCCCGCCCGGCGTCCCGCTCCGGGGAGCGCACGGTCGAGGACCTCCGCGCCATCCCGTGGGTGTTCTCCTGGACGCAGTCGCGGTGCATCCTCCCGGGGTGGTACGCGCTCGCCACCGGCGTCGACGCCTACCTCGACGACGGCGGCGACCTCGACCTGCTGCGGGAGCTCTACGCCGAGTGGCCGTTCTTCCGGACGACCCTCGACAACGCCGCGCTCTCGCTCGCCCGCACCGACCTGGACGTCGCCCGGGCGTACGCCGACCTCGCCGACCCCGGCCTCCGCGAGGAGTTCTTCCCGCGGCTGGCCGACGAGTACGAGCGCGCCGTCGAACTCGTGCTCGCGGTCACCGGCCGCGACGACCTCCTGGACCGGGACTGGCTCGCCGACAGCCTCCGGCGGCGCAACCCGTACGTCGACCCGCTGAACCTGCTCCAGACCCGTCTCCTCGGCCACTCCCACCGGACGCCCACCGAGGAGCGGACGCTCCGGCTGACCGTGAAGGGCATCGCGGCCGGCATGAAGAACACCGGGTGATGGCCGCGTCGACGGACAGGAGTGGCTCTATCGGGCAAACTATCGTTCCTCGACGGTCCGAGGAGCGGCGCTTATAGCAGCGTTCCGGCCGCTCCTCGCATCGCACGCCGCGCTCCGGAAGCAGTGGCTGTGGCCGACACGTTCAAGACTATCCGGCACCGAGGGTGAGGTGGCCCCTTCAGAGGCCCAGTCACCGGCGCATCGACGTTTTCCCCTCCCCCACCGCGCCGTGGCTGCATCCCCATTTCCACGCGACGAGCCGTGGCGTCCGCCGGTCGACGGTGCGGTGCGACGGAACCAGCGACGATGAGTCGCGACGGAAACAGCGAGACGGATGGGCACCGACCGTCCCGCCAGAGATGACCGGTAGTCGCACAGGGCCTCCCCTGTCACCCGGTGCCCCCAGCACCAGGTACGTGAGGGTACGGCCCGACGAGCAAAAAGCTGGAGAAAGGGGCGGGGACGGACGCTATCTGTGACGCCGGGACCAGGAGTGAACTCGCTTCGCCCGTCGCTGCTAAAATCTCCTGGCGTCACCTTCCACGACGACTGGCGAGCGACGCGTGCGTCGCTCGTCGGGTGGGTTTGTCGAAAACGTCCTGACGGAGATTTGAACTCCGGTCCCTGGCTCCGCAAGCCAGGAGGATAGTCCACTACCCTACCAGGACTCAACGCAAGCTATGCGAATGCAAGTTAAAGCGGTTACGATTCGGACCCGGTTCGCCCCTTCCACGCCTGCCAGTTTCACGCGTACCGCCCCCGTCCGGAGGTTTATCCGGGAGGCCGAACCAACGTCTGCGTATGTCCCGGAAACCGCCCGACGACGCGGCGTCGTCGGGGGAAAGAAAATGCTTATGGACGGTCCTTGCATGGATTCGGGTACTACGATTATGGGCGCCATGTTCTAAGAGGTAGTTCGGATATGTTCGCATCTGGGTGGGAGCACCTGGCCCTACTTTAAATACAAACCACCCCCATACCAGAACCCTGATATATGGAAGTATCAGGTAAGCCGAGAAAACAGCGGGTTACTCTAGCAGCTCAAGCCGCTTGACAAACTGCCGGGCTTTCTCGTCGTCCGTCGTCGCACTCCCATACAGTCCGTGCAAATCCTCTTTCTTCCCCTCGTAGCGCGGGATTGACGCCCCGCGTTCCCGTAGGGCTTCAACCGCCCGCCAGAACTCCTCGCCACTCGGGTACGCGCCAACCTCCGAAATTATTCGCTCCTCGAGTGCCACGACTTGCAGCGCGTCAAGCGAAATCATACCGTCCCGATACACCCAACCGTCCGCCAGTTCACCTAACCGCTTCCCACTCTTGCTATTCGCAAACGTCGGGTCGCGGCCCTTTGTTCCGTTTGCCTGCTCATTTGTAACCGGGGATTTCAGTTGAATGTCCGCAGGCTTGACCGACGCAATTGCGTCAAGCAGTTTGTCGTAATTGTCCGTCGTCGCCACGTCGTCGAACGTCGCGTTATCAATTTCCAAGTCGCTCGACCGCTCGCGAGACACGGCTTTACTGGTCGTCGAGAACCGGCGCGCGAACCGCTTCAACCAGTAACTCACGTCCCGAACCTCGCGGGGCGTGTCCGGTATCCACTTGCCTGTAACCGCCGTGAATCGCTTCCCGTCGTACACTTCAATTTCCGCCTCGGGAAAGTCCGGGTGCTCCGGTAACTCTCCCTGGATCGTTCTCACGTCGTCCGGGAGCTCGCCCACGCCCATGAAGTGAATCCCGGTATTCGACACGGACACGTCCCCGTAGGTGCCTATTCGGTCCAACACCATACGGACGTAGGGGTGAACGTCCCCGTTCTCGTTAATCACGTCGTCGAAATCAATCAACACCGTAGGGTCCGCCGGTTCCCGGTATGGCTCCGATTCCATCTGAATGATGAAACCCACGCCTTCCAGGTCGGGAACCATCCGCGCCCACTTCCGGGCGGTGTGAAAGTCCGTCCAATTGTCCGGGTTCGACCACGCGAAGCTATCCGGTGTGTCGTCCGCCGTATACCGCGGTAAGTCGCTAAACGGACTGAACGGCTGTTTCACGCCGTCTATGTACTTCCAGGTTACCCACTGGTTGAAACCAGTGTGCAAGTGCGGGAACGAACCCGTTTCGTACTCAATCATGCAACCACCCCCGTAGCGCGTTCCAGCGGTGTCATTCTCGGCCCGTCAAAGAAACCGTTCACAATCAGTAGGCGCTTTGACGCCCGCGTAGCACCCACGTAGGCCACTCGATGCTCCTCTTTCTGAATGTCCATGTTTTCGTGATACTGGGTTTCAATGTGGCTGTTGTAGCTGTTGAACAGCAACACCGCGGGGCGTTCAAGCCCCTTCGCGGCGTGAATCGTTCCGACCGCCAGCTCGTCGGGACTGTTCCCGGCCGGCCGATTCGCGGCCGCCCGTAGCGCGTCCCGCTTCCAACTCTCGAAATCCAGCTTGGCGACGATCTGGCCGACCGTGTTAACGTCCGTGAACGCTTTCCACACTGATTCAATCGTGTAAGCGTCCCCGTGGCGGTCGAGCAACTGTTTCCGTAGGTCCGACTGCGGCGTATGCGCCATTAGCCGGTGTACGGCTTCGGCGGACACACCGCCGGACCCGCGTTGCAGCGTCCGCAGCGCATTCAGCATCTGAGTCATACGCTCCGACCACGGCCCACGCTGGCGCGTCCCAAGAACGTGGTACGGGTAGCCGTGGGACTGCAACCACCGCCGAATAGCCCACACTTTGCTATTTGTGCGCGCCAGCATGAACGCGCCCGATTCATACGTTAGCGCGTTCTCCAACGCCGCTTTCATGTGTGCGTCCCGGCTTCCGTCAACCCGCTTGACGGTCCCGCCGTCAAAGTGGGCGTTAAAGTCCGTGTCCGCGCCCGGACCCACGTTCAACACCGAACGCGCATAATCCGCAATAGCTGACCGACAGCGGTAGGTTTCAGACAGGTAAACATCCTCGCTCGCGTCCGTCTCCTCAAAGTAGAAAGGCGTTCCCGCCCGAAAACTGTAGATACTCTGATTCGGATCGCCCGCCAGGTACACCCGGCTGAGGTTTCCACTGTCCCGCCAGAGTTTGTAATACAGGTACTCTTGCGGGCTGAAATCCTGGAACTCGTCGATAAACAAGACGTCGACCGACGGAAACAGATAGCCGGTAATGGCCTCGTCAAGATAATCCATGTGTTCAAACTGCCGTAAGGGGCGGGCAGTCCGCTTGTAGTCGTCCCACGCATCTAGGAGTTTTTTCGCCCGGGACGTCGACCACGGCAGCGGGACCGGCGCTTGTCGCGCTTTCTTCGCGGGCTTCCGCGTCAACGTCAACCACTCGTTTAACTGAAAAAGCGTGTCTGCCGTCCCGCTCTCCCCGTCTCTCTCGCGAGTGTCGCGCAAGTCCCGCCCCTGGAAGTGCATCCCGTGACGGCGGGCGAACGACTCATACAGACCATTCTCTTTGCTGCTCTCGGTCTGTTGTGTTATTATCTGCTCTCCCGGGTCCTCGACGATCCCGGCATCCCACGCTTCAACCAACGCCACGCTATGCAGCGTCCGAACGCTCGTTTCAATGTCCTCCCGGGACCCGTCAAACAACTCCATTACTTCGGTAACAGCGTCGTCGCGTCCCGCGTTGGTGAACGTGATATACCGGAAATCACCGATTCTAACGCCGTTCTCGTCGCGTTCCCGCTTGAGATAGTTTTTCAGTTGATGTGTCTTTCCCGCTCCCGGCGAACCATCAATACGGGTTATGTGTGGACGGCTCATGCGTCCACCTCGCTCGTCGCGCCTTCCGCCGCGTCGTCGAACGTGTCCATTTCCGTGATACCCAGCGCGGCCGGGTCAAAGAACCAATACCGGCCTTTCGTGTCCTTGCCGGCCGGTTGCAGATTCGCGGACCCGCGGACAGTGAAACCACGGTTCTGCAATTCCGTCCCCAGCTCGCCAACCTTCGGCGCGTTATCCATACTATCCAGTATGTCGCTCACAAGCGACGACTGAACCCATGCAACCGCTACCTCGCTACCAACACCGTTCAGACCGTGGTCGTTCTCCCAATCGACCCACGCGGCTTCCCGGCCGTTCGCGAGAACGTCCGCCGATTCGTGCGGCGTGACACGGCTTGTAACCGTTTCAATGAACGACTCTAGTTTTCGGTCCTTTTCGGTCATCGTCTCCCGCGCTTTCTCTTCCTGGATTTCAGTCCAATAGTTGCGAAGCGCAATCCAATCCTCTTGCTGGATTTCCGGGCTATTCAGAAACGCCTTGAATAACTGGTTTTTCAGCGGCTTGGTGCCGTCCGAAGCCATGTCCTCGTGCGTTAGCTCAATCTCCCGGGTCTTCCCCCGCCAACTGATTTCAACCCGCCACACGGCGCTATCACCGCCCGTGAGAACGTGTACGTGCTCGGTTCCGTCCGCAAGTTGTCGAACGTTCTCGGGGACGAGATTCGGCCGCTCGTCGTCTTTGGCCGCGACTAGGCTACTCGTCCACTTTTGCCACGCCTCAACCCATTTACTCGGGTCGAGTTCGTAGCCGTCAAGCGCGGCTTTCACCTCATTCTTGAACGATCCGCGGGCGGTGCGGTCCTCATAGAAGTTGGTCGGGTAGTTGTCGGCGTGTAACATCTCCTCGCCGTCCCCACCCGTGTAGTAAGCGACGAGCCGGACACGACCGCCGCCTATGCCGGTGGCTTCTACCGTCACCGAATCCAGTATTTCCGCGCGTTGGCGGTTCTCCAAGCCGCTGCTCACCGTCCCGCACCTCTGTTAACGCGCGTGGGGCAGCAACCACGGGGGTCCCTCTCCCGCCCCCTCGTTCCAAAAAATCCGGGCAAGAAAGCCTGAAACGGGGGTTCCCGGGGTCCCGGGGTCCCGGGGTAACTTTCCCGGGGGTGTCCAAAATCGACCCCCCACCCGGGGGTCGCGCGTGCGCGTAGGGGGCGGGACCCCGGGAGAGACACCAGCAGAGCCGTAGCCGCCACTCTCAGGGGTCATGCCCGCCCACCTCGCGGTTCTATGGTCGTCGAGCAGCCGAGTAGGTGGTACATCTGCCGCCAGCCGCTACTCTCCAGGTCGGCGGGGCGTGCGTGTGCGCGCATTGCCTAACGCCCCCTTCGAGCAGTTTCGCCGCGAGATCGGCCGCTGGCCCGCCGGTTTCCGCGACTAGCTTCAGGTCGTCGGCTAGCTTGGCGACGGCTTCGGTGACGTCGCGGCCGCACCGCTGACACGTGTAGTCGGCCTGGCCGTCCGCGGGCTTTAGGCGGCCGTCGCACTGTGGACAATCGTAGTGGGCCTGGGTGCTCACTGGAACTCCCTCCCGTTGGCCGCGGGCTGTCCACCTGGTAGGCTGTCGGTTCTGGTGGGTGGTTCGACGTCGCCGTTTTCCCGGTGGGCGCTGGCGATCTTCTTAATGAAGCTTAGGAGTTCAAGCGCGCTCGCCCACTGGTTGGGGTTGATGGTTTCGACGTGGGTTTCGTCGACGAACACGGCATACAGGCCGGGCGTGGATTTCGGGACGTGTAGGGTGATACCATCAATTTCCAGGTATTCGCCTGGGTCGGCGGCCGACTCCATGACGTGTGCGGTCTTCGCCAGCTCGTCGTTGAGCTTGAGGGTCTTTCCGTCGCTGGCCGTCATAGCCGGCCCCCTGTGCGTCGGCGGCCGCGCCACGGTGTATTTCGGTCTGGGTGGCGCATTCCGGGCAGGCATGCACCTGGCCGTGGTTGTCGCCGTACACGCGGGCGTAGTGCTCGCTGACGTGATTCGAGCAGTTCGAGCACTCAGGCATGGCTTTCACCCCCAACGAGTTCGTAGCCGCGGGCCTGCAACCCTTTCCGCACGCCCTTCGGGATGGCGTCAACCGTGAGGGGTGCGCCGTGGTACGTGTCGCCGTTCCGGCCGAGTGCCCGCACTTCGTAGGGTTCGGCCAGCTCGTCGCGGAATGCGTGCGCGTAGAGTGAATCCCGCGAACTCCACCACTTGATGAATAGGTAAGTGTCGTCTCCGCGGACGTGGTGGCTTGGAACGTAGAAGTTCACTCGCTCGCCCGCCATTATGCCTCCCCCACTCGTCGGGTTTGGTCGGATCGTCGCCGCGGTGGTAGGCCGCTAGGCACTCGTCGAGGCTCTTACCGGCGGGGATGCCTCGCTGAATGTAAGCGGGACGTCCGCGGTTGGCTATCGGTGCGCTAGTTTCATCACTGTCCGTTTCCGTACTGTCGTGTTGGGCCGCCTTTTGGCGGTCCCGTCCGCGGTCAGACGGTGAATCCTTGGAAAGTTTGGCCGTCTGGCCGCGACTGGCGTATTCTGCTGACATTGCTTTGGGCAGAACACAACTCGGTTCTTGCACCAAGGCCGAACGTCACCGTTAAGACACTGCCAAGAGAACCAACAAGTGTGGTTCGTTGGTTTCCTGGCCGCGCCACCGGCCTAGGGCTTTTCCGGGCGACGTACCCTTTTTGGTAGCGTCGCGTGTCGTGCTCTGGATAGGATTTGGCCGGGGATAATCTTATAACGGTATACGTGTTACTGTATATTGTAATATGCAAAAGCCGGAGGATACGGAAGCCGTGGACTTAGATTACTACGGGTTCCTCACTAAGTCACACCGTGATTGGTTACTCGGCCGCAAAGACGTGAGCGAGTCCTACCAGCGGAAAATCATTAGCGAAATCCGGTCACGGTTCGAGGGGGCGGCAAAGGACATGCGACTACTCGGGAAGTATTACCCAAAGGGGGAACTGAAAAAAGCATTCCAGGAACGTCACAATCAAAAAGACAATGGGTTAGACGACTTTGTCCAACTCAAGAAAGAGGATTTTGACACACTGATTGAAGTTCAAAAGACGTTTGCTATGGCGGTCGGCGGTCAACAGATGGGCGAAACCGTCGACGTGCTGGCCGAAAACCTAGAGGCAGACCTTGACGATTCCTCCGAAGAGGATCTTAGCGCCAAGCAGAAAATGATGGTCAAAGAGTTATCCAGCCAGGTCACTGTCTCGTTTAAATCTAGCCGGCTTAGTAAGTCTGAGTGGCTTGAGACATGGGACGAGTTACATGCCGATGTGAAAGAGAACCTGGAAGCCGAAGTTAATGGTTGACTCTCTGTTCTGCCGCACTCGACGTAACGCGCTCCGCTCAATTCACTGAATACCGATGCATAATCCGTAGGCTCGAATCGCTAGACAGCGATAGGGCTACCCGGTATGTATGCATCGGTCCCGGCTACATACAATGCTATCGCATATTAGGGAAAACGTCGGTGGTCACCGGGTAGTGGTGTGTCCCGAGAATCCCTTTCGCGGATCGTCGCCGGCAGCTCGACCGCAAGAGCACACCGAAAACACCCGATTCACATTTTGAGTAGCCCCAAACAGCCCAAAAACGCTGAAGACGGCCGTATATTGCCGTCTGGAATGATTATGAATGCTGAAGCGTGGTCGTTTAACCTATTGGCAATGGGAAATCGGGTGGCTCCCTATTCACACGGTGGGGTGTATGGCTGACTAACCACTGTGGAAACGTCAAAGGAGAATATCAACAGGTGGCGGTACGATACAGGCCGACTTAACAAGCTAGCCACTAATCGTTACTAAGAGATTAACAAGAAACTACGCTGAGTTAATAACAGGCTACGGCCGGGAGTGGTTACGGCCCGGAGATCGTCGCACCGTTGGCGTGGCGGTCGCGGCGGTCGGCCTGCTCGACGAGTATCTCAAGCTCGACCAACTCCGCTTCCACGTCCGCCAGGTGCGCGCGCAGCTCGTCGACGTCCACCCGGTCCATGTCGCCCGCGCGGAGTGCGTCGGCTGTCTCTGATAGAGAGACACCCAGAGCATTCGACCGGTTCTCTAACGCGCGTGCAACCTCGGCGGGCATACTCATTGGTTAGTGTCCTCGTCGACGTCGCGGCCGAAGGGACTGCTGGGTGGGGCGTCGCTGCGGACGGCGTTGTGTGGTATCTCTCCGACTTGGGCGAGACGGTCGCCCATGTACTCCATGCCTTCGGCCAGACGGGAACATAGCCGGTGGTACTCTTCGAGGTCGACGGGTTCGCCGTTCTCTAGTTTCCGTTCCAGGTCGTGCCACTCTTCATGGACGTGTTCGCCAAAGAAGAGTTTGAGCGATTGGGAGAGTTGCCGGCGGGCGATAGCTTCCCACTCGTCTCTGTTTGGTAGCTGTGCGTCGTCAGGGTTATTGAGTCGCGGTATTTCAGTACTCATTGCTGTTTCCTTGATAGGGGAATGGCGCGAGACAGCGGGCACGACAGGGGAATGGCGTGCCCGTTGGTTTTGCCGGGGGAATGATGGTGACATGCTGTCTCGCGCACCTACTGGTTTATTCCCCACCCACTTGTATTTTACTCCGTACAATTGGATTGTTCTGAGCTAGAACAAACGGACGGAATTTACTAGTGCCTTCGGAGCGAATAAACACCTGGACATGAGTATGGCACACATGGTTAACCGGGACTACAGCCCCACCGACGACGACGAAAAGGTGTTGTCGGTGCTCAAAGGCGGCCGGGCGAATCCCCTACTGATACGGCAGGAAACCAACCTCAGCAAACAGCGGGTCAACCACAGTCTCTCAAACCTGGTTGCGGCCGGCTGGGTCACCCGAATCACGACGGGCCTATACGAACTCGTCGAGGACCCACGGGAGGGTAGCAATGCCTGAGGACATGGACCACCGCAAACGCCTGTCGAAATACGTCGGGAGTGGTGGTCTGTCGCGGAACGAACGCGAGACAACCATTCAGTTCTTCGGTGACGCCCACACGTTCGAGATTATCACGTATTCCGAGACAATCGCCCGGAAGATACTGGAACACGATTGCGCGGAAATTCAGTGGGTGTATGCCGAGGTCGGCGGCAACCGGCGCAAAAGGATAGCAGACCTTTCGAGTATCCGGCCCGCCGAGGACACCGCCAGGATTGAGGGGGTAGCCGCGTCCCTTCCGCTCGGCGCGCTCACAATCAAAGGGTCACCGCGGAACCGGGACCGCCAAAGCGCGATCGTCACCACCCCCACCGAATCAAAACAAGCCGCGGAAGCCTTCAACAACGCGGATTAACCCACGCAATAATTTTAACACCCCTGGATGTGACAACACAATTATGCCATATTACATCATTGCACGACTGACACGGTGGGGCGGCCTGGCCGGGTTCCTCTACGGCGTTTACCAGCTCTATCTTGTCCTCGCCAAATTCGCCCGTTACAAGTCGGCCGCTCAGTTCATGGCCGGCGCACAGGTCACCGCCATGCCTGACCCACTCCTACGGGACGGCGCGGTCGCACTCGCGATAGTGTTCGTTTCAATGGCCGTGTTCTGGTATGGCACCCGCACCAATACCGTGAAAGTCCCCAAGCAAAGCCACGACAGCTAGAACATGAACCGGCCGGCCGCCTGGGTTAGAATCCCAGGTCTTTCTTCAATCCTTTCAGTGATTCACTGGAACCGACAGGCGCACCCTCGAACGGATTGATAAGAGTCCGTTCCAGTATTCGGGAATCCTCCGACCGCTTCCGTTTGCGCTTCGGGCTACTGTCCCGGCCGCCTTCCAGGTCGAGAGTCGGCCGCGTGTTCGGCGGTTCGGCCAGGCCGCCGAAGTCCGTCAGGAACTCCGTGGGCTGAATTGTCTCATACGCGAACGGGTACCCGAACCCGCCGCCCATGCTCGTGGTTGTCGTCCCGGTCGGCTCGTCAAACAGCGGGTCGTCCGTCAGTCGTCGCGTGCGGTCGCGCGTACTCGTTGGTTTGGTCATGCCGAGGTCTTGGCCGAAGCCTTCCAGCTCGCGCACCGCCGGCCGGGTGGCCTGCCGCTTCCCCTGTCGGGTTGGCGCACCGAGCAGGTCGTCGAGGCGTGCGCCGCTTCGCCCCCGACGTCCGTACCCAGGTCCGACCGGAAACCCAGGTCGCTCTCTAAGCTGGATTCAAGTTCACTTGCTTGTTTCACCCGCTGCCGTGTCGACGAACTCCCGAACCCTAGCCGGCCTTCCTGTATCGTGCCCGGCAGGGTAACATCCCGAATCACGGCCTGCGGTTCTTCGGCCTGCCCGCGGCGGTCCTCCGCGCCCGTCTCTCCCTGTAGGCCGCGGAGTAACCGGCGCTGGTATTCAGTCATCTGTTCTTCGGGCTGTTCTAAGAACTCGCGTCCCTGGCCGGCCTGCTGACTCTCGCGCTCGTCGTAAATCAGTTCAAACGCCGATTCGCGTTCTACTTTCTCCCCGATGCCCTCGCGCACAACCTCGCCGTATTCCCGCTCCTGCTCGTAAAGGGTTTGCTCGTAGCCCTGGCGGGCGAGTTCGTTGCGTTCCTGGCGTTCCAGTTCTTCTATTTCAGTGTCGCTAAGCGGGTCAACCGTCCCGCGCTCGCGTTTCCGCTGGCGCTTCTCGCGCTGCCCAACGCCCATGCCCGTGCCACCAAGCTGAATCTCGGTCGCGTCCGTCGCCCCGATGTCCTTCGGGACGTCGAGTTCTGGCGTTTTCGCTAATTCACCGACAGATAACTCGGAGGTCTGGGTGGCCGGTTCACTAGGCGCCGCCACTTCGGGACCCTTCCCGGTCCCACTCGGTTCCAGCTCGCCCGTGCCGAACTGGCCGACACTATCCCGCGGAACCTCTATTTCGGTGGTAGTGAACGGGTCACCCTGTTTACTTGCCGCTCCGACCGCCAGAACCCCCAGGGTTGTAGCGCCAACAGCGGTGGAAACGGGTTCCGGCGCAGCGGTTGCGCCCACAACCGCCGTTGCCAACCTCGACGATCCGCTCTTGCCACTGAATGCGTCGCTGACTGTATCCGCGGCGGCCGCCTGGTTTGACTCCGCGAACTCGCCGTAACCCGTTCGGATACTGCTCGCGTATCCCGCGGTGGCTTGGTCCGTCACCTGGGTTTGGAGTTCCTGGTTGCCGCGCACGAATTGCTTGTAGTCGGTGCTCACGTTTTCACTGAACGTCAGTGGTGAGTCAAGCGCCGTGTCGCCAGCCGCCGACCGAAGCGTTTCACGGTTCGACCGCGTAAACTCCTGATACTCGAAGTTAGCGCCACGCCCAAGTGCGAACGCCTCACCAAGTAGGGGCACGCCCGAAAACGGTGCGTCGGCTTTCGCTTTCCGTTTGCGTCCCTGCCGGGTCAGGTCCGCGGTCACCGTGTCGCCCGTCAGGGAAACGCTGTAGTCTTCGCCGGCTACAGCGTCAAACCCAAGCTCCTCGTCAACCGCCTCGTCAAGCCGGGTTTTTGCCTGCCCGACAAACACACCTTCCGCGACATGCCCACCGCTGCCGGCGGTCCTGGGTTTCGTCGAGTTGTCCATGAGTTCCCCAGGGACGTACCCGGCGACGTCCGCCGTGGGTTGGTCGCCCGGAATGGTCGGCACAAACCCGTGTGCTTTGGCTCCCTGTTTGGCTTCGGGCGTGAATGCGGCCGTGATCTTGTCGGCCGTCCGCGACACCTGAATATCACTTGGCGACACGCCCGCCCCCGCCTCCTCCGCGAACTTCTCGCGATAGTACTTGTCCGTGTAGACTGCCCGGAACTGGTTGTTTCCAGTGCGTTCAATGCGGACGTCGGCCGCATCCAGCTCGGGGTTCTCCGATAGTATGTCCTGCTCGTAGCTGGCCGCAGCGTCACTATACTGAGTTTGGTAATTGTAACTACCACCCAGGTCGACTTCCGCGCCCTGCCCGACGCCCGAATCCCGCGCCGCCCCGTTACTGCTGGGGGTCGTCGCGGTCGTGTTCCGCTGGGTGCTTGACCCAGTGGGTGACTGTCCGCCGCCCGCCCCGCCAAACCCAGACTGATTTTGCGTCTGGCCGCCGCTGCTTGACGTACTGTCCGGGGTGCTGTCTCGCGTCCGTCCACTCGGCCCGGTGGTCGGGTCGTCGTCGGTAACGTTACGGGGAACACTCCCCCACGGGTTTCGGGTTCGGTCTGCTCGCGCATCGGGTCGCTTCGCGCGTCGTCCCGAAGCCGGCGCGTCGTGTCGTCGCCCGCGTCGGGATCGTCCTGCTCGTCGACGACCGGGGTTGAAGTTGATTCCTCCTCGTCTAAGCCGCCGCCACCGCCTGCGCCGCCAGCGTCAAGATTTACCATATCTAGAAATATTGGTAAAAAGACACCAAAAACATGGCGTTCGATTCACCCAAACCGCCGCGTTACTCGCCAGAAAGCCGGTCTAGCAGTTCGGGGTGTTCGTCTAATGCCTGTTCAATCCGGTCAAGCGCCTTGTACAATTCCAGCTCGTCGGCTTCGTCCTTGTGCTCGCGGATCTCCGACGTCGCTTTCTCTTTGGCGCTCTGTGCGTCCGGCGTGAATACCGTCCCGCACCGCTCGCAGGCTTTCGCGTCATTGCTCAATGGGTTATCACACGTCGGGCAGAACTCGGGTGACAGTGAACTTGTCTCGTCGGGTTTCGCCATTCCCATTGCTACCTCCGCGCTCTTGGCGTGGTCCTCGTCGGTCAGGTGCGCGTAGGTCGTTTCCATCACCGTCGAGTCCGGCCGGTGGCCGATGAGTCCCTTAATAGTGGTGTCGTCCATGTCGTATTTCGTTTTCGCCAGCGTCACGAAATTATGCCGGAAGTTGTGGGCGTTCACCGGCTTGTCGACACCGGCGCGCCGGGCAATGTCCCGGAGCACCCGATTAATCATCCGCTGGCTCAATGGCTCCTCTGCGGCCGACTCTCCCCGGTATTCCTGGCGGTGACAAATCAGGTATGCCTCTGGGTCGTTCGGGGCGGGATGATACTGTAACCACTCCCGGAAGGCCGCGACCGCACCTAGCAGCGGCCGCATTCCACTTGCTCCCTTCAATCCGCCCGCGTCCGCATTCAGATAGAAAGTCCCGTCGTCCAGGTCAATATCTCGAATCCGTAGCGTCTGCAACACGCGGATACGCTGGCCGGTGTACAACAGGAACTCGAAGATAGCGCGGTTCCTGGGGTGGTCGATTGCCTCGCGCATCGCGTCTATATCGTCGTCGGTGAACATCTCGCGAGGATCGACCGACCGCTTATCCGGGGAGTTCATGGAAATCTCGCCCTTGTCCGGTCCAAAGTCGTGGTAGCCGTAGAACTTGCGCGCCGCACTCTGGTAGGCATTGAGCGTGTTCTGTGATACCCCGCCGTCTTTCACGTCGGGGTGCCGGCCGGTCGCCATGTCGTCCCACAGGTGGTTAATGTCGGTCGCGGTCGCGTCGGGCAGCTCGACGTCTAACCGGCGGGCGATAGTTCGTAACCGGGTGGTGTATTCTCGCAGCGTGCGCGGCTTCTTGGTTGTGTCGTCGTCGGGTGGGCTTCGGGAGTGTATATCTGGGTCGTAGGCGTCCAGGAACTCTCGAATTACGGCGCGCTCGTTTTCGGATACTTCGCCGTCGTTGACGGCTGTATCCAAATATTCAAGCCCCTTGTTGTACAACTCCCGGGGAGATTCAGCATCAACCATGTACGGCACTACAGAACACAACATAATGAAAGTACCTCTCAGAACATGGGCGCCATAGAGGACATCTACAGCGACCTCGACGCCGACGTCTCGGAGGAGGAGTTCCGGGAGGCGGTCGAGGCGAAGGTCGAGCAGATGGGCGGCCTGGCCGACGAGGAGACGGCGGCCATGCTCATCGCCCACGAACTCGACGAGGGGGAGGTCAACGGCGTCGCCGACATCGAACCCGGCATGGAGGAGGTCAAGTTCCTGGCGAAGGTGACCGGCATCGGCGACGTGCGGACCTTCGAACGCGACGGCGAGGACGAGGACGGCACGGTGGTGAACGTCGACGTCGCCGACGAGACGGGGTCGGTGCGCGTCTCGCTCTGGGACGAACAGGCCGAGGCGGCCGTCGACGAACTCGACGTCGGCCAGGTGCTCCGCATCCAGGGCCGGCCCCGCGAGGGGTACAACGGCGTGGAGGTCAGCGCCGACCGCGTCGAACCCGACGAGGACGCCGACATCGACGTGCAGATACAGGACTCCTACCGGGTGGACGAACTCACGCTCGGCGTGTCGGACGTGAACCTCCGGGGGCACGTGCTCGCCACCGACGACGTCCGCACGTTCTCCCGGGACGACGGCTCCGAGGAAGGTGTCGAACTTCCTGGTGGGCGACGAGACGGGCCGCATCCGGGTGACGCTCTGGGACGAGCGCGCCGACCGCGCGACCGAACTCGAACCCGGCGACGACGTCGAGGTGGTCGACGGCTACGTCCGCGAGCGCGACGGCTCGCTCGAACTCCACGTCGGCAACCGCGGCCGGGTCGAGGACCTCGACGAACCCGTCGAATTCACGCCGAACGCGACGCCCATCGACGAGGTGGACATCGACCAGACCGTCGACATCGCGGGCGTCGTCCGGTCGGCGGACCCGAAGCGCACGTTCGACCGCGACGACGGCTCCGAGGGGCAGGTGCGGAACATCCGCGTGCAGGACGCCTCCGGCGACATCCGGGTCGCACTCTGGGGCGACCAGGCCGACACCGAGGTCGGACCGGGCGACGAGGTGCTGCTCATCGACGTCGAGATACAGGACGGCTGGCAGGACGACCTGGAGGCCTCCGCCGGCTGGCGCTCCACGGTGCTCGTCCTCGACGAGGGCGAGGCTGCGGACGCGGGCGGCGACCAGCAGAAAGGCGGCCTCGGTGCGTTCACTGACGCCGGACAGGACGACGGTTCCTCGGACGCCGACCCCGAGGACGACGACCCAGCCGACGCGAGCGACGACCCAGCCGACCCCGAGGACTACGAAGGCCCCGCAGACGGCGAAGTCATCGAGTTCACGGGTACGGTCGTCCAGGCCGGCGACCCCGTCATCCTCGACGACGGCGAGGAGACCATGAGCGTCGAGACGGACGCCGGCGTGACCCTCGGCCAGGAAGTGACGGCACGCGGGACGGTCCGCGACGGCCGCCTCCACGCCGACGACGTGTTCTGAGCGGCCGTTAGCTGTTGTGTGGCGGTTCGTCGCGGTGGTCGTCCGGGTTCTCCTGCTCTTTGGCCTCTTTCTCCCGGACGTCCGAGCGGTGTTCGACGTCCTGTCGCTTCTGTTCCTCCCGGGCTTCGCGTCGCGCCTCCTCCATCTCCCGTTCGACTTCCTCGTCGACGCCGTCGTCGGTGTCTGAGTCAGTCATCGTTCCTCCGGCAGAGACAGGGTCGCCATCCGGTTATGGATGACGGCCATGGGAATCGGGTGTCGCGGCCGTCGGAACCGGTCGTCAGGACTGGACCCGCCCCGGAGTTACGGAAAAGGTTAAGGGTGTCACTACCCCGCTTTGGGGTATGAGTGTCGAGCTCCCGTTCGCCCCGGTGGACGCCATTATCCGGCGTAACGCCGGCGGCCTGCGGGTGAGCGCCGACGCCGCCGAGGAGCAGCGCGGCGCATCCAGGACCACGGCGCCCACCTCGCCGAGGAGGCGGCCCAGCAGGCCACGGCGGACGGGCGGAAGACGGTGATGGCGGCTGACTTCCACGTCTCCCAGGTGGTCGACAAGGACGAACTCACACTACCCATCGCGCCGATCGACCGCATCGCCCGGCTCGAGAACGACGACATCCGCGTGTCGATGGACGCCCGGGTCGCGCTCGCCGACATCCTCGAGGATTACGCGGACAACGTCGCCCGAGCGGCGGCCGTCCTCGCCCGCCACGCCGACCGGCGGACCATCAAGGCCGACGACATCGAGACGTACTTCGAACTCTTCGAATGAGGTTCGGCTACAGCGAGACCTGCCTCGCCCACGACCCCGGAATGCGGCACCCGGAGAGTCCCGACCGCCTCCGGGCCATCCGCCGGGTGCTCACCCGGAAGCACGCCGTGGAGTACGTGGAGGCCGACCCCGCGCCGATGGACGACATCCACGCGGCACACGACCCGGACTACGTCGAGGAGTTCCACGAGTTCTGCGACAACGGCGGCGGTAACTGGGACCCCGACACCGTCGCCGTCCCGGAGACGTGGGACGCGGCGCTCGCCAGCGCCGGGCAGGCGGTCTGGGCCGCCGCGGAGGCGATGGACGGCGCGTCCGGCCGCGACACCCCGTTCGCGCTCGGCCGGCCGCCCGGCCACCACGCCACCGAGGCGGAGGCGATGGGCTTCTGCTTCATCAACAACGTCGCCGTCGCCACCGAACACGTGCTCGGGGAGACGGACGCCGACCGCGTCGCCATCTTCGACTGGGACGTCCACCACGGCAACGGCACCCAGGACATCTTCTACGACCGGGGCGACGTCCTCTACGTCTCCATCCACGAGGACGGCCTCTATCCGGGCACCGGCGACACCCACGAGTTCGGCGACGGTGACGGCGACGGCGCCACGCTCAACGCGCCGCTCCCGGCCGGGTCGGGCGACGCCGCCTACCGCGACGTCTTCGACGACGCCGTCCGCCCGGCCCTGGACGCGTTCGACCCGGACCTGCTGCTCGTGAGCGCGGGTTTCGACGCCCACCGCCACGACCCCATCTCGCGGATGCACCTCTCGACGGACGGCTACGGGATGCTCACCGACCGCGTCCGGACGGCCGCGGACGACGTCGACGCCGGCCTCGGGTTCGTCCTGGAGGGCGGCTACGGCCTCGATACGCTCTCCGAGGGCGTCGGCATGGTTCACGAGGTGTTCGACGGCATGGACCCCGTGGTCACTGACGAGGACGCCGGCGACGACGCCCGGTCCATCGTCGAGACGCTCCGGGACGACCACCCGCTCCTCCGAGACGACTGACTCAGGGCGACGGCGAGAAGTAGGCCGCCAGGTCGGCGCCGAACTCGTCGGCCAGCGCTCCGATTTCCTCGCCGACGAGCACGTCGTAGCCGGCTTCGAGCGCCCGCTCCAGGTCGGCGCCGAGCGACACGTCGAACAGTCGGTCGGCGACGAACGCGCGGGCGGTCGTCACCTCTCGGTCGCGCTCCACGACGTACCGACCGTCGTGGATGAACGGGCCGTACGCGTCGGCGTCGGCGTACTTGTCGTAGAAGCCGGCGGCGTGCTCGCGGACGTGGACCGGCGGGCCGTCGTGGCGCTCCACTGCAGGGAGGTCGGCGCCGGCGAGTTCGACCAGGAGAACGGCCGTCTCGTCGGCGAACGCCGCGCTCCGGAGCACCTCGAACCCGTGTCCTTCCAGGCCCCGGACCAGCCCCGCCCTCGACTTCCGGAGCTGGGGGTAGAGCTGGTCGTCGACGAGGTCCGGCGGGTCGAACCGGACGGCTATCGGCGTCGTGTCGCGGCGCGCCACGTGTCGACGCACGTCGGCCGGCGAGAGCGGCTCGAGCGGGTTCGGGAAGAACAGCTCCTCGCGGGGGTCGGCGAGGAACTCGCGGGCGTAATGCTGGAGGCGGGCGACGTTCGTCGCGGAGACGACGGCCGCCACGTTGCGCTCCGGGTCCGTCGGGTCGACGACCACGAGCGGGTCGTCGAACGACGCCTCGCCGTGGTCTTCGGGGTCGAGTCGGACCGGCGGGTGCCAGTCGGCTGCGGCCGCCAGGACCTCGCGGAAGCCGCCGTACTCCAGGACGAGGAGTTCGGTGAGGTAGCCCGAGAACCCCTCCGTCCGCAGGTCGCTGCCGTACGCGCCGACGCCCTTGAGGAACTGCTTCAGCAGTCGCACGTCGGCGGTCAGGCCGTCGAGTCGCTCGGCCAGATACCGGTTGTGGAACGGCGTCCGGTCGACGGCCGACCGGATGGCCGCGGCGGAATCGACGTCGTAGCACGGCACCAGGTCGACGGTGAACCCGTCGAACTCGCCGTTGACGTACGGGTGTTCGGCGTACTCCTCGCGGCCGTCCGGGAGCACCTCGTTCCCGACCCGGAGCCCGTAGGTTTCGAGGCGCTCCCGGGACAGGTCTGCCGGGAACCGGACGAACAGGTCGATGTCCCGGTCGCCGCTCGTCCAGGTGCCCCGGGCGGTGCTCCCGACCTGGACGACGTCGGCGTCGACGGACAGGTCGGCGATGGCCGCCTTCGTTCGCTCGACGAGTCGGTCGACGGCCGCTTCGAGGCGGGCACGCTCGTCGGGTCCGGGGTCGATGCGCTCCCGGACCGCGCGGACGACCGCGTCGACGTCCTCGTCGCTCATGTGCCGTCGTACTCGGCCCCCGGTAAGGGCATGTCGATGGTCCGCCCGCCGGCGAAAAGCGAAAGCCATATCAAATCACTCCGGATACGTTGGAGTGCGTCGAGCCGTCATAGCTCAGTTGGTAGAGCACCTCGCTGTTAACGAGGTGGTCCCAGGTTCGAGTCCTGGTGACGGCGCTTCTCTCAGTCCACGTCGAGGAGTCTCGTCTCCGAGACAGTGGTGTGATGCGTCTCACCAGAGTCGAGCCCGCGAGTCCGGTGTGCGACCGCCGGTCAGGCGGTCGGCTTCACGTTCGTGTTCATCCGGAAGCGGTTCTCCGGGTCGTAGGCGTCCTTCACCTCGACGAGGCGGTCGTAGTTCTCGCGGTAGGCCGCCCGCTGCTCGCCGACGTCCTCCGGGATGAAGTTGACGTAGACGCCGCCGGTTGCGTGGGGCGTCATCGCGTCGTAGAGGTCGCGAGCCCACCCGATGCACTCCTCGTCGAGTTCCGGGTCCTGCCAGCGCGTGTGGAGGTTCATCAGGAACTCGGCGTCGCGGTGCGGGTACGCCGTCGCGTCCACGGGGACGTCGTTGATGGCGCCGCCGAGCTGGGCGCAGGCGATCTCCGTCTCCTCGGTCGGCATCGTCTCGGCGAACTCGAGGAAGTTCTCTATCATGCCGTCGGTGAACTCCACGAAGTTGTGTGACTTCCAGTAGTTCCGGGCGCCGGGCGGGAGCAGCGGGTCGAACGCCTGCTGCCACTCGCGGTACTCGTGCGGTCCGACGAGGTCCACGATGGGGTCGCCCAGGTCGCGGAGCGGCTGGAGGATCCGTTCGCCCTCGGCCATGTCGCCGGCGTAGAACGCGGCGAAGATGAGCACCTTCTCGCCGTGCCACTCCTCCGGGATGACCGGGAGCGGCGGCGCGTGCCGGATCACGAACCACGCGGCCGCCTCGTCGGGCAGGTCGGCGGCGACGTCGCGGTACTCCCGGAGGCGGTCGGCCGCGTCCGCCAGCGGGTGGACGAGCAATCCGGAGAGCACCACGGGGCCGGCCTCGTGGAGGTCGAACTCGAAGGACGTGACGACGCCGAAGTTGCCGCCGCCGCCGCGGACGGCCCAGAACAGGTCCGGGTTCTCGTCCTCGCTGGCGTGCCGGAGTTCGCCGTCGGCGGTCACGACGTCCACCGACCGGAGGTTGTCGCAGGTCAGGCCGTACTTGCGCGAGAGCCAGCCGAAGCCGCCGCCGAGCGTGAGGCCCGCGATGCCGGTCGTGGAGTTGTACCCGACGGGCGTCGCGAGCCCGAACGTCTGGGTCTCGTGGTCCAGGTCGGCGAGCGTGACGCCGGGTTCGACCCGGGCCACCTTCCGGTCGCGGTCGACGTGGACCGCGTCCATCGCCGAGAGGTCTATCATCAGGCCGTCGTCGCAGACCGCGTTGCCGGCGATGTTGTGGCCGGCGCCCTTGACCGACACCAGGAGGTCGTTCTCCCGGGCGTAGTTCACCGCCGTTATGACGTCGCTCGTGCCTGCACATCGGGCGATGATTCCCGGCTTGCGGTCGATCATCGCGTTCCAGACCGTGCGCGCGTCGTCGTAGCCGTCGTCCCCGGACAGCAGAATCTCACCCCGGTAGCTCGCTCGTAGTTCGTCTACTGTACTCTCGTCTATCGGGCGTTGTTGTGCCATCTCCCCCACCTATCTATAATAATTAATCACCAAAGATATAGTGGCTCCCCAACCCTCGGTAATCGAGTTACCTCGCCTCACCTCTCCGGCGCGATGACCTGACAGGGCGCGATTGACGGTCGGCGTCGTCCAGTTCCGCCGCCGTCGAAGAGAACTTACTTGAACCAGAGGAAACGAATGAGTACTGTAGGGCCCTTAGCTTAGTCCGGTTAAAGCCCCCGGCTCATAACCGGGTGATCGCTGGTTCAAATCCGGCAGGGCCCATCCCTTCTACGGCGAGCGGTTTCATCCGCGAGCCACCGGTGATGGGCCGGCGATTTGAACCGGGGAGTGACGCGAGCGACTGCGAGAAAAACGACCGGGGTTCACGTCCGGCAGGGCCTCGTCCGTTTTCGACGCCTGCCGAGAAGAAGTCAGTGAACCAACCGTTCTCGGACGGGTGTGAACCGCTCAATAGGCGTCTGGAGGTCTATATTTCGGGTTCTGGGACAGATGTTATGACAACCATAGTAAAGTGACGGTGCAGCCAACCGCCGGTATGGTCCCACCATCGACCGCGGTCGACGGCGACCCCGAGCGCGTGTGGATGCCGTGTTCGTACTGCCCGGGTGGGTTCTGGGTGGACGGCGAGGCCCGGCCGCCGGTCGACGGGCGAGGCGAGGCCGCCGGCGGGCCGGTCTTCTGCTCGGAGGCGTGTCGTCGCGCGTATCCGGGTGCCTGAATCGTCGTCCGGCGTTCTTCGACGTCGGCGACGAACCGGACGAGGTGCCGGGCCACCGGTCACACCGGCCCGTCCGCGTCAGTTCTTCGGCGTGACGACGGTGCCGAGCGTCTGAGTGACGATCTCGCCGTCCTGGATGACGAAGGTGTCGGTCGCGAACTCGTACTCGTTCTCTGGCGTGTCGGCGTGCCAGACGATGTACGCGGTGTCGTCCTCTATTGTCCGGTAGTCGAGCGTGAGACTGGCCTCGGGGTCGGAGAACTCGTCGAACAGCGCCTCGAACAGCCTCCGTATCTCGTCGGGGCCGTGGTAGGTCTCCGACTGCGTGATGAGGACGGCGTCGTCGGCGTAGTCCGCCATGATGCCCTCCATGTCCTGCTCCCCGAAGGTCTCCAGGTGACGGTCCAGTACGGATTCTGTCGTGCTCATGGTCTCCCCTTCCTGTCGCTGACAGGACGTGAACGTTCGCGCGACAGGTGCGATAATCGTTCGCCGGGGTACCCAGGCCGTACGCCCCGGCCGCGTTTCCGGGTCTACCGACTGTCGCCGGTGAGGGCGGTCACGGCCTTGCCGCCGGTGTAGACGGTGTCGCCGACGACGGCCGCCGTCGAACCCGCCGTCGTGTCGACGTCCGCGTCCTCGTGGCTCCAGAGGGTCGCGCCGTCGGCGGCGTCGAGCGCGCCGTTACCGACGTAGACGACGCCCCCGGCGACGGCCGGCGTTCGGAGCGCTGGCGTATCCGTGTTGGCCCACTGCTTCGACCCGTCGGCGGCGTCCACGGCGACAACCTGGTCGGAGACGCCGCCGTCGTTGGTCTGGAACCCGGCGTAGACGGTGCCGTCGTGGACGGCGGCGGACGTCCAGTCGCCGGAGGCGTCCTCCCCGGGACTGAACTGCCACCGTTCGTCGCCCGTCTCCGCGTCGAAGGCGTACAGCGTGGCGTGGGGGCCCCGCCACCGACGTAGACGGTGCCGTCGGCGACGGCCGGCGCACTGTTGAACCAGCCTTTCATCCGGTTGTCGTTCGACCAGCGCGCCTCGCCCGTGGCGGAGTCGAGGGCGACCATCTCGCCGGCGGCGAGGTAGACCGTGTCGCCGACGGCGGCCGCAGACGGCGTCCCGTAGCCGCTGATACCGGTGCCCCCGGCGCTATACCGCCACCGTTTCGAGCCGTCGGCGGCGTCGAGCGCGAGCAGGTGCCCGTCGTTCGCCTGATTCCCGGTTTCGACGACGTAGACGGTGTCGTCGGCGACGGTCGGCGCCTGGAAGAACCACGTGGGTTCACTCTCCTCGTCGTACTCGGGTGGCTGTAGCTCGTAGCGCCACTGCTCCTCGCCGGTGGCGGCGTCGTAGGCGATGACGGCGTCGCCCCCGCCGGTGAAGCTACACCCGTCATCGTCGTAGTTCAGGCCGACGTAGACGGTGCCGTCGGCGACGGCCGGCACCGAGTACCCCCGGTCGGGGTCGACGTACTCGGTCTGCAGCCACTCGACGGTGCCGTCGGCGGCGTCAAGCGCGAGGAGGCCGGTGGGGCTGCTGACGTAGACGGTGCCGTCGGCGACGACGGGCGCGGAGTAGCCGCCGCCGTCGGACGCGTCCTCGGTGCTGTACTGCCACGTGCGCGATACGTTGCCCGTGATTCCCGCCGCGTCGGGGTTGTAGCCGGTGTTCGCCGCGTCGGCCGAGTACTGACCCCACGTGCCGCCCGTCCGGTCGTCGGTGACGGCGCCGGTCTGGGTCGCGCCGACGAGGCCGACGCCGGCAGCGACGCCGAGGGAGCGGAGCATCGTTCGGCGAGTCAAGCCATCTGTCATCGCAGGCGAGAGTTACCTGTCGGGGGGACTAACTTACCCGCCGGTTAGGGATTTAAGTAGGGTCGCCGTCTGGACGCCAGCGATTTATCCGTGAGACGTCGCATTCGGGCGACCGGTCCGGTGGAGGGGGTCAGACCCACTCATCGAAGCAGTCGGTCGAGCAGCGAATCGGTGTCGCGGTCGCTCTGGGCCATCACCACGGGCCCGTCGGCCGAATCGGCGACGTCGAGCGGGTCGACCCGAACACGAGCTCCTCGAGCCGGGTCCGTTGCGGTGCTCCCAGCACGACCACGTCGTAGTAGGCCGACTGCTCGACGATGGCGTCGGCGACGTCGTCGGCCGCCAGGAGCCAGTCGTCGACGTCCGTGAACGCTCCGAGTCGCTCCCGGGCGGCGTCGAAGTACCGTTCTGCTTCGGCGCGCTCGTCCGGGTCGTCCGCGTCGGTGACGACGTGCAACAGGTCGATCCAGGCGTCGTGTGCCGTCGCCAGCGCGTGCGCGACGTCCACGGCCAGTCCGGAGTGCGGGCCGCCGGCGACGGGGAGCAGTATCGAACTGACGTCGTCGAGCGACCCGTCGCCGTTGACGACGATGACCTCGCAGTCGCTCCTGGACGCGATTCGCCGGACCTCGTCGCCCCCGAACGCGCCGAGACGGCTCCATTCGGCGGGCGTTTCGAGGACGACTGCGCTCGCGTGGAACGTCTCGATGGCGTCCAGGACGACCCGGGTCGCACTCCTGCCGACCCGGATGGTGCCGCGGATGTCCGTCGAGGCCTCGGGGTCGACTGCCGCCCGCATGACTTCCTTCGCAACCTGGTGGTGCTCCCGGAGTCGGTACGCCGGTAGTTCGCTCCGGTCCCGGGACGGGTCGGTGACGACGCTCACGTACACGAGTTCGACGTCCCGCTGCTCGGCGAGTGCGGCCGCCACCGCCGTGCTCTGTCTGTCGGGTTCGCCGTCGAGAATCGGAACGAGAACCCGCTCGCTCTCCGGGGGCTCCGACCGACGTCCACCGACGGTCGGTCGTCGGTACCGACACTCTCGTCCATACCCCCTCAAAACTAGCGGTGAGATATAAACGCTCCGGTGAAATTGGGTGAGGAGTAATATTGGCGGGGGAAAATTAACGAATCAGCAATCACGTTCGTCGCGGCGAGTGCACCTCGACCGACGTGTCACCCGGTGACGAACGAGAAAACTGTTTAGCACACACGCACGACTTCCCCGGTATGGACTATCGGCTCGATGAGATAGACAAGCGCATTCTCTTCCATCTTGCAGCCGACGCCCGCAACGTCTCCGCACCGACCATCGCCGAGGAGGTGAGCGTCTCGCCGGGCACCATCCGGAACCGCATCAAACAGCTCGAAGAGCACGGCATCATCCAGGGGTACACCGCGTCCGTCGACTACGAGCAGGTGGGTCGGCTGACCGACCTCTTCGTCTGCACCAGCCCCGTGCCGGACCGGGCCACCATCGCCCAGCAGGTGCTCGACATCTCGGGCGTCGTCAACGTCCGCGAGCTGATGACTGGGCGCGGGAACCTCCACGTCAAGGCCGTCGGCACGGACACCGGCGACCTGACCCGCATCGCCCGGGAGCTGTCGAATCTGGGGCTGGAGATAGAGAACGAGGACCTCGTCCACCGCGAGCACGACCGGCCGTACGCGCCGTACGGTCCCGAAGCGGAACGGAGTCGGCAGTCCATCATGGACGTGACGAGCCTCACCGGCGGCGCGGAGGTCGTCGAACTCACCGTCCGCGAGGACGCCCCGATTGCGGGTCGAACGCTCGAGGAGGCCAACCGGGCGGGGCTCATCGGCCCGGACGTGCTCGTCATCGCCATCGAGCGCGACGAGTCCGTCATCACCCCGAAGGGCGACACCGACGTCCTCCCCGACGACGTCGTGTCGCTGTTCGCCCGCGGCGGTATCAAGCAGGCGACGGTGCGGGCGTTCGGCGGCGACGAGTAACGACCGCCTCAGACGAGCGACAGGACGGCGTCGGCGACGACCCCGACGACGGTCTCCCAGACGGAGAACCCGGTGGCGATGCTGAGCGCGATGTCCGCGGCGAAGAACCCGAACAGCGCGGCCGACGCGTAGTGGGCCTTCCGGGCGTCGAACCGGTGGGCGAACCGGTGGAAGAAGAGCGCGTTCGCGAGGCTGACCGGGATGATGGCGAGCATCTCGCCCGCCCAGATGGCGGGGTGGGCGCCGTACTGGACGGCGAGGCCGATGGTGACGAGCTGGGTCTTGTCGCCGAACTCGCCGAACGCCATCATCGCGAATATCGGGAGGAACCCGCCGAGGGCCTGGGGGACCTCGCGCCCGAAGACGGTCACGTCGAGGCTGTCGCGGGCGCCGAACACGCCGCCGTCCGTCGCGGCGCCGGTGGGGTCGCTCGTCTCCGGCGCGGACCGGTACAGCAGGACGCCGAACACCAGGAACAGCGACGCGGTGAGCGCGTCGAGGTAGACGGGCGGGAGCGCGCCCTGGAGGGCCTGGCCGAACAGGAGTTCGAGGGCGGTCCAGCCGGCGAACGCGCTTCCGGCGGCCGCCACGACGACCAGGGGTTGTACCTGGTGGAGAGGCCGGCGATGATGAACTGGACCTTCTCGCCCGGGAGCACGGCGAGCTGGGCCCCGAACGCGACGAGCATGAGCTCGACCCAGCCGATCACGGGTCGGTCACCTCCGGGCGGGACGTGGGGAAGCGGGATTCGAGCGCCGACGCGTCGCTCCGCGTGGCGGTCGGCCACGGGCGCGCGTCGGGTCCGGTAGCGGCGTTCGACATCGTTGCCCGGGATTAGATTCGTCTAATCCTTAAATCTACCCTATCGAATGTTGTTGGTTCATCTGCCTAACTCTGCCTGGTTTCCGGCACGTTGCGGGCGTACCTCTCGTACTTACGGCGCTGTCGTTCGATTCGATATTCTCGAAAATCGACAACGGCCGGTCGCCATTATGCTACCACGGCCGAGTAGTTGAGAACGGGGGAATCACCGATGGCAACCTGTAACTTCTGTGGGGGATTCGTGACGGTCGACTTCGCGCGCGTCTTCGGGTCGAACGACAACGAGGTCTACGCGTGCCCGAACTGCTCGACGATGACCGACATCTTCGACCTGGGGGCGGCGGCCCAACCGACGGCCGACGTCTGAGGCCAGGCGCGGCCGAGGCACCGAACCGACCGACGCGCCGCTCCGGAGCAATGCCGACGCCGGTAGTGCTTTTACCGCCCGCCTCGTAGCCTCCGGCACTGACCAATGAAGCGGACTCCCGTCTCGTCGAGTATCATCGAAAGCGTGGGCTACGACCCCGACAGCCAGGTCCTCGAGATCGAGTTCAAGGAGGGCGGCGTCTACCGGTACACCGGCGTCCCGGAGAGCGTCTACAACGGCCTGATGAGCGTCGACTCCCACGGCACGTACCACGCCGAACACGTCAAGCACAGCTACCCGTTCGAGCGCGTCAAGTAGCCCCACGCCGGGCCACGTGCAACTATAATCCGGGCGGGTGAAGGTCCAGGTGTACTCATGTCTGATGCCGATTCGCCGGTCCGGTTCGAGACGCTCACCGACCTCGGAGACACCTCGCCGACACTCGTCGAGGGCCTGCCCGGACACGGCCTGGTCGCGTCCATCACGGTCGACCAGCTGAACGACCAGCTCGGCCTCGAACACCACGGGAACATCATCTCCGAGGAGTTCCCGCCGGTCGCGTCGTTCAAGGACGGCCGCGTCCGGGACATGGTCCGGGTGTACGCCGGCCAGAACCCCGACATCCTCACCCTCCAGAGCGACCTGGCGCTCCCGCCGGAGGCGTTCCGGCCGTTGAGCGAGACCATCCTGCACGACCTCGCCAGCGAGTTCGACCGCGCCATCTTCCTCGCGGGCGCGCCCGCCGCGAACGAGGAGCAGATCGGCGAGGTGACGGGCGTGGCCACCACGGCCGACCTCGAGACGGAACTCACCGAGGCGGGCGTCGAACTCGCCGAGGGGAACGGCCTCGTCGGCGGCATCACGGGGTCGCTCGTGAACAGCTGCTACCACAACGACGTGCCGGCCGTCGTCCTCGTCGTCCGGTCCCACCCGTACCTCCCGGACCCGGCCGCCGCCCGGTCGGTCATCGAGAACGCGCTCGAACCGCTCGTGGGCTTCGACATCGACACGACCGAACTCGAGGAGCAGTCCGACCGCATCCGCCGGCGGATGCAGCAGATAGCCGAGCAGTTCCAGGCCCTCCAGGAACAGCAGGGCGGCCAGCAGCCCAAGCAGTCGCCGACGCCGAGCATGTACCAGTAGCTACTCGGCTTCGAGGAACTCGACGACGCACTCCGCCGAACAGAAGCAGACCGGTCCGGGTTTGATGTTCGACGCGCCGGGCAGGTACTCCCAGTGCGTGCTTCTCTCCTCGACGGTGGCCCCACAGTTCTCACAGACCCCGAGCGCTCCCATACGACCCATCCGCGCCGGACGGGCTTGAAGCTGGTCCGCGTCGCCGTTTCTCTATTTTCGCCGCCAATAGGGGTGACAATAATAGACATATTTAAATAGCAGTGGTGCTTACCTTGGGTTAGTGAGTCGCCCGCCGGGCGACAGATTTCTTCCCCGGCGGGCACGCCACCCTCCCCACGTAATGAGCGAAGTACACACACCACAGCACACGCAGACGATAGACACCACGGAGACGCCCCGAATCGACGACGAACGCCAGCGATGCCCCGAGTGCGGCGGCCATCTCGTGGCCGACGACGAGCGCGGCGAGACGACCTGCGCCGAGTGCGGCCTGGTCGTCGAGGAGAACCACATCGACCGCGGCCCGGAGTGGCGGTCGTTCGAGAACGGCGAGCACACGAACCGGAGCCGCGTCGGCGCGCCGACGACGAACATGATGCACGACAAGGGCCTCTCGACGGTCATCGACTGGCAGGACCGCGACGGCTACGGCAACGCACTCAGCGCCCGCAAGCGCAAGCAGATGCAGCGGCTGCGCACCTGGGACGAGCGGTTCCGCACCCGGAACCACCGGGAGCGCAACCTCAAGCAGGCCCTCGGCGAGATCGACCGGATGGCGAGCGCGCTCGGCCTCCCGGACACCGTCCGCGAGACCGCGAGCGTCATCTACCGGCGCGCGCTCGAAGACGGCCTGCTCCCCGGCCGGACCATCGAGGGCGTCGCCACCGCGTCGCTCTACGCCGCCGCCCGCCAGGCCGGGACGCCGCGCAGCATCGACGAGGTGGCGACCGTGAGCCGCGTCGACGTGATGGAGTTCAAGCGGACCTACCGCTACGTCGTCCGCGAACTCGGCCTCGGCGTCCAGCTCGCCGACCCCGAGTCGTACCTCCGCCGGTTCGCGTCGGAACTCGACCTGTCGCCGGAGACCGAGCGCCGCGCCCGCGGCCTGCTCCGCGACGGCGAGCAGGCCGGCGTCCACGTCGGCAAGAGCCCGACCGGTCTCGCGGCCGCCGCCATCTACGCCGCCACCCGCCTCACCGGCGAGGACCTCACACAGGGTGAGGTGGGCGACGTGGCGGACGTGAGCGAGGTCACCATCCGGAGCCGGTACCAGGAGCTCCTGGCGGCCGCCGACGAGCGCCAGGCGACCGCCTGAACCCCGTTTCAACAACAAACCCGTAAGAACCCCCTTCAGCCGCGGCGCCGTCTCTGGCCCTAGCGATGCGCGTCGTCCACGCGGCCCGGAGCCAGCCCTGCTACGAGTGCGGCGTCCGAGCCGACGTCGTCGTCGCCCGCGGCTACCGGCGGTGGTATAGCTGCTGGGAGCACGCGCCCTCGCTGCTGGAAACCGGCGGCGTCCTCGTCGCGGGCGACCTCGACGCCCGCCGCCGGTAGCCTCGACTAGTAGTCCCAGGTGCTCGGGACGTTCCGCTCCTCGGCTCGCCGGGTCTCCTCGACGTAGTAGACACGCCGGCCCGGTATCCGGCGGAGCACGTCGTTCCCCTCGTCGTCCTCCTCGACCTTCGCCACCCAATAGCTCGTGTCCGCGTGATACCAGAGTTCGTCCTCGCCCAGGTCGTCGATGATCTCTGGCCCCTCTCCCTCCGCCCCCTGATAGACAATCCGTGCCATCGACAGCAATACCGTTCGAACCGGGTTAAGTGTTTCACGGCGCCTGTCAGGTGGCGCCGTCGCGGAGCGACTCGTAGCGCTCCCGGAACGCCTGTCGGCACGACCCGCAGCAGAACTGGTAGACGTCGCCGTCGAGGCGGAGCGATTCGCCCTCGCTGGTGACCGTGTTCCCGCACTCGGCACACTCCAGCGCGAACGCCTCGGCACCGACCTCCGGCACCCACTCCTCCTCGACCAGCAACTCGACGTCGTACTCCCCGAGCGCCGACTCGTCCACCGCGTCCGTCAGCACCCGGTCCACGTCGCCGTCCGGGAGGTGGGCCTGGAAGACGACGTCGCCCGACGCGGTGACGAACACGTGCTCGACGCCGTCGACGGTCGCCACCGCCGACCGGACCTCTCCGACCCGTCCGGGACGGACGTCGAGAGTCACGAGCACGCCGACGCCGTCCGCCAGCAGCGACCGGTCGAGGTCGAGCGTGAACCGCTCGATGACGCCCAGGTCGGCCATGCGCTCCACCCGGTCGGAGATGGTGGGCGCGGACAGGCCGACGGCCGCGGCGATGTCGCTGTACGGTCGCCGGGCGTCCTCGACGAGCAGTCGGAGTATCTCCAGGTCGGTCTCGTCGAGCGTGTGCATCTCTCCCCCGGTCACACCTAGTCGTGACCCAGTCGCTTAGTGGTTCGTGTGGCGCAGGCGGTTTCGCGGTCGCCTCCGCGCAACCGGTGACGTGAACCTCCCGCCGCGGCCAAACAGCAAGTTTTTGTATCGCAAATCGGAGAGTTGTACACGCTTCCAACCACTGGTGACATGGGAGCGTCCCCCGTTGGCCGATGGCACCCCCTGCCCATCGGTACTCTGTCTCTCGTCCTCCGAGGCGACCGGCCGTCCGATGGCTGTGGCACACCATCGCATGACACTCCGTGACGAACGTGCAAAATGTTTAATAGGTTGCCGAAAACAGTACTGGGTACGTCATCCGCCTGACGGCGCGTCAGGCGCGAGGTGAGTACCATGCCAATCGAGCTCCGTCACACCAAGCAGGCGTCCGCCGCCGGCGAGAGCGGCGCCGCTTCCACGGGGTCCTATGCCGTGGGCCGCACCCGGTCGTGGATTACCGGTGCGGGCTGGGACGGGCGGCTCGGTTGCGTGAACCTCACTCACCCGATTGCTCGGCCCGAACTCAGCCGCACCGCGTAACCTGCCACGACGGCACGCGGCCGCGGGCCCTTCTTCCGACTCTCACCGGTCGCGAGACGGGTCCGTCGGTCACGGAACGGGCCGAGCGAACCCGCTCTCCTCCCGTTCTCTCCCGTCGCGGCCACCGGGTCGAGTCGATGACAAGCACAGCACCGTCCGTCGTGCTCGCCACCGGGTGAGCGCCGGACCGGACTGCCCGGTCCGGACACGACGCAGAGACATCGCTACCGACGGGTTCGCCATCCGCGACGGCGGCATCGCCGCCCGAGGTGCGCGAATCCGGAGCGTTCGCTCGAAGCACGCCCCCTGTCAACCGCGCCCGAGGACTGCAGGGTCGCTGACCACCCTGCGCTCCCGACAGACCAGCCCCGCACCCGGGGCCCGGGTTCACGACCCGGCGGGAGCACCACGACCATGAACCAGCTCCACCGCGTCAGCGCGACGGCCGACGTCGTCCTGCGCGTCCCGCGAGGCGCGGCCGGCGACCTCGAACGAGGCGCGACGCGCCTCCTCGAACGCATCGACGCCGTCGAACGGGTCGACGAGTGCGACGTCACGGGGCTCTCCCCGACGCTCAACGACCTCCGCGTCGACGCCACGGTCCGCGTGACCGTCGGCGTCGACGGCCCCGTCGAGCGCCCGACGGCCACCGTCCGGGAGACCCTCGACGGCGGCTTCGGCGTCCAGGCCGTCTCGGTGACCCGCACCGCCGCGCGTCCCGACGGCTGACGGCTCTCGCGTTCCCCGCTGACGACTGCAGCGCTCTCCCCACGTCCGATGCCCTGCCGGCCGCCTCGCGGCGTCGCAGCCGACCACCGCCGTCGCTCGACTGTATCGACCCCAGAACGCACCCGACACCCGACACCGATGAAGCGATTCCAGTTCCACTCCGACTCACGTACCGCCGACCCCCGCCGCTCCAGGCGCGGTTCCGTCCTCGCGTCCGCCCTCGTGGCGGGCGCGCTGGGCGCCCTCGCGCTGCTGACGGCGTCGCTGCTCGCACACCCCGCCGTCGCCGGCCTGCTCGCCGCGTTCGCGGCCGTCTTCGGCAGCCTCGTCGTCGTGCCCTACCTCGTCGTCCGGACCGTCGTCTGGCTCGTCGAACGCCCCGACGCGGGCCAGACCGCCGACGCCGCGACGCCCGTCGGCATCGGCTACGACGGCTGACGACGCCGCGACGCCCGGCCGACAGGGGCTTCAACTGCTTTCTTCCCGCCGAGCGTCGGCGCTTTTCCGACGCCCACCGGCGTCGTCGCGCCGGAGCGCGCAGTGTGCCCGGACGAACGGCAGGAATCCCTCGACGTGTGCCATCTCACTCACCGTCCCGGCAGTCCACGCACCGCCCGCGGGCCAGCGGTCGGATGCGCAGACACGACCGGTAGACGCCGACGTGGCCGCGTGGCTCCGGTTCGACCACCACGGTCACACCAGGCGCACCCGTTCGCGCGCGACGCGCTCGCCCGTCTTCACGTCGTGGAGGTCGGCGAACTCCGGGTCCTCGGTCCAGTTGCGCTGGGCGCAGGACTGACACCAGAAGTGGTTGTTGACGGCCTCCCAGTTCCGGTGGCCGTTCGGGCAGGTGTACCGCCACCGGTCGGCGGAGTTCCGCGTGTCGATGGTGACTGGCATGTTGCCGGCAGGTAGTCGGCCGACAGTAATAGCCGCGAGCCATGCGCGCGGACCGAAAGTGAAACTAAACGGGTCAGGTGCGCTCGGGCACCGCGCGGGTGGCCGTCGCCTTGAACGACGCCACCACCGCGACGCCGGGTTCGAGGCCGAGCTTCTCGATGCTCGCGCGGGTGACGAGCGCCTTGAACGCCACCGGTTCGACGGCGACGGTCACGACGGCCACCGACTCGCCGAGGTCGACGTCCCGGACGGTCCCGTGGAACCGGTTGCGGGCGCTCGTCGCCTCGGGTTCGGGCGTCTCGTCCGGCGCGTTCAGCGTGACGGAGTCGGCCCGCACCGCCACCTCGACGCCGTCCGCGTCTGGCGGCACGAGCGCCCGGACCTGGCCGACGTCGGTCTCCACGGTGCCGAGTTCGCCGTCGCGGGCGACCACCGTTCCCGGGAGCACCGTCCACTCGGCGTCCGTGAGGCCGGCGAACTCGGCCTGGAGGCGGTCGTACTCGGCGAGCAGTTCGCGTGCGTCCGCCGTGAGTTCGCTCCCGCCGCCCCCGGACCCGCCGCGCCGTCGTTCGACGAGCGTGCCGAACGCCTCCTCGAGTTCGACGATGCGACGCTGGGCGTGCGCGAACGACCGCCCGAGGTCGTCGGTCGCGCCGTTGAGCGACCCGTGGGCGTCGATGGCGCGCAGGAGTTCGGCGTCCCGGCCGTCGAAGACGCAGTCGCCGGAGCCGATGCGCGCCTCGACGGCGGGCCGGGACGCGGCGCGGTCGTCGGGAGCAGTCATCACGTCCGGGTTCACGGCCCATCAGTAAAGGAGTTCGCCGTCGACGAACTGCTGTGTCCGCGGGTCGGCGGGGTCGCCGAACACTTGCCGTGGCGGTCCCGACTCGACTACCTGACCGTCGAGCAGGAACGCGACCTGGTCCGAGATGCGCTCGGCCTGGTTCATGTCGTGGGTCGCCACGACGACGCCGAGGCCGCGCTCCCGTGCGGTCCGGATGGCGTCCTCCAGCACCGCGGTGTTCCGCGGGTCGAGATTCGACGACGGCTCGTCGAGCACGAGCACGTCCGGGTCGACTGCGAGCGCCCGGGCGAACGCCACCCGCTGGGCCTCCCCGCCGGAGAGCGACAGGGCGTTCCTGTCGGCCTTGTCGGCGAGGTCGACCGTCGACAGCGCTTCGGCGACGGCGTCCCGGTGCCCGTTGCGACCGACGACCCCGCGGAGTGCATGACGCACGCGCGCCGGCCAGTCCTGCCGGATTCGGAGGCCGTAGGCGACGTTCCGTTCGACGGTCGCGTTGAACAGCGCCGGCTCCTGGAACACCATACTGACGCGGCGGCGGACCGCGAGCCGTTCCTCCTCGGACAGCGTCCAGACGTCCGTGCCGTCCCACGACACGCTGCCGTCCTCCGGGGACGGAACAGCGCCAGCAGCCGGAGCAGGGTCGATTTCCCGGTGCCCGACGGCCCGACGACGGTGACGGTCTCGCCGGGTTCGACCGACAGCGACACGTCCTCGAGGACGCGCTCGTCGCCGTATCCGGCGACGACGCCGTCGGCGGTCAGCGTCATCGCATCCCCTCGCCGCGACTCTGGTCTCTGACCCACGACCCCAGCGCGTTGACGCCGAGCACCAGCACGAGGAGCACGACCCCGAGCACGAGTCCGACCTCGTACCGGCCCTGCCGGGCTTCGACAGTGATCGCCGTCGTCAACGTCCGCGTGTAGGACTCGCCGTCGCTGTAGACGATGTTCCCGCCGACGATGAGGATGGAGCCGACCTCGCTGATGGCCCGGCCGAACCCGGCGAGTACCGCGGTCACGATGCCGTAGCGCGCCTCCTTGAGGACCACGAGGCCCACGTCGAGTCGCGTTCCACCCATCGCGTACGCCGCGTCGCGGACCGGTCGGCTCACGCTCTCCACGGCCGAGATGCTCACGCTCATCAGCACCGGCGTCGCGAGGATGAACTGCGAGACGACCATCGCCTGGGGCGTGAACACCAGGTCGAGGTGGCCGAGCGGCCCCTGGTTCGAGAGCACGATGAGCACCACAAGGCCGACGACCACGCTCGGGAACCCCATGCCGGTGTTGACCAGGGCGGTGAACGCGCGTTTTCCGGGGAAGTCCGTGAAACCGACGACGACCGCGACCGGCAGGCTGACCAGCGTGCTCAGGCCGACCGCGGTCACGCTCACCTTGAGCGATACCAGAATGACGCTGACGAGATACGTCAGGTTTCCTTCGGGAAGCGTTACCATCGTGGCGTGTGTCGGAGTCAGTAGTTAGTCGGGACCTGGTTCTCCACCCAGTGCAGGTACCGCTTGTCCGCTCTCGAGAGCGACGCGGCCGTCTCGGCCGAGTAGCCCTGCGGGACGTACTGTGCGAAGTCGGGCTTCTCGGACAGCGCGTTCGGGAAGAACAGCTGCGAGCCGTTGGCCGTGTAGTTGTCGATGAGCGACTGTCCCTTCGGGCTGGTGAGGAAGCCGGCGTACGCCATCGCGGCCTGGTAGTTCACGTTGTCATGTTTCTCCGGGTTGACCGGGATGACGCCGTACGGGTTCTTGAGGATGACGGGTCCGCCCTTGAGCGGCCCCTGGACGTGGATGACCAGGTCGAGTTCGTTCTTCATCGAGAGGTACGTGCCGCGGTCGGCGATGGTGTAGCCGCCGACCTGGTTGGTCTGCACGAGCGTGTCCCCCATGCCCTTGCCGACAGCCTGGTACCAGCCACCGCTCGGGTCGACGCCGGACTCCTCCCAGACGATCTTCTCTTTCTTGTGGGTCCCGGAGTCGTCGCCCCTGGAGACGAACGTCGATTCCGCCTCGGAGATGGTGGCGAACGCCTCCGTCGCGCTCTCCATGCCGGAGATGCCTGCCGGGTCGCTCTCGGGGCCGACGACGACGAAGTCGTTGAACATCACGTCGCGACGGTTCACGCCGAACCCGTCCTGCATGAACTCGTCTTCCGCGCCGCGTGCGTGCACGAGGATGACGTCTGCGTCGCCGTCACGAGCGGTCCTGATGCTCGCGCCCGTCCCCTTCGGTATCGTCTTGACCGTGAGCCCGTAGGTCTCCTCGAAGACGGGGTTGAGCTCGTCGAGCAGCCCCGTGTCGTACGTGCTCGTCGTGGTGGCGAGTTTCAGTTCCCCGTCGCCGATGGACCCGCCGCCCTGTGCGCCGCTTTCGGTCGTCGTCTCCTCGTTCTGGGCCTGGTTCTGTGACGCCTGCGTACAGCCTGCGATGCTGGCGAGTGCCCCGACCGCTGTTGCCTGCATGAATCGACGTCGTTGTATCGGCATAGGAACAACGATGGGAGTCGCCCCAATAAATATACCGTTGTCGGGTAACCGTATTCGGTATCGCCGAACCGGCAGGCCGGCCGACGAGGAGTGAAACCACTGGGATGCGGCGAACTCGGACCGTGGCGCGAACTCGGTGGTAACTGTCATCGGTTACGTCGGCCGTCCGTCCGCGGGCGTCGCTGCACGGCACATACGTTATGTTCGTCGGCCGACAACGCCCCGATATGAACATCGTCGCCCGCCTCGCACTGGCGTTCGTCGTCGGGGGCGTCGTGGCCGCCGTCCTGGTCTCGGTCCTGTTCTCGCTCCCGTTCGACCAGGCGGTGAGCACCGGGGTCCTCGCGGGCGCCATCGCGGCCGCCGTCGTCTTCAGCCGCCGCGGCCGGTTCGCCGGCGCGTAGCTACAGGTCCCCGGGCTGGGTGCCGACGCCCGCCGGCCACCCCGTCGGCCGGGCGGCCGACGGCTCGACGTGCTCGCGCTTGCGCACCATCGGCGTGCGCTCCAGGGAGAGCACCAGGTCGCCGTCCTGGTTGAACGCCCGGAGTTCCGTGGTGACGATGCCGACGTGGTCGCGGGACGAACTCTCCCGCTTGTCGAGCACCTCGGACTCCGCGAACAGCGTGTCGCCGTGGAAGACGGGCGCGTGGTGGCGCACGTCGTCGTAGCCGAGGTTCGCCGTCGCGTTCATCGACACGTCGACGACGCTCATCCCGACGGCGAGCGCGACGACGAACGTGCCGTCGACGAGGCGCTCGCCGAACTCGGTCCCGGCGGCGTACGGCTCGTTGAAGTGCATCGGGTTGACGTTCATCGTCAGGTTCGTGAACCAGACGTTGTCCGTCTCGGTCACCGTCCGGCCGTACGGGTGCTTGTACACGTCGCCGACCGCGAAATCCTCGAAGTAGCGCCCCTCCCAGCCGCGGACGAGGCGTCGCTCGGTCTCGGACATGGCTCGTCCGCATCCTCGGCGGGCGACGGCATCAATCCGGGTGGAAAAACGCTCAGTCGCTGTCCACGAGCCGACTGGACGTGGAATGCGAGGTGGTCGGCGCCTGCCCGGCCTGGTAGGTGGTCTCGCCGTCGAACAGCGCGCCGAGCAGCTTCCGGTGGGCGGTGCGGAGGTGCTGGAGGAACGTGGACTGGGAGATGCCCATCACGGCGGCTATCTCCTCGCCCGTGCTCTGGCGGGGCCAGTCGAAGAAACCGCCGACGTAGGCGGTCTGGAGCGCCTCCATCTGCCGGTCGGTCAGATCGTCCTCGATGGCGGCGTGGAGCTCCTGTTTGGTCTGGACCGGCCGGTCGAGTTCGCGGCGGGCCAGCAGCTCCGCGTCCGGGTAGACCGCCTGGAGCGCCTCGACGACCGCCCGCACGTCCGCGTGCTGGGGGAGTTCGGCCGTGACGTGTCCCTCGCCGCCGGACGCGGTCAGCGCCTCGACGTACGCGCCGTAGTCGGCGAGCGTCGTCACCGCGGCGTCGTCGGTGGTGAACCGGACCATGCAGTCGTCGTCGTGCCGGCAGATGAGCTGGGCGCTCTCGACGGCCGGCGACGTCTCGGCGAACGACAGCACCGCCTCCGGGTCGGCACCCGTCACGCTCAGGTACTCCAGCATGCCGCCCTCGGGGGTGGTCGCCAGCCACTCCAGTTCGACCTCGCAGTCGAGCTCCCGGGAGAGGTCGATGATTGCGTTCCCCGCGTTCGCGACCCGGAACTCGAGTTCGGTGACGCTGTCGGTCACGAGCGCCTGCTTGCTCTCCACGGCGTTGATGGCGTAGGCGATGGTCTCGCCGAGTTCGATGAGCACGTCCTGCTCTATCTCGTCGAACGCGTAGGTCTCCCGGGCGCAGATGGCGAGCACGCCGTAGAGGGTCTCCTTGTAGACCAGCGGGATGGCGACCGCCGCCTGGCAGCCGTGGCCCGTCGCCACGTCCTGCCAGGTGCCGTCGCCCCGCGTGACGTCCTGTGCGAGCTGCATCTCGCGGGTCTGGATGGCGCGGCCGACCGGACCGTGGCCGTCGGCGTCGTTGATGGTGTCGACGATGGCCTCGAGTTCGTCGCCGTCGACCCCGGCCCAGGTCCGCGGCGTGAGCGAGCCGTTCACGAGGTTCCGGTCGCTGATCCACGCGAACTCGTAGGGCTCGGCCGACGCGAACCGCTCGCAGACCGCTCGCTCTATCTCCTCGCGGGTCGCGGCCTCCACCAGCTCCTTGTTGACGTCGCGGATGACCTCGTTCGTGTTGTTGAGGATGCCGAGCCGGTCGTTCTGGCGCTGGATGCGCACCTCGCGCTCCTTGCGCTCGGTGACGTCCGTCTCGACCGCGACGAACCGCTCGATGTCGCCGTCGTCCTCGATGGGCGCGATGGTCATGTCGACCCAGCAGAGGTCGCCGTCCTTCTGCCGGTTGATTATCTCGCCGTCCCACACCTCGCCCGAGAGGATGCTGTCCCACAGCTCCTCGTAGAACGCGTCGTCGTGCTCGCCGGACTTCCAGAGCCGCGGGTTCCGGCCGAGCACCTCCTCCTCGGCGTAGCCCGTCACGTCCTCGACGGCCGGGTTGGCGTACGTGATGGTGCCGTCGCGCTCCGTGATGAGGATGGCGTGGCCGGCGTGCTCGATGGCCTTCCGGAACCCCCGGAGCTGGTCGTTCTTGGCCTGGATGGCCGACTTGACCTCGACCTCCTGCTGGACGTACTGCGAGAGGTAGTAGACCGTCAGGACCGCGAACACGCTGACGACGAGGCCCGGTAGCTCCTCGAGACCGGCGGTGGCGACCTGGACGGTGAGTATCTGCCGGAGCGCCATCAGCGACAGCATCACCGTCAGGAAGCCGAACCGGAGGTCCCGGACGCGGTAGAGCAGGACCACCGAGTACGCGACCCCGACGAGTCGCAGCCCGATCGACGCCAGGATGATGAGTTCCTCCATGCGGTGTCACCTGTCCGGCCACCGCGTCGCCCCGGCGGCCGTGGCCGGACCGCCCGGCTGCCGGGTGCGCCCGCGTCGCCCGGCGGTAGGCCGGGCGTACGACAGCGGTCGCACGTTACTCGTGGCTACGAAACGGCGTCGGTTATAGCCACGGCGGGTTCCCACCACGTGGAAAAACCGACAGGTCGGCCGTTTCAGCCCCTCAGGGGCGTGACTGTCGAATGCGGCCGTGTGCGGGGTGGCGCGGGCGGGACGCCCCTCCCAAACAGTATTGGTATCCGCCTTTAGTGGGTGTTCGGCGGCGTCGCGACCACCCCATCATATGGGTACACCACATTCCCCATCGGGGTCGCTACGGAAACGTGTATGACGCCCCGAGTAACGGCGGCGCTCTCGTCACCGCTGACGGGGGAGCCGGCACGTGACCCGCGTTCGACTGCACGGCGGTCCGCCGGTGGTCGCGCATGAGTAGTCCGCGCCCGCGCGTCCCCGACGTGGCACAGCTCGACGGGATGGTCGACGACGACCTGGCCGACCCCGAGGAGGAACTGGCGAAGTCGTCGTACAGCACGGACCTCGGCCTCGCGATGGCCGAGGACGCCAAGCGCGTCTCCCGGGGCGAACTCTCGGGCGACGCGTTCTGGGAGAAGTACGACGAGGCGGCCGCCGCGGAGTTCGGCGACGACTACCGCGCGACGCCGAACCCCGCCATCGACCGACAGGCGGACGGTCAGACCGTCTCGCCCGAGGTGGCGGGCGGCCTCTCGTGCAGCGTCGGCACGATGGACGCCGTCGCGTCCGAACTGGAGAGCCAGGACGTCGAGAACGCCGACGGCGAGAAGTGGGGCATGGTCATCGACCTGGAGAAGTGCGTCGGGTGTGACTCGTGCACGGTGGCGTGCAAGGCCGAGAACCGCACGCCGCCCGGCGTCTCCTACAACGTCGTCATCGAGGAGGAGCACGGCGAGTACCCGAACACGTCGCGCACGAACCTCCCGCGCCCGTGCATGCAGTGTGACAACCCGTCCTGCGTGCAGGTGTGTCCGGTGAGCGCGACGTACAAGATGGAGAACGGCGTGGTCAACATCGACTACGACCGGTGCATCGGCTGCCGGTACTGCATGATAGCGTGCCCGTACGGCGCGCGCTACTTCGACTTCGGCGAGAACTACGACGGCGAGATGATGGGCGCCGGCGAGATAACCAGCCCCGAGTACGGCGTGGACCGCGGCGCCCGCGAGGAGCAGAAGTCGCCCATCGGGAACACGCGGAAATGTAGCTTCTGCATGCACCGCCTGGAGCGCGGCGAGGAACCGGCGTGCGTCGAGACGTGCGTCGGCGACGCCCGGAACGCCGGCGACCTCAACGACCCCGAGAGCGAGGTGGCCGCGATGGCGGAGTCCTCGCGGTCGTTCCAGCTGAAAGAACACGAGGGCAACGACCCGAACGTCTACTACCTCAGATAGAACAATGGCAACACTCAGCGAACGGTTCGACTTCGACCCCGGCTTCACAGACGGTCGCCTGCGGGTCGCGTGGTACAGCGTCCTGTCCGTCCTGCTGGCCGTCGGCGCCTACTACATGTGGCTGCGCGTCGACGGCGGGATGGCGAGCACCAACCTCACCAGCACGACGCCGTGGGGCGCGTGGGTCGCGTTCTACATCTACTTCGTCGGCCTGTCCGCGGGCGCGTTCCTCGTGAGCACCATGGCGAACGTGTTCGAACTCGAGGGCATGCACAAGATAGACCGCGACGCCCTCCTGGCGGCCATCATCAGCATGGTGGTGGCGATGCTGTTCGTGTGGACGGACCTGGGGCGGATGGACCGGATGTATCATCCGTTCCTGTGGCGCCAGCTCACGTCGCCGCTGTCTTGGGAGGTGCACGCGTACGTCGCGTACATCGCCGTCCTGATGGGCGAACTCTACTTCTCCATCCGCCTGGACCTGGCGCGCGTCGCGGAGTACGGGCAGGGCGTCCGGGCGAAACTCGCCGGCCTGCTCACCCTCGGCCGCGGCAGCCTCACCGAGGAGAGCCGTGCGACCGACAGGAAGTGGCTCAAGCGGTTCGGCGTCCTGGGCATCCCGCTGGCCATCTTCTTCGTGCACGGGGGTACGGGCGTGCTGTTCGCGGTGTCGAAGGCACGCCCCTACTGGAACAGCGGGCTGTTCCCGGTCATCTTCATCATCTCCGCGGTGGTGAGCGGCACCGCCCTCGTCATGGCGCTCTACGTCCTCCGGACGAAGCTCCTGTCGAAGGGCAGCCTCGACGTCGACCTGCTCGACCGCCTCGGCGTGCTGCTCGCGGCGTTCATCCTGACGGACGTGGCGTTCACCGCCATCGACGCGCTCATCGCGCTCACCAGCCTCCACCACGCCGACGTCAACACCTGGCTCACGGTGCTGTTCGGCGAGATGTCGTGGTCGTTCTGGGGCGTGATGGTCGGCATGGGATGGCTGTTCCCGCTGGTGCTCCTGTCGAAGCGGTCGTTCCGGCGGACGCCGTGGCTGATGGTCGTCGCCGGCCTGAGCGTCGTGCTCGGCATCATCGGCGTGCGGTTCAACATCGTCGTGCCGCCCCAGATCATCCCCGTGATGGACGGACTCCCCGGCGGTGCCTACTTCCCGACGGTCGTGGAGTGGGGCACCAGCGTCGGGATGATAGCGGTCGGCCTGCTGCTGTACACGCTCGGCGCGGAACTGCTTCCCCTGTCTCCGCTCGACGGAGGTGACCACTGATGAGTATCGACGACACACCCGACTCCGACTCGAACGACGCATCGGTATCGAGACGCGACTTCGTGAAGGCGGTCGGCGGCGTCGGCGCCGTCTCGCTGCTGAGCGGCGCCGGTAGCGGCCTCGACCTCGACGGCCTCTGGTCCGACGACCCCGAACACTACGTCGGCACCGACTACGAGGAGTACGACGCCAGCGACGTCATCCACACCACGTGCGGGCAGTGCAACACGTTCTGCCCCATCAAGGTGCGCATCGCCGACGAGGGCAAGGACAGCGGCCAGTACAGCGCGCTGGTGCGCAAACTCGCCGGCAACCCGTACTCGTTCCTGAACACCCAGCCGTACGCCCAGGTGCCGTACAGCACGGACCCCGAGGACATCGTGATGGGCGACCTGGAGGGCTCCGGCGACGTGAAGACCGACCGGTGGTCGCTCTCCGGCGGCCGGATGTGCCTCAAGGGCCAGGCCGGCATCCAGACGGCCTTCGACACGTACCGCGTGCGCAAGCCGATGAAGCGCGTCGGCCCGCGCGGGAGCGACGAGTGGAAGACCATCTCGTGGGAGCAGGCCATCGACGAGATCGTCAACGGCGACGACGAACTCGGCCACGAGGGCCTCGACGCGATGTGGAGCTACGCGCCGAAAGGGCAGGTGATGTCGGACTGGCAGGCCGTCGAGAGCGGCGAGCTGTCCAAGGAGGCCTTCGACGAGAAGTACGAGGACGTCCTCATCGACACGGACATCCCCCAGCTCGGCCCGAAATCCAACCAGATCGTGGACGTCGGCGGGTTCCGGCGCTTCTTCATCCGGAGCCGGCTGTTCCAGCAGGGGCTCGGCACCGTCAACAGCCACCACCACGCCGGCGTCTGCGGGTTCTCCAGCGTGCTCGGCAACGTGCGTTCCTACCTGCCGAAGAAGACCGGACCCGACGGCTCGGTGTCGGTCAAGAAGAAGAAACGCCAGTACCCGGACATCGAGAACACGGAGTACCTGCTCGTCTGGGGCACCAACCCGCTGGTCTCCAACAAGGGGCCGACGTGGCTCGCGCCGAAACTCACCAACGCCATGCAGGACGGCATGCGCATGGACGTTATCGACCCCCGGCTGTCGAAGACCGCGGAGAAAGCCGACAAGTGGGTGCCCGTCAAGCCCGGCGCGGACGGCGCGCTGGCGATGGGCATGGCGCGGTGGATCATCGAGCACGACCGGTACGACGAGGAGTACCTCCGGAACCCGACCGAGGACCCCGCGAACGCCGACGACGAGTCCACGTGGAGCGACGCCACCCACCTGGTGCTCGTCGACGAGGAGAAACAGCCCAAGGCGTCGCCCGGTGACCTCGGCATCGAGGGTTCGGGCCGCGTCGTCGTGGACGCCGAGACCGCCGCGGTCGCGCCCGCCGGCGAGGCCGAGACCGGCACGCTCGACGTCGACATCACCGTCAACGGCCGCCACGTGAAGAGCGTCTGGACGCTGTACAAGGAGCGCGTCCTCGAGTACAGTCTCGAGGAGTACGCCGAGATGGCGGGCGTCGACGTGGCCGACGTCGAGGAGATGGCCGACGAGTTCACGAGCCACGGCAAGCGCGCGGCCATCATGGCCTACCGCGGCCCCGCGAAACACACCAACGGCTTCCACAACCAGCGCGCCATCGCCACGCTCCAGCACCTCATCGGGAACTACGACTGGAAGGGCGGCCAGATAACGCCGTACGCCGGCTACAACACGATGTCCGGCCGGTACACGCTCGGCAAGGTCCCGGACGGCCGCGCGCCGTGGGGGCTCCCCATCACGCGGGCGACCGCGAACGCCGAGGAGTTCGAGGGAACCCGCCTGTTCGACGGCTACCCGGCCAAGCGCCCGTGGTTCCCGCTGGCGCCCCAGCACCAGGTCCAGGAGATATACGCCAGCGCGAAGGACGACTACCCGTACAGCATCAACGCGCTGTTCATCCGGCCGTACTCCGAGAACCACGTGATGGCGGCCGCGGGCGGCGACAAGATCACCGAGATACTCCAGGACCAGGAGAGCATCGGCCTGGTCGTCGCCTTCGACACCGTCATCGGCGAGACCAGCAAGGAAGCCGACTACATCCTGCCGGAGCCGACCTACCTGGAGCGGTGGGAGAACTTCGGGACCTACCCGAACAAGCGCCTCGCCGACGAGAAGATCAGCCACCCCGCCGTCAAGGTGGTGCCGGACGCCCGGATGGCCGAGGACGTGCTCATCGACATCTGGAAGGAGATGGACTTCCCCGGCGTGGGCGAGAACGCCATCGAGGACGCCGACGGCAACCTGTGGCCGCTCCACCAGGCCGAGGACTTCTACCTGAAGATGGTCGCGAACCTCGCGTACGCGACCAACACGCTCCCGGGCCTCGACGAGGAGGGCGACGTCGACGACCTCACCCTCCCGCCGGGCATGTCCCCCGAGGACTTCCCGTACGAGGAAGGGCCGGTCCCGGACGCGAGCGACGAAGAGCTGCAGATATTCCGCCAGGCCCACGAGAAGGGCCTCGGCGAGTCGTTCGACCTCGACCGGTGGAAGCAGGCGGTGAAGGCCGAGGAGTGGCGGAAGGTCGTGACGGTGCTGAACCGCGGCGGCCGGTTCGAGGAACCCATCCCGAACTACGAGCAGGCGTTCGCCGAGCACGGCTACGACTACGACTACGCCGAGCGCTACGACCCGTCGAACGCGTACGTCGGGGACAAGCTCCGGTACAAGCTGGAGCGAGAGGTGTGGTTCTACAACGACGTGATGCCGAACGGCAAGGACGCCTACACGGGCGAGCGGTTCGACCCGCTCCCCAAGGTCGAGGACGGCACCCACTTCAACGGCGACATGCTGACGCCGGTCGTCAGCGACGAGTCGCCCGAGCGCCCGCTCCAGCTCATCAACTGGAAGCCGCGGACGCAGGGCATGCACCGCACCACGAACGCGGCGTGGCTCCGGGAAACCCGGCCGGAGAACCCGGTCTGGATCAACCCCGAGGACGCCGCCGAACGCGGCATCGAGAACGGCGACGAGATAGCGATAGACGCCGGCCGCCGCACCGTCGAGGGCAAGGCGATGGTGACGGGCGGCATCCGGCCGGGCGTGGTCGGCGCGATGTGGGGCTGGGGTCGCACCGGCGACGGCGCCACCGACGAGACCATCGACGGCGAGACCCGCGCGGCCGTCGACGACTACGGCCACACCCCGTACGAGTTCGACACGCCCGGGGTCGAGGAGGCGGCACAGGCGAAGGGCCGGGACGCCGGCTTCGCCATCAACCACCTCGCGCCGCTCGACACGACGACGAAGGACATCGGTCCGAGCGACCAGATCGGCGGCAGCCAGGCACAGTTCGACACGTACGTCGAGATTACGAAGCAGGAATAACCCGCGACCCGCTATGAGCACCATGACCACCGAAGCAGCCGAGTTCGCCCGCGCCCGGTCGCGCATCTACGCGCTGCTGGCGGCGGCGTTCGACGGCGACGTTGACGCGCTCGCAGCCGCCCTCGACGAGGGTGCCTTCGAGCGACTCGCGGGACTGCTGCCCGGCGACGTCGACACGACGCCGCTCGCCCGTTCGGACGTCGACCGCGAGGCGCTGCAGGTCGGCTACGACAACCTGTTCGCGGTGCCGGGACCGCACTACGTCCCGCCGTTCGCGTCCGCCCACGCCGTCGAGCCGAGCGCCGAGGCCTTCGAGTCCGACTCCCGGTACCACGACGAGGGCGAGGCGGGCGAACTGTTCGGGGAGCCGGCGGCCCACGCCGCGACGTTCTACGACCGGTTCGGCTTCCGGCCGGAGCGCGGCGACGGCATCCCCGACCACCTCGCCGCCGAACTCGAGTTCGTGAGTGCGCTCGCCGAACGCGAGGCCGAACTTCGCGAGGGCGACGTCGAGGACGCCGACGTCACGGCCGACGACCTGCGCGCGATGCAGGAGACGTTCCTCGACCAGTATCTCGTCTGGGTCGACGCGTTCGCCGCGAAGGTCGCGGACACCGACCGCGCCGAGGGGCTGTTCGCCGCGCTCGCCGCGTTCACCCGCGCGTTCGTCGCGTGGGACCGGGGCAACTGAAACCGATTTCTCTATTTAAAACACTTCATTGTTTGGGGTTGCACCGATGGTCGTGGGGAGCGTCCCGTCAGCCATGCAGGGATCCGGCTGGCTCTCACGGCGGGCACACCAGCGTCGCTCGCGCGCCGTCGCGAAGACGGTCCTCTACCGCGCGTTCATGGTCGTCATCACGGTCGTCGTCGCGTACGTCGTCACCGGGCAGGTGGCCGACGCGGTGAACATCGGCGTCGCGACCAACCTCGTGAAGACCGGCACCTACTACGCCTACGAGCGGGTCTGGGACCACGTGTCGTGGGGGACGGCCCCGGCCTGAACAGGGCTTATGTAGCGTTCGGCGCGAACGTTCGAACAGGCAATGACCGCCACTCGCTCCGTCCCCATCCCCGACGACGTCGCCATCACCGTGGTCGGCGAGCGGACGGTCACGCTCGACGCCGACGCCATCGCCGACCTCCCGGTCGCCGAGACCGACCACCTCTTCCGGTGTGCGTCCGGCCGCCCCATCCAGTCCGAGTGGGTCGGCGTCGACGCCTGGTCGCTGCTCGAAGCCGCCGCCGTCCCCGACGACACCACCCACCTGGTCGTCGAGAGCGCCGACGGCTACCGGGTCTGCATCCCCGTCGGCCCCGCGCTCGACGGCGTCGTCGCGTTCACCCGCGACGGGACGCCCATCGGCGACGACAACCCCTACAGCTCGCGGTTCGTCGCCCCGGGCGTCGACGGCCCGCACGCCGCGAAGGGCGTCGCGCGCATCGAGGCGCTCGCGCTCGGCCCGCACGACGACCCCGAGTCGCTGGAGAACATCACCGAGGACATCGACGGCTTCTCCGCGACGTAGTCAGTCCGTCGCCAGTTCGAGGACCGCGTTCGCGTACGTCCGCGCGCCCGCGACCACGTCGTCCCACTCGGTGAACTCGTCCTCGGAGTGGGTGGTGCCGCCGACGCTCGGCACGAACACCATGCCGGCGTCCGTGACGGCGTTCAGGTAGGTGGCGTCGTGGCCGGCGCCGCTCACCAGGCGCTCGTGGCTCACATCCGTCTCCTCGGCGGCGGCCGCCACCGCCTCCCTGACCCGGGGAGCGAACTCGGTGTGGGGCACCCGCCAGAGCACCTCGAACTCCGAGGAGGTGCCCTCGCGCTCGCAGGCCGACTCCACCTCGTGTTCGACGCGTTCGACTGCCCGCTTCACCACGGCGTCGTCGTAGCTCCGCACGTCCACCGTGAACCGCGCCTGACTCGGGATGACGTTGACGGAGTCGGGTTCGACCGCGAACTCGCCGACGGTCGCCACCGCGTCCGTCGAGAGCTTCTGGGGAGGGCGCTTATTTTCTCCACGGCGTTCGCGGCGGCGACCATCGCGTCGCGCCGAGCGTGCATCGGCGTTGGGCCCGCGTGGTCCGCCTCGCCGAAGATAGTCGCCTCCAGCCACGCCATCCCGAACACGCCATCGACGACGCCCACGCTCGTCCCGTGGTCGTCGAGCACCGGCCCCTGTTCGACGTGGAGTTCGAGGTAGGCGTGGACGTCGCGGGGTTCACACGGCTCGTCGCCGTCGTAACCGATGCGCGCCAGTTCGTCGGCGACGGTGTTCCCGTCCCGGTCCTCGGTGGCGAGCACGTCGGCCAGGTCGTGTTCGCCGACCCAGGCGCCCGAGCCCATCAGGGCCGGTTTGAACCGCGAGCCCTCCTCGTTCGTCCAGTTCACGATCTCGACCGGGCGGTCGGTCTCGACGCCGGCGTCGTCCAGCGCGCGGAGCGTCTCCAGTGCCACCAGGACGCCGAGCTGGCCGTCGAACCGGCCGCCGGACGGCTGCGAGTCGAGGTGCGAACCCACGAGGACCGGGTCGGCGTCCGGGCCGGCGCCCGACCGCCGGGCGAACGTGTTGCCGAGTTCGTCGACGCGGACGGTCAGCCCGAGCGATTCGAGGTCCGCGACGAACCGGTCGCGCACCTCGCGGTCCGCGTCCGAGAGCGCGAGGCGGTGGAGGCCGCCCCGGTCGGTCGCTCCGATGGCCGCGTACTCCTCGAAGGTCGTCCGGAGGCGGTCGGCGTCGATGGCGAGCATACCCCACCCCACCGCGGGCGTGTCAATAAGCGTTCGGCGGCTACTCCTCGACGACCTCGCCCGTCCACGCCTCGTAGCCGTCGGTCATGTTCGCGACGCGGGTCTCGTCGGCGTCGATGCCCTCGTAGGATTCGAGCAGGCGACCGGCCTGCCGCGAGCTCTCGCCGTGCGGGCAGACGAAGACCACCTCGTCGCGCCACTCGTGGTCGGCGACCCGCTGGACGAACTCGGGGAACGGGATGTTCTCCGCGCCCGGGATGTGGCCCGCGCGGAACTCGCGGGCGGGACGCACGTCGATTATCTGGACGTCCTCGCCCGCCTCGACCTTCCGCCTGACCGCGTCAGCGCTGATTTCCTCGACCATTCGCCCGGGGGTTCGGAGCGGAGCGGCTAAAGCCCAGCGGCGTCGGCTACCGGCCGGGGTCGACGACCTGGACCGGGTGGCGGCTCGGCCGCCGGAGCAGGTCGTCGAGCTGGTCCAGGCAGGAGGTGCCGCTGGCGACGACGGCCCGGTCGCGGGCGGCGTCGGTGCGGAACTGGTCGCGGAGCTGTTCGCCCACGTCCACGCTCAGGTCGTAGTACTCGGTCTTGTAGCCGAAGCTCCCCGCCATCCCGCAGCACTCCACGTCCGAGGTGAGCACGTCGAACCCGCGGGCCTCCAGCACCGCCGTCGTGTAGGCCTCCAGCCCGAGCGTGCGCTGCTGGCAGTGGCTGTGGTAGGCGAGTTCGCGGCCGGCGCCGTCCGCGAGCGCGTCGGCGTCCGCGCCGTTCTCGACGAGGCCGTAGACGTACTCCATGACCTCGTAGCTCGCGTCGCGGAGGCGCTCGAAGGCGCGCTCCGGGAGGAACCGCTCGTAGTCGCTCCGGAACATCGCCAGGTCGCTCGGCTCGACCACGACGACGTCGCGGCCGGCGTCGACGTGCTCGGCCAGGTCGGCGTAGACGTCGCTGGCGCGCGCGTCGGCGGTGGCTATCATGCCCTGGGAGAGCGGCGCGCGCCCGCTCTCGGCGACCGGCGGGACGCGGACGCGCACGCCCAGGGCTTCGAGCACGCGGACGGCGGCCTTCCCGCGCTCGACGTGGACGTGGTTGGTGTAGACGTCCGGGTAGAGCACCGCCTCGCGGTCGGCGTCCCGGACCCGGGTGCCGCGCCGGTCGAACCAGTCCACCAGCGTCTCCCGCTGGAACGCGGGCAGGTCGCGCTCCCGGTCGATGCCCAGAACGCGCTCCATCAGCGCCCGGGCGACACCGGTCCGCGCCACCCAGTTCGAGACGGGGGCGGTGGCGCTCCCGAGTCTCGCGAGCGTCCCGACGTTCCCGAAGAAGCGCTTCTGGAGGTCGATGCCGCCGGGCTCCTCGTCGGGCACCAGCCCCTCGTAGACGAAGTCGAGGTCGGCGTCGCCCTGGCGGTTGATGCGGTCGCGGACGACCGTGTTCAGCCACGGCACGTCGATGCGGACCGGGCACTGGTTCACACACCGCGAACAGCCCGTGCAGAAGTCGTTCATGCCGGCGGCGCTCTCCATGCCGTGGACGCCGGCCTCCCAGCCGGTGCCGATGCCGCCGGAGTACGTCTCGCCGCCGAACGCGTGCCCGCCGACGTGCTGGAAGTTCGCACACGAGTTGAGGCAGGCAGAACACCGGATGCAGTAGAGCGTCTCCCGGAGGTGGTCGTCCTCGCGCATCGCCATCCGGCCGTTGTCGACGAGCACGAGGTGGAACGTGCGGTCGTTCGGGCCGTCGGTGATGGGGGCGTCGCTCTCGAAGTCGAGCGTCGGGGCGTCGCTCGGCGGGGTCAACAGGGAGACGTAGGCGGTGATGTCCTGACCGGTGCCCGACCGCCCGATGAGTTCGACGAACGGCTCGAGGTCCTCGAACGTCGGGACGAGTTTCTCGACGCCCGTCACCGCGACGTGGGTGTCGGTCGCCGCGACCGTCTTCCGGGCGTTCCCCTCGCTGGTGACGAGCGCGAGCGTGCCCGATTCCGCGACGACGAAGTTCGCGCCGGTCATGCCGACGTCCGCCTCGCGGATGCGCTCGCCGAGGAACTCGCGGGCGAACTGCGTGAGTTCGTCGGCCGTCTCCAGCGGCGGGTCCGGGTCGAAGTGCTCGTTGAACAGGTCCGCGATACCCTCCCGCGACTTGTGGATGGCGGGCGCGATGAGGTGAGACGGCGTCTCGTCGGCCACCTGGATGACGAACTCGCCGAGGTCGGTCTCCCAGACCTCGACGCCCCGGGCTTCGAGCGCGTCGTTGACGTCGAGTTCCTCGGTGGTCATCGACTTGCTCTTCACGACCGTCTCCCCGCCCTGCTCCTCTACGACGTCCGCGATGTACCGGTTGGCGTCGGCGGCGTCCTCGGCGACGTAGACGGTGCCGCCGTTCGCCTCCACCGCCGCCGTCACCCGGTCGACGAGTTCGGGCAGTCGCTCGATGGCGTCCTCCTTGATGGCGCGGGCGCGGTCCTTCAGCTCCTCGTAGTCTTCGAGTTCCGCCACCGCGTCGTACCGCCCCCGGTTGAACCCCTGCGTGTTCTCGGCGACGCTGTCGCCCTCCTCGACGAGCAGGCGGCGGATGGCCGCGGCCTTCGCCTCGCGCGAGTCAGAGCTCATCATCGGTCCTCCAGGAGGACGACGTGGACGTGTTTCGGGCCGTGCGCGCCGCGCACGAGTTCGCCCATGTCGGCGGTGGCGCTCGGGCCGGTGGCGACGACGGCGTTGTCTCGGCCGTCGCGGAACGCCTCGCCCAGGCGCTCGACGGCGGCCGGCATGTCCGGGACGACGTCGCTCGCCGCCACCACGGCGACGTGGCGGTCCGGGAACAGGCTCACCGGTTCGGTGCCGTCCGGCGACGACTCGACGACGACCGACCCGTAGTCGGCGATGCCGAGGCTCGCCGGCGTCACGCCGGTCACCGCGGCCGCCAGGTCGGGGGCGCTCGGGTCGCGGTCGACGCCGGTCCCGTCGAGGGAGACGCCGTCGAACGGGAGCGGGACCCCCACGGCCGGCGGTTCGACGGCCTCCCGGAGCGCGTCGCCGAACTCCGCTGCAGTGGTGCGCGTCAGCGTCACCGCGAGGTCGGCGAGGGACGCCGCGAACTCGCTGGTGGCGTCGTTCATGTCGAACCGATTGGGCGTACCTGCTTATCAATCTCCGCCGCCGACCGGCAGTACCCCTTTAAGACTTGCCTCCCGAACCTCGAACCATGACGCGGACGCCGACCCACGACGCCGGCCGCGGGAGGGTCGCCCGTGGCGACTGACCCCGCCGAGGACCCGCTGGCGAACTACGACTACCGGGACGGCGGTACCGACCGCCCGGGCCTGGTCGCCGACCTGGAGCGCCTCGTCGACGGCGACGTCCGGTTCGACGAGTACACCCGGCAGCTCTACGCGACCGACGCGAGCATCTACGAGGTCACACCCATCGGCGTGGTCTTCCCGCGCTCCACCGGCGACGTGGCCGCCGTCGTGGGCTACTGTGCGGACCGCGAGATACCCGTCCTGCCCCGGGGCGGCGGGACGAGCCTCGCCGGCCAGACCGTCAACGAGGCGGTCGTCCTCGACTTCTCCCGGCACATGGACGCCGTCGTGTCCGTGGACCCGGACGACCGGTCGGCGACGGCCCAGGTCGGGGTCACGCTCGGCGCCCTCAACGCCGGCCTCGCCGCCCACGACCTCAAGTTCGCCCCAGACCCCGCGTGGGGCGACAAGAGCGTGCTCGGCGGCGCCATCGGCAACAACTCCACCGGCGCCCACTCGCTCAAGTACGGCAAGACCGACGCCTACGTCGAGGAGTGCGAGGTCGTCCTCGCGGACGGGACCGTCACCACGTTCGCACCGGTGCCGGTCGCGGACCTCGACGACCACGCCGACCCCGACGGCGACCTCGAAGCCCGCATCTACGCCGAAGTCCGGCGCATCCTTGACGAACAGGGCGACGCCATCGAGGCGGCCTACCCCGACCTGAAGCGCAACGTCTCGGGCTACAACCTCGACTGGGTGGTCGAACAAGCCCGCGAGGACGGCGTGGTGAACCTCGCGAAACTCCTCGCGGGCAGCGAGGGCACCCTCGCCGTCGTCACCGAGGCGACGGTCGGCCTCGAACCCGTCCCGGCGACCAAGTCGATGGCGCTGCTTGCCTACGACGACCTGCTCGACGCGATGGCGGACGTCCCGCCCGTCCTGGAACACGACCCCGCCGCCGTCGAGGTGCTGGACGACGTCCTGCTCGACCTGGCCCGCGACACCGCGGAGTTCGAGTCGGTCGCGTCACTCCTCCCCGCGGGGACGGGCGCGACCCTGCTCGTCGAGTTCTACGCCGACACCGACGACGAAGGGCGACAGCGCGTCGCTGACCTGCTCGCCGACCGCACCGACGGCGCCCCATCAGAGGACGCGCCGGACACGGATGCGCCCGTCCGGGCCGTCGACGCACTCGAAGCGCACGACGACGAGGAGCGCGCCCGGTTCTGGAAGCTCCGGAAGTCCGGTCTCCCCATCCTGCTCTCGCGGACCACCGACGAGAAGCACGTCGCGTTCATCGAGGACACCGCCATCCCGCCCGAACACCTCCGGGAGTACGTCTCGGAGTTCCAGGCCATCCTCGACCGCCACGACACGTTCGCGTCGTTCTACGCGCACGCCGGCCCGGGCGTGCTCCACATCCGCCCGCTCGTCAACACGAAGACCGACGTCGGCGTGGAGACGATGGCGGCCATCGCGGACGAGGTCACCGACCTGGTCGTCAAGTACGACGGCAGCGTCTCCGGCGAACACGGCGACGGCCGCGCCCGAACCCAGTGGAACGAGAAGCTCTACGGCGCCGAGCTGTGGCAGACCTTCCGCGAGTTGAAGTCCGCCTTCGACCCGGACTGGCTCCTCAACCCCGGCCAGGTCTCCGGCGACGTCGACATGACCGAGGACCTCCGACTCGGCCCCGACTACGGGTTCGACGCCGGGTTCGAGCCGACGCTCGCCTGGGACGACGCGAACGGCTTCGAGGGGATGGTCGAACTCTGTCACGGCTGTGGCGGCTGCCGCGGCGACCAGGACACCACCGGCGGCGTGATGTGTCCGACCTACCGGGCCGCCCACGAGGAGATAACCAGCACTCGCGGTCGTGCCAACATGCTCCGCCAGGCGATGAGCGGCGACCTCCCGCAGGACGAACTGTTCGCCGACGAGTTCGTCCACGAGGTGCTCGACCTCTGCGTGGGGTGCAAGGGGTGTGCGAAGGACTGCCCGAGCGAGGTGGACATGGCCAAGCTCAAAGCCGAGATCACACACGAGTACCACCGGCGCAACGGCGCCAGCCTCCGTGACCGGCTGTTCGCGAACGTCGACACCCTCGCGAGGCTCGGGAGTCTCACCGCACCCGTCTCGAACTGGCTCGCCGACCTGCCCGGGGCGGACGCCGTCGCGGAGCGAACCATCGGCATCGCCGCCGACCGGTCGCTCCCGTCGTTCACTCGCCGGACCTTCCAGGACTGGTACGACGAACGGGGCGCCCTGGTCCCCGAGGACGAGGCAGAGCGGCGGGTCGTGCTGTTCGCGGACACCTACACCAACTACAGCACGCCAGAGGTCGGGAAGGCCGCCGTCCGCGTGCTCGAGTCCGCCGGCGTCCACGTCCGGGTCGCTGACCGCACCGACAGCGGCCGACCCGCCCACTCGAAGGGGTTCCTCGACGAGTCGCGGGCCACCGCACGCGAGAACGTCGAGGCGCTCGTCCCGGCGGTCAGCGACGGCTGGGACGTCGTCCTCGTCGAGCCGTCGGACGCGGTCATGTTCCAGTCGGACTACCTCGACCTGTTCCCGCAGCCTCGCGACGGGACGGAGGGCGCGGGTGGGACGACCTCTGGCCTGCGCGGGGACGTGGAACTCCTCGCCGACAACAGCTACGGCGTGCTGGAGTACCTCGACACGTTCCGCCTCGACGAGGCCATCGCGTTCGACGCCCCCGACGAGTCGCTCACCTACCACGGCCACTGCCACCAGAAGGCCACGAAGAAGGACCACCACGCCGTCGGCGTGCTTCGGCGCGCCGGCTACCCGGTCGACGCGCTCGACAGCGGATGCTGTGGCATGGCGGGGAGCTTCGGCTACGAGGCCGAACACCACTCGATGAGCCAGGCCATCGGCGACATCCTCTTCGACCAGGTCGAGGACAGTCCCGGCGACACCGTCACCGCGCCCGGTGCCTCGTGCCGGACGCAGCTCGGCGACCGCGACGGGGCGGACGGGCGGCCGCCCCATCCCATCGAGATGGTGGCGGCGGCGCTCCCCGACTGAGCGCGCGTCGCCGGGGGCTGTGTCTCCCGGCTGGGCAGTCGCGTCGCTCGAACGCGTGCGAGCAGGCGGTACGTCGCATCGCGGGGCGGTGTACCGCACTCCCGCCTCGGCCGCCCCGCGCCGGTGGTCAGCGCATCGCTGGTGCTGGCCGCGTCTTCGCATTTGAACCTGGAGGAGCGCCGCGACCCGCGGGCTTATTCCGGTGGCCTGCCAACGCCCGTCCATGGCCGACCTCAGCCTCGACGCGACCCAGCTCGACCGCTACTCGCGTCACATCATCATGGACGGCGTGGGTCCCGAGGGCCAGCAGGCCCTGCTCGACGCCCGGGTGCTGGTCGTCGGCGCGGGCGGTCTCGGCGCACCCATCATCCAGTATCTCGCGGCCGCCGGCGTCGGCACTCTCGGCATCGCCGACCACGACGTGGTCGAACGCAGCAACCTCCAGCGCCAGGTCGTCCACGGCGACGCAGACGTGGGTCGGCCGAAGGTGGAGAGCGCGGCCGAGTTCGTCCGCGACCTCAACCCCGACGTCACCGTGGAGACCCACCAGGTCCAGGTCGAACCGAACACCGTCGAAGCCCTCGTCGCGGACTACGACTTCGTGGTCGACGCCACCGACAACTTCCGGACGCGTTACGTGGTGAACGACGCGTGCACGCTCGCCGGCGTCCCGTTCTCCCACGGCGCCGTCTACCGGTTCGAGGGCCAGGTCACCACGTTCGGCGCGGGCGAGGACTCGCCGTGTTACCGGTGCCTGTTCCCGGAGGCGCCGCCCGAGGGCACGGTCCCGGACTGCTCGACGGCGGGCGTGCTCGGCGTGCTCCCCGGCACCATCGGTACCATCCAGGCCACCGAGACCATCAAGCACGTCGTCGGCGTCGGCGACCTGCTCGACGGTCGCCTCCTGTTCTACGACGCCCAGGACGTGACCTTCGAGGAGATACCGATTCGCCAGAACCCGGACTGTCCGGTCTGCGGCGAGGACCCGGACATCGAGTCGGTCCACGACGTCGATTACGTCGACACGTGCGCGATTCCGGCGAACTGAGCCTGGACAGCCAGGAGACTTATATCCTGGTGGATGGTAGAGGCTACCAATGGCCGTCCGGTCCGTGCGGATGTCGTTCGAACCGCCGAGCTACGTCGAACTCGTCTTCTCCCTCGTGCTGGTCTGGGGGTTCGCCGACGGCCTCTCGACGCTCGTCGCGCTGTCGTTCACCGGCACCGCCGCCCTCGAGTACAACCCCTGGATTCGACAGCTGCTGCTTTACGCGCCGCTGACGGTGCTCGTACTCAAGTCCGCGGTGGCGCTCTACGTCGGGGTCGTCCTGCTGGAGCTCCGTGAGTTCGTCGAACGCACCCCGGGGTGGCGTCCCTGGCTGACCGGCGTGGTGGCGATCGGCGCGCTCACGTCGCTCGGTAACGTCTACGTGGCGATGGCCGCCGTCTGGGTCTGAGTGGGCGGAAGTGGGACAACCGCCAACTATTATTTCGTCGCGCCACTCCCCACGAGCATGCGCCCGACCCGTACCCGACACCGGCGGAGGCTGCCGGTTTCCGACGACACAGCCCTGTTCCGTACGCGTCCGACCACCGACGCGCCCACGACCCCGTGACCATGCCAGGATATGATTCTCTCTCCCGCCGCCGGCTCCTCGGCGCCACGGCGGCCGGCCTCGCCGGCACCGCCGGCTGTCTCGGCCTGGGGTCCGGCGGGGCCGGCGGCGCGACGGGCCAGGACGGTGCGGACCCCGGCGAGATCGACCTGGCGGGGAAGCCCCGTCTCGGGTCGACGGACGCCCCGCTCACGCTCTACTACTGGACCGACTTCCAGTGCCCGTTCTGCGCGCAGTTCGAGGCGGAGACCCTCCCGAAAATCAGGGAGGAGTACGTCTCGTCGGGCGACCTGCTCGTCGTGACCATCCCCGTCGCGTTCTTCGGTGAGGATTCGCTGACCGCGGCCGCGGCCGCGAAGTGCGTCTGGCGGCAGACCGGCGAGGACGACCCCGACGCCTACTGGGCGTGGCACGCCGCCGTCTACGACGAGCAGGGCGACAAGAACTCCGGGTGGGCGTCGCGGGCGAACCTCCTCGACATCACCGAATCCGTCGAGGGCGTGTCCGCAGACCGGGTCGCCACCTGCCTGGACGAGGACGGCGACGAACTCCGGACTGCGGTGCGGGACGCCGGCGACGAGGCACAGAACAGCTTCGGGGTCCGCGGCACGCCGACCTTCGTCGTCTCCCACGCGCCGTCGGGCCGGTGGTCGAAGCTCGTGGGCGCACAGCCCTTCGACCGGTTCCAGTCGGAGATAGAGACGGTCCGGAGCGGGTAGTCAGGCCGGGACGTCGCAGTACCGGGGGTCGCCGGCGCGCGCGAGGAAGTAGCCCAGCAGCAGGATGCCCGCGAGCCGGACCAGGTCGCCGCCGAACGGGAGTACGGTCATCGCGCCCGCGAACCCGAGGAACCCGATCAGACCCGCGCCGCAGCTCGCACAGCCGGAGGCGACCAGACCGGGGAGGACGCCCGCCGCACCGGTCGCCCCCGAGATGCCGACGGTGCGGAGCTGAGCGACCATGTTCGTGAACGCGACGCCGGTCAGCCCGGCGTACAGCGTCACCAGGCCGAGCGAGCGCAGGCCGCCCTCCTGGTAGGTGAGTCGCGTCAGGCTCGCGAGCACCTCGCCCGCGTAGCCCGGGTTCGCGCCGAGCATCTGGAGGGAGTACTCGGGCGCGGTGCTCGCCACCAGGAGCGCGTAGGTGACCGCCGCCAGGACGAACGCGAGCGCGAGCCGTCTCCACGACGTGAGCGGGAATCGGAGCGCCGCCGCGAGGTCGGCTGTCCAGTCACCGGGCATCGTTGGAGGGTCGGGTCTCGTACTCGATGGGGTCCCGGACGCCCGCGTTCCGGAACGCCTCCAGGCGGTAGGCACACGAGTCGCAGGTGCCGCAGGCCGGCGCGTCGCTTCGGTAACAGCTCCAGGTGTGCTCGTAGGGCACGTCGAGTTCCACGCCGCGCTCGACGATGTCGGTCTTGCGCCACTCGACGAACGGCGCCAGAATCTCGACGTCGGTCTCCGGCTTCGTCCCCTCGTCGACGGCGCGCTGGAAGGCGTCGATGAACGCGGGCCGGCAGTCGGGGTAGCCCGCGTAGTCCTCGGAGTGGACGCCGATGACGACGGCCTCACAGTCGTTCGCCTCGGCGTACGCCACCGCGATGGACAGCAGGTTCGCGTTGCGAAACGGCACGTAGGTGTCCGGCACCCCGTCGTCGGCGTCGGCGGCGTCCTCGACGGCCATCGACTCGTCGGTGAGACTCGACCCGCCGATGGCGGCGAGGTGGTCGACGTCGACCTGCTCGAAGGTGGCGTCGTAGTGGTCGGCGAGGCGGCGCGCGCAGTCGTACTCGCGGTCCTGGGTGCGCTGGCCGTAGGACGTGTGGAGGAAGTGGAGGTCGTAGCCCCGCGCGTCGGCCTCGGCCGCGGCGGTGGCGCTGTCCATCCCGCCGGACACCAGGACGACCGCGTCCCCGGTCATGGGGCTATCTCGCCGGCGTGCCGGATTGCCTCGCGGAACCGCTCGCGGTCCACGTCGGTGGGGTCGCCCACCGTGGCGTGCGTGGTGGTCTCGGAGGCGGTCTCCACGCCGCGCATCGCCTCGCAGAGGTGGGTGGCCGTCGCCTCGACCATCACCAGCCCCGTGTCGAGTTCGTCGGCGAGGCCCTCGGCGATGTCGCGGGTCAACCCCTCCTGCATGGTGAGTCGCCGGGACTGCCACCGGACGTACCGCGCGAGCTTCGACAGGCCGATGGCCCGGCCATCCGGCCGGTAGGCGACGTGGACCTTGCCGAAGTACGGGAGCATGTGGTGTTCGCACATGCTGTACAGCGGAATGCCGGTCTTGACGACGAGACCGTCGCTCTCGGTCGGGAACGACCGCATCGTCGGCTTCGCGTCCTCGCGGTACCCCTCGGTGAGCGTCTCCATCGCGGCTGGGATGCGGCGCTGCCACGAGTCCGCGACGCCGGTCCGACCGGGGTCCTCGCCGACGGCCTCGAGCATGAGGCGGGCCGCCCGGGAGGCCTTCTCCCAGTCGATGTCGCTCGTCGCCCGGTCCAGCGTGCCGTTGGTGAGTGCGGGGTCGTCCGTCATGTCTCGGGTCGTCCTGCCGTCCGTCGGCCCACCTGCAGGCGGTTCTCCCGCCGGCCGGTCCCGGGGCCGATGGTCGTTCGACTGTTCGTTACGATTCCAGACAAAAGACTGCCGCGGTTGCGGTCGTCGCTACCTCGAACGGCGTCCGTCGCTGACCGCGCGGGTTACGCGCTCTGCTCGCCGGCGTCGCGCTTGAAGTCGGACTTGCCGGCCACCCGGAGGAGCAGCCAGATGGCGGCGGCGAATCCGCCGACAGCGGCGATCGTTCCCACGAGGGGAGCGGTGTGGTTCACCGAGATGTGCAGGAGGTCGTACATGGCTGTTATCCCGTTATGGTGCGGGCTTTAATAAGACTGTCTAGGGTGCGTCGTAGGGCCACGGCCACGAACCGGTCACGCGCCGCCGAACACGCCGTGCTCGACGACCCACTCGCGCTCGCCCGTCCGGCGCACCGACTCGACGGACGGCAGCCGGATGCGCCGCTCCTGCTTGGTCATCACCGGGAAGCCGTACTGCTCGGCGGTGTAACCGAGGTCGTCGCCCTGCTCGCGCCGCTGCTCGACGAACGCGCGATGCGCGGCCAGTCGGTCGCCGTTGACGTCGGCCGCCAGCTCGCGGACGCCCGCAACCTCGTCCTCGAAGGCAGCCAACAGGTCTGGTTCTCGCTCGTAGCCCACCGACGACCGGCCGCTCGCCATCGCGGCCAGCGTGGTGGTTCCCGTCCCCCAGAACGGGTCGAGGACGGTGTCGCCCTGCACCGAGTACATGTTGACGAGGCGGTACGGTATCGCGAGCGGGAACGCCGCGGTCCGGTCGCGGGCCGCGCCGTCGAGGGCCTGCTCCCGGCCCTGGACGTCGGTCCACACGTCCGAGAACCACTCGTTGCGCTCCTCCCAGAAGTAGGCGCTCCGGTAGCGCCGGTCCGGGTCGGGCGACCGGGTGCCGCCGTTCCGGAACACCAGGACGTACTCGTGTTCGAGCGTGACGTACGCGTTCGGCGGGAGCATCCCGGAGCCCATGAACTTCGCCGCGCTGTTCGTGGGTTTCCGCCAGAGCACGTCCGGGAGCGGCGAGAAGCCGTGCTCGACGAACCAGTCGGTGACGGCGGCGTGGTTCGGGTACGACCGGAACTCGCCGTTCACCGACCGCGTGGCGTCGCCCACGTTCACGCAGACGACGCCGTTCGGCGCGACCACCCGGGCCACCTCCTCCCAGACCGCCCCGAGCACGTCGTGCATCAGGCGGAACGCACCCATGCCGTCGCCGGCGTCGAGTCGCTCGTCGACGGCCGGGTCGAGCGCCGCGAACGTCTCGTCCCACATCTCTATCATCGGGTACGGCGGCGACGTGACCACGAGTTCGACGCTGTCGTCCTCCAGGTCCAGGTCCCGGGCGTCCCCCACGACGACGCGGTGGGTCGTCTGCACGTCAGCGGCCCTCGCGGCGGCCGGTCGACTCCTCGGCGCGACTGTCATCGGTCTGGGTGGTCTTCGATAGGCGGGTTACATAACTGTTCGCGTCAGTCCGCGAGGGCCGCCTTCGCCTCGCGGAACAGGCCGTCGAGAATCTCGGGCGTCGTCGGGTGGTAGGCGCGGTCCGGCAGCGCGCGCACGCTCATCCCGCGCTCCACCGCCACCTGCATCGTCTTCGCCATCACGTCGGCGTGGAGGTGGAGGCCGTGGTAGCCCAGCACCGTGCAGTCGGTGGCGTCCACGACGAGTTTCGCCAGCCCACGGGGGCGTCCTTGGTCTTGAACACGCCGTCGTCGCTGGCGCGCCGCGTCGCGGTGACGACCTCGTGGCCCTCCTCGCGGGCCTCCTCCGCGGTCAGCCCCAGGGTGGCGAACGGGTAGACGCCCGCGCCGGAGAACATCACGGCGTGGCCGACGGGGTCGTACTCCGTCAGGTGTTCGCCCCGGGCGTGACACCGGATGTTGTCGGCCGCGAGGTAGCCCTCCTCCTTGGCCATGTGGAGGAGCATGTACTTGCCGTTCGCGTCGCCGACCACGAACACGTGCGGGTCGTCGCGGGTCTGCATCGTGTCGTCGACCCAGCCGCGGCGCGGCGACAGCACGGTGTTACGCAGGCCGAGGCCGTCGAGGTTCGGCCGCCGGCCCGTGAACAGGTAGAGTTCCTCGGCTTCCAGGGTCTCCGTCTCGCCCTCGCGGTCGACGGTCAGGCGGACGCCGCCGTCCTCCGTGGGTTCGATGCGCTTCTCGGTGGTGTTCGTCAGGACGTCGATGCCGAAGTCCTCGCGGTAGATGTCGAGGAGTTCGTCGCCGATGGCCGGGTCGAACCGGTCGAGCGGCCGGTCGTCGTGTTCGACGACCGTGAGGTCGACGCCGCCCGCCTCGCTCAGGTAGGGCGCGAGTTCGATGCCGATGTAGCCGAATCCCATCACGATGCCCGACTCGGGGAACTCGATGGCGTCGAGCACGTCCGCGCTCGTCACGTAGTCGACGTTCCGGATGCCCGGCAGGTCGGGGACGTTCACCGTCGACCCGGTGGCGACCACGACGTAGTCGGCTGCTATCTCCCGGTCGCCGACCGCGACGGTGTGGTCGTCCACGAACTGCGCGGTGTCGTGGACGAACTCGACGTCCTCGCGTTCGGCCATCCCGTGGACGGCGGCGCGCCGGTGCTCGGCGAACCCGAGCACGTGGTCGTTCTTCGTCTCCACGACCGCCTCCAGGTCGACGCCGGGCGTCTCCTCGATGCGGTGGTCGTGGCGGGCCTGGAACCGGTGGGCGGCCGCCGACAGCACCTCCTTGGAGGGCATACAGCCCCGGAGGATGCAGAGGCCGCCGCCGGGGTCCCCGTCGTCGACCAGCGTCAACCGGACGTCGGGGTCGTCGACGAGGCCTTCGGCGACGGCGACGCCGGCGCTCCCGTACGCGCCGAGAATCAGGACGTGAACCATGAGGGTGCCAGCGGGCCCGACAGTTAGCCGTTTTGACGCCGGCCGTGGTCGCCTCCAGTCCGGAGACGGCGTCAGTCCTCGCCGAGGCCGTCGCCGAGCGTCATTCCCGAGCGTCATTCCCGAGCGTCGTCGCCGATTGCCGTCGCCGATTGCCGTCGCCCGCTGCAACGCCGTCGGTCGCCAGGTTCGACTCGTCCGACGAGACCAGCAGGATCATGTATTGCCCGTCGATGGCGGGCACAGCGCCAACAGGATGCCGACGCCGCGGCCGTCACTCCTCGGGTCGTCGAATCTGGTGGCCGGGGTAGTCGCGCTCGAACCGGTCGGCGATCTCCTGCTCGGACACCTGGACGACGACGGGCCGGCCGTGCGGGCACGCCCACGGGTTCTCGCAGGCGTCGAGGCGCTCCAGCAGGTCGACGACCGTCCTTCGCGGAGCGACGTGTTCCCCTTGATGGCTGGGTAGCACGCCAGGTCGGCGAGCAGGGCGTCGGCCGCGGAGTCGACGGCGTCGCCGTGGTCGCGGTCGTCGCGCACGAACTCGGTGAGCAGGTCGGTGACGAGCGCCGGGTCGAGCGCGTCCGCGAACACCGCCGGCACCGCCTCGACCACCGCCGTCCGACCGTCGTCGCCGAGGTGTGCCTCGAAGCCGAGGTCGCGGAGGTCGGCGAGGAAGTCGTCGAAGACCGCGGCCTCCTGGGCCGTCAGCTCCACCTCGACCGGCGAGACGAGCGCCTGCGTCCCGGTGCCGCCCGCCGCCATCGCCGCCAGGCGCTCGTAGTTGATGCGCTCGTCGGCGGCGTGCTGGTCGACGAGCACCAGGCCGTCCGGCGCCTCCGCGACGACGTAGGTGCCGTCGAGCTGGCCGAGCACCCGGAGCGGCGGCAGGCGGTCGAACTCGACGGCGGGCGCGTCGCCGGTGAGCCGGGCGTTGTCGCCCGCCTGCGAGAACTTGCGGTCGGCGTCGGGCGGCCGCCTCGACCCGGCGTCGGCCTTCCCGCGGTCGCGCCTGGCGACCCGGTCGCGCTCCCGGGACGACCGGTCGCGGATGGAGACGGCCTCCTCAGAGACGGCCGGACCGTCGTCTCGGGTGGCGTCCCGTGCTCCACCCACCTCCTCGTCGCGGGTCTCGGTGCCGGCGTCCACGGCTTCGTGGTCGCCGACGGTCGCGTCAGCGCCGGCCTTCTCGCGCCGGCCGCCGACCGAACCGGTCTCGGTCGCGTCTCGCCGCTCGGCCGTCGTCGCGTCACCGGATTCCTCTCGGTCGGCGTCGTCGAGGACGCGCTGCTCGTGGCGCGACGGCTCGATAGGGGCGTCGCCGGGCGCAGAGCGCCCGCGCGGAGCGCCGGTGCGGACGAGTCCCTCCCGGAGGAGCGCGCCCTCGACGGCCGACCGGACCGCGTCGCGGACCGCGGTCTCGTCGCCGAACCGGACCTCCATCTTGCGGGGGTGGACGTTCACGTCGACGGCGTCGCCCGGCACGTCCACGAACAGCACCGCGAACGGGAACCGGTCGGGCGCCAGCTGGTTGCCGTAGGCCGACAGCACCGCTTCGCGTATCGCCGACGAGCGCACGTACCGGCCGTTGACGAACGTCGACACGTACTCGCGGGTGCTCCGCGTCGTCTCCGGGTCGCTGACGTAGCCCCGGACGCCCTCAACCGGGGCGTCGTCGGGGGCGTCGTCCACCGACACCATCGCCGTGGCGACCTCGCGGCCGTAGACCGAGAGCAGGGCGGCCTGCAGGTCGCCCTGGCCGGTCGTCGCGAACACCTCGCCGTCGTTGTGGGTGAGCGAGACGGCGACGTCCGGGTTCGCGAGCGCGTACCGGGTCACCACCCGGTTGACGTGCGCGAACTCCGTGCTGTCCGTCTTGAGGTACTTCTTCCGGGCGGGCGTGTTGTAGAACAGGTCCTCGACGGCGACGGTCGTGCCCGGCGGCCGTCCCGCCGGCCCGACGTGGGTCACCTCGCCGCCCGCCAGGCGGAGTTCGGTGCCGGCGTCGTGGTCGCCCGCCCGCGGCTTCGTGGTGACGGTCAGCCGGGCGACGGCGCCGATGGTCGCCAGCGCCTCGCCCCGGAACCCCAGGGTCGCGACGCCGGCCTCCAGGTCGTCGATGTCGCGTATCTTGCTCGTGGTGTGTTTCCGGACCGCGGCCCGGACGTCCGCCTCGGTCATCCCGACGCCGTCGTCGGCTACCCGGATGGCGGTCTTGCCGCCGTCCGCGACGGTCACGTCGATGCGGTCGGCGTCCGCGTCGAGGCTGTTCTCCACGAGTTCCTTCACCGCCGAGGCCGGGCGCTCGACGACCTCGCCCGCCGCGATGCGGTCGACCGTCGCCGGGTCGAGCTTCCGGATGCGGGTGTCCGCCGGCGTGCCGTCGTCGTCCGTCATCCGCGCCCCTCTCGCGGTCGCGCCCACGTCCAGTCATTGCTCGGGGCGACGGCCCGGGACGGCATCAATCCACTGTCTGCTGACCGGACCGTCAGTCGTCCTGTCCCGTGGCTATCTCGCGGGGGACGTCCTCGGGCGTGTCGAAGTCGTGGAAGTGCTCGCCCTCCTCCTTCGAGAGGATGTTGAGCGCGGCCGCGCCGCCGTCGCCGGCGGAGATGATGGCTTCGTACTCGCCGGTCCGGACCATCGCGCCGGTCGCGTAGACGTCGTCGACGCTCGTCTCCATCGTCACGTCCACGTCGACGACGCCGTCGTCGGTCCGCTCGCAGCCGAGGTCCTCGGCCAGCGACTGGTCGTCGCCGGTCGCGAGCACGACGTAGTCCACGTCGTACTCGTCGTCGACCGTCGTGACCGTGAAGCCGTCGCCCGCTCGCTCGACCGACGTGACCTCCTCGTCGTCCTCGATGGTGACGCCACGGTCGGTGACCTGGCCGCGGGCGACCGCCATGAACTCGTCACCGCTGATGCTGCGGATGCCGAGGTAGTTGAACAGGTGGGCGTGGTGCATCCACGAGTCGCCGGTGTCGAACACCGTCGTCTCCAGCCCGTTCTTCTCCGTGAACAGCGCTGCGCTCAGGCCGGCGGGGCCGCCGCCGACGACTGCGACGTCTGTCATTGCACGCGGACACACCGGCGAGAGCCACTAAAATTCTCGCTGGACTCGATTTTTGTAAGCAATCAGAGTACTGTGGGCCGGTACCGTGACCCACTCCCTGGGGTCCGGCATCCGGCCGCGGAACCGTGTCGCCCGACTGCCGCAGGCCGTCGCTCTCAGGCGTCGTCGAGCCGCTCCTGCCACTCCTGGACCTTCGCCATCAGCTCCACGGGCGACGTCTCGTTGACGTTCGTGCCCGTCAACTCGTCGAGAATGGCCTCGGTGTCGGGGTCGAGTGCGGGTTCGGCCGCGCCGCCGTCGGCGCTCGATTCGGGTTGCATCGTCCCGGACGAGAGGTCGAACACTACCTGCCTGCTCTCGCCGCCGGTACTCCCGCCTTTCGCCTCGATGGCCTTCTCCTCGCGGAGCCGGCGGAGCACGTCGTCCGCCCGGTCGACCACCGGCCCGGGGACGCCCGCCAGGTCCGCGACGTGGATGCCGTAGCTCCGGTCGGTCGGCCCCTCGCGGACCGTCCGGAGGAAGGTCACGTCACCGTCGCGTTCGTCCGCCGCGATGTGGACGTTCTCGACCCGGTCGAGGTGGTCGGCGAGCGTCGTCAACTCGTGGTAGTGGGTGGCGAACAGCGTCTTCGCGCGCACCTCGTTGTGGAGGTACTCCGTGGCGGCCCACGCGATGGAGATGCCGTCGTAGGTAGCGGTGCCGCGGCCCACCTCGTCGAGGATGACCAGGGAGTCCTCGGTGGCCGAGTGGAGGATGTTCGACAGCTCCTGCATCTCGACCATGAACGTCGACCGGCCCTGGGCGAGTTCGTCGAGCGCGCCGACGCGCGTGAAGATGCCGTCGACGATGCCGATCTCGGCGCGCCGCGCGGGGACGAAGCTCCCGACCTGGGCGAGCAGGGTGACGAGCGCCACCTGGCGCATGTAGGTGGACTTCCCGCTCATGTTCGGGCCGGTGACGATGACGAACCGGCGGTCGGCGTCGAACCGGGCGTCGTTCGGGACGAACTCGGTGGTCTGCTCGACCACGGGATGCCGGCCCGCCTCGACGTCGAGCGTGTCGCCGTCCGTGAGCGTCGGCCGCGACCAGTCGTTGTCGACGGCGTGGACGGCGAGGCTCGCGAGCACGTCGAGTTCGGCGAGCGCGCGGCCGACGTCCTGGAGGAGCGGCGCGTCCTCGGCGACGCGCTCCCGGAGGTCCTGGAACAGGTCGTACTCCAGGTCGCCGCGCTGCTCCTCGATGCGGAGGATGTCGCGCTCCCGCTCGTCGAGGGCGTCGGTGGTGTACCGCTTAGAGTTCTTCAGCGTCTTTATCTCGCGGTACTCCTCGGGCACCTTCCCCGTCTCGGAGTTCCCGACCTGGATGTAGTAGCCGTCGGTCCGGTTGCGGTCCACCTGGAGGTGGGTGACGCCGAGGCGCTGTTTCTCCCGGGCTTCGAGGTTCTCGATGAACGCCATCACGTCCTCGTACTGCTCGACGAGGCCGTCAAGGTCGTCGTCGTAGCCCGTCCGGAAGAGGCCGCCCTGCGTGACGGTCTTCGGCGGGTCGTCGACGAGCGCGTCGGCGAGTTCGTCGTGGAGGTCGGCGGTCGCCGCCCGGTCCGGGCGCTCCACCACGTCGGCGAGCGGCGAGCCCGCGAGGCCGGGCGTCGACGCGACGGCGTCCGCCAGGTCGGGCAGGCGGGCGAGCGTGTCCCGGACCCGGAGCAGGTCGGTGGCGTCCGCGCTGCCGTGGGCGGTCCGGGAGGCGAGCCGCTCCAGGTCGTAGGCGCCGTCGAGCGCGTCCCGGATGTTCTCGCGGGCGAGCGCCGCCTGCGCGAGCGCCTCGACGGCGTCCTGGCGCCGCCGGAGTTCGGGGAGCGACCGCCGGGGTCGCTGGAGCCACTCCTTCAGGAGGCGGCCGCCGGCGCTCGTGACGGTGTGGTCGAGCGTGTCGAACAGCGACCCCGCCGTGCCGCCCTGCATCGTCTCCGTGAGTTCGAGGTTGCGCTGGGTGGTGGCGTCGAGTTCGACGTGGTCGTCGGCGCGGTACGGCTGGAGGCGGGTGAGCGACTGCCGGACGCCGACGCCCGTCTCCTCGATGTACGACAGGATGCCGCCGGCGGCCTGCACGGACGGCCCCTTGTCGTCGATGCCGATGCTCGCGAGCGCCTCCTGGCCGAACTGGTCGCGGGCGGCGTGGGCGGCGGCGCCCGGCGCGAACGCGGCCGCCTCGTGGAGCGTGAGCGCGGCGTCGGTCCGCTCCCGCACACGCGCCAGGAACGCGTCGTCGTCCCTGAGTTCCGGTCCCGGCAGCACCTCGACGGGCGCGAACCGGTAGAGTTCCGTGAACGCCGCCTCGGCGGTGCCGACCTCGGTGACGTGGAACCGGCCGGTGGTCACGTCCGCGAACGCGAGGCCGAAGGTGCCGCCGCCGACGACGGCGGCGATGTACTTCGCGTCGTCGTCGCTCGTCTCCAGGAGCGTCCCCGGCGTGACGACCCGCGTCAACTCGCGGCGTATCTCGTCGCCGTCGTCGTCCACCTGGTCGGCGACGGCCACCCGGAAGCCGCGCTCCACGAGGGCCTTGAGGTACGGCGTCAGGTCGTCGACGGGGACGCCCGCCATCGCGTACGACGACCCGTGGCTCGACTTCTTCGAGACTTTGAGGTCGAGTTCGTCGGCCACCGTCTCGGCGTCGTCGCCGAAGAACTCGTAGAAGTCGCCGACCTGCATCGCCAGGAGGTCGGCGTCCGCCTCGCGCTGCAGCGCGAAGAACTGGTCGACGATGCCGGTCACGTCGCCCGCCTCCACTGCTCGGTCCGGCCGCGGGTCACGGCCACCGTCGTCTCCGGCCGTGCGCTGTTCATATCGCTACCTCGCCAGCGGCGACTAAAACCCCTGTGGGTTACGCTGGTCGGACGACACTGACTCGGCGTCGGTGCGGGTGCCGTCCGACGCGACGGAGCGGACTCCGTCACTGGCGCTCATCCTCTGGCGTCTCCCGGGCACGACCGGCGGCGTCCCCCTTCCTCCCCCAACGGGCGTCCTGACGGTCGTGCTTGTCGCGTCGGCGGCCGGGCGGCGGCACCGACCGACGGCTTCCCGCCGCTGTGGAATCCAGCGGAGGGCCGGTATCGCCATCGACGAGGATGCGGGCCAGCACCTGAACTGACGCCTCCCAGGATGTTCACTCTACCTGGCGACGTTCGTCCGACCTCGTGCACTCGTTTCGACAAGCGGGACGCGTCTCACTCGATGGGACAGGCCGATGAAAATCCCCGAGGCCCTTTTCAACGCAGCCTCTCTACTGGCGACCACTTGTCTGATGCCAGAACAGAGGAACGGAGCGGAATCCATGGCGAAAGCAGTCGAGGAGGTGACCTTCGAACGTTCGGCCGTCATCGAGCGGCTCGCGGAGGGGCCGATGCACGTCCGGGACCTGCGGGACGACCTCGCCGTGTCCCGTTCGACCGCGTACCGGGCGCTGCAGGAACTCGAATCCCACTGCATCGCGACCCGGTCCGACGAAGGCTACCGGCTCACGGCGTTTGGCGACCAGGTCCGCCGGCAGTACGCCCGGCACGAGCGGTCGGTCCGCACTCTCGTCGCGGTCCGGTCCTGCCTCGCCGACCTCCCGTCCGACGTGACGTTCCCGCCCGAACTGTTCACCACGGGCGACGTCGTCACCACCCGACCCGAGAACCCGGACCGGCTCGTCGACGCTCTCGTTCGCCAGATTCAGCAGGCCACCGAGCTCGTCGGGTTCTCGCCGATCACCCGTTCCCGCTACCTCTCGCTGTTCAGGAAGCTGACGACCGCCTCACCTACGAGATGGTGACCACGTCCTCGGTCGTCGAGTATCTGGCTGCCGAGCATCGGGACTCTCTCGTCGCCCTGCTCGAATCCGACAAGGGGACGATTCGGGTGACCGACCGGCCGATACCGTTCGGCATCGTGGTCGTGACTCGGCCGGAACTGTACGTCGTGGTCGGGCTGTACGACGACCGAAACCAGCTCTGTGCCCTCGTCACGACCGACGCGCCGGCCGTGCTCGACTGGGCGCTGGCGGCGTACGCGGACTACCGTGACGACGCGTCTCCCGTCGCCGTCGACGACCTGCCCGACGCCTGAGCCACGCCCGGCCGGGCCGGCGTCTACCCGTACATTCCGGCGTGCTCCTCGCAGAACTCGGGCGGTTCGAGCTGCGCCCGCACCAGCTCCGGCTGGCGGTGGGCGTTGGAGAGGCGGCACAGGTCGTCGTCGCAGAACGCCGACCCCGTCTCGACGAGGTGGACCGCCTGGAGGACGACGCCCTTCAACGCGTCAGTGGTCCGCGGGTCGTTCGCCACGAGGAACTCGCCGTCGACGGCGGCCTCCAGCACTTCGCGTGGCGGCGCGTCGCCGCTGACCATCGCGTGGCGGTGCTTGGCCTCGTAGTACGCTTCGGGTTTGGCGGGCGCCTCGTACAGCCCCGGGACGGAGACCAGCGCCGGCTGGCCGAGGACGTGCACCCGCTTGTGCCACCGGCCGTCGTGGTCGCCCCAGGTGCCGAGCGCGCGGTCCAGGAGCGCGACGTGGAGGTGTGAGAGGGGCTGTTCGTCGGCGGGAAGGCGGGCGTTGAGCGCGCGCTGGACCTGGTGGCCGTCGTAGAGCACGCCGCCGCCCCGCTCCGGGTCGTCGAGCACCCGCTCCTCGTACCGGACGATGCCCTCCATCTCGACGCCGGTCCGGCGGTCGAACGCGGAGATGACGCGCGCCGCGGCGAACACCCGCGCCAGGTCGTCGTCCCGGACGGCTTCGAGGAACCGGTCGCGCACCGTCACGGTCGCGTCCACCCGGTCCCGGAGCCAGTCGGCTATCTCGTCGGCGTCGGCGGCCGTGGTCGGCGCGCGGTAGAGCGAGACGCGTTCGACGGCGGCGGTCATCGCGTCAGTCTCCGGCGGCGGGCCGCGAAGTGAGTTCCACCGGCTCGGCGTCCACGTCGAGTTCGTCGATGGCGGCCTGGGCGGCGCGCTTCCCGGAGACGAGCATCGCGCCGAACGTCGGGCCCATGCGCGGCAGTCCGTAGGTGGTGGCGACGGCCATGCCGGTCACCACGAGGCCGGGGTGGGCGACGCCGGTGTGTTCGACGACGGCGTCCTCGCTCTTCCCGACCCACATGGAGTCGTGGCCCGGCGAGTCGTGGCCGGGTGCGCCGTACTGGTCGCCCTCGGTCTGGTCCATGTTACCGCCGCGTTCGCGGGCGTGCTGGATGCCGGGGGCGTCGAGGACGCCGCGCTCGTCGAGTTTCTTGACCGCCATCGCGTCGTGGCCGGTGGCGTCGACGACCACGTCCGCCTCGACCGCGATGGGGTCCACGCAGGTTATCTCGCGGGGAGCGCGTGGACCGGCGTCCAGTTCATCACGATGCCGGAGACGCGGTGGTCCTCGCGGACGACGATGTCGGTGAACTCGGTCATGTTCTGCATCTTCGCCCCGGCGTCGCAGGCGGCCTTGATGAGCGCCGACGTGGCGTGCGGGCCGTTGGCGACGTAGAACCCGTCGGTGTCGCTGGCCTCCTTGTACGCCACGTCGAGGTCGTCGAGCACCTGGTGGGCGGGGCTGCGCACGGTCACCTTGTTCATCAGGAAGCCGCCGAGCCAGAACCCGCCGCCGAGGTAGTTGTTCTTCTCGACGACCATCGTCTTCACGCCGCGCTCCACGAGTTCGGTGGCGGCCATCAGCCCCGACGGGCCGCCGCCGACGACGATGACGTCGCTCTCCGAGAAGTCCATGAACTCCTGGGTCCACTCCTCGCCGATTGCACGGGTGACGTTCGCCTCGCTGACCTCGCTGAACGGTTCGAATCCGGACATAATCACCAGGTGGTACAACTAACTAATCAACGTTCCGGCCGCCCACCCTCACCCCGGCGCTGCCCCGTTTTATGTCGCTGGCACGTGTACGACTGTTTATGGGTTACATCGTCAGGATGCCCAAACTGGGGCTGGAGATGAAGCAGGGGACGCTCGTGACGTGGCTGGTGTCCGAGGGGAGGACGTGACGGCCGGCGAACCGATAGCCGAGATCGAGTCCGAGAAGACGACCGCCGAGGTGGACGCCCGCGAGGACGGCGTCCTCCGGGTGACGATGCTGGACGAGGGGAGTCGGTCGAACCCGGCGACCCCATCGGCATCGTCGCCGGTCCCGACGATGACATCTCGGACCTGGAGGCCCAGGCGGGCGCGGGCGCGGCTGAGGCCGCCGAACCGTCCACCGCCGAGGCCGAGGAACCCGCCGCCGAAGCCCCAGCAGCGAGCGAGACGGCGACGGCGGCGGAGACGACGCAGACCGGGGCCGGCGCCGAGGTCAAGGCCTCGCCCCGCGCCCGGAAGCGCGCCGAGGAGATGGGCGTCGACCTGTCGTCCGTCACCGGGTCCGGGCCGCAGGGCGCTATCACCGTCGACGACGTCGAAGCGGCGTCGGGTGGCGCGGCGGGCGAAGCAGGCGCGGCGGCCGGAGCGGGCGCGGCGGGCGAAGCGGGCGCGGCGACCGGGGCGGTCAAGGCGTCCCCGAAGGCGAAGCGGCGCGCTGACGAACTCGGCGTCGACCTGGCTGGCATCGACGGCACCGGCCCGCAGGGCTCCGTCACCGCCGAGGACGTCGAGCAGGCCGCGGCGGGCGGCGGTGCCGCCGAGGGAACGGCGGGTCCCGGGCTGACAGTCCGCGAGGAGCGGCCGTTCGGCGGGATGCGCAAGACCATCGCCGAGCGCCTCGGGCAGAGCTACCGCGAGGCGGTCCACGTCACCGAACACCGGGAGGCCGACGCCGAGGCGCTGCTCGCGGCCGCCGACGCCGCCGAGCAGGCCCTCGGGACCGACGTCTCCGTCCCCGACGTCCTCCTGCTCGCCGTCTCCGCGACGCTCGACGAACACCCCGCGTTCAACGCCACCTTCGAGGACGACGTCCACCGCCTCTACGAGGAGCACAACCTCGGCATCGCGGTGGACATCGACGCGGGCCTCATCGCGCCCGTCATCCGGGACGTCGGCTCGAAGTCGCTGGCCGACGTCGCCGCCGAACGCCGGGAGACCACCCGGCGGGCGCTCGACGGCGAGTACACGATGGACGACCTGCGCGGCGGCACGTTTACGGTCACGAACCTGGGCGTGCTCGGCGTCGAGGCGTTCGACCCGGTCATCAACCCGCCGCAGGTCGCCATCCTCGGCGTGGACGCCATCCAGGAGAAGCCGGTGCCCGACGCCGACGGCGGCGTCGCGTTCCGCCGCCACCTGCCGTTCGACCTCTCGTTCGACCACCGGGTCGTCGACGGCGCCGACGCCGCCCGGTTCCTGCAGACGCTCGTCGAGCACGTCGAGAACCCTGGCCGCTGCTGCCGGACGAGGCCGCCGACGCCCGGGAGACGGGCGGCGTCGCCACCGGGACGGAGATGCCCGGCCGCTCCGTCACCGCCCGCCTCTCGGACGGCCTCTCGGGGACCGTCACCGCCGGGTCGTTCACGGTCCCGTTCGACGAACCGGAGGACGTCGGCGGGTCGTCGAGCGCCCCGACGCCCGTGGACCTGTTCCTCAGCGGCCTCTCGGCGTGTCTCGCCGAGTCCATCCGGTTCCAGGCGGTCGAGAAGTACGACCTCGACCTCCGGGACCTCGCGGTGTCGGTCGACGCCACGCCCGAACACGGCTCCGTCGAGTCCATCGCGGTGTCGGTCACCGTCGACGCGGACGCAGACGACGAGCGCATCGAGCGGATGGTCCAGTACGGCGAGCGCGGCTGCCACGTCGCCGAACTCCTCCGGGACGACCTCTCCTTCGAACTGACGTGGGAGCGGGCCTGACGCGGCGTTCTCTCTTCCCGGGAACGCCCGGCATCATTTTAGCTTCTCTTCACTTATCTGGTGACAGGTCGTGACGATGGGACAGCTACTGGTGGAGCGAGCGCGGGTCGGGCAACTCGAGGTCAGCGAGTGGCCGCTCCGCGTCGAACTCCGCCTCCAGGCCGAGAACGCGTGCTGGTCGGGGCTCCACGTCGCCGGCGCCCACGTCCAGGACGTCAGCCGGTTCGTGTTCGACGGCACGTGTCACGCCGACGTCACCGTCGTCCCGGCGGACGGCGAGACCCCCAGCGCGTCCACGTGCAGAGCCCCGTCCAGTCGACGTGCATCTGTCCCGTCTTCGTCTCGCAGGGCGCCGTCCCCCAGATAACCGAGGTGCGCGGCGACACCGTCGAGGTCGTCACGTTCCTCCAGGACCACGCGTCGCTCCGCCGACTGGTCGACCGCCTCGCCGCCCGCGACGTCGCCGTCCAGATACGACGCCTCACCTCCGAGGACGGCGTCGACGCCGACGACTACGTCACCCTGGACCTCTCCGGTCTCACCGCGAAACAGCGCGAAGCGGTCGAACTCGGCGTCCGCGAGGGCTACTACGAGCAGCCGCGCCGGGTGAGCCACCAGGAGCTCGCCGACCGTATCGGCATCTCGAAGTCCGCGCTCTCCCAGCGGCTCACCGGGGCCGAGGGCAAAATCATCGTCCGGGCGTTCGTCGACACCGCCGACGGAGCGGGCGCGGCCGCCGACTGAACCCGCCCGCCGGGGCCATCCTTCATAGTTTCGAGCAACCGCCATCCTGTTCTCTCGCCTATATTCACCCGTTCTACGAGCGGAGAGGCCGCCCGTAGGGGACCAGAATCATGACAGGAACTAACACGACCCACGGGTGGCGCGGCGTCCGGACGGGAGGTGTATCGGGATGAGCCAGCACCGGAGACTCCCCGACACCGCCGTGTTCGACGCGCTCGTCGACGCCAACCTGGTCGACCCCGAGGAGGAACTGGCGATGTCGCCGTACAGCACGGACCTCGGCCTCGCGATGGCCGAGGACGCCCGACGCGTGGCTCGCGGCGAGCTATCGGGCGACGCGTTCTGGGAGAAGTACGACGAGGCGGCCGCCGCGGAGTTCGGCGACGACTACCGAAAGACCCCCAATCCCGCCATCGACCGGCGCGAGGACGGCCAGACCGTCTCGCCCGAGGTCGCGGGCGGCCTCTCGTGCAGCGTCGGCACCATGAGCAGCGTGGCGACCATGCTGAAGGCCCAGCAGGACGCCCAGGACGTCGACGTCCCCGAGAAGCGCTACGGCATGGTCATCGACCTCCAGAAATGCGTGGGGTGTGACTCGTGCACGGTGGCGTGCAAGGCCGAGAACCGCACGCCGCCCGGCGTCTCCTACAACGTCGTCATGGAGGCCGAGCACGGCGAGTACCCGAACACGTCGCGTACGAACGTCCCCCGACCCTGCCTCCAGTGCGAGAACCCGCCCTGCGTGCAGGTGTGTCCGGTGAGCGCGACGTACAAGATGGACAACGGCATCGTGAACATCGACTACGACCGGTGTATCGGCTGCCGGTACTGCCTCATCGCGTGCCCGTACGGCGCCCGCTCCTCGGACTTCGGCGAGAACTACGACGAGGAGTTCATGGAGGGCGGCGCGGTCCAGAGCCCCGAGTACGGCGTGGACCGCGGCCCGCGCGTCGAGAAGGAGTCGCCCATCGGCAACGCCCGCAAGTGCAGCTTCTGCATGCACCGCCTGGAGCGCGGCGAGGAACCGGCGTGCGTCGAGACCTGCATCGGCGACGCGCGCTACTTCGGCGACCTCGACGACCCCGAGAGCGAGGTGTCGAAACTCGCCGCGTCGACCCGTGCGTTCCGCCTCAAGGAGGAGGAAGGCACCGAACCGAACCTGTACTACCTGAGGTGACATCATGGCAACAGAAACACCGGAGCGCGTCACCCGAAACTTCGGCTTCAACAGCGGCCAGCTACGCACCATCTGGTACGTCCTGCTGGCCGGCCTGCTCCTCGTCGGCGCGTACGCCATGTGGCTGCGCGTCGAGGGCGGACTGGCGAGCTCCAACCTGACAAGCGTAACGCCGTGGGGCGCGTGGGTCGCGTTCTACATCTACTTCGTCGGCCTGTCGGCCGGCGCGTTCCTCGTGAGCACGCTCGCGAACGTGTTCAACATGAAGGGGATGCACAAGATCGACCGCGACGCGTTGCTCGCGGCCATCATCAGCATGGTCGTAGCGATGCTGTTCGTGTGGACCGATTTGGGGCGGATGGACCGGATGTACCATCCGTTCCTGTGGCGCCAGCTCACGTCGCCGCTCTCCTGGGAGGTGCACGCCTACGTCGCGTACATCGCCGTCCTGATGACGGAGCTGTACTTCTCCATGCGGCTCGACCTGGCGCGACTCGCCGGCGAGACCGGCGGCTGGCGGGGCACGCTCTACCGCGCGCTCACGCTCGGCCGCACGGACACCAGCGACGAGAGCCGGGCGACCGACAGGAAGTGGCTGACCCGCTTCGGTATCCTCGGGATTCCGCTGGCCATCTTCTTCGTGCACGGAGGCACGGGCGTGCTGTTCGCGGTGTCGAAGGCACGCCCCTACTGGAACAGCGGGCTGTTCCCGGTCATCTTCATCATCTCTGCGGTGGTGAGCGGCACCGCCCTCGTGATGATGGTGTACGTCCTCCGGACGAAGCTGTTCACGAAGGAGCGCCTCGACCTCGACCTGCTCGACCGGCTGGCGACGCTCCTCGCCGCGTTCATCCTGACGGACGTGGCGCTCACCGCCATCGACGCGCTCATCGCGCTCAACAGCCTCCACCCGCTCGAACTCGAGACCTGGCTGCTCATCTTCACCGGGGAGATGGCGTGGTCGTTCTGGGGCGTGATGGTCGGCCTCGGCTGGGTGCTCCCGCTCGTCCTGGTGGCGAAGCGGTCGTTCCGGCGGACGCCGTGGCTGATGGTCGTCGCCGGCCTGAGCGTCGTCGTCGGCATCGTCGGCGTGCGGTTCAACATCGTCGTGCCGCCGCTCGTCGTGCCCGTCTACGAACAGCTGCCCATGGGTGCCTACTTCCCGACGTTCGTGGAGTGGGCAACCAGCCTGGGCATGATCGCCGTGGGAGCGCTCCTGTTCACCATCGGTGCGGAGCTGCTCCCGCTGACGCCGCTCGGAGGTGACCACGAATGAGTAAACTCTACCGGACCGTACCGAACCCCCGGGGCGACGACGTGTCGCGCCGCGACTTCGTGAAGGCGGTCGGCGCCATCGGCGCCGTCTCCCTCGCGGGCGGCGCAGCGGCCGGCGGCCTCGACCTCTCCGGGCTCTGGAAGGACGACGAACACTACGTCGGCACCGACTACGACGAGTACGACGCGACCGACGTCATCCACACCACGTGCGGGCAGTGCAACACGTTCTGCCCCATCAAGGTGACCCTGGCCGACGAGAGCGGGACCGGCGACTACAGCAGCCTCGTGCGCAAGCTGGCCGGCAACCCGTACTCGTTCCTGAACACCCAGCCGTACGCCCAGGTGCCGTACACTGCTGACCCCGACAAGGTGGCGACCGGCGCGCTCGCCGGCACCGGCGACGTCGACCGAAGCCGGTGGTCGCTCTCCGGCGGTCGCATCTGTCTCAAGGGCCAGGCCGGCATCCAGACGGCCTTCGACACGTACCGCGTGCGCAAGCCGATGAAGCGCGTCGGCAAGCGCGGGAGCGGTCAGTGGCAGACAATCACCTGGGAGGAAGCCATCGACGCCATCGTCAACGGCGACGACGACCTCGGGACGCCCGGGCTCACGGAGCTCTGGGCGTACGTCCCCGAGGAGCAGGTCATGGCCGACTGGGAGGCCGTGCAGGACGGCGAGATGACGAAGGCGGCCTTCGACGACAAGTACGAGGACTCCCTCATCGACACCGACCACCCGGACTTCGGCCCGAAGGCCAACCAGATAGTGGACGTCGGCGGGTTCCGTCGGAACTTCATCCGCGCCCGCCTCTGGCGGCAGGGGCTCGGCTCCGTCAACAGCATCCACCACGCCGGGACCTGCGGGTTCTCCAGCGTCATGGGGAACGTCCACTCCTACGGCGGGAAGAAGAAACGCCAGTACCCGGACATCGAGAACACGGAGTACCTCATCGTCTGGGGCACCAACCCGATGATCGCCAACAAGGGGCCGACGTGGCTCGCGCCGAAACTCACCAACGCCATCCAGCGCGGCATGCGCATGGACGTGGTCGACCCCCGGATGTCGAAGACCGCGGAGAAGGCACACAAGTGGGTGCCCATCGAACCCGGCACTGACGCGGCGCTCGCACTCGGCATGGCGCGGTGGATCATCGAGCACGAACGCTACGACGAGCAGTATCTCGTCAACCCCGGGAAGGGGCGGCCCGGGCCGACTACGAGCCGACCTGGAGCGACGCCACCCACCTGGTGCTCGTCGACGAGGAAGCAGCACCGAAGGCCCGGACCGGTGACCTCGGCCTCGACGGCGAGGGCTTCGTCGTCATCGACGCCGCGACGGGCGTCCCCGTGCCGGCGAGCGACGCCGACGAGGGCGTCCTCGACGTCGACCTCACCGTCAACGGCCAGCGCGTGAAGAGCGCGTGGACGCTGTACAAGGAGCGCGTCTTCGAGTACAGCCTCGAAGAGTACGCCGAGATGAGCGGCCTCAGCGTCGCCGACATCGAGGAGATGGCCGACGAGTTCACGAGCCACGGCAAGCGCGCGGCCATCATGGCCTACCGCGGCCCCGCGAAACACACCAACGGCCTCTACAACACCCGGGCCATCGCCACCCTCCAGCACCTCATCGGGAACTACGACTGGAAGGGCGGCCAGATAACGCCGTACGCCGGCTTCGCCACGATGAGCGGCCGGTACGAACTCGGGAAGGTCCCCGGCGGCTACGCGCCGTGGGGCATCTCCATCCTCCGGGGTGGCACGAAGTACGAGGACACCTCGCTGTTCGAGCGCGACGGCTACCCGGCAAAGCGCCCGTGGTTCGAGGTGGCGCCGCCACAGATCAACCACGAACTCTACGGCAGCGCGAAGGACCGCTACCCGTACGGAGTGACGGCGCTGTTCCACCGGGTCTACTCCGAGAATCACGTCCTGGCGACCGCCGGCGGCGACAAGATTCCGGCGGTCCTCACCGACCCCGAACTCCTGCCGCTCTACGTCGCCTTCGACACGGTCATCGGCGAGTCCAGCCAGTACGCCGACTTCCTGCTGCCGGAGCCGACCTACCTGGAGCGGTGGGAGAACTTCGGGACCTACCCGAACAAGCGCCTGGCGGACGCGAAGATCAGCCACCCGACCGTCAAGGTGGTGCCGGACGCCCGACCCGCCGAGGACGTGCTCATCGACATCTGGAAGGAGATGGACCTCCCCGGCGTGGGCGAGAACGCCATCGAGGACGTCGACGGCACCCTGTGGCCGCTCCACCGGGCCGAGGACTTCTACCTCAAGCTGGTGGCGAACGTGGCCTACGCCACGAAGGCCTACCCGGACTACGACGCCGACGCCGACGACAACGGCTTCGACCTGCCGCCGGGCACCGAACCCGACGACTTCCCCGAGGAGGAGGTCGGGCCGGTGGCTGACGCCAGCGACCGCGAACTCGAGATATTCCGCCTGGCCCACGAGAAGGGCCTCGGCGAGTCCTTCGACGTCGCGGCCTGGCAGGCCGCCGTGAAACCCGAGGAGTGGCGGAAGGTCGTGACGGTGCTGAACCGCGGCGGCCGGTTCGAGGAACCCATCCCGAACTACGAGCAGGCGTTCGCCGAGCACGGCTACGACTACGACTACGCCGGCCGGTACAACCCGTCGAACGCGTACGTCGGCGAGCACATGCGGTACACGCTCGGCACGGCGGTGTTCTTCTACGCGGAGGGCATCGCGACCGGCAAGCACTCGTTCACGGGCGAGCGGTTCGACCCGCTCCCCAGGGTCGAGGACATCGTCCACTACGACGGCACCATCCAGGCGGGCGTCGTGACCGACCACACGCCCGAGCGCCCGCTCCGACTCATCAACTGGAAGCCCCGGACGCAGGGCATGCACCGCACCCACAACGCGGCGTGGCTCCGCGAGACCAGACAGGAGAACCCGGTCTGGATCAACCCCGTGGACGCCGCCGAGCGCGGCATCCACAACGGTGACGCCATCACCATCGACGCCGGTCGGCGCACCGTCGAGGGCAAGGCGATGGTGACGGGCGGCATCCGGCCGGGCGTCGTCGGGACGATGTGGGGCTGGGGCCGCACCGGCGACGGCGCCACCGACGTCACAGTCGACGGCGAGACGCTGCCCGCCGTCGAGACGGACGGCCACTCGCCGTACCGCTTCGACGTGCCCATGCAGGACGAGGCGGGTCTCGCGGGCCGGCGCGACGCCGGGTTCGCGGTGAACCACCTCCAGCCGCTCGACCGGGTGCTGGGCGACATCGGCCTCTCGGACCCCGTCGGCGGCAGCAACTCCCAGTACGACGCGTTCGTCGAGATACGGAGGGCGGAATGAGCGAGGCGGCCGCGGTGGCCGGCGCGCGGGCCGGCGTCTACCGCCTGCTCGCCGCGGTCTTCGACGGCGACGTTGACGCGCTCGCGGCCGCCCTCGACGAGGGCGCCTTCGAGACGCTGACCGCGGCCCTCCCGCTCGACGTGGACACGGACGCCCTCGCCACCGCCCGGGACCGCGAGGCACTCCAGGTCGGCCACGACAACCTGTTCGCGGTGCCGGGACCGCACTACGTCCCGCCGTTCGCGTCCGCCCACGCCGCCGAGCCGACGGCCGACTTCGAGTCGGACTCCCGGTACCACGAGGCGGGCCGGATGGGCGAACTGCTCGGCGACCCGGCCGTGGTCGCGGTCAGCTACTACGACCGGTTCGGCTTCCGGCCGTCGTGCGGCGACGGCCTCCCCGACCACCTCGCCGCCGAACTCGAGTTCGTCGGCGCGCTCGCCGCGCTCGAAGCCACCCTCGCCGACGGCGACGACGAGTCGGCCTACGACGAGGTCCGGGACAACCAGCGGACGTTCCTCGCGTACGAACTCGCGTGGCTCGACGCGTTCGCTTCGAGGGTCGCCGACGCCGACCGCGCCGAGGGGCTGTTCGCCGCGCTCGCCGCGTTCACCCGCGCGTTCGTCGCGTGGGACGCCGACGCCGTCGCGGCGGAACTCGGCGCGCCGGCCGCCGAACCCGGGGCCTGAGCCGGTCAGGAACCGGCTCTCGCAGGACTCCTGGCCCCTGATCACTCGGGATAGGTGCGGTCGGGTTCCGGGAGCGCCTCCAGGTTGGCCGCCGTCTCGAAGATGACGCCGTTGAGCTGTTCTTGCGTGTCGAAGTACCAGTACTGCACGCCCGCGAAGTTCCCGCTCTGGAGGACGGGCATGCCGGCGTCCTCGAACGTCCGGACGACGCCCTCCGGGTCGTCGAACGCGAAGCACGCGACGTGGTGGAGTCCCTCGCCGTGTTCGTCGAGGTGGTCGGTGTAGATGCTCCGGCCCGCCGTCGGTTCGATGAGCTCTATCATCGTGTCGCCGGCGTAGTCGATGGCGAGCGTCATCGCGTAGTCGTGGTCCTCGCCGCGGTAGGTGGTGTCGGTGAGACGCGGCGGTTCGAACTCGTGGACGTCCCACGGGCCGAGCCCCAGGACGGCCCCGAACCGGTCCATGCCGTCGTCGATGTCCTCCACGACGAACGCTATCTGGGTTATCTCCGGTATCTCGATGCCGAGGTCTGGTGCGGATGCCATGTGGTGGCATACGGTGCACTCCGGCATAGCGTTCTGCCGATTCTCCAACACCAATCTTATCAAATACTTACGGTGTTCGGCCGGGAATCGGCCGGCTACTCCACGAACCGCCCGGTGGCGGACGCGGCCGTGAACACGTCGTCGAACCGGACCACGCGCGGGCCGTCCGGGACCGGCCGCACGTCGACCACGGCGTCCTGTACCTCCAGGTCACGTTCGCCGTCAACGCTCAGCACCGCCTCGGCCACCTCGAACGTGGTCGTCTCGTCGTCGGCCAGCGCCAGGTGCTCCCGGACGCCGATGCGCTCGACGACGCCCGGCACCGTGATGGCGCGGGCGACCGTCGGCGACTCGGCCGGCGGTCCGAGGTGGAGGGCGACGCCGCCAGGGGCGTCTGGCGCGTGGGGTTCGACCGCGCCCGCGATGCCGGAGAGACCGATGTCGGAGGGATGGGCCCGCGAGACGACGCCGCCGACGAACTCGTCGCCGTGGAGCACCGCCCGCGTCCCGACGAACGGCCGGTCGATGACGCCCAGCGTCGCGAGACCGCGGAGCGTCCGCTCGCCCGTCCGGGCGTCGACGGCGGCCTCGACCATCCCGTGCCGGAACGTGACGTCGTCGACGGGGACGACGCCCGCGGCGACCAGGCCGGCCGCGGCACCAGCGGCGGTGCCGTCGACGTGCACCGGGACGACGTTGTTGGTGCCGGTCGAGACGCTCGCCATCGGCACGTCGCCGATTTCGAGGGCGACGTCGCGGTTGGTGCCGTCGCCGCCCAGCACCACGACGACGTCCACCGTCTCGCTGAACCGGGCGGCGGCGCGCTGGGTGCCCGCCGACGACCCCGCCACCGGGACGTCGAGCAGGCGGGCGGCCACGCCGTCCGGGGCGTTCTCGACAGCCCACTGGCCGAGGCCGGCCTTGTCCGGCATCACGACCGCCTCGACGCCGGGCGTCATCGCGAGGCCGGCGAGGACACACCGCGCCGTCTGGCGCTTCGCGTAGTTGTCGCTCACGACCGCGCTGCCGGTGAGGCGACGGATGTCGCGGCCGGCCGAGGGGTTGACGACGAGTCCGATAGCAGGCATGAAAAACGGTGGTCCTCAGACGATGCGCTCGATGGCGGTCCGCACGTCCTCGGCGTGGGGCAGCACCTCGTCTTCCAGCACCGGGCTGAACGGCACGTGCGTGTCCGGGACGCCGACGCGCTGGATGGGCGCGTCGAGGCTGTAGAACGCGTTCTCGACGACGCGCGCCACCACCTCCGCGTGCGTGCCGTAGGAGAGCGGACTCTCGTCGGCCACCACCAGGCGGCCGGTCTTCTCCACGCTCGCAACGATGGTGTCGGTGTCCAGCGGGTAGAGCGAGCGCGGGTCGATGACCTCGACGCTCGTCTCGCCCGCCATCTCCTCGGCCATCTCCAGGGTCTCACCCAGGAGGCGCTGGGTCGCGACCACGGTGACGTCCTCGCCCTCGCGCTCGACGTTCGCCTCGCCGAGCGGCAGGGTGAAGTTGGGGTCGGTCGGCACCTCGCCCTGCATCTCGTAGATCATCTTGTCCTCGAAGAACATCACCGGGTCGTTCGACCGGATGGCCGACTTGAGCAGGCCCTTAGCCGCCTCAGGGGTGCCCGGCGCGACGACCTTGATGCCCGGGAAGTGGGCGAACCAGGTGTGGAGCGTCCCGGAGTGCTGGCTGGCGGCGCCCATGCCGCCGCCCTCCGTCGTGCGGATGGTGAGCGGCATCTCGGTCTTGCCGCCGAACATGTACCGCATCTTCGCCATCTGGTTGAGTATCTGCTCGGCCGCCACCCCGAGGAAGTCCGAGAACATCACCTCGACGATGGGGCGGCTGCCGGTCGCGGCCGCGCCGACGCCCGCGCCGACGAACCCCGCCTCGCTGATGGGGGTGTCGCGGACGCGCTCCTCGCCGAACTGCTCGACGAGGTCGCCGCTCACCTCGAAGACGCCGCCGAACGTGCCGACGTCCTCGCCCATCAGGAACACGGTCTCGTCGCGCTCCATCTCCTCCCGCATCGCGGCCCGGATGGCCTCGCGGAAGGTCATGCTCTCCGTCGTCTCCGCCTCGCCGGTCTGTGTGTCGGTGCTCATCGTCCCTCACCTCCCGTCTCGCCGCCGTCAGCCCGGAGCTGTTCGGCGAACGCCAGTATCTCCGGTGCCGGTTCCGCGAACATGTCCTCGTAGGCCTCGTTCGGGTCCGGGTCCGCCGCGTCCTTCGCGTACTCCACCGCGTCGGCGATGGTCTGCTCCACCTCCGCCTGCATCGACTCGAACTCCTCCTCGGTGAGTTCGTCGCGGTCGATGAGACGCTGTTTGAACGTCTGGATGGGGTCCCGGTCCTCCTGCCAGTCCGCGATGTCCTCGTCGGTGCGGTAGGGCTGCTGGTCGCCCTCGAAGTGACCGCGGTAGCGGTAGGTCTCGGCCTCGATGAGCGTCGGGCCGTCGCCGTCGCGGGCGCGTTTCCGGGCTTCGGCAACCGCCTCGTTGACGGCGGTGATGTCCATCCCGTCCACGGTGAACCCCGGGATGTCGTAGGCTTCGGCGGTCTCGCTCAGGTTCGCGAGGTTGTGCTGTTTCTCGACCGGCGTCCCCTCGCCGTACTGGTTGTTCTCGATGAGGAACACCGCCGGCAGGCTCCAGGTGGCCGCGAGGTTGACGGCCTCGTGGACCTGGCCCTGGGCGACGGCGCCGTCGCCGAAGAACGCGAGCGCCACCCGGTCCTCGTCGGTCAGGTGGATGGTGAGCGCGGCGCCGGTGGCGATGGGCGGTCCGGCGCCGACGATGCCGTTCGCGCCGAGCATCCCGGCGTCGACGTCGGCGATGTGCATCGACCCGCCTTTCCCCTTGCAGTAGCCGTCCTTCTTGCCGAACAGTTCGGCCATCATCAGCTTCGGGTCGAGCCCCTTCGCGATGCTGTGGCCGTGGCCGCGGTGTGTGGACGTGATGTAGTCGTCGTCCTCGAGTGCGGCGCACGCGCCGACCCCTACCGCCTCCTCGCCGATGTAGAGGTGGACGAACCCCGGTATCTCTCCGTCGGCGAACAGCTCTCCCGCCGTGTCGTCGAACTCCCGGATGGTCAGCATCCGTCGGAGCGCATCCAGCCTCCCCTCCTGGGTATCCATGTCTATTGCAGGCATCCCACCATAGGTATTCTACGGATTACATAATAGTCTTTTATTAGATTATTGTGACATGAGGGCGGGCGGTCACGATAGTTTGGCAGACTGCGGCGCATCGAAACCCACTCCCCTGATATATCGGATTTCTGTAAAATACGCGGTCAGTCGCCGGTGCCCCAGCGCTCGATGCCCCGTTCGTAGGCGGGCCAGAACGGGTCGTGGTCGGGAACGTTTATCGCCCCCGTCGACGACCACGCCGTCGCCGTCGCGGGCTTCGCCCACGTCGGCGGCGCGGATGCCCTCCCGGTCCAGCGCGGCCAGCACATCGTCGACGCCGTCCGGGCGGACGGTCATGATGACGGTCCCCTCGCTGCTCGCCGTCCACGGGTCGATGTCGAAGACGTCGCACACCTCGCGGACGCCCGGCCCGACCGGGAACCGGTCGCGTTCGACGGCTAACTCCACCGCCCCCGCGTGGGCGAGTTCGTGGAGCGCGCCCTCGACGCCGCGCTCGGTGGCGTCGTGCATCGCAGTGACCGGGCCGGCGGCCGACGCCGTCAACGCGTCCTCGACGGGGCTCATCTCCTCGAACCGGTCCCTGGCGGCCGCCAGCGTCGCCGGCGGGAGGCCGAGGTGGTCGCCGAACTGGACCGCGAGCACGCCCGTCGCCTCCACCGCCGGCCCCTTCGTGACGACCACCCGGTCGCCCGGCGACGCGCCCGACGGCAGCACGAGGTCGTCGGGGTCACCGACGGCCATCGCCGTCGCCCCGCCGATGGTCGGGAACGCGGCGCCCTCGTACCGGCCGGTGTGCCCGGTCACGATGCTCACACCGAGGTCGCGGGCCTCCTCGTCGAACACCGTCCAGATGGTCTCGAACTCCTCGCGGGTCGCCGACGGCGGCAGGTTCACGTCGATGCTCAGGTGGGTCGGCGCGAGACCGCTCAGCGCCACGTCGCTCACGACGATGTGGAAGCCGTACCACGCCGCCCGCTCCAGGCCGAGCGTCGTGAGCACGAACACCGGGTCGGTGGCGAGCGCGAGCGCCCGGTCCCCGACCGAGACGACGCCGAAGTCCGCGCCGTGGCGCGGCCCGAACGCCACGTCGGACCGGTCGGCGCCGAGTCGCGGGAAGATGACCTCGTCGAAGAACTCCCGCCCGACTTTGCCAAGCTCCTCCATGCACCCAGCAACGGACGCCGGCCCCTTTACTCGCGCCGGTTTCGACTGGTGGCGGAGTGAGCGGTCAGAACGGGAATGGGGGGGGGGAGAGCGGGACGCTTTCCCTCTTCAGATGGTGTCAGGGCCAGGTTGAATAGCGCCCGGCACCACGTGGGATGGTAGCACGAACCCGGTCATGGCCCACGCATCCCGCACGCTCCGCGTCGCGCTCGCCCAGCAGAACTACACCGTCGGCGACCTGGACGGCAACGTCGCCCGCATCCGGTCGGCCGTCGCGGAGGCCCGGGACCGCGACGCCGACCTGCTGGTCTGCTCGGAACTCGCGCTCTCGGGCTACCCGCCGAACGACCTGCTCACCCGGGAGGCGTTCGTCGACGCACAGTTCGACGCCCTCGACCGGGTCGCCGCGATGACCGACGACGACCTGGGCGTGGTCGTCGGGTTCGTCGACCGCAACCCCGAGGACGAGGGGAAGACGCTCAGGAACGCCGTCGCGCTCTGCCACGGCGGCGACGTCGTCGGGCACGCGAACAAGCGCCTCCTCCCGACCTACGACGTCTTCGACGAGGCCCGCTACTTCGAGCCCGGGACGGCGTCGCCGGCCCACGCGTTCGCGGGCGTCGACCTCGGCCTCAGCGTCTGCGAGGACGCCTGGAACCAGCGCGACTTCTGGGAGCGCCCGCTCTACGACGCCGACCCCGTCGCCGACCTGGCCGGGGCCGGCGCGGACCTGCTCGTGAACGTCTCCGCCAGTCCGTTCTCCCTCGACAAGGGCGCGTTCCGCGAGCGCCTGTTCGGCAGCCACGCCGCCAGCCACGGCTCCTGGCTGGTGTTCGTCAACCAGGTCGGCGGGAACGACGAACTCGTCTTCGACGGCCACTCGCTCGTGGTCGCGCCGGACGGCGAGGTGGTGTGTCGCCTTCCCGCCTTCGAGGAGGCCGTCGCCGTCTGTGAGGTCCCGCTCGACGGCGACCGGCCGGACGGCGACCCGCCGCTGGCGACGACCGGTGGCAGCCACCCGGAGCAGGCTCGGGCGGCGCTCACGCTCGGGCTCCGCGACTACGTCCAAAAGACCGGATTCGAACGCGCCATCGTCGGCCTCTCCGGCGGCGTCGACTCCTCGGTCACGGCCGCGCTGGCCGCCGAGGCGCTCGGCCCCGCCAACGTGCTCGGCGTCGCGATGCCGACCCGGTACACGAGCGACGCCAGCGAGACCGACGCCCGCCTGCTCGCCGAGAACCTCGGCATCGAGTTCCCCCGGCTTTCCATCGACGACACGTTCCAGGCGTTCCTCGACCACCTCGCGCCGGTCTTCCGGGGCCGCGAGTGGGACGTCACCGAGGAGAACCTCCAGGCGCGCATCCGCGGGACGACGCTGATGGCGCTCAGCAACAAGCTCGGCGGCCTCGTGCTCGCCACCGGCAACAAGAGCGAACTCGCCACCGGCTACTGTACGCTCTACGGCGACATGGTCGGCGCGCTCGCCGTCCTCGCGGACTGCCCGAAACAGCTCGTCTACGGCGTCGCACGCGCGGTGAACGCCGACCGCGAGGTCATCCCGGGGCGCGTACTCGAACGCCCGCCGTCGGCGGAACTCCGCCCGGACCAGACCGACCAGGACACCCTCCCGCCGTACGACGTGCTCGACCCCATCCTCACCGGCTACGTCGAGGAGGGGCGCTCGGCCGACGACCTCGTCGCGGCGGGCCACGACCCGGCGACGGTCGAGCGCGTCCTCCGGATGGTCCACGGCAGCGAGTACAAGCGCTGGCAGGCCGCGCCCGTGCTCAAGGTGACCGAGAAGGCGTTCGGCATCGGGTGGCGCTTCCCGCTGGCGGCGTCGTACGACGCGCTCCACCCCGACTAGAACAGGTCGACCTCGCCGGCCACGAGGCGGTCGGTGAGGTCGTCGACGGCCGTCAACTCCCGGCGATGGTGGGGCAGACGCCCGTCCGCGGGGCGGGTTTGGTTCGACGTCCGCCGCGGCCGACGGTTCACAGGGTGCCCCGCCGACGGGTCGGGGGTGCCGGAACATGCCGTCGGCGATGGCGAGCGCGCTGACGACGGCCGCTCCGACGACGGCGGTGCGGGGCTGGAGCGAGAGGAACCGTCCTACCAGTAGCGCGACAAGGAACGCCGTCGGGACGACGGCGAGGACGAGGTCGTAGCGGGTGAGGCTGGTCGGTCGAAGACGGTGCCGCTCGGTGCCGGTTTCCTGGCCGTCGATGCCACTGTGCGTCATGCTACTGGTCCACCTCCAGTCCCCCGTATGGGTCCGATACGACAAAAATATTATGGAATATGCGTTTCAGCCAACACACGTGTGTCGTCCGTGGAACCCAAACTGACGATACGTGGACTATTCTCGTAACTAATAGAGCGACGGCTCGCGGGGGTGACTGCTGGCTGCGAGGTCACTCGCGGAGCGACCGGACCTTCTCGATGTTCCACTCGTAGCCCTTGTCGTCCTCCGGCGTCTCCAGCACCATCGGCAGGTCGCGGAGGTCGGGGTGGTTGACGAACCGGCGGAACCCCTCGTCGCCGATCTCGCCCTCGCCGACGTGCTCGTGTTCGTCCTTCTCTGAGCCGAGCGGGTGCTTCGAGTCGTTGAGGTGGAGGTAGTGGACGTTCTCCACGCCCACCGCGTCGTCGAGTTCGGCGACCATCGACTCGACGCCGTCCTCGGTGGTGAAGTCGTAGCCGGCGGCGTAGAGGTGGCAGGTGTCGAGACAGACCCCGACGTCGTCGTAGTCGTACGCGGAGCCCGCGACCATCGCGTCGAGCTGCTCGAAGGACTTCCCGAGCGTGGTCCCCTTCCCGGCGGTGTTCTCCAGCAGGAGGGTCACGCCGTCCGGCACGTCGAGGTCCGACAGCCGGCTGGCGATGTTCTCGACGCCCGTCTCCTCGCCGGCGCCGGTGTGTGCACCGGGATGGAACGTGTAGTACGGGACGCCGAGTTCGGCGGCGGCGTCGAGTTCGTCCTGGACGGTCGCGACGGACTTCTCAGCCAGGTCGTCTTTCGGCGTCGCGAAGTTGATGAGGTAGGTGCCGTGGACGATCCAGGGGCCGACGTCGTGGTCGTCGCTGGCGTCGCGGAACGCCGCGGCCTCGTCGGCGTCCACTTCGCCGACCTTCCACCCGCGCGGCGACCCGACGAACACCTGGCCGCAGGTGCCACCGAGGTCTACCTCGCGCTCGACTGCCTTCGGGAATCCGCCGCTGATCGAGACGTGTGCGCCGATGCGGAACATACGCCCGAGGTTTCAGGGCACCGGCAAATAGCTGTCGCCGTCCGACCGCGCGGCGAACCACGCACAGACCCGGGGCCAGAGGTCGGCGTGGGCCGCCGTGGCGACCGAGAGGTCGACGTGTCCGACCGGGCACGTCACGACGTCGGCGTCGTCGCTCCCCACCGCGTCGAGGAACGGGAGCCCCGCTTCGGCGGGAATGAACTCGTCGTGCTCGCCGAGGATCAGCAGGACCGGCATCTCGATGTCGCCGACGTCCACCCGCTTCCCGTCGAGGGTCAGGTCGCCGGCGAGCAGGCGGTTGTTCCGGTAGAGGTCGTGGACGAACTCGCGGAACGCGTCGCCGGCGACGTCGACGCCGTCGAGCGTCCACCGGTTGCGCCGGGCGAAGTACCCGACGGCGTCCGAGTCGTCGAACGACGCGGCGAGGCGGAGCTGTCGGCCGACGTAGTACTCGAACGGCTGGACCATCGAGAACTCCAGGGTGAGCAGCTGCCAGGGGACGTTGCCGAACACGTCGGCCATGCGGGCGCGGTCGTAGCCGTCTTCGCTCCAGAACCGGAAGAGGCCGCCGTCGGCGTCGAAGTTCAGGAGGGGTGCGAGTAGCCCCAGCGTGCGGACCGGCCCGGGGTGCAGCGCGGCGTACATCACGTTCAGCGTCGCGCTCGAACAGTAGCCGAACAGGTGGACCTGCTCTGTGCCCGCTGTCTCGCACACGGCGTCCACGGCGTTGGCGAGGTACCGGGTGACGTAGTCGGCGAGGGTCAGGTGGGCGTCGAGCCGGGATGGCTCGCCCCAGTCGAGCAGGTAGACGTCGAAGCCGGCCTCGAGGAACCGACGGACGACGCTCCGGTCGGGCTGCAGGTCGAGGATGTACGGCCGGTTGATGAGCGCGTAGACGACGAAGATGGGCGTCGCGTGGCGGCGCTCGACCAGCGGCTCGTACCGGTGGACGCGGAGCTTGTTCTCCCTGTGGACGACCTCGCTCGGGGTGCTCCCCACCTCCGCCGTCGCCATCCGTGCGAGGCGGTCCGGGGCGACCAGCGGACTCGTCCACGCCCTCACGGCGCGCTCTCCGACCTGTCGCTGGACGTCGGCGAGGAACGCGAACGGCGTCACGTACCGATGTAGGCGGCGGACCGATACAGCAGTGCCGGCCGGAGGTCCCTGGCAGTCATCTCCCGTGACTCGCGCGCCGGCAGTTCGGCGACGCACGCCCGGCAGAACCGGTATAAACGGCCGCGCGGGGCTATCGGACGACGGTGACGGGCACCGACGCGCCCTCCAGGATGCCCTTCGCGACGCTCCCGAGCACGCGCTCGTACGGCTCCGGCAGGTTCCGGTGGCCGACGTAGACGGCGTCGGCGTCGTGGTCGGCGACGTAGTCGAGAACCGTGGCGACCGGGTCGCCGTAGAGCAGCGCCGTCTCGACGGCGACGCCGCGTTCCTCGGCGTGAGCGGCGGCCGACCGGAGGAGCTCCTCGCCCCGGCGCTCGGCGTCCTCGATGCTCTCGACCAGGTCGCGACGCTCGGCTTCGGACCGGTCGCCGACCGGTTCCGCCTCGATGGCGTCGTAGACGGCCGGGTCCACCGAGTGGACGACCGTCACGGCGCCGTCGAGGCCGTCGGCGACGTCGAGGGCCCGGTCGAGGGCGTCTCTGGCGACCTGCGAGCCGTCGACGGCGACGATGACGTGCATCCGTTGCTTCTCGTCGTGTTCGCTATCCCCGGCGGTCATTGTTCCACCTTGGTCTCGCGCGCATAATGGGGTTTCGACTTCGAGTGGCTGTGCAGACGCCGGCATCGACTCCTTCGAGGGTCGGTACGTCGGCCGTCGAACTGCGACATCGGACGGCTCGGCCGCGGTTTCAGGCGATGGACGTGTCGGGGGTGTCCGCCGGCACCAGGTGCTCGTTGCCCCAGTCGGCCATCGCGGTGATGACCGGTCGGAGCGACTCGCCGCTTGACGTCAGCGAGTACTCGACGCGGAACGGCTTCTCGCTGACGACGGTCCGTTCGACCAGTTGCTTGGTCTCCAGGTCGTCGAGGCTGTCCGAGAGCACCTTGCTGGAGATGCCGTCGACCTCCGTCTTGAGGTCGTTGAAGCCGAGCGGCCCGTTCTTGAGCAGGCGGTGGATGATGACGGGGTGCCACTTCTTGCCGATGAGCGTCGCCGTCGACGTGATGGGACACCACTCCTCCCCGCACACCAGACCGCGAGCGGTTCGGATTCGTCCATGCCTCTCACTAACGTGACCGCCCCCTTAAAGTTACCTTTCAATACTGGATTACCCTTGGTAACTGAACTGGTCCCGTCGCGCGTCGGCCGCCGTGGCGGGTGACGCCTCGGTACCGTCCGGACCGACTGTCGGGCTTCTCGTCCGCTTTCCCGGCCGCTTCGGGTTCCTTTCGGGTAACCGCGCTACTGCACGGTTAGATAACGCTTATAGCTCACCAACCGTTACTCACTTGTGTAAGGTAAGTCAGTTACCTTGCGAAACCCCCACCCCATGTCCCCCGACCACTCCGGCCCACCGCCCGACGCACGCACAGACTCCCCGATGGCGCGGTACGGCGAGTTCCACCTCAAAGGCGGCGAGGTCGTCGTCTACGACCGCGAGAACCACCGCGCGTGGATACAGTCGTCCTTCCTCCTCACGGTCGAGGCGTGACCGCCTTCGACGGCCGTCGCCACCGAACCCCGGCAGCCACCGGTGTCGCCCCGCGGTTTTAGGCTCCCCGAAAAATCGCAACGCTTTTCCGGGTTTAGGCGAGCCTAAAATCATGCTCCGGACGACCAGGCGGAAACTCCTCCGTGCCGGCGGCGCGCTCTCCATCGCCGGCCTCGCGGGCTGTACCGGCGACGTTCTCGACAGCGGCTCCAGTCCATCGGCGAAGACGGCCGTCGCCGCCGAATGGAGCGTCCTTCGGGCCAGACTCTACGATTCCCTCGCGCTCGGCCTCGCCGGCGAGCGCGGCGCCAGCGCGGCCGTCGCCCGCGACGCGTTCGCCCGGTTCGAGCAGGCCGGCGGCGAGTGGGGCGCTCACACCGTCCTCGAACGCACGAGCGAGGACCACTACGAGGGCTTCGAACGGGCACTCCGCACCCTCGCCGACGCCGACGACCTGGGGAAACTCGTGGACGCCACAGCCGACGGCGACGACCACCTCCGCGCCGCCCAGCGTGCGCTCGCCGGCGACGCCACGGTCCGCACCCTCGACCTCGTGGTGTTCGCCGCCCGCCTCCAGAACGTCGCCGTCCTCACCGGGGCCGGCGCGTTCGGCGCCGCCGCCCGGGTCGGTCGACGCGTCGAGAGCGCGTTCGCGGACGCCGCGGTGCGGAACGACCTGGACGACGCGACACGGGACGCGTTCGAGACGGCGCTCTCGGAGGCGACCAGCGCGGCGACCACCAGGGACGCGCAGGCGGCGACCGAGCAGGCCAGCGCCGGCTTCGACGCCGCCGTCGAGGGCGCATACCGGGTCGCCCCCGCGGCGTCCGTGGCCGGCGCCGGCCACCTCGCCGGCCTCCAGGCGCGCGCGTTCGACGCGAGCGCGCTCGCCGCCATGGGCGGCCCCTCGACGGCGTTCGCGCACGCGAGCGTCCTGAATGGGTACCGGGCCCGCGTCCACGACGCCGCCCGACTCTTCGACCGCGGCGCGGCCGACGCCGCCGGACAGGTCGTCGAAGCCATCTTCGCGGACTTCGAGGGCGCCAGCGCCCACGACGCGCTCGAATCCGCGGCTCCCGACGCCTACCACGGCTTCGAAGAAGACGGCCTCGGCGCGCTCCAGACCGCCATCGACGAGGGCGACGCCGACGCCGTCCACGCCGCCGTCGAGACGGTGGACCGGAACCTGCTCGCCGGCGTCGAAGCCCTCGGCACCGGGGTCGAACCGGCCGTGCTCCAGGCCGGCTTCTTCCGGGCGCGACTCGCGGACGCCGGCGAACGCTACCGGGCGGGCGACCGGTCGGCGGCCGCCGCGGTCGCACAGGGGCTCTTCGAAGCGTTCGAAGCGAACGCGGCCGACTTCCACGAGACCCTGGAGGACGCCGACCACGACCTCTACGAGCGCTTCGAGGAGACGCACCTCGCCGGCCTCGTCGACGCCTTCGAGCAGGGCGACGATACTGCGGTCGAGAACCACCTGGCCGGGGCGCTCGACGCGCTCCTCGCGTTCGAGGCGAGCGTCGGCACGCCCGCCCAGGTCAGTGGTGCCGAAGCCGGCTTCATGGCTGCCCGCGCGTTCGACGCCGCCGCCCACGCCGCCCACGACGAGTACGGCCGGGCCGAGGCCATCCTCCAGGGCGCCTTCGAGCACTTCGAGAACGGCGCCGGCGGCTTCCACGAGGCCGCCGAACACGCCGACCACGAGCGGTACGAGCAGTTCGAGGCCGCGCTCGCCGACGCGTCGAGCGCAGCGGCCGACGGCGGCGACGTCCGGGCCGCGGTCCGGGCGTTCGACGGCCAGGCCGTCGAGACCGTCTACGCGGTTGTCGCCGGCGCGGGCGGCACCGACGCCGAGGAGAGCGCGCGCGTCGTCGACCGGACGGCGACCGCCTTCGCCGATTCGCGCGTCGAACAACTGGTCGCGGACGCTCACCAGTCGTCCGGACAGCGGCTGTCGACCGCACTCGACGACCTCGCCGGTGCCTACCAGGACGGCGACGGCGTCCGCGACGCCACACACGCGTTCGCGAACGCCGCTCGCCAGGCCGAGTTCGCGGTCGTCGGCGCCGTCGAGAAGGCACCCGACGGCACCGCAGAATCCGGCAGGAACGACCAGCTATCGGGCGGTCCGAACGTCGTCGACGGCGTCCCGTCGGACGCCGACCACGTCGTCGAGATGACCGCCGTCGCCTTCGAACCGGCCGAACTCACCGTCTCGGCCGGCGACACGGTCGCCTGGAAGCACGTCGGCGGCGAACCCCACTCCGTGACCGCCTACGGGGACGAACTCCCGGAGGGGGCTGCCTACTGGGCGTCGGGAGGGTTCGACGACGAAGACGCGGCTGTCGAGGGCTGGGAGGCCGGCGAGGGCACCGTCCAGTCGGGCCAGTCGTTCGTCCACACCTTCGAGACGGCGGGCGAGCACGCCTACTACTGCATCCCGCACGAGGCGGCCGGCATGGTCGGCACCGTCGTCGTCGAGTAGCTCAGCCGACCATCGTCCACTCGCCGTCGATGGTCCATTCGAGGACGCCGAGCGCGAGGAACGCCGCCAGCGACATGTTCGGGATGGTCGCCACGCCCGCGAACAGGTACTGCACCGTCGAACACGCGAAGACGCCGCACGAGCCGCCGCCCACGATCTGGATGACCGAGTGGTAGGCGGCGATACCGGTGCCGAGGACGCTCAGCGGGAGCGCCACCCGGCGGAGCGGCACCTCCGTCGTCAGCGCCGCGCCGAGAATCACGACCTGCGGGTACATCAGGATGCGCTGGTACCAGCAGAGCCGGCAGGGGACGAGCCCCATCCCGAGGCTGAAGTTCAGGCTTCCGACGGTGGCGACCAGAGCGACGAGGAGTCCGAGGACCGTCAGCCGTCCCCGGTTCAGGGACTGGAACGCGCGCATTAGTTTGAGACTCTTCTATCACCCCGCTTCAAACTGCTGGCCGCTCCCTGTCACGTCCGACGACCGCGTCTCCGGTTCCTGATTCGGCGATTCGCCAGCCAGACGCTTTCTCGGGCCGTGAGGCGGCGATTTCTCGATTTATGTCGTCGGGGATTAGTCGGCGTGGATACACCGCATACCGATTGACGAAATCCCGGTCGAGCTGCGCGACACGGCTTCCAAGGGTGGGGGGTGGAACCACTCGTCGTCCCGGTCGGTGCTCGAACGCCAGGCCGAACTGCGGGCTACTCCTGCAGCGGTTCTGCGAGGCTCTCGACGAGTCGCGACTCGAAGGCGGCGTTGACCGGAATCAGGAGCAGCCAGGTGAGGATGGCGCCCGTCGGCGTGAACGCCGCGACGACCATGGAGACGACGAACACGAAGGGTGACGCGAGGAACCGGGCCGCCTCGATCTCGACGGCGCGGGAGGTGAGTCCCGCCTCCACGAGCTGGTTCCGCGACGCGTACACCCAGAGGACCGCGAGGCTGAAGCCGGTGAGCGCGAGGACGCCCGCGTAGAACGCGACGCCGAACCGGTTCGGGTAGGTGCTGAACACGCCGGTGGCGTACGGGACGAACGCGACCAGGAGCAGGAAGAGCATGTTGAGCCACAGCACGACCTTGTCGTGGCTCTCGATGTGGACGAAGATGTGGCGGTGGAGCACCCAGTACGAACCGATGACGAGGAAGCTCAGCACGTACCCGAAGAACTCGTGCCACTGCTCGAACACGAGCTCTGGGAGCACCTCCACCGCCGAACTGCCCGCCGGAGCGTCCGGCACCGTGATCTCCAGCACCAGGAGCGTGATGGCGATGGCGATGACGCCGTCGCTCAGCGCGAGCAGCCGGTCCGTCTCTTCGGTGTCGCGCCGAAACGGGAGTGCCATGTACTGTTAGCACGTCGTCATCTCGCATCAAGCTATGCTGTCGGCCGCTCCCGAGCCCCGGCACCGCTCCGACCGACCGACGCTACTCCCGCTCGTCGAGGTTCGACCGTCGCCGCTCGAACTCGTCCTCGTCTATCTCGCCCCGGGCGTAGCGCTCGCGGAGCGTCGCCTCCGGCGACCGGCCGCCATCGTCGCGGTTCGCCAGCCAGTAGATGGCCGCCGGCACCGCGAGCAGGCCGAGGGCTCCGAGCGGGCCGAACAGCCACCAGCCGCCGAATCCACGGCCGCCACCCATGCCACCCATTCCGGGCCCCATCCCGCCGTGCGGCATGCCGCTGCCGCCGGTGCTTGACCCCGATTCCCCGGCGCTCCCCTCCGCGACGATGGTGTCGCTGTCGGGGACCTCGCCGTGGGGAATCGGGCTCTGTTCGGCCGGGCCGCCCGGCTCGCCGACCACGATGCGGCCGACCATCCCGACGCCCTCGTGCGGGATGCAGTAGTAGTCGTACGTGCCGGCGACGTCGAAGGTGTGCTCGAAGGCGCCCTCGGAGATGACGCCGCTGTCGAAGGCCTCCGCGCCGTCGGGGATGCGGTCCGGGTACGCGGTGGCGGAGTGGGCGCCCGCCGCGAGTTCGAACCGGACGGTGTCGCCCGGCTGGACGTGCAATCCGACCGGGTCGAAGAAGTTGTTCCCCATCCGGACGGTGACGGGCTCCTGACCGGCCGCGGTGCCCGCGAATCCGGCCGTGGCGACGGTCCCGCCCCCGAGCGTCGCGAGGAACCGCCGCCGGGTCGTGGCGTCGGCCGCGCTCATCGGCCCACCAGCGCTCCGATGCGGTCGAGTACCCCAGGCTCCTCGCGGGCGTTCGCGTCCTGGATCGCGGTTTCGAGGTCGTCGCGCTCCACGACACCGACGTACTCGTGGATGCGCTCGCCGTCCGCATAGACCAGGGTCGTCGGCGTCTTCCGGACGCCGTACTCCTCGGCGGTCTCCAGGTCGGACCGGATGTCCACCTCCCGGAACGTCACCTCGGGGAACGCCTCCTCGATGCCTTCGTTTCGTTCCTTCTGGGTCGCACACGCGCTGCACGTCGGCTGGGTGAAGAGGACGACTTCTACCATGGGCGTTGCTACGGGACGGCCGTTCACCTGGGTTGTGCCTAATACAGGGCAACTATCTCGCCTCCGAACCTTCGTTCGTTCGGGTGCGGCACACGCTGAGGTTCGACTGTTCGGCGGCGACGGCCCGGCGACGGCGGCGACGAGCGGTTCCGGCCTGGAACACCCTCCAGCCGGCCGGTTCGGTCAGTGGGTGTGAAGGGTGTCGTTCACCTGGTGGTTGAACTCCTCGACGACCGTCCGGGCCTCAGATGGCAGGTCGTCGCCCGGGTCGGCCATCGCCGGCTGGTCGTGCAGGTCGGGGTCGCCGACGACCACTCGGCCGACCATCCCGTACTGCTCGTGGGGCGTGCAGAAGTAGTCGTAGACGCCCGCGACGTCGAAGGTGTGCTCGTAGCTGTTCGGCTCCATCATGTGGAGCAGGTCGCTGGCCCACGGCGTCGCGTCCGCGGGCATCCGGAGCGACCGGCCGTTGTCGGGGTGGTAGGCGACAGTGTCGTGCATCCCGACGTCGTTCGTCCACCGGACGGTGCCGCCGACCTCGACGTGGACGAGGTGGGCGATGAAGTGGTAGCCCTCGTCGTCAGAGACCATCCGGACGGTGGCCTCCTTCACCGGGTTCCCGAGGTTCGACTCCCCGTGGCCGTGCCCGCTGCTCTCCGCCTCGTGGTCGTCGCTCCCCTGTTCCCCACGCTCGGTGGTAGACTGCTGCCCGACGGACCGCGTGCTCACACACCCCGCGAGCCCGACGAGAGCCAGACTCCCCGCCGCACGGAGGAGTCGGCGACGAGTCACTCCTCTCGAACGCATCACCCGTTGCAGACGCGACGGATGGACTTAGCTTGGCGTACGTGTCTGGCAGAATGACTTTTACCGCTCCGGCCGTAGCCGAACCATGGCATCAACTACGGACGACTCGCTCCTCCGGGTCGTACTCGTCGTCCTCGCGGTACTCCTCCTGCTCCCGGTGCTGATGATGGCGTTCGTCGGCCCGATGATGGGGATGTGGATGACGGGGAGCCCGATGGGCGGCGTCACCCCGCTCTGGACGCTCGGCGTACCGCTGGTGTTCGTCGCCGTGCTCGTCGCGGTCGGCTACCTGCTCTACCGGACCGTCGCCGGTGGGACGGGCGCCGACCCGGCGCTCGAAGAGCTCCGGATGGCGTACGCCCGCGGCGACCTGACCGACGACGAGTTCGAGGAGCGACGGCGACGCCTTCACCGGGATTCCGGCGACGAACGCGGGAGCCAGTGACCGCGTCGGGGAGCAGGTGAGCGCGGCGGGGAGCCGATGACCGCGTCAGGGAAACGGTAATGGGGACCGCGGCCGTCCACTGGTACGGTTCGTGATTGCCATGGGGGAGGGGAACGCCTGCGGCTACTGGTCGGTATCGCCGACACCGGCACGCGCCGGGAGACCGTCTCGTACGCCGTCCGGACGGCGCTCGACGAGACCACCCGGACCGGCCGGCCGGTCACCGTCACGCTCGTCTGTCCGGTCGACGGCCTGTCGGTCGACGAGGCGCTCCGACTGCTCGAACGCTCCCGCAACGAGGTCACGCGCTCGTTCCCGGCCGCCGGCCCGGACGGCCCCGTCGCGGTCGAGACGGTGGTGCTCGAACTCCCCGCCTCCGGGCGTGACTGGGACGCGTTCGCCGGCTACGCCCGCGACAGTGACGCCGACAGTATCGTCCTCGACCCGGACGCGTCGCTCCGGCCGCCGGCGACGCGGCCGACCGACGCCCTCCCCGCGACCGTGGCCCCGGTCGGTCCCGACGGACGGGAGCGGCCGCTCGCCGGTGCCGGTGGGCGGGTCGCCGCCCTGACGACGTTCGCCGTCTCCCTCCTGTTCTACCTCGCGCTCGGCGACCCGACCGACCTCTTCGACCTGGTCACCGGCGTGGCGACGGCGGCGCTCGTCGCCGGCGTGTTCGGCCGCGTCGCGTTCGCGACGCCGCCCACCGAGAACACGCTCCCCCGCCTCGTCCGTGCCGTCGTCGTCCTCCCGTACCTGCTCTGGGCGGTGACGAAGTCGAGCGTCGCCGTCGCGGCCGTCGTCCTCCGCCCGGAGATGCCCATCGACCCGAGCATCGACCGGATCACGCCCCGGACCGCGTCCGACCTGGAGCGGGCCGTCCTCGCGAACGCCATCACGCTCACGCCCGGGTCGCTCACGGTCGCCGTCCGCGACGACGCCTTCCTCGTCCACACCCTCACCGCCGGGATGCGCGCGGAGGTCCGCGGCGGCCGCCTCGAACGCGTCGTCCGGTGGCTGTTCGGCGACGAGACCACGTCCGGGGACCGCGACGTGGGATGAGCGACGCCCTCCAGGCGGTGCTGCTCGGCGTCGCCGCAGCCCACGTCGTCGCGGCCGCTCCGGTGCTCTACCGCCTGGTGGCCGGCCCGACGAACTACGACCGCATCGTCGCCGGCAACGCCATCGGGACGACCACCGTCATCGTCATCGTCCTGCTGGCCGCCGGCCTCGACGACCCGTCGCTGCTCGACGTCGCGCTCGTCTACGCCCTCCTCAACTTCGTGTTCAGCGTGGGCGTCGCGCGCTTCTCGCTCGCCCGGGGTGAGCCGTCGTGACCCCCGCGAAGTCGTCGTCGCCGCACTCGCGCTCGCCGGCCTGTTCTTCGCCGCGGCCGCCGCCGTCGGCGTCTTCCGCCTGCCGGACTTCTACGCCCGGGCCCACGCCACCGCGAAGACGGACACCGTCGCACCGGTGCTGACGCTCGCCGCGGCGGGCGTCGCGTTCGGCCTCGACGCGGCGACGCTCAAGGCGGCGTTCCTGCTGGTCTTCCTGCTGGTGACGAACCCGACGGCCGCCCACGCCGTCGTCCGCGCGGGCTACGAGCGCGGCGTCGACCCTGGTCCGCCCGCGACGGAGGTGAGGAGCCGTGACCGTCGTCTGGCTGGTCGCGGCGACGGCGGCCCTCGTCGTGGCGGCGGCGGTCGCCGTCCTCGTCCTTCGCGACGCGCTCGCCGCCACCGTCGCGTTCGCCGCGTTCAGCCTCGGCCTCGCCATCCTCTGGACCGCGCTCCGGGCGCCCGACGTCGGGATGACCGAGGCCGCCGTCGGCGCGGGCGTCGCCGCCGCGCTGTTCCTCGCTACCATCGACCGGACGACGGGGCTCACTGCGACCACGGCCGTCCGCCGCGTCGGCGCGCTCCCGGCCGTCGTCGCCGTCGCCGTCGCGTTCGTCCTCGGCCTGACCCTGCCCGCCCTCCCCGCGGTCGGCAACCCGGCCGCACCCGCGTTCCGCGGGCCGGCGCAGTTCTACCTCGCCGACGCGACGCCCACGCTCGGCGTCCGGAACGTCGTCACCGCCGTCCTCGTCGCCTACCGCGGGTTCGACACGTTCGGCGAGGTGACCGTCGTGTTCGCCGCGGGCGTCGCCGTGGTCACCCTCCTGCGGGAGGTGGCCGGATGACCCGGCGACCGGGCGACGGCGTGGTCGTCGCGAAGACGGTGCGCCTGCTCGCCCCCGTCGTGCTGACGTTCGGGCTGTTCACCGCGCTCCACGGCACCTCGTCCGTCGGTGGCGGCTTCCAGGGCGGCGCCGTCGTCGGCGCGACGCTCGTGCTCGTCGCGTTCGCGTTCGGCGTCGCCGCGACGCGACGCTGGCTCCGGCACGCGTCGCTCGTCCGCCTCGCCGCGGCCGGCGTCGGCCTGTTCGCGGCCGTCGCCGTCGGGAGCCTCGTCGCCGGCGGTGCGTTCCTGGAACCGGGCGCCTACCCCGGCCCGAAGGCCGCGGTGTACGCCATCGAACTCGTGGAACTCGGCATCGCGGCCACCGTCGCGGCCGTCGTCGCCCTCCTGTTCTTCCACCTCGCCGGAGGTGACGGGCGTGCTTGAGGCGCTCGCCGCCCGCGGCCTCTACGCCGTCGCCGTCGTCCTCGTCGCCGCCGGCCTGCTCGCGCTCGCCGACGACCCGAACCTCGTGAAGAAGGTCCTCGGCCTCAACGTCTTCCAGGCGGGCGTCTTCCTCTTCTTCGTCGCTGCCGCCGCCCGATGGGACGGCCGCCCGCCGCTCGTCGACGGCCCCGGCCCCTACGTCAACCCGTTGCCCCAGGTGCTCGTGCTCACGGCCATCGTCGTCGGCGTGAGCGTCACCGCCGTCGCCCTCGCGCTCGTCGTCCGCGTCCACGCCGGCTACGGCACGGTCCGAACCGACCGCCTCCGGGAGGGCGAGCCGTGAGCAGTCCGCTGCCCGCACTGGTCGTCGTCCTGCCCATCCTCGCCGCCGTCGCCGCGCCTGTCGCCGGCCTGAGCCGCCAGGGCGCCGGGTGGGGCGTCGCGCTCCTCGGCGTCGCCGCGACGGGCGTCCTGGTCGCGGCTCTCGGCGGTCTCGTCCTGGCAGGCGGGCCGGTCGCGTACGCCGTCGGCGGCGTGCCGGCCCCGAACGGCATCCCGCTCGTCGTCGACCGGGCGTCGGTCGCCCTCCTCGCGCTCGTCGTCGGCGTGACCGCCACCGTGCTGGTCGGCGGTCGGGCCGCCGGGCCGCACACGCCCGGCTTCTACAGCCTCGTCCTGCTCCTGGTGGCGGGCCTCGCGGGCGTCCTCGTCACGCGCGACGCGTTCAACCTGTTCGTCTTCCTGGAGATCACCGGCCTCGCGGCGTACGCGCTCGTCGCGGTCGGCGGGTCGGCCGACGCGGCCGTGGCCGCGCTCCGCTACCTCCTCCTGGGGACCGTCGGCGCCACGCTCTACCTCCTCGGCGTCGGCTACGGCTACGTCGCCACCGGCACGCTCGCGCTGGCCGACCTCGCGGCCGCCCTGCCCGCGGCCGGCTACGGGTCGCCGGTCGTCCTCGCGGCGTTCGGTCTCGTGACGGTTGGCCTCGCGGTGAAGGTCCCGGTGTTCCCCCTGCACACCTGGCTCCCGGACGCCCACTCGCGAGCGCCCGTCGGCGTGAGCGTCCTGCTCTCCTCGCTCGTGACCGCCATCGCGGCCTACGCCCTGCTCCGGGTGACCTACGGGGCGTTCACGCCGGCGTTCCTCGACGCCACGCCGGTCGCCCGCGGCCTCCTGCTCGTGGGCGGTGCGGCCAGCGTCCTCGGCGGCGGCCTGTTCGCGCTCGTCCAGTCGAAGGTCAAGCGCATGCTCGCGTACTCCACCGTCTCCCAGTTCGGCCTCGTGGTCCTCGGCGTCGGCGTCGGCAACCGCCTGGCGCTCACGGGTGCGGTCTTCCACCTCGTCGGCCACGGCGTGATGAAAGCCGGCGTCTTCCTCGCCACCGGTGCCATCGCCGCCACCACCGGCGCGACCACCGTCGAGGAGTACGCCGGCGCGGCCCGGCGCGCACCCGTCGCCAGCGCAGCGTTCGCCGTCACCGCCCTCGGCCTGGTCGGCGTCCCGCCCGGTCCCGGGTTCGCCGCGAAGTGGTACGTCGTCGCCGGTGCGATGGCGGCCGGCGACTGGGCGGTGGCGGCCGTCGTGGTCGCCAGCACGCTCCTCTCGCTGGCCTACTTCGCCCGGGTGCTGGTGCCGCTCTCCTTCGACCACGGCGACGCCGCGGGCCGGTGGGACCGCCCGGTCGGTCTCCTCGTCGGCGCCGTCGCGGCCGCCGCCGGGACGGTCCTGCTCGGCCTCGCCGCCGGGCGAATCGCAGCGTACCTCGAACCAGCCGTCGCCGCACTCCTCACATGACCGCCGTCGCCACCCTCCGACCCGCCGTCGCCGTCGCCATCCCGGCGCTCGCATCGCTGGCCGTCATCGCGTTCCGCCGGCGGCCGACCGTCCGCGAGGGTGGACGCTCCTCGCGGCGACGGCCACGCTCGCCGTCGTCGCCAGCCTGGTGCCCGGCGCGCTCGCCGGCACCCCGAGACCACGCGCCTCGGCGCGTACCTGGTCGACGTCCCCCTCGCGTTCCGCGCGGACGCGCTCGGCGTGCTGTTCGCCCTGCTCGCCAGCGCGCTGTGGCTCGCGACGAGCGTCTACAGCGTCGGCTACGTCCGCGCGCTCGACGAGCACGCCCAGGCCCGGTACTTCGCCGCGTTCGCCGCCAGCATCGCCGCCAGCCTCGGCGTCGCCCTCGCCGCGAACCTGCTCACGCTGTTCGTCGCGTACGAACTCCTGACCGTCGCGACCTACCCGCTGGTCGTCCACGCGGAGACCGACGAGGCGCGGCGCGCCGGCCGGACGTACCTCGCCTACACGTTCGCCGGCGGCGTCGCCGTCTTCGCCGGCATCGTCCTGGTCGCCGTCGTCGCCGGCGACGTCGGGTTCACCCCGGCGGGGTCGGCGCGCTCGCCACCGCCGACCCGGTGGTCGCCCGGGCCGCCTTCGCCCTGCTCGTCGTCGGGTTCGGCGTGAAAGCCGCGCTGATGCCGCTCCACGGCTGGCTCCCGTCCGCCATGGTCGCGCCGACGCCCGTCTCCGGCCTGCTCCACGCCGTCGCCGTGGTCAAGAGCGGCGTGTTCGGCCTCGCGCGCGTCGTGCTGTTCGTGTTCGGCCCGGAGGCGGTCCGCGACCTGGGCGTCGCCCTCCCGCTCGCCCTCGTCGCCGCCGCGACCATGCTCCTCGCCGGCGCCCTCGCGCTCCGCCAGGACAACCTCAAGCGCGGCGTCGCCTACTCGACGGTGAGCCAGCTCTCGTACATCGTGCTCGGCCTCGCCGTCCTCACGCCCCGGGCGGCGTTCGGCGCGGTGTTCCACGTCGTCGCCCACGCCGTGATGAAGCTGACCGTCTTCCTCTGCGTCGGCGCGCTCGCCGTCGAAGCGGACGTCAAATACGTCAGCCAGGTGCCGGGAGTGGGTCGCCGCATGCCGGTCACGATGGCGGCGTTCGGCGTCGCCGCCGCCGGCCTGGTCGGCCTTCCGCTGGTCGCCGGGTTCGTGAGCAAGTGGTATCTCGCGCTCGGCAGCCTCGCCGGCGCGTGGCCCGTCCTCGCCGCGGCGTTCTGGGCGGCCGGCCTGCTCAAACTCCTCTACTTCTGGCCCATCGTCGGGGCGGCGTTCGTCCCCGGCTGGGCCGACCGGTTCCCCGCCGGCCCGCTGTACGCCACCGCGAGCGACGCCCGAACCGACGGCGGACCGCAGGGGAGACTCCGGCCGGTCCGGGACGTCCTGGCTCCTCCTCGGCCCCATCCTGGCCGTGGTCGGCCTGGCCGTCCTGCTCGGGGTGCGACCCGCGCTGCTCCCCTTCTTCGACCTGGCGCAGACCGTCGTGACGGAGGTGTTCGGCTGATGGTCGCCCTGGCTGCCGTCGTCCCGCCCTGGACGCTCGTGTTCGCCGCGGCCGTGGTGGTCGCGCTCGTGCCGCGACGCGTCGGGTTCGCCGTCGCCGTCGCCGCCACCGCGCTCGTCGTCCCGTGGTCGCTCGCGCTTCCGTCGGGCCCATTGCTCGCCACGACGCTCTACGGCTTCGACGTGGTGCCGTTCGCCGCCGACGACCTCACCCGCCTGCTCGGGGTCACGTTCGGGTTCATCGCCACCGTCGACCTGGTCTACGCCGCCGGCTCCGGTGCGAGTCGACGCCAGGCGGCGTTCGTGCTCGCCTACGTCGGCGCCAGCCTCGGCGCCGTCTTCGCCGGCGACTGGCTGACGCTGGTCGTCTGGTGGGAACTGATGGCCGTGACCGCGACGCTCCTCGTCTGGGACGCCGGCGGCGACGCCGCCCGCGCCGGCTTCCGGTACGCCGTCTACCACGAGGTCGGCGGCGTCTTCCTCGCGGCCGGCGTCCTCCTGCAGTTCCTCCGGACGGGAACGTTCGTCTTCGGCGACGGCATCGCGGGCGGCCTGCCCGCCGCGCTCGCCGCCGTCGGTATCGGTCTCAACGTCGGGTTCCTCGGCCTCCACGTCTGGCTCGTGGACTCCTACCCCCGGCCGAACGTCGCCACGAGCGTCGTCCTCGCCGGCTTCACCACCAAGGTCGGCGTCTACGCGCTCGTCCGGGCGTTCCCCGGCGGCAGCCGCCCGGTGGCGGCCGTCGGCGGCGCCATGCTCCTGTTCGGCGTGACCATGGCCATCCTCCAGACCGACCTCCGTCGTCTCCTCACCTACCACATCGTCTCCCAGGTCGGCTACATGGTCGCGGGCGTCGCCGTCGCGTCGCCGCTCGCCGCCGCCGGCGGCCTCGCCCACCTGCTCAACAACGTCCTCTACAAGAGCCTCCTGTTCATGGTCGCCGGCGTCCTGGTTCTGCGGACGCGCGAGGAGCGCCTGCAGCGTCTCGGCGGCCTCCGGCGCGAGATGCCGCTGACGTTCCTCGCGTTCGCCGTCGCCGCCCTCTCAATCGCCGGCACGCCCGGGTTCAACGGCTTCGTCAGCAAGGGCATGATATTCGACGGCGTCGAGGCCGCCGGCCGGCCCGTCCTCTGGTGGGTGCTCCTGCTCGGCGGCGTCGGCACTGTCGTCTCGTTCGCGAAGGTGGGCTACTACGCGTTCTTCCACGGGCCGGCCGACCGGTCGGTGGCCGACGCGTCGCCCCTCCAGGCCGCCGCCATGTTCGCCATCGCGGGCGTCTGCGTCCTGTTCGGGGTGGCCCCCGACCTGCTGTTCGCCCTCCTGCCGGCGGCGGGGCGGCCGCCGCCAACCCTTTCTCCCCGTCGCAGTTCACCAAAGCGGGCGGCGTCCTGGTCGCCGGCCTGGTCGCGTTCGCCGTCGTCCGTCGACCGCTCGCGGGCGTCGCCGCCGTCCCTGACCTCGACGCGCTCTACCACCCGCTGGGGGCACGCACCCTTCGCGGACTGGTCCGGGTCGTCGCCGGCACCGCCGACGCACTCGACGACGGCGCGTCGCAGGTCCTCCGGGCCGTCGCCGGGGTGGCTGCCGACCCGGGAACCGCCCGGAAGCGCGTCCTCGACGCCGTGCTCGGTGCCGACGAGTGGGCCGACCGAACGCCCGGCGTCGTCGGGGCGAGCGTCCTGCTCCTGACGCTGGTACTCCTGGCCGCCCTCGCACTGTTATTGGTGGTTTGACACGACGCCGCGCTTTTGCCGGTGGTCGCCGTGTATCCGGTATGGCCGCCTTCGCGTTCGACGCGCTCGTCGACCACCTCAGGGAGGAGCGGGGCGACGACCTCCGGTGGGTCGCCTCCTTCGACAGCGACCGGTTCACCTACAAGGTGCGGTACGTCCGCGACGACCTGAAGACCGACCTCACCGACCGCCAGCTCCAGATCATCATCCACCGGTCGATGGCCGTGTTCAACCGCGACCACGTCGAGGACGTCTACTACCACCTCGGCGACGCCCAGGCGCTCGTCGTCCAGCACGAGGAGGCGACCGCCGTCCACCTCTACCTCGACGACCGGCGGGGCGTCGTCGTGAAACTCGCGGCCGACGCGGAGATACCCCTCCCCGGCTTCGTCGAGGCGTGCCTCGACGCGCTCGGGGCGTGACTACGCGACCCGGTAGCCCTGTTCCTGCAGGAGCTTCTGGACGCGCTCCACGTGGTCGCCCTGTAGTTCGACGCGTCCCTCGACCACGGACCCGCCGGTGCCGAGCGCCCGCTTCAGCGTGGACGCCAGGTCGGTGACGTCCGAGAACGACGGGTCGAACCCTTCGACGATGGTGACCGTCTTCCCGTAGCGCCGCGTCTCCGTCCGTATCGTCAGCTCCTGTTCGGCCCTGGCGAGGTCGTCGAGTCGGTCGAACTCGTCGGGCAGTCCCGCTGTCGGGTCGTCGTTCTCTGCCACACGGTACCGTGGGTCGTACGGCCGGAACCCTCTACCTGCCGGTTCGACGCCGTGTACGGCCCATCTGCTTGCCCGACCGCGTCGCGACGACGGGCCGACGCCCCGATTTGCTATCGCGAAACGCGGTTTATCCCGGTCGAACCGCCGGCACTGGATCGGCCGGCGAACCTGCCGGTGACGTAGCTATCGGGCTCGATACGGAAGCTCCGAGGACTGCCGGGCAGCCGCCACGATACACGTCGCGACGGCCGCCGCTCGTGGCCGGAGAAAACCGCGGAGAACGGCGGTGGTTACTTGCGGCGGCGCTTGCCCGCGTTCAGGCTCGGGCGGGTGTGCTCGGAGCCCTTGCCCTTCTTGCGGAGGCCGCGGCCCTTGTCGCCGGCGGACGTGAGTCCGCGGAGCGCGCGGTTCTCGTGCTGGGGCTCGCAGATCCAGCTCAGGTCGTCGTCGTTCTGGATGGCGGGGTGGTTCGGGTCGAGGAGAATCGTCTCGAACCACTTCTGGCTGCCGTCTTCGCCCACCCAGTAGGAGTTGAGCACGCGGAGGTTCGGGTGCTTGCGCGAGGCGCGTTCCTCGGCGATGCGCCGGAGGTTCTTCTTCCGGCCGATGCGGTTGACGCCCTGGCGCTTGCTGCGCCGGCCGGCCTTGTGTCGCGACTTCCGCGCGGTGCCCTTGCGGACGGACACCCGCACGACCACGACGCCCTGCTTGGCCTTGTAGCCGAGTTCGCGGGCGCGGTCCAGGCGGGTCGGCCGCTCGACGCGCTCGATGGCGCCCTGCTTGCGCCAGTCCTGCTTTCGCTGCCACTGGAGTTCGCCGAGTTTGCCGTCGTTCGGCTCCTTCCAGGCGTCCCGGATGTGTGAGTAGAAGCTTCGTGCCATGGTTGTCAGCCGGGCGTTGCGTGGTTCAGCCCCGAAAGGCCACATCCCGTCCTGTTGTCACAGGTGCCCGCTGGTGCCCGTGGCCAGCGAGTTACTCGTTCATTCACCGGTTCCGGGTTTAAGGCCTTCGAAACCCGTCGATTCCGGCCGCCGAAGACGGGCCCCTGTCTCGGTCCGTCTGTCGCCCATGGTGGTTGGCCAGAAGTCGGAAGTGTGTCGGACAGCTAACGCTATCTCCATGCTTCACACAGCAACCGTCACGCGACCGTTCACGGCCGATGACCGTCCCGAGGGGAGTGGTGAGCATGTTCTCCGGACAGTTCCTCACCTGGGCCATCGGCTTCTTCGTCCTGGCGCTGCTCGCAGCCGTGGTCGGCGCCCGGGGCGTCGCGGGCATCTCGATGGAGATCGCCCGCATCCTCGTCCTGGTGTTCATCGTCCTGGCCGTCATCTCGCTCGTGCTGTGACGGTCAGGCGTAGTTCCGGACGTGGTCGAACTCGCCGGCGACGACCGCGTCCGCGATAGCGTCAACGTCGTACTCCCCACCTGGGCGGGATACTTCCGCCGGAAGTAGGAGACGACGTTCTCGACGTCGCGGGCGAGTAGCTCCTCGGCGTTCTCGTGGTCCGTGGGGACGGCCTGCGGCCAGTCGAACAGCACGACGCCGTCCTCGCTCACGAACACGTTGTACTCGCTCGCGTCCGCGTGGACGAACCCCGCCTCGTAGGCGTTCGCGAGTTCGCGAACCACCAGGTCGAGGACGCCCTCGGCCTGGTCGTCCTCGAGGCGGGCCCGCGATAGCTGGACGCCGTCGACGCGTTCCATCACGATGGCGTGCCGGTTCTGGTCGACCGGCCGGGGGACGCTCACCGTCGGGTAGAGCGTCTCCAGGGCCTCGTACTCCCGCTCGGCCGCCTTCCGGGCGGTGTAGTGCCACGAGACGTGCTGGTTGTCCGACGTGTAGTCGCGCCCGCGGTGGACCTCCCGGAAGTTGGTGTAGCCCTCGCGGTGGAACTTGAGCGCCATCGGCCGGTAGGACTGCACCTCGAAGACGTCGCTCTCCTTGCCGACGCCGAGCGGCGCGCCGAACCCCTCGATGGTGTCGCGTTCGACGAACGCGTGCAGGGCGAGCGCGTCGTACCCCTCGAAGGTGAGCCGGTAGCCCTTGTACTGGATGGTTCGCTGCTCGACGAGTTCGCGGTCCATCACGCGGTCGAGGCGGTAGTCGACCTCCTCCTGGGTGAGCCGGGAGAACTGCGGGAGCTTCTCCCGCTGGACCCACTTCGAGAAGCGCATCCCGTGCTCGACGCCGGAGAGGAGGTAGAAATCCTCCGGTTCGAGCTCTGCCACCTCCCGGGCGACGTTCTGGACCATTTGACGGCGGTACGGCGTGGCGGCGTATAAGCCCCGCGTTATATACAATAAACCGCATGATGCTATACGAAATTTTCTCCGGTCGGGCCAGTCGAGTGCGAGGTATTTCGGCCCTCAACGACCGAGAAATGGCCCTCCAGCGGTCCTGGGTAAAAAATTCTGTACAATTGTTGCTGAAAATATATTCGTGGCCCGCCGAGGACGACGCGAACGGTTGGAAACGCCTATACTCGTTGAATGAATATTCAATCAACGATGCCGCCCGGGTCAATCTTCGACACCACGCCCGACGACACCGAGGGGGCGTTGATGCTCGCGACCTACCGGGCCTTCTGCAAGCACGGCTACGCCGACCTCACCATCCAGAAGATCGGCGACGAGTTCGAGAAGTCCACCTCGCTGCTCTACCACCACTACGACGGGAAGGACGACCTGCTCGTCGAGTTCCTGGGCTACATGCTCGACCGGTTCGAGGCCGACGTCGCCGTCGCGGCGGTCGCGGACCCCTGGACGAAACTCCAGGGACTCCTCGACCACGTCCTCGCGCCGACCCTCGACGAGGACCGCCTCCAGTTCACGAAGGCGATGATCGAACTCCGCGCACAGGCCGCCCACGCGCCCGCCTACCGCGAGGCGTTCACCCGCCACGACCGGTTCTTCCACGACCGACTCGCGACCGTCGTCGCCGACGGCGTCGAGCAGGGCCGCTTCCGCGACGTCGACGCGGCCGGCGTCGCGTCGCTCGTGCAGACCACGTTCAACGGCGCGATGATGCAGCGCGTCACGACCGACCCGGACGCAAGCGGAGTGGCCGTCGACGACGTCCGCCGGGAACTCGAAGCGATGCTCGAAGCGCGCTTACTCCGGGAGGACAGCGGATGAGCAAGGGCCCCGGCCGCGCGGTCAACGTCACCGACGGCGAACTCCTGAAGCCGCTGCTCGTGCTCTCGCTGCCCATCATCGCGACCAACCTCCTGCAGGTCGGGTACAACCTCGCGGACACGTTCTGGGTCGGTCGCCTCGGGCAGGAGGCCGTGAGCGCCCTCTCGTTCTCGTGGGCCATCGTCTTCCTCATCATCAGCCTCGCCGCCGGGTTCACGGTCGCCGGCACCGTCCTGGTCGCCCAGAACAAGGGCGCCGGCAACACCGACCGGGTGGACCACGTCGCCGGCCAGACCATCGCGTTCGTGGTCATCCTCTCGGCGGTCTTCTCCGCAGTCGGCTACTTCCTCACGCCGCAGCTGCTCGAACTCATCGGCGCCGTCCCCGGCACCGCCGAGTACCGTCTCTCCGTGGAGTACACCCGGACGATGTTCCTCGGCATCCCCTTCGTGTTCGGCTTCTTCATCTTCCAGGGCCTCCTCCAGGGATGGGGCGACACCCGGACGCCGCTGTACCTCATGGCGTTCGGCGTCGCCCTGAACGTCGTCGTCGACCCGTTTTTCATCCTCGGGTTCAGGGACAACGTCCTGTTCGGCGCGCTCGGCCTGACCGGGCTGGAGCAGTCGCTCTACGCGGCCACCGGGTTCGCCGGATTCGGCGTCCAGGGGGCGGCCATCGCCACCATCCTCTCCCGGGGGCTCGGCACGGTCATCGCGATGGGACTCCTCCTCTCGGGGTGGGTCGGCATCGCACCCTCGGTGTCCGACTTCGTGCCGAAGCGCGAGACCGTCGAGAAGATAGTCAGAATCGGCGCACCCGCGAGCGTCGAGCAGTCCACGCGGGCGCTGGGCGTCACGGTGCTGACCGCGCTCGTGGCGCTCGCCAGCCAGGAGGCGGTCGCGGCCTACGGCATCGGGAACCGCCTGACCTCGCTGGTGTTCCTCCCCGCGCTCGGCCTCGCACGCGGCACCGAGACGGTCGTCGGCCAGAACCTCGGCGCCGACCAGGCAGACCGCGCGAAGCAGGCGGTGTTCGCGTCGACCGGGCTGATAGCGGTCCTGCTGGCGGTCGTCAGCGTCGGCGCGTACCTGCTGGCCGAACCCATCACGGCGGTGTTCATCACCGGCGAGCAGTCGGACGTCGTCGTCTCCATCGGCGCCGACTACCTCCGCATCGTCGGTCTCACGTTCGCGTTCCTCGGCGCGTTCCGCATCGTCCAGGGCGGGTTCCGCGGGAGCGGGTCGACCGAGACCGCGATGGCGCTGTCGATACTCGCGCTCCTGGTCTTCCGGGTGCCGCCCGCGTACATCCTCGTCGAGTGGTTCGACATGGGCGCGACCGGCGTCTGGTACGGCATCGCGTTCTCGAACGTCGCCATCCTCGTCGTCGCCGGGGCGTGGTTCCTCCGGGGCACCTGGACCGAGAACGTCGTCGACGAGGGCCAGCCGATGGGGATGGGGCCGGGGAGCGGTCCGGGCGACGCCAGGCCGTCGTCCAGCGAGGAGGTCGACTGACGACCCGGGCGCGATGCCGAACTCATTAAGGACGCGCTCACGAATGTAGGTGACAACCCGCATGCCCGAATCGTTCAGGACCCGCCTCTACCGCCTCGGGTTCAACCTCTTCCCGGCCTACCGACGCACCGGCGGCCGCGTCACCTACATCGCAGACGACTGGCGGGAGGTGCGGGTGAAACTCCCGCTGAACTGGACGACCCGCAACTACGTCGGCACCATCTTCGGCGGGAGCATGTACGCCGCCGTCGACCCGTTCTACATGATGATGCTCCTGCGCATCCTCGGCCCGGAGTACACCGTCTGGGACAAGGCGGCCACCATCGAGTTCGAGAAACCCGGTCGCTCGACGCTCTACGCCCGGTTCAGCCTGGACGACGACGAGATTCGCTCCATCCGGCGCGCGCTCGACCGCCAGCCCTCGGTGAACCGCGTCTACGAGGTATCCCTCCGGGACGAAGACGGCGTCGTCCACGCCACCGTCGAGAAGACCGTCTACGTCCGCCGGGACGACCCGGAACACGACTCCGGGTGAGGAGTCGGCGGCCGGCGGACGCCGACGGTTCACCGGGCGACGAGCACGTCGGCACCACCGCGACGGCGGCGCAACCGCTTTGGCCCGGCGCTCCCTACCCCGGCCCATGACCGACCTCGCCGACCGGGAGTGGCGGCTCATCCGCGAGGAAGCGTGGGACGGGCCGATGAACATGGCGCTCGACGAGGTGGCCGCCGAGACGGCCGCCGACGGCGGCCCCCGGACGGTGCGCGTCTACCGGTGGGACCCCAGCACACTCTCGCTCGGCTACCACCAGGACCCCGCGACGGTGGACTGGGCGTTCTGCGAGCGCGAGGGCGTCACCGTCACCCGGCGGCCGACCGGAGGCGGCGGCATCTACCACGACCGGGACGGCGACATCTCATACTCCGTGGCGGCGCCGGCCGACGAACTCCCCGGCGACCTGCTCGACTCCTACCACCGCCTGTGTGCGCCGGTGTTCGACGCGTTCGAGCGCATGGGCATCGACGCGTCGTTCGCCGACGAGGACCGCCCCGCCGTCTACCAGCCGGCGTGCTACCTCCGCGAACTCCACCCCGCCCACGACGTGGTCGCGGGCGGTCGGAAGATAAGCGGGAACGCCCAGTACCGGCGGCGCGACGCGGTCATCCAGCACGGGTCGCTCACGTTCGACCGCCTCTCGGAGCGCCACCTCGCGGTCTTCGCCGACCCGGACGCCACCCCGGAGACGTTCGACGAGCGCGTCACCAGCATCCGCGAGCAGTCGGGCGTCGACCGCGAGACGGCCGTCGCCGCCGTCGAGGAGGCGCTCCGCGAGTGGGCCGACGCCGACGAGGGGGCGTGGACCGACGACGAACTCGCCCGCGCCCGGGAGCGCGCCGAGGGCAAGTTCGCGAGCGCGGCCTGGAACCGGGAGCGCACCGACCCGCTCGCGTAGGTGCCGGTTCCGAAGCCGATTTGACCCCACCCGTCCGTAGACGGCCTATGTTCGTAGGCGCACACGTCTCCATCGCCGGCGGCGTCGACAACGCCGTGGAGCGCCAGCTCGACGTCGGCGGGAACTGCGGTCAGATATTCACCACGTCGCCACAGGTCTGGGCGAAACCCGACATCGGTGAGGACGAGGCGGCGACGTTCCGCGACGGGACCGCGGCCGACCTCGACGGTCCCTGGGTCATCCACTCCTCCTACCTCGTGAACCTCTGCACGCCCAAGGAGGGCCTGCGCGAGAAGTCCATCGCCAGCATGCAGGCGGAGGTGGACGCCGCCGACGCCCTCGACATCCCGTACGTGAACGTCCACCTCGGTGCGCACACCGGCGCGGGCGTCGACCAGGGCCTCGCCAACGCAGCGTCCGCGCTCGACGAACTCGACATCCCGGAGGGCGTGACCGTCCTCCTGGAGAGCGACGCCGGCAGCGGCACGAAACTCGGCGGCGATTTCGAACACCTCGCCACCGTCCTCGACCGCTCGGACCAGGACCTCGACGTCTGCATCGACACCGCCCACGCGTTCGCCGCCGGCTACGACCTCTCGACCGCCGAGGGCGTCGCGGAGACCGTCGAGGCGTTCGACGAGGTGGTGGGGCTGGAGCACCTGCAGTGCATCCACCTCAACGACTCCAAACACGAGTGCGGGACGAACAAGGACGAACACGCCCACATCGGCGAGGGACACATCGGCGTCGAGGGGATGCGCGCCATCGTCAACCACCCGGACCTGACGGATGTCCCGTTCGTGCTGGAGACGCCCACGGAGGACGGCAGGAGCTACGCCTGGAACATCGACCGCGTCCGGGAACTCCGCGAGAAGTAGTCCGGTCGCGTTTAGTCGCCCGTTCGCCGCCCGCCGCTCCACGAAGCATATATCGTCGTTCTGTGAATCGCCACGTATGCAGCGGACCGCCCTCCTCCTGGTCTCCGTCGTCACCGTCGGCCTCGTCGCGAGCGTCGGCGTCGTGGCCGCCGACACGCCGACACGGAACCCCGCCTCGTCAGCACTCACCGACGCCTCGGCAGCCAACACGACGACAACCAACGCTTCGGCAGCCGACAACGCGACCACCGACACCGCGGTAGCAGACACTACCACGACCACCGACGGCCAGCCCATCGCGGGGAACGTCACCTACTCGAACGGCACCCCGGCAGGCGACGCGGTCGTCTTGGCCGGCGACTACGCGTTCCTCATGAAGTCGTCGCCCGCCGACCTCCGGGCGGCCGCCGACGGGAATTTTAGCGCTGTGACGGTGGTGCCGGTGAACGCGTCCGGTCGGTTCGACGCTTCGGTCCCCGAGGACGCCGACGCCATCGTCGCGGTGAGCGACGCGGGCGTGAGCGACGTCCATCGCCTCTCGCTGGGGCCGACCGCCGACCTGGTCCTCCGGCCGACGAAACCGCTCTCGTTCACCGTCACCGACGCCGTCGTCGAACCCGGCGACCGGGCGAACGTCACGTTCGCGCTCCGGAACGACGGCGACGCGCCCGTCGAGGACCTGTCGCTCGCGCTCGGCCACCTGCCGGCCGGCTGGCGGGTCGTCCACACGAGCACCACCGGGCAGTTCAGCCACGTGAACCGGACGTTCACGTGGTCGTCGGTCCCGCCCGACGAGTGGGCGCGTGCCACCGTCACCGTCAGCGTGCCAGACCACGCCGGCCCGGGCGTCGCCGAACTCGGCCTGACCGCCGACAGCCGGAGCCACCGCGTGTCCGTCCCGGCGGCGACCGTCCAGGTCGAAGAACCGGCGGCCACGACCGTCCAGACGACGCTCCCCGGCGAAACCGACGAGTCGACGTCGTCCCGGTCGCTCCCCGGTTTCGGGCCGGTCGCCGCCCTCGCCGCCCTGCTCGCGGTCGCGGCGCTCGCGCGTCGGCGCATCGACTGATTTTTCCGGGAGACGGGCCAACGCCCGTCCGTGCGAACGTTCTCCGCCGAGTACCTCCGCGAGACGCGGGCCGGGATGTGGGCGGAGAGCCGCGCCGCCCTGGAACCGCTCGCCCTCCCGACCCGCGACCGCGTCCTCGACGTCGGCTGCGGGACGGGCGAACTCACGCAGGTGCTCGCCGAGGAGACGCCCGGCGACGTGGTCGGCCTGGACGCCGACCGCGACCTGATCGCCGTCGCGGCCGACGGGGGCCTCGCAGTCGCGCAGGGCGACGCGCTCTCGCTCCCGTTCCCCGACGACAGCTTCGACCTGGTGGTCTGCCAGGCGCTGCTCATCAACCTCCCCGACCCGGCGGCCGCCGTCCGGGAGTTCGCCCGCGTCTCCTCCGACCTCGTCGCCGCGGTCGAACCCGACAACGGCGCGGTGTCGGTCCGGTCGACGGTGCCGACCGAGTCCCAGTTGGCGGCGAGCGCCCGCGACGCCTACATCGCGGGCGTCGACACGGACGTCACCCTCGGCGACGCGGCCGCCGGCCTGCTCCGGAAGGCCGGCCTCGACGACGTCGAAACCCGGACGCACTACCACACGAAGACCATCGAGCCACCCTACTCTGAGGCCGACCTGGAGGCCGCGCGCCGGAAGGCCACCGCGACGACGGTCGCGGACGCCCGCGAGACGCTCCTGGCGGGCGACCTCACAGTCGCCGAGTTCGACGCGCTCCTGACCGACTGGCGGCGGATGGGACGCGAGGTCGTCGACCAGATGAGCCGGGAGGAGTACCGCCGCGCCGAGGTCGTGCCGTTCCACGTGACCGTCGGCCGGACCCGGTAGCGACCCCTCTCCGAACCTGTCTAGCAACCCTTATTTTCCGGGTTGCAGACGTTGTGTCATGGACCCCCGCATCGAGCGACACGCGGAGATTCTGGTCGACCACTCCACCGACGTCCGGCCCGGCGACAACGTCATCGTGATGGCGCCGCCGCTCGCGCAGGACCTCGTCGTCGCGCTCTACGAGCGCCTCGGCGAGGTCGGCGCCCACCCCAGCCTCCACTGGCAGAACGCCCGCGCCCACCGGGCGTACGCCCGGGCGATGGACGTCGACGACTTCGACACGCCGAGTCACGAACTCGCGGAGATGGAGGAGACCGACGTCGTCATCGCGGTCCAGGGCCTGCGGAACCTCTCGGAGGCGGGCGACGTCGACCCGGAGACGAACGTCGCCGCCAGTCGCGCCCACGAACCCGTGCTCAAGGAACGCCTCGACACGCGATGGGTCATCACCCAGTACCCCGCGTCCGGCTACGCCCAGAAGGCCGAGATGAGCACCGACGCCTACGAGGAGTTCGTCTGGAACGCCATCGACCGCGACTGGGAGGCCCAGCGCGCGTTCCAGCAGCAGATGGCCGACATCCTCACCGACGGCGAGGCGGTCCGCATCGTGAGCGGCGACACCACCGACGTCACGATGTCCATCGCCGGCATGGAGGGGTGCAACGACTACGGCGAGAAGAACATGCCCGGCGGCGAGGCGTTCACCGTCCCCGTCCCCGACTCCGTCGAGGGCGAGGTGGTGTTCGACAAACCCCTGGTGCGCAGAGGCCGGGAGGTACGGGACGTCCACCTCCGGTTCGAGGACGGGAAGGTGGTCGAGTACGGCGCCGCCCGGAACGAGGACCTGCTCGCCGCCGAACTCGACACCGACGAGGGGTCTCGCTACCTCGGCGAACTCGGCATCGGGATGAACCGCGGCATCGACCGGTTCACGTACAACATGCTGTTCGACGAGAAGATGGGCGACACCGTCCATCTCGCCGTCGGCGACGCCATCGACGAGTGCGTTCCCGAGGGCGTCGAAGCCAACGAGTCGGCCGCCCACGTGGACATGATCGTGGACATGAGCGAGGACTCGTTCATCGAGGTGGACGGCGAGATCGTCCAGCGGAACGGTACCTTCCGGTTCGAGGACGGCTTCGAGGGTAGATTCCCGGTCGTCAGACGACGTCGCCGCGCACCGTCGTCCCTTCCTGCTGGTTCCTGTACTCTCGCATCGCGTCGGCCGCCGTCTCGGCTTCGTCCTCGTCCATGCCGAGCATCGCGAGGGCGTCGGCGAGCGTCGGGAAGACGAGTTCGCCGTCGCGGAGCTTCCGGAGGGCGTCGTCGGAGCGGTGGCCGTCGATCCAGAGCGCGACGCCGCGCGGGTCGAGAATCTGCTCGTAGGCGCCGCGGGCCATCGCGCCCTTGAGTCGCTGGGTGACGTTGTCCTCGAAGCCGGAGTTGCAGACCTCGAGGTGGACGGGTTCGTCCTCGCGCAGGAGGTGGGCGGCGAGGCACTGTTCGGGGGCGACGTGGCCGTTGTCGTTCGCGCGGACGTACTCGGGGTGTTCGTCGGCCCACGACGCCCGCACGGTGGTGCCGATGCCCTTCACGCCGTGGGTCTCCCGGAAGGACGCCTCGCGGTCGGCGCCGTCGCCGCGCATGAGGATGTCCTTCGTGACGTAGACGTCGAGGCGGTCGACGGGGTCGAGGCCGAGCGCCGCGTCGCCGTACACCCATATCTCTCGGACCGGGACGGGCATCTCCTCGGATTCGACGGTCGCGAGTATCTCCTCGACCCGGTCGATGGCGGCGTCGCGTTCCATTGCTCCCCGGTAGCCGACGCGCGGGGAAAACGGTTTCCTCGCGCGGTCAGAAGTCGCCTTCCTTCGCGTAGGGCTGGGTCCAGGGGGCGACCTGGCACACGACCGACTTGCACCACGCGTCGTACATCCGTTCGACCGCCTCGTCTCTCTGGCCGGCGAGCACCTCGCCGGCCATCCGGCGGTACTCCTCGCCCGCCTCGGTGGACATTACGGTCTGCTCGAGCAGGTGGAACCCCTCGTCGGTCAGCGGCGACTCCGCCACGGACGCCTCGCCCACGGTGTAGTCGGGTATCTCCTGGCGCATGGTGCGCCGGGAGCTACGACTCACAGCCGATTCGTTGGTATATCGCTATCAGGACAGGTCGGGTCACCGCACGACGGTGACCGGGACCGTCGACCGGGCGACGATCTCCTTGGCGACGCTCCCGAGCGCCGACTCCGCGCGGTGGGAGAGGCCGCGGTGGCCGACGTAGATGGCGTCGAACTCGTGGGCTTCGGCGTAGTCCGTGACCGCCACCACGGGGTCGCCGAACAGAAGTTCGGTGTCCACGTCCTGTCCTCGGTCGCCGGCGGTCGCCGCGGCGTCGGCGAGCAGGTCCTCGGCGCGCTCCTCGGCGGCGTCCACGTTCTCCAGGATGACCGTCCGCTCGGCCTCCGAGAGGCTCCGGACGGGTTCGCTGACGCTCTCCTCGTAGACCTGGGGCTGGACGGCGGTGACGACCGTGACGCTCGCGTCCAGGCGGTCCCCGAGGTCCAGGGTGTAGTCGAGCGCTCGCTCGCTGGGCTCCGAGCCGTCGATAGCTACCAGGAACTTCATGCCTGTACGAAAGCGCTCCGAGGTTATGTAGTTATTCCGGAGAGGTCCGCCGCCGGAGGCAGGTTGACGTACGTGGACGCCCTCACAGACCCCGTGTCTCGCAACCACGCCGACGCTGCAGACGGACGGCGGCCGGACCGGACGGACAGTCACCTGTCCCGTCGCCGGTTCGTCGCCGTCGCCGGCGGCACCGCGCTCGCCGGGTGTCTCGGCGGTGAGGGTGGCGACGGTGGCGACGAGACGACAGAGACGACAGAGACGACAGAGACGACTGAATCACCGGGGACGACCGGGGCCACATCCACGACCACGACCATGACCGACGAACTCGACCTCCGGGAGGCGAACGTCACGGCCGTCGAGTACACCGAGACCGACGGCGCGTACCGCTTCGACGTGACGCTCTACCACGACGACGACGGCGAGGACGGCTACGCCGACTGGTGGCAGGTGGAGACGCTCGACGGCACGACACTCGGACGGCGCGACCTCGCCCACCCGCACGGGACCCGGGAGTTCACGCGCTCCGCGACCGTCGAGGTCCCCGACGACGTATCGACGGTGGTCGTCCGCGGCCACGACATGACCCACGGCTACGGCGGCCAGGCGATGCTCGTCCATCTCGACACCGGCGAGACCGAGGCGGTCCGGCAGGGCGCCGAGAAGCAGTCGTTCGCCGACCGGTGACCTACTCGCGGAGACGCCGGAACGCCTCCTCGAACCGCTCGTAGGGCTGGGCACCGACCAGGCGGCCGGACACGTCGGCCTCGCGGTGGTAGGCCGCGAACGACGGCGACCCCTCGAACCCGAGCGACCGCGCTTTCGCCACCTCGCTCGCGATGTCCTCGGCGATGGCGTCCTCTTCGTCCATGCAGGACGCGACCGCGTCGGCGTCCAGGCCGGCGACACCCCGGGCGATGTCGAGGGCGTGGGACCGCATCGCCCCCGGCGTGGCGTTCTCCCGCTGGCGTTCGAACATCCGGGTGTGCCACGCCCAGAACGCGCGGCCGTCGTCGGCCGCATTCCGCCAGACGCATTTCGCCGCGATGGCGGCGACGCGCGACCCCGGGCCGAGATACGGGAACGAGAGGAAGGCGAGGCGGACGTCGCCCGACCCGACCTCCCGGTCGAGGAGTTCCGGCAGGGTCTCGCGCTCGAACTGGCGGCAGAACGGACACTGGTAGTCGCTCCAGTAGTAGAGGTCGATGGGCGCGTCGAGCGACCCCGCCACCGGCGCGCCGGCGAGCGCGACGCCGTACCCCGTGGTCGCGTCCGTCGCGTGGAAGGACGGGGTTGCGGGCGCTCTCCTGTCGCTGCTCCGCGTCGCACCGTAGACGATGCCGCCGCCGAGCACCACCGCGCCACCGGCGAGCACCGCCCGGCGCGTCGTCCCGTCGTCGGGCATCGCTCCGGGGTAGACGCGGGCGGCGGGTATCGCTTTCGGCCGCACGGAAGACTCAAACCCCGTGGCTGACTATCGGGGAGTGTGGCACAGCCCTCCGCTTCCGGCGCGCGACCGACCAGTGGTCGCTCGGCCGGGTCCGGTCACAGCTCCTCGGTCCCCTCGACGCCAACCTCGGGGCCACCATGAGCGAACCGTGGTTCCGCCCGCCTGACGGCTACGACGCCCGCCGGTTCGACATGGACAACGGCGACATGGCGCTGTTCTGCTGGGGCGACGACGGCGCCTACTGGCTCGGCAACACCGAGACGCCGAGCGTGCTCTGGCGCACCGACAAGTTCGGGTTCGACGAGGTACCGTACCCGGTGGCGCGGTGGGCCCAGCGCGAACTCCTCGCGCAACTCCACATGGAGGACCCGTGGCTCGAAGCCTACCCGCACATCTCCTGGTTCTTCCTGCCGGTCTTCCTCTCGAAGGACGGCCGACGGACGACGCGGGCGTTCTTCAAAGAGCACGCCGGCGGCTTCCCGGACGCCGACTTCGAGGACGTCCTGGCGTTCTACGAGTCGTTCCTCGACACCGGCGTGCTCGACCCGTATCGCTACGAGATGGCCGGGAAGCTCGGCACCTCACAGCAGCTCGACCTCGTCCGGATGAGCGCGGCGATGGGCGAGTTCAACGCCGCGAAGCTCCTGTACGACGCGGGCTACGACGTCACGCCCGAGATAGAGGTGACGACCGGCCACTCGCTCGATTTCAAGGCCGACGACGGGAACGGCGGCATCCTCGTCGAGGTGACCCGGCCGCTCCCGCCGACGAAACGCGCGGCCAACACGCCCGTCGCGGCGGTGCGCGACACCGCGGAGACGAAGACCAGCGGCCAGCTCAGCGCCCACGCCGGCGGCGTGGTGCTGTTCGTGGACTGCTCCAGCTTCCGCGACGACGAGTGGGCGGCGCTCGCGTCCGAACGACCCGGCGTGCGGCACAAACCCGCGGTCGTCTTCCGGATGCGTCCCGACGGCCGGGTGGAGGGCTACCAGAAGGGCTCGGTCCCGCTCGACCTGGGTGGCCTCACCGCGTGAATCCGGTCACGCGACCGGCGTGAACAGCGCGAGTTCGTCGTCAGCCTTCAGCTTCGAGTCGAGGCCGTCCGCGAACCCGACGTCGACGTGATTCAGGAGGAGGTGGACGTCGGACCGTCGTTCGACGGGGTCGCCGACGAGTTGCGCGAGCGCCGAATACCGGTCGAGCAGGCCGTCGAGTGCGTCACCGACCGTGGCGCCGTCCGCGAGCCGGACCCGGACCTCCTTCTTCCCGACTGCGCGTTTGAACTCGCCGAACAGCTTCCAGGTGGCGTACTTCTCCGGGCTGTACTCCGAGAAGTCGAAGCCCTTGCAGACGGCGCAGACGCGCGGCCCGGTCGAGGACGAGGTGGCGTGGACGACGCCGCAGTGCTGGCAGACGTGAAGGTGGTTTCTGAACCCCATGGTACATCCCACGTAGATGTAGGTCGGCTGCGAGAGAATCTCGGATACCTGCGTATCGCGGGCGTTTACTTCCCTGCTCTCGGCGGGTTCGTCGGGCCGCGGACCGCCTCACGACCGGTCGACGGGCAGGCGGACGTGCCGGTCGGCCCACGCGTCGAACGCCCGGAGCGCACGGCGTTCCCGTCGGGACACCGGGTCGTCGACGCCGAGTTCCTCGCTCTCGAAGGCGTTCAGCACCGCGACGGCGGCCCGGTCGCAGTAGCCGGTCAGGCGAGCGGGGTCGCCGGACGCCTGGAACGGGATGGTGGCGTCGTTCACGAAGACGGCGGCGGGGTTCTCGGGGGCTCCGTCGAGCAGGCGTGCGGCCCGAACCCCGTTGTCGGCGGCGAGCCGGACGGCTTCGGCCGGCGTCTCGCTCTCGGCTCGTGGCGCGTGGGCTTCCAGCACGCCGTGCCAGGCGGCGTCCGGGACGGCCGTGAACTGCGTGAGGCGGCCGCCGAGGACGGTCCCGTCGCGCTCGACGACGGGCGCGAAGTCGAACACGACGACGCCGTCCGGGCCGTGGTCGGCCACCCACCGGTCGAGAGCGAGCGCCGTCAGCCGCGTCTTCCCGACGTTCGACGGGCCGGTGAGGAGCGTCGTGCCGGCGAGCGGGAACGGGAGGGCGGTCATTCCGGCGACCCCGTCGTCGACCCGGCGACCCACGTCTCGCGGAGGAACCGGGCGAGCAGGGCGACGGTGGCCGCGCCGAGGACGAGCGCGAACGCGAGGACGAACAGCGTCATCGGGTCTGCGAGGCCGGCGGCGAGGCGGCGCTGGACGAACGCGCCGGCGGTGACGCTCGTGACGGCGACGAGCACGAGGCCGCCGACGTTCGCGAGCGTCGAGGCGGGTTCCGGCACCGCGTCGGGGTGGTTGAGCAGGTAGAGCACCACTGCGAGCGCGAACGGGGTGCCGACCAGGCCGAACGCCAGGACCAGCACGAGCAGCGGGAAGAACGCGCCGCCGAGGAACGCGCCCGTCATGCTCACGAGGGCGACGCCGACGAGCAGTGCCCGGTAGCGCGAATCGGAGACGTCGGTGTCCCAGCCGAGTTTGTCCGCGACGAGGTACGGCGGGACGACGGTGTTGCCGCCGAGGGTGGAGACGGCGGCGCCCCAGAGGCCGAGCAGGAACAGCCACTTCGCGTTCGCGCCGACCAGCGGTTCGAGCGCCTGCGCGGCGCCGATGGCGGTGAGGTCGCCGGCGGCCACCGCGGGCGAGTGGAGCACGCTCGCCGCGACCAGGAAGATGGCGAGGCTGTAGACGCCGAACGCGACGAGCATCGACCCCGCGATGTCGAACGTGGCGAGGCCGTACTCGCGGGCGGTCCAGCCCCGCGCCCGCATCGTGTAGGAGTGCATCGTGACGAGCGTGATGTGGACGGCGCCGCCGAGGATGCCGGCGGCGACGAGCGCGCCGTCGATGCCCGCCGGAATCCGGGGCACCAGGCCGGCGACCGCCGCTCCGGCGTCCACCGGCACGACGACCAGCGACGCCACGAACGCGAGCACCACCGCCGACACGAGCAGTTTCGCGCCGACCTCCGCGATGCGGTAGCCCCCGCCCGCCAGGCCGACGGCGAGGACGACCGCCCACGCGACGCCCCAGACGCGGGCGTCGACGCCGGTGACGGTCGCGCTCACGTCCGCCACCGTCTTCATGATGACCAGTTGTGCCAGGCCCGCGGCGAGCACGGCGTCGCCGACGAGCAGCCACGCCCACCGGTCGCCGAGGTGGCGTTCGACCACCGAGACGATGCCGTCCTCGGTGAGCAGGCCGAGGCGCATCGCGAGGTACTGGGAGAGCGACCCGAGCACCGCCGAGAGCACGACGATCCAGAGGAGCGCGTAGCCGAACCCCGCGCCGGCCGTGAGGACGCTCGCCATCGTCGCGGGCCCGGCCGCGATGGCGCCGGCGATCCAGGACGGCCCCATCCGCGACAGGGACGACCCGAGGCGTCCCCGGCGACCTCGTCCGGTGACTGCGTGCCGCTGTCCGCCTGCCCTGTGTCCATGAGTGGCTCTGCACGGCCGGGCGACAAAGGGTTTCTACCGAGTGGTACCACCAGGTTATCCGCTCGGGAGTCGGCGCCTGGAGGGCGTGCTGGAGGACGTGGCCGCGGAGCGCGTCCCTCGCGAGCGCGGCCGTGACGTGGCCCTTGTCGAGGACGCGTATCTCGCGGTCGCCGTAGCACCGCTTCTGCCGGTCGTACCGGATGATGCGGTCGTACCGCCCGAGCAGCGGATGCACGTCGTCGGTCGTCACCCGCTCGAAGGCGTCCTCGAAGTTCAGCACCGACCGGAGCGTCCCGGGGTTCGACCGGGCGCGTTCGCCGGTCACGTGCCGGAACGCCGATTCGGTGAACAGGTCGTCGAGGGCGGCGCCGGCGAGCAGCGGGACGTACGCGTCCGCGGTGTCGTACAGCGTCCGGTGGAGGTTGACCACCCACCCGCCGAGGCTGATGCCCGAGACGGTGACCGGGCCCGTCGTCGCCTCGTGGGCGTCGGCGACCAGCCCCTCGACGACCTCCGTCGAGACGGCGACCATCGCCACGAAGTCCGCGAGATACCCCATCCGGGCCATGTACTGCCGGAAGGAGACGTCGTGGAACGGCGCCCGGACCGCGACGACGTTCGCCGGAATCGGCTCCGGGCTATCGACGAACACGTCCTTGAAGGAGTGCTTGCTGAACCGCCCCATCGCGAACGGGTCCTCCCGGTTGCCGTGGTGGTAGATGACCGTCGGGGCGTCGGGTCCGCGCCACTGCCAGACCATGACGCCCGCCGTCACCGTCCCGACCGGGGTCTCGACCTCGAACTCGGTGGTGCCCTCCCCGTCCACGGCGGGAACTGGCACGTCCACCCGCTCGCCGAACTCGGTCACCCGTGGGCTGTCGAGGCTGGTGTCGAACAGCCGCCGACCGCGCGCCAGCACCCCGCTGAGACGCGTCGTCGCCTCGTCGAGCAGTCCGTGACGATTCATCGCCCCGACGTTGGGGCGGAATCGCCATAACTCGGCGGGGTCGACGCCCGGATTCCGTCGCTCAGGGTAGCGCTGCGGCTGTTTCGCCGGTGCCCCGCTCATAACCACCCTGATTTACCAGGGTCGCATTTGCTATCGCGAGATATGGTTTATATCGAGACGAAACCGTGAAACGGCCGGGGAGCGAACGCCTCCCCGATGGAGTGCACCAAGTGCGGACGCGACGCCGTCATGCACGCCGCCTACTCGGGGTCCCACCTCTGCGAGACCCACTTCCTCGAGTCCGTCGAGCGACGGGTCCGCCGGCGCATCCGCGAGGACGACCTCCTGCCGGCCGACGCGACGCCCGAGAACCCCGAAACCTGGGTCATCGGGCTCTCCGGCGGCAAGGACAGCGTCGTGCTCACCCACATCCTCCACGAGACGTTCGCCCGCGACCCGCGGGTGGAGATGGTCGCACTCACCATCCACGAGGGCATCGAGGACTACCGCGACGAGAGCCTCGAAGCCTGTCTCGACCTCACCGCCGACCGCGACATCCGCCACGAGGTGGTGTCGTACGCCGACGAGTTCGGCGTCGAGATGGACGACGTCGTCGAGAAGGACCCGAAGAACATGGCCGCCTGCGCCTACTGCGGCGTGTTCCGGCGCAACCTGCTCGGGCGGTTCGCCCGCGAGTTCGACGCCGACAAACTCCTCACCGGCCACAACCTCGACGACGAGGCAGAGACCGCGCTGATGAACATCCTGGAGGGCGACGTCGCCCAGATAGCCAAACACTTCGACGCCAGCCTCGGGCCGTTCGACGAGCGAGGCGAGAAGGAGGGCCTCATCCCCCGAGCGAAGCCGTTACGCGACGTGCCGGAGAAGGAGGTCGCCCTCTACGCCCACCTCGCCGACCTCCCCGCCCACATCGCCGAATGCCCTCACTCCAGCGAGGCGTTCCGCGGTGAGGTGCAGGAACTCATGCTCGCCCTGGAGGAGAACCACCCGGGCACGCGCCATTCCATCATGGCCGGCTACGAGGAACTCGCCGCGCTCGCCGCCGGCGAGTACCGCGACGACGCGAGCCGGTCGCTCAAGGAGTGTGAGCGTTGCGGTGCGAAAACGACGCGGGACGTCTGCCGGAAATGCGCGCTGATAGAAGCCGTCGAAGCGGTGTAAAGTGGCCTTATCGGATTACGTCGAGGCCGTTGTGTTTCTCGACTTCGTCGCGACCGCCGTCGCTGTGGGCGCCCCAGTCGCCGGAGGCGTTGAGGTCGGCTGATTCGCCGTTGTTGACCTCGGAGATCTTCTGCCGCGACTTGTCCGCCTGCTTCTGGGTGGTCGGGCCGAGGACCTGCGCGCTCTGCACGCCGGTCATGATGGCCATCACGCGGACCTTGCCCTTGTACTGGTCCTGGATGCGGGCGCCCCAGATGACGTTGGCGCTGGCGTCCAGGCGCTCGGTGAGCTGCTCGGCGATGCCCTCGGCCTCCTTGAGTGCGAGGTCGGGGCCACCGGTGATGTGGACGAGCGCGCCGGACGCGCCGCGGTAGTCCACGTCGAGCAGCGGGTGGTTCATCGCGTTGCGCACCACCTCGTCGGTCTTGTTCTTGTCCTGGGTCTCGCCGACGAGCATCACCGCGACGCCGCCCTGGTTCATGATGGCGGTCATGTCGGCGTAGTCGAGGTTGATGAGCGACGGCTGGGTGATGGTCTCCGAGATGCCCTTGACGGTCTCGGCGATGATCTGGTCCATCACCGAGAACGCCTTGCCGATGGGCAGGTTCGGGACGTAGTCGAGCAGGCGGTTGTTGTCGAGGACGATGATGGAGTCCGCCTCGTTGCGGAGGCGCTCCAGGCCTTCCTCGGCCTTGACGGTGCGCGCCCGCTCGACGTTGAACGGCGTGCTCACCATGCCGACCACGATGGCGCCCTGCTCTTTGGCGATCTTGGAGACGACCGGCGCCGCGCCGGTGCCCGTGCCGCCACCCATGCCCGCCGTGACGAACACGAGGTCGGCGTCGCCGAGCACCTTCTTGACGGTGCCCTGGGCCATCTCGGTCGCGCGCTCGCCCATGCTGGGGTCGCCGCCCGCGCCGAGGCCGTTGGTCAGCGATTTGCCGACGAGTATCTTCGTGTCGGCGTCGATCATCTTCAGGTGCTGCTTGTCGGTGTTGATGGCGACGGTGTCGGCGCCATCGACGCCGATGTTGTACAGGCGGTTGACCGTGTTGTTGCCGGCGCCGCCACAGCCGACGATCACGATGCGCGGGTCGCCGAACTCGTCACCGTTGCTGGTGGCGTCGACGTCGCGCTTCTCGCGTTCGGCGTTCTCGAGGGCTTCCTGAACGATATCCTGCATCGTTCTACACCTTGGCCCACGGCTGTTTGCGCTGGCCCTGACCCTGGCTCGAGCCCTCGTGGTTGTTCTTGTTCACCATCTCTCGGACCGCGGAGCGGATGGCCTCACTGCGGTTGGGGAACTTGCCCCCGTCGACCATCTTCTCGACCTCCTCGATCTGCTGCTGCGGAATTCTGAGTGTCACACGCTCCATGTTTCATTCCCCGTTGGTTGTTAGTAAGACGGAGAGGGACTCCCGTGTTCGGCCGCCCCTGTCTTACACCCGCCGGCCGCGTTCGCGACGGCCATGTCGTTCTTCCCCTGCGGTGTAAGACGACCGTCTTACGTAAGGATAACCACATACCCTGGCCTTATATAATTAACGCCGGGTGTAAAACGCGTGTATTACCTTTCGAGGACGTCGGCAGACGGCGTGCGTCGGCCGCAGGCGGGGCAGTACGCCCAGTCGGACCGGAGTTCGTCGCCGCATTCACAGAAGATCCGTCGGACCGCTTTCTCCCCGCAGTTCGGACAGTAGACGTGGTCCGACGCGAGCGTCTCACCGCACTGGCGACAGGTTCGGTCGCTGTCACTGGTGCGGTCCAGCCCGCGGGACGGTGCGTGGGTCTGCTCCGGGGCCGGGTCGGACGCCGACTCCCGGTCGGCGGTCGCGCGGACGGCTCCCGCGTCGGACTCGATGGTGATGTTGACGTTGACGTCGTCCGAGCCGGACGCGGCGTCCACGCGCTCCCCGACGAGCGCGTCGATGCGTTCGACCACCAGGTCGTCGAGGCTGCCGTCGGCCGCGTCGACGTCCCGTTCGAGGTAGGAGCGGAGCGCCTCGCGCATCACTTCGCTCTTGGAGGCCTCCATGCCCTCCACGCGTTCGACCAGGTCTTCGTCGGCTCGGAACGTGATCTTGCTCATGGTCTCACGCCACGGTGTGCGTACCCAAACTGCGCAACCCTCCTATTTCAATGTTCGTGCAGGCGAACCGGCTGCCGGCGGCCGAATAATAATCCTTAAGTCCGGCAGCCGTCTCTCCTGAACTGCGTCCGCCCTTAGCTCAGCCTGGTAGAGCAGCCGACTGTAGATCGGCTTGCCCCCGTTCAAATCGGGGAGGGCGGACTTCTCCTGCGAACGACGTGAGCAGTGAAACGTCTCCCCGCCCCGATTTGAGCAGCGAACGCGCAGCGTGACCACCGGGAGCGACCGTGTGAGTGAGTTCAAATCGGGGCGGGCGGACTCGTGTGTCGCGGGAACGGACGCGTTTATGACCGGACCGCCCGCAGGTCGGGTATGGTCCCCAGCGCCGACGCCACGGTCTATCTCCTCGCGCTCGTCCCGGCCGTCATCTGGGGGTTCACTCCCGTCCTCGACAAGCGAGGGATGTCGCTCGACGGGACTGCGTTCCAGGCGGCGCTGACCATCGTCGTCGTCGACCTCTCGCTGTTCGTCGTCGCCCTGATTGCGCTCCGGGGAACCGGCCTCTTCGAGGGGCTCGACCCGGGCGTGGCGGGCCTGTTCCTCTTCGCAGGCGCGACGGGGACGGCCCTCGGCCGCCTGGCCGTCTTCGTCGGCGTCGACCGGGTCGGCGCGAGCATCAACAGTGCAGCCGTTAGCGCCCGACCCCTGTTTGCCACGGCGTTCGCCTTCGGCCTGCTCGGTGAACCCGTCTCGCTCGAGACGGCCGTCGGCATCGTCGTGCTCGTCGTCGGTCTGGTGGTCCTCAGTCTCGCGAAGGGCGGCGACCTCGCCGGGTGGAAACCCCGCGACCTGCTCTACCCGCTGGGTTCGGGCGCACTCTTCGCGTTCGGAAACGTCGTCCGGCGGTTCGGGTTGGGGACGGGTGGGGCGGACGTGCTCCAGGCCGTCGCACTCAACGAGGCGGGCGCGCTTCTCGTCTTTCTCGGCTACGCCGCCGTCCGGGGACGGGCGGTTTCCGCTCGTCAGACCGACGGTCGTACGGGTATTTCGCGGTCAGCGGCGGGCTCACTGCCATCGCCCTGCTGTCACTGTTCGGCGCGCTCGCCCTTCCGGCGGGGCGGGTCGCCATCGTCGAATCGCTGGCGTCGACGGCACCGCTGTTCACCACCGTCTTCGCGTACTTCCTCCTGCGGGACCTCGAACGGGTCACTCGCGGCGTGGTCGTCGGTGCGGTCCTCGTGGTGGTCGGAGCGGCGCTGGTGACCCTCGAACCGGCTGCTGTGGTCTGAGGTCCCCGTTCGATTCGGGGGCGTATCCTGTGAACAGCTACCCGAGCTGATTCGAGTTTGTGCGTCGTGGTCCTGGTCGAGTCGTGTCGGGTAGTTCGGTCGCGAAAACGAAACCGGGGGAATGCTGGGTCGCTGGGAACGGGGTCGCGCGGGCCCGAGACGCTTCGCCTGGCCGTGCCGCAGGGGTGGGTCGGCCAGTGTTCGAGTCGAGCCCGACGGGGTTTTCGAGTCGGCGCCGCGGACGGGCGACGAACGGGGAGTCGGGGGTGCGACTCCCTACTTGGGCTGCACCACGATGGTGCCGTCGCTCCAGACCGTGACGTCGTGTCCGTGCAGGACGAACGACACGCACCCGCCGGCACGCCGGGTCCCGTCCGCCTGTGGCCGGAAGATGTCGTCGAGCGCGTCCGGGTCGACGACGTCGTCGAGTCGCTCGTGGAGGTCGAGTGGGTCAGTCTCGACCACCGATGCGACGGCCATGACGACGGTGACGCTCAGGTCACGTTCCGACGCCACGTCGTGACGGGTCACGTGCGGTGCGGTCGGGTCGGGGTGTGCTGGGGTGTCTGGGTGCTCCATTGTGTTCGTCGCCCGGTGTCGTCCGGGTCAGCCGACTCGACTCACACAACGATAGCCCACCATATCTATATTGAGTGACTAACGCAAAACCGGGCCGTGAGAACAGCCCGCAAAGGTTCGACAAACGTCGAAAAAACCGCGGTTCGGCCGCCGCCGACGAGCAAAACCGCCCGACTGCGGCGGGGTGACCGCCACCGTCTGCCGGTTCGTGGCGCGGGGCGGGCCGCTGGACAGCTTAAGGGAGTGGCGTGCGTACGCACCCGCATGTACCGTGCCATCCTCAGGGACACCGAACTCCACTGCGAGGACTACCAGCTCGGCCCGCACGGCGTCGACCTCTACAACGAGGACGAGGAGTTCATCGCCTTCGTCCCCTTCGAGAGCCTGGAGTGTCTCCTCAACGACGACACCTACGAGATGGACGACGCGGCGATAATGTAACCGGGAGAACGAGTCGGCTTACGCGAGGCTGTCGGTCGGGCGCTGCAGTTCGGCGTCCGCGAGTTCGTCCTCGCTGTGCTCGCCCGCGCGGAGCCAGCCGACGAACCAGATGACGGCGATGATGGGCAGCATCGGGAGCATCACGACGAGGAGCAGCAGCGCCATCAGCAGCGAGAACGTGTTCATGCTACGGTCCACGTGCCACAGCGACTTCCGGGGCGATACGGAGTCCATCTTGGAGCCTACTACGCCGGTTCGAGTATAAGACACCGCGCCGATTCCCAGAATGCTGTAATCCGTGGGGGTTCGTAATACGTCCGACGCGCCGACGCGTGGCTCCTCGTCATACACACGTTGGCGTGTCACACGCTGCCGTTCGACAACCCGTTGCGGTGGCGTTAAACCCCCGCCGTTCGAACTTCGCGCGTGGCAGTCTCCTCGGACGCACGCGGGACGCTCGCGGACTGGCCGACCGCCCTCGCCGCTTCTCGCCGCCGGCCACCGGGCCGCCGGGAGGAGTACTGTGATCGCCGCAGCCGCGGCCGTCGCCGTCGCGTTCGTCCTCGACCAGGTCGTCGGTGAACCGCCCGACCGCCTCCATCCGGTCGCGTGGCTGGGCGCGCTGGTCGCCCGCCTCGACCGCGAGTGGGTCGCGCCCGGCGTCGCAGGTCTCCTCGTCGCCCTCCTGGTGCCGCTTCTCGTCGCAGCTCTCGTCTGGGACCTGGTCGGCCTCGCCGTCGCCGTCCATCCCGCCGCGGGCGCCGTCCTGGCGGGACTGGTCCTGTTCGTCACGACCAGTCTCCGGCTGCTGACGGACACCGCCGACGCCGTCGCCCGCGAGACCGAGACGGACCTCGACGCGGCCCGCGGCATGCTTCGCGCGCTCGCCGGCCGCGACGCCGACGCCCTCTCGGCCGCCCAGGTCCGGAGCGCCGCGGCCGAGAGCGTCGCGGAGAACCTGGCCGACGGCCTGGTCGCCCCGCTCCTGGCGTTCGCCGTCCTCGCCTCCGTCTCGCTCCCGCTCGCGGCCGGCGGGGCGGCCTGGGTCAAGGCCGTCAACACGCTCGACTCGATGCTCGGCTACCCGTCGAAGCCCGCGGGTCGCGCGAGCGCGCGCCTGGACGACCTCGTGATGTGGGTGCCGGCGCGACTCAGCGCGGCCCTGATAGCGGTCGCCGCCGTCGACCCGGACGCGCTGCTCAACGCCCGCAAGTGGGCGGGCGCCCCGCCGTCGCCGAACTCGGGCTGGCCGATGGCGACGCTCGCCGGGGCGCTGGGCGTCCGCCTGGAGAAACCCGGCGTCTACGAACTCAACCCCATCGGCACGCTCCCGACCGTCGCGGACGTGTCGAAGGGCGTTCGCGTCGTCCGTCGAGCGGGCGTGCTCGCCTACCTTCTCGCGGGGGTGGTGGCGTGGTCGTAGCCGCGCTCCGCGGCGCGCTGGGCTTCCTCACCCGCCTCCCCGTCGGCCACGACGAGGGCGCCTGGGAGGCGTTCCGGACGGCACCGGCCGCGTTCCCGGTCACGGGCTACGTCATCGGCGCGCTCGTCGCCCTCCCGGTGGTCGCACCCGTGCCGGCCCCGGTCGCCGCGTTCGGGTTCCTGGCGGCGGTCTACCTCGTCACCGGCGTCAACCACGTCGACGGCCTGGCGGACCTCGGCGACGCCGCCGCGGTCCACGGGGCCGGCGCCCGGCGCGACGCGATGAAGGACACGACGACGGGCGTCGGCGCGCTCGCCGCCGTCGGCCTGATGCTCGCGGGGCTGGCGCTCGCGGGCCTCGCACTCGCCGGTCGCCCGCCGCTCCAGGCGTTCGCCGTCGTCGTCGCGGCCGAGGTGGGGGCGAAACTCGGCATGGCGGTGCTCGCGAGCTTCGGCCACCCGGCCCACGAGGGCATGGGCGCCCAGCTCGCCCGGAACGCGCCGACCGACGCGCTCCCCGCGGTCGTCCTCGCGCTCCCGGTCGCGCTGCTCTCGTTCCCGACGCTGGTCGGCGCGACGACGCTCACGGTCGCGGTGCTCGCGTCGCTCGCCGTCGGCCTGTGGGCCCAGCGCTGGCTGGGCGGCGTCAGCGGCGACGTGTTCGGCGCGGCGAACGAACTCGCCCGCGTCGCGGCGCTCCACGCGGGGGTGGTCGCGTGGACGCTCTCCTGATGTGCGGCGGCCGGGGCACCCGCCTCGACGCCGACGTGGAGAAACCGCTCGTCCCCGTGGCGGGCGTGCCGATGGTGGACCGCGTGCGCGACGCGCTCGTCGCCAGCCGCGTCGACGACGTGTACGCCGTCGTCTCGCCGCACACGCCGGCCACGCGCGACCACGTCGACCTCCCGGTCATCGAGGCGCCCGGCGACGGGTACGTCGACGACCTCGCGTACGCGCTGGAGCGCGTCGACCAGCCGGTGCTCACCGTCGCCGCCGACCTCCCTCTACTGACCGAAACCAGCGTAAACGCGGTTCTCGACGCGTTTACGTCGGGTTCGATGACGGTCGCCGTCCCGACGGCACGCAAGCGACGCCTCGGCGTGAGCGTGGACACGACGTTCACGCACGAGGGTCGCGACCTGGCCCCGGCCGGCGTCAACGTAGTCGGCGGCGGCGAGGACCTCGTTTACGTGAGCGAGGACCCCTCGCTCGCCGTCAACGTCAACCGCCCGGGTGACGTCCGCGTCGCGGAAGAGTTACTGTCGTCCTGACCGTGGGTCCCGTCGATGGAACCCGAGGCGGTCCGGCGGGCGGCACGCGTCCCGCACGGGAGCACCGACGACGAATCGCTGCTCGACTTCAGCGCGAACGTCAACCCGCGCGTCCCGGACGCGGCCCGGCCGGCCTACGAGCGCGCGTTCGAGGCCGCCCGCTCGTACCCGAACGACGCCTACCCCGAGTACCGCGCGGCCGCCGCCGACTACGTCGACGCAGTCCCCGACCAGGTGGTGCCGACGCCGGGCGGCCTCGCCGCCATCCGCCTGGCCGTCGAGACGACCGTCTCCGCCGGCGACTCCGTGCTGGTCCCCTACCCGAGTTTCGGCGAGTACGCCCGCGAGGTCCGCCTCCAGGGCGCCGACCCCGCGTTCGTCCCGCACGACGACCTGCTCGACGCCGACCCGGCCGACCACGCCCTCGCCATCGTCTGCAACCCGAACAACCCGACGGGCGACGCGTACGACCCGGACGCCCTCCGGGCGTTCGCCGACCGGTGCCGGGACGCCGGCACGCCGCTCCTCGTCGACGAGGCGTTCCTCGGGTTCACCGACGACCCGTCGCTGGCCGGTACTCCGGGCGTCGTCGTCGCCCGCTCGCTGACGAAACTGTTCGGCCTGCCCGGCATCCGGGCCGGGTTCGCCGTGGCCACCGGCGAACACCGCGACGCGCTCGAAACCGCCCGCCGGGCGTGGACGCTCGGCACGCCGGCGGCGACCGTGGGTGCCGCGGTCATGGGCGACGACGAGTTCATCCGAGAGACGCGTACACGCGTCCGGTCGGAGCGCACGCGGCTGCGCGAGACGCTCTCCGAGCGGTTCGCCGTTCATCCCTCGGACGCCCCGTTCCTCCTGCTCGACGTGGGCGACCGCGACCCGCAGGCGGTCGTCGCCGGCGCCCGGGAGCGCGGCGTCGCGGTGCGGGACGCCACCACCTTCCGGGGACTCGACGCGCACGTCCGGGTCGCCGTCCGCCTGCCCGCGGAGAACGACCGCCTGCTGGAGGTGCTCGCGGATGTTTGAGACGGTGGTCCGCGACGGCGTCCTCCAGGTGCGCCGCCCGGGGACGCGGTGGCTGAGCACCGGGTGGGACGGCGGTTTCTCGACGGCGCCCGCGGCGTACAACGTCTCGGTCCCGGAGGGGTTCGCCCGGACGGACCTCGCGGCCTACCTCGCGGAGCGTCGCGCCGACGCTGGTTTCGACGACCCGGGCCCGGCGCTGCTCACGGGCGTCGACATGCACCACGCCCGGGGTGCCCGCAGCGGCCCCGTCGAGACGGTGGCGACGGCCGGCGTCAACAACCCTGCCGCGCTCCCGATGGCGCCGACGGGCGACCCCGACCCGGCGACCGAACAGCGGCCGGGGACCGTGAACGTCGTCCTCGGGACGACGCGGGCGCTGCCCGACGGCGCGCTCGCGAACCTGGTCGCTGTCGCCGCCGAGGCGAAGGCCGCGACGCTCCTGCACGAGACGGGCTTCCCCGGGACGACGAGCGACGCCGTCGTGGTCGGCATGGACCCGGACGGCGACCCGGCGACGTTCTCCGGGAGCAGCACGGCGGTCGGCGCGGCGGCCCGGGCGTGCGTCCGCGAGGCGGTGCGCGCCAGCCTCGCCGCCCGGTACGAGACGGAGTCGCCGCCGGCGTCCGTCGCGGACGCACCCTACGGCGTCGCGACCAACCGGGAGGCGGCGGTGTTCGTGCCGGACCCCGGAATTAAAGTCAGGTTGGACTAATCCCATTGTAATGGCAGAACGACTCCGCCCACGGAGGGTCGCGTAGTGCGCTTCCTGCTCGCGGCCGGCACGACCCGGACCGCGGCCATCGACGGCATCAGCGCCGCCGGCGCCACCACCGAGGCGATGGTCCACACGCCGGGCGCGGACGCCGAGATACTCGCGTACGGCGAACCCGTCCGCGCGCCGGTCGTCCCGGTGAGTCCGACCGGATGCCCGACGCCCGCGGTCGTCACCCGCGCCGTCCGCGAACTCGTCGGCTTCGACGTGTCCGTCGTGGACGCCGGCCTCGCCGCGCCCACCGCAGCCCCGACCGTCGACGTGGACGCCGCCCCCGGCGAGGACATCCGGGAGAGCGACCCGGTGCCGGCCGCACCGGACGCCTTCGACGCGGCCCGCGAGTACGCCCGGGCGCTCCCCGACGACCGCCTCGTCGTCGGCGAGACCATCCCGGGCGGCACCACCACCGCCCTCGGCGTCATGACCGCGCTCGGCGAGGGCGACGCCGTCTCCTCCTCGCTCCCGGCCAACCCCTCGACCAGAAGCGCGAGGTCGTCGCCGACGCGCTCGCCGCCAGCGCCCTCGCTCCGGGCGACGCCAGCGGCGACCCGATGCGTGCGGTGCGCCGGGTCGGCGACCCCGTGCTCGCGACGGTCGCCGGCCTCACCGTCGGTGCCCTCGACGGCGGCACCGACGTGACGCTCGCGGGCGGCACGCAGATGCTCGCCGCCGCCGCGCTCGTCCGCCACGCCAGCGTCGACGACCCGTTCACGGTCGCCACCACGTCCTTCGTCGCCGACGACGAGGGCGTCGATCTCGACGGCCAGGCAGCGTCGCTCGACGTCGACCTGACCGTGACCGACCCCGGTTTCGACGCGAGCGACCACGACGCCCTCGCACGCTACGTCGCCGGCGAGGCGAAGGAGGGCGTCGGCATGGGCGGCGCGCTCGCCGTCGCCGACGACTGGGGCGTCCCGATGGCGGCCGTCAGGGAGCGCGTCGTCGCCGTCGCCGACCGCCTGCTCGGTGCCGAGGTGGCGCCGTGACCGACGCCGGCCGCCGGCCGACCGACCACCCCATCGAACCGTCGGCGCCCGACGAGTTCGGCCTGGTGCAGGTCTGGTGGGGCGACGGCAAGGGCAAGACCACCGCCGCCCTCGGCATGGGGTTCCGGGCGGCGGGCCACGGCTACCGCGTCCACCTGCTCCAGTTCATGAAGGGCGGGGCGGGCACCGTCGAGGACGTCCGGGGCGAGTACAACGCCATCGCCGCCGTCCCCGGGTTCACCTACGAGAACCTCGGCCACTACGGCTGGCACGGCTTCCACGACGGCTCCGAGGACGACGAGCACGCCGCCCAGGCGCGCGCCGGCCTCGCCCGCGCGGAGGAACTCGTCGCCGCGGCCGCCGACGTGGACGGCCCCCTCCCCGCGGACGCCCCGGCGGACGACGGCTGCCACCTGCTCGTCCTGGACGAGATACTCTACGCCGCCAACCGCGGCCTCGTCGACCCCGGGGCGGTGGTCGACCTCGTGGCGTCGAAGCCCGACCACCTGGAACTCGTGCTGACCGGCGGCCACGAGCGCCCCGACTACGTGGTCGACCACGCCGACCTCGTCACGCACGTCGCGAAGGAGAAACACCCCATCGAGGCCGGCGTCGGCGCGCGCAAGGGCACCGAGTACTGATGGCGAAGACCCTCCTCGTCGCCGGGACGGCCAGCCACGTCGGCAAGAGCACGCTCGTCGCCGGCCTCTGCCGCTCTCTCGCCGACCGGGGGTCTCGGTCGCGCCGTACAAGGCCCAGAACATGAGCAACAACGCCCGCGTCGTCGCGGGCGGCGAGATCGGCGTCTCCCAGTACGTCCAGGCGCGGGCCGCCCGCGTCGCGCCGTCGGTGGACGTGAACCCGGTCCTGCTCAAACCCAGGGGCGACGGTGAGAGCCAGCTCGTCGTCCAGGGCGAGGCCGTCGACCACTTCGCGGCCGGCGACTACTACGAGACCGCGTGGGCGGACGCCCGGGCGGCGGCCGTCGACTCCTTCGAGCGCCTGGCCGCCGACCACGACGTCATCGTCGCGGAGGGCGCGGGCAGCATCGCCGAGATAAACCTCCACGACCGCGACCTGGCGAACGTCGAGACGGCGCGGTTCGCGGACGCCGACGTCCTCCTCGTCGCCGACGTGGAGCGCGGCGGCGCGTTCGCCAGCCTCGTCGGGACGCTCGAACTCGTGCCCGACGACGTCCGGGACCGCGTGGTCGGCGTCGTCTTCAACAAGTTCCGCGGCGACGCGTCGCTGCTCGACGACGGCATCGACGCGTTCGAGGAGCGCACCGGCGTCCCCGTCCTGGGTGTCGTCCCGTACGACGACCCCGGGCTGCCGGCCGAGGACAGCGTCTCGCTCCCCGGCCCGGACGAGACGGCGACGGTCGGCGGGGACGACGGCGTGCCCGAGAACCGGTCGGTCACCGTCGCCGTCCCGCGGCTCCCCCGAATCTCGAACTTCACCGACCTCGAACCGCTCGCCGCCGAACCCGGCGTCCGGGTGAGCTACCGGCCCGTGTCGGCCCCGATAGCGGACGCCGACGCCGTGGTCGTCCCGGGCACGAAGAACACCGTCGACGACGGTCTGGCGCTCCGCGAGGCCGGGTTCCACGAGCGCATCGCCGCCTTCGACGGGCCGGTGGTGGGGCTCTGCGGCGGCTACCAGTTGCTCGGCGAGCGCATCACGAACGCGGCCGTCGAGGGGACGGGTGACGTGGACGAGGTGGCTGGCCTCGGCCTGCTCCCGGTCGAGACGACGTTCACCGAACGGAAGACGGTGGAGCGCGTCACCCGCCGCCTGGAGGGCGTCGGCCCGCTCGCGGGGGCGTCCGGCGAGGTGTCCGGCTACGAGATACACATGGGCGACACGACGCCGACTGGCGACGTCGCCCGGCCGTTCGAGGGGCGTGGTGCGGCCACCGACCAGGTGGTCGGGACCTACGTCCACGGCCTGTTCGAGAACGCCGTCGCTCGCGACGCGTTCGTCGACGCGGCGTTCGCCGCGGCCGGGACGACCAGGCCGACCGACGACGTTCGGGCGGGGTCGCCGTTTGACCGCGCGGCCGCCCTGGTCGAGGACCACCTCGCCGTCGAGCGATTTCTGTAGGAAACTCGACAGCCAGCTTATAAATTTCGAACTGTTCACAAAAGAATTATACCAGTGGGCTGCGACATCGCCATCCGTGATACTCCTGGTCGCCGTCGAGGAGTTCGAGGACGACGACCTGCCGGGACCGACGCGACGGGTCGAGACGCGGTCCGAGGCCGCGTCCGTCCTCCACGACGACCCTCCCGCGGCGATGGTCCTGGACCGCACCCGCCTGGGCGCCGACGCCGACGCGCTCGTCCGGACGGTCCGGTCGCCCGACTCGCCCGACCCCACCGTCCCCGTCGTCCTCCTCGCAGACCAGGTCCCCGACGACCTCCCGCTGCTCGCCATCGACGTCGTCCTCCGCCACCCCGTCGACCACGACAGCATCGCCGAAGCCGTCGACCGGGCGCTCCTCGTCGACGAGTACAAGGACGCCGTCCACGACTTCTTCCGCCACAGCCAGGACCGGGCGACCACGGCCGCCGGACCGCTGGAGGAGGACGCCCTCCTGCGAGACCTCCGCGACGCCGCCGACGACCGCCTCGACGACCTGGTGGACCTCGACGACCCCGACCTCATCTCCGCGCTCCTCTGGCGACCCGCCCCCGACCTGGAGGAGTAAATTTTAGGGCGGGAACGCCGCGAGTTACTTCCAATGGTCGAGGCGTTCGCCGTCGCCAGCGGCAAGGGCGGGACGGGCAAGACCACGAGCACGCTCGCTCTCGGCATGGCGCTGGCCGACGACTACGACGTGACCGTCATCGACGCCGACACCGGCATGGCGAACCTCCTCTTCCACGCCGGTCTCGCGGACGTCGACACCACGCTCCACGACCTGCTGGTCGCGGAGACCGGCGCGGCCGTCGAGGACGCCGTCTACGAACGGTTCGGCATGCGCGTCGTCCCGGCCGGCACCAGCCTCGCCGGCTTCCGCGAGGCAGACCCGACCCGCCTCCGCGACGTCGTCGCCGACCTGGCCGCCGACACCGACGTCCTCCTGCTCGACTCGCCGGCCACCCTCGGGAGCAAGAGCGCCGTCCTCCCGGTGGTGCTCGCCGACCGGGTCGTCCTCGTCCTCGAACCCACCATCCCCGCGCTCTCGGACGGCCTCAAGGTCCAGGAGTACGCCCGCACCTACGGCACCGGCACCGCGGGCCTGCTCTACAACAAGGTGCGCGACCAGGCCGCCGTGGACCGCATCGCCGACAAGAGCGAGCGCTACTTCGACGGCCCCACGCTCGCCGTCGTCCCGGACGCCGACGAGGCCCGTGCCGCTCGGCGCGCCGGCGAACCCTCCTCGCGCACGCGCCCGAGAGCGACGCCGCGGCCGCCTACCGCGAGGCCGCCGCCGCGCTCGACGTGCGCGCGGGTGACTCCGACGACGTGGCCGACCGCTTCCGCCAGGCCGTCATCCCCGACACGCCATGACGCCGACCGCCGGCCGCCTCGTCCACTCGCGGGCGTACAGCGACCCGGCCGGCGGCCTCGCCGCCGCCCTCGACCGGTCGCTCACCGGCTACGCCGTCTTCGAACCCCAGGACGCCCTCCTGCTCGACGCCGACGCACGCGGCGTCCTCACCGTCCGCGACGGCGTCCCCGTCCTCGCCAGCCACGACGAGACCGGTCGCGGCGGCCCGGCGGCGCTCGCCGACCTGGCGGTGCCGGGGCCCTACCACGTCGAACTCTACGCCGTCGACCCGACAGCCCTCCCCGACCCGGGCGACAGACCCGACGACCAGGTGCCGCCCGGCATGCCCGCCGAACGCCTGGCGGGCGACCCGGCGCTCGCCGACCGGACCCGCGACGCCGCCCCCGACGACCTGCCGACGACCGACAGCGGCGACGCTGCGGGCCGACACGACGCCGTGGAGGCGTTCCTCGACGACGAGGAGAAGATAGCCGCCATCCGCGAGCAGGCCCGCGAGGAGGCCGAACGCCGCGCCGAAGAGTGGGGCTTTTCGGACCTGGACGGCGAGTAAATCGGGTCACTGTTTCGGTTCGGGACGCGGGAGATGCGACCGTGACCGATACCTCGAAAGCCCCCGGCCGCTCGGCGGCTGCGACTCGCTGCGCTCCTGCGGTGCTTGCGTCGCCTCGCCCGCCGAGCGGCCGGCCCCTTTCAGTCCCGCCCGCAGGTTGTCGGACTGGCATGCCTCAGGGTGGGACTGAAAGGGGGGGCGGTCGAACAGCCGGGGGCTTTCGAGGAAGTCACAGTCGTCGTGTGGTATCATCCGCAGGCGTCGCTACACACGTCCCGGTCTCGGGGCCACCGAGATTATACCGCTCCACGCCCACACTACTCTGGTATGCGTCGCGCGACCCGGTGGACGCGCCGCGCTCTTCTCCGGGCCGGGGCCGCCAGCGGCGTCGCCGCCCTGGCGGGGTGCCAGAGCCTCACGGCGACCGACACGCACGCCGAACAGGTCGAAGACGAGTCGACGACCCGCACCCGTACGACCGAGACCGCCGAGACCGGGCCGGAGGGGTTCACCCCGGACCCGCCGACCGCGCCGTACGGCGACGACACCGGGGACGAACCCGTCGCCGTCCGCGGCGCCCTCTACCTCCCGGCCCGGGCGTTCAACGTCTACCAGATGTGGGCCGACTACGACCCGGACGTCGTCGAACGCGACCTGGGGTACGCCGCGGACCTGAACCTGAACGCCGTCCGGACGTGGCTCAGCTACGAGCAGTGGAAACGCGACGACGCCGCCCTGGAGGAGGCCTTCGACCACTTCCTGTCGGCCGCCGACGACGAGGACATCGAGGTGCTCGTCGGCGTCTTCGAGGGCATCGGCGAGGAACCGACCGAGAAGCACCTCACCGACACGAACCCGTGGACGGCGAAGGCGGTGCTCTCGCCCGCGACCAGGGTGGTGGAGCGCCGGAAGCGGTGGGACCGTCCACGGCGGTACGTGCGGTGGTTCATGGACCGGTATCGCGACGACGACCGCCTGCTCGCCATCGAGACCATGAACGAACCGGGGTGGAACGTCCACCGCAAGCGGTTCACGCGGTCGATGCACCAGACGCTCGTCGAGGAGCGCGGCGACGTCCCCTCAGCATGGGGTCGACGAGCATGGCGAACAACGCCGACTACCTCGACTGGGGGCTCGACGTGCTCCAGTTCCACTACAACTTCCCCATCTCGCGGGACATCTACCGCTCCGCACTCGGCGAGGTCGACGTGCTCGCCGACCGCCTCCCGCAACCGGTCTGGCTGACCGAGTGGCAGCGCACCCGCTCCGGCAGGGGTTCCACACCGCACCTGCCCCCGACGAGCGGACGCCCGACTACGCCTCGCTCGCGCCCGTCATCCAGGAGGCCGGGGTCGGGAACTTCTTCTGGTCGCTGATGGTCAAACCCGGCTACTTCCGCACCCAGCGCAAGCACGGCATCCTCAACGGTCTCTTCCACGAGGACGGCGCGGTCTACGACCGCGAGGACGCGGTCGCCATCAAGGCGATGTCGGGCGACCCGGACCTCGACGTCGAGGAGCGCCAGGAGTGGCCCGACTGGGCGGCGTCGGTCAAGGAGAAGGCGGGTCTCGAGTAGGGGCCTCCTCGTCGTGTCGGCGGCGTAGTTCCCGCTGGCCGCCACGTCCGCCACGACGGTGTCGGCCGCCCGCTCGCCGACGTAGACGCCGACGATGTTCTCCCGGACGGTCACGTTCTCGACCCTGCTGTCGGTCGCCCGATCGACGGCGACGCCGACGGCGTTGTTCGACGCGTCCACGTTCCGGACGGTCACGCGCTCGGCGCCGTCGACGTGGACGCCGTGATGCCAGTCGCGGAGTTCGAGGTTCCGCACTGTGACGTTCGCCGCGCCGTCTGCGACGCCGACGCCGGTCGTGTCGCTCACGCCCATCCCGTCCACCATGTGGCCGTTGCCGCCGAGCACGACGTCGTCGGCTTCGATGGTGATGCACGTCTCGGAGATGTACGTGAAGTTCTGTCCGCCGCCGTTCGTCACGTTCCCGGCGAGCACGTAGCTCCCGGGCCGGGTTATCGTCGTACAGTCGTGTATCTCGGTCGGGGCGTCGGGAGTGGTCGTCCCCGGGTCGGCCACCGCAACTCCCGCCCCCGCCATCGCGAGCAGTACCAGCACCACCGCCAGGCGTCGGTGCGTCGGGGACGACATCGAGTGTAGACGAGTGACGAGAGCCGTCGCCTTCACTCTTTTCGCCGACGCGGCCCGTCCGACGGCCCGGCGCCACCGTCGCGGACCGAACGCCATCGCTCCTCGAACCGGCGAGACGTGGGGCTGGTACTTTAGAGGGGATGCCACCAACTGGAAGTATGCCCGCTCCAGACCCGGACCGGTTCACCTCGCGTCGGTCGACGGTCTACTCGTCGAACGGCGTCGTCGCCACGAGCCAGCCGCTCGCCGCGGAAGCCGGCGTCTCGATGCTCCGGCGCGGCGGCAACGCCTTCGACGCCGCCGTCGCGACGGCCGCCGCACTGAACGTCGTCGAGCCGACCAGCACCGGCATCGGCGGCGACGTCTTCGCGCTCTACCGCACCGCAGACGGCGACGTCGGCGCGCTCCGGAGCTGCGGCGGCGCGCCCATGGACGCCTCCATCGAGACAGTCCGGGCGGCCGTCGCCGCCGACGAGGACGTCGCGCCGGCCGACGCCGCGATGCCCGAAACCGGCCCTCACACCGTCACCGTCCCCGGCACCGCCCGCGGCTGGGAAACCACCGTGAACGACCTCGGCCGCCTCTCGCTCGGCGACGTCCTCCAGCCGGCCATCCGTCTCGCGCGCGACGGCTACCCCGTCTCCGAGATCATCGCCGGCCACTGGCAGAGCGCCGAAGACCTGTTCACCGACCCGCACGCCCGCGAGGCCTACCTCCGGGACGGCCGGGCGCCCGAGACGGGCGAGGTGATGTCGCTCCCCGCCTGGGCGAGACCCTCCAGACCATCGCCGACGAGGGCGCCGACCCCGTCTACGAGGGCGACGTCGCCGAAGCCATCGTCGACGAGGTGCGCGCACACGGCGGCTTCCTCTCCTCGACGACCTCGCGTCGTTCGAACCCGAGTACGTCGACCCCGTGAGCACCACCTACAACGGCGCGGAGGTGTTCGAACTGCCGCCGAACAACCAGGGCCTCATCGCGCTGGAGGCGCTCAACGTCGCCGAAGCGCTCGACGCCGGCCAGCACCCGCTCGACTCGCCGGACCGCGTCCACTACTTCGCCGAAGCCACGAAACTCGCGTTCCACGACGGCCACCGCTACATCACCGACCCCGAGTACGAGGACGTCCCGGCGCTCGGGTCGAAGTCGTACGCCGCCGAGCGCGCCGAACTGGTCGGCCCGGAGGCGGCGACCGACGTGACCTTCGGCGTCCCCGGGTCGAACGCCGAGGACGCCGACACCGTCCTCATGACCGTCGCCGACGCCGAGGGGAACCTCGTCTCGTACATCAACTCCCGGTTCGCCGGGTTCGGGAGCGGACTCGTCGCCGGCGACACCGGCATCGCCCTCCAGAACCGCGGCGCGTCGTTCTCGCTCGACCCCGACCACCCGAACCACCTCGAACCCGGGAAGCGCCCGTTCCACACGCTCGTCCCGGGCGTCGCCCGCCTCGGGGACGCCGACTGGGCGGCGTTCGGCGTCATGGGCGGGTTCATGCAGCCACAGGGCCACGTCCAGGTCGTCTCGAACGTCGTCGACTACGACCTCCCGCTCCAGGCCGCCCTCGACTACCCGCGGTGGCGCTACCGCGAGGACGGCCGCCTCGCCGTCGAAGCCCGGATGGACCCCGGCGTCCAGTCGAAACTCGCGCGGCGCGGCCACGACGTCTCCATCCTCCCGCCCGTCCACTTCGGCGGGGCACAGATAGCCCGGAACGACGACGGCGTGCTCTCCGCCGCCACCGAACCCCGGAAGGACGGCGTCGCCATCGGGTTCTGAGCGGGCGTCAGCGGTCGTCGAGGACCGGCCGGCGGGCGGAGTGGTCTGTGGCTATTCGCGTCCGTCGGCGATTCGCTCCACCGCGCGGACGAACCGGAGGCCGAGATAGCCGAAGACGAGGACGCCGACCCACGCCGGGGAGACGGCCCGGAAGACGCCGTACGAGATGTCGAGCAACGGCATCACCACCAGCACCGCCGCCACCGCGACGAGCACCGCGAACACTCGCCCGACGCGGGTCCGGGGCGACCTGAATCCCAGTCCCTCGAAGCTACCGTCCATACCGGTCGCACGCCCGGCGCCGTAATATAAATTCGCTATCAGGTTCTGGTCTCCTGGGCAGCTACCGGTTCCAGGGCGCGACGTCGGGGTCGACGACGCGCTCGGTCCGGTCGATGGCGTCGATGGCCGCCACGTCATCGGCGTCGAGTTCGAGGTCCCTCGACGCGAGGTTCTCCCGGATGTGTGCTTCGCCGGTCGCCTTCGGAATCGCCACCGCACCCTTCTCGCGGAGCCACGCGAGGCTGACCTGGGCCGCGGTCGCGTCGTGTTTCTCCGCGACGTCGGCGAGTTCCGGCACCTCCGCCACCGTTCCTTTCGCGAGCGGCGAGTACGCGACGAGCCGGTGGCCGTGGTCGCGGGCGTACCCGAGCAGTTCCTCCTGCTGGAGCAGCGGATGCATCTCGACCTGGTGGGCGGCGACCGGCGCGTCGAGCACGTCGATGGCCTCGTCGAGCAGGTCGGGGGTGAAGTTCGAGAGGCCGACGTTCCGGACGACGCCGTCGTCGTAGAGGTCGTCGAACGCCGCCAGCGTGTCCTCGGCGTCGTAGCTTCGGATGGGCCAGTGGACGTACAGCAGGTCGACGGCGTCGACGCCCAGGCGGTCGAGACTCGCCTCGGTTGACGAGAGCACGTCGTCGTAGGCGAGGTTGTCCGGCGTCACCTTCGTCGCGACGAACACCTCCTCGCGGGCCACGTCGGCCCGTGCCAGCCCCTCGCCGACGAACGCCTCGTTCTCGTAGCCCTGCGCCGTGTCGACGTGCCGGTAGCCCGCGTCGAGCGCCGTCGCGACGCTCGCCGCGCACTGCTCCGGATCCGTGTTCTCGTACGTGCCGAGCCCCACCGCCGGAATCCCATCGCGCGTCATGGTTCCACACAGACCGACGCCCGACAAAACAGGTGGGGTAGGGGCAGTCTGTCGTCCGGAGCGTGATCGCGACGGACCCATTCGTCGGAGCGACACGGTGTCACTTCGACCGCCCGACTGCAGTGAACGTGACGCCAACCGCGCCGTCAACAGATTACGTTTCGGCCCGTAGACCGTCGCTCTACTGCCGAGTGCGGGCAGCACCGTCACTTGCCGGTCGCCAGCCTGAACGAGGTTGCGTCGGCCGCGTACAGCCGTGCCTCACAGTCGACACACCGGACTGTTATCGAATCGTAGCCGCCACAGCACCCCTCTCCGGCCTCCGTCCTCGTCTCCACGGCCCCGCCACACGCTGGACAGTGTTCGAGGAACACACGAAGGACCGAGAGAACCGTACCGCGGTCGGCAGCGCTCAGCGCCGTCCACTCGTCCGCGTGTCGACTGATTGTCCTGTTCGCAGCGACGTCCGCGAGGAGCGCCGGTCGAGAGAGCCACTGTCCGACCCGGTTCCCATCGACGTCCGCGTAGACCAGGCCGTCCTGGTTTGTGCCCAGTGACACTGCGTCAGTCGGCACGTCAACCATCGAAGCAAGCTGTGACCGTTGTGCAGCCTCGTACCCCCGGAGGTCGTCCATAGCTGCCAGCCACCGTTCACGAAACCACGGCGTCAGGCATCGGTCGTCCCGGTCCGGACAGTCCGTCACGAGGCCCATACCGAGAAGCACTGTTTCGGGGTCCGGCCGGCCGCCGTCGGACGTCTCCGCCACATGGACCGGTCCACTCGTTGACTTGCCGAAATACTGGCGTGTCCATTCCGGCAGATACCGGCGCGTGAGCGCGGGCGTCCCCGGGACGAGATAGCCGCGCAGGCCGATAGTGCCGACCGAGACAGCCAGGGCGACTGCTCCCGCGGTCGGCGAGACCGCCCAGAGTGTCCCGGCGAGCACGAGCGCGATGACGACGTTCACGACGGTGCAGGGAAGACACCGGTTCTCCCCGGTGTGTTCCGGCCGTCTGACTGCCGCATACGTCGTCGATAGCCAGTCGAACATGGTTCGAGTAAAGCAGCACCGGACGGCTCTCGCCGTCCAGTTCGTGCCTACTGGGTCGCCGCTTCGCGAATCTGCTCGATGTCGACCTCCTCCGGGAGCCGTTCGAGCGTGTCCTGCAGGAGCTGGTTTGCGGTCTCCGGGCCGCTGAACTCGACGATGTTCCCGGACTCCTCGGACCACTGCTGGACCGAATCGGACTGGGTCGCCGTCTGGACGGCGTTGGCCATCCGGTTGACGATTCCCTCGGGCGTCTCCGGCGGGAACCACATGCAACGGTTCAGGCCGCCGATGTAGTCGATCTCGTCGAACCCTTGCTCGGTGACCGGCTGGACGTCCGGGAAGACGCCGCTCCCCGCGCTCTGGAGGACGGCGACGACGTCCGCCCGTCCCGCCTCGACGGTCCCCTGGACGGCGACGTCGGTCCCGATTGCCGCCGGTATCTCGCCGGATGCCACGGCCTGCGCTGCGGGCGCACACCCGTCGTAGCCCACGTAGTTCTCCCACTGCATGTCGTACTGGTTCTGCATGACCAGCGACGTAACGTGGTTCAGTCCGCCGAGGGACTGACAGCCGCCGATGGCGGTGAAATCGCCCTCGTTGTATCGACTGATGAGGTCCTCCAAGTCCTCGACGTTCTCGTCGGCGTTGGTGATGATGACGTACGGCGTCCGCGCGTACACCGCGATGCCTTCGAGCTCCTGGAGGTCGTAGTCGGGTTCGAACACGAGATACGACAGCGGCGTCGATGGGGGATTGAACCCTCCCATCGTGTAGCCGTCCGGTTCTGCGTTGACGATTCGTCCCGTTCCCCGGAGCGACGCGCTCCCCGGCACGTTGCTGATCTGGATGTTCACGCCGAGTTCGTCCCCGGCTACTGGCATTATCTGCCGCGCGTACGTGTCAGTCCCCCCGCCTTCACTGAACGGGACGACGTACGTGACCGTCCGGCCGGATTCCGGGTACTCCTCGTCGACGGGCTCGAACGTCGTCGGCTGCTCGGTCTCGTTCGCTGCCGTCGTCTCGTTTGCCGTCTCGTTGTCTTGCCCCCTTGCTGTACATCCCGCCAACCCCATCGTCGCCGCTACCGACGTCGCGCCAGCGTATTTCAGAAACTCACGTCTGTTCGGTTTCTCCCCCATCGCGGTCTGTAAGTCAATATCAGACAGCTTATTTATTTCGTTTATATTATATATTTTTATGCGAACTACAGTAATGGCGGATGCAGACGGTATGTATCCGGTGACTGGACTGGTTAATCTTCCAAGATTCCTCGCGTCCGAACCTCGCCGAGTTTCGCTTTCACGTACGGACCGGCCAGTATCAACACCGTCGACACGACCAGCAGCAGCGAGAGCGGGTCCGTGAAGAAGATGTCGACGGACCCGCCCGAAATCGACAGGGAACGATAGAGGTTCTCTTCTGCGATGGGGCCGAGGATGACTCCCAGGACGAACGCGATGACCGAGTAGTCGTACTGCTTCATGTAGTAGCCGACCAGGCCGAGGGCGATGATGGTCCAGATGTCGATCCAGTTGTTCCGGAGTGCGAGCGCCCCGAGCGTGGACAACACCACGATGACTGGGATGATGAGGTCGGTGTCGACCTGCGTGAGATACCCCGTTCTGGGGACGATGAGGAGGCCGATGAACAGGATGACGAAGTTGCCGAACAGCAACGCGAGGAAGACGCTGTAGGTTATCGCGAGCTGTGTCGTGAACAGGTCGGGACCTGGACGGAGCCCGTGCATGATGAGCCCGCCGAGCAGCACGGCTGTCGAACCGCTCCCCGGAATGCCGAACGACATCGTCGGGATGAGTGACCCGGCGACGGTTCCGTTGTTCGCGGCGTCGGTCGCCACGATTCCTTCTTCGGTGCCGTGCCCGAACAGCTCAGACTGCTTCGAGGACCGCATCGCCTCCCCGTACGAGATGAAATTCGAGATGGAGGCACCGGAGCCCGGGACGGCGCCGATGATCAGCCCGATGAGCGACGATTTCACCAGCGTCACCGGATACTCGAACGTCTTCTTGATGCCCTCCGTGACGCTTCCTTTCAGCCCCGCGGCAGCCTGTGAGACCTGCTCCTCGCCGGACAACACGAGCATCTCCGCGATGGCGAACAGCCCGATGAGGACCGCGACGTAGTCGAGGCCGTCGAACAGCGCGAGTTGACCGAACGTGTACCGCTCGACCGGTAGCGTCGGCGCGATACCGATGGTCGCCAACAGCAGTCCGAACGCTCCAGCGGTGATGCCCTTGACGGTCGACCCTGGTGACGACGGAGATCATCGACAGGCCCAGGATGGCCATCAGAAAGTACTGCGGCGACCCGAACAGCAACACGAGTTCCACCAGCACGGGCGAGATGAGGATGAGCACGCCGACCGCGAGCAACCCGCCGATGGCGGAGGACAGCGCGGAGACCGATAGGGCGTTTATCGCTTTGCCCTTCCTGGCGAGCGGATATCCCTCGAACGTCGTCGCGGCGTCGCCCGCAGTCCCGGGAACGTTCACCAGGATCGCCGGGATGCTCCCGGCGTACATCGCACCGCTGTAGATGCTGATAAGGAGGATGATCGCGTCGGCACCGCCGAGCGGAATCGTCAGCGGCAACACGATCGCCATCCCGAGCGTGGCACCGATTCCGGGGAGCGCGCCGAACACCAACCCTAACAGTACCCCCAACAGCATCCAGAGAAGCGTCTGACCGCTCAACACTATCCCCAGGGCCTCTACCAATCCTTCGACGAGGCCCATCGGTTACCACCCTCCGACGACGAGAAGCCATCCCGTCGAAAGTGAGAGGTTGAGAACCGTCATGAACCCGTACGCCAGGCCGTAGGCCAGCACTGCGAGGACGAGCGAGACGTACCACGGCTGGCGAAACCACCGCGTGTACACGATGACGAAGAGCGGTGACATCCACAACAGTCCCACGAGGAACGACGTCACCCCGTACGCGACGATGCTGACGCCCGTAAACACTTCAGGACTGATTCGACGTCCACGGTCGTGTTCTTCGTGTTGGGCCGCGTCCGCGTCCGCTTTGCTCGCGTCCTCGGGCGTGCTGATCAGCTCCGAGGGTTCCGCGACGAACGAGTACAGCGGACCCGGAAGATACTCCCGGAACAGGAGCATCGCTGACCCGACGAACACTACCCCGCCGGACAGTCGTGGGAACTGTCCGGCGGTACTGCCGTAGCTGAACGATTCGACGACCATGTAGCCCGATACCAGCAGGAAGAACACGAGCAACCCCGTCTCAGAGTCTGTTTTCACCCTCATTTTCTCTCCTCCGTGACCCCGACGGTAGGGAAGAATCGACGGCACTGCACTCGTCTCTGGCTGGCCCCCGGCGCTCGGCTCACCCCGACCCCGCTATCACGCAGTTCGACCCCACCCGAACCTGGCTATCAGTTACTGCGTCGTCCTACTTAGGCGTTATGTGGGTCGTTAACACCTGTCAGTGTGGGCCGGCGGCACCGACGAACCGCGGCAGTGACCATGGTACACGACTAATAGCTCCCGTCTCGTCCGTCTGGTGTCCACGACGACGCGCGGACTATGCCCACTACTGATTCGCCGGCCCGCCGCCAGCGTGCCCCTGACCGGTTCGTTCAGCGGACTCTTGGTGCCGTCTTCGCGGGCGTCGTCCTGCTCGCCGGCCTCACGGCCCCCACCCCGGCCGGCCTGAACCCGACCGGACAGCAGGCGCTGGCAGTGCTCCTGTTCTCGGTGGTGCTCTGGCTGACGAAACCGGTTCCGCTGGCTATCTCCAGTGTCCTGACCGTCGCATTGCTGTTCGCTACCGGCGCAGCCGAGTCGTTCGCCGCCGCTGCGTCCGGCTTCGCCTCGCGACTCGTGTTCTTCTTACTACTGTTGTTCCTGCTCGGGGGAGCGGTCTCCACCGTCGGGTTGGCTGACCGCCTCGCCGCTCGCCTCCAGTCGTCGTCGAACGGCCCACGGCAGTCCTTCTGGATGCTGGCCGCCAACGTGCTGGCGGTCGCGTTCGTGATGCCGTCCGGCATCGCTCGCACCGTCACGTTCGCACCCATCGCCGAACGCATCAGCGACCGGTACGGCGACCGGAACCTCCTCCGTGGCTCGCTACTGCTCCTCGGCCAGGTGAACCCGATTGCCTCACTCGCGTTGATGACCGGAGGCGGCATGGCCATCCTGGCGTCGGAACTGATTCTCGCCGGCGGCGAATCGATCACGTGGCTCTCCTGGGCGCTGTACATGATTCCGCCCGTCGTCTTCGTCTACGTGGCGGGCGCGGGGGCGATACGCCTCCTCTACCCGCCCGCGATGCGACCGGCCGACTCGGCGGAACTCGCCCCGGAGCAACCCGAAACGGACTCGCTCTCCCGGGACCAGGGGCTCGTCGGCGCCATCATCACCGTCACCATCGCCGGGTGGGCCATCGGCTCACTCGTCGGCCTCTCGCCGCTGATTCCACCGCTGTGGCCGTGGCTGTCCTCGCAGCGCCCGGCGTGGACGTCATCGATGCTGACGACGTGAAGCAGGTGAGCTGGGGTGTCCTCTTGCTCTTCGGCGCGATGCTGTCGCTCATCGAGATTCTGAACGAGACCGGCGCAATCGCCTGGGTCGTCGACCAGCTACTGACCGCGGTTCCGCTCAGGACGCTCCCGACGCCGGCCGGCGTGGCGGTCCTACTCGGTGCCGTCATCTTCATCCGACTGTTCTTCTCGACGGCGTCGGCGTGTCTCGCGGTTTCACTCCCGATCGTGCTCGCGACAGCGGACCCGCTCGGCGTCTCACCCCTTCTCGCGGCGTTGGCGGTCGTAATTCTCGTCGGTTCGACATCGGTGCTGCCGTTCCACATGCCGCCGGTGTTGATTGTGGCCGAGCGTGGCCCGGTCGGAACCAGAGACGTGTTCACCGTCGGCCTCTCGACACTCGTCGCCGCGCTTGTCGCCATCGTGCTGGCGTGGACGTTCTACTGGCCGATGCTGGACTAACCGGCCGATGACACCGAGGTCGGGGACAGACACAGCGACCGCCGGCTGGTCTGTCAGCCTTCGCCGTCGAGCAGTGACGTGTCGAGCACACCCTGGTCGACAATCACGGTGTCGTCGAGCGTGACGGTCGGCGTCCGAATCACGCCGTCGAGATGGATGTCGCTCTGCGTGGTTCCCCCGAGCGACTCGTTGTCCCCGATCGCGAAGTGGACGGTCCCCGCCAGCTTCTTGTCCTCGGCCAGGTTGCCGATGAGCTTCGCCTTCGGGTTCGTCCCGATAGCGAACTCCGCGATGTTGCCTGCGTTGTCGTCGCTGTTCTCGATGATGGAGCGAAGCTGGTCGGCCTCCTCGCCGCCGTGTACGGCGGTCACGAAGCCGTCCTCGACCACGAGTTCGATGGGGTCGTCCAGCCGGCCGACGTTGTCCATCGAGACGTCGATGACGATCGTGCCGTTCGTCGTCCCCTCGGCGGGATGTGTGGGCGATTCGCCGGGTGGGAGCGTGGCGAACCCGTACTCCTCGTGGAAGTAGCCGTCCAGCGAGAACGCCTGACACCCCTCCAGGCTGAACTCGACGTCCGTCCCCTCGTCGCTGGTGACGTGCGCCCGGGAGGCGTCTGTCAGCAGTCGGGACAGGGCTTCGGTCCGCCGGCGAAGCTCCTCGAAGTCGACGGTCATCGCCCCTTCGACCATCATCTCCTCGGTCACGCTCCGCAGCACCCCGATGCGCGTCCCCGCTTCCGCGGCGCGAAGCCGCGCTCGCGTGTGCGTAATCGCGTGCGTCGTGCACGTGAACGCGACGTCCGCCGTCGCCATCGCGTCGGCGATCGTGTCGGGCGGTTCGTTGCCGTGGCTCTCCAGCAGCGGCATGACCGCGACGACCGTCTCCGCGCCGACGGCGTTGGACGCCCTGGCGATACTCCGTGCCACCCCCACCTTCCGTGCGTCCGTGACGACGAGCACCTCGTCGTCCGGACCGACATCGAGACAGTCCTCGACGACACCGGCGGAGGCCGCACTCATCTCTAAATCGAGCATATCCTCCGGCATCGTTCGTATAGGAGCGCGCAGACGACGAAAAAGATTGTGGGGCGCTAACAAATAACACAATCGAATCGAGTGCCGCGATCAGTCGAGCCGCTGCACTGGATTCGTTAACTCTCCAACGTTCTCGACGCGGCAGATCACTTCCGACGCGTCGTCGAGATAGCCTGTCGGCTGTGACGGGTCGCCGAGCGAGATAACGTCGTTCTCCTGCAGACGGAGTATCTTGCTCACGTGTGCGACCAGCTCGGCGACCGTCCAGTCCATCGTGTCGGTCGACCCCGAGACGACCGTCTCCCCGTCGATAACCGCCTCCACCGTGGTATCTGTATCGATGGCGTCTGCTGCGAGCGGCTCGTATCTCGACAGCGTCGGACTGAACGTCGGGAAAATCTTGTACCCCCGGCCGAGCGACCCCTCCTGGTCGGGGTAGGGATAGGCCGGAAACTTCCCCTTGGCGGTGACGTCGTTCGAGACGGTGAAGCCCTTGACCGCGTCGGCGGCCTCCTCCACGGACGCCCGGAAGAGCCCCTCGCCGACGTCGTCGATAACCACTGCCGGTTCCGGTCCCGGAACGACGTCCTCGACGTACGGCGGTAGCTGTATCGGCTCACCCTCCGGGATAATCGCCTGCTTCGGGACGGTCCAGAGAATCGGCCACTCCGGCTGGCTGTCCATGCGTCTGTGCGTGGAAAAACTCCCGCCGAGTGCGACGAAAGTCCCGATCGTATCCAGGTCTAACTCCCCCATCTGTCATCTCCCCCAGACGGGAACTCGTCGACCAGCCGTTTCACCTTTACGCAGGGCTTTCCTCCGGTATCTCGCCGAGCAGACTGATACTCACCCGAGAACGAAAGTCCGAGTACCCGACCATCGCCTAGATGATTTGGAGAGTGTCACACCGCCCGGACGACCGTCGTGAACGACACCGTCCCGCGGTCGGTCGTCACCCGCACGTCGAACGCCGCCGCCACGACGTGCGTCTGGCCCGTGCGATCCTGCACGATGACGCCGTCGATAGCGTCGCACGCCCCGAACTCGCGGCCCGGCCCGCCCGGACAGTGGTCGCCCGCCCACTCGCTCGCGGCCGTCCGGTTCGCCGACACCCGGTAGACCGTGCCGTGGGTCAGCCGCGACCGCCGGAGCGCGTCCAGCCCCGGCTCTAATCGGTCCCGGACCGTCTCCACCGCCGCGTCCCGCTCGCTCCAGTCGTACTCGGTGACGTTCGCCGCGCTCCGGTGCAGCGACCGGTGGAGCAGGCGGTCGGCGTTCTCCGCCGGCGACGTGAACCCGTCGCGCGCCCGCAGGTCGTCGTGGTAGCCCAACTGGAGGTACGCGACCACCGCCGGCACGAGCGCGATGGCCGCCACCGCGGCCGCGGCGAGGACGAGTTGGGTTAGAGTTTATATCCGAAAACGGGGCCAAGAATGCCCATGGAGGTACAGCGGACCGTCAAGGTGAAACTCGATGTCCCACAGGACATGGAGTCTGCTCTTTTCGAGACGGTTGACCAGTTCCTCCATTGTGCCAACCGGACGAGTGCTTGGGCGTGGAGTGACGACCCTAGGGACTCAAACCCGGTCGGTGTTCGCTCCGCTAACGAAGCGCTCTACTATCCATTACGTGAAGAAACCGACCTCCATGCGAACCTCGTCCAGCAGGGCATCAAACAAGCCATTGGGGCAGTCAGATCTGGGATTACCCGACGGCAGAAAGGACAGGTAACCTCACAGCCGACGTTCGAGTCGAAAAGCGTCGTCTACGACAAACGCGCTGCCACCTTCCACCGAGATCACGTCTCGCTCTCCACGGTCGAGGGCCGCGTTGAATGCGATTACGTACTTCCGTCGTCCAAGAACACGCCGCACGCGCGTTATCTCTTGAATGAGGAGTACGAGTTTCGAACCAGCACCCTCCATTACCGCGACGGTGACTGGTATCTCCACGCGACGATGCAGACCACCCGTTCCACACCCAATTCAGACACGGAGCACCCAACGGTCCTCGGTGTCGACTTCGGTGTGAAACATCTCGCTGTCGCGTCAACCGGACGGTTCTGGTCTGGGAGTGAATTCAACCACTGGCAGCGTGAGTACGAACAGCGTCGACGCTCACTCCAGCAGCGCGGGACTCGATGGGCACACCAGAACATCCAGGCTGTCGGTCGGAAAGAGTCCAGCCGATTCGGCCAGCTACTCCATCGCGTCGCGAACGAGATCGTGGAGGAAGCACGGTCTACGGACTGCTCGGTCATCGCAATCGAGGACTTGACCGATATCCGAACCCAGCTCCCTCAGGCGGCTTGGCACCACATCTGGGCGTTCCGACGCCTCTCTGAGTACATCACGTACAAAGCGAAAGCCCATGGCATCACCGTCGAGAAAGTCTCCCCCAGGAAGACCTCGCAGCAATGCTCGACGTGTGGCCATACCGTCCCTGGAAACAGACGCTCGCGAGACTCCTTCCACTGTCTCGAATGCGGCTACGAGAACCACGCCGACTACAACGCAGCGAAGAACATCGGCTTCGAGTATCTCCGTCACCACCAGACTGGCGATGACGGAGGCGCACCCGCAGGCGTGCGCTTGAACAGCGGACTGATGACCGCGAACGGCGACTACACGCCAACCACCTCACCTGGTGGACAGAGCGAGAACTCACGCTGAAAGCCCTCCCGGGCTATCCTGCGCGTACCATACCCAGATTTCCGGCCTTGTTGAAATCCTTAGCACGTGAGATTTCTATTGACGTGCTGCACCCCTACGCTCGGAGCCAGCATAACTAGCGCTGACAATCGCGCATACTGGATATGAGATGAATCGATGCAGTCAGCCGGCCATGTCTTCATAACCGGTTTCGGGGCCTGAGAACTAGTTATGGAGTCTCTGGACTCCATAACAGCCCGGAACCAAAGCTCATAACCGGCTCTATCCTCCGCAAGAAGACTGTTGAGCGTTGTCGTTGGGGGAGCTAGATTACTGGTTTGGTTGGGGTGTTTGTTTGCTGTGCGGTCGATTGATGGCTTGTGTGGGTTTTCTGAAGGCGGTTCTGACTTTTCGGGTGGTGTGTTTGGATGCTTGTTTTCGGGGTTGGGTTTTCATAATCGGTTGCTGTCTTGCGGTTTTGGGTTTTCGAGCGAGGTTTCGTGGGTGGTGATTTTGAATGCTGTGTGTCGAGGGTTTGTGTCGTGAGTCTGGTTCTGCATATTCGGCTGCTGTCTTGCGATTAGTGGCGTGTTGGCTGTTCTGTGAATGGTGCTGGTAGTGGCTTGTTTCCGGGTAGAAGGTGGGGGTTGATTCGCCGGGTTTGATTTTCATAACCGGTCGCTGTCTTGCTATTCTGGGTGTTCAGTTAGGGGGTTTCCTGGTAGCCGTCGCCGTCCGGATCGCTTGTGTGCGTTGGCTTGTGTGCGTTGGTTTGGGTGCTTCCGGGTTGTTTTGGAACGCGTGGTGTCTGGTTTGCTCTGGTGGTGTTCATAATCTGGTTCTCATTGTGGTTCGCTGGTGTTCTTGCGGGTGTTTGAGCCGATTATGAAGAGTCTGTGAGTGGCGTGTGAGCGCCGAGATGGGTTCTCGGACGGTCTGTGACGGTGGTGATGGTTATGGGGTGCAAGGCTACTTCTGTTTCAGTAGTGAACAGGGCTGTAGTGAGGACCACGGAATGAAGAACGGGTCGGGTGGAGTAGTGAACCGGATAGGGAGACGTAGTAGGGGTGTTATTCGCCGTCGAGGTAGTTGTCTCTGAGCCATTCGGCTGGGTACATGGCGGTGAGTCCGGGTGTGTCGATGCGGAATTGTTGTGGTGGGGTGGTTTGGGCGTATGTTTTCTCGACGCGGGTTTCGCCGTCGATTGGGTCGTTGAGTGCTGAGAGGACGCGGTGGCCGGCTGCTTGCGTCATGACGACCCAGATAGCTTCTTCGGGGTTGCAGGCAGCCATCTTGTCGTAGTCTTCGGGGACGGCACGTTGGATGTCGTTGTTGGGGCGTTCGGCTTCGAGTGTGACGATGATCTCGCCGTCGTCGTCGAGGCCGACGCAGTCGAGGCGGTGGTGGGTGTAGTCTTCGGCGGCGGATGCTGCGTCGTCGCTGTCGCCCATGAAGCCGGCTGCAGGGAGGCTGCCTTCCCGAATCTCGTAGTAGGGGTGGATGGTGGTGACGGGCGAATCGGGGTTCTGGGCGTATTCTCGCTGGAGGTATCGGCGGCCGATTTCGACGGCGAGGACGTGCTCGCTGGATTCTTCGAGGTCGCCGGCGCCGTGGCCGTAGTCGACGCCCTGGCGGTAGCTTTCACCGATGATTTTCCGGCCGTCTGGGCTGACGGTGTAGAGGCGGTGTGGGTGGTCGGTGTCGTGGCGGAGGAGGTCGGCGTCGAGGAGTGGATCGATGTCTTCGGTGTCGATGCCGGTGTATTCCTGGAGGCGGAGCATGGAGTCCCGGAGAAGGTCGTATTCGAGCGGGTCGTAGCGGAGTTGCTGGGCGTTGTAGACGGCCTGGAGGAAGAGAAGCTGGCGTGTGGTATATTCTGAGTCAGCGATCTCTTTTGGTGTGAGTTTGAGGTTGATGTCGGTGATGGGGATGTCGTCGGTGTCGACGTCCTCGAGTGATGAACAGCACGTGATGGCGCGCTGCATACCCTCCGTGTGGGGGTCGTACCGGGTGTCACAGTTCGTACATCGGAGTGCGTGAATTGAGGCGTCGTATTCGACAGTGGCTGGCATCCGACTCGTGTATGGAAGTGCAGTGTCCACACGCATTCCCGGGGCTTGCGCTGATTCGTCTGGGGAGGAGTGTGAATTCGCGGCCGGGGTTTCGTTGTCTGCTTCTGTGGTCGTGCTCGGGGCGTCGATAGTGAGGCCGGCTTCATTGCGAGTGCGGGCGCGGACGTCCTCGAGTTCGGTATGGAAGGCTTCTGTTTGAGTGGATGTGAGTGGGTTATTGCCAGCGGGGTCGCCGGGCGGTGGGGTGAGTGACTGCAGGAGGAATGGCCGGGGTTCAGGCTGGTTGAATCCTGCGGGCAGGCTCAGGAACCACTGGCCGCGGCGGAGTGCGCGGAGTCGATTCCCGACGTCCTGCGGTGGCATGTCGTCGGTGGCGAGTCGCCGTGTGAGTTTCCGGTCGACGGGAACGTTCCCGGTGACGAACGTGGAGATGTTGTTCAGGACCTCGTCGTAGGCGGCTTCGTCGATGCTGCGGAGCTGGCCGGGAAACTGCATCGACAACAACACAGACAAATCGAAGCCGCGGGCTTGGGCGAGCAGTTCCTTCAGGAGGTCAGTAACTGCGATGCTTGCGGCTTCCTCGACGTAGAGATTCACGAGCGGGTTATCTCCACTGTTTCTCCGTGCACGACGTCGGAGTGCCGTCCAGAGGTTCGAGAGGATGACGAGCGTGAGGACGCGCTGGGCTTCGCGTCGCAGGTCGCCCATGTCGAAGATGATGACGACGTCTTCGTCGAGGTAGTCCGCGAGGTCGAACACGGGGTCGTCTCCGGTTGGTGTGTGGTTGAAGACGCGTGCGAGGCGTTTGTCGACGGGTATCTTCTCCATTCGGTTGGCAACGCCCTGCATGATTTCGTCGAAGGAGCGGGCGCGATTCGCGACGACGCCGTTCAGCATGCGTTCGAGGTCGGCATCCGAAACTGAGGGTGCGCTCTGGCGGTCGTGCATGCGGCGGGTGGCCTGGTGGAGGTCGCGGTGGCTGAACGCATCCGACCCATGCACGGGGTCGAACAGTGCTTTTGTGAGATAGCGAATGATGTCGGGTGAGCGGACTGCCTGGCCGAATCGGTCTGCACCCATGATCTGGGTGAGTATCTCGATGTAGTGGTCGACGGTGTCTTCGACGGCTGTCGTGCGTGGGACGCCCGCTGCGAGTTCATCCCGGATATCGAAGAAGCTGAACGCGGGGAGCGTGCTCGCACACTCGAAATAGATGACGTTCTCGAGGCTGCCGTGGGTTGCGTAGTGCGCTCGCAAGTACTCGATGGGCATGCCGTCTCCCTTCCGGTCGATGAGGATGTCCGCGCCGTCGGTCGCAGCGTAGTTCGCAAGCATCGCGTTGATATCCGTGGTTGTTTTCCCGGACCCCGTCTTCCCGAATATCGCCAGGTGGAGTGGTTGAAGATCTGGCGGAAGTACGAGTGGCTGGTCGTCGGGCGTGCCGTCCTGTGTGAGTGGCATGCCGAGGGGCATCCCTTCTCCTCGATAGGTGTCGAGGAGTTCGAACGGTGGCCGCGGAATCGCCGTCCGCTCACCCGGTGTCGGGGCGATCGCACGCCGAGCACTCCCGCTCAAACGCGTGCCATCCAGCACGCAGAAATTCGGGGCTTCCAGCGGGTCAGCCACGATAATTGGGCTTGCATTCGACGACCACGGTAGCTTCGAAGTGAAACCATTCTGGGCCGATTCGCGGAATTCTCGACCTCGAATACTCGACTGCAATGATACTGCTTCACCGCCCGTCGCTACGCGTGACTCGATCGAGTAGGTGGTGTGGCTCACGCTACTGAACGCTGACGCAAGTTCACGAACCACCCCTTCGGGATTGGATGCAGTATTCGGTTCGACCGCGGTAGTGTTCGTGCTGTCGCCTGGAGTGTCTGTGATGGCGATGGCTCGCGCGTTCACCTCGAATGAATGCCTGGCATCCTTCGCATCGAGTTCCTCCAAGCGTCGCCTGTCCGTGTTCGTGAGGCGCTCCTCGATATCCTCGCGATCAGGCATTCCAGTGAGATAGTTCGAGAGGATGCCCGAGTACGTATCCTCGTTCAACTCGATGCTGATACGGCGGTCCTCAGCCCCACCCGACCAATCCGGCATCGGACGAAGTAACACCTGGAACACCACCCGAGTCGAGTGCTCGGCCATCGCCTCCACCAGCATCGACAACGGAACCGAGTTCTCAGCTCCATCATTGTCCTCGTCTGCCGTGCCGAACGGCGTGAGTCGCGTCTGCCAGTCCAATCGACGGTCTGGAACGCCAACAAACTCCACGCCAGCAACTCCCCGTGTCGAAGACTCAGTGGTGTGTGAGTCAGTACGAGTTTCGCTCTCGTTCTTTGTATCGTCCAGATTTGCTGGTAGTCCGAGCTGTTCGGGTGTTCTTTCGACGCGCTCGAACTCATACGAGTCAGGATACAACGCACGCAACCCACGCTCCACCGAAGCCAGGAGGGAATCATCAACACCGACATAGTAGTCGATTCGCTCGCCATCGCGTTGAGAGACGACCAAGAACTCGAGTGTGGGTCGTGTGGTCTGTGTCGACTGGAATAGTCGGCCGAGCCAGTTCTTCCCCGATGAGTCCTGAGTGTTGTTATTGTGTTTCTCGAGCTGATGGAAGCGGCGGAATTCGCGTTCGACAGTCTGTGGATTCACTGGTGTGTCCGTCGGCCGAATCCGAATGTACTTACGGGAGTTCTCAACCGGAACCGGGAGACTGCTCACGCCCTCGTGATCGCCTTTGTCTATGTCTCTGTGTTTGGTTGCGTTCGACGGTGAATCAGAAGCAGTGCTGGATGACTCTCGGGAGAACGGCGGCTTCGACATACTATCAGTAGGTGTCCATCCTGATTGTTCTCGGACGAACCAAAATCACAGCCCACCCCGATAAACTTCCGTTAAACCAGACTGAAACCTCCATAAACCATAGATTACACCACTGTCACGAAACCCCGAATTTGGTTTGTATCGAGTATTCGTTCCCCAAGGTGAACCGTTCAGCAAATCGGTTCACTCTCGACTTCGAAAGCCCCGGGCCGCTCGGGTCGGGGGCTTCCCTGCGGTCCTCGCAGGCTGCGGTCCTTGTCTCAGCCGCCGTCCCCGACCGACCCGGCCCCTTTCAGTCCCACCCTGTGGATGGTCGGACTGCACTGGTCTGTCTGCCATCGGCATAACTCTGTGCTATGGCGGCAGCTAGTTTTCATCCAAATTATTGAGCTGCCGACTCGGATGCTTTGAGAATCTTCGCAAGTACGATACCGATAGCCATCACTCCAATCGTGATTGCGAACGGAATCGAATGCGGGCCGTTATACCCCATAATCTCGATGACACTCGGTGCGTACACAGACCGCCCTCCGAGAAGGAAGCCGAGGCTGACCAGCCCGCCGAAGAAGCATGCGAATGCCACTAGTTCAAGTAACCGCTTGAGTGTCGGATTGAGTTCAGTCATGCCTGGTTGGGCGATCTGCTTGTCTTGGTCATCGCCATAACGAGCCAGGCACCGAGAGCGACGAATATCCCCGCTCCGGCAAGCGTTCCCGCCACCACTCCTATGATTACATCCGACGCGGCCACCGATTGTCCGAATAACCGCAAACCGGCCACCTCTCCGGAGGCGTACAGCCCGACTGCGATTGAAACCCCCATCAGTGCTGTTGCGATCAGATAGCCAAGCAAGAATGTCTGCCGTCTGCGATTATCGAAGTATGGGCGGAGCCTCGGCTTGAGCATTCGGTACCCTCCGAGTGCGAGCGACCCAATGACGGCAAGGACCGCGATTGAAGCAATGTGTGATGGCATTTGGTATATTATCTATCTTTCGTAGTCTGTATTAAATTAGGATGGCAATTCGACCGGTTAGTTCAGTTCCTTGCCGTTCGAGCCGTTGCGAGTAACTCGATGATTTCTGCCGTCCGCGTCGAATACCTCGCTCGTTGGCTCACTGTGAATGTCTTCTTTCGAGTCTTCTTTCCAGAGCCAGAGTCGTTCGCTTCGAGTTTATTCAGCAGTGCGCCAAGCTGGTTAATCGCGGCGGATAACTCCTTTCCGGGCTGATTTTGCTTCCCAGATTCGATATCAGATTCAGCTTTCGCGAGATGATCGAGTGCTGCGTCAACCGATGAGGTCAACCGTCGCTTCGCCCCTTCTGACGTCGAGGTGTCAGTGATGCTGGCACGGAGGGACTCAAGTCGGTCGGTTGCCCGTTCGACGAGTTCTTCGAAGGTTAGAACTTCGATTTCGACGGTTTCGTGATCGAGTTCCTCTTCCCCTTGGAGGACGAGTGTGACTCGGTGCGTTCCAGAGGTACGAGGAACGATGTCGAAGGTGAACGATTCGCTCTCGGTTCCCATGAGAGAAACCGACCAAATATCATCGCTCACGATATCGACAGCACCAGGCGCTTCGAGGTGGAGTGATAGGTCCAAGACCGATTCGTCACCAGCGTTCCCGACCACTGTCGAGAGATTGATCTGCTCGTCAACAGCGTAGGGTCCCTCTTGGAGGTCCGTCGAGTAAATCGCGGGAAGCGCCTCGACCGAGATTGACTCGACGTGTGGTGCAGCTGCCTCCTTTTTCTCCTCTAGGGCTTCTTCGCTCTGTCGGAGCTGAGCCACGCTCGTGGGAAGTTCTGAAGAGATTTCGTTAGGGAAGCCCACCCCGAGCGCCATCATCGCGCCAGCTCGCCGGAGCTGTACGGTCTGCAGGTCGAGGAGATATTGCGAGACCGCGTCGTCCCGACTATTGCCCTCTGGCCCGACGATCGGTCCTTCAGAACGGGCGACGTATTTCGCACGTTCGATGAACGCACGTTCAGCCGGTCGGCTTTCATCGTAAGCATCGAACAGCTCTGTAGTTTGCTCTCTCGCGGCCAGATAGTCTCCCGCGGCGAGAGCAGCGTCGAGTTCAGCGAGCGCATCGATGACGGCATTCGTCATCAGTATCCACCCCCGTTCGGCTGCACGATACCGTACACTGCCTGTTGATGGATATAGCGACTCTGCAGGATCCGACTGACTCCGACGCCCCAGCCGATCATCTGAAGGCTCACTGCGCCGATGCCAAAGATCGCCGACACTAGGCCAAAGAAGACTGTGGCAGGGGCTCCAATCCCCGTGACACCCGCCCCAGGGCGATGAGCGCTGTTACACCACTCAGGAGTCCAAGCGATTTGATACCGAAATTGAGTGCTTCGATTGACTCAGTTGCCTCCTGATAGGTAGCCTCGATAAGATCAAGACCACTGTCCGCGATTGAGGTTGCTCGCTCCTGATCACCCTCGAAGTTTGGAGTTTGTTTCGGATCACTTGCGTCAACGAGGTCTTCAACAGACTCGTCAAGTGGCTTCGTGGGGTTACCTACGTAATCGTACTTGTCGTTGAACAGGTAGTCGTGGAAGATAACGTCCCGACTGTCCTCGACGAGGAGGAGGGACTCTTCGTCGCGGATTTTGTTGAACTCCTCTTCAGCAATCGGTCGTCCGGCCTCTTTGGCTTCTGATTCCGCCTTCGAGAGCATCGCGAATCCTGCCTCTTCACCCCGCTTTCTGATCATTCGTTCGAGGGTTTTGTTGACCATCCCGGCGATGTCTGCAGCGATGTCCGCAAGCGCCCGAGCTGCCCGTTTCGCAGCTCCACCGACAAATGGGATTTGCCGGGCGACTTTGACAACTGAAATCCCCGCGAACAGTAGCTCGATAACAGGATTGATCGCCGCTTCGGCTGTGAGTTGCGAGAGGTTCGTGTCGATACTGAGGTATCGCGACGATCCAGACCCTGCACCGGCGAGTGTGGCGTCAGTGAGTCGTTCACCACTGTGTAGTCGCTCGACGATATCGGTGGCCTCGGTTTCACCAAGCGAGCCAGAATCTACTTGGTCGGCGAGGGTAGTCAGAACGGGCGAAACCATCCCCGTGTCGTCTATGTAGCCATGACTGTTCGCATCGATGCTTGCTGCGAGTCGCTCTTTCTGTGAGACGAGGCCGCTGAACGAATCTTCGGTTTCGCCCACACGGATGGTGACTGGCGACGAACGCGAGAGTTCCGTGACGGTCGGGTTTTCCGCATTCCCGGAGAGTAGTTCCCAGGTGTCAATTCCGTGATTGAAGTCGGGCGTGATTTGGACTGGAGCGACATTGCTGTCGAATCCACCGTGATATACTCCTCCGTCAGTACAACAGGGGGCCCATCCCCACCGGGCCTGCGTTCGAGTGTAGGTCTCGCCTGGGTCGTCAGGGAGGATCCAACGTCCTTCGCTTGGGAGCGTGTCGAAGTGCATCACCGTTTGCCCTCCGGATCCATCATTGGGCGCGTCGTGGATGAAGACGAGACTGATACCTCGTGGTCCCGAGTAGAAGAAGATTCGACTTGTGTTTCGCTTCTCAAGGTCGGTCGGTGTGTTCGCGGATGCCCCATCCGGATAGCCGTAATTGTAGAAGTCCTCCACCCGTTGTTCGTTGTAACTCAGCGGTGTCACGGGGATTTGTTTCCCGTTCTGCTCGACAATCAAGCGTGGTTCGGAGGATTGGGCGGCGCCGTTTGCCGACCCTGCGATGATTCCACTTCCGAGGATGGGGAGGGCTGCAGTGGTGCGAAGCACGTTCCGACGACTAATCGAATTGTGATGTGTCATGTTTCTATCTGACAACCATCCTCAAATATATGGTTAAATATTAATATACTTTTTTATTTTCAAATTGAGATAAATTGTGGAATTCAGTAGGTATGGGTGATATTGCCCTATAATCCACTTCCAGCTGGTAGTTTTCATCAACGGACACGACGCTCGATCTCCTTCCTTGAGCCCCTACACAATTGGGGTTCGCCGGGACTCAATTATAAGCGACCGATGAAATGGATGGGTCGCTCAGCACTCAGTGACCAAGTGAGACGAAGTCTCCCTAAGTGCGTGAGGCCTCTGCCTTGCTACAGTTCATTGCGTTTACCATTCGCTCCTGTCGGCTATGTTGCTTCGGTACGCCCGCTCGCCGTCCCAGTCGGCCAGGGTGCTCGTTCGTCCGTTCGGACGCCAGCGGGTTAGTCAAGCGGTTCCTGCGCTCGCGTGGCGTGCTCGGAACCCGCCGGACTAACTCCGCTGGCCACTCGCCCCGGCCGGGACGACGCGCGTGCTCGTTTGGTCTGATTCTCGGGCGCTCTCGCTCGCGCCCAATGGGCGCTCACGAAGGCGCGAGCGAGAGCGCAGGCGAGTGGTGGTTTCGTCGGTAGCCACGGCTGGAGAGTCGTGGACGGTGAAGACGCCGAGTGAGCGCCTTCGGAGATTGGAACTCCAATGAGTACTACGCCCACTTTCAGTAATGAAGTTTCGGTCGGTGAACAGGCGGATGAACACGGTGTGGATGAGTTCGAGGTTGTCGATGAAGCACTGGAGTTGGAGGCGACGGTCGAGTTAGAGATTCAGGGCCGGATTGATTCGAATCATCCGGATGCGGGGGTTTCGGGATTGACGTTGGCGGGTGAGGAGCGGTTGGCGGCGCGGGAGTTGGAGATTCGGCGGACGCGTGAGCGCGTGGATTCTCGGCAGGACTCGGATAGAGAGGAGCGGACGAGGCGGCGGGCCGCGGTGGGGAGTCGTGAGCGGCGCGATGAGTTCGACCAGCGGGCTGGAAGCGTGGATGCGTGGTTGGGGCCAGATAGGATTGATGCGCGAGAGCAGCTGCCTCAGGAGGAACTCGGACGAGTGAACCAGGAGGCGATGAGGTTGGCTGGCGAGCTCGATGGGTGGTCGCGGGCGGCGATTAGTCGGCGGCTCGCCCAAGAGGTCGTCGACGGGAGGGACGTGAGGAGTGCAGTTCTTGCGGTGTTCGAGGAGTTAAAGCGGGCGCCAGGACAGGTGATTCCGATCGGTGTGATCCCGGAGGTGGAACGGCGTGAGGTGAGCATTGAGGGTCGCGTTGAGACGCTGTGGAATCCTTCACACCCGAGCATCGCTCAGGTCGGACTCATTGCGGACGACAGTGGACAGACTCGCGTGACGATTTGGAAGGCGTCAAACGCACCGTGGATCAAGGAAGGCGAGAAAGTGCGCATTCACGGAGCGGCGAGGAACTGGTACGAGGGGCGCGTCTCACTGGCCGTCACAGGCTGGTCAACCCTGCATTTCCCCGAGCGCGGTCGGTGGTGGGAGTAAGCCTGAACTGGCACTCGTTTCTGAATCTATTTGCTTTCTATGGTCACTCACTCCAGCAGTGGACTGGACCGGTGTTCGCTTCGTCGTCTTTAGCCTCGATTTCATAGGTGAAGAACTCACCTTCTGGGTAGACGATGATTCGGTCCTCTTCGATGTTCTCGATGTAATCTACGCCCTCGATGGTGCAGCCAGCTCCCTTATCACCGTCATCTGTAGACTACTTCGATTGAGGCGCTCACATCCAGATAAAACGTTTCTCGCTGCCAGTTTTTATCCGCCCCTGCTGGGGTGCGGGGCATGCCAGAGTGAAGCGTGTCCTGCAGTGATACTGATGGCATCGAGTGATTTCTCAGCGGTTGCCTTCGGGGATGCTGCGTCCCGGAGGGACGAGATGCAGAGCACGAGTCAACTACCCCACCTACTTCGCTCACCCTGACGGGTTCGCTCGTGGAGGGTGGGGCTTGTCCGTGAACTCGGCCTCGAACCCTTCCGGGTGGGCGGTGAATCCGCCACTCGGCGTCACAGTCCCAGACTTTAGGGCAAGCTGACTGTTGCCCGTCCGCCGAGACGACTGTTGGCCTCGACGGACATACCGCATCCCGATGTTCTTCGCGGCGTTGTAGTCTGCGTTCGCTTCCGACTCGCATTTCTGACACCGGAAGTCGGTGCGAGTCGGGCGATTCTCGTCTGCCGTGAACCCACACTCGGCACACCGCTTCGACGTGTACGCCGAACCGACCTGTTTCACGGAGATGCCTTCCGCTTCGGCTTTGTACTCCACCTGCTCGTACAGTGTTCTGAACGCCCACTTGTGACCCCACGACGCGCCCGTGCGGTCGCGGATGTGGGTTAGGTTCTCGAAGGCTATCACGTCGCACTCATACCGAAGTGCTTCGTCTACGATAGCGTTCGACGCCCGGTGAAGCACGTCACGGACGTAGCGGAGTTCACGGCCACTCGACTGTTCGAGCGTCCGGTGGGCGCTTCTCGTCCCGGTCTGTTGGAGTCTGGCGCGCACCTTCTCGAACTCGCGGAGGTCGTGGGTCAACTCCCGCCCGCTGAAGAAGTAGGCGGTGCTGGTGACGGCGAGGTTTTCGATACCGAGGTCAACCCCGAGGACCGTTCCGTCCTCGGCGGTGTTCCGTTCGGTATCATTCTTGGGTCGGCGGAAGCCGATGTGTAGAAGGTAGTCGCCGTTGCGGGCGGTGAGCGTGCTTTCCGTGACGCTCCACTCGTCGGAGTCGAGGTACTGCCGTTGGTAGCCATCATCGGCGTCGGGGAGGGCGAGGTCACACCGGACGCGACTCTCCGTTGTGGAGAGAGATACCGTATCATCATCGAATAGCGTCATGGTCCGGGTGTCGTATTTGACCGTGGGTGCGGTGAAGGTGGGCTTACTCACCTTCTTGCCTTTCGCCTTCCGTTCGATACAGCCGGTGATGGCTTGTGAGGCTTGGTGGGTGGCGAGAATCGCATGCTGACTACCGAGGTCGGTATGTTCGCGCACGTCATCGTAGGTGAGGGGCTGTACGTCGCTCTTGGTGTTGCACTTGCCCCACGCCATGTCGGTGGCGAGTTGGCAACCACGCTTCCACTCGGAGATGGTATCTTCGAGGAGGTCGCGTTGCTCGTCTGTTACTTCAAGACGAGTGATTGCCGTCCGACGCACGTAGTCGTCTGCCACATATTCAATGTGAGTGGGTGGCTATTTATAGGTTAATGTTTGTGGCTGATACGAACGCGCTCCTCCTCCCTACTCGCTCCCGTCGGTCGCTCCTTGAGGAAGGGGACTCCGCGCTACCGCTTCAGTTGAAACGAATATTTGCGGGTTCCTGGCGTACGAGTGCGCTCTCATGACGTCATTGGGTGAACCGCTGCACGGAGTGACTGCCTTAGTTAGCGACGTACAGATTGGCATGAACCGAACCTTCTTACGTGATACGCACGTATCACAGCATATGAGCACTGACAGTAATTCAGGGACTGACGGAGAGATGGAGAAAATCAACGTCCGAGTACCGCAGGCGCTTCTCGCCCAAATCGACGAGGCGTGGCAGCAGCGTGGCTATGCCAACAAATCCGAATTTATCCGTGATGCACTCCGAGACGCGGTTGCTCCTCCGACGCGGCTGTCTGAAGAAGTCCTCCAGCATCTCGAAGAGAGCCGTGAACAGCGCGAGCGTGATGAGACTGTGTCGCAAGACGATGTGAAGGAACGCCTCGGTATCGATGACTGAGGTGGAATGGACACCGAAAGCAATTGATCTTCTCGAAGGCCTCGAAACTGAACCCCAAGAGCGGTTGGTCAAGAAGCTCGATGAGGCGAAGGATTGGACGTCTCATCGACTCGAGAAGCTCACCGGCTATCCGTACTACAAACTCCGGGCCGGTGAGTATCGCGCGATACTCACGTGGGACAGAGACGAAGACATTCTCATCGTTGAGGCAGTAGGCCATCGTCGAAACGTCTACGACCGGCACCTCCCTCCATAACAAGAGCAAACGCGCTCACCGGCATTTTCCTCGTCCGGACGTATTCCACACTGGTTGAGCCTCGTCCCCTACGAGCATTTTATCGGCCCCTAACGGGGTGCGGGGCCGACCTGTAACGGCTTCGCGTGAACGACGATGGTCACGAGAGATATCTACGCGAGTGGTTTCGACGAGGAGAGCGGGAAAACGATTCGAGCTGCATGCTTGGAGTGCGATGGCCGTCTGCGGGTTGACGGTGGCGAAATCGCGTGTCCGGATTGCGGCATCGTCATCGATCGTCAGTACGAGAGAAACCAGGTGGTAGAGTCTTTGTACGGCTCGGGTAGAGAATTTGGCAGATCCGACGTGAGTGGCGTTTCGTTCGACCGAGAAGTCGCCGTGGAGGCTGACCAATGAAGGAGTTCTTGCGTTCGGTGATTGGGCGGTCGCAGTCGGTGGTTCTCTACGAGTGTCGGCGGTGTGGAACATCAGCTGAGACAGCGACGTCGTCGTGTCCGAATTGTGGTCACGACGGCATCGCTGTCTACCGGTTCGACTGACCCCTCACCACGAGTACTCCAGTACTTCCGCCAGTGGTTTCGGTAGCAGTAGTGCACGAGAAACTTCGAAATAGATTGAACTCCTCCAACCTGTAGTATGACATGGCTCGAATACGATTACATGACTGAGGACACGGAGCGCTCTGCGGAAGGGTTCATGGAGCAGCACACGACGGGTGAAGACCGGGTTCGGATGGTCGCTGGACAAGTCTCTGAACCACGGACAGTGAACTGGATTGCATCGGAGGCGGAGTGGTCACACGAACCAACCAAACGCGTTCTCGAGCGTCTCGTCGACGATGGTGTGTTGCGGCGCGACGAAAGCGGCACGCACACGACGTATTTTCCAGACTATCGCCAGCAGGCAATCCAGGAGGCGATACGGCTTCGTGATAGCAATCGGTCAGTCGAGACGTTGACTAACCGTCTCGCCGAGATGAAAGTCAAAGTTCGTGACTGGGAGGACGAATTCGGGGTTGACTCACCGAACCAGTTGCGAGCCACGATTGCGGACGAAGACCTCAACGCGACAGATGAAGACCGTCGTCGAGAGGTTGCTCGTGACTGGGAGCACCTCCAGGGTCGCATCCAGATCGTTGGGTTTGCGATTCGGGAATGGGACTTCTTGACGCCGACCGACGAGCGCACCGAGGCCGGCAACTAACGAATGTCTGTTCCGCATCTGGGCGGCGACCCGAACGCTTACTTTCCCGACCTCGGCATCGCACACTTCCATTATTCGACCGGCGAGGAAGACGGTCGCCGGGCAGCAACGTTCGAGCACGAAACGCCGTCACGCATCCTCTGGGACATCATCGAAAAACTCCTCGAGGGTGTCCTTCCCTGATGAATCGTATAATTCAACCGTCGTGAGTCAGAACTCGGTCGTCTGCTGAAGTTCCTCAGGGAGCCGGTCCAGGCAGATTTCGAGGAAGCTCAGTGGTGCTTCAACTTCGATGTTACCTGGTTCGTGGATGGCTTCGTCATCGCCTTCCAGTTGAAAGTGTGTTGTCCCGAAACCGGGATGGTCATCGTCTTTGTGCCAGCCGAGGCTCACAGCATCATCTACCCAGTGCACACGCTGAACGTCTGTCCCCTCTCGTGGCCGCCACAGCACTTCCAGTTTCGCCACTGGTCGTGGAAACGACGTGCCGAGGAACATCTCCACGTCTACGTCCGCGATAACGGTCCGCGGACGAAGGCGAGACGGCTCATACCGCACATCATAGAACCCCGGGACCGTCTCCATTCGCTCCTTGAGTCGACGCAGACCTTCACGTCGGGTGAATCCCCGACCTCCAGCAAGAAAAATCACCATCGATGTAGCTATCCTTCCTGCGGAAACGCTGTCGAGTCACCCGAGACCGACTCTGCACCCAGCGTCGTCAGCGAACTCTGGAGGCTGATTGCGAGTTGAATCGATTCACGTACTTCGATGTTGTACTCCCATTCGTCGATGACTTCGAGGCGCTCGCGGCGCTCCTCGCCCGTGAGGTCATCTCGTCCGATGCTCTGACGCAATGCCGCGAGTGAGTCGACCTCGTAGGTTTCTTTCCACCCGTCGACTTCGTCGCCGATTGCGTTGAGTTCCTGCGTGAGTTCGTCGACTGTGTGTGCTTCGGCCAATTGGCGGACTTCACGGAGGAACTGCGTGACGCTGTCGGGCTTGTAGCTCGTCCCGTCTTTCGTCTCGACGGCTTCGAGGTCGCCCTGGTCGACCATCCGCTCGAGGTACTTGACGGCTGTATCGCGTGAGACGGCGGCTTCCGTAGCGATCCACCCTGCATTGCGTGGCTCTGTCCGCGTTAATACAACGTGGCGGACGCGTTCTGCTGCATCCATCCCGTCGGGCCACTCCGGTTCTTTGTCGCTCATTGGGTGGTCCTTCGCCCCCGTGAGACTAATAGTTTCGCACCAATACGAAATATTTAGTATTTCTCGGGATCCGAGAGCACGGTAGTTGAATGGGAGCTCATTACGCCCTCCCCCATGAGGGTGAGAAACAATCCCTGCAATCGCATCGTGACTGAATGAATGGTTACTGATTCTCCATGATGCGTATTGGAGCGGCGTTGATTCTCTGGTGAACTTTCCGCGAGGTCTCGTTCGGTGCGTCGCTGCGCCAGTTTTTATGAGCCCCTGACGGGGTGAGGGGGCGTCCTGCAAGGGCGTTCCCGGGAATTCGGTTGGATTCTGTATGGCGAGTAGAGACATCTACACGACGGCCGACGAAGACGAATCGATTGCAACGACTACGGACGAGTGCCCGGAGTGTGCGGGCGCTCTCAGGACGGTTTCTGGTGAAACTCACTGCACGAAGTGTGGGCTCATCATCTCCGAGGATCATATCGACCACGGGCCGGAGTGGCGGTCGTTCGAGGGCGAAACCACGGATCGAAAGCGGACGGGCGCACCGCGGACGGTTGCGCGGCACGACAACGGTCTTTCTACGACCATCGGTCGCGTCCAGGATGGAAGTGGGAATCCTCTCTCCTGGAAGAAACGCCGGCAGTTAGGTCGGTTGCGTCGCGAGCACGAACGCGCGAAGCGGAGTTCGAAACGCGAGCGGAACCAGGTACATGGGCTGGTGGAGATTCGGCGGATGACGAGCGCGCTCGGCCTCTCAAACTCCTTGCGCGACCAGGCGAGTATGGTGTTCAAGTCCGCTCAGAAGGAGGACTTGCTTCGTGGGCGGTCGATCGAAGCAATCGCCACTGGCAGCATCTACGCGGTGTGTCGGATGAATGGTCTTCCGCGCACACTGGATGAGGTCGTGCGGGTGGCACGGTGTGAGTATTCGGCGGCGAAGAACGGGTATCGGGTGTTGAATCGTGAGCTCGGGATTCCGAGCGTGCCTCCGCGTCCCGGTGATTTCGTGGGTCGGTTGGCGTCCGACCTCGGGCTGTCGAATCGGATTCGGCGGCGTGCTCAGGAACTCGTGGACCTCGCCGAGGAGACAGGGATTAGCAACGGTGTGAATCCGGCTGGGGTGGCTGGAGCGTGTCTCTACATAGCGGCTCACGAGCATGGACGGTTGATTCAGCAGGCGGCGGTCGCAGCAGCTGCGGACGTGTCGACGGCGACGATTCGAGACCGCCGCGCGGACATCACTGAGGTGCTGTGATTCGACTCAAGGAGTCGGAGCACGGCTCCCGGCCGATTTGCTGAATGCAGGCAGAATCGATTATTCGTCGGCCAGCGCGTCGTAAATGTCTCTATGGGTATCCCGGTCGCGTTGGGCGGCCCGTCGGACAATTTCTTGGCGGAGTTCCGCCATCACTTTGTCGAGAGGTGACGCCTCCGCCTCGGACGCGTCGCGTTCGGTAGCCATTACTCGATAATCACCATTTGATTAGTGCGAGGGAGTGAAAACGATTGTGGTGGCCTTCAGGAGTCTTCGTCCGTTCCTTCGTTATTCTGTAACTCACGCAGTCGGTCGAGGCCCTCTTCGACTAGGTTCGCTCGCCACATCTCGACGGCATTCTCGAGGTCGCTCTCTCGGGAATGCGTTTTGAGGTACTCGAGTACACCCGCCTCATCGACAGTGGTGGCGTCGGTCGCAATCGTTTTCAATACTGTCCGGATTTCGTGGTCATACTCGAACTCGTAGCCATTCAAGAAATAGAACGTCGCTACAGTGGCGAGTGCCGTACGCTTGTTTCCATCGACGAATGGGTGGTTCGCAGTCAATAATCGAAGGAGATGGAATGCTTTTTGATGAATTGATTGAGGCACCTCTCCAAACGCCCCGTGTTCGACGTACTCAACTGCGTACGCGATGTCTTCGCGCTTTCGAATGCCGGGTTCAGTCCCGGGATATTCCTCAATGATGTCTTTATGGATATTGATAATATCTGTGACAGTCGGATACCAGAGTGGAGGCTCAGAGGAAGCCGACATTCTCTATTCTTCATCTCGAAGGATAACAGCATAAACCTGTACTTCGGGCACGAGAATAACTGCAGTAAACGAGGACGGAAATCCACCGCTTCACTCAAGTCCCCATTCGACATCGTCCTCTCCCGTCACGGTTCGTCCTCTATACTCGGGTGTGATTCGTCGGGGGATTCTGCACGCCAGGCTTCCTTATCCTCTTCACCGAACTGGTCGTTGTAGAGCGTGGTTGCTCGCTCGTAGCCACGATACCCTTCTAAACGGCTTTCATCGCCTGTCACAGCCCAGTACGTCGCCTTATGCTCGACAAGACCACGAGCCTTCAGTCGGGAGAGGGCCGTACTGACTGCACCGTCGTCGAGGCTGGTCTGGGAGGCGATTTCGCGTGCTTTGAACGCCTTGCCCTGGTTTGCGACCAGGAACCCGAGTACCTGGTCCGGGACGGAGAGTCCCTCTAGTTCGTCCTCGTTCGCATTCTCGAACGTGTCCCTGTCGATCGGCATCCCTGAAATCAAATAGGGACTCCAGCGATAAGCGTGTTCGGAGTGAAAACCATGAAATCTCCGTTAGGAACGAAAATTTTGGATGGGAAGTGATTGTAACGCCAGATTTTATCGGCCCCTGGCGGGGTGAGGGGCGCTCCAGAATGCGAGCGCTTTCGAGGTTGTCATGTCGAAACCAGTTCTCCAGCAGTTAGAGTTCACGAGTCGGACGGCGAAACGAGCACAATACGAAGCCTTCGAGTTCTCCATCGCTCCGGGCGGTGTGGTGGTGCAGAATGGGAGTTACGAGCGTCCGAGCGAGCACGAATACCTGGTGTTCGTGGAGGATGGTGTGCCGGTGGCGTGTGAGTGTCCCGCTGACGAGAACTACAGTGGAGCATGCAAGCACCGTGTTGCGGTCGCTATCAGGAAGCCAGTGTTGACAGCGGCAACCAATCAGGACGTTGTGGCGGACGGTGGGACTGTGGCCGGGGAACCCGACAAGGACGAGGTGGATGACTGTGATTGTGGTGAGCTTCTCGGCGAATTTCCGTGCTGGGAGTGCGTGCGAACAGGGCGTCGAGAGTTACCCGGAGTGAACTCCGGAGAGCAAGCGGGCGAGTAGTCTAATCACCGGCTTGTCCGTTCTTCTCGACGTACTCCAGTGAGCGAGTTTCTGAACCGCCTGATTCCACAGGAATGTCTTCCCAGAGTGTGTCGCCGGGTTCGTAGTCGATGACGTGTGTTTCCTGGGGCATGGCTCGGACTTCGATGCCGCGCCATTCACCGTCGACGCCGACGAGTGCCTGAGAGTACCCGGTTTTCTCGTTGCCGGGGATGGCGTCCTGGACGTACCGCATCTGGGCGTAGTTCATGCCGAACTCTTCAGCCCAGTGTTCGTCCATGCCGTCGAGGCGGTGGAACTGCTTGACGGCACACTGGTCGAGGATGGCTTCGGATTCAGGGTGCTGGAAGAACTCATCGACCGTCTGGGTGACCAGCCGGATGGAGAGGTCGTGGTGGCGGTGGTGGCGGAAGACGGTTTCGAGGAACGCGAGACTGGCAGCATCCCGCATGAGGTAGCGGGCTTCGTCGATGACGAACACCACCTCGTCGACTTCCTTTGCGCGTTCATAGACGAGGGAGATGAGGAGTTGCATGGTGAGGGCGGTGCTGCCGCTGGCGCTGCCTTCCTGCTGGGCGAGGTCGAGATAGATAACCTTCTCATCCCGGATGTCGAACTCGCTCGGGCGACCGAGATTCGCATACCGACCACCGGATTCGAACGGCCGGAGCTGGTCGAGCAGCCAGGTGGCGTCCTCGTGGAGTTTTCCAGCCTCCGCGTCGGAGCGCACGACGAACTCGTCTGGACTATTCACCATCGTTTCGAGGACGTCCATCACGTCACGGATGGTCGGGCTTTCATTGTGGTGGGTGGTGATGTCGTCGGTGATGCCGTTCCGGGTGTAGGCTTCGCGGAGTGCGGTTTCGAGCGTGGTGCGGCGGTCATCGAGGCTGACGCCGCGGAGCGCGAAGAAATTCGTGAGGAAGCTCATCGCATCGTCGTGTTTCTCGTTGAACGGACTCGCGTCCTCACCCATGGACTGCTGGACGTGCTCAGGTGTCGGTCTGATTTCGAGTGGGTTCAATCCGAGCGTCCCGCCGACCGTGATGCGAGTTGCGTCGAGGGCTTCGGCGACGCCAGCCCAGTCGTTGAGCGGTTCGAGGATGATGCCGATGCGGTCGTCGGACTGCTCGATCGACCGCAGGAAGTTCTGTTTCGCGCCGAAGGACTTCCCGGAGCCGGGGTCACCGACGGTGAACATGGCGTAGCCGTTCTCGCGGGCGAAGGGGTCGATGACGACCGGACTCCGGTTATCCTTGTGGACGCCGAACTCCACGCCTCCTCTTCGAGGATGGTGGCGTTGTGTGGTGAGGCGAGGAGTGCGCCGACAGCCCCACCGAGTGCGATGGACTCCCTTCCGTATTCGTTCGCGCTGATCGGCGCAGCCGACTGCACGGCGAGGTCCTGATTGGCGATGGCGGTTTTCGGGGTGAGGTTCGCAGGGTCGTCTCGGAGGGTGCGCTGCACTTCACGCACGGCTTCCTGGAGTTCGTCCCGCGTGTCAGCGCGGACGGTGACGAGTATGGTCTGGTCGAAGACGCGCTGGCCGCCTTCGACAGCCTGGTAGGTGGCGGTGGCCTGCCGGGCGCGTTCCTGGAGGTAGACACCGCGAGCACTCTTCTCGAGGTCAGCATCGACTTGGAGGTCGTCGGCGACCTCCTGGAGTTCATCACGAGCTTGGGCCTGGTTCTTCGGCGTGAGGTGAACAGTGAGGTCGAAGGCGACGTCGGTGAGGTTGAACAGCTCGCTGAGATAGCCATCGGTGGGGAAGTCGGGATAGTCGGCGATGGCGAGCGTGCGTGTCCAGTGGTCGCCCACTTTCGCGGCCCGTGTCTCCCAGTCGATTGCGGCGGGCGCCATCACGCGCTGATGGGATTCAGCGATATCATCGAGGACTCGTCCTTCTTCGCGGCCTGTTTCGACGACATCCTCGTCGAGTACGTCAGAGAGGTCGACTTCCGGCTCAATATCCCGATTCCAGTACCGGTAGACCGCGATGGCAGCGACCACCAGAACCAGGCCAGCAGCTGAGACGAGGGCTGGATTCTGACCGAGTTGGTCTTGAAGTTGTGTGAGTTCGGGTGGGAGTGCGAGCAGGTTGTTCATTGGGTGTCCTCGCGTGGAGAGTGGTTCATGACGGGGTGGTCGCGGACGACGCGCTCAGCAGTCCCATATTCGTGGGTGGTTCCGTTCCAGAACTCCGCGTTCAGGAGGAAGAGTTCGACGGTGGTGAGGCGGCGTCCGGACCAGCCAGAGGCGTTCTCGATGAATTCGGTTCGAACCGTCTCGATGCGTTCGTCGAGTTTCTCGAACATACGGCCACGGACTTCGGGTGTGGTGAGGGATTCGCGTCGCGTGACGAACGGATTGAACAGGAAGCCAAGAACGGGAATCGTAGTGAGCTTCTCAGCGGGTGTTCGTTCGTCGCGGTAGCGGTCGTAGACTTCGCGGCGGTCGACAGTGACGCCGAGATAGTAGCGGAGTTGCTGGACGCCCTGGTCCTGCATCTCGCGTGGACGTTGGTCGCGGTACTCTTCGAGGAGCGACCGGAAGACGGGGTTCTCGGTGGCGTCGGTGTCGGTGAGTCGGGCTTCGATTTGGCTGATGAGTGTATCGACGGGGAAGGACTGCGTGGTGGCGTGGAGTGTGAGTGGGAAGTCGAGTTCGGTGTTGGCGAACTCTTCGCCGGCTTCCTGGAGGTGGGCCCAGTCGCCGGACATCGCGAAGTCCATGTTGCCGGGTGAGACCTCGATGAACGCTTGCATCGCACCGTCCTGGCGTTCGATGGCGCCAGCGCCCGGCCACGCTCGCTCGATGTTCGTGAGGTCTTGAGTGCGTTCGTCGGGCTTGAACGGCGTGTAGTTCGCGAGCCCGCCCTCGTTATGAGTCGCCTCACTATCGGATGGGGCGCTGTAGGTGGTTCGGGGTCGTTTGGCGTACCGGACGACATCGGTGAGCCACTGGGTTGCGGTGAGGTGGTCGGGTGTGACGTAGATGACGGCGGTGCCGAAGCCGAGGCCAGCGGTCACGAGTGGGAATGCGAGTGATTCCATGCCGGTGAAGCCGGCGAGGAAGAGACCCGTGATGGGGAATGCGAGGAGGACACCGATGTCGCCTTCGTCGATGTTGAGGAGAGGGATGCGGCTTTCTTCGCCGAATTGATCCATGATGCGTCGTGCTGCCTGCTGTTCGTCAGTAGCCATGCGTTAGTAGTAACTGGGGTCGTTCTCGGAGCGACGGTACTCGGGAACGCCGCCGTGTTCGTCGGTAGCGACGTTATCTGCGGTGCGCGTTCCTGGTGACTGTGCGTTCTCGGAGTTACTGGATTGGTTCGTGCCGAGTTTCTGGGCGAGTGCGTGGCCGGTGGCGGCTTTCGGCCCCCAGCGAGCAGCAGTGCTCGCGACCGCTGGCCCGGCGACGTACGCGCCTGTGGCGACCGCGCCGACGGTGACGGCGCCGCGGGAGGCAGCACCGAGAACGCGGGTAGTGAGTGGGGAAGCGTAGGTGAATGTCTTCCACGTCACGACGAGTGCGAGCACCGGGAGTGAGACGGCGACGAGGTACTGGAGGAATGCAGTCGAGGGATTGAGTGCGCTGCCGTTGCCGTAGAGGAGGTCGTAGCCCTTGAAGAGGATTGCAGCTGGCATCGGGAGGACTGCAAGCGGGACGAAGCGCTTGGCGAACCGCATCGCGATATCTGAAACAACAGGGAGGTTTCCGTAGGCGAGCGCGATTGCGAACGGCATCCCGAACATGTAGACGTAGAGCAGGACCTCGCGAAGATAGTAAAGCGCCTGCAGCGTCCACATCGCAATTCCACCAACCGAAGCGAGTGAAAGGGCCAGAGCGGGATTTGCTACTGCTACATTCATGAAATCAAGCATAGCGTTGCTCAACGTCGAAAGATCAGGGATGAGTGCGAGAGTAAACCCCTCCACCAGATAGAGAATCAGGACTCCGACCCAGTACCACGTGATGATGAGTACTGCTCCTAACCATGCGGTTTTCCGCGCCTTCCTCGCTTCGTAGGCACTCCCCACGTTGAAGATTCTCACCGTGTGGCGTCCTTGGACGGTCATTACCAATAGAAGCAAAGCAACCAGCATCACCTCCCCACCGACTAACGAGTCTTCAATTGCACCCCACGGTGCATTTGTGGGCTCACCGAAGACGAACGGACCATCAGTGATTGGAGTCGGTGTGCCAAACATCGACTCCTTTATTTGGTTATATCCTGACCAGAGGCCTTTCTCGAACAAGCCAATGACCCATTCGACGATGTCCTTGAAACCCTCTAATACGACGTCAATTAGGTCTACCATTGTCAGATAGGGGAGATAGAAATATTGCAGTCGCTCATGCTGTCCGAGCCTGAATAGGACACCTCGAACTTCTTCGTTATCTGATCACCGGTCACTCCAGATTCAAGAGCCACCACAAATTCACCGTTTGCACCGTCAACTCGGCACCCCATGCCGCTGCCATCGTCAATAGCAAACGGTAGCAAGTCACTGAAAATATTGCTAACAGCACCTGACTCGACGATAGCTAGCTTTTCTCCGTAGATGCCATTTCCCTCGTAATTTTCTGCGCTGTTTGGAATGTCCCCTGACAATCGGAGTTCAGTAATCACTTCCGGCCCCGTTCCCGTGTTTTCCACCTCTACGAATACTTCTGCATTCTTTGTTCTCTCGGCTTCTTTTCCACCATAGACTTCGTCCCAGGGTTTGTCGGGGTTGTTCCGGTAGAGGCCGACGTCAAGGATTTCGAGTTTCGGCTCGATTGTGAGCGTTCGCTGGTCGATGACGTCCTCGTTATCGAGACCGATGACTTGGTACTCGCCGGGGTCGTAGCTCGTTCCGATTTCGATAGTGACTCGCTGTACACCGGTGGCAATCTCATTCTCAGCGAAGAGTCCACCATCGGGTTGGACGACGTTCACGTGGTCGATGGATGTCTCTTCAGGGAGTTCGATGACGAGGTCGGTTCCCTCAATTGCGACTTTGGTAAAGGCGTCACTGGTTGTGTTCTGGCCGAATCCCAGGCTCGTACAGCCGGCGAGTGCGCCGAGTGTGATGCTGCCGAGTGAGGCGAGCGTGTTTCGTCGTGTGCGTTGATTCTTGTCGTGCATTGAATCGAGTTTCAGTCTTGGTTGCGTACTCCGAAGATGGTGAGGAGCTGCTTGCCGGCGTAGAACGTGAGGAGGAAGGGGATGGCTCGCCAGCCGACCTCGATGAGGAAGGCGAACCAGCCCTGGGTGGAGCCGAGCGGATGCCAGCGGACGGTCGCCTGTGCGGGTGCGTAGGCTGGGTTCTGGCCGAGCCACGACTCGGGATGATACTGGGCGGTGTAACTTCCGGGCGCGGTGACGGTCACGATTGCCGTGCCATTTACATCGGTTTCGACGCGCTGGCCACCGACCGAAACGTAGCCGTCCTGGGTGTCCTCGGTGATTTGTTCCTCAGCTCGCTCTCGCTGAGCGTGATCGGTTCGCCGGTCGTTGCGTCTCGGAGGTGGATGCGAAGCCGGGCTTGTGACGGAGTGGAGTTGATGACCGTGACGGTGAGATTGCTGGGTCGGAGTTGGCGTGTCGTCTCTGTTTCGGGTTCTGTGAGGGTGGCGTTCACGCCGCGGACGATACCGGTGACGGTCAGTGCTTCCGGGTCGAGGTCGTCGTTTCGGACGGCAATCCCGAACGAGGACTGGTAGTCCTGGTCGATGACGTCGACGTGGACGTTCTCGCCAAGTGTTTTGTTCGGCGAGGAATGTCGTTGGCCCCAGACGGTGAGTATCTCTGGTCCCTCTCGAACGGGCTCTGCGCGCGGGCCGATTCGGGATGGATACGCGTGGACGTAGACCGGGAGGGCGTCCGACCCAACCGCTGTTTCACCGTCACGGGATTCTCTGATGAGTGTGTCCCATTGGGTGTCGCGGGCGGTATAGAACCGCCAGACGCCTCTGACCTTGTCCTCGTCATTAAGGGTGAAACCCTGCCAGGGTCGGGACTGGAAGACGGCGATGCCGTGGTCGCCGTTCGGATACTGCGCGTAGTTGGAAGTCGCGGTGAGGTCGTAGACTTCGACGTCAATGGAGTCCGTGACTGTGAGCGTCTCCGTCGTTCTGTTCTTGGTGCCAGTTGGACCGTTGACTTTGACGTGGATGTCGGCTTCGAGTGTAAGCGTGGTTTTCTGGCTGTTCTCGAGATGGTAATCTAGAACGGGTGTCTGTGTATCGTGTGCTCGCGCGATGACGGACCCATCCTGTTTGAGGCGGGTGGCTTCGACCCGGTGGTCGAGTACGCGCTGGCCGGTCTGATTTGGAGTGCGAACGCGGTAGTCGATGAGGCCGCGAAGCTGACCCTCTGGAGCTACGTAGAGCGGTGTTTCATCCGTCGTAAGATGGCCGCGAGTCGATGGATGTACGCTGAAGATGGTGGCGTGGGCGTCGGCGATGAGGACGCCGTCAGTGGTTTCTGCCGAGGGTGGATGCACTGAGGCGTCTTGGTCGCCGGGTTCGAGGTCGCGGAAGTCGTGTTTGGTCCAGGTGGCGGCGGTCGTGGGCGGGCGTTTGAACGTGATGTCGGTGCCGTTGGCGAGTTCGGCCATGAGGCCGCGCTCTTGGTCGAAGCTGTCCTGGTAGGTGGATTCGTTGACGTACTGGTCGGTGTCGTGTGACCAGAGTGTCGCGGTTTCGTTGGTGGTGAGGCCGTTGTTTTCGGTGCCTGGTTGTGGTGGGGCTGGGGTTGCGCTGGCGACGAGGCTCCCGAAGAGGACGACTCCGACTATGAGTGCGGGGAACGCGCGGACCATCAGAGCGTGAGCGTGATTGGTCGTTCTGATTACCAGGGGACGAGGTCCACGCAGGAGGCGAGCGGGAGGTTCATGACGCTGCCGGCGACGGTGTAGAGCGGGCCGAGCACGAGGAGGATGACGGCGGATTTGAGTGCCTGGCGTTTGTGTCGTTTGAGGCCTTCTTTCTGGTCGCGGTTGAGGGTGAACATGTCGGCGAGGGAGTCTGCCTGCCAGACGACTACGACGCCCATGAGGCCGATGGCGGTGGTGAGCTGGAAGAACCCCTCAATCATGCCGGGGAGGCGGTCAGCACTGCAGATCGCGTTCGTCTGGGCTGCCGCGGGGTCGATGGCGACGAGCAGGAACGCAAGGGCAGTGAGTGCTGTGGTTGGCCGAGGGATGAGTCGTGTAGCAGTGGGGAGTGACTGTACCGGGGTGGTGTCAGCGAGCGACGAGTTTATATCAGCGGATTTCATTAATCTCGTTTCCGACACGTCATCGGGTATGTTGGTTTCTGCGTGCCCGATAGCTACCACCGTGTCGGCGCTGTAAGACTGGCACTTATAGCTTAAAACTAACTATCTGGTTTCGTGGATTGACCACCAAACCACTCGGATAAATATGATTGGAAATCTATCTAGTTCTAAAATAGGATGGGAAATTAACATTTATCGGCCGCTGCGAGATGGTTCTGTTCTTCAACTCATTCACCTTCGATGTCCGGGGTGAAACCCCGGTAATCCTCCTCGCAATAATCCAGCGGCTACAGCGACCACAGCCGGTCGACGAGACCGGCTCTCAGTCGACGACGATGGCTCCGAGGGAGTTCAGCATGATGGCGCTCAGAATCCCGACGATGGATGCGCCGTCGAGGATTCCCTGGAAGCCGAGGATGACGACGAAGGGCGTCATGCTCAGGCCGATGGCGACGATGATGTCGGTCCACTTGAGCACCGTCGACATCTTTGTGATACGGTACATCACGTACGGCACGCTGATGGCGACCAGGATCTGCAGCCACTGGACGTGCGTGATCGTGGGGATGTCGAATGGCAGTCCAATCATCTCGTGACTGGGGCTACGACTGCGTTCGGTATAAACCGGCAAATCGAGGTATTTTTCTAACGTATCCGCGCGACTACTGTCGTCCCGACAGTCGAGTTTCTCACGACCGGGAGCCGTCTCACGTCACCGGTTCGACGACGGCGAACCTCGGCAGCGTCGCTTGCCGAACTGGAGAAGGGCGGGGGGGATGGATTCGTCCGGGCGCGGTCGACGTTTGCGCCGCCGCGCCGGGCGGGTCGTTCGTCGGGTGTGCCGGGTCAGTCGGTGTCGAGGTGGGTCAGCAGGTGCCCCGTGAGGAGCCCGAGGACGATGACTGTGGCGAGGGGGCTGATGAACTCCAGGATGGCGAGCAAGGCCACCAGGGGCATGATGAGGGTGCCGCCGATGAGCAGTATCTCCTGCCACTTCAGCGTCGGTCGTCTGGTGACGATCGCTCCGGTACCGATCGGGAACATCAGCGCGATCAATACGAGTGTCGTGGTCGTTCCGAGATTCATTGGGCGTTAGTTCCTCCGTGTTGGGTGGGTTGTCGGTGAGTTACGTCGGTGTTCGACGAGCGCATGGTCAGTCGGTGTCCAGGTACGTGGTCATGTGGCCGAGCAACAGCATCATGATGAATGCCGTCCCGAGTGGGGGATGATTTCCGCGCTGGCGAGTAGCCCGACTGCCAGGGCGACGTTCACGACGATCGCCGGCGCCAGCCGTGTCCATACGACGTCGCGTATCTGGTTCATCACGACGAACAGACTCGCCGGAATCGCGGCGGCCGTCGCGAGCTGTCCGATCTGTAGGATTGTGAGCATCGGGTGTTTGCGGATTCGGGATGTGCACGCTAAAACCCGGAACTGCTGGTAGAAATCTATCGTATCGAGCGGCGGTCGTCAGCCCGGAACGCGACCGGGGAGGAGGGAAGGGGTGGCGACGCGCGCACGCCGACACTACTCAGCGCGCCCACCCAGGGGGTGAGGGGGTGAGGGCTTCGATTTCCGGGACGGACGTCTACGACTGGTCGCTCGACAGGAAGCGGCCGGCCAGGTCCTCGATGAGCGGGACGGCGATTCTGGCGGCTCGACCCTGGGACAGCCCTACCTGCCGGCCGGCCACCTCGACGAGGGTTCCGCCGGCCACGTCCAGGTAGGGGTAGTCGAGGGCGGGTTCCATCTCCGCGGCGTCCACCGCGTCGCCGGCGGCGTCTATCCAGGCGACCGGATGAACGACGTTGCGGGTGTTCGCGGCGATGGGGTTCGCGGGCGCCTCCGCCGTCGCTGCTTCGTCGTCCGATGTGTCGTCGGTCGATGGCTCGTCGGTCGGTGCTTCGTCGTCCGATGCCTCGTCGTCGCTGCCTGACTCGGGCATATCGTGGCGTTACCGGTCGCCCCGGATGAACTGTCGACACGTTCCACCGAAGACACCGGTCAGAACGTCGATAGGTGTTGGCGTCGGTTCGGTTCTCCGAACGGGGCCTATCCACCCCCTGGCTACGAGCGAGACCCTCTTCGACTCGTCCCCGGAGGGCGGTCGTACCCCGAGCGAGTCACGACGGCTGGCGTGTGCTCGGCGGGACGTGATAGCCGACCGGACGGTGTTTCCAGTACTTACAGTGCCGTCGGCAAACCCCAGTCGTGGTCGCAATGGTCACGCCAACTGCACTCACCGCGAACGGCGCGCTGCGCAACGCCTTCACAACCATGCAGACCAGCGGCGGCATGTCGATGGAGACGATGCTCCTGATCGGGCTCGCTCTCGTCGTCGGCGTGTTCCTCATCTGGTATTTCTTCTTCCGTTCGACGGGAACCACCGACTGAGGAACCGCCGAGGAACCTGCCGCACCGACTCCCACTCCCGCTCCTACGTTTTTCGAGACGTTCCCTGGGTCGCCATTCTGACGAGTCGCCCGTCCACTGTCTTCGCCACCCTCACCGCACGACTACCGCGTCGCCCGGACGATGGGCGACTGCCGCTACGCCTTCTCCACGTCGAGTGCCTGCTCTGCGCGCCGGTCGGCCTGTTCGAGGCGGTGTTCGACGGCGCGCGTGACGGGCGACGGCAGGTCGCCGGACGCGTTCGCCAGCGCGTCGGAGACCCTGGTCAGCCGGGTCCGGACCGTCCGGAGGCGTTCGTCGGCACCCCTGGCGTCGGACGCTTTGGCGCGCTCGGCCGCGGCGAGCGCGGACTCCCGGACCGCTTCCAGGGCGCGTGCGAGGCCGCGGACGTTCGACCCACCCTGCTGGTCGTCATCGTCGGCGTCGTCGGCTTCGGCGGCGACCCGGTCGCGCGTCTCGCCCGCCAGGTCGGCGAGGTAGGTGGCGAGCGGGGCTTTCCCGGTCCGCGGGCGGTCGATGGTCACCTCGCCCTGCTTCGACGGGTCGGGGTTGACGCGGAACGCGCCCGCCCGGTCCTGGCTGTCGCGGACCTCGGCGGTGTAGGCGCCGCCGCGGTGGACGTAGACGGCGTCGCGGCCCGCGAGCCGCGTCTGGTAGAGCCGGCCGCCGAAGTCGTCCTCGACGGCGAACGACCGGAGGTCGGCGTCGACCGCGTCCGCGTCGACGCGAAGCTTGACCGCTTCCCGGTTCTCGACGAGTGCGAGCCGGCCGTCGACGCCGGCCGCCGTCGGCCCGTCGACCGCGATTCGCTCGCTGTAGGGTGCGTAGCCCGGCCCGTTCACGGTGAACCGGTGGTCGCCGTCCGGGAGGTCGCGGGCGACGACGACCCCGGCGAACGACGGGACGGCCGCCGGGTCGCTCTCGACGAGGACGACCGACTCGACGGTTGTCTCGGTCGTCGTCACGCCTTCGCCGTCCGGCGCGTCGCCGTCGGGGACGAGCCCGCTGAGGACGCCCGCTATCGCGGCACCCGTGCCGCCGGCGTCGATGGCGTCGTAGCGGTCGGCGAGCGCGCGCCGGTGTTTGGATTCGGTGACGTCCGCGACCGGGTTCGCGTAGCGCTCCTGCTGCCAGGGCACCCCGGCGGTCGTGATGTGGGACGCGATGGCGTCCTCGACGAACCCGGGGACGGCGAACTCGAAGCTCAACCGGGGGCCGGTGAACGTCGCGATGTCCTCGATTTCGCTCGTCGGCACCAGCGCGTACTCGACGTCGGCGTCGGCGTCGAACCCGAAGGACGTGCCTGTCTCGCGCGCCGGCAGGTCGGTCGGCGGGCTCGCGAGCTGGTCGAACGACCGGACGGTCAGTTCGTCGGGGACGAGGTGTGACGGCTCGAACGTCGGGAGGTCCGGGTGGTCGTACACCGGCTCGCCGTCGAGTTCGGGGACGGCGAACGGGAGCCGGAAGCCTTCGTCCCGGGGAGGCCGTAGGCGACGGGGAACTCCGCCAGCGACTCGATGAAGGTGAAGCCCGCGTTGGTCACGTCGGCGAACGTGTCGCCGAGCGGGAACCGCTGGAAGCTGTCGACGCGGTCGTTGAGCGACATCGCACTGGAGTGCGACCCGAGTTCGGCGAGAATTCGCGGGCGCTCCTCGGGGTCGAGGAACTCGTTGTTCGGCACCTTCCGGGAGTGCGAGCTGGCGACGTACAGCTGGGGGACGGCGGCGTCAGCGTCGCCCGCCGTCTGGTCGCCCGACGCGTTCGCGTCCTCCACGTCGACGAAGACGTGCAGCACCTCCCAGTCGTGCCAGTGGAAGTTCGTCGTGAACTGGTCGAACGCCGAGTAGAACCAGAACTGGACGACCGCGAGCGGCGCGTCCGCGTACCGGACGACGTTGTAGAACACCGTCGGGTTCGGCGGGTCGCCGGCGTCGTACTGCTGGAGGTAGCCTTCGACGGCGTCGAACCCGTGGACGACGCGCTCGCCGTCCTGCTCGGTGGCGTACGGCCGGGGGTCGGTCGGAAACCACGTCTCGTGAGCGTCGAAGTAGATGACGGGCGCGAACCGCTCGGCCAGCGCGCGGGCGTGGTCGTCCGGGAGGGACGTCGTCGAGGGGCGTCGACATCGCCACCGGGGACCGACGAGCAGCCGGCGAGGAGGCCGCCGAGCGCGACCAGCGCCTCCCGGCGTCCCATGCCGTTGGGAGTCACGTCAACGGCGTACTCAGGAGAGCCTAATGGGTCTGGTGGTCGCGCAAAAAGTACGACGGTCGCTCGGTCGTGTCAGTCCTGGTTGGCTTCCTCCCTCGCGCCGAGTTTCGCCTGTTCGCGGGCGCTCGGGTTGACCGACTCCTTGAACGGCACCTCGGCTACGGTGGCGTAGACGGGTTCGCCGTCCGCCTCGGCGTACTCGTCCGGGAGGTGCACCTCGAACTCGATGTCGAGGTCCTGCTCGTAGATGGTGTCGTCGAGCGGCACGTCGGCTTCGGCCTGGAGTTTCTCCGCGGGCACGAAGCCCAGGCCGATGTTCGTCTCCAGGTCGGGACTCCACCACGGCGAGGTCATGTAGCCGCACTCCTCGCCCGTCTCGGGGTCGGAGACGATCCAGAAGTCGGGGGCGTAGTCCCGGATGGGTTCGCCCGCCATCTTCAGGCCGACGAGTTTGAGATTGAACGGGTACTCGCCGCTCTCGACGAGGTCTTTCTGGCGTTCGAGTTCCTCCTTCCCGACGTAGTCGGCGTCCTTGTCGTCGGGTACCTGGTAGCCGAGGTTGACCTGGAACGGCGACGTCTCGTGGTCCATGTCCTGGCCCCAGGAGAGGATGCCCGCCGCGATGCGGCGGTGGTGGCCAGGCGCTATCTGCATCCCGCCGTGGTCTTTGACGGTGTCGAGCACCGGGTCCCAGACGCGTTCGGCGTTCTTGCTCGCCTCGCGGACGTATATCTCGAAGCCTTTCTCGCCGGAGAAGCCCGTCTGGCTCACCAGGACGGGCGCGCCGTTGATCTCGGTCTCCATCAGGCCGTAGTACGGGATGTCGCTGACCGCCTCGCCGACGACGTCGACCATGACGTCCTCGGAGCGCGGCCCTTGAATCTGCATCGGCGCGACGTCTATCTCGTCTATCTCCACGTCGAAGTCCATGCCGACGTTGACGCCCTGCAGCCACAGCATCAGCGTCGAATCCGAGATGGAGAACCAGAACTCGTCCTCGGAGAGTCGGAGCAGGACGGGGTCGTTCAGGATGCCGCCGTCCTCGTTGCAGAGGATGACGTACTTGCCGCGCATCGACTCGATCTCGGTGGCGTCGCGCGTGATGACGTAGTTCGTGAGCGCCTCGGCGTCCGGGCCTTTCACGCGTATCTGGCGCTCGACCGCGACGTCCCACAGCGTCACCCGGTTGGTGAGCGCGTCGTACTCGGCCATCGCGCCGCCGTCCTCGGGTTCGACGAGGCCGCGCGGGTGATAGAGGCGGTTGTAGACCGTGGCCCGCCACGCCCCTCCTCGTTGAACGACTTGTCGAAGAACGGGGACTTCCGGACGCGCGTGGAGACGAGCATCCGGATGCCCGGGTCGCCGGTCTGGCGGAGGTTCCGCGGGAGCGTCCTGTCGGACTGGTCGATACTCGGGTGGTTCGGGTGCTCGGGATCACCAGCCATGCGTATGCGAATGGATAGCAAACCGGATAAAAAATCGGGTTAAGAGCACTCACCCTTTTTACCCGGACCGATACGGCCAGTTCGTGTCGTCGATGTGCAACGGACGACGTGCCAGACGTCAGCAACTGCCACTACTGGGGTACCGACCAGGACATCTGGGACGACGGCGGAGACACCGTCGTCGTGACCAACGCCGGCGGTGCGGTCCTCGTGTCGAAGGCGTAATTGACCGCCTGTCCGTCGGTCACGACCGCATCTGTTCGCTCAGACCCTCGGTGGTGACAGTTCGGCGTCGGTAGTGGCAGTTCCTCGTCGTGCTGAAACGGAACCGGCCGGATTTCAGTGCTCGGAACGGCATCGAGTCGCTCTCGTGCTGCCACCTGGCATGAAGGCCCGAGGGAAACCGGTTATTTTGACTGGACGGCTATCAGGTGGGTCTGCGTGTGATAGATGCCGTAGCGCCGTTACATGGGCCCGACGCAACAACGTTCGACTCTCTCCAATGAGTACTCTCCTGCAGCGACTTCGATCGGTCTCGACAATCCCCAACACAGACCAGTGACGAAGACAGTCGCCCTCGTGCGGTAATTTTCCGCGGAGCGGCGCCGGTCGACGCTAGCGCGTGTATTCCTCCACGGTGTGGGGTATCAACCAACGCCACATCCGGGAGACGTAGGTTCGAAGGGCCCGTATTTCCGGTTGGAGAGTGACGTTACCGAGCCGCAGGTAGCTACTCGAATCGAGCTTCGCTCCGTTGTAGTAGAAGAAGTATTCCTTTTCGAGGGCTTCGAGCCGAATGATTAGTGTTTCTGCGCGTTTTGCAGCCGTTCTGTTGTCGGCGTCGTTCAGGAACTTCGCGTACTCCTCGGCGAACGCCCGGTAGCTCGGCTCCCAACCATCTTTCACCATGTCGGTACCTCGGCCATCGATCGGATTCCAGTTCGATAGGTCGTGTATCTTGTCCAGTACCACACGGTCGATATTAGTCGGTTTTGTCGGTTTCGTCGGAGGAGCAAACACCAGGGCGGCATCTTTACCGAGCACGCCAAGAGCGGCGTTGTCGAGTTCGGCTTTGATATCTGTCGCGTCGAGATTCCACATCTCTCCTCCCTGGGTAGCCAGTTCCGCGGCGAGTGCGTCTGCGACCTCGACGACGACGCCGTTGATGAGCGCTTTTGCGTCCTCTACGCCGGGGTCAACGAGGACGTCCACGAGTTCTTCGGCGTGTTCACCGAGTCCGGCGGTCAATTTCCTCGTTATCGCGTCCATCTGTCCATCGAACCATCCAGTCACCACATCGGCGATTTTCTCACCGAGAATGCGGACGGCCTGTGCCAGTGTGACCGTAAACGCTTCAGGAATGACAGTGAGGAACGTCCGCTTGACAGCTTCGCCCACCCGGTGGTGTGCCTTGTGGGCTTCATACACCCCTTGATCGATCTCGTGTTGAACTATTATCATCTCCTCGTCGAGGTCCTGACGGGCCTTTTCGATTCCTCTCCCGACGCTATCCGCGAACGTCGACACGAGTTCGGCATACGCTAACGCTACCTCCCCGGGTGTCGTCTCGGAGAGGAGCTCTTCTGCGAGGTCTTTGACCGCTCTCTCCCAGCCCTTCGTTTCGACGTCTTCGAGCGTTTTCAGGGCTCTCGAAGCGATCTCTCGGTACTCTTCCTCGCTCATTCCGTGACCCGTTGCCCGGTACCGGCTGAAATCCACCATGTCCTTTTTGGCAGTGACCTGGCGATTTCCGAGGTTGATCCGTTTGGGCGCGTTGTTCCACGCGTTGGGGTTCATGGCACGCGTTTCTCTTTCTTTTCCGTGTTTGCCGCGTTGTCGTGGTCGAGGATGACGCGGATGGCGGATTCAGCTTCGAGACTCTGATTCGGTCCGTCGAGGAGTGGCGGCTCCTGTTCGAGGCGGTCATCGTAGCGACGGGCTTCTGCCTCCGCCTGTCGTGCGTGGGCCCGGAGGAGTCGGTTTTCGGCGGCTTTCTCGGCGATGTCGAGCTCGCGGTGCTCGGAGATGAACTCCTCGCAGGCGTCACACTGGCCGAGGCGAGACGCAATCGTGATGCCACCGGTCGGGAGCGTGATCTCGCTGACGTCGCCCTCGGCATCGGTGAAGATGGGGTTCTTCAGGACGTTCTTCTTGAACCACTCCCGGACGTAGTCGTCAGCTTCGAGGTCGTACGTCATCACGAATCGGTCGCCGATGGCGCCAATCGCCTCGGGTTCGACGTAGTCAGGGAGGTTGCCGAGCAGCGACAGCAGGCGGTAACGATCGTTCGCCGTCATCGCGTTCCAGATGGCTAACCGATAGTGGGATTGGTTGTGACGGACGTGAGAGAGAAGCGCCGACACTGCAACTTCCGCCTCGGCCAGCTCCATGTCGGTGAACTCCTCACTCGGTCCTTCAAAGGTCGCCAGGGTCTCTGCTCCGATGTCCTCGGCGGCAGGTTCGACCGGGCGGCGATACGCTTCCAGGACTGAACGGGCACGAGCGACGTTCTCGGGCAGTCCGACGTCGTCGATGCCGACGGTGAGCGCTAAGCGAGGGATGCCGTACAGCGGACAGCCGGTGATTGCGTCGAAGGTGGTCTGGAGGACATCGAGTACGAGTTCGATACGGAGTGTCGCAAGGTCGAACAGGGCTTCGAGTGTGCTGCGGTTGATGCTTCGGAGGAAGGTTTCGAGCGCGGTCAGTGCAGCTTCCTCCTCACCGCTCGGATCGAACGTCTCGAGGAAGGTGCTCGCTGCCCGTTCGAGACGCGGGTTCGCGTCGGTGACGAGCGTCCAGTACACCCAGGCGTGGTAGCTGGCTTTCTGCTCCACCCAGTCTTCCTGGTCGGGGTTGATCAGGGGAGGTTGCAGAACTCCTCGTAATCGGCATCGGTGAGCGTTTGAAGACTCTCCTGGAGTACTCTGCCCGCTTCGATGACCGGGCTCGGGTCGGCCGCAGTCGTCTCGCTGCTCGATGTACCATCGCCCGGGGTTTCGCATTCACAGGAGTCCATGCATTGTAGCCGACAGAGTCTGTCCCGAGTTTCGAGTTTCCGGGCGGCGTCGAATCCTGGTCGGTGTGACTCGGAGAGTAGTGACTGCTGCAGGACACCCTCGTAGTTGAGGAGGAACTGACGGTCTATTCTGTCGGCGATGAGGTTCGGCACAGTCACACCGAGCCGGACCCCGTCGAGGTCGAGTTCGGTTGTTACGTCGTAGTGTTCGAGCACCTCGAAGTAATCGAGGGTGAGCGTGTGACAGGTATTCGGATTGTGGATGGTCCGGGTCACGCGGTTTTCCCGCCCGATCGACTCTGTCTCGAGCACCTTCGTCTGTCGTGACTGCTTGACATGATGGGCGGCATTCCGAACTGCCTCGGAGATGGTTTGCGTGGTCGCTCGATTGATGTCGGTGGTGGTCCCGCTGGCGCCGTAGTTGAGGTCCGCGTCTAGCTTCACCGCCTTGATTGGAACCGACGCACCGAGGCTCGCATCGAACTCCCAGTTGTTCGTCTTTGTCGCCTCTTTGAACGTTTCGAGGGTGTTCTTGTCGGTGAACGTGGCCTCGAGCGACCCCTCCCGTTCCTCGGAGGAGTGCTGTTCGGTGTTCCGGGTCTGCTTATCCCAGGTGAACAGTTCGATGGTCGTCTTCTCTTCGGGGGCGAGCGCGATGGAGTTCAGCAATTCGCCCCGAGAGTAGCCTTTGAGTTCCCACGTCTGGCGATAGGGGAGGTGAAGGACGAACTCACTGGCCGGTAGTACCTGTTCGTTGATCATCTTCCTGACTCGGTAGCCAGGAACGGCTTTCTTCGCCGGTGCCGATTCAGTGAGTACGGCTGGCATGTCGAGGCTGTAGGACACCATCGCGAATGATCCCGCTCCGATGCCGACGTCGCCTGTTTTGACGTTGAGGACGAGATAGAAGTCCCTCTCTTTCCCACCGTGGACGGCCGTCCCCGTGATGCGAGTGCTACCGGTCTGTAGCAACTCGATACCGTTCTCCGGTGTGAGGTCGATTTCATACTGTTCACCGTCGAAGCTCACGATTCCGTCGTCTAAGTCGGTAGGGTTGACGTAGACGATGTCTACGGTTTCGTCGAATAGCGGATCGACGGGGTCAACCCATTCCTTCCAGTCCGGATTGAACGCGGCTCCACCTTTGATGGTGTCGACGGTGTCGTCGTCGAGGGCTCGATGGAGTTCGAGGCGAAGTCGACGAGCAAGCCACGGATTCACCCAGTCCCGGGGGATAGTCACCGGTTCCCGGAGGGGTGCGGCTTTCTGCGCGTCGGTTCGCGGGATGGTGAGCGGTGCAAATCGGGTGAACGAAAACTCGTCCTCGACGCTCGCGGCCGGGAGGGGTGCATCACAGGAGTCGTCGTCGAACGCCTCGTATTCTCTCGAACCCATAGGGGATTAATCGTCCGATACAATAATATATTTGACCTGAATTGATATAAAAACAACATGTGATGGGGTGTGATAATTCGTGTCACGTGCTGCGGAAGATTCCAGTCACAGGTTAATCGAGCACAGCGAAACGCTCCAGACGACGCTCAAACCCATCCGAGCGTCAGGCAGTTACCAGTCCGGCCTCGCGTTGTCTCCTGGGCAGGCCATTACCCTGGGACCGGATGCGGTCGAACCACCACATCGGGCTCTTCCGGTCGCGCTGTCCCTGCCGTCATTCGCTCCTCTTCTCCGCCTCACTTCGGGAGCTAAGGAACCGTCGCTCCGATACGGTCCCGGGACCGAGTCAGTTCGTCGCCTCGCCGAACACGTCCCGGACGTTCCCGCCGGTCTCGTCCAGGCTCAGCGCCAACTGTAGCTTGAGTCGGGCTTTCTGCGCGGGGAGGTCGCCGGCGAACACGGCCCCGTGCTCGCGGAGTCGCTCGCCGCCGCCCACGCCGCCGTAGACGGGCGCCGTCCGCCCCGCCGGACACCGCGACGTGACGACGACCGGCACCTCGGTCGCGGCGTCCGCGACTGCCCTGCTGATTCCCTTCGAGGCGTTCCCCAGCCCCGTCCCTTCGACGACGACGCCGTCCGCCCCGCGTTCGAGTGCCGCGTCGAGGAGGGTCCCGGAGACGCCGAGCCCGCTCTTGACCACGTGGACTGTCGCGTCGAGTGCGGTCGTCGGCACGTGAACCGTCTCGCTCGTGGGCGTTCGGTGCAACTGCACGCCGGCGTGGTCGACGGTGGCGACCGGACCCACGCCCGGGGAGGTGAACGCCGCCAGGTTGGACGTGTGGGTCTTCGAGACCGTCCTCGCCGCGTGCACCTCCTCGTTGAACACGACGAAGACGCCGGACGCGTCCGCGTCGTGGAACGCCCGGGCCGCCCGGAACGTCGCGAGCAGGTTCGCGGGACCGTCCGCACTCGTCTCGTCCGTGCGACGCTGCGCGCCGGTGAGGAAGACGGGCGTCTCGGGGTGGAGGGCCGCGTCGAGATAGTAGGCCGTCTCCTCCATCGTGTCCGTCCCGTGGGTGACGACGACCGCGTCCACGGCTTCGTCGTCGAGCGCCGCGACCCGCTCGCCGAGCGTTTCGAGCGTCGACGCCTCGATGTCGAAACTCGGCACCTGGGTTATCTCCTCGACGCTGATCTCCGCGTACTCCCCGAGTTCGGGCATCGCTTCGAGGAGTTCCGAACCCGTCTTCGTCGGCCTCGCACCGTCGTCGGCGTCGGTGCTGGCGATCGTGCCACCGGTGCTGAGCACGGCTACGTCCATACTGCCCCGTTTCTCGGGCCGGCCACAATATGGCTATCGACCATCCGTGGTCGATGGCTGGGTGACGTCTCTTGTTGGGTGAGCTACTGCATTGTCAGCGGATGCCGAGCCCCATGAGGACGGCGCCGGCGACGAGGAGGGCGTAGCCGGTGGTCTCGGCCTCCCAGAGCGACTTCGGGTCGGGGTTGATGTTCTTGACGCGCATCAGGACTGCAGTGCCGAAAGCGAACATGGTCGAACCGGGGGCGAAGAGGAAGCCGAATCTCATGTCAGCAGCGAGAAAATAGCCGCCAAAAAACCCGAAAAAGCTCCCGAATAGCTGTGCCCACGGCGTCACTGTGTAGTAATTCTTGCTGAGACGGTAGGTGATTAGTGTGGGTGAATACCAGAAGAGGGCACCGGTTAACAGAACTGTAAACCCGAAGGAGAGACCGACGAGCGTGAACGATTCCGGTTGCATATTTCTGTCTTTTTTGGACAGAATAAAAATGTATGGGCGTCTCGCCCGTCGGGATACATCGACCGTTCCCCGGAACGCACTCTCGCTCCCAGGGGAAAAAGTGCGTTTTCGTTCGCCTTTTGCGCCCATTAGCGCCCAGTAACCGCTCGGCGGAGAGGATAGGTTTGAATAGTTGCAGTGCGAACCCGGGGGTATACCGAGGGCGTGTCCGTCCGTCGCTTCGGCCGCGACTCCGGCCAGCCTCGTCGGGTCGGGTCGGTGGGCGATGAACGCGAACGACGCCCCATACTACCCATGTCACCTGGCGCCGACGTCTCGAACGTCGTCCTCATCACGGTCGACTCGTTGCGAGCCGACGCTCTCGGGTCGTACGGCGATACCCGCCACACGCCGGTGCTCGATTCGCTCGCGGACCGGGGGACGGTGTTCGAGCACGCGTTCGCCACCGGGAACTGGACGCCGTTCTCGTTCCCGGGCATCCTGGCGTCCCGGCCGGTGTTCGCCGACAACGGCCGCATCGGCGTCGCCGACTCCGTGACGCTCGCCGAGGCGCTCTCCGACGCGGGGTTCGCCACCGGCGGGTTCAACGCCGCGAACGGCTTTTTGACCTCCTACTGGGGGTACGACGCGGGCTTCGACGAGTTCGAGCCGTTCGTCGCGGACGTCGGGTCGAGCGTCTACAGCCGGTATCTCGCCACCCATCCGACGGTGGAGGCGTGGCTCCAGCTGGCCGCGTCGCCGCTCCGTCGGTTCTCGTCGTGGCTGCGCCGGAGCGGGGACGGCCGGCCGTTCCTCGACACCTCGCGGATGTTCGACGTCGAGGAGTCGGCGACGTCGTTCGTCGAGGACACCGAGGAGCCGTTCTTCCTCTGGCTCCACTACATGGACGTCCACACGCCGTACGTGCCGGCACCCCGGTACATCCGCGAGGTGTCCTCGGACCTGGTGGGCACCCACCGGATGCTCGTCGCGCACACGTACACGGGACTCGGCTGGGAGGTGAGCGACCGGGCGCTCGCGGACCTGCAGACGCTCTACCGCGGGGCGGTGCGCCAGGTGGACGCGAGCATCGGCCGCGTCCTGGAGTCGCTCTCGGACGCCGGCGTCGACGACGAGACGGCGGTCGTGGTCGCGGGCGACCACGGCGAGGAGTTCCAGGAGCACGGCCATCTCGCCCACTACCCCAAGCTCTACGACGAACTGATTCACGTGCCGCTCATCGTCGACGTGCCAGGGACCGACGCGCGACGCGTCGCGGGCCAGGTCGGACTCGATTCGATTCCGCCGACGGTGTGTGACCTGCTCGGCGTCGAGGCGCCCGACGCGTGGACGGGGCACAGCCTCGCGCCGAGCATTCGAGACGGAACGCCGCCGGTCGACGAACCGGTCGTCTCGGTGACCGTCCGCGGCGAGGAGGTCACGAGCCAGCCGATTCCGCGCGGCCTCGACGACGGCGACCTGCTCGTGAGCGCCCGGACCGAGGAGTGGACGTACATCGAGACCGTCGACGCAGGCGTGCAGGAACTCTACCACCGGCCGTCTGACCCGACCCAGCAGCACGACCTGGCGGCGGACCCGACCGAGGAACAGGCGGCGGTCATCGACCGCCTGCAGGCGGTCGTCACCGAGCACGCGGCGCGACTCGGCGAGGTCGAGCCGGGCGAGGAGGCGGCGATGGACGACGCCGTCGAGACGCGCCTCTCGGCGCTCGGCTACCGATAGATGCTCCGGTCGCTCCTGCGGAACCTCCGCGGCGGTCCGCTCGCCGTTCAGCTCCGGCGGTTCGTCCTCGTGGGCACGGTCGCCGCGGGCGTGCAGATGGTGCTCCTGTGGGCGCTCGTCGAACACGGCGGCCTGAACTACCTCGTCGGCGCGGTGTTCGCCATCGAAGTCACCATCGTCCTGCAGTACGTCCTCAACAACGCGTGGACGTTCGCGGCGACCCAGCACACCGAGCGGACGGCCTACCTCGTCGGCCTGCTCAAGACGAACCTCGTGCGTGGGTCGGCCATCCCGATACAGGTCGGCGTCCTGTTCTGGCTGGTGACGTTCCGGAGCGTCCCGTACCTGGTCGCCAACCTCGTCGCCATCGGCGTGAGCGGCGTCTACCGGTACGTCCTCGACTCGCGGTGGACGTGGGGCCGGTAGGGGAGTGGCCTGTGCGAGCGAACATTTTCGGGACAGCAGTCAACCCGGTGGTGGCCGGAGGTGGACCCGCAGCATGCCAGTCAGAAACGCCGAAGCGACCTGGGACGGGTCGCTGCACGACGGCAGTGGAACAGTCGCACTCGGAAGCGGCGCGTACGAGGGAGCGTACTCGTTCGGCTCCCGGTTCGAGGACGACCCGGGGACGAACCCCGAGGAACTCATCGGGGCCGCCGAAGCCGGCTGCTTCGCGATGGCGCTCGCGCTCGGCCTCGGCGACGCCGGCTACGACCCGGAGCGCCTCCACGCGGAGGCGAGCGTCCACCTCGACGCCGACGCCCTCGAAATAACGCACGTCGACCTCTCAGTCGAGGGCGTCGTGCCCGACATCGACGCGGCGACGTTCCGGGAGCACGCCGAGGACGCCAAGGACGGGTGTCCGGTGTCGAAGGCGCTCGCCGGCCCGGACATCGAACTGACCGCGACGCTCGTCGAGTAAGAACCTACCCCTGCCGGGATTCGAGCGCCTGCCGGAGCGCGGTCACCTCGTCGAGGACCGCCTCCCACTGTTCGACGCTCCCCGGCAACTCCCGGTCGCCGGACCGACGCCTGACGCGGGCGAGCTGGTCGCTGACGAGCCGCTGGACGGTCGCCGGGTCGTCGACGTCCCTGAAAGAGAGCTCCGTGCCGGTGCCGCCGGCGGTGTCGAACGAAAGCGTGCCGTAGCCGAAGAACGTGCCCGTGATGCCCTGCGAGTAGGTGGCGTTCTGGACGGTCTCGTAGCCGACGGCCGTCACCGTCCGCGACAGGACGCCCCGCTTCCGGTAGAGGCCGCGGTCGGTCACCACGTAGTCGGTGTGCGTCACCTGGAGGTACGAGCCCACCATGGTCGACAGTCCGACCAGCACCGACGCCACCCCCATGACGGCGACGAACAGAGTGGTCGCGTCCGGCACCGGTAGCAGCCCCGCGAGGGCGGCGAGCCCCAGGCTGACCAGGACCAGTCCGACGGCGGCGGCCGGGAGGACGGTCTGTATCCGGGGCTGCCACGCCAGACGATGGTCTCGTCCGGGTCGACGGTCAGCCACGTCGGCGCCTCACTGGTCGCCCTGTCGTCGCTCCTGGTCGAGGGCTGGCTCATCGTCGTCCTCCGTGGTGGTGTTCTCGGTCGGCGTTCGCGCCGCGTCGACGCTGCCGTCCTCGACGGCCGCGCGGATCGCGCGGAGTTCGGCCAGGATGTCGTCGAGCACGTCGTCGGTCCGTCGTGCCGCGGTCTCGTCCTCGTCTCGGGCGGCCGTCCGCGACCGGCGAATCTGCCGGTTGATGCGCTCCTGGACGGACTTCGGGTCCTCGACCGCCCGGAACCGCATCTCGACGCCGGACCCGCCGGCGGTCGAGATGTCGACGTTGCCGTACCCGAACTGCTTTCCGAGCGGCCCCTCGGAGAAGGAGATGTTCTGGACCTTCTCGAACTCGATCTTCTGCACGTCGCGCGAGAGGATGCCCTGCTTCCGGTAGAGGCCCTCCGTCGTCAGGAGGTAGACGGTGTTCTCGCGGCTCAGGTACGCGCCGGCGACGATGGGAATCCCGACCAGGACGAGCGAGAGCGGGACGCCGACGACGAGCGCGGGGACGATGCTGTAGAAGTGCGGCTTCCCCGACCAGAGTATCTCCTCGCCGTCGTCGAGGGAGAGCCAGTCGAGGTCGCCCGTTTCTTCCTCTGGCGCCGCGTCGGGCGGCGTTTCACGTGCCATCAGCGGGGATACTCCACGACCGCTGAAAAAACGGTGGCATCGGCGGACCGGTACGGGCCGCTCGGCTTCCGCCGAATGGGGGGGGAGTGAATGAGTTGGGTTCTGCCCTGGTCGGGACGGCCGCGCCTACAAGAGTTATTCCGTCGAACGAGCAACTACACCTCACTGACCAATGTCGCGCTCGAACACCGTGGTGGCCCGCGACCGATGAAACAGTACCCGTCGCTTCCGACCGTCGCGGACGCACCCGATGACCTGCTCGCCGGCGGCCACCTCTGGCTCCAGGAGTACCTCGACGGCGCCCACCTCCGGTTCCAGCTACGGGAATCGGGCGCGCTCCGGTTCGGCGACCGGGATCGCGTCTTCGACCCGGACGACGTCCCGCTTCCCTACCGGCACGCGGTCCGGCACGTCCGCGAGCGACTCGACCGGGACGCGCTCCGGTCGGCGGTGCCCGACGTCGAGGCGGTCGTCTTCTTCGCCGAGGCGATGCACCGCCACGCCGTCGCCTACGACTGGGAGCGCACGCCGTCGGTCCTCGGGTTCGACGTGTGGTCCGGGACCCGCGGGCAGTTCCTGCCGCCGGACGCCGTCGAGAAGATACTCCGGCGACTCGGCCTCGACCCGGTGAACGCCTTCCGGAAGGAGGTGCGGGCGGCGGACTTCCACCCGGACCGCTACCAGATCCCGGACTCGAACTGGTACGACGGCCCGGCGGCGGGCGTCGTCGTCCGGACGAAGACCGGGCAGCGCGCGAAACTCCTGCATCCCGGGTACGAGCCGAATCCCGCGGTCGAACCGTTCGACGCGTCGCCCGCGGAACTCGCCCGGACGCTCGCGACCGGGGACCGCATTCGGGCGATAGCGGCCGGACTGGCGGAACGCGGCCGGCCGGTCACGACGGACGCGGTGCTCGACCGGACACTCGAAGCCATCTATCGCGAGGAGCACCACCGCCTCTTCGACGACGCGAGCGACGTCGGCCTGCGGGCGTTCCGGTCGGCGGTCGCGGCCCGGACACAGGAACTGCTGGCGGACCGGGAGTGAGGCCGGCAGTTGGGTTCGTCACCCCGTTCGCCTCCGAGCAGCCGACCGTTCCCGAACCGTTTTGGACGCTGACGTGTCACTCGTGGTATGGCCGAGCCCTCCACGCTGGTCGACCGATTGAAAGCCGACCTCTACTCGCTCCAGTCCGTCGTCATCCTCACGGCGGTCCTGGTCGCGGTGCCGGCGGCGATGCTCTGGATGGCCCCGTCGTACGGCTTCGAGGCGGGTTTCCTCCTCCTGATGCTCGTCGGCGTGGACGTCCCCGCCCTCTACGACCGCGAGTGGCCGGTCGCCTACGGGTCGGCTGGCGTCGTGGTCGCGTGGACGCTCGTCGCGTGCCTCCTGGTCGGTGTGACGTTCGTCGCGCTGGTGGTCCTCGCGAGGGCGGCCGGTCTCGGGCCGCTCTGGAGTGCGTCGCTCGCCTTCGTCGCGACGTGGCTCGGCAGCGTCGGCGGGGCGCGGACGCTCGGCGCTCGCCTCTCCGGGTAGCGGCGGTCAGGAGTGGTGCTGGCGGGGCGTCGTTTCGTGAGGCGGTCGCATTGTCGGATGGAATATCCGGGGCCACGAACGCGATTACACTGCTCGCCATCTGTCGCCGAGATGATGGACGGGAACGGTTTCGTTACCTCCTTTAGGTTGGACGGACGTCAGTCCTGGGACGCTCGGCGGCTCTCCACGGGAACTCGGCTGTCATTCGATTGGTTTCCCTGTTCGTGGGACCCGCCGTCGCGAGGTGAGATTCACCCTCGGGTCAGCCCGTCCGGTGCCGTTCGCGGGGCGTCTCGCCGCCTCGGATGCGGGCGCGCCGCTGTGTCAGAACTGCGAACCTTATCGTCACCGTTCGCGCGGTTTCACGTCGCCTCGGCCGTTGTCTCTCTGTCCGACACAGCCGGGTGCGGAAACGGAAGTCGGTTTCCAAACCCTGTCGTTGCAATGTTAACTATGAACGACAGGCTTACCCGTTCCCTGGTGGACTTCTATTTTACCCGACGATTTCGGCTCCGAGCGCTTGTGGCGTATAACAATGCCACCGGGCGGCGTGTTCTTCCCCGTGGTGGGAGGTCACCACAGAGTTCTATGACGAAGGAAACAGCAACAGATGGGCAACGTCAGCAGGGGTCACTGAGCCGCAGGGACGTCCTCAAAGCGACCGGGACGACGGCACTGACCGGGGGCGCAATCGTGGCGATGTCGTCGAGCGCGACGGCTGCAAACGCACACTTCATACGGACAGACGCAGACTGCCAGTCCGACGGCGACCTGGACGTCTGTTTCAAAGTTGCAGGCCTCGGCAACAACGAATCGATAACCGTCACCGCGACGGGAACCGTGGACGCGACCTGGGTCTGCTGCACAGGCGGGGGCAACAATCCACAGGCGGAGAACAAGATCGAGGTTACCGACGACGTCTCGACGACGGGGACGTTCGGACCCTCCGGAAAGAACGGTCAAATCACGAACTGTCCGAAGAATCCGCTGGTTCTCTCCCCACCCACCCCGTCCGACGACGAGATCAGTTGTGGCAACGGGCAGACGCTCACGCTGCTCTCGGCGACGTACAGCAACGTCGTGATCGACTCCACGAAGACCGACCCCGAACCGGTGGTCAGCGAAATCACCTGTTCGGCGGGAGAGTGCACGAAGAAAGGCGGACCCAAGAACAAAGGGCCGAAGAACTGACGTCGTCGAAGTGACCAATCCTGGTCGCTGCTAACGCAGGTAGCCCGGAGGGCATCACTCCCTCCACGGGATTTCGACTCCTTTCTCCTCTGTCATATACGCCAGTAACGTCTGTCCTGGTGCCCGACCCCGGAGATTTGGTACTGTTTTGGAAGACAGTCGACCGGAACGCCACCCGAACTCGTCCCGAATCCCGAAAAACGCACTTCTAACGGGCCGTGCCACCGGTAGTCGTGCGCCACCGCGCACCGGACGACTATGACAACCGACGATTCCGACCTCGACGGCCGCGACGCGACCGACGAACAGTCCTCGAACCAGCCCTGGCACGCCTCGCGCCGGGGTTCCTCGTGGCGGGCGGCGCGGCGACGGCCGGCCTGCTCGCCGTCGGCGGCACGAACGTGCTCGGCCAGCAGGAGCAGTCCGCCCGGACGTTCACCGTCCGCATCGAGAACGTCTCCACGGGCATGACGCTGATGACGACCGCGGACGGCGAGGCGAGCGAGCAGCCGGTGCCGCTCTCCCCGGGCGCGTACGCCGTGCACACGCGCGACGAACCCATCTTCTCCGAGGGCGAACCCGAGCGGGACAACGGCCTGGAGGAGATAGCGGAGGACGGCATGCCCGGGAAGCTGGCGGAGTCGCTCGCGGGCCGCGACACCGTCGTCGACAGCGGCGCGTTCGCGACGCCCGAGGGCATGGATTCGCCGGGGCCGCTGCTCCCGGGCCACGCCTACGAGTTCTCCGTGACGGCGGCGTCGGGGAACCCGCGCGCGTACCTCTCGCTGGTGACGATGTTCATCCCGTCGAACGACCTGTTCCTGACGCTGGGCGGCGCGGGCGGCCTCCCGCTGTTCAAGCAGTCCAACGGGATGGCGCCGATGGCGGGGAACGTCACCGACCACGTCAGCCTCTGGGACGCGGGCACCGAGGTCAACGAGGAACCGGGCACCGGCCCGAACCAGGCCCAGCGCCAGTCCGGCGCGGGCGTCGGCCTGGTCGAGCGCGGCACCGTCGCGCCCATCGAGGCGGTGAACGGCTACGACTACCCCGCCGTCAGCGACGTGGTGAAGGTGACGCTCACGCCGCAGTAGCCCTGGTGCGGTCCGGTCTGACGTGACCGGGCAGCCCGGTCCTGCCGCGGGTACTCCAGCCGAACCTGTCGGTGCGGCATCATGGCATAGACCTTTATCCCACCCGTGCGGACAGTGGGATGAGAGAGTGCAATGGAGAAGGCGCTCTGGTACCTGCTTACGGCGACGCGCGGCGGCGAGAACCGCGCGCGCATCATCCGCGCCCTCTCCGACCGACCGAAGAACGCGAACCAACTCGCGGAGGAACTCGACGTGGGATACAAGACAGTGCGCCATCACCTGGGGATGCTCGAGGACCACGACGTCGTCGAACCGGGCGGCAGCGACTACGCGAAGCTCTACTTCCTGACCGACCGGTTCGAACGCCACCGTGAGACGTTCGACGACATACTGGAGCGTGTCGACTGATGGCGATGGAGACCACCATCCAGACGGCGAGCGTGCTCGCGGGCATCAACATCGTGTTGCTCGCCGTGCTGACCGGCGTCTGGATACGGAACTACCGGCTGTTCGCCACGCCGCTCGTGCTCGGGCTGATGGCGTTCGGCGTCGTGATGCTCTTCGAGAACGCCGTCGCGCTCTACTTCTTCTTCTCGATGCAGAGCTTCTACGCCGGCGACCCGCACGTCCAGCAGGCGGTGCTCGTCCTCCGGGCGCTCCAGCTGGTCGCACTGGGCGTGCTGACCTACGTGACCTGGCAGTAATCGGATACTGTCCGCGGGGTCAGTCGAGGTAACCGAGTTCGCGGAGCCGGTCTTTCGCCTGCGTGTCCATGTCGTCCAGCCCGCCGGCGTCGGGGGCGGTGGCGTCCATCCGCCGGTCGCCGTCAGTGACGCGCTCGGTGAACTCGTCCAGGGCGACCTGTAGCTCCTCGAAGGCGGGGTCGCCGGTGTTCGCGAGGTTCTCCTGCTCGCCGGGGTCCTCGTCGAGGCGGTATGCCTCGTCGGGGATGCGTTCGTTCTGGATGTACTTGGCGTCCGGGCGACGGGCGACCCGCATCCGGGAGTAGAACCGGGAGTCCTCGTCGATGGTGCGACCGGCGGCCTTCGCCTTGTGTTCGAGCTGGTTGAGTTCGACGATGGGCTGGAAGTACTCCACGAACGCGTACTCGCCGTCGCCGATGGCGCCGAGGTCGCCGTCGGCGAACTCGCGGTAGTGCTGGGAGAGCAGCGACCGCGCGGTGTTCAGCGTGACGGCGTCGTGTGACCGGGTCGGGTCGACCCGGGCGTGGTCGAGGACGGTGTGGTAGAGGTCGATGAGTTCGACCTGGGAGTCGTAGCGGTCGGCCGGCAGTTCCGGGTGTTTCACGAGCAGCGGGACGTTGACGAGCGGGTCGTAGACGGCGAACTCGTGGCCGTAGAGGCCGTTCTCGCCGTGGAGTTCGCCGTGGTCGGCGGCGACGACGACGAGCGTGTCGTCCCAGTCGTCGGTCTCGCGGAGGTAGTCGAGGAGGCGGCCGAGCTGTTCGTCGACGTGCCGTATCTCGGCGTCGTAGAGGTCGCGGATGTCGTCCCACTCGTCGTCGTCGATGTCGCGGGCGCCGGAGTTGTACTCCTTCGAGTTCTGACACACGGCGGTCGAGTCGACGCCGGGGGCGAACTGGTCGCGCTGTTCGGCGGGCGGGTGGTACGGGAGGTGGGCGTCGAGGAGGTTGACGAACGCGAAGTAGGGCTCGTCGGCGTCGTCGATGAACTCGATGGTCCGGTCGATGATGGCGGGCGTCTTGGTGTCGCCGTCGCCGGACGCCGACAGGCGTTCGTGTATCTCGTTGCCGACGTTCACCAGCCAGTCGGCGACCGACCGGAGCGGGCCGGTGTCGTTCAGGAGCTGCCAGACGCTGGCCATCGGGCCGGAGAACAGGTCGCCGGGCATCACCTTGAAGAAGTTGTCCTTCTCGTCGAACCCGCGGGTGAGGCCGGTGTACGGCGTGATCCACGCGTTCGCCGAGTAGCACGCGGTCGCGTAGCCCGCCTCGGAGAGCGTCTCCGCGAGCGTGGTGGACCCCTTCAGATAGGGGTTCTCCTGGCTCGCGCCGTGCTGGCTCGGGTACTGCCCGGTGAACAGCGACGCGTGGACAGGCAGCGTCCACGGCGCCGGGGCGACGGCCTCGTCGAACACGGCAGCGTCCTCGGCGAACCGTTCGAGGTTCGGGCTGGTCGGCCGGTCGTAGCCGTAGACCGAGAGGTGGTCCTTCCGGACCGTGTCGAGGACCACGAAGACGACGTTCCGGCCCGACTGGGTAGCCATGCTACCATTACAGGGTGCGCTGGACCATAACCTTAATTGCCGAACTCCCAAATTGCGAAATTAAACCACTCTAGATTCAATACTGTTCTCGGCCCGAATCCACCGCCGGTCGCACGACCCCCTTCACGACCGTTCGAGCGCCAGCAATCGCGGTTCTCCCGTGGCTCAGGACTCGACGCGGAAGATCATCGCCCCGTCGTTCTCGTACACGAGGCGGTAGGTCTCCACGGCCTGCATCGTCGTCCGCATCACCGCCGTCTGGTGTTCGTCTTCGCCCCGGACGGTGTAGGTCCCCTTCGGGACGTAGACGTAGTCGGGCTGCACATCCTCGCGTGCGAGGCCGTCGGTCAGGCAGCCTGCGGCGTGACAGGCCGATAGCTCCTCGAACAGGTCGAGGTGGCGGTCGTACGCCGACGGCGACACCCACTCGACGCCCCACGGCCCGACGAGCATCGTCCGGTCGGTGAAGTACGGGAACCACTCGGCGCCGTCGCCCAGGACGACGAACTCGGCGTCTGGTGGCGTCTCCGCCTCGACCCACTCCATCGCCGCCACGTCGTCGTCGTTCACGAACGCCGGCAACCCCTGGCCGCCTTTCACGGGGACGTCCGCGGCGTAGAGGCCGCCGACGGCCGCGGCGAGAACGACGACGGTCGCGAACGCCGCGCCGTTCCACCGCGACGGCCGCCAGTCGAGCAGGCGGCGCGCCCTGTCCCCCGGTCGGCCCCGCGACGCCTCGGAGAGCACCGTCGCGGCCACCAGGACGGCCGGCACGAACACGTAGCGCATCTCGTTCATCAGCACCAGTCCGACGCCCAGCCACCCGGGGAGGAGATACCGGCGCTGCCACACCAGATAGGCGACGGCCGCCGCGAGGAGGACGACGACCACGAGCGACGCGCTCGGGTCGAGCACCTTGCCGGCGACGGTCCGGAGGTTCCGGCCGAACCCGCCGTGGGTCCCGGCCGCACCGGTGAGCGTCGCCACGCCGTGCGTTCGCGCGACGTGAATCACCCAGGGCGCCGCTATCGTGAGGCCGCCGGTCGCGACGGCCGCACCGTTCACGAGACCGGCCCGCGTGCGGTCGTACGCCGCGTAGAAAACGAGGTAGCTCAGCCCGAAGAACGCCGAGTACGTCGGATGGGAGAGCAGCGTCAGGCCGAACAGGACCGCGCCCGGCGCGAGCCACCGCCGGTCGCCGGTCCGGAACAGGTTCACGCCGACGTAGAGACCGGTGACGGCCAGCGTGAACGCCGGCGCCCGGACGATGCCGCCGCCCGAGAGGTGCCACTGGAGCACGTCCGGCGTCGCCGCGAGCAGCACCGTCGCGAGGCCGGCCGCCCGCCCGGAGCCGAGCACGGCGCGCGCCAGGTAGTAGAACGGGACGAGATAGGCGATGGTGACGAGGGCGGGGAGCGCCCGCGTGAGCACCACCGGGTCGACGCCCAGGTCGACCAGCACCGCCGTCACGTAGAACATGAGCGGCGGATACGCGAACGGGACGCCGCCGGCGGTGTAGTGTGGAATCGTCGCCGGCATCTGGTAGCCGTGGGCGACGATCTGCTCGGCGATAGCGAGGTAGAGGCCGGCGCCGTAGGCCGGGTACGGGTGGGTGGCGTAGTAGACGGTCGCCACGATGGCGGCGATGCCGAGTGCGGCCGCGAGCCACCGGTGCCCCTCGTCGAGCGAGTCGACGAAGCCGGTGCGTCGCTCGGACGGCGTCGCTGTCTCGTGGTCGGTGCTGACGGTCGCTCGTTCGTCTGTCCCTGTCATCGTCTCCGGAAGCGTCTGCGGGCGACCCACCACGTCTCGGTCGCCCCCCAGGCGAGTGCGGTCAGTGCGAACAGTACAACGGCGCCGAACTCGACGAAACCCATCCACTCCGGGAGGATGTACTGGGTGGCGGAGAACACCGGCCCGGAGAGCGAGCCCTTCACGTCGACCCAGAGCGCCCCCAGCGGCCCACTCCCGCGACTCGACGCGATGTCGGCCGACGTGGCGCTGGGCCCACCCGCGCTCTCGTCGCCGGTCCCGAGGCGTTCGACCTCGTAGGGGAACCCGATGTTCGCGCTCCAGACTACGTCGCCCGACCGGTCGATTTCGAGGACGCGGTCACCGTTCGAGTCCGCGACGAGCGTGTGGCCGTTCGGGAGGCGGTCGGCGTCGCGCGCCCACTGCATCCGGGCGTCCTGCCACGTCCAGGTCCGCTCCCAGCCGTCGCCGGTGCGCTGGTACTCGACGACGCGGTTGTTCTCGGAGTCGCCGATGACGACCGCCGGCCCGCCCTGCTCGCGCGGGATGTAGTCGGGGTTGTGCTGCTCGTAGAGCACGTCGTAGTCGTCCTCGGCCCCGAGCGTCCAGTTCTCCTGAAGCGCCTCGTCGGAGGGCTCGGTCGGGTCGAGGAAGACGACCTGGTCCTGGTTGCGGAGGTCGGCCATCAGGCGGCCGTCAGGCAGCACCTCGACGTCGTTGACGTGCGTCCAGTCGACCGGGTACGGGCCGCCGCCGGACCGCGGGAAGTCGCTCGACGCGTTCCAGCTCCAGGTCATCTCGCCGGTGTCGGTGTTCACGACGAACACCCGGTCGAGGTAGATGTCGGCGACGGCGAGATGCGTCTCGTTGATGCGGTCGACGTCGTGATGCCGGCTCGCCTCCTTCCCGGGCGTGACCTGCGACCAGACCCGGGTCAGTTCGCCGGTCGTCAGGTTCACGCGCTCGACGCCGTTCAGGGTGCAGGCGTCCGTGTCGGCGCGCGCCTGCTCGTACTCGTTCCAGACGCTCTCGTTCACGCCGTAGGCGGCGGGGTCGTAGTCGGTCGGGCAGGCCGACCCGGAGAGGTGGTCGGAGAACGCGTACTCGACGGTCGTCGCCGTCCCGGGCACGGGGTCGACGTCCCAGTAGCGCGTGTGGGAGTCGTTGTAGTACAGGACGCTCCCGTCGGGGTCGAACGCGACGAGTTCGGCCTTCGACCGGGGGTCGTCGGTCTCCTCGCCGAGCCACGTGTTCGAGTCGGTCGCGACGACGGTGACGTTGTCGCGCGGTTCGACGATCGGTTCGTCGCTGCCGTCCGCGTACCGCTGGGCGGCGACGGTGGCGGTCGTGTCGTCGAGCGCCGTCGTGGCGTACGAGACCCCGAGGGTGAGCGTCGAGAGGACGAGCAGAACGACAAACGAGGCCCGGAGGGCGGTCTTTGCGGGCATGATGAGGAACGCAGTGAACACATATGTGGGGAGACGAGTGTTTCAATATTGTGGCCCCTCGGCCGTCAGCTGCGTGTGGGGCAGTGGCACGTAATCTGCCGTTACGTTCAAGGTGTCCTTTCGACTCTCCTGGGGAAGATGGTGCGTCGTAGCGACGTCTATCCGACGGTGGTCGGGTTCGCCGGCGCACTCGCAGTGTTCGCCGTCCTCTTCTGGGTCGTCGGCGCCGACCGCATCCTCGACGCCCTCGACGGCGCGCGTCCCGCGCTCGTCGCGCTCGTGGTCGTGGTCGGCGGCGGCTGGCTGGTCGCCTGGAGCCTCTCGCTCCGCACGGTGCTCGACGTCCTCGACGTCGACATCTCGGCGAAGAAGTCGTTCCTCGTCTACGCGGGCGCGGCGTTCATGAACAACGTGACGCCGTTCGGCCAGGCCGGCGGCGAGCCGTTCACCGCGATGCTCATCTCGCGGACCTCGCGGACCCGATACGAGACCGGTCTCGCCGCCATCGCGGGCGTCGACACGCTGAACTTCTTCCCGTCCATCGTGTTCGCGCTCGTGGGCGTCACCTACTACGCGACGGTGGTGACGGCCGGCGGCCCGCTCGACCTCGCGGCGCTCGCCGTGGTCGCGCTCGCCGCCGGCGTCCCGCTCGTGCTCTACGCGGCCTGGCGACGCCGTCGGCGCGTGGAGCGGGTCGTCGCCCGGTTGCTGACGGCCGCGTTCGGTGCCGTCGGGTCGTGGATTCCACGCGTGTCGCCGCCGGACGGCGACGCCATCCGGGAGCGCGCCCGGGGTTCGTCACGGACATCGAGCGGGTTTCGGCCGACCGGCGCGGACTCGCGACCGCGCTCGGCTACTCGGCGCTGGGCTGGTTCCTGCAGGCGGTCGCGCTCTGGCTCGCGTTCTCCGCGCTCGGCGTCCACGTCTCGCTGGCCGCCACGCTGTTCGTCGTCCCCGTCGGCACCGTCGCGGGCGTCGCCCCGCTGCCCGGCGGCCTCGGCGGCATCGAGGCGGTGCTCGTCGCGCTGCTCGTCCCGGTGACCGGCGTCTCCGTCGGTCTCGTGACGGCCGCCGTCATCATCTACCGGGGCACCATCTTCTGGCTGCCCGTGGTCGTGGGCGGCGGCGCGCTCGCCGCGTTCGCCCACCGCGAGAACCTCCCGGCCACCTGACGGTAACGGCGTCCTACCGGGTCCGGTCGAACGGCCAGTGCGTATTTCCCGCCGGTCGCCGATTGCGTACCCAGTAGCTCTCCTATGCAGGACAGCGACCGCCCGTCACGCCGCGACAGACTCGTAGCGACCGCGAACCGCGTCCGGAACCACCAGGTGCTCGTCGCCCTGGTCGGTCTCGCCCTCCTCTCGTCGGCCGTCGTCGGCCTGCACCCGGGTCTCGTCGGTCTCGACCAGGGCCCGTCCGACGACGGCGGGTCGGACGGGTCGGGCGGCGCGGCGACCACCACGACGCCGTCCGGGCCACAGCCCCGGTTCGACTTCGACGCCGAGGTGGTCGACCGGTGCGGGCAGTTCACCTGCCGGGTGGTCGAGGCGTCGCTCGCGAACACCGGGTCGGCGGACGCCGAGGACGTCCACGTGACGGTGAACCTCTACACGACCACGTTCGGCAACCAGGAGCGCATCTGGCAGGGCGAACAGCACGTCGGCGACCTGGCCGTGAACGAGACGTACACCAACCGGACGAAGGTCGACGTCGGCGCGGGCGACGGCGCGAAGGTGAAGATGAACGACGGGAAGGTCGTCCTGCAGACTATCGTCGAGTACGACGACGGCCGGGCCGTCAGCTTCGCGCGACGCATCGACGTCGACGACCGGTAGCCGGATAGATACCAGAAACAGGCGCTTTACTCGCCTTCAGGCGGGCGTAACGGAAGGTTGACGACACGCCGGTGTCGAGTTCGACCAATGAGCGGTCACGGACTGCTCGACCCCGCCGTCGAGCGCGAACACGCGGTAACGGCTGTCCTTCTCTCCGTCCTGGCGCCCGGACTCGGGCATCTCTACCTCAGGGCGTGGCTCCGCGCCCTGGCGTGGGGCACGGTGACCGTGGCGCTGGCGGTCGGCCTCCTCCCCGAACCGATGGTGAGCGCGGTCACGACGGGTAGCAGCCAGGCGGTCGTCGACGCCCTCCGGTCCGGTGCCGGATGGGCGCCGGTGGTGCTCGCCGCGCTCATGGTCCGGCTGGTCGGCGCCTTCGACGCCTGGCTGACGGTGCGACGCCGCTCCCACGGCGACCTCCGGGCGCGGTGCCCGGCCTGCTCCCGGCCACTCGACGAGGACCTGGAGTTCTGCGCGAACTGCCTGTACGAACCGGACGAGTAGCCCGCTTACTGGGCCGCACCGGTCTGGTCGCCGTCGGCGTCCTCCGGCTGGTCGGGCACGTCCTCGACTGCTTCGGCGGCGGGCGGCGCGGCGGCTGGCTCTTCCTCCGGTTCCGTCTCGACGAACGGCCCGAGTTCGGGCACCCAGTCGGCGTCCACGAGCCACGGCAGGACGATGCGGGCGAACTCGTAGCCGACGGCGAGGAGGAGCGGGCCGAGGAAGATGCCGTACCAGCCGAACAGCAGCGGGCCGAAGATGTAGGCGAGCATCACGGCACCGACGTTGAGGTTCCGGCCGCTGACGTACGGCCGGAGCACCTGGTCGGGGATGGTGTCGACGACCACCACGGAGACGAGCGCGAAGACGACGACGAACCAGATGGCGGTCGGCGTGGAGAGCGCGGCGACGGCGAGCAGGTAGAGCGCGATGGGAACCCAGACGATCTTGATGCCGACGACCGGCACGAGGCTACCGACGCCGACCAGGAGACCGACCAGGCCGGGGCTCGGAATGTCGAGGCCGGACGGGGCGACCAGGTTGAGCAGGCTGTAGGTCACGACGGCGAGCGCGGCGGTGAGGAGCGCGTTGAGGATGCTCCCGTAGAAGATGCTCTTCAGGTCGGTGTCGACTGCCTTGAAGTACGCCAGCAGGACCTCGTTGTCCCTGACGAACACGTTGTCCGCCCAGCGGACGATGCGGTAGTCGTCTCGGAGCAGGAAGAACGTGACGACGATGGCGATGAACGCGTGGAGGCCGATGTTGACGATGAAGCCGAACGACTCCGAGACGATGTCCGCGGCGTTGGTGAGCGTGTCGGCGAGCGGTCCGCGGGTGAGGCTGGCCGGGTCGCGGACGACGCCCTCGACTGTCACGGTGATGGTGTTGGTTATCTCGGTCACGTCGATGAACGGTTCGAGGGCGGCGGTCACGGCCTCGGACTGGAGGATGATGGAGAGTTGCTGGATGGCGACCCCGAGCGTCCAGACGACGAGCAGCAGCACGGGCACCGTGACGAGGAGGAGCGCGACTGCGGTCGCGATGGTGCGCGACCGGATGCGGGCGTTGATGCGGGCGAACACCGGGCGGGTCACGTAGTAGGCGAACACGCCGAGCACGATGGTGCCGACGTACGACCAGGTCACGTACGCGAGGCCGGCGACCAGCAGTACGGCGACGAACCAGAGGACGGCCCGGCCGCGGTTGACGTCTGGGAGGCTGATGTTCCGGGGCATGGTGGTGCCGGGGGTGCTGGCGGTGCCGGCACCCCGAACGACGAGAGACCAGTAGGTTCTCTAAGGTATTATAACGGGTTGCCGGACGGTAGCGGGCTGTCGGCCCTGGCCAGCCCCCGGTGACGGCGGGGTGGCGGCCGTGTGGTCAGTCCGCGGTGACGGCGGGCTGTCAGCCGTGTAGCCAGTCAGCGCCGACCGACGACTCCCGGGGCGGGTCGCCGCGATAGCCGTACTCGTTGTCCGTTACCCGGAGGTTCGTCCAGGCGTCGACCTGCTCCTGGCGGACGGCGTCCGCCGACGTGCCCGGTCCCTCCGGCGGGGTCGAATGGGCGAAATGGTTGCTCCGGACGGCCCCACCCTCGGTCGGAACCCCTTGATGGCGACGGCGCTCACGGGCGACCTGTGTATCGACTCCGCCGTCGCGAACGTGTTGTGGTGGACGTCGATTCGGCCGCCGGCGACGGGGTCCGCGTCGTCGAGGTTCTGGTTCAGCGCGTGCATGTCCACCACGTGGCCGACCGTCTCCGACCCGAAGTAGTTCTCCCGGACCTCGAACCCGCAGGTGTCGTACCCGAACCCGGCGACGGCGTGGCGGTTGTGGTCGAAGACGTTCCGCTCCAGCAGGTGGTGGCCGTTGTAGAACGTCGCGCCGTAGCCGTAGCCCTGCATGGCGTTGTGGTGGAGGTAGCTGTCCCGAACCTCGGTCGTCGTCGCCCGCGTGCGGCTGCCGGCCGCGACGGCGGCGTGCGGCCACCCGGACGCCTCGCAGTTCACCATCTCGAAGCCGTCGCCGAGCGCGTAGACGCCGGTGCGGTCGTGGTCGTCGTAGGCGCCGCGCGGGTCGAAGTAACCGCGGCGCGGCCCCAGCAGGCGAAGGCCCGCGAACGTCACGTCCTCGCCGTACACCTTGAACAGGTACCCCTCCTCGTCGGAGACCGTTATCGCGGCGCCCTGTCGGCCCGCTTCGGGGTCGCGGCCGCTGGCGACGGTGACGCCGTCCGGGACGCCGATCGCGGTCTCCGCGGTGAGGTCGACGGTCGCGCCGTCGGCGACGTAGACGACGTCGCCGTCGTCGGCCCGGCCGAGCGCGTCCAGGAACGCCGGTCGCGTCTCGACCACGACCGTCGCGTCGTCCTGGGTGAACGTCCTCGCGACCGGGGGCGTGACGGGCATGGTAACAGTAGTCGACGGGTCGGCGGAAAACGGTTCTGGCCGGTCAACACGCGTGGTTCACGCCAGCAGCACCGGCCACACCGTCCGGATGAGCAGGGTTATCGTGCCGGTGGCGACGAGTATCATCACCACGTCGAGGAGGACGCCCGCCCGGAGCATCTGGTCTCTCGTCACGTGGCCGGTGCCGAACACGATGGCGTTCGGCGGCGTGGCGACGGGGAGCGCGAACCCGTAGCTGGCGGCGATGGCGCCGGTGACCGCGAGGAAGACGGCGGCGGTGGTGTCGGAGGTACCGAGTGAGTCTGCGTAGACGGGACCGACGCTGATGAGCAGGGGCGCGAGGATGGCAGCCATCGCGGTGTTCGAGGCTATCTCGCCGACGAAGACGGTGAGCGCGATGACGGCGCCGATGACGACGACGAGCGAGACGTCGCCGAGCGCGCCGATGGTGACGTCCGCGAGCCAGCGCGTCGCGCCGGTCGCGGTGAGCGCGTTGGCGAGCGAGATGCCGCCGCCGAGCAGGACGAGCGTCCCCCAGTCGATGTCCGCGACGTCCTCCCACTCGACGGTGCCGGCGACGACGAGCGCGGGGATGGCGAGCACGCCGACCAGCACGAAGTAGAGGACGCCCTGGTGGCCGGTCGTGCCGAAGACGGTGGCGCCCTCCCCGCCGAACAGCGTGATGTACCAGGTCGCGGGCAGGACGCCCTCGAAGAGGAAGTCGAGGCCGCCGAGCAGCCAGAGGCCGGCCGTCGCCGCGAAGATGGCGACGACGCGTCGGCCTTCGGTGGAGAGCGGGCCGGCCGCCCGGAGGTGGTCGCGGGCCTGCTCGCGGGCCTCGCTCACGTCGCGTATCTCCGGCGGGTAGACGTGGGCGACGAGGAGATACCAGGTCAGCGGGAGCGTCACCGCGACCATCGGGAGGCCGACGAACAGCCAGGTGACGAAGGAGAGCTGGTAGCCCAGCAGGTCGTCGAGCTGGCCGACGACGATGGCGTTCGGCGGCGTGCCGATGAGGGTGCCGACGCCGCCGAGGCTGGCGGCGTACGCGACGCCGAGGAGCATCGCTATCTGGAGGTTCGGGAACTCGCCGTCGGTGCCGTCGTCGGTGCGGGTGCCGAGGTCGGTGAGCTGGCCGACGAGGCCGACGGCGATGGGCGCCATCATCGCCACCGTCGCCGTGTTCGAGATGACCATCGAGAGGAGCGCCGTCGCCACCATCACCGCGAGGACGAGGCGCTCCGGGGTCGACCCGATGCGCGCCAGGATGGTGTACGCGATGCGCCGGTCGATGCCGTGGCGCTGGAGCGCCTCCGCGAGCATGAACCCGGCCAGCAGCAGGAAGACGATGGGGTCGGCGAAGCCCGCCAGGGCGTCCGCCATGTCGGGGAAGACGCCGAGGACGGTCAGGAGGGCGGGGATGAGCAGCGCGGTGACCGGCAGGGGAGCGCCCCGGTCACCCAGAGGACGGCCGCGAAGTACATCGTCGCGATGGCGTACCGCCCAGCCGTCGACAGGTCGCCCGCGATGGGGACCGCGGCGATGACCGCCGTCCCGACGACGGCGACGGCGAGCACGACCAGGCGGCGCGCAGTGTCCATGTGCCCGGACATGGAAATCCAGGCTCAATAAGCCTGCTCTCCGCCCCCGGGCCGGCGGGTCGCCCTCGCCCGCTCGCCGTCGGCTACTGTGAGACACGGTGACGAACGGCGACGACATAGCGAGCTATTTAGCCGCCACGTACCTCCGCTCAGACAACCCCCGAACGCTGGACAGGGGATTTCGGCATGTACGACGCAGTCATCTTCGACAACGACGGGGTGCTCACGACGCCGACGCCCGCGGCGGTGAACCGGGCGTCGGTCCGACTCGCGTTCCAGGACCACGGCGTGCCGTCGCCGACGGAAGCCGACGTCACCGCGATGTTCCGGGACGCGGCCGCCGTCGACGCCGTCTGTGAGGCGTACGGCATCGACACCGAGGCGTTCTGGGCCACCCGCGAGCGACGCGCGGCCGACGGGCAGGCCGTCGAACTCGGCGCCGGCACGAAACGCCTCTACGAGGACGTCGCCGCGCTCCGCGGCCTGGACGCCGACCTGGGCATCGTCAGCAACAACCAGCACCGGACCATCGAGTACATCGTCGACCGGTTCGACCTCGACGACCTGTTCGCGACCTACTACGGTCGGGACCCGACCCTCGACGGCTTCCGGTCGCGGAAACCCGACCCGCACTACCTGGAGCGGGCCGTGGCCGACCTGGACGCCGACAGCGTGCTCTACGTCGGCGACACCGACTGTGACGTGGGTGCCGCCGACCGCCTGGGCGTGGATTCGGTCTTCCTCCGCCGGTCCCACCGGACCGGCTACCGGCTGTCCGACCCGCCGACGTTCGAGGTGTCCAGCCTCACCGCGCTCGTCGACCTGGTGAACGGGAGCGGGGACGTGGGCGACTCCCGCGCGTCCACGTGACGCCGCGGCGTCGTGGCCGAACGCGCTCTCGACGCCGACTCGCATCCCGTGTGACGGCTTCCCGGCCGAACGGGTGGCGTGCCACGTGCTCTCTATATGTAGGGTGGGCGATACTTATTTCGTGCTGACGTGCGGAGTCCGAAGTAACGGTTCTCACCGGACCGGCGCTACACACCCATGACTCTCCCCCGTTCGAGCCGTCGGTCGTTCTTGCGAGCGGCCGCCGGCGCAACCGCTCTCGCCACCGCCGGCTGTCTCCAGGCCGCGACCAACGCCACCTCCGACTCCCGACAGCGGACCTTCCGGATGATCGGTCAGCCCATCCGCACGCTCGACCCGGTCGCGTCCGTGGACACCGCGTCGAACCGCGTCATCACCCAGCTGTTCGACGGACTGGCCCACTACCCGAAAGGTAACCCCACCCCCGAACTCCTCCTCGCGGACGCGATCGACGTCTCCGCGGACGGCACCGTCTACACCGTCACGCTCAAGGAGGGCGTCACCTTCTCGAACGGCGCGTCGCTCCGCGCGGCCGACGTCGTCTACTCCTTCGAGCGCATCGCCGCCTCCCCCAACTCGCGGTGGGCCGGGATGCTGCTCGACCGCCTCGGCGTCGAACACGACACCCACACGGTGACCACCGACGACGGGAGCGAGCGCGAGGCCTACCTGCCCGGGAGCCTCGGCGTCACGGCACTCGACGACCGGACCGTGGAACTCCGGCTGACCGCGCCGTTCCACGCCGCCCTCGACATCCTCGCCCTGCCGGCGTTCGCCATCCTCCCGGAAGGCATCGTGGACGACGTCCCGGGCTACGACGGCGAACACACTCAGCAGGCGTTCGCGAAGGAGTCGCCCGTCGGCGCCGGCCCGTTCACCCTCGGCGAGTGGGTCGAGGGCACGAAGTACAGCGTGGTCGCCCGCGACGACTACCACCGCGACGGCCCGAACGTCGCCGGCATCCAGTGGGAGGTCATCTCCGAGCCGACGAGCGGGTTCACGTACGCGATGAACGAGAACGCCGACGCGTTCTGGGTGCCCGACGCGAAGTTCGACCGGTCGAAGCTCACCGTCGACACCGTCGACGACCAGGGCCGGAAGATCGGCAGCTACGGGCCGTTCGAGGCGAACGGGCTGACCGCCCGCTACGTCCAGGTGCCGCTCGTCTCCACGTTCTACGTCGGGTTCAACACCGGCGCCGTCCCGAAGCCGGTCCGGCAGGCCGTCGCGTACGTCTTCGACCAGCAGACCCAGGTCGAGGACGTGCACGCCGGCCGGGGCAGTCCCGCGGTCCACGTCACCCCGCGCGCCATCTTCCCCGGTGGCCCGGACGCCTACGACGAGCACGCCGAACGCTACCCGTACGGCGCCGCCGAGACCCGCATCGAGGACGCGCAGGCGGTCATGGAGGCCGCCGGCTACGGGCCCGACGACCGCGCCGACCTCACGTTCACCACGTACACGAGCGCGGCGTGGCAGTCGACGGCCGGCCTGCTCCGCGACAAACTCGCGGCGGCGTACGTCGACCTCCGCGTCGAACAGGCGCCGTTCCCGACGCTCGCCACGCGCGGCGAGCGCGGCACCCTCGAGATGTTCTCCTACGGCTGGATGATGGACTACCCGTCGCCGCAGAACTTCCTCCAGTTGCTCGCGCCGCCGACGGACGGCTTCTACACGTTCTGGGACGGCACGCCGGCCGCCGACCGCGCCCGCGAGGCGTGGGCGACCATCGGCGCCCACCAGACCGTGAGCGAGGCCGACGCCGCCGCCCGCGCCGAGGCGTACCTCGCGATGGAGGAAGCCAACTGGGAGGACGTCGTCGTCCTGCCGAAGTTCCATCCGGTCGGCGAGGGCTTCTACTACCCCTGGGTCGACCTGCCGCCGACGGGCGCGGCCGGTTTCTCGAAGCACAAGTACACCGACGTGACCATCGGCTCGCGGGAGTAACCCGGCCGCGACGGCCGGCGAGCGGGCACGCACCCCGCCTCCGTCACGTGATAGTTGCGGAACACCTAAGCTTCCGATACCACTACCCCCGGTGTGCAACGCGATGGCATCCGTGCCCTGGTGGCGCTCCTCCTCGCCGTCCTCGCCATCGGGGTGGCCGCGGCCACGCTGACGTCGGCCGTCGACTACTCGGAGGCCGGCTTCAGCACCGGCGACGCGGGCGGTAGCCCCGGCTTCTCCCTCCCGTTCGACCAGGACGACCAGTCCAACCGCACGGGCGTCCCGGCCGGCGAACCGGCCTCCATCCCTACCCCCTGCATCCCGTTCCTCCTCACGGACACGTTCGCCCTGCTCGCGGTGGCCGGGATGGCGGCCGTGTTCGGACTGGCCAGCTACCGGCACGACCGACTCGCCGGCGTCCTCACCGTCGCCGCCCTCCTGCTACCCGGCGTCCTCCTCCACGCGTTCCTGACGAACTGCGGCACCGCCGGTCCCGGTCGGCCGGCCGTCCTCCCGGCGTTCGGCAACGTCTCCGCGAGCAACGTCAGCGTCGGCACCGGCAGCGGCGCGGGCGCGGCCTCACCCACCGGGCTGCTGGTGGTCCTGGCGGTCATCGGCCTGGTGCTGGTCGTCGCCGTCTTCCGGGCCACCGGCAACGACGACACCGGCGGACCGCGACCCGACCCCGAACCGGAACCGGACGAGGAGTCGCTGACGGCCATCGGCGAGGCGGCGGGCGCGGCCGCCGACCGCATCGAAGGCGACGCCGACGTCGAGAACGAGGTGTACCGCGCGTGGCGCGAGATGACGCGCCACCTCGACGTGCCGAACCCCGCGGCGAGCACGCCCGGCGAGTTCGCCGCGGCCGCCACCGACGCCGGCATGGCCTCCGCGGACGTGTCCGAACTGACCGACCTGTTCGAGGCGGTGCGGTACGGCGGCGTCGAACCGACCGCCGACCGCGAGGAGCGGGCGGTGGCCGCGCTCCGCCGCATCGAGGCCGCCTACGGGGAGGACGACCCATGAGGTGGCGATCGACGTTCCTGGCGGCGGGCGTCGCCACGGCGGTCATCGGCCTGGCCGTCGTCGTCCGCCCGCAACTCGCGGCGTCCGTCGGCGTCGCCCGCGTGTTCGTCGCGTTCATCGGCGCGTTCGCCGCCCTCCAGGCCGTCCTCGACCTGGTCGGGCGACGCCGGGCGACGTTCCGGCAGGCCGAGACCGGCGACCCCGAGGAAGGGCTCGAACGCCTCCCGGCGCCCGGCGACTCGGTCGACGAGGCGCTCCGGCGCGCCAGCGACGGCCTGGGCAAATCGAGTCACGTCCACCGGATGGCAGTCGAGGAACGCCTCCACGGCGTCGCCGTCGAGGTGGTCGCCCACCGCGAACACTGCAGCCCCGAGGCGGCGGCCGACCTGCTCGCGAGCGGCGAGTGGACCGACGACCCCGTCGCGGCCGCGTTCTTCGCCGACGAGGACGCCGACCTCGGCGACGTCTCACTCCGGTCGCTGGTCCGCGAACTCGTCGGGAGCGAGCACCGATTCACCAGGCAGGCCCGCCGCGCCATCGCCGAACTCGACCGGATGGAGGAGCCATGACCGACCGGGACACCAACCGCTGGCGCGGCGTGACGGCGCTCACGTTCGTCGCGGGCGCGCTCGGCGTCGCCCTCCAGGAGCCGTTCGCCCTGCTCGTCGGCGTCGTCGGCGTCGCGTTCGCGGCCTACGCCAGCGCCGCCACCACACCGTCAGTCGACCTCCGGGTGGAGCGCACCGTCTCCGACCCGCGCCCCGACCCCGGCGACGAGGTGACGGTGACCGTCACGGTCACCAGCGAGGGCGGGTGGCTGCCCGACCTCCGCCTGGTGGACGGCGTCCCGGACGCTCTCGCCGTCGTCGACGGGTCGCCGCGCCTCGGGACCGCGCTCCGCCCGGGGCGACGCGCCACGTTCAGCTACACGGTGGGCGCCCGGCGCGGCCGCCACACGTTCGACCCGCTGCACGTCGTCGCCAGGGACTTCAGCGGCGCGTCCGAACGCGAGGTGCGCGTCGAGGCGGCCGCGGACGCCGACCCCGACATCGTGTGCGCGCCGCCGCTCACCACCGCGCTCGACGGCGTCCCGCTCCGCCGCCAGACCATCCAGCACACCGGCCACGTCACCACCGACGTCGGCGGGAGCGGCCTGGAGTTCCACACCACCCGCGAGTACCGGCCGGGCGACTCGCTCACCCGCATCGACTGGAAGCGACGGGCGAAGACCGGCGAGTTCACCACCATCCAGTTCCGCGAGGAGCAGGCCGCCGTGGTCGTCCTGCTCGTGGACACCCGCGACGAGGCGTACGTCCGATACGACGACGCGTCCGCCGTCGAGTACGGCATCCAGGGCGCCGGCGAGGTGGCGGCCGCCCTGCTCGACGAGGGCGACAGCGTCGGCCTCGCGTCGTTCGGCCCGCGCTGGACGTGGGTGGCGCCCGGCCTGGGTCGCGACCACCGCCTGACGCTCCGGGACACGCTCGCCCTCGACCCCGGGTTCGCGCCCACGCCCCCGGACCGGCAGTTCCTCTCGGCGCTGACGGTGCGCCGCCTCCGGAAGTCGCTGCCGGGCGACGCCCAGGTGTTCGTGTTCTCGCCGGTGCTCGACGACGACGTCGCGGACGCCGTCCGGCGACTGGAGGCCTACGGCCACGCGGTGACGCTCGTCAGTCCCGACGTGGTCACCGGGTCTTCGTCGGGCGCGACGGTGGCTCGCATCGAGCGGGCGGCCCGCCTCCGGTCGCTCCGGCGCGCCGGCGTGCGCACCGTGGACTGGAATCCGGACCGCCCGCTCGCGGCGGCGCTCGCTGACGCCGAACGGGGTGGCGTCGATGAGCGCCATCACACGGCGGCCGACTCGCCTCGGCTCCGGCATCGCGGTCCTCGTGGCGGTGACGGCGTTCGCGACGCTGCTGGCGCCGCCCTCTGTGGGGACGCTCGTCGCCGCCCCGGGCGTCGCCCTGCTCGGCCTCGGCCTGCTCCGGGGTCGCCGCGCCCCGTTGACAGCGGGCTCCGGGCTGGTGTTCGTCGGCGTGCTCGTCCACGCGACCACCGTCACCGACCCGTTGCTCCCGCTCGTCGGCGCGGCCGCATCGGTCGTCGCCTGGGACGTCGGCGAGCACGCCATCAGCCTGGGCGAACAGCTCGGCCGCGAAGCGCCGACCCGGCAGGCGTCGCTGACCCACGCCGCGGCGAGCGGCCTCGTCGGCCTGGCGACGGCCGGCGGCGCGTTCGTCGTCTACACCGCGACCAGCCGCGGCCAGCCGCTGGCGGCGCTCGTCCTGCTGCTGTTCGCCGCCGTCGTGCTCACGACCGCACTCAGACGCTAGTCGATGGTGGGGACCGGCACCTCGTCGAGCACGTCGTCGATGACGCGCAGCTTCTCGACGCCTTCGACGCGGGCGTCCGGCGTGAGGACGAGTCGGTGGCCGAGCGCGGGCCGGGCGACCGCCTTCACGTCGTCCGGGGTGACGAACTCGCGGCCGTGGAGGACCGCCCGGGCTCGCGACGTCTCCAGGAGGCGCTGGGTGCCACGGGGCGAGACGCCGATGTCGACGCGGTGGTCCTGTCGGGTGGCCCGGGCGACGTCGGCCATGTAGCCGAGGAGGTCGTCGTCGACGTGGACCTTCTCGGGCACGTCCTGGACCGCGCGCACGCGTTCCGTGGAGAGCACGCTCTGCACGCTGGGGCTCTGGGTGGTGCGGCCGACCCGTCGGCGGAGGAGTTCGACCTCGCCGTCGCGGTCGGGGTAGCCGATGGCGGACTTGACGACGAACCGGTCGACCTGGGCCTCCGGCAGCGGGAACGTCCCCTCCTGCTCGACCGGGTTCTGCGTGGCGATGACGAAGAAGGGGTCGGGGAGTTCGCGGGTCTCGCCGTCGACGGTGACCTGGCGCTCCTCCATCGCTTCGAGGAGCGCGGACTGGGTCTTCGGCGGCGCGCGGTTGATCTCGTCGGCGAGCACCACGTTCGCGAACACCGGGCCGGGCTGGAACTCGAAGTCCCGGTCCTGCTCGTTGTAGACGTGGGTGCCGAGCACGTCCGTCGGCAGCAGGTCGGGGGTGAACTGCACCCGGCTGAACGAGAGGCCGAGCGCGGTGGCGAAGCTCCGAGCGGTGAGCGTCTTGCCCGTCCCCGGCACGTCCTCCAGCAGGACGTGGCCCTGCGAGAGCAGCCCCAGCATCACGGTCTCCAGGAACGACTCCTCGGCGATGACCGCGCTCGCCACCTCGTCGAGGACGGCGTCGCACTCCGCGTTCGCTTCGCTGACGTCCATGTCTCACCACCCGGCACCCCGGCGCTTGAACCTGACGCTTCCCCAACCCGTCCCGCCTTCCCGGAAGCGAAACCACTAAAGCCCACAGCGGGATAGAATGAGGTGAGCCGAGGTAGCCTAGCCCGGCCAAGGCGGTTGCCTCGAGAGCAACTGTCCGTCAGGACTCGGGAGTTCAAATCTCCCCCTCGGCGCTTCTCGACTGGTTCTCGTCCCCGGACGAACGCTTTTGTGGGGCGAGGAAGCAGTGTCGGAGAATGAACTCCCCATCCTCGTCGATGGACGCGACTCGCTGGCCGGACTGCGACGCCGAGCAGGTGTCGGTCATGCTCTTCGGGACCTATCACATGGACAACCCGGGGCTGGACGAGGTGAACGTCGATGCCGACGACGTGCTCGCTCCGGACCGACAGCGCGAGGCCGTCGCATTGACCCGCCGCATCGCCGAGTGGGAGCCGGACACTGTCGCCGTCGAGCGACCGTACGACCGCTACGACGACGTCAACGCGCTCTACGAGGCGTATCGCTCCGGCGAGCGGCGGTACGACCGCGAGGAGACGTTCGACCCACCACATCCTCAGCGTGACGACGAGACGACGGAGTGCCGGAGCGAGGTCGTCCAGGTCGGCTTCCGCCTGGCGGACACGCTCGACCACGACCGGGTGGTCCCCATCGACTATCCGATGGACCCCTCCAACGACGACCTGGCGGCGCTCGAAGCGCGCGGGTTCGACCCCGACGAGACGGTGCCGGTCTCGCTCCCGGACGCCGAGGCGGCGGGTCGCGAGCACGCCGAGCGCCTGGCGTCCTCGACACTCACCGAGTACCACCGCTGGCTGAACCAGGACGCCCGGCAGCGGCTCAACCACGCGTCGCTGTTCGGTCGGTACGTCCGGTGGGGCGAGGGCGACAACTTCGGCGGGCCCCGCCTGCTCGCACGGTGGTACGACCGCAACCTCCGCATGGTGCACAACCTCTGGCGGTCGCTTGCAGCGGGCGACCGGCGGGTGCTCGTGCTCGTCGGGAACGGACACGTCCGCGTCCTGCGCCACCTCCTGACCGAGACACCGCAGTTCTGTCCGGTCAGTCCACGCCCCTACCTCTCCCGGAGTGACCCGGCCGGGCGCGTGGCCTCTGGCTGCTGAACTCGTCGCAGACCGGAACCCGCGTCGGCTGGTAGTCGCCCGTTGCGTCCAGGCGGTCGGGCACCTGGTGGCTGTCGCTGGTATCGGAGACGAGCGTCACGCCGTGAGAACGTCGGTCACGACACGTCGGTGACCTCGAACCGCGCGCCGCCGGATTCGCTTTCGGTCACCTCGACCGTCCACCCGTGGGCCTCGGCTATCTGGCGGACGATGGACAGGCCGAACCCGGTGCCGTCGGTGGCGGTGGAGTAGCCCGGCGTGAAGACGCTCTCGCGGTCGTCCTCGGGGACGCCAGGGCCGTCGTCTTCGACGTAGAACCCGTCGTCGAGCGGCCCGACCCGGACGGCGACGTCGGTGCCGGCGTGCTCCACGGCGTTCCGGAACAGGTTCTCCAGGAGCTGCTGGAACCGGCCGGCGTCCGCCGGGACGGTCCGCGTACCCTCCACGGTCAGCACGGCGTCCTTCGTGTCGACCGACGCCCACGCGTCGGCGGCGACCGATTCGAGGTCCGTCGGCTCGGGGTCGTCGACGCCGAGTCCCTGTCGGGCCAGCGAGAGGACGTCCTCGATGATGGTCTCCATGCGGTCGTGGGCGTCCTCGACGGCGTCGAGGTGCGCCTCGTCGCCGGTCTCGCGGTAGAGGTCGAGGCGTCCCGCCGCGACGTTCAGGGGTTGCGCACGTCGTGGGAGACGACCTTCGCGAACTCCTCGAGGCGCTCGTTCTGGCGAGTGATGGCTCGCTCGCGCTCCTTGCGCGCCGTGATGTCCGTGTAGATGCCGTAGTACCGGTCCCCGTCGGCGTCGATGGGCGCGATGCGGAGCAGGAAATCCCGCAGCCCGGTGGTGGTCTGGCGTCTGACCTCGGCGTCGTAGGCCGTCTCCTCGTCGCGTACCCGCCGACTGATCTGCTCCGCCCGCGAGCGCCTGGCACCGGGCACCACCAGGTCGTCGAGGTGTTCGCCGACGGCCGCCGCGCCGTCGAGGCCGAAGACCTGCTCGAAGGCGGCGTTGACCGCCCTGACGATGGGCTCCCCGTCGACGAACTCGACGTCGACCGTGGGGTCGGGGATGTTCTCGAAGAGCGCGCGGAACCGGTCGCGTTCGGCTTCGAGGGCGGCCGCAATCCGCTTGCGTTCGGTGATGTCGCGGACCACGCCCGCCGTCCCCCTGAACGCATCGTCGAACGGGAGGAGCGCCATCTGGTTCTCGCCGTGGATGCGGTCGCCGTCGGTCGTCTCCACCTCGAGTTCGAAGGTGGCCGTCGAGCGGCCGGGGTCCGCAAGCAGTTGCCGGATGAGCGACTCCGCCGTCTCGACGTCCGCCGGGTCCAGCACCATCGAGACGTCCTCGCCGACCAGTTCGTCCTCGGTGTAGCCGGTCACGCGCACGAAGGCGTCGTTCACGAACGTGAACCGCCCGGACGGGTCGAGTGCGTACACCGGGTCGCCCACCGCCTCGACGATGGTCTCGTAGCGCTCCAGTGCGTGTTCGTGCTCCTTGCGCTCGGTGATGTCGTGGACGACGCCGCTCATCGCGACGGGCGTGCCGTCCTCGACGACCACCTCGCCCTGCTCGTGGACGTACCGCACCTCGCCGTCGGGGCGGACGATGCGGTGGTCGACGCCGTACGTCTCGCCGTCCGAACCGGCGAGCGCCTCCTCGACTGCCTCCTCGACCGCCGACCGGTCGTCCGGGTGAACGAACCGCATGAACGCCTGGAACGTCTCCTCGAACGCGCCGGGTTCGACGCCGAACAGCCGGTATATCTCGTCGGACCACCGCAGGTCGTCGGTCCGCAGGTCCCAGTCCCAGTTGCCGATGCTGGCGATGCGCTGGGCGTTCGCGAGACTCGCCTCGCGCCGGCGGACCTCGCGTTCGGCGCGCCGGCGCTCCACGGCGCTGATGATGCGGCGCGCGAGCACGGCATACTGCTCGGGGCCGTTCTCTTTCCGGAAGTAGTCGGTCACGCCCGCGGCGATGGCGTCGCTCGCGAGGTGTTCGCTCCCCACGCCCGTGAACAGGATGAACGGGAGGTCGGGGTGTCGCTCGCGGACTTCCGCCAGGAGTTCGAGGCCGTCCATGCGGGGCATCTCGTAGTCGCTGACGACGCAGTCCACGTCGTCGAGGCCGGCGAGCGCCTCGTCGGGGTCGGTCGCCGAGACCACCGTCAGGGCTTCGGATTCGCGTTCCAGGTACTCGGCGACGAGGTCGAGGAACGCGGGGTCGTCGTCGACGTGCAGCACCCGAATCGGCGTCGCCTGCCCGCTACCCATAGCGGTCACTCAGGACGAACTGACATAAACGTGTCCGACAGGGAGTCGAACATTCGTTTTCGACTGCAGGACAGTCCCCGGAATTATCCGGGCTGTGACCAGTCAGCGACGTGCCTACTCGTAGTACTCCCGCCAGTCCTCGTGGTTCGGCCGGGTGAGCGGGTAGTAGTCGATGACGCCGGGCGACTCGATGACCGGGAACGAGGATTCGGCCATGCGGATGGCGTCGAAGGCGGGGCTGTTGGCGAACACGAGCGCCTGGGGGTGCTGCTGGGTCAGCCACTCCACGAGCCCCGACGGCCGGTACCGGATCTCGCTCACGCCGTCGTTGTCGGCGTCGCTGGTGCGGGCGGTGTCCCAGTAGTTGCCGTACTGTCTGTCGGTGGCGTTCCAGGTCAACTGCTTCGCGCTCACCACTGCGACCAGCGGTCGCTTGTTGTGGATGAAGCTGTTGCCGTAGACCCGCTCCCGGAAGCTCCCGGCGGCGACGTGGACCCCGACGTCGTTCGAGAGCACCAGGTTCTCGACGATGGTGTTGTTGACGGAGTTGAAGACGTAGAGCCCCTTCCGGTTGGCGACGAACGTGTTGTCCCGGATGCTGGAGTGGTCGATGCGCTCCAGGAGCAGGCCGTGGCCGCTGGTGCCGGAGTTGTTGACCGCGACGTTGTCGTGGATGGAGAGGTCCTCGGAGACCATGAGCGCGTAGCCGACGTCGTTGTCGAACGCGACGTTGTCCGAGAGCTCGCAGCTGTCCGAGTACATGTAGTGGACGCCGTACCGGAGGTCCCACATCGTGTTCCCGCGCGCGTCGACGTTCGACGCCCACGAGTAGTAGAGCCCGTCGCGCACGTCCGTGATGCGGTTGCCGTCGACGAACGTGCCCTCGGTCTTCCAGAGCTGGATGCCGTTCCCGCGGTAGGAGAGCGGCCGCACCCGTTCGCGGCCCACGATGGTGTTGTTCTCCACGAGGACGTCGTTCACGCCGTCGATCCAGATGCCGAAGGTCATCTCGGTGACCCGGCTGTTCGCGATGGTCGCGTTCGTACCGTTGACCCAGATGGCGGCGTCGTTGTTCTCTGCCTTGTAGCCGGAGTTCGACACCCAGACACGGTCGAGAGTGACGTTCTCGCCGTTGAGCGTGAGCACGTCGCCCTCGCCCGTGCCGTTGATGAGCGCCATCGGTCCCGGCGCCGAGGTCAGCGTCACGTCCGGCGTGTCGACGACGACGCGCTCCTCGAAGATGCCGGAGAGCACGACGGTGTCACCGGGGTCGGCGGCGTCGACGGCGGCCTGGACCGAGTCGAACGACTCGCCGTCGACCGTCGCGGTGCCCGCGTCCGTGGGCGGGGTGAACGAGTACTCGTCGGGTACGTCGGCGTCGAACGCGATGCCCTTGTCGCGGGTCGCCTGCGTGGGAATCGTGACCGCAGCCACGACCGACAGCACGAGCACGACGGCGGCGAGCAGGGCGAAGCCGCGCTCGACGCGGTGGGACCGCCCGGAGGGGCGGACTCCGGACGGCGTCATCTACAGGCTCCTGCGGCTCACGAGGCGGCCGGCGACCAGTACCGGGACGACACACCACGCGACCAGCCCGACGACCAGGATGGGTAGCGAGAGCTCCGTGCCGGAGAAGACGGCGGCGAACCCGCCGCCGCGCGCCTCCACGCTCTGCAGGACGATGACGCGGAAGATGTCCGCGGGGTTCGCCAGCACGAACGCCGAGAGCACCTCCGACGGGAGCTTGAGCACCGAGATGACGCCGAGTGCCACCAGGTCGTGGACGAGCACGAACCAGAGCCACACGACCAGTGCGATGCCGAGCGCGTGGGTCTTCTCCGCGGCGAGCGACGAGATGAGCACGCTCATCGCGAGGAACGCGAGCCCGACGCCCACCGCACTCAGCAGGAACGTGGCGTACGCGCCCCAGTTGACCAGGCCGAGCTGGAGCAACAGCAGGACGCCCGCAGCGCCGAAGCCGATGGCCGTCGCGGCCGTGAGCGTGACCGCGCGGCCGAGGTACTTGCCGAACACGACCGTCGAGCGCGCCACCGGCAGCGCGAACACGACGTCGAGCCATCCCTCCTGGTCGGCGCCGACGATGGCGTCGTAGCCGAACACGAGCGCCGCCAGCGGGATGAGGTAGGTCGCCAGCGACGCGAGGCTGACCACCATCACGTCGAAGCCGCTCGGGCCGACCCGCGAGCCGCTGAAGACGGTCAGCAGGCCCGCGAGCAGGATGAACAGCCCGGTCAGTGCGAACGCCCACCGGTTCCGGATGGAGAGGTGGTACTCCTGGCCGGCGACGACGGACATCTGGCGCCACCAGGTGGTCTCGTCCTCGGTCTCGGTCGCGGTGGGGTGTTCGAAGCCCGTCTCGGTCGTCGTCACGCCGCCGTCGGCTTCGGGACCGTTCGCTTCGGTCATGCCGTCACCTCCTGGCCGGCGGGGCGTTCGTCCTCCTCCTCGACGTCCTGGACGACGCGTTCGAACACCTGTTCGAGGCCGGGTTCGCGCACCTCGAAGCCCTCCAGGTCGACGGCGTCGTGGAGGCCGGACAGCAGCCCGGGGACGGCCGCGTGGGTGCTGCCGACCTCCAGAATCCGGCCGTCGGCCATCCGGACGGTGCCGTCGCTCCGGCGGGCGGCCTCGACGGCCGCGTCCATCTCGGCCGGGTCGGCGAGCTCCGCGTGGAGCGTCACCGCGTCGCCGACCGACTGCTTGAGCTCCGTCATCGTGCCGGACGCCCGGAGCACGCCGTCGTGCAGGATGGCGATGTCGTTGCAGAGCTTCTCGACTTCGCCCATCACGTGCGAGGAGAGCACGACGGTGAGGTCGGTCTGGTCGTGGAGCTCCTGGATGATGCGGTGGAACCGGGCGACGCCGAGCGGGTCGAGACCCGCCGTCGGCTCGTCGAGCAGGAGGATGCGCGGCCGGGGCAGCAGTGCGGTCGCCAGCCCCAGCCGGCGGTTCATCCCGTTCGAGTAGCCCGCGACCGCGCGGTCCGCGGCGTGGGACAGGCCCACGGTCCCGAGCACGTCGTCGATGCGGTCGTCGCGTTCGGCGCGCGGCATGCCGCGCATCCGGGCGTGGAACCGGAGCACCTCGCGGCCGGTCAGCGACCCCGGGAAGCCGGCGTGCTCCGGGAGGAAGCCGACGTACCGTCGGATGTCGGTGCCGGCGGTCGTCACGTCCATGCCGGCGACCTCGAGGTGGCCCTCGTCGGGCTGGATGTGGCCGACCAGCAGTTTGAACAGGGTGGACTTGCCGGCACCGTTGGTGCCGAGGAGTCCGAACGTGGCGCCCGATTCGACGGAGAGGAGAGCCCGTCGAGGGCGGTCACGTCGCCGTACGTCTTGGTTACATCTGTTGCGCTAATTATGTTCATAGTACTGTCTCCAGTCGTCGTGTGGCGGACTCGAAAGCGGGTAGTAGTCGATGACGCCGGGCGACTCGATGACCGGGAACGAGGATTCGGCCATGCGGATGGCGTCGAAGGCGGGGCTGTTGGCGAACACGAGCGCCTGGGGGTGCTGCTGGGTCAGCCACTCGACCAGGCCGGCGGGGCGGTACCGGATCTCGCTCACGCCGTCGTTGTTCACGTCGCTGGTGCGGGCGGTGTCCCAGTAGTTGCCGTACTGTCTGTCGGTGGCGTTCCAGGCGAGCTGCTCGGTGCTGGTGACCGCGAGCAGCGGTTTCGTGTTGTGGATAAAGCTGTTACCGTAGACGCGCTCCTTGAAGCTACCGGCGGTGAGGTGGACGCCGACGTCGTTCGCGAGCAGCAGGTTGTCCGTGATGGTGTTGTTGAACGAGTTGTAGACGAACAACCCCTTGTTGTTGCCGACCAGCTTGTTGTTCTCGATGGTCGAGTGGTCGATGTCCTTCACCATGATGCCGTGCCCGCTCTTGCCCGTGTTGTTGACCGCCGTGTTGTTGCGGATGGTGAGGTGCTGGGAGACCATGAGCGCCCACCCGACGTCGTTGTCGAACGCCGTGTTGTTCTCCAGCAGGTTGTAGTCGGAGTACATGTAGTGGACGCCGTAGCGCATGTCCCACATCGTGTTCCGGCGCACGTCCGTGTGCGTGGCCCACGAGTAGTAGATGCCGTCGCGCACGTCCGTGATGCGGTTGTCCTGGACGACGGTGCCGTCCGTCTTCCAGAGTTCGATGCCGTTCCCGCGGTAGGAGAGCGGCCAGACCTGCTCGCGGCCCACGATGGTGTTGTTCCGGAGCACGGCGTCGTCGACGCCGTCGATCCAGATGCCGAAGGTCATCTCGGTGACCCGGCTGTTCACGATGGTCGCGTCGGAGCTGTTGACCCAGACGGCGGCGTCGTTGCTCTCGGCCCGGTAGCCGGAGTTCGACACCCAGACACGGTCGAGGGTGGCGTTGTCGCCGTTGATGGTGAGCACGTCGCCCTCGCCCGTGCCGTTGATGAGCGCCATCGAGCCGTCGGCGCTCGTGAGGGTGAGATTCGACGTGTTGACGACGACGCGCTCCTGGAAGATGCCGGAGAGCACGACGGTGTCGCCGGGGTCGGCGGCCTCGACGGCGGCCTGGACCGAGTCGAAGGTCTGGTCGCCGACGGTCGCCTCGCCGGGGGTGGACGGCGGCGTGAACGAGTACTCGTCGGGCACGCCCGCGTCGAACGCGATGCCTTTGTCGCGGGTCGCCTGCGTGGGGACCGTGACCGCAGCCACGACTGCCAGCACCAGCATCGCGACGCCCAGGACGGCGAATCCGCGCTCGACGCTGCGTGCCATCGGGATTACCTCCCGGGCGAGCCGGCGACGGGGGCTTCCTCGTCCGACTCGCCGACGGTCGGCGCCTCGGACTCGTCGCCGCCACCGATGCGGCGGCGTATCTTGTCGAAGCCGCCGCGCACGAGCGTCGGGACGTCGCCGAACGTGGCCGCCGAGTCGCGGTAGTAGTACGCGACGACCAGCAGGCCGATGGCGAACATGCTCATGTACGCGCCCGAACCCAGGCTGGAGTAGCTGGTGATGTTGGCGATCTTGTAGGTGCCGACGATGGGCGGCGTGAACCCTTCGACGCCCATCACGGGCGCGTCGGGGTCGAGGGTGTGGCCCGCCTGGTAGAGGCGGTACTGGATGTCTGCGAGCATCACGGTGAACACCGCGATGGTGCCGACGAGCTGCCACTTGAGGCCCTTCTTGAGCTTGTCGACGGTCGGGGCGATGGCGACGAACACGCTGATGAGCGAGACGCCGACGAACGCCAGCGGTCCGAGCGTCCACTCGGGCACGTCGATGGCCCGCGGGTGGACGTCGTAGTTGGGTTCGATGAGCACCGGGTCGGGGAAGTAGAACCCGACGTAGTGGTTCAGCGCCGCGACCTCGTACACGTTCCCGTCGATCCTCGGATACGCGTAGAGGTACAGTGGGAGCGGTTCACCTGGATACTGTACTGCTGTGACGATGATCTGCCACATCGGGAACAGCAGCGCGACGACGAACAGCACTGCCGCTATCACCGGGAGACCCCGGCGAAGTTGGGCGAACTCGTCTGTTGAGGGGAAGTTCATGGTTGTGGTGTTGTACTGAAACGGGTTGGTCGGTGGTGCGATGCGGTCCGGGTGGTTACTCGCGCGGTTCGACGATCATGCGCGAGCGCATCTCCAGGTGGAGCGCGCTGCAGAACCACGTGCAGTAGATCCAGTAGACGCCGGGTTCTTCGGCCGTGAAGGTGACGACCCGGGTGTCCTTCGGCGAGACGCCGAGGTTGATGTCGTACCGCGGGATGGCGACGCCGTGGGTGATGTCGCGGCTCCCTTCGATGTTCGTGACGGTGAGTTTGACCTCGTCGCCCTCCTTCACGGTGAAGTCACGCAGGCCGTACTCGGAGCGCTTGGCCGACGTGTAGACCTCGACGTGAGTGTCGTCGATGCGCTCGACGCGCGAGTTCTCCTCCGTGACGTACTCCTTGACGCCCGCGTTGACCTGGTACGGGAAGTCCGTGTCCTCGGACGTGTAGTCCGCCTGGTCCCAGACCGTCGCCGGGTTGATGTCGTCGGCGCCGGCGAGGACGGCGTCGTGCGGCTCGGGGTAGACCGGTCCGTCGTGGACCAGTTCCATGCCGCCCTGCTCGTTGTCCTTGTCTTCGCCGATGTAGATCAGCTGGTCGTTGTCCGGGTGCGTCGGTCCGACCGGCAGGAACCGGTCCTTCGACAGCTTGTTCAGCGACACCAGCCACTCGCCGGTCGGGCTCTTCGTCTCGGCCCGGGTGGCCTGGATGTGGCCGGGGTTGTAGTGGACGTTGATCTTCCCGACGATGGCTGCTTCGGAGCCCTTCGGGGAGTTGACCGCTTGCTCGATGTCCCACTTCGCGACCTGGGAGTCGATGAACAGCGTGGTGTAGCCGTGGCCGCGGTCGTCCCAGGTGGTGTGGAGCGGTCCGAGGCCGACCTTCGGCTGGCCGACGACCGCGTCGGCCATGTTGTCGACCTGGTCGATCTGGGCGAGTTCGATGAGGCTGACGGTCGGCGACAGCTTGCCGTTCGCGATGGCGTACCGGCCCTGCGGCTCCACGTCCAGCCCGTGCGGGCTCTTCGGGACGGGGATGTAGTAGACCAGCGGGGTGGTGCTGGCGTCGCTGTCCGGGTGCTTCGCGATGCCCTGGTCCTTGCGAGCGTCGAAGACGGGCACGCCGTTGACCTCCTCGTAGTTGCCGGCTTCGAGGGCGGCCTCGATGGCCTCGATGTCGAAGGCTTTCACGTAGTCGCGGTCGTTGCGCGACATGCCCTCGATCTCGAAGGCCTCCTCGTCGTTGTAGCCGGTCATCAGACACCAGCGACCGTCCTTCGACGAGTCGGCGTTGTCGAGGTTGCCGGAGACGAGCACCTGGAACTCGACCTCCATCGTCTCGGGGTTGAGCGCCGTCATCGCGGCGCGGTACTCGCCCGGATTGGTCGGGTCGGCGGTGCCGTCGTTGGGCCACGGCGTCCGGAACTCACATCCGCCGTAGACGTACTTCGTGTCCGGGCTCTGCACGGCCATCGCGTGGACGGCCTGGACGTTCGGGACGTCGACGATGGCGTCGGTCTCGAAGTACTTCAGGTTCGCGCGCGCGATGCGGCCGTGGTGTTTGTCGTTGATCCAGACGTACTTGCCGTCGTACTCGCCGTCGGTCTCGGAGAGCACCGGGTGGTGGGTGTCGCCGGAGCTGAGCGGGACGTCCTGGGAACTGCGCCACGACGGGACCGCCGGGTCGGAGACGCCGTCGCCCATGACCTTGGCGGTGTGGTCGTCGTGCCCCCAGCCCTTGCCGGAGTCGGACTGGAAGATGGGGATGCGCGTCAGTTCGCGCATCGACGGGATGCCGAGCACGCGGATGTCGCCGGACTGACCGCCGGACCAGAAGCCGTAGTAGTCGTCGTGTTCGCCGGGCGCGACCGTACCCTTGTGGCCGCCCTGGCTGCCGCCGGGCGTCGTCTCCTGGCCGCCCTGGAGGCTGGCACAGCCGGCGAGCGCGCTCGCCGCGCCGACGGCCATCCCCGCCTTCATGAAGTCTCGGCGCGCCAGGTCGAGGCCCGGGATGTCGAGCTTGATAGGCTCGGCGTCCTCGTCGGGGCTCTCGACGTCGGCGAGTACCGAGTTGAGCTGTTCTTCGTGGTCGCGGATGACCTTCTCTGCGTCCTTCGGGACGCAGGTCTCGCATTCGTCTAGCGTTTCGTCGATGTCGTTGGGGGTTTCGTTGTTGTCACTCATGTCAGACCACTTCGATAGTTCCGACCATCCCGTTCATCTCGTGGGGGATGCAGAAGTACTCGTAGGTGCCTTTGGTTTCGAAGGTGTGTTCGTAGGTGCCGCCTTCGCCGACGTTGCCGTCGCCGGGGTAGCCGTCGCGGGCGGCCTGTTCGGAGTCGTAGCCGCCGGAGGCGAAGAACCCGCCGTCGGGAACTTCGTCCTCGTAGGCGGTGACGGTGTGACCGATGGAACCGACGTTCTCCCAGGTGACGGTGGTGCCGGCGGAGATCTGGATGTCGGCTGGGGCGAACTTGAGGTCGTCGGTCATGTCGACCTTGTTCGTCTGGGAGCCGCCGTTGCCGCCGTCGCTGGCGGTCGTGGTTTGTTCCGTCGTGTCGTCGCCGGCGCCGTCGCCACTGCCGCTGCCACTGCTGTTGGTGGGGGCCGTGCACCCGGCCAGGGAAAGGCTGACCGCGAGCGCGCCCGTCGTGCCGATGGCTTCGAGCACCTGCCGCCTGTCAACGTGCCGTTTCATATACTGCTGTGATTCCGTTGGGGGTCCGCGTCGTCGGACGCGGTGGTTCGTGTTTCGGTGGCGCGACGAGCGAGCATGTCGAGCCCGGAATCGCCCAGCACCTGGGCGACGTCCTCGACGATGCTGTCGACGAGGACGCCCCGATAGCCGTCAGCCTCGAAGCTGTACCGGTACCGGGGAGAGCCGGCGTGCCGCTCCTCGCCACGACTCACCACTTCCTTCTCGACGAGACGGTCGAGGACGGTGCTCACGGTGGTGTAGGCGACGTTGTCGCCGTCCGCCTGCACTTCGCGCAGAACGTCACGTGTCGTCAGCTCTCCGTCCGCTCGTCGAAGGATGGCGAGTATCTGTTTCTCTCTGGGGCCGAGACGATTCCAATTGATCTGAGTCATCTCATACTCAGTCGTAGGACAAGGGTAGTAAAGAACAGAAGACCAAGTTCCCGGTTAGTTGGAACTACGAGCGAATATGTTCGGTAGCTCCTTTAAGTAACACCCCGGGGTTTCCGACGACTGTACCAGAAGTTATAATCTGGAAGTCGCCCCGGTCCCAGGATGGACGTACCATACCGGTAATTCTGCACTACGGGGACTTGACTCTGCCGGTCAGGCGTGTCAGTGGAACCCGTGGTATACTGGTCCGAGGGCTGATGTGACGCCCCGGTACCTGCCACAACGTTTAAAATTGTGCGAACGGCACAGTCCACGCCACGACTGTCAGTTACTTCTGTTCACGTCGCTCCGGGAGGAAAGAACACGATTAATGGGGCAGAACTGGCTAGTTCGGCTGTTCCCGGCCGAGTTGCTCCGGGCCGATGTCCTCGAACGCGTAGAGTTTCCCGCCGTGTTCGTCGGCGAACGCCTGTGCATCCGCTTCCTTCGAGAACGGGATGAAGTCCGGTCCCATCGCCCCGTTCACCTCGCTCCCGAGGACGTAGGACGCCTGTGTGGCGTCGACGAACGTGTCCGCCGCGACGAACGAGGAGATGTATATCTGGCCGTGCTCGTCGGAGAGCGTCCAGTCCACCACCGAGTAGTCCGTGACGTACTGGGCGGCTATCTCCCAGCCGTAGCTCTCGTGCTCGAACCGGTAGGGGAACATGCACGCCTTCACCGCGTCGAACCACGCCGGGTTGTCGTGGCCCTCGGGGCTGTTGTCGCGGAAGAATATCTGGCCGTTCGGTCCGGGGTGGTCGGAGACGATCATCCCACAGACCTCACACTGGTTCCGGTCGTCGAGCGCGATGGCGTCAGGGGCCTCGGCCTGGCCGCCACCCCCAGACACCCGGCGAGCGCCGTTCCGACGACGACACCGCCGGCTTTCACGACGTCACGCCGGGAGAGCGGTCCCGGGACGTCCGAATCGGTTCGCGGTGCCTCCGAGGGGTGGTCGTGCGGGCTCATGAGTGCTGGCTCGTTAGTAACCCAGTAGGGGCCACGTAAAAATAGACCCCGGGCCGGTTCTCAGCTTCTGGGACCGTGTCGCGCCATCGCTACTGACATATGGCCGAAGCCCCGACGTCGCACCAACGAGCGGTTCTCGCGCTACCATGGACGCCAGGTACGTCATCGCGGCCGTGTTCGCGTTCCTGCTTGTCAGCAGCGCGGCGTTCGCCGTGGACCCCACCGGCGGCGCGGAGCCGACCCCGGCGCGGTTCGACGACGCGGTGCAGATGGGGATGACGGGCGTGGACGTCGTGAAGGCGCGCTCCGAGGGCTACGAGATTCCACGCGCGCAGGCGTTCTACTCGCAGTACCGCTACGTCGTGGGCTACTACGGCATCGAGTCGCTGGTCGCGGAACTCAACCGCCAGGGACACGCCCAGCAGTTCGGGATGCCGCTCGCCATCTTCGTCACGGACTACGCCACCGCCGACCCGCACCTCACCGAGCAGGGCTACATCACGCTCCCGTCCGGGCGGACGACCCGCTGGGTCGAAGCCGAGGACGCGCACTTCGTCGTCGGTAGCGACGCGCGGACGACGGCCGGCCCCGCCGTCGTCCCGTTCTCCGACCGGGCGGCCGCCGCGTCGTTCGCCGACGAGTACGGCGGCGAGATACGCCGCTGGGACGCCGTCTCGCGGCTCTCCGTCGACCGGAGCGTCGCCACCTCCGAGGCGATGACGGCGGCCGTCGAGAACCGGAGTGCGTGGGCGAACGAGACGGTGTCCGAGACCCGTCGGCTCCTCGACCGACCGGTGTCGGTGACCGTCGGCGAGGACGCCCCCACCGTCCAGGCGGCCGTCGAACAGGCGCCGCCGAACACCACCGTCCGGGTGCCCGCCGGCACCCACCGCGTCGACACCGTCCGCATCGAGAAGCCCATCACTCTCCGGGGTGCCGGCAACGACACGCACCTCCAGGGCGACGGGGACGGGAGCGTCGTCCGGGCGTTCGCGCCCCGCGTCGGCGTCGCCTCGCTCCGCATCGACGGCGTCGGCGGCAACGCGAGCGTCGAGAACGTCCCCGACGTGAACGAGAGCGAGTGGGACTACCGCGTCTCGATGGGCTACGGCTACGCCGACACCGCCGTCGAGTTCGAGGCCGCCAACGGCTCGCTGGTCAGCGACGTCCACGTCGACACGCCCGCCAACGGCGTCACCTTCCGGGACACGTACGACGCCGCCGTCACGAACGTCACCGTCCTCGGCTCCGAGGAGTGGCAGGACGGCTTCATGGGCGTGATGGTGATGCGGTCCCGACCCGTCGTCCAGGACTCCACGTTCACGGGCGGCCGCGACGCCGTCTACACCCACCGCGGCGACGGCATCGTCGTCCGGCGCAACCGGATGGACGCGATGCGGTTCGGCGTCCACGAGATGTACACCTCGGACGCGCTCGTCGCCGACAACGAGATGCGGCGGACGAACGTCGGCGCTATCGTGATGACGCGCCCGCGCGGGAACGCGCTCGTCGGCAACGACGTCCGCGACAGCAACGCCGGCGTCGTCATCGCGGGCAGCGACTCCTACGCCGCCGACAACGTCCTCGTGGGCAACCGCTACGGCATGCACGTCTCCGCCCGCCGGAGCATCTACGAGGACAACGTCGTGCTCTGCAACGAGGTCGGCGCGCGTGCGGCGTCCATCATCCCGACGAACGTCGTCACCGGCAACGACTTCGTCGGCAACGACCGGTACGTCCTCTCGACCGTCGGGCCGCTCCGGGTCTGGACCGACGAGGGCGAGGGCAACTACTGGTCGGGCGCTCCCGGGGGCGACGCTGACGGCGACGGCGTCCTCGACCGGTCGTTCCGGCCGAGCGGCACCGTCGACAGCCGGGTTTCCAGCACCCGGGGTGCGCCCACGCTCGCCGCGTCGCCGTCCGTGACCGTCCTCCGGCAGCTACAGGGTATGGTGCCCGCGATGCGACCGACCGGCGTCGTCGACACGGCCCCGTCCGCCAGCCCCAACCACCCCGACGCCATCGCGGCCGCGAACGCGACCTGTGTGGCTGGATGACAATCGTTTTCTACCGACTGGCTGAACGCGAGTACATGTCGGACGACAGAATAGTCGCCCTCCTCGAATCGCTGAGCTTCATGGTCGCCGCCGTCCTGCTCCTGCTGTCCGTCTCCGTCTTGGGCGATGCAGGCATCGTGGTGTTCCTCGTCCTGGGGTTCGTCGCGTGGGGCATCGCGCGTGGCAACCACAACTGGTGGTGAGGAATCCGGCGTCGCACTCGTCGTGAGAGCTCAGGAGTCGCCGGCGTACGGCGTCAGGCCGACCTGTTCGCCGTCCGGGTCGTCGCTCCCGGAGGGGCGGCGCCCGGCGACGAGGTAGCCGTCCACGTCGTCGGCGTCGTTCGGGTTGGCGTCCTGCACCCAGACGTGGCGGCCGGGGCCAGACTGCTCGCGCGCCCACTGCCGGGCGAGCGCCTTTGACGGGAACGAGCGCGTGGGGCCGTGGCTGGCGACCCACTCGCCGGCCTGGCGGCTCCGCTGGCGGGCCGAGGGCTTGACGCTCACGACGTACTCGTCGGCCACGGGAGAACTCGGGACCGACGCCACTTAACGGCGTCAGTCGTCCGCGGGGACGTGTGCCGGTTCCGCGGGGAGCACGCGGTCGAGGGCGTCCACCATCGCGGTGACGCTCGCCCGCGTGATGTCGGCGTCGCTCGCCGCGACCGACACCGAGCGGTCGCCCCGCGCGAGTTCGACCTCGACGGTGACGAGCGCGTCGGTGCCGCCGGTGACGGCGTCGACGTGGTAGCCGTCGAGGCGGAACTCGGCGTCCGGGCCGAGCGCGTCGCGGACCGCGTTGAGCGCGGCGTCCACCGGCCCGTCGCCGGTGCCGCTCGCGACGCGCTCCTCGCCGTCCACCGTCAGCCGGATGCTCGCGGTCGGCGTCTCGCCGCCGCTGATGGCGGTGAGGTCGTGGAGTTCGACCCGGCGGCTCCGGGACCGACCCCTCACGTCCTCGGCCACGGTGAGCAGGTCGACGTCCGTGACGCGACGGCCGCGGGCGCCGAGGTCTTTCACGCGCTCGACGACCGTCGCGAGCTGGTCGTCGGTCACGTCCACGCCGTGTTCGTCGAGGGCGGCGCGGACGCCCGCCCGGCCGGCGTGCTTGCCGAGGACGAGGCGACGCTCCCGACCGACCGACTCGGGCGGGTACGGCTCGTACATCGCGTCGTCCTTGAGCGTGCCGTCCGTGTGGATGCCGCTCTCGTGGGTGAACGCGTTCTGGCCGACCACCGCCTTGTTCGGCGCGAGGTCGACGCCCGTGGCGTCCGCGACGCCCTGGGCGAGCCGGTAAAGCGCGTCGAGTTCGAGGGTCTCGACGTCGTAGCCGTGCCAGAGCGCGACGGCGACCTCTTCGAGGGCGACGTTGCCCGCGCGCTCGCCGATGCCGTTCACGGTGGCGTGCACCAGGTCGGCGCCGGCGGCGACGCTCGCCAGGGCGTTGGTCACGCCCAGCCCCAGGTCGTCGTGGGTGTGCGTGCTCACCGGCCCGAGCGCGGCGAGGCGCTCGACCATCTCGTAGGCGCGGCCGGGCGTCGCGTGCCCGACGGTGTCCGCCCAGCAGATGCGGTCGGCGCCCGCGTCGAGGCCCGCGCCGAGCAGGCGCTCCAGGAAGTCGAGGTCGGCGCGACTGCCGTCCTCGCCCAGGAGTTCGACCCAGAGGCCGTGGTCCCTGGCGTACTCCACCAGTGCGACCGACTGCTCGACCACCTCGTCGCGGTCGGTGCCGACCTTGCCCTCGATGTGGCGGTCGCTGGCCGGCACCACGACGGTGACGCCGTCCACGCCCGCGTCGAGGGCGTCGTCCACGTCCTGTTGGACGCCGCGGGCGAAACTCGTCACGTGGGCGTCCAGGCCGAGGTCGGCGACGCGCCCGATGGCCTCGCGTTCGGCGGCGCTGGTCACCGCGCTTCCCGCCTCGATGACGTCGACGCCGGCGGCGTCGAGTCGACGTGCGATGGCGACTTTCTCTTCGGTGCTCAACGAGACGTCCGGCGCCTGCTCGCCGTCCCGGAGCGTCGTGTCGAGAAACTGTACGTCGGCGTCGGAGAGGGGACTATCGAAGGACCCCGATAAATCGATCCGCGGTCATCGTTGCAACCACACTCCCCCGACAGCCCGCCCGGGGTTAAAGGGCTCCTTCTGACAGACCCGGCAGTCAGGTCGGCGGCGGGTCACTCGACGAGTCGGACCTCGTCGCCGGGGTCCACGGCCTCGGCTGTGCCGGCGGGGAGTTCGTACAGCGCGTCGCAGGTGTCCTTGGCGAAGCCGGTCCACGGCGAGAGGCGCTCGACGCGCTGGACGACGCCGTCGGCCGCCCACACCACGTCGAGCGGGAAGCGCACGAACAGCATGTGGACGTCGCGGGCTTTCGCGGCGTCGAACCGGAACGCGAGCGCGTAGTCATCGGGGATGGACCGCCGGAACATCAGGCCGAGCGCCTGCGTGAGAAACGAGTCCGCCGTCTCGACGTCGGTGGCGAGCACCGTCTCGTCGCCGTCCGTCCGGTGAACGAGTCGCACGCGGTTCCGGTCACGGCCACGCGACAAAAACGTTGCCCGGCATACCGCGGTGCCGAGCGCCGGTCGCCTGTCCCGCCGTCCGGACGCCGGCAACCCTTATTCCGGTCGCCGCCCTATCGTCGTCGGGTAGCCCCGTTGCGTTCGGCCGGACCGGACTCTCTCCACATGACAGCGACAGTAACCGTACTCGGCGGGGGTATCGGCGGCCTCAGCGCGGCCCACGAACTCGCGGCGCGCGGGTTCGACGTGACCGTCTACGAGGCGCGAGACAGATTCGGCGGGAAAGCCCGGAGCGTGCCCGTGCCCGGAACCGGCGAGCCACCGCTCCCCGGCGAGCACGGCTTCCGGTTCTTCCCCGGGTTCTACCGGCACGTCGTCGACACGATGGCGCGCATCCCGCTCCCGGACGGGCGCACGGCCGAGGACAACCTCGTACCGACCGAACGGACGCTCGTGGCGAGCGTCGCCGACGACGCACGGGTGCGTTCGACGCGGACGCCCCGGACGCTCCGCGACTGGGCGACCGTCCTCCGCGACGGGTTCGGCGCGGACGTGCCGGCGTCCGAACGCGCGTTCTTCACCGAGCGCATGCTCGAACTCCTCACGTCCTGTGCGGCCCGCCGCGAGGCGGAACTCGACGACGTGACCTGGTGGGAGTACATCGAGGCCGGCCGGATGTCGGCGGGCTACCGGAAGCAGCTCGCCCAGTCCACGCAGTCGCTCGTCGCGCTCCGCCCGGAGCAGGCGAGCGCCCGGACCGTCGGCCGCATCTACGCCCAGATACTTCGCGCGCACCTTTCGCCGGCGGTGGACACCGAGCGCGTCCTCAACGGCCCGACCAGCGAAGCCTGGATCGACCCCTGGCTCGCCCACCTGCGAGAACGGGGCGTGACGCTCCACGCGAACGCTCCAGTCAGGGACCTCCACCACGACGGCCGCCGAATCACGGGCATCACCGTCGAGCGCGACGGCGAGCGCGAGCGCGTGACCGCTGACTACTACGTCGCCGCCGTCCCCGTCGAGATGATGGCCCGGCTGGTCGACGACGACCTGGCCGCCGCCGCGCCGTCGCTCGACCGGTTGCGGCGGCTGGAGACGGCGTGGATGAACGGCGTCCAGTTCTACCTCACCGAGGAGACGCCCATCGTCGAGGGCCACACCATCTACGCCGACTCGCCGTGGGCGCTCACGTCCATCTCGCAGAGCCAGTTCTGGGAGACCGACCTGCGCGAGCGGGGCGACGGCGACGTCGCGGGCGTCCTCTCGGTCATCGTCTCCGACTGGGAGACCCCCGGCGTCCTGTTCGACAAGCCCGCCCGCGAGTGCACGCCCGAGGAGATACGCGAGGAGGTGTGGGTCCAGCTTACGACCCACCTCAACCGGGAGCGGGAGGTGCTCCGCGAGGAGTCGGTGGTCGACTGGTTCCTCGACCCCGCCCTCGAACCGACCGACGACGGCGTCCGGAACACCGAACCGCTGCTCGTCAACACCGTCGGCTCCCTGCGCAACCGGCCCGACGCCGAGACGGAGCTCCCGAACCTGTTCCTCGCGGCGGACTACGTCCGGACGAACACCGACCTCGCCTGCATGGAGTCGGCGAACGAGGCGGCCCGGCGCGCGGCCAACGGCGTCCTCGCCGCGGCCGGGTCGTCCGCGTCGCGGTGTGCGGTCTGGGACCTGGAGGAACCGGCGGTCTTTCAGCCGATGAAGGCGGTCGACGAGGTCCGGTATCGACTCGGCCTCCCGCACCCGGGGTCGGTCCGGCGTTCCATCGCCCGGGCGGTCCGCGCCGCCACCTCGGCATAAGGATTCAAACCCGTGGCCGCGTAACTGGGGGCCATGAAGAAGACGCCGACGGGCACCTCCGTGGGGGTGGACGACCCGTACGAGCACGCCGGCGTCTGCGACCACGTCACCGGCGACGGCGACTGCCGGTACGCCTTCGACCACGCCCGCCACGACCCCGAGTTCGCGGCCGCTCGTCGCGCCGACGACTACGCCTGTCCGGTCGCCGGGGGCGACTGGGAGTGGGCGGACTGCCCGCACTTCCGGTCGCGGGCGAGCCAGCGCGAGTGCGCCCGATGTGGCCTGGCGGAGCGCCGCGACGCCCACTCCGCCGAGAACCCGCTCCTTGAGGAACACCACCTCTCCTACGCCGACGACCGCGACGCGGGCCACGAGATAACGGTCTACCTCTGCCGGTGGTGTCACGCGAAGGTCCACGGGTCGTGGGCGCGCATCACCGACGACGTGTCGCCCGACCCGGAGGCCGTCGCGGAACGCGAGGGCCGGCGGAGCCGCGAGCAGGCGGAGTTCGCGTTCCAGACGGCGGCCGAGCGCCGCGACGACGGGTGAGCGTTTTCTCCCCGCCGCACGTACCGCGACACATGCCCGACCATCCCACGCACGTCGGCCACGTCCACCTCAAGGTCCGCGACCTGGACCGCTCGCTGGCGTTCTACACCGACGTCCTCGGCCTCGACGTGACCGAGCGCGTCGACCGCTTCGCGTTCCTCTCCTGGGGCGACCGCCACCACGACGTGGCGCTCCAGGAACTCGGCCCGGACGCCGACGGCCCGGGCCGCGGCGTCGGCCTCTACCACGCCGCCTTCGAGGTGCCGGACGCGGACAGCTTCCGGACCGTTCACGACCGCCTGCAGGAGGCAGGCGTGGTGGTGAGCCCCGTCGACCACCGCATCAGCGAGGCGCTCTACTTCAGCGACCCGGACGGCAACGGCCTGGAGGTCTACCGTGACACCCGCGCGGAGAACGACCGGCCGCTGTGGCGCGGCGAGAACCGGCGGCTCGACCTCTGAGGCGGGACCGTCGCGTCCGGCGGCCGACCCGAGTCTCCCCTGTCGCCGTCCGGACGGAAAACACCCCGGAACCGTCCAGGGCGCGACGGTGAACGGCTGGGTTTTTATGCGGACGGCGGATACTCCCACGTAATGACCCGCATCCTCGTCGTGGACAACCACGGCCAGTTCACCCACCTGGAGCACCGGGCGCTCCGGGACCTCGACGGCGTGGAGACCGAACTCGTGGACAACACCACGCCGCCCGAGGAGATAGACGCCGACGGCCTGGTGCTCTCCGGCGGCCCGAGCATGGAGGAGGCGGGCCGCAGCGCAGACTACCTCGCCCTCGACATCCCCGTGCTCGGCATCTGCCTGGGGATGCAGCTCATCGCCGAAGAACTCGGCGGGAGCGTCGGTTCGGGGACTACGGCGGCTACGCCGACGTCACCGTCGAGATACTCGACGAGGACGACCCGCTCGTCGGGTCGCTCGCACCCGAGACCCGCGTCTGGGCGAGCCACGCCGACGAGGTGAAGGAGGTACCGCCGGGCTTCGAACGCACCGCGACCAGCGACGTCTGCGACGTCGAGGCCATGAGCGACACCGACCGCGACCTCTACGGCGTGCAGTGGCACCCCGAGGTCGCACACACCGAAGAGGGCGAGGCGGTCTTCGAGAACTTCCGCGACATCTGCGAGTAGGGACTGACCATGTCGGCGACACAGGGTGACCTGGCGAGTCTCTCGCGGTTCATCTTCCGTGCGCCGAGCTGGTACACCAGCATCGGATTCTCGCTGCTCATCGCGGCGATGGCCGGCATCGCCGCCTTCGACTCCTCGTACATCCTGGAGGACGCGTGGCAGGGCGTCTTCTACATCGGCATCCCCACCGTCGTCGCGAGCCTGCTCACCACGCCCGTCGACCGGCGTCTCGGCGGTCAACTGACCTACAACCGGTCGTCGCTGCTCGCGCTCACCGGCGAGTTCGTCGTCGTCATCGTCCTGACCGTCGCGGGCGCGCTCGTCATCCTCACCGGCCTCGGCCAGCGGTTCGTCTTCGACGCGCTCATCGCCGGCCTCTCGCTGGTGTTCGCGCTCCGCCTGCTCGTGGTGCTCGCCGTCTCGCGCAACTCGCTGGTGCTCGCCGCCATCCCCGCCAGCATCCAGACCGCGACCGCCGCGCTCCTCCTGTTCGTCTACAGCGGCACGATGCGCTTCCTGGAGGTCGGCGGCCCCATCCTCCGGTCGTACCTCTCCCGGCCGGAGAAGGCGCCGCCGGAACTCTCGCTCGTCGGCCCCGAGGACTTCATCCTGCTCACCGCGACCTCGCTGCTCTACGGCCTCGCGGCCTACGGCCTGGTCGCGGTGCTCGACCGGCCGTGGAAGCGCGCGCTCGGCGTGAGCGTCCTCGACTTCCTGCGCGGGTTCATCGGCCACATCGCCGAGGGCTCCCGCGAACTCGAGACGTTCTTCGAGAACATCGGCGAGGAGGCCGTCGTCCCGGTGACGGTGCTCTCGTTCCGTCGGCCGGACGGCGAGGAGAAAGCCCGGTTCGTCCTCCCGATGATCCACCCGGGACCGATGGGCGACATCGGCGGCGGCAACCTCCCCGGCGGGTCGCGGAGGCCGCCGACGGTCTCGCCTTCCCGCCCCACGCGACCGCCGGCCACGACTTCAACCTCGTCACCGAGCGCGAGGTCGACACCATCATCGACGCCGCCAGGCGCGCCTACGACCGCATCGAGTTCGACGACGAGGCGACGCCGAGCGTCCGCCGGCAGGTCGGCGACGCGAAGCTCCTCGGCCAGTCGTTCGGCGACGACGCGCTCATGGTGTCGACGTTCTCGCCGTCGTTCGCCGACGACGTGGAGTACGCGGTCGGCCTCACCGCCACCGCCGAGGCGCGGGTCGCCGGCCTCGACGACGTGCTCCTCGCGGACGCCCACAACTGCAACAACGGCCTCGAAGGCCCCGACCTCGGCCACGTCTACCCCGGCAGCCAGCGCTCCTTCGACATGATTCAGGCCGCCGGCGAGGTGGCAGAAGCGCTGACGACGGCCGACCGCGGCCCGCTCCGCCTCGGCACCGCGTGGAGTCGGACGCGCTGGACGCCCGCCGACGGCATCGGGCCGCTCGGCGTCCGCGCGGCCGTCACCGAGGTTGACGGCCAGACGACAGCGTACGTGCTCGTCGACGGGAACAACATGATGCCGGGGCTCCGCGAGCGCATCGTCGACGCCTGCGACGCCGTGGACGAGATGGAGGTGATGACCACCGACACCCACATCGTCAACATGGTGGACTCGACCAACCAGGTCGGCGAACGCATCGACCCCGACGACCTGGTGGCGCTCGTCCGGGACCTCGTCGACGAAGCGACCGCCGACCTCGAACCGGTGTCCGGCGGCATGGCGACCGAACGCGTCGCTGTGACGGTGTTCGGGAACGACCGCACGGAGACGCTCGCCAGCCACGCCAACGCGTTCATCGCCATGGGCGGGGCGCTCGCGGGCGCGCTCGTCCTCGCGGCGATGGCCGTCAGCGTGCTGATATTCTTCCTGGCGTCCTAGTCCGCGAACAGGTCGTCGACCGCCGCGCGCGCTGCGAGCGCCGCGTCGTCCGCCACCTGCTGGAGGTCGACGTCCGCGTCGGACGCGTCCACGTAGACGTCGACCTCGAGGACGCCGTCCTCGAAGGTGACGGTCACGTCGAGGTCGTCCACCTCGGACCGGCCGAGTCGCGAGAAGACGAGCCCTTCGGCCGCTTCCGCGGCGGTCTCTACGACCGCCTCGTCGGTCGGCATCTTACGCGCCGCCGGCGCCGCCCGGACCGCCGGGGCCGCCGCCGAGTCCGCCCGCGCCGCCGAGGACCGACTGGAGGTCCTGCTGGATCTCCTCGAACTGCTCCTGGATGCGCTCTTCCTGCTTCTCGAGGGTCGAGACGCGGACTTCGAGGCTGTCGACCTTGTCGTCGAGGTTCTCCTTGGCCTCCTCGAAGTCGGTCTGGATGAGGAGTTCGCCGACCTCGCGGTACATGACGGTGTCTTCGTCGACGCCGTCGAGCTCTTCGAGGGCGTTCTTCGACTCGGTGAGCTGCTGTTCGGCCTGCTGTTTCTGGACGGCGACCTGCTGTGCGGTCTCCTGGAGGTCCTGTAGCTGTTCGACTTTCTCCTGTGCTTCCGGCGGAAGGTTGCCCTGCATACTCGACCCGAAGCGGGCCGTACTGAAAAAACCGTTCTTTACGCGCCGTAGCGCTCGGCCGCGTCGACGGCCTCCTCTGCGACAGCGACGAGCGTCAGCCAGGTGTTCTGTGCGGCCCGGAGCGCCGTCAGGTCGCTCGCGACCACGTGGACGGTGACGGTCGCGCCGTCGCGGTCGACGCGCGCCCGGGACCGGTCGTCGACCATGTCGTCGACTTCGCGGGCGACGCTCCGCTCGACGACGCGGGCGCGTCGCTCGTCGTCGTAGACGAGTTCGAACGTCGATTCGTGGGGAGAATCCATGCCGGCGGGCCGGCTACTGCACGTCGACTTCCTTGATGTCGCGGCTGCGTTCCTTGAGCAGGACGCGGTGGCCGCAGTAGGGACACCGGACGCCGCCGTACTCGTCGAGTTCGACGTCGCGCTTGCACCGCGAACACTTGTAGCTCATAGGGTGGGAGATGTACCGGGGGAACTTAGAGTTCCGGCTCGGCTTCGACTTCGGCCTCGACTTCGACCTCCTCGTCCTCGGCGAGGGCGGTGCGGATGGAGCGCTTGACGGCGCGGCCGCCGGGCGTCTCCGGCCGGTAGGCGCCGCCGGCGTACTTGTAGCCGCACTTGCGGCACTGCCAGATGCCGGTCCCCTGGCGGGAGACGGCGTCGGCGCCGCACTCGGGGCAGGCGTGCTTCTCGTTCATCTCCGCCTCGATCTCCTTCACGCGTCGGCGTGCGACGCGACCGTAGCGGGCACCGAACCGGCCGGCGCTACCGGTCTGTCGCGCTCGTTCCTTGGCCATAGTACCAGGACGTAGCCGAGACGGGCAAATAAACCCTTTGAGTCCGTGCGACGGCGCTCACGCGCCGCGTTCCTGCGTTCACTCGTACTCGATGAGCGGTTTGATGACGCCGTCCTCCTTGGACTCCATCAGTTCGAACGCCTCGTCGACCCGGTCGAACGCGAACGTGTGGGTCGTCATCGGCTTCGGGTCGACCCGCCCCATGTCGAGCAGGCGAAGCAGGCGACGGAGTCGCGCCCGGCCGCCGGGACACAATCCCGTCCGGATGGTCTTCTCCGCCATCCCGACGCCCCACTCCTCGCGCGGGAGGTTGACGTACTCGCCCTCGCCGTGGTAGCCGATGTTCGACACGGTGCCGCCCGGCCTGATGGCCTTCACGCACTGCTCGAACGTGGCCGAGGAGCCGAGCGCCTCGATGGCGCTGTCGACGCCCTCGCCGTCCGTGAGTTCCAGGATGCGCTCGACGGGGTCGACCTCCTGGAAGTCGATGACCTCGTCCGCGCCGTACTGCTCGGCGAGTTCCTGTCGCCGCCGGTCGGTCTCCACGGCGTAGATGGCGCCGGCGCCCTGGAGGGCTGCGCCCTTCGTCGCCATCAGGCCGACCGGCCCCTGTGCGAACACGGCGACGGTGCCGCCGACCGGGATGTCGGCGTGTTCGGCGCCCATGAACCCCGTGCTCATCATGTCGGTGACGTAGGCGGCCTCCTCGTCGGTCACGCCCTCCGGGATGTGCGCGAGGTTCGCGTCCGCCTCGTTCACGTGGACGTACTCGGCGAACGTGCCGTCCTTCACGTTCGCGAACTTCCACCCGCCGAGGGCCTGCCCCGACTGCGAAGGGTGGTCGTCCTGGGCGGCGAGCGACCCCCAGTCGGGCGTGATGGCGCCGACCGCGACCCGGTCGCCCGGTTCGAACAGTTCCACCTGGTCGCCGACCGAGTCCACGACGCCCACGACCTCGTGACCGAGCGTGATGTCCTCGCGCTCCCCGATGGCGCCGTGGACGGTGTGCACGTCGGAGGTGCACACCAGCCCCTTCGTCGGTTTCAGCACCGCGTCGGTCGGCCCCGGCTCCGGTTTGTCCTTCTCCACGAACCCCGTCTCTCCGATGGACCGCATCACGAACGCCTGCATGGCACAGAACTGTTCGATACCCAACCGATTAGGGATAGTTACCAGCTACTCACGTCACCGGAGGTCCTCGTCGGCGAGCACCCGGTTCAGGTCCTCGCGCACCCGCTCCCCCGTCTCGCGGTCCCACGCCGTCGTGACGACGCGGTTCTCCTGCACGCTCGACCCGTCGCGCAGCAGCAGGCGGACGTTGCCGTTGTCGTCCGCGCGCGTCACCTTCGCCCGCACCCCGCCGCGCGCCCCGCTGCCGCCGGCGTTGATGGGCCCCGGCACTATCTTCTTCACGTGCGGGTGGCCCGCCACCGTCCGAATCGTCCGCTCGCCCTCCCGGCCGCCGATGAGCGTCGAGTGCGCGCCGCCGAGTTTCTCCGAGACGGGCTTCTCCACCACCTCCAGCGGCCGGTCGCCCCGCCGCGACACCACCGACTCCACGGGGTTCTCTTCCGGCACCCGGTAGACGTCGAAGTGGAGGTCCGCCCTGACGGCCCGGATGAGGTCGTGGTCGCCCGTGACGAACACCTCCTCGGGTCGCTTCCGCCGGACCTCGTCGGCGATGCGCCCCGCGAAGTTGCGGCGCTGGACCGTCCGCCGCTCGTCGTCCCCGGACTCCGGCGTCGTCGTGATGGTCGTCCGCCCCAGCACCGTCTCCTCGTCGAGCACGGTGAGTTCCGCCCGCTCTGGCCCCACGTCGACCACCACCGCGTCGGCGTTCGCCGTCCGACACACCAGGCAGTAGTCGCCCGGGCGGTCGAGCGGGGTTCCACACCGACGGCACTCCATCTATCCACCGGTTCCCGCTCGGCGCGTTTAACTGGCGTGCTTCCTGTCTCGGTGTGCCGTCTCAGTTTCTGATTTCGGCCCATCACCCGGTCCGTCTGGCTCGATTTTACGTTAGCCTGAATCAGCGGCTGATACCTCGAAAGCCCCCGGCCGTTCGACCGGCCGGGCCTCGCTGCGCGCCGCCCTGGGGGCGGTGCTTACGTCGTCCGGACCGGGTCGAACGCCCGGCCCCTTTCAGTCCCGCCCGTGTGGCTGGCAGGGGTGCCATCGCTCGCCGGAACACCGGTACCGGGCGGGACTGAAAGGGGCGGCCGGGTGCGCGAACCCCGGCGACGTAAGCACTGGAGCAAACGCAGTGAGCGAAGCGCGCAGCGAGCCGCGGGAGCGCAGCCGGCCGGGGCTTTCTAACTCGTAGCAGACACCAGGGAGGCTTTCTGGCTGGTCGCAGACACCAGGGAGGCTTCACGGCCGGGACTTTCGAGGTGGTCCCAGGCGTTGCGTGATAGTCCTACAGGTCGGTCGGGTCGACCTTGAGGTACTCGCGGAGGACGACGGTGGCGTAGGAGCCCTTCGGGAGCGCGAAGTCGACGGTGATGCGGTCGGGTGCGACGTCCAGGTCGAGGTCGGTGCGCAGGAGGATGGCCCGGCGCGTGCCGGTGGAGTGGAACGCGCCCGGCAGGTCGAAGTCCTCGGGGGCGAGGTCGAGGTCGTCGAGGACGGCGCGTTCCAGTTCGCCCTGCTGGCCGTCGGCGAACTCTGTCTCCGTGCCGACGAGGGGCGCGGTGACGAACGCCCGGCCGCGCTCGCAGTGGCGGTTGACGGTGTCGACGCGCCGGCCGGTGACGTGCTGGCTCCGGTCGACGTCGGGGAGCGCGAGGCCCTCGGGGGCGTCGGTGTCCGCGAAGCAGACCACGTCGCCCTCGACGGCGCGATGGAACGGGAGGCCGGCGTCGAGGCGCGCGCTCAGGATGCGGTTGAACGCGTAGGACTGGGCGGCGTTCACGAACAACCGCTGGAGGTTCGACGGGAGCACCTCCAGGGCTTCGCGGAAGTCCGCGGGCGTCTCGCCGCCGTTCTCCGCGAGTTTGTGGGCTATCGACCGTTCGTAGCCGAGGCGGCGGGGGAGGCGTTCGGTCGCGGCGGCCCAGTCCCGCGACTCTTCGACGAACGCTCGCGCCTCCTGGGTGGCGGGCGGCTCCCGGTCCGAGGGGTTGCCGAGGTAGGCCATGACGGCGTCCTCCCACTCGCCGCGCACGACGTGCAGGCCCACCTCGTGGGTGACGGGGCGCAGGCTCCCGAAGCGCTGGTGGCCGAAGTAGTTCGGGACGCCGACGGTGCCGCCGCCGAACGCCCGGAGGTCGTCCGTGATGGCGGCCGCCCGGTCGGGGTGATCGGGGTCGCGGACGACGATGGTGAACGCGTTGCCCGCCAGGTCGCCGAACTCGAGGCCGCGGCCCGCCCGCCCGACCACCTCGATGTCGGCGTTGTCCATCGCGGGCACCTCGTCGGGCGCGACGTCGCGGAGCGAGAACAGCTGGGTGGTGACCGCGCGTTTGTCCTTGGTGCCGGCCCACGAGACCCGCTCGCGGCTCATCCCCATCCGGTTCGCGAACGACCGCACGAAGTCGTTGGTGTCCCAGCCGCGGAGCGTCGCACGCACCACGAGGAACGGGTAGTCGCCGGTCGGCGCGTCCGCGGGTTCGACCGCGAACCGTTCGAGTTCGCGGACTTCGAAGTCCTCGGTGCGGGCCCGGAGGCGGCCGCCGGTCCCGTCGGCGTCGCTGACGTAGTACTCCATCCCGACCGCCCGCTCGACGTCCTGGGCCTCGCGCATTGGTGGCCCAACGGCCGCACCACTGGTACGCGTTACTATCGGTCCCGAATCGAGGGCGGCCGCCCGGCCGCCTCCTCCCCTTCCATCGCTGGTGTTTCGCCCGCAGCGGGCTGACGCGGGCTACCCCTGGGTGGACTCGACCGACGGGGCGACGCGGCGTCGCTCCGGGAGAGCGAGCGCCGCGGCCACTGGTGTCAGCCGAACCGCACCACGCGAAGGATTCGCGCAGGAGTAGTTCAGGTTATCCCGTGCACGATGTGCACGCCGTGTGCGCCGCGCCGGTCAGCCCTCGTAACGGGTCGCGGCCGCCTTGTACTCGCGGTAGACCCTTTCGGCCCACTCGCGGACGGCCGGCGCGTCGCTCTCGACGAGCACGTTCGGGTTGCCGTCGTCGTCCGTCGCGCCGAGCACCACCACGTCGTCGAGCAGTCCGAGCAGGAACGGCACCCGGTCGTCGTAGCGATAGAAGTCCACGGTGCCCGCCGACGCGGTCCGCTCGAACTGGTCGCGGTAGTCCGGGTTGTCGAGGATGGCCTCGATGACGTCCGCCTGGAGCACCACTTCGTTCGTCGCGTCGGGCCCGCTCTCCATCGCCTGCTCCTCCATCTGCTCGGCGCTGTCGAGCGCGACGATGGAGGATAGCTCGCGGATGGACTCCGAGTTCCGCCGGAGCGACACGACGCGGTCGACGGGTGCGAACGGGCTCTCCGGCCTGGCGTGGGTCACCGTCGCGTCCGCGAGCGCCCGCGGGTCGAGGTCGAAGTGGGTCGCCGGCACCCGTTCCAGGAACGGCGCGAGGTCGGTGACGCCGTCGAGGGTCTCCAGGACGTCGGCCACCTCCTCGCCGACCAGGTCCCCGAGCACGGTGACCTGGTAGCTGCCGTTCCGACCGCGGACCCACCCCTGTCGGCCATCGCGTCGAGGTTGCGTCGGAGCGTCGTCCGGGTGGCGCTGCACTCCTCGCGGAGGATCTGCCACTCGACGCTGTCCGCTTCGCGGAGCGCCGCGAGCAGTTCGAGTCGGTTGTCGGATTTGAGCAGGAACTCGACCGCGTCGGCTGCGTGGTTCGTCGTGGCCATCGAATCGTCCTTTCGTCCGCCCCTTCCTCGCGGTGATGACATGAAGATTAGGGGAGATTATCACGCCCCGACACCGGACCCGATGTCGTTCGGTGAGCGGTCGAATACGGCAGCGGGTGAGTGGACTGGTGTGAGAAGACGGCCGGTGGAGGCTGCGTGCCCGGGGGAGACGGGGATGAGGAGAAGCGGTGGTCAGTCGAGCAGCGCGTCGGTGATCTTCGACTGGGCGGCGGCGAGGTGTTCGCTGAACGTGGACGGGGCGATGCCGAGGGCTTCGGCCACCTCGCTGGCGTTCGCCTGCTTCGGGTAGGTGAAATAGCCCATGTCGTGGGCGGTCTGGAGCACCTCGCGCTGGCGCGGGGTGAGGTGGTTCCGGTCGAACCAGACGAAGTCGGTGCCGCCGTCGCCGCCCGAGTGGGTGAGCTGGCGGACGCGCACGTCGGCGAAGTGCTCCCGGAGTTCGCTCACGACGCCCTTGATGGGTTCGAGTTCCGTCACGTGGAAGTCGACGTAGAGGTTGCCGTTGCGGGCGTGGACGTTCGACACCGGCCGGGTGATGAGGTCCTGTATCATCTCGCAGGCGCAGCCGTGGTCGGTGCGCTCGAACTGGTAGATGCGGAACAGGTCGTGGTCGAACACCTGGTCCATCTCGGGGTGGACCGTCGAGACGCCGGCGTCCACCGAGAACTCCTCGACGACGGTGCCGTTCTCCCCGTTCTTCGACGTCCAGGTGATGGAGTCCACCTCGGTGTCGGCCTCCTCGGATAGCTGGGCGACCGGGCAGGCGCCCGGGTCGCCGATCTCGATCTCTGCACGGATCCCAGTCATTACCGAGATATCGCCCGCTGGAAGGGTTAAAGGCCCTGCAGATTCTCAGTATGTAAAAACCCGGCATATGGTGGGCGAGGACCGGTCTCTGTCCGACCGCCGTCTTTTTCGCGGTGAACGAACGAGGCCTGAGTAGCAACGGCATGCGACTGCAACCCACGACACCCCGACACCCGTCGGGCGGACGCTGACATGGAACCGACATCGAACAAATCCGACCGACTGCGGAGCGCCGAGGTGACCGAGGGCGCCGACCGCGCGCCCCATCGGTCGCTGTTCCGGGCCGCCGGCCTCTCCGACGACGACATCCACAAGCCGCTCGTCGGCATCGCGAACTCCTGGAACGAGATCGTCCCGGGTCACGTCCACCTCGACGAACTCGCCGAGTACGTCAAGGAGGGCGTGCGCGAAGCGGGCGGCACCCCGCTGGAGTTCAACACCATCGCCGTGGACGACGGCATCGCGATGGGCCACGACGGCATGCGGTCGAGTCTCCCGTCCCGGGAGACCATCGCGGACTCCGTCGAACTCATGACGAACGCCCACCGGTTCGACGGCATCGTCGCGCTCGCGTCCTGCGACAAGATCGTGCCGGGGATGCTGATGGCCATCGCGCGTCTCGACGTGCCCGCCATCGTGGTCACCGGCGGCCACATGGCGGCCGGCGAGTTCCAGGGCGACGACGTCGACCTCGCCACCGTCTTCGAGGGCGTCAGCCGGTACAACGAGGGCGAACTGACCGACGACGAACTCTACGAACTCGAGTGCAACGCCTGCCCGGGCGAGGGGTCGTGTGCCGGCATGTTCACCGCGAACACGATGGCCTGCGTCACCGAGACCCTGGGCCTGTCCTGGACCGGGTGTGCGACCTACGGCGCGACTGACCAGCGCAAGTTCGACATCGCCCGCGAGAGCGGCGCGGAGATACTCCGCCTCGTCGAGGAGGACGTGCGCCCGTCGGACCTTCTGACCCGGGAGTCCTTCGAGAACGCCGTCGCCGTCGACCTCGCGCTCGGCGGCAGCACCAACACGATGCTCCACATCCCGGCCATCGCCCAGGAGGCCGGCGTCGACCTCACGCTCACCGACTTCGAGGAGATAGCCGAGCGAACGCCCCACCTCGCGCACATGAGTCCCTCCGGTCCCTGGCGCATGGAACACCTGCGCGACGACGGAGGCGTCCCGGCCGTCCTCGCGGAACTCGACGACCTGCTCCACCACGACCGGCCGGCGGTGGACGACACCACCATCGGCGAGCGCATCGCCGACGCCGACGGCGGCGGCACCGTCGTCCGGTCCCGCGACGACCCCGTCCACGAGGGCGGCGGGCTGGCGGTCCTGCGCGGCAACCTCGCCCCCGACGGGTCGGTGGTGAAGGCCGCGGCGATGGACGACGAGATGCGCCAGTTCCGGGGGCCAGCCCGGGTGTTCGAGTCACAGCGCGCCGCGCTCGACGCTATCGACGGCGGCGCTATCGACCCCGGCGACGTGGTCGTCATCCGCTACGAGGGGCCCCAGGGCGGCCCCGGCATGCCGGAGATGCTCGAACCCACCGCCAAAATAAGCGGGTCGCCGCGCCTCGCGGGGAAGGTGGCGCTCGTCACGGACGGCCGGTTCTCCGGGGCGACCCGCGGCGCCGCCATCGGCCACGTCAGCCCGGAAGCCGCGGCGGGCGGTCCCATCGGACTCGTCGAGGAAGGCGACGATATCGTCATCGACGTGGACGCCGGCACCATCACGCTCGACGTGCCCGCGGTCGTACTCGACGAGCGCGCCGACGCGTGGGAACCCCCGAAATCGACCGGTCGGGCGTCCTGGCGCGGTACGCCGCCCTCGCCACGAGCGCCGCGACGGGCGGCGTGCTCCAGGTGCCCGAGGAGCTGTCCGGACCCAGTCCCTAGAACAGCGAGAGGTCGCCGGTGACGGCGTCCACCTTCTTGTCGGCCGCGGGGCCGACGGCGAGCGCGGTGACGGTCCCGGGTTCGAGCTGGGTGTGGCCGGCGTCCCGGATGACGGCGTTCGGGATGCCCTCCCGGTCGGCTATCTCCGCGAGTTCGAACAGTTCCCGCTCGCCGCTCGCCTTCAGGACGACCTTCTTCTGGCCCCCGCGCTTCCACTCTCGCTGTGCCTCGGTCGTCGCGCTCTCGTAGGCCTTGAGGGAGGCGTGGGCGACCTGGGCGGCGAGTTTCCCCTGCCCCATCCCGATGTCCGTCCGCGCCACGATGGCCTGCTTCATGCTCGCGGTGACGCCCGGCGGGCATATATCGCTGGCTACTCTCCGACCGGACGTGACAGGTTTATAGTACCTCTCCGAGACCAGCCCGTATGGACCTGCGAGCCCTCCTCTTCCACCCGGACGCGTTCTTCGAGACGCGGTCGCCGGGCCGCGACCTGGTCCCCGCGTTCGCGGTCTACGTCGTGGTCGCGCTGGTCACCGTGACCGCCGCCAGCGGCGCCATCTGGTTCATGACCCAGCAGATGACCGCCACCACCGAGATAGACAACCCGAACCGCCCGGCCGACATGCTCTGCGACGACCCGCCCGGCGACCTCTCCACGCCCGCGGGCTGCGACCTGCCGAAGACGAAGACGGTGGTCGTCGGCGACATGGTGTGGGACGTCTACACCGGGGAGGTCCTCGGCCTCCTCTTCGTCGGCCTCCTGTTCCTCTGGCCGATGCTCGCCGTCGCCGCCTACCTCCTCACCGCGCTGTTCGGCGGCGAAGGCTCGTTCGTGGAGACGATGGCAGTCGTCGCGTGGGGGATGGTGCCGTCGGCGTTCCAGGTGGTCCTCTCCAGTGTCTTCCTCGCCGTCACCGTCGCCGGCGCCGACTTCTCCCACTCGGGACCGCAGATGCTGGCTGTGCAGCTAGAGGCGCTGACCGGCGGGGGTCGGCGGCTGCCGTCGGCCGCCATCTCGGCCGGCGGCCTCGCGTGGCAGGCCTACGTCTGGACGTACGGGTTCAAGCACGCCCGGAACCTCCCGGCGAGCGTCGCCGGCGCCACGGCGGGCCTGCTCGCGCTCGGCGTGTTCGTCCTGGGGTAACCGGGAAATTTAGGCTCCCCCGGCGGTTCCTTCCGCACATGATACTCTCCGACGGGGACATCCGGCGGCGACTCGACGAGGGCGACCTCGTCGTCGAACCCCTGGACGACCCCGAACTCCAGATACAGCCGGCGAGCGTCGACCTCCGGCTGGGCCGCGAGTTCCTCGAGTTCCGACGCACCAACATCCCCTCGATCCATCCCGACAGCGAGAGCGAAGTCGACGAGTACGTCTCCGAGACGGTCGTCGACGAGGACGAGGAGTTCATCCTCCACCCCGGCGATTTCGTGCTCGGCACCACCGTCGAGCGCGTCGAGATACCCGCCGACCTCATCGCGCACGTCGAGGGGCGGTCGTCGCTCGGGCGACTCGCCATCGTCGTGCACGCCACCGCGGGGCTGTGCGACCCCGGCTACCGCGGGCAGATAACCCTCGAACTCTCCAACCTGGGCTCCGCGCCCGTCGCGCTCACGCCCGGCATGCGCATCTCACAGCTCACGTTCACCGAACTCAAGACGCCCGCCGAGCGACCGTACGGCCGTGAACGCGGGTCGAAGTACCAGGACCAGGCCGGTCCGCAGGCCTCCCGCATCCAGTCCGACCACGAGTTCGGGGGCGACCAGGTATGAGGTTCATCGAGGAGGTCGTCGTCGACGAGTTCCTCCCGACGTTCCGGTCGATGCTCGCCGAGGACCTCCGGGCGCGCGGGCTCACCCAGAGCGAGGTGGCGAGCGCGCTCGGCATCAGCCAGAGCGCCGTCTCGAAGTACGCCCACGGCGAGGTGGCGCGCCACGACGCGTTCCTGGCTGACGACCGCGTCCAGGACCTCGTCGAACGAATCGGCGAGGGCCTCGCGAGCGGCGACGTGAGCCAGGTGCAGGCGCTCGTCGAGGCCGAGGTGCTCATCCGGCAACTCGAAACGCGCGGCGACCTCCTCGCCGACCTCCACGAGGAGGCGATGCCCGCGCTCGCGACCTACGAGGGCGACTTCCGCATCCACGACCCCGACAGCACCCTCCGGACGACCGAACGCGTGCTGTCCTCGATGCGGCGCGGCCTCCGCATCCTCCGGAACACGAGCGGGTTCGCCACGCTCATCCCGAACGTCGGCTCCAACCTGTGTGAGTGCACGCCGGACGCCGACGGCATCGACGACGTCGCGGGCGTCCCCGGCCGCATCTTCGACGTGAAGGGGCAGGCCACCATCCCCGCCGACCCCGAGTTCGGCGTGAGCGAGCACGTCGCCACCGTCCTGCTCGCCGCCCGCGAGTTCGGCGATCACCGCGCCGCGCTGAACGTCCGCTACTCGCCGGACCTCGTCGCGAAACTCTCGGACCGCGGCTACGAGACCGCCGAGTTCGACGCCGGGTCGGAGGACGACGACGTCGGCGCGGCCATCCGGGACGCCCTCGCGGACGCGCCGGACGCCACGGTGGTCTACCAGTCCGGCGGCTTCGGCATCGAACCGGTCATCTACCTGCTCGGCCCGTCCGCCGAGGCCGTGGCCGAGCGCGCCCGCGAGTTGCTCTGACGATGACGGACGGCGCCGCCGCGGCCCAGGCGTTCTACGGGCGCTGGGCCGGCCTCTACGACCGTATCGCCACGCTGACGCCCGGCGTCGGCGGCGCCCGCGAAGCGGCCGTGAACGCCCTCGCCCTCGACCCGGGTGACACGGTGGTCGAGATGGGCTGCGGGACCGGCGCCAACCTCCCGCTCCTCAGACAGCAGGTCGGCCCCGCCGGCCGCGTCGTCGGCGTCGACTTCACGCGCGGCATGCTCGACCGGGCGACCGCCCGGGCGGACCGCTGGGAGAACGTCCACCTCGTCCAGGGCGACGCGGTCCGCCCGCCCGTCGACGGCCCGGTGGACGCCGTCCTCGCCACGTTCGTCGTCGGCATGCTCCCGAACCCGGGCGCGACGGTGGAGTCGTGGCTCGACCTGCTCGGCCTCGATGGCCGCCTCGCGCTCCTCGACGCCGCCCGCTCCAACCGGTGGTACGCGCGTCCGCTCAACGCCGGCTTCCGCGGGTTCGTCCGCGCGTCCGCCCCCGGCGGGGGTGCCGGCTACGAGGAGTCGCCGACGGCGGTGCTGGACCGCCGCGTCACCGACGCCCGCGACGCGCTCAAGCGACACGCCATCGACGTCGAGGAGGACTCCCACCTGCTCGGGTTCGTCTACCTCGCCTTAGGGAAGCGGTAGGCCGTCGAAACTTCGATTCCTATCGGCCCTGAGACACGATTTCGTCCCGGTAGGCCTCCGACGTGTGCGTCGCAAGCCACTCCTGGACCGCCTCCTTCGACCCGAGACCGAGGAACGCCCACGCGAGCATGACGACGACGAACGCGAGCATGCCGGGCAGCCCTACTTTGAGTCCGTCGAACGTGAAATTAGCCGAGAAAATGAACTCGGCGTCGGTCCACACGTTACTCGGCAACCGACCTTGCCACAGCGCGACCACGTGAGGAAGCACGACTATCATGCCGGCTGGATACAGGAAATTCAGCCCCGGCCCACCGATAGCGCGCGTCCACGCGAGGCCGAAGTAGACGCCCGTCGCGATTCCCGCGACTGCGATTGCGGTCTGGCGGGCCGCGAGCGCGTCCGGCGAACTCGCTGCGGCGAGGGCCGGGTCGCCCAGCATGAACAGATACACACCGGTAAACACGCCTGCACCGACGAGGACGGCGACCAGGTGTGTGACCACCGACTGGGTCGTGAACGGCGTCAGGAACGCCCGGACCTGTTCGTCAGACATCTGTGCAGTGAGCGAACGGGATTGGTTCTCCCTGGCCGAGCGCACCGGAACGGGGGACTGGCACTGCAACCTCTCTCATTGCGCCACCTGTCCCCTCCTGCACGATAAATGTTTGCGTAGCTGACGTATCGGAAATGAAGATGGAGAACGCGGGACGCTCTACGACCGCCGGGGGACGTGAGCCTCAGACTCCGGACCGAATCGCTTTCTCGGCGTCTTCTAAGGCCTGCTCGCGGTCGAACCCGTCGACGATAGCCTGGAGCTCCTTGACCGAGGCGTCCTGGAGGTCGCGGGCGTGTCGCGTGATGTTCGGGATGGCCCGGATGATGTTGTCCACGACGGGGACGGCGGCGCGCTGCGGGGACCGGGAGAGCGGGTTCAGGTCGACGACGATTTCGGTCTTCCCCATCGCGGCGAGCGCCTCCGCCCGGTCGCCGTCCTCCAGGGGGACGAGCACCACGTCGGCGTCGTAGATACCGTCGCTGTCGACTTTCGCGCGCTCGTGGGAGAGGCCGGGGATGCGGGCGTCGGCCGTGAGGCCCTTGACGTCGGCGGCGCCGTGCTCGCGGAGGTGGTCGGCGATGGCCCGGACGCGCTCCTCGGTACGGTTGAACAGGTTGACCTCCAGGTCCGCGCCGACGACGGCGGCCAGTTCGACGATCTCGTCCGGGACGAGGGCCGCGACGTTGCCGTTCACGCTCAACACCGGGTGGTCGGCCAGCAGGAGGTGGGCGGCCGCCACGCGTTCGGCGTCGTCCGCACTCGGGGTGGTCTGTTCGCCGAGGAGGTAGTCGAAGGCCTCGCCGCGTCCCTCGGCGATGAGCCCCTGGGCGCTCGTGATGCCCTTCTCGACGCCCTCCTCGATGCGATGTCGCGTCAGCAGCGACTGGTACCGGGGATGGTCCTCCGGGACCTCGACCTTGGCCATACCCTGTCTCGGGTCGCGCGCGGCAAAAAACGTCCGTTACTCGGTGAGCGTCGCCCCTGCCGGATGGGTGCGGCACGCCCGGGCGTCGTAGCCGGCGTCGGTGAGCCCCGTCCCGGTCGCGAAGACGCTCCGGCCGAGCATCGCCATCGACGCCTGCCCGCCCGCGTCCTCGACGGCCTCGATTATCTCGACCACGTCGTCGGTCAGCAGGTTCGCCCCCTCGGCGAACTGACGGGACGCGTCCATGAACTCGCCGAGCGTCGGACGGTCCCGGACCTGCGAGAGCGCCGCCTCGCCCGCCTTCGAGAGCTGGCGCGTGTCGCCCGCGAGCACCTCTACCGTCGAGAGTTCGCCGAGCGTGAGGTACTCGACGCGAGTGGTGTCCGGGACGCCGTCGAGGCGGCCGTGCGGGGGCGCGCCGGGTTCGAGGCGGAGCGGGATGCCGCCGTGGGCCTGCGCCACCACGTCGCCGAGGCCGGTGCCGGCTTCCACCTCCGCGACGTGCGCGAGGGTGATGAGGTCGTTCTCCGAGCGCCCGCGGTCGAACGCGTGGTTCGCGGCGAGCGCTGTCCCGAGCGCCATCGCGCCAGAGACGCCGAACCCGGCGCCCAGCGGGAGCGCGGACGCCACCTCGACCCGGGCGGTGACGTCCAGGGCGTCGAGCACCGATTCGACCGCCGTCACCTCGGCGGGGTCGCCGTCGACGCAGACGGTCGTCTCGGCGGCCGGCGACACCGTGACGTCGACGCCGTCGGAGAGGGTCAACCCGCCGCCCCGCGACCCCGTCCGCGCCGGGTCGTCGGCCCGGTGGATGCTGAAAAAGCCCGTCACGTGCCCGGGGACGAACGCCCGCGCAGACCCGCCCTCGTCGCTCATCGGTTGCCAGTCGGTCCTCCCACCGTTTAACAGTTTCAAAACCGGCGTGGCGTCGCCGCCAGTTGTCGGCGGGTCGCCGCCGGCTGCCGACCGCGTCGTCACGGCGGCTGGGCGCGCCGCCAGCCTCCGTCGGTCACCCGAGCGTGCCGATGTCCGTCCGGACGGCGAAGTAGAGCACCAGGCCGACGACGCCCGTGACGAACACGCCGAGGCTCCAGGCCTTCTCGTGGTCGCTGCCGCGTCGCCGCGCGTCGCCGTGGACCCAGACCGCCGTGTAGAGCCACACCGCCGTCAACGCGACCCAGCCGAGGACCAGGGGTTCGGTAGCTGCATGGTTCCCGTAGCGTGAGGGCGCGAAAGAAGGTTCCTGCAAACACGTTCGCAGGTGGCGAACGCGTCCGGATTTCGCGGCCACGGACCGTCTGCCGCTCCTTCCGGCGGCGGACGGTCGTTCGTCGCCCTACGGCGACAGGCGTTGGCGGTCCGGCGAGACTCGCGATGCTCGTCTCGCTGGCTCGCCAGGTCGTCGCCCTACGGGCTCAGACGCTGCCTGTCTCGCGGGAACACGGTCGTTCCGCGTTGCTCCACTCCCTGCTCCCCCGACAGGGACGCTGTCGCCTACGGCGACAGGCGCTGCCTGTCTCGCGGGAACAGGACGGCCTCGCGGATGTTCTCCAGGCCGAGCATCGTCATGACGAGGCGCTCGACGCCGTACGCCCAGCCGGCGTGCGGCGGCATCCCGTACTTGAACATCTTCGTGTAGTAGTCGAACTGGTCGGGGTCGAGGCCCTGCTGTTCGAAGCCGGCGACGAGTTCGTCGTACCGGTGCTCGCGCTGCCCGCCCGACACCAGTTCCATGCGCGGGTGCATCAGGTCGAAGCCCTTCGAGAGGTCGGGGTCCTCGTCGTAGTCCTGGATGTAGAACGGCTTGATCTCGCTCGGCCAGTCCGTGATGAAGTAGTGGCCGCCGACGTCCTTTCCGAGTGCCTTCTCGGCCTCCGTGGAGAGGTCGTCGCCCCAGACGAGCTGCTCGTCGAGTTCGCCCGTGGCGTTGACCCGCTCGATGGCCTCCTCGTAGGTGAGCCGCGGGAACGCCTCGTCCGGCACGTCGAACTCGTCGGCCAGCCCGAGGATCTCGAGTTCCTCCTGGCGGTTCTCGGCGACGCCCTCGTAGGCGGCCTTGAGGGTGCCCTCGCAGACGTCCATCGCCTCGCCGTGGTCGATGAACGCGCTCTCGAAGTCGATCATCGTCGCCTCGTTCAGGTGGCGGGGCGTGTTGTGCTCCTCCGCGCGGAAGATTGGGCCGACCTCGAAGACGCGCTCCAGGCCCGAGCCGACCATCAGCTGCTTGAACAGCTGCGGCGACTGGTTCATGAACGCCTCCTTCCCGAAGTAGGTGATGGGGAAGAGTTCGGTGCCGCCCTCGGTGCCCGTGGCGACTATCTTCGGCGTGTTGATCTCGGTGGCGCCGACGCTCCGGAAGTAGTCGCGGACCGCGCGCAGCACCTCGGCGCGGATCTCGAAGATGGCCTTCGTCTCGTCCTTCCGGACGTCGAGGGTGCGGTTGTCGAGGCGGGTGGAGAGTTCGGCGTCGACCTTGCCGGACGGGTCGAGCGGGAGTTCGGCGTCGGCTTCGGCCATCACCTCGAGGGTGTCGGGCACGATTTCGACGCCGGTGGGCGCGCGCGGCTCCTCGGCCACCTCGCCGGTGACCGTGAGGACGCTCTCGCGGTGGACGCCCAGGCCGGTCTCGACGAGGTCGTCGTCGAGGTCGTCCTTCTCGAACTTGACCTGGATCTTCCCGGTCTTGTCGCGCAGGATGAGGAAAGCGATGCCGCCGAGGTCGCGGATCTCGTGGACCCAGCCAGCCACGGTGACCGTCTCCCCCGGTTCGGCGTCCGCGCTGAACGTTCGGTTCTGCATACCCACAGTAGCTATCGCGGCGGATTAAAAACCCGCGATTCGGGCGCGCCCGCGGCTCCGTCAGGGAGCGGGCGGGACTGCGCCGGCGGGCGGGCTACGTCCGTGGGCGGGCGGGCCTGTGCCGGCGAGCGGATGGCCTACGTCCACGGGCGGGCCGCTTTCGCGTCCGCGACGCCCTCTACCGTCTCGCGGATGGCCTCGGAGCCCTCCTCGTAGAGCAGGTTGCCGACGACGACGGTGTCGGCGTGCTGGCCCATCTCGTAGGCCGTCTCGTAGTCGTGGATGCCGCCGCCGTAGAACAGGGTCGCGTCGTCCAGCGCGTCGTGGGCCGCCTGGACTTTCTCGGGGTCGCCGTAGGTGCCGGAGTACTCGACGTAGACGATGTCCTGCCCGAGCACGTGCTCGGCCATCTCGGCGAACGCGGCGACGTCCTCGGCCGACTGGTCGCAGTCGGCCTCGGTGTACTCGGCCACGCTGGAGTCGGGGTTGAGCACGATGTACGCCTCGGTGTGGGTGCGGCTCCAGTCGACGTCGTCGAGGCGGACCCACTCCTTGTGCGCGCCGGTGACCCAGAACACGTCGCCGGCGTTGAGCACGACCGGGACCAGGTAGCCGTCGAGGGCGTCGTCCTCGACGACCACGGCGGGGTTGCTCGGCTCCTGGTAGAGCGGCACGTCGTACTTCGCGCAGGCCTCGATGGCCTCCGCCATGTTCTCCTGGGTCATGCCGGTCGTGCCGCCGATCTCCAGAGCGTCGGTGCCGGTCGCGAGGACGTCGTCGAAGCTCTCGCCCTCGGGCAGCTCCTTGTCGGGATCGATCTTGACGATGTGATCCCAGTCGGCCCACGGGGTGTTCATACCATCCCTTTGCCTCGTACGTGCTCAAAATCCCTTCGGATGTGCTCAGCGACGCGAAAACGCGACCGGCCGGTGGGCTATCCGTGGATGCCCATCGCCTCTATCTGTTCCTGGTAGCGGTTCCGGATGGTGACCTCGGTCACCTGCGCGACGTCCGCGACCTCGCGCTGGGTCTTCTTCTCGTTGCAGAGCAGCGAGGCGGCGTAGATGGCGGCGGCGGCGTAGCCGGTGGGCGACTTGCCCGAGAGCAGTCCCTTCTCTGCGGTGGTCTCGATTATCTCGTTGGCCTTGGACTGGACTTCTTCGGAGAGACCGAGTTCGGAGCAGAACCGGGGGACGTACTTCTTGGGGTCGACGGGCTTCATCTCGAGGCCGAGTTCCTGGGAGATGTAGCGATAGGTGCGGCCGATTTCCTTGCGTTCGACCCGCGATACCTCCGATATCTCTTCGAGGCTGCGCGGGATGCCTTCCTTGCGGCAGGCCGCGTAGAGTGCGCTCGTCGCGACCCCTTCGATGGAGCGGCCGCGGATGAGGTCTTCTTTCAGCGCGCGGCGATAGATGACGCTGGCGACCTCGCGTACCGACCGCGGGACGCCGAGCGCGCTGGCCATCCGGTCGATCTCGCTGAGGGCGAACTGGAGGTTGCGCTCGCCCGCGTCCTTCGTCCGGATGCGTTCCTGCCACTTCCGAAGCCGGTGCATCTGGCTTCGTTTCTTCGAGGAGATGGAGCGGCCGTAGGCGTCCTTGTCCTTCCAGTCGATGGTCGTGGTGAGCCCCTTGTCGTGCATCGTCTGCGTGGTCGGGGCACCGACCCGCGACTTCTGCTGGCGTTCCTGGTGGTTGAACGCGCGCCACTCCGGACCGGGGTCTATCTGCTCCTCCTCGACGACGAGACCACAGTCGTCGCAGACGAGTTCGGACCGGTCAGAGCTTTTGACGAGATTATCGGATTCACATTCAGGACAGACCCGTGCACCCTCCGATTCCCCCTCCTCTCGTTCCGCCGCCTTTTCGCGCTCCCGCTGGCGAGTGGACCGTGTCATCGCACTTTTATAGTAGCGAATCCCATAAACTTAAACCCATTGCCTGCGTTGTGTCGGGTTCGGCACGTCACAATGCTGTAAAACCGGGGCCAGTCGGCGTGAAACCGCAGTATGGCGGCGATGCGGTGGATGGGGCCGAAACAGAAAGGGTATATGGGAGTATCGGTGAGTACACCTCCAATGCCGGTCGTTGAATGCGATGTCGAAGTCGCTCGTGAGCGATTGGAAGGGGCGGGCGCGGAAGTATCTGCTGGCAACACCGACCACGAACAGTGGCGCGCGACGCTCGGCGACGCCACCGCCGTCGCCTACGAGGACAAGGTCGTCGTCCAGGGCGCTCGCCCGGACGACATCGTCGCTCACCTGCGCGAGGCGGGCGGCCGCGCCCACGTCTACTTCGACGGCGCGTGCCGCGGGAACCCGGGGCCGTCCGCCATCGCGTGGGTCATCGTCACCCACGACGGCATCGTGACCGAGGGGAGCGAACGCATCGGTCGCGCCACCAACAACCAGGCCGAGTACGAGGCGCTGGTGCGCGCGCTGGAGGTGGCCCGCGACTACGGCTTCGACGAGGTGGAGATACGCGGCGACTCACAGCTCATCGTCAAGCAGGTGCGCGGGGAGTGGGACACCAACGACCCCCAGCTCCGCGAGCGACGCGTCAGGGTCCGCGAACTCCTGACCGGCTTCGACGACTGGTCGCTCACCCACGTGCCGCGGGAGATAAACGAGCGCGCCGACGAACTCGCCAACGAGGCACTCGACGATGGCTGACATCCCAGACGAAGTCGTCGAGGAGGCGGAGCGGCTGACGCGACTCGCCCGCGAGGCCGTGGACGACGCCGAGGCGGCGGCCTATCGCGCCGACCGCGACGACCGACTCGCCGACCACGACTACGTCGCTCGCGTGCGCGAGACCGACGCGAGCACGACGCTGGTGCTCTACCCCGACGACTGGATCGACGACGAGGGACTGGTGCGCGTCGACGACGTCGAGGACACGGCACGGGCGGTGGAGGTGCTACTCGACGGCACCCCCGACGACGAGGAGTGGGCGTCGGTAGAGGAACACAACAGCGCGCTCGTCGAGGCGGTGGCCGACGCCCACGGCGAGGTCCACGCCGCGAACGCCCGCGCGTTCGCGGACTTCATGGGGAACCACTACTCCCGGCGGATGGAGCGCGCGACGGGGCGGGAGATACGGGAGTTCCTCGACGAGTACTATCCGCGCAACGCGTGGCCGACTGCCGAGCAAAAAACCGCCGTCGAACGGTCCATCGCGCTGGTGTTCGACGCCGCGGACGGGGAGCCGCCCGCGTTCTGAGCCTGTGCTGTTCCCGGTGTAACCGTCTTCAGAGCTGTTCGTCGACGAGGTCACTGACGAGGGTAGCCCGGTCCTCGTCGGTGACGAACTTCGAGATGGCCCACTGGAGGCCGTCGACGACCGCGTCGACGCCGTCCTCGGTGAGCGCATACTGGTTGGTGCGCTTGTCGAGTTCGCTCTTCTCCACGAGTCCCTTGTTCACGAGGTCGTCGAGGTTCGGGTAGAGGCGTCCGTGGTTGACCTCCTCTCCGTAGTAGTCCTCGAGTTCGCGCTTGATTGCGAGCCCGTACATGGGTTCGCGGGACAGTACGACCAGGATGTTCTTCTGGAACGCGGTCAAGTTCCGCGCAGTGCCAGCGACCGAAACGGTCTGTGCCTCTGACATGGTTAGTCAAATGTCACCTGCCTATTTAAACGCTTCTCAACAGGTGGCGTGTTTTTCGGGATGGAATCTCACCGGATACTGCCCGGGCGAATGCCGAAAGGCCTTTTTGCCGGTGCGTCGCACTCCCTCCTGCAATGACGAATCTCTGGGAAGACCTCGAGATGGGCCCCGACCCGCCCGAGGAGTTCTATGCGGTCGTCGAGTGCCTCAAGGGCGAGCGCAACAAGTACGAGTACGACAAGGACATCCCGGGCGTCATGCTGGACCGCGTCCTCCACAGCAACGTCCACTACCCGAGCGACTACGGGTTCATCCCCCGCTCCTACTACGACGACGGCGACCCGCTCGACGTGCTGGTGCTCGTCGAGGACTCGACGTTCCCCGGCTGCGTCATCGAGGCCCGCCCCGTCGCCCTCATGAAGATGGACGACGACGGCGAGCAGGACGACAAGGTCATCGCCGTTCCCGTCGAGGACCCGCGGTTCGACCACGTTCAGGACCTCGACGACCTCACCCAGCAGACCCGCGACGAGATAGACGAGTTCTTCGCGACCTACAAGAACCTCGAGGAGGGGAAAGAGGTCGAGACCCTGGGCTGGGAGGACAAGCAGGCCGCGATGGACGCCATCGAGCACTCTCGCGACCTCTACGAGGAGCAGTTCGGCAGCCTCCGGCCGGTTCGCGGCCGACCTCACTCGGTTGGCCGCCGTTACCACCCGCGACAACTGACACCCGGTTTCTCTCCGTTCTGCTGATACTCTCGCGCAGTCGGTTCGCCGTCCGGGCCGGGAGAGGGAAGCTATCGCTCTCGACCATGTCGCCGCCGACCCTCGACTCATTCCCGTCGCCCATCGTAAGCCGAGCTTACTATTTCCCACAGTAATTTCGCGTCGAACGGTCGACAGCAGATGCCTGGCGGTCATTATCCGCGAGGTGGTCCATGTGTTATGCGCATGGGTAATTTGATGTGGGGTGCCGACGTAGAGCTATCCGTCATGGCCGCGAAATCGTCCACGTTCGGTATGTACCACGTCACCGTCGTCCCGCAGAACTTCCGGCGCGACAGTCGACGTGACGCGGCCCGCGAGGACCCCGCATCCGAGGAGTGACCTGTCCGCCGACCCGCGTATTTATTGTCAGCCTACCTATCCCGAAACTACTTGTGGTCGTCTTCTGTGGAAACAACTATAGATGACACTCGGGTTCGTGGCCGGCATTCCCGACACCGTGCTGCTCGCCGGCGGCACGTTCGCCGTCGCCACGGCCGGCGGCTACGTCGCCCACTCCGTCGTCCGCCGCCGCCGGGCGATGAACGCCGAGCCTGACAGCCTCGCCCGTCTCCGCGACACGGTCGCAAAGCGGACGCAGGTCGCCTTCGTCGTCCCGGAGAGCCCCGGTATCGACGCCCTCGCCGCCGCCCTCGGCCTCCAGGCCATCTGCCAGGAGTGGGGGTGACTGGCAGCGTGCTCTCCCAGGGCGCCGTCACCAGCGAGGACAGCAAGGCGTTCACCAACATCTTCGACATCGACCTGCAGAGCATCGACGACGCCCCCGAAGAGCTCTCCAGCTACGACGGCGCCATCGTCGTCGGTGGCGGGGGCGCGGTCCCGCACTTCTCGAACAACCCGCCGGTCATCGGCGTCATCCGCCACCGGCCCGCCGCCGAGGACGACATCCTCGTCATCTCGAAGAGTGAGGACGGCTCCACGTCCACGACGGTCACCCACCTCCTGCGCGAGGCCGACGTCGTCCCCGACCAGCGCGTCGCCACCGCGCTGCTCTACGGCGTCCGCGCCGGCACGCGCGAGTTCCGCCGCGTCAGCAGCCAGCGCGACTACGAGTCCGCCAGCTACCTCCACGACGCCGCCGACCACAGCCAGATCGAGGCGCTCCGGTCGCCGGGCATGAGCGACGAGACGTTCGACGTGATGGGCGCCGCCATCGCCAACCGCGAGCGCCGCGCGAGCTTCGCGGTCACCAACGTCGGGTCGGTGCCGGCGGTCAGCTCGCTCGAAGAGGCCGCGGACACGCTTCTCCGCCTCGACGGCGTCTCCAGCGCCGCGGTCTTCGGCATCCACGACGGCACCATCGTCACCTCCTGCCGGGCGGAGGACGTTCGCGTGAACGCCCTCGACATCCTGGAGAAGGCCTTCGACGACAGCGAGACCATCGGCGGCAACGCGGACGCCGCGATGGCCCGCGTCCCGCTCGGCCTGTTCGCGCGCATCGACGACCACCACCAGACGACCCTCGACGACCTCATCGACGCGAGCACGCGAAAGGCGCTGTTCTCCGCGTTCGAGAGTTCGTAGCCGGGCAGGCCGGAGCCGCCCACCACTCGGTGTCGCGCCGCCGGGCGTTCGAAGCCACCAGCCAGCGGCGGCCTCCTCGAAACGAACCTTCTTGTAGTTCCTGGCTGAAAACCGGCCCATGGGTCTGTTCGACAAGCTCCGCGGCGACTCGAAGCCGCGCGTCGCCTTCTTCGGTATCGACGGGGTCCCCTTCAGCCTCCTGGAGGCCCACCCCGACGAGTTCCCCAACATCACCGCCCTCGCGGAAGACGGGGCCGCCGGCCCCATCGACAGCATCGTCCCGCCCGAGTCGAGTGCCTGCTGGCCCTCCCTCACCACCGGCGTCAATCCGGGGCAGACGGGGGTCTACGGCTTCCAGGACCGCGAGGTCGGCTCCTACGACACCTACGTCCCGATGGGCCGGGACGTGCAGGCCACCCGGCTCTGGGACCGCGTCGCCGCGGACGGCCGCGACGCCACCGTGATGAACGTCCCCGTGACGTTCCCGCCCCAGCGCAACGTCCAGCGCATGGTCTCCGGCTTCCTCTCCCCGGGCGTGGACAAGGCCGCCTACCCGGACGACCTGCGCGAGTACCTGGAGTCCATCGACTACCGCATCGACGCGAACGCGAAACTCGGGCACAGGGACGACAAGGAGGACTTCATCGAGAACGCCCACGAGACCCTCGACGCCCGGTTCGAGGCGTTCATGCACTACGTCGAGCAGGACGACTGGGACCTCTTCTTCGGCGTGTTCATGACCACCGACCGGGTCAACCACTTCCTGTTCGAACACTACGAACGCGACGGCGAGTACAAGGAGGAGTTCATCGAGTTCTACGCGACGCTCGACCGCTACCTCGGCGAACTCCGCGAGGCGCTCGCGGACGACGTGACGATGATGGTCGCGAGCGACCACGGGTTCACCACGCTCGACTACGAGGTCCACTTCAACGCGTGGCTCGAACAGGAGGGCTGGCTCTCCTTCGAGGACGACGACCACGATGACCTCGGCGACATCGACGACGACACGCGCGCGTACTCGTTCATCCCCGGCCGGTTCTACGTCAACCTCGAAGGCCGCGAGCCCCGGGGAGCGTCCCCGAGGACGAGTACGAGGCCGTGCGCGACGAACTCAAGCAGGCGCTCCTGGACCTCGAAGGTCCGGACGGCCGGAAGGTGTGTGACCGCGTCGTCGAGAAGGAACACGCCTTCGAGGGCGACCACGACGACATCGCGCCCGACCTGGTCGCCATCCCGAACTACGGCTTCGACCTCAAGTCCGGATTCAAGGGCCACGACGAGGTGTTCGACACCGGTCCGCGGAACGGCATGCACAGCTTCGACAACGCGTCGCTGCTCGTCGACGACCCGGACGTGACCATCGGCGGCGACGTCGACCTGTTCGACATCGCGCCCACCATCCTCGACCTGCTGGAGGTCGACTACGACGAGAACGAGTTCGACGGGCGGAGCCTCGTCTAGAACAGGCCGTCGATATCGTCGCTCTGGAACGCCGCCGCGGGGTCCTCCCGCTCCGGCGCCTGTGACGCCTCGCGGGCGCGGTCCATGAACTTCTGGATGCGCTCGGAGCGCTCGATGCCCGAGAGCAGCACCAGCGACGCCAATCGATCGCTCTCCAGCGGGAAGTCGCCGCCGCGGACCTGCAGGCTGCCGGTCTCGTCCTCGACCCACCGGCGGGCCGCCTCGACGCCCTTCCGGGGATGGCCTCCGGCCGCCCGGCCACGACGACCAGTGCGGCGTCGGCCGTGCTGACGTTCGGGACGCTCGTCCCGGTGAGCAGCGCCCGTCGGGTGGTGCTCGTGACGACGTTGATGTTCTCGCCGCTCTCCTCGCTGGCTTCGGCGCTCGCGTAGCCGATGGCCGCCAGGCCGCCGTCGCGGAGCGTGTTGATTATCTCCGAGGAGTCCACGACGCTCTCGCCGACGCCTTCGACCATCTCGCCGGACGCGAGCAGGAGGCCGAGGCGCTGTGCGATGGCGTCGTTGATGGCGTCGAACGCGCCTTCGACGCTCTCGCCCGACTCGTGCCAGGCGTCGTTGTCGATGAGGAGCGTCGAGTCGGCCTCGCGCACGAGCGTCTTGAGCGACCGGCCGGCGTTCGCCTGGTACATCGACCCCTCGTTGCGGCCGGGGAGGACGCCGACCGCGTAGACGGGCACGCCGTAGACCTGCTTGAGCGCGTTCACGAGGACGGGCGCGCCGCCGCTGCCGGTGCCGCCGCCGAGGCCCGCGACCACGAAGATGGCGTCTATCTCGGCGGTGACGCGGCCGTCGATGGCGTCCATGACCTCCTGGCTGTCGCTCTGCATGATGGTGGCGCCGAGTTCGTTGTCGCCGCCGACGCCGTGTCCCTTCACGCGCTCCTGGCCGACGAGCACCGTGTCGATGGCGAGGTCCGAGAGGTCGGGTTTCGCGGTGTTGACGGCGACGGCACCGCGCACGGCCCCGAACTCCATCCGGCGGTCGTACTCGACCAGGGCCTGGGTTATCTTCCCTCCGGCCTGTCCGACTCCGATCAGGGCGACTTTCATGAGTGACAGGTCACAGTCTCGTTTAATCAACTTTCCGTAACGGAACAAACATTTATACCGGGGGACGCGACAAGCCCGGGGCCATGCGGGACGCCGAAACCCTCGACGAGCGACTCCGTGCGGTGGAACGCGCCCTCACGGACGACGACGCCACGCTCCCCGACCTCGACGATGCCGCCTCCCTGACACGTCGCGTCGACCGCGCCGAGGACCGCCTCGACGACCTGGCCGCCCGCGTGGACGACCTGGACGCGGCGGTCCAGGCGCTCCGGGGTACGTGGGGAACGTCCGCCACGTCAACGAGGACGTCGAGCGCCGGGCCGACGCCGCGCTCGCCCGGGTGGAACGCCTCGAAGCGGCCGTCGACGACGCCCCTGGGTCCGACCCGCCCCCGGAACCTCCGACCGACTCCGATTCCGGCACCGGCGACTGGCTGTCGGACCCCGTCACCGAGCACACCTCCCGCGGCGGGACCGGCACGGACGACGCCCCGTCACCGGACCACCGACCCGACGACGACCGACGGGGCCTGCTCGCGCGGGTCGCGGACTGGCTGTGATGCTTCGCCTGGCCCTGGCCGTCACCCTCGGCGTGGCGCTCCTGGCGGCCGCCGCGCCAGCGGTCGACGACGCCCGTGCCACGAACGCCGACCGACAGGTCCTCCGCCAGGCCGACAGCGTTACCGACGCGGCCGTCCGCCTCACCGACCGGAGCGACCCCGTCCCGCCACACCTTCCGGGCGCGCGTCGAACCGTCACCGTCACGCTCCCCGACGACACCCCGAGTTCGACCGGCCTCGACTACCTCGCCGTCGGCGGCACGCCGGCGGGCGTGGACGCCCCCGACCCGCGGGACGGCGACGTCATCGTCTACCGACTCGACGGCCAGCGCCCGCGCGTCGTCCACGTCGACGTCGATCTCCGTGCGACAGCCGACGTAGACGACTCGCCGGTCGTCCTCCGGGACGACGCCACGCTGGTGCTCCGCCTGGTCAGCCACGACGGCAGACCAATCGTGGTGGTGGACCGGTGAAAGCTTAAGGCGGATGCCGGGACCACGCCGGCCCATGCGGACACTGCTCGACCGGTTCCGCGACGACGCCGCGGCGTGCACCTGCACGCCAGCGTTCGAAGACGACCGCCTGGTCGTCGCCGCCGACGACTGCCCCGGTGGCGGTGACCTGGCCGAGTCGGCCGACTGCCGGGCGACGGTCGTCGACGCGCTCCGTCGCCGCGACGTCGCGGCCGTCCACACGCGGGCGGACGGCCTGGAGCGACGCTACGAGGACCGGGCTGCCGCCCTCCTTGTCGCCGCCGGCCGGTTCGCCGAGCGGGCGGCGTTCCACGACGACCGCCTCGCCACCCGGGCGACCCGCGACCCCCTGGGCGCAGCCATCGAAGCGGTCGGACGGGCGGGACCGCTCGCCGACCTGGCCGCGGAAACCGGGCTTGCGGCCGTCGCCGACCAGCCACGCGACTACGACGACGCCCTCCGCGCGTACGCCGGACCGGCCATCGCTCGCTCGCGCGTCGCGACCGCCCCGCCGCCGGACGGTCGCCTCGACGCGACCCGGACACTCGACTCCGACGCCACGGTCCGCATCTACGACCGGCCCGGCCGGTCGCTCCGGACCTACCATCTCGAACCGGTGGACCACACGCTCTCGGCGGACGCCACCGCGACGCTCGCCGCGGCCCACGACCTCCTCGCGAACGGCGGCGTCGCGGGTGGCCGCCGCGCCCCTGGTCGTGCCGTTCGCCGCGTCGCAGACGCCGACGACCCCGTTTCGACGCTCTCGACGGTGCTGGCCAAACACACCCGGGGGTACGGCGTGCTCGAAGACCTGTTCGCGGACCCGGGCGTCTCGGACGTGTTCGCCAGCGCGCCCGCCGCCGAGAACGACCTCCGCGTCCGCGTCGACGGCGAAGCGATGCGGACCAACGTCCGCCTGACCGAGAACGGCGCGGCCGCCCTGGCGTCCCGCCTTCGCCGTGCCAGCGGCCGCGCGTTCTCGCGGGCACACCCCACCATCGACGCCGTCGCCGACGGCGTCGGCGCGACCGGCTGCGTCCGCGTCGCGGGCGTGACCGAACCGGTGAGCGACGGCACGGGATTCGCGTTCCGCGCCCACGGCACCGACGCGTGGACGCTCCCCGCGCTCGTCGCGAACGGCACGCTGCCCGCCGACGCCGCCGCCCTCCTCTCACTCGCCGTGGAACGCGCCGCGGCCGGCCTCGTCGCGGGCACGCGCGGCGCCGGCAAGACGACGCTGCTGTCCGCGCTCCTCTGGGAGTTGCCGGCCGCGACGCGCGTCGTGGTGCTGGAGGACACGCCCGAACTTCCGATCGGCGACCTGCAACAGCACGGCCGCGACGTCCAGGCGCTCCGGACGAACACGGGCGACGCCGACCGCGGCCTGTCGCCGGCCGAAGCGCTCCGGACCGCGCTTCGCCTGGGCGAGGGCGCGCTCGTCCTCGGCGAGGTCCGTGGCGAGGAAGCCCGAGTGCTCTACGAGGCGATGCGCGTCGGCGCGAGCGGAAGCGCCGTCCTCGGCACGATCCACGGCGACGGCGCGACGGCCGTCCGCGAACGCGTCGTCGACGACCTGGACGTGCCCGCCGCCTCCTTCGGCGCGACCGACGTGGTCGTCACGCTCGAACCGTACGAGACGGCGGACGGCCGCCGCCGGCGCGTCGCGCGCATCGAGGAGGTGGTCGGGAGCGGGGCGGACGTCGCGTTCGAACCGCTGTTCGACCACGAAGCCGACGAACTCGCCCGGACGGGCCGCATCGACCGCGGCAACAGCACGCTGCTCGCGACGCTCGCCGGGGCCGACGAGCGCTACAGCGACCTGCGCTCGGCGCTCGCCGACCGGACGGCGTTCGTCGAGACGCTCGTCGAGGGACGCCGAACGGCTCCGGACGAGGTCGTCGCGGCGTACGCGAGCAGACGGGCCGAACCGTGACGCCGACTGCGCTCTACCGGTGGCTCGCCCGCGTCGCTCCCGTCGACGGCCAGCGGGACCCCGACCTCGACCGCGCGCTCGCCTTCCTGGGCGTCGACCTCGACAGCGAGACGGTGACGGCGGCCGCGACCGGAACGGCGACGCTGACCGTCCTGCTGTCGCTCGGGGCGATGGTCGTCCTCCCGGGGTTGGCCGGGCGCGTCGGCGGCCTGCTGGCTGTCGCTGGCGCCGCGCTGGCGTACGCCGTCTACCGCGCGCCGCGCTGGCTGGCGACCGCCCGCCGGACCCGCGCCCTCGGCGACGCCACCGACCTGGTCGGCCGGGCGGTCCTCCAGATGCGCCTCTCGCCCACGTCGGAGCGAGCCGCCGCGTTCGCCGCCCGCCGGGGAGCCGGACCGCTGGCCGCGAGTCTCCGGGAACATCGCCGTCGTGCCCGCGGCACTCCGCGGTCCGGCTGGCGGGGGTTCGCCGACGAGTGGGCCGACTGGAACGCCGACCTGCGGCGCGCCGTCCGCCTGGTTACCGCGGCGGCGGACGCCCGGCCCGGGGACCGGTCCCGACTTCTCGACCGGGCGCTGGCCGTTGTGCTCGACGGAACGCGCGACCGGATGGCGGCGTTCGCCGCGGCAATCAAGGGCCCGACGAGCGGCATCTACGCGTTCGGCGTGGTGCTCCCGCTCGCGCTGGTCTCGGTGCTGCCGGCCGCGCGGGCGGCCGGCCTGCCGGTCGGCGTCCGGTTCGTCGTGGCCGCCTACGACGTGGTCCTCCCCGGCGTGCTGGTCGCGGCGGCGGGATGGTTGCTCGGCCGCCGACCCGCCGCCTTCCCGCCGGCCCCCGTGTCGCGGTCCCACCCGGACGTTCCCGACCGGCGCGCGACTACCGCCGTGCTCGGACCGGCGGCTGCACTCGCGGCGTGGCTGGTCGTCGGCTCCGTCGGACCGGACTGGCTTCGCTGGGTCGTCGCGCCCGGCACCGGCGTCGGCGCGGCCCTGGTCTGGTGGTACCGGCCCGTCGCCCGGGTCCGCGAGCGCGTGGCCGCCGTCGAGGACGGCCTCACGGACGCTCTCGCCGTCGTCGGGCAGCGACTCCGGGAGGGCGCCGCCACCGAGACTGCGGTCGCGGCCGCCGCCGACGAACTCGGCGGTCCCGCGGCGGCGACGTTCGCCGAGGCCGCCCGCGTCCAGCGACAGCTCCGCGTCGGCGTCCGCGAGGCGTTCCTCGGCGACCACGGCGCACTCCGGACCGTCCCGAGCCCGCGGGTCAGGACCATCGTGGACCTGGTCGCGCTGGCCGGCCGCGAGGGCGCACACGGCGGTCGGCTCCTCGTCGAACTCGCCGACCACGTCGACGACCTCCTGGCCGTCGAACGCGAGGCCCGCCGGGACCTCGCATCGGTCACCGGGACGCTCCGGAGCACGGCACTCGTCTTCGCGCCGCTGGTCGCCGGCACGACGGTCAGCCTCGCCGGTCGCCTCCGGCCGGACGCGCTCGGGGACAGTACCGGGTTCGCGTCGGGCACCACATCGCTGCCGGTGGGCGTCCTCGGGGTCGCGGTCGGCGTCTACGTGCTCCTGCTCGCGGTCGTGCTCGCGGCGCTCGCCGTCGGACTGGAGCGCGGTCTCGACCGCTCGCTCGTGGGCTACCACGTCGGGGTCGCCCTGCTCTCCACGAGCGTGACCTACCCCGCCGCCGTGGTCGCGTCCGGGATGCTCGTGTAAGTTTAAATGCGAGGCCGCGGCCAGCGAGGGCCATGTTCGACCTCCCCATCGACGCGCTGTACCTCTGGGTCGGCCTCGGCGCCGCCAGCCTCGCGTTCCTGGGCGTCGCGGTGGCGCTCCCGTCGACACCGGCGCCGGACGCCGTCCGGGTCGCCGACACCGTGGACACCGTCGCCGTGAGCGCCCACCCGTCGACCGCGGAACACGCCGTCGCGGCCGACCGAGTCAAGGTCGGCCCGCGACGCATCGCGCTCGACGGCGACGGCGGAAACGCCCACGCCACGTTCGCGTACGGTCCTGTCACGCCCGTTCGTGGCGATTCGCGGCTCCACGACGTGTTGTTCGGCACGCCACCGGACGCGGCCTTCGACAGCCCCGACGCGTTCCGGCGCGCCGTCGAACGCGCCCGGGACCGACAGCCGCGCTGGCAGCGAGCGAACGGCCGCGTCGTCGTCCGGACGGTGTCCTGGGAGGAGTCGATGCGACGCTCGTCGGCGCGTAGGGGGCAGGTCGAACCGATGGCCGCCCTCGCCGCCGTCTTCGCCGTCGGTCTGGCGCTCACCGCGACCGCCGGCACGTTCGCCGCGGCGACACCGGCCACCGAACGCGACCTCGCCGACCCCGCCATGCGTCGCGTGCTGGCGACGACACGAACCGGGAGCGTGCTCCAGCCGGCCCGGCTGTCAGCGGCGTCGGCGCCGGCGGGCTACCGACTCAACGTGACCGTCGTCGCCGGGGACCGTCGCTGGCACACCGGCCCGACGCCGCCCGACGCGGCCGCCAGCGAGACCCGGACGGTGCCGGTGCGGACAGGGCCTGGTCGGGTCCAGCCGGGTCGCGTGCGCGTGGAGGTGTGGACGTGACGGGACGCGCCGTCAGCACGGTGCTCGACGTGACGCTGGCCCTGCTGCTCGTGAGCGCCGGCACGGTAGTCCTCGCCACGGCGCCATCTCCCCCGAACGACACCGGTCCAGGTCCTGCGCGCACGGCCGCGAACCTCCTGTCGACGACCGACGCGACGGTCGAGTATCGGCACTCGACCGGCGGGGCAGAGCCAGAGCGGCGCACGGCGAACGGCACCGTCGCGACGCTGCTCGCAGACGCCGCGCTCGTGGACGCCCGAACCGGCGGGACCCCGCCGTTCGTCGAGCGGGTGGAGAACGCGACCGAGCGGACGGTTCGCCGCGTCACTCCCCGGGCCCAGGTGGTCGCCGTCTGGACGCCGTACCCCGGTGCGCCGGTCGTCGGGCGCGTGGCAGCCGGTCGTCGTCCGCCGCCCGACGCAGACGTCGACGCGGTCACGCTGACGGTTCCGGTCGGGACGGCCTCCGGAGATGCGTTCGAGGCCAACCAGCCACAGCACACCGCGACCGACGGGTTCGGCCCGCTCGCCCGGAACGTCTCGCGTGACGTGGTCGGGACGCTGTTTCCACCCGCAGGCGCCCATCCACTCCAGGGGACCGAGCGCGTCCGTCAGTCGACTCGGGCAGCCCTCACCGGTTTCGCAGAGCAGCGCGGCGTCACTCTCCCTGGACTCTCGACGAGTCGAACCGGTCCCGTGAACCGGCGGTTGGCGGACGCACTCACGCCCGTCGTCCGGGCCGACCTCGAACGCCGGTTCGAGTCACCGCGCGCGGCTGCCGCCGCCCTCACCGGCGGGCACGTCACCGTCGTCGTCAGGACGTGGTCGCGATGAGGCTGGCCGACGACCGTCGCGCTCGCGTGCCGTTCGCGCTCGTCGGCGTCGTGGTGCTCGTCGCCAGCACCGGCTTCGCGAGTGTCCTCGCGACTCGCGACCCCGCCCCTGCGGAGACGGGTGCGGACGCGGCCGCGACCGAACTCCAGTCGAGCGTCCGGTCGGCGCTGACCGTCAGCGTCAGGCGAGCAGGGCGCGCCGCCGCCCGCGACCCGGTCCTGGTCCCGGCGAACACGTCGTCCGGTCGCGTCATCAACGACTCGAGTCCGTACACCGACGCGCTCCGCGTCCGCATCTACCTGGCCGCCGCCGACGCGCTCGCCGACCAGTCTGCCAGGGTCGGCGCCGTCACTGCGACCGCGTCCCTCCCGGCGGTCACCGACGCGGCGTCGCTCCGGGCGGCGAAACGGCGCGTCCACCTCCGGCGGCCGACGCCGACCGACCTCGCGGTCCGGGTCGAGAACGTCACGCTGACGCTCAGACGCGGCGGGCGAACCGTCGAGCGCGTCGGTTACTCGCCGACCGTCACCGTCGCCACGCCGACGCTCGCCCTCCACGACCGCGTCCGCCGGTTCGAGGCCCGACTCGACCGAACGCCGCTGGCGGGACCCGGCCTCGGACGTCGCCTCTCCACGCGCCTCTATCCGGTCGCCTGGGCGCGCGGCTACGCCCAGTATGCGGGGCAACCGGTGGCGAACGTCGTCGCCAACCGCCACGTCGAAATCGCGACCAACGGTGGTATCCTGGCCGTCCAGCGGGACGTGTTCGGGCGGAGCGACCGGCGCGGGCGAGCAGCCATGGTTCGGGCGACAGCCCGGGTGGGAGCGAAGGACCTGCTCGCGGCCAGCCGGCTACAGGGTGACCGCTGGCTCGACGCGGTCGGGGCCGGAACCGGCGTCCCGGTACCCGCCGACGCTCCACGTCTCGCGACCCACTCCCGGACGCCGGCCCAGCCGCTGCACGTCGGCGTCAATCAGACCGCCGACCGCGCGTTCACCCGGTTCGTCGCGGGCGAGAGCGACGGTCCTTCGCTCGCCGACGTGCTGACCGACGTCTACGCTGCCGAGGTGCGACTCGTGACGACGTCCGACCGCGTCGGTCGCTCGGTGACCGACGATTCGCGCCCGTCGGCCGAGTGGACGCTGGTCGAGACGGACCGGGACCGGACGAGTCACGTGACGTCGAGCGACGCGTCGGCCCCGTCCGCGCCCGCCGGCTTCCATCGGCTGGCCGGGTTCACTCGTCGCGTCGTCGTCGAACGCCGGACCGTCCGACGCTGGCGGTCGGGGAACGTGACGCGGACGACCGAGCGGTTGGTCCGCGAGACCTACCGGGTTCGGGTCGCCGTCGTCGGGCGACACGCCCGGACGGAACACGCGCCGGGCCGCTCCATCGACCCGGTGCACGAGCGCGGCGGCCCGCTCGACGGGCCGAACCTCGCCGACGTCGAAGCGGCGGCCGTCGACCGTCTCGTGGACCGCCGGGGCGGCCCGGACGCCGTCGCCCGTCGCGTCGCCGCGGGGACGGCGGGCGGCGAATCGCGGACCGTCGCCGCGACCCGACCGCCGACGCTCCGCGACTGGGTGTACGCCAACCTGGCCGCGCTCCGCGAGCGCGTGCGCAACCTCTCGATCGAGGTCCGGCGCGACCGCGCGCTCGACGCCAACCCGTACGCCAGGCTCGCACGCGCGGTCCGCGACCGGCGGTCGTCGCTCGTCGACGCTCCGGCCACCTACGACGGCGTCGCCGAGAAGGCGTCGGTCGCCGCCCGGAACGCCTATCTCGACGCGGTCGTCGCCCGCCTGGAACACCGGGCCGACGCCGTCCAGTCGACGGGGGCGGGCGTGGACGAGGCGCTGACTCGCGTCGGCATCGAACCGGACCTGACCCGCATCCAGCCGGGTTCCTGGGGCCGGTCGTCGGTGAGCGACTCGCCGGTCGTCGCCGTGGAGGGCTCGCCCGCGTACCTCTCGCTCGCCGAGGTGACGCCCGGCCGCGTCGCCGGCGTCGACGAGACGTACCATCCGCTCGCGGCCCGGAACCACAACCTCTTCACCGTCCCCTACGGCGAGACGGCGGACGCCGTCGCGAACGCGGTGGTCGACCGGCCGCCCGACCGCGTCGCACTCGGCACCGCGGCACGGGCACTCCGGGCGGCGAACCGGACGCTCGCCCACGACCGGAACGCGACGCTGGCGGGACGACGCGACCGACTGCAGGTGGCGACGGCGGCCGAACTCGCCGCGGTCCGGCCGCTACTCGCGTCGACGCTCGCAACGGCGGCACCGGAACTGGACGCCGCCGAGCGCCGGTCCGCCGTCGACGCGGGGTTCGCCCGCTGGGACACCACTCACGGCCGCGCGCTCGCCGCGGCGAACGGGAGTCTTGCGGGAGCGGTCGCGGGTGAAGCCGTCCGCCGGCAGTCCGGTGGCGACGCCGTCGACCGCGACTGGCTTCGGGTGCGTCTCCGGGTCGCCCTTCGGCAGTTCCGCGAGGAGTTACGCGTCACCGTCGCGGAGGAACCCGTCGCCGACTCGGTGGCCGCCTCCCGGTCGGTCGCGCGCGACGCGCTGGCCCGGCAGGTCGAATCCCGCCTCGACCGGACCGGAACCCGCCTCCGGCGTCGCTGGCTCGACGGCCCGCTGTCGAGCGTCCCCGCCGGCCTCCCGCTCACCCCGGTCCCGGGCTACTGGTACGCGACGGCGAACGTCTGGCGCGTACAGGTGCGTGGCGGCTACGCGCGCTTCGTCGTCCGGGCGCGCGGCGGGTCGCCGGCGGCGTCGCCGAGCGGCACCGTCGCGTACGTCCGCGAGTCCGGGACCGTCGCCGTCGACGTGGACGACGACGGTGCGTCGGAGCGCCTGGGGCGGACGACGCCGGTGGCGTTCGAGACTGAAACGGCCGTGGTCGTGGTGGTTCCGCCTGGTGGCACGGGCGTGGGCGACGTGGACGGCGACGCGGACGAGCGGTCGGCCGGCTGGCAGGAGTGACAACCCCTTTTAGCTCGGGGCCCAAGCCGGGGACATGCTCTACGAGGAGATAGCGGACCCGGAGGCCGTCACGCCCGAACGCCTTCGCGTGCAGTACGAGCGCGAACTCGCCGACGTCGTCGACGCCGTCGGCGTCGAGGCGGCCGCCAGCGAAGCCGACGTCGACCGGTCCCGGCTCGACTCCCTGCTCGCGGGCGAGTCGGTGTCGTTCACGGTGGCGGAGGCCGCCCGCCTGCTCGCGCTCGCGCCGGACTACCCCGACGGCGACGTCATCATGCACGAACTCCGGGACCACGTCATGCTCCAGATGAGCTCCGCCGTCCTCGACGTGGACGCCCTGGAGAGCGGCCTCAACGGCGACCTGAACGCCCGCGAGATACAGCAGAAGATAGAGGGCCGCCGCGAGATGACGCTCGCCGAGTACGCGCGCATCCACCACTACATCGCGAGCAACGTCGACTGGTGATGCGCGTCGCCATCCTCGGCTGTGGCTACGTCGGCCTCGAACTCGGCCGGCAGCTGTCGGCGGCCGGCCACAGCGTCGTCGGCGTCCGCCGGTCGGACGCCGGCCTCGCGGCCATCGAGGACGCCGGATTCGAGGCGGTCCGCGCCGACGTCACCGACCCGTCGTCGCTCGCCGCGGTGCCGGACGTGGACGCGCTCGTGTACGCGGCCAGCGCGGGCGGCCGCGACGTCGCGGCGGCCCGGGCGGTGTACGTCGACGGGCTCCGTGCCGCCATCGACGCGTTCGGAGCGCGCGAAAACCCGCCCGACCAGGTCGTCTACACGTCGAGCACGGGCGTCTACGGCGACCGGGGCGGCGACTGGGTGGACGAGGAGACGCCGGTCGACCCGGACTCCGAGCGGGCCGAGATGCTGGTCGAAGCGGAGCGGGTCGCCCGCGAGCGCGGCGACGCGAACGGGCTGGCCGTCACGGTGGTGCGGTTCGCGGGGCTCTACGGGCCGGGTCGCTATCGCCTCGACCGGTACCTCGACGGCCCGATGGCGCCGGGCTATCTCAACCTCGTCCACCGCGACGACGCGGCCGGCGTCGTCCGGTTCGCGCTCGAATCCGTGGCCGAGGACCTCCTGGTGGCCGTCGACCACGAACCCGTCTCGAAGTGGCTGTTCGCGGACTGGCTGGCCGACCAGTGCGGCGTCCCGCGACCCGACAAACGGACGCTCGCCGAGGCGGTGGCGGACGCGTCCCCGGCGAGCGCGCGGCGGCTCCGGGCGAGCAAGCGGTGCTCGAACCGCCGACTCCGGTCGCTGGGCTACGAGTTCGCGTTCCCGACGTTCCGCGAGGGCTACCGGCCGGCGGTCGCAGCCTACCGCCGCGACGAGGTGGACGGAGCTTAGTACGCGGCGCCCGGAGTCCCCGGCATGGCGACGGCCGACGCGACCTACGAGTACAAGCAGCGGTTCGGCGACGGGTTCGCGCGCACCTACTTCCGGCGGGTGGGCGACCGCGCCGTCTCGAGCATCGGCATCGGCACCTACCTCGGCGACCCGTCGGACGCGGTGGACGACGACTACCACGACGCCGTCGTCGCCGCCCTGGAGAGCGGCGTGAACGTCGTGGACACCGCCATCAACTACCGCCACCAGCGCAGCGAGCGCGTCGTCGGGGCGGCCATCCGGGACGCGGACGTCGACCGGGACGCGGTCTTCCTCTCGACGAAGGGCGGGTTCGTTCCGTTCGACGGCGAGCAGCCGGCGAACCCGGGCGCGTTCGTCCAGTCCGAGTACGTCGACGCGGGGCTCGTCGACCCGGCGGACCTGGCGTACGGCAGTCACTGCATCGCGCCAGACTTCATCGACGACCAGCTCGACCGGTCGCTCGACAATCTGGGGGTGGACGCCGTCGACCTCTACTACGTCCACAACCCCGAGACCCAGCTCGACGAGCGCTCGCCGGCGGCGGTCTACGACCAGCTCGAAGCCGCCTTCGAGCGACTCGAGGAGCGCGCCGCCGCCGGCGACATCGAGCAGTACGGCGTGGCGACGTGGAACGCGTTCCGGGTGCCCCGGGGCCACGACCAGTACCTCTCGCTCGGCGAGGTCATCTCCCGGGCCCGCGCGGCGGCGTCGACGGTCGGGAACACCGCGACCCACTTCCGGGCGGTCCAGCTGCCGTTCAACGTCCACATGGCCGACGCGTTCACCGTCGCGGCCCAGGACGGCCCGTCGGGCGACCAGAGCGCGCTCTGGTACGCACACGAGGCGGGCCTCAACGTGTTCACCAGCGCGAGCATCGGCCAGGGCGAGCTGAGCACGTCGCTGCCCGCCGACGTCGCCGCCGAACTCGCGGGCGACACGCCGGCGCAGAAAGCCATCAACTTCGCGCGGAGCGCCCCGGCGTTACCTCCGCGCTGGTGGGCGCTTCCAGCACGGAGCACGTCGCGGAGAACGTCGCCGCAGGTACGTTCGAGCCGATGGGCGCGGACGCGTTCGACGCGGTCTTCGAGTGACTATCCGAGCTGACGCCACTGGCGGCCGCATTCCGGACAGACCCGGAGCGTCCACACCTCGCCGGGGTCGTCCTGGGTCTTGAGCTGTGAGCCACACGACGCACAGCTCAGCCGGTCGTAGGTGTCCTTCTGGATCTTCCCGGCGCGGAGCCCCTTCCGGACTGATTCCATGCCGCGTCCTTCGATACCGAACACCATAAATACCCCAGCCGGAATCCGGAAAGCAAAACCCCTCCCACCCCGAAGCCGGGGCTGTGTCCTCCAAGCCGTCGGATTCCGGGCTCTTGAGCGGCGACCCGCGGACGAGGCTGTTCGGGTCGCTGTGTGCCCTCGTGTTCATGGTGAACTTCGGTCGCGTGGCGTTCGCGCCGCTCCTGGACACGTTCCGCGACGTCTTCGGCGTCGGCCCCGGCACCGTCGGCGTCATCGCCACGCTCGCGTGGCTCGGCAGCGCGCTCCCCCGCATCCCCACCGGCTACCTCCTGACGCGGGTGCCCCGCCACCGGGTCGTGCTCGGCACGGGACTCGTGCTCGCCGGGGCGTCCGCGTTCACCGCCACCGTCGACAGCGTCGCCGCGCTCGGCGTGGGCGCGTTCCTCGTCGGCGTCGCCAGCGGGGCGTACTTCATCGCCGCCAACCCGCTCATCAGCGAACTGTTCCCGCACCGGGTCGGCCGCGTCATCGGCGTCCACGGCACCGCCTCCCAGCTGGCGGCGGTGGTCGCGCCGCTGTCCATCGGCGCGCTGCTCATCCGGGCGCCGGCCGGCGAGGACTCCTGGCGGTTCGTGTTCTGGGCGATGGCCGCAGTCGCGCTCGCCGTCACCGCCCTCATCACCGTGACGTCGCGACGCGCGGACCTGCCTGACGCCGGGAGCGCCGACCGGCACCTGCTCCAGGCCGCCGTCCACCAGTGGCGGGTCATCCTCGCCGGCGTCGTCATCCTCGGGACGGCGGGGTTCGTCTGGAACGGCCTGTTCAACTTCTACGTCCCCTACCTCACGTCGACGAAGGGGCTGTCCCAGGCCACCGCCCAGTCGATGCTCACGCTCGTGTTCGCGGCGGGCGTGCCCGCGTTCTGGTTCGCCGGCCGCCTCGCCGACCGGTTCCCGCACGTCCCGCTCCTGCTCGGCGTGCTCGGCGGGTTCATCGTCGCCGTCGTCGCGCTGACGTTCACCGCCGGGTTGGCGTCCGTCGTCGCGGTCACCGTCGTGCTCGGCTACGTCGTCCACAGCCTGTTCCCGACGATGGACACCTACCTGCTCGACACGCTCCCCGACCGCCACCGGGCGAGCGCGTACGCCGCCTACAGCGGCGCGATGATGGTCATCCAGGCGACGGGCAGCGCCGTGCTCGGCTCGTTCGTCGACGCCGGCTTCGCGTACGACGCGGTGTTCCGGGCGTTCGCCGGAGTGCTCCTCGTCGTCCTGGTCGGGTTGCTGGTGCTCTACCGCGCCGGCAGACTCCCGGACGGCGGCGCGGCCTGAGTGTCAGGCTTTTTACCGCCGGGCGCGCAACCCGGCCCATGGAGTACACGCAGGAGCGGGTCGCGACGCTCCACGACCTGACGGACGCCCGGCCGGACGCCCCCACCGGCCGGGCCGCCGTGGTCGTCCCGATGACCGACCGGGAGTACGCGGGACTCGCCGCCGAGGGCGTGCTCTCGACGCTGGAGCGGGTCGACCCCGGTCGAGTCGTCGTCCCGTTGCGCGCCCCGCGCGAACGCGTGCCCGCGTTCGCGGACTGGCTGGAGGACTTCGACCTCGACCTGGAGGTGTGCTGGTGCAGCGGCCCGGCCGTCGCCGAGACCCTCGACGACGCCGGGCTGTCCGCGCCGCCGGGCAAGGGCCGGGACGTCTGGCTCGCACTCGGCGTCGCGGCGGCCGAGAGCGAGTACGTCGTCCTCCACGACGCCGACACGAAGACGTTCACCGAGGCCGACGTCCCCCGCCTCCTGTTCCCGCTCGACCGCGGCTACGACTTCGCGAAGGGCTACTACGCGCGCGTCGAGAACGACCGGCTCTACGGCCGCCTGTTCAGGCTGTTCTACGTACCGCTCGTGCGCGCCCTCGGTGACACGCACGACACCTCAGTGCTCGACTACCTCGCCGCGTTCCGGTACGCGCTCGCCGGCGAGTTCGCGATGACCGCCGACCTCGCGTCCCGCCTCCGTGCGCCACCCCACTGGGGGCTGGAGGTCGGCACGCTCGGCGACGCGTTCGCGCACGCGGGCTTCGCGGGCAGCGCGCAGGTCGACCTCGGCCGGTACGAGCACGACCACCGCGCCGTGAGCGGGCCGACCGGCCTCTCGGAGATGAGCCGGGGCGTCGCCGAGACGCTGTTCCACGTGCTCGCCGACCACGGCGTCACCCCCGACTTCGACGCGCTCCCGGCCCGGTACCGCGAGACCGCCCGGGACTACGTCCGCCAGTACGCGGCCGACGCGGCGTTCAACGGCCTGACCTACGACGCGGACGCCGAGCGCGACCAGGTCGAGACCTACGCCGGAGCCATCGCACCGCCCGGCGACGACCCCCGGCTACCCGCCTGGGTGGACGCCCCGCTCGACCCGGCGACCGTCCGCCAGGCCGCCCGGGACGACCTGGCCGACGCGCGTGGGGAAGGCTGAAGCCGCCGGGGAACCTGGTGTCTCACATGAGCCGCACCCGGGACGAACTCGCGGGCGTCGTCGACCTGTTCGGCGCGCTGACCCGGGAGGAGCTGACACAGGCCCTCTCGGAACTCGCGTACAAGCAGGGCAAGGAAGTGCAGGAGGAGGCGCTCGTCGCCGAGATAGAGGCCGCCCAGGAGGCGTTCTACCTCGTCGAGGGACGCTTCGGGGACGAGGCGGTGCTCGTACCCGGTCCGGCCGCGTTCCCGACCCTCCCCGAGTACGGCCCCGACCTCCCGCACATCCTCGACGTGGAGGAACGCTCCGTGAACCAGGCGTCGATGGGCGGGTTCGTCGCGGACCGCCTCCGCCGGGAGGCCGCGGCCGCCGTCGAGGCGGGCGACGAGGAACGGGCGGCCACTCTTCTCGACGTGACATACGACGCCGAGGCGTGGGCGCCGGTGGAACTGGACGACGTGCGCGAGACGCTCGAGGCGGTGCTGTGAGCGCGCGGGCGGGTGAGTTAAGGCGGTTGACAGCCATAACCGGGGCATGGACCTGAGCCGCGTCGCGTCCCACTCGCCGAGGGCAGTCCGCGGCGAGCAGCGCGACGCGGCCGTGCTCGTCCCCGTGGTCGAACGCGACGCCGGCCAGTTCCTGCTGTTCACGAAGCGCGCCGACCACCTCGGCGAACACCCCGGCCAGATGAGTTTCCCGGGCGGCGGCCGGGAGCCGAGCGACGCCGACCTGGCGGCGACCGCGCTCCGCGAGGCCAACGAGGAGATCGGGCTGCTGCGCGACGAGGTCCGCCTGGTCGGCCGCCTCGACGACATCCGGACGGTCACCCGGTACGCGGTCACCCCGTTCGTCGGCGTCGTCCCGGACCGGGAGTACGAACCCGACGAGCGCGAGGTGGCCGAGATAGCCGTCCTCCCGGTAGAGGGTCTCACCGACCTGGCGAACTACGAGGTCGAGCGCCGCGAACACCCGCAGTACGGCGAGGCCCTCGTCCACTTCTTCCACGTCGACGGCTTCACCGTCTGGGGCGCGACGGCGCGCATCCTCGTCCAGTTGCTCGAACTCACGACCGACTGGCGAGCGCCCGCCGGCGTGGACCGCGTGGTCGACCCCGACGCCGACCTGTAAGGGTTGTCGATGGCGACACGCTTTTGAAGACCCGTGCGGTACAGCGTGGTACATGGTCGCGCAGACGATGGATCGAGTTCCGCACGTGCTGTAAGGAGACCGACGAGTACCGACTGCTTCTGACCGGAGGCGGCGACCGATGCTGACGAGCAGCGCCGCCGTGGAGACGGGCATCGACGCGGCCGCCCTCAAGCCGACGGAGTGCGACGTGTCGGCGGCCGACGACCTCCCGTTCGACTCGGTCACGATAGACTACGAGGGCCGCGAGCACGTCCCCGACCGCGAGACGCTCGCCGCCCTCGCCGACGACCACGCGGTCAGGCTGACCACGCCCGTCCGCGCCGACGGCTACGACCCGCTGGGCGACGACAGCCTCGTCGCCGAGATACCCGACGGCGTCCGCCGGGTGCTGGTCGCCGGCAACAGCGCCTACCTCACGCGGGCCGAGCGCGGACGCGCCATCGCGCCCCGCCTCGCGGCCGCCGTCGAGGGCGCCACAGACGCCTGGGTCGGCACCGAGGGCATCGAGCGCCTCGCGATGGCGACGGGCGCCACGCAGTTCGACCTCCTCTCGCGCACGACCGAGCGGGAGGTCCGGGCGCTCCGGCACGCCGGCTTCGACGGCGAGGTGGCGCTCTACGCCCCGACCGTGCTGACCGACGACGAGGACGCCATCCTCGACGCCGTCGGCGGCTACGTCGCCCGGCGCAGCGCCGTCTCACGGGCGCTCCCCGACGGCGGCACCACCGACAGCGCCGCGACCGGCCGCGCCCGCGAGGTGCTCCTCGCGGCCGCCGACGACTACGCGCTCACCGGCACCCCCGGCGAGATCCGCGAGCAGGTGGCCGCCTTCCGCGAGGCCGGCGTCGACACCGTCGTCGGCTACCCCGCCCGGGGCGTCGCGGAGTTCCGCGGCTGACCCCACCTACACTCAAGTGGTCGCGCGGGCTTCGAGGCGTATGGACCTCCTCGCCGACCACACCACTGCGACAGCCCGCGACGCGCTCGTGAACGCCGAGGTGGCGCTGCTCCCGACCGGCAGCGTCGAACAGCACGGCCCGGCGCTCCCGCTGGGGACCGACTTCCTCGCCGCGCAGGCCGTCGCCCGCGCCGTCGACCGCGACGACGTGGTCGTCCTCCCGACGCTCCCGGTCGGCGTGAGCGCCCACCACCGGCAGTTCTACGGGACGCTGTGGACCGACGAGGAGACGTTCGCGGCGTACGTCCACGACGTGCTCGCCAGCGTCGCCAGTCACGGCGTCCGGAAGGCGGTCGTCGTCAACGGCCACGGCGGGAACACCGCGGCGCTCCAGCGCGCCGCCCGCGACCTGCGGACCGAGGAGGTGGCGTTCGCGACGCCCTGGAACTGGTGGGACAACCTCGACGCCGTCATCGACGACCTGTTCGGGGCGAGCCTCGGCCACGCCGACGAGGTGGAGACCAGCATGGTGCTCCACGTCGCCCGCGACCTGGTGCGCGAGGCCGCCCTGGAGACCGCAGAGGAGGGTGCCGCGGCCGAGTGGGGACTGCACGTCCACGGCGCGAACGTCGGCTTCGACACCGCCGACTTCTCGGAGAGCGGCGCGGTCGGCCACCCGACCGAGGGGAGCGCGGAGGCCGGCGAGCGCCTGTTCGAACAGGCCGTCGACGACCTCGACGCGCTGGCGGGCTGGCTGGCCGGCCGGCCGTTCGGCGACCTGCTCCCCGACCCCACCGCTGACGGCCGGTGCGAACCGTCGAGAAGAGGCGCTACTCGTCCGGCTGGAGTTCGTCCTCGTCGAACGCCTCGTCCACGGGTTCTTCGGTTGCCGCGCCCTCGGGTTCCGTCCCGACGACGGGTTCCGTGTCGGCGTCCGCGGCCTCGACCGCTATCTGCTTGCCGGCCTGCTCCTCGCCCTTCGGCAGGAAGACGTAGAGCGTGCCGTCCTCGTTCAGCCGCGCGGTGGCCTCGGCGGCGTCGACGACGGCGTCGGCCGGGAGCTTCGCGCGCCCGTCGAGTGCGAGTCCGCGGCCCGGGAACCGCATCTCGAAGCCCTCGTGGTAGTCGCGGAAGCGGTCGATGCGGACCTGGACCTCGTCGTCGACGTAGCGCACCTGGACGTCGCTCGCGGTCGCGCCGGGGGCGTCGAAGACGACGAGGTACTGGTCGTCGCTCTCCAGGACGTCCACCGGGAGCGGCGTGGTCTCCTGGAGTCGGCTGGCGGCGCGCCCGAACCGCTTGAGCACGGCGCCGCCCACGGCCTTGCCGACCTTCCCGACGCTGCGCATCCGGTCGCGTCCGTTCATACCTGGATCACCTCAAGACTCTCGGTGTGCCCGCAGTACGGACACTGGAAATCCTCCACTCCGACCCCCTCCGGCATGTCGTAGGTGTAGTGGAGCTCGAACATGTCCAGCGTGCAGTCGTCGCTGGTGCATCTGACCTCGAGCGTGGCTGGCATGGGTTTTTATACTCGCCCGTCGGTTATCAATCTTGGTCCGGTGCCGGTTTCACAGGTGGCTTCCGTCGCGACGCACACCGCCACCGTCGGCTCGCGTCGATAGCCACGGCTCGTCGGGTCGGCGTCGAAAAATCGAGGTGGTGGTCGGGCTTCGGGTTACGCCTCGGTCGTCGTCTCGTTCTCCATCGTCGTGGTCTCTTCAGCCGTCGTGGTCTCGTTCACCGGCTCCTCGGTGGTCGTCGCGTTCGCCGGCTCCTCGGTGGTCGTCTCGGCCGGCATCCCTGGCTGGGTCAACTGGAACGGGAGCAGCGCCGCGCCCTCGTCGGTGCTGACGCGGTGGGCGTAGTCGCCGGACTCGAACCCGAGGCCGGGCGCGTCGAAGGTCACGGTCGCCGTCGAGTTGGCTTCGACTTCGACGTCGTCGGTCAGCGTGAATATCTCGAGCCTGTCCTCCGCGGTCACCACGGTGTAGGTGACCTGCGTGGTGACCGTCTCGTCGGTCGGGTTCCGGACCGTCGCGGTCACGGTGAACGACTCGCCGCCCGTGAGGTTCGTCGGGCCGCTGACCTGCTCGACGAAGGGGCCGGCGTCCTCTTCGAGTGCGAACACGACTCTGTCGACCGACGCGTTGTCCACCGTGATGGTGTCGGCTGCCAGCCGCGAGACGGTGAGTTCGCTCGCGTTCTCGTCCTGGTTGGCGCCGGGTTCCTCGGTGGTCTCGTTCATTGCCCCTTCGGTGGTCTCGTTCATCGCCTCCTCAGTGGTCTCGTTCATCGCCTCCTCGGTGGTCGTCTCGGCTTCGGCCGTCGTCTCCTCGGCCTCAGTCGTGGTCTCAACCTCGGTGGTCGTCTCGTTCGCCGGCTCCTCGGTCGTGGTCGTGGTCGCCGCCTCCCCGGGGAACGTCACCGTCTGGACGGTCATCGACGAGATGCGCATCTCCGTCGCGACCAGCCGCTGTATCGTCACGGCGTCGAACGACTGCGCCTGCCCACCGTCGGTCGGCTCTTCTGTGGTGGTCTCCTCCTCGGTGGTCGTCTCCTCGACCGGTTCCTCGGTGGTCGTCTCCTCGGCTTCAGTGGTCGTCTCCTCGGCCGTGGTTTCCTCGGTGGTCGTCTCGTTCTCGTCCTGGTTGGCGCCGGGCTCATCGGTGGTCGTCTCGGTCATCGCCTCGCCGTCCTCGGCCGACTGCGTGCGGTTACCGCCGAACAGACCGGTCTGGTCGTCCTCGACGGACAGGTTCCCGACGACGAGCCGTTCGAGTTCGAGCTGCTCGATGGTCAGGTTCTGGACGGAGAGCTCCCCGGGTTCGACCGTGGTGGGCTCCTCCGTGGTCGCCTCTTCGGTCGTCGTGGTCGCCTCCTCCGTGGTGGTCTCCTCGGCCGTGGTTTCCTCGATGGTCGTCTCGTTCTCGTCCTGGTTGGCGCCGGGCTCCTCGGTCGTCTCGGTGGCGTTGTCCGCCTCGGTGGTCTCCTCCTCGGTCGTCGTCTCCTCGACCGGCTCCTCGGTCGTGGTCGTGGTCGTCTCCGGCTCCTCGACCGTGACGATAGCGCCTTCGCCGAACAGCTGTCTGATGGTCGGGTCGTCGTTCACGTCCTCCAGCGTGACGCCTTCGAGGAGAGCTGCTCGAACTGGACGTCCGTGAAGGTGGCCTCGTTGAACGTCCGGTTCGGCGTCTCCAGCGACTGGACGGTCATCTCCTCGATGGTCGCGTTCTCGATCGTCGCGTTCGCCAGCTCGACGCGCTGGACGGTCACGTCCTGGAGCGTCACCGCTCTTTGCTCCTCCTGTGCGTCCGCGACGCCCCGCTCGGCGCGAGAAACGGCGCTCCCGCCACGACGACGAGGGCTGCGGCTACTATCGCGAACAGTGCTCGTGTGTTCATCTTCGTCACCAGTAGCGTCCAGACAGGGCAAAAAGCGGGTTGGCCGTTACAGACCGTTTCGGCTTTCAGCGTTGGGTTACTGCCCGGTATGACGGACTTAGCGACCCCGTGTGTGCCGGCTGGTCGCCGGCTGGTGGACGACCGCTCATCAGGTGGTTTCCGGTCGCTCGGGTCGGGAATCCCGGCGGAGCGCCCGTGGCAGCCGTCAGGAACGGCTTACCCGGTGCCGGCGTGGACCCGGAAGCAGGCGCCGGGTTCGACGCCGAGCATCACCGTTTTACCCGTCGACGCCCAAACCGCGGTATGACCGACCCCGCCGAACTGGACGTCGTCCTCGTCGACGGCTACGTGGACGAACCGGCCCACTTCGGCGTCCCGCCCTACGTCTCCACGTACCCGCGGTACACCGCCGGCGCCCTGGTCGACGCCGGGGTCGACCCCGGGAACGTCACCTACCACACCATCGACGACCTCCGCGACGACCGGAGCCGATGGCTCGACGTGGAGACCGCCGACCTCGTGGTCTACATCGGCGGGATGACCGTGCCCGGCAAGTACGTCGGCGGCACGCCCGCCGAACCCGACGAGGTGCGCGAACTCGCGTGGGTCGCGACCGGCACCACCCTGATGGGCGGCCCGGTGCGCTTCGGCGTCGGCGACCGGAACGAGGGCGGAAGCGACATGGAGCGCAAGGACCTCGACTACGACTTCGTCGCGAAGGGCGACGTCGAGGCGGCCGCCCACGACCTCGTGGCGAGCGGCCTCGAAGGGTTCGGCGACCGGATGCGCGACAACGAGGAGGTCGACCGGTGGGCGGCCGCCGGCGCGTTCGTCGTCGAACAGCACCCCAACCACCCCGACTACATCATCGCCGAGATGGAGACGTCGCGGGGCTGTCCGTACCGGTGTTCGTTCTGCACGGAACCGCTCTACGGCAACCCGTCGTTCCGCACCCCGGAGTCGGTGGTCCGCGAGGTGCGCTCGCTCGCCGACCACGGCGTCCGCCACTTCCGCCTCGGCCGGCAGGCCGACATCCTCGCGTACGGCGGCGACGGCGAGAGACCCAACCCGGACGCGCTCGCCGACCTCTACGGCGGCATCCGCGAGGCCGTCCCCGACCTCGGCACCCTCCACCTCGACAACATGAACCCCATCACGGTCGTGGAGTGGCCCGACCTCGCCCGGGAGGGCATCCGCGTCATCGCCGAGCACAACACGCCCGGCGACACCGCCGCGTTCGGCCTGGAGAGCGCCGACCCCGTCGTCCAGGAGGAGAACAACCTCAACGTCACCGCCGACGAGGCCTTCGAGGCCGTGAAGATAGTGAACGAGGAGGCCGGGTGGCGACCCGGCGAGGCCCGCGCCGACGCGCCGACGTTCGGCGACGACGCCGCGCCCCGCCTCCCGAAGCTCCTGCCCGGCATCAACCTCGTCCACGGCCTCAAGGGCGAACGCCCGGAGACCTACGAGCACAACCGCGCGTTCCTCCAGCGCGTCTACGACGCGGGCCTGCTGGTCCGCCGGGTGAACATCCGGCAGGTGATGGCGTTCCCGGGCACCGAGATGAGCGACACCGGGTCGAAGCTCGCACGCGACCACAAAAAGCGGTTCAAGCAGTACAAACAGGAGATTCGGGAGACCATCGACAACCCGATGCTCCAGCGCGTCGCGCCGCCCGGCACCGTCCTGGAGGACGTCCACCTCGAATACCACAAGGACGGGACGACGTTCGGTCGCCAGCTCGGCACCTACCCGTTGCTCGTCGGCATCCCGGGCGAGCGCCCGCTCGGCGAGACGCTCGACGTCGCCGTGGTCGACCACGGCTACCGGTCGGTGACCGGCGTCCCCTACCCGCTCGACCTGAACGCGGCGACGATGGACGAACTCACCGCCATCCCGGGTCTCGGGAAGCAGCGCGCCGGCAACATCGTCGTGAACCGGCCGTACCGCTCGACGGCGGACGTGGAACCCGACCTCGACCTCGACCTCTCGACGTTCGCGACCGTCGGCCGGGCGGACTGACCCCCGACGGCGTCGCTCGCCGGTGCAGGGAGCCGAAAAGGGGAGCTTCGCGAGGCCGCGACGCGAGCCTGAAGCTCTCCTCGATTATCTCGCCGACCGCGAAGTTCGACTTGACCTCGGTTATCTCGACCTTGACGCGCTCGCCGATCTCCGCCCCCGGGACGATGATGACGTAGCCGCGCTCGACGCGGGCGATGCCGTCGCCCTGCTTGCCGATGTCCTCGATCTCGACGTACCGGATCTCGCCTTCTTCGACGGGTGGTTGCGGTTCGGACGGCGGCTTCGACCGGGACTTGCTCGTCCCCTCGTCGCCGCCCTGGGTGCCCTCGGTGCCCGCGATGAGCGCGACGCGATAGATCTCGCCTGGGTCGATGGACCCGTTCTCCACCTCGCGGCGCGGAATCTCGACGACGTACTGGTCGTCCTTGACGGTCACTTCGGCGTTGAACAGACAGAGGAGTTTGTCAGAGATTTCCAACGTGTAGACCTCCACGAAATCCCTAGCAACGGACCATTATAGTACTGTCGGAGGGGTCAGTCGCGGTCGAGCGGCGTGCCGTCCGGTCGCTTGGCCCTCCGAATCGTGGACGACCACCTCGCCCGGTCCCGGTTCAGCGGGCTGATAGGTGTCGCGGACGGCGATGGCCTCCTCGAGTTCGCGGACCGCACGCTCCTTCAGCGCGCGGGCGAGCGCCTCGGCGTCGTCGCGGTCGATGTCGCGGCCGAGTCCCTCGCACTCGTGGGCGCGGACGACGCCCGCCTCGTCGACCGCTTCGCCCATCGGCTGGCTGGTGCCGTCGAGCGCGACGCTGAACGGGTAGGTCGCGCAGATGAGCGGGCGGTCGTCGTGGACGGTGCACGCGCCGACGCCGTCGGCCTCCTCGTAGAAGGTGCAGTCGCCGCAGTCGTCGGTCTGGAGCGCCCATTCGAAGGTCTCGCCGCCGTCCTCGTCCAGGCCGAACGGCATCGGCCGGGCGACGTCGCGCCACTCGTCGCCGGTCGCGGCCTTCAGGTCGCGCACCTCGTCGGGGAAGACGGTCGCGGTGTGGGGGTCGCCGTCGTGGGCCGTGCAGCACGCGCCACACCGCGTGCACTCGAAGCCGATGGACTCGATGGCGTCGGCGAGGTCGGCGACGGCGAGCGCCCGCGCGTCGGCGAGTTCGCCCTCCAGGCGCTGCATACCGGCCTCTCGGGCGCGGCGGGCAAAGCCCCGCGCTACGCGGGTCCGGCCCGGTCGCCGTCCCACGCGACGCGGCCTTCGACCGCGAGTTTCGCCAGGTGGGCGGCGACCGTGTCGGCGGCGAGGTCGCGCACGCCCGTCAGGTCCTTGTCGTAGGCGGCGTCGACTACCTCGTCGACGGTCCGGGCGCCCGCGTGGACGGCGTCGCGCACGCGACGCTCCCGGTCGAGACGGTGGGCGACGAGGGCGGCGAGGCGCTCCCGGGGGTGGTCGATGGTCGGGCCGTGCGCCGGCAGGAGGCGGTCCGGGTCGCGGGCGTGGAGCCGCCGGAGGGCGGTGAGGTAGGCGCGCATGTCGCCCTCTGTCGCGCCGACGAACACGCTCCCCTCGGCGACGGCGAGGTCGCCGACGAGGACGTCCCCGCCGGCCGCGAACGCGACGTGGTCGGGCGCGTGCCCGGGCGTCGCGAGGACGGTGACCGGGGCTCCGGCGACGGTGACCGTCGTCCCTTCGCGGAACGTGCGGTCGGGGGTGACGCCCGTCGCGCGCTCGAACCGGTCTTCGTAGCCGGCCCGCGCCCAGACCGTCGCACCGGTCGTCCGGGCGTAATGCGAGATGCCGCCGACGTGGTCCCGGTGGGTGTGGGTGACGGCGACGTGGGCGACGTCACGGCTCGCGACGGCGTCGTCGAGGGCGTCGGTGCGACCGGCGGGGTCCACGAGGAGCGCGTCCTCGCGGCCGACGAGGTGCGCGGTCGTCTCGCCGGTCGGCGCGCGGGTGGCGACCGGGACGGGAAGCCGGCGGATGGATGGCACGTCCCCCGGGAGGGGGCGCGGCGGGAAAAAGTCTAGTAGTCGAGGAAGTAGACCTGCTTGCGCGCGTCGCGGAAGCTGTACCGGGAGCCGACCAGGTCGACCTCGTCGAGGCGGTTGAGGGCGTACCGGACGGTGCGGTCGGGCAGCAGCGACTCCTCGGCGAGTTCGCCCTGCGAGAGCGGCGAGTCGCTCTCCAGCACCTTGGCGACGAGTTTCGCGCTCGGGGGCAGTTCGCGCAGGCGCTCTCTGAACTCTTCGTCCGACTTGAATGGGGTCTCGCGTGGCCGGTCGTTCGCAGTCGTCGTGCTCATGTGAGCGTCTCACACGCACGTAGTGGTAAAGGTTGTCTATATTGGTGTTCAAAGGATTTTAAATCCTTAAACAATATAATGTACGGCTGCCTACGCGTTCCCGCCCGATTTTTGTTGTCTCCGATACAAGTTCGCGGCGATGGCAACCATCCCCGACGAGTACGTCGACCTGCTCGAACGACCGACGTTCGCCGCGCTCACGACGCTGCTCCCCGACGGCATGCCCCACGTGACGCCCGTCTGGATCGACTACGACGGCGAGCACGTCCAGTTCAACACCCTCGAAGGCCGCCAGAAGGAGCGGAACCTCCGGCGCGACCCGCGCGCGGCCGTCCTCGTCGTCGACCCCGACGACCCGTACCGGTACCTCTCGGTCCGCGGCGACGTGGTGTCGATGGAGACGGAGGGCGCGGACGAGCACATCGACAGACTCGCCCAGGAGTACATGGGCGTCGACGAGTATCCGAACCGCGGCGAGGAGTCCGGCGACCGTCTCATCGTCTCCATCCGGCCCGACGGCGTCATGACGGCCGGGTAGGCCGGTCGCTCCGACTGTTCCACGACCCGAGCGGCCGCTTGCAGTCGGGGCAGTGGACGAAGACGATGCCCTCGTGTTCGTGTCGTTCGAGTTCCTCGACGTCGAAGCTCCCCCGCAGCCTGGACACGTTGGCATACTATGTCCAACGGTAGCGAGCGACATAGCCCTTCTTCCGGCTTGCTTCCAGTATCGTTTTATCCCCCGAATCGAGTATTCCCGGTGAGAAGCGTGAAGGGACAGGAGTGGTACCAGGCGTCCGAGGTCGCCGAAGAGTACGAGGAGAAACGGTTCTCCCGAGGCGGCCGCCTCATCGACCACCGCGAGAAGCAGGCCGTGCTGGACGCGCTCGGCCCGGTCGAGGACCGCGAGGTCCTCGAGATAGCCTGCGGGACCGGCCGGTTCACCGTCATGCTCGCCGAACGCGGCGCGGACATCGTCGGCCTCGACATCTCCCCGGCGATGCTCCGCGAGGGGCGACGGAAGGCCCGGAAGTCCGGCGTCGACGACCACCTCGAGTTCATCCGGGGCGACGCCGCCCGCCTGCCGTTCCCCGACGACTCGTTCGACGCCGTGCTCGCCATGCGGTTCTTCCACCTGGCCGACACGCCCGCGAAGTTCCTCTCGGAACTCCGGCGCGTCTCGCGCGAGCAGGTGTTCTTCGACACGTTCAACGCCACGAGCACCCGGAGCCTCTACAACTGGCTCCTCCCGATGGGCTCGCACCTCTACTCCAGCGACCAGGTGGCCCACCTCCTCGACGAGACGGGTCTCACCCTCGTCGGGGCCGAACACGACTTCGTCCTGCCGTACGGCTTCTACCGGAAGATACCCGACTGGATCGCGGCGGAACTCCGCGACGCCGACACGTCCGTCGTCGACTCGTCGCTCGGCCGCCGACTGGCGTCGGTCTCCTACTGGAACACCGAGGTCTGACGCCCGTCCGCCGCCCGGCGGACGGACGGCCAGGAAGTCCCGAGTGTTTTTACCGGTCCGGCGGTTGAGTCCACGTCATGGACCTCTCGGTCGTGGTACCCACGCTCAACGGCCGCGACGTGCTCGCGGTGACTCTCGACGCGCTCGGCGCCGTCGCGCCGGACGCCGAGGTCGTCGTGGTCAACGGGCCCTCGACCGACGGCACCTCGGGGATGGTGCGCGACCACGACGCCGCGGACGTGCTCGTCGAGGTGGCCGAACGCAACATCAACGCGGGCCGGAACGCGGGTATCGCGGCCGCCACGGGGGACGTCGTGGCGTTCGTCGGCGAGGACACGCGCGTCGAGGAGTCGTGGCTCGACGGCCTGCGCGACGCCATCGAGAAGGGCGTCGACGTGGTCACCGGCCCGACCCACCGGGAGGTGACGGCGGGCGTCACCACCGAGACGATGGAGACGCGGTCGCTCGCGGGGCGCGACGTCCGCTTCTTCGACGGCGGCAACGTCGCGTTCACCCGCGCGATGCTCGACAGCCTCGACGGGTTCGACGAGTACCTGACGACCGGCGGCGCGCGCGACGCCGCCCACCGCGTCGCCGGCATGGGCAACACGGTGGCGTGGCGTCCGTCGATGTCGGTGCTCCGCGAGGAACGCGACGACGTCCCGGACCGCATCGCCGGGGCGGCCGACGGGCCGGTGGTGGGCATCAAGTACTGCGCGCTCGCCTACCGACTCGCGAAGAACTACGGCCCGCGACCGACCGTCGTCACGCGCACGACCCGGCACGCGATTCTCGACGCCTTCAGCGGCGCGAAAGCAGTCCTCAAGGGCGACCAGACGCCGTCGTCGTGGTTCGGCGAAGGGCGGGCGGTCGTGACGAGTTCCGTGCGCGGCACCAAGGACGGCCTGGTCGCGCGTGCCGCCGACCGGTCGCCGCGCCGCAACCCGAACGGCATCTCCTCGCGGGACGACCGCGCGGTCGAGACCTACGACCTGCGCAGGCGTCGGGGGCGAGCGCGCCGACGAGTCGCGCGGGGTTCTTCGAGAAGACGCGCGCCATCGCGTCCTCGGGCACGTCGAGGGTGAGTATCTCCATGACCGCGACCGCCGGGTGGACGTTCGGGACGCCGGAGCCGAACAGCACCCGGTCGGGGTGTTCCATGATGGCGCGTTCGAGCTGTTCGCGGTAGCGCACCGCGCTGGTGTCGACGTAGAGGTCGTCGTGGGTCTCGAGCAGGTCGATGGTGCGGTCCATCAGGTCGCGCTGGAGGGGGTGGCCGCCGAAGTGGGCGAGGACGACGGGGAACGACCGCTGGAGGAGCGTCTCGGCCGCCGTCTCGGGCGGGAACCCGGTGCCGGCGTGCACGAGCACCGGCAGGTCGACGGCTTCGAGCATGTCGAGGGTCTCGTCGTCCGGGAGGCCGTCGTGCATGGGGTCGAGTTTGAACCCGTGGAACCGGTCGTCGTAGGCGTACTGCTCGACGTCGCCCGGCGAGGTGTGCCACTCCTTGCGGCCGCTGGTCAGGTTCCGGAGTCGTGCGCCGGTGGACCCGCCCGGGGCCCGGGGGCCGTTGATGCGCGCGAACGCGACGAACGGTCGCTGCACCGCTCGCCGGGCGACGGCGTTGTTGGCCCGGAGGTAGCCCTGCTCGTCGGGCTGGGGGCCGGCGTGCACCACCGCGCGCACGACCCCTGCCTGATGCATCTCGCGTTCGAGGGCGTCGGCGCTGATGGAGCGGCCCGGGGCCGTCCCCTCGGCGGCGTCGTTGAGCCGGGCGTGGACGTCCACGACACGGAACTGATGCTCCAGTTCCAGCATTGCCATACGCGTTTCGAGTGTGGGTATTTCTCGTTGACGGTTGGCGCCGGTCCCGCAGCCCGCGAATTACTTGAGAGAATATTGCCGCCACCAAATATTACTCCCCTATATGGGTCATGGACTGTCGTATGGCAGATGACGAACGGGGGTTCCGCACGGCCAGTCTCCACGCAGGCCAGGACGTAGACCCCGCGACAGGCTCCCGCGCACCGCCGCTGTACCAGACGACGTCCTACGAGTTCGAGGACGCAGACCACGCCGCCTCGCTGTTCGCCCTCGAAGAGGAGGGCCACATCTACTCGCGCATCGGCAACCCGACCACCGGCGTCCTCGAGGAGCGCCTCGCCGCGCTCGAAGGCGGCGTCGCCGCCCTCGCCACCGCCAGCGGGATGGCCGCCTTCGACCTCGCGAACTTCATGCTCGCGAGCGTCGGCGACAACGTGGTGTCGTCGTCCTCGCTCTACGGCGGCACCTTCACCTACCTCACCCACACCGCGCCCCGGCGCGGCGTCGAGACCCGGTTCGTGGACACGCTCGACTACGAGGCCTACGACGACGCCATCGACGAGGACACCGCGTACGTCCACCTGGAGACCATCGGCAACCCGTCGCTCGTCACGCCAGACATCGAGCGCGTCGCCGCCATCGCCCACGACCACGGCGTCCCGCTCCTCGTCGACAACACGTTCGCCACGCCCTACCTCGCGAACCCGCTCGACCACGGCGCCGACCTGGTCTGGCACTCCACCACCAAGTGGATTCACGGCTCCGGCACCACCATCGGCGGGGCGCTCATCGACGGCGGGAGCTTCGACTGGGACCCCGACCGGCACCCCGAAATCGCGGCCGACAACCCCGCCTACCACGGCCTCAACTTCAAGGAGACGTTCGGCGACGCCGCGTTCGCCGTCGCCGCGCGCGCCCGCGGCCTGCGTGACCTCGGCAACCAGCAGTCCCCGTTCGACGCGTGGCTCACGCTCCAGAAACTCGAATCCCTCCCGCTCCGCGTCCAGCAGCACGCCGACAACGCGCTCGCCGTCGCCGAGTTCCTCGAATCCCACGAGGACGTCGCGTGGGTGAACTACCCCGGCCTGGAGAGCCACGAGACCCACGACGAGGCCACCCGCTACCTCGACGGCGGCTACGGCGGCATGCTCACCTTCGGCCTCGAAGGCGGCTACGACGCCGGCCGCCGGGTCTGCGAGGAGTCCCGTCTCGCGAGCTTCCTCGCCAACGTCGGCGACGCGAAGACGCTCATCATCCACCCCGCGAGCACCACCCACCAGCAGCTCACCGCCGAGGAGAAGCGGGCGAGCGGCGTCACCGAGGACCTGGTCCGCCTCTCGGTCGGCATCGAGGACGTGGACGACATCGTCGCGGACCTCGACCGGGCCATCCGCGCCGCCAGCGACTGACGACCTCACCGGCTGCTGTCAATCGGTGCGACCTTCCCGACTCTCGGCAGGTGCGCCCGAATCGCGCGCGACGCTCTACCACGCCTGGACGGCGTCTAGCGGCGCTCTCCTTCGATTCGACCAGCAATCTATATATAGAACCGCTGACGTTCTGAACACCGTATGGCACTCCGACAAGGAATGGGTGGCCAGCCGATCTACATTCTGAGCGAGGACACCCAGCGGACACGCGGACGCGACGCACAGGGGTCGAACATCGCCGCGGGGAAGGCCGTCGCCCAGGCGGTACGGACGACGCTCGGCCCGCGCGGCATGGACAAGATGCTCGTCGACTCCTCGGGCGAGGTCGTCATCACGAACGACGGCGCCACAATCCTCCAGGAGATGGACATCGAGCATCCGGCCGCACAGATGCTGGTCGAGGTCGCCGAGACCCAGGAGGACGAGGTCGGCGACGGCACCACCACCGCCGCCGTCCTCGCGGGCCACCTGCTCGCGAAGGCCGAGGGCCTGCTCGAACAGGACGTCCACCCGCGCACCATCATCGAGGGGTACGCCGAAGCGCGGCGCATCGCCCTCGACGCCATCGACGACCTGGTCGTGAACGGCGACCCGGACGAGGAACTGCTCGTCAACGTCGCCAAGTCGAGCATGACCGGGAAGGGCACCGGCGACGTCAGCGCGGAGACGCTGGCGGAACTCGTGGTCGAGGCGGTCGGCCACGCCGAACGCGAGGACGGCACCATCGACCGGGACGACATCCACGTCCACGCACGCAAGGGCGCGTCCTCGGGCGCCACGTCGCTCGTCGAGGGCGTCATCGTGGACGAGGAGCCCACTCGCGACGACATGCCGCGCACGGTCGAGGACGCCACCATCGCGGTGCTCGACGGCAAACTCTCCATCCGCGAGACCGAGGTCGACGCCGAGTACAACATCCAGAACGTCGACCAGTTGAACGCCGCCCTCGACGCCGAGGAGCGCGAACTCCGGAGCTACGCCGACGCGCTCGACGAGGCCGGCGTCGACGTGCTGTTCGCCACCAAGAGCATCGACGACCGTGCGACGGCCTACCTCGCCAAGCACGGCATCCTGGTGTTCGACGACCTCAAGAACAGCGACGCCAAGGACGTCGCGCGCGCCACCGGTGCGGTCCTCATCGGCACCGTCGCCGACCTGGACGAGGCCGACTTCGGCCGCGCCAACCGCGTCCACGTGGAGAAGTTCGACACCGACGAACTCACGTTCATCGAGGGCGGCGCGGCCGCGAAGGCGGTCACGATGTTCGTCCGCGGCGGCACCGAGCACGTCGTCGACGAACTCGAACGCGCCCTCGGGGACGCCATCGACGTGGTCGTCGCCGCCCGCGACAAGGGCGGCGTCGTCCCCGGCGCCGGCATGACCGAGATGCACATCGCCGACCGCGTGCGCGACGAAGCCGCGAGCATCACGGGCCGCCGCCAGCTCGCCGTCGAGGCGTTCGCCGAGGCGGTCGAGGTGCTCCCGCGCACGCTCGCGGAGAACGCCGGCATGGACCCCATCGACGCCCTGGTCGACCTCCGCGCCGCGAACGAGTCCGGCCGCGCCGGCGTCATCGCGACCGGCGAGCGGGGCGAGATAGCCGACCCGTTCGACCACGGCATCTTCGACCCGGCCGCCGTGAAGCGCGAGGCCGTCGAGAGCGCCACCGAGGCCGCGACGATGATCGTCCGCATCGACGACATCATCGCGTCGAACTGACCGGACCCGTCTTCTCCGTTTTCCACCGGGCCGACCGGATGGTCCGCCAGCGGTGCGGTCTTCGCCCCAGTCCGGCGACTCTTGCTATCCGTCCGCGAAGGTCAGCCGAACGCGGTCGCCCGGTTCGACGCCGAACGCGTCGTCGCCCCGACCCTGGTTCACGGCGAGTTCGACGTTGCCGTGGCTCCCGACCGTGACCAGCCGCTGGCCGGGCGCGACCGCCGCGTACGTCCGCCGGACGGGAGCGGACTCGCCGTCGACGGTGACCGTCTCCCCGAACCGGTCGTCGAGAACGTCGCCGGGCACGTTCGTGATGCTGTTCCCGAAGTCGTCCACGACCAGCACCTCCCCCGTCGCGCTGCCAGCGTCGACGTCGGCGTCGGGGAACGCGAGGTCGACGAACTCGTCGGCGGGCGAGAGGTCGTCGAGCGCGTGGCAGTCGGCCACGCCGGCCTCGTGGACGGCGGCCGCCGCGGGCGCGAACACGTCGCGGCCGTGGAAGGTGGTGCTCGCGGGGTCGTCGACGGCGACCTCGAACACCTCGAACGCGTCGGCGAGGCGGCGGGCGGCCGGCAGCAGCACGCCGTTGTCAGGGCCGACGAGCGCGTGGTCGCCGGCGCGCACGACCACCGCCGCGCGGTCGGTGCCGACGCCCGGGTCGACGACGACGAGGTGGACCGCCGGCGGGAACCACGGCAGCACCTCGCGGAGCCAGAAGGCCGCCGCGCGCACGTCCTGGCGGGGGAGGTCGTGGGCCACGTCGACCAGGCGGGCGTCGGTGCGCTGGAGGATGACGCCCTTCATCGCGGCCGGGTACGGCGACCCGAAGTCGGACGCGAGGGTTATCATTCGCCGTTCGCGTCGGTCATCGCGACACACTGGATGCGGTCGATGCCGTCTATCTCCTCGACGACGTCGACGACCGCGTCCGGGACGAGTTCCTCCCAGTCGCCGCCGTCGACCATCCGGTTGCGTACCTCGGTCCCCTCCAGGACGTCGCGGTTGAACATCCGCGACTGGCGCACCTCGATGCCCGCCTCGGAGAACAGCTGGATGACGAGCGGGTTGTTCGAGTACGCCACGTCGAACGCCGGGCTCATGCTCTGCACGTGGCTCACCCACACCGAGTTCCGGTTGAGGTCCTCGATGGGCACGGCGTAGGTCACCAGGTCCAGGTCGACCAGCGACTTCGTTATCATCATGATGCGTTCGCCAGCGGTGAACGGGTTCTTGACCGTGTGGGACTGGTCGGCGCTCCCGATGCCGACGACGAGTTCGTCCACCTCCTCTGCGATGCGGCGAACGACGTTGTGGTGGCCGTTGTGGTACGGCTGGAACCGGCCGATGTAGAAGCCCCGCGTCATGGCTCTGCGTTGGTTGGAACCTTCACGCGTGGATTTATAAGGGTGCCGAGTCACTGTTCGGACGACCCCTCCAGATACAGGGTGGCGCCAGGTGCCGATTTCGGGGGCGTGGGCGTCGGCATCAGGGAGAAAGTATATCACTCGTCCACCCCTGATTTCCACCAGCGAAGCAAGTTCTATGAGCAAGGAGAATCCGAGTGAATCCCCCTCTCAGGACGACGACGTTCGAGAGGGCGAGGAGGCCCCGACGGGGAGTTCGACGCCGTCGACGACGGCGAGCAGCAACAGCTCGTCGACAGCCCTGACGACGGCGAGTCGGTCGAGCTCGGCAGCAAGGTCGAGCTCGAAGGCGAAGAAGTCGAGATCGACGAGGACATCGCCGAAGACGACCTCCTCGGTGGGTTGCAGCTAGAAAGCACCGACGACATCAGCATCCCGGACCGGCTGGTCGATCAGGTCATCGGCCAGGACGAGGCCCGGGACATCGTGAAGAAGGCGTCCCAGCAGCACCGCCACGTCATGATGATCGGCTCGCCGGGCACGGGCAAGTCGATGCTCGCGAAGGCGATGAGCGAGCTGCTGCCCCGCGAGAACCTCCAGGACGTCCTGGTCTACCACAACCCGGACGACGGGAACAACCCGAAGGTCCGCACGGTCCCGTCGGGCAAGGGCGAGCAGATCGTCGAAGCCCACAAGGAGGAGGCGCGCAAGCGCAACCAGATGCGCTCGTTCCTGATGTGGATCATCATCGCCATCGTGCTCGGCTACTCGCTGCTGATAGCGGGCCAGCCCCTGCTCGGGCTGCTCGTGGCCGGCGTGATATTCTTCGCGTTCCGGTACAGCAACCGCGCGAACGACGCGATGGTCCCGAAGCTCCTCATCAACAGCAACGACCGCAACACGGCGCCGTTCGAGGACGCGACGGGTGCCCACGCCGGCGCGCTGCTCGGCGACGTCCGCCACGACCCGTTCCAGTCCGGCGGCATGGAGACGCCCAGCCACGACCGGGTCGAGGCGGGCGCCATCCACAAGGCCCACAAGGGGGTGCTGTTCGTCGACGAGATCAACACCCTCGACATCCGCACCCAGCAGAAGCTGATGACGGCCATCCAGGAGGGCGAGTTCTCCATCACGGGCCAGTCCGAGCGGTCCTCGGGCGCGATGGTCCAGACCGAACCCGTCCCCTGTGACTTCATCATGGTCGCGGCGGGCAACCTGGACGCGATGGAGAACATGCACCCCGCGCTCCGCAGCCGCATCAAGGGCTACGGGTACGAGGTGTACATGGACGACACCATCGACGACACCGCGGAGATGCGCCGGAAGTACGTGCGCTTCGTGGCCCAGGAGGTCAACAAGGACGGCCGCCTGCCGGCGTTCACGCCGGACGCCGTCCGCGAGGTCATCCTGGAGGCCCGGCGCCGCGCCGGCCGCAAGGGACACCTCACCCTCCGCCTGCGCGACCTGGGCGGCCTCATCCGCGTCTCGGGCGACATCGCCCGCTCGGAGGGCCGCGACGTCACGACCCGCGACGACGTGCTCCGCGCGAAGAAGCGCTCGCGGAGCATCGAACAGCAGCTCGCGGACGACTACATCGAGCGCCGCAAGGACTACGAGCTCACGGTCAACCAGGGCGACGTGGTCGGCCGCGTCAACGGCCTGGCGGTCATGGGCGAGGACTCCGGCATCGTCCTGCCGGTGATGGCCGAGGTGACGCCGTCGCAGGGGCCGGGCGAGGTCATCGCGACCGGCCGGCTCAAGGAGATCGCCGAGGAGGCGGTCGCCAACGTGAGCGCCATCATCAAGAAGTTCAGCGACGAGGACCTCAGCCAGAAGGACGTCCACATCCAGTTCGTCCAGGTCGGCGAGGGCGGCGTCGACGGCGACTCCGCGTCCATCACGGTCGCGACCGCCGTCATCAGCGCCCTCGAGAGCGTCCCCGTCGAGCAGAACATCGCCATGACCGGGTCGCTCTCGGTCCGGGGCGACGTGCTGCCGGTCGGCGGCGTGACCCACAAGATCGAGGCGGCCGCGAAGGCCGGCCTCAACAAGGTCATCATCCCGGCCGCGAACGAGCAGGACGTGATGATCGAGGACGAGTACAAAGAACAGGTCGAGATCATTCCGGTCTCGCACATCAGCGAGGTGCTGGACGTCGCGCTGGCCGGCGAACCCGAGAAGGACTCGCTGGTCAGCCGGCTGAAGGAGATCACCGGCCAGGCGCTCGACCACCAGGTCGGCCGGAACACGAGCGGCACGGGCAGCCCGAGCCCGCAGTAACCCAACCGGGCCTTATTTCTCGCCGCGCCGCCGTCTTCGCGTATGGTCGTGGCTCCGGAGTGGTCACTCTTCGCCGGCATCGCGGCGCTCGTCACGCTGACGCTCGTGACGCTCGCGCGTGCCTCGCAGGGCGTGGTCACGGAGCAGCCGGCACCCGCCCCGGCCCAGGAGCGCATGTCCCCGGAGCTACTGCTGGCGAACGTGGCACTCTCCCAGGGCCTGCTCGCGGTGGTGCTCGCGCTCGGGGCGTGGTACGCCGCCATCCCGCTCGCCGCCCTCGGTCTCGGCCCGGACGCCCTGGGTGCGGGCGCGGTCCTCGTCGGCGTCGCCGTCGGCGTCGCGCTCTACGCCGCCAACGAGGGCATGGCGCTCGTGGCGAAGCGCGTCGGCGTCGGCTACGCCGAGGACCTCCGGGAACTGCTCGCCCCCGCCTCCGCCCGCGAGTGGACGGTCCTGCTGGTCGCCGTCCTCCCCATCATCGCCGGCTTCGAGGAGTTCCTGTTCCGGTCGGTGCTCGTCGGCGCTGTCGCCGCCGGGTTCGGCGTCTCGCCGTGGCTGCTCGCGGTCGGGTCGAGCGTGCTGTTCGGCTTCGCCCACGGCGCGCAGGGACTCGGCGGCATGCTCGTGACGGGCACGCTCGGGTTCATCCTCGCCGCCGCGTTCATCGCCACCGACAGCCTGCTGGTGGTCGTGGTCGCCCACTACCTCGTCAACGCCCTGGAGTTCGTCGTCCACGAGGGGCTGGGCGTCGAGTGGGGCTGACTACGCCGGCCGCTCGATGACGTGGATGGCGCGCTGCTTGAGCGACACCCGGACCCGGTCGCGGTCGGCGAGTTCGAGGCGCTCGTAGACCGGGGCGGGCAGGCGTATCTCGACGGTCTCGGCCGGGTCGTCCGGCCGGAAGTAGACCCGGTAGTCGTCGCCCTGGAAGACGCGGCGCTCGATGGTGCCCGCGAGGACGTTCTCGCGGTCGGCGAGCGGTTCGTCCTCGCGGACGATCATCACGTACTCGGGGCGGATGCAGAACCAGACGTCGTCGGCGTCCACGTCCGCGGCGGACGCCTCGATGCGCCGGTCGCCCCATTCGAGGACGGTCCCCCGGCCGTTCCGCTCGACGACGCTGGCGGGGAACAGGTTCGTGCTGCCGGTGAACGAGGCGACGAACCGCGTGGCGGGGCGGCGGAATATCTCCTCGGGCGCGTCGACCTGGTGGAGGCGGCCGTTCTGCATGACGGCGATGCGGTCGCCGATGACGGTGGCGTGGTGCTGGTCGTGGGTGACGTAGACGACGGGCACGTCGAGGCCGGCGAGCACGTCCCGGAGTTCGAACCGGAGCCGTCGCTTGATGGGCGTGTCGAGGTTGGCGAGCGGTTCGTCGAGCAGGAGGACGTCCGGGTCGGCGGCGAGCGACCGGGCGAGCGCGACCCGCTGGGCTTCGCCGCCGGAGAGCGTGGCCGCGGACTGGTCGAGCACGGCCTCGATCTCGAGCATCGCGGCGAGGTCGGCGATGCGGTCGGGGGTGCCGCCAGCGTACGCGATGTTCTCGCGGACGGTCATGTGCGGGAACAGCGCGCCGTCCTGGAAGACGAGGACGGTCCCGCGTTCCTCCGGCGGTGTCCCGTCGAGCGACCGGCCGTTCAGGCGCACCTCGCCGGCGTCGGGTGCGACGATGCCCGCGACGATGGAGAGGAGCGTGGACTTCCCGCACCCGGACGGCCCGAGCACGGCGAGCACCTCGTCCTCGACGGTCAGGTCGAGGGGCCGAACTCGAAGGCGCCGTAGGTCTTGGCGACGCCGTCGAGTTCAAGCATCCGTCGCCCCCCACGGGTTCGCGCCGAGCAGGTGGATGACGAGCAGGGTGGCGACAGCGATGCCGACGAGGACGAGCGCGACGGGCAGCGCGGCGTCGAGGCCGCGGGACTGCCAGGACACCCATATCTCGACGGGCATCGTGCGCGGGTAGTACGCCATCATGATGGTGGCGCCGAACTCGCCCATCGCGCGCGCGAACGTGAGCGTGAGGCCGGCCACGATGCCGGGTTTCGCGAGCGGAAGGGTGACCTTCCGGAGCGTCGTCCACCGGTCGCGGCCGAGCGACCGCGAGGCGTGTTCGAGCTGGGGGTCGACCTCCTCGAAGGCGGCTTTCGCGGTCACGACGAGGAACGGCGACGCGACGAACGTCTGGGCGAGCACGACGCCGACCAGCGACCGGGTGAGGCTGACGCCGGTGGCGTCCGCGACGACGCCGCCGAGCGACATCGGGCCGAACACCTTCACGAGCAGCATGCCGCTCACGATGGGCGGCAGGACGAGCGGCAGGATGACGACGGTGGTCACGAGCGTCTTCCCGCGCACGTCGGTGCGGGCGAGCCAGTAGGCCAGCGGCAGGCCGAACGCGGCCGCGATGAGCGTGCTCGCGGCCGACGAGACGAGGGAGTTGCTCGCGGCGGTGAGCACGTACGGGCTGGTGGCGTGGCGCGCCAGCGCGAGCGGCGACTGTGCGACGACGAGCGCGGCCATCGGGACGAGGTAGTAGACGAGCAGCAGGCTCCCGAGGACGACGGTGACGGTCCGCCAGTCGGTGCGTCGTCGAGTGCCGTGGTCAGTCTCTGAGTGCGTCGGGAACATCGCCGTGGTAGGTTGGGTAGTTCTCGGGGACGGTGAACCCGTGCCCGGGGAGGTAGTCGTCGGTCGATTCGACCATGGTCCGGAAGACGGCTCGCGTCGCCGTCCGGTCGCGTCTGAGGGTGGCGCCGTACTGGATGACGTCGCCGGTGACGGTGGTGCCGGTGGGGAGGGTGTAGGAGACGGTGCGGTAGAACGCGGCGTGGGCGGGGTCGCTCAGGTCGACGCGGGCGGGGAGTTCGACGAACGGGTAGTCGCGCTCGACGGCCATGTTCCGGTAGACGAACGCGGCGTCGACCTGGCCGCTCTCGAACTGCGCGAGCAGTTCGGTCTCGGGGTAGACGTCGGCGTTCCCGAGCACCGTCGACGCCAGGTCGGGCCGGTCGTAGTGGTCGGCGGCGAGTTCGAGCGCGAACCGCGTCCGGTAGCCCAGCGGGTCGAGGTCGGGGTCGGTGCGGCCGACGCGGACGCCGACGTCGAGCAGCGGCCGGTACCAGGTGTCGGCGTCGCCGACGGCGCGTCCCCGCTCGGTGTCGGGGTTGTACGCGATGCCGACGGCGTTGCTCGCGAACAGCGCGTACCACGGGGCGTCGACGTCGCCCTCGAACAGCGCGGGGTCGGCGAGCGCGAGTACGTCGGGGTCGCGCTGTCCGTCGGCGACCAGGTGTGCGGCGTGGGCGGAGCCGAACGCCTCGACCTGGAGGGTGGGTTCGACGGTCTCGGCGAGACTCCGCATGAGGGCGTTCTGGAGGCTGCCCGCCGCCAGCACCGACACCGCCTCGCGCGCGCTCCCGGCACACCCGGCGAGCGACCCGAGCACGGCCGCTGTCCCGCCCAGGACGGCCCGCCGACTGAGAGCGTCGTCGCTCATCGTGGTCTCCTACGTGGTTCACGCAGTTCCCTGTAACCCCTAACAATTGACCGCTTTTAAGACCGTAACCAGAATCGGTGTCTCGCTCGCGGGCGTGCTCAGAGGCCTTCGAGCGACCGGAGTCGCTGCTCGATCTCGGGGGTGCGGCGCTCGGCCCGTCGCGCACGCGATGGTCGGCGATGAGCAGCGGAGCGGGGTTCTCGGCGAGCGCCGTCCGCACCAGGTTCAGGTCGTCTTCGTCCTCCGGGTCCAGGTCGGCCGTTCGGCGCGCTACCGACTCTACGGTGGCGTTCTCGCCGTACGGAACCGAGCGGACGGTTTCGAGGACCGCGCGCTGGTCGGTCGGCACCGTGAGTCCGATGTCGACGTCCGCGAAGTCGTCCTCGACGCCCTCGAGGTACGCGAAGATGCGGTCGAGCAGGTCACTGGTCTCCGGGGCGTCCGGGTCGGGCGCCTCCGGGAACGAGACGCTGATGACTCGCCCGCTCGCCACACCGACCTGGACGTACCGTCCGAGGTAGGGCGATTCGCGCGCGAAGATGCCGGCCGTGTCCATACGTGACAGTCGCGTCTCGGCGACTTGAAAACTCCGGGGCGCGGGTCGCAAGCCTTATGTGCAAATCAGTACATCAATGCACAACGATGAACGACACTGCAGGCGTCGCGCCCGCCGTCGCGTCCATCCTGGACGCCGCTGCGGCCCGCGACGGCGGCACGGAGCGTCTCTCCGTCGACGCGCGCTCGCTCCCCGACGCGCTCGCCGACGCCGCGGCCGCGGGACGGGCCCCCGTCGTCGCGGAGGTGAAGCCGACGAGTCCGACCACCGACGGCGTCCGGACCGAGGACCCCGTCGCCCTCGCACGGTCGATGGTCGAGGGCGGCGCGGCCGCGCTCTCGGTGCTGACCGAACCAGACCACTTCGGCGGGTCGCCAGACGCGCTCCGGCGGGTCCGCGACGCCGTCGACGTGCCGGTGCTCCGCAAGGACTTCCTCCTGTGTGAGGCCCACCTCGACGTCGTCGCGGCCGACGTCGTCCTCCTCATCGCGCGGTTCGTGGACGACCTTCCCGGCCTGCTCGCGGCCGCCCGCGAGCGCGGGTTCCAGGCGCTCGTCGAGGTCCACACCCGCGAGGAGCTACGGGCCGCCGTCGAGGCGGGCGCCGACCTGGTCGGCGTGAACAACCGCGACCTGGCGCGACTCGACGTCGACCTGGCGACCTTCGAGCGCGTCGCGCCCGCCGTGCCCGACGACGTGACCCTCGTCGCGGAGAGCGGCATCGCCACCCCGGCGGACGTCCGGCGGATGCGGGCGGCGGGCGCCGACGGTCTGCTCGTCGGGAGCGCCATCATGGACGGCGACCCCGCGGCGAACACACGGAGACTGACGAACGCATGAGCACGACAGACGGCAAGTTCGGAGAGTACGGCGGACAGTACGTCCCGGAGGCGCTGATGCCTGCGGTGCAGGAACTCGCGGACGCCTACGAGCGGTACGTCCGGAACAACGAGGACGGCTTCATGGACGAGTTCCGGACCCACCTCCGGGAGTTCGGCGGCCGGCCGACGCCGCTACAGCACGCGACCGCGCTCAGCGAGCGCTACGACTTCGACGTCTACCTCAAGCGCGAGGACCTGCTCCACGGCGGCGCGCACAAACTCAACAACGCGCTCGGGCAGGTACTCCTCGCGAAGTACATGGGCAAGGAACGCATCATCGCGGAGACGGGTGCCGGCCAGCACGGCACCGCGACGGCGATGGCGGCGTCCTACCTCGACGTGGACGCCGAGATATTCATGGGGCGCACCGACATCAACCGCCAGCGCCCGAACGTCTTCCGGATGCGCACCCACGACGCCGCGGTCAACCCCGTGGACGTCGGGTCGGGCACCCTCAAAGAGGCCATCAACGAGACGATGCGGGACTGGGCGACCAACGTCGAGGACACCCACTACGTCATCGGGTCGGTCGTCGGCCCCCACCCGTTCCCGAGCATGGTCCGCGACTTCCAGGCGGTCATCGGCGAGGAGGCCCGCGCGCAGGCACAGGAGCGACTCGGCGGCCTCCCGGACGCCGTGGTGGCGTGTGCTGGCGGCGGGTCGAACACGATGGGCGCGTTCCACCGGTTCGTGGACGACCCCGTCGACCTCTACGCGGTCGAGGCCGGCGGGTCCGGCCTCACCGTCGACGACGCTGGCGGCTACGCGCCCCACTCCGCGTCGCTCTCCACCGGCGAGGAGGGCGTCCTCCACGGCGCGCGCACGAAACTCCTCCAGACGGGCGACGGACAGATCGTGGAGTCCCACAGCGTGAGCGCGGGCCTCGACTACGCGGGCGTCGGCCCGGAACTCGCCGACCTCGTGGACCGGGGGCGAGTCACGCCCGTCAGCGTGGACGACGACGCCGCCCTCGAAGCGTTCCACCGGCTCTCGCGTCTAGAGGGCATCATCCCCGCCCTGGAGAGCAGCCACGCGGTCGCCTACCTGGAGGAAGCGGACCTGTCGGGGGCCGTCGTCGTGAACGTGTCCGGGCGCGGCGACAAGGACCTCGACACGGTCATCGAGGAGAGCGAGGCGCGTGGCATCGACGCCGCCCCCGACATGGGGGTGTTCCACGATGAGTGACCTCCGCGCGGCGTTCGACGACGGGCCGGCGCTCGTCCCGTACGTCGTCGCCGGCGACCCGGACGTCGAGTCGACGAAGGACTACGTTCGGGCGCTCGTGCGCGGCGGCGCGGACGTCGTCGAACTCGGTCTGCCGTTCTCGGAACCGATTGCGGACGGCCCGACTATCCAGAACGCCATCCGGCGCGCGCTCGACGGCGGCATGACCCCCGACCGGTATCTCGACCTCGTGGCCGACCTCGACGTGGACGTGCCCGTGGTCTGCATGACCTACTACAACCTCATCTACCGCTACGGGGCCGAGCGCGGCGTCGAGGAGTTCGTCGCCGCGGCGGCCGACGCCGGTGTCGCCGGTCTCATCGTCCCCGACATCCCCGTCGAGGAGTCCGGCCCGCTCCGGGCGGCCTGCGACGCCCACGGCCTCGACCTGGTGTTCATCGTCGCGCCGACGACGACCCCGGAGCGCGTCGAGCGCATCTTGGCCGCCGGGTCCGGGTTCGTCTACGTGCAGGCGCGACTCGGGACGACCGGCGCCCGCGAGGACGTGAGCGACCAGACGGCCGCCAGCCTCGCCCGCCTCGACGACGCTGCGGCCGGCGGCGGCGCGGGGGCCGACCTGCCGCGTGCCGTCGGGTTCGGCGTCAGCGAAGGCGAGCACGCGAGCGAGATCGTGCGGGCGGGCGCGGACGGCGTCGTCGCCGGGAGCGTTTTCGTCGACATTATTGCGTCCGGGGACGAAGTCGACGGACGGCTCGAAGCGAAAGCCGCCGAACTCGCCGAGGGCGCGGCGGTAGCTCTGCCGAAACCGGAACGAACTTAGGCAACAGCTTGGTACTCTATAGCATACATGAATCCTGGAATCTCGTCGCGGATGGAGCGCATCGGCACACGGGGGCGATTCGTCATCGTCCCGATGGACCACGGCCTCACGCTCGGCGCAGTAAAGGGCCTGAAGGACATCGAATCGACCATCGACGCGGTGACCCGCGGCGGCGCGGACGCCGTGCTCACCCAGAAGGGCGTCGCCCCCGCGTCCACGGCCACAAGAACGGCAAGGGCTACATCGTCCACCTCAACGGCTCCACCGTCATCGGCCCCGACTCGAACGACAAGCGCGTCACCGGCTCCGTCGAGGACGCCATCCGCGCCGGCGCGGACGCCGTCTCTCTCCACCTCAACGTCGGGAGCGTACACGAACCCAAACAGATAGAGGACCTCGCGCAGGTCACCTCCACGGCCCACGACTTCGGCATCCCCGTCCTCGCGATGACCTACGCCCGCGGCGAGGGCGTCGACGAACACGACGCCGAAGCCCTCGGCCACGCGTCGCGGCTCGGCGAGGAGCTCGGCGCCGACATCATCAAGACCGCGTACAGCGGCGACGCCGAGAGCTTCGAGCACGTCGTCGAGTCCACGCGCCTGCCCGTCGTCATCGCGGGTGGGAGCCCGAAGGGCGACCAGGCAACCCTCGAAGCCGTCCGCGGCGCGATGGACGCCGGTGCCGCCGGCGTCTCGATGGGGCGCTCCATCTTCCAGCACGACAACCCGGAGGCCATCGCGCGCGCCGTCGCCTCCGTCGTCCACGCCGACCTGCCCGCCACGGAAGCTCTCCGCGACGCCGGCCTCGCGGTCGAGGCGTAACGCGATTTCTCGCCTGTCACATTCGCCACGTTCAAGAACGCTCCCTGCGAGCGTTGCCACATGACACGAAGTGTGTGGCTCAAGGCCGACGACTCCGTCGGCGACTGGGACGCGCGTCGCCGGCGCATCACCGCCGGCCTCGAGGCGGGCGTCGACTGGGTGCTCGTGGACGAGGAGGACGTCGAGCGCGTCCGCGAACTCGGCCAGGTGAACGTTGCGGCCTACCGCACGGAGGACGTGCACGTCCTCGAAGCCGAGGAGAGCGACGGCGGCGCGAAGGCCGACGCCTACGTCACCGGCAAGGAGGGCGAGGGCGACGGCACGGTCGACCTCCCGTCGGACTTCTCCGGGTCGGCCGACCTGACGACGCTCCGCCGCGACGACGAGGTGAAAGGCGCGTACGTCCACATCTTCGACGAGGACTACGAGGAGTTCGCGGAGGCGGCCGCCCGCGACGCCGACTTCACCATCGTCGTCGGCGAGGACTGGAAGATAATCCCGCTGGAGAACCTCATCGCGCGCATCGGCGAGGAGACGGCGCTCGTCGCGGGCGTCCAGACCGCCGAGGAGGCCCAGACCGCGTTCGAGACGCTCGAACTCGGCGCCGACGGCGTCCTCCTCGACTCCGACGACCCCGACGAGATCCGCGCGACCGTCGCGGTGCGCGACGAGGCCGAACGCGAACGCCTCGACCTCGAATGGGCGGAGGTCACGCTCATCGAGTCCACGGGGCTCGCCGACCGGGTCTGTGTGGACACCGGGTCGCTGATGGACCACGACGAGGGGATGCTCGTCGGCAGCATGAGCCGCGGCCTCTTCTTCGTCCACGCGGAGACCGCGGACTCCCCGTACGTCGCCTCCCGGCCGTTCCGCGTGAACGCCGGCGCGGTCCACGCCTACCTTCGGACACCTGACGGCGGCACGAAGTACCTCGCCGAACTCCAGAGCGGCGACGACGTCCAGATCGTGGACGTCGAGGGTCGCACCCGCGAGGCCATCGTCGGGCGCGCGAAGATAGAGCGCCGTCCGATGTTCCGCGTGGTCGCGGAGACCGAGCGCGGTGACCGCATCGAGACGCTCCTCCAGAACGCCGAGACCATCAAGGTCGCCACGCCGGACGGCCGGAAGGCGGTCACCGACCTGGAGGTCGGCGACGAGGTCAAGGTCTACCTCGATTCGGGCGGCCGCCACTTCGGCGAGTCGATCGAGGAGAGCATCATCGAGAAGTAGGGTCGCCGGCGTCCTCCGGCGCGTCGAGCCGCGTCGTGCACCACGGACAGAAGTCGAGGTCGTCGTCGAGTTCGCGGCCGCACTCCGGGCAGGTGGCGGCCTGCTCGTGGTCGGGGACGACGTCCCGCCGGTTCGCCGCGACGTAGGCGTCGACGATGTTGAGGAACTGGACGAGGAACACCGGCGCGAGCGTCGCGAGTCCGAGCGACCGGATGGCCTCGCTCATCGCGGCGAACCCACCCGTCTCGAAGGCGGTGACTGCCGACTCCGGCAGCACCAGCGCCGTCGTGAGCATCGACAGCGCGAACCACGCGAGGGCCCGGAGCCACAGCCGGAGGTAGACGTGTCCGAGGCCCGGGTAGACGAACGCGAGGATGGCTGCCACCCACGGCCGGAGTCTGGTCCGATTCACTCTTCGACGTGGCCGCCCTGGTCAAGTTAATCTTGCGCACTGCGGCGCTCCCGGTCGATAGCCACGCCGCCGGCGTCCGCTGTCCGTCTGGTATCGTCGTTCGGTCATCCACGGGTCCGGCCTGCCAACGGGGCGAGGACCGGTCCGATGTGAGTTCGATGTGAGTCGAACCAGCAAAATTTTAAGTAATATGCTGTCGAGCACTCACATATGAGCCGGGAGATACGCATCACTATCGACGACGACGAGGTGTTCGAGCGGATGAAGCGACGCAAACGCGAACTCGACCTCTCGTGGGCGGAGGTCCTCCACCGCGGACTCCGCCGGTCGCCGGACGAGGAGTCCGGCTGGGGCGACCGGGGGCGGGGCGGCTGGCGGTCGCACGGCGACCCCATGGACGACTTCTCCGACCAGCTCGAGCGCCAGATAAAGCAGAAGGTCATGGCCTCCATCCAGTCGTCGGTGGACGCGTTCGGTCCGGACGTCGGCGGCGGCGCGAGCGGGGGCCTCGACGACGAGGTGGCGGCCCTCACCGAAGCCGAGGACGCGGTCCTCGTCTTCGACGACCTGGCGGACGACCCGGCCTCCCGCGTCCCGCTCCGGGTCACCATGCAGACCAGCCGCGACGGCCTCGACGTCGAGGTGGTCGCGGTCCGCCAGGGGAAGAACGTCGAGCACATGAACACCTTCGAGAAGGGCGCCCGCCGGCAGCTGACCCGCCACCTCGCGGGCGGCGGCCTGGCGACGCTCAGCCTCGACGACGGCGTCGAGGAGTACCGGGTCGCGCCGGTGCTCTCCTGGAGCCGCGACGAGCGCGGCCGGCCCGTCGTCACCGACGTGAGCATCGACGAGGTGTCCTTCGATGACGAACGCTGACGCGCTCGACGCCGCGTCCCTCCAGGACGCACTCGCCGGCACCTCGCCCGACCTCGCGGCCGCGTTCGACCTGCTGAGCGACGAGACGCGTCTGCACATCATCCAGGCGCTGTTCGAGCACCGCCGCGAGCACCCCGACCAGCCCGCGGTCCCCTTCTCCCGCCTCCGGTCCCGCGCCGGCGTCGACGACGCCGGCCAGTTCAACTACCACCTCGGCCGACTCCGCGACCGGTTCGTCGCGAAGACCGACGACGGCTACACGCTCACCCCGGCGGGCGAGGCCGTCGGAGCGCTGCTCGTCGATTCCACGGTCGAGTCGCCCGCGTAGCGCTCGACGGGATTCGCCGACCGGCGCTCCCGGCAGAAACAGTATACGCAGCGGTCGGTCTACGACAGCGCGTCGACCAGGTGACGGAGCGTCGCCAGGTCGTACTGGCCGGGCGCCGTCGCCTCGTCGGGGTCGAGGGGCGCGTACCCGACCACCGACCCGTAGAGCGGCGCGACGGCACGGGAGTGGCGCCCCGCCTCGCCCATCGCCATCGTGGCGACGCGCGCGCCGTTGTCGGCGAACTCGGCGGTCGCGCGCAGCAGGTCGAGCACGTCAACGGGCGCGGTCGCCTGGACGGCGAGCTTGCCGACGTCGCCGTGGTCGGTGGCGCTCGCGAGCAGGCCCCGCATCCCGTCGAGCGACGGCGTCCCGTCGAAGTCGTGGACGGAGACGATGGCGGTGGCGTCGTGGTCGCGGGCGTGCTCGACCACCCGGTCGCCGTCGCCCTTGGTGATCGACTGCAGTTCCACGTCCACGGCGGCGACGGCCTCGTGCTCGGCTGCCGCCTGGAGGGCGTCGAGGCGGGCCTCGTCGTCGGTCGCCTCGCCGCCCTCCCACTCGGCGCGGTTGGTCGCGACGACCGGGAGCGCGCCGTCGTAGTCGTCGAGCGCCGCGAGCGGGTCGGCCGCGAGGTCCATCCGGAACTCGACGGCGTCGGCGTGCTCGCGGGCGCGCGGCTCGTCGCCCAGGCTGGCCGTGCTGGCAGCGAGGACGAACGAGTCGAACTCCATTACGCCAGGAGGCCTTCCTCGGCTTCGAGGAGTTCGTGGTAGCGGTTGCGGATGGTGACCTCGCTGATGTCGGCCACCTCGCTGACCTTCGCCTGCGTGGTCTTCTCGTTGGTGAGGAGCGCGGCGGCGTAGACGGCCGCGGCGGCGAGGCCGACCGGGCTCTTGCCGCTGTGGACGCCCTGCTCCTTCGCGGTCTGGAGGAGCTGGCGGGCGCGCATCTCGGACTCGTCGGAGAGGTCGAGGTCGGAGGCGAACCGCGGGACGTAGCTCTCGGGGTCTGCCGGGCGGACCTCGAGGCCGAGTTCGCGCACCACGTACCGGTAGGTGCGGGCGACCTCGCTCTTCTCGACCCGGCTCACGTCGGCGATCTCGTCGAGGCTGCGCGGCACGCCGGCCTGACGGGCGGCGGCGTAGACACACGAGGTGGCGACGCCCTCGATGGAGCGACCCGGGAGGAGGTCCTCGTTGAGCGCGCGCCGGTAGATGACCGACGCCATCTCGCGGACGTTGTCCGGGAGGCCGAGCGCACTCGCCATGCGGTCGATCTCGCCGAGGGCCTGCTTGAGGTTGCGCTCCTTCGAGTCCCGGGTGCGGAACCGCTCGTTCCACTTGCGCAGGCGCTGCATCTTCTGGCGCTGGCGGGAGCCCAGGGAGTTGCCGTACGCGTCCTTGTCGCGCCAGTCGATGTTGGTGGACAGCCCCTTGTCGTGCATCGTGTTCGTCGTCGGGGCACCCACCCGCGATTTCTTGTCCTTCTCCGCGGAGTCGAACGCGCGCCACTCGGGCCCGCGGTCGATGCCGTCCTCCTCGACGACCAGGCCGCAGTCGTTACAGACCGTCTCGCCGTGCCCTTCGTCGGTCACGAGGTGGCCGCCGCACTCGGGACAGCCGTGGCCTTCGTTCTCGTTCTCCGATACCTCCTCTTCCGTGCGTGAACGCCATCGTACGCTTGCGTCAGTCATGTCTATCACCGATGTACGAGCATCCGGGAACGTCCTGGAGAGAAACCCGGGTCTCGGTAACCTTACCCCTCGTTATGGCAAAACTCACTTAAGCGTTCCGCTCTTAGATTATAAGTTGGGTCAACGTTCGTTTTAGATCCGTCCGCGCCGGCCGGACCACCCGCCGAACGCCCCGTCGCGCGTCGTCTCGCTCGCCCCGGGTGCGACGGCGACGCTCCAGGCTCTTGACGCTACCGACTTACCGGTCGGCGCGACCCGCCACGACGACGCCGACGTGTCGGCCGTCGAGACGCAATCCTGAAACCGGACGGGGTCGTGGCCTCGCGTATGCGCGTCGGCGTCGGCAGCCAGAACCCGGTCAAGGTGGCAGCGACTGAGACCGCCCTCGGCGACGTCTCCGCGGAGGTGACGGGCGTCGCCGTCGACTCAGGCGTCCCGGAACAGCCCTGGAGCGAACCCGAGACCATCGCGGGCGCGAAGAACCGCGCGTTCCGGGCGCGCGCCGCCGACGACTACGACCTCGGCGTCGGCCTCGAAGGCGGTGTCGCCCGCGTCGACGGCGCCGACGGCCTCTTCCTCGTCATGTGGGGTGCGGTGACGGACGGCGAGACGGTGGGCCTCGGGAGCGGGCCACGGCTCGTGCTCCCGGCGAGTGTCGCCGACCGACTGGAGGCCGGCGAGGAACTCGGCCCGGTGATGGACGACCTCACCGGCGTGGAGGGCATCGCGAGGAAACAGGGCGCGGCGGGCGTCCTGACCGCGGGCGCCATCGACCGCGAGTCGGCGCTCGTCCACGCCATCGGCGGGGCGCTCGGCCCCTTCGTCACCGACTACTACTGTCGTCGGTCGGTTCGGCGACCGACCGCGCCTCCCGGCTCTCCTCGACGGCTTCCGTGAGCGAGACGTTGAACACCAGCGTCGACGCGACGCCGCCGATGACCGTCACGACGTTCTTCACCGCGTGGTCGACGACGGCGGCGCCGATGGCGACCGGGACGGTGATGGTCGGCACCAGCGCGACGACGAGCACGGTGAACGCGCCCTCGTAGAGGCCGATGCCGCCCGGCGAGAGCGGGAGCACCTTCGCGAGGTTCCCGACGCTCACCGCGAAGAAACTCACCGCCGCGAGCGTCGCGAGCGGCGCGTCCACGCCGAACGCGAGCAGGACGACCAGCGCCGTCACCACGTCGAGCGTCCAGATGAGCAGGCTGTTCGCGCCGACGCGCACGAACGCGGCCGGGTCGCTCGCCACCGTCTGCACGTCGCCCGTGAACCGCTCGATGACGCCGGCGACGTACTCGACGTAGGAGTCGTCGCTGACGCGGGTCAGCGTCGCCCTGACCAGGTTCCGGTCGGAGCGCGCGGTGACCACGATGGCGAGGACGGCGCCGATGGCGGCCAGCCCGACGCCGCTCGCGACCAGCACGGCCGTCTGGCCGCTCTGTGCCGTCTCCGCCTCGGCGCCCTGGAGGCCGGCGGCGAGCGCGGTCAACTGCTCCGGGCTGAGGAGCGCGAAGCCCACGAGCACGCTGCCCGCGAGCACCGTGATGGTCAGCAGGTCGAAGACGCGCTCGACGGCGAGCGACGCGAAACCCGACGGGTAGGGCACCCGGCGACGGCTCTTGACGACGTAGGCGCGGACGGCGTCGCCGGCGCGCGCGGGGAACACCAGGTTGCCGGTCTGGCTGATGAAGATGGCGCCCGTGAGGAAGCCCACGTCCTCGGTGAACCCGAGCTTTTCGAGGATGTCGCGGTAGCGCAGGCCGCGGAGCGGCCACGAGAGCGCGTAGACGAGCGCCGACCCGGCGACGAGCGCGAGGTCCGCCCGCCCCATCTCCGCGAGCACGGCGGTCGGGTCGAGGTAGACGGTCATCAGCGCGAGCGCGGCGACGATGAGGAGGCTGCCGACGGCGAGTCCCGTGCGGCGGTTCACCCGGGGCTGGACGGTGAACTCCCACCAGGTGCGGAGTATCTGGCTCCCCATCCCGAAGATGTCCCGGACCAGGTCGACTTTCGTGTCGCCTTTCGGCTCCCAGTCCACGGGGAACTCCTTGACGCGGTAGCCCGCGCGCTGGGCGCGCACCAGCACCTCGGTGTCCCAGAACCAGTGGTTGTCCTCGACGTCGTCGAGCACGTCGAACAGCGCGTCGCGGTCGAAGGACTTGAACCCGCACTGGTGGTCCCGCAGGTCCGACGGGAGGAACGTCCGCGTCAGGAGGTTGAACCCGCGGCTCGGGACGCCGCGCTTCGCCGGACGGTCGGCCTGCCGTCCCGGCATCCATCGGGACCCGGTCGCGAAGTCGTAGTCGCCCGACCGCACGCTCTCGACGAGCTCTTCGAGATGCTGCATGTCCGTCGCCAGGTCCGTGTCGAAGTAGACGAGCGTGTCGCCGTCGGACGCGCGGAACGCCCGGTTGAGCGCGCCGCCGCGACCCAGTCGCTCGTCGCTGTGGAAGTGGCGGACGCGGTCGTCGGCCGCCGCGAGTTCGTCCGCTATCTCGGGCGTCCGGTCGTCACAGCCGTCCTCGGCCACGATGACCTCGTAGCTTCCCGGCGGGAGGAACGCGTCGAGCGTCGAGAGGGTGACCTCGACGGTGTGCTCGATGGTCGCCTCCTCGTTGTACGCCGGGAGGACGACGCTCACTTCGACGGCCTGTTCACTCATTCGCCATCAACTCGGCCGTATTCGGGTAAGAACTTTCTGGACTGTTCCTCCGCATCTCGTCCGTTTCGCGATTTACCGGCCGTACCAACGCACGGCTACTCCGGGTAGGTGTGGCTTTATCCCCTCGCTAAAACCGCAAGACGGCGTGGCGTTAACCAGGTGTACCAAATCCCCTATTCAAGTGGCGCCCGTCCGGAGTGGTATGAGCGCGTCAGCAGAGGCGAGCGGGGCGGCGACCACACTGTCCGAGAAACAGCAGCGCATCCTGTCGTATCTCCGCGAGCACGCGGACACCAAGACATACTTCAAGTCGCGGCTCATCGGCCGCGAACTCGGCCTCTCGGCCAAGGAAGTGGGCGCCAACATGAACGCCATCGAGGACGGCGACTTCGGCATCGACGTCGAGAAGTGGGGCTACTCGTCGTCGACCACGTGGAAGGTCACGTAGGGTCGAAGCGGACCAGGTCGTCGGCCTCCGCGGCGAACGCGGTGGTCATCGCGTCGAAGGAGTCGGCGTAGCGCACGAGCAACATCAGCATCGTCTCCGGCCGGTTGACGGCGTAGCCGTCCTCGCGGGAGAGGAGGCCGGCGTCCTCGAGTTCTGCGGCGTACTTGCTCACCGTCGCCCGCGAGACGTCCAGTCGCGCCGCGAGGTCGCTGCCCGTCGCGTCCGGGTCGCGGAGCAGCTCCACGACCATCCCGCGCGGGGTGTCCCGGCGGAGGTAGCCGAGCGCCACCTGCTCGAACTCGGAGAACCGGCCGGCCGGGAAGAACCGCTTGTAATCGCCGTCGCGACGGCTCTCGACGGTGCCGCCCTCCAGCAGCTGGCGCAGGTGGTACTGGGCTTCGCCGGTGCCGAGTTTCAGGTCGTCGCGGAGCTTCGAGAAGTGAGCGCCGGGCGTCGCGGCGAGATAGCCCGCGATGGCGTCGCGTGACACCGACGCGCCCGGTTCGGGTGCGTCGGCCCGCTCGTCCCCGCCGACGAGGCGGCTCAGCGGGCTGGCGGCGCCGATGGCTGCGAACCGCCGGAGAGTCGCCCGCTTGTCCTCGTCGACACTCTGCTCGGTCATCTGATGTGTTTTAAGCTGTCCTGAAATAAAACAGCTTCGCTCGGTCGAGCCGCCGGTAACCGCCCGGCAGGCAACCGGCGACTACGACCCCGAGTCGTTCCCCGCAGTCGCGTTCTCGTCGGTCGTGGTCTCCTCGGTGGCGTTCCCCGCGACGGTCGTGGTCTCTGCGCCCGTCCCGGTCTCGTTGTCGGCGACCGCAGCGGTGGTCGTCGTGGCGGCGGCCGGCGGCTCGACGCCCTCGCCCTCGCCGGGCGGGACGAGCCGGTAGACGAAGCCGGACCCCGGTTCCACGGTGCCGGTGTCGCTGGTCAGCACGTAGAGTTCGTCGTCGCTCCCCCGCCCGAACGCCAGCACGAACCGGTTGAGTTCGCCGTTCGGGCTGCCCGCGACGACGAGTTCTTCGACCGACCACAGTCCTTCGTCGGCCTGCGCCGCCTCCGTGGTCTCCGTGACGGTCGCGGCATCGGTGGTCTCGGTAGCGGTGGCGGTCCCGGGTTCGCCCGCTCCCGGCTCCGTGGCGACGAACAGCCGGCCCCGCGGCTCGACGAACGACCGGCTCCAGTCGCCGAAGACGTAGCGTCCCTGGAGGTCGGGCAGCGCGCTGCCACGGTAGACGTGGCCGCCCGTCACCGAGAGGCCGACCGCCGTCCCCTTGAAGGTGTGCGGGTACTCGATTATCGGGTCCTCCAGCGGCTGCCCGTCGTACGGCGATTCGTCGGGCGCCCGGTCGGGACACTCCGCCGGCGGCTCGTTCGGCGTCGCCGGGCTGAAGCAGTGGGTGCCCTCCTTCACGTTCCAGCCGTAGTTGCCGCCCTGCTCCACGAGGTTCACCTCCTCGAACAGGTTCTGGCCGACGTCCGCGACGAACAGTCGGTCGCCGTCGAACGAGAACCGCCACGGGTTCCGGAACCCCCACGCCCAGTGCTCGTCGGCCAGTCCGGTGTCGGTGAGCGGGTTGTCCTCGGGGACGCCGTACTCCCTGCCGTCGCTCGACGAGTCCACGTCGATGCGCAGGATGCTCCCGAGCAGGTTCTGTCGCAGGTCCTGGCCGTTCCCGCCCTCGTTCTCGTCGTACCAGTCGTCGACGTGGCCGATGCCGGTGTCGTTCGCCCCGCCGCCGTCGCCGACCGTGACGTAGAGGTAGCCGTCCGGGCCGAACGCGATGTCGCCCGCGTTGTGGTTGAACTGCGGCTCCGGAATCTCGAGGATGCGCCGTTCGGACTCCGGCATGGCGGAGTCCAGGCTCTCGGTCGCCTGGAACTCCGCGAGCACGAACCGGTGGTCGAAGTTCTCCGGCACCCCCTCGCCGGTCGGCGGCCCCGCGAACTCGTCGCCGAGTTCGAGCGGCGCGCTGTACCGGACGAAAAAGCGCCGGTTCTCGCGGAACTCGGGGTGGAACGCCAGCCCGAGCAGGCCGCGCTCGTCGAACCCCTCGGGCCGGTCGAAGCCGCCGCCCGCCTCCGTCAGGAGTTCGAGCCGGTCGCTCACGTCGAGGAACGGCTCCGGGTCGATGCCGTCCGGCCCGTGGACGTAGATGCGGCCGGTCTGGTCCACGATGAACCGCCGGTCCATGCCGTCGTCGGCGATCGCGAACGTCACCGGCTGCACCAGCGGGTCGGACGCGACGAGTTCCACGCCGACCTCCGGGCCGACCGGGATGGCCCGCGGCTCGCCGGCGGGCGTGGTCGTCGCCGCTTCCTCGCCGACCGACACCTCTCCCGCCATCGTCGTTGGATGCACCTCACACCGGTAGCGCTCCATCTCCGCGCTCGCGGTGAACTCGACCGACTGGGTCTCGCCCTGCTGGTTCATTATCTCGGAGCGGACGAGCGCGTTCCCGTCGCCGTCGAGCACGGCGAAGTTGTGCGGTGCGCCGTCGAGGTTCTCCCAGGTGACCCGGTAGGGCTGTCCGGCCGACAGCTCCAGGGTCGGGTTCGTCTGGCCCTCGATACTGGCGGGCGCCTGGCCGACCCAGCCCGGTATCTCTCCACCGAGCCGAATCTCGGTCGCGTCCTGCCCCGCCGTCACGCCGCCCAGTCCCGCGACGCCGCCCGCGACGGCCGTCGCCCGGAGGAATCGTCGTCTCGTCGTTCTCGCTGTCCTGTTCGTGGCGTCGTCTGTCGGGTCGTTCATCTGTCTCCCCCGTCTACCTGTTGGGAGTCGGAGAGATAAACTGTCCAGACCGTTCCGTCGCCGCCGGGACCTTACCGCCCGACGGCCGCCCGACGACCGCCGGCGTGTCACCGGGACGCACCTCCGAGAAACGGCGACTTACCGCTCCGGGACGACGAAAACGAGATTCGGTCCGTCGCGGTGACGCGCTACTCGGACCCGCCCTCGGCGCTCTCGTCGAGTTCCTGGTCCATCTTCTCGATGACCTCCTCGGCGCTCTTGATGCCGGCGTCCTCGCCGGCCTTGACCGCCTCGGCCTCCTGTTCTATCTCCTGGATGTCCATCTCGACCTGCTCGTCTATCTCGCCGAGTATCTCCTCGATGTCGTCGAGGCCGAGCATCTCGCGGGTCTCCCGGTCGAACTCCAGGCTCTGCAGGGACTCGCCGTCCGCCGCCACGTCGCTCCCGGTGAGGTGCTTGCCGTACCGCCCGACGAGCGACGAGAGCTCCTGGGGCAGCACGAACGTCGTGGACTCGCCCTGACCGATCTCGGCGAGCGTCTCCATGCCCTTGTCGATGACGGCGCGCTCGCCCATCGACTCGGCGGACTTCGCCCGGAGGACGGTGGAGATGGCGTCACCCTGGGCTTCGAGGATCTGGCTCTGCTTTTTCCCCTGGGCGCGGATGATGTCGGAGCGCTTCTCACCTTCGGCGCGCTCGATGGCGCTCCGGCGTTCACCCTGCGCTTCGAGGATCATGGCGCGGCGACGGCGCTCGGCGGACGTCTGCTGCTCCATCGCCTGCTGGACGTCCTTGCTCGGGTTGACCTCGCGCACCTCGACGGACTCGACGCGGATGCCCCACTCGTCGGTGGGTTCGTCGAGCTCCTTCCGGATGCGCGCGTTGATCTCCTGGCGCTTGTTGAGCGTGTCGTCGAGCTCCATGTCGCCGATGACCGCGCGGAGCGTGGTCTGGGCGAGGTTCGAGACGGCGCGCTTGTAGTCGTCGACCTCCAGGAACGCCTTCTTCGCGTCCATCACCTTGATGTAGACGACGGCGTCCGCGGTCACCGGCGAGTTGTCGCGCGTGATGGCCTCCTGGCGGGGCACGTCGAGCGTCTGGGTCCGCAGGTCGAACGGGTAGGTCCGCGAGACGAACGGCGGGATGAAGCTGATACCCGGTTCGAGCAGCCCGCGGAACTCGCCGAACACCGTCAGCGCCTCCTTCTCGTAGGCGTCGACGATTTCGACCATCTGCCAGACGGTCACGACGGCCAGCGCGAGCAACAGGACGGTCACGACCGTGAAGGCCCCTCCCCCGGGAGGACCTGCAGCAGGATGGGAGTCATAGCCGGAGATAGCGACGGTGAATTGATAAATGTTCCCTACGTTTCACCCTCGGACTCCGGTTCTCGTTCGCGTTGCTGTCGCTCCCGGGCGAGTTCGCGGTCTATCTCGTCCATGCTGTCGAAGGACTCCACGGTGACGACGTTGCCGCCGCCCGGGTCCACGACCACGACCTCGGTCCCCTCCGGGATCTCGCCGTCGACGGAGCGGGCCGCGTAGTACGGGTCGAAGCCGCCGCGGTCGAGTTTGACCCGGCCGCTCGACGGGGTCACGCGCTCGACGACGCGGCCGGTCACCCCCTGGAGCGACCCGGAGTCGCGGGTGCGACCCGACCCCTTGCCGCCGTAGATGTCGAGACTGCGGTACGCGTAGAGCGCCACCCCGCCGGCGCCGAGCACCAGCGCGGCGAGCGCCAGCGGCCCCGACAGCGGTGGGAACGCCAGCCCTATCAGCCCCGCGACGAGGAGCGCCACGCCGAGCACGACGAAGTGCGCCCCGGGGGCGAACGCTTCGGCGATGCTCAGCGCGACACCCGCGACGACGAGCAGGAGCGGGAGCGACTGGTCGGGTGCGAGAGCCATACGGGGAGGTTGGGACCAGGCGCGGATTAACGTTTACCCGCTTCAGCCCGCCGGACCGACCGCGCGCCAGATGACGAAGAGCGCGAACAGCACGCCGAGCACGACGAACAGGACGTTCTCACCGCTGACGCGCCCGGGTTCGAGGAGGCCGTCCTCCGACTCGGCGTCGTCGCCGACTTCGTCCAGGCTGAATCGCCACTCGGAGTTCTCGTCCGGCGCGGACATACGCCTACCAACGCGGTCGGACCCTAAAAGGACGGGCCGCCGGTCAGGGTCGCCGGTGTTCGATGGCGCCGGCGTACGCCACGCCGCGTTCGCCGTCCACGGTGACCACGTCGCCGTCCTCGACGGCGGCGTCCATCGCCGCGCCGCTGACCATCGGCACGTCTATCTCGCGGGCTATCATCGCCGGGTAGCCCGTCATGCCTGTCCGCGCGTCGACGATGCCGGCTATCCTGTGCACGTCGCCCCGGAACTCGTCGTCGAACGCCGCGTCGAGCACGACCACCGCGCCGTCGGGCACCGCGGAGAGGTCGCCGTCCGTGAGGCGGGCGACCGGGCCGACGACGCGCCCGTCGACGACGCCGCGGCCGACGGCCACCGTCTCGGCGGCGACGTGCACCTTGAGCGTGTTCGTCACGTCCGCGCCTTCGAGTTCGGTCATCATGCCGGAGAGCACGACCACCGTGTCGCCGCTCTCGGCCACGTCGGCGTCGAGGGCGGCCTGCACGGCCGAGTCGATGACGGACGTCGCGTTCCCGTCGCCGAGTTCGGCGTACTGGGCGTTCACGCCCCAGGAGAGGGCCAACTGGCGGCGCACCCGGTCGTTCGGCGTGGTCGCGACGACGGGGACCCCGGGCCGGAACTTGGTTGTCTTGAGCGCCGTGTAGCCGGACTCGCTGGCGACGACCACCGCGCTGGCGTCGACGTCGCGGGCGAGGTAGCGCGCGGACCGCGCGATGGCGTCGGTGCGGGTGTCGCTCGCGCCCGGCACCCGCTGTTCGAGGAGTTCGTCGTACTCCTCGCTCTCCTCCACCTCGCGCACGATGCGGTCCATGGTCTCGACGACCCTCGCCGGGTGGTCGCCGACCGCCGTCTCCGCGGAGAGCATGACGGCGTCGGTGCCGTCGAGCACGGCGTTCGCCACGTCCGAGGCCTCCGCGCGCGTCGGGCGGCGCTGGTGGACCATCGAGTCGAGCATCTCGGTGGCGGTGATGACGGGCACGCCCGCCGTCTGGCACTGCCGGATGATTCGCTTCTGAATCATCGGGACGTCCTCCATCGGGAGTTCGACGCCGAGGTCGCCGCGCGCGACCATCACGCCGTAGGCCGCCTCGATTATCTCCGGCAGGTTCTCGACGGCGCCCGCCCGCTCTATCTTCGCGATGATGGGGATGTCGGCGCCGCGCCGTTCGACGACCTCGCTCACCGCGAGCACGTCGGCGGCGTCGCGGATGAAACTCGCCGCGACGAAGTCGACTTCCTTCTCGACGGCGAGTTCAAGGTCGCGCCGGTCCTTCTCGGTCACGACGTCGAGGTCGAGGTCGACGCCCGGGACGTTGACGCCCTTGCGACTCCCGAGGTCGCCGCCGCTCGTCACCTCGGCGACGACGGTGTCACCCTCGACGGCCTGGACGACCGTCTCGATGCGGCCGTCCGCGAGCAGGACGCGGTCGCCCGGCGACGCGGCCGCGATGGACGCCGACAGCCCCACGCGCTCCGGGGTGGCGGTCTCCCCCTCGACGAACTCCACGGTCTCCCCTCGACGAGCGTCACGGGGTCGTCGACGGGCGCCGTCCGGACCTCCGGCCCCTGGAGGTCGAGCATGACCGCGACGGGCTTGTCGGTGGCCGCGTCGACCTCGCGTACCCGGTCGACGAGCGCGGCGCGGTCCTCGCGGGTGCCGTGGCTGGCGTTGACGCGCCCGACCGTCATGCCGGCGTCCGCGAGCGACTGTATCGCCTGCCGCGTGTTCGTCGCGGGACCCAGCGTGCAGACTATCTTCGCGTTGCGCATTGGCGACGGTACGGACGGCCGCGCCAAAAAGGCGACCCCGAATTTACTCGGAGCCGAGTTCCCGGCGGCCACAACCGTTTTGCGGGGTCTGTCCTTACACGTCGTCCATGCCGACGTACGCCGCACTCGTCGACGTGAACGAGTCCGCCTTCCAGAACACCCAGGAGATGGCGTCCGTGTGGGGCGACATCAAACTCGACATCGAGGACCTCGACGGCGAGCTGTACGACGCGTACGCCATCCTCGGCGAGTACGACTTCCTGCTCCTCTACGAGGCGGCCGACCGCGAGGCCGCCTTCCAGATGGCGGTCGCCGTCGAACGCTACGGCTTCGACATGGAGACGATGGAGACCATCCCCATCGAGGAGATGGGGTCGCTGGTCGCCGAAATCTAGGCTCGCTTCCTCCGGGCGGTCGCCGCCCGGTTACCGTATCTTCGTCCCGGGTTCGCTGTCGCCGTGCGTGGTGAGCAGGTCGGCCTCCTCGCCGGCGGCGAGCACCATCCCGTTGCTCTCCACTCCGAACAGCTCCGCCTTCTCCAGGTTCGCCACGATGACGACCTTCGTGCCGGGCAGCGACTCGACGTCGTGGAGCTGCTTGATGCCGGCGACGAGCTGGCGCGTCTCCACGCCGATGTCCACCTCCAGGCGCACGAGCTTGTCCGACCCCTCGATGGGCTCGGCTGACTCGATGCTGCCGACCCGGAGGTCGAGGGCCTGGAAGTCGTCGAACGATACGCGGTCGTCGGCGATGGGTTCGAGGTCGTCGGTCATGGTCTCGGATTCGGCTTCGTCGGTCGCTTCTCCGTCGTCCGCTTCCGCTTCGGACGCCGCCTCGATGCGCTCCTGGAGCGCCTCGTTCAGGCGCTCGACGCGGTCGTCCTCTATCTTCTCGAACAGCTCGTCGGGCGCGTCGAACGCGGCGGGCGGCGCCTCCAGTGCGGCGTCGAGTTCCACGTCGTGGACGGAGCCCGGCTCCTGGAGCTGGGTCCACAGCTCGTCGGCCTTCTGCGGGACGAACGGCGCGAGCAGCACCGCCAGCGCCTTCGTCACCTGCACGCAGTCGCCGATGACCTGTGCGGCCCGGTCCGGGTCCTCGTCGGTCAGCTTCCACGGCTCGTTGCGCTGGATGTACTCGTTGCCGAACGCGGAGAGCCGGGTCGCGGCGTCGCCCGCCTTCTTCAGCGAGTAGTCGTTGACCGCCTGCTCGAACGTCTCGACGGCCGTCTCTATCTCCTCGCGCACCTCCTCAGAGAGGTCGAACTCGGGTGTCCCCTCCCAGTTGCGGTGGGCGAACAGGAGCGTCCGGTAGGCGAAGTTGCCGACCGAGTCCACGAGTTCGCTGTTGACGCGCTCCTGGAACCGCTCCCACGAGAAGTTGATGTCCTTCTCGAAGCCGCCCGCCGTCACCAGGTAGTAGCGCAGCAGGTCCGGGTGGAACCCCTCGTCGAGGTAGTCGTCCACCCACACCGCGCGGTTCCGGCTGGTGGAGAACGCCTTTCCGTCGAGGTTCACGAACCCGGAGGCCATCACGGCCCGCGGCTCGTTGTAGCCCGCGCCGTGGAGCATCGCCGGCCAGAACACCGTGTGGTGCTGGATGATGTCGCGGCCGATGATGTGGACTATCTCGCCAGACTCGCGCCAGACTTCCTCCCAGTCGTACTCGTCGACGCCGACGCGCTCGGAGTACTGCTTCGTCGAGGAGATGTACTCGATGGGGGCGTCGACCCAGACGTAGAGCACCAGGTCGTCGCCGTCCTCGCCCGGGTAGTCGATGCCCCAGTCCATGTCGCGGGTGATACACCAGTCCTGGAGTTCGCCCTCGATCCACTCCCGGGGCTGGTTCTTCGCGTTCGAGGTGCCCTCCAGCCGGTCGATGAACTCGCCGAGGTACTCCTTGAACTCGGAGAGCCGGAAGAACTTGTGCTCGCGCGTGCGGTACTCGGCGGGATTGCCGGTGAGCACGCTCACCGGGTCCTCTATCTCGCCGGGTTCGAGGTGGCGCTGGCAGCCCTCGTCGCACTCGTCGCCGCGGGCCTTCGCCCCGCAGTACGGGCAGGTGCCCTCGACGTACCGGTCGGGGAGGGGCTGGTCGGCCTCCGCGTCCCACGCCACCTGCATCTCCTTCTCGTAGACGTAGCCTTCCTCGTCGAGCGTGCGGACGATGTCCTGGGTCAGCTCCCAGTTCGTGTCGTCGTCGGTGTTGCCGTAGTTGTCGAACTCGACGTTGAGCTTCGGGAACGTCTCCTCGTAGACGTCGTGCCACCGGAGCGCGAACTCCTCGGGCGAGACGCCCTCCTGTTCGGCGTTGAGCGCGATGGGCGTGCCGTGCATGTCCGAACCGGAGACGAACGCCGTCTGCTGGCCCATTCGGCGCAGGCTCCGCGAGAGCACGTCGCCGCTCACGTACGTCCGGAGGTGGCCGATGTGCAGGTTCCCGTTCGCGTACGGAAGCCCGCAGGTCACCACCGCCGGCCTGTCGGTCGGGAACTCCTCGTGGCTCATACTATGCGTTGGCTCCTCGCGGGGGTAAAATCGCCCCGGTTTCGGTCGATGTGGTCATCGTCTGGGGTGCTGTCGGTGTCACTCGTCGGCGATACGCAGGAGGCGTCGGGTTTCGCTCCGGGGCCGGGCCGCGACCGGTCCCGCGAGGGTCCTCCCGCCGCGTCGGCTACGCGTGCATCGAACGGGCGAACGCGGCGGCGTGGACCGTCGGCGTCACACCCGCTTCTTGCCGCCTTCCCGGTAATAAACCTTCGCCGGTCCAGTGGTGGGTTGTGTTCGTCGTGTCCCTGTCACTTGAGACGGAACCATAGCGAACAGCCCGAACGCCCAGACCTTTCCCGGGGGGGGGGGGGCACTACGAACAGCCCGAAAGCCCCCGGGCGCTCGACGGCTGCGACTCGCTGCGCGCCTCGGCCTGCGGCCTGCGGTGCTTACTTCGTCTCGCCCGTCGAGCGCCCGGCCCCTTTCAGTCCCACCCGACGCCGGATTTCCGGCGAGCGATTGCATCTCCGGGAGTCACACGGGCGGGATTGAAAGGGGCGGCCGGGTGCGCGAACCCCGGCGACGTAAGCACTGGAGCGAACGAAGTGAGCGAAGCGCGCAGCGAGCCGCGGGAGCGCAGCCGGCCGGGGCTTTCTGGCTGGTTACAGGCGTCGGAGTGATTCTCCTGTGGGTCTTTCTGGCTGGTTGCAGCGTCGGAGCGGCGTCACTTCCTGTGGGGCTTTTGGGGCTGTTTACAGGCGTTGGGGCGATTTTACTGCGGGAGGTTTCTGAACGTCCGTTCCGGTCAGCCCACTCAGTAATCAGGAATCTGAAGACAGGTCAATCCCGGACCGTGACTTCGCCGAGGACGACGAGGCCGGTGAGCACGAGGTCCGGCGTCTCGGCTGCGGGGCCACGCGGACGCCGGTCCACGACCTCGCCGAGCACGGACACGGTGTCGAGGCGGACGGTCCAGTCCTCGGGCACGCGCACCTCGCACTCGCCGATGACGACGGTCAGGTCGAGGGTCGCGGGTTTCGACGCGACGGCGGCGTCCCGCAGGTCGACGTCGGCGTCGCCGATGACCGTGACGACGTTGCCGCCGGTGAACGACTGGGTCGTCAGGTGGCGGCGCGCGTCGCCGAAGACGCTCACGACGTCCGTCGCGTCGGCGTTCGTCGTCCGGGGCGTCCGGCGCTGCCGGCGGTTCACCAGGAAGCCGGCGCCGAACGCGACGACGGCCAGCGGCCACCACTGACCGACGGCGCCGTCCGGGAGCAGGCCGAGCGCCCGTAACTGGAACAGGCCCGCGAGCACGATGACGAACAGCGGGCCGGCCACCGACCGGTAGCCGCTTTTCACCAGCACCCAGACGCCGAGCAGCACGAACAGGCCGGGAATCCACCGGGAGAGCGGTCCGATGGGGAGCACGCCGGTGCTGTCGAGCAGGAGGAGCAACCCGATGAGGACGATGACGCCACCGGTCGTCAGCCGCGAACCACGTCTCGCCATGGTGGTATCCGGGTTCGACGCCGGGTTAAGTGTTTCCTGACAGTCAGTCTCAGTCCTTGAGGGTCACGCCGCCGAACAGCACCAGGCCGGTGACCACCAGGTCGGGCGTCCCCTCGCCGGTGCCGCCCGTCCGGCGCTTGTCCTCGGTGCCGCCGAAGATGGGGACCACGTCGAGGCGGACGTCCCAGCCCTCGGGGACGCGGATGTCGGCTCCGCCGAACGCGGCGAAGACGTCGACGCTGGCGGGCGGCGTCTCGACGACGGCGTCCGTGAGGTCGATCTCGGCCGCGCCGAACACCGAGACGACGTCGCCGCCGACGAACGTCCGGGCGGTGACGCGTCGTTCGACGCCGCCGAACAGGCTGAACGCGCTGAACTGGTCGCCGGGGTGGGCGGCGGGCGCCGACTCGCGGCGCCATCGCGAGAGCACGAGCGACGCGCCGAAGACGACGACGAGCAGCGGCCACCAGCTGGTGAGGGTCTCGGCGGTCACGACGCCGAGTTCGTAGAGCTGCCACCCGCCGGCCACGGTGATGACGACCAGGGGGCCGGTCAGGTTCCGGAACCCGCTGGCGACGAGCGCCCAGAGGCCCAGGAGGACGAACAGCGACGGAATCCACTGTACGAGCCCCGTGGTGTCGACGGTCCCGGTGGTACCCAGCAGGAGGAGCAATCCGATGAGGACGATGACGAGGCCGGTCGCCGACCGGCCGGTGAAGCGGACTGTGGCCATGTGTCAACTGACGCGCACTGGCAGGTTAACTGTTCCCTGCTACTGGAGAACGAGGACCCCACCGACGATGCCGGCGGTGATGAGCAGTCGGCCGACGCCGCCGGCGAACGTCGCCGCGGCGAACTTGAGGTAGTCGTCCTCCAGGACGGCGAACGCGTAGATGGACAGCGTGTCCGGGAAGAACGGCACGGCGAGCGCGGGCGCGAGGCCGAGGTAGCCCCAGCGCTGGGCGATGCTGACGGCGGTGCTCTGCGACCACGCGCCCACGTCGAACCCGAGGCGGTTCAGGCCGCGCTCGACGGGCCCCGAGTGGGTGACGCGGTTGCCGAGCCGCAGGGCGACGAGGCTGCCCGCGGCCTTCCCGACCCCGCTGACGAGTACGATGAGGGTGAACTGGCCCTGGGTCCCCAGGCCGATGTCGAGCGACCCGGTCGGCACCAGCACGAGTTCGCTCGGGAACGGGAGGATGAACGCGATGAGGAACGAGTAGACGAAGATGATGCCGAGGCCCGGCCACCCGGTGGCGTGGCTCACCATCTCCTCCAGGCCTACCGCCATGAGGACTTCCACCTGTGCCATCAGGAACTACCGTACTGTCAGGCCTTGACGTACATAAGCGCTCCTCACTCGCTGCCCGATATGTCACCGATTCCCACGGGTCGGAGTCGGCGGTCTCCGTACCGGTCTATAGGGCCGGGCTACCGCCCTCGGGCGAGGCGGTCTACGTCGTCGAGGAACGCGTCGAGGCGCTCGCGGGTCACGTGAGGCATGCAGACCACGCGGAGTTCGCCGGCCGCGGTCCGGGAGATGCGCCAGCCGGCCTCGCGGAGCGCCGCGAACAGGTCGTCCGGAACGTCGGCGGCGACGATGGGGAGTTCGGGGTCGACGACGTCGAACCCCCGGTCGGCGAGTTCGGCCGCCAGCCAGTCGGCGTTGGCCTGCGAGCGTTCGTACTGCTCGCGGTAGCCGTCCGGCCAGAGCGCGGCGAGCGCGGCGTGTGCGCTCGCCACGCCCGCACCGCTCCGCGTGCCCGCGAGCGTGGCCTGCGAGGGCGACTCCAGGTAGGGCGTGTCCACCGCCAGCGCGTCGAGGGTCGCGGCGTCGCGCACGAGGAACCCGCCTGCCGGAATCGCCGCCTGCCCCATCTTGTGGGGGTCGATGGTCATGGTGTCCACGGCCGCGTGGTCGAACTGCCACTCGTGGTCGGTGAACGGCAGGACGAACCCGCCGAACGCCGCGTCGACGTGGAGCAGCGCGTCCACCTCGTCGGCGACTGCCGCCAGGTCCGGGATGGGGTCGACGCGCCCGTACTCGGTGGTGCCGGCGATGCCGACGACGAGCGCGGTGTCCTCGTCGGCCGCCGCGCGCATCGCGGCGGGGTCGGCCCGGTAGTCGTCGTCCACGGGTGCGAGTCGCAGGTCGACGTCGAGCACCCCTGCGGCTTTCTTGAAGGAGAAGTGGGCGCTCTCGGGCGCGACCACGTTCGGGTCGTCGGCGACCGCGAGGTTGCGGGCGGCGCGGACCGCCTGGATGTTCGCCTCGGTGCCGCCACCGGCGACGTAGCCGTGGGCGTCCGGCAGTCCCGCCAGGTCGCCCAGGCGGGCGACCGTCTCGGCCTCGATGGCCGCGACGGACTGGTAGGTCTCGGGGTCGCCGGGGTTCGTCGCGAGGTAGCGCCCGGCGGCCTCGCGAGCGTCCGGGTGTGGCTCCGTGCACATGGAGGAGAGCACGCGGTCGAACTCCTGGGGCGCTCGCTGCATGTTCCGGCAGTGCCGGTGAACCGGTTTAGCAGTTCTGTTCTCCGGCGGTCCGCGCTACCCCGCGTCTGCGTCGAGCGTCGTCAGGTAGCGTGGCGACCCGCGGGCCGGACCCGAGTAGAAGTAGAGTCTGACCTCGCCGTCGAGCGGGCGGGCGCTCCCCGCACGGGCGGCGACCCGATGGAGAGCGTGAGGTCCGGAGCGAGGGTGGCGTAGGCTTTCTCGCCCGGGCCGAGGGGGACTGGAGGCGCACGGTGTCGACGACCACCTGGTCGCCGGTCCGCGCGAACACCCGGAGGGCGGTCCCCGTCGGGACCGGAGCGCCGCCCTCGTTGGTCACGACGGCCATCCCGTCCTCGACGGTGAACGAGAGGTCCGTCTTCGGGACGTCGGCGGCGGCGGCAGCGAGCCAGTCGGGCCGTTCGACGGCCGTTCCGCCGACCTGGGTGAGGTCGTACCGGAGTTCGTACCGGCGGCCGTCGGCCCGGGCGTCGACGCGCGCGGAGTGGATGACGCCGTCGCCGTCGACCGTGACGGTCGCGCTGAACGACGAGACGTTCTCGATCCCCGTCGACGGCACCGCGGCGTCCGCCGACGCGCTCTCGGCCTGCAGGGTGACCAGGGTCGTTCCGTCGTCCGTCTCGACGCGTTGCACGCCGTAGTCGCCGAGCGCCAGGAACTCGCCGAGGATGTTCAGGTCGGACTCGCCGGTGGCGAGTTCGCGCGTGGGGTAGGCCTTCGAGTAGCCGAGTCGGCCGTCGTACCGGTTCCGGGCCAGCCCGACCGACCGGTTGCCCCAGAGGTCGGACTTGACCGTCCGGCCGTCGGCGAGGTGTTCGTCCCGGAGGACCCGGAACCGTTCGAGGCCGGGCGACGCCCGGTAGTCGACGTCGGCGGTCTGCTGCCAGTTCGGGGCGGTCACGACGTAGTGGAGCTCCGCCGCGAACCCGGCCTCCGCGACGGCGGCCTGGTGGGCGTCGACCAGGGCGTCGGGCGAGGTGACGCCGCTCGCCTCGACCCCGGGCGGGTCGACCGGCAGGTCGGGGCCGCCGAGCGACGGGAGGCCGAGGGCGCTACACCCCGACAGCGCGACGAGCAGGGCGACGAGTAAGCTCACGTTTCGACGAGTCATGGGCTCACTGCGAACGTCGCCCCCAAAATTATGTTCTGCCTTCTACAGGTTGACGGACTCCGTAACGCGTTCCGGGGCGACTGGCGTTCACGTCGCGAACGCGTCGACTGCGACCGGTTTCGACTCGCGTTTGTACCGCTCGTAGGTCCGTTCGGCCCACGCGAGTACAGTCTCGTCGTCGATCTCGATGAACGCCGGGACGAACCCGCGGCCGTCGTTCAACTCTATCCCGACGACGTCGTCGTTGAGGCCGAGCGTCGGCATCGACGTGTCGCCCTCGTAGAGGTAGAGCGCGCCCCGGCCCGCATGTACTCGTCGAGGTCCTCCCGCATCGCGGCGTCGGCTCTGACCGTGTCCAGCGCGTCGAGCGTGTAGATACCCTCGAAGACCGGTATCTCGCAGGCGAGGGCGGCGACCTCCTGGGTGGCTAGCTGGTCGACGGCGGTCACGAGCATCTGGAACCGGTCGGTGCAGTGGGTCATGAGTTCGACCTCGCGGCGTATCGGGGCGATGGTGTCGGTCCGCGTCGGGCGCGTGATTCGCGCGTTCTCGAGGTGACGCAGGTCGAAGTCGAACTCTTCGACCGGGAGGTGCTCGACGACGTCGCGGAGTTCGTCGGCGAGCTGCATCCGGCGGTAGACTCGGTCGAACTCCTCCGCGACGAACCGGCCGAGCGGGGTCAGGACGTACTCGTTGCGGTCCTTCACGATCCAGCGACGCTCTCCGAACGACCGCAGGAGACGGCTCACCGTCGCCGACGACGACCCGGTCGCCGCGCGCAGGTCGGCCTGCGTCCGTGGCCCGGCCGCCAGTTCCTCGAGTGCGATGACGCGGTGCTCCGAGTCCGACAGGAACCGGATGTCGTCGAGCGCGGGCGTCATGTCACCGATACACACGCCACGTGAGCGCTTTACCGTTGTGTCGGTTTTGCGCCGGCTACCGGATTCCCGCCGACCGCCAGCGGCGGCGACGACAGGTGCAGGCTGGAGATGACCGGTGTTGCAGCCGCTGCCCGCTCTTCAGTGCCTGCAACACCGCCGACCGTCGCCGAAATACCACTAGATGCTTACACGTCCTCCGGGCTCCTACCCGATGCCGTCAGGGGGACGACGAACCGCGAGTCGCCCTCCTGCGACGACCGACAACGGAGAGAGAACATGGAACCGGAATCCAAACCACAGGCCAGCACCGTACAGGCGGTCGCCCTCCACCAGTTCGAGGGCACCGACGTCTGGATGGAAGACGACGAACACGCGCGCCTCCGCGGCTACTTCCCGCTCTCGCCGGGCACGCCCAACGCGAGCGCGGTATCGGGGAGGACCTGATGGTAGTCAGCATGGAGATACGGCCGGGTGACTACCTCCCGACCCACCGAGACAGCAACGAGGAACTGCTCGTCGTGACCGCCGGGACCGTCGAGGCGTCCGTCGGCGACGAGACGGTCGAACTGGCGGCCGGTTACGCCGCCGTCGTTCCAGAGATGGTCCCGCACGGCCTCAGGAACGCCGGCGGCGAGACCGCCCGCGTCATCGGGTTCTTCCCGAACGACGAACTCACCGCCACCTTCGAGAAGCCGCTGCAGCCCTTCGGGTCGAACGTCGTGACCATCGGCGGCGACGCCGAGGAGGTGTGAGGAGGCGACACCATGGCGACGAAATCCATCGCCGACCGGCACAAGGAGAACTTCCGCCGGCTCATGGCCGAAACCCACGAGGGCAACCTCGCCATCATCGACGACCTCGTGGCCGATGACGTGGTGACCCACGGCTTCTTCGGCATGGACGCGACCGACCGGGAGGAGTACAAGCAGTTCTTCGCGAACTTTGGCGCGGCCTTCGGCGACCAGGCGTTCGTCGTCGAGGACCTCGTCGCGGAGGACGACCTGCTCGTGGTCCACTTCTCCATCAGCGCCGTCCACCAGGGGGCGATTCTCGGCATCGAACCGTCCGGGAAAGAACTCGTGGACGGGAACCGCCATCGACCGCTACGAGGACGACCGTATCGTCGAGGCGTGGCTCTACCCGGACTACCTGACCATCCTCGACCAGCTCGACGTGCTCCCGGACGGCGTCGGCGCCTGAACCGGAACGCGGGTCCGGGCGTTTTCTCGGGGAGGAGTGGCGGCGCCGTCGCTCGCCACCCGTCGAATGCCGAACACCGAACGCCGCACCGGGGCGCGGAACAATAGCAGAACGCTGCGTCGGAAACCGTTACCGGACCGAGTCGAGGATGAGTTTCTGCTCGACGCGCTTGACCTCGTGCTGCACGTCGCGGACCGCGTCGATGTTGGCCGAGATGGAGCTCACGCCCTGGTTCACCAGGAACCGGACCATGTCGGGCTTCGAGCCGGCCTGCCCGCAGATGCTCGTCTTCACGTCGTGCTCGCGGCAGGTCTGGATGGTGTCGCCGATGAGTTTGAGCACCGCCGGGTGGAGTTCGTCGAACCGGTCGGCAACGTTCTCGTTGTTCCGGTCGACCGCGAGCGTGTACTGGGTGAGGTCGTTCGTGCCGAAGCTCGCGAAGTCGATGTCCTCCTTCGCCATCTCCTCGATGGTGAGCGCGCTCGCCGGCGTCTCGATCATCACGCCCCACGTCCGCTTCTCGGGGTCGATGCCGGCGTCCTGCATCAGGTCGCGGGCGCGCTGGACGTCGCGCTCGTCGTTCACGAGCGGGAACATGACCTCGACGTTGTCGTAGCCCATCTCGAACAGGCGCTTGAACGCCTCGAGTTCGTGTTTGAACAGGTCGGGCTCCGAGAGGCTCCGGCGGATGCCGCGGTAGCCGAGCATCGGGTTGTGCTCGTGGGGTTCGTCCTCGCCGCCCTCGAGCTGGCGGAACTCGTCGGTGGGCGCGTCGAGCGTGCGCACCCGGACCGGCCGCGGGTAGAACTCGTCGGCGACGCCGCGGACGCCGCGGACGATCTCGTCGACGTACGCGTCGACGCCGTGGTCGTCGATGTACTTCTCCGGCGTCTTGTTCGTCGAGAGGATCATGTGCTCCATGCGGAGCAGGCCGACGCCGTCGGCGCCCGTCGCGGCGGCGCGCTCGGCGGCCTCCGGGATGGAGACGTTGACCTTGACCTCGGTCGCGGTCATCGGCTTCACCGGCGTCTTCGGGCGCGCCTCCTCGATGGGTTCGCGCTCCTGTTTGCCCTCGACGCGCCCCTCGTTGATGGTGCCGCGGTCGCCGTCGAGTGTGACTATCTGGTCGTCGCTGAGCGTGCTCGTCGCGTTCCCGGAGCCGACGACGGCGGGGACGCCGAGTTCGCGGGAGACGATGGCGGCGTGGCTCGTCATGCCGCCCTCGTCGGTGATGATGCCCGCCGCGCGCTTCATCGCGGGCACCATGTCGGGCGTCGTCATCTCGGTGACGATGATGTCGCCCTTGCCGACCTTGTCGAGCTGGTCGAGCTTCGAGACGATGCGGACCGCACCGCTCGCGATGCCGGGGCTCGCGCCCAGGCCGGAGACGATGACCTCCTCGCCGCTGCCGTCGTTGGCCGCTTCGGCCTCCGCCGCGGACTCCTCGCTGATGGTCGTGATGGGGCGGGACTGGAGCATGTAGACCTCGCCGTCGACGATGGCCCACTCGACGTCCTGCGGGGTGTCGTAGTGGTCCTCGACGAGTTCGCCGAGTTCGACCAGCCGGCCGATGTCGTCGTCGTCGAGCACGCGCGCGGTGCGCTTCTCGTCGGACACCTCGACGTCGACGGTCTCGCCCGTGTCGGGGTCGCGGATGCACATCGTCTTCTTGTCCGCGACGGTGACCTCCTCGACCTCGCCGTCCTCCCGGTCGACGACGTAGTTGTCGGGGGAGACGGAGCCGGAGACGACCGCCTCGCCGAGCCCCCACGCCGCCTCGATGATGATCTTCGGAGCGCCCGTCGACGGGTGGCTCGTGAACATCACGCCGCTCTTCTCGGCGTCGACCATCTGCTGGACGACGACCGCGATGTCAACCTTCGAGTGCTCGAAGCCCTGCTGCTGGCGGTAGTAGATGGCGCGCTGGGTGAACAGCGACGCCCAGCACCGCTTCACGCGGTCCATCAGGTCGTCGCGGCGGACGTTGAGGAACGTCTCCTGCTGGCCCGCGAACGACGCGTCCGGCAGGTCTTCGGCCGTCGCGGACGACCGGACGGCGACGTACGTCTCGTTCCCCTCGTCGAGTTCGTCGTACGTGGCCTCTATCTCCTCCCGGATGCCGTCGGGGAGTTCCGTCTCGAGGATGAGCTCCTTCGCGCGCGCCTCGGCTTCGGCCAGCGCCTTGGAGTCCTCGGAGTCCACGTCCACGGCCGAGAAGAGCTCCTCCTCGATGCCGGTGTCCTCGATGAACGAACGATACGTCCCGCCGGTGACGACGAAGCCGGGCGGGACGGGGAGGCCTGCGTCGGTGAGTTCGCCGAGCGAGGCTCCCTTGCCGCCGACGTCGCCGATGTCGTCGGCCCGGATCTCGTCCAGCCAGAGTACAGCCATCGTGTTCAGGTGGATAGACATCCAAGGTGCTAAAAAGGGTTGCGAAGGGCCGCGTAGCCCGGCAAATTCGGCCGTAAAGCATACGTTACTCCCGGGCTTCGGTCCGGAGAACGGTCGCGGTGAGCGTCTGACGCAGGTATTTTATCCTCGGGGAGAGCATCCCCGCCCATGAACGCCAAACGGGCCTTCCGCTGGGCCGGGTTCGCGGTCCTCGGGTCGTTCGTCGCCGCCCTCGTCGGTCTCGGACTGGTCGGGGCCGGGCTCACGGTCGGGATAATCGCAGGCTACCAGGCCGTCTTCCAGGGCGGCGCGTCGGTCTCGGCCGCCGCCTCCACGGCGGCGCCGGGGCTGGTGCTGGCCTTCCTGGGACTCGTCGTCTGGGGATTCGGCACCACCGCGTCGTTCTACTGGACGCTGACCGGCGCCATCGAGGAGGAGATGCGCGAGCGCTTCGACAGCGAGATGGTGAAATCCGAGATTCTGAGCGTCCTCGACGACCGCCTCGCGGACATGCAGATGGACGTCCAGTCCGTCAACCGGAGCATCCGCGAACTCAAAGAGGACGCGGACGAACCGTTCCAGTACGACTAGGCTTCGATTATCTCGTCGTCGTCGGCGTCCGGGACCGACAGGTCGCCGTCGAAGGCGGTGACGGCGGCGCCGCCGACCTCCACGTCGGTTCCTACGCGCACGCGAACGACACCGGGCCGGTCGACGAAGTGGCCCTGCTCGAAGCGTAACTCGTCCGCGAGCGAGTCGAGCGCGTCGGTGTGCCGGAGGTAGGCGCCCGCCGCCCCGCTCGCGGTTCCCGTCACCGGGTCCTCGTCGATGCCCGCGAGCGGGACGAACGCCCGGCCGTGGAGCGTGGAGTCGCGTTCGAGCGTGTCGAAGGTGAACGCGTAGACGCCCGTCGCGTCGACGTCTTCGCAGAGGCCGGCTATCGCCGCCGGGTCGGGGTCGGCGTCGCCCAGCGCCTCCAGGAACGTGACCGGGACCAACAGGAACGGGAGTCCCGTCGACGCGACGGCCAGCGGTAGGTCGTCGATGAGCGCCACCTCGTCGATGCCGAGCGCGTCGGCGACGCGCTCCGGGTCGGTGGCGACGCGGTCCACCCGGGGTCGGTCCTGGCTCATCCAGACCGTGCCGTCCTCGGCTATCTCGACGTCGAGGACGCCGACCTCGGTTTCGAGCGTGTGGGTGCCCGGTTCGACGACGCCGTCCTCGTGGAGGAACGCGTGGCTCGCGACCGTCGCGTGCCCGCAGAGGTCCACCTCCGTCGTCGGCGTGAAGTAGCGCACCCGGCGGTCCGCGGCGTCGCTCGGCAGGAGGAACGCCGTCTCGCTGACCGATAGCTCCCGCGCGATGGCCTGCATCTGCTCCTCGGTGAGGTCCGCGGCGTCCGGGACGACGCCCGCGGCGTTGCCCGCGAGCGGTTCGTCGGTGAACGCGTCGACGAGCAGCACACGTTTCGTCTGCATCAGTCGCCCCGATGGATTCCGGCCGGTTGAATCCTCCGCTCGTCGACCTACCGCGAGGGCTGTTCGGCGTCGGTCGTCGCCCCGTCGCGGTCGCCCTCGTCGACCAGTTCGAGTATCGACACCAGTTCGTCGAACCGCTCGGCGGTGACGACGTCGCCCTGCCGCCGGTCGTACTCGACGGCGCCGTTCTCCTCGAGTTTCGGCAGGTGGTTGTGCACCAGACTGACGGCGATTCGTTCGGCGTCCACGTCGGCGTCTCCGTCAGTCCGCTCCCACCGGGTGACCGACTCGGTCAGGGCGTCGAGCGTGGTCACCCGTTCCTCGTCGCGGAGGTGGTAGAGCACGTAGCGGCGGCGTCTGTCGGCCAGTACGCGGAACGCCGCGTCCATCGTCATCCCCAGGTCCCCGTTTAACATCGCCCTATCTCGGGTACGGTGGCGGTACCGTTGTAACTGCGGCCTTGAAGTCAAGGGGAATGTGTTCCCGGTCGATGGCGACGCCGGCGGGGACGGTCGTCTGTGAACGTGGCACAGACGCGCCATATTTAAGGTAATTGACCAACGACCGTCAGTTGAAGCGGTAAACACCTGGAACTCACCATGACCGAATCCAGTGACGAAGGGGCGGTCGAGTCGTCCCGGGAGACGTACACGACCCACCACGACATGTCGGCCGACGACGTGAGCGTGAGCGTCGTCATGGCGGTGGCCGCCGTCGCGGGCGTCGACCCGTCCGACCTCCGGGAGCGCCTGAGCGACGTCGTCGACCCTGACGGTCTCGACACCATCTTCCGCCCCCAGGAGGACGGCACGTCACGCACCGACGGTCACGTCGCCTTCCCGTTTCTCGGCTACGAGGTGACCGTCTTCGCCGACGGGACCATCACCGTCACGCCCACCGACGAAACCGACTGACGGCCGTCGCCACCCCCGGCCGAACGGGAGCGGCGACGTCACGGCAGTCGCGTCTCCCCCGCGACGGCGACGCCGACTCACACCACTTAAGGGGACGAACACCCCATCCTCACACCATGAGCGACCTCCCGGACGATTTCAAATGCACTATCACCAACTGGGAGTACATCTACGACCTCTGCCGGGACGTGAGCGTCCAGGTCAAGGAAGACCAGTTCGAACCGGACGTCATCGTCGCGCTGGCCCGCGGCGGCTGGTTCGCGGGGCGCGTGCTCTGTGACTTCCTGGGCCTCGACGACCTCACCAGCCTCAAGATGGAACACTACGTCGGGACCGCCCAAAAGACCGGCGAACCCGAGGTCCGCTACCCGATGCCCGAGGGCTCCGTCGAGGGCAAGGACGTGCTCATCATCGACGACATCGCCGACACCGGCGGGTCGCTCCGGCGTGCGACCGAGTACGTCAACGAGCGCGAGCCCGGTGAGGTCCGTACGGCGACCCTCCAGTTGCTCCAGACCAGCGAGTTCGAACCCGACTTCATCGGCGAACGCCTCGACGAGTGGGCGTGGATGGTCTACCCGTGGAACTTCATCGAGGACATGATAGACCTCGTCTCGGACGTGATGGAGCGCGCCGACCAGGACGCGTTCACGAAGGAGGACGTCCGCCACTACCTCACGGAGTACCACGACATCGAGCGCATCGAGATGGAGATAGCCCAGCCGAACCGCCTCGGCGAGGTGCTCGACGAGATGGTCCGCCGCGAGGTCGTCGAACCCGTCGGCGGCGACGCCTGGCGGCTCGCGTAGGGGATGGACGACGCGCTCGCGGCGCTGCTCGCCGCGCTCGAACTCAAGGAGGAGCGGCGCACCGGGTGGGAGCTCCGCGAGGTCACCGACCCCGAGTCCGTCGCCGCTCACTCCTGGGGCGTCTCGCTGCTCGTCCTGGTCTACGGCGGCGACGCGGGCGTGGACGTGGACCGCGCGCTCCGGATGGCGGTGGTCCACGACCTGGCGGAGGCCGAGACGGGCGACGTGCCGACGCGCGTCGACCCCGCGGACCAGCCCGTGACCGCCGACGAGAAGGCGGCGATGGAGGCACAGGCCATACAGGGCCTGCTCGGGCCGTTCGACGGCGACCTGCTCGCCCGCTGGGAGGAGTACGAGGCCCGCGAGACGCCGGAGGCGCAGTTCGTCAAGGACATGGACCTCGTGGAGATGTGCCTGCAGGCGCTCTACTACGAGTGCGAGGGGCGCTACCCCCGCGACGGCGCGAACGAGGCGTTCGAGGCGTTCGACGCCCTCGACGAGTTCTTCGCCACGGCTGAGCCCCGGCTCCGGACGGACGTCGGCCGGTCGCTGTTCGAGACGATTCGGTCGCGGTACGAGCGCGCCCGCGACGACTCGTAGCGTTTAGGTGGATTCCGGCAGCAGTTCTCGTATGATCGGCTTCATCGGCGGCAGCGGCATCTACGAGGCCCTGCCCCTGGAGAACACCCGCGAGGAGACGGTCGAGACGCCGTACGGCGACCCGAGCGCGCCCGTCACCGTCGGCGAGTTCGCCGGCGAGGAGATAGCGTTCCTGCCGCGTCACGGCCGCGACCACCAGTACTCGCCGACGGACCTGCCGTACCGCGCGAACATCTACGCGCTGAAGAAACTCGGCGTCGAGCGCATCCTGGCCTCGAACGCCGTCGGGAGCCTGCGAGAGGACCTGCCGCCGCAGACGCTCGTCGTCCCGGACCAGCTGTTCGACCGGACGCGCCACCGCGAGCAGACGTTCTTCGGCGACGGCATCGTCGTCCACCAGCAGATGGCCGACCCGTTCTGCCCGCAACTCGTCGACCACCTCCACGACACGTCGCGGACGGCGACGAGCGCGGACACCCAGAAGGGCGGCACGTACGTCTGCATCGAGGGTCCACAGTTCTCCACGCGCGCGGAGAGCGAGTTCTACCGCGACCAGGGCTGGGACGTCGTCGGCATGACGGCGGTCCCGGAGGCGAAACTCGCCCGCGAGGCCGAACTCTGCTACGCCACCGTCGCCGGCGTCACCGACTACGACGTCTGGAAGGAGGACAGCGAGGTCACCCTCGAGGAGGTGCTGAAGAACGCCGCGAAGAACGAGGAGTCGATCAAGCGCGTGGTGGAGTCCGCCATCGAGAACCTGCCGGACGAGCGCACCTGCGACTGCGGGCACGCCCTGGAGGGCACCGTCAACACGCCGACCGAGGCGATCCCGGACGAGACGCTGGACCGGGTGGACCTGCTGGTCGGTGACTACCTGTAGCCACGGAGAACCCGTTCAGCGTCCGCTCGCGGGGTCTTCGACCGTCAGCGGCGACGTTCCCGGACGTACTCGAGCGCCGAGATGTACTCCTCGGGGTCGACCCGCCCCTCCGCGAGTCGTTCACGAATTTTCGTGGGGGTCATATGGTAACATTCGACACGGGTCTTTATAAATCCACCCCTGGTGCAGCCCGCTGACATATCATTAAATCGATTGTAATTTTCACAAAATCTAAATGGTTGCTCGGGGAACAATGGTACCGAACTCGAAATGGCCGTCGACAAAGGCGGCGAGTCGACGTTCTCTCGCCGACTCTCCGCCCTGAAACAGCGCGGATGCAACCTCCTCGTGGTCAACGACAGCCACAGCGCCGGCCACGTCTGCCAGCGGTTGCTCGGCGAACCAGCGCTCGCGCGACGCCACCTGTTCGTACCCACGACGGCCACCGTGTCGTCCGTCCTCGGCCGCCACGACCCGCATCCGGCGGACCCGTCCATGCTCGGCGTCGTCGACGCAACCGGCGCCCACCGACCGAGGACGGGCACCGCGACCACCGCGCACGCCGGCACCGTCGACCCGGCGACCGAGTGGTACACCGCCGTCGACGACCTCACCGACCTCTCCGGCCTGCTCGACGCTACGACCGACCACATCGACCGGTTGACGGCCGACGACCCCGGGCCGTCCACCCTGCGCGTCTGCCTCGAATCCGTCGACCCCCTGTTCGACGCCGTCCCGCTGTTCGACCTGTTCCAGTTCCTCCACGCGCTCACCGGGCGGGTGCGTCGCGAGCGCGGCATCGGGCACGTCCACGCCGCCGCGGGCGTCGGCGAGACGGAACTCGCCGCCATCGAACCGCTGTTCGACGTCACCGTCCGCACCCGGACCGACGAGGACGGCACCGTCTGGCAGCGCTGGCGTGACCACGAGACCGGCGAGCAGTCGGAGTGGCTTCAGCTCGGGTGAGGGGCCGCGACCGCCTGCGACTCCTCGTCGGACGCCACCTGCTGCACCCAGAGGTCGCCGAACAGTTCGTCCTGGTCGAGTCTGACGACCCCCGGTGTGAGAGAAACAGCAACGCGAGGAACGTCTCGATGCGGGAGCCGCCGGTGCCCGCTATCTCCTCGAACAGCACCTCCGAGCGGCCCGCCTCGTACTGCTCGTCGAGCGCCGCCCGCACGTCCCGGATGGTCGACTCGATGTCCTCGTGGTGGGCCGTCCCCGTCACGTCGGCCTCCGTCGGCTCGTCGTCCATCCGCATGTCGTCGCCCGACCGGTAATCGAGCGTCTGGACACCCCGCCGGAACCCGTGTGGCGACTCCGAGGTGTCGTAGGTCCGGTGGGCCTTCCACCACGACCCGCGCTCGGCGTCGCGCAGGTCGCGCACGAGTTCGTCGAGGGTCTGGGGCGTCCCGCGCACCGACTTCCGGTCGAGCCGTCGCTCCATCTCCTCCTCCAGGGACTCGACCGGGTCGAACCCCGGCAGCGGGTCGTCCTCGCCCGCCACCGGCGCGTCCCACGCGTCCCACGGTTCGGGCTCGGGCTCCTCGTCCTGGTCGTCGTCCTGGAGGAGCACGTCGCTTTTCATCCGGAGGAGCACGCTCGCGTAGAACAGCGCCCGGCCCGACGTCCGGAGGTCGGCCTCGTCGAGCGCCGCGAGGAACTTGTCGGTCACCTCTACGATGTCGATGTCCCAGGGCTCTATCTCGCCCTCCTCGGCCAACTGCACCAGGAGTTCGACCGGCTCGACCTCCTCGTCGTCGGCCTGGCCCGGCGGCACCGTCGCTGCGTCAGTCACCCGCGCTCACCTCCGCCTCCTCACGGGAGCCGAGCTGGATGCCGGTCACCGTGCTGACGTTGTTGTCCTGCATCGTGACGCCGATGGCGCGCTCCGACCGCTCCAGCATCGCCGACCGGTGGGAGACCACGACGAACTGCGCGTCGCCCGCGAGTTCGTCCACGAGTTCGCCGACGCGGTCGGCGTTCGCCGCGTCGAGGAACGCGTCCACCTCGTCGAGCGCGTAGAACGGCGCCGGGTTGGTGCGCTGGATGGCGAAGATGAACGCGAGCGCCGTCAACGACTTCTCGCCGCCAGACATCGCGTCGAGGCGCTGGATGGGCTTGTCGCCGGGCTGGGCCTTCATCGTCAGCCCGCCCTCGAACGGGTCCTCCTCGTTCTCCAGGTGGAGTTCGCCCGTCCCGTTCGACAGCCGCTCGAAGATGCGCTGGAAGTTCTCGTCGATGGACTCGTAGTCGTCCATGAACGTCTGTTTCTTCTGGGCCTCGTAGGACTCGATGCGGTCCCGGATGGCCTCGCGCTCCTCCACCAGCGTGTCCTTCCGGCCCTCCAGGTCCTCCAGGTCGCCCTCGACCTCGTCGTACTCGTCGATGGCGAGCATGTTGACCGGCTCCAGGGCCTCCATCTGGCGTTCGAGGCGCGCGATGGTCTCCTCCACCTCGTCGAGGTCCGGCACCTCCTCGGGGTCGTACTCCTCGACCTGCTCCTCCAGTTCGGCTATCTCGCCTTCGAGGCGTTCGGCGCTCTGCTCCAGGCTGTTCAGCCGGTTCTCCACCCGGTTGACCTTCTCCTGCTGGGCGTCGCGTTTCTTCTTCGCCTCGCGGAGGTCCTCCTTGACCTCCTCGCGGTCGGCCTTGAGGTCCGCGAGTTCGTCCTCCAGGTCGGCGACGGCCTCGCGTTTCTCCTCGAGGACCGCCTCCTGTTCTTCGACCTCGGCTTCGAGGTCCGCGACGCGCTCCTCCTGTTCGGCCTTCTTGTTCTGGGCCGCCTCTATCTCGTCGTGGAGGTCGTCGATGGCGTCCTCGGCGTACTCCTTCTCCAGCTGGAGGCTGTTCATGTCGCCGTCGAGGTCGTCCATCCGGTCCTCGAGTTCGTCGATGTCGGCCTGGATCTCCTCTTTCTTCGCGGTGAGGCGTGGAATCTCGGAGTCCGCGAGCTCCGCCTCGAGTTCGTCGATGTCGGCCTGGACGTCGGCTATCTCGGCCTCCTTCTCGTCGATGTCGCTCTCCAGGTCCTGCATCTGGTCGTCGACGAGTTCGCGTTCCTCCTCTAGCTCGTCGAGGCGCTCCTCCAGGCTCTCGATGCGTTCCTCGACCGACGCGCGCTCGTCTTCGGTGCGCTCGATGTCGGCCTCGATGGACCTGACCTGGTCGGCCGCGTCGGCCTGGCGGTCGCGGGCGTCGTCGAGCCGGCTCTCGACGTCCCGGAGCTGACTCTTGAGGTCGCGGCGCCTGTCGTCCAGGCGGTTGATGCGCTCGGCGACGCGTTCGAGCTGACCCTTGCCGCTCTTCGAGAACGAGTAGCGCGACCCGCTCCGGCTCCCGCCGGTCATCGCGCCGCTCTTCTCCACGAGTTCGCCCTCCAGGGTCACCAGCCGGTAGTCGCCCATCAGCTCGCGGGCGGTCTCGATGGTGTCGACGACGAGCGTGTCGCCGAACACGTAGGAGAACACCGGCGCGTACTGGTCGTCGAAGTCGACGAGGTTGTACGCGAAGTCCACCACGCCCGCCATGTTCGGCGCGCTCGGGAGCCGGCGGTCCTGCATCTTCGTGATGGGGAGGAACGTCGCCCGGCCCGCGTTACGCTGCTTGAGGTGCTCGATGCACCGCTGTCCCACGCCGTCGTCGTCCACGACCACGTTCGCCATCCGTCCGCCCGCGGCCGTCTCCACCGCCGTCGCGTACTCCTCGCTGACGCCGCCGAGCTGGGCGACCGCGCCGTGGACGCCGTCCATGCCAGCGTTCAGGACGGTCGAGACCGACCGCGGGAACGACGAGTCGCCGTTCTGCTCGGCGGCGGCTTCGAGTTCGGCGTACTCCTGCTGGGCGGCCGAGATCTCCTCCTCCACGTCGTCGAGTTCGGCCTGGACCGACTGTTTCTCCTGCTTGAGGTCGGCGACGACGTTCTCTATCTGGGTCTTGTTCCGCCGGGCCTTCGCGAGTTCGTCCTGGAGGTCGTCGAGCTTCGCGTCGAGTTCCGGCAGGTCGGCCTCCGCCTGCTCGATGTCGGCCTTCGCCTCGGTCACCTCGTTCGACCGGCGCCGCGCCTCGTCGAGCAGGCGGTCCTTCTCGCGCTGGAGTTCGTTCTTGTCTGTCTTCGCCGCCTCCAGTGCGTCCTTCCGGTCGGCGAGTTCGGATTTCAGCTCGTCGAACTCCGTGTCGACGGCGTCTATCTCCTCCTGGACCGCGGCGAGGTCCGCCTCCCGCTCCTTGACGTCGGCCTTCAGGGAGGCTTTCTCGAGTTTCAGGTCGCGGATGTCGCCCTCCAGGGACTCGACCTGTTCCTGCTTGCGGTCTATCTCGACGAACGCCTGTCGGCGTCGGTTCTCGGCGTCCTGGGCGCGCTCCTCGGCGGTCTCGATGGCGTCCTCCAGCCGGGATATCTCGCCTTTGACCTCCTCCATCTCCCGTTTGATGCGGAGCTGTTCGTCCTCGCCCTTCCGCTCTATCTCGGCGTTCAACTCCTCGAGATCCTCCTCGAACCGGACGACCGTGCCCTTCCGGCTGTCGAGTTCCTCGTGGAGTTCGGTCAGGCGTTCCTTCCGGCTCTCGATGCTGTTCCGGGTGCCGGCGAGGTCCTCGCGCTTCTCCTCGAGTTCGGCGGCCTTGAGGAACCCCTCGTACTCCTGTTTCTCGTCGCGCAGCCCCTGGTATTCGAGGGCGGTCTCCCGCTCGTCGGCGAGCTGGTCGAGGCGTTCGTGTTTCTCCTCGATGCGGAGCTCCGCCTCGTTGATGCGCTCCTTGACGACTTCGAGCTCCTCGAAGGCGTCCTCCTTCTTCGCGTCGAACTCCGCCACGCCCGCTATCTCGTCGATGATCTGGCGGCGCTCGTACGGCGTCATGTTGATGATGCCGGTCACGTCGCCCTGCATCACCACGTTGTAGCCCTCGGGCGCGACGCCCGCCTGCGAGAGCAGGTCCTGGATGTCCGAGAGGTTGACCGACCGGTCGTTGAGGTAGTAGTAGGAGTAGTAGTTGTCGTCGGTCTCCTTGACGCGACGGCGGATGCTGATGCTGTCGACGTCGCCGATCTTCTCGGAGCCCGCGGCGTTCACGACCTGCGTCCGGGAGAGCGCCTGCTCCTCGTTGTTGAGCACGACCTCGACGCTGGCCTCGCGCGGCCCGGACTCCTCGCCCGAGCCGTCGGCGTGCGTGGGGTTGTAGATGAGGTCGGTGAGCTTCTCGGCGCGCATCCCCTGGTACGGGCGAGGCCGAGCGCGAACAGCACCGCGTCGATGATGTTGCTCTTGCCCGAGCCGTTCGGCCCGCTGATGGTGGTGAAATCGTCGTAGAACGGAATCCGCGTGGTCCGGCCGAAGCTCTTGAAGTTCTCCAGGACGATCTCCTCGATGTACATGGGAGCCCTACGCGACGATGATGTCGTCCCCGAGCGTGGTCTCCCCGTCGTCGTCCTGGTCGGACTCCGCCTCGGTATCGGCGGCCTGGTCGGCGTCGGCGGTCTCCGGCTCGGATTCCGCGGCCTGCTGTTTGCCGCTCCGCTCCGCCCGCACGACCTCCGTCCCGTCGGCCGGTTCGCCGGCGGCGTCGAGCTCGTCTTCGAGCTGTCGGATGCGCTCTTTCGCTTCGACGAACTCCTCGGTCAGTCCCCTGACCGTGGCTTCGAGCTCCTTGACCTGGGCCTGGAGGTCCCGCGCGGATCCATCTGTCATATATTCCAGGCCTCACGCCATCCATATAAGGCCTGCGTCAGACAGCTACCAGCTCGCTGACACGCGGGGGCCGTCCCGTTAGCCTTTAGCGGACCCGTCACGAACCCACGCCAATGACCGCGCAGGCTGTCGAACGCGACCTGGCCGTCGTCATCGGGCTGGAGGTCCACGTCCAGCTCGAGACGGAGACCAAGATCTTCTGTGGCTGCTCGACGGCGCCGGGGGCGGAGCCGAACTCGCGGACGTGTCCCGTCTGTCTCGGCCTGCCCGGGGCGCTCCCCGTCGTCAACGAGGCGGCGGTCGAGGCGGCCGTCAAACTCGGCAAGGCCATCAAGGCCGACATCCCCGAGCGAACGCGCTTCCACCGGAAGAACTACTTCTACCCCGACCTCCCGAAGGGGTTCCAGATAACCCAGTACGACGCCCCCATCTGCCAGGACGGCGAACTCGAAATCACCACCGACGGCGAGCGCCGCACCATCGGCATCGAGCGCGCCCACCTGGAGGAGGACCCCGGCAGCCTCCAGCACGTCGGCGGCAGCATCGACACCGCGGAGTACGTCCTCGTGGACTACAACCGCGCCGGCACGCCGCTGATGGAGGTCGTCACCGAACCCGACCTCCGGAGTCCCCAGGAGGTCCGCCGGTTCCTCGCGAAACTCGAGGAGGTCCTGGAGTATCTCGGCATCTTCGACAGCCAGCGCGACGGCAGCCTCCGCATCGACGCCAACATCTCGCTCGTCCCCGCCGAGGAGATGGACGACGAGGGCGTCGTGGGCCGGGAGACCCTCGCCGCCGCCAACCGGACCGAGGTCAAGAACATCTCGAGTCACAAGGGCGCGGAGAAGGCGCTGGCCTACGAGGTCACCCGGCAGAAGAACGCCATCCAGCGCGGCCGCGAGGTCGAACAGGAGACCCGGCACTGGGACGAGTCCCGGGGCATCACCGTCTCGATGCGCTCCAAGGAGGCGGAGAAGGACTACCGCTACTTCCGCGAGGCCGACCTCCCGCCGCTGGAGGTCTCCGACTGGAAGGAGACCCTTCCCATCCCGGAACTCCCGGACGCCCGGCGCGAGCGCTTCCAGGCGGAGTACGGACTGAACGAGGAGGCGGCCTCGAAACTCACCTCCACGAAGCAGGTGGCCGACTTCTTCGAGGACGTCGCCGAGGCGTTCGACCCGGACCTCGCGGCGACCTGGGTCGCCGACAACCTCCTCGGCGAACTCAACTATCGCGACATGGCGATAACCGACGTGGACGACCGCCTCGACGAGTTCACCCGCCTCGTCGAACTCGTGGACACCGAGGAGATAACGGTCAAGAACGCCGAGGAGGTCGTCCTCCGCGAGATGCTCGACGAGGGCCTGGACCCGGACACGGTGGTCGAACGCGAGGGCCTGGGCAAGACCAGCGACGACGAGGTGGCTCAGGCCGTCGCGGCCGCCATCGAGGAGAACCCGGACGCCGTCGAGGACTACCACGCCGGCGAAGGCGGCGCGCTCAACTTCCTCGTGGGCCAGGTCATGCAGAAGACCGGCGGTAGCGCCGACCCCGGCGCCGTGAACGAACTGCTCCGCGACCGACTGGACTGACGCAGTTATCGCCCGGGCGAGCGGCGCGTCCGACGGCCAATCGCGCCGCAGGCGTCCGCTTTTGACTGTGCGAAATCTTTACCCGCGGTACCGGCGTAGCGGAGGACAGCAACCGACTCGTCCCAGCAGGGTGATAGATGGTGGAACTCATAATCACGGAGAAGGACAACGCCGCCCGTCGAATCTCGGAGATTCTGAGCGACGGCGGCGCACGAACGGAGAACCGCGGCGGCGTCAACGTCTACAAGTGGGGCGGCAAGCGATGTATCGGCCTGTCGGGCCACGTCGTGGGCGTCGACTTCCCGCCGGAGTACAACGACTGGCGCGACGTCGAACCGGTCGAACTCATCGACGCGGAGATAGAGAAGACGCCGACCAAAGAGAACATCGTCCGGACGCTCAAACGCATCGCGCGCGACGCCGACACGGTCGTCATCGCGACCGACTACGACCGCGAGGGCGAACTCATCGGGAAGGAGGCGTGGGAACTCGTCCGCGAGGCGAACGAGGACGTGCCCGTCCACCGGGTGCGGTTCTCCTCCATCACGAAGAACGAGGTCACGAACGCGTTCGCGGACCCGGACGACCTCGACTTCGACCTGGCGGCGGCCGGCGAGGCCCGCCAGATAATCGACCTCATCTGGGGCGCGGCGCTCACCCGGTTCCTCTCCCTGTCCGCCCGCCAGATGGGCAACGACTTCATCAGCGTCGGCCGGGTGCAGAGCCCGACGCTGAAGCTCATCGTCGACAAGGAACGCGAGATAGAGGCGTTCGACCCCGACGACTACTGGGAGATATTCGGCGACCTCGCGAAGGACGACGAGACCTTCGAGGCCCAGTACTTCTACGAGGACGAGGACGGGAACGAGGCCGAACGCGTCTGGGACGAGGACGACGCCCAGGCGGCCTTCGACGCGCTGAAGGACGCCGCGTCGGCCCTCGTCTCCCACGTCTCGCGGCGCACCCGGACCGACGACCCGCCGGCGCCGTTCAACACCACCCAGTTCATCCGTGCTGCCGGCAGCATCGGCTTCTCCGCGGGCCGCGCGATGAGCATCGCGGAGGACCTCTACACGGCGGGGTACATGACCTACCCCCGGACGGACAACACCGTCTACCCGGACGACCTCGACCCCGAGGAACTCCTCTCGGCCTTCGAGGGTACCCGCGAGTTCGGCGACGACGCCACGTCGCTGCTGGACGGCGACCTCGAACCCACCCGCGGCGACGAGGAGACGACCGACCACCCGCCGATTCACCCGACCGAGGACCTGCCGGACCGCGCCGACCTCACCGAGGACGAGTGGCGCATCTACGAACTCGTCGTCCGGCGGTTCTTCGCCACGCTCGCAGATGCGGCGGTCTGGGAGCACCTGAAGGTGGTCGTCGACGTGGACGGCCGCACGCTCAAGGCCAACGGGAAGCGCCTGGAGAACCGGGGCTACCACGCCGTCTACCCCTACTTCAACACGAGCGAGAACTACGTGCCGGCCGTCGAGGAGGGCGAGACGCTCGCGCTCTCGGACGTCCGCCTGGAGGAGAAGCAGACCCAGCCGCCCCGCCGGTACGGCCAGTCGCGGCTCATCGAGCGCATGGAGGAACTCGGGCTGGGCACCAAGTCGACCCGGCACAACACCATCGAGAAGCTCTACGACCGGGGCTACATCGAGGACAACCCGCCCCGGCCCACCCGCCTGGCCCGCGCGGTGGTCGCGGCCGCCGAGGAGTACGCCGATCTGGTGGTGAGCGAGTCGATGACGCGCGAACTCGAGGAGGACATGGCCGCCATCGCGCGCGGCGAGGCGACCCTCGACGAGGTGGCCGACGAGTCCCGCGAGATGCTCGAACGCGTCTTCGAGGAACTCGAGGAATCGCGCGAGGACATCGGCACCCACCTCCGCGAGTCGCTCAAGGCGGACAAGACACTGGGCACCTGCCCGGAGTGCGGCGACGACCTGCTCATCCGGCGGAGCCGGTACGGCTCGTACTTCGTGGGCTGCAACGGCTACCCGGACTGTGAGTTCACGCTCCCGCTCCCGAACAAGGGCGAGCCCCAGTTGCTCGACGAGCGCTGCGAGGACCACGACCTCCGGAAGGTGAAGATGCTGGCGGGCCGGTCCACCTTCGTCCACGGCTGCCCGCTCTGCAAGGCCGAAGCGGCCGACGAGGCCGAGGACCGCGTCATCGGCGCCTGCCCGGAGTGCGGCGAGGACCACGGCGGCGAACTCGCCATCAAGCACCTCCAGAACGGCTCGCGGCTGGTGGGGTGCACCCGCTACCCGGACTGCGAGTACTCGCTGCCGCTGCCCCGTCGGGGCGAAATCGAGGTCACGGACGCGCGGTGCGAGGAGCACGACCTGCCCGAACTCGTGGTCCACAACGGCGACGAGCCGTGGGAACTCGGCTGCCCCATCTGCAACTACCGCGAGTACCAGGCCCAGCAGAACGGCAAGGGCGACCTGGAGGGCGTCGAGGGCATCGGCCCGAAGACCGCCGAGAAGCTCTCGGCGGCGGGCATCGAGTCGGTGGACGACCTCCGGGACGCCGAACCCGAGGAACTCGCCGGCTCCGTGGACGGCGTGAGCGCGGACCGCGTCCGCAAGTGGCAGGCGAAGGCCTGAGCCGGCGGTCGGGGAGGAGTCGGCCGACGCCCGCGAGACGGGTTCGGAAACCTTCATGTCTGGATGGCGCCAGTTGCGGGTATGGACCCTGACCTGGAGCGCGTCGTCCGCGAGGAGCTATGGCGGAGCGTCGTCTGGTTCGCGCTGGGGCTGTTCGGCTGGGCGACTATCATCAACGGGTCCGACGCCATCGAGGCGACGGCGGTCACCGCGCTGGGTCTTCCACTTCTCACGTGGGCGGCGCTCACGGGCGTCATGGTCGGCCTCAGGCGGCTCACCGGGTGGGAGTTGAAGGTCACCGACGAGGGCGGGCAACTGCTCTTGCTCGTCACGTCCGCGTTCGTGGTCGGGTTCGTGGTGCTGTACGAGATACTCGTCACCGGCCGGCCAGTGACGCTCGCGGGCTGGTACGTGCTCGCGGTGGCGGGCGGGGTCGTCGTCTGGCGACGCAACGTGCAGCGACAGGCACGACACTGACTCGGCGCGGGGCGCACGTCGCGACGGAGTCCACGCTATCTGTCAACTTGCCTGGGGTTTGCGACAGGAGACGGTGATACGGGCGTATCACGGCGGACTGGGTGTCAATTTCGCGCCCGTCGAATTGTCTGCGTGCCGAGAGGTCCAACCTGGATGCTTCTCCGGTCGACGGCTTGAATCTTGCGTGCGGCTACCGGCCGGCAGGAACGCCCGTCAGGGTTCATTGCCGGGTGACACCGATATTGAAGAGTAGTTCCAATCGCGGAAACTTCCGGTGGCGGCCATCGGCGGGAAAACCGTGCCCCGGCGGCGGGGCACACGAGGCACAGGAGGCGTCAGCCCGCCGGGCAGTCCCGGGCCGAACTCACAATCATGAGCACAGATACACCCGACGCGACCACGGACGAGCCGAGCGTAGCGGAGCTGCAAGCCGAACTCGAGGAGCTCCGGGCGGAGTTCCAGGCGCTGCCGACCGCCGACGCGGCCGACCAGCAGACGAAGATGACGGTCATCGCCGTGCACGGCACCCTCGACATGGCGTACCCGACGCTCATCCTGTCGAGCATGGCGGGCGCGTTCGACTGGGACGTCACGGTGTTCGCGAGCTTCTGGGCGCTCGACATGCTCCACGAGGAGAAATCGCGCAACCTCAAGATGTCCTCGGCGGGGAACGTCCACATGCCGGTGCCGAACCTGCTCGCCGTGATGCCGGGCATGGACCGGATGACCACCTGGATGATGAACAAGCGCATCGACGACATGGGGACGCCCAGCGTGCGGAACCTCATCGAGCGCGGCCTCGAACACGGCGTCGAGTTCCAGGCGTGCCAGATGACGATGGACCTCATGGGCTACGAGGACGACGACATGATCGACGGCGTCACCACCGGCGTCGGCGCCGGAAAGGCGCTGTTCAACATGGAGGAGTCGGACATCCAGCTGGTCATCTAGGCCCACGGGGTTCCCGGCGTCCGGTCCGACGGTCGTCGAGTTCGGGGTCCGACAGCGGTGGCTACCCATCTGCAATGGTCGAACCGAACGTGCTTCCGTTCCCGACTTAGGTGGAACACCGTGAAATCCGCCGGAACGGTATTCCCGATTTATTCTCCCGTGGGACGGAATCACGAGTGAGTCCCAGAGACGAGGACAACAATGCGCTACGAGTCCAGCAACGAACTGCCTGAACTGGTCAAGGATAGCCTCCCGCGGTCGGCCCAGGAGACCTACCTGCGGTCGTTCAACAAGTCGTGGGCGGAGTACCAGCCACCGTCGGCGCGTCGGGTCGACGAGACGCGCGAACAGACGGCCCACCGGTACGCCTGGGATATCGTGACCGAGCGATACGGACTCGAGAGCGATTCCTGGGTCACAGTCAACGACTGACGCTCCGGTCCTCCACGGTCCCTGCACTCGGTCTGCGGGCTCGTGAACGAGAGCCCGGCAATGGTGACTGCCACCACCGGCTTCGTCCGGGATTCCCGACTCGCCGGCAGTCCGACCGCTCGTCGAGCGGGACCCATCGCTGGGCACCCGAACTCGCGCTCGACGCGCCCCGGCGATGCGGGTGCCGTCTCGCCCTCACAGTGGGACTGCCGCCTGTTTCACGTCGCCGCTCGTCGTCGTGGTCGGCTCTGTCGCTGGGTTGACCGTCCGGGTGCGGCAAGGGGAGAGTTAAAAAGCCACGGCGACCAACTGCTGGTGAATGCGGCTCGACGAGTACATCGAGGGGCTCAAACCCGACGAGGCCTACGAGCGCCGCAAACTCGCCGAGGAGAAGTCCTACGAGATTCTGGACTACCTCGAGGGGTTCGAGCAGCGCTTCGAGTCGGTCGCGCAGGGCGACTCGCTGTTCGGGAGTACCGCGCCCTCGGTGTTCGTCGGCCGGTCGAGCTATCCGAACGTCTCCACCGGTATCCTCTCGCCCGTCGGCGAGGAGGAGCAGGCCGAGGAGTTCGCGACGAGCGGCCAGTGGTACAACAGGGGCCTCGACATCGAGAACGTGCTCCAGTACCGGACCGGCCTGCTCAACTCGCGGCGGTCGGCGAACGTCGACGTGAACGACGTGTGGGACGGGTTCGTCGGCGTCCAGCGCGAGGTCGCCATCGCGGACCGCCCGGTCGACGTGGAGATCGGCCTCTCGGACACACTCGACCTCGACTTCTCGCTCGACGACGTGACGACCCCGACCGGCCCGAACGCGAAAGCCGAGTCCGCCGACCTGGCGGAGAACCCCCACGTCCCCCGGCCCGTGAAGAAGACCCTGGAGGACGACGACTGGCAGGCCCAGGGCGCGATGAACTACCTCTACCGGCGGGGATTCGACGTCTACGACATCAACCGCATCCTGTCGGTGGGCGCGCTCGGCCGGGGCGAGAACCGCCGCCTGGTGCCGACGCGGTGGTCCATCACCGCCGTCGACGACACCGTCGGGAAGTTCCTCCGGGGGCGGGTCCGTGACTACCCGAGCATCGACAAACCCCAGGTCTGGCTGAACGAGTACATGGGCAACCGGTACTGGGTGGTGCTCGCGCCGGGCAAGTGGGAGTTCGAACTCGTGGAGATGAAAGCACCGGGTAGCGTGTGGAACCAGGACCCGACCGGCCAGACCTGGATGGGGAGCGCCCACGAGGGCTACGAGGGGCGCACCGGCTACGTCGACGAGACGGCGGGCGCCTACTACGCGTCGCGGCTGGGCGTCCTCGAACACCTCGACGCTGTCGGCCGGCAGGCGAAGGCGCTCGTCCTCCGCGAGGTGTCCGACGACTACTGGGCGCCCGTCGGCGTCTGGCAGGTCCGCGAGAGCGTCCGGAACGCCTTCGACGGCGAGATGGGCGAGGCGGAGACGTTCCACGGCGCGGTCCGCGAGATAGTGCCCCACCTCCCCGTCTCGTTCGACGACCTCCGGCGGAAATCCGAGATGGTGGCGGGCGTCCAGGCGAACCTCCTCGACTTCTCCTGAAGGCTTATGTGAACTGCCTGGGAGGTTCCGGTATGAACCCGCTCCCGCTCCCCGTCGGCGTCCCCGGCGGGATGGAACTCGCCGTCATCTTCCTGCTCGCCGTCTTCGTGCTCGGCCCCATCGTCCTGGTCTACCTCATCGCGTCCCGCCTCCTCGGGCGTCGCTCCCCGGACGCAGAGCGGGTCAGGGAACTCGAAGCCGAAGTCGACAGGCTCCGGCACCGGGTGGAGGAACTCGACGAGGACGGTCCCTGAACGCTTATGTCCGGCCGGTGGGAAGTCCGCCCCATGACCGCTCTCCTGTTCGCTTCCGGCGTCCCCGGCGGCCCCGAACTGCTGATCATCTTGCTCATCCTGCTGCTCCTGTTCGTCCTCCCGGTGGCCGTCCTCGGCTATCTCGCGTACCGCGTCCTCTCGCGGGGCGACGCCGGCGCGGACCAGGCCCAGGTGGAGGAACTCGAAGCCGAAGTCGAGCGCCTCCAGGCGCGGGTCGAGGAACTCGAGGAGTAGCTACGCGTCCACGGACGCGTCCGACCGGTGTTCGTCGCCCTCGATGGCGCGCTCGACCACCGGGTCGATGCGGACCAGGTGGCAGAGCGGGTTTCCCGGATAGACCACGGGGTTCTCCAGCACGCCGACGAGGAGGCCGGTGAACGGCGCCCTGACCCGGGTCGCCTCCCGGGCGAACGGGTCGCCGATGGTGCAGACGGTGTCGCCCTCGTGGACCAGCGCGCCCGGTTCGAACCGCATGTCGACGATGCCGCCGTCGTCGGCCCGGAGCCACGTCTTCTCCTCGTCGCCGTCGATGACGGCGCGCCAGCCGGGCCACCGGACCGTGTTCTCCGGCTGGAGGTCGTACTCGCCGAAGACGCTCATGACGCCGCCCACCGCGCGCTCGATGAGGTCGCGCTGGAACCGGTGGGCTTCGCCCATCTCGACGGTGATGGTCGGGACGCCGTCGAGGCTCGCCTCGCGCCGGAGCATCCCCGTCGCGCCCTCGCTGGAGATGACGACGTGCGACCCGAACGCGCGGGCGAGGCGGGCGACGGCGTCGTCGGTCATGTCGGCCCGGACGTGTATCATGTTCGTCCGGCCCCGGGTCGAGGTGTGGAAGTCCAGCCCGAGGTCGCAGGGCGCGACGAAGTTCCGGTAGATGTGGTGGGCGACGCGCTCGGCGCCCGTGCCGTCCGGAACCCCGGGGAACGCCCGGTTGAGGTCGCGGTCGTAGATGGGGAGGTAGCGCTGCTGGGCGAGGAACGCCTGGGCGTTGAGCACCGGGAGACAGACCAGGGTCCCGCATATCTCGGTGTGGTCGAGCGCCGTCGCCACCCGGCGGACCACCTCGATGCCGTTGAGTTCGTCGCCGTGGGCGGCCGCCGACAGGAATATCGTCGGTCCCGGCTCTTCGCTGTTGACGACGGTGACCGGTATCCGCACGGGGTCCCCGAGGTACGTCTCGCTGATTGCGAACCGGACGTGGGCTGTCTCCCCGGGTCGACGCGACCCCCGTCGAACGTGAACGCCTGCTGGCTGGTCGACATGCACCCCAGACGGCCGCCGTCGTGATTGCTGTACAGGCTGGGGGTTCAGGCTGGGTGGTCGTTCAGGCCCACCGGGGAGAGCGTTCAGGCTGCCTGGTCGTTCAGGTCCCTGGGTTGGGAATCAGGCCGCCTGGGCGTCGAGGTTGGCGTACGCCCGGTCGACCATCTCGCCGGTCTCCGCGACGATGTCCGCCCACGTCTCGTCGTCGGGGGCGATGCCGACCAGGCGGGCGATGCGCATGATGCTGACGTGGTAGACCTCCTGGACGCCGGGTTCCACCTCCCGGACGACGACGTTGCACGGGAACAGCGCGCCGAGGTCCTCCGTGACGTCGAGCGCTCGGTCGGCCATCCCCGGGTTGCACGCGCCGAGCACGTAGTAGGGGTCGCGGCCGGCGTCCACCTTCTCGTTCAGGAGGTCGGAGACGGAGAACTCCACCGCAACGCCGAACCCGGCGTCGGTGAACGCCTCGCGGACGTGCTCGACGGCGTCGTCGTGGTCCATCGCGAGCGTCGCACACTCCTCGCCGACGTCAGCCGCGGCGAGCACTGACGGGTCTATCGGGAGACTCATGGTCTCCGGTCGGGACCGGAGAGCAAAAGGCTTGGGCCGCTACTCGTGGTCCTGGTGAGGGTACGGCTGAACGTGGACTGACACGGCTTTCGAGGGAGTTACAGTCCTCGTGTGCCACTGCTCGCGGGCGTCTTCGAACGACTCTATTCGTCGGCGGTCTGGACCGGGCCCCGCCCGACGACGTCGCGGACCTCGTTCACGAAGGTCTGCCGGGTGTCGAAGTAGGTGAGTTCGATGTCGTCGAGCACGTCCGCGAGGGACTGCGGCCCGTCGGGCGTGCGGATGACGGTGTCGCCCTCCTTCCGGGCGGCTTCGCTCTTCTCGATGGGCCAGCTCAGCCGCGACGCGACTCGGGCGAGGGGAGCCCCTCGACCGGTTCGCCCTCGCCGAGTTCGACCGCGGGGGCGTCCTCCTCCGCTTCCTCGCTATCGTCGGCCATGGTAGGCCGTTCGAAAGGCCCGGGATTAGACCTTTCGATAGCCGACCCTGCCCTCGAACCAGTCTGATCGCTTATCTATGTCTGACGTAACGTTTTTGCCCTGGACATCCATGGCACCCGTATGACGAGCCTTACGGAGGCGTACGAGGCGCGCGCGAGCGAGGTGGGTCGCCAGCGCGTCTACCTCGGAGCGGGGTTGTTCGCCGCGGGGGCGTTGCTCGTCGTCCTGGGCATCGTGTCGGGGGCGACCCCGCTGCTCACGGACATGGGCTACACGTATCTGGAGGCGCGAGAGGTGGCCGGGACCCTCGCAGGCCTCGGCGTGCCGGCGGTGTTCGTCGGCGTCTTCGCCGTGCTGCCGACGGGGCGCCACCAGCGCGCGGGCGCGGCTATCGGGGCGAGCGTGACGGTGCTCGGGGTCCTCCTCTTCCGCCACATCTACCCGGGGCAGTGGTTCGTGGAGTCGAACTTCGGCATCCCGACCACGCAGACGCTGTTCGTCGTCGCCGTCTACTTCGTCGGCGTCATCGTGACCTTCTGGTACCTGTTCGTGGCCGTCGCGACGTTCAAGACCCGGAACGACCCCGGCGGCACCGTCTCCCTGGAGATAACCCGCGGCGGGGAGACGCGCGTCGTCGAGGTGCCCCGCGAGGAAGTCGAATCCGTCACGCAGGCCGCCAGCGCGAGCCCCGGTGGCATCGGCATCATCGGCGACGTGGACCGGCGCGGCGTCGAGAGCGCGGCCAGCGACGGCGGGTCCAGCACCGAGGAGATCATGTCGCCGATGGACGACGCCGGCCCGCAGTCGCCGGGCCAGTCCGGCGGGTTCGACGCCGGCCCGGACGACGGCGAGGTGGTGGACGACCCCCGCGCCCACAGCACGGCCGACAAGTACTGCGGCAACTGCGCCCACTTCGACTACGTCCGCACGGAGCGCGGCATCCAGCCGTACTGCGGTCAGTTCGACCGCACGATGGACGACATGGAGGCCTGCGAGGAGTGGCAGGCCAACAACCGCCGCTAATCCCGTAACTCCGCCAGTCGCTTCTCGACGTCGTCCCAGTGACTCCCCCGCCAGAACTCCTGTCCGCAGTCGAGACACCGCCAGACGGCCGTCTCGTCCGTGTCCGGCGCGTGGTCGGGCGTCGGCCCGCCGTCGGGGAGCCGTTCCAGCGGGCCGTTGCAGGTCGCACACCGCGCTGGCTCGGTGAGTTCGAGGGCGAACCCGGCGTCGAGGAGTTCGCGTAGCTGGTCGGTGACGTCGCGGGAGCGGAGCAGCACCGACCGGTCGGCCCGGGCCGCCAACTCGACGTCCCGGGTGACGACCGTCCGCCCCTCGTCGCGGGCGATGTCGAGAACGCCGTCGTCGGCTTCGACGCCGCGGTCCAGTGCGTAGGCGGCGTCGTAGCCGCACATCCGGAGGTAGGTGGCGAGCCGGCCGCACATCACGTCCACGAGCAGGCGGGTGTCGGCCGGCGACGGCATCAGTGGAGGAACGCGCGCAGGTCGTCGATGGGCCAGGTGGTGATGACGTGCTCGCTCTCCGCCCATCCGCGGCGCGCGGTGTGGACGCCGTAGACGACGTTCCGGTACTCGGCGGGGCTGTGCGCGTCGGTGTTGATGGCTATCTTCGCGCCCTGCTCGATGGCGGTCTTGACTGCGCTCCCCGAGAGGTCGAGTCGCGCCGGGTTCGCGTTCACCTCCAGGGCGACGTCGTTGTCGGCGGCCGCCGTCGCGATGGCTTCCACGTCGATGTCGAGCGCGGGCCGCCGGTTGATGAGCCGGGTCGTCGGGTGGCCGATGACGTCGACGCTCGGGTGTTCGATGGCCGTGACGATGCGGTCGGTCGCGGCCTCGCCGCCGTCGCCCATGCCGCTGTGGATGGACGCCGTCACGACGTCGAGGTCGGCGAGCACGTCGTCGGCGACTGTCACGCCGCCGTCCGCGTCGATGTTGGCTTCGACGCCGGTCAGCACGTCGATGTCGGCGTCCTCGGCCACGTCCCTCACGGCGTCCATCTCCTCGACGAGGCCGTCGTCCTCGACGCCGCTGACGATGCCGGGGCCGGTGGCGTGGTCCGAGATGCAGATGTACTCGTGGCCGAACTCGGTCGCGCCCGCGACCATCTCCGCGATGGTGTTGTTGCCGTCCGACCAGTCCGTGTGGAGGTGGAGGTCGCCGCGCACGTCCGCCTCCTCGACGAGCGTCGGGAGCGCGCCGTCGCGGGCGGCCTGGATCTCGCCCCGGTCCTCGCGGAGCTCCGGCGCCATCAACGGCAGGTCGAGGGCCTCGTAGACGGACGCCTCGGTCTCGCCGGCGACGCGCTCGCCGACGCGCTGGCCGGCGTCCGGGTCGTCTATGTCGCTCACGTCGAAGACGCCGTACTCGTTGACCTTCATCCCGCGGTCGATGGCGTAGTTCCGGAGCCGGATGTTGTGGTCCTTCGACCCCGTGAAGTACTGGAGGGCGCTCCCGAACTCGTCGGGCACGACGACCCGGAGGTCCACCCGCACGTCGCCGATGCGGATGCTGGCCTTGTTCGTCCCGGCCTCGATGACCTCGGTCGCGCGGTCCCAGCCGGTGAACGCGTCGATGACGGCCTCGCCGTCGTCGCTCCCCGCGAGCACGTCCACGTCGCCGATGGTGGCGCGCCACCGGCGGAGCGACCCCGCCACCTCGCACGCCGCGACGCCGTCCCGGCTGTCGAGGTAGTCGCGGACCTCCTCGCCGAGCGGGCGGGCGTCGCCCAGTAACTGGCGTTCCTGTGCCTCGCGGGCGAACGGGATGTGTTCCAGGATGTTCTGCTCTGTCTTCTCGCCGAACCCCTCGACCACGCGTATCTCGTGGTTCCGGGCCGCGCGCTCCAGGTCGTCCAGCGTCTGGATGCCGAGTTCCCGGTAGAGTTTGCCGACGGTCTTCGGCCCGACGCCCTCGACGGCCGTCAACTCCTCGACGTCCGCGGGGAGTTCCGCGCGGAGCTCCTCGAGTTCCGATATCTCGCCGGTCTCGACGTACTCGACTATCTTCTCCGCGATGCTCTCGCCGACCCCCTCTATCTCCTCGACGGCGTCCTGGCCGTCGGCGACCAGGTCCTCGACGGGTTCGGGGTAGTCGCGGACGTTCTGGGCCGCCCGGCGGTACGCCCGGGGCTTGAACTCGACGTCCTGGGCCGCGAGGATGTCCGCGAACTCCTCCAGGCGGTCGGCCACCTCGGCGTTCTTGCTCATCGCCGCCGCCTCCCGCTGTTGCCGCGACCGAGCGCCTGGCGCAGGAACGACATCCACCGCTTCTGGTCGGCGGTCTGGCGCGCCTCGACTTCGGCCTCCAGGTCGGTCCGGCCGAGGCTCTCCAGGGCGTTCAGCGCCCGGTCGATGCCGATTATCTCCTCGACGAGACGCTCGCCCTCAGCCTTCGAGAGGTCGTCCTCCTCGATGGCGTCCCGTCGGTCGGTTCGCGCCCGCCGGAGGAGCTTCTTCATGTCCTGCACCTCCTGTCGCTCGTCGGCGGACACGCCCTCCGCCCGCTTGACCTCGAAGACGAACTCGCGGAGGTCGAAGGGGTCGCCCTGGAGGTCGATGGTCTCCGGGATGGTCGCCCCCACCGTCGCTCCCTCGCGCCCGACGCGCTCCAGGAGCTGTTTCCGTTCGAACTCTCTCACGGGCAGTTGCTACGCGCCGACGCCCAAAAAGCTACAGCCCGTCCCTGGGCATCCGCCCCGCCCGCAGAGCGCGTCGAATCCCTGTCAATCCCATAAACGCTTTCCCCACGCCATGCAAAAGCCCGACAATGGCGAAGTGCGACCGGTGTGGCGCGCAGGAACCGATGCCGTACAACTGTCGGCTCTGCGGCGGCACGTTCTGCTCGGAGCACCGGCTGCCGGAGAACCACGACTGCCCCGGCCTCGACTCGTGGGGCGACCCGAGCGGCGTCTTCGACAGCGGGTTCGACGACAGCATCGACCAGGAGCGGACCTCGCGGACCGGCGGCCTCGTCGAGTCGCTCCCCATCGACACCGGGACGGGTGGCCTGCTGGGCTACTTCCGGGGGAACACCACCTACACGCTCCTTCTTATCATGTGGGTCACGTACGTCCTACAGCTACTGGTTGCCGCCTTGGCGCCCAGTATCTACAATTCGATATTTGTCCTACGGTCAGATCACATCATCTACGTCTGGACGTGGGTGACGTCTGTCTTCAGCCACAGTATCGCTGGCTTCTTCCACATCTTCGTGAACAGCATCGTGCTGTACTTCTTCGGGCCGGTCGTCGAGCGCCGTATCGGTAGCAGACGCTTTGCAGGGCTGTTCCTCGCTTCGGGTGTAATCGCGGGACTCTCCCAGGTGGTCGTCGTGGCTCTCACCTCACCGGTTCCGACTGGTGTGGTCGGTGCTAGTGGCGCCATCATGGGGATTATGGGCGTGCTCACCGTCCTCAACCCGAACCTTCGGGTTTATCTGTATTTCATCATCCCGATGCCGCTGTGGGTCTTGACCGCCGGCTTCGCCGTCCTGTCGCTGTTCTTCATATCGTCTGGCGGCGTCGGTGCGTTCGGCTTCGCTCAACTGGCCCACCTCACCGGTCTAGGAGTTGGCCTGATGTATGGGATGTATCTCAAAAACGAAGGCACCCGCGCCCCCGAACAGCTCCAGTTCGGCGGCGGACGCGGCGGCGGGGGCGGCGGCCGCCGCCGGTTCTGAGATGGACCTCGTCCATCCCGAGTTCGTCCCCGACCCGTCGCTCTCCCGCGAGGAGATGGAAGCCCTCCAGCGGGATTTGGCCGACGCGGCGGTCTTCGAGGACCGGTTATCGTTCGACCCGACGGCGGTCGGGGTGGACCGCGACGACGCCCAGGCGACCCTCGGCGACGGCGACCAGCCGGTCGTCGTCGGCGTCGACCAGGCGTTCCTCGACGACGTCTCGGTGACCGCCGTCGTCGCGATGCGGGGCGGGACCGTCGTCGAACGCGCCGCCGGCACCGCCCCCTCGACATCCCGTACATCCCGGGCCTGCTCTCGTTCCGCGAGGGCGGGTCCATCGTCGACGGCCTGCAGAACCTCTCGGTCGACCCGGACCTGCTGGTGCTCGACGGCAGCGGCCGCATCCACTTCCGGCAGGCGGGCATCGCCACGCACGTCGGCGTCCTCTTCGACGTTCCGGCCATCGGCGTCGCGAAGAACCTGCTCTGCGGGACGCCCCGCGAACCCCTCGACGACCCCCTGCACACGGGGGCGCGCGTCGCCATCGAGGCGGACGGCCGCGTCGACGCGCCCGCCGGTACCGTCATCGGCTACGCGTTCCAGTCCCGCCAGTACCCGAACCCGGAGCGCCGCCACGTCAACCCGCTGTACGTCAGTCCCGGCCATCGCGTCGGCGCGGAGACGACCGTCGACCTGGTCGAGCGCCTGTGTGCCGGCTACAAGCTCCCGGAGCCCACGCGCCTGGCCGACAGCTACGCCGACGACCTGAAGGCCGAGGGGCACGGTTAACTGTCCCGCCTCCGATACGACGCGTATGGACGACGAGACGGTGCTCATCACCGGCTGCTCGACCGGCATCGGCCGCGCGACGGCGAAGGCCTTCCTGGACGACGACTGGACCGTGTACGCCACCGCCCGCGACGAGGACGACGTCGCGGACCTCGCGGACCTCGGGTGTGAGACCGCCGCCCTCGACGTGACGGACCCCGGACAGATAGACGCCGTGGTGGACCGGATGGTCGAGGAGCAGGGCCGCATCGACTGTCTGGTGAACAACGCCGGTTACTCGCAGCCGGGCGCCGTCGAGGACGTCTCCACCCGGCGTCTCCACCGGCAGTTCGACGTCAACGTCTACGGCCCCCACCGCCTCGTCCGCGCCGTCCTCCCGCACATGCGCCGCCAGGAACGCGGCACCATCGTCAACCTCTCCAGCGTCGTCGGCCGAATCGCCGTGCCCGGCCTCGGCGCGTACTCGGCCTCCAAGTTCGCCGTCGAGGCGCTGAGCGACGCGCTCCGCAACGAGGTGGCCGAGTTCGACGTCGACGTCGTGGTCGTGGAACCCGGCCCCGTCGACACGCAGTTCGAGGAGCGCGCCAACGGCGAACTCGCCGACATCGACCGCTCGCCCGCCTACGACCGCCTCTACGAGTTCTTCGACGAGGGCGACGCCGTGAGCGCGGCGTTCGCCAGCACGCCCGGCGAGGTCGCGGCGGTCGTCCTCAACGCCGCGAGCTGCACCGACCCGGCACCGCGCTACCCGGTGGGGACCGTGGGCAAGGCCGCCGGCCTCGTGCGCCACCTCCCCGACCGGTGGTTCGACCTGGGTCTCCGCCTGCTCTCGAAACTCGCCCGATGATAGACCGCACCGGCCTCGCCGACACCGCCGCCCACGAACTCGCCCTGGACTGCGTCGAGGCCGGCATCCGGGCCGCCCGCCCGGACCGCGTCGTCACAGAGGCGGTGTCCCTCGACGACGGCGTTCTCGAAATCGACGGGCGCGCGTACGACCTCGCCGGCTACGACGAGGTGGTCGTCCTCGGTGGCGGCAAAGCGGCCGCGCACGTCGCCGCCGCGCTCGAAACCGTCCTCGGAGACCGCATCGCGGGCGGCGTCGTCGTCACCGACGACCCCGTGGCGACCGACCGGGTCGAGGTGCTCCCGGGCGACCATCCGGTCCCGAGCGAGCGCGGCGTCGAATCCACCCGTCGCGTCCTCGACCGGGCCGCGGCGGCCGACGAGGACACCCTGGTACTCGCCGTGATAACGGGCGGCGGGAGTGCGCTCCTCGCCGCGCCCGCGGACGGCGTCTCGCTCGCGGACCTCCAGGCGACGACGGACGCCCTGCTCGAAAGCGGCGCGACCATCCACGAGGTGAACGCCGTCCGGAAACACCTCTCGGCGGTCAAGGGCGGCCACCTCGTCCGCGCCGCCGCTCCCGCGACGGTCGCGATGGTCGTCTTCAGCGACGTCGTCGGCAACGACCTGGACGTCATCGCCAGCGGCCCCACGGTGCCGGACACCTCGACGTTCGCGGACGCCCTCGACGTGGTGGACCGCTACGACCTCGCGATGCCCGACGCCGTCCGTGACCGCCTGGAGCAAGGTGCCCGGGGTGTGGTGCCGGAGACGCCCCCGGCCGGCGACTCGGCGTTCGACCGCGTCACCTCCCACGTCCTCGCCGACGGGTTCACCGCCCTCGACGCGGCCCGAACCGTTGCCGACGAGCGCGGGTTCGAGACGCTGCTACTCTCATCGCGCGTCCGCGGCGAGGCGCGTGAGGCGGCGACGACGCACGTCGCGGTCGCCGAGGAGTGCCTGGCGACCGGCAACCCGGTGACGCCGCCGGCGGTCGTGCTCTCGGGTGGCGAGACCACCGTGACCGTGCGGGGCGACGGCGAGGGCGGGCCGAACCAGGAGTTCGCGCTGAGCGCGGCCATCGACCTCCCGGACGGCGTCGTCCTCGCGAGCGTCGACACCGACGGCGTGGACGGGACGACGGACGCGGCGGGTGCGCTCGTGGATGGAACGACCGTCGACGACGTCGGGGCGGCGCGGGACGCCCTCGCGGCGAACGACGCGTACCCGTATCTCGCGGCCAGGAACGCGCTCGTCAGAACGGGACAGACCGGCACGAACGTCAACGACCTGCGGGTGGTCGTCGTCGCGCCGTGACTCTCGGTGGTCGGTCTACGGTCGGTTCGTGTTGATGCCGAGGACGCTGTTGATGACGCACTTCTGCGTGGTACCGGTGAACAGCAGGACGGCGCCCACGAGGAGCGTGATGACGCCGCCCGTCGTCCCGAGGCCGTAGCCGGCGAACGCTGCGAGTCCGACGAGCAGGAGCACCGAGCCGAGGAGCAGGCGCGCGGTACGGTCCACACCGCCGACGTTCTTTTCCATAGCAGTTTGATTATCTGAACGAAAGATATTTAAACGTTTCGTGAATCGGCCGGGGACGGACATCTCGGGCCGTCAGGGGCGGGTTCCTGCCCGTCACTCCAGGCAGGCCGCGACGACCCGGAGCATCTCCTCGCCGCGCACCTCGTCGGCGAACAGCGGGACGCGCTTCACGTCGCGGCCCCGGAACAGGTCCTGGGCCTCCGCGAGCGCCCGCTGCTGGACCTGCCACCGGCGCTGGCAGAACGGGCAGTCGTCGAGGTTCGCGGAGACGAACGCGTCCGGGTCGACGTCGGCCACGTCCGCGAGGTTCTCCATGATGCGGTTGACGACCACGGTGGACACCGGGATGTCGAACCCTTGGAGGCGTTCGAGCAGGCGCTTGGACTCCACCACGGACATCTCCTCGGGCACCATCACGATGCGGAAGTCGGTCTTCGACGGGTCGCGGAGCGTCGCCCGCAGGCGTTCGATGCGCTCGCGGAGCACCTCCAGGTCGCCGAGGTCGTCGGCCGTCCCCTCCTCGCCGCCGAACACGCCCTTGACGCTGTCCATCATGCCCTGGAGCTGCTGGCGGAACTGCATCATGCGGCCGACGAACGAGTCGAGCAGCTCCGGCAGTTCGAGCAGGCGCAGCGTGTGGCCGGTGGGCGCGGTGTCCACGACGACGCGGTCGAACCGGTCGTCGTCGAGATACCGGAGCAGTTGCTGCATCGCCGCCGCCTCGTCCGACCCGGGCATCCCGCCGCCGAGCGGGTTCTCCATCGGGCCGTCCTCGCCGAGCAGCCGTCCCAGGCCGCCCGCGTCGCCGAAGTCGCCGTCCTCGCCGAACAGCGCGGCCTCCGAGAGCGCCTCGTCGGGGTCTATCTCCACCGCGTAGAGCGGCACGTCCTCGCGGATGCGCGCCGGCTCCGCGGGCACCGCGGTCTCGAAGGAGTCGGACAGCGAGTGGGCGGGGTCCGTGGAGACGACGAGCGTGCTCGTCCCCTGGTGGGCGCTGGCGAGGCCCGTCGCCGCGGCCATCGTCGTCTTGCCGACGCCGCCCTTGCCACCGTAGAGCACGTACTCCGGCGTGCCGGCGTGCAGGGCGGGTTCGTCGAGCGACTCGACGGCCTCGACCTCGATCTCGTCCATGCGCGGGCCTCGGCTCTCCAGTCCCGAGTAGTCGTCGGTTCTACGCGAAGTAGTCGGCGAGGCGGCCGGCGGCCTCGGTGGCGCGCGGCGTCACGAGCGCGAACCGGAGCCAGTCGGCCCGCGACTCGCCGAACGCCTCGCCCGGCATCCCCGCGACGCCCGCCTCGTCGATGAGGCGCTCGACGTTCGCGAGCGTGCCCGGGAAGTCGGGGAAGCGCGCCATCACGTAGAACGAGCCCTCGGGCGAGGTGTAGTCCGCGCCCGCCGCGTCGAGTGCGTCGGTGAACGCGTCGATGCGCTCGACGAGCAACTCGCGGGTCTCGCGGTGGTAGGACGGGTCGGTGGTCCGGAGGGCGTTCAGGACGGCGTACTGGGCGGGCCGGCTCCCGGCGACGTTCGTGAGCATGTGGCGGGTCTTCCCGCCGGCCACGAGGTCCGGCGGGAAGACGGCGTACCCCACCCGGAAGCCCGTGATGGCGAAGGACTTCGAGAAGGAGTTGGTGACGACGCGGTGGGCGGAGTCGAACGCGAGCGCGCTGGTGAACCGGCCGCTGTAGTCGAAGTGGTCGTACACCTCGTCGCTGACGAGCAGCGCGTCGTACTCCTCGGCGATGGCGACGAACTCGGCCATCGCGTCCTCGTCGTACACCGCCCCGGTCGGGTTGTTCGGCGTGTTCACGACGACGACGGCCGTCTCGTCGCTCGCGGCCGCCCGCACGTCCGCCGGGTCGAGGTGGCCCGTGTCGTCCACGGGGACGAACGTCGCGTCGCCGCCGAGCATGGCCGTCTTGCCCGGATAGTACGGGTAGACCGGGTCCGTGAGGATGACCTCGCTCCCCGCGTGGCGCTCAAGGCCGCGGGCCATCGCGAGGTAGTTCGCCTCGCCGCCGCCCGCCGTGACGACGACCTGTTCGACGTCGACGTTCCGGCGGGCCGCTATCTCCTCGCGTAGCTCCCGCAGTCCCTCGCTCGGCGGGTACTGGAAGTCGGCGCCCCCGAGGTCGGCGTACTCGTGGAGGCCCTCGCTGATGCCGGGCGGCGACCCCCAGTCCGGGTTCCCGCTCACCATGTCGACGACGTCGCGGTCCGCCCGGGCCGCGTACTGCATCACCTGGAAGAACAGCGGCTCATCGTACTCCATGTGCGTGGCTTGGCACGCGGCACCCTGTGTCTTTCGACGCCGGTCAGCCGCGCGAACGGAGCTCCCGGACCCGGCCGAGGAGCTGGTCGATTGTGGGGCGGTCCGCGGGGTTGCGGCCGGCGTGGACGAACGTCGGCTTCGGCGTGCCGTCCCGGGCGTCGATGACGACGGCTTCGGGCATCCGCCCGACCAGGTCGTGGGCGTCGCCGAGGGGGCCGAGGCGCTTCGGCTGGTCGAACGCCTCGCCCAGCCGCTTCTCGGGGTCGGCGAGCAGCGGGTACGGCAGGTCGTAGGCGTCCTGCCAGTTCCGCACCCGGTCGACGGGCTCCGGCACCACCGAGACCACCGTCGCGTTCTCCGCGACGAACTCGTCGTGGCGGGCGGCCACGTCCTGGACCTGCTGGCGGCAGAGCAGGCAGTGGTAGTCGCGCTGGAGCAGCAGCACGATGGCGTCCACGTCCTCGCGCGCCGCGAGGTCGGCCAGCGAGAGCGTCTCCTCGCCTACCCCTGCGTTCTCGAAGGAGCGGTCGGCGAACTCGACCATACCTCACTGTCGACGCGGACCCGGATGAGCGTGGCGCCCAACCTCTTTTGTCGGGCCACGCGTAGCCTCGCGCATGGCAGCAGAACCATCCGGAACGTCGGCCGCGGCGGCGGCGGTGGGCGACGCGCTCCGGGACGCCGGGGAGACGCTGGCCGTCGCCGAATCGTGCACGGGCGGCCTCGTCGGCGGCCTCGTGACCGCGGTGCCGGGCGCGAGCGACTACTTCACCCGCGGGTTCGTCACCTACTCCTACGACGCGAAGATGACGGCGCTCGGCGTGAGCCGTGAAGCCCTCGATGAACACGGCGCCGTCAGCGAACCGGTCGCGCGCGAGATGGCACAGGGCGCCCGCGACGTCGCCGGGACCACCTGGGGCGTCGCCACCACGGGCGTCGCCGGGCCGACCGGCGGCACCGACGAGAAGCCGGTCGGGACGGTGTTCGTCGCCGTCGCGTACGCCGGCGAGTGGGGGACACAGGACTCGACGTCGGTCGTGGAGCGGTTCCAGCTCGACGGCGACCGGACCGCGGTCCGCGAGGCGACAGCGCGCGAGGCGGTGTCGGTGCTGCTGGACGAAATCGCAAGACGAAACGCTTGAGAGGGTCGCCGTCTGGCGATTTTATGTGAACCGGAAGGAGCACGTCCTGAACGCCGCCCTGCTCAGCATCGGTCTCGGCTACGTCGTCCACCCCGACGGCGGCCCCGAGACGCTCCGGTTCGTCGGCGCCGTGACGCTCCCGGTGGTGCTCGGGGCGCTCTTCCCCGACGTGGACGCCGTGCTCGGCCGCCACCGGAAGACCCTCCACAACCTCCCCGTGCTCGCCGCCGTCTACGCCTTCCCGCGGCTCTTCGCCAACCTCCACTTCGTCTGGGTCGGCGTGCTCACCCACTACGTGCTCGACGTGGTCGGGAGTCGCCGGGGCCTCGCCCTGTTCTATCCGGTGTTCGACACCGAGTACCGCCTCCCCTCGGCGTCACCGTCGCGAGCAAGCACGCCAGCCTCGTCACGGTGGTGGTGACGGGCGTCGAACTCGCCGTCGCGGCCGCCCTCGTGTGGGACGTTCCCGGACTCGTCCTGGACGCCGTCCGTCAGGCGCTCGGCGTCTAGTAGACCCGGACGTCGTCGAACCGACCGTCGTAGGCGATGTGGCCCGGATGGGTCGGCTCCATGCCCGAGAGCAGGACGCGGTCCACCTTGTGGTACGTGTTCTCCCAGCCGAGGTGGGCGAACTCGACCTTGCACCGGGCCTCGTGGGACACACCGTTGCGACGCATCACGCTCCGGGGTTCGCCCCGTTTCAGGGCGTCGACGAGGCCCGCTTCGTCCGCGACGGGCGACTCGAACTCCGTCCACGCCTCGCCGACCGTCCCCCGGAGGTGGGCGTACGAGGAGGTGAACGCCGGCAGGTCGTGCTCGCGGGCGACCGCCCGCGCCCGCCGGTTGTGTCGCCGGAGGTGCTTCGGGTTGTACGTCTCGACGGCGTGGATCTGGTCGCGGTAGGCCGCGACGTCGTCGGATTCGAGGCTGACGGTGAGGAACTCCGGGTGCGGGACGAGCACCGCGGCGTCCTGCCGGGCGAACTCCCGCATCGCGCCGTCGAGGCTCACGAAGTCGGGCACCGGGTCGTCGAGTCCCACCGCGAGGACGTGCTTGCGGTCGCGCCACGACCCCGTGAACACCTCGCGGGCGGGCACGACCAGCAGGTCGTCGTCGGAGAACCGGGCGGCCCGCTCGCGGATGGCCGGCAGGCGAGTGAAATGTGGCGCGTAGACCAGCGCGTCGATGTTCCGGGCTTTCGCGCGCTCGACGACCCGCTCGTCGAGCACTTTCACGTGCATGTCGACCCGGAACCCCATACGATACGACGATACGTCAGGTGACCTTTAGCCGTTCTGGTCCGCGCCCACGAGCCGACGTGCGTCGGACGCACGTCCGACGCTCGCAGCACAACATTTATTTCGTCATTCTGGGTATAGACAGGATATGCCCCGCTGGGAATGCTCGATCCAGGGTTGCGGGGAGGCCTTCGATACCGTCGAGGCCGCCCTGCTCCACCAGGTCGACGACCACGAGCGGTGCGAGTGTGCGGTCTGCGGGGAACTCGTCCCCGAGGGCTACTTCGCCATCAAGCACGCGTTCACCGAGCATTCCAGGGCGGACTTCGTCCGGGCGTACGACGGGAGTTCCGACGACATCCGCCAGCGGGAAGACCTCATCGACGAGATAGAGGACCTCGTCGACACCGAACAGCTCCTCGACCGCATCAACTCGGGGTCGGGGCGGTACCCTACTAGCGTCAGTGTGGGCGACTGAGGATAGCGGGTCGCTTCTCCTGCCAGCCGTGCTTCGAGCGTGACCGGCGTGTGCGTTACCGAGGATACCGCGCTTCGCTGCATTCTCGCGGCTGCGCCGTTCGACGTAACGAGGAACTACCGTTCCTCGCTGTATTCTCGCGGCTTCGCCGCTCGAACTGCATGAGGAACGCTTTCAGCGTTCCTCACTGTCCAGCACGCGGATCTGGTCGCCACGCACCGTCACCGGAATCGGGACCGTCGCTTCGTACAGTTCGACGGTGACCTGGTCTTTGCCCTCGTCGATGCGCTGGACCTGCGCCTTCTCGCCCTTGAACGGGCCGGCGATGAGTTCGACGATGTCGCCCTCCGCGATGCCCTCGACGTCCGGTTTCGGCGAGAGGAAGTGCTCGACCTCGGCGATGCTGCTGGTGCCCGGGACGATGGAGCGCGCGTGCGGGATCTCCTCGATGACGCGCTTGATGACGGCGTCGCCGTCGGCCTCGACCATGACGTAGCTGGTGAGCGACTCCGGCGCCAGGACGGCGTGGATGTCGTCCTCCTCGCGGTTAGCGATCATGTCGGCGACCGTCTGCTCCTGGCTCGCCGTGGTCTTGACTGCGAACATCGGCATGGTCAGGCCCCCGGCAGGAAGCTCATGACGACGAATATCATGAAACCGAGCAGCCCCACCAGCAGGATGCCCACCCCTGCAATCTTGGCGATCTGGGAGAACTCGTCCCACGACGGCGTGCTCGCGAGTTTCAGCACTCGCACGTAGGACGCCATGTCTAGCGGTACTTGCATGCCCGGGCGTTACACCCCATGGCTTTTCTATTTGTTGATGCGGCCGGCCGCAGGATACCCCGACCGGGTGAGTCCCTGACATGGTTTTAAGTACTCCCTCCCCAATGAGGGTGACATGGCGATCGACCCCCAGTTCAACACGAACCGCGACGTAGTCGAGGAACACGACGGGCACAACGTCTGGGGCCCCGTCGACGAACCCGAGACGCTCGGCATCCACGGCACGCACGTCGCCGTCGACTTCGACATCTGCATCGCCGACGGCGCCTGCGTCGAGGACTGCCCGGTCGACGTCTTCGAGTGGGTCGACACACCCGGCCACCCCGAGAGCGAGGAGAAGGCCGACCCCGCAAACGAAGCCCAGTGCATCGACTGCATGCTCTGCGTCGACGTCTGCCCGGTCGACGCCATCGACGTCGACGCCGGTCGCACCGCGTAACCAGCGTCTCCTTTTCTCGTCCGCGTCGCTCCCGGAGCCGCCGGCATCCGGTTTCTCGACGCGAACCGTCCCGTCAGAGGCACAATAGTAATAAACACTCGGGGCTACCTTCCCCATGCCACACAACGACACTCGTGGAGACTGATATCGATGTACTCAGTAGTTCTCACAAAAGGGGTGCCCGACTTCCGCGAGGGGCAGGTTTCGTTCGACGAGGACGGGCACCTCGAACGGGGCAAGACACCGACGGTGATGAATCCGAACGACAAACACGCGCTCCGGGCCGCGCTCCAGACCAAGGTCCGGCACGGCGGCGACGTCGACGTGATGAGCATGGGGCCGCCCGGCTACAAGTCCATCCTCGGTGAGGCGATGGAGTCGGTCTACGCCGACGACCTCTACCTCCTCTCCGACCGGGAGTTCGCCGCCGCCGACACCTGGGCGACGTCCATCACGCTCGCCACCGCCATCGAGCATCTCGACCGCACGCCCGACCTGATATTCGCGGGCTTCAAGACCGCCGACGGGGAGACGGGACACACCGGACCGCAGACGAACTGGTGTCTCGACATCCCGCTCATCACGCACGTCATCGCCCTCGACGTCGACGAGGACGAGGGCACGGTGCGCGCGAAGCGACTGGTCGAGGGCGACATCGAGGAGATAGAGACGGTGGAGGCGTCGCTCCCGGCGTTCGTCGTCGCGGACCCGGAGTTCGAGCCTTCCTACCGGCGGGCCGACCACCGCCTCACGCACAAGGACCTCCGGGCGGACACCCGGGAGCGGGCCGAGGAGTACGAGGAGTTCCTCACCGTCTGGGACCACGCCGAGTTGAACCTCGACCCGGAGTACGTCGGCCTGGACGGGTCGCCCACCATCGTCTCCTCCGTGGACCCCATCCCGAAGGCGCCCGCGGAGCGCGAGGCGACCATGATAGAACCCGGCGACGAGGAGGGGATGCGAGAGGTGTTCGAGACGATGCAGGCGTTCGCCGGAGGGGTGACTGACGATGGCCGACGAGGAATCCGGTGAGGACGAACTCACCCGGCCGACGGCCGACAAGAAGCACGTCCGGGCGCTCGAAGACGGCGACTACCGGGACATGTGGGTCTACTGCGAGACCCAGGCGGGCGAACTCATCGACGTCTCGAAGGAGATGCTCGGGAAGGCCCGCGACCTGATGGACACGTACAACGACGACTACGACGCCGACGAGCGCGTGGTCGCGGTGCTCATCGGCGACGACGTGGAGAAACACGTCGAGGACGCCGTCGCGTACGGGGCGGACGTCGTCGTCTACCAGGAGGACGACAGCCTCGACCGGTTCCTCCACAAGCCGTACACCGAGGTCTTCTGCGACATGGCCCGCGCGGGCTCGGACGCCCACGGCCGCGACCCGGTCGACTGGAAGGAGTACGACGAGCCGCGCTACACTATCTTCCCGGCGACGAACAACGGCCGCGACCTCTCCGCACTGGTGCAGGCCGAACTCGACAGCGGCCTCGCCAGCGACTGCTCGGACCTCTACATCGAGGCCTCCGAGATATCCAACCCGGTGAAGACAGGCGAACCGGGCGTGAAGAAGACCGTCGAGCGCGTGCTCCACATGAAGCGCCCGGACTTCAGCGGCTTCGAGTACTCCACCATCCTCTGCCTGGACAACCCCGGCCGGGAGTTCCACCCGCAGGGCGCGTCGGTCATCCCGGGGAGCTTCGACGTGCCGGACCCGGACCCGGAGCGCGAGGGCGAGGTCGTGGCGTACGACGCCGCCCTGGACGACGACTGGTTCCAGGTCGCGGTGACCGAACACGACACCCTGGAGGGCGGCATCGACCTCACCGGCCACGAGGTCATCGTCGCCGTGGGTCGCGGCATCGGCGACGACCCGACGAAGGGCCTCGAACTCGCCCTGGACCTCGCGAGCGCGTTCGAGGACGCCGAGGTCGGCGTCACCCGCGGCATCGTGACCGCCTCCTACCAGGTGGACGGCCACGTCGAGAAGTACACGGCCGAGGAGCGCCAGATCGGCGAGACAGGCCAGGAGGTGGCGCCCGCACTCTACATCGCGGCCGGCATCAGCGGCGCGGTCCAGCACAAGGTCGGCATGGACGAGTCCGACACCATCGTCGCCATCAACACCGACCCGGAGGCCCGCATCAGGGACTTCTCCGACTACTTCATCGAGGGGGACCTGTTCGAGGTGCTCCCGGAGTTGGTGGAGGCGCTGCACGAGGGCGAACTGGACGTCGAGGCGCTGGCGAGCGGAGGTGCGACCGATGACTGACGAGTACGAACATTACGAGGCGGTGGTCGTCGGAGCAGGTCCCGGCGGCGCGGCAGCGGCCGCGACGCTGGCGAAGTACGACGTCGAGACGCTGGTGCTGGAACGCGGCGTCGAGGCCGGGTCGAAGAACGTCTCCGGCGGCCTCATCTACGCCGAGGAGTCCGCGCCGTACACCATCGACGGCCTGTTCCCCGAGTTCCGCGAGGCGGCCACCGAGCGCCCCATCACGGACTACAAGCTCCACAACGTCGCCGGGAACAAGGTGAAGACCTTCGACATCACCGACCTGCACGAGGCGGACACCGAGTGGTCCGACTCCGTGCTCCGGCGCCACATGGACTCGTGGCTCGAAGAGCGCGTCCACGAGCTGACCCGGGAGACGGGCGGCGGCGTGCTCACGGAGGTACGGGTCAACGGGCTGCTCCGCGAGAACGGCGAGATCGTGGGCGTCACCTGCGACGAACTCGACCCCATTAAGGCCGACTTCATCGTCGCGGCCGACGGCGTGAACTCGGAACTCGCCCGCGACGCCGGCCTGATGGACTGGGAGGAGCCCGAGGAGTGGTTCCAGGGCGTCAAGGCCGTCGTCGACATGCCGGAGGGCGCCGTCGAGGAGCGCTTCGGCGTCGCCGACGACGAGGGCGCCGCCCACCTGTTCTCGGGCGACCTGTTCCAGGACGTGCGCGGCGGCGGCTTCCTCTACACGAACGAGGACTCGCTGTCCATCGGGACGGTCTTCCACCTCGACAGCATCGTCGAACAGGAGGCCGAACCCCACGAACTCCTCGACGCCCTCCTCACCCACCCGCTGCTCGCCCAGTGGCTGGGCGACGAGTACGAGGAACTCGAGTACTCCGCGAAGCTGGTGCCGGACTCGAAGAAGGTGGCGCTCCGGGAGCCCTACCGGGGACGCCTCGCGGTCGTCGGCGACGCCGCCGGCCAGATGCAGGCCCAGGGCCCCATCATCAAGGGCATGAACCACGCCGTCACCGCCGGCGCGCTCGCCGCCGAGGCGTACGCCGAGTCGAAGGCGCGCGGCAAGGGCGACCAGGCCGGTGAGCTCTACGCCCGGAAGCTCCGCGACGAGGGCGTCATGGAGAAACTCCGGCCGCGGCGCTACGACCTCGTCCGCGCCGTCGGCGAGAACGAGGCGATGGCGGACCTCGCCGATTCGGTGCTCACCTCGCCCGTCGGCCGGTTCGGGGTGCGCGCGCTCGGCGGCACGCTCGAATCGCTCTACAGTTCGCCGTACCTCTCGATGATGGTGCCGGACACGCGGACGCCGTACGTCACGCTCCCCACGGTCATCGCCGAGGAACTCGGCACCCGGGTCGCCGACGAGAACACCGTCGAGCCGCCCCGGCTCGTCGACCGCATCGGCGAGTTGACCTACGACACGGACGTCGGCAACCCGCACATCGAACTGCTCGACAACTCGGTCGAGGCGAGCGGCGCGGCGGTCACCGCGTGCCCGGTCAGCGCGCGCGGCTTCGGCGGCGGCTGCTACCGCGAGGAGACGGTCGAGACGAACGGCCAGACCCGCCGGTTCGTCAGCCTCGACACCCAGCCCTGCGTCGAGTGTGGTACCTGTGCCATCGTGGCCGAGACCGACTGGGACCACCCGCGCGGCGGGAAAGGGGTCGAGTTCAAGCAGGATGACCCATTCGGACTACTGGGACCGCATCGCCCCGCTCGCGGAGCAGGCACGACGCGACCGCAACCGGTTCCAGCCGCCGGCGGAGCTGCCGGACGAGGAGCGTGCCATGAGCTACCTCCGCGATGGCGTCGGCCCGGTGGTCTCGCTGTACGTCGAGGCGCGCACCGGCGGTCGCCTGGCGCCGTTCTCCCGGGTGGAGATGGCGCTGCTGCAGCGCGCGATGAACGACTGGCTCGAACTGTACGCACTGTGCTACGGCACCGAACTCGACGCCGATTTCACGGTGCGCGAGGCGGCGAAGCTCCTCATGCAGACCCACAACGTCCGGGACACCGCCCAGATTCTCACCCGCGTCCCGGACCGCCACGCCGTCGGGTAGCCCCGCTTCTCTCACCCGACGAACAGTTAAGTACTGCGGGGTGGTAACAGCCCGCATGCAGATATCCGAGGAGCTGGAGTTCGGCCACGAGGACCGCAAGCGCATCTACGAGTACGTCGAGCGACACGGCTCGGTCGACCGCGACGAGATGGTCCAGGCCCTCCACCTCGACCCGCGCGGCACCCGGCACCACGTCGCCATCCTCAAGCGCGACGGCTACCTCGCTGTCGACGACGGCGAGCTACAGGTCGCCTTCGAGGAGGGCGTCGCCGAGGAACACCGGACCGACGGCGTCGCGTTCACCATCCGGACGGCCCGCCAGGCCGACCTCTCCGGCCTGGTCGGCGCCATCCGGCAGGTGGCCCGCGAACGGACCTACATCGAGGCCGAGTCCGTCGCCGACGTCATCGACCACGAGGAGGTGCTTCTCCGGCACAACGAACTCGAATCTCGCATGTTCTTCGTCGCGTGCGTCGGCGACGAGGTGGTCGGGTGGGTCCACATCAACGCGCCAGAACAGGAGAAGCTGAGCCACACCGCCGAACTCACCGTCGGCGTGCTGGAGGGCTACCGGGGGCACGGCATCGGCAGCCACCTCCTCCAGCGCGGCCTGGAGTGGGCGGCGACGAACGGCTACGAGAAGATATACAACAGCGTCCCCGCGACCAACGAGGACGCCATCGGGTTCCTCGAGGGCCACGGCTGGGAGGTGGAGGCCGTCCGCGAGAACCACTACAAGCTCGACGGGGAGTACGTGGACGAGGTGATGATGGCCGTCCAGCTCTGAGCTACTCGACGTAGTCGATGTCCTTGAGCTGCTTCGCCGCCTTCTCCTGGGCCGCCTCGTTGCGGCCGTAGATCTGGGGCGACTCGACGCCCGTGACGACGATCATCGTGCGCATCGAACCGTCGAGCTCCTCGTCGATGGAGGTGCCCCAGATGATGCGCGCGTCCGGGTCGATGCGGTCGTAGATCTCCTCGACGACGCCCTCGGCCTCCTCGATGGACATGTCGGGGCCGCCGGTGACGTTCACGAGCGCGGAGTTCGCACTCGAGATGTCGACGTCGAGCAGCGGCGACCGGAGCGCGGACTTCACCGAGTCGGAGGCCTTCGTGTCGGTGTCGCTCTCGCCGAGGCCGATCATGGCGACGCCGCCCCGCTCCATGACGGTGCGCACGTCGGCGAAGTCGAGGTTGACGAGGCCGGGCTTGGTGATGAGTTCGGTGATGCCCTTGACCGAGCGCATCAGCACCTCGTCGGAGACCTTGAACGCCTGGCGGACCGGCAGTTTGCCGACGGAGTCGAGCAGGCGGTCGTTCGGCACGACGATGACGGTGTCGGCGACGTCGCGCAGGCGCTCCAGGCCGGCCTCGGCGTTGGTGCGACGCACCTCGCCCTCGGCGGTGAACGGCGTCGTGACGATGGCGATGGTGAGCGCGCCCGACTCGCGGGCCGCCTTCGCGACGACGGGGGCGCTCCCGGTGCCGGTGCCGCCGCCGAGCCCGGCGGTGACGAACACCATGTCGGAGCCGTCGATGGAGTCGTATATCTCGTCCTGGCTCTCGAGGGCCGCCTCCTCGCCGACCTGCGGCAGCGACCCGGCGCCGCGCCCCTGGGTCCGCTGCTGGCCCATGAGTATCTTGATGTCCGAGGAGGTGTTGACGAGGTGCTGGACGTCGGTGTTGGCCGCGACCAGTTTCGCGCCGTGGATGCCCTCCTCGCTCATCCGGCTGACCGTGTTGCTCCCCGCCCCGCCACAGCCGACGACGGTGATGTCGGTCTGGAGGTCCTGGAGCACCTCCTTGAGCTCGTCGTCGGTCATTCGCCCCGTGCGTGGCGTCGGTCCCTCCGCTCCCTCGCTGGTCGCCTCGGAGGCATCGTCCTCTGCCTCGTCGATGGCGTCCTGAACGATAGAATCCATCTTTGCGGAATGGGTTGCAGACCGAGCATAATTATCTTTCCCCCTCAGCGTCAGACGGACGGCTGACAAGTAGCCTCGAACTACCCCCGATATGGTCGGCTTACCCCTCGAAGGTCAGGGTGCGTTCTGTCGATACCGTTTCGGGGTCGATGGTTTCGCCGCGGACAGTTACCGCCTCGCCCCGCGCCAGCTTGCCGAACGCGGGCCCCTCGGGGATGCCCAGCGTGGCGGCCTTCTCGGGGTCGAAGGCCGTCTCGTGGGCGACCACCTGTCCGGCGTGGCGCTCGACCGCGTCGTACTTCTCCGCCAGCACCGCCACCAGGCGGTCGACGAGGTCGTCGCGCGCCGTCGGGTCCGGGAACGCCGCCATGCCCCCGACCCGGTTGCCGGCCTCGTGCGTCTCGAAGGCCAGCGCCGTCTCCGCGACCGCCGCGAGCATGGCGTCGGCGTCGATGCCGTGTGCCTCTTCGAGCAGGTCGTCGGGGAGCGACGAGACGACGTACTCGCCCCGGTAGCCCCGTGCGGGTCGGCCGAACCGGAGGCCGTCGTCGACGGTGGAGAGGTCGCCCTCCAGCACCTCCACGAGCGAGAGCGGGACGCCGTCGGTCTCCCGGACCCAGGTCTCGCCCACGACGCGGTAGCCGAGGTCCTCGACCACCGCGACCAGGTCGGGGTGGTCGTCGACGACGACGGCGTACTCGGCGGCGCTCTGCCGGAACGCCTGGTCGAGGACGTCGCGGTGGTCGGCCGGGTCGCCCAGTTCCGCGAGCGCCCAGTCGGTCGCGACGTGGCCGAACGCCCAGTCCGTCTCCCGGACGATGCGGGTCGGCCGCGGCACGTAGTGGCCCGACCCGAAGCCGACGAGGTGCCGGTCGCCGTCGGGGGCGACGCCCTCGAGGTCGAGGATGGCGCGTGCCACCGCCCGCGCGCCGTCGGGGTCCGCCCACTGCTCTTCGTCGCTCCCGACCTCGACGAACAGCGACGGCGCGCCGACCGTCGTGGGGCCGTGGTGTGTGCCTTCCAGGCCGGTCTCGTAGCCGTCGGGGGCGTGGGCTTCGAGCGCGGCGAGCACCTGCTTCTGTGCGTTCGGCGCCGCCCGCGGGAGCGTGTTCGGGTCGCCGCCCAGGTCCGCCGACCCGAAGTTACCCGTGAAGTGGGCGGTCAGCAGCGGGCCGGTCTCGCCGGCGTGTCGGGACGCGAACACCACCAGTTCGGGGTCGTCGAACACCGCGGCGACGCCCGCCAGGTCGAGGTGCCGGTCGTCGAACTCGCGGAGTTCGAACCCCGGCCGCCGGTAGACCGTCCCGCCGCCCTCGCCGTCGGGACGCTCGTCGTCGGTCGCGGTCGTCCAGTCCACGAGGTCGAGCAGGTGCTCGCCGACGTGTTCGGAGGCCGAGTCCGCCCGGCTGACGACGACTCCTATCACTGTGGGGGACTCCCGCGCCCGGCGGATTAAGCCCGTCGAATCGCCGGCCTGCGCGCCGACCCGCACGACGCCCGCGCCGAACTGGTGGCCCGCTTGCCAATTATTTAAAGGCCGGCGGTCGTTGGTCCTCGCATGGACATCCTCGCTCCCATCGACGGCTCGGACTGTAGCTTCCGCGCGCTCCGGTTCGCGGCGGACTTCGCGCGACGCTACGAGGCGGACCTCGACGTGGTCCACTTCACGGACTCCCGCGGCCGAGACACCGAATCGCTGCTGGAACGCGCCGAGGAACTGCTCGACGAGGAGGGCGTCCGCGCCGACCCCGAGGTCGTGACGGACGTCCGCCTCGGCAACCTCAAGGCCTCCGACCAGGTCGGCCGGGACATCCTCGACCTCGTGGAGGACCGGGGCTACGACCACGTCGTCATGGGCCACCACGGCTCCGGGATGGTCGAGGAACTGCTGCTCGGGAGCGCCGCCGAGACGGTCATCGAACCCGGTAGCGTGACCGTCACCATCGTCCCGTAGGGGACGCCCGGGCGCCGTGGTGACGACGGACATCCCGGTCGCTGAATAGTACCGCTTAACTGACCCCGTCAAATACCTTCGCACATGATATCCGGTCTCGTCCTGGGGCAGGTGAACGTCCCCTTCCTCCCGCCGACCTGGGAGAACACCCTTCTGCTGGTCGCGTCGTTCCTGCTTCTCCTGCTCGGCGCCGAGATATTCACCAACGGCGTCGAGTGGCTCGGGCACCATCTCGGCGTGAGCGAGAGCGCGACCGGCAGCATCCTCGCCGCCGTCGGCACCGCGCTCCCGGAGACGATGATTCCCGTCCTCGCCATCATCGCGGGCGGCCGTGCGGCCGAGGAGGTCGGCGTCGGCGCCATCCTCGGTGCGCCGTTCATGCTCGCGACGGTCGCCATGCTCCTCGTCGGGTCGAGCGTGCTCTACTTCGGCCGCCGCCGCGCCTCGGGCAAGATGATGCACTTCAACGACAAGTCAACCCGCCGGGACCTCTCTTTCTTCCTGGTGGGCTACTCGCTCGCCTTCCTCGCCGCCCTGGTCGACGACCGGACGATAACGCTCGGCATCGGCGGCCTGCTGGTCCTCCTCTATCTGACCTACCTCTACCGCTCGCTCCAGAGCGGCGAACTCGTCGAGTCCGAGAGCCTCGAAGAACTCCACATCGGCCTGATGATAGAGGGCACGCTCGCCCGGGTGCCCGGGATGACGAACGACGGCGGCCACGCCGAGGACCCCCACTTCCTGCTGGTCGGCCTCCAGACCGCGTTCGCGCTCAGCGTCATCATCGGCGGCGCGCTCGTGTTCGTCGAGCAGACCGTCTGGGTGTCCGAGGAGGTGCTCCACATCCCGACGGCGGTCGTCGCCCTGCTCATCGCGCCGCTCGCGACCGAACTCCCCGAGAAGTTCAACAGCGTCATCTGGATCTCCCGCGACAAGGACACGCTCGCGCTCGGCAACATCACCGGCGCGATGGCGTTCCAGGGTACGCTGCCGGTCACGCTCGGCATCGTCTACACGTCCTGGGACCTCTCGCTCTCGTGGGGGACCACCGGCTTCCTCAACGGCTTCTCGGCAATCCTCGCCATCGTGAGCGGGGGCCTGCTCTACCTCCGGGCGCGCGGGGCGAACAACGGCGAGATGGCGCCGCGGCCGTTCCTCATCGGCGGCCTGTTCTACCTCCTGTTCATCGTCGTGACCGTCTACCACGTGGTCGTGCTGGACGTGCAGGCCGCCGGCGCGCACTGACCTCGGGGACCGACCCTGCGTCGTCTGCCCTCGACTGCTCGCCGTCCTTCGCGAGGCTGGCCGCCGGCGGTGCCGTTTTGAGGCCGCGGGGAGAACCCGGGCGCATGGACGTCTACGGACTGCTCGGCAACCCGGTCGAGCACTCGCTGTCGCCGCCGATGCACGAGGCGGCCTACGACGCGCTCGGGCTCGACGCCCGCTACGTCACCTTCGAACCCGACCCCGACGACCTGGCCGACGCGGTCCGCGGCGCAGACGCGCTCGGCGTCCGGGGGCTCAACGTCACCATCCCGTTCAAGGAGGCGGTCCTCGACCTGGTGGAACCGGACGACCTGGCCCGCCGCGTCGGCGCCGTGAACACCGTCGACTTCGCCGGCGGGACGCCCACCGGCCACAACACCGACGCCGCGGGCGCCCGCCGCGCCTTCGAGCATCACGACGTCGACCTGGCGGGTGCGGACGCCGTCCTCGTCGGGGCGGGCGGAGCGGCCCGCGCAATCGCGTTCATGCTCGCGGACGCCGGCGCGACCGTCCACGTCGCGAACCGGACCGTGGACCGGGCCGAGGCGCTGGCGGCCGACGTCGGCGCGTCCGCCCACGACCTCGACGCGCTCGCCGACCTCGTCCCGGCGGCGGACGTGCTCGTCAACGCGACCAGCGTCGGCATGGAAGCCGACGAAACGCCGGTGCCCCCGACCTCCTCCATCCGGACCTGGTGGTCATGGACGCCGTGTACGCGCCGCCTACCACCCGACTGCTCCGGGACGCGGCCGACGCTGGCGCCCGGACCATCGACGGCGCGTGGATGCTGCTGTTCCAGGGGCGGTCGCGTTCGAGCGGTGGACGGGGAAAGCCGCCCCAGTGGACGCCATGAACGACGCGCTTCGGGCACGCCTTTAAGTAAGGGTGGTACGTTACGTCCGCATAATGGGTCTGCTAACGAAACTGAAGTCGCTGCTCGGAATGGAGAACTCGGAGACGAAGCGACCGGGTTCGGTCGACGTGACCGTGGAGCGCGAGTCCGGCGCCGGTCCCACCCCGGACGCGTCGAGCGAGCGCGCGGTGAAGGAGACGCCCGAACCGGAACCGGAACCGGAGCCCGAGGCCGAGTCAGCCGCCGAGGAAGCGGAAGAAGAACCGGCCATCGAAGAAGCCGAACCGGAAGCCGAGGCGGAGCCCGAGGCCGAACCCGAGGAACCCGTCGAGGAGGCCGAACCGGAACCGGAACCGGAACCGGAACCGGAACCGGAACCGGAACCGGAGGCCGACGAAGCGGCGGCCGAACCGACCGGCGAGTCCGTCGAGGTCATCAAGGGCATCGGCCCGTCCTACCGCGAGACGCTCGCGGCCGCCGGCATCGAGAGCGTGGACCAGCTCGCGGCCGCCGACCCGGAGGAACTCGGCGCCGAGACCGACATCTCGCCCAAGCGGGTCGGCCGCTGGATCGACCGCGCGAAGGCCCGCGTCCGCTGACCGGGTAGGCCACTCCTACCGGGGGTTCGACCCGGGGAGCAGCCGACCGGGGACGTCCCGGGAGCGACCCGTAGCGGCACCGGCGTCCGGAACAGTCACGACCCGCGAGCGACTACTGCCCGGCGATGGACGAGGCCCAGCCCGTTTCGCCGGTCGAGGACGTACCGACCGACACGACGCTGCTTGTCACGGCCAGCCACGACGACGAGGACCGGGAGGTCGTCCTCCACCGGTCCGACGGCGAGGTCCGCGCCTGGCGCAACCAGTGCCAGCACTGGACCGACGTCCCCCTCGACAAGGGCGACGGCGCGACGATGCGCGGCGACGAACTCGTCTGCACCCGCCACGGCGCCACGTTCGAGACCGACGACGGCTACTGCACGTTCGGCCCCTGCGAGGGCGCGTACCTCCCGACGGTCGACGTCGCGGTCCGCGACGGCGACGTCTACCTCGTCGACGACGAGTACACGTTCGTCAGGTTGGGCGGGGTCGAGGACGACGGGGAGTCGACGCCGCGCGTCGGGTTCGACTAGCCGACGGTGAACGCGGGTTCCTCGACCGCTTCGCTCTTGCACTCCGGACACCGCGACGGCAGGTTCAGCAGGTCGTCGAACCCGTCGAACCCGCAGTCGCGACACGTCGGCGGCCGGACGAGCAGTTCCTCGTCGGTGGCGTCGAGCGACCGGGCGACGTGACGCACGTGAGAGAGCGCGGCCGACGGCGTCAGGTCGAACGCCGCGGCGAGTTCGCTCGGGGTCGCCGGCTCCCGGCGGAGCGCGTCGGTGATGCGTTCCCTGGTGGTGCGGTCGGCCTCGCGCATACTCACCGTTCGACATCCCGGGTGAAATTCGTGTCGCCGTACCCGAAGAATGAAAAAGGACTTACCGGGACGCAATGACTTCGAGTGTATGCAAGCTGTCGTCCTCGCTGGGGGTTACGCGACCCGGCTGTGGCCCATCACCAAGCACCGGCCGAAGATGTTCCTCCCGGTCGGCGAGACCACAGTCATCGACCACATCTTCCGCGAACTCGAGTCCGACGACCGCATCTCCGAGGTGTTCGTCAGCACGAACGAGCGGTTCGCCGACGACTTCCGCGACCACCTCGCCGCCTCTGACTTCGAGAAACCCCGGCTCACCGTCGAGGAGACCACGGCCGAGGACGAGAAGTTCGGCGTCATCGGCGCGCTCGCCCAGTTGGTCGAGCGCGAGGGCGTCGACGAGGACACGCTCGTCATCGCCGGCGACAACCTCATCAGCTTCGACGTGAGCGAGTTCCTCGACTTCTTCGAGGCGAAGGGCGAACCCGCCCTCGCCGCCTACGACGTCGGCAGCCTCGACCTGGCGAGTTCGTACGGCCTGGTCGAACTCGACGGCGAACGCATCGTCGACTTCCAGGAGAAGCCCGACGAACCCCGGTCCACGCTCGTCTCCATCGCGTGCTACGGCTTCCCGGCGGAGACGCTTCCGCTCCTCGAGGAGTACCTCGCCGAGGACAACAACCCCGACGAACCGGGCTGGTTCGTCCAGTGGCTCCAGGACCGCCAGGCCGTCTACGCGTTCTCCTTCGACGGTGCGTGGTTCGACATCGGCACGCCGGAGAGCTACCTCGACGCCGTCGCCTGGCAGCTCGACGGCGAAGCGATGGTAGCCGACGACGCCGTCGTAGAGGGTCGACCATCGGCGAGAACGTCCAGGTGATGGCGGGCGCCGAGGTGGTCAACTCTCACGTCGAGCGGTCGGTCGTCTTCCCGAACGCCACCGTCCGCGACTGCGACGTCCGCGAGTCCATCATCGACGAGAACACGCACGTCGAGAACATCGACTTCTCGGGCGCGCTCATCGGCGCCCACACCCAGATACGGAACGGCGACTAGTCGCCGAGGCGGGCGTCGGTGACGTGGAGCCGTCCCCGCGTCCCGTCCCACTCCGTCTCGTAGGTCAACTCGATAGGCCGGGCCATGTGCGGGCCGTCGGTGACGAACGTCTCGAACTCGCCGCCCTCGCCGAGCACGTGGACGCCGTACTCCTCGTTGAGCCGCTGGAGTTCGCCGAGCGCGTCGGCGTCGAGCGTGCGGCCGAGCCACGACTCGTCGAGGCCGTAGGCCGCCACCTGGACGACGATTATCTCGAACCCCGCGTCGAGCATCGCCCGCCCGAGTTCGACGGGGTCCTCCTGCCAGAGCGGTGCGAACAGGTCGACGCCGAGGCGGTCGCACATCGCCTCGATGCGTGAGGTCTGGAACTCGCTCTCGACGGCGCCGGCGACGACGCCCGCCAGCCCGCCGTCGAGGTCGTCGGCGAGCGAGACGAGCGCCGCTTCGAGGGGTTCGAGTTCGGCGTCCCCCTGTGCGCTCGCGTCGGTCGCGGCGTCGGCGTCGAAATCCGCGGGTTCGACGTCGACCAGCGGGATGCCGATGCTCTCGGCGGTGAGCGCGGCGAGTCGCGTCTCCGGGACGTGGTACATGTAGGAGTCGCCGGTGGGGTGGACCGTCACCAGCCTGGCGACGTCCAGTCCCTCCTCCAGGGCGCGGTAGAGCGCCCACGAGGAGTCCTTGCCGCCGGAGAAGAGGCTGACCCAGCGGCCGTCGGAATCGCTCATGGCGGGGGTTGACCGCGGCCGGTTAAACCCGTGACGGACCTACTCCACCGGGTCGGCGTCCCGGTCGTCGAGTTCGGGTTCGTTGAAGTACGTCGAGATGCGGATGCCGACCAGGCTGATGAGCACGCCCACCACGACGAACAGGGCGAGTCGCTCCTCGGCGGTGAGCGTGAACGCCGACACCTCGATGGCGCCGGCGCTGAGCGCGGGGACGGAGAACGCGTCGACGGCGCCGGCTCGCTCCAGGAAGTAGGCCGAGAACCCGCGGACGACGAACCCGACGGCGACCACGCCGAACGGGAGGTTGAGATACGAGGTGCGCACGCGCTCGTTCCGGATGGCCTCGTCGAGCAGGCGGCCGGTGCTCGCCGCGAGCGCCGCGAGCGCGAGCCAGGGCACGCTGTCGAAGGCGAACGCCATCAGCTGCAGGACGACGCCGTAGCCCTCGCCGAGGTCGGAGACGCCGAGCACGCCGGCGAACATGCCGACGAGCGCGAGGCCGACCGCGACGACGTACGTGACGATGGAGACCCGGCCGGAGTAGAGCGCGTCGCGGGCCTGCCCGGGGAGGTCCGCGAGGTAGTCGCCGACGCCGAGACCCTTGTACAGCAAGAACAACCCGATGACGGCGGTGATGCTCGCGACGGCGACGGCTGGCCGGGCGAGCATCATGATGGCGGGGAACACCAGCAGGACGATGCCGATGGGAACGAGGATGGACTGGCGAAGCTCCTCGTCGCCGAGGAACTGCTTCAGCAGGTAGTAGGTCGACTCGAGGTCGCGGGCCTGCCGGACGACCACGCGGTCGACGGAGTCGACCTGGACCCGGCTCTCGACGATGGGGACGAGGCGCTCGTCCTCCTGGCTGTCGATGACGACCACGGCCGAATCCGGGTCGTACCGGTCCAGCAGGTCGTCCATCTGGGCGGCGACAGCGCGGTCCGCGCCGACGACCGAATCGGCGGTGCCCGAGATGACCGCGACCGTGGCCTCCTCGTCGCCGTCCCGCAGGTCGCGGGTGACCCGCAGCGCCTCCAGCAGCGTGTTGACGCTGGAGTCCTCGGGGTCGGCGAGCCCCAGGTCGACCACCAGGGACTGGACCGCCTCCCACCCGGCGATGGGGGTCTGGAGGCCGGTCTTCCGCGGGATGTCGCCGGTCCGGTCGACGCACACCACCAGGGTACGCATTGGCTAACCGAACCGACACGGCCGCGGGATAAAAACCCTCGCCGTTTGCGTCGACTTACCGGAGGCGGAGGCCGAGCCCCCGGTGTCGTCGTCGCCGACGACGCTCGCCAGGCCCGCGCCGAACGCGTACGCCACGCCGGCCGCACCGCCGCGGAGGCGCTTGACGAACCCTGCTTCCGGGGCGAACTCCCGCACCTCGACGGGTTCGCCGATGCTCTCTTCGAGGTACTCCTCGACGTCCTCCCGGGTACCGAGTGCGTCCACGAGCCCTATCTCGTAGGCCTCCTCGCCCAGGTAGACCCGGGCCTCCGTGTCGCGCACCGCCTCGGGGTCGAGGTCACGACCGTCGGTGACCCGGTCGACGAAGTGGTCGTAGTAGTCGTCGATGATGCCCTGGAGGTAGTCGCGCTCGTCGTCCGAGAGGTCCTTGAGTGCCATCCCGGCGTCCTTGAACTTGCCGGCGGCGAACCGCTCGTAGCTCAGCCCGAGTTTGTCCGCCAGCCCCTTCGCGTTGACCGTGGAGCCGATGACGCCGATGCTTCCGACGACGGAGGCGTCGCGCGCCCAGAGTTCGTCGCAGCCAGAGGCGATCCAGTAGCCGCCGCTCGCACACACGTCCGTGGCGTACGCGACGGTTGGCCCGTCGAACCGTTCGGCGGCCAGCCGGATGTCGTCGCTCGGCACCACCTCGCCGCCCGGCGTGTTGAGCTTCAGGAGGAGCGCCCCCACGTTGCTGTCCTCGTCGGCGCGCTCTATCTGCTCGACGATGGGGTCGGCGACGGCGGCGCTCGGGCCTCTCGGCAGGCCACCGGTCGCGTCCCGGACGATGGGTCCTTCCACCGCCACCTCCGCGACGTTGTACAGGGCGAAGACCTGCGAGGCGACGCGCCCGGCGAACCGGAGGCCGAGCACCGCCGTCGCGATGACCAGGACGATTCCCAGAAGCCTGGCGAGGTTGCCGGCCGGGACTGCCACGAACAGCAGCCACCCGGCGGCGGCCGCGAGCACCGCGCCGACGAACACCACGACCGCACGGCCGATGCGGTCAGCCTGACTAGACACGTAACTCACCGTGCATGCCGCCGGCTACGGAAGCAGAGTGGTTAAAAGTTAGTCGGCGTCTACAGCAGCCCGGTCTTCTGGAGCTTCATCAGGTCCTCGGTGTCGAGGGTCTCGCCGTCCTTGAAGCGCTGGTAGATCTCCTCGGCCTCCTCGCGGGCCTCCTCGCGCTTCTCGTCGCGGCGGGACTTGCGTTCTTTCTCCTCTTTCTTGTCGAGTTCGCGCAGGCGCTTCTGGACGCGCACGAACGCCTCGTGGTGGGCGTCGGCGGACTCCTGGGCCTCCACGAACTTCTCGTGCATGTCGTCGGCCTCGTCGCGGATGTCGTCGGCCTCGCGATAGGCCTCGATCATCTTGTTGTGGTGGTTCTGGGCGCGGTCGGCCAGCGTGGTCACCTTCTCGTGGTGCTTGCTGGCTTCGGCGCGGACCCCTCGGCCTCGTCGACGAGCTCCTCGAGGTCCTCGGAGTCCTCGAGTTTGTCCTTGCGCTCCTGGTACTCGTCGCGCTTCTGCTCGATCTTCTCGATGAGTTCGCGCTCGTCCTCCGCGGAGAGCACCTCGGTCTGCTGTTTGAACTCGAGGGCCTCGATCTCCTCCTTGAGCTGGTCGAGGTCCTTGCCCTCGTCGAGTTCGAGGTCGGACTTGAGCTGTTCGACCTTGCTGAACAGCTCGTTCGCCTCGGCGTTCAGGTCGTTGCGGACCTGCTTGTGGTCCTGGACGCGCTGGTTGAGTTCGTCGCGCCGGTCGCGATGCTGCTGTGCCTCGTCGACCTTCTCGCGGGTCTTGGCGTTCAGCTCGTCGCGCTTGGACGCTCGAGAACTAGCCTGCTGGTTGAGTTCGTTGCGTTTGTCGCGGAACTGCCCCGCGAGCTTGATAAGTTGACCCTTGGATTTGTTCTGGAGTTCGTCGTCGGTTACGAGTTCTTCGGCCGTTATGGTTTCTGTACTTGCCATTCGTAGTTAAACCTCTGTGCCATTCGCGGCCAGCGTGTGTCGGACGGACCGGTCGCTCGACGGTCGATTGCGACCCGGTTGAGAGGAAAGTCTCGATTCATTTTCGCCGAACGATTCCCCGCCGAACGCTGGACGCGCTCTGGTACCCACTACTACCGGTTACCAGCATTTAAAATTTCCGCTTCACTGAACCCTGGAAACAGTTGGCAGGGCCGCGGCGCGTGCGTGGAACGGTTTCACACACCGAAGGGCCGCGGGTTTATAAGTGATACCGGTTGGTGACCGTCCGGTCAGCGAGCGAGAGCGTGAGGTCCACCGCGTCCGCGCCGCCGGGCACCGGAACCGTCGCCACCTGCTCGCTGGCCCGGGCCGCGACGGACACGTCGGCCGTCCCGCTCTCGTCGCCCGCGCTCCACGAGAGCGTGCCCGCGACGTCGTCGCTCGTGTCGTTGACCACGGTAACGTCCGTCGTCCCGGTGCCGGGGCGATGGAGGACGGCCTGGACCGGTTCGAACGACTGGGCGACGGCGTCGTAGGCCTGTTTCGGGTCGCCGTCCCGGGCGAGGACGCCCATCCCCGCGTCGGCGGTGTCGCGGAGCGCGTACGCCGCGAGCGCGTCCGTCCCGTTCCGGCGGAGCCGCTCGGCGACGGTCTTGACCACGCGTGCCTGGTAGGCCTGCGACGCGTCCACGTCGCCGCTCGGGACGTGCTGGGCGTGGACGTGCTCGTCGAAACCGGCCGTCTCCGACGGCTCCGCCGACCCGAGCGCGCCCGCGCCGAACTCCGCGACGACGTCGCCGAGGTGCGGCTGCCAGTCGAGCAGCCAGTCCACGTCGGCCGCGTCGCCGAACCGCCAGCCCGGGTAGAGCGAGGCGGCGGCCGCGCCCGTGCCGGGTTCGCCCACGACCGGGAAGACGGCGGCCGTCTCCGGGAACGACTCGGCAAGCGTCGCCGCCGTCGTGCCGTCGCCGGACGCGCGCCAGGCACGCCACTTCAGGCGGGTCTTCGCCAGCCACGCGCCAGCGAGGTCGTCGGTCACGGCCGCCGGGTCGTCGTGGACGCCGTAGAGCCCGACGCTCGGGTGTCGCGACGCCATCGCCACCAGGTCCTCGGCGATGGCGGCCGCCCGGTCCGCGTCGTAGCGTTCGCCCCCGGTCAGCGGCATGTCCTGCCAGACGAGGAGGCCCGCCTCGTCGGCCGCCGCCCAGAGGTCCGGGTGCGGGACGTGCGCGTGCACGCGAACGAAGTTCGCGTTGGCCTCCACCGCCCGCTCCACGTCCGCCGCCGGGTCGTCGCTCGGAAGCAGGTTGAACCCGCGGACCCGGAGCCGTTTTCCGTTGACGAGGAGGCCGTCGTCGGTGTACGAGACGGTCCGGAGGCCCGTCGACTCCTCCACCGCGTCGTCGCCCATCTTCGCGCGGACCGTGTACCGGCTCTGGGGACCATCGTCGCGCGGCCACCAGCGCTTCGGGTCTCTGACCTCGATGGCCTTCTCCACGGTGACGCGCTCGCCGGCGTCGGCCTGGACGCGGGCGCGCTCCATCATCCCGCCGCCCCGGAACCCTTCCGGGCGGAGCGAGAACGTCGCGCGTTCGTCGACGGGTTCGGCGGCGTCCACCGTCAGTGCGGCGACGATGCGCGCGCCGTCGCCGGAGCGGTCCGGGGAGACCGTCAGGTCGGCGACGAACGCCGCCGGCTTGGGTTCGACGCGCGCGCCCCACCAGATGGCGGGGACCGCCTGGTCGTCGGGTACCTCGTCCGTCTCGTAGACGCCGCCGAACCGGTCGGGCCGGCGGCAGACCACGACGAGTTCGTTCTCCTCGTCAGGGTCGACCGTGAACCGCGCGGGCCGGAAGTAGGCGTGGTGGCTCCCGAGGTGGTCGCCGTTCAGCCAGACGTCGGCGTGGGCGTAGAGCCCTTCGAGTTCGAGCAGCGCGCGGGCGTCGTCGCCCGTCCGGGGGTCCGCAAAGCGGGTCCGGTAGGCGACGGCGTCCTCGCCCGCGAAGCGTCCGGGCCGCCCCGGTAGCTCCACCGGCGTCCACTCGTCGGGCGACGGCGGCTCTGCGCCGTCCGCCGCTGCCACCGCCGCGCCCTCCCAGCCGTCCAGAAGCATAATTCCAGGCGCGCACTCCGGTAGCAAATGCTTTACGTCGTGCCTCTGTCTGACACTTTCACTTTCGGTCCGCTTACCTCACCTATACGTAGGTGCCGGCCGTCTCCTCTCACATGCTCGAAGCGCTCACGACGACGTGCGAGGCGTGCGATAGTCCGCTCGACGACGAGCACCTGATGCTCGCGATGGCCGTCGACGCGGGCGAACGCCGCGCGTACGAGTGCGACTGCGGGGCCGTCACCATCACCGTCGTCCGGTAGCCTCGAAGGGCCGCCCTGAAATACCCCCGGCCGCTGTGCGAACACATGGAGGAGACGGTTCACGCACGCGGCCACGAGAACGTGTCCGCCGAGCACGCCAGCACGTTCGAGGTCACGACCGACGACTTCCTGACGCCCGCGGGCGACTGCATCCTCGGCGTCGAGGCCGACCGCGCGCCCGCCGACTTCGACGACGCGTTCGTGCGGGCGTGCTGGGACCCCGACGCCACCATCACGGCGACGTTCGAGATCGGCGACCACACCCAGGTCGTCACCGGCAGCGGCCACCCCGACCTCACGTTCGACAGCGACCGGAGCATGGTCGGCCGGACGAGCGACTACGTCGACGATAGGACCATCATGGTCGGCGCGGACCGCGCCGCCGAAGGGTTCGACCGCGACCTGGTCGCCGCCCTCGCGGACGGCGCCGCCCTCACGCTCACCCTCAGCGTCGAGTAGCTTTTACCCGGTCGCGCCCCCACTCCGGCGTATGAGCGACGACCCGGAACCCGCCGAGAACATCAGCGGCGGCGCGGACGGCGGCGGCACCGTCGCCGAGTTCGCCCCCGGCGAGGCGCAGACGCGCGCCGAGACCGTCGTGGACCGCCTCGGCGACCGCTACTGGCGGAAGGCCTACGGCGGTCAGGACGCGTTCACGTGCCTCGTCCGGACCATCCTCAGCCAGAACACCAGCGACAAGGCCAGCCAGCCCGCTCACGACGCCCTGATGGACCGATACGGCGACGGGGGCGACCTGGCCGTCGCGCTCGCCCACGCCGACCCGGAAGAACTCGCGGACACCATCCGGTCGGCCGGCCTCTACAACCAGAAGTCGCGGGTCATCGTCGACGCCGCCGAGCACGTCGTCGACGAGTACGGGAGCGCCGCGGCGTACGACGAGTACGTCCGCAGCAGCGACGCCGACGAGGTCCGCGACACCCTCCTCGAACTCACGGGCGTCGGCCCGAAGACGGCCGACTGCGTCCTCCTGTTCTCCGGCGGCCGCCAGGGCGTCTTCCCCGTCGACACCCACGTCCACCGCATCTACCGCCGCCTCGGCGTCGCCCCGCCGGACGCCGACCACGAGCAGGTCCGGGCGATACTGGAGCGGGAGGTGCCACCCGAGAAGTGCGGCTTCGGCCACACCGCGTCCATCCAGTTCGGCCGGGAGTACTGCACCGCCCGGAAGCCGGCGTGCCTCGACGGGCCCGAGGCGTGCCCGCTGTCCGACCTCTGCGACCAGGTGGGCGTCGACACCGAGTCGGGCGAGGTGGTCGACCCCGCCGAGACGGTGGACTGACAGTCCGCTGCGACGGGCCGCTACGACCCATTCGCGGCCGCCTCGATGGCCGCGACGCCCAGTTCGACGACGTCCTCGTCGAAATCGCCCCTGTGGAGGTCTTCGGGGTGTACCAGTCCCAGTCCTCGACGCCCTGCTCGCCGTCGTCGGGGTCGATGTCGCGGCCCGGGACCGTCGCGTAGTAGATGTGGTCGATGTGCTGGTGGGCCACCTCTCCGTCGCTGACGTCGATGTCGTAGAGCATCTGCCAGCGAGGCTGCGGGAGCACCCGGCCGGCGCCGCCGACGGTCGGTTCGTCGGCGAGAAGCGTCGGCGTCAGTCCGGTCTCCTCCTCGCACTCGCGGATGGCCGTCTCGTGCGGGAGTTCGTCGCGGTCGACGTGGCCGCCCGGCGGGATGCGGATGCCCAGGTGGTCGTGCTCGTGGAGGGCGACCGCGCCGTCGTTGACGACGTAGACGGTCGCAGTGAAGTGTCGCGTCGTCTCCATACCACCACGAAGCGCCGACCGACGCTTAGGCGTTCGGCTTGGGGAGTGGAAGTGGAACTGAAACGGGCGAGCATCCGTAGCCTGCCCGACCTTCGTCCCGTGGCAACCATGAGAAGGGCGAGAACGCGTCGCCCGCCCGGCCGCTTGTCCTGTGGCAGAACTGAAAAGGACGAGAACACGTAGCCCGGTCAGACGTTCAATCCCCTGGCAGAACTGAAAAGGGCGAGAACACGTAGCCCGGCCGGCCGCTCGTCCCCTGGCGGACATGAAAAGGGCGAGCGCGGCCCGGAGGGCCGCGCGAGGGCTTTTCAGAGGAAGCGAAACGTCTCCAGGTTCTTCGGCGCGAACGTGCGGATGTTGAACTCGTGGTAGAGGCCGGAGGAGAGGTCCTGGACGGAGCGTTCGTCGCCGTGGACGCAGAGCACCTTCTCCGGGCGCGGGTTCATCGTGCGCACGAAGTTCATGAGGCCCTGGCGGTCGGCGTGACCGGAGAACCCGTCGACGGTCTCGACGTTCATGCGGAGCGAGAGCGTGTCGTTGCGGCCGTCGTTGCCCTGGACGGGTATCTCGTCCCACCCGTTCTGGATGCGGCGGCCGAAGGTCCCCTGGGCCTGGTAGCCGACGAACACGAGGGTGTTCTCCTCCTCGCCGCCGACGTGACGGAGCCAGGACATGATGGGACCGCCCGTGATCATGCCGGAGGTCGAGAGGATGATGGCGGGTTCGCCCTCGGCGACGTCCATGCGTTCGTCCTCGCCGCCGTCGATGTGGTTGAACTGCTCGGCGAGGAACGGGTTCTCGTCCTCGTGGAAGATGCGGTCGCGGAGGTCGTCACGGAGGTACTCGGGGTAGGTGGTGTGGATGGCGGTCGCCTCCCATATCATGCCGTCCAGGTGGATGGGCATGGTCGGGATGTCGCCGTTCCGCATCGCCTCCTCCAGGACGAGCATGATCTCCTGGGAGCGCCCCACCGCGAACGCCGGGATGAGCACCTTCCCGCCCCGGTCGTAGGTCTGGTTGATGATCTCCGTGAGGTTGCGCTCGGAGTCCTCCTGGTCGGTCTGGAAGTCCTTCCGGCCGCCGTAGGTGGATTCGAGGACGAGCGTCTCGACGCGCGGGAAGTCGTTGACGGCGCCGTTGAACAGGCGGGTGTCCTTGTAGTGGATGTCGCCGGAGAACGCGACGTTGTAGAGGCCGTCGCCGATGTGGAAGTGGGCGACCGCGGAGCCGAGGATGTGGCCGGCGTTGTGGAAGGTGAGTTTGACGTCGGGCGCGATGTCGGTGACGTCGCCGTACTCCAGCGGGATGGTGTGCTTGATGGCTTCGCGGACCATCTCGCTCTCGTAGGGCGGCGTGCGGCCTTCCTTCGCGGCGACGTCGAGGTAGTCGAGCGTGAGCAGGCCCATCAGGTCGCGGGTGGGTTCGGTGGTGTAGATGGGGCCGTCGTAGCCGTACTTGAAGAGGAGCGGGATGAGCGCGCTGTGGTCGAGGTGAGCGTGGGTCAGGACGACGGCGTCGATGGAGTTGAGCGGGGTCGCCTCGGGGACGTGGAGGTAGGGGACCTCGTCCTCGGCGCCCGGCTTGTCGCCGCAGTCGATGAGGATGCGGGTCTCGGGCGTGCTGAGGACGAAACTCGCGCGTCCGACCTCGCGACAGCAGCCGAGCGTGGTGACGCGGACCCACTCGTCGTCCGACATCTTCTGGCGGTGTATCTGCCGGCCGACCTTCTCCAGGATGTCGCGGCGGTCGTCGCGCTCCTGCTTGAGGAAGTTCCGGACGTTCGAGACCGTCGAGGACTCGATGGGCGGCGTGCGGACGACCTCGGGCGTCCAGCCGACCTCCTGGGTTATCTGCCGGAGCGTGCTGCCGTGGCGGCCGATGACCATGCCCGGCTTCTCGGCCTCGATGACCACCTCGCCGGTGTCCTCGTGGAAGTCGAGGTCGGTCACGCCCGCGTCCTCGGGGATGACGTCGAGGACCGTGTCGCGGGCCTGCTCCGGCGAGGAGAGCACCTCGGGGTCGGGGCGCACGGTGATGCGCTTTCTGAGTTTGCTCGCGAGCTTCCGGATGAGGTCGCCGTTCTTGGCGAACTTCTTCGGGTCGCGCGTGTACACGACCAGTTCCGGCCCTCGTACTTGACGTCGGTGACGGTGATGTCGGGGGTAGCTCGCTCGATATCGTTGCCTGAAGTTCTTCGAGTTGTCGCTCAACCGTACTCATAGTGGGGATCCGATGACGGGTTCTGCAGGGTTGGGGTACAGGCCGGGAGCCACGCGGGACTCCGCAACCGTCGCGGCCCTGGTGACCGCGACGGCCGCACTGCGGCCAAAACGATACTCCACGTGTGACGGCATAGGTCGCCTCGCTCGGTTGGATAGCGTCGCGCGCTGGAGAGCGGCGCGCTCTCAGGAATTCGCTGACCGACGCGTCCGCGGGAAAGATACCCGAAAACCCGCTTGCCCCGACCTATACGTCCAGTGTTATAAAAGCCTTCGCAAAATCTGTAAGTCCCGCCGGGTCGTCCGGGGGCACATGCACGTCTCACCCGCCTTCGTCGCCGACGAACACGCCTGGGTCCGGGAACGCGCGCCGGTCGTCGTCGCGCTCGTCAACGACGTCAGGGCCGACCTCGGCGACGCCTTCGACACGACGGTCGCCCCCGTGTCCGAGGCGCAGTATCTCGACGCGGTGGACGCGGTGTTCGCGGACGGCGACCTCGCGGTCAACGTCGCGGCGATCGTCGCGCTGCTCCGCGACCTCGACGTGGACGGCGACTACCCGGGGTTCGTCGTGGACGAGCTGCTCGGCCGGGAACTCGCCGGGATGCTCGCGGGCAACCAGCCGCTCCGCCTGCTCGGCGAGGCGACGTTCCACTACGCGGACGTACAGACCCACTACGACGACGGCTCGGCCGGCCTCGACGACCTCGACGCTGCGCTCGCCGCGGGGTTCCAGACCCGCCTGCCCGGGTGGGAGTGGGTCGCCGACGGCAGTCCGTTCGCGGTGGGGCGAGACGGGGGAGTTTAATACCGCGCTTCGCAATCCACCCGTATAATGAGCGGCGAGCAGGAACTCGGCATCACCGAATCAAAGGAGTACAACACCGGCGAGTGGTACGCCGAGGTCGTCCAGAAGGCCGGCCTCGCGGACTACGCCCCCATGGGCGGGTTCATCGTCACTCGCCCCCGCGGCTACGCGCTGTGGGAGGCCATCCAGGACAACCTCGACGAGTGGTTCAAGGACACCGGCTCCCGGAACGCATACTTCCCGCTGTTCATCCCCGAGAGCTACCTGGAGCGCGAGAAGGACGTCGTCGAGGGGTTCGACCCCGAGGTTGCGTGGGTCACCCACGGCGGCCACGAGGAACTCGAGGAGCGCCTGGCGGTGCGCCCGACGAGCGAGAGCATCATCGCGCCCTACATGGCCAAGTGGATACGCAGCCACCGCGACCTGCCGCTCCGGGTCAACCAGTGGTGTAGCGTCGTGCGGTGGGAGGCCACGGAGACCAAGCCGTTCTTCCGGACGAAGGAGTTCCTCTGGCAGGAGGGCCACACCGCCCACGCCACCCACGAGGACGCCTGGGAGGAGACGATGCTCCGCCTCGACCAGTACGAACGCCTCTACAACGAGGTGCTCGCGATGCCCGTGAAACTCGGCCGCAAACCCGACCACGACAAGTTCCCGGGCGCCTACCGGACGACGACCGTCGAGGCGCTGATGCCGGACGGCAAGTCGGTCCAGGGCGCCACCAGCCACCACCTCGGCCAGAGCTTCGCGGACGCGTTCGACATCACGTACGTCGACGAGAACGAGGACGAGCGCGTCGCCCACACCACCTCGTGGGGGCTGTCGTGGCGGGCTATCGGCGCGCTCATCATGACCCACAGCGACGACCAGGGGCTCGTGCTCCCCCATACCGTCGCGCCCCAGCAGGTCGCCATCGTCCCCATCTGGAACGAGGAGACCCGCGACGACGTGCTCCAGTACGCCACGGAACTCGCCGCCGAGTTCGAGGCCCAGGACGTCCGCGTCGAACTCGACGACCGCGAGGAGCGCAACCCCGGCTTCAAGTTCAACGAGTGGGAGCTCAAGGGCGTCCCCGTCCGCATCGAGATCGGCCCGAACGAGGTCGAGGACGAGGAGGTCACGGTGGTCCACCGGCCCGACGGCGAGAACGTCGTCGAGGACCGGAGCGACATCCCGGAGACCATCCACGACCACTTCGACGCCGTCTACGACAAGCTCTACGAGGCGGCCGCGGAGAACCTGGAGGAGAACGTCCGCGAGGCCCACAGCCCCGAGGAGATTCTCGGCACCATCGGCCGCTACGGCGGCTACGTCAGGACGCCGTGGTGTGGCGACGAGGCCTGCGAGACCGCCATCAAGGAGGAGATAGCGGCCGAAATCGTGATGCTCCCGCTCGACGAGGACGTCGAACCCGACGCCGACGAGTGCGGCGTCTGCGGCGACCCCGCCCACGAGGTCGCGTACTTCGCGAAGACCTACTGAGTCGACCGACCGCCGGCGACGTATAAATTTCGCGGCTCCTCCCTTCTCGTAGGAACTCGCCGTCGCTATTTCCCCTCGTGGCTCGTACCCCGGGACATCGGCTCTCACGCCGACGGAGCCCGCCCGAACGATGCCCCAGGAGACACGCGACACCCAGCCGAGCGGGAAGGTGACCGAACAACGGACGCTCCGGCTCGTGCTGGAGCTGACGCCGGGCGAGACCTGCCCCATCATCGCCCTCGACGAGTCGGTGCAGGACATCCGCACGCACGTCGCGGACGGCGACTGTCACTGTGATTTCACCGTCTCGGAGCCGACCGACGACGGCGAGCGGACCGTGGTCGAGCACACGGAGCGGGCTGTCGACGCCCACTGTGCGTGCCGCGTCTTCCACCGGTTCGACGCCATCCCCCACGTCACCGACGTCCGGGAGGACTCCTACGTGGTGTCGACGTTCGTCGCGGACCGCGCCGCGGCGCTGTCGCTCGTCGACTCGCTCGACGACGTCTGCACGTCGGTCCGCCTCCTCCGTCTCACGACGAGCGACGCGGTGGGGCTGGGGGCGATACCGGTCGAGGTGGACCTCGCGGAACTCACGCCGAAGCAGCGCGAGGCCCTGGAACGCGCGGAGGCGGCGGGCTACTTCCGGACGCCCCACGAGGTGTCCCTCGACGAACTCGCCGCCGAGTTCGACATCTCGGCGTCGGCGCTCTCCCAGCGGCTCGCCGCCGCCGAGGAGAAGGTGATGGAGCAGCTCTTCCGGCGGTGACCCGCCGGACCGAATGAATGACAGTCAACTGTTGTATTTGGCGGCTGGACTGACGCATGCTACTGATTCGCTACCTCTCTCCGTGGTAACGTGTGTCGGGCGATATTCTCGACCCCACTTAAGACCTTATCTGCTTAAGAACAACCGTTACCGCCGGTTCGGCCCCTCCGTTCACCTGTGAGGGTGTCCAGTGACCAGTCACAACAGAATCCACGTCGAACCGTCGATGAGGCCCGGCGACGTGCTGACCGCAGTCGAATCGACCGACGAACCTGACGACCTGCGCGCGCGGCTCCGCCGCGACGCCAGGCGCCTCGCCAACCACGACCTGGCCGGGCGAGCGTTCTCCGAACGATACCGCGACGAGCTGTGTTCGACGTTCGGCCCCGCCGGCCGGACCGTCGAACGGGAGGGCTCCGAGGATGACCGACCCGGACTCCGGAGCGAGCGGCGTCCGCGTCGACCGCCGGACGTTCCTCAAGGCGAGCGGGACGGCTGCGGCGGCGCTCGGTATCGGCGGCGCCGGCATGCAGCTCACCGGCGACGGCCGCGCCGACGCGAAAGGCGACGCCGGCACCGGCGGCTGGACCGCGTCCGGGAACTGCTGGGGCTGCCACCAGCTGTGTGGCATGCGCGTCCGGGTCGAGGACGGCCGCGCCGTCCAGCTTCGCGGCGTCGACGGCCATCCCCGGGGCAGCGCGGGTCCCGGCCGGGACGGGACGCTCTGCTCGAAGGCCTACGCGCAACTCGAGAAGGCCTACGACCCCGACCGCATCAAGGAGCCGCACGTTCGCAAGGACGGCAAACTCCAGCAGGTCTCCTGGGAGGAGGCCTGGCAGGAGGCGGCCGACCGGCTCGCGGCGTTCAAGGAGGAGCACGGCCCCGAGAAGATGCTGATGATGGAGGGCTACGACACCTCGGACCTGTGGAAGACCCTCATCATGCACGCGTGGGGCTGTCCGAACAAGGTCGGTCACAAGACCATCTGTCACGGGCCGTGGTCGTACACCTGGGACTGGATGGGCGGCGTCGGCCGGCCGTACCCCGACTACAAGAACAGCAAGTACATCATCGCGTGGGGCCGCAACCCCATGGAGTCGTTCAACGGCCAGTGGCAGCCGAAGGGTATCCTCGACGCGATAGAGGAAAACGACGCCACGCTCGTCACCGTCGACCCCCGATACACGAAGACCGCCCAGCACTCCGACGCGTGGCTGCCCATCGAACCCCGGACGGACGGCGCGCTCGCGCTCGCGATGGGCCACGTCATCGTCGAGGAGGGCCTCTACGACGAGGCGTTCGTCGAGGACTGGACCTACGGCTTCGAGCGGTACCGGGAGGCGGTCGCCGACACGACGCCGGAGTGGGCCGCCGAGAAGACCGGCATCGACGCCAGCACCATCCGCGACGTCGCGAACGGCTTCGCGAAGGCCGCGCCGAACTGCGCCGCCATCATCTGGACCGGCATCACCAACCAGTCGAACGGCCACAAGAACGCCCAGGCCATCCACGCGCTCAACGGCCTCGTGGGCAACCTCGACCGGCCGGGCGGGCCGCGCTACTGGCAGTCGCCGGTCGACCTCGCGGACCCGCACGAGGTGCGCGGCATCGAGGTGCCCCGGAACGACAAGGGTCGGCCCCAGCCGCTGGCCGACTACGAGGAGTACCCGTTCCACCACGTCCGCGGGCTCGCACACTCCATCATGCCGAAGGGCGTCGAGAACGGCGACATCGCGGGCGCGTTCATGTACTGGTTCAGCCCGCTGAAGAACAGCAACACCGACGACTGGCAGCGCGCCCTCGACGAGATGGACCTCGTCATCTCCATCGACGCCTACTGGGACGGCGCCGCGAAGAAGTCCGACATCGTCTTCCCGGAGTCCTCCCAGCTCGAGAAGCCGATGCTCGGGGCGGGCGGACCGGGCTCGTACCCCACCCGGGGCTGGATCACCGGCTCGAAGGCCGCCATCGAGCCCCAGTGGAACACGAAGCCCGGCTTCGACATCCTGAAAGGGCTCGCGGAGGCGATGGGCCTCGGCGACCTGGTCCCCTGGAAGACCAAGGAGGAGAAGCTGAACGACGCGCTGTCGGGCGCGGGGCTGACCCTCGACGAACTCGACGAACGCAACTACGTCCTCGGTGGCGAGTACGGCTACGAGAGCTGGAAGGACGGCGGGTTCGACACGCCGTCCGGCAAGTTCCAGTTCGTCCTCGACAACGTCGAGGGCTACGTCGACGCCGCCGAGCAGGCGGGGATGTCGACCGGCGTCGAGTACCACGAGCCGGGCCGGTACGGCCAGGTCACCGACGAGACGTACCCGCTGGAGTTCACCGACACGTTCGTCGAGCAGATATCGCGGGCGGGCGACCAGAGCTCCGACTACTCGCGCGAGCAACTCGCCGAGCGGTGGGGGCTCGCCTCGAAGGCGTACCGCGGGAACTACCTGCTCGTCAACCCCCGCGACGCCACGCCGCGGGGCATCGCCGACGGCGACATGGTCACCGTCGAGTCCCGGGCCGGGTCCATCGAGCTGATGGCCCACGTCACGGAGGGCATCCGGCCCGGCTTCGTGACGACGACGCTCGGCTGGGGCGAGGGCTCCATCGCGCCCGACGACGCCGGCGGTAACTCCATGAAACTCCACGACGCCGACCTCATCGAGCCGGTCTCCGGCATGGTTGCGAGGCACATTCCCGTCGCGGTCTCGAAGGGAGGTGACGCCTGATGGCGGAAGCGTGGGCGTTCTACTTCGACCCCGGGAAGTGCATCGGCTGTTCGGCGTGCACGGTCGCGTGCAAGCAGTCGAAGGGCATCGACCCCGACGGCCCGGACTGGCGGCGGGTCGACCACGTCGGCACTGGCGAGTTCCCCGACTACGAGGAGACCACGGTGTCGGTGTCGTGCATGCACTGTGCGAACCCGCCGTGCGAGCAGGTCTGCCCGACCGGCGCCATCACGAAACGCGACACCGACGGCATCGTGACCGTCGACCGCGAGTCGTGCATCGGCTGCCGGTACTGTGGCTGGGCGTGCCCGTACGGCGCACCCCAGTACGACGCGAAGGGCCTGATGCAGAAGTGCAACCTCTGCCTGGGCGACGGGCCGGGCGAGGGGCACGGCAAACCCGCGAAGGAGAAGCCCGAGGACGGCGGGACGAAGCCGGCGTGCGTCGACACCTGCGTCGGCGGCGCGCTCCACGCGGGCACGGTCTCCGAGATGATGGAACTGGCCTCCGAGGAGGCGACCCGGCGGTTCGCCGAGCGAGACACGTCCGTCATCGTCGAACCGACCGGCCCGGACGACCCGGTGGACCGACTCGCAGGAGACTGATGGAGGCCAACGATGGAACACACGCACGCCGACGTCAGGCAGTCCACGGGCGTCAGCCGGTGGCGCGGCGTCGCGGCCCTCGCGTTCGCGGTGGTCGGGACGGCCGTGCTGCTGGTCTGGCTCGACGGGATGGCCGCGTCGACGAACGGCTGGACCGCCATCGCGACCGGGAACGTCGGCCGTCAACTCCCGTACGACGGGTTCAACGACCTCTGGCTGGCGGTCCGGGCGGTGCTCGGCCTCTACATCAGCGTGGTGTTCGTCGTCGTGGCGGCCCAGCTGCTGGGCACGTGGCGTCAGTTGACCGCGGGCGACGAGGGAGGTGACTGAGATGGCGACCGCGACCCCGAGCCGGACCGTGCTCGAACGGTTCAACGACGTGCAGGTCTACTTCCACGGGGCGCTCGCCACGAGCATCTTCCTCCTGTGGCTGACCGGCCTGCCGCTCACGTTCAACGGCCCGCTGGGGTGGCTCATCGCGGTGTTCGGCCACACGAACGTCGTGCTGGTCCACGTCGCGGCGGGCGTCACGCTCGTCGCCTCCTCGCTGTTCTTCGTGGCGTACGCCCTGCTGGGCGTTGCGTCCGGCGAGTCGTCGTTGCTGTCGGTGCTGCCGCGGCCCGGGACGTCCCGGAGGCCGTCCAGCAGTTCAAGTTCGTCGCCGGGTTCGGCGAGGCGCCCGACTCGGAGAAGTACACGTTCCTCCAGAAGGCGGAGATATGGATCATCAGCTTCGAGGTGGTCGTGATGTCGGCGACGGGGCTGGTGCTCTGGTACCGGGGCGTGCTCGACCCCGTCTCGCCGAACCCACCGATGCTGATACTCCGGGACGTGCACGCCGTCGTCGCGGTCACGATGCTGGTGGGCGTCGTCTTCCACCTCTTCATGACCCACGTCAAGGAAGCCCCCGTCGACCTCTCGATGTTCACCGGGACGGTCGGCGTGGGGCGGGCCTGCGAGGAGTGGACCCGGTGGGCGGAACGCGAGGTCGGCACGAGCGACGTCCCCTGCGAGGAGTCCTCGCACAACACGGTGCTGACGACCGGGATGGTGCTCGCCATGCTCCTGTTCGTGGTCATCTGGACGGGCGCCGTCCTCCGGTACGTGCTCTCGCCGCTCCCGACCGGGCCGCGGCTCCTCGCCGACACCGCCCCGAACGCGCTGCCCGACGGCGCGGCCGGTGTGGTCTACCTCGTCGGCCTCAACCTGGTCGCGCTCGTCATCGTCGCGGGGCTGGCCGCGCTCGGCTACGGGTTCTACAGGAGGGTCGTGAATGAGCCAGCGTAACGCGCGACCGACGGTGACGAACGAGTGGGCTGACCTCCATTCGCTGCTCGCGGAGTGTCTCAAGCGTCCCGACGAGGCGTTCGTCCGGGCGGTCCGCGAGGGACGGGTGGCGGCGGAGTTACGCGACCACGCCGCGGCGCTCGACCTGTCGGTCGCCGCCGACCTCGCACCCCCGAACCGGCGTCGGTCGGCGCGCTCGACGAGTCGTACACGCGGCTGTTCGAGGCGATGGCGACGCCCTATGCGCCGCCCGCGGAGTCGCCGTACAGGGAGTGGTTCGGGGGCGCGACGGCGGACTGCTCGGCGGGCCGTCGGCGGTCGACATGCGACGCCGGTACGCGGCGCTCGGGGCGACCCCGCCGTCGGCGTACCCGGCCGACCACGTCGCGCTCCTGCTGGAGTACGCCAGCGTGCTCCTCGAACACGGCGAGCGCGAGGCGTACGCCGCGTTCGTGGCCGACCACCTCGACTGGCTTCCCGCCTTCCGAGCGCAGGTCGACCGGGCGGCGGCGGACGCCGCGTTCTACCGGTGGGCCGTCGCGCTCGTCGATGACGTCGTCGCCGCCGTTCGAGACCGGCTGGACATCCCTCACCCGGACGCGGCGACGACCGAGACGATGGTGGACCGGCTCTCCGGCGGCCGGGACCGATAGCCGGCCGTCGGCTCTTCTCTTCGCCCGTCGAGTTCGCCACGAACGACCGTGTTGGAAATTAGCACAATCATATGGCCTTATATGCTAATAGTACACATATATACATTCAGGGTCAGCGTTTTAATCGCGAGCGTGGTCGGTCGAGACATGAGACCGGACCACGTCGCGAGCGCCCGGACCACGCTCGCGGACGGCCAGGAGAGCCGCGCGAACTGCGGCGTCGGGGTGGTGATGGACCTCGACGGCGGCCGCGGCCACGACGTCGTCGCCGACGGCCTCGACCTGCTCGCGAACCTCGAACATCGCGGCACCACGGGTGCCGAGGAGAACACCGGCGACGGCGCAGGCGTGATGCTCCAGACGCCCCGCGAGTTCCTCGCCGACGAGCTCGACGTCGACCTGCCGGAGACGTACGCCGTCGGCTCCTTCTTCTTCCCCGCCGGCGACGCCCGCGACGGCCTCCAGGACCTCGTCGAGACCGTGCTCGCGGACCACGGCCTGGACGTAGTACACTGGCGGGACGTCCCGACGGACAACAGCGGCCTGGGAGCGACCGCGCTCGACTCCGAACCCGACGTCGTCCAGGGCGTCGTCGCCCCGGCGGACGACCTGACCACGGAAGCGTTCGACCGCGCGCTCTACGTCGGCCGGCGTGCCGTCGAGAACGCCGTCGTCGACCGCGACCCCGACGGCGCCGACCGGTTCTACGTCACCTCGCTCGACCGGCAGACCCTCGTCTACAAGGGCCTCCTGAAGGGCGACCAGCTCCGCGACTACTACCTCGACCTCCAGGACGACCGGGTGCAGTCCACGTTCGTGATGGTCCACGCGCGGTTCTCGACCAACACGCTCGGGGCGTGGCATCTCGCCCACCCCTACCGGCGCATCGTCCACAACGGCGAGTTCAACACCATCCAGGGGAACATCAACTGGATGCGGGCGCGTGAGACCGACCTCGAACACGACGCGTTCGGCGAGGACGTCGACACCCTCAAACCCGTCATCCCGACCGCCGAACAGAGCGACACCGCGTCCGTCGACAACGCGGTGGAACTCCTCCTCGCGGGCGGCCGCGACCTGCCCCACGCGCTCCGGATGCTCATCCCGGAAGCGTGGCGCGGCGACGACGCCATGGACGCCGACCGCAAGGCGTTCTACGACTTCCACGCCTCCCTCGTCGAACCGTGGGACGGCCCGGCGCTGGTCGCCGCCACGGACGGCGAGCGCGTCGGCGCGGTCCTCGACCGGAACGGCCTGCGACCCACGCGCTACGACGTCACCACCGACAACCGCCTCGTCATGGCGAGCGAGGCCGGCGCGCTGGAGACCGACCCCGAAGACATCGCAGAGCGCGGCCGCCTCCAGCCCGGCCAGCTGTTCCTCGCCGACCCGACCGAGGGCCGGGTCGTCCCGGACGACGACGTGTTCGACGACCTGACCGACGACCGGTACGCCGAGTGGGTCGACCGCGAACAGGTCGCGCTCGGCGACCTCACGCCGCCCCGCCCCGGCGACCGTAGCCGGGTCGACGACCTGCGCGCCCACCAGGCCGTCTACGGCTACACCCACGACGAACTCGACGAACTCCTCCAGCCGATGGTCGAGCAGGGCAAGGACCCCGTCGGCTCGATGGGCGACGACACGCCGCTCGCGGTGCTCTCGGAGTTCAACCATCCACTGTTCAGCCACTTCCGCCAGCTGTTCGCCCAGGTCACCAACCCGCCCATCGACTACATCCGCGAGGAGATCGTCACCAGCCTCGAGACCCGGCTGGGCCACCAGCGCAACCTGCTCGACGAGTCGCCCGCCCACGCCCGACAGCTGGTCGCCGACTCGCCCGTCCTCACCGACGCGGAACTCGCCGCTATCACGGACCTCGACGGCGACCTCACCAGCCACACCGTCGACGTTACCTACGACACCGACGGCGACCTGGCGGCGGCCGTCGAGCGCGTCCGCGACGACGCCCGTGCCGCCGTCGAGGCGGGCGCCGACGTCGTCGTGCTCTCGGACCGCTCGACGGCGAGCGACCGCATCCCCGTCCCGAGCCTGCTCGCGACGGGCGCGGTCCACCACCACCTCGTCCGGGAAGGACTCCGCACCAACGTCGGCCTCGTCGTCGAGTCCGGCGACCCCCGCACCGTCCACCAGATGGCGGCGCTCGTCGGCTACGGCGCGGGCGCCGTCAACCCGTACCTCGCCTTCGACACCATCGCCGACCTGGTCGCCGGCCCGGACGGGATGGACGAGGGCGACGCCATCGACGACTACGTCCACGCGCTGGAGCACGGCCTGCTGAAGGTGATGGCGAAGATGGGCATCTCGACGGTCGAGAGCTACCAGGGCGCCCAGATATTCGAGGCGGTCGGCCTCGACTCCGACTTCGTCGCGGAGTACTTCGCGGGCACCGAGAACCGGACCGAGGGCATCGGCATCGACCAGGTGGAGGCCGACCTGCGCGCCCGCCACGACGTCGCGTTCGGCGACGACCCGCAGCTCGAACGCCAGGGCGAGTTCCAGAACCGGTCGTCGGGCCGCCACCACCAGTGGAACCCGCAGACGGTGAACGCACTCCAGCAGTCGGTCCGGACCGGGAGCTACGAGAAGTTCGAGGAGTTCGCGAACCTGGTCAACGAGCAAACCAGGACGCTCCAGACCCTGCGCGGCCTCCTCGACTTCGCGGACGACCGCGAGTCGGTCCCCGTCGAGGAGGTGGAACCCGTCGAGGACATCGTCACCCGGTTCTCGACGGCCGCGATGAGCCTCGGGTCGCTCTCGCCGGAGGCCCACGAGAACAACGCCCGCGCGATGAACCGCATCGGCGCGAAAGCCAACACCGGCGAGGGCGGCGAACCCCGGAGCGGTTCGGTACCGAGCGCGAGTGCAAGATAAAGCAGGTCGCCAGCGGCCGGTTCGGCGTCACCAGCGAGTACCTCGCGGCCGCGGAGGACATCCAGATAAAGATGGCCCAGGGCTCCAAGCCCGGCGAAGGTGGCCACCTGCCCGGCCGGAAGGTCAACGAGATGATCGCCGGCGTGCGGTACTCGACGCCCGGCGTCGGCCTCATCTCCCCGCCGCCCCAGCACGACATCTACTCCATCGAGGACCTGAAACAGCTCATCTACGACCTGCGGTCGGCCAACCCCGACGCCCGCATCCACGTCAAACTCGTCTCGGAGGCGGGCATCGGCACCATCGCCGCGGGCGTGGCGAAGGCGAAGGCGAACGCCGTCCACATCTCCGGTCATTCAGGGGGACGGGCGCCAGCCCGAAGACTTCCATCAAGCACGCCGGCCTGCCGTGGGAACTCGGCCTGGCGGAGGCCAACCAGCTCCTCCGCGAGACGGGGCTGCGTTCCCGGGTCACGCTCCGCGTGGACGGCGGCCTGAAGACCGGCCGCGACGTCGCCATCGGCGCGCTCCTCGGCGCCGAGGAGTTCGCGTTCGGCACGGCGAGCCTGGTCACCAGCGGCTGCGTGATGGCGCGCATCTGCCACACGAACAACTGCCCGACGGGCGTCGCCACCCAGAAGGAGGACCTCCGGAAGCGGTTCCCGGGCGAACCCGACCACGTCATCAACTACATGACGTTCATCGCGCGGGAGCTCCGGGAGATAATGGCCGACCTCGGCTTCCGGTCGGTGGACGAGATGGTCGGCCGCGCCGACGTGCTCCGCCAGCGCGAGACCGACCACCCGAAGGCGAAACACCTCGACCTCTCGGCGGTCCTCGCCGAACCCGGAGGCGACGACGACCGCTACCGCACCCGCGACCAGGAGACCGAGATGGACGACCACCGCGACCACCCCTCGTCGAGGCCGCCGGCCCGGCGCTGGAGGACGGCGACCCGGTCAGCCTCTCCGGTCGCGTGCGGAACGTGGACCGGGCCGTCGGCGCGATGCTCTCCTCGGAAGTCTCCCGCCGGTACGGCGGCGACGGCCTCCCGGAGGACACCATCGCGTGCAACTTCGAGGGGACCGCCGGCCAGAGTTTCGGCGCGTTCCTCGCGCCCGGCGTGAGCCTCGACCTGGTGGGCGCCGCGAACGACTACGTCGGCAAGGGGCTCTCCGGCGGCCGCATCACCGTCCGCACGCCCGACCGCGCCCCGTTCGACCCGGCGGCGAACGTCGTCATCGGGAACGTCGCGCTCTACGGCGCGACCGACGGCGAACTCTACGTCAACGGCGTCGCAGGCGAGCGGTTCGCCGTCCGGAACAGCGGCGCGACGGCCGTCGTCGAGGGCGTCGGCGACCACGGCTGCGAGTACATGACCGGCGGCATCGTCGCGGTGCTCGGCGACACCGGGAAGAACTTCGCGGCGGGCATGAGCGGCGGCGTCGCCTACGTCTACGACCCGGACGGCGCGTTCGCCGACCGCGCCAACACCGGGATGGTCGACCTGTCCGGCGACCTCTCGGAGACCGACGAGCGCGCGCTCCGCCGCCTCGTGGAGAACCACGCGGCCTACACCGGCAGCGAGCGGGCCCGCGACCTGCTCGACGACTGGGCGAGCGCCCGCGAGCAGTTCGTGAAGGTCATGCCGGACGCCTACCGGCGCGCCATCTCCGAGCGCCCCGAGGCCGACGCCCGCACCTCGCTGCCGTCGCCCGTCTCCGCCGTGGACTCGGCGGGCGTTCCGGGGAGCGCGGACTGACCGCCGCACGGACGACCGGGAACGCCAGTTCTTTGCGACGTGCCCGCATTGTGCGGGACATGGACTCGGCACTCGTCATCGGCGGCACGCGGTTCATCGGCCGCCACACGGTCACGGAACTTCTGGACCACGACTACGAGGTAACCATCTTCAACCGGGGGAGCACGAGAACCCCTTCGAGGACGCCGACGGCGTCACGCACGTCGAGGGCGACCGGTCGAGCGACAGCGCGCTGGAGGCGGCGCGCGACCGGGCCGACCCCGACGCGGTGTTCGATTTCGTCGCCTACGACCCGAAGGACGTGCACGCCGCGACGTCCGTCTTCCGGGACGTCGACGCCTACGTCTACGTCTCCAGCGGCGCGGTCTACGCGAGAGACGAGATCCCGAAGCGCGAGGGCCTGACGCCCATCCACGAGTATCCCGGGCCGGAGGAGGCCGACTTGTCCGAGAACAGCTACGGCGTGAAGAAGGCGGGCGGCGACCGCGCGGTGTTCGAGGCGGCCGACTCGGGCGTCAACGCCATGTCGGTGCGGCCGACCGTCGTCTACGGCCCGTACGACTACACGGAGCGGATGGACTACTGGATCGACCGCGTGGCGAACTACGACCAGTTCGTCGTGCCGGGCGACGGCACGAACGTCTGGCAGCGCGTCTACGTCGAGGACGTGGCGAGCGCGCTCCGCATCGTCGCCGAGGAGGGCGAGGCCGGCGAGGCGTACAACGTCGGCGACCAGCGCGCACTCACGCTGGCCGAGACGGTCGAGACCATCGCCGACGCGCTCGACACCGAGGTCGACCCCGTGTTCGCGTGCGAGCGCGAACTCGGGTCGATGGACCGGTCGCTCGGCAACTTCATCCTCTACCGCGACTACCCGCACGTCCTCGACGTGAACAAGCTGATGGACCTCGGCTGGGAGTCCACGCCGGTCGACGAGGCGATGGCCCGCACCGTCGAGGAGTCCCTGGACAGCGACCGCGACGGGAGCAAGTGGGACCCGGGCCGCGACCTCGAGGAGCGACTCATCGAAGTGCTCGACACCGTAGAGTAAACGGTTTGGGGGCGGGCCGCGAGGGTCGGGGTATGTTCGAGAAGTCGACGTGGATACGCCTCCCGCGGAACGTGGTGGTGGGCCACGAGGTGCTCGCCGACGCCGGGGAGGTCGTGTCCGACCTCCACCTGCAGGGACGCCCGCTCGTCGTCACCAGTCCGACGCCGCGACAGGTCGCGGGCGACCGTCTCGTCGAGCAGTTCACGGCGGACGGCCACGAACCCGAAGTAGTCGTCGTCGACGAGGCGAGTTTCGCGTCCGTCGAGCGCGTCATCGAGGCCGCCGAGGCGGCCGACCCCGGCTTCCTCATCGGGGTCGGCGGCGGCAAGGCCATCGACATCGCGAAGATGGCGAGCGACCACCTCCACATGGCGTTCGTCTCGGTGCCGACCGCGGCGAGCCACGACGGCATCGTGAGCGGCCGCGGGTCGGTCCCGGAGGGCGACACGCGCCACAGCGTCGCCGCCGAACCCCCGATGGCCGTCATCGCGGACACCGGCATCATCGCCGACGCGCCCTGGGAGCTGACGACCGCGGGGTGTGCCGACATCATCAGCAACTACACCGCGGTGAAGGACTGGCGGCTCGCCAACCGCCTCCAGGGCGTCGAGTACTCCGAGTACGCCGCGGCGCTCGCGGAGATGACCGCCGAGATGCTCGTGGACAACGCCCAGTCCATCCGGCCGGGCCTGGAGGAGACGGCGTGGATCGTCGTCAAGGCGCTGGTCTCCTCGGGCGTGGCGATGAGCATCGCGGGTTCCTCCCGCCCCGCGAGCGGCGCCGAACACCTGTTCTCCCACCAGCTCGACCGCATCGCGCCGGGCCGGGCGCTCCACGGCCACCAGGTCGGCGTCGGCACCATCATGGTCGAGTTCCTCCACACGGGCGAGAAGGGCAACTGGCGGGCGGTCCGGGACGCGCTCGCCAGCATCGACGCGCCGACGACCGCCGAGGAACTCGGCGTCTCGGCCGACGAGGTCGTCGAGGCGCTCACCACGGCCCACGAGATACGCGACCGGTACACCATCCTCGGCAACGGGATGAGCGAATCGGCGGCCCGGGAGGTCGCCGCGAAGACTGGCGTCATCTGACTGACACCCTCGAACCGGTACGCTCCCCTTATCTGGGGCGTCTACGCTTCATTTTCCGAAAACCTAAAGCCACCTTCTGCTAGAGTAGAGTCGTGGTTAACAATGTCACACAATCGCCGTAACTTCCTGAAGGCGGCCGGCACTGCCGGAATATTCGCGACTGCGGGGTGTCTGGGCGGTCTCGGTGGTGGTGGGTCGAGCGGTCCGTTCTCCATCGGGATGGTAGACTCGCGGACGGGCTCCCTCGAGGAGTTCGGCACCCGCAACAAGCGCGGGATGGAACTCGCGCTCGCGGACGTGAACGCCGTCGGCATCGACGGCCGCGACCTCGACATCATCGTCGAGGACTCCCAGAGCCAGCAGCAGGCGGGCGTGAGCGCCGCCCAGAAGCTGGTCAACCAGGACCAGGTGCCGCTGCTCATCGGCGCCGTCAGCAGCGGCGTGAGCATCGCCATCCACGAGAGCGTCGTCCAGGGCACCGACGTCGTCCAGATCAGCCAGAACAGCACGAGCCCGAAGCTCTCGGACTACCCCGACCTGATGCGTATGTCGCCGACCGGGAGCCTGCAGGCGAAGGCGCTCGCACAGCTCATCAAGGAGGACGGCCATAGCTCGGTCGCCATCACGTGGCTGAACAACGCCTACGGACAGGGCGTCCAGGAGGCGTTCGTCGACGCCTACGACGGCGACATCAAGTACAACCAGCCCCACGACCAGGGGAAGGCTTCCTACACCAACGCGGTGACCGGGATGGCTGACGCCGGCGCCGACGCGTGGCTGTTCATCAGCTACCAGCCCGAGTTCACCACGATGGCCCAGGAGTCCTACGACAAGGGCTACCTCGGCGACGTCGCGCTCTACGGCTCCGACTCCGTCAAGGGCCCGAAGGTCCTCCAGAACATCCCCGAGGGCAGCATCGACGGGATGACCATCATCGCGCCGAGCGCCGCGCTCGACCAGGAGAACTACAAGCGGTTCGCGGAGAACTTCAACAGCGACTACGGCCGGGACCCGACCGCGTGGTCGGCGTACGCCTACGACGCCATCGTGGTCGGCGCGCTCGGCGTCCAGGCGGCCGACGAGTTCACCGGCGCCGCCATCGGCGAGGTCGTCCGCGACATCACCCGGCCCGAAGGCCAGAAGGTCTACTCCTTCGAGGAGGGCCAACAGCTGCTCGCGGACGGCGCCAGCGCCTCCGAGGTCAACTACGAGGGCGTGAGCGGCCCCATCGACCTGAACGAGAAGGGCGACCCCGCCGCGTACGAACAGATTTTCGAGATCCAGAACCACAGCTACGAGTCGACCGGGTTCATCTCGACCTGAATCGACGGCATCTATCATGCCCGCGATTCTCCAGTACGTCGTCAACGGCATCGTCTACAGTAGCATCATCGTCCTGGCGAGCATCGGCCTCTCGCTCGTCTACAGCATCGCGGACTTCGCGAACTTCGCCCACGGCGACACGATGACGGTCGGCGCGTACGGCGCGCTCCTGGTGATGACGATGTTCGGCGGCGCCGACCCGGGCGTCTCCATCCTCGGCATCCCGGTGACGTTCTTCCTCGCGCTCCTCGTCGGCATGGCGCTCGCGCCACTCGTCGCGCTGGCGACGGAGCGCGTCATCTACAAGCCGCTGGACGTCGACTCCATCGGCCTGCTCATCACGAGCATCGGCGTCGCGTTCGTCTACCGGGCGGGCATCCTGCTCGGCTTCCCCGGCGGCTTCCAGTCCTACGGCATCCAGCGCCAGGGCCCGATTCCGGCCATCCAGGACGCGTTCGGCGTCGCCGTGACGGTCCGTAACCTCACCATCGTCGTCGTCAGCGTCATCCTCGTCGTCGGCCTGCACCTGCTGTTGCAGTACACGACGCTCGGCCGGAAGATGCGCGCGACGGCCGACAACGCCGACCTCGCCCGGGTGAGCGGCATCCGGACCGACCAGATAATCGTCGCGATGTGGGTCATCGGCGCGGGACTCGCGGCCGCCGGCGGCGTGTTCCTCGGCCTCCACACGCACGTCCACCCGCGGATGGGGTTCGACATCCTGCTCGTGGTGTTCGCCGCGGTCATCCTCGGCGGCATCGGCTCGGTCTACGGCGCGATGCTCGGCGGCCTCGTCATCGGGATGGTCCACGAACTCACGCCGCTGCTCGCCGTCGTCGGCATCCCCGACGGCACGAAGTACTCGGCGTCCATCGCGTTCGTCATCATGGTCGTCATCCTGCTGGTGCGCCCGTCCGGCATCATGGGAGGTGAGGCGGCGTGAGTCTCGCCGCCGACCTCCAGGACGTCGTCGAGGCGTGGTGGAACGACCTCACCCCGGCCGAGAACCGGGTGGTCGTCTTCCTCGCCGCGTTCCTGTTCCTCCTGTTCGCCGCGTGGGCCGTGGGGTACCTCCAGCTCGCCTACCTGTTCTACCTGCTCGCGCTCGCCGGGATGTACCTGCTGCTCTCGCTCGGGCTGAACGTCCAGTGGGGGTACACCGGGCTCATCAACTTCAGTGTCGCCGCGTTCTTCGGCATCGGCGCGTACGGCACCGCGCTGGTGACCGCGAGCAACTCGCCGATAGCCGGCGGGTTCAGTCCCCTGCTGGGGCTGGTGGTCGGGCTGGCGGGTGCGGCGGTGATTGCGGTGCTCATCGGCATCCCGACGCTCCGCCTGCGCGCGGACTACCTCGCCATCGCCAGCCTCGGCCTCGCCGAGGTGGTGCGGTCGGTCATCACGAACCAGGTCCCGTGGACCAACGGAAGCTCCGGCATCTCCGGCATCCCGCGGTTCTACGCCAACTGGCCGGTCGTTGGCGACCTGACGCGGCCGCTGCCCGTGTCGATACTCAACCTGATGCTCGTCAGCGTCTTCGTCGCCGTCGTCTACCTGTTCCTCCGGCGCATCCACCGGTCGCCGTGGGGGCGGGTGCAGCGCACCATCCGCGCCGACGAGGACCTGGCGGAGGCGCTCGGGAAGGACACCTACCGGCGGAAGATGCAGTCGTTCGTCATCGGGAGCGTCATCATGGCGCTGGCGGGCGTCTTCTACGCCCACCTCACCCTCTACCTCGGGCCGGGCGACCTCGACCCCATCCGCACCTTCTACGTGTGGATAGCGGTCATCCTGGGCGGGAGCGGGAGCAACCGGGGCGCGATGTTCGGCGGGTTCACCATCATCGCCATCCTCGAAGGCACGCGGTTCCTGAACGGCATCGAGCTGATACCGTTCGACATCGCGCCGCTCCGCCTGCTCGCGGTCGGCGCGCTCATCATCCTCATCATCCGGTTCCGGCCGGAGGGCGTCCTCCCGCCGCAGGACGAACTCATCTGGCCCGACTCGCTGCGGGGTGAGACCGATGAGTGAGGCGGACGCCGCCGTGACCGCCGGCCCGGACCTCGACAAGGACGACGTCGTCCTGTCTGTCTCCGGGCTGGAGAAGGCTTTCGGCGGCCTGGTCGCGACCGACGACGTCTCGTTCGCGGTGGAGCGCGGCTCCATCACCGGCCTCATCGGGCCGAACGGCGCCGGCAAGTCCACGCTGTTCAACCTCATCTCGGGCTTCTACGAGGCCGACGCCGGCTCCGTCTCCGTCAACGGGACGCCGGTCACCGGAATGAAGCCCAGCGGCATCGCCCACCACGGCCTCATCCGGACGTTCCAGACGCCCCGGAAGCTCGAAGGCATGACCGTCCGCGAGGCGATGCTCGTCGGCCCGCAGTCACAGGCCGGCGAGTCCCTGACCGCGCTGTTCACCGCGGGCGACGAGGTGCGCGCGGAGGAAACCGCCAACCTCGAACGCGCGGCCGAACTGCTCGAACGCTTCGAGATAGACCACCTCGCCACCACGCCCGCCACCGAACTGTCGGGCGGTCAGCTCAAGCTGGTCGAACTCGCGCGGGCGATGATGGCCAAGCCCGACATCCTGCTGCTCGACGAACCCGTGGCCGGCGTCAACCCGACGCTCGCCAACAAGCTGTCGTCGTTCATCGCGGACCTGAACGACGACGGCATCACCTTCCTCATCATCGAACACGACATGAGCTTCATCATGGACCTCGCCGACCCCATCGTCGTCCTCGACCAGGGCAGCGTGCTCGTCGAAGGCCCACCGGAGGCGGTCCGGCGCGACACCCGCGTCATCGACGCCTATCTGGGGTGCGCCGTGAGCGAGATTCTCGGCGTCGAGAGCGTCGACAGTGGCTACGGCGACGTGCAGGTGCTCTCGGACCTCTCGCTCCACCTGGACGACGGCGAGATCGTCTGCCTCATCGGGCCGAACGGCGCCGGCAAGAGCACCGTGCTCAAGACGGTGTTCGGCCTGCTGAAGCCGTGGCGGGGGCGCGTGACGCTCCGGGACCGCTCCATCGGCGGCGAGGAACCCGAGGACATCGTCCGGATGGGCGTCGGCTACGTCCCCCAGATAGAGAACGTGTTCAGTACGCTCACCATCGACGAGAACCTCCGGATGGGCGGCGTCGCCCGCGAGAGCGGGCTGGAGGAGACCATCGCCGCGCTCTACGACCGGTTCCCCATCCTGGACGACAAACGCTCCGCGAAGGCAAACACCCTCTCGGGCGGCCAGCGCCAGGTGCTCGCGTTCGCCCGGGCGCTGGTGATGGAACCCGACGTGCTGCTCATCGACGAACCGAGCGCGGGGCTCGCGCCCAACACCGCCGGCGAGGTGTTCGAGAACGTCCAGACGGTCAACGAACTCGGCACGTCGATCCTGATGGTCGAACAGAACGCCCGCGAAGGGCTCGGCATCTCCGACCGGGGCTACGTGCTCGACCAGGGGACCGTCCGCTTCGAGGACGACGCCGACGCCCTGCTCGACAACCCGCAGGTCTCCGAACTCTACCTGGGCGGCTGAGCCGCCCGCTCGTCCTCCGTCGTCGCCAGCCGGTCGATGCGCTGCCCGATGGGCGGATGTCTCGCGAGGCGACCCCTGAACAGGCCGGCGTCCGTCGCCAGCAGGTGCTGGGCGCCGAGCCGTCGGAGCGCGTCGGCCACCGACGCCGTTCCGGTGTGGGCCGCGGCGTACGCGTCGGCGTCGAACTCCGTCCACCAGACCAGCCGCATCGACGCCAGCGCCACCGGGACGCCGAGCACGACGCCGCCGACGAGCGCGTGCTCGACGCCGAACTCGAGGGCGGCCATCCAGCCGACGACGAAGAGCCACACCGGCGTGAACCGGAGCGGGAGGTGGTGACGCCGGACGTGACCGACCTCGTGGGCGACCACCGACCGGAGTTCGCCGGACGGCAGGCTGGCGAGCAGCGGTTCGGTGAGGAACACGTACTGCCGCCCCGGAACCAGCCCCGTGACGAACGCGCTGCCGATGGAGGACGCCGGCCCCGACACCACCCTGACCGGGGCGGCGTCGGCGAGGTCGCCGATTCGCTCCCGCTCCGGGGCAGTGAGCCGGCGGCCGTCGAACAGCACCAGCAGGACGAACGGCGCCGCCGCGACGAACACGGGACCCGCGGCCGCGACGACCGCGACCCGTGGCCAGCCGTGGGGGACGGCCAGCATCACGCCCACGAGCGCGAAGACCGGCACCATGAGCGCGAGGAACCGGACCAGGAACGTCCGGAGCGTCTCTGGATACGTGGCGTGTCCCCCGTAGACGGTCGTCCGGGCAGGGTGCGTGGCGAGGTGGACGGCCAGCGTGGCGAGCATGACCGGCCCCAGGAAGACGCTCGCCGCCGCCATCAGCGACCACATCGGTCCCGCCGCCAGCCACGGGACGGCCGTCGCGAGCAGCGTGCCGGCGTACTCGCCGGTCTCGACGTCGAGTGCCTGCGCGAGCGCCACGCCACCGGCGAGCGCGTAGCCCAGGCGGGTGAGGAGGCGGAGCCGCCCCGCTGCGATCGTCCTGTCGTCCGTTCTGACGGAGAGCGCCGCGGCCATCCGGAACAGGAGGTAGATGGCCGCAACCAGCACGACGTGAGCCGCCGGGACGCCGAGCGCCGTCATCGGACACACCACCTCCCGCCCGGGTCGACTCGGAGGCGACCTGTCGCCGCGGGCGGGTCTGTCATACATCCAACTGACTTCTGGATAAGTAAAACGTCTCCGGCCTCGACCCCGCGTCGAGGGGGAAGCGTTGATATGTCTCGCAGCGAATGAGTCGACGATGGACGTCCGGCAGTTCCTCACGCTCGACGGGACGTCGTTCGACGGGCGGGAGCGCGAGTTCACCTGGCTCTGGTTCATCGCGACGGCCCTCTACGGCGTCGGCGACATCGTCACGACCCTCGCCATCGGCTACAGCGGCGGCGTCGTCGAGGGCAACCTGCTGATCGCGAACGCCATCGCCGCCTTCGGCGTTCCCGGGCTCGTCGGCGTCAAACTCGCGATATTCTTCCTCGTGCTCGGCGTCCACCTCTACGCCATCGGCGTCCTCGACGACTGGGTCGTGGACTACGCCCCGCCGACCACGCTCGCGCTCGTCGGCGCGTTCGTCACCACGTACAACGTCAGGCTGCTGGTCGGCTGAGGCGGAAGCGAACTGACAGTCGCGTTCGCTGACGCGCGCACTTCGACCGACGGACTCGAACGGTCCTCGTCGTCATCGTTTCGCCTTCGTGTGGTCGTCGAACGCGCACTGGTCGTTGTCACACCCCCACCAGTCGTGGCCTTCGAGGTGGTCGTCGTGACAGTCGTGCTCGCCGGCACCGGCGTCCCCGTGGCCGGTTCGGCCGTCGTGACTGGTTCGGTCGTCGTCGCTCCCCCTGGTGCGGGGCCACCGTCTCCCCCACCGCCATCCAGCATCGTCGGGAAGACGAACCCGACGCCAGCACCGAGTACGGCGGTCACGGCCACCAGTCCGACCAGCACTCCCGTCTTCGTCTTGGCGAACGCGAACACCGCGGTGAGTTTCATGGTCGCTCCCGGGGCCGGTGTCCACGGGTCCGCGGGTCAGTTCTCATCGCTGTCGCTCGCTGTCCCATTCTGCGCGCTGGTGCCGTTACCGCCGTCATCACGTTTGTTGCCGGCCTGACCGCCGCCGTCCTGCTCTCCCCTTCGGTGGTACCGCCGGATCGTTCGTCGTTCTCGCCGCTACCGGCGGTCTTCTTCTCGTCGTCCGTGTCCTCGGTATCGTCGCTGCCGGTTCCGGCCTGCTGTCCCTTCCCCTCGTTCTTTCCGTTGTCCCCCTCAGGACCGTTGTCGTCCTGGCTCTCGCCGGTGGCTCCGCCTCCTCCGGCGGACCCGCCGGTGTTCGCGTCGCCCGCGACGTCGACCTGCTCCGGGCGGTCGACGACGGTCACCGCGAACGTCGCCGTCACCGTGCGAGAAGTCAGCGTCCGGCCACCGGTCCCCCGGACGGTCGCCCGAAGCCGGAGCGTAACTGTCCTGGTCCGTTCGGCACCGTCCGTCTCTGGCTCGAAGGCCGTCGCGTCGAAACCGGAAGCGTCGAGCAAATCGTGGCTCTTGAACCGATACGGCGTGCTCCCGTGCAGGCCCGCGACGGGCTGGTGCCGTTCGGCGACGCCGGTGTACGACTTCGTCCCGCCGAGGCGAGCGTCAAGCGCCAGTTCGAGTTTCTTCGCCGGCGCCTCTAGTCCCGACCATGCGACGGTCCCCGCCGGGGCGATCGTCAGAGAAGCGAGCGTCCCGTCGTGTGACTCGACCGTCACCGGGGCGGCGTCGAGGGCGACGTCGGTCGCGGCCGTCGTGGACTCGGAAAGCGCGGCTGCTCCCCGAGGCCGAACGCCACGGTTCCCAGCGAGGCGAGCAGCGTGCGTCTGTTTGTCTTCATGGGTGGTTGTGGTGGTCCGGGCTATCCCCGGCAGGTCGGTTGCCGTTCGACTACTCCAACGTGTCCCGCATGTAGTACTTCGAACTCGTCCCGTTAACACCGAAGTAGCCGCCCGAATCGTCGCGGAATGCGCTCCGCGGGACGTTGTACACCGCGAAGTTCGTCCCGTCCGGATACACCGACGTGTCGATGGCGTCGCTGCCAGCGTACGAGACCCGGAAGCCGACGCGGTAGGCGTCGCCGCCGGTTTCGAGCACAGACCGCGGGATGGTGATGCTGACGCGGTCCATCGCGTCGTTGATGTCGACGCTCGCGCCGTCCATCATCGGTTTTTCCGTCCACCCGCCGCCGGTGTTCTTCTGCATACTGGTGCCGTTCGACGCGTGGTAGATGAACTGGTAGTTTCCGGTACCCGAGTCGCCCTTGTCGATGAGCAGGGGCACGTTGTCCTGGCTTCCGGCCGTGAACGGCGCGGGGAGAGCGAAAGTGAACGAGACGGCGTCCTCGCCGTAGCGGACCTCGACCTCGATGGGGCCGCCGAGCACCTCCGTGGCTGTGTACTCCTCGGGGTCGAGGTTCGGGTGACCGCCGCTGTCGAACGACCAGAGCTGGTCGTAGCTACCGGCGCTCGCCTCCGAGGTCCCGTTCACGTCCACCTCCGTCGGCTCGTTGGTCACCTGGATGACCATCGGCTCGTCGGCGCTCTCGGAGAGCACACCGTCGTCGGCCGTCGTAAGGTCGACGCGCACGCGGACGTCGACGGTCGTCCGTACTGGTCCGTCTCCTCGGTGGTGTCGGCGAAATCGCTCGGGTCGAACTCGGGCAGGTCGAGGAGGTTTATCGGGTCGAGTTCGAAATCTTTGGACCCGCTGAGGCCGTTAACGCGGTAGCTCCGACTGGTGACGTCGGTCACCCAGCCTTCTCCGCTCCCCTTCACGTGGACGTCCAGGGAGACGTCTCCCTGCTGTGCCGCGCTGTCGAGTCCGTCCCAGGCGAAGGTCCCGACGATGTCCGTAATGGTGACCTCGCGCACGCTCCCGTTGTCGTTCGAGGTAGCTGCGCCCGTCGCGTTGAAACTGGTGTTGAGCGCTGCTGCCGTCCCGCCGAACAGCGCGACGCCACTCCCTGCCGCTGCGATGCTCCCGACGGTCGCGAGGACCGTCCGTCGACTGACGTTCGTGGGCTTCATGGTTGGTTCCCGTGCCCCGCCCGTGGGTCGTGGGCACGCTGTCTCCACCGTGTTCGTGTCACTCCTTATTCATCCGCCGGATGCGAACCTGCAACGGGCGAATGCACGGTCCACAATCGGTCGTTGTGGTTTAACGAGTGGTTTAAACCGGCCTGATTTCCCGCGCCGGCGGGGAAAATACGAATTCTCGAATTCATGTAAACATCCCATAAGGATAAGGTACCCGAGGAATCACGTGGCTGGTATGACTGCCCAACGGCCCGCTCCTCTCGGGGGTGAGGGCGACGACGAGAACGGCGCGGACGGAGCGGCCGTCGAGCGCCTGTCCCAGGAGGACGTGTTCCAGACGCTCAGCAACGAACGGCGCCGGTACGTAATCCACTACCTCCTCCAGCACGGCCGGACGGAGATCCGGGAGCTCTCCCTCCAGGTCGCGGCCTGGGAGAACGACAAGCCCAGGGAGCAGGTCACCTCGGACGAGCGCCGGAGCGTCTACAACGCGCTCCAGCAGTCCCACCTGCCGAAGATGGCCGGCTCCGGGGTCATCGAGTACGACGCCGCGCGTGGGGTGGTCGAACCCACCGCCGACCTCGACGACCTCGAGGTCTACCTGGAGATCGTCCCCGGCCACGAGATTCCCTGGAGCCAGTACTACCTGCTGCTGGGGCTGTTCTGCAGTTCGCTGACCGCGGCGGTCTGGCTGGAGGCGCCGCCGTTCGGCTGGGTGCCGCCGATGGGGCTGGCGGCGGTCTGCGTCGCGCTGTTCACCGCGTCCGCGGTCGTCCACAGTTATCACGCCAGCCAGATGCGCCTCGGCAACGACGGGCCGCCGCCGGGCGTGTAGTCACTCGGCCGCCGGAATCGACCGGTCGGCGAGAGCCATGCTCTCGAGCAGTTGGAGCGGCGGCAAAACGGTTGCGCTCAGACGTACCGGTCGAGGAAGTCGGCCGTCTTCGAGTAGGCGGCGATGCGGTTCTCGAGTTTGCTGAAGCCGTGGCCCTCGTCCTCGAAGACGAGTTTCTCGACGGGGACGTGCTTGCTGGCCTCTTCGGCTATCTGCTCGGCTTCGCCCACCGGGACGCGCGGGTCGTTCGCGCCGTGGAGGACCAGCAGGGGCGCGCGTATCTTCTCGATGTTGTTGATGGGGCTGATGCGCTCCAGCAGGTCGCGGTCGTCGTCGAGCGAGCCGTACTCGGCCTCGCGGAGCTTCCGGCGCCAGTCGCCGGTGTTCTGGAGGAACGTGATGAAGTTCGCGATGCCGACGATGTCCACGCCCGCCGCCCACAGGTCCGGGTACTCGGTGAGGCTCGCGAGCACCATGAACCCGCCGTAGGACCCGCCGAACGCCGCGATGCGGTCGGGGTCGACCACGGCCTGGTCGTGGAGCCACTCGACGCCCGCTTTGATGTCGGCGACCGAGTCCATGCGCCGGTCCACGTCGTCGAGGCGGAGGTAGGCCTTCCCGTAGCCGGTGGAGCCGCGGACGTTCGGCTCGAAGACGGCGTAACCCCGGTCGACGAGGTACTGTTTCACGGGGTTGAACGACGGTCGGCGCTGGCTCTCCGGGCCGCCGTGGATGTCGACGACGACCGGGAGGGGGCCGTCGGCGTCCGGGGAACGGTGAAGAACGCAGGTATCTCCCGGCCGTCGAACGTCTCGTACCGGACGAGTCGGGGTTCGACGAACCGGTCGCGCGGGATGCCCGCGGTCGAGGCGCGGGTCCAGCGCTCGGCCTCGCCCGTCGCCACGTCGACGACGTGGACGTTCGCGTTGTCGCTGCTCGCGGTCACGGTGACGGCGAACCGCTCGGCGTCCGGGTCGAAGCTCACGCCGCCGGCGACCCCTTCGGGAGGTCGGGCGACGGGTGCTCGTGGACGGTGGTGCCGTCGATGTCGCCGACGGTCAGGTCGGTGTAGCCGTCGACGTTCCGGGCGTAGACGATGCGCCCGGTGTCGTGGTCGATGGCGACGCCGTCGACGTTCCAGTCGCCGCCCTCCTCGACGGTCGCCAGGTCGCCGGTCGCCGGGTCGAGGCGCGCGAGGTAGGTGGTGTCCGCGCCGTCGTCGGTCACCAGGTAGAGCACCTCGCCGTCCGGGCCCCAGGTGACGCTCCCGTAGCGCACGTCGCCCTCGTGGGGCGTGACGTGGTCGAGGCTCCCGGTCGCCAGGTCGAGGACGTAGACGTCCTGGTCGAAGTTCGAGTGCGACCGGAGGACGGCGAGACGGTCGTCGTCCGGGCTCCAGCCGGTGACGTTCAGCCAGCCGTCGCCTTCGTGGACGAGGCGGGCGTCGTCGCCGGTCTCGTCGCGACCCTGGACGTACACGTCGAAGACGGACTCCTCGCGCCGGTTCGACGTGAACGCGAACCGGTCGCCGTCGTGGCTCCACCCGCCCCAGAAGTGCTTCGCGTCGGGGTGGTCGGTGAGATGGGTGACCGTCGCGTCCTGGTCGAGCCGGAACAACTGGACGCGCTCGTCGCCGCCCTCGTCCTTGCCGAAGACGAGTTCGTCCCGGGTCGGCGACCACGACGCGAAGGTGACTCGCTCCTCGTAGAACGTTCGCTGGTCGGGCCACGCGCCCGGCGCGTCGACCTGCCAGACCTGCGAGGTGCCCGTGGTGTCCATGAGGAACGCGAGCTGGCCGGACGGCCCGAAGGTCCCGCCGCCGGCGCTCCGGACGTTGAGATACCGCTCGATGTCGTACGCCATTGCCCGTGGTAGCGGCCCCCTCACCGATAGCCCTTCGGGTCGCGGCGGTCCGTGAACCCGTCCCGTCGGTGACGCGTCTCTCGACGACCAGTCAGGTTTCGACCGAACCCGTCACGTCGAATGAACTATCACCCTCCCGTCGTGAACGTCCGGCATGTCGTTCGACGACACCCGGAAACCCGTCGCCTGTGGGTGCACTCGCTGCCAGTACAACAACTCCCGGACCTGCGGCTACCAGGGACGCGTGGTCATCGACGCGAACGGCGAGTGCGAGACGATAACCGAGCGGGGCGGCGGCCGCGACCGGTTCCCATTCTGAGCCCCGGCGTCGGCTCTGTCACGCGACTCGGCGTCGGCTCTGTCACGCGACCGTCAGTCGGACTCCTGTTCGGCTGGACCCACGTAGTCCGGGAGGTCCTCGACGAGTGCGACCACTCGCTCGACGTCCAGGTCGTCGACGGTCACGCGGCCCATCACCTCGCCACCGACCTCGTCCTCGGGAACGTCGCCGACGAGCAGCGTCGGGATGGCGGCCTGCTTGAACCCCTCCACGAGGACGTAGTCGGCGTCGGCCAGGTCGCCGAGGACGCGGTCGAGCGCGGCCGTCTCGGCGTCCGGGTCGGTGCCCTTCCCGCCGTCGTCGACGCGGAACGTGAGCGACGGCGTGACGCCGACGACGGTGTGGGCGCCGGCGGTCCGGTGGCGGTGGGTGTCCTTGCCGGGGTCGTCCATCTCGACGTCGTGGTGGATGGACTTGACGGTGGCCACGCGCCCGCGCTCCCGGAGCACGGGGACGAGGCGTTCGATGACGGTCGTCTTGCCGCTGTCGCTGTAGCCGGCGACGCCGAGCACGCGCATGCTCGTTGTAGGCGGGGCGGACGGGTTAAACGTGCTGACGGGACGCCGGCGAACCGGACGCGGGCGCGGCCGCGGTCGCCGTCGAATGAAATACCTTTTTACCCCGTACGTGCGTGGCGAAACGTATGCGCGTGGCGTTCGTCTCGGCGGTCACCTCCCATCATCGCGACACGCCGCAGGCCGAGCGCGTGCGGCGGACCGCCGAACTTCTCGCCGCCCGCGGCCACGAGGTCGTCGTCTTCTGCGGCCGGTGGTGGGACGGGTCGCTCGACGAGTTCGAGCACGACGACGTGACCTACCGGGCGGTGACCCCCGACGCCACCGGCTGGCGGTTCCTCACCCGGCTTCCAGGTCGCCTGCGCGAGTTCGACCCGGACGTCGTCCACGCCGTCCACCACCCGCCGGGCCACGTCGTCGCGGCCTGGGTCGGCGGCGTGCTCGCCTCGGCGCCGGTCGTCGTGGACTGGTACGACACCAAACCGCGCGAGGAACCCGGTGGCGCGGTCCGGCGGCATCTCCGCCGGAAGGCCCGCCGGCTCGCCACCCGGCTGCCGGCGACCATCGTCACGCCGTCGGCGACGGTGAAGACGGGCGTCCGCGAACTCGGCGCGGCCGACGAGGACGTCCGGGTCGTCCCGAACCCCGTCGAGATGGACCGCATCCGCGAGGCGACGGTGAACGGGACGGCCGACGTCGTCTTCTCGCGCCATCTCGACGAGGACGCGAACCTGGAGAGCCTGCTGCTCTCGCTCGCGGAGTTCCGCGACCGGGAGTGGACGACCGTCGTCGTCGGCGACGGGCCGGAACGGGAGAGCTACGAGCGGCAGGCCCGCGACCTGCGCATCCAGGACCAGGTCGAGTTCGTCGGCGACCAGGACCTCGACGACCTCCTGCCGGTGCTCCGGGGCGCGCACGTCTACGTCCACACCGCGACCCGGACGTCGTTCGCCACCGACCTCCTCCGGGGCCTGGCGAGTGGCTGTGTCGGCATCGTCCAGTACCACGCTGAGTCCAGCGCACACGAACTCGTCGAACGCCGGGAGCGCGGGTTCCTCGTGACCGACGAGACGGAACTCAAGCAGGCGCTGGTCGAAGCCGGCGAGATGGAACGCCGCGACCTGGACGAGGCGTTCGCGGAGTTCGACGAGCGCGAGTATCTCGAACGGGTGCTGGACTGCTACCGCGACGCGATGGGCGAGACCGCCTGACCGGAGGCGACCCCGGAGTTCTACCGGTTGCTCTGGTAGAGCAGCACCAGCACCGCGACGGCGGCGAACGCGTCCGGGAGGAAGGTGAACGGGCCGAGGGTGACGCCGCCGCGGAACCCGAACAACAGGTGGAGCAGAGGGTTCGACGCGAGGGCGTAGAGCATGAGCGCGGCGCTGAACAGCAGCAGGCTGAGCGTGAACTGGTTGGGGAGTTCGCGGTAGAGCGAGAGGTAGGTCCCGGTGAGCGCGAGGAGGACGAGCAGGTTGAACGTCGCGAGGAACACCTTCACCTGGAGGAACAGGTCCATGCTTCCCATCCCCATCATGCCGCGGCGGGGCCCGACGGGGGCGGAGACGCCGAGTGCGACCAGCAGGCTCACCACGGCGGCGACGCCGGCCACCAGCGCGACGGTCCGGAGGGGGTCGCGTTCGGTCATCGGTCCCCCAGGTCCGCCTTGCGGGCGACCTCGTCGAGCACGTCGAGGTTGGCCTCCATCTCGTCGGAGAGGAAGTACGTCTTCCCGTAGCCGTCGCCCATGGTCGTCAGCACCCGGTTCTCCTCGAGCATCGACAGGTGGTGTCGCACGGTCTTGTAGTCCAAGTCGAGTTCCGTCGCGAGCTGGTTCGCGTTCATCGGCGTCTCCTGGAGCGTCTGGATGATCCGGAGGCGATTGCTCCCGCCGCGGGACCCTCCGATGAGCCACCAGAGCACCTTCCGCATCAGTATCGTTCAGGGGTTCCTGTCACGGGATAATAATCCGTCCGGTCCGCCCGTGGTCGGTCACGACGGGTATCGCCGTCGGTCACGTCAGGGCTGTACGGCTGTTCGAGCGTCAGCGGTCGGAAAACGGCGTTCAGGCCCGGCAGGACCCGTCCATCACACCGTGGGGGCCCTGCCCCTGTCCGCCGAAGTGGCCCTGACCGCCGAAGCGGGGACCGGTGCCGTCGCGGGCGGGACCGTCACCGGTGCCGTCCTGGAGGCGCTGGCGGTCCATCACGGGCGAAAGGTCGGCGTCCTCGACGCCGAACTCGGCCAGGAGGTCGGTCACGGTCGCGCGCATCTCGGCGGGCGTCGCGCCGCTCTCGTACTGTTCGACCACCGCGGTCCGGATGGTCTCCATCTGTTCGTCGGTCAGGTCGAAGCGGTCCTGGAACCGGTCGAGGCGGTCGTCGCCGGTGACCCACGGGCTGTTCGAGCCGTCCATGGGTCGGTCCGCGACGGCGACGCCGGTGCCGGCGGGGCCGTTGGTCTGTCCGGTGAATCCGGGGGCGGCGGCCGCGAGGCCGGCGGTCACGAGGAGCGCGACGAGCGCGGCGGCCAGTAGCTTGAGTGTCGTGGTCATCTCGGTCACCTCGACTACAGGGACGACGTATCAGGATAAGTATATTTTCCAGAATCGAGGCGGAGTTAGACCCAAATTCAGCCGGAATCGCGTTCCGCGAGGACGAACACGTGCTCGCTGCCGAGGTCGTCCGGCACCGCGCGATGCCACCGGACCGTGAAGCCGGCGTCGCGGAGGCGGGCCAGGCTGGTCTCGCGGTCCGGGTAGCTCCAGTGCATCGTGACGTCGGCGTCGAGCCAGTCCTCGTTCGTCCCCTCCCACTCGACGTCGCCGACGACGAGCAGCGCCAGCCCGCCCGGCCGGAGGACGCGCGCGAACTCGCCGAAGACGTCGGGATGCTCCTCGCTGGAGACGTGGATGACCGAGTAGAACGCGGTCACGCCGTCGAAGGCGTCGTCCGCGAACGGCAGGTGGGTCATGTCGCCCTCGCAGAACGACGCGTCGGGGACGTGACGCCGCGCCCGGCGGAGCTGCGCGCGGGACACGTCGAGCCCGACGACGTCGAACGACCAGTCGAGGCGCTCCGTGAAGGGGAGCCCCGCGCCGCAGCCGGCGTCCAGCACCCGGGCGTCGTCGGGGAGCTCCTCGACGAGGTCCGCGAGCAACCCCTCGGGCGCTTCGTCCGACCGCCGGTCGAGGTAGTCGTCGGCCAGTTCGTCGTAGCCGCGCCGGACGTCGTCCTTCCAGTCGGTCATCCAGGTGGTCAATCCTCGTCGTACGGTTCCTCGATTGCCTTCACGGTGCGGACGGCGTCCACGTTCTCCTGCACGTCGTGGACGCGGACGATGTCCGCGCCCCGGTCGGCCGCGATGGCGGTGGCGGCGACGGTGGCGTGCTCGCGCTCGCCGCCGCCGAGGCCGACGCGCTCGAACATCGACTTGTGGGAGTGGCCGACCAGCACCGGGCAGTCGAGAGCGTGGAGTTCGTCGATGCGGTCGAGCAACGCGAAGTTCTCGGCCTTCGACTTCCCGAAGCCGAGGCCGGGGTCGACCACTATCTGGGAGCGGTCGAGCCCCGCCTTCTCCGCGAGCAGGACGCGCTCTTTCAGCTCCTCGACGACGTCCTCGACCACGTCGTCGTACGCGACGTCGCGGTCCGGGACGACCGGCGTGTCGATGCTGTGCATCACGACCAGCGGCACGTCGTTCTCGGCGGCGACGAACCGCATCTCGGGGTCGTCGAGGCCGGACACGTCGTTGAGTATGTCCGCGCCCGCGTCGAGGGCGGCCCGGGCCACCTCCGCCTTCCGGGTGTCAACGGAGACGAGCGCGTCCAGGTCCGCGAGGCGCTCCACGACGGGCACGACGCGGGCTTTCTCTTCCTCGACCGAGACGGGGTCGGCACCCGGCCGGGTGCTCTCCCCGCCGACGTCGACGATGTCCACGCCCACGTCGACCATCTCCTCGGCGTGCCGGACGGCCGTCTCGACGGTGTCGAACTCGCCGCCGTCGTGGAAGCTGTCGGGCGTCACGTTCAGGATGCCCATGACTGCCGTCCCGTCCTCCCAGGGATAGCCCCGGCGTTCGGGTTCGGTCTGGATGCCCACCGCCTCCCGGATGTCGTCGCCGACGACCGACAGGCCGTAGGGCTGGCCCTGGAGCTTCTCGGTCAGGCGCTTGAACTGGGCGAGCGTGCCCATCAGCACCACGTCGAACCGCTCCTCGTCCTGCTCGTTCAGGCCGGAGAGCGCACACTCGCCGCCGAGCGAGAGCATCTCCTCCTTGAGGTACTGGGCCTGGCGCTTCTGCACCCGGGTCTCGAGCACGCGGTGGACGGCCTTGCCGCGCATCCGCCAGACGCCCGGTCCGGTGACGTGGGCGCCTTCGAGCGTCCGCCGGGCGTCCGCCAGGTCGTCGACGCGCTTGGGAACCTCCGCGCGGGTCCACCGGGTGCGCGCCTCGGAGACGGCGTAGAGCGACCCCGTGACGAGCACCAGGTCGTCCTCGCCGGCCTCGCCCAGCGCTCTGTCGACGGCGCTCTCCACGGCGCTCATCGCCTTCACGTTCTCGACGCCGTGGTTCTCGAACACCCTGGCGAGCACGTCGCGCTCCTCGGACCGGTCGAGGTCCGGCCGGCACGTGATGACGCGGTCCGGCGTCGGGAGCGCCGAGACGATGCCGGCGTGGTCCTTGTCGTGCATCGACCCGAAGACGAGATAGAGGTCGTCGTAGTCGAACTCGCCGAGGGTGGTCGCCAGCGCCGCCGCCGCGCCCGGGTTGTGGGCGCCGTCGAGGACGACCAGCGGGTCCTGCCCCATCACCTCGAACCGGCCCGGCCAGTACGCCTTCCGGAGGCCGCGGGCGACCGTGGCCTCGTCCACGTCGGCCACCTGCCGGGCGAGCGCCGTCGCGATGCCCGCGTTCTGCGCCTGGTACTCGCCGAGCAGCGGCAGTCGCGCCTCGACCGACCAGTCCGGGCCGGTCAGCGTGACGGCGGCCTCCGTGTGGTTGGTCCGCCCTTCGTAGGTCGGCTGGACGTCGCCGTCGTCGCCGACGGTGAGCACGTCGCCCACCTCGTCGCGGATGGCGGCCAGCGCGTCGCCCGTCGCCGCCGTCACGAGCGGCGCGTCCGCGGGCGCGACCTGTGCCTTGTCGCGGGCTATCTCCTCGACGGTGTCGCCCAGGAGGCCTGTGTGTTCAAGCGTGACGCTCGTGACCGCGCTGGCCGTCGGGTCCACGACGCTCGTGGCGTCGAACCGGCCGCCGATGCCGACTTCGAGCACCGCGACGTCGACGTCCTCGCGGCCGAACTGCCAGAGCGCCATCGCCGTCACCACCTCGAAGAACGTGGGCGCCTCGCCGCGCGCCGCCCGGTCGTCGACGTGGGACTGGACGGACTCGACGAACTCGACGAGCGCCGCCTTCGGGACGTACCGGCCGTTGACGCGAATCCGCTCCCGCACGTCGTCGAAGTGGGGGACGTGTAGAGCCCGACGTCGAGGCCGGCCTCGCGGAGCACGGCCTCGACCATCCGGGCGGTCGAACCTTTGCCGTTCGAGCCCGCGACCTGCACGAAGACGACGTCCTCCTGGGGGTCGCCCAGCGAGGCGAGGAGGTCCGCCGTCGACGCCGTCCCCGGCTTCGGACGGTACCGGCGGAGGTCGAAGAGGTAGTTGGCCGCCTCGTGATACTCCATACCGGGAGCACACCGGCGGTCCTGTTTAGCCTGTCGGAGTCCAGCAGGTTCCGAAAGCCTTAGCGGTGTTCCGGCGAACAGGCGGGGTAATGAGCGACCTACTCGTCCGCGCCGCCCGCGGGGAGCGAACCGAGCGCCCGCCGGTCTGGCTGATGCGGCAGGCCGGCCGGTACATCCCCGAGTACCGCGAGATACGCGCGGACTACACGTTCCGCGAGGCCATCTCCACCCCCGAGGTCGCCGAGCGCATCACGCTCCTGCCGTGGGAGCTGTTCGAACCCGACGGCGTCGTGATGTACTCGGACATCCTCACCGTGCTCGAACCCCTCGGCCTCGACTACCACCTCGAATCCGGCGTCGGCCCCGTCATCGAGAACCCCATCACGACCCCGGCGGACGCCGACCGGACCCACGGCGACGTCGCCGACCACCTCGACTACGTCGGCGCGCTCCTCCAGCGCCTCCAGGACAGCGTCGGCGACCGGACGAGCATCATCGGGTTCGCGGGCGGGCCGTTCACCCTGGCTTCGTACGCCGTCGCCGGGCGACCGAGCAAGAACCACCTTCCGGTCCGGCGGTTCCGCGCCGAGCACCCCGGCGCTTTCGCGACGCTCCTCCAGACGTTCGCGGACGTGGTCGTCGACTACCTCCAGTACCAGGAGCGGATGGGCGCCGACGTCATCCAGCTGTTCGACACGTACGCCGGGATGCTCTCGCCCGCCGACTACCGCGAGTTCCTCCTACCGCTCCACCGCGAGATACTCGCCGCGGTCGACCTCCCGACCATCGTCTTCGCGAAGGGCATGGCGGGCAACCTCGACCTGCTGGCGGACGCCGGCGCGGACGTGGTCGGCCTGGACTGGTCGGTCGACATGGCGGCCGCCCGCGACGAACTCGGCGACCAGCCCGTGCAGGGCAACCTCGACCCCTCCTACCTGTTCGGGAGCGAGTCGTTCGTCCGCGAGCGGACCCGCGAGGTCATCGACGCCGCTGGCGACGCCGGCCACATCCTCAACCTCGGCCACGGCGTCGACAAGGACACGCCGGTCGAGAACGTCCGGGCGTTCGTCGAGACGGCGAAGAACTACGAGCGATAAGGCGGGCCGAAGAACGGCAGCCCCGCAGCCGGCCTGCACGTCCGATGAACGGCGTCCTGGGGGGGGGGGAATCAGTCCGACCGCGGCGCGTTCAGGCACATCGTGCCCGGCCGGTCGCGGCACTGGCACTGCCGGAACTGGTAGTACTCGGGGTCGATGTCGGCGAGGAACGGCTCCACCAGCTCCGCGAGCATGCCCGCGAACCGGTCGTCGTCGTGCGGGACGGGCACGCGGTGGAACTCGAGGCCCACGTCCTCGGCTTCCTCGCGGAGTTCGACGTCGAGTTCGGAGAGCGTCTCCGACTGCTCGTGCATGAAGCTGATGGGCTCGACCACCACGCGCTCGGCGTCGACGGTCTCGATGACGTCCTCGACGTCGGGTTCGGTCCACTCGATGTCGCGGTTCTCGTGGTTCTGGAACCCGATGACGTAGTCGTCCACGCCGAGCAGGCCGCCCATCGTCCGGCAGTACTCCTCGACGTAGGTCAGATACCGGCTGCCCTCATCGAGATAGTGCCGGGGCGTTCCGTGGGCGGAGAAGACGAGCGCGGTGTCCTCGTCGTCGAGCGACACGCCCTCGGCGGCCGCGAACTCGTCGACGTTCTCCGCCCGGATGCGGCTGTACGTCGGGTGGCGATGCCAGCCCGTCAGCTCCTGGACGGGCACGTCCCAGTCCGACTCGGCCACCGCGTCCTGGAGGTCCTCGAGCGCCGCGACGGTCGTCGAGGGGCCACACAGCGGATAGACCGGCAGGCCGATCAATCGGTCGACGCCGTCCTCGCGCGCCGCCGCGACGGCGTCGCGGACGAGCGGCTCGGTGAACTGCATCCCGACGTAGGTGCGCACGTCGAACCCCCGGTCCCGGAGCACGGCTTCGAGTGCGTCGGCCTGCGCCTCGGCCTGCGGGTTGAGCGGCGACCCGCCGCCGATGGCCTCGTACTCCTCGACGAGGCCGGGCGCGCGGCGTTCGGCTAGCTGGCGCGACCGCTCCCACTTCTCTTCCTCGGTGTCGGCCTCTTCCAGGGACGCGTTGTTGAAGAAGATGCGTTCGAGGTAGTCCACCACGTCGTCCCGCGCCGCCGTCGCGGGTTCGCCGAAGTTCAGAACCACGACGCCTGTCGTCATGGTCGTCGCTCGGGGCTATGCCGGCCTATATCTGTTGGTTGTTTGCAGTCAGGCGGCGGCGAACGAACGGCAGTGGTCCTTCGACCGACGCCCGTCGCTGCGCTCGCGACGCTCGCTTCACGACGAGCGTCCGTCACTCAGTCGTGGCGGAAACACCGTCGTTCCGCTCGCGATGCTCGCTTCACGACGAGCGTCCGTCACTCAGTCGTGGCGGAAACACCGTCGTTCCGCTCGCGACGATCGCTTCACGACGAGCGTCCGTCACTCAGTCGTGGCGGAAACACCGGTGGCCGGTGAACGCCATCGCGATGCCGAGGTCGTCGGCGGCCGCGACGACGTCGTCGTCGTTGACCGAGCCACCCGGCTGGATGACGGCCTCGATGCCGGCTTCGGCGGCGGCCTCGACGCCGTCCGGGAACGGGAAGAACGCGTCGCTGGCCATCACGCCACCGTCGGCGGACTTCCCCTCGGCGTGCTCCTCGGCCTTCGTCGAGGCGAGACGCACCGCGTCGACGCGGCTCATCTGGCCCGCGCCGACCCCGACGGTCTCGGTCCCTTTCGCGAAGACGATGGCGTTGGACTTGACGTGCTTGACGACCTGCCACGCGAACAGCATCGACTCGACCTCATCGTCGGTCGGTTCGCGCTCCGTGACGAACTCGAGGTCCTCGCGGGTCAGCGATTGGGTGTCGCGGTCCTGGAGGAGGCGGCCGCCCGTGATGGGGCGTTCGACGACCGTCTCTGGCACATCGCCGAGGTCGCCCACGTCGAGCACGCGGAGATTCTCCTTCGCGGTGAGGATGGCGAGCGCGTCGTCGGTGTAGCCCGGCGCGACCACGACCTCCTTGAACGAGTCGACGACCTGCTCGGCGGTGGCGGCGTCGCACTCGCGGTTGAGCGCGACGATGCCGCCGAACGCGCTCATCGGGTCGGTGGCGAGCGCGCGCTCGTAGGCCGTCGCGAGCGTGTCGGCGGTCGCACAGCCGGCGGGGTTGGTGTGCTTGATGACGGCGGCCGCCGGTTCGTCGAACTCCTTGATGAGGTCGAGTGCCCCGTCGGCGTCGTTGTAGTTGTTGTACGACAGCGCCTTCGCGCCCTCGTTCAACTGGTCGGCGCCGACGACGCTCGCCTCGTCGACGGGCGGGTCCTGGTAGACGGCGGCGTCCTGGTGGGGGTTCTCGCCGTACCGGAGTTCCTCGATGCGGTCGTCGGTCGCGACCCGGCGGGCCGGGAACTTGCCACCGTCGTCACCTTCGACGGACACGGTGCCGTCCTCGACGGTGACCTTCCCCTCGGCGAACCACCGGATAGCTCGCGGGTAGGCGGCGAACTCGCCCTCGTAGAGCACGCGCTCCTTGAGCGCGTCGACGGTGTCGCCCTCGTAGACGGGGACGGGTTCCTGGGTGACGATGGGGCCGGCGTCAACCTCCTCGGTGACGACGTGGACGGTGCACCCGGTCACCTTCGCGCCGGCGTCGAGCGCCTGCCCCCAGGCGTCCGTGCCCGGGAACGACGGCAGCAGCGACGGGTGGACGTTCAGCGTGACGGGCGCTTCGTCGAGGAACTCGTCGGTGAGGACGCGCATGTAGCCGTCGAGGGCCACCAGGTCGAACTCGTAGTCCGCGAGGACGTCGAGGATGCGTCGCTCGTGGAACTGTCGGGACTCGTCCTCGTCGCGTTCGACGACCTCGACGGGGATGTCGCGCTCCGCGGCCGCCTCCAGCACGGGCGCGTGCGCGTCGTTCGTGAGGACGACCGCGAACTCGGCGTCGCCCGGCGCCAGGTCGGCGATGTGCATGAGGTTCCGGCCGCGATTGCTCGCCATGCCAGCGATTCGCGTCATGGGTGAGACGCCGACGGCCGACCGGAAAATCGTTGCGGTTCCCACAACCCGAGTTATGCGAGAACGTGCATAGAACGATGGGTCAACTCGCAGCTTCCGGACGACAGTATGCACGCCCGTGGGTTATCGAGACCGACACCCTTTTGCCGCCACGCGGGGCACCAACGCGTATGACCGACGACCAGCGCGGCCCGCTCTACGCCGTCTCGCCGCTCGACGGACGGTACGCCGGCCGGACCGCACCCTGGCCGACTACGCGAGCGAGGCCGCCCTCATGCGCGCCCGCGTCCGCGTCGAAGTCGAGTACCTCGTCGCCCTCGCCGACCTCGACGCGGTGCCGCTCGACCTGGACGCCGACGCCCGGGCCGACCTCCGCGCGCTCTACGAGTCGTTCGACGCCGACGACGCGTCCGTCGTCAAACAGCTCGAGACGACCGGCTACGGGGAGTACGCCGCGACCAACCACGACGTCAAGGCCGTGGAGTACTTCGTCCGCGACGCCATCGCCGACTGGCCCGAGCGCGACGCCATCGCGCCGTGGATCCACTTCGGGCTGACCAGCGAGGACGTGAACAACCTCGCCCACCGCCTGCTTGTCAAACCCGCCGTCACCGAGGTCCTGCTCCCCGAACTGCGCGCCGTCCGGGAGGAACTCGCCGCTCTCGCCCGCGAACACCGCGACCTGCCGATGCTCGCCCGCACCCACGGCCAGCCGGCGACCCCGACCACGTTCGGCAAGGAGATGGCGGTCTACGTCGGGCGAATCGACCGGTCGCTCGACCGCATCGAGGACGCCACCGACGCGCTCGCCGGCAAACTCGCGGGCGCGACCGGCACCTACGGCGCCCACCACGTCGCCTACCCCGACGTGGACTGGCGGGCGTTCGCCCGCGAGTTCGTGACCGGCCTCGGCCTCGACCACGTCGAGCCGACCACCCAGGTCAACCCCTCGGACGACCTCGCCGCCCTCTTCGACGCGCTCCGCGGCGTCAACAACGTCCTGCTCGACCTGGACCGCGACGTGTGGCGCTACGTCAGCGACGAGTACCTCGGCCAGGAAGCGACCGAGGGCGAGACCGGTAGCTCCACGATGCCCCACAAGGTCAACCCCATCGACTTCGAGAACAGCGAGGGCAACCTCTCGAAGGCCAACTCGGACCTCGTCTTCCTCGGCGACTACGTCACCACCTCCCGCCTCCAGCGCGACCTCTCGGACTCCACCGTCAAGCGCAACGTCGGCGCCGCGCTCGCCTACTGCCTGCTCGGCTACACGAAACTCCAGGACGGCCTCGCCAAGGTCGTCCCGAACGAACAGGTCATGCGCGAAGCGCTCGCCGAGAACCCCGCCGTCATCGGCGAAGCCGTCCAGACCATCCTCCGGCGCGAAGGCCACGACGACGCCTACGAGCGCGTGAAGGAACTCACCCGGGGCAAACGCGTCACCCTCCAGGAGTTCCGGGCGCTGTTCGCGGACCTCGACGTGGACGACGACGTCCGCGAGGAACTCGTCGCGCTCACGCCCGCCGACTACACCGGCCTGGCCTCCGACCTCGCCGACCTGGAGTAAGGCCGTCTGTTGTCGTTTCCGTCTGCGGTCGGTTCCGTTCCGATTCCGGCTCCACCGTGACTGAAGCAGCTATTGACTCCTCGAAAGCCCCCGGGCGCTCGACGGCTGCGACTCGCTGTGGTCCTCGTCGCTACGCTCCTGCGGTCCTTGCCTGGCGAGACACTTCGTGTCCGCTGGCCGTCGCTCACTGCGTTCGCGACGACTTCGTCTCGCCCGTCGAGCGCCCGGCCCCTTTCAGTCCCGCCCGCGTGGTTGCCGGGACAAGCGTTCGCCGAAAAGCCGGCACCGGGTGGGGCTGAAAGGGGCGGTCGGGTGCGCGAACCTCGGCGACGAAAGCACTGGAGCGAACGCAGTGAGCGAAGCGCGCAGCGAGCCGCGGGAGCGCAGCCGGCCGGGGCTTTCTAACTCGTCGCAGAGATGGAAGTCGCAGAGATGGAAGTCGCAGAGATGGAAGTCGCAGAGACTGCGAGACAGTACTCACCGGCTACTCTGGATACGTTCGACTGTCACCCCGGTCAGTTTTCGTCCCGGCCGTCGTCTACGACGGCATGGGGGAAACTCGACCCGGGGGCTGGAAACGGAGCGTTGCACTGCTGGCCGCTGCGGCGGCGGCCTACTGGTTCTTCGTCCGCCGGTGGCATCTCCGGTGGGGCGCGACCGGAGAGGAGGCGACCGGCTATCTCCCGGGCGACGGCATCATCCCGGCCCCGGAGACCCAGGCCACGCACGCCATCACCGTCGACGCGCCGCCCGAGGCGGTGTGGCCGTGGCTGGTCCAGATAGGACAGGGACGCGGCGGTTTCTACAGCTACGAGTGGCTGGAGAACCTCGCCGGCGCGGACATCCACAACGTCGACCGCGTCGTCCCGGAGTGGCAGGACCTGTCCGTCGGCGACACCGTCCGCCTCGCGCCGCCCGACTACGCGGTCGAGATTCCCGACTCCCGGCCCACCGTCGCCGTTCTCGACCCGGAGCGCGCGCTCGTGCTCCGCTCGCCGGCGGACCCGCCGAACTACACGTGGGCGTTCGTCCTGCGTCCGGTCGACGGCGCCACCCGCCTCGTCGTCCGACTTCGCGGGTACGAACGCGGGACCCTCGGCGGCACGCTCGCCGACTACCTGTTCTGGGAGCCCGCCCACTTCGTGATGGAGCGCCGGATGCTCTACGGCGTGAAAGAACGCGCCGAAGCCACTCCCCGTGAGGTGTCGCGTGCCGACAAGATTTATGGCACCGGTTCCGGAACTACCAGGCGTATGCCCTCCGAACGAAGCGGCGACGGCAGCGGCTGTCCCAAGTGCGGCCACACCGAGGTGACGACGGACTCGATGTCGGCGACCGGCGGCGGCCTCTCGAAGATGTTCGACATCCAGACGAAGAACTTCAAGCTGGTGACGTGCTCGAACTGCGGCTACACCGAGATGTACCGCGACGTGGGGAAGTCCGGGATGGACATCGTGGACGTGTTCTTCGGGTAGCGGCCTCGCCGTCTCGTCGAGCTGCTTGCGGCCAGAAAGCAGCGCTACGACAGCAGTTCCTGCACCGTTTCCGTCACCGCCTCGGCCGCCTTCTCCACCTCGGCCACGGGCACGTACTCGCGGTCGCTGTGCGCGACGGCGCCGTCGTCGTCCGCGAGGACGCCCGGGCCGAACACCACCGTCGGCGCGTCCTCTGCGAAGTACGACGCTTCGGTGGCGGCGGTGAACGGCCGCACCCGGCCGCCGCTGGCGTCCCGGAGCGCGGTCACCAGCGGGTCGGCGGCGTCCGTCTCGAACGGGCCGAGGAACGGCGTGTCGCGGTCGGCCAGGTCGACGGCGAGGCCCACGCCTTCGGGCACCGCGGCGAGGAGGTGTTCTTCGAGGGCGGCCCGGAAGCCCGCGGCCGTCTCCGGCGGGACGCTCCGGCGGTCGACGACGATGCGGCAGTCGGCGGGCACCTGGTTGGTCGCGGTACCGCCCTCGATGGTCGTCGGCGTGAGGGTCGGCGGGCCGAGTTCGGGATGCGGGGTCGGCCGGTCGGACCGGTCGTCGAACGTCCGGAGGGCGTCGAGGACGGGCGCGGCGGCCGCGACGGCGTTGACGCCCTGGTCGGGTTCGGCGGCGTGGGCGTTGACGCCGGAGAGGGAGACGGTCGCCTGGAACCGGCCTTTCGCGGCGTTGCAGACGTCGAGGCCGGTGGGTTCGCCGACGACGTACGCGTCGGCGTCGAGGTCGAGGGCGGCGGCCCCCGTCGAGAGCGTCTCCTCGTCGGGCGTGACGGCGAGCGTGAGGCGTCCCTGGTCGGGGTCGACGGCGAGGAAGGCGGCGAGGAGCGCGGCCAGCGGGCCCTTGGCGTCGCAGGACCCGCGGCCGAGGATGCGGTCGCCGGCCCGCTCGAACGGGACGTGTGGCGGGACGGTGTCGATGTGGGTGTTCAGGACGACGTGGGGGCGACCGGACCCCCGTGTGGCGAGCACGTTGCCGGCGTCGTCCACGGTGGGGTCGTGGCCGTGGTCTGTGAGCGTCTCCACGAGCAGGTCGCGCATGGCAGCGACGTCCTCGTGGGACGCCGTCCGGACGGCTCGCTCCAGGAACCCGACCGGGTCGAAGCTCATGCGTCGAGGATTCGTACCGGAGGGGCTTCGACCTCCCCGTCGAACTCGTATTCGACCGGCCCGCGGAGCGTCGCCATCCCGTTCTCGTCGACGGCGACGACGAGTTCGCCGCCGGGCGGCGTGACGGAGACGGCCTCGCCCGGGTCGACGAGACCCTTGCGCTCGGCGACGGCGGCGATGGCGACGGCGCCCGTGCCGCAGGACCGGGTCTCGCCCTCGACGCCGCGCTCGAAGGTGCGCTGGTCGAAGCCGCCGTCCTCGCGCCGCGACGCGAACGTCACGTTCGCGCCCTCGGGGAAGACGTCGGCGTGCCGGATGGCCGGGGCGTCCGCCTCGACGTCCACCTCGTCCACGTCGTCGACGAACGCGACGGCGTGCGGGACGCCGGTGTTCACGGCCGTGACCTCGTAGCCGCCGAGCTCCTCGTCCTCGAACGCGCCGAACGCGTCCACCGGGACGTCCAGCGGCCGGAACGCGGGCGCGCCCATCTCGACTGCCACCTCGTCGCCCTCGACGACGGTGCGGCGGGTGCCCGCCTGCGTGTCGAGCATGAACGCTCGCGGGGCGTCCGGGTCCTCGTCCTCGTCGACGGGGACGCGGTCGGCCGCCCACCGCGCCGCACACCGCGCGCCGTTGCCGCACATCGCGGCGGTGCTGCCGTCCGGCTGGAACAGTGTGAAGACGACCCGGGGCGGATTGAACTGGGCCTCCAGGTGGAGGAAGAGGACGCCGTCGGCGCCCACGCCCGTCTCGCGGTCGCAGACGTCCATCGCGAACGCGCTGCGGTCGGGGACGCGGTTCGACGCGTCGACGATTACGAAGTCGTTGCCGGTGCCGTGGTACTTCTGGTACGGTATCATAGCCATGCTATCTCCTGTTCGGTCGCCGTCAGGTCCGCTATCGTCTCCCGTCGCCGGGCGAGGCCGGTCCGGTCGCCGTCGACCACGGCGACGGCCGGCCGTGGACGGGAGTTGTACTGGCTCGCCATCTCGACGCCGTACGCGCCGGCGTTCCCGATGGCGAGCAGGTCGCCGCGCTCGGGGCGCGGGAGCGTGCGCTCCGGCCCGAACACGTCCGTGCTCTCGCAGATGGGGCCCGTGACCGTCACCCGGCGCGACGGCCGGTCGTCGGCGGTCCGGGCCACGGACTCGATGTGGTGGTACGCGTCGTAGAGCGCCGGGCGGGCGAGCGTCGTCATGCCCGCGTCGACGCCGACGACGGTGGTCTCCGGGGTCGGCTTCACCGTGTTCACCCGGGTCAGCAGGACGCCCGCGTCCGCGACGAGGTAGCGGCCGGGTTCCACGACGAGGCGGGCGTCCAGGTCGCCGAGCGCGGTCCGGGTCGCGTCGGCCACCGCCGCCAGGTCGAGCGGCGGTTCCTCGGGCCGGTAGGGGACGCCGAATCCGCCGCCCACGTCGACGAACTCCAGGTCGACGGGCGCGTCCCGCGCGATGGCGGCGACCTGCTCCACGAACTCGCGGTGGGCGTCGAGTTCGTCGTTCGCGATGCCGCTGCCGACGTGGGCGTGGACGCCGACGACCTCGAACCCGCGGGCGTCTGCCTCCGCCAGCAGGTCGGCGGCGTCGTCCGCGGGCACGCCGAACTTCGCGTCCGCGCCGACCCGGACGCCCTCGTGGTGGCCGGCGCCGACGCCCGGGTTCACCCGGACGCAGAGACGGCCGTCGTAGCCGCGCGCTTCGAGGCGGTCGACCGTGTCCCGGGCACCCGCCGTGACAGTGATGTCGGGGCTGCCCTCGGCCAGGCCGACGACGTGGTCGAGGTCCTCGGCGGGCGGGTTGACCGCGGTGTAGTGGAGGCGGCCGGCGTCGAAACCAGCGTCGAGCGCCCGCTGCACCTCGCCGGCGGACGCACACTCGACCCCGGCACCTTCGGCGGCGAGCGTGGCGAGGACCGCCCGGCCGGTGTTCGCCTTCGCTGCGTAGTGGACGTCGGCGTCCGGGAACGCGTCGGCCAGCCGCGCGTAGTTCTGGCGGACGCGGTCGAGGTCCAGCACGTACAGCGGCGTGCCGAACTCGTCGGCGAGGCCGCGCAGGCGCGCCCGCGACCAGTCCGCCAGCCGCCGGACCGGCGGGTTCCCGGAGGACGACATCAGTCGCGCAACGCCCCTCCCGCTCGACGGCGTCGCGGGTGCGCTCCTCGATGTCGAGGGCGACGACCGCGGGCTTGTACGCGCCGCCCTCGAACAGGTCGTGGTCGCCGACGCTCGATTCCACGAAGCGGGTGAACGCCCGGCGCTCCGGCGGCAGTTCGCCGTAGCGTATCTCCTCATCGACGAGGTCGTAGATGGGGATGCGCGGCGTGAGCAGCGTGTTCTCGCCGACGACGCTGTTCTCGCCGACGACGAACCCGCTGGTGACGCGGGCGCCCGCCCCGAGCGAGACGCCGTCCTCGACGACGACCGGCGCGCTCTCGACGGGTTCGAGGACGCCGCCGATGAGCGTGTTCGCGCCGAGTTTGACGTCGTCGCCGATCTGTGCACAGGAGCCGACGGTGTCGGCGGAGTCCACGAGCGTGCCGTCGCCGACGTACGCGCCGACGTTCACGAACGACGGACTCATCAGGATGGCGTCGGAGCCGACGTAGGCGCCCCGCCGGACGACGGTGCCGTCGGGCGTGTTCCGGGTGCCGCGCTCGTGGAGGTCGCTCGTCTCTCGGAGCGGGAGCACGTCGTGGTAGGTGACGTCGCCGTAGGTCCGGGGTTCGGTCGCCCGGAGGCCGAAGTTCAGCAGGATGCCCTGCTTGACCCACTCGATGGCCTCCCAGTCGCCGTCGCGTCGCTCGGCCGCCCGAATCTCGCCGGCCTCAGGCCGTCGAGGAACGCGTCGAGCGTGTCGCGCTCGTCGGCGCCGGCCGAACCGGCGTCGACGTCGCCGTCCTGGTAGCGGTGCCACAGGTCCGAAATCTCGGCTTCCAGCGTCGTGCTCATGCGGAATCACCGACCACGTCGGAGAAGTCGTAGTAGCCTGGTACCTGGTCGACCAGCCATCCGGCCGCGTCGAGCGCGCCGGCGGCGAACACGCCGCGCGACTCGGCGCGATGGGTCAGCGAGACGAGTTCGTGGTTGCCCGCGAGCAGCACCTCGTGTTCGCCGGTGACGTCGCCCGCGCGTCGGGCGTGGACGCCGATTTCGCCGTCGCGGCGGGGCGTTTCGCCCTCGCGGCCGTGGACCCGGTCGCCGAACTCGCCGGTCGCTTCGACGCGCGCGAGCAGTTCCTTCGCGGTGCCGCTCGGCGCGTCGCGCTTCGCGTTGTGGTGGGTCTCGGTCACCTCGACGTCGTAGCCGGGGAGCGCCCGCACCGCCTCCTCGACGACGCGGAGGAGCGCCTGCACGCCCCGGGCGAAGTTCGCGGCCCGGAGGACGGGCGCGCGCTCGCTCGCGGCCCGGAGCGCGGCCGCCTGGGACTCGTCGAACCCCGTCGTCCCGACGACCGTCGGGACGCCCGCGTCGGCGCACGCCTCGACGTACGCGACGCTGCTCTCCGGGCCCGTGAAGTCGACGAGCGCGTCCGGGTCGCGGTCCGCCAGCAGGGCGGGCAGGTCGTCGGCCGCCTCGACCGGGACGCCGGCCACCGTCTCGTCGCCGGGGTCGCGGTTCACGGCGAGGACGACGTCGTGGCCGCGGTCGCCGGCCGCCGCGACCACCGTCCGCCCCATCCGGCCGGTCGCTCCGGTGACCGCGAGTCGCATTCAGTCGGCCACCTCCGGGACCGGCGACTCCGCCAGGTCGGCGAGCACGCCCTCGATGTGCTCGCGGCTCTCATCGCTCACGCGGTTCAGCGGGAGGCGGAGGTCGGCCGGGCCGTAGCCACGGATGGCCATCGCCTCCTTCACCGGGCTCGGGTTCGTCTCCACGAACATCGCGCGGAACAGCGGCCCGAGTTCCCAGTGGCGTTCGCGCGCCGCGTCGTAGTCGCCGTCGAGCGCGGACCAGACCAGGTCGCCCATGCGTTCGGGTTCGACGTTCGCGGCGACGCTGATGACGCCCGTGCCGCCGACGCTCAGGATAGGGAGCGTGAGCGCGTCGTCGCCCGCGAGTACGCAGAACTCCTCGTCGCGGGTGCGCTCGGTCACCTCGCCGACCAGGCCGAGGTCGCCGCTCGCGGCCTTGTAGCCGACGATGTTGTCGTGTCCCGCGAGCGCGACGGTCGAGTCGGGGTCGATGCTTCGCCCGGTCCGGCCGGGGACGTTGTAGACGACCTGCGGGAGGTCTATCTCGTCCGCGATGGCGCGGTAGTGGGCTTCCATGCCCTCGGGTTCGGGCTTGTTGTAGTACGGCGAGATGAGGAGGAGGCCGTCGGCGCCCGCGTCGGCCGAGCGGCGCGAGAGCTCCAGCGCCTCGCGGGTGTTGTTGCTGCCGGAGCCCGCGATTATCGGGACGTCCACGGCGTCGACCACCGTCTCGACGACGTCGACGTGTTCGTCGTGGCTGAGGGTGGCGCTCTCGCCGGTGGAGCCGACGGGGACGAGGCCGTCCACGCCGGCGGCTTCGAGACGCCGGGCGTCCGCTCGGAGCTGTTCGTGGTCGATGCTCCCGTCAGCGGCGAAGGGTGTGGTCATCGCGGGGAAGACGCCGCTGAGCAGTTCTGTCGCGTTCCAGGTTGTCATGTTGTGGGTGGTGTGGTGGGGTTGGTCGCACGCGGTTCGGCCGACGAGGCTGGCCCGTGACGGGGACGCCACTCCCGCAACGAGCCGTTATCGTGTGCGTTTGCCCAGTTTGCCACCCGAAAACGCGGTCACGCCGCTGGCGGGGCTCGGCGAGAGGCCGGCCGGCGCACCAGCGACGCGAGGCATATGCAAGCAACTGTCGCGGACCGCCTTATGGGTTTCGCCGGGACTAAATCCTGCCGAGCGACGGTCGTCGCGCCCGTTTCCCGCCGACCGATGGTGCGCACGCGCCAGTTCTCGCCGACCGATGGCACATGTTTTAACGGAGTGGCCGACAGAGTACCGGTCGATGCTGCTGGCCCTCGGAGACGCCCACGCCGTGACGCCGGAGCGCAGACGCGCGCTCTTCGCCGCCTACCGCGCAGCGAACGCGGACGTCGCACTCCAGGTGGGCGACCTGATGTACTACCGGCTTCCCGTCCCCACCTACTTCATCGCGGGCAACAACGAGGACTTCGACGTCATCGACTCGCTCCGGTTCGGCCGGGTCGAGAGTTCGACGGTCAAGAACGCCCACCTCCTGGCAAGCACCGTCGTCGAAGTCGAGGGCCTCCGGGTCGCCGGCCTCTCCGGCAACTACGCGCCGTCGGTCTACCAGCGCCCCCGGTCGAACCTCTACGGCGAGCGCCGGCGACACTTCACCCGGGGCGACGTCGACCGGGTGAAGGACCTGACCGACGTCGACGTGCTCCTCGCCCACGAGGCGCCACACGGCCTGCCCGTCACCGAGGACTACGAGGTCGGCAACGACTACGTGGACGACATCCTGGACGCACTCGACCCGGACCTCTGCCTGGTCGGCCACCACCACGAGTACGCCGAGGCCGTCATCGACGGGACGCAGGTCTACGCGCTCGCGCCCGCGTGGGAGCAGTACTACCTCCTCGACCCCGACACCCTCGCGGTGGAAGCCCACGAAACGCCGCCCGCGTGAGTCGACAACGGCTGCCACGACACGCCGCAGGACTGAGCCAACGCAGCACGACGCGTGCGGACGCGGAGGAAGTTCTTTACCGGTCGGGCGTCACGAACCGGTATGACCGTAATCCACGACGGGCAACGCGTCGCGGTGCTCGTGGATGCGCAGAATCTCTACCACACCGCTCAGAGTCTCTACTCCCGGAACATCGACTACTCCGCCCTTCTCGACAAGGCCGTCCAGGACCGGCAGCTGACGCGGGCCATCGCCTACGTCATCCGGGCCGACTCCCCCGACGAGGAGCGGTTCTTCGAGGCCCTGGAGGAGATCGGCTTCGAGCCACGCATCAAGGACATCAAGACGTTCGGCGACGGGTCGAAGAAGGCTGACTGGGACGTCGGCATGAGTCTCGACGCCGTCACGCTCGCCGAGAAGGTGGACGTCATCGTGCTCTGCACGGGCGACGGCGACTTCTCGCTGCTCGCGACCCACCTCCAGCACGAGGGGTGCGCGTCGAGGTGATGTCGTTCAAGGAGTCCACCGCCGAAGAACTCGTCGAGGCCGCCGACGCCTTCCTCGACCTCAGCGAGCGCCACGACACGTTCCTGCTCTGACCGGCTACGCCGTCGGGAGTTCGCGCGGCGGCGAGCTACTCCGTCGGGAGTTCGCCCGGCGGCAGGATGGTCGCCTCCGGTAGCGACCCGAGGACCTCCTCCGGCCCGGGCGGGCCGTAGACCGCGAGGAGCTTCAGCGGCTCCCAGCCCGTGTTCTCCGTGCTGTGCTCGACGCCCGCCGGGATGTAGACCATGTCGCCGGGCGCCAGCTCCCGCTCGTCGTCGGCGACGGTCTGGACGCCCTCGCCGCTCACCACGTAGAGTATCTCCTCGCTGTCCGGGTGGTCGTGTCGCTCGTGGCCCCGTCCGGGCTTCAACTGGACGACGCCCGCGCTGAACGCCTCCGAGCCGGTGGCGTCGGGCGTGCTCATCCACTTCAGGGTCCCCCACGGGAACTGCTGGGTCTCCACGTCGTCGGGGCTGACGTAGTTCGTCGGCATCAGAACTCTATCTCCTTGAACTCGCGGGCCTGCGCCTCGATGGCCTCCTCGGTCGGGAGGCGCTCGATGCTGGACGCGCCGAAGAAGCCGACGACGCCCTCGGTGTTGTTCATGACGTACGCGGCGTCGTCGGGCCACGCGATGGGGCCGCCGTGACAGATGACCATGACGTCGTCGTTCACGTCGGTCGCGGCGTCGTGGATGGCCTGCACGCGGTCGGCGGCCTCCTCCAGGCCGAGTGCGGTCTCCGCGCCGATGTCGCCGCTGGTCGTCAGGCCCATGTGCGCGACCACGACGTCCGCGCCCGCCTCGGTCATCTGCCGGGCCTGCTCCTCGTCGAAGACGTACGGGCAGGTGAGCATCCCCTTCTCGCTCGCGAGTTCGATCATCTCCACCTCCCGCTGGTAGCTCATCTCGGTCTCCTCGAGGTTCTGCCGGAAGCTGCCGTCGATGAGCCCGACCGTCGGGAAGTTCTGGACGCCGGAGAAGCCGAGGCGCTTGAGTTCGTCGAGGAAGACGTCCATCTCGCGGAACGGGTCGGTGCCGCAGACGCCAGCGAGCACCGGCGTCTCCTCGACGATGGGCAGCACCTCCCGGGACATCTCGACCACTATCTCGTTCGCGTCGCCGTACGGGAGGAGGCCGGCGAGCGACCCGCGGCCGTTCATCCGGTACCGGCCGGAGTTGTAGATGATGATGAGGTCGACGCCGCCGCGCTCGGCGAACTTCGCGGAGATGCCGGTGCCGGCGCCCGCCCCGATGACCGGGTCGCCGGCCTCGACGGTCGCTTCGAGCTGTGCAAGGGATTCGTCACGGGTGAACTTCATGCGGTTGTCTCCCCGGCCGACGTGTCAACCCCGGGGCGAATATAGGTTTGGGGGTCGTTCACACGTCGCTCATGAGTTCGTCGAGCGTGCGGGCCATCGTGAGCGCGACCTCCTCGTCGTTGATGGCGGCGTCGAGTTCGACGAGTCGCACGTCGTCGTCGAGCGTCTCCCGGATGGCGTCGAACAGCGCGCGGTCGGCCTCCGGGTCGTAGAAGTCCTCGCCCTCGACGTCGATGAGCGACACGCCCCGCAGGGGAGAACGACGGCGGCCGGCCCCGTCGCGGCGTTGACCTTCTCCGCGAGCGTCCGGCCGAGTTCGGCGTTCTCCTCGGGCGTGGTGCGCATCAGCGTCACGGTCGGGTTGTGGACGTGGAGGTGGCGGTCCTGGAACGTCTCGGGAACGTCGTCCTTCGGGCCGAAGTTCACCATGTCGAGGGCGCCGGTCGAGACGACCTGCGGGACGCCGCGCTCGCCGGCCGCTTCGAGGCGGTCGGGGCCGGCGGTCAGGACGCCGCCGACGAGTTCGTCGGCGAGTTCGGTCGTCGTCACGTCGAGCACGCCGTCGATGACGCCCTGCTCGACGAGGTTCTCCATCGCCTTCCCGCCCGTCCCGGTGGCGTGGAAGACGAGTACCTCGTACCCCTGGTCCTCCAGGTACTCGCGTGCCCGCTGGACGCAGGGCGTCGTCACGCCGAACATCGTCACGCCGACGGTGGGTTTCTCCGCCACCTCGACGTCGGGTTCGTTGCGCACCATCCCGACCGTCGCGAGCGCGGCGTTCGAGATGATGCGCCGGGTTAGCTGGTTGAGCCCCTCGATGTCCGCGACGGAGTAGAGCATCATGATGTCGCGGGACTCGACGTACGGCCGGGTGTCGCCGGACGCCATCGTCGACACCATCACCTTCGGGACGCCGTAGGGGAGCGCCCGCATCGCCGTCGTCGCGATGGAGGTGCCGCCGGAGCCGCCGAGCGAGAGGACGGCGTCGAGTTCGCCGTCCTCGTACAGCTCTCGGACGACGGCGGCGGCGCCCTCGCCCATCGCCTTCACGGCCTCGCCCCGGTCCCCGGCGTCCCGGAGCGCCTGGAGCGTGGTGCCGGCGTGTTCGGCCACCTCCTCGCTCGTCGTGTCGGGTTCGAACCCCGGTTCGCCCACGACGCCGGTGTCGACGACGTGGACGGCCAGCCCTTCGGCCTCGATGACGTCTCTCGCGAACGCGAACTCCTCCCCCTTCGTGTCCAGTGTGCCAACGATGACCACACTCATGCCATTCGGTGGCACGTAACGCTGTTATTTAACTGCACTGACGGATGCCCGGGACGGGGGGGGAGGGTGAGGGACGGGGAGAAGGCGTCGCTCCCGGGGAGGGGAGGAGAGCGGACAGATGGAAGTGGAATCAGCCGTGGCTCGCCGGTGTGGTCGGACCGAACCTGACTGTGTCCGGAGAATCAGACCGGACGCCCGTCGGCGGAGGTGCCGACGAGGAGCGCGCCGGCGGCCATGCCGAGCGACGCGCCGGCGGCGAGCACGAGGGGGAATCCGCTGTTGATCGTGCTGCTCGCGAACAGGATGCCGCTGCTCACCAGCAGCAACAGGGCGCCGAGTCCTACCTTGGTCGTGTTCATGTGTGCCGGTATCAGAGCCAGGGGTTATAAATTCACCCACTCTCGACGGTGAATGTTACCGAATCACATGCCCGTCCGTGGTCGAAGGGGCTATGGGGTTCGTCGCCCGACGCAGGGGTGATGAGCGACCCAGACGACCTCGCCTCGCTCCGGACCGTCGCGGACTACCAGTTCGGTGCGGGCGCCGGCGAGGCGCTGTTCCCGCCCGACCACCCCCACGTCGTCAAGCGCACGTCGTCGGGCCGCCCCCAGCAGGTGCTCACGGGTCCTGACGGCGACGCCGCCAGCGACCGGGTCGTCTCCTACGGCGTCGACGGCCGGTTCACGCTCTCAGTCCTCGGCGGCCGCCGCCTCGCCGCCGCCCTCGACCACCCTCGCTACCGGGTCGTCGTCGGCGACGACAGCGAACCGTTCGTCCGCGACGGGAAGAACGTCTTCGCGAAGTTCGTGCAGGCGGTGGACCCAGACGTCCGGCCGCGCGACGAGGTGCTGGTCGTCCACGCGGACGGCGACCTGCTCGGCGTCGGCCGGGCGGAACTCGACGCCGACGCCATGCTGGATTTCGACACCGGGATGGCGGTGAAGGTGCGCGAGGGCGCCGACGGGTAGCCGCCGTCGCCCGAACCCACCACGTTTTTCTCCCCCGACACCCACGGTTCGCGTATGTTTGGAGGAGGCGGCGGCATGAACCCGCGGAAGATGCAGCAGATGATGAAACAGATGGGCATCGACCTCGACGAACTCGACGCCACCGAGGTCATCATCCGGACCGAGGACGGCGAGGAACTCTACTTCGACGCCCCCGACGTGACCCGGATGGACGCCCGCGGCCAGCAGACCTACCAGGTCGTCGGCGAACCCGAGGTTCGGGAAGCCGACGGGAGCGACGCGTCGGCCGACGCCGGCGACGACGAAGCCGAGAGCGATGCGGCCGGGGACATCCCGGACAGCGACGTCGAACTCGTGGCGACGCGGACCGGCGCCAGCGAGGCTGACGCCCGCGCCGCGCTCGAAGAGACCGGGGGCGACCTGGCCGCGGCCGTCGAGAAGCTGAGTGACCTTCCTGGCCGTCCACGGCGAGCGCGAGTTCCTCGTCGACCCCGGCGAGGAACTCCACACCGACCTCGGCGTCCTCGACGTGCCCGCGGACGTCGCGTCCGGCGACGTGCTGGAGACCCACCTCGGCGAACCCTTCTCCGTCCGGTCGCTCCGCGGCCCGGACCTGTTCGCGCATCTCGAACGCACGGGCGCGCCGATGGTCCCGAAGGACATCGGCCTCGTCGTCGGCCACACGGGCGTCGGTACGGGCGACCGGGTGCTCGACGCGGGCACCGGCACGGGCGTGCTCGCGGCGTACGTGGCCAACGCCGGCGCATCCGTCGTGACGTTCGAACAGGACCCCGCGTTCGCCGACGTCGCCCGGGAGAACATGCGCCTCGCGGACGTCGCGGACGCCGTCGACGTCCGGACCGGCGACGTGACCGACCACCTCGACGACCTCGGCACGTTCGACGTCGTCACCCTCGACACCGCCGACGCGCCCGACGTGGTAGCCCGCGCACCCGACCTGCTTGCGGCCGGCGGCTACGTCGCGGTCTACAGCCCGTTCGTCGAGGACGCCCGCGAGAGCGCCGAAGCCGCCCGGGACGCCGGCCTCTCCGGCGTCGAGACCCTGGAGACGTTCCAGCGACGGATGGACTTCGACGAGCGCGGCTCCCGCCCCTCGACGACGGCCGTCGGCCACACCGGCTACCTCACGTTCGGCCGCCGGACCTGAATCGGGCACTGGTTAGTATACGCCTGAATCAGGGCTGACACGCCTGACATCACCTCGAAAGCCCCCGGGCGCTCGGCCCCTTTCAGTCCCACCCGATGCCGGCGTTCCGGCGAGCGATTGCACCCCCGCCAGTCACGAGGGCGGGACTGAAAGGGGCGGCGTGGTGGACGACGGCGGCCGAAGTAAGCACCGCAGGCCGAAGGCCGAGGCGCGCAGCGAGGTCCCCGAGTCCAGCACGCCGGGGCTTTCGAGGAATTACAGTCACCATCAGTCAGTCCTTGCAACCGAAATCCGTACACTCCTCCCGAGTCGGGAACGAACGATTATTATACTGCGCTACTGTCACACAGTGGCAATGCGACGACGAACGGCGCTGCAGGCGCTGGCCGCCGGCCTCGCGGGTGCGACCGCCGGTTGCGTCGGCGGTGGCTCGCCGGCCGACGCGACCACGGACCCGACGCGGCAGGTGCGCGAGGCCGTCTCCGTACAGGCACAGGCCATCTCGTTCGAACAGTTATCGACTGACGGCGTCGCCCTCGACGTGGCGGTGCTGGTGCGCAACGGGTCGCCGCTCCCCGTGCCGGTCAACCGGGTCGACTACACCGTCGAGTATCCGGCCGCCGACGAGCGACTCACGTTCGCACGCGGCCACCGCTCCGGCTGCGAACCGGTCGCGGTCGACGACGGCTCGCTCGCCGACTACCTCCAGAACGAGGGCGTGCCGTGTGGCGGGTCGGACGGCGTCGTCGTGGCGCCGGGCGACGAACGGCACGTCCGGTTGACCTGCACGCCACAGACCGACGCCCACCGGCGGGTCGCCCGGCGCGTCGTCTCGGCGGCGGACGACCTCGTGGCGGTGACGGTGGACGGGGAAGCGACGCTGTTGAACGGCGTCGTCGAGAAGTCGTTCAGTCAGCGACGCATCGTCCGGGTGTCGGACTGACCGCCCGGGTGGTCAGTGGTCGTCCTCGCGCCACTTGTGCTCGCACTCGGTGCAGACGAAGAAACGCGTCTCGCTCTCGTCGGCCGAGCGTATCTGCTGCATGTACCAGTAGGCCGTGTCGTTCTCGCAGTTCGGACAGTTGACGTCGGTGGTCGGGAGGCCGCTGTCCTCGCCGGCGCCGGTCTCGATGATCTCGCTGACCTCCTGGTCCTCGGTGATGACGTAGTTCGCGTCGGGGTCCTTCGGCTGTCGGTTGCCACAGCTACTGCAGACCCACAGCCCGTCGTCAGCTTTCATCAGAGAGCCGCACTCGTCGCAGAACTCCATTGTGGCCGGAACATACCCGACGGGGGATTTAAGCCCGTGGGTTCACCCTTCGCCCTCTGACTGTCCCGGTTCGCCCACGGCCTCCGTCGGGAACTGGTTGAACAGGTCCGTCTGGAGGTCGTCCACCGAGTCGAACTCGTCGTCCTCGACGCGGTCGAGTACGACGCCGAGTCGCTCCTCCCCGTCTGCGTACCGCAACAGCACGTCCCCGAATGCCTTGCGCACTTCGTCCTTCGAGGCCGGATACGAGAGCTCCGCGAGCACCGCCGCGACGTCGTTGAGGTTCACCTCTCGAACCATGCGTGTCGATAGGTGCCACGCGAGGGAAACGATTGACCGGGACTTCCCGGCGGCCTTCACCGGCGACCCAGGGGCTCGCCCGTCGCCGGGGAGGCGATTGCTCACACCCAAACGGTGATAGCGGCCGGGACACAACCACCGCCAGCATGGCTACGCTGCTCGGCACGGACCGGCGGGTGCTGACGCTCGCGCTCGCCCGGATGGCTGACTCGGTGGGCAACTCGTTTCTCATCGTCGTCCTCCCAACCTACATCGCGAGCGGCGTGGTGACCGGCGAGTTCTTCGGTTTCGGCGTCACCGTCGTCACGGGCATCGTCCTCTCGCTGTTCGGGTTCGTGAGCAGCGCCACCCAGCCGGTCGCCGGCCGCCTCTCCGACCGGAGCGGTCGCCGGAAGGTGTTCATCCTCGCCGGCCTGCTCATCCTCGCGGCCAGCAGCGCCGCCTACGCGTTCGCCACCAGCTACCGCGCGCTGGTCGTCATCCGGATCTTCCAGGGTCTCGGCGTCGCGCTCACCATCCCCTGCACCGTCGCCCTCGTGAACGAACTCTCCACCACGCAGACCCGGGGCAACAGCATGGGCGTGTTCAACACCTTCCGCCTGCTCGGGTTCGGCGTCGGACCGCTCGTCGCGGGCGTGCTCGTGGACCGCGGCCCGTACGTCCTCTCGTTCGGCGAGTGGACGCTCGGCCTCAGCGGGTTCGACGCGGCGTTCGCGCTCGCGGCGACCACGGCGCTCCTGAGCTACGTCCTGGTGTGGGCGCTCATCTCCGACCCCGAGCGCACCACCGCGGCGGCGAGCGACGACATCGACCTGGCCGTCCGGTCGCGCGACGGCAGTCACCTGTTCGACCCGGTGTTCACGCTCGGCCTCGCCACGCTGTTCATGGCTATCGGCATCGCGCTGTTCGCCACCCTGGAGGAGATAATCAACCACCGCCTCGACCAGGGGACGGCGTGGTTCGGCCTCCAGTTCGGCGCGTTCATCCTCGCCCAGGTAGCACTCCAGGTGCCCGTCGGTCGCGCCAGCGACGAATGGGGCCGCCGGCCGTTCATCCTCGCCGGCCTGGTGCTGCTCGCGCCTGCGACGCTCGTCCAGGGGTTCGTCGTCACGTCGATGGGGATGCTCGCCGCGCGCATCGTCCAGGGCGCCGCCGCGGCGATGGTGTTCGCCCCGGCGCTCGCGCTCGCCGGCGACGTCGCCAAGGAGGGCCAGTCCGGGTCCACGCTCTCCGTGCTCACGATGGCGTTCGGCCTCGGCACCGCCATCGGCCCGCTCTCCTCGGGGTTCCTCGTCGCCGTCGACTTCCAGCTCCCGTTCGCGGTCGGCGCGGCGCTCGCGCTCGTCGGTCTCGTACTGGTCTACACGCAGGTCGAGGAGACGGTGACGCAGTCCGACGCGCCGGCGGCGGCCCCCAGGACTGACTACTCGAACTCCGGTTCCCGGTCCTCGACGAACGCGTGCATCCCTTCGCGCTGGTCGTGGGTGCCGAACAGCGACGCCCAGGTGCGCCGCTCGAAGTCGAGGCCGACGCCCTGCGGCCCCTCTTCGGCCATGTTGAGCGCCTCCTTGGCGGCCTGCATCGCGAACCGGGGTTTCGCGGCGAGTTCCCGGGCCATGTCGGCGACGCAGTCGTCGAGTTCGTCGTGGGCGACCACCTCGCCGACGAGGCCGATCTCGTTCGCGTCGCTCGCGTCGACCCGGTCGCCGAAGAATATCATCCGGCGCGCCATCTCGTCGCCGACGAGGCGCTGGAGGCGCTGGGTGCCGCCCCACCCCGGGATGATGCCGAGGTCGATCTCGGTCTGGCCGATGATGGCGCGTTCGCTCGCCACGCGCAGGTCGCTCGCGAGCGCCACCTCGGAGCCGCCGCCGAACGCGTAGCCGTTTATCTTCGCGATGACCGGCGCGGGGAACGCCTCCAGGGCGTCACAGACGTCGTGGCCGAGTTCCGCGTACTCGTGGGCTTCGGCGGTGTCGAGGTCCGCCATGTGGCTGATGTCGGCGCCCGCGATGAACGCCTTGTCGCCCGCGCCCGTCACGACGAGCACGCGCGCCCCGTCGGCTTCGGCCTCCGCGATGGCGTCGCGGAACGCCTCCAGCGTCTCGATGTTGAGCGCGTTGAGGCTCTCCGGCCGGTCGATGGTGATGGTCGCTACCCGGTCGTCCCAGTCGAGGCGGACGGTCTCGCTCATCACCGGAACGACGCCCACGGCGGGCATAATCGTTCGGGGTCCAGAAACGGGAAATAGGACCGGGGGCATACTTCGGACGATGGCACTGTCCGATGAGGCCCGGGAACGCCTGGCGGATATCGTCGAGCTCCAGCCCACGAAGAACAAGGACCTGATGGACCGCTGGGGGATGGAGAGCGGTAGCGACGTCCACAGCTACCTCGAAGACGAACTCAAGGAGTACTACTACCGCGACGACAACAGCCTCATCCGCGCCACCGCCGAGGCGGCCGACCTCGTCGGCGCAGACCCCGGCGTCGAGGAGGGCGAGTCCGGGACGACGGTGCGAGTGCCCGAACTCGAATCGCAGGTCGTCGAGGTGCTCGACGGGCCCGACGGCGAGTCCCGGAGCGTCGTCGCGGTCCTGAAGGCGCTCCGCGCGGCCTACGACGTCGACCCGACCGCCGAGGAGGTGCGCAAGGCCCTCCAGCACCTCCGGCGGAAGGGCGTCGTCGAGGTGGTCTACCGGACCGTCCCCACGTTCCGCCTCGCACTCGCGCGCGACGACATCACGGTCGAACGCACCGATTGAAGGGCCGACCCACCTATCGCTGGCGCTGTCGCCGCTCGTCCAGCACCTGTTTCACCCGTTTCCCCGGGCCGCCGGCTATCGGCCAGCCGCGGCTCCGCCAGGGCGGCGGCTCAGGTTCGAACGACGGGCACGACCCGGCACACTCCGAGGCGGTCTGCGTGCGCTCCTTCGCGGCGCAGTACGGGAGCAGGTCGCCGTTCGCCCGCCGCAGGTGGTAGTGGCGGCAGTCCGGCCGCATCGTGTCCGCGTACGACCGCCAGCCGCGCTCGTAGGCGCGTTCCGCGATGCGGAGCCGCTGTCGCTCCTTCTCGGCCGGGTCGACGTACTCGAACCGGGCCGCCGACAGGTCGTACTCGCCGCCGTCGGGTCGCTCCAGGATGTTCGTCCCTGGGTCGTCGACCGCCAGTGTCCGGGGATACCACCGGACCGACGCCGGGTCGTCGGCGTCGAAGTCGAGCGTGACGATGCCCGCCTCGACCGGGAGGTCCTCCAGGAGGATGGGTTCGATGCGGTCGCCGGTCGCCGCGGTGGCGACCCACACCTCGTCGGCGAGCGCCATCGCCACGTCGTGTTCGACCTGCTCGGCCAGCGCCCGCGCGGCGCTCGCGTCGAGGTTCGGCTTGTTCTCGACGGCGACGACGCGGTTCACCCAGTCGGGATACTCCCACTTCCGGCGTATCTCGATGCGGTTGCCGTCACGGCGCGTGTCGATGACGCCGCGGTCGCTCGCGCGGTGTATCGCCTCGCGGACGTACCGCCACGGGTAGCCGGGGTCGGGCAGCGCGTCGCGGTACCACGCCCAGTCGGCGGGCGCGTTCCGGACGACGTGGAGCAGGTCGCTGTCCAGCCGCTCCGCTCCGAACCGCGCGCGGCGCGAGAGGCCGACGCGGTCGACTTCGAGGACGATGGTGTCCCATCGCCGGCGCCGGGTGCCGAGCTGGCGGGCTACCACGACGGCGGTGCTCGAATCGAGCGCGCCGTCCGGCGGCCACTCCCGTTCGGCCCAGGCGCAGACCCGGAGTTCGAAGTCGAACTCCGAGTCGGGGGCCATCTCAGTGACCGTTCTGCTCCAGGAAGTCGTGGGCGTCGCGCAGGATGTCGCGCGGCCCGTCCTGGGTGATGGTGTTTATCGCCTGGTCGTAGTCGCGCCACTGCATGTCGGTGTGTTCGCGGGAGAGTTCGGCGCTCGCCTCGTTGGACTCGGCGATGAACAGGTGCACCGTCTTGTGGATGCGCGTCCCGTTCGCCTCGAACACGTAGTCGTAGTCGTCCCGGAAGCCGTCGACGAGGCTGAAATCCTCGATGCCGGCTTCCTCTTTCACTTCTCTGATCGCCGTCTGCTGTAACTCTTCCTCGCCCTCGACGCCGCCCTTGGGAAACTCCCAATCGCCCGGGCGACTTTTGAGGAGGAGGTATTCGCGCCGACCGCGTGTATCCCGGTAGAGGATACATCCGGCGCTGGTCGCATCGACCGTCATTACCCCTCTATAATCAGTCACCGATTAAGAGAATGTCGGAGGCACCGCCAGAAACTGTGTGGATGGTTGCCACTCTCGGCCGGCATGCACACTGCTTTTGGTGGAGGGCCGTCTTTGTTCCCGATAACTACCCCAGCAATGACCTTCGTAACCAAACTCCTGCTCCAGAGCGGGGACCGCGTCGCCCTCGACGCGGTCGTCTCCGACATCCGGGAGACGGCCCGCCGGAAGGGCGCGGAGTGCAAGGGCCCCCACTCCGAGGCGCCCACGGAACTCCACGTACCGCAGTACAAACACCTCGACGGCGACCTCTCCAGCCAGTTCTCGCGGTGGCGCTACACGGTCTACACGCGCCGCCTGGAGATAACCGGCCGCGAGGACGTCGTCCAGAGCCTGATGGGCCGCCAGTTCCCGGACAGCCTCCACATCGAACTCGAAGTCGAGCAGAAAAAACCGCTCGGCCACACGGCCTGAGCTCAGAACTGCGTCTCTTCTATCGTCTCGAGGTGGGTCGCCCGCCCGACGTGGGAGTCCACGTCGAAGCTGTCCACCCGGATGCGCACGCGCTTGTCGAGGATGGTGTGCGGCGCGCCGTCGAGGCGGAGTTTCGTGTCGCCGACGCGCGCGACCGGTTCGCCGTCCTCGATGTCGGTCACGATGACCGTTATCTCCTGGTCCGGTTCGAACTCGGGGTGGCTGGTGCGGAAGCCGACGCCCGCGAGGATGCTGTCGAAGAGGCTCATACGCGGGCCACCTCCCCGGACTCGCGGTCCGAGATGTACTCGCGGCCGAACCCGGTCCACGCCGACACCAGGAAGACCGCCACCAGCAGCCAGCCGTGGAACACGAACGGCCACACCTCGGCCGGGTTGACGACCATCGCCTGGGTGAACCAGTCGTAGGTGTCGACCAGGCCCTGTATCTGCGTGAAGCCGACGAGGACGCCGCCCGCCCACGGGAAGATGTAGCCGAGGGCGGAGGTGTTGGCGTCGAGGATGTTCGCACGCCGGTAGCCGTTGATGTTGAACTTCTCGCCCATCTTGGCGATGTACGGCGCGATGGCGATCTCGGCGGCGGTGTTGATGGTGATCATCGCGTTGACGAGCGCGGTGCCGAGGACCATCGTGGTCTCGGCTCGGCGCACCGACGTCGCGACGGTGTCGAGCAGCCAGTTCTGGAGCGCCTCGAACCCACCGCCGCGGATCATTATCTGGGCGCCGGCGACGATACCGAGCGTCAGCACGATGAGCGGGAAGAAGCCCGCCGCGCCGGAGTAGATGCTCCCGCCGACTGCGACGTCGCCCGCGGGGACGAGTTCGACGAACGGCAGGAACGCGAGCGACTGCGCGATGGCCACGTCCTCGGGCGCCATGAACACGATCATGTCGCTGAGGGGAGCGAGGCCGAGCGCGAGGTTGAAGAGGACGGCCGCGATGAGCCCCCACGAGATGGCCTCGACGATGTGGCGGCCGCGGACGGCCGTGTATATCACGATACCCATCGAGAGCAGGTGGACGAGGCCGAGCGGGTTGCTGTTCTGGATGAGCAGTTCGCGTGCGTTACCGGCGACGTCGATGCCGGTCATCACGCTCCCCGCTATCAGGTAGGCCACGAGCGCCATGCCCGCGGCGAGGAACGCGTACTTGAACCGCGAGGCGACCACGCCGCCGATGTCGGAGTCCTGGGTGACGGCGCTCACGATGGTCGTGTCGCTGACCGGCGCGAGGTTGTCGCCGAAGACGGCGCCGGACAGGATGGCGCCGAACAGCAGGACGGGGTTCGCGCCGAGCAGCACGCCCGCGGGGAAGAACAGCGCGCTGAACGCGATGGTGGTCCCGTAGCCGGTGCCGATGCCGGTCGCGAGCAGCGCCGCCAGCACGAACGTGATGGCGGGGAACAGCGCGCCGCCGACGCCGAACGCGTCGGCGGCCCACACGAGGCCGTCGACGAAGCCGCCGTCCTGGATGGTCTGGGAGAACATGCCGGCCCAGAGCCACGCCACGATGGCGGTGGCGGCCACCCGCTGGGTCATCCTCGAAGATGGTGTTCGCGTAGTGTTTCCAGTCGCCCTTGACGAAGAACATGCCGACGATGAGTGCGACGAGCATGCCGGCGACCAGGCCCGTGGTGTCCCCGATGCGAAGCGCGCCGCTCTGGAAGATGGCCCAGAGGACGAACAGCGAGATGGGGATGGCACTGGCCCAGCGGCCGCCGTAGAAATCGATGCGGGGCTCGCTTCGCGACTCCTCGGCTTCGGCGAGTTCCGCGTCGATTCCTTCGTCTACGTCGTCATCATTGGTGTCGTTTCCCGTGCCCATGCGTGTCACCTACAGTTCGACCATCCGAGGGAGGGGTAAAAAACGGTCCTATCCGCCGCCGTCGGTCGCACCCTCATACCGCGGGCGTTTATTTTCCATCCGTCAGAACTGGGAGAGAATCGCCGGGCTCGTGGGTCGCCGGTACCGGGACCCTTTACCGGTTGCCGTTCGTGTGCACGTTACATGCAGCAGTCCCGTGAGGACCGCCTCGTGGCACTCCGCCGCGACCTGCACCGGCACCCGGAACCCGCGTGGCGCGAGTTCTACACCACCGCCCGCATCGTCGAGGAACTAGAACGCATCGGGGTCGACGACCTCTACGTCGGCCCGGCGGCGCTCGCCGACGACCGCATGTCGGTCCCGGACGACGAGGAACTCGACCGCTGGCTCGCGCAGGCCCGCGACGCCGGCGCGCGCGAGGACGTGCTCGACCGCCTGTCCGGCGGCTACACGGGCGCGGTCGCGGTGCTGGAACGCGGCGACGGGCCGACGGTGGCGCTCCGCGTCGACATCGACGGCCTGGAACGTGCGGAGGCCATCGACGAGGACCACGTCCCCGCCGCCGAGGGGTTCCGCTCGGAGCACGAGGGAGCGATGCACGCCTGCGGCCACGACGCCCACGCCACCATCGGCATCGGCGTGCTCGAAGCCGTCGCGGAGAGCGAGTTCCAGGGCACGCTGAAGGTGCTGTTCCAGCCGGGCGAGGAACTCGTCGCGGGCGGCCGGCCGATGGCCGAGAGCGGCCACCTCGACGACGTGGACTACCTGTTCGCGGCCCACGTCGGCCTCGACCACCCGACGGGCGAAGTCGTCGCCGGCATCGAGGGCTTCCTCGCGGTCCACCACTTCCGCGCGGAGTTCACCGGCGAACCCGCCCACGCCGGCGCGAAGCCCGAGGAAGGCGACAACGCCGTCCAGGCCGTCGCGGCCGCCGTACAGAACCTCTATTCCATCCCGCGCCACTCCGACGGCGCGACCCGGGTGAACGCCGGGATGGTCGGCGGCGGCTCCGCGACCAACATCATCCCGGAGGAAGCCTACGTCGAGGGCGAAGTGCGCGGCGAGACCACCGAACTCAAGGACTACATGCGCGAGGAGGCCGAGCGCGTCCTCCACGCCGCGGCCGACATGTACGACTGCGAGGTGGACATCTCCACCGAGGGCGCCGCCCCGAGCGCCGCCAGCGACGACGCGCTCGTCGACGTGGTGAGCGAAGCGGCGTCCGAGACGGCGGGCGTCGACTCGGTCGTCGAGCGCGACTCCCTCGGCGGGAGCGAGGACGCCACCTTCCTCATGCAGCGGGTGCAGGACCGGGGCGGCAAGGCCGCCTACGTCGGCGTCGGCACCGACCACCCGGGCGGCCACCACACCGCCACCTTCGACGTGGACGAACGCTCCATCGCCATCGGCGTCGACCTGCTCTCCGACGCGATTCTGTCGGTCGCCCGGCGGCAGCCCTGACCGACTCCGGGCTGTCGCCCGCGAGCGGTTCGGTCACGGCGGTTAGCAAAACCTTTCTGTGTGCGCTTCGGACCCCTCTCACATGACCGAAGATGGGTCCGCTGTCACGCGGCGTGGACTGCTCCGCACCGCCGCCGGAGCGGGTGCGGTCGCAGCCGCCTCCGGCGTGGCGTCCGCCCAGGGCGAGCCGGACTACGGCGGCTGGCTGGACGACGTCGGGAACTACAGTTCGACCACGGACGCCCGCGGCGAGTCCGAGGTGACGATCACGGTCGGGGCCGAAGGCAACGGCGGGAACCTCGCGTTCGACCCGCCGGCGGTCTGGGTCGACCCCGGCACCACCGTCACCTGGGAGTGGAACGGCAAGGGCGGTGCCCACAACGTCGTCGCCGAGGACGGCGGCGACTTCGAATCCGACCTGACCGCCGAATCCGGCTTCACCTTCGAACAGACCCTCGAAGAAGACGGCATCGTGACGTACTACTGCATGCCCCACCAGTCGCTCGGCATGAAAGGCGCCATCGCAGTCGGCGACGTCGAAACCTCCGGCGGCGGAGGCGGAGGCGGTGGCGGTGGCGAAGGCGGCGGTGGCGGTGGTGGGTCCATCCTCCCCGACAGCGCAAAGACCCTCGGCGTCACGCTCACGGCGTCGCTGTTCTCGGTGCTGGCGCTCGCCTACTTCTTCCTGAAGTACGGCGGCGACTACCCCGAGACGAAGCAGGCGTAATCGGCGTCCTCTTCTGCGCTCTCCGCGTCCGGACCTGACGGTGGCGGGATTCAACGGTCGAGCTGGAGAGCGAAGCGTGACTGTCCGGGTCAGTACTTCGGGTCCGCGCCGGTGGTCGCGTAGATGGTCTCCATGATGTCGTCGCGCTCGGCCTGCCAGTCGGCGAGGTTCCGCGGGTCGGTCGGGTAGGCCTCGTAGTGGTCGATGAGGTTCTCGGCCTGCTGTTTCGTCCGGTAGAAGTCGTAGATGGTGCCCCAGTGGCCGACGCTCTTCACGGCGGTCTTCACCTTGAGCTTCCAGCCCATGTCGGTGCTGCCGGCGTAGAGCGCCTCGGAGAGCTTCTCGGTCGGGAGCGCGGCGAGCAGGCTCATCAGCGAGTCCACGTCGACGGCCGTCGAGAGGATGTTGTAGACGTCGAGGCCGGCGTACCGCCCGCCGAAGTGGTCCATGACGCGCTGGTTGTACTCCCAGAGGGCTGCCTCGCCGACGTCGCCGCGCTCGATGGCCTCGATGGCCTGCTCGCCCGCGTAGCTCCCGGCGTAGGCCGCGCCGGCGATGCCGCCGCCGGTGGTGGGGTTGACGTGGCCCGCGGCGTCGCCAACCGCCATGTAGCCCGGCGCGACCGCGGAGTCGAGCGGGCGGCGGGTCGGGAGCGCCGCGCCGAGTTTGTCCTTCACCTGGGCGTTTTTGAACTCCGACCGCTCCCGGAGGTCGTCGCGGAGGTCGCGCACGAGCTTCATCGGCTCCTCGGTCATCTGGAAGCCGAGGCCGGCGTTGATCTCGGTGCCGGTGCGCGGGAAGTACCAGAGGTAGCCCGCCGCGCGCTTCGTGGGCTTGAACACTAACGCGTCCTTCCAGGGTACCTCCTCCTCGACGGTGACGATCTCGCGGTAGGCCGAGCAGTACTGCTTGAAGTTGACGTTGGTGTCGAAGGTGGTGCCGGAGAAGTCGGCCTTGTCCTGGAGGATGGAGAGGGAGCCGGCGGCGTCGACGACGATGTCGCCTTCGAAGGCGACGGACTCGCCCTTGCGCTTGCCGACCACGCCGGTAACGCGGCCGTCGTCGGCCTGGGTGACGTCCTGCACGACGACGTCGTAGTGGAACTCGGCGCCCGCCTCGTCGGCCGCGTCGATGATCCGGCGGCCGTACTCCCGCCGGTCGATGACCGCGAGTTCGCCGGGCACGGGGATCTCCAGGACGGTGTTCTCCTGGGGTATCTCGAAGCGTCCGTGGTCGACGTCGGTGTTGGTCATCGCCGGTTCGAGTTTCGCCTTCGGGATGGCGTCGGGGAACGCGTCCGCGCCCTTCAGGGCGTCGCCACACGCGATGTGACCCGCCTCCTCCGCGGATTTCCGCTCGACGATAGCGACGTCGTACCCTGCCCCGGCGACGGTGGCCGCGGCGTAGCACCCGGAGGTGCCCGCCCCGACCACGACGACGTCGTACTCGTGGGTCGTAGCCATGTGTCCGGGATGCTCGCCCGAGCGAGAAAACTCTTTATTTCAACGCCCGCCCGCGCGGCGAGGACGCGGGATAAAGAGTTTTATCCGGTATCCGTGAAACCGTTGGGTATGACCGACTACACCGTGGAGTTCGTCGGCACGGGGAGACCATCGAGGTCTCCGACAAGCAGACCATCCTCAAGGCCGCCATCGAGGAGGGCGTCGCCCAGGAGTACTCGTGTCGCGTCGGCATGTGTCTCGCGTGCTCCGCCGAGATCGTCGACGGCGAGGTGACCCAGCCGGCCGCCCGCGGTCTCACCGAGGAGGAGGCAGAGGCGTACGCGCTGACCTGCATGGCCCGCCCCCAGAGCGACCTCAGACTCGACCGCGGCAAGTACCCGCCGAGCATCGAGGACGACGCGGCGACCCGGGACTCGGCGGCTGCGGACGACTGAGTTCTCTCCGTATCAGAGGACGTCGGCCACCGCGGTTCGCCGGTCGCCGACGAGCGGGATAGCGAGAACGAGTGCGACTGCGAGCAGCGGGACGCCGACGAGCAGGCCGCGCGGGGTCTGTGCGGTGGGCAGGCCCACCGCGAGCGTCAGCGCGACGAGCGTCAGTCGGCGGAACGGGAGACCGCCGACGGCCGGTCGATACTCGGGCGGGACGGCGTCACTGGCGACCCGGGGACTCCTCGACGGCATGTGCGTTGGTGTCAATCCTACAGTCGCTGATATATAGCTGTCGGAACCGGCCCGACCCCTGCCCACCCGTCGCCGGCCCCGCCACCCCCGATGAGAATCTTTTTCGAACCTGAGTAAACTTTTTAACCCGGCGATGGGTAGTCGTTCACATGGACGTCACGGTCATCCTCGCGGGCACGCTCGCCGCGCGGACCGGCACCCACCGGGCCCGCGTCGGCGTCCCGGAGGGCGCGACGGTCTCGGACGTGGTCGACGCACTCGCCGACGAGTACGGCCCCCAGGTCCGACCGGGAGTGCTCGAAGGCGAGCACATCCGCTCGGACACCATCGTCGTCCGGGACGCCGCGGACGCCGGCCCGCTCACCGCCGACAGCCACGTCGAACCCGGCGACACGGTCCGGTTCCTGCTCGCAGCGTGAGCCGAACGTCGAGCGGCCGGTGCCGACGAAACGCCCTTACAGCCACCGACCGAACCCCATCCACATGAAGAGCGTCGACGACCTCGTCGAGAGCGCGGCCGAGCTCGCCGAGCACGGCCACTCGAACGGCGAGATAGCCGACGAGTTGAACGTGTCGCGGGAGACCGCGAGCTGGCTGGTCGACCGCGCCGGCCGGTCCGCCTCGCCGGACCTCGACCCCGGACCGCAGGACATCCACGTGGACTGGTCGACCATCGGCGCGGACGGCGACCGGCTGGACGCGATGGGACTGGCGCTCGCGGACCTGCTGGCGGAGTACGCCACCGACGTGGGCCTGCTGGTGGGCGTGGAGAAGGCGGGCGTGCCGCTGGCGGCGGCCGCCGCCCGCCACCTCGACGCCGACCTCGGCACCTACACGCCACGGAAACACCAGTGGAACGAGGGCGACATCGGCGACCTGAGCGGGAGTTTCTCGCGGAACTTCGCGGGCGTCGAGGGCCGGCGATGCTTCGTGGTGGACGACACCATCACGAGCGGCACCACCATCCGCGAGACCGTCGAGGCGGTCCGCGATAGCGGCGGCGACCCGGTCGCGGGCGCCGTCCTCGTCGACAAACAGGGGTCGACGAGGTGGACGGCGTCCCCATCGACTCGCTCGTCCAGGTCATCCGCGTCGGGAACGACCACTGAGGGTGCCGGAACCTCTTTCCTCCGGGACCCGTTATATCGGGGCATGACCTTCGACCCCTTTGCCGAGGAACCCGCCCCCGAGGAGGTGGAGACGATGGTCGACGACGCCATCGCGTCCAACGAGGTGGTCCTGTTCATGAAGGGCGACCGCCTGATGCCACAGTGTGGCTTCTCCCAGCGGGCCGTCGAACTCATCAGCCGGCACCGCGACGAGTTCGAGACCGTCGACGTCCTGCCGGCGCTCGGCTCGTTCCGCGCCTCCCTCGAGGAGCACAGCGGCTGGGAGACCATCCCGCAGACGTTCGTCGACGGCGAGTTCGTCGGCGGCAGCGACATCCTCGCCGAACTCGAATCGCGGGACGAACTCGCAGCGACGCTGCACGCGGACTGAGTGGAAGGCCATTTATTCGCTCGTCCCGTAGTAGCTGGTAACCTGGTGCACCGACGCATCGGAGACGGTCACGAAATCCATGTCAAATCGCGTACTCCGACTTCACTCGACGCTCGAAGTGCCGCTGGAGGAGCTCCACGAGTACTTCGAGGACGACCCCGACTACCCCGAAGGCATCGTTGACGTCGAGTTCACCCGCCGCAAGAACACCATCCTCATCAGCGCCGTCGCCGCCGAGGACGTGGGCAAGTACACGCCGACGGCGCAGCTCAAGGCGACCGTGACGGACTCCTACGCCTTCGCCGAGGCCGAAGCCGAGGAGTCAGGGGTCCAGACGGGTCCGGCGGGCCGGACGACCGGTCCGAAATGGAGCGACGACCCGGACGACGAGGAGCCCCAGAAACCCGACCCCGTCGAAGTGGCCGGCTTCAAGGGCAGCCTCGACACCGTCCTGCAGAACACCGTGCTCCAGTACGAGATGTTCGTCGTGCTGTGCGACCTCGCTCGCGAGGCCGCACTCGGCGAACTCACCGCCATCACCGAGGTGGACGGCGAACTCCACGCGACCCGCATCGTCGACGGGTCGGAGCGCCCCGCCTCGGTCGAAGTCGTCGAGACCGACAACCCCTCCAAGCGCGGGCCGTCGGTCGACTGGCAGGGCAACAAGTACATCCACTAGAGCGACGCGACCGTCACCGGAGCGCTTTCTCTCGAAACAGCCGGAAGAAGCAGCGTCGGCCCCGTCCGACGGACGCCTGATGGTGTCGGTCACGCGACCGCAGCGAAACCGCTCGGCTCAGTAGATGAGTTCGTCGTCGTTCTCGATCATGTAGAGCGTGCGGGCGGCGATGTTGACGGCGTGGTCGCCGACGCGCTCCAGGTCGCGGATCGTCAGGAGGAGCCGGGAGACGTCGCGCATCAGGCTCTCTATCTCCTCCTCGCTCGCGTCGTCGTCCATCTCGGTCTCGATGAGGTCGCGGACGACGACCTCGCTCCCGCGCTTGCAGAGGGCGTCGATGTCGTCGTCGCGGGACGCGATCTCGAAGCAGGCGTCCGGGTCCTCGTCGGAGTACGCCTGCATCGCGTCCTCGACCATCTGGACGGTCTGGTCGCCGATGGCGCGGATGTCGACCTCGGGGAACATGTCGCGGTCCGCGTCGAGCGTGTAGTCGCCGAGGTTAGTCGCGAGGTCGGCGATGCGTTCGAGGTCGGTGATGATCTTGAACGACGACGCGATGAGCCGGAGGTCGCCCGCCACCGGCTGCTGGAGGGCGAGCAGGTCGATGCAGTCCTGCTCCAGGTCGAGGTACATCTGGTTTATCTCGTCGTCGCCCTCGATGACCTTCCACGCGAGGTCCTCGTCTTTCTCCTCGAGGGCGTCGAGTCCCATGCGAAGACGCTCGAGCACGACCTCGCTCATGTAGAGGACGTCGTTCTCGAGCTCGTCCAGCCGGTCCTGGTAGCTCTGTCTCGCCATAACAATCACCCGAACTTCCCGGTAATATAATCTTCGACGCGCTGATGCTCCGGATTCTCGAATATCTTGTTCGTGTCGTCGTACTCGACGAGTTCGCCGCCGGTGAGGAAGACCGCCGTCCGGTCGCTGATGCGGGCGGCCTGCTGCATGTTGTGGGTCACGATGACCACCGTGTACTCCTCCCGGAGTTCGTCGATGAGGTCCTCGATCTGCGAGGTGGCGACCGGGTCGAGCGCGCTCGCCGGTTCGTCCATCAGGATGACCTCCGGGTCGACCGCGATGGCGCGTGCGATGCAGAGGCGCTGCTGCTGGCCGCCGGAGAGCCCGAGTGCGCTCTCGTCGAGGCGGTCCTTGACCTCGTCCCAGAGCGCGGCGTTGCGGAGCGCCTGCTCGACCCGGTCGTCGAGGTTGTCGGTCCGACCCTGCAGCCGCAGGCCGTACGCGACGTTGTCGTAGATGCTCTTCGGGAACGGGTTCGGCGCCTGGAACACCATCCCGATGCGACGCCGGAGCACCACGGGGTCGACGTCGTCGTCGTAGACGTCCTTCCCCTCGAACAGGAGTTCGCCTTCGACGCGCGCCGCGTCGACCAGGTCGTTCATCCGGTTGATACACCGGAGGAACGTCGACTTCCCGCAGCCCGAGGGGCCGATGATGGCGGTCACGCGGTTCTTGGGTATCTTGATGCTGACGTCCTGGAGCGCCTGGTCGTCGCCGTAGAACACGTCGAGGTGTCTGGACTCGATGACGATCTCGTCGGCCTCGCCGTCGGCCTGTTCGCGCCGGTCGACGTCGACGTCGATGGCGGGTTCGCTCGCCTGTTCGTTGGTGGTCTGTTCGGGTTCGGTGGTCATCTCTTCCTGGCTCATGAGTTTACACGCCCTGCTTCTGGAACTTGTTCCGGATGTAGATCGCGACGCCGTTCATCGTCAGCAGGACGACGAGGAGCACGACCACGCCGGCCGCCACCACGCCGTGCTGGAACTCCGGCTGTGGGAGGTCCGCCCACGCGAAGATCTGCATCGGCATCGCACTCGCCTTGTCGAACGGACTGGTCGGCGCCGTGTAGATGGCGGAGGCGAAGCCGATCATGATGAGCGGCGCCGTCTCGCCGATGGCCCGTCCGAGCGCGAGGATGGTGCCCGTGAGGATGCCGGGCAGTGCGTTCGGCAGCACCACCTCGCGGATGGTCTGCCATCGCGTCGCCCCCATGCCGTAGGAGGCCTGCCGGAGCGAGTCGGGCACCGACCGGATGGCCTCCTGGGAGGAGATGATGACGATGGGCAGGATGAGCAGCGAGATGGTCGCGGCGCCGACGATGACGGTGCCGTAGTCCATCCCGAGCGTGCGGACGAACACCGCCAGGCCGAGGATGCCGTAGACGACCGACGGCACGCCGGCGAGGTTGGAGATGTTGACCTGGATGAGCTGGGTCAGGCGTCCGTCGCCGGCGTACTCCTCGAGGTAGATGGCGGTCCCGACGCCGAGCGGGAACGCCATCAGCGCGACGAACACCATCATGAACACCGACCCGACGAGCGCGGGGTAGATGCCGGCCTCCTCGGGGAAGCGCGAGGACGGGTTCGTCAGGTAGGAGAGCACCGTCGGCTCCTCGCCGACGAGGCTCAGCCAGTTGACGGCGTCGTAGGCGACGTAGAGGAGCAGGACGAACAGCGCGACGATGCCGAACAGCGTCGCGCCGAGCGTGAGCACGCGGAACGCGGCGCCGCGCCACCGACTCACGCCGTCGCCCAGGTCCGTTGACGGTGAGTGTTCGGTCGCCATTACTCGTACTCCTCCCGGTAGCGTCTCGCTACCCATTCACTCAGCAGGTTCATCAGAAGCGTCATGGCGAACAGCGTGAGTCCGATCGCGAACAGGCTGCGGTAGGCCGTCGAGTGGCCGCTGACGTCGCCGCTCCCGAGTTCGACCATCGCGACGGTCATCGGTTCGATGGAGTTCAGGAACATCGCGAACGGGTTCGACGGGTCGAACATCCGCGCGTGACGGCCGGCGGCGACGGTCACGATCATCGTCTCGCCGATGGCCCGCGAGATGGCGAGGATGAACGACGAGACGATGCCCGAGATGGCGGCCGGCACGACGATGCCGGTGGACACCTCGAACTTCGTGGCGCCCATGCCGTAGCCGGCCTGCCGGAGCGAATCCGGGACGGCGTCCATCGCGTCCTCGCTGATGGACGAGACCATCGGGATGATCATGATGCCGACGATGATGGACGCGCTCAGGCCGTTGAACGTGCTCAACTGTGGGATGACGGTCTTGAGCGCGGGCGTGACGTAGACCAGCGCGAAGAAGCCGTAGACGACCGTCGGCACCCCTGCGAGCACCTCCAGGGCCGGCTTGAGCACCGACCGCGCGCGGTCGCTGGCGTACTCGCTCAGGTAGATGGCCGTCGCCAGTCCCACCGGGAGGGCGACCAGCGCGGAGCCGAACGTGATGACGAGGGTCCCGCTGATGAGCGGCAGGACGCCGAACTCGACAGGCTTGATCGTGGGACTCCAGTTGTTCCCGGTCAGGAACTCGGTGACGGGGACTTCCCCGAAGAACACGAGCGCGTCGCCCAGGAGCGCCAGCACGATGCCGACGGTGGTCATGATGGACAGGATGGCGGCCGCGAAGAACGCGTACCTGTAGGCGGTCTCCCGGGTCGACCGCATGCTCCGGCCCGCGGTCAGCCGGAGTTCCTGTTCTTCTTGTTGGCTCATCTATGGAGAGGTTAACAGGGGTCCAGAGAAAAAGGGGCGATTTGCCTACGCGACCTCCTCGATAGCTGACTCTAGCTTGTCGAGGTTCTCCTGGGCTTTCTCCTCGTTCAGCGGCACGTAGCCGATCTGGCTGATGAGGTCGGAGTCGGTCCGTTCGAGGTAGAAGCGAACGAACTCGCGGACCTGCTCCTTTTGAGGGACTCCTTGGCGACGTAGATGAACAGCGGGCGGGCGAGGGGCTTGTACTCGCCGTTCTTGGCGGTGTCGAGGGACGGTGCAACGCAGCCGTCGCCGTTGTCGATGCTGACCGCCTTGATGCTGTCCTTGTTCTCGCTGTAGTAGGCGAAGCCGAAGTAGCCGATGGCGTACTTCGAGCCCTTGACGCCGCTGATGATGGTGTTGTCCTGCTCGGTGCCGGAGTAGTCCTGGGTGTGCGCGCCTTCCTCGCCGTTGACGACCTCGGTGAAGTAGTCGAAGGTGCCGGAGGCCGACGAGGGGCCGTAGCGCTCGATCTCCTCGTCCGGCCACTCGGAGTTGATGTCACTCCACTTCTGGGCGGCGTCGGGACCCCATATCTGCTTGAGCGTGTCGAGGTCCATGCAGTCGACCCAGTCGGCTTCCTTGTTCATCACGACCGTGAGCGCGTCGGTCGCGACCTGGAACTCGAGGGGCGTGACGCTGTTGTCCGAGCATTGCTGCTTCTCGCTGTCCTTGATCTGCCGGCTGGCGTCGTTGATGTCGGTCTTGCCGGCGCAGAAGAAGTTGCTGAACCCGGCGCCGGTCCCCGTCGAACTGACCGGGACGGTCACCTCGGAGTGTTCCTTCGAGAACTCGGCGGACATCGCGTCCGACACGGGGTAGACCGTGCTGCTCCCCGCGATGTTGACCTCGCCGGAGAGCTGCTCGTCGCCGCCACCGCCGCCACCGAGACAGCCGGCGAGGGCCGCTGCGCCTGCGAGTCCGGACGTTACAACGAACTGCCGCCGCGAGAACCGTGTTTCCGAGTTGTCTGCCATCGTCCAAACGGAACCGGCCTGCATTATAAATACCCTGCTAATAGAAATATATAGTTCTCTGTACGGCCCTATTGAGGGACTGTACCGCAATTTTACCCCTCTCACTCTGGTGGTTTTGGAAATCCCCGGTCCGAACTCCGCCCTCGGCCCGATGCAACTGTTCAGGCCGTCCACAGATGTATATAGAAACACGTGGATTTATTGTCCTCTACTCTAACCTCCGCGTATGGAAACCCGGAAGGTCCAGGTGACCGGTGGCTCGACGTTCACCGTCTCGATTCCGAAGGACTGGGCGCGCGAGAACGGCGTCAGCGCGGGCGACCGGGTCGACTTCTACCCCGACAAGGACTCGCTGCTCCTCACGCCGCGCCGCGAGGACGAGACCGTGAAGGGGTCCCTCGACGTGACCGGCCTGGAGGGCGACAACCTCACGCGCGCGGTGATGACCATGTACGTCAGCGGGTTCGACGTGATGGTGCTGGAGGCCGACCGCATCACCTCCGACCAGCGCCGGGTCATCCGGGCCGCCACCCAGAGCCTCGTCGGTCTGGAGGTGCTCGAAGAGACCAAGAACCGCGTCGTGGTCCAGGACCTGCTCGACTCCTCGGAGCTGTCCATCCACAACGCCGTCTCCCGGATGCGGCTCATCGCGCTGTCGATGCTCGACGACGCCATCACCGCCCTCGCCGAGAACGACGAGGACATCGCCCGCGACGTCATCGAGCGCGACGACGACGTCGACCGCCTCTGGTACATGGTTTCGCGCATCTTCCGCGGGACGCTCCGGTCGCCGAAGGCCGCACAGGCCATCGGCATCTCGCGACAGACCTGCTTCGACTACCACTCCAGTGCGCGCCAGCTCGAACGCATCGCCGACCACGCCGCCAAGATAGCACAGCTCTCCCGTGAACTGGAGGACGACGTTCCCGAGGACGTCGTCGACGCGCTCACGGACCTCCAGACAGACGCGAAGGACATCATCGACACCGCGATGGACGCGCTGTTCGCCGACGACACCGGCGAAGCGACCGAGATGGCCAACGACGCCCGCGAGTGCATCCCCGAGATAGACCAGCACGCACGCGCGATAGACGACCTGCTTCGCGACCTGGAACCCCGGCATGCACAGCACCTCGGCCTCATCGTCGACTCGCTGTCCCGGAGCGCCGACTACGGCGGGAACATCGCCGAGACGGCCCTCCAGAAGGCCGCGCCGAAGCCGTCGCTCTGAGGTCGGTTTCGACCGCCGTCTTCGGGGTATTATCCACCCGATATAGTCACGTGGCCACACGTCACACGCTCTCGCCGTCCGTTTCGGCGGCGAAATATGGCGATACTACTTTTATGCCTCCTCGTTCTACACCGAGCCGACGATGTCCGAGGAGTTTCCAGCGTACGTCGACGTAGATTACACCGACGGCGAAGGTGAGACGCCCGACGACTACCCCTCCATCACCCACAAGGTCGAGAAGGCCATCGAGGTCACCCGACAGGGACTCGAACAGTACCGTAACCCCGCCGTGATGTGGACCGGCGGCAAGGACTCCACCCTGGCCCTCTACTTCGTCAAGGAGGTGGCCGAGCAGTTCGACTACGACGTGCCGCCCGTCGTCTTCATCGACCACTTCCAGCACTTCGACGCCATCCACGACTTCGTGGAGCGCTGGACCGAAACGTGGGACCTCGAACTGGTCTACGCCCGCAACGACGACGTCGCCGCCAACGCCGGGGAGCCCGGCGACGACGTCCGGGTCGCCGACCTGAACGAACAGAACCAGCGCGAGATCCGCGAGAAACTCGAGTACGAGGAGGAGACGTTCCCGTTCCTGCTCGACACCTACGTCGGCAACCACCTGCTCAAGACCGTCGCGCTCAACAACGCGCTCGTCGAACACGACGTCGACGGCATCATCTCCGGCGTGCGCTGGGACGAACAGGAGGCCCGCTCCGACGAGACGTTCTTCAGCCCGCGACACGAGACCGAGAAGTACCCGCCCCACGACCGCATCCATCCCATCCTCCAGTTCGAGGAGCGCGCCGTCTGGGACGCCACCTGGAACTACCTCGTGCCCGACACCGTCGAAGGCTACCCCGAGGAGGGCTACATCCCCCAGAGCTACGACGACCTCCCGAACGGCCTCACCCACGAGGACATCCCGGTCAGCCCGAAGTACTTCGAGGGCTTCCGGTCGCTCGGCAGCGAGGTCAGCACGAAGAAAAGCGACAACGAACCCGCGTGGCTCCAGAACCTCGAGGAGACCACCGAACGCGCCGGCCGCGCCCAGGACAAGGAGAACCTGATGGAGCGCCTGCGCGACCTCGGCTACATGTAGGAACCGACCGGTTCGCGGACGCCACCGGGGTAGTCCCGGCGTCTCGATTCTTCTCTCTGTCAGTGCGTCGCCGCGCTCCGGCCGTCAGTGCGTCGCCCGATACTCGCCGTGTTTGATACCGAGGTAGAGGGTCACCACGCCGAAGGCGAGCAGGCCGCCGCTCACCATCATCGACACGGACTGCGGCATCGGACTCGTCAGGGTGCCGCCGAGCAGGACGACCAGCAGCACGGCGAAGACGCCGAACGTCGTCGTCTGGTTGAACTCCATGACGCGGCGTTAGGAGGGCTCCCTGATAACAGTTCCCGGTTCAGTCCTGGAGCCGTGACGTCGCGGCCGCTACCAGGGCGCGAAGCCGGGGTCGACCTGCCGGTCGACGCGCTCGATGCCGTCGATCGTCGCGACGTCTTCGTCGTCCAGGTCGAGAGCGAGGCTCTCCCAGTTGTCGCGGATGTGGGCTTCGCCGGTGGCCTTCGGGATGGCGGTGACGCCCTTCTCGCGGAGCCACGCGAGGCTGACCTGCGCCTCGGTGACGCCGTGTTTCTCGGCGACCGAGGACATCTCGGGCAGGTCGAACACCTGACCGCGCGCGAGCGGCGAGTACGCGACGAGTTCCAGGCCGGTCTCGTCGGCGTACGCACGGAGGTCGTCCTGCGGGAGGAGCGGGTGGAGTTCGACCTGGTTGGCGAACGGGAGTTCGCCGAGGACGTCGCGTGCGGTGTCGAGCTGTTCGGGTTCGAAGTTGCTCACGCCGATGTGCTCGACGAGGCCGTCGTCCTGGAGTTCGGCGAACGCGGGCAGCGTGTCCTCGGGGTCGTAGGCGTTCGCGGGCCAGTGGACGTAGAGCAGGTCGACGTAGTCGGTGCCGAGTTTCTCCAGGCTCGTGCGGGTGCTCTCGACGACGTCGTCGTGGGCGAGCTTGTCGGTCCAGACCTTGGTCGCCAGGAAGACGTCGTCGCGGGGGACGGACGCGGCGGCGATACCGTCGCCGACGTACTCCTCGTTGTCGTAGGCCTGCGCGGTGTCGACGTGGCGGTAACCCATCTCCAGGGCGGTCTGCACGCTGTCGGCACACTCCTCGGGGTCGGTGTTCTGCCAGGTGCCGAGTCCGAGCATCGGCATCCCGTCGGCCAGTGGTGTGCGGTCGTCACTCGGGCGGTTGTCCATGGGAATCCATTCGTTCCCGAGCGAAAAGACGTTACGGAACCGGCGGCTATTCGGCGAGCCGTTCCCTCGCGAACCGAACGAGCAGCGGGATGTCGCCGAGGTGGAGGAGCTTCGCCATGCCCCGGAATCCCCCGTCGTTCGCATTGCTCAGGGTCTCGGCGTCCGCCCGCCGCAGGTCGCGCATGAGCCGGTCGTAGCGGTCGTTCGGGGCGAGATAGAGTAGCTGTGTCAACAGTAGCCGGGAGCGCATGTCGGGGGCCACCTTGCTGTGCCAGAGGTCGTTGTATATCGACATGCTCTCCGCGGACGTGTCGACCGTCTCGCCCGTCAGACACCGGTCGGCCGTGATCGCCGCAGCGCGACCCGACAGCATCCCCTGGTGGATGCCCTCGCCCCAGAGCGGGTCGATGCTCGGTACCGTGTCGCCGACGGCCATGAAGTTGTCCGTGCTCAGCGACCCCGGCATCTGGATGTGGGCGGAGCCGCGGTGCTGTTTCCCCTCGATGCGCTCGGCGTCCGCGAAGCGTGGGTCGGTGTCGAGCCACTCCTGGAGGTAGTCGTCGATTCCCAGTCCGTCCCGGGCGTAGTCGCGGTGGGCTTCGTTCTGGATGTAGCAGAGGCCGACCTTCGCGGTGTCGTCGCCGGTGTGGAATATCCACGAGTAGCCGCCGGGCGCGATGTCGTGGTCGAGTCGGAGCATCATCGCGCCGTCCAGGTCCGCGAACCCGTCGTGGTCGACGTCGACGCCCCGCATCTCGTACTCGATGCCGATGGCTTGACTCTCGCGTTCGAGGTCGCTCACGCCGAGCGCTCGCGCGAGCGGCGCCGACGGACCGGTCGCGTCGACGACGATGTCGCCGTACACCTCCTCGGAGCCGCCGTACTTGACGCCGGCGATGTCGCCGTCCTCCATGATCGGCTTCGAGACGCGCGCGTCGAACCGGTACTCTGCGCCTCGCTCACGGCCGTCACGGACGAGCCACCGCTTGAACTCCCCGAACTCCAGGACCGCGCCCGGCTGCTCCTGGACGTAGTGGTCGTTCGGCGACTCCAGGACGACCGTGTCCGTGTACTTCATCACGACGTCGTCGGGCACGCCGAACGCCGTCATCATCGACGGGAACGTCCCGGCGGTCGACTTGTTGCTGGTCCGCGGGAACTCCGCTTCGGCTTCGGCCTCGAGGACGACGACGTCGTAGCCTCGTTCGGCCAGGTCTCGTGCTGTCTGTGCACCGGCGGGGCCGGCACCGGCGATGACTACGTCGTAGCTATCAGTCATGGGAGAATGTCTCGGCGAGGTTGTCGTCGGCGGCGCGGTGTGCAGTTGGTTCCAGGTTTCCCCGGTCGGGCAGTGGTTGGCTGTGTGCCGGACAGTCCCACGAACGCTGGTCGTTCCGGCGGTGATTCGTCCCGGAGTGGAGGTGCTGGTCGGTGTGGCAACCGACGCCGTTCCGACGGGGTCGTCCTCGTGGCGGTGCGCCGGACCGCCACCAGTCACGGTCGCGACCACGGGGTGGCCCGTCGAACCACCGACGACGACCACGTCGTGGGTTTCCGTGGCCATGTCTATACTCCCAGAATCACAGCGTAGATAAAAAACGTCCGGGACAATTCGACCCTCGTGCGGCGGCAGAATATCCGACCGTTCGGCACTCACCCATCGAGGGGCGAGTGCGAGAGGCCGGCACCCGGCTACCGGCCCGTCAGTAGAACTCGCGGAGCAGGTCCATCGCGCCGTCGGGCGCGCCGTCCGGGATGTCGACCATCGGGCCGTCGATGCCCCAGGCGTCCTCGTAGGGGACGGAGTCCTCGTCCTGGTAGAGCACGCCGAGGTACTCCTTGTCGCCCTCGAGGATCTTCTCCTTGGCACCCTCGTAGTCCGACGGGTCGTGGTCGGTGTCCGCGAGGTCGACGATGCTGTCGCGGAAGTAGTCGTAGGTGTCCACGTCGTTGAACGTCACGCAGGGGCTGAACGTGTTGACGAGCGCGAACCCGTCGTGTTCGATGGCCTGCTCGATGATCTCGACGTGGCGCTGGGCGTCCGAGGAGAACGACTGCGCGATGAACGTCCCGCCGGCCGCGAGCGAGAGCGCGAGCGGGTTCACCGGCGCCTGCTTCGGCCCCTCGGGCGTGGTCGAGGTCTGGAAGTCCTCGCGGCTGGTCGGCGACGCCTGGCCCTTCGTCAGCCCGTAGATGCGGTTGTCCATGACGACGTAGGTCATGTCGACGTTCCGGCGGACCGCGTGGACGAAGTGGCCCGCGCCGATGGAGTAGCCGTCGCCGTCGCCGCCCGCGACCATCACTTCGAGGTCGGGGTTGGCGAGTTTGACGCCGGTGCCGACCGGCAGGGCGCGCCCGTGGACGCCGTGGAGCGCGTACGAGCGCATGTACGTGCCTATCTTGCCGGAACAGCCGATGCCGGCCACGAGGAACGTGTCCTTCGGGTGGTTGCCGGTGTTGGCCAGCGCCTTCATCATGCCGTTCATGGTGCCGAAGTCGCCACAGCCCGGACACCACGTCGGCTGTTTGTCTGACTTGAAGTCGGTGAACTTGACGTCGATGCTCATGCTTGCCCCTCCAGGAGTTCCGTGATTTCCGCTGCGAGTTCGTCCGCCTTGAACCTGATGCCGTTGAACTTGTTGATGCGCTCGACCCGGGTCAGCGTGTCGTGCTCGACGACGTCGGCGAACTGGCCGGTTGCGTTCGCCTCGACGACGATGACGGTGTCGGCGGCCTCGACGTCCTCGGTGAGGTCGGGCCGGGGAAGATGTACGGGACCGAGAGGAACCGCACGTCGATGCCCTCGTCCTCGAGGAACGCCATCGCCTCGACTATCGCGCCCTCGTTCGACCCCCACGAGATGACCAGCGTGTCGGAGTCCGGGTCACCGAACTCGCGGGGCGACCAGTCCTCCTCGCGCTGGGCCGTCTCGACCTTGCGGTCGCGTTTCTCGACCTGTTCGACACGCACGTCGGTGTCCTCGGTGCGCCGGCCGAGCGCGTCGTGCTCCAGGCCGGTGCTCATGTGGACGCCGCCCGCCGTGCCGGGGAGCGCCCGGGGACTGATGCCGTCCTCGGTCGCGAGATGTGGCTGGAACTGCTCGTCCTCGTTCTGCCACTGCTCGATATCGTCCTCGCCGACGATCTTGCCGCGGTCGATCTCGACGCCCTCGATGTCGAACTCCTCGGGCGCGAACGTCTGCTCGGTGACCGACATCGCGAGGTCGGAGGTGAGGTAGACGGGCGTCTGGTACTTCTCCGCGAGGTTGAACGCCTCGACGGTCTTGTCGAAACACTCCTTGACGGTGGTCGGCGCGACCACGAACCGCGGAATCTCGCCGTGGCCGCCGTACAGCAGCATGTTGAGGTCGCCCTGCTCCTGCTTGGTCGGCATCCCCGTCGAGGGGCCCGACCGCATGACGTCCATGATGACCAGCGGCGTCTCGCTGGTCGCCACGAGACCGAACGTCTCGGACATCAGGTCGATGCCCGGACCGCTGGTGCCGGTGGCCGCGCGAGCGCCGGCGCGCGCCGCGCCGAGCGCCATGTTGATGGCGGAGAGTTCGTCCTCGGCCTGGACGACGGTCCCGCCGAACTCCTCGAGGTGGCCGGTGAGGTACTCCATGATGGAGGTCGCCGGGGTGATGGGGTAGCCCGCGTAGAACCGGAGGCCCGCCGTGATGGCGCCCATCCCGATGGCCTCGTTCCCGTTGAGGAGGACGTAGTCGTTGTCGGTGGTCTCGAGGTCGAAGTCGAACTCGTGGTCGTAGTTGTCCCGGACGTAGTCCCGGCCCAGGCGCGCCGCCTGCTTGTTGTTCTCGACTATCTTCTCGCCCTTGCTGCCGAAGCGTTTCTGGAGCGATTCGTCAAGATTCTCGATGGGGAAGTTCGTGACGGCGCACGCTGCACCCAGTGCCACGACGTTCCGCATGATGGCGCCGCCGGCGTCCTCCGCGAGCGAGCGAAGCGGCACGTCGAGGTCGACCATCTCGTCGGGGACGTCCACGGACGCGCGTTCCCCGTCGTAGATGACGACGCTTCCCTCGTGGAGCTCGTCGAGGTTCTCGTCCACAGTGCGCTGTGTCAGCGCGATGAGGATGTCCAGCCGGTCCACGACGCTCTGCACCGGGTCGACCGCCGTCCGGATCTTGTACGCCGTGTAGCCACCTCGAATCCGGGACGCGAAGTCCTTCGAGGTGAACACGTGTCGACCGGCGCGCGAGAGCGCCTGTGCGAAAATCTTGCCCGTCGAATCGATTCCATCGCCGGCTTCACCGCCGATGGCCCAATTCAGATCGTCAGGCATCGTAAAGCGGGGATTGCCTCCGCCCGAGCAAAAAGGTTCTGAAGCCGCCGTATCCGGTGAAAATCACCGGCTCGGTGTTCGAGCGACCGAAAGCAAGATGGGGAACCCCTTTTGTTGCGGGCGTATAACCCCACCCCCATGGACGAGTTCGAGGCCACCGTCCGGGCGGTCCGCCCGGTGGGGCCGGACACCATCGCCATCGAGTTCGACACGCCCGACGGGTTCACCGCCGCGCCGGGTCAGTTCGTGCGGGTCACTGCCACCGTGGCCGACGAGGAGGTCTCCCGGTTCTACACCATCTCGTCGCCGGACGTGGCGGGGTCGTTCGAGGTGACCATCGGCATCGACCCCGAGGGGACGTTCGGGCCGTGGATAGCCGACCGCGACGCGGGCGACACCCTCCAGGTGAAAGGACCGTTCGGCAACTCCTACTACGAGGGCGAGGAGCGCGTGGTCGTGCTGGCCGGCGGCCCGGGCGTCGGCCCCGCCGTCGGCATCGGCGAACGCGTACTGAACGACGGCGGCGAGGTCGCCATCGTCTACCGCGACGACGAACCCGCCCACGAGGACCGCCTGGCGGCCCTCTCGAACGCCGGCGCCGAGGTGTTCCTCGTCGCGAACGGCATCGAGGACGCGGTGCCGGCCGCGCTCTCGGCGGTCGGCGGCCAGGTGTTCATCTACGGTTTCGCCGACTTCCTCGACGACGCACTCGACGCGCTCACCGACGCCGGCTTCGACCCGGACGCCGCGAAGATAGAGAACTTCGGATAGGGGTCAGTGCTGGACGAACTCGACCAGCACGCCGCCGGTCGACTTCGGGTGGAGGAACGCTACGTCGTGGCCCCAGGCGCCCGGTCGCGGTTCCTCGTCGATGGGTTCGACGCCCAGGTCGCGGGCCGTCGCCAGCGCCGCCTCGATGTCGTCGGTCTCGAAGGCGACGTGGTGGATGCCGGGACCGTTCCGGTCGAGGTAGCGCGCGATGGCCCCCTCGTCGTCCGTCGGTTCGAGCAGCTCCAGGAACCCGTTGCCGTGGTCGAGGAAGACGACCTCGAGGTCGCCGAACGTCTCCTCGTGGGCGACGGTGGCACCGAGAAGGTCGGTGTAGTGGTCGGTCAGGGCCGCGGCGTCGTCCGTGGCGACGCCGACGTGGTCGATGTTCATACTGGCAGTCGTCCCGGGGACGACATAACGGTTTGTGGGACGGGACGGCGAACGGCGAGAGCGAGCGCATCGGTCGGCGAGCGACGACCGTGCCGACAGGCGGGCGACGAACGCGCCGAGTGACCTACACCGCCGCGCCGGGTTCGTACTCGCCGTAGACGTCGCGGAGCACGTCCGAGATCTCGCCGACCGACGCGTACGCCTTCACGGCGTCGACGATGTGGGGCATCACGTTCTCGTCGCCGGCGGCCGCCTCGCGCAGGCCGGCGAGCGCCGCGTCGACCGCCTCGTCGTCACGGTCGGCGCGGACGTCCTCCAGGGCGTCTATCTGCCGGCGGGCGTCCTCTTCGGTGACCTCCTGGATGTCCACCTCGGGCTTCTCGTCCACCTCGAACTCGTTGACGCCGACGATGACGCGGTCGCCCTGCTCTATCTCGCGCTGGCGGTCGTAGGCCGTCTCCTGGATCTGGCGCTGGACCCACTGCTGCTCGATGGCCTCGCGCATCCCGCCTTTCTCGTCCACGGTGGCGAGGATGTCGCGGGCTTCCGCCTCGATGTCGTCCGTGAGCGACTCGACGTAGTAGCTCCCCGCGAGCGGGTCGATGGTGTCTGCGGCCCCGCTCTCGTGGGCGAGTATCTGCTGGGTGCGGAGCGCGGTGCGAACGCTCTGCTCGGTCGGGAGCGCGAGCGCCTCGTCCTTGCCGTTCGTGTGGAGGCTCTGCGTGCCGCCGAACACCGCCGCGAGCGCCTGGTAGGCGACGCGCACGACGTTGTTCTCTATCTGCTGGGCGGTGAGCGTCGAGCCCGCCGTCTGGGTGTGGAACTTGAGCTGCTTGCTCTTGGGGTTCTCCGCGCCGAACCGCTCCTCCATGATGCGGGCCCACATCCGGCGGGCCGCCCGGAACTTCGCCACCTCCTCCAGGACGTTGTTGTGCGCGTTGAAGAAGAAGGAGAGCTGTGGCGCGAACTCGTCGACGTCCAGGCCGGCGTCGAGGGCCGCCTCGACGTACGCGATGCCGTCGCCCAGCGTGAACGCTATCTCCTGGGCGGCCGTCGACCCGGCCTCGCGGATGTGGTAGCCCGAGATGGAGATGGTGTTGAACTTCGGCGTCTCCGCCGCGCAGAACTCGAAGATGTCCGTGATGATGCGCATCGAGGGCTCCGGCGGGAAGATGTAGGTGTTGCGCGCGACGTACTCCTTCAGCACGTCGTTCTGGATGGTGCCACGGAGTTCCTCGCGCGGGACGCCCTGCCGGTCGCCGACCGCGATGTACATCGCGAGCAGGATGCTCGCGGGCGCGTTGATGGTCATGCTCGTGGACACCTCGTCGAGCGGGATGCCCTCGAACACCGTCTCCATGTCCGCGAGCGTGTCGACGGCGACGCCCGACTTCCCGACCTCGCCGGCGGCCATCGGGTCGTCGGAGTCGTAGCCCATCTGGGTCGGCAGGTCGAACGCCATCGAGAGCCCGGTCTGGCCCTGGTCGAGCAGGTAGTGGTAGCGCTCGTTCGTCTCGGCGGGCGTCCCGAAGCCGGCGTACTGGCGCATCGTCCAGAGCCGACCGCGGTACATCGTGGAGTAGACGCCCCGGGTGAACGGCTCCTCGCCCGGGAAGCCGAGGTCCGCCTCGTAGTCGAGGTCGGCGACGTCGTTCGGGGTGTAGAGCCGGTCGACGTGCTGGCCGCCCGTGTCGGTCGTGAACGCCTCGCGGCGCTCGCCGAACCGCTCGACGGTGGGGCCGACCGTCTCCTCCTCCCACGACTCGCGGGCCTCGCGGATCGCCTCGAGGTCGTCGGCGTCGAACATTACCCGGAGAGATGAGGGACGCGACCTTAATGGTTGACGAACCGAGCCGTCAGCGACGCCGCCCCGTGTCGTACTTGTACGTCGCCGAGTTCGGGTCGATGCCGAAATCCTCCGGGCGCTCCTCGGGTTCGGCGTCCTCCTCGGCCTGCTCGCCCGCGTCCTTGAACCGCTCCCGCAGGCGCCGTGGCATCTGGAACTCGTCGACTGCGACGACCATCGGCACCGCCTCCGGGTCGACCGACTCCCGTATCTCCTCCAGTCGCGGCCGGAGGTTCGCGGGCAGGTCGGCCGCGTCGATGGTTGCGAAGCCGAACTGGCGGAGATAGCTCGTCTCGCTCGTCATCGCGTAGAGGTCGTCGAACCCCTCGTCGCGGGATTTCTCCGTCAGGCGCTCGACGACGTGAGCGGCGACGCCCTGCCGCCGCCACGACGCCAGGGTGCCGACCGCGGTGAGTTCGCAGGCGGGGTCGCCCTCGCCCTTGTGGATGCGGATGCGGCCGAACCCGACCTTGCGGCCGTCCTGTTCGTCCTCGGCGATGACGTAGTCACGAGACCGAAAGGCGGGATCGTCCAGCCCCATCTCCTCGATGCGGTCGAGCAGCCAGACCTCCTCCCGTTTTTTCGCGTCCCGTACGTACATGACAGAGAGTTCTTCCCGACCGGGTAAAAGCGTTTGCTGGGTCGACGGCCCGGCAGTCCGCTCCCCGGGCTTCCATCTCGCGGAGAACTGGCACCTCCGTTTTTATGGCTGGTGTGCGAACCTCGGTGCATGTACGAGGAGATCCTGGTACCGACCGACGGTAGCGAAGGCACCGAGAAGGCGGTCGAACACGCCGTCGACCTGGCGGAACAGTACGGTGCGACCCTCCACGTCCTCTACGTGGTGGACGTGACGGCGGTCCCGCCGGACGTCGGCGCCGAGACCATCCTCGACCAGCTAGAGGACGTCGGAGAGCATGCGGTCGGGGACGTCGCCGCGGCCGCCCGCGAGTCCGAGGTCGACGTGGTCGAGCACGTCATCCGGGGACGCCCCACGCGGCCATCCGCGAGTACGTCGACGAGAACGACATCGACCTCATCGTGATGGGCACCCACGGTCGGACCGGCCTCGACCGCTACCTGCTCGGCAGCGTGACGGAGAAAGTCGTCCGCACCTCCGAGGTGCCGGTGCTGACCGTCCGGATGACGAAGTGAGCATGAGCAGCGACGAACGCACCATCGACCCCGAGCACAGCATCTGTCCGTACTGCGGCGTCGGCTGCGGCCTCACCTACAACGAGAACTCCGGCACGGCCGTCGGGTGGAACGCGCCGGTGAACAAGCGCGGCGAGATATGCCCGAAAGGCGGGGCGGCCTTCGACATGGTGACCAGCGACGAGCGACTCACGCAGCCGATGGTCCGGGAGAACGGCCACCTCGTCACCGCGTCCTGGGAGGAGGCCTTCGACCGCATCGAAGCCAACTTCGCCGACATCCTCGACGAACACGGCCCGGAGGCGCTGGGATTCTTCGCCTCCTCGAACTGCACGAACGAGGAGAACTACGTCCTCCAGAAGATAGCGCGCGTCCTCGGCACGAACAGCGTCGACAACTGCGCGCGTCTCTGTCACTCCTCGACGGTGGCGGCGATGAGCCAGCGGTTCGGCGCGGGCGCGATGACGAACACGCTCGACGACCTGCTGGACGCCGACGCGTACCTCGTCGTCGGCGCGAACCCGGCCGAACAGCATCCCGTCGCGTTCCGCTCGTACCTCTACCAGGCGGTCAAGGACGGCACCACGATGGTCCACGTCGACCCCCGCGAGAACAACACCACGCAGGCCGCCGACCACCACCTCCCGGTCCGGCCCGGTCACGACATCCCGCTGTTCAACGCGATGGCGAAGGTCGTCGTCGAGGAGGGCCTCGTCGACGAGGCGTTCGTCGCCGAGCGAGTCGAGGGCTACGACGAGTTCCTCGCCCACATCGAGGACGTGGACGTCGACGCCAACGCGGAACTCGCGGGCGTGGACGCTGACGCGCTCCGCGAGGCCGCACGCGCGTACGCCGACGCCGACCGCGCGGCCATCTTCACCGGGATGGGGATGAGCCAGCACCACTGCGGCACCGACAACGTCCACACCCTCCTCAACCTCGCGCTCCTCACCGGGAACGTCGGCAAGCGCGGCACCGGCGTGAACCCGCTCCGCGGCCAGAACAACGTCCAGGGCGCCGGCGACGTCGGGTCGCTCCCGAACGTCCTCCCGGGCTACGCGGAGGTCACCGACGACGAGGCCCGCGCCCGCGTCGCCGAGGAGTGGGGCGTCGAACCGCCGGCGACGCCCGGTCTCACCGAGGTGGAGATGACCCACGAGTTCGGCGAGTCCGTGCACGGCGCGTACGTCTTCGGCGAGAACCCCGCCATCACGGAGCCGAACGCGAACGCCGTCCGCGAGAAACTCGCCGAGGTCGAGTTCCTCGTCGTCCAGGACCTGTTCATGACGGAGACGGCCGAGTACGCCGACGTCGTCCTGCCCGGGAGCGCGTGGGCGGAGAAGTCCGGCACCGTCACCAACACCGACCGCCAGGTGATGCGGATGCGACCGTCCACGGACCCCCGGGCGACGCCCGCCGCGACCTCGACGTCCTCTGCGAGTTCGGCGACCGCGTCACCGACCTCGACTTCGACTACGCCGGCCCCGGCGACGTCTTCGACGAGATAACCCGCGTGGCGCCCATCTACGCCGGGATGTCCTACGAGGGCATCGGCGACGGGAGCCAGCGCTGGCCGTTCCCCGAGGGCGCCGACGAGGGCGTCGACGTCCTCCACACCGAGACGTTCAGCACCGGGAAGCGGACGGCGCCGCTCGTGCAGGTCGACCACGTCGAACCCGCCGACGACGTCGAGGACGACGACCTCGTCCTGACCACCGGGCGCGTGCTCCAGCATTTCAACAGCGGCGCGGTCTCCCGGCGGTCCGACCGCCTGATGAAGATGCGGAGCGACGACGTCCTCCAGATAAACCCCGCGGACGCCGACGCCCGCGGCATCGCGGACGGCGACACCGTCGTCGTGGAGAACGACCGCGGCCGCGTCGAGGTGGCGGCCGAGGTGACGCCCGCCATCCGCACCGGGACGGTGTTCATGACGTTCCACTACGCCGACCCGCTCGCGAACGCGCTCACCGGCGACGCGCTCGACCCGGTGGCGAAGATTCCCGAGTACAAGCACTCGGCCGTCCGGGTCACCGTCCGCGCCGACGACTGACCGCCGGCCTCCTCGCAGTGGACGGGCGGCCGGCGGGCACCGGTAGCGGTCACCGGCGGACGAAACTACTTTTGCCCTCGTGGGGAAGATGTGCATGGTGAACCATTATGGACTCGCTGGCGGACGTCAACGAGATACTGCATCGTCCCTCCGAGGAGTTCGTCGAGTCGACGAACGTGTGGCAGTTCATGCAGGAGTACGGCATCGAGGACTACGACGAACTCATCGAGCGGACCACGGGCGACGTCGAGTGGTTCTGGGACGAGGTGGTCGACTACCTCGACCTCGAGTTCTACGAACCCTACGACGAGGTGCGTGACGACAGCGACGGCCCCCAGTTCTCGCACTGGTACCCGGGCGGGAAGCTGAACATCGCGCACAACGTCGTCGACCGGCACGCCGCCGCCGACAGCGAAACCCGGAACAAGGTCGCCTGCATCTGGGAGGGCGAGCACGGCGAGACCCGGGAGGTGACGTTCCACGAACTCCACCGCCAGTCGAACCAGGTGGCGAACGCCCTCCGGGAGCGCGGCATCGGCGAGGGCGACACCGTCGCGCTCTACATGCCGATGGTGCCGGAGGTCATCGCCATCCTCTACGGCGCGTTCAAGGTGGGCGCCGTCGTCGTCCCCATCTTCTCCGGATTCGGCACCGACGCCACCGCCACCCGCCTCGAAGACCCCGAGGTGTCCGTGCTGTTCACGGCGGACGGGTTCTACCGCCGGGGGAGCGAGGTGTGGCTCAAGGGCACCGCCGACGACGCCATCGAGGAGGCGGGCACCGTCGAACACACCATCGTCTTCAACCGGTTCGACTCCACCGAGAAGGACATCCCGTGGACCGACCGCGACGAGTGGTGGGACGACGCCGTCGGAACGCAGGACGACGCCTTCGAGACCGTCGCGCTCGACTCGGACGCCGAGTCGATGATCCTCTACACGTCGGGCACCACCGGGAAGCCGAAGGGCACCGTCCAGACCCACGCCGGCCAGCTCGTCCAGACGGCCAAGGAGATCTACTTCGGCTTCGACCACAAGCCCGCAGACCGCTTCTTCTGGGTGAGCGACATCGGGTGGATGATGGGGCCGTGGACGCTCATCGGCAACCACGCGTTCGGCGGCACCGTCTTCATGTACGAGGGCGCGCCCGACTACCCCGACCCGGACCGGTTCTGGGCGATGATCGACCGGCACAGGCTCACGACGTTCGGCATCAGCCCGACGGCCATCCGCGCGCTCCGGAAGTACGGCGACGAGTGGCTCGACGGCCACGACCTCTCCAGCCTGCGCCTGCTCGGCTCCACCGGCGAACCCTGGGACCCCGAGTCCTGGAAGTGGTTCTACGAGCACGTGGGCGGCGGCGAGGCGCCCATCATCAACATCTCCGGCGGCACCGAGATCTGCGGCTGCTTCCTGATGCCGATGCCCATCCAGCCGCTGAAGCCGACGTCGCTCGGCGGCCCCGGCCTCGGCATGGACATCGACATCGTGAACGGCAAGGGCGAGAGCGTCGCGGACGACAACGAACGCGGCTTCCTCGTCGCCCGCGACTCCTGTCCGTCGATGACCAAGGGCCTCTGGCAGGACGACGACCGCTACCTGACGAGTACTGGTCGACGTTCGAGGACTTGTGGGACCACGGCGACTGGGCCCAGAAGGACGAGGACGGCTTCTGGTTCCTCCACGGCCGCGCCGACGACGCCATCAACGTCGCCGGCCGGAAGGTCGGTCCCGCCGAGGTCGAGGGCGCGCTCATCGACCACGAGGCCGTCAACCAGGCCGCCGCCGTCGGCGTCCCGGACGACACGACGGGCGAGGCCGTCGTCGGCTACGTCATCCTGGAGGACGGCCGGGAGGAGTCCGACGACCTCCGCGAGGAACTCCGCGAGCACGTCGGCGTGGAACTCGGCAAGCCGTTCCGGCCGCGCGAGATTCTGTTCGTCGACGAGTTCCCGAAGACCCAGAGCGGGAAGATAATCCGGCGGGCCGTCGAGGCGACCTACACGGGCGAGGACCTCGGCGACATGAGCAGCATCGAGAACCCGCAGGCACTGGCGAACCTGGAGGACGCGCGGTAGCTACGACGACAGGTCGACGGCGTCGACCGCCACGACTCGTTCTTCGGGTGCATCGCCGTCAGCGACCGCGACCGACCCGACCGCCTCGTCGCCGGGCAGGAGGACCGTCGCGCCCGCGAGCAGGGGTGCGACGACGCCCGCCACGACCGTCTCCGGGCGGGCGAGCGACGCCCGCACCGCCATCTCGTCGCCGTCGCCGAGGTCCGTCTCGTCCACGACGCGCTCGGCCGCCGCGAGGACCGCCCGGTGCGAGAACGCTCCGTCGGTGGTCGTCAGGACGGCCGACTCGGGGTCGACCGGCACGTCGGGGAACCCCGGGTTCTCGCTCCAGACCTCGCGCTCGAAGTACGCCACCGACGGGTCGTCGGCGGGGTCGCCGTAGACGACGTACTGCTGGCCCGGCGGCAGCGAGTAGTCCTCAGGCGGCCGACCGGTGCGACGAGCGCTCGCGCGTCGAGTTCGGCGGGCGGCCCGAACCAGACCGTGCCGCCGAGCAGCGCGACCCCGAACAGCGAGAGCAGCGACTCGGGCGTCGCGTCGTCGGTCACGCCGACGACGGCGCCCTCGCGCACGCCGAGGTGCCGCAGGAAGTTCCCCGTCTTCCGGGCCGTCGTCCCGAACTCGCGGTAGCTGTACGACCGGGGCGGCGCGCCCGGTGCGCGGAGCGCCAGTCGGTCGTCGCCCGTCGCGTGGTCGCGCGAGACGAGGTCACCGAGTACGTCCATGGCGGTAGCTTCGCGCGACCGGGAGAAAAGCGACGCGGAACGACGACTGCGACCATCGAGGCTATCGGGTCACTGGCCACCGAGGCTGTCAGGATGACGGCGAGCTATCGACCACCCGACGCTACTGCTCTAACTCCTGTCGCACGTGGCGGTGTAGCTGCCGGAACAGGAGGAACGACCCGAGGAGCGAGGCGACGACGAGCCCTCGGACCCCCAGTGCGAATTCGAGTGCGACTGCGGCCACCGCGACCTGCACGACCCAGACGAGCCATCGCAGGTACCAGTCCGTGTAGCCGTGGAACCAGCCGCCGGATTCGAGCGACGCCATTCGACTCTGGCGTCGAAACCCGAGCGGATAAACATTACTCTCGCGGGGTTACAGCGAGTTCCGTATCTTCTCGAAGAACCCCTCGTCGACCTCTATCTCGTCGCCGCCGGCCTCCGCGAACGCGAGGAGCGCCTCGCGCTGTTCGTCGGAGAGGTCGGTGGGCGTGACGACCTGCACGGTGACGTAGAGGTCGCCGCTGCCGCGTCCGCGGAGCCGCGGCATGCCCTTCCCGCGGAGGCGGAACGTCTCGCCGCTCTGGGTGCCCTTCGGCACGTCGAACTCGACCGAGCCGTCGACGGTCGGCACCTCGACGGTGTCGCCGAAGACGGCCTGCGGGAACGATATCTCGTACTCGTGGCGGAGGTCGTCGCCGTCGCGTTCGAAGTCGGGGTGGCTCTCGACCTCCACTTCGATGAGCAGGTCGCCCTTCGGGCCGCCCTTCTCGCCCGGGGCGCCCTGCCCTTCCATCCGGAGGGTCTGCCCGCTCCGGATGCCGGCGGGGATGTCGACGGTGAGCGTCGCCTCCCGGCGGACCTGGCCGCTGCCGTCACAGGTCGCACACGTCTCGCTGTAGAGCGTGCCCTCGCCCTCGCACCGGCGGCAGGTCTGGGTCTGCTGGACGCGCCCGAACGGCGTCTGCTGGACCCGGGTGGTCTGCCCGCGGCCGTCACACTCCGGGCAGGTCTGGGCGTCCGCGTCCAGCGGGTGACCGCGGCCGTCGCAGTCGGGGCAGGTCTCCGGCCGTTCGAGGGTGACCTGCTTCTCGGCGCCGTGGTACGCCTCCGCCAGGTCGAGGCGCAGGCGCGTCTGGAGGTCCGGGCCGCGGCGCGGCCCTGGCGGCCCCGGCCGCCACCGCCGAAGAACTGCTCGAAGATGTCCTCGACGCCGCCCATGCCGCCGCCCATGCCGCCGAACGGGTTGCCCTGCTGGGCGCCGGCGCCACCGCCGTCGAAGCCGCCGCGCTTCTCGGCCTGCTCGAACCGGTCGTGACCGAGCTGGTCGTAGGCCTGGCGCTTCTCATCGTCGGTGAGCACCTCCTTGGCCTTCTTTATCTGCTTGAACTTCTCCTCGGCGTTCTCCTCGTCGCTGACGTCCGGGTGGTACTTCGCGGCCTTCTTGCGGAACGCCTTGTTTATCTCGTCCTCGGAGGCGTCGCGGCTGACACCGAGCACGTCGTAGAAATCTTCGGACATCTGTTCAATCCTTGATGGAGGAGGTGGTTATTCCTCGTCCTCGTCGTCCACGTCCTCGAAGTCGGCGTCGACGAACTCCTCGCCGTCGGCGTCGGCGTCGCCGCCCATGCCACCCATGCCGCCCATGCCGGCACCCGCGGCGCCAGCGCCCGGGCCCGCACCGCCGGCGGCCTGCTGGGCGGCCTCCTGCTGGTACATCTGCTTGCCGATCTCCTGGAGTTCCTTCGAGAGCGCCTCGGTGGCCTCCTCGAGGTCCTCCTTCGAGGGGTCGTCCTCGTCGAGCACGTCCTCGACGTCCTCGATGGCGGCCTCGATGTCGGCTTCCAGGTCGTCGTCGACCTGCTCTTCGTTCTCTTCGAGGAGCTTCTTCGCGCGCTGGACGGTGCTCTCGGCGGCGTTGCGCGCCTCGATGCGCTCGCGGCGTTCCTTGTCCTCCTCGGCGTGCTTCTCGGCTTCCTCCTGCATGCGCTCGACCTCCTCGTCGGAGAGGCCGGCGCCGCCCTCGATGGTGATGTCCTCCTTGTTTCCGGAGCCCTTGTCCTCGGCCTCGACGTTCACGATGCCGTCGGCGTCGATGTTGAACGAGACCTCTATCTGGGGCGTGCCGGCGGGCGCGGGCGGGATGCCCGTGAGCATGAACTCGCCGAGCAGTTCGTTCTCCTCGGCGATTTCGCGCTCGCCCTGGAAGACCCGGACCTGCACGGAGGTCTGGTTGGCGGCGGCGGTGGTGAACACCTTCGACTCCTCGGTCGGGATGGTGGTGTTCTTGTCGATGAGGCGCTCGAACAGGCCGCCTTTCACCTCGATGCCGAGGCTCAGGGGCGTCACGTCGAGCAGCACGAGGTCGTCGACCTCGCCGGAGAGCACGCCGCCCTGGATGGCCGCGCCGAGCGCGACCGCTTCGTCGGGGTTGACGTTCTTCTTCGGCTCCTGGTCGACGACCTCCTGGACTTTCTCCTGGACCTGGGGCATCCGCGTGGAGCCGCCGACCAGGATGACCTCGTCGATGTCGTCCGTGTCGAGGTCCGCGTCCGAAAGCGCCTGCTTCGTCGGGCCGACGGTGCGCTCGATGAGGTCCTCCGTGAGCGATTCGAACTTCGCGCGGGTCAGGCTCTCCTCGAGGTGGACCGGACCGTTGTCGGTCGCCGTGATGAACGGCAGGTTGATGTCGGCCTCCTTCCGGCTGGAGAGCTCTATCTTGGCCTCCTCGGCGGCGTCCTTGAGACGCTGGAGCGCCTGGCGGTCGTCGCGGAGGTCGATGCCGTGGTTGTTCTCGAACTCGTCGGCCAGCCAGTCGATGATAGCCTGGTCCCAGTCGTCGCCGCCCAGGTCGTTGTCGCCGTTCGTCGCGACGACCTCGTAGACGCCTCCGCCGAGTTCCAGGATGGAGACGTCGAAGGTGCCGCCGCCCAGGTCGTAGACGAGGACGGTCTGGTCGGACTCGTCGTCGAGGCCGTACGCCATCGAGGCGGCCGTCGGCTCGTTGACGATGCGCTCGACGTCGAAGCCCGCGATCTCGCCGGCGTTCTTCGTCGCCTGGCGCTGGCGGTCGTTGAAGTACGCCGGCACCGTGATGACGGCCTTCTCGACCTCGTCGCCGAGGTACTCCTCGGCGTCGCGCTTGATCTTCTGGAGTATCATCGCCGATATCTGCTCGGGCGTGTACTCCGAGCCGTCGATGTCGACGGTGTACTCCTCGTCCCCCATGTGGCGCTTGATGGACTGGATGGTCCGTTCGGGGTTCTGGATGGCCTGGTTCTTCGCGGGTTTCCCGACGAGTCGCTCGCCGTCGTCCGTGAACGCGACGACCGACGGCGTCGTCCGGTCACCTTCGCCGTTCACGATGATCTCCGGGTCACCGCCCTCCATCACCGCGAACGCGCTGTTCGTGGTACCGAGGTCGATTCCCAGAATCTTGTCGCTCACCATTTGGGGTAACGTAAGTTCACTGCGCCGTTTAAACCTTGCTAGATACCGCGAGCGGCCGCCGTCTCAGCGGTCGCCGCCGTCGTGCGGTTTTCCGAGATTCACGTCGGGTGATGACACAGCTTATATTACGACTGCAATGTCACTCCTCGCCGTTCGACCCGTCGCTCACCGTCACCTGCGCCGTGCGGAGCACCTTGCCGGCCATCTCGTAGCCGGGCCGGTAGACCTCCGCGATGGTGTCCTCGGGCTCGTCGCTGTCCACGCGGAGCATCACCTCGTGGCGCTCCGGGTCCACCTCGCTGCCCGGTTCGGGCTCTATCTCGGAGACGCCCTCCGCGTCGAGCACGTGGTCGAACTCGTCCAGCGTCATCTCGACGCCCTCGCGGAGCGCCTCCAGGTCGCCGGACTCGTCGGTGACCGCCCGGGTCAGGTTGTCGCGCACGTCGAGCAGGCGCGCGACCAGGTCCTCGGTCGCCCGCTTCTCGAGCTGCTCCTGGCGCTTCTTCGCCCGTTTCTTGTAGTTCTGGAAGTCGGCCTGGGTGCGCTGAAGCCGCTCTGTTAGCTCGTCAACTTCCTCCTCGCGTGCCGCCAGGTCGGCTTCGAGGTCGGCGGCGCGCTCCTCCAGGTCCGCCACCGCGGCGCCGAGTTCCTCGTCGTGCGCTGCGACCTCGGCCGCGAGTTCGCGTTCGAACGCGGCCTCCTCGTCGTCGTCGCGCCCGGTGTCGACCTGCTCCTGCGCGGTCGCGTCCTCCTCGGTCATGTGGGAGGAAAGCGGACGGGCGGGCATAAGGATTGAGAAACCGGTCCGAACGTTCAAGTCCGATGCCGGGACCACCCCGGCCCGTGACCTGACGTCCGCCACGCGACGGCCTCGCGGGAGCACGGCACACCGTCGCGTGACAGCCGACGTGCCGTCTGTCCGCCAGAACTCGACGGGCTCCACCCGCCTCCAACCCCGGAGAGCCCGCCCGCCGGCAGCGGGCTTTTTACGAGCGACCGCCGAACTCCCGTCGTGGCCGACGTGACGCTCACGTACGAGGACGGCACCATCCGAGTCGAGAGCGACGCCGACCTGCCCTACACCGAGGCGGACCCCGGACGGGCACCCGCCGCGCACCCGCCTACCGGTACGCGGCGCTCCGGGCCCACCTCGCCGACCGCGCCATCCCAGTCGACGACCGCGTCCTCGACCTGTCGCTGCTCGACGTGACCTCCGAGTACGAACTCCGCGAGTACCAGGCGGCGGCACTCGACGCCTGGGAGGACGCCGACCGACGGGGCGTCATCGAGCTCCCCACGGGCAGCGGGAAGACCGTCATCGGCGTCAAGGCCATCGAGCGCGTCTCCGCCCCGGTGCTCGTCGCCGTCCCGACGGTCGACCTGCTCACGCAGTGGCGCGAGGAACTCGAAGCCGAATTCGACGTGCCGGTGGGCCAGATGGGCGGCGGCGAGCAGACCGTCGAACCCGTCACCGTCTCGACGTACGCCTCCGCGTACCTCCGCGCGGACGACGTCGGCGACCGGTTCGGCCTGGTCGTCTTCGACGAGGTCCACCACCTCGGCGGCGAAGGCTACCGCGACATCGGTCGCCTCCTCGCCGCGCCGGCCCGCCTCGGCCTGACCGCGACGTTCGAGCGACCCGACGACGCCCACGAGGTCGTCGCCGACCTCGTCGGCCCCCGGGTCTACCGTCTCGACCCGGACGACCTGGCGGGCGACCACCTGGCGCCCTACGACATCAAGCGCGTCCACGTCGACCTCACCCCAGAGGAGCGCGAGCGCTACGAGGACGCCCAGGGGACCTTCGTGGACTACCTCAAACGGTCGGGGCTCTCGCTCAACAGCGGCAGCGACTACCAGAAGCTCGTGATGCGGTCCGGGTCGGACCCGAAGGCTCGCGAGGCGCTGCTCGCCAAGCAGCGCGCCCGCGAAATCATGATGAACAGCGACGCGAAGGTCGAACGGCTCGAAGCCATCCTCGACCGCCACCGCGACGACCGCGTCATCGTCTTCACCGCCTCCACCGACCTGGTCTACCGCCTCTCCGAGCGGTTCCTCGTCCCGGCCATCACCCACGAGACGGGGGCGGCCGAACGCCGGACCGTCCTCGACAAGTTCCGGTCGGGAGAGTACTCGCGGGTCGTCACGGCGAACGTCCTCGACGAGGGCGTTGACGTGCCGGACGCGAACGTGGCCGTCGTCCTCGCGGGCAGCGGGAGCGAACGCGAGTTCACCCAGCGCCTCGGGCGGGTGCTCCGGCCGAAAGCGGACGGCGGCCGGGCGCTGCTCTACGAGGTCGTGAGCGCGGAGACGGCGGAGGAACGCGTGGCCGACCGGCGTCGCTAGTAGGTGAACTGCGGTTCGTTTATCTGGCCGTCCTTCGCGAACGCGCTCCGGTTCACGTCGAACGTGACGCGGTACTCCTCGGCGGATCCGCCGTCGACGGACACCTCGGCGACCCGCTGCTGGGACGTTCCGTTCACCGAGACGGGGACGTACATCGTCGCGTTCCGGCGCTCGCTCGCGGTGTTCGCCACGGTGACGATGACGACGAGGTTCCCGTTCTCGTCGTCGGTGTAGTCGATGCCGGTCGCCTTGAGCGTCCGCCGCGGCTCGTCGTCGCCACCGCCGAGACAGCCCGCGAGAAGCAGGGCGCCGCCGGCCGCGAACCCCTGGAGGGCCGTCCGTCGCTTCATGCCGGAGCCATCCCGACCCACTGGGATGAGTCTTGTGCTACGCTTTTGTCGCTCCGGGCCGCACGGACGCGTGTGCTGACGAAGGATCTGCTCCGGGTGTCCCGCCGTGGCGGCGGCTACCAGCCGCTGTTCGCCGGCGAGGAGCACCGCCCCTGGCGGCGCGCGTCATCGGCACCTACCAGGGACACGTCGGGCAGTCCCGGGCGGATCTCACCGACGCGCTGACCGACCTGGAGCGCGAAACGGACGACTTCAAACTCGTGCGCGGACTCGCGAAGCTCCTGGAGCGGGACGCCGTCTTCGAGACCCGGGCCGGCGTCGACCCGCGACGCGCCCGCGAAGCTGCGTTCGAAGCCGCCGAGCAGGTGGGCGTCGTCACCGAGCGCGAGCGCAAGGCGGCGCTCGTCAGGGCCGCAGACCGGCTGGGAACGGACGCCGACGCGGTCGCCGCGGCGCTGTTCGCGGACCGCGAGGAGCGCCAGGTGCTCGCCGCGTTCGACGCGCGGTGGTCGCCCGACGACCTGCTGGCCCAGTACAACCTCTCGCTCGCCCAGACCGCGCTGTTCGACGCGACCGAGGTCCGCGTCCGGAGCGACGACCCGCGGACGGTCGTGAACGCCATCAAACGCCTCGGACTGATGTACGAGATTCACCGGACCGACGCGGGTCGGGTGGTGGTGCTGACCGGCCCCGACGCCATCTTCCACGCGTCCCGCCGGTACGGCACGCGGTTCGCGCGCCTGCTCCGGTCGGTCGCCCGGACCCACGACTGGCACTTGGAGGCGACCGTCGACGACCGGGGCACCGAGCGCACGATGACGCTGAGCGACGCCGACCCCGTCACGGCGCCGGACGTCGACCCGGTCGCCGAGGTGTCGTTCGACAGCGACGTGGAGCGCGAGTTCGCCGCCCGCTTCGAGTCGCTCGACCTGGACTGGGACCTGGTGCGCGAACCGGAACCGCTCGCGACCGGCGCCCGGCTCATGATTCCGGACTTCGCGTTCGACTACCGGTACGCCGACTTCCGGGTGTTCTTCGAGGTGATGGGGTTCTGGACGCCCGAGTACGTCGAGAAGAAGCTCGCCCAGCTCGCGGACGTCGAGGACGTCGCGATGGTGGTCGCGGTGGACGAGTCGCTGGGCGCCGGCGACGCCATCGCCGCCCGCGACCACCACGTCGTCCCGTACTCCGGGTCGGTCAGCGTCAAAGCCGTCCGCGACGTGCTCCGGGAGTACGAGGCCGACCTCGTCGCGGCGAGCGTCGCCGACCTGCCGGACGAGGTCGTCCCCGACGCGGACGTGGTGACGCTGGCGGCAGTCGCCGACGAGTTCGGCGTGAGCGAGTCGGCCGTCGAGGACCGGACGTTCCCCGAGCACGAACGGGTCGGCCGTACGCTGGTCCGCCCCGCGGTACTCGACGACCTCGCGGGGGCGCTCGACGAGGGGATGACACTCGAAGCGGCCGAAGGCGTCCTCGACGAGTACGGCATCGGTGACGCGAGCGCAACCCTGGCGGCGCTCGGCTATCGGGTCGAGTGGGCCGGCCTCGACGGCGGCATCCTCCGGCGGAAACAGTCGTAACGGACTGGAACGGTCGTCACTTCAAACCGACGTCGGTGCCGGCGTTCGATTATCGGTCTCATAGTAAAGGCCGTCAGCGCCCTTCGCTGTGGCGATGAGTTCGACACGCAACCGTCCCCTGCCTGTCGCCAGCGTAACGCAGGTCCGTCGCTCGCCGCCAGCGGCCCCGCCGCTGTGTACCGGAGTCGGTCCCGCCGGAACGCCGCGCCCAGCCGCCGGCAGAGGACGTGATTGCGGATGTCGCACGGCACGAACGAACGGCGGAACGAGGCGGCGGGCGTGGTGTCGTACTACCGGGGCCGGGGCGCCTGGCTCCTGACCGCGATAGCGGCCGCCGCCGTCGTCTACGTCACGTATCTCGCCACGCACCCGTATCCGGCGTACGCGGGCGGCCTCTATCTCGACATCGCCGAGCACATCATCGCGAACGACTACGCGCTCCCGGAGCGCATCCCCGGGTACACCGCCGAGGGCGTCCCGTTCGCGTATCCGCCGCTCCTGTTCTACGCGACGGCCGTCGTCCACGACCTCACCGGCGTCGACCCGGTCGCGCTCACCCGGTTCGTCCCGGGTATCGCCGTCATGGCCTACCTGGTGCCGTACTACTTCATCGCGGACGAACTGCTCGACGCCCGCTATCAGGCCGGCCTCGCCACCGTCCTGTTCGCCGTGACGCCGACGGTGCTCCGGTGGCACCTCTCGGCCGGCGGCCTCGTCCGCGCCCCGGCCGTCCTCGTCATGCTCACCGGCGTCTTCTTCGGGCTGAAACTGTTCCGGACGGGCGACCGCCGCTGGCTGCTGCCGGCGGGCGTGCTCTTCGGTCTGATGGTGCTCAGCCATCCCCACTACACCGTGTTCTTCGTGCTGAGCTACCTCCTGTTCTTCGCGTTCTTCGACCGGACGCTCGGCGGCCTCGTCAACGGTGCGGTGGTCGCTGCCGGCGGGTTGGTCCTCGCGTCCCCCTGGTGGCTCCAGGTCGTCGCCACCCACGGTGCAGACATCTTCCTCACGGCCTCCGGGACGCACACCGGTCTCGGCGGCGGTCCCTACCGCCTGCTCGACCAGTTCGTCTACCCGCTGGGCGACCTCGACGGCGAGATACTGTTCTACGTCGGCGCCTACCTGGGGGCGGGCTACCTGCTCGCCCGGCGTCGCTACTTCCTGCCGGCGTGGATGGTCGCCGCGACCTACTTCATCGGCAAGAACCGGTTCCTCTTCGTCGCCGGGTCGATGCTGACGGCGGTCTTCGTCTTCGAGTGGCTCGTGCCAGCCGCCCGAGAACACCTGCCGACGCTCGACCGTGGACGGGTTGTGCCGGTCTTAACCGTCCTTACGGTCACGCTACTCGCGTTGACGATGGGGACGCTGTACGGCGCGAGTGCGCTCAACACCGCTCACGAACACAGTCCGACCCAGCCCCAGTACATCGACGACCACGACGTCGAGGCGATGCAGTGGATGGCGGCGAACACGCCCGAGGACGCCGGATTCGTGGTCGCGGGCGACGCCGCGGAGTGGGTCCCCGTGCACACCGACCGGACCATCCTCGTCGGCCCGTGGGGGTGGAGTGGAAGGACACCAGTGGCTACTACGACCAGGTCGAACGCTACAAGGACCTCTCCGCGTGCGAGGACGCGGCTTGCCTCACCGGACACGTCGAGGCGGCCGACGTCGATGCCGACTACCTCTACGTCCCGAAGGGCCACTACACCGTCCGCGGGAAGGAGTACCAGCAGGACCCCGGGATGCGGGCGTCGCTGGCGGCGTCCGACCGGTACGAGATACGCTACGAGAACGCGGGCGTCGTGATAGTCGAGGTGTCCGACCCGGCGTCGTAAATCTCGGATGACATTCGCCCGGTGAGATTAACGGCTGCATATATATCCAACCAACCCCTATCAGACTGAGAAAGGATGAGCGGGTCCCGGTTTCGTCGGCTCCTGCCAGCGATCGCGGCGGTGCTACTCGTGGCGGGGCCGCTGGTCGCCATGCATCCGGCCCTTGCCGCTCCCGAGCAGGGGATGTCGGCGGAGACGCCGGACCACGTGCTCGTCGTCTCGGTCCAGCCCAACAGCGACCACCGGCTCTGGCCCTGGACCAGCCGCCGGACCGCGTTCGACACGCGCACGCTCCCCATCAACGTCGTCGTCAGGGAGGACGCCAGATACGTCCGGTACCTCCTCGCCCAGTCCGAGAACGCCACCTGGAACGTCACCGAAGCGCCACCGGCGAACGAACCGCCGACGGAGAACGCGACGGCGAAAGGTGCCGCCGGTAGCAACGCGACGCTCAACGGCACGGTGAACGCGACGAACTCGACCAACGTCTCCATCCCGGCGACCGAACCGACCGGAGACGGAACGAACGCAACGACGAACACGACCACGAGCGACGCGGCCAGCACGAACGACACCGACGTGACCGGTACCGCGACGAACGGGACGACGTTGCCCGTCAACGGGACGAACGCGACGAACCTGTCGGTGAACGCGACGAACGTCACGTTCGACCAGTCGAACGCGACGAACGCGACGAACGCGACGAATGCCACGAACGCCACGGCCGAGAACGAGTCCACGCCGCCGAAATCCTGGGGGTACGACCACGACGGCGTCGTCTTCGACGGGACCTCCATCCGGTGGAAGCCCGCCGAAGGTTCGACCCGGTACACGTACGTCCACAACACCTCCAGCACGCGCGGCACGTGGCTCGACGAGACCTACCAGCTCCACGACGGCAGCTATCTCGGCGCTCGATACCACCTCCGCCTCTACGCCGGCGCGTCCGGCGACGACGCCTGGACTGCCATCCAGGCCCACCACGAGCACTGGGACTGGTTCCGCCTGCGCCACACCGTCGGCAGCACCGCCTCCGCCCGCCACTACGTCGAACGCGAGTTCCAGGGCGGCTGGTATCTGAGCGACATGAAACGCGTCTACTTCGGTAACGGCGGCGCGCTCGACGCCGACGGCTGGGTGACCGAAATCGACATCGAGGACCGTGGCCTCCGACCGCCGTCGCCACAGGGGACCGCCCAGGTCATCCCGCTCGTCTTCGCGTTCGGCGCCATCACCGCCCTCACCCGTGACGCGGCGTCGGAGGTGCTGGAACGACTCGAAGAGCAGCGCCGCGACCCGTCGGTGGAACTCCGGCATATCGCACTGTTCGCGTCGCTCGCGGTTGTCATGCTCGTCGTCCGGATCGGCAGCGTCACGGTCGAACAGTCGGTCGTCGGCCTCTCGCCGAAGGTCATCGCGGCCGCGTTCTACCCGCTGCTGGTGCTGGGAACACCGCTGCTCGCCACGTTCCTCGCCCGCGGGCTGCCGGCCGACCACGCCTTCGTCACCGCCGTGGTCGGGTTCGGGGCTGGCGTCCTCGCGGACTACGCCTACCTCGGGATTTCGGTGCTCCCCATCGAGGTCATCCTCCACCGCGTCGAACTGCTCGTCGCCATCGGGTTGTTCGCCGCCGCCGGGTCCCGGCAGGCCGCGACCGGCCGCCGCTGGAACTGGTGGCTCGCGCTGGCCGTCGTGCTCTGGGTCGGCGGCCTCGCCGCGCCCCTGCTGGGGTGGTGGTACTGACGCCGTTAAGCGCCGCATAATAAAACGTCGCCGGCCCCTCGATTCAGTATCCGTCCGCCCCTGTCTCGAAGCCACTCACTACCTCCATGCTCCCCGATACCGACCGAATGTCACCCGACGACCCACCTCGCGTGTCTCGACGCGCCGCGCTCGCGTCGCTCGCTGGCGTCGCTGCAGCGAGCGTGAGCGGGTGCGTCCAGCGGGTCGAGTCCGTCGTCGCGCGGGACGGTCCGAACCCGGTGTCGCTCTCGATCAAGACGCCGCCCGCGGACGACGACTCGCGGGCCATCCGCATCGCTCGCTACCTCGCCGACCGCCTCCAGACGGTCGGCGTCGGCACCCAGATAACGCCGATGAGCCACGAGGAACTCCTCCGCGACGTCCTGCTCAACCACGACTTCGACCTCTACGTCGCCCGCCACCCGGAGAACGCCGACCCCGACTTCCTCCGGCCGCTCCTCCACTCCCGGTTCGCGGCCGAACCCGGCTGGCAGAACCCGTTCGGCTACGCCAACCTCTCGCTGGACGAGTCGCTCGCCGACCAGCGCTCCCAGTCCGGCGAGGAGCGGGCCGACACGCTGGCGGACGTCCAGCACGCCGTCGTCCGCGACCAGCCGTTCGCCGTCGTCGCGTTCCCCGACGAGATCCGGACGAGTCGGTCCGACCGCGTCACCGGGTGGTCGAACGCCGAGATACACTCGCCGCTCGGCTACCTCGAACTCGACGCCGTCGACACGGCGGCAGCGGCCCCGAACGAGGTCCGGATGACGCTCGCCGACGACCGCCCGACGTTCAACCGGAACCCGCTGTCCGTCGAGTTCCGGGCCCCGCATCCGCTCACGGACCTGCTCTACGACCCGCCCGCCCGGTGGGTGGACGGCGAACTGGTCCCGTGGCTCGCGGCGTCCTGGACGTGGGTCGAGGACGGCGACGGCGATGGCGGCCCGGTGGCCGACCTGGTGCTCCGGCCGGACCTGACCTGGCAAGACGGGACGTCGCTCACGGCCGAGGACGTCGCTTTCACCTACCGGTTCCTGGCCGACACCTCCGACGGGTCGATGGAGAGCGCCGTCCCCGCGCCGCGGTTCCGCGGCCGCGTCTCGCTCGTCGATTCGGTGTCGGTCCGGGAGTCTGGCCACGCGTCGGGCGCCGTGGTCGGCGGGGAGAGCCGGACGGTGCGCGTCACGTTCAAACCGAGCAGTCGCGCGGTGGCGGCCCGGGCGTTCTCGGTGCCCGTCCTCCCCTCCACGTCTGGCAGATGCGTACGTCGCCGGCGTCCATCACGGGTCTCGACGAGGACGAGGCCGTGACCGAGGCTCTCGTCTGGAACAACCCCGACCCGGTCGGCAGCGGCCCGCTCCGGTTCGAGGCCGCCGAGCAGGAGGAGTCGCTCACCTTCGCGCGGTTCGAGGACCACTTCCTGACGCGGGACGACCTGCCGACCGCGCTCACGCCGTTCGCGGGCGGCTTCGGCTTCGACCGACTGCGGTTCGTCGTGGTGCCGTCGGCGGCGGCCGCGCTCGAACTCATCGAGGCGGGCGACGCCGACGCCACCGCCTCGCACGTCTCGCCGTCGCTCGTCCCCGACATCGGTCGGGCGAGCAACCTCGACCTCCACGTCTCGCGGCCGAGCACGTTCTACCACCTCGGGTTCAACGTGCGCAAGTCGCCGCTCAGCAACCCGCGGTTCCGCCGGGCGCTCGTACGGTTGCTCGACCGCGAGCATCTGGTCACCGAGGTGTTCGAGGGGTACGCGGACCCCGCGCTCACGCCGCTCGCACAGTACCCGAGTCGAGCGTCCGACCTGGCGTGGAACGGCGAGAGCCCGGAACTCGCGTTCCCCGGGGAGGACGGCGTCCTCGACGTGGACGAGGCGAAGACGGCGTTCCGGGACGCCGGCTACCGGTACAACGACGAGGGGAACCTCCTCGTCCAGTGAGTCAGCCGCAATGAGCCTACTCACCGTCCTGGGACGCCTCGTCGCAGTCGACCTGGTCGCGCTCGTCGTCGCCACGCTGGTCATCGTCGGTCCGGCGCGTCTCCGGGCGACGAAGCGACGCGGCCTCGACCATCTGCGCGCCGTCGCCCCGTACCTCGCCCTGCTGGGCGTCGTGCTCGCGGTGAACAGCGTCGCGCGCCAGGTCGGCCCGGAGGTGTCGTGGATGGTCGGCTGGAACATCACCGGCCTCATCTACTCCATCGAGGGCGGCCTGGTCGCCGTGGTTCAGTCGGTCGCGACGCCGACCCTGACGGCCTACTTCTCCACGATATACATCTACGGCTACGTCTTCCTGCTCGTGTTCCCGTTCGTCGCGTACGCCGCCCTCGAGGACCTGCGCCCGCTCCGGCGGACGGCGGTCGCCTACTCCGCGAACTACGTCCTCGGCCTCGCGTGCTACCTGCTGTTCATCGCGTACGGCCCGCGGAACCTCATCCCCGACCTGGTCGACCCCCTCCTCTACGCCACCTACCCGCAGACGCAGATTCTCACCGGCGAGGTGAACACCAACACGAACGTCTTCCCGTCGCTCCACACCTCGCTGTCGGTGACCGTCGGGATGCTCGCGTGGCGCACCCGCGAGGTCTACCCCGGGTGGCTCGTCGTCGCCGCGCCGCTCGCGTTCAGCGTCGTCATCTCGACGATGTACCTCGGCATCCACTGGGGAACCGACGTCGTCGCGGGCGTCCTGCTCGCCGTCGGCAGCGTCGCCATCGCCGACCGGTTCGTCGACCAGAACCGTCGCCGCCGGCCCTTCGGCACCGTCGACCGGAGTTCGTCGTAGACGTAGAGGCCGACGCCGAGCGGTTCCAGGTCGCCCGCGAGTTCGTGGGCTGCGATGAGGTAGCCCCAGTCGCCGTCCCAGTCGAGTTCCTGGTCCTCGCCGGCGACGAACCGGCGGGCTTCGTCGGCGTCGAGTTCGACGACGTTCCGGGTCGCGAGCGTGCCGAACCGCTGGACGGCGTTCGTCGTCGGTTTCCAGTGCTCCTGGCGCGTGCGGAGGAGCTTCATCCCGAGGGTCTCCAGCCGGATGGGCGAGGGCACGTCGCCGTGGAACGCCCATATCTTGCCCGCGCCTTTCTCCCAGAAGGTGTACTCGTCGAACGTCTCGGCCGGGATGCCGAAGCGGTCGGTCCACCAGTCCACGACCTCCTGGCGCGACGCCCGGCCCTCGACCTCGCGGTCGTCGGGGGTCGCGGGCAGGCGGTCGAGACGCTGGCCGACGTTGTCGGTCACGCCGTCACCTCCAGTTTCGCGACGAAGAAGCCGCCCGTGTCGGTCAGGTGGGGGTAGAACCGGCTGGCCTTCCGGACGCCGTCGTGGAACGTCTCGCCCTCCCACTCGGTGACGCCCGGCCGCGATTCGAGGCCGACGTCGAAATCGACCGCTTCGACGTCGCCCTCCCGGAGGACGTGGTCGACGACGGCCTCGTTCTCCTCGGGTGCGTACGTGCACGTGGAGTAGACGACGGTCCCGCCGGGCCGCGTCAGGTCGACGGCCCGCTTGAGGATACCCTTCTGCACGCCGCTTATCTGTGCGAGGTACCCCTCGGACCAGTTGTCGAGGGCGCCCGGGTTCTTCCGGAGCGTGCCTTCGCCCGTGCAGGGCGCGTCGACGAGCGCGCGGTCGAACGCGTCCACGCCGAATCCGTCGAGGCTGAACCGGCGTGCGTCCTGGTTGGTGACCGCGACGTTCGTCACGCCCAGTCGCTCGGCGTTCGACCGGAGCGCCGACAGGCGGCCCAGATTGTCGTCGTTCGCGACGAGCAGACCCGTGTCAGCCATCAGCGCCGCCAACTGGGTGGCCTTGCTCCCGGGGGCGGCCGCCGCGTCCCACACCGCGTCGCCGGGCTGCGGGTCGAGCACGACCGGCGGGACGGCCGAGACGTCCTCCTGGCCGTGGACCCAGCCGTGGTAGTACGGCCAGGTGTTGCCCGGCTGGCGGGTGTCGACCCGCAGCAGGCGGTCGTTCCAGGCTCGCGGCTCGTAGCCGACGCCCTCCTCGTCGAACGCCCGCTGCACGCGCTCGACGGTCGCCTTGATGGTGTTCATCCGGACGACCGTCGGCAGCGGGCGCGTGGACGCATCGAGGAACGCTTCGACGTCGTCGACGAGCGGTTCGTACCGCCGCAGTACCTCCATTGGCGTCCCCTTTCCCGAGGGCGCGGTTGAGGGTTTCGGTCGCTCGCCACCGGGTTTATGCCGCCAGCGGGCGCATGCTGACACATGGCAACCATCCAGGTCCGCGACGACTCGGTCAGCCTCGACGCGCCGCTGCTCATCGAGGGACTGCCCGGCATCGGCCTCGTTGGGAAGATAGCCACCGACCACGTCGTAGACGAGTTCGACATGACCTACTACGCGTCCATCGACTGTGACGGCCTCCCCCGCATCGCCGTCTACCAGGAGGACGACCGGACGCTCCGGCCGCCCGTCCGTCTCTACGCGGACGACGAACGCGACCTGCTCGCCCTCCAGAGCGACATCCCCATCTCCCGGACGGCGTCGACCGAGTTCGCGGAGTGCATCACGGGCTGGCTCCACGAGAACGACGGCACGCCGCTCTACCTCAGCGGCCTCCCCCACGAGAACGACGGTCCCGCCGAGGTTCCGGCCGTCTACGGCGTCGCCACGGGGGACGCCGGCCCCCTCCTCGACGAGCACGACATCGACATGCCCTCGGAGAATGGCGTCGTCGCCGGTCCCACGGGTGCGCTCCTCAACCGCGCCGACGCCACGGGGCTCGGCTCCCTCGGCCTCGTCGTCGAGAGCGACCCGCAGTTCCCCGACCCGGCGGCCGCAAGACAGCTCATCACCGAAGCCATCAACCCCATCGCGGGCATCGAGGTGGACACCGACGCGCTCGTCGACCGCGCCGAGGACATCCGCGAACAGAAGGAGAAACTCGCCCGCCGGATGCAGGAAGCCGCCGAGGAGGAGAGCTCCCAGGCCCAGCCGCTCCGGATGTACCAGTAGTCGGCCGGGGGCCGGTCCTCAGACCAGCGTCTCGGGCCGCTCCGAGAGGTAGTCGAACACCGCCCCGAGCGCGAACCCGTAGGCGAAGTGCCCGAGGAGCGTCAGGAGCAGGTAGAGGACGAGCGAGGTGCCGGTGTAGCCGTCGTAGTACGCGATGGCGAACCCCGTCCACAGGATGAAGCCGAACGGGAGGCCTTTCGTCGCGAACCGGTCGCCGGGCAGGTACCAGCCGATGGACGCGAAGAACAGCGGCCAGGGCACCATGCCGATGAACAGGAACAGCGCGTAGCCCACGGCGGTCGGATTCACCGACACCAGCGACCTGGTGCCGGTGAGGTCGGCGAGCGTGGCGAACGAGTCGAGGTTGAACGCGCCTATCTGCGCGGCGACGAGGAACACGAGCGTCATCACGGTCGTCCCGACCAGCCCGCCCACCGCGCCGACGAACCCGTCGGTTATCACCCCCACGAGGTGGTCGAACTCCACGACCGTTCCACCCGGCACCGTCTCGCCCGGCGTTCCCTCCCCGAGAGATGTTTGTCATCATTGTCCATGATGGTTGCTAGCGTGAGATGATTATTAAATCCTCGTGTGCAACCACCTCCGGAACGCTTGCGCGGAGTGAAAGCTGCCGGGAACTCCCGGTGAGAGCGGCTGTCGCGGCCGTTCAACCCCCAAACAGCTAAGTATGCTGAACAATAATGAACAAAGCCGGTGGGGGAGTGGTATCAATGGGCACGTTTGGGGGAGTCGCCCTCGGCATCCTGAATCAGGGGCCAGGGGAGACATCGTTCCGCGCGGGACCCGCGTCGAGGTGTTCCAGCAGATATACTGGGTCTTCCTCGTGCTCGGGACCATCGTCGGCGTCGTCGTCATCGGCTACATGCTCTACAACGCCTACCGGTACCGCGAGAGCGCCGGCGAGGCGGGTGACGACGCCGACCACCCGAGGCTCGGTGAACTCCCGCAGGGCGGCGGGAAAGGCCGGAAACTCCTCCTGACGTTCACCCTGAGCACCATCATCGTCGTGGGGCTCGTTCTCTGGACCTACGGGACGCTGCTCTACGTCGAACAGGACTCACCCGTCCAGGACCAGGACCATCTCGCAGTGGAGGTGGTCGGCTTCCAGTTCGGCTGGCAGTTCGTCTACCCGAACGGCCGGACGACGAACGAACTCCGCGTACCGGCGGGGACGCCGGTCGAACTCACCGTCACCTCGCGGGACGTCTTCCACTCCTTCGGCATCCCGGCGTTGCGAGTGAAGACCGACGCCATCCCCGGCACGACGACCGACACGTGGTTCGTCGCGGAGGAACCGGCCGAGTACCGAGCACAGTGCTTCGAACTCTGCGGCCCCGGCCACTCGGTCATGCACGCACCCGTCGTCGTGATGGAGGAGGACGCCTTCGACCGGTGGTACGAGAACTCGACCCAGCAGGCTAACACCACGTCAGCATGACCGACGACGACCAATCCGGAACGGAGGGGGACCGAGCGGCGAACGGCGGCCACGCAGACACCACGCTACCGGTCGAGCGCGTCGACCACGAGCCAGTCACCGGCTTCCCGCCGCTCAGTTCGGTGAAACGCTGGCTCGTCACGACCAACCACAAGGACGTCGGCATCCTCTACACGGTGACCGCGCTGTTCTTCCTCGTCTTCGGCGGCGTGGTCGCGCTCCTGATACGGACCCAGCTCTGGTCGCCCGGCCCGGGCCTGCTCTCCGCGACGTCGTACAACCAGGCCGTCTCCGCCCACGGGCTCTTGATGGTGTTCTGGTTCATCTCCCCGTTCGCGTTCGGCTTCGCGAACTACGTGGTCCCGCTCCAGATCGGCGCCAAGGACCTCGCGTTCCCCCGGCTCAACGCTCTGAGCTACTGGCTCTACCTCTTCTCGGGCATCCTGTTCGGCATCTCGTTCTTCCAGGAAGGCACCATCTCGGGGGCTGGACCATGTACGCGCCCCTGAACGTCCCCACCTACACGCCCGACGTGGGGGCCACCACCGCAGTGCTCGCGCTCATCCTGTTCGTGGTCTCGGTGACCGTCTCCTCGGTCAACTTCCTGACGACCATGCACCGGATGCGCGCCGAGGGGATGCGGCTCCGTGACCTGCCGCTGTTCAGCTGGTCCATCCTGCTCACCGTCTGGATGATGCTGTTCGCGTTCGCCGCGCTCCTCGCCGCGCTCCTCATCCTCGCGTCCGACCGGCTCCTCGGGACGACGTACTTCGCCGCCGAAGCAGGCGGGTCGCTCCTCTGGGCCCACCTGTTCTGGTTCTTCGGCCACCCCGAGGTCTACATCGTCTTCTTCCCGGCGCTCGGCATCATGGCCGAGACGTTCCAGACGTTCACGGGCCGCCGACTCGTCGGCCGGCGGTGGTTCATCGCCGCGATGGTGCTCGTGGCGCTCCAGAGCTTCCTGGTCTGGATGCACCACATGTTCCTGACCGGCATCAACCTCCCGACGAAGACGCTGTTCATGGCGACCACCATCGGCATCTCGCTCCCGTTCGACCTGATGGTGTTTTCGCTCATCTACACCACGGTGAAGGGCCGTATCCGGTTCACCACGCCGTTCCTCTTCTCGTTCGGCGCGCTGGTCCTGTTCATCCTCGGCGGCATCACCGGCGTCTTCCTGGGCGCGGTCGTCCTCGACTACGAGTTCCGGGGCACCTACTGGGTCGTCGCCCACTTCCACTACGTCATGGTGGGCGGCGCGACGGCGCTGTTCGGCGGCCTCTACTACTGGTACCCGAAGATAACCGGCAAGCGGTACGACGAGACGCTCGGGAAGCTCCACTTCGCGCTCTACTTCGTCGGGTTCAACCTGCTCTACTTCCCGATGTTCGTGGTCTGGGAGACGCCGCGCCGCGTCTTCGAGTACGACCCCGCGTTCGTCCCGTGGCACCGGGTGGCCACCGTCGGCGGGTTCGTGCTGGGGGCGTCGTTCCTCGTGATGTTCTGGAACCTCTACCGGAGCCTCTGGACGGGCGAGGACGCCGACGCCGCCCCTGGCGGTTCCCGACCACCGCCGAGTGGGCGGTGCCGTCGCCGCCACCGCTGGAGAACTTCCCCGGGCTGCCGAGCTATCGTGGCGGGTCGCTCTGGTTCCGACCGGAGGGAGCGGGCGCGACGGACGGCGGGGCCGTGGAAACCCACGGACAGTCGGCCGACCACGCGAGCCACGCGAGCATCTGGCCGTTCGCCGTGAGCCTCGCGGCCTTCCTGGTCTTCCTCGGGCTGTCGGGCATCCACCAGGGCGGCCTCTACCCGGCCGTGGCGGGCGGCGGCCTCGTCCTCGGCGCCGTCTCGCTCGTCGCGTTCGGCCTGGAGCCGTTCCACGCGCCCGTGCCCGAACTGGCGGAACGCTGGCCGTTCGACGGCGTCGAGCGGACGAAGCTCGGGGTGTGGTTCTTCCTCGCGTCCGACGTGGTGCTGTTCGGCGCGTTCATCGGCTCGTACGTGTTCATCCGGGCCGCGTTCGGCTGGACGGCGTGGGAGCCAGTGCCCCACGACTCGTTCCCCGGCCTCGTGAACACCTACCTGCTGCTCACGAGCAGCTTCAGCGTCGTGCTCGCGCTCGTCGCCGCCGAACGCGGCAGTCGACGGTGGCTGGTCGCGAGCCTGACGGCGACGTTCGTCCTCGGGGTGGCGTTCCTCGTGAACAAGTACCTGGAGTGGCAGGAACTGTTCCACGAGGGGCTGACGTTCTCCACGAACGTCCAGACGTCGACGTTCTACCTGACCACCGGCCTCCACGCCGCCCACGTCGTCTCGGGGCTCCTCATCCTGCTCTACCTCGTCGCCCGCGCGAGCCGCGGCGCGTACCTCGACGACGAACGGCCGGTGGAGTACTTCGGGCTCTACTGGCACTTCGTGGACATCGTCTGGCTGTTCCTCTTCCCGCTGTTCTACATCCTGTAGGTGACAAGAATGGTAACGACGAAACTGTACACGGCGATATACGTGGTCCTGTTCGGGATGGCGACCGCCCAGGTGCTGGTCGAGTCGGCCGGCTACCTGGAGAGTGCGTACTGGCCCGCCCTCGGGGCGATACTGGTACTGTCGGCGGTGAAGGCGGTCGTCGTGGCGGGCTACTACCAGCACCTGCGGTTCGAACCGCGGTCGGTGTCGGTCCTGATGGTCGGCGGCCTGTTCGCGGCGCTCGCGCTCACCCTGGCGGCGGCGTACTCCGTCACGTGACGGCTACCCGGTCATGACGAGACGCACGGTGATGGCCGTCAGGAACAGCAGGCCGAGCGCCCACACCACGAGTGCGGTGACGTGCGCGCTCCCCATCCCCCGGAACTGCGCCGACCGGTAGATGCCGAACCCGAGGTAGCCGACGAGGACCAGGGCGAAGGCGACGCCGAGCGCCGGGGTCATCGCCGCGGCGACCGGTCCACCGCCGCCGACGAACCCGACGACGCCGGCCCCGAACCCGAGGCAGAGGGCGATGAAGGCGACGACCCAGACGGTCGGCGACGCCCCCCAGTGGGCCACCATCTGCTGGAGGGACTCCTCCCGCGGCCGCCGGGCCGACGGCCCCCGATACGGCTCCGTGACGACCCTGGCGGGTCGGCGACGGAGGTAGACCGTCAACAGCACAGCCGCTACGAGCAGTCCCCCCATGACGAACGTCGTCGTCAGATTCGCGAGCGCTGGCACGGTTCCCCCTCTCCCACCAGTGTCATTGTGTATTAATCATTATAAATATTGCAGTCGGTTCGACCACGACGCCCACCGACCGTGTGGCTGGCTCCCATATCAAGAGTTATCGGGGTCGCCGACGCGGGATACCGTATGACCGGGTTCGCCAACCGCGTCGAGCAGGTGTCGATCAGCGGAATCCGCGAGGTCTTCGAGGCCGCGGGCGAGGACGCCATCAACCTCGGCATCGGCCAGCCGGACTTCCCGACGCCCGACCACGCCAAGGCCGCGGCGAAAGCCGCCATCGACGCCGGGGACTCCGACGGCTACACCTCCAACAAGGGCACGCGCTCGCTCCGCGAGGCAATCAGCGAGAAGCACGCCCGCGACAACGGCCTCGACGTCGACCCCGAGAACGTCATCGCCACCGCGGGCGGGAGCGAAGCCCTCCACCTCGCGTTCGAGGCCCACGTCGAACCGGGCGACGAGGTGCTCTACCCCGACCCCGGCTTCGTCTCCTACGAGGCGCTCACCCACGTCGCCGGCGGCACGCCGAACCCCTCCGCTCCGCGACGACCTCACCCTCGACCCCGCCACCGTCGAGGACGCCATCACCGACGACACCGCGCTGTTCGTCGTCAACAGCCCCGGCAACCCGACGGGTGCGGTCCAGTCCCCCGAGGACATGCGCGCGTTCGCCCGCATCGCCGACGACCACGACGTGGTCCTGGTGACCGACGAGGTGTACGAACACATCGTCTTCGAGGGCGAACACCGGTCGCCGATGGAGTTCGCCGACACCGACAACGTCGTCCTCGTCAACGCCGCCTCGAAGACCTACTCGATGACGGGGTGGCGACTCGGCTGGGTGACCGCGAGCGAGCGGCGCATCGAGCGCATGCTCCGCGTCCACCAGTACGTCCAGGCCTGCGCGAGCGCTCCCGCACAGTACGCCGCCGAAGCCGCACTCTCCGGCCCCCAGGACCCCGTCGACGAGATGGTGGCCGCGTTCCAGGAGCGTCGCGACGTCCTCCTCGACGGCCTCGAAGACATGGGCCTCGAGGTGCCCACCCCGCACGGCGCGTTCTACGCGATGCCGAAGGTGCCCGACGGCTGGGTCGACGAGGTGCTCGACCGCGGCGTCATCGTCGTCCCCGGCGAGGCGTTCGGCGACCACGGCGCCGGCTACGCCCGCCTCTCCTACGCCACCGGCATCGACGACCTGCGGGACGCCATCGACGTGATGCGCGAGGCGACGCGAGCCGTCCAGTAGGCCGTTCTCGGGCATCAGACCTTTCAGTTCGACGGGCGCACTACAGCTATGCGCCTCGTGCAGGTCCTCGTCGGCGACGACGACCGCGACGACGTGCTGTCGCTGCTCGACGACGAGGACGTCGACTACGTCGTCACCGCGCAGGACAGCGGCGACGGGGTCGTGGTCCAGTTCCCGCTCCCGCCGCAGGCCGTCGATTACGTGCTCGGCCGCCTCGACGACGCTGCCTCGCTCGACGACTACCGGGTGGTCGTGAGCGCCGAATCCGCCCGGACCGAGCACTTCGACCAGCTGGAACAGCGGTTCGTCGAGGGCTCCGAGGAGGACGACAGCATCGCCCACGAGGAGATACGGGCGAAGGCCCTCGGCATGAACCCGAACGCGGTCACCTACTACTCGATGACGCTGCTGAGCGCGCTCGTCGCCACCGCCGGCCTGCTGCTCGACTCGCCCGCCATCGTCGTCGGGTCGATGGTCATCGCGCCGCAGGTCGGGTCGGCGCTCACCGCGAGCGTCGGCCTGGTGCTCGGCGACCGGTCGATGGTCTCCGACGGCCTCCGGTCGCAGGTGTTCGGCCTCGCACTCGCGGTGCTCGGCGCCGCGGCGTTCGGATGGCTGCTCAAGGCCACCCGGTCGGTCCCGCCGGTGCTCGACGTCACCACCGTCAACCAGATCTCCAAGCGCATCTCGCCGGGCGTCCTCTCGCTGACCGTCGGCGTGAGCGCCGGCGCCGCGGGCGCGTTCGGCCTGGCGACCGCGCTCCCCGTCTCCCTCGTCGGCGTGATGATAGCGGCCGCCCTCATCCCGGCCGCGGCCGCCGTCGGCGTCGGCCTCGCGTGGGGGTACGCGTCGGTGGCGCTCGGCGCGTTCGTGCTCCTGGTCGTGAACACCGTCTCCATCAACGTCGCCGCCGTCGCCGTCCTCCGGTATCTCGGCTACCGGCCGGCGAGCGACGGCGGCATCCGGACGTCGCTCCCGTTCGACCGGGCCGGTGCGGTCCTTGCCGCCACCCTCGTCGTCCTGGGTGCCGTCGCCGGCGGCGCGCTCTGGCAGCACGTGGGGTTCGAGAACGAGGTCAACCAGGCGGCCCAGGACGTGCTCGACGACCCCGAGTACCGGTCGCTCGAACTGGTCTCGGTCCGGACCCAGTTCCAGAACGGCCGCCCCGGCGACGCCCAGGAGGTGACGGTGGTGCTCAACAGGCCGGCCGACGAGTCCTACCCGGACCTGGCGCGCGCTCTCGGCGACCGCGTCACCGACCGGACCGGCCGCCTGGTCGCCGTCGAGATACAGTTCGTCGACCGGGTCCGGTACGAACCCGCGTGACCCGAAACGGTAAGCCCACCGCGAACGTGTGGATTAGCCAACACCATGCGCGTCGTGCGTCACGGCTCCGGTCCCCTGGCGACGCTCCGCGCGTACGCCTCCCAGGTCCACCCCGTGTTCATGCTGCCGCCCGTCGCAGCGTCGTGGTTCGGGAGCGTGCTCGCCGGTAGCTTCTCGCTCCCCGTCGCCGCCCTCCACGCCACCGCCGTGTTCTTCGGCCTCTACACCGCCCACCTCAAGGACGGCTACGTCGACTTCTACTGGCGCGGCGAGGACGACGACCACCCCCTGACCGAGCAGGGCTGCTGGGCCGGCATCGTCGGTGCTTCCGTCGCCTTCTTCGCCTGCCTCGCCGCCCTCTGGTACGTCGTCGACGTCTGGGCGGCGCTCGTCTCGCTCCCCGGGTGGGTCATCGCGTACTACCACGCCCCGCAGATGGACATGCACCCGGTGACCGCCACGGCTGGCTACCCGCTCGGCGTCGCGCTCGCCATCGTCGGGGGCTACTACGTCCAGGCCCAGGCGCTCTCCCCGTTCGTCGTCACGTTCGCCGGCGTCGTCCTCGTCCTGCTCGCCGGCATCAAGGTCGTCGACGACGCGACGGACGTCGCGTACGACCGGTCCATCTCGAAGCGGACGGTGACCGTCGTCCTCGGTCCGTCGGCCGCCCACCGCGTCGCCTACGCGCTCATGGTGCTGGGCCTCGTCGGCGTCGTCGGCTTCGTGCTCGCGGGCGTGTTCCCGCCGAGCAGCGTCGCCGCCGTCGTCGGGTTCGGGGCCGTCGCCCTCGTCGCCCGGCACGCCGACCCGGAACTCGCCACGATGCTGCTCATCCGCGCCTCCTACGTCTTCCTCGCGCTCCTCGTCGCCGCCGTCTGGTTCCGGCCGTTCGCGTGACTCGCCGCGTCCCTCCCACCGGCCGCAGGCGGACGCCGGTCCCGGACCGACCACCAGTCGTCACGTCGGCTCCCAGTGGACCTCCGAGAGCGGGTGGAGCGGGTTCCCACCCGCGACGTCGTACGTGACGGTCGTGACGTCGAGCGCCGGCGTCTCCTCGAGTGCCGAGAGGAGGTCGGTGTTGTAGTCGCGCAGCCGGGTGTACTCCCGGCGGAGCAGTCCGAGCAGCGTCTCCCCGGGATGCAGTTCGTAGACGTGTTCGAGGTGGACACCTGCAGTCACCCGGTCGAGATGCTCCGGGAGCGTCTCCGAGACGACCGGTTCGGCGGTCGGGAGCGCTGTCAACGACCCGCGAGTGAAGAGCACCACCCGCCCGTCGACCTGTTCGAGGAGGCGCCATCGGTCGTCGAAGAAGTCGAACGGTTCGACGCGGACCCGGTCGTGGTCGGCGAACAGCTCCCGCGCGAGCGCGACCCCGTTCTCGGTGGGTTCGCCGCCGACGAACCGGGTTTCGGGGTAGGCCGCGGCCAGCACGCCCAGGTTGTAGCCCCATCCGCAGCCGAGCGCGACGACGGTCTCGCCGCCCTCCAGGACGCCGTCGAACGCACCCCGGACGACCTCGTCCTGTCGTCGCTGGACGTCGTCGATGTCGGCGAGGTAGACGTCTTCGTCCCGAGAGAACAGCACCGGACTTTCGCGGTCGTGGTGGTTCGCGACCCGTTTCACGTCGCGGTAGTCGGCGTCCGGATGGTCCCGCTTGAACGACAGCAACGCCCCGAACGCATCCTCGTACCAGTCGGTCCCCGTTCCGCCCTGCCCGTGGGCAGGGTTCCAGTCGTCCGGGCCGAGGATACGCCCCGGCCAGGGGAGTATCGGGGGAGGTCGTCGACTGCGATTTCGCGCATGGCCGGAAACACACCCCTGGCTGAGAAATGTCTGTTGATGGACCGGATTTCCTGGCGCTCCTCGTCGCCGCCGTCTGGTTCCGGCCGTTCGCGTGCCTCAGCCCGGTCCGGCCGTCGCGTCCGGCGCGACGGTCGTCTCCACGCGGAGCGCGTACCCGCAGGACGGACACGCGCGGTCGTTCGGCGAGACCTGGGTGCGACACCGCTCGCAGAAACAGACGCCAACCCTGGTGAGGAACCGGTACGTCGTCTCCGTCTCCGATTCCTCGGCGTCCGCGGCCGGCAGTTCGACGCCACAGCCACGGCAGTAGGTGGCGGTGACGGGGTTCCGCGTCGCACACTCCGGACACTGCTCGACGTCCTCGCCGCCGTCGAGTCCCTCGTTCACCCGGGCCGCTTGCCTGGCCGCCTCGTACGCGACGAAGGCGAAGAACGGCAGCACCTGCGTCGCGACGTACCAGGCCGGTTTGAACCCCTCGAACGTGACCCCGTCCTCGAAGGAGACAACGACGACGCTCGCGATGCCGAACACGAGAAGCGGGAGACGCAGGAGCCCTGCCCGGGCGTGGCCGTTGTACGCGTGCCCGGCACCCGGGACGACGAGCGACAGCAGGGCCGCGACGCCCGGCGACCGGTCGGCCTCCACCGTCCGCTGTCGGTTCCAGCAGACCTCGCACCGAGCGGCCGTCCGGCGGAGTTCCCGGCCGCAGTCCCGGCAGTGCACCCGCTCCGGCCGACCCTCGTCGGAGGCCTCGCCGTCCCATAGCTGGCCGGGAAACCGGGCCATCGTGTCAACCGATACGACACCTCTGGATATAAACACTCGGCGCTGCTGGCCGAACGTCGACGAGGCCCCACGGTCACGGTTCGGTTGCAGGGACGTGGTCTCGGGTCGTCACTCCGTCTCGTCGTCGATCCAGCTCAACGCCGCCATGCCCTTCGGGAACCCCATCGTGGGGATGGCGAGGACGGCGACGTGCTCCAGCGCCTCCCGGGACACGCCCTCGTCGAGCCCGCGCCGGACGTGCGAGTGGACCGCGCCCTCCGACTCGGAGCCGATGGCCAGCGCCAGCTTCACGAGGCGCTTCGTCTCCCCGTCGAGGGGTCCCGCCTCGGAGCAGGCCTTCCCGAGTTCGCTGTACTGCTCCCACACGTCGGGGTGTTCCCTGGCGAACGCTCCGGGCACCGACGGCAGTTCGTCGAGGTTCTCGACAGTGTCGCTCATGGTCGGTGCTGATGTTGGTTCTCCAACTACAACATGATTTGTGGGGGACTGCCCGGGTTCGCCGGCGGCACACGGGCCGGGGAGGGGGGGGGCGGTGGGAGTGGTCGGTGGGAGTGGTCGTGGGAGTGGTCGGTGGAAGTGGTCGGTGGAAGTGGTCGGTGGAGGGGTCAGTCCAGGTCCTCGGCGGCGGCCTCGCACCGGGCGACCCACTGCTCCTCGAAGGCGGCGGCGTTGACGACGCGGCCTGCCAGGTCGCCGACGGACGTCACGCCCGCCTCGCGGGTGTATTCGACGCACCGCCCGTAGAGGGCCATCGGCAGGTCGTCATCGTCGTGCCGGACGACGAGTTCGTCCGAACCCGCAAGATACGCCACGAACGCCCGGGTGTGGCCGTCGGTCGGAATCAGGGCGCCCTCGTACTCCACGACGGGAATCGGGTCGTACTCGGGGTCGTCGAAGTCGAACCACTGCGCGGCCAGCGACAGCTTCCGGCCGTTGAGCAGCGGCTGGCTCGGCTGGACGTCGCCGATAGGGACGGTGAACGGGTCGTTTCGCTCGCCCGTTTCATCTCCACCAGGGTCGGTCATCTCACTTCGCGGTGCTCACTATCTTCACCACGTCGCCCTCTTCGAGTTCGTAGTCGTCGCTCACCTGCCGGTTCTCGCGGGCGTTCACGGCGTGGAGGTAGCCGTCGCCGATGTCGGTGTGGACGGCGTACGCCAGGTCGCGGGGCGTCGCCCCCTGGCGCATCAAGAACGCGTCCGGGAGGACGTTGCCCTGGCCGTCGGTCCACTTGCCCGCGTCCTGGACGGGGAACGCGGTTATCATGTCGAGCAGGTCGTAGACGGCGGCGTCGAGGGCGGCCTGGACGCCGGTGCCGCCCCATCGCTCCATCGTTTCCCGGAGCGCGTCGAGCGTGGCGCGCTGGCCGTCGCTCACCTCGCCGGTGACCTCGAAGCTCTCGTCGCCCGGGTCGTAGTCGATGACGCCCGCCGCCTCGCCCCGGCGGAGCGCGAGTTCGCCCTGGGCCGTCGCCGGTATGACGGTGCGGTCCAGGTCGAGGAGGCGCTCGACGAACTCGGGCGGCGCGGCGTCTATCTTGTTCGCGACGACGATGATGGGTTTCGTGCGCCGGCGGATGTCGCGGGCCAGCGCCTTGCGGTGGTCGGCGGTCCACTCCCGTGGGTCGTCCGGGTAGTCGAGGCCGCGGAGCGCCGTCGTGACGTCGTACTCGGTGGCGCCGAACCCCGTCATGAGTTCCGTGACGGCCTCGTCGATGTCGAACCCCGGCGACCGGGACTGGCGTTCGACCTTCTCCCAGTTGCGGTCGACGATGCCCGCGAGCCACAGGTCCATCTCCTCCTCGACGAAGTCGATGTCCTCCAGGGGGTCGTGGCTTCCCACCTCGACGGGTTCGCCCTCCTCGTTCGTCCCGCCGCTGGCGTCCACGACGTTGACGATGGCGTCGGCGTTCGTGAGTTCGTCGAGGAACTGGTTGCCGAGGCCGCGGCCCTCGTGGGCGCCCGGCACGAGACCGGCGACGTCGAGGAGTTCGACGGGGACGTAGCGCTTGCCGTCGTGGCAGTGCTGGTTGCCACACCGCTGTTCGAGGTCCAGGCACGGACACCGCGTCCGGACGTGGCTCACCCCGCGGTTAGCGTCGATGGTGGTGAACGGGTAGTTCGCCACGTCCACCTCGGCCATCGTCGCCGCCGTGTAGAAGGTGGACTTGCCGGCGTTGGGTTTGCCGGCAAGCGCGATGGATCTCATTACCCTACCTACCCGGGTACGCCGGTTTTGCCTTTCGGTTGTCGGGTGACACGTCCGTCCCTCGTCGGGCGAACGCCGGTCGGTGCAGGCCGTTCGGAACCCCGGGAGAGGGCGGCGGTCAGCCGCCTGCGACTCGGTGGCCGCTCACCCGGTGTACTCCTCTGTCGTTTCCTCTGTCGTCGCCACGGTCGTTTCCTCTGTCGTCGCCACGGTGGTCTCTTCGGTCGTCGCCACGGTCGTTTCCTCGGTGGTCTCCTCGACCACTTCGATGGTCACCTGGACGACCTCGTCGACCCGGGGGTAGTCGTAGCCGTTGACGTCCCGGATGTTGGCGACGGTGCCGCGCTCGACCAGGCCGACGCCCGGCCCGCGCTGGCGCTGGACCTGGTTCTCGCCGACGCCCGGTTCCTCGTTTATCTCGGTGCCCGCGTCCCAGAGCGCGACGCGGTCCGTCACGTCGCCCGTGCGCGGCTCGACGCCGCGGAACAGTGGGAGGCCGCCCGGGTCGGGCGCGTAGAACAGGTCGTTCGAGGGGACGAACATCGTAGCGAACGAGAGGCGGTCCTCGGGCCGCGCGGTCACCTCGAACTCGTAGGCGCCGCCGGGCCCTATCGGCGCTGGTTCGGTCCCGCCGACTGGCGTGGTGAACGCGCCCGACGACCGCACGCTCTCGTCGCCGGCGAGCGCGTCCGCCAGCCGACTCGGGTCGCCGTCCTCCGCTATCTCCTCGAGGCCGTTGTTCCGCTCGGGTTCGCCCGGCGTGAAGATGGGTTCGCCACTCCGGTGGACGGCGAACGCGCCGGGCGACAGCGGCACCGGTTGTTCGCCGCCGTCGTCTTCGAGGGTGGTCTGGAGCGTGGTGTCCGTGGAGACGTTCTCGATGCGGACGAGGAGCGTCGTCTCCCGGCCTTGCTGCGTGGCCGCGCCGAGCGCCGGACCCGCCGTCGCGCCGAGGGCGAGCGCCCCGAACGCTGCGGTTCCCGCCAGCACGTCGCGTCGCGTCGCCCGGCCACTGCTCTCCTGGTCGTGGTGGTCGCTGTCGGTCATGTCGTTCACGTGCCAGACGGCACGCGAGGCTCTACGACAACCGACATGAAACTCGTTTGGCACGTTTACGTGGCGGTTGGTGGCCGGTTGGTCACCGGTCGGGTCCGGGGTGCCGTCCAGCGGTCACTCGGGGTCTCTGCTCACGCGCCCCTCCATCCGGAGTTCGCCCCGGGCGCGGATGGCGCCGTCGACGACCGCGTCCGGATGGATGGTCACGTCCTTCGCCGACACGTCGCCCATGATGCGGACGTCCTCGTCAAGCGAGACGTTCCCGCTCCGGGTGGTCACGTCGCCGTGAATCTTCGTCCGCTTCCCGACGTCGATGTCGCCCTGGGCGCGCAGGCTCCCGAAGACGTTGTCGTCGCGTCCCACGACGATTTCGCGCGCGCGGATGTTGCCGTGGAGCCGGCAGTTGTCCCCGATGAACGCCGGCGTGGACACCCGCCAGGCGTCGTCGCTGACGTGGGCGCCCTTCGGGATGCGGACCGGCGGGACCTCGACGTCGTCCTGGATGGCCTCGACCAGCTCCTGGGCGGCCTCGTTCTCGCCCATCCGGAGCAACTGGGAGAGGTAGACGAAGAGGAAGACGATGGTCGGCATCGGGTTCCGGATGACGATCCAGCCGTTCGCCTCGAACCCCTCCTCGATGTGGACGTCGTCGCCGATGTCGAGGTCGCCGCTGACCAGCAGGCGACCGTCGATGGTGACGCGCTCGCCGAGGTAGGCGTCCTCGCCGACGAGCACGTCGCCGTCCACGTCACACCACATGTCGAGGCGGCAGTCGGCCTCGGCCTCGATGTGGCCGCCGAACGTGACCCGTTCGCCAGCGACGAGGTTCCGGCCACGGACCCCGAACTCGATGGTGGTCTGGCCGCCGACCAGGATGTCACCGTCGGTCACCAGGTCGTGCTCTTCGACGTTCGTGCCGTCGGGAATCGCGAGTCTGTCGAGGGGGTCCGAGCCGAGCACACCTAACGTCGCCGCCCATCCGGTATAAACGCCACGAGAGCGTCTGCCGCGCGTCAGACGCCGGGCTTTTATCCACCCGGCGCGGACGCTCACGTATGACGGTCCTCTCCTTCGACGAGTCCGGTGTCGACGTGGTCTACGAGGGCTCGGAGTTCCGCCTCGAGAAGGCGCTCATCGAGGACGCACTCGGGAAGTCGTACGTCGACGCCACCGACCACGAGGTGCTCCAGATCATCGAGAAGAACCCCGACCTCCAGGGCGAACCCCGACGCGTCGGCGAGATACTCGGCCCCTGACCCGCGCAGGCTTTATTATCGCCCCCACCGACGGTTCGTGCATGGAACTCGACCTGAACCACCCGTCCTGGCTGTCGCTCGCCGGCACGTTCGGCGGCTACCTCGTCGTGCTCGTCCTGATGACGGTGCTCCTGTTCGGCGTCCCCTACGTCCTCTTTCTCGGACTCCCGTAGGCCCGGCCCCGGTCTCCAGTCGGCCTCGCCGAGCGCCGGCCGGACCGACTTCGACGGCTATCCATCCCTCCCCAGCACTACCGAGACCACAGTATACGGCGACCGAAGCGCTTATCTGAACAGTTCTGCAGACGTTTCTCCGATGGCGAGATCCGGTGCGACGGCTCCGGCGTGGAGTGGTGGGGCGTGACGGTCGTCGACCCGGCCGGTCGAACTCCGTCTCGCGGCGTTCGCCGCCGGGCCTTCGGCGCGGCGTTCGGCGTCCTCGGCGCGCTCGTCGGCGAACTCGCCCAGCGCGTCCTCTACGCGCAGCCGAGACGCAGTTCCCCAATCCCCGACTCATGAACTCAGACACCGACACCACGACGGTAGCGTTCGTCTGCGTGCAGAACGCGGGCCGAAGCCAGATGGCGACCGCGTTCGCCGAGCGCGAGGTAGCACGCCGCGGCCTCGAAGACCGGGTCGAAGTCATCACCGGCGGCACCCGGCCCGCCGACCACGTCCACGACGTGGTCGTGACGGCGATGGCGGAGGAGGGCTTCGACCTCGCCGACCGCACCCCTCGCGACGTCACCCACGAGGAACTCCTCCGCGCGGAGTACGTCGTCACGATGGGATGCTCGGCCGACGACGTCTGCCCGGCCACCTGGAGCGGTGACAGCCGCGACTGGGACCTCGACGACCCCGACGACCGCCCGGTCGAAGCGGTCCGCGCCATCCGCGACGAGATACGCGACCGGGTCACGGCCCTGTTCGACGAACTCGCCGCCGACGGCTGACCTGCGCTGTCGCGGCTGTCGTCTACAGGTGCGTCGCGAACCAGTCCGCCGCCAGGTCGGCGACCTCCTCTAGCTCCCCGGTCCCTCGAAGAGGTGACCCGCGCCATCGACCACGGCCAGGTCCTTCTCGCAGGCGAGCGCGTCGTGGACCTCGCGGTTCAACTGGAGCACGGGTTCGTCCGCGCCGCCGACGACGAAGAGCGTCGGCGCCGTCACCTCGTCCAGCACCTCCGAGGCCATGTCGACCCGGCCGCCCCGCGAGACGGTGGCGACGACGTCGTCGCGTCGGGCGGCCGCCCGGAGCGCCGCCGCGGCGCCCGTGCTCGACCCGAAGTAGCCCACGTTCAGGTCTGCCGTCTCCGGCTGCTCCCGGACCCAGTCGGTCGCCGCGAGCAGGCGCTCGGTCAGCAGTTCGATGTCGAAGCGAGACTCCCGGACCATGTCCTCCTCCTCGGTGAGCAGGTCGAACAGGAGCGTCCCCAGGCCGCGGTCGCGGACGACCTCCGCGACGAAGTTGTTCCGGGGGCTCTTCCGGCTGCTCCCGCTGCCGTGGGCGAACACCACGAGGCCGGTGGCGCCGTCCGGGACGACGAGTTCGCCTTCGAGGCTGACGCCGCCCGTCGGAATCGAGACCAGGTTGTCGCTCATGGCCACCAGTAGGCCCGCCAGGTGATTGATACTTTCCCGTGGTCCGCCCGGGACGCGTAAGGTCGTGGAGGAAAGCGCCGGCGGTGCCCGTCAGGCCCGGGTCAGGTTGAGATACCGGGTGGCGAGCAGGCCGAGCAGCGGGATGGCGGTGGTGACGACGAGCACCATCGTCGCCAGCACGTTCACCTTCGGGGTGATGAGGGTGCGGACCATCGAGTAGATCATCACCGGCACGGTCTGGGTCTCGGAGGTGACCCAGAACTGGGTGGCGGTGAACTCACCGAACGAGATGACGAACGCGATGACCATCGCCGTGATGATGGCGGGCGAGACGATGGGCAGGGTCACCTCGCGGAACGTCGTCAGCTTGTCCGCGCCCAGGGTGCGGGCCGCCTCCTCCAGCGACTCGTCGAACAGGTACAGCCGGCTCCTGATGATGAGGAACGCGTACGGCAGCACGACGAGCGTGTGCATCACCGCCAGCCACCAGATGCTCCGGTCCCACCCTATCTCGGTGAAGTAGATGGTCGAGGAGACACCGATGATGATGGGCGGGACGAGCATCGGCGAGAGGAGCGCGATGACGAGCGTCTGCTTGAACGGGAAGCGCTTGCGCACGAACCCGAGCGCCGTCAGCGTCGCGATGACGCCGCTGGCGAGCGCCGCGACCACCGACACCTTCAGGCTGACCAGTATCGCGGACAGCATCGCCTCGTCCTGGAAGAACTCGGCGTACCACCGCAGGCTGATGGACGGCGGCGGGAAGCTGGGGATGCGGCTCGGGTGGAACGAGTTGATGACGATGACCGACAGCGGCACCAGCATGCTGAGGTAGACGACCAGCGCCACCAGCTTCACGAACCGCCAGTTCCACTTGCCCTTCATAGCTGGGTCCCCTCCAGGGCCTCTTCGAGGTCGGCCCGGCGGTTGAACAGGTAGAGCACCACGGCCATGAACGCGAAGTAGATGATGGACAGCGCCGAGGCGAACTGCCAGTTGAAGTCCTGGAGGAACGTCTTCGCGATGAGCGGCGCTATCATCTGGTCGCTCGGGCCGCCGAGCAGCACGGGCGCGACGAACGACCCGGACGCCAGGATGAACGTGAACAGGATGCCCGAGACGACGCCCGGCCACGACAGCGGCAGGGTGACCTCCCAGAACGCGCGGAGGTCGGTGGCGCCGAGCGTCTTCGCGGCCCGGATGACGTCGTCGTTGATGGTGCTCACGGCCGAGTAGACCGGGAGCACCATGAACGGCATGATGGACACGACGAGGCCGATGAGCATGCCGGGCGTCGTGTAGAGGACGTTCACGGGTTCGGAGAGGACGCCCGTGCCGACGAGCACCAGGTTGAGCAGCCCGTTCCGGCTCAGGATGTCGATCCACGCGTAGGTGCGGATGATGAGCGGCACCCAGAACTGGATGACGACCAGGCCGAGGAGCACGGGCGTCCACTTGCTGTTCGTGCGGCCGAGGAAGTAGCCGAGCGCGTAGCCGAACGGCAGCACGACGAGCGTCGTGGCGACGCCGATGAGCACCGACCGGACGATGACGTTGCGGTACACCGACGCCTCGACGAACCGCGCGTAGTTCTCCAGGGTGAACTGGGAGACGAAGTTCGCGAGGTCGCCGTCGGGGGTGAAGCTGAACAGGACGATGACCGTGAGCGGGACGAACAGGAACAGCGCCGCCCACACCAGGCCGACGCCCGGGGACCCGAGCCACCGGAGATACCGGTTCTCGCCCAGGCGCTCCTGGACGCGGGTGACGGTACTCACCTCGCTGCTCATCGGTCCCACCTCGGGGTTGGGTTGGTTCGTATCATCAGAGGAACTTCTCCTGGTCGGGATGTTCGGTCCGGGAGAGCACCTTGGTGCCCGTGTCGGTCACCAGCACCATGTCCTCGAAGCGGACGCCGACGTCGTCCTGCTTGAACAGTCCCGGTTCGATCATGACGACCATGTTCTCCTCGAGGGTGACGTCGTTGTCCGCCGTGATGTACGGTGGTTCGTGAGCGGCGACGCCGATGCCGTGGCCGATGAGGCCGTCGGTCATCCACTCCTCGTGGCCCCGGTCGGCGAACGCCCGGCGCGACGCCTCGTAGACGTCGGTGCCGGAGACGCCGGGGCCCATCGCGTCGATGGCGGCCCGGTGGGCCGCCCAGGTAGTGCGGTAGGCCTCCCGCTGGTGTTCGCTCGGCGTCCCGACCATCGTCATCCGGGCGAGTTCGCTGTAGTAGCCCTTCCACATCGGGCCTTCGTCGAGCTGGACGAACTCGCCGCGACGGATGCGTTTCCGGGACGGGTACTCCTGGCATCGCGACCACCGGACGCCGGAGCTCACGATGGCGGGAAGCGCGTACGCGCCGGCCGCACCCGCCGAAATCATGGCGTCCATGATGGCGCCGGACACCTCGCTCTCCCGGACTCCCTCCTCGACGGCGTCGAGACCCGCCCGGATGCCGATCTCGGCGACGGACAGTCCCTCGTCGATGATGGCGAGTTCCGCGTCGGACTTGACCGCCCGCGCCCGCCAGAGCAGGTCCCCGGCGTCGACGAACGACGCGCCCGGAAGCGACTCCCGGAGCGTCTCCGACACCGTGTAGCGCATGTAGGGGTCGATGCCGATGCGGGCGTCGGCCAGGCCGCGCTCCTCGAGGAGCGTCGCGACCGTGCCGGCCTTCCGCTCGACGCCGGCGCTGACCCCGTCCGTCGGCGTGAACACTTCGATGGAGTCGAGCCAGTGTCGCTCCCGGAGGTCGGCCGCCAGTCGAGGCGACGCGACGAGCGTCGGCGGCCCATCCTGCGTGACGATGGCCGCGTTCTCGTCGGACAGCGAGAAGCTGTCGTACGGGCCGAAGCCCGCGAGGTACCGGAGGTTGTCCGACCGGTTGAGCACGAGCGCGTCCACGTCCGCGTCGGCCATGCCGGCCTGGACCTGGGCGACGTTGTCCCGGACGACCGGTTCGAGGACGTTCATTATCTCCGCGCGCTCGTGGTCGAGCGCCGGGTGGGTGCCACCCCGTCGGTCCCACTTTCTGGTCGACGACGTCATGGCTGGGTGACGATGACGTTCTCGGGTTCGATGGAGAGCCACACGTCGCTCCTCGGGAAGCACGCCGTCCTCGCTTCTGTCGGTGCGGCCGGTGACCTGGACGGGGTTCGGGAGCGACGGCACCCGGATGTAGTAGTTGACGTTCCGCCCCTGGTAGTCGACGCTCTCGACCACGCCGCTGAACCGGTTGTCGGCGTCCGGTTCGGTCGGGGCGATGTCGACGAGTTCGTTCCGGAGGAAGACGGCGACGTGGTCGCCATCGTCCAGTTCGTTCGCGTCGTCGGCCTGCAACTCCACTTCGCCGTCGACGGTCACGACCGGGCCGGCGCCGTTCCGGTGCAGGACGCCGTCGAAGCGCGTTGACTGGCCGAGGAAATCGGCGACGAAGGGCGTCCCGGGGCGCTGGTAGAGGCGTTTCGGCTGGTCGAACTGCTCCAGCCGGCCGTCGTTCATGACGGCGAGCTTGTCGCCCATCGAGAGCGCCTCGACCTGGTTGTGCGTGACGTAGACGGTGGTGATACCGGTCTCGCGCTGGATGCGCTTGAGTTCGGTCCGCATCGACTGGCGGAGCTTCTTGTCGAGGTTGGAGAGCGGTTCGTCCATCAACACCAGGTCCGGGTCGAAGGCGAGCGCGCGGGCGACGGCGACGCGCTGCTGTTCGCCGCCGGAGCACTGGTGGGGGTAGACGTCCTCGTACCCCTCCAGGTCGATTATCTCCAGCATCTCCTGGACGGCGGCCTGCTGTTCGTCCTTGCTGGCGCCCCGCATCTTCAGGCCGAACGCGATGTTCTCGGCGACGGTCTTGTGCGGGAACAGCGCGTAGTCCTGGAACACGACGCCGATGTCGCGTTCGTGGGGGGCGAGGCCCGTGATGTCGTCGCCGTGGAGGCGGATGGTTCCGGCGGTGGGCTGTTCCAGCCCCGCGATCGCGCGCAGGGTCGTGGTCTTCCCGCAGCCGCTCGGCCCCACGATGGTGACGAACTCCCCTTCGTTGACGTCGAAGGAGACGCCGTCGACGGCGGTGAGGTCGCCGAACTCCTTTACGAGGCTGTCTATCTCGAGTAGCGTCATCGTTCACCCGTCATTGGGCGTGAGTTACGGTCATTGCTTGCGTGTCGAAGAATGGCTGAGCCGGCTCAGGCCGACTTGATCTCTTCCCAGGTCTGGGACCACGCGTCGTTGTGTTCGTCCTTGTATCCCGGGTTGAGGAAGGTCAGTCTGTCGCCGCCGCTCGGGTCGTAGTCGTAGAGGTTCTTGATGCCCTCGGAGGTGACGCCCGTCGCGGGCGGGTAGCCGAGCTGCTCGGTGAGCGGCTGCATCACGTCGTCGCGGAGCAGGTAGTTGAGGAGTGCGGCGCCGGTGCGCTTCTGCTTGTCGCTGCGGTCTTTCACGATGGCCCAGTTGTCGGACCAGCCGTAGGCGCCCTCCTTCGGCACGACGTAGTCGAGGAAGTCGTAGCCCTCGTTCACGGCGTTGTAGATGCGGCCGCCCCAGGCTTCGCCGACGGTGGCCTGCTTCTGGGCGTAGAGCCGGACCTGCTGGTCGCCGCTCGTCCAGTAGGTGAGCACGAGGTCCTTCTGCTGGCGGACCGAGTCCCATATCTTCTGGATGCCCTTCTCGTAGGAGCCGTCGACCTGGATGTCGTTCGGGTCCATCCCGAGGTAGAGCGCGGTGGTGAACACGCGCACGAAGCCGAAGCCCTCCATGGTGACCCGGCCCTTGTTGGCCGAGTCCCAGGTGGCGGCCCACGAGTCGAGCGAACCGAGTTCGTCCTTGTTGTACGCCATCCCGACCGTGCCGTAGACGGCGGGGATGCCGTGGACCTGCTCGCCGGGGTCGTAGATGGGGTTCTTGAACGTGTCGAGGAGCTTCCCGTAGTTCGACAGGCTCCCCGTGTCGAGGGGCTCCCAGATACCTTCCTGGGTGCCCTGGTAGAGCGTCGCCGCGGACGTGAGGTTCACGTCGACGTCGGCCTGCCCGGCCTTGATCTTGGAGTAGCCGGAGAACTGGTCGCTGAACAGCGTCGTCTTCACCGTGACGTCGTGCTCTTCCTCGAACGGCTCGAAGACGTGCTTGGTGTACGCGTCGACGTACGACCCGCCGGGCATCTGGACGATGACCTCGTCGGCGAGGTCGCCGCCCTCGTCGGCGGTGGTCGTCTCCTCGTCGTCACCGCCGTCGGACGCCGTGGTGGTCGTGGTGTCTTCGCCGTCGCCACCGCCGCCGCCGAGGCAGCCCGCCAGCCCCAGCGCGCCCGCCGCGCCCGCCATCGTCTGGAGCACGTGACGTCGCCGCATGGCACCGTATGCCGCGATATCTTCCGGTGTATCACTTAATACGGCCCTATCGTTTCCGTATTTATCCGAGCTCCTGTCTGGCATGTACATTGGTAGAAGATAGCGCAAGTATAATAAACTTTGGTATAATATGACTCATCAGACCTCACCAGACTATGACTACCGACCACATCACCGACACCACACCGGTGGACGACGACGCCCGCGAGCGGGTCTTCGCGGCGGTCGACGACCTGCTCGACGAGGCCGTCGCGTTCGCCGGCGACCTGGTACAGGTCCCCAGCGTCCCCGGGGAGGAGGGCGAGGCCCAGACCCTCGTCGCCGAGCGCATGACCGACCTCGGCCTCGACGTCTCGTACGTGCGCGCGGACGAGGTAGACGGCCTCGCGGACCACCCCGAGTACTGGGAGGACGGCCAGTCCTACGAGGACCGGCCGAACGTCGTCGGCCAGCGCGAGGGCAGCGGCGACGGCCGCTCGCTCCTGTTCAACGGCCACGTCGACGTCGTCCCCGCCGGCGACGAGGACCTCTGGGACCGCGACCCGTTCGCCGGCACCGTCGAGGACGGCGTCCTCCACGGCCGGGGGCCTCCGACATGAAGTCCGGCGTCGCCGCGATGCTTTACGCTGTTAAGGCGCTCGACGACGCCGGCATCGACCTCCAGGGCGACGTCACCCTGGAGTCCGTCATCGAGGAGGAGGCCGGCGGGTTCGGCGGGTCGCTCGCCACCGCGCTCGCCGGCCCAGAGGCCGACGCCGTGGTCATCCCGGAGCCCACCGATTTCGACATGTGGGTCGCCAACGACGGCGTCTCCTACTTCCGGGTGACCGTCACGGGCAAGGGCGCCCACGCCGCCGAGACCGATTCGGGCGTCAACGCCATCTCGAAGCTCATCCCCATCTACCAGGCGCTCTCGGACCTCCACGACGAGCGCAAGACCACCGTCCACAACGACCTGTTCGAGCAGTGGCACGAACACACGGTCTCGCTCAACCTCGGCACCCTCCACGCGGGCGACTGGGCGTCCAGCGTGCCCGACGAGGCCGTCCTCGAAGCCCGCATCTCCCACGCGCCCGCGGAGACGCGCGAAGAAATCCACGATGTCGTGGAGGAGACCGTGCGCCGCGCCGCGGCCGACGACCCGTGGCTCCAGGAGCACCCGCCCGAGGTCGAGTGGTTCGGCTGGCGCGGCAGCTCCGCCGAGATACCGCTCGACTCGCCCATCGTCGAGACGGTCCGTTCGGTCCGCCGGGACGCCTTCGACGCCGACTCGACGCCGAAGGGGTTCCCCGGCGGCATCGACACCCGCTTTTTCGTCAACTACGCCGACACGCCGGCGGTCTGCTTCGGCCCCGGCGCCCACAACATCCACGGCGCGAACGAACAGCTACCGGTCGCCGAACTCGAAGAGCTCACGAAGTCGCTCGCGCTCGTCGCCATGTCGTGGTGTGGGTACGAGGTGGCCGATGAGTGAGTACCGGTACGACCGCCTCACCTGGCCGGAGATAAACGAGGCCGTCGAGGACGAGCGGATGGTGCTCGTCCCCGTCGGCGCCACCGAGGACCACGGCCCCCACCTGCCGCTCGACGTGGACCGCGTCATCGCCGGCACCGTCTGCGAGCGCACCGCCGAGGACCGCGAGGACACCCTCCTGTTCCCGACGGTCGACCACGGCTACCTGCCCCACCACATGGACTTCCCCGGGGGCATCACCATCGGCCACCAGACGTTCGTCGACTACATGATCGACGTCTGCGTCTCGCTGGCCCACCACGGGTTCACGAAGATACTCCTCGTGAACGGCCACGGCTCCAACCACCACCTGCTCGACCTGGTCACGCGCCAGGTGATGCTCCAGTACCCGGACGTCCACTGCGGGATGCTCTCGTGGTGGCAGATAGAGGAGGTGCGGGAGGAAGCCCGGGGCCTCCGCGACGCCGGCCCCCAGGGGACCGCCCACGCCGGCGAGATGGAGACGTCCATCTACATGTACCTCCACCCGGACCGCGTCCGGGAGGGCGAGGCCGTGCGCGACGTCTCCTACCCGGAGAGCACGCACTTCAACGCGCTCGACCTGGCCGGCGAGACCCGGCCCGAGGACTCGACACCCGTCACGATGCTGGAGTGGTGGTCCACCATCTCCGAGACTGGCGTCATGGGCGACGCCACCGTCGCCACCCCGGAGAAGGGCGAGCGGTTCCTCGCAGCGGCGGTCGCCGGCCTCCACTCAGTCCTCGACGAGTTCCACGACCACCCTATCCGCGAGCGGACCGACCACCACGTACGGGAGGTGAGCGACGATGACTACGACCCGTTCCGACCTCGATAGCATGGCCCAGACACGCGACAAGACCACGACGCTCGAAGCCGCCGTGCGCGAGCACGTCACGGACGGCAGCAGCATCGCCTTCGGCGGGATGGGCGGCCGCGACCCCGAGGCCGCCGCCCGCGAGATAGTCCGTCAGGGAATCACCGGCCTGACCGTCCTCGACGACGCCCGGACCACGCTGTTCGACATGCTCGTCGGCGCCGGGTGCGTCGACGAGTACGTCGGTTCCTGGGTCGGCACCAGCCTCATCTCCCAGGGGTTCAACATCCGGCGGGCCGTCGAGGACGACGTCCCCCACCACCTGGAGATGCGCGACGTCTCGAACTTCGGGTCGTCGCTCATGTTCTTCGCCGCCGCGATGGACGTGCCGTTCGTCCCGACGCGGTCGATGGTCGGCACGGACATCCCCGAGTACAACGACGACGTGACCGTCGTCGACGACCCGCTCGGCTCCGGCGACAGACTCGCGCTGGTCGAACCCGCGAACCCGGACGTCGCCGTCATCCACGTCCAGCAGTGCGACCGCCAGGGCAACGCCCAGATATGGGGGAACTCCGTCAACGACCACCTCAAGGCGCGCGCCGCCGACGACACCATCGTCACCTGCGAGGAGATCGTCCCGACGGACAGCATCCGGCAGTCGCCGGAGGTCACCCGCATCCCGTTCTACGCGGTGGACGCGGTGGCCGAGGTGCCCTACGGCAGCCACCCGTGGCACCTCTACGGCTACTACTACGCCGACCTGCCGTTCTACCGCGAGTACGGCCTGCGGTCACAGGACCGCGAGTCGTTCCAGGACTGGCTCGACGAGTGGGTCGTCCCCCACGACGAGTACCTGGAGCGCCTCGGCGCCGACCGACTCTCGAAACTCGAAGAGATGGAGCACACTATCAACCAGCTGCCGGGGGAGCGGTACCGATGAGCGAACACGACGCGGCCCTCGACGAGGCCGACGTCGACTATCCCGTCGACGTCGCCGACCCGCACGCCACCGCCGAGGACTACTCGCTCACCGAACTCCTCGCGGTCACCGCCGCCCGCGAGATCGGCGACGGCGAGACGGCGTTCATCGGCGTCGGGATGTCGCTCATCTCGGGCATCCTCGCCAAGCACACCCGCGCGCCGAACTGCCAGCTGGTCACCGAGTCGGGCTACGTCGGGTCGAACCCGCCCGGCGCGGTGCAGTCCATCTCCGACACCGTGCTCGGCGTCGGCCCCATCATGGCCACCGACCAGATGCAGATATTCATGGACAACCAGCGCGGGCTGTTCGACGTCGGCATCATCGGCGCCGGCCAGATAGACCGGTACGGCAACACCAACTCCACCGTCGTCCAGGGCGACGGCGACTACCAGCACCCGAAGGTGCGCCTGCCGGGGTCGGGCGGCAGCAACGACATCATGACCTCGTGTGGCCGCACCATCGTGATGATGCGCCAGAAGCGCCGGGCGTTCGTCGACGAACTCGACTACGTCACCGCGCCCGGCCACTTCGACGGCCCCGGCACCCGCGAGGAGTACGGCTTCGTCGGCGGCGGTCCGTCGGCCGTCATCACCGACATGGCCGTGTTCCGGTTCGACGACGAGACGAAGGAGATGGTGCTCGACGCCGTCCACCCCGGCGTCTCCGTCGAGGCGGTCCACGACGAGGTCCAGTGGGACCTCCGGGAGGCCGACGAGGTGACGACGACCCCCGAACCGACCCGCGGCGAGGTGGAGATGCTCCGGGCGCTCGACCCGACGGACATCATCCTCCGGGGGAGCGAGTACGTCTACGAGGTCGGCTTCGAGGAGTGGACCGAACGAGTGATGGACGGCTGGACGACACTACAGGAGCGACAGGAATGACGCGACACACGACCCCCGGCGGCGAACTCGGCGGCCTGTTCCCGCGCGCGTTCACGAAGGACTACGTGACCATCGAGCGCGGCGAGGGCCACCTCGTCTGGGACGCGGAGGGCAACGAGTACATCGACGCCATCTCCGGCAACCAGAACGTCAACATCGGGCACGGCGTCGAGTCCGTGGCCGAGGCCGCCCGCGACCAGATAGAGACTCTGGAGTACACCTCCAGCATGCTGTTCGCGAACGAGCCCGCGATGGCGTACACCGAGAAGATAGCCGAGTTCACGCCCGACGGTTTCAGCCGGACGTGGCTCGTCTCCAGCGGGTCGGAGGCCAACGAGAGCGCGGTGAAGATGGCCCGCCAGTACCACCTCGAACGCGGGAACGAGCGCAAGTACAAGGTCATCTCCCGCCGCCGGAGCTACCACGGGAACACCGCCGGCGCGATGGCGCTCTCCGGCTACCCCGCCCGGAAGACGAAGATGGAACCCCTCTACAAGAACTTCCCCACCGCGCCCAGCGGCTCCCCGTACCGGTGTGAGTTCTGCGACGGGGACGGCGGCGAGGCGTGCGGCGTGCGCGCCGCCGACGAGGTGGAGCGCATCATCCAGGACGAGGGCCCGGAGACCGTCGCGGCGTTCATCGCGGAACCCGTCACGGGCGCCGCGAACGCCGGCGCGTACCCCCACGACGGCTACTTCGAGCGCGTCCGGGAGATCTGCGACGAGTACGACGTGCTGTTCATCGTGGACGAGGTGATGAGCGGGTTCGGCCGCACGGGCGAGAACTTCGCCATCGAGCACTGGGACGTCACCCCCGACATCATCACGGGCGCGAAGGGCATGAGCGGCGGCTACTCGCCCATCGGCGGCACCATGCCCCACGACAGGGTCGTCGAGGTGTTCGAGGACCTCGAAGACGGCTTCCAGCACGGCCACACCTACTGTTTCAACCCGACGTCGGCCGCCATCGGGAACGCCGTCCTGGAGTACATGCAGGAACACGACCTGGTGGCGAACGCCCGCGAGGTGGGCGACTACCTCGGCGAGCGCCTCCAGGAGTTCTACGACTACCCGTTCGTCGGCGACGTGCGCGGCAAGGGACTGATGTGGGGCGTCGAGTTCGTTCGCGACCGCGAGACGAAGGAACCGCTCGCGGAGACGGGCGCGGAGTTCCAGAACCGGCTGTTCGAGACGAGCCTCGACAACGGCGTCATCACCTACCCGTCCGGCGCCCACGTCGACGGCGAACGCGGCGACATGACGCTCGTCACGCCGCCGCTCACCGTCGGCGAGGACGTGGTGGACGACATCGTCGACCGGATGCACGCGACGTTCGACGCCGTCCAGCCGCACCTCGATCTGTAGCCGGGCCTGCCCTCTCTTTCTGCGCCGTTTGCGGTCTGAGGACCCCGTCGGACGCGACTACTCCCGGTCGGCGTATCGCTCGCGCAGCGACGACTTGTCGAGTTTGCCGTACGGCGTCGTCGGGAGGCGCTCGACGAACCGCACCTGCTTGGGCTTCTTGTAGTCGGCGAGGCGTTCGTCCGCGAACGCGCGGAGGTCGTTGGCCGTGACGGCGTCGGGGTCGGTCGGCACGACGATGGCGCAGACCGCCTCGCCCCACTCCGGGTCGGGGACGCCGATGACCGCCACCGCCTCGACGCCGGGGTGCTCGGCGAGCACGGGTTCGATCTCCTGGGTGTAGACGTTCATCCCGCCGGTGATGACGACGTCCGTCTTCCGGTCGACGAGGTGGACGAACCCGTCCTCGTCGCGGAACCCCAGGTCGCCGGTGTGGACCCAGCCGTCGCGGAGCGTCCGCGCCGTCTCGTCCGGGCGGCCGAGGTAGCGACTGAACGCGTACGGCGCGGCCGCCAGGATCTCGCCCGTCTCGCCCGTCGGCACCGCCTCGCCCGACCGGTCGACGACTTTGACGTCCGTCAGGAGCGCGGGGCGGCCGGCGGACCCGAGCACGTCGTCGTGGCCGTCGGCGACGGCCGTCGCGTGCTCCTGCTTGCCGAGCGTCGTGATGAGGTTCGGCACCTCCGTCTGGCCGTAGAACTGGAGGAACACCGGGCCGAGGCGTTCGACGCCCTCGCGCAGGCGGTCCGGGCGCATCGGCGCGGCGCCGTAGACCAGCGTCCGGAGCGGCCCGGTGTCCGCCCCGTCGAGAGCGGGCGAGTCGAGCAGGCGGTATATCATCGTCGGCACCATGAACGTCCACGTCACGCCGCCCTCGACGAGCGACAGCGTCTCCTCGACGTCGTACTCCGGCCGGACCACGCTCGTCGCGCCGACAGCGAGCGACGACCAGAGGAACGCGCCCGCCGAGTGGGAGAGCGGCGTGGTGAACAGCGGCCGGTCGTCGCCGGTCAACGAGAGTTCGAGGGGATGGCCAGCACGTTCGCCGCCAGGCACGCCTGGGTGTAGACGACGCCCTTCGGCTTCCCGGTGGTGCCGCCGGTGTAGAACACGCCGGCCACGTCGTCGGGGGCCGGCGACCGGTCGGGACCGTCGTCCGGGGCGTCTGCCAGCACGTCGGCGTAGCGTTCGAACCCGCGGGAGCGTCGCCGTCGGTGACGGCGATGCAGGTGGTGTCGTCGTCGCGGCCGTCGACCAGGTCTGCCATCACCGCGCCGTGGTCGGGGCCGCAGACCACGGCGTCGGCGGCCACGTCGTCGAGGATGTACGCGTACTCGTCGCGGGACAGCATCGGGTTGAGCGGGACGCGGGCCGCGCCCGTCTTCACGACGGCCATGTCCGCGACGACGTACTCCAGGCGGTTCCGCATCACGAGCGCCACGAGGTCGCCCGGGGCGACGCCGCGGGCGACGAGCGCGCTCGCGAGCGCGTCCGACCGGGCGTCCAGGTCGGCGTAGGTCAGCGCGCCCGCCGGCGACCGCACGGCGGTCCGGTCGCCGTACCTGTCGAGCGCGTTCCGGAAGAGGGCGGTGAGCGTCGCCTCGTGGTGTCCGATGCCGCGCATCTGGCCCTACCTCACCGCCGGAACGCCATGAGCGTATGGGTGGCGGCGTCACTGACCGGGCCGGCGTCGTCCGCGGCCGACGTCCCGGTCCGATACGGCTGGTCCGCGTACGGACGTGTCGCTTACCACTGTAATCACTATTTAAGTGAGTGGGGAACCAGGGTTAACCATGGCCGCACCACCCAAGCCCGACGAGGTCGACTGGGAGTTCCGGGACCGGGACATCAAGATACTCAGCGAACTCGCCGAGGACCCCCAGTTGACCTCGCGCGAACTGGCCGACCTGCTCACGGAGAAACACGGCATCGACGTCTCCCACGTCACCGTCAACAAGTCCATCCGGCAGATGCGCGAGGCGGGCGTGTTCCGCGAGGCCATCCTCCCGAACGAGCGGTTCTACAACTTCGCGCTGTTCGAGTTCAAGTTCAACCCCGAACACTTCGAGGACAACTGGCGCGAGGCCATGGAGTACGTGAAGAACAGCGAGCACACGATGATGTTCTTCATCTCCGACGGCGAGTACCAGTGGAAGACCATCATGATGTTCCGGAGCCGGCTCGCCGAGTCGCGGTGGATACACGACTTCTACAAGCACCACGGCAAGGTCGTCGAGAACGTCCGGAACTCCGTCGCCCACAACATCCTCAAGTACCGGACCGATCCGGAGATACTCGAACAGCTCAACGACCCGTACTGACCGTCGGGTGGCGGTTCAGGCTCACCCAGTACGAGCGTTAGGCTCCGGTTTCCGGAACTTACACGGCCCATAGCTATACTGTCATCAGCCGAACGATTGTGTGACGCCGGCCCGGCGGGACGGCCCCGCCGGACGACCGGGGGATTGGGGGAGTTCCGACTATGGCAACCGAGGAGCCGACACAGGAGTCAGGACAACGGACGGCGAGCGCCGTCGCCGCCGAACGGGGAGCCGACCACGCGACCGGACCTATCAGGCTGCTGTTACAGGAGTACGAGCGCGCCCTCTGGGCGGTGGTCGGCGTGTCGATGCTCGCCGACTTCGCGCTCACCGCCTACGGCCTGGAGAACGGCCTGGTCGAGGCGAACCCCGTCCCCTCGATGGCGCTCCAGGCGTTCGGCCTGTTCGGCCTCGTCTTCCTCAAGGGAGTGGTGCTCGCGTTCGGCGTGGCCGCGTGGTCCATCCTCCCGCGACGCTACTCGTTCGTCATCCCGCTCGGCCTCTCGATACCGACGGTGGCGGCCGTGCTCATCAACGTCGTCATGCTCGCGACGATGTAGAAGAAAGAGGAACCGGCTCAGGCGAACGTCTTCGAGACCTCTTCGTCCTCGTCCTCGGTCTCGATCTTCGCCTTCGCGTCGAGGAAGTCCTGCATCGTGACCTCGGTGCGCTCGTCGCGGATGGCGAACATGCCGGCCTCCGTGCAGATGGCCTTGATGTCGGCGCCGCTCGCCTCCGGGGTCTCCTTCCCGAGTTTAGCGAAGTCGACGTCGTCGGCGACGTTCATCCCGCGCGTGTGGATCTGGAAGATGCGCTCGCGGCCCTCCTCGTTCGGCTTCGGCACCTCGATGAGGCGGTCGAACCGGCCGGGGCGGAGGATGGCGCGGTCGAGCATGTCGAACCGGTTGGTCGCCGCGATGATGCGGATGTCACCGCGCTCCTCGAAGCCGTCCATCTCGGCGAGGAGCTGCATCATCGTGCGCTGGACCTCGGCGTCGCCCGAGGTCTTCGAGTCGGTGCGCTTCGAGGCGATGGCGTCTATCTCGTCGATGAACACCACCGCGGGCTCGTGGTCGCGGGCGACCTGGAACAGGTCGCGGACGAGCTTCGCGCCCTCGCCGATGAACTTGTGGACGAGTTCGGAGCCCGCCATCCGGATGAACGTCGCGTCGGTCTGGGTGGCGACGGCCTTCGCCATCATCGTCTTCCCGGTACCGGGCGGTCCGTGGAGCAGGACGCCGGCGGGCGGCTCGATGCCCACGGAGTCGAACAGTTCGGGGTTCTCCAGGGGCATCTCGACGGTCTCGCGCACCTCGCGGAGCTGCTCCTCGAGCCCGCCGATGTCCTCGTAGTGGACGTCGGGCTTCTGCTCGACCTGCATCACGCGGGCGCGGACGTCGGTCTCGTCGTCGAGACGTTTGACGATGGAGAGCGAGTTGTTCACCGCGACGCGCGCGTTCGGTTCGAGGTCCTCGCGCATCTCGTCGGTGACCTCGGTCAGCGCCTCCTGGTTGTTCCCGTGCTGTTTGATGATGACGCCCTGGTCGTTTATCTCCTGGACCGTGGCGACGAACAGCGGGGACTGCTTGAGCTTCTGGTTCTCGTGGGTCAGCCGTTCGAGTTTCTGCTGGTACTTGTTGTTCTCCGCGTTGGCGTCCAGCAGCTTGTCGCGCATCTCCTCGTTCTGGCGCTCCAGCACCGAGAGGCGCTCCTCCAGGAGCTCTATCTTCTCCTGTTGAGAGGCGCTGTCGTCGTAAGGGAGATCCACGTTTTCGGCCGTGTCGGTCATCACCGGGTTTAGGTCACTGACTCATAAGAGGCTTCGGGTGACCCTCACAATCGCCGACGCACGCCACGTCTTATGTCGGGTGGTAATATTTTGGGATAGAAAGTATTATCCCACTGTATGCCAAAGTCGGGGCCACGATGAGCACCACCGAAGCCACCGGCCGACTGAGGAGCTCCGAGAAGACCGACGCCATCCGCGACCTGCCGCCGAGCGCGAAGCTCGTCGCCAAGGTCCTGGAGTACAACGACACGCTGACCCAGAGCCAGCTCGCCGAGGAGACGCTGCTGCCCGCGCGCACGGTCCGTTACGCGCTCAACCGCCTGGAGGAGGAGAACCTCGTCGAAGCCCGCTTCTCGTTCACCGACGCGCGCAAGCGCCTCTACTCGCTCGACGTGTGACTTAGGCGACAGACGAGCCCGCCGGACAGGTCTTCGACACCGCCGTCGAACCCGGGTGCCGGTCCCCATCCGTGGTTCTACTTCCGGTCCGCTCCCGGGAGTTCTATTACCCCCGCGCCGCCTTGGACGATACATGACACGGGTGATTCACACGGGGGACACCCATCTCGGGTACCGCCAGTACCACTCCCCGAGCGCCGGGACGACTTCCTCGCCGCGTTCCGGCGCGTCATCGACGACGCGGTCGCCGACGACGTCGACGCCGTCGTCCACGCCGGCGACCTCTACCACGACCGCCGCCCACAGCTCTCGGACCTCCTCGGCACCATCGGCGTGCTCCGCACGCTCCGCGAGGCCGACGTGCCGTTCCTCGCGGTGGTCGGCAACCACGAGGGGACGCGGGACGCCCAGTGGCTCGACCTCTTCGAGACCCTGGACCTCGCGACCCGGCTCGACGCCGACGGGACCGTCGTGGGCGACACCACCTTCTACGGCCTCGACTACGTCCCCGAGTCGAAGCGGGACGCGCTCGACTACCAGTTCGCGCCGCCGGACACCGACCACGCCGCGCTCGTGAGCCACGGCCTCTTCACGCCGTTCGCCCACGCCAACTGGGACACCGAGACGGTCCTCGCGGAGGCGAACGTCGACTTCGACGCCGTCCTCCTCGGTGACAACCACGCGCCGGGCCAGCAGCAGGTCGAGGACACCTGGGTCACCTACTGCGGGTCCACCGAGCGGGTCAGCGCCGCCGAACGCGACGACCGGGGCTACAACGTCGTCACCTTCGACGGCGAGGTCCACATCGCCCGCCGCGGCGTCGAGACCCGGCCGTTCGTCTTCATCGACCTCGACCTCGCCGCGTCCGAGGGCGTCTCCCGCGTCCGCGAGCGCATCCGCGAGGAGGACGTCGAGGACGCCGTCGTCATCGTCACCCTGGAGGGCGACGGCGGCCAGGTCACGCCCGCCGAAATCGAGACGTTCGGCGAGGAGCAGGGCGCGCTCGTCACCCGGGTGAACGACCGCCGGGAGCTCGCCGACCCCGAGGCCGACGTGGACGTCTCGTTCGCCGACCCCGACGAGGCCGTCCGCGAACGCGTCCGTGCCCTCGGACTGAGCGAGGCCGCCCGGTCCATCGACGAGACGGTCCGCGAGGGCAAGGTCGCCGACTCGAACGTCCGCGAGACCGTCGAAGGCCGGGTCCGGGACCTGGTCGAGGACGACCTCGACGCGTTCACGACCGCCCCCGACGACGAGGAGGAGCCTGTCGGCGAGAGCGAACCATCCACGAACGACGACGAGCAGGCCGACGCCGGGGACGCACCGCCGACGCACGGCGAGGAGCCGGCTGATGTCGATGCGGAGCAGGCCGACGCGGAGGAAGGGCAGGCCGACGTGGATGCGGAGCAGGCCGACGTCGAGGCGGAACAGTCCGACGCCGAGGCGGAACAGTCCGACGCCGAGGCGGAACAGTCCGACGCCGAGGCGGAACAGTCCGACGCCGAGGCGGAACAGTCCGGGACAGACGAGTCGCCGGACGAACCCGACGAACCGACCGGCGGCGCTTCCGACGGCCAGGTCACGATGGAGGACTACCTGTGAGGTTCGACCGCATCCGCCTCTCGAATTTCAAGTGCTACGTGGACGCCGACTTGGAACTCGACCGGGGCGTGACGGTCATCCACGGCCTGAACGGGAGCGGGAAGTCGTCGCTGCTGGAGGCGGCGTTCTTCGCGCTCTACGGCGCTCGCGCCCTGGAGAAGAACCTGGAGGAGGTCGTCACCATCGGCGAGGACGAGGCCGAAGTCGAGCTGTGGTTCACCCACGACGGCGAGGCCTACCACCTCCGGCGGCGCATCCGCGAGTCCGGCGACCGGGTGCAGACCGCGGAGTGCGTGCTGGAGACGCCCGACGGCTCCATCGACGGCGCGCGCGACGTCCGGTCGTACGCGACCGACCTGCTGCGCATGGACGCCGAGGCGTTCGTCAACTGCGCGTACGTCCGGCAGGGCGAGGTGAACAAGCTCATCAACGCCTCGCCCGGCGACCGCCAGGACATGCTCGACGACCTGCTCCAGCTCGGCAAGCTGGAGGAGTACCGGGAGCGGGCGGGGAACGCCCGCCTCGGGGTGAAGTCCGTGCTCGACGCCCGGGAGGCGCTCCTCGACGAACTCGACGCCCAGATAGACCAGAAGGAGGACAAGGACCTCCACGACCGGCTCAACGCGCTCAAGACCGAGTTCAACGAACTGGAGGAGAAACGCGAGCGCTACGAGGAGAACCGCGAGGAGGCTCGGGACACCCTCGACGAGGCCGAGACGGTGCTGGAACGGCACGAGGAGCGACGGGAGGAGCTCGCGGACGTGACCGAGACCGTCGAGGACCTCCAGGCGAAGATAGCCGAGACCGAACAGGAGCGCTCGACGCTCGAAGCCGACGTCGCCGAGACCCGCGAGACCATCCAGGAGCGCCGGGACAGCGTCGACGACCTGCTGGCCGAATCCGACCTCGACGCGGACGCCGACGTCGAGACGGTCGCGGACGCCATCGAGGACCTGGAGGCCGGGAACGAGGACCTGCGCGACCGCATCGAGGAGCGTCGCCGCGAGATTCAGGGCCACTCGAAGGACGCCGAGCGCCTGGCCGAGAACGCCGAGGACTACGAGCAGCGGGCGGCCGCGAAGCGGGAGGAGGCCGACGAACTGGCGGCCGCCGCCGACGACGCCGAGGGCGTGGTCGAGGAGCGCGAGGAGAAACTCGACAGCCTGGCCGACCGCATCGAGGAGAAGCGAGACCGGTTCGAGGACGCGCCCGTCGCGTTCGGGGAGAGCGAGGCCCACCGCGAGGAGCTCCGGGACGAACTCGCTGACTACCGGGAGCGCGAGACCGACCTCGTCGCCGAACTGGAGACCGCCCGCTCGCGGGTCGAGGAGGCGGAGGAACTGCTCGAAGCCGGCAAGTGCCCGGAGTGCGGCCAGCCGGTGGCGGACTCCCCGCACGTCGACGCGCTCGCCGAGCGCCGGGAGCGCGTCGAGTCGCTGACCGCCGACCTCGCCGACCTCCGCGAGGAGAAAGATTCCCTCGAGGAGCGCCTGGAGCGCGCCGAGTCGCTGGTCGCACTCGAAGGCGAGGTCGAGGACCTCGAGTCGAAGCGGTTGACCCTCCGCCAGCTCGTCGACGAGAAGCGCGACGCGCTCGCGGAGCGCCGCGAGCAGGCGGCCGACCTGCGCGAGCAGGCCGACGACCTGGACGAGCAGGCCGAGGCCGCCCGCGAGGCCGCCGCCGCGAAGCGCGAGCAGGCCGACGAGGGCCGGCAGGCCATCGGCGACCTGAACCAGCAGCGGACCACCCTGAACGAGCGCGTCGAGCGGCTGACCGAGGTGCGGGCGGAACTCGAAGCCATCGCGGACGCCGAGGACCGCGTCGAACAGCTCCGGGACCGACGGGCCCAGCTTGCGGAGTTGAACGACGAGCGCCGGGACCGGCTGGCCGACGCCCGCGAGCGCAAGTCGACGCTGGAGGACGAGTACGACGAGGACCGCCTGGCGGAGCTCCGGGCCGAGAAGGAGCGCGCCGAGGCGTACCTGGAGCAGGTCGACGACCAGCTGGAGGCGCTCCACGAGCGCCGGGACGACCTCCAGGGGAAGATCGGCGGCGTCGAGCAGGAGCTCACCGACCTGGAGGAGCTCCGGGAGCGCCGCGCGGACCTCGGCGAACGCGTCGACGCCGTCCGGTCGCTCTACGACGAGGCGTCGTCCCTGGAGTCGATGTACGGCGACCTGCGTGCGGAGCTCCGCCAGCGCAACGTCGACACGCTCGAACGCCTGCTCAACGAGACGTTCGACCTGGTCTACCAGAACGACTCCTACTCGCGCATCGCGCTCAGCGGCGACTACGAGCTCACGGTCTACCAGAAGGACGGCGAGCCGCTCGACCCCGACCAGCTCTCCGGCGGCGAGCGCGCGCTGTTCAACCTCAGCCTCCGGACGGCCATCTACCGCCTGCTCGCGGAGGGCATCGACGGCGCGGCTCCGATGCCGCCGCTCATCCTCGACGAACCGACGGTCTTCCTCGACGCAGGCCACGTCTCCCAGCTCGTGGAACTCGTCCAGTCGATGCAGTCCCACGGCGTCGAGCAGATCGTGGTCGTCAGCCACGACGACCTGCTGGTGGACGCCGCGGACGACCTCGTGCGCGTCCACAAGGACTCCACGACGAACCGGTCGCACGTTGAGCGCGTCGTCGAGGCGACAGCCGACTAACCCTGGAGTCGCGCCAGCGCGTCGCTCGCCTCGTCGGTCACCCGGTAGCCGCGCTCGCCGGCCACCGTCGTCTCCTCGACGACGCCGGCGACGGCGCACTCCGCCAGGAGGCCGTGGAGGTCGCTCTCGCAGAGGTCGTAGGCGTCGAGGAGTTCGCGGACGCTTCGCGGCCGGCGGTCGAGTTCGACCAGCAGGCCGAGCGCCCGGTCGGTGCTGGCGACGCGGAGGACGCGCCTGACGGGGGCGGGGACGGCGCGCGCGGCGGTTTCGAGCGGCGACTCGCCGTCCACCGGTTCGAGCCGGTCGTTCGGGAGGTAGCGCTCCTCGCCGGTCGCGGGGTCGCGAACGCGACTCGACTCGCGGGAGCGCTTCAGCAGGAGGTAGACGTTGCCCTCGTCGTCGCGCACCGTTCGCATGGGCTGGGGTTGTGGCCGCGGACCGTTAGCCGTTCCGGGTGAACGACCGGTAGCGGACGAACGCGTACGCGGCGGCGACGAGGCCGGCCGCGAGCGCGCCGCCGCCGTAGGTCACGTCGCCGCGGAAGCCGACGAGCAGGAGGCCGACGCTCACGCCGAGGACGGCGAGGTTCACCACCGCGACAGTGACCCAGAACGTGCGCCGGAGTTCCGGTGAGGCCGCCGACTCGTCGGGGATGTCGGGCGCGTACTCGGCCTCGGGGTTACCCTCCTCGGGTGCGGACTCGTCGAGCACGGTGGTGGAGACGCCGGGCACCGAAAAAGCCGTTCGAATCAGACGAGTTCGCCGAGTCGGACCGCGTGTGTCGCTTTCAACCACGCAAGCGGGTTCTGAGCGTCGTAGAATACGACCCCGTCGTCGGTCTCGTACGCCTCGATGGACTCGGGGCCCTCCACCTCCTCCGGGAGGGGGTGGGCGTCGTCGCTGTCACGCTCGTCACGGCCTCTTGGGGCGTGGTCGGACATTCACGTCACACCTGGACTGTGGTATGTGTTACCATGATATATGCCTTGTCCCTCCGGCCAGTTTGGACACCCCGGGAAGCGCGGGCTTTTTAGCCCGAAGGCACGACCCATCCGGTAATGGAACAAGTCGGACTCGACTCGTTCGAGGAACCGGGAGACGGCGGCCGGTCCGCGGACGAAATCGCGGCCGAGGCCGAGGCCGTCGCCGGCAACGGCGGCGTGGACGTGGCGGAGGTCGTCGACATGGACGAGGTGCGGTTCCCGGACGCCACCGGCACCCTCGACCTGGCGGTCACCCAGGTCGACTACACCATCGAGGGGCCGGCACCGACGAGTACCCGGTCGTGCACGTCTTCGGGCGCACGCCCGACAACGACCTCGAACACGTCCGCGTCTACGGCTTCCGGCCGTACTTCTACGTGCCGACCGACTCGCTCTCCGACGGCGACCTCGCTGCCGACGTCATCACCGGCCACGAGGAGGGCTACCGGAGCATCCGCGGCGAACCGCTCACCCGCATCTACGGGCGCACCCCGCGCGACGTCGGGAGCATCCGCGACCGGTTCGACCACTACGAGGCGGACATCCTCTTCCCCAACCGGTTTCTCATCGACAAGGACATCGAGGGCGGCATCCGCGTCCCGGAACGCCGCGACGACGACGGCGCCATCAACGTCCCGCACGGCGAAGTCGTGCCCGCCGACGTGGACGCCGACCTGCGGGTGAACACCTTCGACATCGAGGTCAACGACCGGAACGGCTTCCCCGAGGAGGGCGAGGAACCCATCGTCTGCCTGACCAGCCACGACTCCTACGACGACGAGTACGTCGCGTGGCTCTACGTCGCCCCGGAGGGCGACGCTACGACGCCCGAGGACCTGCCCGAGTACGCGCCCCTCCGCGACGACACCGACATCTCGGTCCGGTCGTTCGACGAGGAGGAAGCGATGCTCGACGCGTTCCTCGGCTACGTCGAGGAGACGGACCCGGACATCCTCACCGGCTGGAACTTCGAGGACTTCGACGCGCCGTACCTGCTCGACCGCCTGGAGGTACTCGACCCCCGGACCGACTACGACCTCTCCATCGAGCGTCTCTCCCGGGTCGGCGAGGTGTGGCGGTCGGACTGGGGCGGCCCCGACGTGAAGGGTCGGGTCGTCTTCGACCTGCTGCGCGCCTACCGCCGCACCCAGTTCTCCGAACTCGAGTCCTACCGGCTCGACGCCGTCGGCGAGACGGAACTCGGCGTCGGCAAGGAGCGCTACCCCGGCGACATCGGCGACCTCTGGGAGGACGACCCCGAACGACTCCTGGAGTACAACGTCCGCGACGTCGAACTCTGCGTCGAACTCGACCGCAAGCAGGACATCATCGCGTTCTGGGAGGAGGTGGCGTCGTTCGTCGGCTGCAAACTCGAGGACGCCCCGACGCCCGGCGACACCGTGGACATGTACGTGCTCCACAAGGCCCACGGAGAGTTCGCGCTCCCGTCGAAGGGCCGCGTCGAGAGCGAGGACTTCGAGGGCGGCGCCGTCTTCGACCCCATCACGGGCGTCCGGGAGAACGTCACCGTGCTCGACCTCAAGTCGCTGTACCCGATGTGCATGGTGACCATCAACGCGTCGCCGGAGACGAAGGTCGGCGAGGAGTACGACGGCGAGACCTACCGGTCGCCCAACGGCACCCGCTTCCGGAAGGAACCCGACGGCATCATCCGGGAGATGGTCGACGAACTCCTCGGCGAACGCGAGGAGAAGAAGCGCCAGCGCGACGACCACGACCCGGAGAGCGCGGCGTACGAACTGTTCGACCGCCAGCAGGCGGCGGTGAAGGTCATCATGAACTCGCTGTACGGCGTCACCGGCTGGGAGCGGTTCCGCCTCTACGACAAGGAGGCGGCCGCGGCGGTGACCGCGACCGGCCGCGAGGTCATCAACTTCACCGAGCAGGCGGCCAACGAACTGGGGTACGAAGTAGCTTATGGGGACAGCGTCACCGGGGACCGTCCCGTCGTCGTCCGAGACCCGAGTGGGACTGTGCAGATACTCCCCATCGAAGACCTGTTCGCCCGCGGAACGACCGAGTCCGAGGTGCTCATCGCAGCCGACGGCGACGTCGTCGCCAGTGCGACACCCGGAAAGACCCGGCGGACGCTCGACGGCTGGGAGGCCCTCTCGGTCACCGACGAGGGCGACCCCGAGTGGCGGCCGATTACGCAGGCAGTCCGCCACCGGACCGACAAACCGGTCGTCAGACTCCAGCACAAGTTCGGCGAATCGACGACGACGCGGGACCACTCCTACGTCGTGCCCGACGAAGCGGGTCTCACGTCTGTCGCGCCGGCGGACGTGGACGAACCGTTCCGCGTTCCCGGGCTGCCGGACGTGGAGACCGTGGAGCGAATCGACGTGTACGAGGTGCTTCAGGGGTACGAACGCGAGTACGAAGACGGCCGCAGCGTCGGCAGCGAGAACGCGACGACGAAGACGAAACGCGTCCACGCCGACGACGAGTACGTCTGGTTCGGCCACGAGCACCACGGCGACGTGGATTCGACCGTCAAGGTCAAGCGTTTCATCGACGTCGACAGCGAGGACGGGGACGCACTCGTCAGACTCCTGGGTGCGTACGTTCCGGAGGAGTTCGTCCACCGTCGAGACGACCGCGTCGAAGTTCGGCGCGAGCATCGCCGAGTCGGACGTCGAGTGGTTAGAACAGCTACAGCAGGACTACCACCGACTGTTCGAGAACGTCACCGCCGGTATCACCGCGAGCGACCGGCGGGAGGAGCGGACCGTCGAATACGAAACTGACTCCGGCGAGGCGACGGCCACGTACGACGACGGGACCCTGAAGCTGCAGATGATGAACGAACTCGCGGCGGTGTTCTTCCGCGAGTTCGCGGGACAGACGTCGCGTGGTAAACACATCCCGTCGTTCGTCTTCCACCTCCCGGAGGAGAAACAGGACCTGTTCGTGACGTTACTCGTGGAAGGCGACGGGTCTCGCGAGTTCCCGCGCTACACGGACGAGTACGCGGAGCGCAACTTCGACTTCGAGACGACGAGTCGGGAACTCGCCGCGGGGCTCTCGACGCTGCTCACTCAGCGCGGGCAGAAACACTCGCTCAAGTACCGGAACAGCAAGGATTCGTACACGGTTCGGACGTGTGACTTCTACCGTCCGGGTCGCGACCCCGTGTTGACCGAGGTCGAACACGACGGATACGTCTACGACCTGAGCGTCGAAGAGAACGAGAACTTCGTCGATGCCGTCGGTGGCGTCGTGCTTCACAACACCGACAGCGTCATGCTCGAACTCGGCCCCGACGTCTCGACGGAGGACGCCATCGAGCAGTCCTTCGACATCGAGGCCCACATCAACGACGCCTACGACGAGTTCGCCCGCGAGACGCTCGGGGCCGACGACCACCGGTTCCAGATAGAGTTCGAGAAGCTCTACCGCCGGTTCTTCCAGGCGGGGAAGAAGAAGCGCTACGCCGGTCACATCGTCTGGAAGGAGGGGAAGGACGTCGACGACATCGACATCACGGGGTTCGAGTACAAGCGCTCGGACATCGCGCCCATCACGAAGGACGTCCAGAAGCAGGTCATCGACATGATCGTCCACGGCGAGGACATCGACGACATCAAGTCCTACGTCCACGACGTCATCGAGGACTTCCGGGCCGGGAACGTCGACCTGAACGACGTGGGTATCCCGGGCGGCATCGGGAAGCGCCTGGACAACTACGACACCGACACCGCACACGTCCGGGGCGCGAAGTACGCCAACCTGCTGCTCGGGACGAACTTCGCGCGCGGGAGCAAGCCCAAGCGCCTCTACCTCGAGAAGGTCCACCCCGAGTTCTTCCGTCGCGTCGAGCGCGAGCAGGGGCTGGACCCGCAGACAGACGCACTCTACGCGGAGTTCAAGCGCACGCCGGACGTCATCTGCTTCGAGTACGCCGACCAGGTGCCCGAGGAGTTCGAGGTGGACTGGGAGAAGATGCTCGACAAGACGCTGCGCGGCCCCATCGCCCGGGTGCTCGAAGCGCTCGACGTGTCCTGGGAGGAGGTCCGCGACGGGCAGACCCAGACCGGCCTGGGGAGCTTCACGTAACTGCTGTCGGTCGCTCTCGGCCCGGATGGCAACCGGAATCGGTGCCGTCATTTGCCGATTAGGAAATCTATTTTGGTTTCAGAGAAAGGGATTTCATCCTGATGCGAAAGCATTATGGGTGCAACACCCTTCCATACGGACGACACGATCAATGGCCACTCTAGAACTGAAAAACGTCCACGCGAAGGTCGCCGAGGGAGAGGAGCAGATCCTGAAGGGGTCGACCTCGAGGTACGCTCCGGAGAGATTCACGCCCTCATGGGACCGAACGGCAGCGGGAAGTCCACGACCTCGAAGATAGTCATGGGCCACCCGGCCTACGAGGTCACCGAGGGCGAGGTCCTGCTGCACCTCGACGAGGACGACTTCGGGCTCGACATCCCCGAGGACAAGCGCACCTGGAACCTGCAGGAGCTGGAGCCCAACGAGCGCGCGGCGCTCGGCATCTACCTCGGATTCCAGTATCCGGCGGAGATAGAGGGCGTCACCCTCTCGAACTTCCTCCGAACCGCCCTCAACGCCAAACTCGAGGAGCGCGAGGACCTGCTCTTCGGCGAAGGCGATGACGACGAGGAAGAGGAGGACGTCGGCTACGACACCAGCCCGATGGAGGGCGACGTCGACGAGGGCGAAATCGGCGTCTACGAGTTCCAGCAGCTCCTCCAGGAGAAGATGGAGCTGCTCGACATGGACGAGAAGTTCGCCGAGCGCTACCTCAACGCGGGCTTCTCCGGCGGCGAGAAGAAGCAGAACGAGGTGCTGCAGGCGGCCATCCTCGAACCGGCCATCGCCGTGCTCGACGAGATCGACTCCGGGCTCGACATCGACCGCCTCCAGGACGTCGCGAAGGGCATCAACGCGCTCCGCGACGAGCAGGGCACCGGCATCCTCCAGATCACCCACTACCAGCGCATCCTCGACTACGTCGAACCCGACCGCATCCACATCATGCTCGACGGCGAGATCGTGATGGAGGGCGGCCCCGAGCTCGCAGAGACCCTCGAAGACGAGGGCTACGACTGGGTTCGCGACGAGGTCTACGGGACGGCCTAAACCGACACCACTACCATGAGTTCAGAAGACAACATCAAAGACACCGACACCGAGGCGCGCTTCGAGTTCAAGAAGGAGCAGCGTTCCGCGTTCAAGTCGGGCAAAGGGCTGACCGAGGAGGTCGTCCGCCTCATCAGCGAGGACAAGGACGAACCCGAATGGATGCTCGACCGGCGCCTGCGCGCCTTCGAACAGTACGAGAAGATGCCGATGCCCACGGACTGGCCGGGCCAGCCCGACCTGTCCGGGCTCGACATCGAGGAGATCGTGCCGTACATCCGCCCGGACATCGAGACCCGCGGCGGCGCGGACAACTGGGACGACCTCCCGGACGACATCAAGGACACCTTCGACAAACTCGGCATCCCCGAGGCCGAGCAGAAGGCGCTCTCCGGCGTCGGCGCACAGTACGAGTCGGAGATCGTCTACCAGAACATGCAGGAGCAGTGGGAGGAGAAGGGCGTCATCTTCATGGACATGGACAAGGCGGTGCGCGAGCACCCCGACATCGTCCGTGAACACTTCATGACGAAGGTCGTGCCGCCGAGCGACAACAAGTTCGCGGCGCTCCACGGCGCGGTCTGGTCCGGCGGGTCGTTCGTCTACGTGCCCGAGGACGTCACCGTCCAGATGCCCGTGCAAGCCTACTTCCGGATGAACTCCGAGGGGATGGGCCAGTTCGAGCACACGCTCATCATCGCGGAGCCCGGCTCCGAGGTCCACTACATCGAGGGCTGCTCGGCGCCGAAGTACGGCCGCCACAACCTCCACTCCGGTGGCGTCGAGGTGTACGTCAGGGAGGACGCCCACGTCCAGTACTCGACCGTGCAGAACTGGTCGAAGAACACGTACAACCTCAACACGAAGCGCGCCATCGTGGAGAAGGGCGGCACGATGGAGTGGATATCGGGCAGCATGGGGTCGAAGGCCACCATGCTCTACCCGTGCTCCATCCTGAAGGGCCGGGGTGCCACCGACAACCACATCACCATCGCGTTCGCCGGCAAGGGCCAGAACATCGACACGGGGGCGAAGGTCTACCACAACGCGCCGGAGACCAAGTCCACCATCGAGTCCAAGTCCATCAGCAAGGACGGCGGCCGCACCAACTACCGCGGCCTCGTCCACATCGCCGACGGCGCCGAGAACTCCTCGACGAGCGTGGAGTGCGACGCGCTGATGTTCGACAACGAGTCGACCAGCGACACGATGCCGTACATGGAGATCAACGAGAGCAAGGTCGACGTCGCCCACGAGGCGACCGTCGGCAAGATCGGCGACGAGGACGTCTTCTACCTCCAGAGCCGCGGGCTGGACGACGACGACGCGAAGCAGATGATCGTCGCCGGGTTCATCGAACCCATCTCGGAAGCGCTGCCGATCGAGTACGCCGTCGAGCTCAACCGCCTCATCGAGCTCGAGATGGAGGAAGCCTCGGATAACATGAGCACGCAGCTGCACAAGGACATCTCGGAAGAGACGGTACGCAAGCTCTCCGACGAACTCGACGAACCGGACTGGCTCCTGGAGACGCGCCTGTCCGCACTCGAAGCGCTCGACGACCTCCCGTTCCCGGACGTCATCAAGACGCCCGGCCGGAAGTGGACCGACCTCTCGGACCTCGACTTCGAGTCGCTCGTGGACCCGCTCACGGCCGCCGAGGACAAGGACCAGGTCGGCCCCGACGACGTCGAGGTGCTCTCGTTCGCCGACGCGCTCGCCGAACACGAGGACCTCGTGAGAGAGCACTTCGGCTCCGTCATCGACCCGGAGGAGAACCGCCTGACAGCACTCTCGACCGCGCTGTTCACCACCGGAACGGTCGTCTACGTTCCGGAGGGCGTCGACGCCGAGGACGTGAAGATACGGACGACGATGAACTCGCGGTCGCTGTTCAACTACACGCTCGTCGTCACCGAGAAATCCTCCTCGGTCACCATCCTGGAGCGCCAGGACACCGGCGAGGCGGTCGACGGGAACCGCTACTACAGCGGCATCGTCGAGGTCGTCGCCGGCGAGAACAGCTTCGTCCAGTACGGCGCACTCCAGGACCTCGACCAGCAGACCTACAACTACACGCTCAAGCGCGCGGACGCCGACACGTACGCGAACGTCAGCTGGATCGAGGGCAACCTCGGCTCCCGGCTGACCAAGACCTCCGTCAGCACGGTGCTGAACGGCGACGGCTCCGAGACGAAGATCGTCGGCGCCTTCTTCGGCCACGACGACCAGCACTTCGACCTGGACTCCCGGGTCTGGCATCGCGCCGAGCACACGACGGCCGACCTCGTGACCCGCGGCGTCATCGACGACCACGCGCGCTCGGTCTACGAGGGCGTGCAGGACGTCGGCAAGGACGCCTGGGACACCAACTCCTACCAGCGCGAGAACACGCTGATGCTCTCCGACGAGAGCGAGGCCGACGCGTCGCCGAAGCTCATCATCAACAACCACGACACCGAGGCGAGCCACTCGGCCACCGTCGGCCAGATCGACCGCGAGGACCTGTTCTACATGCTGTGTCGCGCGGTCGACGAGCAGTCCGCCCAGAACATGCTGGTCGAGGGCTTCTTCGTCCCGGTGCTCGACGAGATAGAGGTCGACGAACTCCGCGACGACCTCGAGAAACGCATCCACCAGCGACTCCACTGACATGAGCAGCGCGGCGCGCGTCACCTCCGACGCACAACTCGCCCGCCTCCTCCAGATCGGAGTCGTGCTCGAGGAGGTGGTGGAGGCGCGCGCCTACCAGCACTACCAGCGGCTCCCCGCCGAGGAGCGCGACGACGCCATCGAGGAGCTGCTCGACGACGCCCGCTCGGAGTCGGCCGACCACCGGCACCGCCTCGAATCACTCATCGACGACCTGGACGCCGAGAGCGTCCCCTACGAGGAGGTGCAGTCGCTCGTCGGCGCGCAGTACGCCCAGACGAGCCCCGACGACTTCGACGGCGTGCTCTACGACCAGTTGAACGGCGAGGAGACCGCGTACAAGTTCTACGACGACCTCGTCGAGGCCATCGAGGACAGCGACGCCGAGTTCGGCGTGGACCGCGAGGAACTGCTGGCGACGCTGACCGGCATCCGCGAGGAGGAAGCCGAGGGCGTCGAGGAGGTCACGCGGCTCATGGAGGAGCACACGACGGGAGGGACGCGATGAACACCGCCGACCAGTACCTGAAAGCCATCTACCTGGTCCAGCAGCTCCAGGACGGCCCCGCGTCCACGGGCGCGCTCGCCGACCGGCTCGGGGTGAGCCCGGCGTCCGCCAACGAGATGATCGGCAAGCTCCAGGACCGCGGCCTCGTGGAGCACGAGAAGTACAAGGGCGTGAGCGTCACCGAGGACGGCCGGACGCGCGCCCAGCAGGCCCTCCAGACCTACTGCATCCTGGAGCGGTTCCTCGCCAACGTCCTCGAAGTCGAGGACTACCAGGCCGAGGCCCGCCAGCTCGAACCCGTCATCGACGACACCGTGGCCGAGCGCCTCGACATGATCATCGACCGGCAGGCGTCGTGTCCGGACTGCTTCGACGCCGAAGTCGACGCGTGTCGGCGGCTGGACTCGGACCGCGGCGCCGACTGACGGCAACGCAGTCGGCCGGTTTAACCACTCCTTTCGGTCCGTTCTCACTCGCCAGGTTCCGACACAATGAGTGTATTACTTTATCCGACTGTCGAGAAGGCAGTAACTACCTGGGGAGGTTCGATGGGAGTGTACACAGTGCTCAAGGCGGCGTTCGGACAGCGCGACAGACCGCAGGTCATCTTCGAGTGCCGCAACTGCGGGACGACGCTCGCCATCCCCGGCGAGGGCTGCCCGTACTGTGGCGTGGCGAGCGTCGAACGCTTCGAAATCCAGTGACTGCGGGGCGTCTTCGTGCTTCGAGACGGTGGTGAGCCGCGGCACGCGGAACCGTGTTACTCAAGTGGGGCTCCGTCGTACCACGTCCCGCAGTCCACGTGAACGGCCGGCTGTAGCGACTCACGCGGACCGCGTCGTGCACGTCGAGTCCCGTAGGGTAGCGGCCAATCCTCTCGGCCTTTGGAGCCGAGGACGGCGGTTCGAATCCGCCCGGGACTGTCCTGCGACGAACGAACGTGAGGAGCAGATGGTCTGCCGGATTCGACACCCAGAGGACGAGAGGATTCGAGTCCTCGCGGTTCGAATCCGCCCGGGACTGTTCCCGTTTCGTGATACCGTCAGTCGAGGCGAGGACGTAGTTAGGCGGTGGCGTCAACCTCGTCGAGAGCTACCGGAATCGCTCCGGGGGCGGGTACGACTCAGGATGAACCCGCTGACGAGCAGTGGCGACCCGAGCACCAGCGCCCCGACGAGGTCGGCTATCGCGTAGACGAGCACGAGGGAAACCCACTGTCGAGGCGCGAGTACCGCTCCCGACGCGAGCGGTAGCGTCGCGAGGGCGAAGCCAACCACTGCCGTCCCGACTGCGACCCGACTGTTCTCACGTCCGAGCGCGTATCCGGCGGGGAAGAGCGCGAAGAGCGGAACGAGCGGCAGTAGACTCGTGAGCAGTGACCGGGTCAGGCCGTTCTGGCCGAACGCGATCGCAGCGCCGACAGTCGCGCCGGCGGCCACGGTCACGCCGACCGCTGCGCCGACGACGAGCGCCGGGTAGGAGGCGGCGTCGCGGATGGCTGACCGGGTGAGCGACAGGCCGATTGCAGCGATGGCGATGCCGACACCGAACACCGGGGCAGCCACGCCGCCGAGTAACGACACGCCGCCGGCAGCGACGAGTGCCAGTGCGGTCACGAGGACGCCGACGGCCAGCAGGCCGATTCCGACGCGGTCGGCAACGCGTTCGGTCGGTGGGTCGCGCCGGGAGAGCACCCGGCCGGAGGCGCCGACGAGCAGTCCTAACGCACCCGCCGGGAGGACGAACTGGACGACCGCGTTCAGCGCGACTGCGGGCCCGACGAGGGCACCGACGGCGAGCAGTCTCACCACCGGCCCGAGTCGGCTACCGCGAGGGGTGAACGTGAGAAATCCGGGTCGTTCGAACGTCGTGAGCGTGAACTGCGTGCCGTCGTCCGAGACCGACGCCCCGGGGACCGTCCACCCGACGCGCATCCCGTCCGGGGCTTCGACTGTGAGGCGGTCAGCACCCAGGCCGTGGAGGTTCCGGTACCCGTAGGCTTCGGTGAACGCTCCGGAGCGAAGCACGCCGCCGACGGACGGTTCGGCGAAGTCCGGGTCACGGTATCGCAGGGTCATCACGCCGTCCGGGGAGATGGCCACGTCGCGGAACGCTACGTCCCGCATCGCGCCGTCAGCAATCTCTGTCCGGAGGCTCTCGTTCCCGCGGAGCCGCGTGGTGGACGCCGAGTCGCCGAGGTGATTGCGGACCACCCACGTCGCACTTCCACTCTCGTCGACGACGACCGTCGCGGTGCTCTGCTCGACGGTGATGGTGAGGCCGTGGGCTTCGGCGGCGTCCTCGAACGACTCGCCGCAGGCGTCACACAGCGGCCGGGGCGGTGGGGCAGCAGTAGCCGGTGTAATCGCCGCGAGTACGGAAACCGCGAGCACGAGGAGGACGGCGAGCGAGACGCCCCGGCGTAGCTTCATGGCTGTGACGTCGCGTGTACATGTCATGAAACTTGGGACAACCCGACGAGTCGGTACTCTGGCCGCCGTTCCGTGGTGGCGTTCACCGCCTGGTTCATCGGTCCTGAAATCGCGTTCGTCGGCGTCGTACCCGGGGAGGGGTGGCCAGATTTCCGTGCTGTTTCCCAGGACTTCGTCCATTCGCTCGATGACAGGCTACCCGTTCGCCGCCGCACCCGTCTCCAGGCCGGTGACGTTCCCGTCTCCGTCCAGGCTCGCCACCAGTCGGTCGCCGTCGGCCTCCCACACCACTTCGAGTTCGAACGGGTCCTCCGAGAGGACGGTCTGGCGGTCGACCACCTCCAGTTCGGTGCGAATCCAGTCGACCCAGGGGTCGTAGCCGTGGTCGTCGAGAAACGCGAGCACCCGCGGTTCGGTGAGCAGGTGCCTGTCGCTCGGAGCGGAGATCAGCAGGTGACAGACGTCGCATACGCTCCTGAACATCACCTCGAATATGGTGTCACACGACTCACACCGCCGGCCCAGCTCGGAGTGGTGGTCGGCACAGACACGTGGCGTCACGCTCATCGGCCCGTTGCAGTCGGGACAGACGCCCTCCACCCCGGACATGATCTGGTGTTTGATCGTGACCAGCAGCGCCGGATAGAACTCCGCTGGGTCCCGGCTCCGGATACCGACCGGCGAGAGCGAGTCTGTCAGGCTCAGCGCCCCATCGAACCCGACGCCGCCGAACGCCCCCTCGCACTCGGTGCACCTGACGACGAACCCTCCGAGCGTGCGTTCGGTGTTGCACTCGAAGATGGTCTGTCCGCCACAGATGGGACAGGGGTCGTCGCGCGGAACCGCGTCGAACACCACCTCGTCGGTGAACGCCCCGGAGAGGATCGCACTGACGACGAGTTCGCCCTCACGCCGGAGGATGTAGCCGTCTCCCGAATGGTGGACGTACCGGTCGAGCAGTGGCTTGAGGTGGTAGTTGAACTGCGAGCCGTCTGTCATGCCGATGCGCTTGCGCAACGCCGTGAACGTCATCGGTCGCTGTGGAATGGCTTTGTCGGAGCGCCGGTGCTCCCAGAGCGCGAACAGGATGGCGAGCCGCGTCTCGTGGCCGAGTACCGCGAACGCGTCTTCTGCTGCTTGTGCCACCTGCGTCTCGGTGAGCATCGTCTCTCTGCTACCGTTCGTGTTCATAGGTAACACTTGGCGGGGTGTGGGTGGAGTACGTTTCTGCTCCTCCCTGGTTCGGTACCTCTCTGCATCGGCACTCCTGGGCAGTAGCCGGATTCGACCGCTCGGTCTCCCGGGGCGGTTCAGCAGCGCTCGGTCATGGAGTCCGACGCCCCGCCCGAGCCCTCGTACATCAGTTCGACGGCCGTGACGGTGAGGTCGGTGTTCCCGAACCGCTCGTCGATAGGTCCGGTGAAGGGGCCGCCGGACGCCCGGAACTCGTGGCCGGACGCCTCGTCGAGGACGGTGACCGTGAGGTAGTACTCTTTGTCGTCGGGGACGTCCACCGCGAACCCGGAGCAGTGCACGGTCACGGTGTCCGACGTCGCCGCCACGACGGTCACGCCCTGGTCGCCATTTCCTCCGTCTGCGGCCGGCATCTCGTCGGCCAACCCGGTTCCGGACAGTCCGACGACTACGAGCGTGGCGACGACGAGCACCCGGACGGTGTTACTCCCGACCCGCCGGAGCGTCTCGGCGAGCGGGGTACTCTCCTGCGATGCGCTGGTTTTCGTGTTGGTCGTGGGCATCACAGTCTACCGTGGGCGGGGCGAGCCGATAACTGTTGGCTGAATATCATATACGTATGAATAGTTACTGGACTGCAGTTCCCTAATCGGTTTTAGGGATGAGAAGTTATATTCACTAGTTGTCAACTTCTACGAGGGGGACACGTCGGCGTCGAAAATCGAATTCTGAAGCGCGTCAGTCGTCGTCTTCTGCCATCACTCGGTCGGGAATCGTTCCCCGACCCGGTATCTCGCCCGGAGACGAGACGGGCCGGAGCGTGAACCGCTTTGCGACCATGTCGTAGACGAAAACGAGCGTTCCGAGGATGATCATGGTGTCACCGGGCAGGCGCGCCCAGAACAGGAGTTGGACGAGGTCGCTGTTGTAGAACGCGAGACTGCGCGCGACGGCGTAACTCTGCGTGAACGCCGCTTCCAGCTGGAGGAATCCGACCGGCAGCACGGAGACGAACACCATGACCGCCAGGCCGACGTTCCAGAGCCAGAAGGCCCATCGGAGCCGTCGCTCGGTCCACTCGGCGGGTTTCGTCGAGATGCGTAGCATGTAGGTCGCCATGCCGAGCGCGAGGAAGCCGAACGCGCCGAACATCGCGGCGTGCGCGTGGCCGACCGTCAGGTACGTCCCGTGCTCGTAGTAGTTGACCAGCGGCAGGTTGATGAAGAAGCCCAGCACGCCGGCACCGAGGAAGTTCCAGAAGCCGCTCGCGATGATGAACATGAACGGCAGGGTGTACGGGAACGTCTCGTCGCTCGTCGCGAGCGCGCGATACTGGCCCATCGCCTCGAACAGGATGAGGATGAGCGGTATGAGTTCGAGCGTGGAGAAGACCGACCCGAACGGTATCCAGACGTCGGGCTGGCCGACCCACCAGTAGTGGTGGGACGCGCCGATGATGCCCGACCCCATCACGAACAGCGCCTGGAACGCGACGGCTTTCTCGGCGGACGTCTTCCGGAGGAGACCCATGCTCACCAGCGTGAGGCCGACGATGGCGACGATGAAGAACTCGAACGCGCCCTCGACCCACATGTGGACGACCCACCACCGCCAGAACTCCGTCATCACGATGTTCGTCTGCGGCGTGTAGAGCATGCCCGCGACGAACAGCAGTCCGATGGAGCCGCCGGCGTAGATGATCATGTGCGCGAGACCGTAGCGTGCTTCCCGTTCGAGCATCGGTTTGAACCCGCGCCAGACGAGCGCCGTCCACAGGAGGAACCCGACGAGCAGTCCGACCTGCCAGAGCCGGCCCACTTCGAGGTACTCAGCCCCTCGTTGCCGATTATCCACCAGAGCGCCCCGTCGATGTAACCCTGTGCCCCGAGCCAGATACCGACGAGTCCGCCGACCGCCGCGACGACGAGCGCACCCAGGAGCACGTGAATGAACGTCCGCTGTCGGTCGGGTTCGTGGTTCGTCAGGAGCGGCGGGAGGAACAGTCCCGCACCGAGCCAGAGCGACGCGATCCACAGAATCCCCAGGTCGAGGTGGAACGTCTTCGCCAGCGCGAACGGGAACGCCTGGACGATGTCGACGCCGAAGACTTGTTCGACACCGAAGAACGCGTGGCGTTCGACGTAGTAGTGTGCGAGCAGGCCACCGAGGAGTACTTGCAACCCGAACAGCGCGCCTGCGAGCGGGATGAATCGGGTCGCGGCACGCTGACTGGGGGTCAGGCTGATCTCGTCGGGCGGCGGGATTTCGAGGCTCTTGATCTCCGGTTCCGGAAGTTCGACTGACTGGTAGGCGAAGACGCCGATGCCGACGGACGCGACGAGGAGCACCATACTGATGACGCTCCATATCATCGTCGACCCCGTCGGCGTGTTCCCCGCAGCGGGGTTGTAGGGCCATTCGTTCGTGAAGCTGTGGTCGCTTCCCGGTCGGTCAGTGTGGGAGATCCACGCGGTCCAGAGCGCGAAATCGGCGAACTCCCGCGCTTCTCCTTCGGATTCGATGAAGTCGGCCGAAACGCCGCGGTCGAGGGCGCCTTCGTGGTAGCGCTGCACGTACACGTCCCGGACTTGCTGGTGTGCGTACACCTCCGCGGCAGAGTACTCGACCGTTTCCGTTCCTCGCTCGAACGACTCGTCGAGGTCGCCACTCACGAGGCTATCGATGCTCCCTCGTTCGGCGGCGTCGATCTCCGAGTACGACGCACCGTATCGCTCTCGGGCGTAGTACTCGCGCATGAACTCCACCTTCAGGTCGAGCGCGTCGGCGGTGTAGTCGACGCCGAAGTATGCGCCGTTACCGAGGATAGAGCCGTGGTTCATCAGGCCGTTCCGCTGGAAGGCTACCTTCCCGGCCTGGACCTGTGATTCGGTGGCGACGACCTCACCGTCGGGTCCGACCACCTCCTTTGGAATCGGTGGGACTTGCTGGGAGGAGTAGAACGCTCCGGCACCCATCACGATCAGATTGACGACGAACACCGTGACCAGCGCCTTCGCGATCGTCTGGCGACTGATTTCCATATCCACCGTCCATCTTGAAATCCCTTTTAATTAAGGGCTAACATGTGTTGTTTGCACTGGTTCATATTAATGGAATGATTGGTTCTGGGTTCGAGTCAGCCGCCGTGTTCGGCGGAGTCTCCCGCCGTGCAGTGGCCAACAGCGCTAATCGCCAACCCCGGCGCTCTCGTGTTGATGACGTCAACGGGGGCCGCTTCACTGGTCGCCGCTTTTCGCGCTTCGTCGTTTCGGCCCGTTTGCGGCGGCCCGGTTCTCCACTCCACATCACTCCCATAATGTTCACCATTTAATATTATATATTTAATACTTCTCGTAGCGTATCGTATTCGGTCGGCCGTGAGCCGACCCGTGATAGACATGACCATCGATACGGACATGAAGCGGCGGACGTTTCTGGCGGCCGGCGTCGCCGGCACCAGTGCGTTAGCAGGCTGCACGTGGCTCAACGACCTGGCAACCGGTATCGCGGATTCCGCGCCACCCGCGGCGACGCCGAGAATACACGCGACGGAGTACCTGACACGGTGGCCGGGGAATCCGTCTACTACAACGACGGATACGGCTTCGTGGTGTCGGTGGAGGTCAACCTGCTGGATATGCTCCGCCTGGAGGAGAACGGCGTGGAGATGCAGAAATTCGACGGGCCGCGCGGTGTTCCGGCGGGCCAGGCAGGATACACGACGTCCGACGACGACGTGGACGACGATGCGGGAACACGCCGCCAGGGGTTCGACGTGACGCCCGCGAGTAGCTCCTGGCCCACGCAGGACACCACCCGGTGCACGTATTCGTCGGACGGCCAGTCGTGTGAGTGTCCGACCAACCGATACGTCGTCATCGGGAAGAGCCTGAACAAGGCGTACGCCGGGGACGAAAAACGCATGGAGTTCGACGTCGCGTTCGCCAACTACCAGCCGCGAATCACGGGGTTCAACCTCGGCTCGTACGGCCGCCACGACGACACCGTCCAGTTCGAAGCCGGCGAGGACGTCCCGGTGTCCTTCCAGGCGGAGGGCAAGAAGGTCGAGTTACTGTCCGAACCGCTCGGCGGCGGTCAGTCGACCACCGTCTTCGAATGGACGCGCCCGGACTGCGGCGGCCTCCTTTACACGTACTCCGACCCCGCAAACCACCCGAACGGCGTGCATGTGTCGGCCCGGTCGTCGGTCGCACTCACTCTTCGAGTGACGAACCCCGTCGGCGAGACGGTGGAGGAGCGAAAGGAGGTGTACGTCGTTCCCCGGCAACCGGTGAGCGTACGGCTCACTCGACAGACCAGCGGTCTCTACCAGGGAACGGGATACGCGCCCCGGACCGACGCAGGGTGTGTCGCGGAAGTCACGGCGGTCAAGGCACCCGTCCTCTCGTACCCGTATACTGACGATGCAATCACCATCTGGCATCGGGACGACCGCGGCGAAGTCCGGGACACCGACCAGACAGGAGAGACCCTGTATTCGGGCGACCGCACACATCGGTTCGACGGCATGACCGTCGCCGGGACGTGGACTGCGAGCTTCAACCAGCTTCACACTTCGGCCAGTCCCCCGTCCTCTGTCCTCCTCGTCGTGGACTGGGCGCCCGCCTGCTGAACGCCCGCCATCGTGGTGTGGACGGTCAGCCCGCGTGGGCGAGCGTCGCAGACGGCACGCGTGCTCGGTGCCACGAGGCGTCGGTGCTACACGGAGTCGCTCGCTTTCCCGTGTCCAGACGGGTTGGCTTCGAACCGGTCGAGTGAGAAGAACTCGAGGTCGAAACCGAAGTCGGTGTCGCCGTCCCACCAGGTCCGAGAGGATGCGGCCGACGGCAGGTCCGTGATTGAACCCGTGCCCGGAGAATCCGCACCCGAGGTACAGCCCCCGTGGCCACGCCCTCTACTGTCCCCCTCGTCGCTGGCGTGCCACGTGGTGCAGGAACGCGTCCGGCAGCACGCTCCAGTCGAGGTCGTCCTCGCCGGGGACGGCGTCGGTTTCGAACCCCGCGGGTTCGGCGGGCGGCCCGCCACGGTTCCCTCGCGGCGGGGCGTGGTGTGCGTAGACGCTCTCGGGGTGTGGATACGTCCAGACGTGCATCACCCACGGCGTCCGGCACGGGAAGCGGGGCGTTTCACCGTCGGTCCTCTCGCCGGAGAGCAACCGGAACTTCCACCACGCGTACCGGCCGGGCACGCCGACGTGGGCGTGCCACGGGACGCACCTGTGCTCGGTCTGCTCGTCCCCGTAGACCGCGGACGGCGAGTCGATGCGGTCCCCGTTCCGGGTGGCGGTGAACATGACGCCGATGGGACGCCACCACCTGTGGTCGACGAGGACCGCTTCGGGCCGGTCGGGGTCCATGACGGCGTCGTCGGCGACGAACTCGGGGTTGAGCCAGTGTGACCACCCCGTCTCGCCCTCGGCGGTCATGAAGTCGAAGTACGGGACGTATCCCTGGTCTAGCAGCGACCCGACCGTCGGATACCTGGCTTCGAGTGACTCACGCACGCGGTGCTGGAGGTCTCTCGTCGCCGGGTGGTCGTCCGCACACGACGCCGCGCCCGCCCTCGCGTACTGGACGACGTTGGGTTCGAGCGTTCCGTCGGGACAGCGTTGGGTGACGGTCGTTCGACCGTCGTCGCTCGTCCAGGCAGAACCGAGGCCGCCGATCCCGAACGCACCGCCGGACGCCCGTAACACGGCCCGCCGGGACACGTTCCGGGAGTCGTCGTTCGAACCCATGTCAGGGAGATACCTCATTGCCGCAGACTATACACGTTATTGCCGTTTCGTTGTGGGATACTATCGCGCCGTCCACGACCGTACGGAGTCGCCACCACGGCGGCCGGTCCGGGGCCACAGAAAGTATATCAGAACATCGCCAGAAGCCGGTCTATGGTCGGGGCAGACCTCGAGTTCGAGTTCGAAACGGCGGCTGACGAGACCCGGTTCCTCCGGACGTACCTCGCGAGCGCCTGGGACCGGTTCGAGGCGAGCGACTACTGGGCGACGGGATGGTTCTGGGCGTACGGGCAGTTCGCCGACGAAGCCGTGGGCGTCGACGGCGGCTTCGTCCGCCTCGTCTTCGAGGGCGACCCGGACGCGCTCGTCGCGAGCGAGTCGGACCGGTGGGACGGGTTCGACGGCCTCGCTTCGTGGCGCCTTCACCGGTACGACGAGGAGGGGTACGAGAGCCTCCTGGCCCAGCAACAGGACGCGAAAGGCGAGGTCGGTGGGGAGTGGGACTACCGGCTGAAGCCGCTCGTCTCGCGGTTCTCGCTCTCGTATCTCGACGCGTTCGAGGAGGCGCTGCCGGCGGTCGGTGACGAGAGCGACGAGAACCGCCCGGGGTTCGGCTTCTGGGCGGTCATCCACTACGCGATGATACAGACCGGGTACGACTGGTACGACGAGACGGCCGCGTGCCAGAAGGCGATGCAGAACCGGCTGAAGTCGATCGCCAGCTACCGGGGTGCCGACGCCGCACGCGACGAGTACGAACGGCTGCTCGCCGAGTGGGAAGCCCACCGGGACGAACTCGAACGGTGGCTGGAGGAGCACCCGACGGGCCAGGCCACCATCCGGTGACGAGGCCGAGGCTGTGGCGGAGTCGCTTATCGGGCCGACCCCTGTGGCACACTGTCGTGGTGCACGCGCTCGGTGCCGACGGGGACCGCGGGCAGTCGCGATACCGGTCGCTCGGTGGGGGTTCGGGGCTGCTGTGAGAACAGCACGTTCAGGAGGCGCTGCAGTCCGGGCAGACGTCGCTGAGGTGGTCGTCGACGAAGCCGAGGCGGTGGCGGCCGGTTCGCCGCCACCACATCTCGCAGTCAGGACACTGCCGGTATCGGTGGTAGCTGGTGTCTCGTTTCACGGCCGATGACTATCACGATTTGTAACAAAAGCCTTGGCCTGAAGCTGGTGGGGATTCCCTTATATTCCTTAATCGGCCGCGACCCCGCCGGTTCGTCGCTCCCGACCCGACGTGTTCTGTCCGAATCCGATCGGATAAAAATCTAGATGGAATCCCGAAGGAACTCGTAGGAACTGAACTCCGTCTTATTTCTGCGGGCAGATGTCGCATATTGTATGGGGGTGCCCCGTGGACGGACTCGCCCCGTTTAAAAAGCCCTCTATTTTCTGGGGTGGTGGTCATCACTTCCGAACTCCAACAACTCGATGCGCAGGGCCCCCTCCCCCAACCCCCTGCGGTTCCGACCCTCGGAACGGGTCAGAGGCACAGCCCGTATCGGGCTACTTGACCCCATCCGTTCTACCCCCTCTTTCCCCTTCTCTTCGGGCCGTTCCCGACCAGTTCTGCACGTACGACCCAACAGTAGTCGGTCGGCGACGATAGCCAGAGACGCCGCGCCGAAACGCTATCGCTTCATGACCTGCCGGGAGTGGTCATCCGTCCTCGCGCTCCTCGACGGAACGCGACCGTACTCTTGTGCGGTTGTCGGTGCACCACGCAGAATACTTAATGTCCCTAGCGTGTTACGTGGTAGCAATGTCCGACTTCGAAGGCCTGCCAGAACCGGACGTCGACGTGGGTAGCATCGACCCCGAAACACTCCGGGAGCGCATCGACAGCGGTGAGGAGTTGACCGTCCTCGACGTGCGCGTGGAGAGCGAGTTCGAGGAGTGGCACATCGACGGCGAGAACGTCGCCATCGACAACCTCCCGTACTACGAGTTCATCGAGGGGGTGGACGACGACCTCCTGGACCGCGTCCCCGAGGGCGACCCCCTCATCGTCGTCTGTGCGAAGGGCGGTGCCAGCAACTACGTCGCCGGTCTCCTCGTCGAGGAGGGACGGGACGCCATCAACCTCGCCGACGGGATGAACGGCTGGGCGACCATCTACGACGCCGTCGAGGTGACGCGTGCGGACGGCCCGGACACGGTCATCCAGTACCAGCGCCCGTCCAGTGGCTGCCTCGGCTACCTCGTCGTGGACGGCGGGGAGGCGGCAGTGGTCGACCCGCTTCGTGCGTTCACCGACCGGTACGCCGAGGACGCCGCCGACGAGGGCGCCGACCTGACGTACGCCATCGACACCCACATCCACGCCGACCACGTGAGCGGCGTCCGGAACCTGATCGAGGAGGGCGTCGAAGGCGTCATGCCCGCGCCCGCCGCCGACCGGGGGATGACGTACGCCGACGCCGTCACGACGGTCGGCGACGGCGACGAACTCGCGCTCGGCGACACCACCATCGAGGCGGTCCACACGCCCGGCCACACCACCGACATGACCTCCTATCGGGTGGGGAACGTCCTGTTCACGGGCGACGGCCTGTTCACCGAGAGCGTCGCCCGTCCCGACCTGGAGGAGGGCGACGAGGGCGCGCCGGACGCGGCCGCCCAGCTCTACGACACGTTCCACGAGCGCATCCTCACGCTGTCGGACGACCTGGTGGTCGCGCCCGCTCACTTCAGCGACGCCGCGACGCCCGCCGAGGACAGGACGTACACGGCGCGCCTGGGCGACCTCGAGGACCGGATGAAGGCGCTGCATCTCGACCGCGACGAGTTCGTGGAGTTCATCCTCGCGGACATGCCGCCGCGCCCCGGGAACTTCGAGGAGATAATCGCGACCAACCTCGGCCAGCAGGACGTCTCGGACGACGAGGCGTTCACGCTCGAACTCGGCCCGAACAACTGTGCGGCGACCAGGGAGGCGATGACCGGCGACTGACCGGTCTCAGACGAGAAGCTGCACGTCGGCGTCGCCCATGTGCTGGAGGGCGGTGGCCGCGCCGACGCCGGCCGTGACGCCCTCGATGAGGTCCTCTTCCTCGTAGTCCATCAGGTCCATCGTCATCTGGCAGGCCTGCAGGTCGACGCCGCTGTCGAGGCAGACGTCGATGAGTTCCGCGACGGTCGGCGTGCCGTTCTCCGCTATCTGGCGGTTCATCATCCAGGTCGCGGCGTTGTCCATGAACGGCAGCACCGCGAGCGAGTTCGGGAGAGGCATGCTGGTGTTGCCCACCGCGCTCAGCTTGAGGTCGCGGGCCTTCTTCCGGTGCAGGATGTCGAGACCCCAGAACGTGTGGAACACCACGACGTCCCAGCCGAACGCCGCGGCGGTGCTCGCGAGGATGAGCGGCGGGTAGGCCATGTCGAGTGACCCTTTCGTCGCGATGATGGTCATCTTCTTCTGGTCGTCGGCCGTCTCCGCCTTGAGGTCCGCGAGTTCCTGTTCGAGTTCCTCCACGCGCGCCTCGAGGCCCGCGTCGACGCCGTCTTCGCCGGCCGCTGGCGAATCCGTACTCATCTCACTCCACCTTCCGGACGTAGTGGGTGTAGACGCCGTCGCCCTCGACCTGGTCGAGGAGTTCGACGCCCTCGGTCGAGTCCGCCCACCCCTTGATGTCGCTCATGCTGCCCGAGTCGGTCGCGAGGACCTCCAGAATCTGTCCCGGCGTCAGGCCGTCGACGGCCTGCTTGGTCTTGACGACCGGCATCGGACACGATACTCCCTTCACGTCGAGTGTCTCGCTAACGTCGTACTCCGTGCTCATGTTGGCGCCTCCTGTATTTCGTGGACTGCACAATTCCCATTATTGTGCATTGTCCATCATAATGATTGTTCCCTTAAAAACGTATGGGTGTTTCAGGCGTCCGAGTGGAGCCGAACTACTGGCGCTACGTACGGTGAATCGAACTGCTTAGCGTTTCGAGGTGTCGTCGAACTATCGGGTCTGCCGGGCGTCCCTGGCGGAGCGACGAAACGCGGACGCTACCCGCGGGGAACAGTGGATATCCCGCCACCGGCGGCCCTTCCGCTCTCCCGGTGGCGCGGGAGTCGTCTTCGTAACGTGGACTGTCGCCCCTTCGTTCTCGGGTTCATAGGTGAACTCCCGGTATCTCTGCATCTCAGGCCCGACGACGCTCATTTTATGTTTGCGCCTAATTGTAAATACTACACAAGATTTAAGTGCCAACCAGTATCATGGTTCTACCTAACAGGCTGGGTGGTGACAATTACGAACTACGGATTCGTCATAGACAACAGGAAATGCATCGGGTGTCACGCCTGCACGGTCGCGTGCAAGGCGGAACACGACGACCCGATCGGGGTGAACAAGACGTGGGTGAAGTACGTAGAGAAGGGGAGTTCCCGAACACGAACCGCCACTTCTCCGTGATGCGGTGCAACCACTGTGCGGACTCCCCGTGCACGGACGTCTGCCCGGTGACCGCCCTCTGGGAGCGGGAGGACGGCATCGTCGACTTCGACCCGGAACGCTGCATCGGCTGCATGGCGTGCATGCAGGCCTGCCCGTACGACGCCCTCTACATCGACCCGGAGACGTCGACGGCCGCGAAATGTAACTACTGCTCGCACCGCGTCGACTCGGGCCGCGAACCCGCGTGCGTCACAGTCTGTCCCGAGGACGCCATCGTCGCGGGCGACATGGAGAACCCGAACACGGAGATAGCCGAGACCATCTCCCGCGGCGACGTGCAGGCACGCAAGCCCGAGAAGGGCACCGAACCCAAGCTCTTCTACGTCGACGGCGACGAGGGCTCCATCACGCCCGGTTCCACCAGTCGCGAGGAACACTACATGTGGAGCGACTCCCCGTCGAAGGTCGAGACGCGCGGGGCCGCCCGCGAGTCGTTCGACCTGGAGCGCGCCGCGGAGTCGCTCGCCGAATCGGACGTCTCGCTCCCCGGCGGCGACGAAGCCGAAGCCAGGGCCGACGGCGGCTGTGGCTGCGGCGGGAACTGCGGCTGCGGGAAGCAGGCGGACTCGACGGCGTCGCACGCCGCCGGAACGACCGGCGGGGACGCCCCGTCCGAGTTCGAGTCCGACGGCGGGTATAGCACGTCCGCCGCCGGCACGGACGACCGGACCAAGACCGAGCGCGCCTACGAACTCCTCCACGAGGAGGCCAAACGCGTCTACGACATCGGGGAGACCCACCGCGAGTCGTGGGGCTGGGAGGTCTACTCCTACACCTGGACGAAGGCCATCGGCTCGGGCGCGTTCCTGGTGACCGCGCTCCTGATGGCGTTCGGCGTCATCAGCCCCGACCCGGCGCTCGTCGGCGTCACCTCGATAATCAGCGGCGTCTTCCTCGGGCTGACGGGCCTGCTGCTCGTCGCCGACCTCCACCAGCCACAGCGGTTCCACTGGGTGCTCCTCCGGCCGAACTGGAACTCCTGGCTCGTGAAGGGCGCCTACATCATCACGGCGTTCGGCGCGTACCTCGGCCTGGTGGTGCTGGGCTGGCTGCTCGGCTTCGGCGACGCCGTCACCAGCCCCGCCGTCCTGCTGGTCGGCGCCGCGCTCGCGACGGCGTCGGCGGTCTACACCGCCTTCCTGTTCAGCCAGTCGAAGGGCCGCGACCTCTGGCAGAGCCCTGCGATGCCCCTGCACATGTTCACGCAGGCAATCATCGCGGGCGGCGCCGTCACCGCGGTGCTGGGCGTCGCCGGTTTCGACGCGCTCGTCGGGCCGTCCCGCCTGGTGCTCGCGCTCGGCGTCGTCGGCCACCTCACGCTCGTCGCCTCGGAGATATTCACGCCCCACCAGACCGAGGACGCCGAGGAAGCCGCGGCGCGCATCGTGCGCGGCCGCTTCCGGACGGCGTTCTGGGCCGGCGCCATGGGCGTCGGCATCGCGCTCCCCTCGTCGCACTCGCGCTGGGCGGGAGCGCTGGCCTGGTCGCGGGCGCCGGCGTGCTCGCGCTCGCCGGCCTCTACGCCTTCGAGTACTGCTGGATAACCGCCCCACAGACCATCTCACTCGCCTAACATGGGACACGAGTTCGAACCGAGCCGGGTGGAGAAGGTGGCCGAGAAGCTCGGCCTCCTCTCGAACCGGACGACGGAGACGAAGAAGCAACGACAGCGCCTCGGCACCGACGGCGTCGAACGCATCGCCCCGGAGGGCGAACTCGGGAGCTACCCCGACCCCGCGGACTGGCACGACTGGCGCGAGTACGGTTCCGACGGCACGCCCACCGAGTACTCGGTGGTGCCGACGGCCTGCTTCAACTGCGAGGCCGGCTGTGGCCTGCTCACGTACATCGACAAGGAGTCCGGGGAGATACGCAAGATAGAGGGGAACCCCGAGCACCCGGGGAGCCGCGGCCGGAACTGCGCGAAGGGACCGGCGACGGTCAACCAGATAAAGGACCCACAGCGCATCCGGTATCCGCTGAAGCGCGACGGCCCGCGCGGCAGCGGCGAGTGGCAGCGCGTCTCCTGGGACGAGGCCCTGGAGGACATCGCGGGCGAGATGCGCGAGACCATCCAGGACGGCCGGGAGAACGAGATCACCTACCACGTCGGCCGGCCGGGCCACGAGGGGTACATGGACCGCGTCATCAACGCGTGGGGCCTCGACGGCCACAACTCCCACACGAACATCTGCAGCGCGGGCGCCCGCGCGGGCTACGCGCTCTGGCACAAGTACGACCGGCCGAGCGCGGACTTCGCCAACGCCGAGTTCATCCTCCTGCTGTCGGCCCACCTGGAGTCGGGCCACTACTTCAACCCGCACGCCCAGCGCATCGTCGACGGGATGCAGGAGGGCGCACAGATGGCGGCGATGGACCCCCGCCTCTCGAACACGGCGGCGATGGCGGACTTCTGGCTGCCGACCCAGCCCGGCAGCGAGGCGGCCGTCCTGCTCGCGATGGCGAACGTCATCATCGACGAGGAGCTCTACGACGCCGAGTTCATGCGGCAGTGGGTGAACTGGGAGCAGTTCCTCGACGAGGAACACCCCGGCCGCGAGCGGAGCTTCGACGCCTACCTCCGCACGCTCCGGGAGACGTACGCCGACTTCACGCCCGCGTACGCGGAGGCCGAGAGCGGCGTGGACGCCGAGAAACTCGTGAAGGTCGGCCGGAAGATAGGCACCGCGGGCGACCGCTTTGCGAGTCACATCTGGCGGAGCGCCGCCAGCGGCAACAAGGGCGGCTGGCAGGTCAGTCGGACGCTCCACTTCCTGTCGGTGCTCACGGGGAGTGTCGGCACGAAGGGCGGCACGTCGCCGAACGCCTGGCACAAGTACGAGCCGAACCTGCCGAAGGAGCCGCCGCGACAGAAGCTCTGGGACGAACTCCAGCTTCCGGTCGAGTGGCCGTTCGCCCACTACGAGATGAGCCAGCTCCTCCCGTACTTCCTCAAGGAGGACCGCGGGAAGCTGTCGGTCTACTTCACCCGGGTGTTCAACCCGGTCTACACCTACCCGGACGGCTTCTCGTGGATCGAGGCGCTCACCGACGAGGAGAAGGTCGGGATGCACGTCGCGCTCACGCCGACGTGGAACGAGACGGCGTACTTCGCGGACTACGTGCTCCCGATGGGGCACAGCCCCGAACGCCACGACATCCAGAGCCAGGAGACCCACGCGGGCACGTGGGTCACCTACCGCCAGCCGGTGCTCCGCGAGTACGCCGAGCGCGAGGGCCAGGACATCGACCGCACGTACGAGGCCAACCCCGGCGAGGTCTGGGAGGAGGACGAGTTCTGGCTCGACCTCTCGTGGAAGGTGGACGAGGACGGCGAACTCGGCATCCGGGAGTACTTCGAGAGCCCCTACAGGGACAGCGAGGAACCACGTTCCTCGGACAGTCGAACGGGCGAAGCCCGTGAGACGGGCGACGGCCCGACGAAGATGACCGTCGACGAGTACTACCGGTGGGTCTTCGAGCACGACGACCGCCTGGTGGAGACGGCCGCGGAGAAGGGGATGGAGCCCCTGGAGTACATGAAACACCACGGCGCGTTCGAGGCGTCGACGAACGACTACGAACTCCACGAGAAGCCGCTCGACGAGTCCGTCCTCGACGAGGACGACGTGCACGTGGACGAGTACGGGACCATCCGGCGCGACGTCGGGGACGACGAGGACGAGGTGCTCGGCGTGATGGTCGACGGCGAGCCGAAGCGCGGCTTCCCGACGCCGACGGGTAAACAGCAGTTCTACTCGAAGACGATGGCCGAGTGGGGCTGGGACGACGAGCAGTACACGCTCCCGCACTACATCAAATCCCACGTCCACCCGGAGAACGTCGACTACGAGGACGGCGAGATGGTGCTCGTGCCGACGTTCCGCCTGCCGACGGCCATCCACTCCCGGTCGTCCAACTCGAAGTGGCTGGAGGAGATATCCCACAAGAACCCGGTGTGGCTCCACACGAAGGACGCCGAGCGCCTCGGCGTCGAGACGGGCGACCTGGTCCGCGTGGAGACCGAGATCGGCTACTTCGTGAACGAGGTGTGGGTCACGGAGAGCATCAAGCCGGGCATCGCGGCGATGTCCCACCACATGGGTCAGTGGAAGGTCAACCGCGAGGACGCGGAGTTCGACGAGGGCGGCGACCCGTACGGCAAGGTCACCGTCGACCTCGACAACGAGAACAGCATGTGGGGGATGCGACAGGCGAAGGGCATCGGGCCGTTCGAGAGCGACGACCCGGACAGCGAGCGCGTGTGGTGGACCGAGGGCGGCGTCGCCCAGAACCTGACCCACGCACCCCACCCGGACCCGATATCCGGGATGCACGCCTGGCACCAGAAGGTGACCGTGACGAACGCCGAACCGGACGACCACTACGGCGACGTCTTCGTCGACACCGACCGGTCGTTCGAGGTCTACCGCGAGTGGCTCGACGAGACGAAGCCGGCGCCCGGCCCTGACGGCCTCCGTCGGCCGAAGTGGCTCAAGCGCCCCATCTCGCCGCCGACCGACCCCGGCGAGGACGACGCGTGGTACGTCGACGGGCCGGTCGGCCGCCACGAGCGCTGGGACGCCGACGCGCGGTCACCGACCGAGGACGAATGACGGCGGACGGGGAGTCGCGGGACGCCGCCGTGGACCGCGTCCGGTCGGCGCTCGCCGACGCCGCGGTCGGCCGGGACGTGCTCTACGCGTCGCTGACCGACCTCGACGCCGCGACGGTCTCCCTCGACGGCCACACCGTCCGGGTGACCATTTCCCTGCCGGTCCCCCACGAGGGCGTCCGGGCGGCGCTCGAACGCGACGTGCAGGCCGCCGTGGGCGACCTCGACGGCGTCTCGTCCGTGACGGTGGACTGGCGGCCGGCGGCCGCCGACCGGGGCGAGCGCGTGGACCTGATTCCCGACGTGAAGAACGTCGTCGCCGTCGCGAGCGGAAAGGGCGGCGTCGGCAAGAGCACGGTGGCGGTGAACCTCGCCACCGCGCTCGCCGACGCCGGCGCGGCGGTCGGACTGCTCGACGCCGACGTCTACGGGCCGAACGCGCCGAAGATGCTCGGGCTCTCGGACGCGACGCCCGCGACCACCCGGGGTGACGACATCGTCCCGCGCGAGGCCCACGGCGTCCGGGTGATGAGCATGGGGTTCGTCGTCGGCGAGGACGACCCCGTCATCTGGCGCGGGTCGATGGTTGCGGACCTCATCACCCAGTTCGTGGACGACGTTGCGTGGGGCGACCTCGACTACCTGGTCGTCGACCTGCCGCCGGGCACCGGCGACGCGCAGATGACGCTCGTCGAGCACCTCCCGGTGGCGGGCGCGGTCCTGGTGACGACGCCCCAGGACGTCGCCGTCGACGACGCGCGCCTCGGCCTCGAACAGTTCGCGCGCTACGGGGTGCCCGTGCTCGGCATCGTCGAGAACATGCACCAGTTCGAGTGCCCGGACTGCGGCGAAGGCCACGCCATCTTCGGCGAGGGCGGCGCGCGGTCGCTGGCCGAGGAGTACAACGTCCCCGTCCTGGCGGAACTCCCGCTCGACCCGATGGTCGGCGTCCACGAACGCGACGAGGACGAGCGCGGCGTCTCGATCCCGGTCGTCGGCCGGGTGGCGATGCCGCGAACCCGGGAAGAACGGGAGCGCGGCGGCCGGCTTCCGCCCGTCTCCCTGCGCGAGGACGGCGGCGAGGTCCGCGACGCGCTCCGTCTCGCGGCGACCCGGACGGCCGCGCGCCTCGACCAGCTCGCCGTCGGCGAGTAGGCCGCCTGGCGGTCGGCGAGCGAGTCGTCCCCTATCGCTGGTTCTCGACGCTGTCGATGAGCGTCCAGATGTCGTCGAGGTAGCGCAGTCCCTTCCAGACGCCGACGAGCCCCTCCATCAGGGTCTGCTGGTCGGCCTCGTCGGGGTAGACGCGGTACTCCAGGAAGACGCGGGACACGTCCTCGAAGGCGACGTTGGTGCCCTGCTCGTCGACGAACCCGTACACGCCGGGGACGTCCATCAGCGTCTCGCGAACGCGGGTCACCAGGTCGCCTCTGGGGGCCGACGCGAGCCCCTGGATGCGGTTCTGGATGTCGTCGTCGAACGCTATCTCCTGGCCGACGACCAGCGGCCCGGAAGGCTGTCGCTTGATGACGTGGACTAGCATCCCCGACATCTGGACGGTGAGGTTGAAGACGGCCGCGTCGTCGGGGACGGCCTCGACGCCCTCGACCAGTTCGTCGTCGATCCAGTCCCGTACCTGCACTTCGTCGATGTCCGTCGGCATACGGGAGCATGCGCCCACGACGCCCTAAAGGTAAAGGTTCGTCCCTGGCGTCGGGGTCACTCTCACTCCTCGTCGATGGCGCCTTCCTGGTCGAGCAGCCGGCGTTTCACGCCGACCGGGTCGTCGGACTCGTTCGAGAATCCGCCGAGCGAATCCGCGCCCACGACGCGGTGACAGGGCACGACGATGGGAACCGGGTTCCGGCCGCAGGCCTGGCCGACGGCGACCGCCGCGCTGTCGAGTTCCGCCGCCAGGTCGCCGTAGGTCCGCGTCTCACCGCGCGGAATCGCCGCCATCGCCTCCATCACCGCGCCGGTGAAGTCGTCCGGCGGGGTGACGGTGAGGTCGAACTCGCGCCGCTCGCCGCGCTCGTACTCGCGGACCTGGCGGCGTATCTCCGCCGGGGATTCGGCCACCAGCGACTCGTCGATGGTGAAGGTTGTCCCGTACGCCTCGACGTGCATACCGGGCGTTCGCGGGGGCGCACAAAACTCCTTCCGGTGGCCGGCCAGGGCCGCGATTTAACGGGCCTCGACACCCATGCATGGTGTTATTCGTGGTCGGCTGACACGTACCGCCTGGTGTCGACGGGTCAACATGGCATCCTGCAACAACTGTGGCGGCTTCGTCACGCCCGACTTCGCACGCGTGTTCGGGTCGAACGACGACGAGGTCTACGCCTGTCCTGACTGCGCACCGCTGACGGAGATAGCCAGCGACGGGGCGGCCGCCCGCCCCTGAGCCGCGACGGCCGCTCGGCGCGGCCGCTCGCGGCGCTGTTCTGCGGCCTGCTGAAGCTTACAGGCGAGTGACTTACAGGCGAGTGATGTTCTTCGCGCGCGGGCCCTTGTCGGCCTGCTCGATGTCGAACTCGACCTCTTCGCCCTCTTCGAGGTCGGGACCGCCGACGTCCTCCATGTGGAAGAAGACGTCGTCGTCCGCGTCGTCGCTCTCGATGAACCCGTACCCCTTCCTGTCGTGGAAGAAGGCGACCGTACCTTTTGCCATTCTGCCGTAGGTGGGCGGGTTCAGTATTTAAACCTATGGTTCGCCGGGCCGTCGCGCCAATAGGCGAGGAGTTTTCCCGGGTCGGAACGTCGGTTCAATCAAGGATTCCCATCATGTTCTATCTCGTACGTGCCACCGTCGACCTCGAACGGGCTTCGGAACTCCATCGGATGCTCCGAGACGGCGAACTCGACACGAAACAGCCGTTCGGCCGTGCGTTGACCCGCGGCCTCCGCGACGCCCGATTCGACGAATCGACCGAGGAAGCGGTGTGGCTGGAGGAGGACACGCACAGTCCCCCGCTGTCCCCCTCGCAGACGGAACTCCTGGAGCGGTTCTTCACCGACATCACCGACGAACGCGTCACCCGGACCGAGGGACGCAAGCGCCTCGAGGGACTGCCGCCGCTCTGGGACGAAGTCCTGGAGTGACCGTCGCCGCCTCAGACGCGCTTGACGTTCGTGGCGCGCGGCCCGCGCTCCCCTGTTCGATGTCGAACTCGACCTCTTCGCCCTCTTCGAGGTCGGGGCCGCCGACGTCCTCCATGTGGAAGAAGACGTCGTCGTCCGCGTCGTCGCTCTCGATGAACCCGTACCCCTTCCTGTCGTGGAAGAAGGCGACCGTACCTGTTGGCATCGTCGAAACCTACGCGTAGGGTCGCGCGCCCGGCATTTATACGTACTGTAGTGTGTCATACATGTTTGCGTCGAGGGAGACCGTCGAGCCGGCGGAACCAGGGGACTCGGCCCCTGCACGGTGACAACAGCTAAGTAACCTGTCGGCCGTCGGTGGACGTATCCAATGGTCCTCGCGCCGTCGCTCCTCCCGCAACTGGTCGTCGGTGGCGTCTCGCTCATCGTGCTCATCCGGGCCGCCGGCGTCGCCATCGACCGCCTGACGAGCGTCGCGCAGGCCTACGAGGTGCCGGACGCGCTCATCGCGATGTCGGTCATCGCCATCGGCACCAGTCTGCCCGAGATCGGCTCCCACGTCATCGCGTCGCTCGGCATCCTCTCCGGGAGCCTCGACTACGTCGTCACCTCCGCGACGGTGCTGGGCGGCAACATGGGTTCCTCCACCGCCCAGCAGACCCTGCTCGTCGGCGTCTTCCTCATCGCGTACGGCCGGGTCGACCTCTCGAAGACGTTCGTGCGGTCGACGTACGCGCCGATGCTGTACGCCGTGGGGCTCACGTTCGCCCTCGCCTGGGACCGGTCGTTCTCGCGGGTCGACGGCCTCGTCCTCGTCGGGTCGTACGTCGCGCTCATCTACCTCAGCTTCAACCGGCGCCAGCGGGTCAAGCCGCTGCCGGGCGAAGGGAGCGAGAACGTCCCCCGGGACGTCGCCGTCTCGCTCGCCGCCATGGCGGCCGTGTTCGGGAGCGCGTTCGTCACGCTCCGCGTGGTGGAGACGCTCGTCGACAACCTCGCTCTCGGCGGGTCGATGATCGGCGTCGTCACCATCGGCGTCGCGTCCGCGCTCCCCGAGTTCTCGGCCGTCATGGACTCCATCCGGCGGCAGGCGCCGTACATCGCGCTCGGGACGCTCGTCGGCAGCAACGTCGTCAACCCGCTGGTCGGCATCGGCCTCGGGGCCACCATCTCCACCTACCGGGTCCCCCAGGCGGTCGTCCTCTGGGACCTCCCGTTCAAACTCGTCGTCGGCGTCGGGTTCTTCCTCTACCTCCGCTACGTCACCGACCGCCGCGTCGGCCGGCGGGAGGGCTTTTACCTCGTGTCGCTCTACTTCGTCTACCTGGGCGTCCGCCTGGTGGTCTTCCCCGGGCAGTGATCAGAAGAAGTCCCTGGGGAAGACCGGGGCCGGCGGGAACACCGCGGCGAGCGTCTCCCGGGCCCCCGGCGCCATCTCGGACACGCCGTCCAGGAGCGCGGCGCGGTCCGGCGTGAGGTAGCCGACGACGAGTTGCGAGAGCGCCGTCACGTCGAGGTGGACGTCCACGTCGGCGTCCGTACGCGTGACCGTCCCCGTTCCGTCGGCGACGTCCAGCCGGTAGGTACCCTCGTTCCAGTCGGCTGTCTCGTCCGCGACGGACAGCACGAGGCTCGCGTCGACGGCCGGGTCGTAGGCCAGTCGCTCCAGCGTCGTCGGCACGTCCACGACCCGGAACATGATGCCCGTGGAGAGTTCGACGTCGACGGCGCGCGGGTCGTCCACCAGGTCTAGCAGGGGCGTGTCCACGGGGTCCGGCCACCGCACCGAGTCGACCTGCGCCTCGTGGTTGTGGACGAACCGGAGGACGTTCAGGTAGGCCTCCTCGTCGGTCCACGCCCGGTCGCGGACGCGGAACGTCTTGCCGTCGTCACCGTCCTCGATGGTGTAGACGACGTACCCCCGTACCTCGCCGTCGCGCTCCCACGCGTAGGCGTACGGGTCGCTCCGCCACCCGGTGAACACCCGGCTCCGCCACCACTCCTCGGTCCGGCGGACGGTCATCCGTACCGCTCGGCGTACGCCTCGTAGACGGGCGCCACGTCCTCGTAGTCGTCGGCGTCGAGCGACCGGAAGCTGCCTGCGGCGGCGTCCTGTGCGAATGAGAGCACCGACGGGTCGAACTCGAGGACGGCCTGCCGGCTCACGTTCTCCCAGCCGTACCGCCGGTAGAAGGCGTGCTTGAACGGGTAGAGCGCCGACAGGTACTGGCCGTCGGCGCGCCACTCCGCGAGCGACTCGCGGACCATGTCGCCGACCAGGCCGCCGTGGCGGTGCTCCGGCGGCGACGCGACGGCGGACAGCCCCATCACGGGGTGCCAGTCGCCGCGCACCCGCATCTCCAGGTCGAGATGCTTGCAGCCGACCAGGAGGTCGTCGCCGTCGAACATGCCGCGTCGCTCGCCCATCTCGGCGGCCGGGTGGTCCACGTCGTCGAACGCCGGCCCTTCGTGTGGCCGGAACGCGTAGTCGAGGATGCCCTGGAACTCCGTTCGTCGGTCGTCGGGGACGGGGCGGTAATCGACCATACCACCTCTCGCACGCCGGTCGGCAAATAGCTTGTCGGAACCGCTACACGCCGGCGGGACGGCCAGGGGAATCGGTCGCCGACGCTGGCTGTCGCTGGTGCGGCGACGGCCGTCGAAAAATCGGTGCCCGGAGGCGGTCCGCGTGGCGGCTATTCGAACAGCTCCAGTTCCTCGTCAGATGGCAGTTCCGGTTCGTCGGGGTCGTCCCTGAGAAGGATCCGTTTGGCGCGCTCGATGTCCTCCATTCGGGTCTGTTCGAGCTTTCCGGCTCCCTTCCGCTCGCGGCCGCGTTTGTCGTCTGCCATACAGCCGGAGGTACGTCGTCCCCTACCATAGCGTTCACGCTGGATTCTCAGTTCGTGAGGAGCCGGCCCATCCCTCTTAGGCCCCGAGGACGAAGGAAAGCCGCTCTTCGTCGCTGCCCTTCGTTTCGCGTCCCGTGACGGTGAACGTCCCGATGTCGCCCGTCGAGCGGACGTGCGTGCCCGCACACGCTGTCCGGTCGACGTCGCCGATGGCGACGATGCGCACCTCGGTGATGCTGTCCGGGAGCAGGTCGATGCGCGTGCGCGCCGGGTCGAGGGTGGCTTCGGCCGCCGCGCGGTCCATCGTGTACCAGTCGACCGGGAGGTCGGCGTCGACGTACTCGTTCATCCGCGCCTCGATGGCCGCGAAGTCGGCCTCGGTGAACCGGTCGTACGCGCAGTCGATGCGCGCGCGGTCCGCGTACAGCTGGTTGCCCGTGGTCTGTGCGTCGTACTCGTCGAGGAGCACCGCCGACAGCAGGTGCTGGGCGGTGTGATAGCGCATGTGGGCGGTCCGACGGTCCCAGTCGAGGACGCCGGTGACGGTCGTCCCTGGCTCGGGTGGCGTCCCGTCGACGGTGTGGTAGATGGTGTCCTTCTTCTGGACGTCGGTCACCGCGAGCGTTCCGTCTGGCGTTTCGAGGACGCCCGTGTCGTGGGGCTGGCCGCCTCCGGTCGGGTAGAAGTGGGTCCGGTCGAGGACGACCCGGTCGCCTGCCACCCGTTCGACGGTGGCATCGAACCGGCGAACCTCGCTGTCGTCGAGGTAGAGTGGGTCGGTCATGGGACCAGCGATGGGCGGCCCGCACTTAACCCCGCCGTCGTAACGCTAATGAACGAATCAACCTTACTTCCGGTAAGTATGAACGTTGGTTTCGCACACGGCAGGAGGGTGGTGTTGTGGGCGTCGAGATAAGGGAGTCGCCCGTCTCGGACGCCGAGTTCGCGGCGATGGAGCAGTTCGTCTACGACTACCTCGCCGCGAGCGTCGAGAACGAGGACGAGGGCGGTCGGATGCGGTGGTATCCGTGGCACTCCGCCGACTACCGGTTCAACCACATCCTGAACGTCGTCGACCTCGCCGAGCGCATCGCGCGCCGCGAAGGCGCGAACGTGGACGTGGTGCGGGTCGCCGCGCTGTTCCACGACATCGCCAAACTCGACGCCGACCAGGAGGTGCACGCCGAGGAGGGCGCGCGCGTCGCCCGGCAGTACCTCGAGACCCACGGCGACTACCCGCCGTCGTTCGTCGACCAGGTGTGTACCGCAATCGAGGACCACTCCCACCAGGGCGACCTGGAGTCGCTCCCGCTGGAGACGCGGTGTCTCGTCGAGGGCGACCTGCTCGACAAGGTGGGCGCGAACGGCACCGTGCTCATGCTCCTGCGCATGGGCTACGAGGCGCGCACGCACATGGACGCCGCCGAGATGGTCAACCGCGTGCTCGAACGCGGCAAGGACGCCATCGGCCGCGTCGAGAGCGACACCGCCGAGAGCATCGCCCACCAGCGGCTCAAACGGGTGAAGTGGTTCCGCGAATGGCTGGAGACCGAGGTGCCGGGCATGGACGTCGAGGACGACGACCTGCCGCCCCGGTAGGCGGCCGCGCCTCGCGCGCACGGTTCGACGCTCAGACGGGCACGACCGGGCCGACGGCGCGGTAGAGGAAGAGCACGCCGAACAGCGCGAGCACCAGCGCGCTGACGTACGCGACCCCGGTGGCGAAGCTGTCGAGGCGCTCCCCGGCGAGCACGAGCGCCGCCGGGAAGCCGACGATCCAGACGACGATGCCGCCGAAGAAGCCGGCGACGGTGAGCGGGCCGCCCGTCGTGGTGAGCGTGCGCCCGAACACCTCGACGGTCGTCGCTTCGAGCATCCCGACGCCGGCGGTGAGCCACCAGAGTATCTGGAACGGGTTGGTGAGCGCGAGCACGAACGCCTTCCGGAATCCCTTGCCGGCGTCGCCGTCGGCGCGGAACGTCGCCGAGGCGTCCTGGACGGTGCCGTACGCGAAGTAGAGCATCAGCAGGCCGCCGAACCCGACCATCGTCGACTGGAGGGTCGGGAGGCGCTGGAGGACGGCGACGACGCCGAGATACGCCAGCACGAAGAAGATGGCGTCGGCCGACATCGCGCCGAGTCCCGCGGTGAATCCGGACCGCCAGCCCCTGATGACGCTCTCCTCCGCGATGACGGCGTTCATCGGGCCGGGCGGGGCGGCGAGCGACAGGCCCAGGACCGCACCGACGACCACGGCGAGTGCCCCAGCGAGCATGCACGCGGTTTTGCAGTCCTACCCTAAAACCGCACCGTTCGCGTCAAAACGGGAGGAAGGAGACGCCCAGCAGGTAGGTCGCCGCGATGTCGGCGGCGAACAGGAGGAAGGTGACGGCGGCGACCCGGTGGACCCAGACGAGGTTGAGCCGGTGGGAGAACCGGTGGAAGAAGAACGCGTTGACCGCGCTCACCGGGATGATGGCGAGCATCTCGCCGAACCAGATGGCGGCGGTGGCGCCGTAGGTGGCGGCCAGGCTGATGGTGATGAGCTGGGTCTTGTCGCCGAACTCGCCCCCGCCATCAGCAGGAACGCGGGCACGTAGCCGCGGAACCGGCGCGGGAGCACGTCCACGCGGTCGACGAACGCCCGGTCCTCGTCGGTGGTGCCGCCGTCGGTGGTGACGCTTCCGGCGCCCGCGGACCGCCTGGGCGTCGAGTGGAGTATCCACGCGGCGAACACCACGAACAGGAGTGCGGTCCCCCAGTCGAGGTAGGCCTGCGGGAGCGTGCCCTTGAGCGCGTTGCCGAGGAGTATCTCGAGGACCGTCCACCCGCCGAACGCCGTCGCGGCGCCCGCGACGACCGCCCAGGGTTGTACCGGGTCGCCAGGCCCGCGATGACGACCTGCCCCTTCTCGCCGGGGAGCACGAGTAGCTGGGCGGTGAACGCGACCACCAGCACCTCGAACCACGCGCTCATGCGGTTGCCTCGGTCGGACGCACGCGGATGGAGCAGGCGACCTCCTGTGGGAGGCTCTGCTCGCCGTCTCCGGTGGAGATGGTGACCATGCCGAACGGGGCGACGTCCACCACCTCGACGACGGTGCCGGGCGTGATGCCGGCCTCGGCGAGGTAGCGGAGTTCGGCCTCGTCCCGGTCGTTGACCCGGGTGACGACGAGGCGGTCGCCGACCGCGTAGCTGTCGAGCGGACAGCTCTCGTCCTCCTCGAGGGGCTGGAGGTCGGCGCCCGGGATGGGGTCGCCGTGGGGGTCGACGGTGGGGTCCCCGAGGACGGCCGCCATGCGCTCCTCGAACTGCTCGCTGATGTGGTGTTCGAGCACGTCGGCCTCCTCGTGGACCTCGGACCACTCGTAGTCGAGGTGCTCGGTGAGGTAGGCTTCGAGGAGGCGGTGATGGCGGAGCACCTCCAGGGCGACGGCCTCGCCCTCGTCGGTCAGCTCCACCCCTTGTACTTCTCGCGGTCCACGAACCCGCGCTCCTCGAGCTTCTGGAGCATGCTGGTGACCGTGGGCGGGGTCACGTCGAGCAGGTCGGCGATGGCGGAGGTGCGCACCGGCCCGCCGTCCTCCCGCTCCAGGGTGTAGATGACCTTCAGGTAGTCCTCCATCACGTCGCTCAGCATTGCCAGAAGTTAGGTGGCTCTAAACTTAAAGTTGCCCGGTGACAACCTCCCGGGACGGCCCGGTTCCCACGGACTGAAAATCCGGGTCAGTATTTACCCCGTGAACCGGCTACCGGATATTAGGCCCACCTAAATATGTCTCCCGCGCTCTCCACCGCCCGGTCCGGCGAGGCCTTCCGGATAACGGACGTGCCCGACGACGTCGCGCGCGCCCAGTTGCTCCGCCTGGGCCTGCTCGACGGCGCCGTCGAGTGCCGCCGTCGCATCACCGACGGGCCCGTCGTCATCGAGCGGAACGGGACCCAGTTCGCCATCGGGGCCGCGCTCGCAGACGACATCACCATCGACCGGGAGGCCTGACCCGTGCCGTCCGCCGACCCGACCGTCGCGCTCGTCGGCTGTCCGAACGTCGGCAAGAGCGTGCTCTTCTCCGCGCTCGCCGACACCTACGCCGACGTGTCGAACTATCCGGGCACCACGCTCGACGTGACGCGCGCCGACCTCGGCGACGCCGAACTCGTCGACTCGCCCGGCGTCTACGGCATCTCGTCGTTCAACGAGGAGGAGCGCGTCGCGCGCGACGTCGTGCTCGACGCCGACGCCGTCGTGAACGTCGTCTCCGCCACCAACCTCGACCGCGACCTCTTCTTGACCCTCCAGCTACTCGACATGGGGAAACCCACCGTCGTCGCGCTCAACATGATGGACGAAGCCGAGAGCGACGGCCTCTCCATCGACGTCGACGCGCTCGCCGACCGCCTCGGGGTCCCCGTCGTCCCGACCGTCGCCCTCTCCGGCGACGGGGTCGAGGACCTGCGGGCCGCCATCCCCGACGCCACCGCGCCGGACGAGACGCCGCTCGACCGGTGGGTGGACGAACTCCCCGACGACGTCGACGCCACCCGCGCCGAGCGGACGCTCCTGCTGGAGGGCGACGAGGCGACCGCCCGGCGACTCGCCGCCGACGGCGACACCGCGGTGGCGGACGGCGGCGCGATGATGCTCCCGGACGACAGCCTCCGCGAGGAGATATACACCCACCGCCGGTCGCGCGTCCGCGACGTGCTCGACGCCGTCGTCACCCGGGGCGACCGAACGGGGTCGCTCGCCGACCGCCTCGACGACCTGCTGCTCCGCCCGCTCACCGGGACGCCCATCGCGCTCGGCGTCCTGGGGCTCATCTACGTCTTCATCGGCGACCTGGTCGCCCAGCGCCTCGTCGACTTCATGGAGGTCGAGGTGTTCGCCGGCCACTACATCCCGTTCGTCCAGGGCGTCGTGCGCGCCGTCCTCCCGGAGACCGCGTGGGCCGAACCCGTTCGGTTCGTCCTGCTCAACGGCGACCTCGGCCTGCTCACCATCACCGTCCAGTACCTCGTGGGCGTCCTGCTGCCGCTCGTGATGGCGTTCTACCTCTCGCTGAGCGTGCTGGAGGACTCCGGCGTGCTCCCGCGACTCGCCGTGCTCACGGACCGCGGGATGACCCGCATCGGCCTCAACGGCCGCGCCATCATCCCGATGATAGTCGGCGTCGGCTGCGTGACGATGGCCATCATCACGACGCGGATGGTCGGGACGAAACGCGACCGCGTCATCGCGACCGCGCTCCTCGGCCTCGCCATCCCGTGTTCGGCCCAGCTCGGCGTCATCCTCGGGCTGCTCGCGGGCCTCGGCATCTGGTGGTGGTTCGGCTACCTCGGCGTGCTCGTCGCCGTCCTCGGCGTCGCGGGCGTCGCCCTCGACCGCGTCCTCCCCGGCGACCGCCAGGCGCTCGTCACCGAACTCCCGCGCCTGCGCCTGCCCCGCCCCCGGAACGTCCTCCGGAAGACCGCGAACCGCTCGCGGATGTTCCTCGTCGAGGCGACGCCCCTGTTCGCCGTCACCGCCGTCGGCGTCTCCGCGCTGGAGTACGCCGGCGGGCTCTCGGTCGTCGAGCGCGCGCTCGTCCCGTTCACGTCGATGGTCGGCATGCCGACGGCGTTCGCCAAGGTCCTCATCCTCGGGCTCATCCGGCGGGACTTCGCCGCGGCCGGCATGACCGGGCTCGCAATCACGCCCGGCCAGACGTTCGTCGGCCTGGTCGTCATCACGCTGTTCGTGCCGTGTATCCTCTCGATGCTGATGATACTCAAGGAACACGACCTCAAGACCGGCGTCGTGATGTGGCTCGGCTCCTGGGTGGTCGCGTTCACCGTCGGCGGCCTGCTGGCCGCGGTGTTACTATGAGGTGTCCGACCTGCGACTACGAGTTCGACGAGACCAACGGCCTCCAGTGCCCGCGCTGCGGCGAGGCGCTGAGCTGTGGGGCGGTGAGCTGTGGCGACTGCAACGCGTGTTCCGGCGGCCTGTTCCAGCGCCTGAAGCGGTCCGTGACCGACGACTGAGCCGGCCAGGCTCAGATGCCCTTGCCCATCAGGTGGCTGCGGAGCACGTCGTTCTCCTTGTTGCCGGCGCCCGTGTTGAGCAGGACGACGGTGTCGTCCGCGCCGAACTCGCCCTGCCTGGCGAGTTCCCACGCGCCGGACGCGGCCGCCGCGCAGGTCGCGCCCATCTCCAGACCCTCGTGCTGGGCCACCGCGAGCGCGCTGTCGAGGATGTCCTCGTCGCTCGTGGCGACCGCGCCGCCGTCGCTCTCACGGAGCGCGTCGAGGACGAGCGGGCTGGCGCCCGGGTCGGGGATCTCGATGCCGCCACAGATGGTGTCGGGCTGCTCCCAGGGTTCGTGCCGGTCGCGTCCCTCCTCGAAGGCCTTCACGACGGGTGCACACCCCGACGCCTGCGCGGCGTACATCGACGGGAGGTCGTCGATGAGACCCAGGTCGCGGAGCTCTTTTGCACCTTTGTGCATGCCGACGAGGCCGACGCCGCCGCCCGTCGGGTAGACGACGCCGTCCGGCACCTCCCAGTCGAGCTGCTCCACGAGTTCGTAGAGCATCGTCTTCTTGCCCTCGTGGCGGTAGGGCGTCTCGAACGTCTGGACGGAGTACCAGTCCGGGTTGTCGTCCATCGCGTCCCGGAACGCGGCGGCCGCCTGGCCGATGCGTCCCTCGACGATGGTCATGTCGCCGCCGTGGACGTTCACCATCGCCTTGTTCACGAAGCCGGCGCGACTCGGCAGGAAGACGTGGGAGGCGAGGCCGGCGCGCGCCGCGTACGCCGCCGCGGCCTGCCCGGCGTTGCCCGCGGACGCGAGCGCCACGTCCTCGGCGCCGTGCTGGAGCGCCGCGGTCACCGCGAGCGACTGGCCGCGGTCCTTGAACGTGCCCGTCGGGTTCCGGCCCTCGTCCTTCACGAGCACCCGCCCGACGCCCATCTCCTCGGCGAGGTGGGGCGCTTCGACCAGCGGCGTCGCGCCCTCGTCCATCGTGACCGCCGACTCGCGTTCGAACGGCAGCAGCTCCGCGTAGCGCCACATCGTGTCGAACCGGCGCTCCGCCAGCGCCGCCCGCGAGAGGTCGATAGCGTCGTAGTCGTACGACGGGTCGAGGATACCCCCGCAGTCGGGGCACCGGTGGGTTGCGTTCGCCGCCGAGACGGTGCTCCCGCAGTCGGTGCAGGTGAGCCCGGTGAACGCGGCTTGCGTCTCCATGTTCGCCACGTCGAACCGCCGGCAGGAAAGCCCTGTCGTTCCCTCCACAGCGGTTTTGCCGGTCCGCCACCAACCGGCTGACATGAGCCAGGACAGGGTGGTCGTCGCGGGCGGCGGCGTCGCCGGCCTCGTCGCGGCCCGCCACCTCGCCGACGCGGACCTGGACGTCACGCTCTACGAGGCCCAGTCGACCGTCGGCGGGCGGGTCCGGTCGACCCGGCGCGACGGCTACGTCTTCGACAACGGGTTCCAGGTGCTGTTCACCGCGTACCCGGCCGCCCGCCGCGAACTCGACTACGACGCCCTCGACCTGCGGACGTACGCGCCCGGCGCGGTCATCGCGAGCGAGGACAGCCGGTCGCTGCTCGCCGACCCGTTCCGGGAACCGCGCGCGCTGGTCGAGTCGGCGCTCAACCCCGAGATCACGCTCGGCGACAAGCTCCGCGTCGTCCGTCTCCGCCAGGAACTCGCGGCCACCCCGCTCGGGGAGGTCTTCGACGGTCCCGACACCTCCATCGCGAACTACCTCGTCTCCCGGGGTTCTCCACCCGGTTCGTCGAGAAGTTCGCCGCCCCGTTCTACGGCGGCATCACCCTCGACCGGAGCCTCTCCACCTCGAAGAAGGTGTTCGAGTTCACGTTCAAGATGCTCGCGTCCGGCCACACCGCGGTCCCGGCAGACGGGATGGGCGAGCTATCCCGCCAGCTGGCCGACCGGGCGCGGACGGCGGGCGCCGAGATAGTGACCGACGCGGTGGTGACCGGCGTCGACGCGACGGACGGCGAAGTGACCGTCTCGCTCGCCGGCCGGGACGTGTCCGCGGACGCCGCCGTCGTGGCGACGGACCCGCAGACAGCCCGCGAGTTGACCGGCGTGGCCGCGATTCCCACCGAGGCGCGGGGGTGTGTCACCCAGTACTTCTCCATCCCCGGCGACCGCGACCTCGGCGTCGGCAGACACCTCCTGCTCAACGCCGACTCGGACGCGCCGAACCAGGTCGCGCCGGTGTCGGCGGTGGCGCCCGAGCAGGCGCCCGACGACCGGACGCTGTTCAGCGCGACGTACCTCGGCGACCGCCCGGAGCGCGACGGCGAACTCGCGTCGCTGACCCAGCAGGCGATGCGGTCCTGGTTCCCCGAACACGACCTCTCCGCGCTGGAACTGGTCCACACCGAGCGGATTCCGTTCGCGCAGTTCGCCCAGCCGCCCGGCATCCACGCCGACCTGCCCGCCAACCGCGCCCCCGTGGGACCAGTCTACCTCGCGGGCGATTTCACCGAGGCGTCGTCCATCAACGGCGCGATGGAGAGCGGCTGGAAGGCCGCCCGAGCGGTGCGCGCTGACCTACAGGAGTGACCGCAGGTCGCCCAGGGCCGGGAACGTCAGCGCCTCGTCGCCGGAGAGTACCACCGGCTGGAAGGCGTCCACGTCCGCGACGAGCGGCGAGAGCACGTCGCGGCCGCGCAGGCCGTTGACGACCGTTCCCCGGGCGAGGCGGCTGAACGCCGGGAGGACCAGCACCGTCGCGCCCCGGTAGGCGTCGGGGCCGAGGAGGTAGCACGGCCGTTTCGTCCCCTCGATGACGATGGCGGGATGCTCGTGGCCGACGACGTACCGGTCCGCTTCGACGGTCGGCTCCTCGTGGCCGTGCAGGACGACCGTGCCGTCGCCGAGGCGGTGTTCGGCGACCCGGTCGGCTTCGGTCACCGCGTCGAGCATCGCGTCGTGGTTCCCGGGCGTCACCACCAGGCCGGCGGCGTCGGCGACGATGGACTCCACGTCGGCGACCGTCTCGGCGACGCCGTCCGGGACGCCGTCGAAGGTGTGGAGCAGGTCGCCGGCGACGACGACCGTCGCCGGCCGGAACCGGTCGAGCAGCCGCCGGAGGCGGTCGGTCAGGTCGGCGCGTTCGCCGAGCGGGAGTTCGACGTTCGAGGCGGCGTCGCGGCCGACGTGGAGGTCGGCCAGGACGAGCGCGTCCGCGGCGGGCAGGTAGACGGCGCGGTCGGCGTACTCAGCGTCCATCCGCCCGTGCCGGGCCGCCCTCGAAGGCGGACTGGAGGTCGTACTCGCGGCCGGTGGCGACGAAGATGACGTCCTCCACGACGACGAACAGCGACGGCATCTCCCGGACGGTGACCCACGCCAGCACCACCAGCACGACGACCGAGAGCGCCTGGCTGATGACGCGGTCCGCGATGAAGAAGGACACCAGGCCGGGCTGTTCGTAGCCGGTGAGCGCCATCACCTGCGGGACGAACCACTGGAACCACTGGTCGCCGAACGCGACGGCGATGAACACGTTGCGCACGATGTTGAGCACGTAGATGGTCGGGATGGTGATGGCGAGCGCCCGGAGTTTGTTGCGGAGCGGCGCGCGCACCGCCGCGATGAGGCCGCCGAAGATGGCCATGCTTCCGATGCCGGTGCACGCCATCTCGATGTAGGTGCGGTAGCGGTGGCCGTCCTCGACGAAGACGAGCGCGCTCTGGTAGCCGTAGTCGGGGCCGGCCGCTATCTCCGGCTGGTAGCCGAGAGCGGTGATACCCACGTACGTCTGCCGGGTCACGACCTCGATGAGCCACTGGCGCACGACCGGAATCGTCTCGAACGGCAGGTAGATGGCGCCCATGATGGCCACCGCTCTGGTGAGCACGAACAGCGAGTCGCGCCCGGAGAGCAGGAGGTAGCCGACGTAGACGCTCAGCGGGACGGCGGCGAGACTGAGCACGCCCTCGATGCCGCTCCGCATCTCGAAGAGGAACACGGGGAAGACCGCCAGCCAGAACACGCCGAAGACCGCCCAGGTCGCCGCGCCGAGGCGGCGAGCCAGGTCGCGGTCGTACGGTTCGAGGAGGGCGACGGCGACGAACAGCGCGACGACGAGCCACGCGAGCGGGTCCGAGTAGCCGCTCAGCCACGACAGGGCGTCGGTGACCGGGGACATCACGCGTAGCAACGGCGCATCGGGTTAAAGACCTGACGACACCCGCGGCGGCCACCGGTGGTGTTTTGTCCGTCCCCTGCCAGGCCACTCGTATGGCCGACGTGCTTGCGAACAAGCGGGCGGCGACCCGGTTTCGCATCCTGGTGGAGATAGCGGACCGACAACCCGCGGTCAGCCAGGGCGAGATCGCGGAGGTCGTCGGCGTCACCAGCCAGGCGGTCAGCGAGTACATCCGCGACCTGGTCGAGGACGGCCTCGTCGAGAAGGAGGGCCGGTCGCGCTACCGCATCACCAAGGAGGGCGTCGACTGGCTGCTCCAGGAGGCCGCCGACGTCCGCCGGTACGCCGAGTACGTCACCGACGACGTCCTGGGCAGCGTCAACGAGGACGCCGCGGTCGCGACCGCCCCGATAGCCGAGGGCGACGCCGTCACGCTCCGGATGCGCGACGGCCTCCTGCACGCGCTTCCCGGCGACGAGGGGCCAGCCACCGGCATCGCGACGACCGACGCCGACGAGGGCGAGGACGTCGGCGTCACCGGGTTCGAGGGCATCATCGACCTCGACCCGGGCAAGGTGACCGTCTTCCAGGTTCCACCCGTTCGGTCCGGCGGCAGCGGCGTCGTCGACCCCGGGACGCTCGCCGACGCGTGCGCCGACGCGGACCTCGTCGTCGCCGCCGGCGTCGAGGCCGTCGTCGCGCTCCGGACGGCCGACCGCGAACCCGACTGCCAGTTCGCGCCCGGCGAGGTCGCCGCCGACGCCGCGGGCCGCGGGCTGGACGTGGTCGTCGTCACCACCGGCGACATGGTCGGTCGCGCCACCGACCCGCTCCGCGACGCCGGCACGCCCTACGAGGTCGTCAACCTGCGGTAGCGTGCTGTTTCGCCGCGGTGTACGCCTCGCGCACCCGCTTGAACGTGTCCTGGTCGCCGCCGTTGTCGGGATGGGCTTCCTTGATGCGCTCACGGTAGGCCGACTTCACCTCGTCGCGGGACGCCCCCGGCGCGAGGCCGAGCAGCGCGAACGCAGCGCCGACGCTGTCCACCCGGTCGGGGGCGAGGTCCGGCGTCTCGAACGGCAGTCGGGCGCCGAGCTGGTAGCCCGGCATCTCGTGTTCGACCAGGATGGCGTACGTGTCGGTCTTGTCGATGCGGAAGTACGCGAGCGCGTCGAACGTGATGGCGACGTCGTGGCGCGGCAGGTAGAACGCGACGTGCTGGCCCGCGACGAAGTGGTCCTCGGCCCACTGCTCGTCGATGGCCGCGAGATACTCGCGTATCTCCTGGCGGCGCTTCCACTCGCCGGAGCGCTCGTCGCCGAACTGCCGGGGCGCGGTGGGGAACAGTCGCTCGCCGGCCACGAAGAGCACCGCGAACACCACCGCCAGCCCCCGGCGATGGTCAGCCCAAGCGCCATCCACTCCGGCAGCACGGGAGCGGGGTAGGGGACGCGTGACAATGAACCTCTCGGCGGTCCCGGCCGACCGCTTTTCGACCGGGCGCTCGAACGCGACGGCATGGACCCGATTCGCTTCGAAGCCGCCGACTCCGACGAGCGAACCCAGATAGGAGAGGCACTCGTGAAGTTCGCCCGGAAAGGCGACCGTCTCGAAACCGGCCGCGCCGAAGGGAAGTACTTCCTCGACCACGGCGACGGCTGTGCGGTCTGTGGCGAACCTATCAGAACGGACGACGCCTTCTACCTCGACCCGGAGACGGGCGAGGTGCTCTGCGAGGCCCACGGCGCCGAGCGCCGGGGTCAGCCGATGTAGCGCAGGTCCTCGTCGCTCGGGACGCCGGCGGCCTGGTCCTCCATCTCCTGTATCTTGCCGACGACGTCCTCCATCTCGTCCGCGCGCTCCTCGAGGGACGCGAAGTCCACCTCGAAGCCGAGGACGTCCTGGAGGATTTCGAGGACGGCCTGCGCGCTCTTCGGGTCGACCAGGTAGCCGCTCGTCTCGCCCATCAGGCACGCCGCGCGGAAGCCGCGCCGGCCGCCGAGACCGAGCAGCAGGCCGCTCGTGCCGACGATGCCGCCCGCCGGCTCCTCGTCGCGGAACTCGACACCCGCCTCGGTGAGTTCCTCGACGAACGCGTCGTCCGTCGCGGCGCCCAGCACGGCGTACTCCTCGATGAGTTCGCCCGTCGGGACGCCGCCGAGCGCGTACACCTCCTCGACGCCGAACTCGTCGGCGACGTCGAGGAACGCGTTCGTCAGCCGGTAGTGGCCGGCGTTGTCCTGTGCCTGGTGGTCGCCCGTCAGCACGAGCAGGTCCCGGCCCGACTCGGTCGTGACGGCGTGGAACTCGGCGTGTGCCAGCGACGCCGTGCCGTCGTCGTCGATGGTGACCTGCGGGGGAAATGCTCGGAGTAGACCCGGCGAACCAGTTCGCTGTCAGACTCCTCGACGACGTGCTCTGCGACCAGTTTCCCGACGTGGCCGACGCCCGGCAGCCCCTCGACCAGCACCGGCGCCGAGAGGTCTCGCTCGGCGACGACCTCGATGTCGATCCCGTCCATACTGGCTACTCGCGGTCCCGCCTCTTAAGAGCGCGTCGGTAGCGACCGTACGGGTCCTCGGGGAGAACCGGGCCGGCGCGCTGTTGACTGCTGGCGCGCCGCAGTCGGGACACTGCTCAGAAAGCGTGTACACCGGGCGGGCGTGCGCGTCGCGCCACGCCGAACACACCCGGATGTCGGATTTCACTGCTCTTCTTCCTGCCGCTCGCGGTGGAACTCAGCGGTTCCGTCGCGCTCCTCGATGGCCTCGCGGGCCCGTGCCGCGCTCGCCTCGAGTGCGGTCTCCGCGGTCTTGTAGTTCGGTGCCTTGACCTTGATGCGGTACTCGGGCGAACCGACGTAGGTGACGTCGAGGTCTATCTCGTCGGGCACCTCGCCGTCGCCCTCGGCGGCCTGGAGCGCCGCCTTGATGTCGTCGACGCCGTCCGGACTCGGACTCCGGAGGTGGACGTAGCCCGTCACGGTGACGTACGGGACGGAGACGTTCTCGCGGGCCGTCTCCACGATGGCCTCTATCTCGTCGTCGGAGAGGTCGGTGGCTTCGAGCGCCTCCGGGCCGTGGATGGCCGCCTGTTCGAACCCCTCGTAGAGGCCGCCGAACTCGTCGAGCAGGCCGTAGGCGACGTGTCTGTACAGGTCGTCCGACATGTCCTCGCCGAACGCGATGCTCAGCCACTTGTCGGCCTTCTGCTCGTTCTTCCACTCCTGTATCTTCTCGGAGCGCTGGTGGTCGTTGACGTCCTTGATGGAGAGGTCGATGTGGTTCGAACTCTCGTCGACCTCCAGGACCTTCGCCACGACCGTCTGTCCCTCGCGGACGTGGTCGCGGATGTTCTTGATCCAGCCGCTCGCCACCTCGCTGATGTGGGAGAGCCCCGCTTGCCCTCGTACTCCTCGAGGTCGACGAACACGCCGAAGTCCTCGATGTCGTCGACCTTGCCGACGACGAGTTCGCCGGGTTCGGGCCAGCCCTCGTACTTCATCGCGCTTCCACGACCTCGGTGACCTCGCCTTCGACGGCGGCGAGGCCGCCCGTGGGTTTCACGAGCGTGTGGCCGCAGACCGCACACGCGACCTCGGTCGCCGCCTTGCCGAAGACGACCTGTTCGTTCTCACAGTCCGGGCATTTCACGCGGATGAAGTTGCCTGCCATCTGTCTCACTCCTGGAACTCCAGGCGGCCGGCGCGCCATCCCTTGCGGAGGTGGGCGTTGCCGCACTCGCTGCAGCGGTACTTCAGGTTGGCCTTCTTCGTCGGCTTGTCGCCGCTCGGCACCTTCGAGAACTTGCCGTCGTTCCCGATGCCGCTGTTGCGCTTGCGCTGGCGGTCGATCCACTTCATGCCGGTCTGGCGGCCGCGGCGGACGCGCTCGACCTCGTGTTCGTGGTGCTCGTTGCAGTACGGACAGTACGTGTTAAATCGGCGTGGAATCTGCATGGAGAGTCGTTCCTCTTGCCACCCGGTAAGGTACGGTCGCTTAAAATGCGTTTGGTTTCACCGCTCGCACCGGCAACCCGCCGTCGCCGGGTTCCGGGTCCGGACGGGCCGATGCGCGTCCCCGACTCTCCCGTCGCCCGCTTCGAAGCCCTTAATTGGAGACGCTCCGAACCCCCGCTCATGAAGCGGCTCATCATCCACGGCGACCCGGGCGTCCGGAAGGGCGGGATCATCAACTACGACGGCAAAGAGATGGTCCTGTTCGGCATCTCCCGGAACGGCGACTGGCACGGGCCGGACCGGCCGCAGCTCTGGTGTACCATCGGCGAACCCTCCGAGCAGGAGGACTACGAGAAGCAGAACTACATCCCGCACTGGCTCGACGTCGAGACCATCGACGCCGAGGACGTGGACATCGTGAAGCGCGCCGGCGACCTCGCCGTCAGCTGATCGCCGACCGGTTCACCGCGTATATCGTCACCTGCTCGTTCTCGAAGGCGGGTTCCGCCCACGGCGTCCCCTCGAAGCTGGGGTCGTCGTACCGCTCTCGCTCGATGGGCCCGACCCAGATGTACTCCACGTCGTACTTCTCGACGATTATCTCCCGGGTGCGACGGTCGCCCGTGTAGAGTGCCTTCACGTCCGTCACCCGGTCGCCGTACGCGTCCCCGCCGCGGTAGATGCGTTCGTGGGCCCACCCGACGACCGTCGGCACCCCGGTCATGCTCGACGCCGGGTTCCCCCACCCGTACACCTCCCACGTCGGCGCGGACGCGATGTGTGGCTGCCCCTCCAGGTCGTTGACCCACTCGATGGCTTCGCCCTCGCCGGGCGACCCCGGCCAGTCGTCGTGGGTGTACCGGAGCGCGTCGAGGGTCGCCGGACCAGCCGCCTCGGTGTGTTTGGCGAGCGCCAGCCCGCCGTACAGCGAGAGCGAGACGACGAGCACGGCCGCGAACGTCGCGCCGAGCGCGCGTCGCGCGTCGCCGGAGACCGGGAGCGGCGTCTCGCGTCGCGTCACCACGGCCGCCAGCGCGACCCCGGCCGCCGTCGCCCAGAGCGTCCAGACCTGGAGGTAGGTCTTGAACACCGTGTTCATGCGCTCCGGGGCGGCGTTGTCCTCGAGGTAGACGAACTCGACGAGTACCACCAGCCCCGCGCCCGCGACGAGCAGCACCGTCTCGTAGCCCGCCCGGTCGGTCCGCAGGAGGTACCAGCCGCCGACGAGGAGCGGCCCGATGGCCGCCACCGCCGCGAGGTCGTAGACCCAGCCGCCGGCCAGCAGGAGCACCGCGGCCGCGACGGCGACCGAGAGGCGGCCCTGCAGGCGTGCACGCCCGGCGAGGTAGACGCCGAACACGAGCACGAACGCGCCGTGGACGAGCAGGAGCGGCCCCATCCCCGACCGCGTCGGCAGGAAGGCGAGGTGGCGGTCGCCCACGGACCGCAGGAGGACGTTCGGCAGGAACGGCGCGACCCACGCGACGGCCAGGCCCCCGACGACGCCCACGAACGCGAACGCGAGGACCGTGCGCGCGAGTTCGTCGGTGAGCCACTCCCAGCGGCCCGCGTCGCGGTCGAACCACGTCGCCGCCCCTCCGGGAGCAGGGTAGCGGGCGACGCCGGCGCGAACGTCAGCGCGAGCCACGTTACGCCCAGCGCCGTCGGGAAACTCCACGTGCTCACCATCAGCATGAGGCCCGCAACCGGCGGCGTGGCGCCCAGCACGAGCGCGCGCCGACGCCACCGCTCGTCGGCGGGCGTCCGGTAGTAGCCGAAGAGGACGCCGACGAGGAGCATGAGGAACGCCGTTCCCATCATGTGCGCGTGCAGGTCGCCGTTCAGGTAGGAGAACAGCGGGAACTCGTTGATGGTGTCGGGGATGACGCGACTCGCCGTCCAGTAGGAGAACTCCTCCGGCGAGATAACCACCTGCTGGGGTGCGATGTTCACCCGGTCGGCGATGGCCGTCACCGTCCCGACGGGGAGGAGCGAGGCGACGAGACGCGCGGGCGTCAGGAGGTTGCTCGCGAACCCGAACAGGAACACCCCGAGCAGGCCCGCGAGGCGCCGCGGCACGTCGCGGTGGTCGGCGACGGCGGCCGCCACCCCGTACACCGCCGTCACCTCCATCGCGTAGAACCCCGCGAGCGCCACGTTGTACGCGTACCGGCCCGGCGTCACGGTGAGTTTCGCCAGCAGCGCCGAGACCAGGTGCCCGCCGTAGTAGTACTGCACGCGCTCGCCCGCGAACCACATGTCCTCCGGCGGGAGGTAGGTCGCCCGCAGGAGGCTCTGGAGCAGTCCCATATCCAGGAACTTCTCGCCGCCGCCCGGATGCGCAGACGGGTCCAGCGCCCGGACGGCGACCAGGAACGCGAACGCCGCCGTGAACACCACGACCGTCTCCACGTACGTCCGCCGGTCGAACGGCACGCCGTCCCGCCCTGCGACGTAGGTGGTCGCCCCGAGGACTGCCATCGCCGCCACGAGCGTCGCCGTCCCGAACGCGACCTGTCCCAGCCAGTAGGCGGGCAGCGTCAGCACCACGAGCGCGACGGGCAGCGCGAGCGACGCGCCCCGGTCCGGGAACCCCGGAACGAGTCGGTACGCGATGGGGAGTCCCGCGAGTAACAGAACCTGGTAGACGGCCCACCAGACCAGCACCGTGCCGTACTCCATCTGGTGTGAGAGGGTCCGGCGACCGATAAACGTCTTTGGGTTCGCCGTCACTGAGGTACCGTTCGACGGGTAGCTGTCGGGTTTCGTCACTCCCTGCTTCAAATCTACGACGCCGCGATACTCTCAACTGCGGAGATGAACCTCCGCAGTTGGTTTCAGGAGAATAGCGGGAGGTAGATTTGAACTACCGATCTCCGGGTTATGAGCCCGGCGGAATCTCCTGGCTATCCCATCCCGCTACATCCACGTAACCCGCTGCCGTAGTTAAGAATTGTGATTCGAGCGCCGTATGCGACTTTCTATCGCTCGACGCCGAGTTCGTCCAGCAACGTCGTCGCGGCGGCGTGCGAGGACCCGGGACCGCGGCCGGTGACCAGGTCGCCGTCGACCTTGACGCTCTCGTCCTTGTCGAGTTCGGGGTCGAAGTTCCCGCCGACGGCCGTCACCTCGTCCTCGACCCAGTACGGGAGTTTGCGGCCGTCCGGCATGATGTCGTCCTCGTCGACGATGTTCTCCTCCCACGCGTTCGGGAAGCCCGTGACGTCGCGGTCCTTGCCGACCGGGACGCCGTCGCCGTTCCGGGCGAACGCCAGGATGCCGGTGGCGTGGCAGACGATCATCGCCTTGCCGCCGTCCTCGCGTTCGAGCACGTCGACGAGCACCTGGCGGGCGTGCTTGTCCTGGTTGATGTCCCATTCGGTGCCGTGGCCGCCCGGGAACACGACCGCGTCGTAGTCGTCGGCGTCCACCCGGGAGAGCATCTCGGGGTCGTTGAGTCGCTCGTCGGTCTCGTCGACCTCGCGGAGCCATTCGGCTTTCTCTTCGCCGACCCGGTCGGGGTCGAGCGACCGCTCGTCGACGACCGGCGGGCCGCCCGTCGGCGTCGCGACGGTTACGTTCACGCCCGCGTCGTCGAGCGTCGTCAGCGGCTCGATACACTCTTCTCCCCAGTAGCCTTCCTCGCTCACCACGAACAGTGCGTCGGTCATGCGTACCCGGCTATGGCGTAAAATGGGATAAGCGTGCTGTCGGGTGGCCTCGCTTGCCGGAAGACAGTCAGTCGTCGCCGAGCGGGTCGACGATGACGACTTCGCCGTCGACCACGTCGACGTTGATGAGGGTCTTGACGTCGTAGGGCGAGCCCTCCAGGTGGTTCTCGCCGCCGACCTTCTTGATGACCGCGACGACGTCGACGATCTCCGCGCCGATGGACTCCAGGGCCTCCGTGATGCCCTTCATCGTGCCGCCCGTGCTGAGCACGTCGTCGAGCAGGAGGACGCGGTCGCCCTCGTAGACGTCGTTGATGTACATCTCGTTCTCGGAGTAGCCCGTGCGCTGGCTCAGCGACACCTCGCCGTCGAGGCCGTACTGGCGCTTGCGGATGACGACCAGCGGGATGTCGGTCATCAGCGAGAGCGCGGTGCTGATGTGGATGCCCATCGCCGCCGGGGTGACTATCTTGTCGACGTTCTCCAGTTCGGCTTTCCGGATGATGCGGATGACGATCTCGCGGAGGAGCTCCGGTTCGAGCATCGGCACCCCGTCGCTGATGGGGTGGACGAAGTAGTGGTAGCCGTCTTTCTCGATGATGGGGGCGTCTCGCAGCGACTGTTCCAGCCTATCCATGTCGGGGGTAGCCCATCCATCAGTAAAAGGTGCCGGATATCGTCCGAACTGGAGCCGTGCTGACGCGTGTCGCGGCACGGCACAACGTTCGAGGCGGTGAGAGCGGCGGACGAGGGGCGGATGGAGCGGTGGTTTGCAGGTCGAGTTACGTCGCGCGCGCAGACCGCCTCGAAATTATCTGGCCCGAGGGCTCGTCGACCACGATGACGGTGACGGTGTCGCCTTCATTGAAATCGAAGTTCGCCGTCCCGTCGTACACCTCGTTGCTACCGTCCAGTCCGTTCAGGTAGCCGGCGGACGTGTTGATGAACAGTCTGTCGCCGGCCGAGAACACGCCGCTGTCGGTCGCGTTCGCGCTGGGGACGGTGTATACCGAGTCGTCGTACGCTATCTTTATCGTCGTCTCGCTCGGCAGTACGTCGTCACCCCCGCCGTGTTCGAGGACGAGGAGGTCGGAGTTCGCCTGCGCCTCGTTCAGGGAGATGTCCGTCTGGGGCGGCGCCTCCGCCACCTTGTTGCTGATGCCCAGCACGAAGGTGCCGATGACCGCCGCCAGGATGACCGTGATGGCCACCATCAGGATGACGCCGATGACTGGACTGACCGCCCGTTCGTCCGCTGAAGAGGTAGTTCGCATCATGGCTTTGTGGTGCGTACCAGGCCCCGCCCGCCGAACCGCTCCCACCGTCGTGCCCTCCTCACGGCGGTTCGTTTATCATCGGGCTTGACTGGCCAGGGTGCGCTGGTATGCTTGGGTACTACACATCCACCACCGGGTATATAAATCCTTGCTCAAATTTACTGTCGTAAGAAGGGTAGGTGACGGTCCGTGTCACCACCGTTCGCCTCAAAAACGCCGCTGTGGGTGTTTTAGTCGGCCATTGGGTGGCCGGTGAAGCTATCATACCAGACACTAGTCTGGCACTGGAGTCCGTCAGGTTCGGTCCGGTTGCCGAAAACGGTGGCGACGCCGTCGGGTCGTCGCCTCGCGTCGTTTGAGAACGGTTAAGTTGCGTCTGCCTCGAAGTTCGCACGTGCAACCAACACCGGACTCAGCGGCAGTACTCACGCTCCTCGCCCTGCCGTTCGTCGCCGCAGCGGTGACGCCGCTGGTTTACCGGGTGCTCGGCGAGCGGACCGCGTACTTCGCGGCCGCCGTCGCCCTGGCCACCTTCGGCCTGGTGGCCAGCCAGTACGGGACCCACGGTACGGTCACCCTCGACTGGATCCCGGCGCTCGGCGTCTCCCTGCAGTTCTACGTCGACGGACTCGCAGTCCTCATCGGCTTCCTGGCGAGCGGCGTCGGCGTCCTGATCTTCACCTACTCCGGCGGCTACATGCACGACGAGCCGGGGAAGCTGAAGTACTACACCACGCTCCTGGTGTTCATGGGGTCGATGCTCGGCGTGGCGTTCGCCGCCGACCTCGTCGCGCTGTTCCTGTTCTGGGAGCTGACGAGCGTCTCGTCGTTCGTGCTCATCGGCCACTACCAGGAGACGCGGTCCTCGCGGTACGCGGCCAGAAAGTCGATGCTCATCACGGTGGGCGGCGGGCTGTTCATGCTCGTCGGCTTCCTGATTCTCCACTCGGTCACCGGCACCTTCGACCTGGTGTGGATGCTCGACAACGCCGAGCGCGTGCGCGAGAGCCTCGCCGGCGCGGGCCTCCTGCTCCCCGTGCTCGGCCTGCTCGGCATCGGCGCGGCCGCCAAGTCCGCCCAGGTGCCGCTCCACATCTGGCTGCCGAACGCGATGGAGGCGCCGACGCCCGTCTCGGCGTTCCTCCACTCCGCGACGATGGTCAAGGCCGGCGTCTACCTCGTCGGCCGGTTCCGACCGCTCCTGCTCGGCGACGAGTGGATGCTCCTGTTCGCCGCGATGGGGCTCGTGACGATGACCGTCGCCGCCATCCTCGCCGTCGGCGCCACCGACATCAAGGAGCTGCTGGCCTACTCGACGGCGAGCCACCTCGGCCTCATCATCGCGGGCTTCGGCTTCGTGGAGGTCGTCGGCGCGGAGGCCGGTACCTTCCACATCCTGAACCACGCGACGTTCAAGGCGACGCTGTTCCTCGTCGCCGGCATCATCGCCCACGAGGCCGGGACGAGACAGATAGCCGACCTCGGGGTCTCCGGCGCGACCTCCCGGTCACGGCCGTCGTCGCGGCCGTCGCGTCGCTCAGCATGGCCGGCATCCCGCCGTTCAACGGCTTCTACTCGAAGGAGCTCCTGTTCGACGCCGCCTACGAGACGGCCCACCTCGCGGGCGGCGCCGCGTGGATATACCCGGTCGTCGCCGTCTTCGGGAGCGTCTTCACGTTCCTCTACTCCATCAAGTTCCTCATGCTGTTCTTCGGGGCGAGACCCGACGAACTCGGCGAGGTCCACCGCCCGCCGCTCACGATGCTCGCGCCGCCCGCGCTCCTCGCGGGCCTCGTCCTGCTCATCAGCGTCGACCCCGGCCTGTTCGTCGACACCGTCGTCGGCCTGGCGCTGGAGAGCACCGCCCCCGGGGCACACGAGTTCCACGTCGGCCTGCCGACCCACCTCACGCCGCCGTTCGTCATGAGCCTCATCACCATCTCGCTCGGGCTGGTGGCGTTCCCGTTCTACGGCCGCCTCCACGCCGGCATCCGGGCGGTGCTCGAAGCCGCCCCGCCGCTCCGCGCGAACTGGTGGTACGACAGCGCCGTGTTCGGCCTCAACCGCGCGAGCATGGACTGGACGCCGTACGTCCAGAACGGCCTCCTCCGCACCTACGCCACGTGGGTGCTCGCGGCCGTGAGCGCGCTCGCGCTCGGCGGCTACGTCGCCACGAGCGCCTCGCTACCCGCGGACCTCGTCCCGAACCTCGCGGTACCCATCACGCTGGTGCTGGGCGTGGCGGTCGTCGCGGCCGTCGCGGTGACCATCGCGCCCTCGCACATCTCGGGCGTGCTCACCCTCTCCATCCTCGGGTTCATGGTCGCCATCTTCTACATCCTCGCGAGCGCGCCCGACCTCGCGCTCACCCAGCTCGTGGTCGAGACGCTCACGCTCGTCATCTTCCTGCTGGTGCTCGACCGGCTGCCGTCGTTCTACGGCAACGTGAAGCGGTGGCGGATGGCCCGCGACGGCGTCCTCTCGGTGGTCGTCGGCGGCATGGTCACCCTCACCGTGCTGCTCGCCTCGGGCGCGACACCGTCCGGCGGCATCGCCAGCGAGTTCGTCGAGCGGTCGGTCCCGGAGGGCGGTGGCAGCAACATCGTGAACGTCATCCTCGTGGACTTCCGCGGGTTCGACACGATGGGCGAGATATCCGTCGTCGCGATGGCCGCACTCTCCGTGCTCACACTCATCGCCATGCGTGAACGGGGTGAGTCGCAGTGAGCACCGTCATCACGCGCACGACGACGCGCGTCGTCGTGCCCATCATCTTCGTCGTCTCCATCGCCCTGTTCCTCCAGGGCCACAACCAGCCCGGCGGCGGGTTCATCGCCGGCGTGCTGACCTCGACGGCGTTCGCGCTCATCTACATCGCGTTCAGCATCGACTTCCTGGAGGACGAGGTGCTGACCCGGACGAAGGAGGCGGTGGTCCAGCACTTCCAGCACTCGGTCGTCGACGACTACCGGAACGTCTTCGCGGTGGGACTCACCATCGCGGCCGGGTCGGGCATCGTCGCCATGACCTTCGGCTTCCCGTTCATGACACAGGAGTTCTGGATACTCCACCACGTCCCCATCTACGGCGAAGTCGAGATAGCCAGCGCAGTGGCCTTCGACCTCGGCGTCTACGCCGTCGTCGTCGGGTCGCTGCTGACCATCCTCTCGGTGGTGGGGGCAGAATGACGGAGTTCACCCTCGCCCTCGTGCTCGGCGTGCTGTTCGCGTTCGGGACGTTCCTCGTCCTCCGGCGCGACCTGGTGCGCGTCGTCTGGGGCGTGACCATCATCAGCCAGGCCGCGAACGTCTATCTCGTCACGATGGGCGGCATCACCGGCGGCGTCCCCGTGCTCGCCCACCACGGCGGCGAACACGGCGCCGTCACGGACCCGCTGGTCCAGGCGCTCGTGCTGACCGCCATCGTCATCGGGTTCGGGACCACCGCGTTCGCGCTCGTGCTCACCTACCGCGTCTACGAGGAGCACGGTACGATAGACGTCTTCGACCTCGGAGGCCAGCCATGACGGAGCAACTCGTCGCCGCGCCGGTACTCGTCGCACTCGCCACCGCCGTCCTCACCCTGCTCACCCGCCGGCTCGGCCGGGTGCAGGTCGGCGTGAGTCTCGTCGGCGTCCTCGCGTACGCGGGCGTCGTCGCCGCGCTCGCGCTCCGGGTGTTCCCGGACGCCAGCGTCGTCCCCTACTACCTCGGGGACTGGCCCGCGCCGTTCGGCATCATCCTGGTCGCGGACTCGCTGTCCGTGTTCATGCTCGCGCTGACCGCGACCGTGGCCGTGCCGACGCTCGTCTTCTCGGTCAGGTACGTCGATACGTTCGGCCAGCAGCTCTCCTACCACCCGCTGTTCCACTTCATGCTCGTGGGCGTCTCCGGCGCGTTCCTCACCGGCGACATCTTCAACCTGTTCGTCTGGTTCGAGGTGATGCTGATGTCGAGCTACGTCCTCGTGGTGTTCTACAGCGGCCCCGAACACACCCGCGCCGCGCTCCAGTACGTCGTCCTCAACCTCATCGGGAGCGCGGTCATGCTGCTCGCCATCGGCGGCCTCTACTCGACCGTCGGGACGCTCAACATGGCCGACATGGCCCAGCGCCTCGGCGAGATGTCGGGCCAGAGCCTCGCGCCCGTCCTCGGCCTCTCGGCGCTCCTGTTCGCGGTGTTCGCGCTCAAGGCCGGCATCGCGCCGTTCCAGTTCTGGGTGCCTGCCGCCTACACCGCCGCGCCATCGCCCGTCACCGCGATGCTCGCGGGCGTCGTGAAGAAGGTCGGCATCTACGCCATCATCCGGCTCTACTTCACCGTGTTCGCCGCCGCGGCGTTCCCCACCGACCTCTCGCTCCCCGGCTTCACCGGCACCGGGCTCCTGGACTTCTACGGGCCCGTGCTGTTCGTCATGGCCACGGCGAGCATCCTGTTCGGCGGGTTCAGCGCCATCGGCCGCGACTCCATCGAGGGCGTGCTGGCCTACTCGTCCATCGGACAGGTCGGGTTCATCGTCCTGCCGCTGGCCGTCGCCGCCACCGTCCCCGCCGTGAGCGCGCTCGCCATCTCGGCCGCGCTCGTCTACTCGCTGAACCACGCGCTCGCCAAGGGGATGCTGTTCCTGGCGGCGGGCACCGTCCGCGACAGCGTCGGTTCCAGCCGGTTCAACGAACTCGGCGGCCTCGCCGCCCGGGAGCCGGTGCTGTCCGGCGCGTTCTTCGTCGGCGCGCTCTCGCTCATCGGCATCCCGCCGCTCGCGGGCTTCTTCGGCAAACTGCTCGTCTTCGACACCGGCGTGCAGGCGCCGTCGACTCCGGTGCTCGCCATCGCGCTCGCCGGCGCCATCCTCACCGTCGCGTATTTCTCCCGGGCCTGGAACCGCGGGTTCTGGGGCCCGGTGAGCGAGGGCGTGGCGGCCGCCAGCCCCGACCGGGTGCAGGTCGCGATGCTCGTCGTTCTCGCCGTGGGCATCGTGGCGGTCGGCGTCGGCTTCGACCCGGTGTTCCGGCTGGCGGAAGCCGCGGCCGACGCCGCGACGGCCCGGCCCGAATACGTCGAGGCCGTCATGGGAGGTGGGGCGGCGTGAGCGTCCGCAGGTGGCCCGTCATCGGCGTCACGCTGGCCGGCCTGTGGCTGTTCGTCCGCGGCGTGCCACTCGACCCGGTCGCGCTGCTGGGCGAACTCCTGCTCGGCCTGGCAGTCGGCATGCCGGTCGCGTTCCTCTTCCGGCGGCTCTACGCCGACGACGTCGACCTGACCCGTGCCGTCCGCGCGACGCCGTACGCGCTCCTCTACGTCGGCGTGTTCCTCAAGGAACTCGTGACGGCGAACGTCGACGTCGCCTACCGCGTGCTGTCGCCGTCCATGCCCATCCACCCGGACGTCATCGTCATCCCGCTCCGGGTGCAGTCCGGCCCCGCCATCACGACCATCGCGAACAGCATCACGCTCACCCCCGGCACCCTCACCATGGACTACGACGACGACCGCAACGCGCTGTACGTCCACGCCATCGACGGCCGCGACCACGACGCCGTGGTGGCGCCCATCCGCGCCTGGGAGGACTACGCCCTGCTCATCTTCGACGAGGAGATGAAGCCAGGCGACCCGGTGCCGGAGCTACCGCCGGAACCCACTCTCGACGGAGGTGAGCACGATGGCGATTGAGCAGGGGTTCCTCGAACTCGCGGTGAACGCGGGCCTCGTCGTCGCCAGCGCGCTCACCCTGTTCGCGGGCTACCGCGTCATCCAGGGGCCGACGGTCCCGGACCGCGTCGTCGCACTCGACACCATCGCGACGAACGTGGTCGCCATCGCGCTCCTGTTCGCGTTCCAGACGGGGCAGGGCCTGTTCGTCATGGTGAGCCTGGTGCTCGCCATCATCGGGTTCATCAGCACCGTCGCCGTCGCCGAGTACGTCGAAGAGGGGGACATCATCGAATGACCACGCTACTCCAGGCCGTCGTCGTGACAGCACTGATCACCGTCGGAATCTTCTTCCTGACGGTCGGGACAGTCGGCCTGCTCCGGTTCCCGGACGTCTACAACCGGATGCACGCCACCAGCAAGGCGACGACGCTCGGCGCGGCGTCGCTGTTCCTCGCCGGGTTCGTCTACTTCGGCCCGGCGGGCGCCGGCTTCACGTCGCTCATCGGCATCGTGTTCCTGTTCTTCACGGCGCCGACCGGTGCGCACATGATATCGCGGTCGGCCCAGCGCATGGGCGTCCCGTTCCACGGCACCGCGCAGTGGCCGGACGAGAACGAGTAGCGCCGACCCGCGCTTTCTCCGCGACGCCGACTACGTGAGGTCGGATGCGAGTTCGTCGGCCACGACCAGTCCGAGGTCGTCCTTGCTCCCGGTGAACTCGCTGGTCTCCTCGCGCCGGACGACGATGGCACGCGTCTCCTCCCCGCCCATCACGCTCGCGTCGTTCGCCACGACGAACGACAGGTCCACCCGCTCCATGACGTCGCGGGCCGCCGCCACCATCGCCTCGTCGTCGCCGCTCGTCTCGGCCTTGAACCCGACGATGGGGAGGTCGGGGTGCGCCTCGCGGACGGTGTCGATGAGCTTCGGGGTCGCCGTCAGGTCGAGCGTGAGGTCCTGTCCCGACCGTATCTTCTCCTCGCTGGCCTCGACGGTGTAGTCGCTGATGGCGGCCGCGGAGACGAGGGCGTCGGCGTCCGCGACGGCGTCCCGGACCGCGTCGAGCATCTCCGCGCCCGTCGTCACCTGTTTCACGTCGGCGTACGGGACGTCGGGGCCGTCGTGGACGAGCGTCACGTCCGCGCCGCGAACGTAGCACGCCCGGGCGACGGCCCGCCCCGTTCTCCCGGAGGCGCGGTTGCTCAGCACGCGCACCGGGTCGATGGGTTCGCTGGTCGCGCCGCTCGTCACGACCACGCGTTCGCCGTCGAGTGGCCGGTCGCCCGCCGCGCGTGCAGTCGCCAGCACGATGGCCTCCTCGGAGGCTATCTTCGCCTTCCTCCTCGATTCGCGGGTCGACGAACGTCACGCCCCAGTCCTCGACGGTCTCGATGGCGTCCAGCACCCCGGGATGGTCGTACATCGGTTCGTGCATCGCCGGCGCGACGACCACCGGAATGCCGGACCCGAGCGCCGTCGTCGCCACCGTCGTGACCGGCGTGTCGTCGACGGCGCTCGCCATCTTCCCGACGGTGTTCGCGGTGGCGGGCGCGACGAGGAGGACGTCGGCCCACCCGTCGTAGCCCGCGAGTTCCACGTGCTCGACGGCGCCCGTTATCTCCGTCACCACCGCGCCGTCCGTCGCGAACTCGACGGCCCACGGGTGGATGATTCCCTGCGCACTGCCGGACATGACCGCCCGCACGCTCGCACCGTGGCGGCGGAGTTCGTGGGCCAGCTCCACGACCTTCACCGCCGCGATGCTGCCGGTCACGCCCAGCGCGACGTTGACTCCCGAGAGCATTCGTCCGTAGTTCGTTCCCCGGTAGATAAAAAGCCCGCCCGAACCGGCCGGTGCGGACGAAGGTTTATGACCGAACGGGCGACCACGCCGGGCCGTGCCCTGAAACCGGCCACGTGGCGGTCGAGGCGGGAGCACGGCACGCCGCCACGTGGAGCGCGAAGCAGCGTGCCGTCTGCTCGCCCTACTCGGACGCCTCGGCGTCGCGAACGCTCGGGTGCTGGGTCGGCTTCCCCGGATGTGGCTCCGCGAAGTAGGCCTGCATCACCTCCCGGGACGCCCGCTCGCGTCGCCCGCGCTCGGCCTCGTCTATCTCCTCGCACCCTGGCGGCACCTCGCGTCCCCGACCCGTGAAGTAGCCCTCGGGCACCACCCAGTCGTGGTAGAACGGTACGTCGCTGTCGTGGACGACCGTCAGTCCGACCTGTGCGCCGTGGCCCGCGGCGACGACGGTCTGGTGGTACTGTGCGGCGAGGCGGCCCGCGGCGTACAGTCCATCGACGTTCGTGTGCCCCGCCTCGTCCGGGACGACGAACTGCTTGCTGCCGCGCTGCTCGCGCTCGACGTCGAGCCCGTCGAGATAGCCACTTTCGGCCCACGAAGCGGCGATCACCCGTCGCGCCTCGTAGGAACTACGCTCGCCGGTGACGGCGAATCCATCCGCTTCGCGCGCCACGTCGACGACCCGGTCGTCGGTGAACGCGACGCCCGCCCGCTCGGCCTGGTCGCGCATCATCGAAAGGAGGAGGCGTGCGTCGACGCCCGCCGGGAATCCCGGGTAGTTCTCCAGGTGCGCGTTGCGCCGCAGGATGGACTCGTCGTGGGAGACGACGAGGGTGTCCAGACCCGCGCGCGCCGTGAAGATGGCGGCGGACCGGCCGGCGACGCCCCCGCCGACGATGAGTACGTCGTGCATGGTTCGGCTCCGCGGTGCTCGAGCAAATGGGTTTCTCATCCTCGCCAGGTTCATGTGGCTCGCCCGACGAGTTGGCGTGTGAACACCGTCGAGGTCAGCACGCTCGTCTACCTGCCGCCCGAGGAGGTGTTCGACTTCCTCGTCGACTTCCCGCGGTACGCGGACTACTCGAAACATCTCGACCGGGTGACCCAGCACGGCACCGGCGGCGTCGGCACCACCTACGACCTCCGGTTCACGTGGTGGAAACTGTCCTACACCGCCCACACCGAGGTCACCGCCATCGACCCACCGGAGACGATCGACTGGGAGGTTACCCGGGAGATACACGCTCACGGGAAGTGGGTCGTCGAACAGGCCCCGGAGGAGGTGCCCCCGGACCGCGACACCGCCTCCCGCGTCCGCCTGCAGGTCACCTACAACCCCGACTCCGTCCACTCCGGCATCATCAAACTCCCCGGTTCATCTCCTTCTCGTGGGTCATCGACCGCGTCGTCGACCTCATCGTCGAGGAAGGCGAACGCGTCGTCGCCCGCATCGTCGAAGACCTGGAGGGCGAACGCCGCCCGGTCGAACTCGACATCGTCCAGCGGTAGTCAGTCCGCGGGACCACCGGGTCCACGCCGAAGCACCACGTAGATGAGGCCGAGGACGACGCCCAGACTCCCCAGCGTGCCGAGCGCGAGCATTCCCCCACCGCCCGCCTGGCTCCGCTCGGGCTGCTCGTTCGTTCCGCCCTCGTCCTCGCCGACGACGATGGCTCCGGTCATCCCAAGCGACTTGTGGGGCCGACAGAAGAACTCGTAGCTGCCGGGCACGTCGAAGGTGTATTCGAAGGAGAACCCCGTGTGCTCGATGGGTTCGTGCCCCGACCAGTCGGCGCCGCTCGGCTGGTTCTCGACGACGACGTTGTGGTTGTCCGACCGCCAGGCGAACCGTACGGTCGTCCCCGGGGGACGTGGAGCAGCGTTTCGGTCCCCGGCGAGAAGACGTAGCGGGCGTCGGGGCCGACCTCGACGGTCAATGGTTCCGCGGCGACGCCGGACGTGCCGGCGACGGCAGCGGTCCCGGCCGCTGCACGGAGGAACGCGCGCCGGGAGACGAACCTGCCCGCGTCGGTCATGCGCGGCGGTACGGGATGGCCGGTTCTCAAGGTGTCGCTTACAGCCGGTAGTCGTGGTCGCCGGTCTCGGTCTCCAGGAACGCCACCAGCAGGTCGATGGTGGCGTCGACGTCGTCGACGTGGGCAGTCTCCGTGACCGTGTGGAGGTACCGGGTCGGGATGGAGATGGCGCCGGCGGGTTTCGCGCCGTGGGCGCGCTGGAACCCGGCGGTGTCGGTCCCGCCCTGCGGGAGCACTTCGAGCTGGTAGGGGATGTCCTCGGCTTCGGCGACCGAGCGCATCCGCTTGTTGACCTTCGGGTTCGTGATGACGCTGCTGTCCTTCAGCTTGATGGCGGTCCCCTCGCCGAGACGGGTGACGTAGTCTCCTTCGTCCTCGAACTGCGGGATGTCGTTGGCGACGGTCACGTCGAGGGCGACGGCGAGGTCGGGGTCGATGTCGACGGCGAGGGTGTGGGCGCCTCGGAGACCGACTTCCTCCTGGACGGTGGCGGCGAAGTGGACGGTCACGTCCGGGTTCTCGAGGCGCTTTGCGGCTTCGAGCATCGCGAACACACACACCCGGTCGTCGAGTGCCTTCCCGGTGACCGTGTGACCCATGCGTTCGGTCTGCTGGACGAGCGTGACCGGGTCGCCGACGGAGACGCGCTCCCGTGTCTCGTCGACCGTGAGTCCGAGGTCGACGTAGACGTCTTCGACCTTCGGCTTCTCCTCAGGTCTTCCTCGTCCATCGTGTGCGGGGGCGGGGAGCCGATGACGCCCCGGACGTCGTCCTCGGCGGTGTGGACCGTCACGCGCTGGGCCTTGAGCACGCGCGGGTCGAACCCGCCGAGCGCGTCGAGCTGGAGGAACCCCTCCTCGGTGACGTGGCGCACCATGAAACCGATCTCGTCCATGTGGGCGCCGACGATGACCTCGTAGTCGCTGTCGCCTTCGACGGTGCCGACGACGTTCCCCATCGCGTCGGTCCTGACCTCGTCGACGGTACCTTCCAGTTCGCGCCGCACGACGTCACGGATGCGGTCCTCGTAGCCGGGGACGCCGCTCGTCTCCGTCAGCTCCGCCAGCAGGTCGAAGTCGAACTCCATACCGGACGTGGGGCCCGACCCGCAATAAACGCGGCCGTTCAGACGTCGCGCTCGACGACGAACCGGGTGAACTCCGCGACGGACTCCGCGACGTCCGGGTCGAGGTCGACCTCGGCGAGATGGTCGCGGGCCTCCTCGGCCAGCGCGAGCGCTCGTTCGCGAGCGAACGTCACGCTGCCGGTCTCCTGGAGGATGTCGAGGGCCTCCCATATCTCGTCGTCGGTGTTGTCGTCGGCGGCGAGGATGTCCTGGAGGCGGCGCGCCTGCTCGTCGTCGGCCTCGTTGACCGCGTGGATGACCATCAGCGTCTTCTTGCCCTCGCGGATGTCGTTGCCGAACGACTTGCCGAACTCGCCTGCCTGGTCGAGACTGTGCTCCACGTCCAGGATGTCGTCGCCGATCTGGAACGCGATGGACATCCGTTCGGCGAAGTTCGCGAGATGGCGCTCGGTCGTCTCGGACGCACCGGCGACGATGGCGGCGAGGCGCGCGACGATGCGACCGAGACAGCCCGTCTTGCACGCCGACATCTCCATGTACTCTGCTTCGGTGACGGCGACGTCGTGGTCGTTGTGCCAGCAGATGTCCATGCCCTGGCCGAGGTGGGTCCGGTTGAGTTCGTGGGTGAGCATCTCGTAGGCGGCGAGACGGCGCTCGGGCGACAGGTCGGCCGGATTCCGGGAGAGGATCTTCAGGGGGATGAAGTAGAGCGCGTTACCGGCGTTGAGTGCGACGTCCACGCCGTAGCGGTGGTGGAGGGCGGGTTCGCCGCGCCGGAGTTCGGCGCCGTCCTCGACGTCGTCGACGATGATGGTCCCGTTGTGAAGTATCTCGGGGATGGTCGCGTAGGTGAGGAACTCGTGGGGGTTCTCGCCCAGGCCGTCGACAAGCACCAGGAACAGGACGGCCCGCCATCGCTTCCCGCCGCGGTCGAGCAGGTCCCAGATAGGGTCGGCGAGCGCGCGCTGGATGGTCTCGGCGTCGTAGTCGTAGGTGGCGGGTCCGAACGTGGCTTCGAGGTAGTCGTCGTCGACGGTGCGTGGGAGCACGCGTTCTATCGCTTCGTCGACCACCGGCCGCCACTCCGCGAGCTCCTCCCGCATATACCGGGCACGTCTCGGCCACGGGGCAAAAAACTTGAGTTACGCCGACGCCGCCCGAAGGTTTTTGTCCGGAGCGGTTACACGTCGTGGTATGGCAGACGACGTCGAGGCCGAACTCCGCGCACAGCTCACCGAGGCGTTCGAGGGAGCCGACTACCCGGTCAGCAACCAGATGGAGCTCGTCCCGGCGCTCCCGGGCGGCCCGGGGACGAAGTTCGAGGCGGGCGACGTCAGCTTCACCGCGATGGAGCTAGCGACGAAGCTCTCCTCGCACTCGAATTTCCCCTACGAGAACGTCGACAGCCTGGTCGACGATGTCATCGAGGGACTGAAAGACGAGGGGACGCTGTAGCTCACCAGTCGGTGTCCGGTTCGTCGACCAGTTCGTCGCGCTGGGCGGCGAGCGACGCTGGTTCGTCGGCGTAGACGTGGTCGAACATCTCCGAGACCGGGTGGTCGTCGTGTCGTTCCGCGGCGTCGAGGGCGTCCGCCACCTGGTCGGCGGCCCACTCGCGGAGTGACGTCTCGTCTTCTTCGGTCCAGTCGTGGTGGCGTTCGAGATACTGGCGGGTGCGTTCGAGCGGGTCGCGGTCCATCCACTCCTCGACCTCTCCCTCGTCGCGGTAGCGCGTGGGGTCGTCGGTCGTCGTGTGTGCGCCCTGGCGATAGGTCATGGCCTCGATGAGCGTCGGGCCCTCGCCCGCCTGCGCCCGGTCGAGGGCGTCCGTCACGGCGTCGTAGACGGCGATGACGTCGTTGCCGTCGACCTGGATGCCGTCGAACCCGTAGGCGTCGGCTTTCTGCGCGATGGTGTCGCTGGCGGTCTGCCGGTCGACCGGGACGCTGATGGCCCAGCCGTTGTTCTGGCAGAAGAAGACGGCGGGCGCGTCGAAGACACCCGCGAAGTTGAGCGCCTCGTGGAAGTCGCCCTCGCTGGTGGCCCCGTCGCCGAAGCTGACGAACGCCGCGCGGTCGTCGCCGCGGTAGTCGGCGGCCATGGCCGCGCCGACGGCGTGGGGCAGGTGCGTGGCGATAGGGATGGTCGGCGGGAACGTCCAGAGGTCGTCGGCGTCCTGCCGGTCGACGTTGCTGCCGGCGCCGTTGAGGTGGAGCAGGATGTCTCGCGGCGGGACGCCGCGGACCATGTAGAGGGCGTGGTCGCGGTAGGTCGGGAACGCGACGTCGTCGTCGGCCAGCGCCATGGCTGCGCCGACCTGTGCGGCCTCCTGGCCCCGGAGGGGAGCGTACGTGCCGATGCGCCCCTGCCGGTGGAGGTTGACCGCTTTCTCGTCGAACGTGCGGGCCAGCACCTGCCACCGGTAGGCCTGTCGCACGTCCAGGTCGGGGTCGGCCACGCCGTCGACGTGGCCGTCGAGGTCCATCACGCGTCGGAGAGAGTCAGGTTCTATCGCCATGGGATCACCAGTGTACCCAGTGGTATGACCCCGTCTCGGGTAATAAAACATGGGGGACACCCTGGTTTCGATGACGATACTGGAATTAGATTCATAATGCCGGTGTCGATTCGTCGGTCTGACGCAAGTATTGCCGACACGAGTCGACGGATTGTCATTCGGCGGCGTGGGCTGATTCGTAACGCTTACGCGGGCTTCGAGAGCATGTCAGCACATGACTGACTGGATCGGTCGGACGTTCACGAGCGACACGGGCTGGGACCACCTGGAGCGTCTGGTCGACGTCGGCGACCGGATGGCTGGCACGGACGGCGAACGCCGCGCCGCGGAGGCGACCCGCGACGCGCTCGCGGAGGTGGGCGCGCGGAACGCCCGCCTCGACGAGTTCGACCTCCAGGGCTGGACCCGGGGCTCCAGCCACGTCGCCGCCGGGGGCGACGAACACGACTGCATCGCGCTTCCCCGGAGCCCCGCCGGCGAGGCCGACGGCGAGTTCGTCGACCTCGGCTACGGCCTCCCGGAGGACTTCGAGTCGACCGACGTCGAGGGCAAGGTCGTGATGGTCGCGTCCAACGTCCCGTCGTGGTACGACCGGTTCATCCACCGGCGCGAGAAGTACTACTACGCCGTCGAACACGGCGCGGCCGCGTTCGTCTTCCGCAACCACTACGAGGGCTGCCTGCCGCCCACCGGGAGCGTCGGCACCGCCGAGTCGCCCATCGGCGACGTCCCGGCGGTCGGCGTGAGCAAGGAGGTCGGGTCGCGTCTCGCCCGGCGCTTCGAAGGCGACTCCGTGACCGTCGTCGTCGACGCCGACATCGGGGACGCCACCAGCCAGAACGTCCACGCGGAACTCGGCCCGGACACCGACGTCGAGGTGCTCGTGACGAGCCACGTCGACGCCCACGACATCGCGGAGGGCGCGATGGACAACGGCGCAGGGACCGCGATGGTGGTCGAACTCGCCCGCATCCTCGCCGAGCGCGAGCACGAACTCGACACCAGGGTACGCTTCGTCGCGTTCGGCGCCGAGGAGGTCGGTCTGGTCGGGGCCGCCCACGAGGCCGACCGCGTCGACAACGACTCGGTGAAGGCCGTGCTCAACCTCGACGGCGTCGTCCAGGGCCGCACCCTGGCCGCCCACACGCACGGGTTCGACGCCCTCCGGGACGCCGTCGACGCGGTCGCCGACCGGTACGACCACCCGTTCGAGACGAACCCGGAGATGGGGCCGCACAGCGACCACTGGCCGTTCGTCCAGTGGGGCGTCCCCGGCTACCACGTCCACAGCCACAGCGACGACGAGGGCCGCGGCTGGGGGCACACCCGTGCCGACACCCTCGACAAACTCGAACCGCGCACCTTCCGGGAGCAGGCCGTCTTGCTCGCCGACCTGGCCGTGGACCTCGCGGACGACGGGTTCGCCGTGGCCCACGCCAGCCCCGAGGACATCGCCGCCGCCCTCGAAGACCAGGACCTCGCGAAGGGCATGAAGGTGACCGGCGACTGGCCGTACTGACCGGGGTCTTTTCATGGTCGGACACGACACGTCGGATGATGAAGCGACACCGGAGTCGGCGGGGGCGTCGTCAGTGACGGGCGTCGTCGGCGAGGGCGGCCTGGCCGACGCCGTCGCGACGAGCCTCCGCGACGCGGGCGGACAGCCACACGTCGGCTCCGTCGCGGACGTGCTCGCTGCCGACCCCGACGTCGTCGTCGCCGTGGGCGAGTCGGCGCTGCTCTCGGTCGCCCGGCGCGCCCCCGACGTGCCGGTCGTGCCGGTCGACGCTGGCAGGGGCTTCGAGTCGGTTCCCCGGTCGGCCGCGGACGCCGTCGGCGACGCCGTCGTGGCGGGCGACTGGACCGTCCGGGCCACGCCCCTGTTCGACGTGACCGCGGGCGACGTCCACGCCCGCGCGCTCACGGACGTGACCGCCGTCACCGCGAAGTCCGGCCGCATCTCCGAGTACAGCGTCACCTCGACGGCCCCGGACGGCAGTCGCCTGCCGGTCACCCGGGTCCGGGCGGACGGCGTGGTCGTCGCCACGCCCGCCGGGAGCCACGGCTACGCCCGCGACGCCGGCGGGGCGGTCCTCTCGCCCGGTATCGAGGGTGCCGTCGTCGTCCCCATCGGGCCGTTCACGGTCGACCAGTCACACTGGGTGGTCCGGCCGCCCGTCACGGTCACCGTCGAGCGGGAGGGCGTTGTCGCCCTCTACGCGGACGACCGCGAGGTGGCGACGCTCTCGCGGGACGAGGAAGCCACCGTCACCTTCGACGGCCACGTCGACCTGGTCCGCCTGCCGGCGAGTCGCCCCGTCTTCGACACGCGGTAGGCGTCGCCGGGGTCGTACCGGGGTCGAACCCCGGCAGATTGGAAAAGACCTAATACCGCCACGCTTTCACAATCGAGTATGGCAGACCCATCGGTCGTGATCTTCGGCCCGCTCGACACCACCGTCGGGCCGTACATGGAGTACGTCCTGCTCGTGCTCGCCGTCTCGAACCTGCTCACGCGGAAGCTGGCGTTCGACTCGTATCGCAAGCAGGCCCAGGAGAGCGATGGCGACGAGGGAATCAGCCGCAACCCGCTCCACGTCGTCACCACGTGGGGGCTGTTGCTCGCGTCGTTCTACTACCTGACGCTGCACCACCACTCCGGGATGGTCATCTCGGTGCTCGCACTCGGCCTGTTCCTCACCGACTTCTTCGAGTTCGAGGCCCGCAAGGTCGAGGCCCGCAACGACATGGCGATAGACGCCCCGAAGGGGTCGCTGGTCGCGTCGAGCCTCGTCCTGCTGTACGCGGCCTACATCAGCGTCTTCCCCTTCGTCGCCCCGCTCTGGAACGACATCATCTGAGCCGACCACGACCGTTTTGCCGTTCTCAACGCCGCCAGCGAACGCTACCCCATTCCTGCACTCTCCGGTCTGCGGGCTACGACGTGGTGTCCGTCGTCACCGACTCGAAACCCGCGTCGCGGAACGCGACGAGGTACGCGACCAGGTAGGCCGTCGCGAAGAGGAGTCCCTGCGGAAGCGGGTCACTGCCGGCGACGTCGAGGTCGAAGAGGAGGACGACGGCGGCCCCGACGACGCCGGCTGCGAACGCGGCGACCACGAACGCGAAGACGTAGTCGCCGAGTCGCCCGAGCGACCAGTCGCCCGCGACGAACGGGTACGCACCGCCGAGGGCGACGACGCCGACGGCGAGCCTGACTGTCGCGTCGTCGAGCGGGGCGCCGAGCAGGGCGTTCCCGACCGAGACCGCGGGATAGCACACGACTGCGAGTGCGGCCACTGCGAGCGACACGTCCACCGTCGCCCCGACGACCGACCGAAGACCCGACGCGGCCCGAACCATACCAGCCAGATGACGAGCCACCGCTTCAAACTTCGCCCCGTCGCCAGCGACCGATCCACGGCCAGTGCCATAGACGGAGTCTGACCGCTACGGGCGGATAACCGCACCGTGTCACCGGCACCGCGCGCCGCTGCCGGTTCGGGCAGCGAGAGAAGAGACGACCGGTCGGTTACTCGCTGCTGCGGGCGGCCCACGCCTCGCGGCCCTGGCGGACCGCCGGGAGCAGGACCCAGAAGACGAGCGGCCCCAGGATGGCGAAGTAGAACATGACCTCCTTCATGTTCAGCGCCAGCTGGGTGTAGACGTCCACGTTCTCTGGGTTGGGACCGAAGAGCTGTGCGCCCGTGAAGCTCACCGTGTTGTACCATCCGGCGAGCACCATCCAGATGAGGCCCGCGCTGGTGAGGATGCCCAGGCCCTTCGCGAATTCGTCAGCCATTGTTCGAGGGTTCGTCGGCACCGTCTTTAGACTTTCCCATCTCCCGGGCCTGGAACCGGCCCGCGAACGCGTAGACGGCGCCGCCGGCGACGATGAGTCCGAGCCCTGTGGCGGCGAGCAGGGTGTCCATCTCCGCCAGCCCCGCTGTGCCGCGCTGCGTGGCGGTGTCGAGCAGGACGAACCCGCCGACGACGGTCACGACGGCGAACAGCGTGGAGAACACCGTGACCGTCTTGTAGAGGCGGAGCGGGACGGTTATCTCGCGCGAACGGTCCATGTCGAGAGAAAGTGGTCCGGCTACTTCACTTCGGCGGACGAAGCATGTAGTAGCGCTGGTTGAGGTCGTACATGTACCCCTCGCGCATCGTCTTCAGGACCGCGTAGGACAGCGCGCCCGTGACGACGGGGAGCAGGAACGTCAGGTCGAACAGCAGGTGTGGCGGGATGAAGTCCGCCATGAGGTTCTTGATGGACAGCACGCTGATGGTGAGCGCGAACGTCACCCCCGCGACGCCCACCGCCGCCCAGAACGGCTCCTCGACCGGGCGACGCGCGCTCCCCTTGTTGAGGAACGGCACGATGGCGATGATGCCCACGACCACCAGGTTCGCCAGCACGCCGTACGTCCGGTCGGCCATCAGCTTCTCGCCGCCGAGCACCGACAGCTCGGGGTTGAGCGGGCCGAGTTTGAGCAGGCCGAACGACCAGTAGAGATACCAGTCGGGGAGGATGATCTCAGGCGTCTGGCTCGGGTTCGCCGGCGCCTCGATGTGCGGTGGGAGCGTCGCCGCCAGGAACAGGATCATCCCCACGAAGAACGCGGCCAGCGAGAGGTTGCGGATGGTCTCGTGGGGCCACGCGGGGAAGCCGAGTACGTCGCGCTCGACGTAGCTCGACTCCGTCCGGAGGTCCTGGTCCTCGCGCCGGGCGCGCTCGAAGTACTCGTAGGTCAGCCGGGAGAGGCCGGTGTGGCGGGCCTTGCGCTCGCGCCACGTCGGCGTCTCGTCGTCGGGCGGCACGATGCCGGTGCCGCCGCCGTCGGTGCGAGCGTCCGTGTCGTTGGTTTCGTCGGTCATTGTTCGATTAGTGGGGTTCCGCGATGCCCTGCACCCAGACGATGCCGATGTGGACGGCGATGAGCGTCGTCACGACGAACGGGAGCAGGAAGACGTGGATGATGTACATGCGTTGCAGCGTCGCCTGGGTCAGCGTGAAGCCGCCGAACAGCAGCTGGGCGACCCACTCGCCGGCGAGCGGGATGGAGAGGCTCATCTCGACGCCGATCTGGCCGGCCCAGAACGAGAGCTGGTCCCACGGGAGCAGGTAGCCGGAGTAACCGAAGACCATCGTGAGGCTGATGAGGATGATGCCCAGCAGCCAGTTGAGTTCGCGCGGCTCCTTGTACGCGCCCGTGAAGTAGACGCGAAGCATGTGCAGGAACACCGCCGCCGTCATCACCTGCGCGGACCAGCGGTGGATGCTCCGGAGCATGAACCCGAAGTTCAGGTCCGTCATGATGAACGTGATGGAGTTGTACGCCGTCGACGGGTCGCCCGTCGTGGCGGGCGCGTAGTAGAACCCGAGCAGCGCGCCGCTGATGGCGGCGACGATGTACGCCAGCGTGGAGAACGAGCCCAGCGCGTAGAGCGGATACCAGTACCAGAACTTGTTGTCCAGGTTGTACTGCTCCGTGTGGCTCTTCGGCATCTGGAGGTTGATGCGGTAGTAGAGGGTCTCCAGAATCTCCAGGTAGTCCACGATGCGGAACCGGCGGTCGAACCAGACCAGCGTGGTGAGGAACGTGGCCTCGATGGGGGTCAGGTCCTTCTCCTTGAGCCACGCGTCGTGGTCGTACTCGTCCTTGCGCTCGATGCTCATGTCAGCCGTCCTCCGGGCGTGGGAACGCGACGAACGACTCTTTCACGATGCTGAACGGGTCGTAGATGGACTGGTGGCACGGACAGTAGATGTCGTTGGCGCCCTCGAACGACGCCGACTGCTGTGAGGCCTTGAACCCGGGCACACAGCAGAAGTGCGTGCACTTGTTGAGGACGGCCATCACGCCCTGGCTCGTCGCGGCGGAGAGCCACTCGTTGTCCGGCGCTTTCTGCTCGACGCGAGTGCTCCGGATGATCTGGATGGGGATGGTGTCCGGCGTGTCCTGGGAGCGCCAGGTCGCCATGGCGGGCTTGCCGAGGCCGGCGCGCCCGATGCCGTTGCCCCACTCCTCGTAGTCCTGGAAGTCGGCGATGTTGACCCGGTCGCCCGCGTTGACCTCCTCCTGCTGCCACTCGTACGGCGGGCTGCTGCCGTACCGGAAGTAGTTGTCGCCCTCGTAGTTGGGCGACAGCCCGCTGTAGGCCTGCACCCCGCAGTACTGGAACCAGTCGACCGAGTAGGTGATGCCGCCCAGATCCTGGGAGGCTGTCTTCACGGTCTGCCCGGCCTCCTGGACCTCCTTGATCTGGGGGTAGACACCCTTGATGAAGCCTTCCCCGTCGATCTCGATGGGAACCATCGGCATCGACCGGGGGCCGGCCCCGCGGTGTTCTCCACGCCGTAGAACTGCGTGGCACCGCCGCCAGCACCGGACTTCTGGGTCATGATGTCGACCATCCCGGCCCCTGCGGTGCCGACGCCGGCGAGCGCTGCGCTACCGACGACGCCCTTCACGAATCGGCGCCGTCCCGAACTCTCTGGATATTTGTCGTCAGCTGGCATTGGTTATTTCTTGTAGTACGGATAGAGCGTCTTCTTGAACTGGTCCCACGCGCTGACCGCGGACTCCGAGCCCTCGACGTCCTCCTGGCGCACGTAGAGGTCCTCCCACTTCCGCCGACGCTTCTTGACGATCATCACGTCCGGGAGGAACTCCTTCCGGTAGAGCATGAGGATGAACGCCAGGTCGACGAAGATGGCGGCGAGGATGAAGCCGAGGTACATGTTCCCGACGGGGTCGAGTCCCCAGCCGGTGACGAGGCCGTACGCGAACAGCGCGACGAACATGACCTCGATGACGGTCAGCAGGACGATGGCGATCGCGGCCGCGGTGCTCTCGCGAGCCGGTTCGTAACGGTGGATGTCGCCGTAGGTGCTTCCTGATGATGACATGGGTTATTTCCTGTTGGGACTGCTGGCGTTCGGTGACTCGCCGTACTTCAGGAGGAAGAACGTGAAGACGAGCGAGACGAACATCATCAAGAACGTGGCGAGCCCGACGAAGTGTGGCTGGAACGGGACGCCCATCTCGTGCGGGTCGACCTCTCCGCCACCACCGCCACCGCCGCCTTCGCCACCACCGCCGCCTCCGCCTCCGCCGCCGGAGGTTTCGACGTCGCCGACTGCGATGGCGCCTTTCATGCCGAGCGACTGGTGGGGCATACAGTAGTACGTCACGATGCCGTCTTCTTCGAGGGTCTGTTCGAAGGTGAAGCCGGATTCGGCGGTCAGGTCGGATTCGAAGTCACCGCCGTCCTCGGCGACGACGTTGTGGGCACCGCCCTTGCCGTTCCACTCCCAGGTGATGGTGGTGCCGGGGTCGACCCAGACCGCCGGCGGGTCGAACGCGAGGTTCCCGCCGTTGCCTTCGGCCCCGACCGTGATCGTCACCTCGGATTCGCCGCGGGCGTCCGTGGTCGAACTGTAGTTCCCGACGTCGTCCAGCCAGCCGCCGTAGTCCGGCTCGCCCTGGGCGGCGGCCGTGCCCGTGGCGGCGGTTCCGACTGCGGCCGCTGTCGTGGCGCCGCTGGCCGCTTTTATAAAGTCCCGCCTCTTCATACGTTGGCTTCTCGGGACGGCTCTTGCATAAAGCCACCGATGGGTCGTCACCGCCTCTGCCCGCGAAATCAGGGCTTACGACCCGAAATATGGCGGGGTACTTACGTGTCGTCTCCGTCGTCCCCGTCCGGGACGAACGCGGGCCGTTCGCCGGAGTCGACGCCGGCCGCCCGGAGGCGGTTGCGGTACTCTTCGCTCCGGAATCGGTTCGACAGCCGGGCGTTCGCCACGACGACGAACAGGAACAGGCCGAACAGGAGGAAGCCGAGGCCCGCGAACGTCGAGAGGATAGCGGACTGTCCGAACGGGTAGAGTTCACCGCTCAGCGGACCGACCGTGCACGCGTACGCGTCGCCCGCGGCGGGCGTGCACGCCGCCCGGATGATGGGGTCGAAGACGAGCGGTGCCAGGAGCAGCAGGACGCCCGCCACCACCTGGAGGCCGGCGACGACCTGGACGACCCGGTTGCCGAGTTCGCCGCCGGCTTCCCGGACGCTGTCCGGGTCCGGCAGGTCGACGTCGGCGGGCGTCTCGGGGACGTCGTAGGACTCCATCGAACAGAGCGCGACGCTCGGCTGCACGTCGCGGTACACCGTCCCCGGCCTTCGACGCTCCCGTCGCCGTAGACGAAGGCGTACCCCTCGTCGGAGTAGACGACGAGTCGCTCCTCGCCGTCCACCCGTTCGCGCTCCACCACCCCGAACACCTCGCCGGTCGCGATGCGGTGGCCGACGTCGGCCTCGACGCGGTCCAGGAGCTCTCGTCCGGTTATCCACGTGTCGGCGTCGAAGGCCGCGTCCCACTCCTCCGGCGACATCTCCGCCATGTCGCGGGGCGTGAAGTTGTCGAAGTCGTACTTGTCCTCGACCGCCCGGCGGAGTGCCTCCTCGTCCTCGTCGGGAGCGGCCCGCTCCCGGGACTCGCTGCTGTCCCTGGTCCCGGGGTCGGAGTTAGCCATCGCCCGTTCGTTGCAGTTCCATCCGGTAAACCCTTTCTACCCGGTACAGCCTTCGACCGCCGTCGTACCGCGGTCCCGAGTCGCACGCTTTAACGCACCCCTTCCTAACCCGGAGGTATGACCGTCTCCCCGGACGCGGGTCCGGCCACGCTGGTCGGCCTGGTCGTGACCGCGAGTTTCCCCTTCTATCTCTACGGGGCGCTCTACATCCTCGACCAGGAGGAGGTGTCGTGGGGCATCCTCCTGCACCACCTCAAGTTCATCTCCGTCGGCCTCGTGCTCACGACGGTCCCCGTCGTGACGTGGATGATCCCCCGCCTCTTCGACCAGAAGCTGACCGGATTCGCCGTCCTCCACGCCTTCTTCGGCCTCCAGGCGTACGCGTTGCTCGCGTTCGCGCTTACGGGCATCGCCCGCATCTTCCAGGTCAAGCGGGAGCACGACCTCTACGACAACCCAGACCGGGACGTCGCCCTCGACGACCTCCACGAGAACATGAGTGCGTGGCGGGGCCGGCTCCGGATGGGCGTCGCCGGGTTCGTGGTGTTCTGGCTGTTCGCGTGGGCGCTCGGCGTCGTCCGCTACTTCCTGCTGTACATCTTCCTCTAGTCCCAGGGCTCGCCGTTCGCCAGGTCCACGTCGCTGTCCTGCTTCGCAGACGGACAGACGTCCGCCAGGACGCACTCGGCGCAGTCCGGATTCCGGGCGGTGCAGACGGCCCGCCCGTGGCTGATGAGCAGGTGCGTGTACTCCTTCCAGTGCTCCGCCGGGACGATATCCATGAGGTCGTCCTCTATCCTCTCCGGACGCTCCTCCTCGGTGAGGCCGAGCCGGCGCGAGAGCCGCTGGACGTGCGTGTCCACGACGATGCCCTCGACGGTGTCGTGGCCGTGCTGGAGGACGACGTTCGCCGTCTTCCGGCCGACGCCGGTGAGGTCGGTGAGGTCTGCCATCGTGTCCGGCACCTCGCCGTCGTGTTCGGCGAGCATCTGCTGGGCCGCCTCGCGGAGGTAGCGCGCCTTGCTGTTGTAGTACGTGCAGGAGCTGAGGTCCTCGGCGAGTTCGTCCTGGTCGGCGTTCGCGTAGTCCTCGACGGTGCGGTACTTCTCGAAGAGCGACTCCGTTATCTGGTTCACGCGCTCGTCGGTGCACTGGGCGGAGAGCACCACCGCCACCAGCAGTTCCAGCCGGCTGGAGAAGTCGAGCGAGATGGTCGCGTCCGGGTACACCTCGAACAGCCTGTCGAGGACTTCGTCTGCCTGGTCCTCGCGCGAGTCGAGTGGCCTGCCCATACCCGCACCTCCGCGGGGAGGCGTTTCAGCGATTCGATTCGTCGCCGCCGGCTTCGCCATCTTTATGCGCGCGAACCGAGGCCCTGAACGTATGAAGGCGACCGCGAAGGCCCACCCCATCCAGGGTCTCGTCAAGTACCACGGGATGCGCGACCCGGACCTGCGGCTCCCCTACCACGACAGCATCAGCCTCTGCACGGCTCCGAGCAACACGACCACCACCGTCGAGTTCGACCCGGACCTCGACGAGGACACGTACGTCGTGGACGGCGACCGGGTGACCGGCCACGCCGCCGACCGCATCAGCAACGTCGTCGCGCGGGTGCGCGAACTCGCCGACGCCGACCACGCCGACTACCCGGTCCGGCTGGAGAGCGAGAACAGCTTCCCGTCGAACGTCGGCCTCGGCTCCTCGTCGTCGGGATTCGCCGCCGCCGCGATGGCGCTCGTCGAGGCCGCGGGTCTCGACCTTTCCCTGGAGGAGATATCGACGGTCGCCCGCCGCGGGTCGAGTTCCGCCGCCCGCGCGGTCACCGGCGGCTTCTCCGACCTCCACGCCGGCCTCAACGACGATGACTGTCGGTCCTACCGCCTGGAGACCGACCTCGAGGACGAGGTCCGCGTCGTCGTCGGCCTCGTCCCCGCCTACAAGGAGACCGAGCAGGCCCACGCCGAGGCCGCCGAGAGCCACATGTTCCAGTCCCGGCTCGCCCACGTCCACGGCCAGCTCGCCGAGATGCGCGACGCCGTCCGCGAGGCCGACTTCGACCGCGTGTTCGAACTCGCCGAACACGACTCGCTCAGCCTCGCCGCCGCGACGATGACCGGACCCGCGGGCTGGGTCTACTGGCAGCCGGAGACCCTCGACATCTTCAACGCCGTCCGCGAGCTCCGGACGAGTCGCGACGTGCCGGCCTACTTCTCCACCGACACCGGCGCGACCGTCTACGTGAACACGACCCCGGAGTACGTCGACGAGGTGGAGGCGGCCGTCGCGGCGACGGGCGTCGACACGATGGTCTGGCGCGTCGGCGGCCCCGCCCGGGTGCTCGACCCGAGCGAGGCGCTCTTCTGGGAACGACTTTACCGCGCGCGGCCGTACCACGGGCCATGCGCGTCGCAGTTCTCGGGGCCGGCTACGCCGGCCTGCTCGTCGCCCACCGACTCGAGCGCACGCTCCCGGACGACGTCGAACTGGTGGTCGTCGACGAGTCCCCAGACCACCTCATCCAGCACGAACTCCATCGCGTCATCCGACGGCCCTCCTTTGCGAACGCGATCCGCGTCCCCCTCGACGACCTGCTCGACCGCGCCGAGCGCCGCGAGGACCGCGTCGAACGCGTCGACACCGCCACACGGACCGTCGAACTCGCCGAGACCGCCCCCGTCGAGTACGACGTGGCCGCCGTCTGCCTCGGCGCCGAAACGGACTTCACCGACCGGCCCGGCGTCCGCGAGCACGCCACGCCGCTCAAGCGCGTCGGCCACGCCGAAGCCATCCGCGAGCGGTTCCTCGACGTGCTCGACGACGGCGGCGGCACCGTCGTCGTGGGCGGGGCCGGCCTCTCCGGCATCCAGGTCGCCGGCGAACTCGCGGCGTTCGCCCGCGAGGAACTGATGGGCGACGCCGTGCGCATCCTGCTCGTCGAGCAGTTCGACTCCGTCGCGCCCTCGTTCGCCGGGGAGTTCCAGGCGGCGGTCCGCCGCGAACTCGAAGCCGCCGGCGTGGAGGTGCTGACCGGCGTGTCGGTCACGGGCGCCAGCGACGCGGAGATACGATTCGACGGCGAGGAACCGGTCGCGTACGACCAGTTCGTCTGGACCGGCGGCATCCGCGGCCCCGACGCACTCGGCGGCGAGCGTCCCGTGGTGAACAGCACCCTCGCTCTCGACGACCGGACGTTCGTCGTCGGCGACGCCGGCCGCGTCGTCGACGCCGAGGGCGAGGCGGTGCCGGCGAGCGCGCAGGCGGCCACCCGCGAGGCCCGCGTCGCCGCGACGAACATCGAACGCCTGGTCGCCGCCGACCGGGAGGGCGACGTGTTCCGGCCCCGATACGACCGGTTCACGTTCGAGGCGCGCGGCTGGCTCGTCAGCGTCGGCGACGCGGCGGTGGCGCAGGTCGGCCCGTCGGTGTTCACCGGTCCGGCGGCGAAGACACTGAAGGCGGGCGTCGGCGCGAGCTATCTCACGTCGGCCGGCGCCATCCACGACGCCATCCAGCTGGTTCGCGAGGAGTTCCGGACCGAGGCGGAGGCCGACTGAAGCCGGCGTCCGCTAAGGGGTGACTACACGCCGGGGACGCCGAAGGCGTCGAGGCCGGTCACGCCGACGAGACTCAGCACCCAGAGCGTGAGCAGCGACGCGAGCCACGCCACCAGGCCGATGAGGAGCGCTTCCGTCCACCCGCCGGGGTAGCGCCAGTTGACGATGCCGACCCACAGCGCCAGCGCGACGACCGGGACGACGAGGCCGCCGAGAATCGGAATCCACCCGAAGAACAGGCTCACGACGGCCCAGCCCAGCGCGCCGAACACGGCCGTCCAGAGGGCCTGTTCGTAGTCGCCGCTGTCGGTGACCATCCGGCCGCCGACGTAGATGCCGAACCCGCCGACGAGCAGGCTCACGACGAAGCCGATGAGTGACGAGATGATGCCCATACGTGGTCGCTTGGCCGGCCCGGTACTTATTACTGCTCGCCGGCCCGCGTCATCGCGGTCGTCACCTGCTCGCCGCTCATCACCTCGGGGATGACGACGTGGTCGGCGCCGGCGCGCCGGGCCAGCGACTCGTAGAGTTCGTCGCCGACGCGCACGACGACGGTGAGCGGCGGCGCTATCTGGCTGGCGGTGATGGCTATCTGGATGTTGGCGTTCGACTCGTCGATGGCCGCGACGAGCGTGTCCGCCCGCTCGACGCCCGCGTCGCGGAGCGTCTCCTCGCGACGTGCGTCCGCGTTGAGCGCCAGGTGGCCGGCTTCGGTGACGCGCCGGTGCTCTGCCTCGTCTGTCTCGATGACGACGACGTCGCGTCCCTGGTCGGCCAGGTGGCTGGCGATGGTGCGGCCGAACATCCCGTGGCCGCAGATGATGACGTGGTCGTCGAGGTCGTCGATGGCTCGCTGTGTCTGCACGGTTCTGAGTTCCTCCTGAATCTGGCCGCCGAACGCCGCCGATAGCACGGTCTCGCCGATCCAGAGGCCGGTGACGACCAGCCCCGAGATGACGACGAGCGCGAACGCCTTCACCCTGGGACCTGCGCCGTGGACCGAGATGCTGGCGGGGTCGAGCAGCCAGAACGCCGCCTCGATGACGCCGACGTTCCCCAGGACGACGAAACCCGCGACGCCTCCGGCCGCGATAGCTGTGAAGGCCCCGACCGGCACGAGCGCGCGCCGGAGGAGCGGGCGTTCGACGAACGCGTCGACGAAGGTCGGTGCCACGCTCCCCGTGAGGTACACCGCCCACAAAAGGCTTCGCTCCGCGTCAGAACATGCTGAACTTGTCGCGCCGGTAGAGGTCGAGTTCGCTGACCATCGACTGCTCCCGCGTGGCCGCGAACGCGACCGCCTCGGCTATCTCCTCGGGTTCGGTGACCTCGCCTGGGTCGAACCGCTCCTCGAAGGACTCGCCGAGTTCGGAACCGAACTCCGTGCGCACCTCGGAGGGGTTGACGACGGTCACGCCGACGTCGTCGCCGACGCTCGCGGAGACGCTCTTGGCGAACCCGCGCGCCCACCACTTCGTCGCGGCGTACACCGGGTTGAACGGCCGCGGGTACTGGCCGGCGAAGCTGCCGATGACGACGAGGCTGCCCGCGGACTCGCGGAGGTGGGGAGCGCGGCCCGCGTCGCGAAGAACAGGCCGTCGACGTTGGTCTCCATCATCCCGCGGTACTCGTCGGTCGACATCGACTCGACGTCGCTCCCGAACGCGAGTCCGGCGTTCGCCACCAGCACGTCGAGGCCGCCGAACGCGTCGACGGTGGACGATACCAGGTTCTCCACGTCGTCCTCGTCGCGGACGTCCGTCGGGACGACGAGGGTGTCGACGCCGTGGTCGCTCTCCACGTCGGCGGCGATGCGTTCGAGGCGGTCCTCGCGGCGGGCCGCGAGCACGACGTTCGCGCCGTCACGCGCCAGCGCCTTGACGGTCTCCTCGCCGATGCCCGCGCTCGCCCCGGTGACGATGGCTGTCCGGCCGTCGAGTGGCGTCTCACTCATGGGTGTGCTCTCGCCGGCCACCCAGTTGGGTGTTTCCCAACCGGACCCGTCTGCTGGAATCCGTCCTAAACGGGCTGACGCTCCCTGCACAGCGATTACCACCTGTCACGATGTAGTCAGGTACCGCCTGCTTCGGCAGGCGAATCGCCTCGGAGGAGTGGACGCCGTCGTCGGCGTCCGCTACCCTGCCATCCATCGTTCTCTCGTCGCGTCACACGCCCGGGACGCCCACCGCCTCGAACGCGCTGAGTCCGAGCAGCGCCAGCACGAACACCACGACGAACGTCGCGACCCAGGCGACGAGCGCGACGAGCACGGCGTCGACGAACCCGCCGGGGTAGAGCGCGTTGATGACGCCGACGTACGCCAGTAAAGTGACGAGGGGGCCGAGGAACGGTATCCACCCGAGGAAGAAGCCGACGACGCCCCACTCGACGGCCCCGACGAGCGCGACCAGGACGGCGTAACTGTAGTCCCTGACGTCGACCACGACGCTGGCGCCGACGTAGATGCCGAGGGCGCCGATGAGCAGGCTGACCACGAAGACGACCACGGAGTCGATGAGCGCCATGTCGGACGGTTGGCCCGTCCGCCCAATGAGAATGCGTCGCTTAGACCGACGCGCTTCACGCTACGTCAGGCTTACGCGGGCGGCGGACCGCGTCCTGGCCGAATCCGTGCATCGCCTGGACGAGTCCGGTGCCCCACAGCCTCACGGGCCGGCGGTCGCTTCTGGCTTCTCGAGGACTGTGCTGGATTCCGAACGCGGGGCGAGGACGGGAGCGGTCGTTCGGCGGGCCGGTTGGTCGGTTTGCTCCGCTGCCGACCGTACTGTCACTGCGACGAGGAGGACGAACCGACGTCACGCGGTTACGGGTGACTTAGCCCACCGCTCCGTCGAGCTGTCCTGGCGGCGATTCCGTGTTCCAGCCGCGTACTGTCGATAATCCCGCCCTCTCGGGCGGACTCGTCGACCCGTCGTCCGTCGCCGACCGGACGGTGACGAACGCCAGGCCTAAAATACTCGTTTACTGATGTTATGGTTCAGATTGCCGAAATTCGGGTCTGTCTTACCGAAATGTTGTTAAATCGTTACTGATGGTAACGTGATAATTATTTAGGTGCTGGTGTCCTATCCCGACTCCCACCCGCAACTGTCACGCATGTCACGAGCAACCATCATGACGCCCGGCGTTCGCCGGCGCTCGCACGCGTCGAGCGTTCCGTACGAACCGGCCCCAGGCCACGGCCCCACCACGGCGGTGGGACGGTGACCGGGCCATCCGACGGAGACGACGGCATCACCCGGCGGACGCTGCTGGAGCGTGCCGGCACCACGTCGATGGCCGCGTTGCTCGGGGCCGCGCTGTCCGACGCCGCGCTGGCGACCCCGGTCGAACCGGACGACCTCGGCACGGGGCCCTCGCCGTCGTTCGACGAGAGCACAGCCTCGAAGCAGGTGTTCCCCGAGTCCGTCGCGAGCGGCGACCCCACGACGTCGGGTGCCGTCGTCTGGACGCGCGTCGACCCCGACGTCTACACCCCCGACCAGCCGCTCATCCTGCAGGTGGCCCGTGACGAGGCCATAACCGACGTCGTGGAGAACTACTGGGTCGACCCGGACGAACTCGGCCCTGAACACGATTTCACGGTCAAGGTCGACCTCGACGGCGAACTCTCCCCCGCTTCGACGTACTACTACCGGTTCGTCTACGACGGCACGTCGAGTCGAACCGGTCGGTTCAGGACGCTACCGCCGGCCGACGAGACCCCCGACAGCGTCCGGCTCGCCGTGCTGGCCTGCCAGGACTTCCGCGCCGGGTTCTACGGCACGTTCCGCTACGTCGCCGAGGCCGACGTGGACTACATGCTCCACCTCGGGGACTTCATCTACGAGTGGATGGGCGGCTCCCACTACGACGACCGGTGGATCATCATCCCGAGCGAGGAGTGGACGGCCATGGGGCTCCGGGACTACCGGGCGCTCTACCGCCGGTACCGGAGCGACCCCTACCTCCGGCGCGCCCTGGAACGACACGCCCTCATCGCCACCTGGGACGACCACGAGATAGTGAACAACCGGTACTGGTCCTACGAGGAGGGCCGACCGTACGCCGGCCCGGGCGACCACCCGAAGAACGACGACGCGGCGTTCATGCGCCAGCTGTTCGCCGACGGCATCCAGGCGTGGGTGGAGTACCTGCCGGTGCGCGTGCGCTACGACCCGGACGCCGACCGGGTCATCGACCAGCTGGAGCTCTGGCGGTCGTTCCGGTTCGGCGACCTTGTCGACCTGGTGGTGACCGACGAGCGTCTGTTCCGGTCGGGGCCCGGCGCCGACGTCGGCTTCGGCGCGCGCACCGAGACCACCCGCCAGCCGCCGGACGAGACCCGGACGATGCTCGGCGACGAGCAGCGCGAGTGGTTCCTGGACCGCGTCGCCGACGACGGCACCACCTGGACGGCGTGGGCGAACGAGGTGCTCCACATGGCCTTCGACACGAGCGGCGCGCTCGGGTCGTTCTACAACCCCGACGCGTGGGACGGCTTCGAGTACGAACGCCGCCGCATCGACACCCACCTCCGAGAGCACGACGTCGACAACTTCGTGACGCTCACCGGCGACATGCACACCACGCTCGCCGGCTACGTCCAGACCGCGTACGGCCCGGACGCCGACGGCGACCGGGTCGGCGTCGAGTTCATGACGCCCGCGGTCACGAGCCCGAACCTCAAGGAGACCCTCGACCTGCCCGGCGGCGCCTCCTACGAGGCGGCGGTCCAGCGGGAGGTGCTCGACAGCAACCCCCACCTGGAGTTCTTCAACAGCCATCACTGGGGCTACTCGGTCGTCGAGTTCACCCCCGACGCGTGCACGTTCTCCGTCTACGCCGTGGACAAGACGGTGCCCGCGCCACAGGCCGACCGCGAACTCCTCAAGCGGTTCCGGGTGCCCGAAGGCGACGTCGTCATCGAGGACGTGACCGACGAGGCCGAGGGCGCCTGGGATGACGGCCGCCAGGCCTTAGTGGCGGTTCGCCGAATCCGGTTCCGGTGGGGACGATGACTGACATCGACATCGACGCGGGCGAGCAGCGCGCGACGACCAACCACGCCCTCATCCGGAACTGGGTGGACGACCACGACGGCTACCCGGCCCACCGGGCGAAGTCGGAGGGCCAGGGCGACAGCGGCCTGCTCCGGCTCGGCTTCCGGGCGGTCGACGACCAGGAGTCGCTCACCGAGATCACCTGGGACCAGTTCTTCGAGGAGTTCGAGGCGGAGTCGCTGGTCTTCGTCTACCACGACGACGTGCCGGACCACGCCGCCGACGAGTACACCAAACTCGTCGAGCGAGACTGACCACGCGTCGAACGGGGGCCGACCACCCCGTAGCGTCGGCTTACCGCTCTCCGCGCGGGCGAATCACCCGCTCTGCCGCGGCTACCGACCGGAAAGTGCACGTTAGGCGCGAGGTCGCGGTTGAAACGGTCGGACCCGTTTATTCGGTTCACGATTGTACCCGGAGTACCGGGAGTTCGACGACTGCCCGGAGACCCGTCCACGGAGAGTACGAACTATGGCATTCCAGCAACAGCAACCGACTCAGCAGTACGGCCAGCAGACCACCGGTCAGCAGACCACCGGCCAGCAGATGGGCGGCCAGCAGCCCACGATGGGCGGCCAGCAGTACACCGTCCAGCACGGCGGCCCCCAGCAGCTCGTCCAGCAGACGGGCGAGCGGTTCCGCGACGACCTCACGAGCGAGATGCGACTGGCGCTCGACGACCTCCACGAGGTCGAGTCCATCACCCAGTGGTGCATCGACAAGATGGTGGACATGGGGCCCCACATGAACGAGTGCATCCGGGTCTGTGACGACATCGGCGACATGGCCCACATCGCCGAGAAGCTTCTCGCCCGGAACTCCACGTACGGTCTGGAGGCGGCGCTCACGTTCCTGGGCGTGGCCCGGGACGGCCTCCCGGTCATCCAGAGCCATGACAACCCGCACTGCAGCGAGACGGCGGACGTCATCAACCGGGCGATGGACTCCAATCGGGAGATGATCTACCAGTTCGTCCCGCGCGAACTGGTCCAGGACTTCAAGCGGAGCCACCTCCAGTTCCGCCAGATAGCCCGCCAGTCCCAGGCGAACGTGATCCCGTCCTCGGTCTGGCAGCGCCAGCAGCAGTCCGGCCAGCCGATGGGTTCGCAGATGGGCGAGCAGTACGGCGGTACCCAGCAGCCGACGGGCCAGCAGATGGGAACCCAGCAGTACGGTAGCCAGCAGCCGACAGGCCAGCAGATGGGAACCCAGCAGTACGGTAGTCAGCAGCCGACGGGCCAGCAGTACGGTGGCGGCCAGGAGCAGTGGGGACAGCCTCAGACCGGCGGCCAGCAGTACTGAACTCGAATCCTGCTTTTTCTCGGCACGGTCGTCTTCGATCGTCGACGAGCGACCGGCCCACGCGGTCGACCGGAGGCGGCGGGGATGAACGCTACGCGACCGGCAGTCTGAGCCGGCGAGACGATGCGGTCAGGCCGGGGTTTCCTCGACGCCGATTCCGACGCCGGCGACCTCGAAGCGTGCGCCGCCGTCCGCACTCTCCGTTGCCGTGACGGTCCACCCGTGGGCTTCGGCTACCTGCCGGACGATGGCGAGACCGAACCCCGTCCCCTCCGCGGCGGTGGAGAACCCCGGTTCGAACACCGCCTCGCGGTCCGCCTCCGGGATGCCGGGGCCGTCGTCCTCGATTGCGAAGCCCTGGCCGTCGTCGAGCGGGGTGACCCGGACAGTGACGTCGGGGCCCGCGTGCTCGACGGCGTTGCGGAACAGGTTCTCGACGAGCGACCGGAGTCTGCTCGTGTCCGCCTCGATGGTCAGGTCGGTTTCGACGACGAGGTCCGCATCACGGGTGTCGACGTTCCGCCAGCAGTCCGCCAGCAACTGGCGGAGGGCGACCGGTTCGGGGCTGCCGACGGTCCGGCCTTCGCGGGCCAGCGACAGCATGTCCTCGATGAGTCGCTCCATCCGGCCGAGCGCGTCGGCGGCCGCCGCGAGATGCTCGCCGTCCCTCTCCTCGCGGGCGAGTTCCACGCGACCGGCGGCCACGTTCAGCGGGTTCCGGAGGTCGTGGGAGACCAGCGAGGCGAACTCGTCGAGGCGCTCGTTCTGCCGTTCGACCTCCTGTTCGCGCTCGACGCGGTCCAGCGCCGCCTCGGCGTTCGCGACGAGTATCTCCGCGAGGTGGCGGTCGGTGTCCGGGAACCCGTCGCCGGACGTGTCGAGGATGCTCAGCGTCCCGAACTCGCCCATCGGGACGTACATCGCCGTCGACTCGCCGTCACCGGGAAGCGACAGCTCCGGGTCGGTACGCTCGTCCGCCACGACGAGTTCGCCGCGCGCGAACGCCCGTCCGGGGAGCCCTTCGTCGACGCCGTAGGTCGGCCGCTCGCCCAGTCGCATCCGCGCCTCGCTGGTCACCGCGACCGGCTGGAGGTGGTTCCCGTCGTCGCTCGTCAGGCGGACGACGTTGACCGGGTAGCCAAGCACTCCCTTCGCCGTCTCCGCTGTTATCTCGGCTATCTCCGCCGGGGTCGACGCCGTCATCAGCCCGCGGGTCGCGTCGTGGAGCGTCTCCAGCACCTGCTCGCGCCGCTTCTGTTCGGTGATGTCGACGAGGATGCCGACGATGCCGTTTATCTCCCCGTCCAGGGACCGGATGGGCGCCGCCGAGAGGTAGAGGTCGCGCTCCTCGCCGTCCCTGGTCTGTCTGGTCACCTCGACGCCGTCGATGCTCTCGCCGTCGAGGAGGCGCTCGCAGTTCGCCTCGAAGCTCGCCCGGTCGTCGTCCGTGACGAACGGCGGCAGCGGTTCGCCGAGCACCTCGTCCTCGGACCAGCCGAACAGTGCTTCGGCGGCCGGATTCCATCTGGTGACCGTCCCGTCGATCTCGTGGGTGACGACGGCGACGGGGGCGGCCTCGACCATCGCTTCGAGCGTCTCGTTGGTCCGCCGGAGGTCGTTCCGGATGCGTCGCTCCTCGGTCACGTCCTCGAAGGTGAACACGAACCGGTCGTCGGTGCTCGCATCGCCGTCGACGCTGGCGCCGTTGATGGAGAGCCAGACCGGGTCGGCGTGCGGCCGGTCCATCCGTAGTTCGACGCCGTGGATGGCGCCTTCGTCGCGCACCCGGGTGAACGGATGCTCGGACGGCGAGACGGGGTCACCGTCCTCCTCGACGAACGTCCACTCGGCCTCGCGGTAGGTGGCTCCCTCGACCGCCTCGCAGGACATGTCGAGGATGTCGGCGCCCTGGTCGTTGCACCGGGTGATGACACCGCTCGGCTCCAGCACGACGAGTCCGACCGGCACCGTCTCCAGGATACGGTCGAGGAGGTCGCGCTCCCGGTCGAGCTGGGTCTCCCGGTCGCGGAGCGCGGTCCGCGTCTCCGCGGCGTGGACGGCGTGGGCGATGGTGTCGCCGAGTTCGGCGAGCACCGCTTTCTCCGTGTCGTCGAACGCGTAGGCCCGGTCAGCGAACACACCGAGCACGCCGTAGAGCACGTCGCCGTGGGCCAGGGGATGGCCGCCACCGACCGGAAGCCGCGCTCGACGGCCGCTTCGCGCCAGGGCTCGAACGTCGGGTCCTCGACGATGTCCTGGGCGACCTGCACCTTACGCGTCCGGACGGCCCGCCCGCCCGGGCCCTGCCCCATCGGCCCCTCCCCCGCGGTCACGGTGATGGTGTCCAGGAATCCCTCCTCGGCCCCGGCCCACGCACGGGCGTCCAGCGCGCGCGAACCGGGGTCGGGCGCCATGATGACGGCGAACCGGTAGGGGTCGGAGTCGACCAGGCGCTCGCAGACCGCCCGCTCGATGCCGTCGCGCGTGTCCGCGCGGATGATGGCCTGCACGGTGTCGCGGATGACCTCGTTGATGCGTCCCTGCGTGTCGACCTGGCGCTCGGTCTGCCGCTGGGCCACCGCGTTCTCGATGCGGTTGGCCAGCAATCGATACTGTTCGGTCTCGCCGCCCTTCCGGAGGTAGTCGGTGACGCCCGCCGAGATGGCCTCGCTCGCTATCTCCTCGGAGCCCTCGCCAGTGAACAGGAAGAAGGGTAGTCGGGGGCGACGCTTCCGGACCGTCCGCAAGAACTCCAGGCCGTTGGTCCCCGGCATCCGGTAGTCGCTGACGACGCAGTCCACGTCGCGCTCCTCGAGGAGCGCCATCGCCTCGTCGACGTCCGACGCCGTCGTGACGGCGATGTCGTCGCTGGCGCGCTCCAGGAACGTCGCCGCCATGTCGGCGAACTCGGGGTCGTCGTCGACGTGGACCACGTGGATAGCCTGAGACATCGATTGCCTGACCGGTTCACGTCCCCACAGATTAAAACCTCCGTCAGTCACGTGTTCGCACGTGGCCAGCGGCGATGGCGACTGCGAAAAAGAGCCGCGGTCGGTTCGTGACAGGCGGTGGACCGGTCGTTCGAGTGCTCTACGCCTCTTCCTGGAGCAGGCGACGGAGCACGTAGTGCAGGATGCCGCCGTTCTCGACGTAGCGCACGGCGGCCGGGGTGCCGACCTGTGCGGTCACCGGGAACTCGACGGTGGAGCCGTCCTCGCGCTCGGCGACGACGGTGAGCTCCTCCTCGACTTCGAGGCCGTCGTCGAGGCCGTGGATGGTGAACGTCTCGGAGCCGTCGAAGCCGAAGGACTCCCAGGAGTCGCCCTCCTGGAACTTGAGGGGCAGCACGCCCATGCCGACGAGGTTGTCGCGGTAGATGCGCTCGTAGCTCTCGGCGATGGTGGCTTTGACGCCGAGGAGGTCGGTGCCCTTGGCCGCCCAGTCGCGGCTCGACCCGGTACCGAACTCGATGCCGGCGAGCACGACCAGCGGGATGCCCTCCTCGCGGTAGCGCTGGCTCGCCTCGAAGACGGTCATCTCCTCGCCCGTCGGCTGGTAGACGGTGTGGCCGCCTTCCTTCCCGTCGAGCATCTCGTTCTCGATGCGGACGTTCGCGAACGTCCCGCGCATCATGACCTCGTGGTTGCCGCGGCGCGACCCGTAGGTGTTGAACTCGTAGGGCTCGACGCCGTGGTCCATCAGCCACTGGCCGGCCGGGAGTTCGGGGCCGAACGGCCCGGCGGGGCTGATGTGGTCGGTGGTGACGGTGTCACCGAGCAGCATCATCGAGCGCGCGTCCTCGATGTCCGAGACGCCGGGCTCCTCCAGCGGGAAGTCCTTGAAGAACGGCGGCTCCCGGATGTAGGTGGACTCGTCGTCCCACTCGTAGACGTCGCCCGTGGGCGCGTCGAGGGCCTCCCAGCGCTCGTCGCCTTCGAAGACGGAGGCGTACTTCTCCTCGAACATCGAGGCGTCGACGCTGTCGTGGATGGCGTCGTGTAGCTCGTCGGTGTCCGGCCAGATGTCCTCGAGGTAGACCGGTTCGCCCTCGTCGTCGGTGCCGATGGGCTCGTGTTCGAGGTCGATGTCCATCCGGCCGGCGAGGCCGTAGGCGACGACCAGCGGCGGGCTGGCGAGGTAGTTCGCTCGGATCTTCGGGTGGATGCGCGCCTCGAAGTTCCGGTTGCCGGAGAGCACGCTCGTCGTCCAGAGGTCGTGCTCGTCGATGGCCTCCTCGATGGGTTCCGGAAGCGGGCCGGCGTTCCCGATGCAGGTCGTACAGCCGTAGCCGACCACGTCGTAGCCGAGGTCTTCCAGGTACGGCAGCAGGCCGGACTCCTTCAGGTACTCGGTGACGACCCGGCTCCCGGGTGCCAGGCTCGTCTTGACGTACTCGGGGACGTCGAGCCCCTTCTCGACGGCGTTCCGCGCGAGCAGACCGGCGGCGAGCATCACCGACGGGTTCGAGGTGTTCGTACAGCTGGTGATGGCGCTGACGACGACGCTGCCGTGGCCGATCTCGACCTCCTCGCCGTCCATGTCGACGGTGACGCGGTCGCCGAGGTCACCGATGTCGAGGTCGTCGGGTTCGAGCGGCGGCTGTTCGTCGGCGTAGCCGCCCTCGCCGAGCCAGCGGTCGAGGTCGTCCTGGTCGGCGGCGGAGTAGCGTCCCTCGTCGAACTCGCCGTGGATGAGGCTGCGGAAGTGCCGCTTCAGGTCGGGCATGTCGATGCGGCTGTGGGGCTTCTTGTGCCCGGCGAGACTCGGCGTCACGTCGGAGAGGTCGAACTCGACGACCTCGGTGTACTCGGGCTCCTGTTCGCCGAACAGGCCCTGGGCGTCGAGGTACTCGCGGACGAGTTCGATGTGCTCGGGGTCGCGGCCGGTGAGCTCCAGATAGTCGAGGGTGGCCTCGTCCACCGGGAACATGCTGATGGTCGAGCCCTGCTCGGGGGCCATGTTCGCGATGGTCGCCCGGTCCGGGACGGCGAGGTTCTTGACGCCGGGGCCGAAGAACTCGACGAACCGGTCGACGACGCCGACCTCGCGCAGTCGCTCGGTGATGTGGAGCACCAGGTCGGTGGCGGTGGCGCCCTCGGGCAGTTCGCCTTCGAGGCGGACGCCGACGACCTCCGGCAGCTTCATCGTGACGGGCTGGCCGAGCATCGCGGCCTCGGCCTCGATGCCGCCGACGCCCCAGCCGACGACGCCGATGCCGCCGATCATCGGGGTGTGGCTGTCGGTGCCGACCAGCGTGTCGGGCAGCAGCCAGTCCTCGCCGTCCTGCTCTCGGTCGTGGACGACCTGGCCGAGGTACTCGAGGTTCACCTGGTGGACGATGCCGGTGCCGGGCGGGACGACGTTGAAGTTCTCGAAGGCGTCCTGGGCCCACTTGATGGCGCGGTAGCGCTCCTCGTTGCGCTCGTACTCCAGTTCGACGTTCTTCTCGTAGGCGTCCTCGGAGCCGAAGTAGTCGACCTGCACGCTGTGGTCGATGACGAGGTCGATGGGGACCTCGGGTTCGACGAGTTTCGGGTCCTTGCCCTTCCGGTCGACCGCCGACCGGAGCGCCGCGAGGTCGACGACCGCCGGGACGCCGGTGAGGTCCTGGAGGACCACGCGGGAGGGCGTGAACGGCACCTCGACGTCCGGAACGTCAGGTTCCCAGGAGGCGGCGTTGCGAACGTCCTCCTCGGTGATGTTCTCGCCGTCCACGTGCCGGAGTACGGATTCCAGCAGGATGCGGATGCTGACGGGCAGACGCGACGTGTCCTCGACGACGCCCTGTTCCTCCAGGGCGGTGAGGTCCGCCATCTTGTACGTCGTCCCGTCGTGTTCGAACTCACGGATTGCCCCTAAGGGGTCTGTTCCGTCCATGCCCCACTCTACGGGGGTGGGGTGTTTCAATAATGCTATTCGGGCTGAATACGCCTCCCACCCCTGAATCCCGTTATTCTCGGGGTCACTAAACGTGCCGGGGACGGGACGGTGGGAACGGACGCAGGGACGGGACGACGCCAGGCCGGCCCGACGCGCCTGGGACGTGTAACCCGTTCATACTCATATGTACCCGAACCGAACCGTCGGGGCAGGCACCGGGTAGGGTCGGCTGAAGGAACGATGGATGGAACACTCGTCTTCCCGGTCGTCGTTCTCCTCGTCGTCGCCGGCCCGTTCCACGCCGGGCCGGCCGACTGGTCGGTGCAGATCGCGCCGGAATCGGCGTCACCGGCCGTCCACCCCGCCCAGCAGAACAACACCTCGGATACCGTCGCGGACAGCGGCGGGAACGCGACGAGGGCCGCGAACGACGAGACTGGGAGTGCGGGAGACGGGACCGACACTGCGCGGACCGCGACTGGCGACGGCGGTGGAGGTGTCAGGCGCTCCGACCGCGGCGAACTCCGGTTCGATTCCCGTCCCGTCGAGGACGGCCTCGTCTTCTTCCGTGGCGACGGCAGCGACGCGGCCGTCAACGAGAGCGGATGGGAGATACGGGTCGCGGACAACCTGACGGCGGTGGAGGGGCGCGGCATCGACTTCGAGAACGACGCGGGTCGCGTCGACGTGGAGGCGGTCGTCGGGGACGAGTCCGTCGAGGTGGTGGTGTGGGACGACCGGGTGGACGTCGAAGGCCCCTCCTTCGAGGTCAGGCAGCGAGGTGACCGCCTGGACGTGGAGGGGCCCGAAATCGACTTCGAGGGCCGCGAACGAGACGTGGGCGTCGACGTGAGCGGGTGGGAGATACGGGTGGTCGACGGTCTGACGGCGGTGGATGGGCCCGCCATCGACTTCGAGAACGCAGGTGGTCGCGTCGACGTCGAGGTCGCCGTCGGCGACGAATCCGTCGAGGTGGTGGTGCGGGACGACCGGGTGGACGTCGAGGGTCCGGGCTACCGGATACGGCAGCGCGGCGCCGCCCTCGACGTCGAAGCCGAATGACCCCACTGCCGACGGTACCTGACATTGCGGGGAGTTACCCCGAGCCTGACACGCTCCGTTCGAAATCCCTTGCCCTCAGCAGGGAGCTACCGTCCACGTTCTTGTTGGTAATGCTGAATTATCGGATGCAGAACTACCCTTCCGGCGGCGTGAATATCGGTATTGCCAGCTGGCGCTGCCATTGAGAATCGGCAGGGAGCGTATTAGCGACTGGGAGTTACTCGAAGGTAGGTGAGTAACCTTTGCGAAACCCCTTCCCAATGGCTACTCCCGTAGACACTTCCTTCGAGGTGTGGGAGTCGCCGTCACCGGGGCTGGCGTCGTCGGGCAGGCGTCAGCAGAGCAGTCAGCGGAACGTCGGATAATCGGCGTCGATTCGCGCCACGAAGCGGCGCAGGTGAAACGCCGTGCCGAGCGCGTCGTCCGCGAGATCGACTTCGGCGACATCGGGCACGTGGTCGTCGGCGACTTCCGCCCGGACGTCGAACTGGAGTTCGAGTCGCGGTCGAAGGTGCGCTACGTCGAACCGGAGTCGGAGATGAAACTCCTCGGCGGCGAAACCGTCCAGCCGGAGTCCCAGTCGGTGCCGTGGGGCATCGACCGCATCGGCGCCGCCGCGCTCCACGAACGGGGCGTGACGGGCGCCGGGGCCCACATCGCCGTCATCGACTCGGGCATCGACAGCGACCATCCGGACCTCCTCCCGAATCTCGGCGAGGGATACGCCATGGTGCCGTGTGACGAGTGCGACGGCGAGGACTGGGACGACGACCACGACCACGGCACGCACGTCGCCGGCATCGCCGCGGCGGCCTCGAACGGCGAGGGCGTCGTCGGCGTGGCTCCCGACGCGACGCTCCACGCCGTCAAGGCCGTCTCCGCCGACGGTCACGGCGACTCCTCGACCATCGCCGACGGGCTTCGATGGGTGGCCGACCAGGGCTACGACGTCGCGAGCATGAGCATCGGCAGCACGTCCGAGTCCGAGGTCCTCAGGGACGCCGTCACGTACGCCTACGAGAAGGGCGTGCTCGTGGTTGCGGCGGCCGGGAACGAGGAACCCGACGAGCACACCGTCCACTACCCCGCGGCGTTCCCGGAGGCCATCGCCGTGGGCGCGATCGACGAGGAGGACGACCTCGCGGACTTCTCGCTCACCGGCGAGGCGCTCGAACTCGTCGCCCCCGGCGACGACATCCAGTCGACCGTCATCGACGGCTACGCGACCTACTCCGGCACGTCGATGGCGACCCCGCACGTCTCGGGGGCCGCCGCACTCCTCGTCAGCAGCGGCTACCAGAAGGCGAAAGCGCGCGAACGCCTCTGCACCACCGCGGTGGACCTCGGTCTCGACGCGGACGAGCAGGGCGACGGCCTCGTCGACCTCCAGGCTGCGGTCGGCGACGCCCCCGGCGGCGGGAGCGTCGGCTTCGACGTCTCGACGCGCGGCGCAATCGACGCCCGGTCGCGAACCGCCACGCTCAACGGCGAACTCCTCGGCCTCGGCGACCATTCGTCGGCGACCGTCGGGTTCGAGTACTGGGTCGCCGACGACAGGGAGGCGACCGCGAAGACCGTCGAGAGCGGCGACGAGTCGTCGCCGGGGATGTTCAGCGCGGAGGTCTCGGACCTCGCCATCGACACGTCGTACGTGTTCGTCGCGTTCGCGCAGGCCGGAGACGACGAGGTCCGGGGCGGACAGCGCGAGTTCACGACGGACGACCCGACCGAAGCACCCTTCAGCGTCGTGACGGACGAGCCGACCGACATCGAGGACGACGAGGCCGAACTCCGGGGCCGCGTGACCGAACTGAACGACGTCGCCGAGGTGGAGGCCTGCTTCGAGTTCTGGCCCAAGGGCGACGACGACAACCGGTCCCGGGTCGTGGCCGACGACGACGTCGACGAACTGGAGGAGTTCCACGAGGACGCCGAGGACCTCGACCCCGCCACCACCTACGTGGCTGTCGCAGTCGCCGTCTCCGCAGACGGCCGGGAGGCCTACGGCGACACCGTGGAGTTCACCACCCTGTTCGATTAGGTCCCGCTCCGCCGGTCGCGCTCCCCGTCCCGGGTTCGGTACTCGTCGAGGCGGTCGCAGTCTCAATCGGCATCGTCCCTTATCCTCGGTGCGTGCCTACCGTTCGGTATGAGAACGCACCGGCTCTCCCTGTCTCGACGCCGGTTCCTGGCGGCCGCGGTAGCGACGCTGGCGGCCCCGGCGTCGCTCGCCGCCGCGACGTCGCGCGTTCGAGGCGACGACACGGAGTTCCGGCGCGGGTCGACCGACCGCTGTGACCGCTTCGTCTCCTTCGAGGACGCCGACGAAGAGGTGCGTCACTGCTCCGGTCCCGACGGGACGGTCCACGAGATGACCGACGCCGACGGCGACGAGGAACGCCGGGAGTACGACGCGAACGGCACGCTCCGGCTCGAAATCGAGGAGGACGCCGACGGCGAGGAAGAGCGGCGAGAGTACGACGCGAACGGCACGCTCCGGCTCGAAATCGAGGAGGACGCCGACGGCGAGGAAGAGCGGCGAGAGTACGACGCGAACGGCACGCTCCGGTTCTTCCACCGGGAGGACGAGGACGGCGACGAGGTCACCAGGCGCTACGACGAGAACGGCGTGCTCGTCGAGTCCAGCCGCGACGATGACGACGATGACGACTGAGCCCCTTGCCGCGGTGCGTTCCAGGGTTCGACCGTGGCCCACGGGTCGTCCTGCTGGACGTCACGGGTCGAACTGGTCGCCGATGATGGCGTCGAGGACCTTGTCGAGGGCGACGCTCAAATGCTGGCTGAACGTCGGCTGGGAGATGCCGAGCGCCTCCGCGCAGTCGACCGCCGTGGTCCGGCGCGGTCGGTCGAAGTAGCCCTTCTCGTAGGCCGTGACGAGCGCCTCGCGCTGCCGGTCCGTGAGATGGCCGAGGATGCGCTCCTCGAAGAACACGCGTTCGGTGAACAGCGGGCCGACGTCGTGTTCGCGCCGCGCCACGAGTTCGGAGTCCGGATGTCGCTCCCGGAACACCTCGATGACCCGCTGGGAGTCGCCGAGCGGCGGCACCTGGACGACCACCCGGCCGACGCCGTCGTTCGCGGAGATGAGGCGCGGAATCGCCCGGCTGTCCGCCACCGTGGCCGCGAGGCAGGGCCCGGTGACGACGAGTTCGAGCAGGCTCGCGTTCTCGTCCTCGACCAGGACGCGGGCGTCGGCGATGTGCGGTGAATCCATCGCGTCCGCGAGGACGCGGCCGGCCGGCGCGTCGTAGACGGAGACGAACACCAGCAGGTTCCCGCCGGTCTGCTGGATCATCTCGTCGAGCACCATCTCGCAGTGTGCCCGACCCGACTCGACGATCATGAAACAGTCGTCGTCCCTGACCCGGAACTCTAGCTCTGCCGCCGCCTCGTACCCGATGATCGGCCGTCGGTCGCGTGGATTCATTGTCTGCAAGGCGTTGGTCCCTCGGCGTCACCGGTCGCAGTCCCCGCTCCCGGCGCGACTGTGTCACTGCGGACGGTCCCCCGGTCCTGGTCGATGTCTGTAGTGGTCACTGGTCGTCGCGTCTGGCCGGGTGGACTGCCGCGGTCGAGTCGGGTCGAATCCAGGGTGGCCGGCTTCGTACTTCGGTCGGGCCGAACTGCGGCTGTGTCCCGTACAAAAACGGAATCAGCAGGGAGGCCGTTCGTCCGATTCGGTTTCGGACTGGGGGTGTCTCACTGGTGTTCTATCTCGGCGCTCTCGCCGTCGCTTTCGACGTCGAAGCCGTCGCGGCCTTCGACGTCGAGGTCGTCACCGTCGAGTTCGATGTCGTTGTCGGCGTCTTCGAACTCGAGGCGGCCGTCGCCGTCGTTCTCGAACTCGACGTCGCTGGTCTCGACGTCAGCTCGCCGCCGTCCTGCTCGATATCGTGTTCGGCGTCCTTGAACTCGATATCGCCGCCACCGTCGTTCTCGAAGTCGAGGTCGCCGAGTTCCACTTCGAGTCTGTCGTCTGCGTCCAGCTCGATTTCACCGTCGTCGGTTTCGATTTCGACGTCGCCGTCGGCGTCGATTTCGATGTCGACGGGGCCGGAGACGCTCTCGAAGTCGAACGCGCCGTCATCGAGGTCCAGGTCGACGTTATCGTTCTCGACCTCCACGCTGCCACCGTCCTGCTCGATCTCCACGTCGGCACTCTCGACGTCGACGGAGTCGCCGTCGTCTGCGGTCTCGAAGTCGAGGTCGGTGGCGGCGTTCTCGACGTCGACGCCACCGCCGCGCTGCTCGATCTCGAGGTCACCGCTCTCGACGTCGACGGAGTCGCCGTCGTCGTCGACTTCGAAGTCGAGGTCGCTGTCCGCGTCCTCGAACTCGACGGCGCCGTCGCTGGTCTCGAGCTCCTGTGCACCGCCGTCGGCCTCGATGTCGAGGTCGCCGTTGTCGCTCTCGACGTCGGAGCCGTCCTGTGCGCTCGCGACCGCCGCGCCCGCTCCGAGCACCACGGTCAGCACGAGGAATACCGCCAGTATCGGTCGAAGTATGTCGTTCATGTTTGGGTGAGTCAGTTCTCGTACCCCCGCGAACGTCGCTCGTTCAGTTCCCGGCGGGGCACGACCTACTGTTTCCCCCGTGTCCCCGAGTACGCCGTACCTAGCCAGTTGGAGGAGACACACCCAGGTCGTGAGGTTACCTCCAGTTCAGTGGGTCCGGCGGACGGTGGCCGCGCGTTCGCACGGCCGAGAGCCGCCTCGCCGGTTCTCCGACCGGGATTCGGCCGCTCTGACCGGGCCGTCGCCCGCTCCGACCGGGATTCGCTACCGGTCCGACGACGGATGGACGAGCGGTTCGACGCACTCCTCGATGAGCTTCCGCTGGGCGGCCTGGAGGTGCTGGAAGAGGGTGGAGTCCGCGATGTCCAGGGCCGCCGCTATCTCCGTGGCGGTGCTCTTGCGCGGGAAGTCGTAGTAGCCGGCGGCGTAGGCGGTCTGGAGCGCGGCGAGCTGCTTCTCCGTGAGTCGGTCCGTCAGGGTTTGTCTCGCGTACGCGTGCGTCGGACCCGGTCGGTCGATGGTGCGTTTGCCCGCGACCGACCACTCCGCGTGGCCGCGCCGGACGCCGGCGACGACGTCCTGCAGGTCGACGTCGGGTGCGACTTCGAGTACCAGGACCTGTTCGTCGGGCTCCGCGACGGCCGACCGGACCACGACGCCGTCGCCGGTGAGGCGGCTGAGGAACTCGTCCGGCTGGACGCAGACCTCGAGCTGGCAGTGCCGGCCCCGCTCTTCGAGCAGCCGGTAGGTGTCGACGGCCTCCTGGTCGGTGATGGCGTCGCGGACCCGGTCGACAGGCGCCCCGTCGACCGACAGGAACTGGAGCACGAGTCCGTCGGGGCGGGGAATCATGGTGTCGACCTCGACCCGGCACTCACACCGCGTCGCCAGGGAGCTGAACACTGCCGCCGAGTCGACCGCGGACAGTTTGAGTTCGGTCACGGTGTCGCCGATCAGGAGCTGTTCCTGCCGGCGCGCGTAGATGGCGAGCCCGACGACGGCCGCCAGTGATTCGAGCGCCGACCGCTCGGCTTCCTTGAAGGCGTCCGGTCGGCTGGAGTGGACGACGAGCACGCCGTAGTTCGACTCGCCGTACCGGAGCGACAGGACGACGAGCGACCGGCTCCCGTGTTCCCGCGCCGCCAGCCGCGCGTCGCCGGACAGCCGGGAGTCCTCGCTCGCCCGCTGTCGGTAGGTCGTCTCGTCCGGCTCGTCCGGCGTCGCCACTTCGACGTCCGCCCGGACTACCTCGGCGGCCAGTCGGACGAGCGATGCGTCGACGTCCATCCGTGGCGTGAGCCCCTCGCCTTCGATGCTCCACTCGCCGACCCAGGCGGCCGTGTAGAAGGGTTCGTCGACCAACTCGGCGCAGACCGCTCGTTCGAGTTCGTCGCGCGTCGTCCGACCCATCGACGACCGGATGACGTCGTCGACGAGTCGGTGGATTCGGTCGAGCCGCACGAGTTCTGCGAACCGCCGCTGCATCGTCAGACTGGGCGACGTCCGGTCGCATGCGTCGTCGCGCGTCTCGGTGACCTGCGACTCGTCCGTCGGCTCCCCGTCGGCGACCGGTGCGATGGTGTAGTCGATCGGAACCGAACTGTCGGCCGCCCGTATCTCGATGGTTCCCCCGGCGACGTCGCCGGACGCGGCCCGTTCGACCGCGTCCCGCAGTTCGTCCCGCGTCTCCGCCCTGGCGACGAGTCCGAACTCCCAGAGCGGTTTTCCCACGGCCTCCGACGGGTCCAGCCAGAAGTGGTCGGCCCCTTCACCGCTCGCTTCGAGGACGGTCCCGTCTGCGTCGACGCGAAACGCGAGTGTCCTGGCGAAGACCGCGTCGAGGTGGCGGGTTTCCTCCGGGTGGTCGGTCATGGTTCTCTCCCTCCGGTCCGGCGAGCGTGGGGGTCGACACGAACGACCCCGGTCAGCGAGTCTGGTCGCCGGCGCGGCGATTCAGCTTCGAGGACGGTTCTCCCCGGGTGCCGTCGGTGTGCAGTTCCGCGTCCTCCATCGTTGAAACTCCCCGTGCATCGCTCAGGAGCAGCCGCGGCGGCGGGTCGGCCGGCACCGCCGGGGCGGCTCGTCAGGACATCTGGTAACCGGGCGGTAGGCCGCCGGACGGCAAATCTGTACTCCGACAATACGTGTCCGGTGGCTTCCAGAAGTCGGACGAGTTCGGTTCCCTTGCACGTCGGTACTGCTCGTTACTGGCCACTCAACTGCGTCGTGGGCGCCACGTCGAGGCCGCGTCCTCCTCGGACCCGCTCGCCGTCCTGCGATGCGCCCGCTCGTCGCCGGGGACGGGCGACGCCGGAATCGACCTCTCGAACCTGTCGTCTCGTTTATGGACTCCACCTCGGCTTCGAGGTGCTATTCCCATAGGTCGGGAAGCGTTAGATAGACAATATGTCTCAGTCGTTCCCTGGCACCGACGACGCCTTTCTCCAGGAGGTCGTCGCAGCCACCGGGGAGGGGATCCTGACGCTGGACACCCACGGCACCGTCGTCTTCGCGAACCCGCACGTGGAAGACCTCCTCGGGTACGAACGCGGCGAACTGGTCGGACGTCCGATCGGGGATATCGTGCCGATGGACCAGGAGGCGCTGTTCGAGCAACTCGAGCGACGGGTAGACGAGACCGGGCCGACGAGTCGCACGCGCAAACTGGTCTTCGGCCACGAGGACGGCAGCGACGTGCCGGTCGCGCTCACGGTCGAGCAGACCGAATACGAGGGCGACCGGTACTACACCGTCACGCTCCAGTCGTTCTCGACCGTCGAAGAACAGCGTCGTCGCCTGGTCGAGGAGTGCAACCGGCGCATCACGCTGTTCGAGAACGCGAACGACCCAATCGTGGAGTTCGTGTTCGACGAGACGTCGCCCGTCATCACCGCGGTGAACGACGCCTTCGAGGACGTGTTCGGCTACTCGCCGGACGACGTCGTCGGGAAGGACGCCGCGGACCTGCTCGTCCCGGACGAGGAGTACGAGGGCCACCGCCGCATCGTCGACAGCCTGTTCCGCGACGACCGGGTCGACGCCGAGGTCCGGCGGCAGACCGTCTCCGGCCCCCGCGAGTTCCTGCTCCGGGCGGTCCGCTTCGGGGGCGGCGAGACCGGTGGCTACGCCATCTACACCGACATCACGGAGCAGCAGCGGCGGGAGAAGGAGATACGCGAGACCAAGGAACGCCTCCAGACGGTCTTCGAGCACGCGAACGACGCCATCTTCATCTTCGACCCGAGAGCCGACGAGTTCGTCGACTGCAACCCGCGGGCGTGCGAGATGCTCGGCTACACGCGCGAGGAACTCCTCGCTCTCTCCCCGTCGGCGGTGCATCCCGACGAGATGGAGGACTTCGTCGCGTTCATCGACGGCGTGATGGAGGCGGGCGGCGGGTGGACGGACGAACTCACCTGCCGCACGTGCGACGGCGGGCGGCTTCCCGCCGAGATATCGGCCTCCCGCATCGACATCGACGGCAGGACCCACGTGCTCGCGCTCGCCCGCGACCTCTCGGCGCGTCGGGACCGCGAGCGCGAGGTGTGCCAGCGGTCGACCGCGATGGAGGCGACGTCGGACGGGATGGCGATCCTCGACGAGGACGGCAACTACGTCTACGTCAACCGGGCGCTGGCGACCATCCACGGCTACGACGACACCGACGAACTCGTCGGCGACACGTGGCATCACCTCTACGGCGAGGCCGAACGCCGCCGGCTCGAAACCGAGATCATCCCGACCGTCCGGAGCGAGGGCGAGTGGCGGGGTGAGGTCACCGGGCGGTGCCGGAACGGCACCACGGTTCCGCAGGAGCTGACGATGACCGCTCTCGACGGCGGCGGACTCGTCTACGCGGCACGCGACATCACCGAACGCAAGACCCACGTGCAGAAACTCGAAGCCATCGACGAGGCGGGCCGGGCGCTGATGGCCGCGGACTCCTTCGACGCCATCGCCCGACAGGCGCTCGACGCCGTCGACACCGTCCTCGGGTTCGACGTCGGCTGCGTCCGCCTGTTCGACGACGCGTCGAACGGGCTCGACGTCGCTACGATGACCGACGCTGCACGGACGCTCGTCGAGTCCTGTCCCGCGTTCGACCTCGACGCCTCCGTCGCGGGCCGCGCGTTCCGGCGACAGGAGACGGTCGTGAGTCCGCTCGACGAGGCAGACCTGTGCGAGGGCATGGACGCGAGCGCGAGCATGCACCTCTCGCTCGACGACTACGGGACGCTCACGGTGTTCACGCGTTCGCCCGACGGGTTCGAGGAGCTCGAGATACACCACGCGGAGCTGCTCGCGGCGAGCGTCGGGGTGGCGCTGGAGACGGCCGAGCGCGAACAGACCCTCTACGACAACGAGCGCGAACTCCGCCGGCAGCACGCCGAACTCGACACGCTGAACCAGATTAACGCGCTCATCCAGGAGCTCATCCAGGGGCTGGTGGACACGTCGACCAGGGAGGAGATATTCCAGACGGTCTGCGACCGGCTGGCGGCCTCGGACTTCTACGAGAGCGCCTGGGTCGGGTCGGTCGACACGGCCGACGGGCGGCTCACCTCGCTCGCGGGAACCGGCGTCGACGACGACTACCTGGACGCCCTCGAGACCATGCCGCTCCCGCATCTCGAACACGGGAGCGTCGCCAAGGCCGTCAAGACCGGCGCGCTACAGGTCGTCCGCCAGTACCAGGTCGACGGCCCCGAAGTAGACGCCGACGACGCGGACGTGCCGAGACAGACGTCGGTCGAGGCGGTCGCGGCCATCCCGCTGGCGTACGGCGAACGGACCTACGCCGTCCTCGTCGTCAACGCGTCGCGCGAGGACGTGTTCAGCGACGCCGCGCAGGCGGGGTTCGCGGCGCTCGGCGACGCCGTCGGCTTCGCCATCAACGCGACGCTGAACCGGGAGCTCCTCCGGTCGGACACGGTCGTGGAACTCGAGTTCGAGGTGACCGCCGACCACTGTCTCCCCGTCGGCCTCTCCCGGACGCTCGGCGGTCGGTGTCGGCTCGCGAAGGCCAGCCAGATAGAAGACGGTCGCTTCCTCTGTTTCTTCCGGGTCGAGGGGGCGGTCGTCGACGACGCGCAGGGGTTGGCCGACGAACTGGCCGGCGTCGAGGACAGCCGCGTCGTCAGCGGTGACGACGAGTCGTTCATGCTCGAGTTGACGGTGACCGACTCGACGGTGGTCCAGGTGCTGATGGAGGTCGGTGCCAACGTCACGCTCGTCGACGCGGTGGACGGCAGGGCGCGCGTCGTCGCCGAAGTGCCCCACGGCGCCGACGTCCGGAGCGTCGTCGAACCGCTCCAGGACCGGTATCCCGGCTCGTCACTCGCGAGCAAGCGGGAGCTCGACCGCCCGGTCAGGACGGCCGCGGAGATACGCAGGCAGCTCACGGACCGACTCACGGAGAAGCAGCTCATCGCGCTCCAGACCGCCTACGCCTCCGGCTACTACGACTGGCCGCGCCGGAACAACGCCGCCGAACTCGCCACGTCACTCGGCGTGTCGGCGCCGACGCTCCACCAGCACCTCCGGAAGGCCGAATGCAAACTCGTCGAGACGTTCCTCGACGACTCGCCGGACCATCTGGAGTAGCCGACGCGACGGTTCGGCCCGTTCGACTACCCCGAGACCCACGGGAGGGTTCGGCCCGTTCGACTACCCCGACCCACCGGGAGGTTACCTAACGGGTTAGGCCGGCGCTCGGCTTCGCTGGTAGGTAGCTACTACATTCTTCCGGCCATCCAACCCTGGACTGTCCCAGAGACATCGGGACGTCCGACCCCATACGTGGCTGTCCGACGACGGACCGACGCCCTCCTCGCGAGGGAGCGCCCGTGCGGTGCGGGCCGGACGATGACGAAGGTAAGACAATGGCAGGAATATTTCGGGCTATACTGGCGGTCCTCGTTGCACTCACCGTAATCGTCGGTGGCGGTGCAGCGGTGGCCAGCGCACAGGACGGCTCAGACGTCGAGTTCGATGGCGGTGACATCGACATCGAACGAGACGGACAGGAAGTCGAAGTAGCGGACGGGCGCGTGGAGATTGAGGACGCGGACAGCGACCTTGACTTCGAAGTCGACGACGACGGCGACGACGTCGACGTCGAGAGCGGTGACCTCGAGATCGAGCAGAAGGACGGCGGCGTGGAGGTCGAGAACGCCGCCACCGACCTCGACTTCGAAGTCGACGACGACGGTGCCACCGTGGACATCGAGAGCGCCGACCTCGAGATCGAGCAGAAGGACGGCGGCGTGGAGGTCGAGAACGCCGCCACCGACCTCGACTTCGAAGTCGACGACGACGGCGACACCGTGGACATCGAGAGCGGTGACATCGAAGTCGAACAGTCCAGCGACCGGGTCGAAGTCGAGAACGACAACCTCGACCTGGACCTCGACGACGGCGCGTTCGACTTCGAGAGCGTCTCCGGCCCCGTCGACATCGAAATCGACGCCGACGGCGACGTCGAAATCGAAACCGACGACGGCGAGATCGAACTCCGCGGCGGTAAGCTGGACGTCGAACTCGACGACTTCGACTTCGAGAACGACGGCGACGGCGACGTCGAGTTCGAGGACGCCGAGAACGACATCGAACTCGACGGCGACGAGCTCGACGTGGAGACTAGCGACGTCGAGTTCGAGAACGACGGTGACGGCGACATCGAGTTCGAAGACGCTGAGAGCGACATCGAACTCGACGGCGACGAGCTCGACGTGGAGACCGCTGACGTCGAGTTCGAGAACGACGGCGACGGCCGCCTCGAGTTCGAGGACGCCGACAACGACATCGAACTCGACGGTGACAACCTCGACGTCGAAGGCCGCGACGGCTTCGACGTCGAAAGCGACGGCGAGAGCGTCGAAGTCGAGCACAACTAAGCCCGGCATCGACGGCTCCCCGGACGTCGTTCGGCACCGCACCGGTTCGAACAACGACCCGCTTTTTTGGCAGGAGAGTCCCAGTACGAACGTTCTCGCGAACGGGTGACCCCAGATAGCCGGCCGAGGGGCCGACGTCAGGTTCCATCCGCTTTCGACGCGACGCTGACCGGGTTCGGCCCGGCCGAGCCACCCGACGCGTCGGCTCCCTGCTCCGGGAACGCTCGGCGTGAACAGTCGGTCGGAGCGACCCGGAACGCGGCGGTCGACGAGCGCGTCGCGTCGCGCCGAACCGCGACGCGGAGCCGTCACCTGTCGGAGCGAGGTGCGGAAAACAGCTGAACGGCGCGTAGCGCCGCTGCTAATCGATGTCGGTGAGGGGGATGCCGGCGGTGGACTGGAGCCAGGCCTCCGGGTTCCACCGGTCGTATATAATCGTCTGGTCGTCGGCCGTCCTGATGGAGACGTATCTATCGTCGTCGGACTGGGATGGGGACGTCCACGTCTCGTCGTCGGTCTCCGGCCGTGGCGTCCACGCCTCGTCGTCGGGGTGATTGGACCTGTCCCCGTTGTTCATCGTGCTCATGGTAGCGGGAACGCCGCCCGTGGCACGGACCTGTCACCCTCGCGGGGTCGCGGGCCCGACTCTCGTCCGGGGCGTGCGTCTTGATAACACCAGTATCTCGTAGGGCTTCGACCGACGAGTAGAGGCCACCTTATCGGATAGGAGAACGGCCGCCTACGCTGGTAGGTTTCCGGTCGGTGACCCGGTGGGGCGGTCGTCCGGGCCAACTGCGCCAGCCCGACGGCCGCTCGACCGGGAACTGCCTTACACCGTAGGTCTCCACCCCCGCACCCAGTAGGTAGTCAGTACTCCACGTCCGGTAGCGTACAGGATGTTCGTCGATAGACCATGGCGTATCCACCTTCGAGGGACCGAGTATGAGTCGCCCAGTTCCGTCGCCCGGTCGTGGTGGCCGCGTTGCCGACGGCCGAACAGCCAGTCGCATCGCACGCCTCCTCGCCGTCTGCCTCCTCGCCGTGGTGGCGTCGGGGGCCGCCGCCGGTAGCGACTCGGCACCGCCGTCACTCGCTGGCGACGCACCGGTCGAACAGGTCGACTGCGAGCGGGCCGCGTTCGACGTGTGGATTGCGGACCACGGCTTCGCCTCCGCATGGGTGTCGACCGACGGCCGCGTCTCCGCGCTCCCCAACCCCGGCGGGTTCGCCCAGTACCTGAGCGCCCTCCAGACCTGCGTCCCGGCGGAAACCGACCTCGACGCCTCCGCGTGAGGCGACTCGACATCCATCCCGTCACTGCCTCCGGCCGGGTGTCTGTCTTCAGTGAGTCCTACCGGTGGCTACGGGACGGTAAGCAGGGCTGACGGATTCACGCGGCGGCAGCGCGCCGTCTCCACGCACGGCCCGGACGGTCCGGTCGCAGGTCGTCGTCCGGCAGTCGCCGGGGCGGACCTCGACGGCCTGGACCCGTATCCCCGTCTTACCCCGCGGAACGGTTGTTTCGTTTTATGCCGACACGTGTCGGACGGCCGTGTACAATGCAACCACGTCGAACACTGGTCGTCGGTGTGGCGATGCTGCTCCTGGTGGGGTACGCCGGCGGCTTCGCCGTCGCCCAGGACGAGACCACGACGCCCGACGAAGACGAGGCCACGGGCAACGAGACGCGGGTCCGCGCCGCCCACCTGTCGCCGTTCCTCCCCGCCATCGACGTGTCCGTCGAACGCGAACCGATAGCCGAGAACCTCTCGTTCCCCCAGGTTTCCGAGTACGAGCTCGTCGAACCCGGCGAGAGCGACTTCGAGATACAGTTGAACAGCAGCGGGGATGAGATATTCGAGACCGAAACCACCCTCGACGAGGGCACGAACTACACCGTCATCGCCGTCGCCACGGTCACGGAGAACGACACCATCGACTTCCAGCCAGCGCTCCTCCGGGACGACTTCGAGGTGCCGGACGAGGACAACGCCTCGATTCGAGTGGTGCACGCCTCCCCCGACACGCCGGCGGTCGACGTGACCGTCGCCGGCACGAACGAGACGGTGGCCGACAACCTCACCTTCCGGGAGGGGAGCGACTACGTGACGGTGCCCGCGGGGAACGTCACGCTCGAACTGCGCGAGGAAGCCGAGGACGACTCCGGCGAGATAGTCGAACGGTTCAACACCACGCTCTCCGGCGGAACCGTCAGTTCGGCGTTCGCTGTCGGCTACCTGGACCCCGACGACGCGCCCGTCGACTTCCCGCTCAGCGTCGGCGTGACGCTCGACGCCGGCGACGAGACGCTGGTGGACGGAGACGAGACGCGCGGCGTCAACGAGACGGACGGCGCGAACGAAACGATGCCCATCGACGAGACGACGGCGGCAGGGTAACCTCCCACCGTCTTTTCGCCGCAAGAACGACGGGCGCTGCAGGCTCTCGTTCGCCTCTCACCCGTCCGGGGGATGCGGCATCTCGCCGTCTTTCGTCAGGGTTTTCGCTCCCCAGATGGCCGTGATGAGGGCGATGACCGCGAACCACATTACGATGTGGAATACCTCCGACCGCCCAGTCAGATCGACGGTCTGTACGGTGAAGTTGGTCCATCCATGCAGCAAGATGATGGCGAGGATGCTCCGCTGGGTATTGTTGTACACCCAGGTGAACGCCACTGACAGCGGAACTATCCCGATCATGAACATCCAGAACTCTAAGGACCCAAACCCAACTGCATCGTGCTGATACGTTCCACTGATAAAGAACAGCGGGAGGTGCCAGACCGCCCAGACGACCCCCAGTATCAGGCTCGAAACCAGAGCTGAGCGTGTGAGCTGTAGTCGGTCCAACGCATACCCACGCCACCCCAGTTCTTCGAGCAGCGGCGGCAGCGTCGCGAAGAACAGGGTCGGGAGAAACGCGATGGGGTTGGTGTCAACTTCGTACAGCCACTCGCCCAGCGATACGCTCGTGCCGCCCAGTACGATATCTGCGACCGCCGCGGTGATAACCACGAACGGCGGTAGCAGGAGAATGACGAGGAACCATCGGGCGCTGATACGGCGAACCTGTCTGACCCGGTCCCAGAAATCCGTCCGGCCCGGTTCATCGTACACGAGGTACACGAATCCGATACCGGCAATCCCGGGCCCGAGAAGCGCCAGCAGCTGGAGGACCACCCCTTCGGCACTCTGAAAGCTCACCCCCAGCGCTACCGCCAGTAGCAAGAAACTCCACGTGATGGCGTACGTCACTCCGAAGAACACCCACGGATTCCCGACGGAGATCGACGTCCCACCGATTGTCCGGCGGCCCGAGTCCTGCATGTCCCATATCACGACCGACAGCGAATTAAACACTCTCGTGAACGAGGCACGCCGTCGCCGTCTCACGACTGACCCACTCTGCAGGGCGACGGCGCTACGGAACTCGACCCCGGTGGAAACGCTCGCACTCGCTCGCGGTTCCGTGGTTCACGTCCTTCACACCGCTCCGTACCTTCACACCGCTCCGTACTTGCTCGCGTTCGCTCGCAAGAACGACGGGCGCTGCAGGTTCTCGTAGGACCGTCGAACGAATCGATCTTTCGAGCGTGAGGCGACTGAATTCGCGGGGGTCTGTACACCGGGCGAACAGTAGCTTATCGCGCTGTTACGGGCGCGTGCTTCCATCGTGCGAGTTCGATATCAAACCAAACGGCTGCTGACCTGTGTTTTATCCTTCGACCTCGTTGTACGTTAGCACACTGAGCGGCCGAAACAGCGGACCGATTCATCCCGGAGACGCTACCAATGACAGTCATCGCCGACATCACGATTCCCGCAGATTCCTTCGAACTGGGACGGGCCCTACGGGATTTCCCGAACGTGGAGATCGAACTCGAACGGATCGTTCCGCTGCGGGAGACCATCATCCCCCTGTTCTGGGTCTCCGGCACTGATACTGCAGCGGTCGAAGAAACACTCGAGGCGAATCCACAGACGAAAAGCGTCACACAGCTCACGAAGACGGACGAGAAGACGCTGTTCGAGGTTCGCTGGAGTGACGAGATAAACGGCATCGTGGAGGCCCTCATCGATACGCGGGGGAAGATTCTCGAAGCCACGGGGACCGCCGAGACGTGGGATTTCCGAATTCGGTTCGAAGCTCACGAACAGCTCTCCGCATTCAACGTGGCGCTCACTGACGGTGGCATCCCTGTGACGCTGCGGCATCTCTACAACCCGACCCCGCCGGAAGAGGTATCGACGCTCTCGGACGAACAGCGTGAGGCACTCGTGGTCGCGTATCGGCACGGATTTTTCGAGGTCCCGAGACGCATCACCCTCGCCGGCCTCGCTGAGCGTATGAACATCAGCGATACTGCCCTCTCTCAACGGATGCGACGCGCTCTCGCTATCGTCGTCGAGCGGTCAGTAATCTCGGAATCGATGACTGATCTGGTTCCTGACGAACCGCGGTGAGAGTATCGAGCCCGATACGGGGGGGACTGGAGGAACCAGTAGCATCCCGACGATGGTCGACGGTGTCGGCGGGTCGATACCGATGGGGTGACAGTGAGTGAACGAGCGACCTGGATTCGATACGACATCACGTGTTGTGCTGATTCGACGGCGACACCGAAGGCAACGGTCGTGCCGGCTTCTGTCGTAGTATCTCCTGAAACAGATTGCGCGTTCCACTGGGGAATCGCCCACGATCTCGTTCGAGAGACGCATGTCACTGGAGAAGACAACCAAAGCAGACGAGTCGGTGACCGAGTTCGAATCAACGCTTCGTGGGACGCTCGTACAGCCGGAAGACGAGGGGTACGACGAGGCGCGGTCGGTCTACAACGGGATGATCGACAGGCATCCGTCGCTGATTGTCCAATGCGTGAACGTCGCGGACGTGATAGCATCGGTGAACTTCGGCCGCGAACACGACCTGGAGATAGCGATCCGCGGCGGCGGCCACAACGGTCAGGGCCTCGGGATGGTCGACGACGGCCTCGTCATCGACCTGTCGGAGATGACGGGCGTCCGCGTCGACCCCGACGCCAGAACCGTCCGCGCGGAGGGCGGCTGCACCTGGGCCGATGTCGACCACGCCACCCACGCCTTCGGACTGGCGACGGTCAGCGGCATCTTCTCGACGACTGGCGTCGGCGGGCTGACGCTGGGCGGCGGTCACGGCTACCTGACCCGCAAGTACGGCCTGACCATCGACAACTTGCTGAGCGCCGACGTCGTGCTGGCCGACGGACGCCTGGTCCACGCCAGCGAGTCGGAGAACCCGGACCTGTTCTGGGCACTCCGGGGCGGCGGCGGTAACTTCGGCGTCGTCACGTCCTTCGAGTTCGAACTACACCCCGTGGACGCGGTGGTCGCCGGGCCGCTGTTCTGGCCGCTCGACGAACTCGAGACGACGATGCGGTGGTACCGCGAGTGGCTGCCCGACGCACCCGAGGACGTCTACGCCTTCTACCTCGTCGGGGTCGTGCCGGAAGTCGAGCCCTTCCCGGCGGAGATCCAGGGTCAGAATGTCTGTGGATTGATGTGGTGTTACACGGGTCCACAGGAGGAGTTCGACGCCGTGATTCAGGAGGCCCGGGACGTCGCCGAGCCGCTGTTCGAGGGCGTCGGCCCGATGCCGTACCCGGCGCTGCAGGGTATGTTCGACGCGCTCTACCCGGCGGGGTACCAGTGGTACTGGAAGGGCGACTTCGTCCACGAACTGACCGACGACGCCATCGCCGCCCACGAGGAGTACGCCGAGGTACCCGCCGAGTCGGCGATGCACCTCTACCCGATCGACCGCGCCGTCGATCGGGTCGACCCCGACGAGACTGCCTGGCGTCACCGTGACGCCACCTGGTCGATGGTCATCACCGGTGTCAGTCCCGATGCGGACGACCGCGAGACCATCACCGAGTGGACCCGCGACTACTGGGAGGCGGTCCACCCCACACCGCCGGTGCCACCCACGTCAACTTCATGATGGAGGAGAGCGAGGGGCGCATCCAGGCTACGTTCGGGGAGAACTACGAGCGCCTCCAGGCGGTCAAGGCGGAGTACGACCCCGAGAACCTCTTCCACGTCAACCAGAACGTCGAACCCAGTGGATAGCTTCCCGTCGTAACTGTTCACCCCCGCCCACAATCGTCTCCCAAATATGGGGGGGGGGGATACCTTACTTATTACCCGCAGGCCTCCATTTGCCCGATAATGATCGACGTCCGTGGGCTCCGGTACACGTACTCGGGCGCTGACCGTCCTGCGATTCGCGGTCTCGACTTTTCGGTGCAGGACGGCGAAGTGTTCGGATTCCTCGGGCCGCGCGGCGGCGGTCTTTATAAGCACCGCTCCGCAGTCGTGTGAATCCAGACCGTGAGGAAGCGGGACGGGCGCTGCAGGATTTGAACCCGCGCGAACTTGGTCCGAAGCCAAGCACTCTGTCCAGGCTGAGCTAAGCGCCCACGCGACCACAACTTCGTAGTTGCCTCGCTTAAGTCCGGCGGTTTGCACCCCGCCTTCGAACTGGTCCTGCAGGGGTCACGCGCCCACAGGCGTCACCGCGGGCGTCGAGGTGAAGTTCACGTCCTCCAGCACGGAGAGCGCGTCCTCGATGACGGTTGCGCCGTCGTCGCCGGCCGCGTCCGCGTCGGCGGCGTCGACGACGACGGTGACGGTGCCGCTCACGGCGATGGTGAACGGTTCGAAGGGGGCCATCGGATGTTCGGACACCTTCACGTCCACGATGTCCCAGTCGGTGATGCGTTCGGTGGCGACGATGCCGGCCAGCACGTTCTCCACGTCGCCTTTCGCCTGGGAGCGCGCGGTGCCGTCCGCCGAACTGTGGAGGGTGACGAACGCCGTCCAGTCCTGTTCCACCCAGTACCGGGCCATCCTGCTACCGCCGCCTCCTCGCCGGCCTGCGGTTCGGTGGCTGTCCGTCCATGCTTCGCCTCGCCTGCCCGCGTACAAGTACTTTGTGAACGGCTCGCACGGCGCTATTCCGGGACGGCGGTCGACTTTCAGGCCCTTTATGCTCCGGCACCGGACAACCAGGGGTATGGTTCAGGCAGCGCGGGTGCGCGGACTGGCCGAACTCACCCGCCCCGGGAACGCCATCGTGGCGGGCGTGCTCACGTTCATCGGCGCGTTCGTGGCGGGCGGCGTGGCGACCCACCAGTTCGAGGCGGCCGCGGCGGCGGTGGCGACGGTGCTGGCGGCGGGCGCGGGCAACGCCATCAACGACTACTTCGACCGCGACATCGACCGCATCAACGCCCCGGACCGCCCCATCCCGCGTGGTGCCGTCTCGCCCCGCGGCGCGCTCTCCCTGAGCGTCGTCCTGTTCGTGGTCGCGGTGGTGCTCGTCGCCTCGCTCCCGCTCGCGGCCATCGCCATCGCCGTCGTCAACCTCGTCGCGCTCGTCACCTACACGCAGTTGTTCAAGGGACTGCCCGGCGTCGGGAACGCGCTCGTCGCCTACCTCGGCGGGAGCACCTTCCTGTTCGGCGCCGCGGCCGTCGGGTCGATGCGCACCGTCGTGGTCCTGTTCCTGCTGTCGGCCGCGTCGACGCTCACCCGCGAGATAATCAAGGACGTCGAGGACGTCGACGGCGACCGGGAGGAGGGCCTCAACACCCTCCCCATCGCCGTCGGCGAGCGCCGGTCGCTCTGGGTGGCGGCCGTCCTGCTCGTCGTCGCCGTCGCCGCGAGCCCGGTCCCGTACCTCCAGGCGACGTTCGGCGTCGCGTACCTCGTGTTCGTCCTCCCCGCGGACGCGGTGATGCTGTACGCGGCCCGCCGGAGCTTCGTCGACCCGACGGCGGGACAGCGCCTCCTCAAGTACGGCATGTACCTGGCGGCCGCCGCGTTCATCGTGGGACGCGTCGCCGCGACAGTTTAACAGGTGGACACGTCCACCGGTCGACACGAGCTTCTGTGGGCGCAGGGCCCCGGAGGCGGGCGTTTCCGTCCGTCGGGGTAAACAAAAAGAATATAAGTCGCTCACGTCATCTTGCGTGCAGATGAGCACGGGGGAGACGGACCGACGAGGCAGGCGTCCCTACTCCTGGTCTCGACCTGCGAGGACACGCCATGTATGAGCTGGGTGGCGCTTTCTCCGAGGACGTAGTCGCGCCGGGGACGAACCTGCTCGTCGCCGGCGCGCCGATGACGGGGAAGCGGGCGCTCGCGCTCGACGTCCTGGCGCGCGGGAGCGCCGACGGGGAGGGTGCGCTCGTCGTCACCACGAAGGACAGCGCCGAGCGCGTCCTCGCCGACTTCCGGAGCCTGCCCGAGGTCACGGCCGACGCCCGGGTCGGCGTCGTCGACTGCGTGAGCCGCCAGCAGGGCGTCCGCACCGCCAGCGACGACGAGTTCGTCCGCTTTGCGTCCTCCCCGAACGACCTCACCGGCATCGGTATCGAACTCTCCGAACTCCTCCAGACGTTCTACCGGGACGACAACCGCCGGAACCGCGTGCTGCTCCACTCGCTCTCGACGCTCCTGATGTACGCCGACCTCCAGACCGTCTTCCGGTTCCTCCACGTCTTCACCGGCCGGGTGCAGAGCGTCGAGGCCCTCGGCCTGTTCGTCATCGACTCGACGGCCCACGACGCCCAGACCCTGAGCACCATCAAACAGCTGTTCGACGGCGTCGTCGAGGTGGAGACGACCGACGACGCGCGACGGGCACGCCTCCTCGGCGTCCCGGACGTCGACGGCGACTGGCGCACGTTCTGAACTCGCGACGCTCCGCCGCGGACACCACTCTTTTCCACGACCGGGCCGAGGGTTCGACAATGCCCGTCACCAGCGACGACGCCCTCCGAGACGTCCTCGAGTACGACCGCATCGCGGTCGTCGGCTGCTCCCGCAAACCCTGGAAGGCGGCCCACGCCATCCCGAAGTACATGCTCGACCACGGCTACGAGGTCATTCCCGTCAACCCGAACGCCGACGAGCTATTCGGCCGCCGGGCCTACGACTCGCTGGCCGACGTCGAGGAGGAGATAGACATCGTAGACGTGTTCCGCCCGAGCGCCGACGTCGCGGCTGTCGTCGACGCCGCCCTGGAGCGGGACGACGTGAACGTCATCTGGACCCAGCTCGGCATCCGCGACGACGAGGCGGCGGCCCGGGCCGAGGACGCCGGCGTCACGGTGGTGCAGGACCGCTGCCTGAAAGTCGAACACAAGCGCCTGCTCGGGTGAGCCACGGAACGCTTTTGCCGACCCCGTCCGGAGTGCCGCGTGATGTACCCGGACGCCGTCCTGTTCGACCTCGACGACACGCTCTGCCAGCACGAGCGGACGACCGCCGACCGCCTGGCGGACGCGTTCGCGGCGGCCGGCGTCGACCCGTTCTTCACCGTCGACGACTTCCGGCGGTGGGCGCCCAGAGTCGAGGGCGAGGACCCGCTCGACTTCCGCGAGCAGTGCTTCGCCGCTATCGCCGAGGAACAGGACCGGGACGTTGACCCGGCTTACCGCGTCGCGGCGGCCTACGAGGACCCCGACCCGACCGACGTCCGCTTCCGCCCGGGTGCGGAAGCGGCGCTGGAGGAACTCGCCGACGACTACCGGCTCGGCCTCGTGACGAACGGCGGCGAGGCCCACCAGCGCGAGAAACTCGACGCGCTGGGCATCGCGGACTACTTCGAGGCGGCGTCGTACGCCACCCCGGAGACGGGCATCAAGCCCGACCCGGCACCCTTCCACGAGGTGCTCGCCGACCTCGACGTCGCGGCGGACCGCGCCGTCCACGTCGGGAACTCGCTGACGACGGACGTCGCGGGCGCGCAGGCCGCCGGCGTCGCGACGGTCTGGGTCCCCGCCTACGAACCGACGGGCAAGCAGTCACACGCGCCCGACTACACCGTCGACTCGCTGCACGACCTGGTGCCGCCACCCTGGGCCTAGTCCTGTCACTGGTACCGCCCTGGGCCTACCTGTCACGGGTGCCGCCCTGGGCCTACCCCTGCCACTCCTCGAACGCGCGGTAGATGCCCTTCGAGAGGTAGCGCTCGCTCGAATCCGGGAACACCGTGACGACCGTGTCGTGTGGCGCGGCCACCTCGCCGTCGCGGACGCGGCGGGCCACCTCGCGGGCGGCGACGCTCGCGGCCGCGGCGCTCGACCCGACGAGGTGCCCTTCCTCGCGGGCGAGGCGCTTGAGTTCGTCGTGGGCGTCCCGGTCGCCCACCCTGACGATGTCGTCCACGAGGTCGGGTTCGAACAGTTCGTTCGTGGCCGGGTCGTGGGTCCCGATGCCCTCGGTCTTGTACGCGGTCTCCGCCACGTCGTCGCCTTTCGTCCGCGCGAACAGCGACCCCTCCGGTTCGACCGCGGCGACGTACGTGTCGGGGTCCCGGTCCAGCCCGTACTTCGCGAGGCCCATGAGCGTGCCCGCGGTGCCGACGCCCGCGACCACCGCGCCGACCCGGCCGTCGAGTGCGTCCCACACCTCAGGGGCGGTCGTCTCGTAGTGGGCTTCGACGTTCAGCGGGTTGGCGAACTGCTGGGGCACCACCGCGCCGTCTATCTCCTCGGCGAGTTCGTACGCGCGGTCGACGGCGCCGCCCATCCCCGCGTCGGTCGGCGTGTTGACGATGTCGGCGCCGAGTGCGCGCATCAGCTCCTGCTTCTCGACGCTGAAGCGCTCGGGGACGGTGAAGATAGCGTCGAGGCCGAGCTGGCCGGCCGCGAGCGCGATGCCGATGCCGGTGTTCCCGGCCGTCGGCTCGACGACGGTGCCGCCGGGTTCGAGGTCGCCCCGGTCGAGCATCGCTTCGAGCATGTACTTGCCGATGCGGTCTTTCACGCTCGCGCCCGGGTTGAAGGATTCGAGCTTCGCGTAGACCGGGACGTCGTCGGGCGAGGCGTGCACCCTGACCAGGGGCGTCTCGCCGACGGTCGCCAGGACGGAGTCGAGGGGCCTGCGGTGGGTCGTCATTCGGCCGGTAGTTCTTGCCGGCACCGGTTAATCGTTCCCCTCGGGTCAGGCGTCGCCGCCGTCTCCGACGCTCGCCGTCGCCGTCTCGGACGACTCGTCGTCCAGCAGTTCGTCTACGTCGAGGCCCTGGTCCTCGGCGAGCGCCTCCAGCAGTTTCCGGTGGTCGGCCAGGTCCGCCTCGATGGCGCCGACGCGCTCGTTCGTGTTCTCGACCGACTGCTTGGTCTCCTGGAGCTTCTCCAGTAGCTCGTTGACCTTGTTGTACAGCTTGTCGGCGAGGTCCACCATCTTCTCCAGCTTCTTCGCCGTACTTCCGAGTCCCATGCGCGTCTATTCTGTCGGGACGCTTGTGTGTGTTCCGCTCGCGACCCCGCGCCGATGACGGCCTCGCCGTCTGGCGGTCCGGAGACGAAAGGCCCATATGGGATGATGGGTTACTTCAGGTCGGACTAGGTCGGGCAGGTAGGCTCTGCCCCCCGCCGCAACACGGTCTTCAGCGGGACCGAAAACCGGGTGCGTCCGGTCTGACCGGGCCGGACCCCGGGAGCCGACGTGGAAGCCTCGTCCTTCGGGGACGGCGGTCCGCGGCGCGCGCCTGCAGGGGCGTCGTCGTCGCGGTTCGCCGGTGGCAGCCCGCCAGGCACGGAAGTGAGCAGCGGACCACCGGACGACTGTCGCTCGAAGGGTAGCGGGGTGGAGGAGGCGACCGGGATTACCCGACCTGGAACGCCGGGCAATCCCGGCTGTCCGCCATTCATACCCGACATCGACTGCGAAGCAGTGCCGCCGACCGCGGCCGTCGACGTCCTGCGGCCGCCGCCCCGCGCGGCTACTGGTAGTCGACCTCGCCTTCGCCCTCGCCGATCCACGCGCCGCGGTCGGGTTCGCGGGAGGCGAGCGGGTCGATGTCCTTGTACCACGGTACGTTCTTGAGCTGTTCTTTGTTGTAGACCAGGTCGTGTTTGGTGTCGCCCGTGAACTCGAAGTTCTGCGTCAGGATGATCGCGTCGACGGGACAGACCTCCTCGCAGAGCCGGCAGTAGATGCACTGGCCGATGTGGAGGTTGTACTGTTCGCCGTTGCGCTGTTCGTCCATCACGATCTGGATGGTGTCGTTCGGGCAGACGTTCTCGCACTGCCGACACCAGATGCACCGCTCCTGGCTGAACTTGTGCACCCCGCGGAACCGCGGGCTCACTTCGGGAGCCGTCTCGGGGTACTCGACGGTGAACGTGTTGCCGTCGAGTGCGTGTTTCATCGTCGTCGCCATTCCCTTGAGTATCCCTATCATGGTCCTCCCCTCGCTGGCACGCCGGGCCCGCGCCGGTGCGCCGTCGAGACTGCTCTCGGTATGTCCAAGGGGGCCAGCACAAAGAATGTTGCCTCGCTAACTCCTTTGCCGGCGGATCCTCACTCGGTGACCTCGCCAGCGGCCGTGACGTCCTGACCGCCCTCGGCCACCTCGATGCCGCCCGTCAGGGTGCGGTGCGGGTACGGGATGTCGATACCCACCTCGTCGAAGCGGTCCTTGACGTTGGCGACGTACTCGCCGCGGGTCTTCACGAAGTCCGAGCGCTGCGGGTTGTGGATCCAGACCCGCGAGGTGAGGACGACCGACGAGTCGCCGAGTTCCGTCAGGCGGACCGACGGCTCCGGTTCGTCCATGATGCCGTCGTGAGCGTCGGCCTCCTCCAGGATGATGTCGGTCGCCGCCTCCACGTCGTCGTCGTAGCCGATGCCGAACGGCACCTGGAGGCGGAGACGGCTCTTCGCCACCGGGTTCTTGATGACGCCGTCCGTGAGCTGTGAGTTCGGGACCGTCAGCAGTTCGTTGTCGAAGGTGACCACGCGGGTCACCCGGAGGCTGATGTCCTCGACGACGCCCTCGTTGCCGTCCCACTCTATCCAGTCGCCGATGCGGAACGGCCGGTCCGTGTAGATGAACACGCCCGCGACGAAGTTCTTGAGGACGTCCTGGAGGGCGAGGCCGATGGCGAGCGTGGCGGCCGCCGCGATGGTCGCCAGCGACTGGACGAAGTTCCCGAAGCCGGCGAGGCCGAACGCCACCGCCACCGCCACGAACAGCATCGCGAAGTGGGTGAGCCGGCGGAGCGGCCGCCGGGCGTGTTCGTCGAGGTCACGCGCGTCGAGCACGCGGTCGACGACCGGCAGCACGACGACGCGGCTGACCAGGTAGACGGCGACGAAGCTGGCGGCGAAGTAGAGCACCTGGGTGGCGAGCGTGCCGTACTCCCCGAACAGGTCGGAGAGGAACGGCAGGGGCTCGACGACCATCAGTGATACACCGCCGTGTTGCCTCGGGTCTCGACGAGTTCGGCGTCCGCCCGGTCGGCGAGGTCCGCGGCGAGGTCGTCCGTCGTGGTGCCACCGCGGGCCGCCCGCAGGAACTTGACTTTCACCAGTTCGCGGTCGTCGAGCTGGGTCTGTAGCTCCTCGACTACCGGGTCGAGGCCGCTCTTGCCGACCCAGACGGTCACGTCGAGGTCGTGGGCCTTCTGTCGCAGGTCCTCGGTCATGGTACGCCCCGCTTTGGCCGGGGCGACGTTAAAGGTTAAGAACGGTAGGGATAGCGGGCCTGGTGGCCGCAGTCGCAGGTGACGACGACGTGCCCGTCCTGGAGGCGGACGCGCGCGTTCCGGCCGGGGACGAGATACCTGTCACATCGGTCGCAGGTGAACCGCTTGAACCGCCGGGGGAGCGAGAGGCGGTTCCGCTCGGCGATGCGACGGGCCAGCCTGACGTACTCCCGGGCCAGTTCGTCGTCGCCGTCCCGGGCGGCGTCGGCGGCGAGGTCCTGGAGGCGGTCGATTCGCTCCTCCGCTATCGTGCGCGACATGCGGCGTCGGCGGGAGTTCGCACCCGCGGTAGTTGTGGGTTCCGTTCGCGTCCCCGCCCGGTTGTGAATCGGTACCGCCTTTCATGACGGTTTTATTGAATTTGAGGGTGTGTCACAGACTGTGATGGCTGCAGACCCTCTCGGCCGAGCCATGCTCGACTACCAGCGCGGCGGCCTGCGCGGCGACTGCGTCGCCCGCGACGGCGACGACACCAGCCCCGCGGCCATCCGCGGGAACTACTTCAACGCCCGCGAGGCGTGGCCCGAGGACACGTTCGCCGTCCTCGAACGCCTGCCGGGGCCGGTGGTCGACGTCGGCTGTGGCGCCGGCCAGCACGCACTCTGGTTCCAGGACCACGGCGTCGACGTGGTCGGCGTCGACGTCAGCCCGTGTGCCGTCGCCGCGGCCCGCGAGCGCGGCGTCGACGACGTCCGCGAGATGGACATGTTCGACCTGTCGTTCCCCCGCGACCGGTTCCGGTCCGCGCTCGTCAACGGCACGCAGGTCGGCCTCGCCGGGTCGCTCGCGGGCGTCAGCGAGTTCCTCGCCGACCTCGCGTTCGTCACCGACGAGCACGGCGTCGCCGCCGTCGACAACTACCACCCGCCGGCTCTCGACCCCGACGCGTTCTTCGGCTACCGGCCGGACCCCGCGAAGGCGTCGCGCGGCGCGCGTGCCACTTCGAGTACGACCGCGACGGCGACCGCGAGGTCGGCCGCACGCTCGACTTCGTGCTCTTCAGCCCGGACCGCCTCGCCGATGCCGCCATCGGCACGCCGTGGCGCACCGACGACGTCCACTGGCGGGAGGGCTACTACACGGCCGTCCTGGCGAAGTAGCCGGCCCGCATCGCCACACTCAAATCACTCACCTGTGAACCTGCGTCCCATGACGGCCACCCCTGAAGGTGTCTCCGCCGGCGGCCCGACGGGCCAGGCAGACCGGGTGTGAACGATGAAGGTGTGTCACTACTTCGAGTGGGAGGCGTACATCACGGGCGGCCACGCCCAGTCGGTCCGGAACCAGCGGAAGATACTCGACCGCCACGGCATCGAGTACGTGACCGACCCCGACCTCGACGTCGACCTCGTCCACCTCAACAACATGGGGCCGCGCTCGGTTCTCCTCGCGCTCCGCGCCCGCCGCCGCGGGATTCCGGTCCTGGTCCACGCTCACCAGACCGCCGAGGACTTCGAGGACAGCTTCGCGTTCTCCGACCAGCTGGCGAAACCGCTCCGGCCGTACCTCGAGTACGCCTACTCGCTCGCCGACCACGTCGTCTGCCCCTCCGAGCACAACCGCGCCGTCGTCGAGACGTACACCGACGCCCCGAAGACGGTCATCAGCAACGGCTTCGACGAGGCGAAACTCGACGGGTTCGACGACCCGGCGCTCCGCGAGGAGTACCTCGACCGCTACGACCTCGACCCGCCGGTCGTGTTCATGGTCGGCCACGTCATCAAGCGCAAGGGCGTGGCGGCGTTCATCGAGACGGCGCGGGCGATGCCCGACGTCGACTTCGCCTGGTTCGGCTACATCGACCCGACCGGTCGCGCCATCGACCGACTGCTCAAGGACCGCGACACCCAGCGCCTCGTCAACGCCGCGCCCGACAACTGCACGTTCACCGGCTACGTCGAGGACATCCGCGGCGCGTTCGCGGCGGGCGACGTCTTCTTCTTCCCGACGAAGAACGAGAACGAGGGCATGGCGCTCCTGGAGGCGATGGCGTGCGGCAAGCCGCCGGTGGTGCGCGACATCGAGACCTTCCAGTGGCTCACCCACGACGAGGAGTGCCTCAAGGCCGAGACCGACTTCGCGCGTCAACTCGAACGCCTCGAAGACGAGGCCCTGCGCGACCGCATCGGCCGGAACGCACGGGAGAAGAGCCGGGAGTTCACGCTCGACCGGGTCGGCGAGGACCTGGTGGCGCTCTACCGCCGTCTCGCGTAACCCCCGGCGGGACCATCACTCCGGTTGACATGTTTGCGCTCGGTCGAAAGGGCACGACTCTTTATCCCCCACGAGCAATCCCCGGCAATGGCACCATCCGTCGCCGCGTTCACCGACACCTACCTGCCGACGGTGAACGGCGTCACGTACACCATCGCGGCGTGGCGCGACCGGTGGCAGGCCCGCGGCGGGCGGATGGCCGTCGTCTACCCCGACGCCGACGACTACGACCCCGGCCCCGACGAGTATCCCGTCCGGAGCCTCCCGTTCCCGTTCTACGAAGGCTACCGCCTCGGCGCGCCGCGCACCCCGGAAGCCGCCCGCGACGTCGACCTCATCCACGCCCACACGCCGTTCGCGGTGGGCCTGGCCGGCCTCCGCCTCGCGCGCCGACGGAACCTCCCGTTCGTCGTCTCCTACCACACGCCGACCAGCGAGTACGCCGAGTACCTCGTCTCCGGCGACCGCACCGCGGGCGCCATCCAGCGCGTCAGCGAGCGCTACGAGCGCTGGTTCCTCGACCGGGCCGACGTGGTGCTCACGCCGAGCGAGGTCACCCGCGACCACGTCCGCGACACGCTCGGCGTCTCCGCGCCGGTCGAGACGCTCTCGAACGGCGTCAACGTCGACCGCTTCCGCCCGGTCGACCCCACCGCGTTCGTCGAGCGCCACGACCTCGACGTGGACCGGCCGCTCGTCGGCTACACGGGTCGCCACGGCTACGAGAAGCGGCTGCACGAGGTCGTCGATGCCGCCACGGACCTCGACGTAACCGTCGTCTTCGGCGGCGACGGTCCCGCCCGCGAGGACCTGGAGCGGCAGGCGGCCGACTCGGACGCGGACGTCCGGTTCCTCGGGTTCCTCGACCGCGACGACCTGCCGGCGTTCTACTCCGCACTCGACGTGTTCGCGTTCCCGAGCCCCGTCGAGACCCAGGGCCTCGTCGCCCTGGAGGCGAACGCGTGCGGGACGCCCGTCGTCGGCGCGAACAGCGGCGCGCTCGCGACCACCATCCGCGACGGAGAGACGGGCTACCACTTCGAATCCGGCGACGTCGACGGGTTCCGGGCGGCCATCCGGCGTGCGCTCGCCGACCGCGACCACCTCTCCCAGGTGTGTCTCGACCGACGCGAACAGATCAGCGTCGGCAACACTATCGACTCGCTCGTCGACGTGTACGAAAGCGTCCGGTGAGCAGGAACTGGTCGTCGTCTTCGAGCGCGTCGGCGATGCGCTCGAGCTGCTTCGTCGCGTCGCGCACGTCGTCGCGGAGCTGCTCGATCTGGCGGGCGAGACGCTCGTTGCTCGCGCCCTCCTGGCCCGGGCCGCCCATGCCGCCGGGGCCGCCACCGCCGCCGAGCATGCCGCCCATCATCTGCGCGAACGGGTTGCCGCCGCCACCCATGCCGCCGGGACCGCCACCGCCGCCCATCATCTCCTCCATGCGACGACGGCGCTCCTCCTCGCTCTCGCCCTCGCCTTCCTCGCGCTCGGCGCGCTCCTGGCGGATCTCCTCGACGCGCTCTCGGAACGACTTCTCCTCTCCGCTCGACTCCTCGTCGGTGGATTCCTCGTCCGTCATGGCTCGGGGTTGGGCGTCGCCCCGGAAAAGCCTTCCCGATTCGCTACTCGAAGGCGCCGAGACTCGACTGGAGGGCGCGCTCGGACCGCCCGGGCGCCACCTCGTAGCCCACCAGGTCGCGCAGGTCGACGGCGTACGTGCTCCCGCCGCGGTCCACCACGAGCACGCGGCCCTGCGCGCCGCGGACCGTCCCCGTCGCCAGCGTCTCGGGGACCGGACGCGCGTCGAGCGAGAAGCCGTAGTCGAACGCGAACGTCTCGACGACGTCGAACTCGCCGAGCAGCGACTCCCAGGCCGTCTCGTCCACCGACCGGTGGAGGCCGGCGACCTTGTCGGGCACCCGGACGCGGTCGCCGACGTCGGCCGCGATGTCGGCCTCTATCTCACGGGCGATGCGGCCGTTCGAGACGGTGTGGACGTGGGCGGCCCGGTCGGCGCCCTGCTCCCGGAGGCGGGTGTCCAGCCGCCAGAAGCGCGTGACGCCGACCTTGAACGTCGCCGGCGCGAACGCCGCGAGGTAGACCGCGTGCTCCTCGTAGCAGTCCATCTCGTCCTTCAGGCAGGTGCCCGTACACCGGGCGCACACCCAGGTCGAGGCGTGAACGTCGCAGTACGGGGCGCCGTCGGCGTCGCAGGGCAGGTGTCTCTCGCCGTCGGTCGCGCCGGCACAGTGGCGCTCGCCCAGCGTGTACGCCAGGTCCGTACCCGGGTCGAGCACCTCGCGACGGACCGTTCCGTCCTCGGCGAGATAGAGCGCACCCGCCCCCGGATGCTCCGGCGTCGTCCCCTCGTACCCGACTATCTGCACGCGCCGGGGTAGGCGACCGCCCGGTAAAGAGCTACTGTTTCACCCGGTAACGTTACCTGCCTCCGGCGTGCAGTGGCGGGCAGACCGTGACCGACGACCAGGAGGCCGACCGGCCGCTCGACGACGTCCGCGAGGCCGTCGCCGAACGCCGGCGCCGCACCGACGAGTCCGACGACCTCTTCGAGCGCCAGCTATCGACCGAGGACGTCGACATCGACCCGGAGACGCTCTGGAACTCCTCGACGCCCCCGTCTCGACGCCGACCGACAGCGACCCCGACGCGGCCGTCCACCGCCTCGACAAGCGCCGCTACTGCCAGCGCTGCCAGTTCTTCTCGACGCCGCCGGCGGTGGAGTGCACGTACGAGGGCGCGGAAATCCGGTCGCTGGAGGACCTCGACCGGTTCGTCGTGTCGAACTGCCCGGTCGTCGCCGGCGAGGAGCCCCTCCAGGCCAGTTCACGCACCGAGGACGGCGCGTCGGACCCACAGCGCCGCAAGCCCTGACTACAGGCGAGCGGCCGCGTCCTCGAACTCCGCCCGCGAGTTCAGGTTCTCGAAGGAGTCGACGCCGCCGTGTGCCGCCACCTCGTCGGCCGGGAGCACGACCACGTCCAGGCTCCCGAACGCGTCGATGACCCGGCCGCTCCCCTCGCCGTCGAGCACGTCCTGGCAGGCGGCCGCCATCGCGTCCGCGCGGTAGACGGCGTGCATCGTCTGGAGGTAGTCGTCGAGGCGCGGGATGGCGACGTCGTGGCCGGCGGCCCGCTCGAAGAGGTAGTCGACGAGTTCCGGTTCGACGAACGGCATGTCGCAGGCCACCACGAACGCGTACTCGCCGTCGACGGCCCGGAGCCCCGTCCGGATGCCGGCGGTCGGCCCCCGGTCGGGTTCGGGGTCGAGTGCGAACGTCACGTCGTGCTCGTAGCCGTCGAGCGCCGCCGCGATGGCCGGGCGCTGGTCGGCCCGGCAGTTGACGACCAGTTCGTCCACCGCGTCGACCAGTCGGTCGGCGACCCGTCGAATCATCGGCGTGCCCGCCAGGTCGGCGACGGCCTTGTCGGCGTCGCCGAACCGCGTGGACCGGCCGCCGGCGAGGATGACGCCCGCGCGCATGGCCGGCGGTACGGGGGCCTGGTTATAAAAAACGACCGAGAGCGCCGCCGGTCAGCCCCCATCGAGTAGAACTCGTCGTTCGGGCGCATGTCGGTGAGCGCCGACATGCGGTTGCTGAGGTTGAAAAACGAGACGACGGAGCCGATGTCCCAGATGGCGCGGTCGCTGAACCCGGCCTCGCGGAGGTCGTCGAGGTCGGCATCCGTGATGCGCCCGGGTTCCTCGGTCAGTTTGACCGCGAACTCGAGCATCGTCCGGTGTTCGCCGCCGACGTCGGCCGTGTGCGGGTTGGTCGCCACCTGGTCGGCGAGCTTCGGGTCCTCGCTGAAGATGCGGAGGAGCGCGCCGTGGGCCACCACGCAGTAGAGGCAGTCGTTGACGCCGCTGGTGGCGACGACGAGCAGTTCTATCTCCTCGCGGGTGAGTTCGGTGTTCTCGGTCAGCGCGTCGTAGTACTGGAAGAACGCCCGGAAGTGGGACGGGCGGTAGGCGTACGCCAGGAACACGTTCGGGGTGAATCCCGCGCGCTCGGACTCCTCCTCGATGCGTTCGCGGAGGTCGGCCGGCAGGTCTTCGACGTCCGGGACGGGGAAGTTCCGCATGGCGTCTGACATGGTGTCACGTGCGACGCCCCCGCGAAAATAGCTTGTGCTGGCGGCCATCGGAGCGAACGCTTTCTCGACCGTCTCGCTGGAACGGTACCCCGGCGGGCGGGCGGCTTGGGGCGGGTCGAGGCGGGGAACGGTCCGCGCCGGCCGAGGGTCGTCGCCGAACGCGTTGGCCGGGGGTTATTTGTCTCGGGACGCGAACATCCGAGATTGCAATGACTGGTATCGAGTACGCCGACTTCGTCGACCTGGAGTACGAACCGGCCGACACGGACCTCGTCTGCGAGTTCCGGGTCGCGCCGGCGGAGGGGATGTCGATGACAGACGCCGCCGGGCGGGTCGCCTCCGAGAGTTCCAACGGGACGTGGGCCGCCCTGAACGTAGACGACCGCGTCGTCGAGTTGAGCGCGACCGCCTTCGAGGTCGGTGACGAGCACGTCACCATCGCGTACCCGGCCGACCTGTGGGAGCCCGGGAACCTCCCCAGATCCTGTCGGGCATCGCGGGCAACATCATGGGCATGAAGGCCGTGGACAGCATCCGCCTCCTCGACTGCCACTGGCCGGAGCCGCTGGCGACCAGTTTCCCGGGCCCGCAGTTCGGGAGCGACGTCCGGACCGAACTGCTCGACGCGGGCGGTCGGCCGGTCACCGCCACCGTGCCGAAGCCGAAGGTCGGCCTGACGACCGAACAGCACGCGCAGGTCGGCTACGAGGCGTGGACCGGCGGTCTCGACCTCCTGAAGGACGACGAGAACCTCACGGACCAGTCGTTCAACCGGTTCGACGAGCGCGTGAAACGGTCCTTCGAGATGCGCGACCGCGCCGAGGACGAGACCGGCGAGACGAAGAGCTACCTGGTGAACATCACCGCGGAGACCGAAGAGATGCTCCGGCGCGCCGACCTGGTCGCCGCGCAGGGCGGCGAGTTCGTCATGGTGGACATCATCACGACCGGATGGGCGTCCCTCCAGACGGTCCGCGAGCACACGGAGGACCTCGGCCTGGGCATCCACGCCCACCGGGCGATGCACGCCGCGTTCGACCGCCTCGACCACCACGGCGTCTCGATGCGGTGTCTCGCCCAGTTCGCCCGCCTCGCCGGCGTCGACCACATCCACACGGGGACCGCCGGTCTCGGGAAACTCGAGAACGAGGACACCGCCGGTGTCAACGAGTGGCTCCGGAGCGACCTCTACGGGCTGAACGACGTGCTCCCGGTCGCCTCCGGTGGCCTGCACCCGGGCATCGTCCCGCAACTGCTGGACGCGCTCGGGCCGGACATCGTCATCCAGGCCGGCGGCGGCGTCCACGGGCACCCGGACGGCACGTCCGCCGGGGCGGCGGCGTTCCGGCAGTCCATCGACGCCGCGATGGCGGACGTGCCGCTCGACGAGTACGCCGACTCCCACCCCGAACTACAGCGAGCGCTGGAGAAGTGGGGAACGTCGCAGCCGCGGTAGGAGACGCCGCGCTATCGGTGTGAGTCGTTCGAAAATGGGGTATCATCCCCATTCGCCGTCCAGCACTGGGCTACGTGCCGGACGGCGACGTGTCAGAGGCACAGCCGGTGTCGAAACACCAGCAGTAGTAACGTAGGCACTTCCCGTTCTTTACCTTATCTCCTGCCCGGCAATGCACGTGACGGATACCAATATATAAAGGATTCGCCGTTATAAGTGTGGGGGCCGCCTCGAGATTTAAATCACCGGCGTTCTTTAAGCCAGGTATGACCGAACCGGCCAACGTCGCGCTCGTCCAGAGCATCGCGAACCGGAGCGACCTCCTCCGGGCGCTCCGCGACGGTCCCGTCGAACGCCGACCGCTCGGCGACGCGCTCGGCGTCTCCCGGTCGACGGTGGACCGCGCGGTCCGGAACCTGTCGGACCACGGCCTGGTGGCCCAGACCGACGCCGGCCTCCGCCTGACCCTCCGGGGACGCCTGTCACTCGACGCCTACGACGCGTTCGTCGAGACCGCCGCCGGCCTCTCCCGGGCGCGACCGCTCCTTGCACCGCTGTCCGACAGCGTCACGCTCGAACCACCCCTCTTCCGGGACGCGCGTCTCGTCGACGCCCACGAGGACGACCCCGTCGGAACGCTCCGCTCGGCGATGGAACGCGCCGACCGCGTCTGGCTGGTGACGCCGATCGTCCTCGACGACTTCGTCGACGCCTGCCGGTCTGCCGTCGTCGACGGTGGACTTGACCTCGACCTCGTCTGCACGAGCACCGCCCTCGACAGCCTCGTGACCGACCATCGGGACGCCGTCCTGTCGGCGATGGACACCGGGCGACTACGACTCCACCGCACCGGCCGCGACTTCGAATGCGGACTGTTCGTCGTCGACGCCGACGACGACACCGCCGCCTACGCCATCGTGTTCGACGGCGACGACGGAGTCCGGGCAGTCGTCGCGTCCGACGACGAGCAGGCTGGTGCCTGGGCCCGCCACCGGGCGACGTCGCTCGTCGAAGGAGCGACGCCGCTGTCCCCCGAGTGACGGCCGCTCCCGGCGCGTGGCTCGCGGTCACCCGCTTCGACGGGGAGAGTGGGGGAGGGGAGGCGTGCGCGAGACGAGTATCTTCTACCCCGAATCACCGTAAAAACAATCACCCTCCCCGCGACATATCCGGGGACGATGATAGCGGTGGACGGGTTACGAAAGGAGTACGGCGACTTCGTCGCCGTATCGGGGAGCACCTTCTCGGTCGACAGCGGTGAGGTCTTCGGCGTCGTCGGCCCCAACGGGGCCGGGAAGACGACGACGCTCAAGATGCTCGCCGGCCTGGTCGAACCGACCGCCGGGTCGGCCACGGTCAACGGCTACGACTCGCGCGACGACGCGATGCGTGCCGACCTGGGTTTCCTCCCCGAGGAGTCGCCGCTCTACGAGGACATGACCGCACGGTCGTACCTCCGGTTCTTCGCCGACCTCTACGAGGTCCCGCGCGACGTCGCCGACCGCCGCATCGAGGACACGCTCGACCGCCTCGACCTGGACCACCGCGACCGGAAACTCGGCGACCTCTCGAAGGGGATGAAGCGCAAGGTCGCCATCACCCGCGCGCTCGTGAACGACCCGGACGTCCTCGTCTTCGACGAACCCGCCAGCGGCCTCGACCCGCTGACGACCAACGGCGTCATCGAGTTCACCCGCGACCTGGCCGACGACGGCAAGACGGTGGTGTTCAGCGCCCACAACCTCTACCACGTCGAGAGCGTCTGCGACCGCGTCATCATCATGAACCACGGCGACATCGTCGCCCGGGGCACGCTCGCCGACATCCGCGACCGGTACGGCACCACCGAGTACCACGTCCACACCTCCGTCGAACTCCCCAACAGCGTCACGGTCGACGGCCACTACAAGTCCGTCGTCGCGAGCATGGACGACGTCGAAGCCGTCCGGGAGCGCGTCGCGGCCGCCGGCGGCGACGTCGTCGACATCCGGACCGTCGAAGCCAGCCTGGAGGACATCTTCCTCGACGTGGCGGGGGCCGGCGCGTGAACCCCGGTCGGTGCTCCGCATCGCGCGCTGGGAGGTCAGCCGCGGGACCGGGAGTCTCGACCGCCGGACCGGCGCCGTCATCGCGGTCGGCCTGCTCGCCGTCGTCGCTCTCGGCCCGATGCTGGCCGGCCAGGGAACCGCCCCGGGAGCCGGCATCTACCGCGTCGGCGTCACCGACGCGAGCCCCTACTACGAGGCGGTCAGCCAGGACGCCCGCCTCCGGGTGGTGGACCCCGAGGACCGCTCGCTCGACGCCGGCGAGATGGACGTCGCCTGCGTCGACGGCGTCTGCGCGCACGCCCTCCGAGAAGGGCCGGGCGGCGTTCGCCCGCCTGCGCTCCGCGGTCGAGACGTACAACGACCGCGTGATGGGGCAGGAACCCGACCAGGCCGCCGCGTTCCCGGTCGAGGTGACCCTCCAGTACGTCCCACAGCACGCGGCGACCGGACGCCCGACGTCCCCTTCCGGCGGTGGCGACGCTACCGGTGACAACGCCGATAGCGGCACCGGCCCCGGTGACGGCGGCGCACCGTCCGGCGGTTCGACCAGGTCGACTGGCGCCGGCGAGTCCACGACCGGCGACGGCGCCGACTCGGGCGGCGGCCTCGTGCCGTCGTTCGGCCGGTCGCTCCTCTCGACCGGCACCCAGTCCGGCAGCCCCGCCGACATCTCCCCGCCGTTCCCGCTCCAGTCGGTGCTGCTCGCGTTCGCGTTCATCCTCCCGCTGAACTTCGTGAGCCAGGCCTACGGCAGCAGCGTCATCGCGGAACGCGTCAACCGCCGCGGCGAACTCCTCCTGGTCGTGCCCGTCTCCCGGGTCGACATCGTCGCCGGGAAGACGCTTCCTACCTCGTGGTATCCATCGGCAGCGCCGCGGTCATCGCTGCGCTCCTCGGAGCCGGCCCGGTCACCGTCGCCGCCGTCACCCCCGTCGCGCTCCTCTTCCTCGCCGCGACGTTCGTCGGCGCGATGTTCGCGCGGTCGTTCAAGGAACTCACCTTCGTCACCGTCACCGCGAGCGTCCTCATCACCACGTACACGTTCATCCCCGCCATCTTCACCGACGTCCACCCCATCGCCGCCATCTCCCCGCTCTCGGTGGTCGTCGCCGACCTGTCCGGGAGCCCGGTCGACCTCGTCGGGTTCCTCTTCCCGACGGCCCCGGTGACCCTCGCCGCCCTGGTGCTGTTCGCCCTCGGCGCGGGCGTCTACCGCGAGGAGGACATGTTCACCCAGAAGTCCGTGCCCGCCAAGGCTCTCGACGCGCTCGCCGCCCAGCTTCACTCCCGCCGCCGGGTCGCCCTCTGGAGTGCGCTGTTCATCCCGTTCGTCCTCATCGCCGAACTCCTGGCCGTCGCAGTCCTGTTCCTGGTGCCCGTCGCCGTCTCGATACCCGCCGTCCTGGTCGTCGTCGCGGTGGTCGAGGAAGTCGCCAAGAGCGTCCACGTCTACGCCGGCTTCGCCCGGTCGAGGTTCGATCGGACCGCCAGGACCGCCGTCGTCCTCGGCGTCGCCAGCGGACTCGGCTTCTTCGTCGGCGAGAAGCTGACGCTCGCCGCCCAGTTCGTCGGCCTCCCCGACCTCGCGGTCGGCCGCGCCGCGTTCGCCGTCTCGCCGACCGCCGACCCGCTCACCCTCGCGGCGCTCCTGGTCGCGCCGCTTCTGTTGCACACTGTCACCGCGAGCGTCTCCGCGCTCGGCGCGCGCCGGTCGCGGTGGCACTACCTGGCGGCGCTCGTCGTCGCCGTCGGCGTCCACGCAACCTACAACGCGACGGTGGTGACGACCCTTGTCTAAGCGACTCACGCTCGCCGCCCGACAGCTCTCCTCGCTCCGGAGCGAGAAGACCATCGTCCTCGCCGTCCTCATCCAGCTGTTCGTCGCGGGCTTCTCCTCGTTCATGGTCGTCGGCCTGGTGTCGCTCTACAACCCGTCGCCGGCCGCCGCAGGCGCGAGCATCTCCGTCGGCGTCGCCGGCAACGCGAGCGGCGACCTCGCGCCCGCGGTCGCACTGGGCGACCACCGGAACGCCGTCGTCTTCGGCGAGACCAGCGCCGGCTACCAGGCGTTCGTGAGCGGGGAGGTGGACGCGCTGCTCACGGCCACCAGACGACCGGACGGCACGGTCCACGTGCAGGCGATGGCGCCGGAGGGCGACTTCCGGACGACGTTCATCGTCGTCGAACTCAAGGACGCGCTCGCCACCTACGAGCGGACGCGCCGCGTCGAGCTGGCGGGCCGACTCACCCGCCAGCCCGTGCCGCTCCCGGGCGACGTGCCCGGGAACCCGTACTTCGACTTCGTCTACACCGTGCTCGTGCCGCTGCTCGCCTACCTGCCCGTGTTCATCAGCGGGAGCGTCGCCACCGACTCCCTCACCGAGGAACTCGACCGCGGCACGCTCGAACTCCTCCGGGTCGCGCCGCTCTCGCTGTCCGCCATCGTCGACGGGAAGTCCTCGCGCTGGTGCTGCTCGCACCGATACAGGCCGGCCTCTGGCTCGTGCTCCTCTCCGCGAACGGCATCCCCGTCGCCAACCCGCTCTCCATCCTGACTCTCGTGACGGCCGCCGCCGTGCTGTTCGTGGTCGCCGGCGCCGTCCTCGCGCTCTCGGTCCGCGAGCGTCGCGCCGCTCAACTGCTCTACTCGCTCGGCGTCGTCGTCGCGTTCGTTGCCGCGACCCTCCTCCCCGAGAGCCCGACGAGCGCCGTCGCGAAACTCGCCATCGACAGCCCGACGGTGGTCACCCGGATGCTGGTCGTCGCGAGCGTCGCCGCCGCCATGCTGGCGTACGCGCTGGCGCGGCTCTGGGTGAACCGGCTGTCGGACTGACCGACCCAGCCACCTACGTTTTTGCCGGTCGCCGTCGATGCGGCCCGTATGGAGTACACCACGCTGGGCAACACCGGCATGGAGGTCAGCCGCATCGCCCTGGGCTGCATGAGCTTCGGGACGAGCGACTGGCGCGACTGGGTGCTCGACGAGGAGGAATCGCTCGACGTCATCGAGCGCGCCATCGACCTCGGCATCAACTTCTTCGACACCGCGAACATGTACTCGAAGGGCGAGAGCGAACGCATCCTCGGGACGGCCCTGGAAGGCTACCGGGAGGAGAGCGTCGTCGCCACGAAAGGCTACTTCCAGATGGACGAGGACAATCCCCACTCGGGCGGCCTCTCGCGGAAGGCCATCGAGCAGGAACTCGACAACAGCCTGGAGCGTCTCGCCATGGAGACGGTCGACCTCTACCAGATCCATCGCTGGGACGACGACACACCAATCGACGTGACGCTCTCCGCGCTCGACGACGCGGTGCGGCGCGGGAAGACGCGCTACGTCGGCGCCTCCTCGATGTGGGCCTACCAGTTCGCGGACGCCCTCCACACCAGCGACCGCCTCGGCCTGGAGCGGTTCGTCACGATGCAGAACCACTACAACCTCGTCTACCGCGAGGAGGAACGCGAGATGCTCCCGCTCACACAGCAGGAGGGCGTGGGCGTCATCCGTGGTCGCCGCTGGCCCGGGGCTACCTCACGCGGCCGCACGAGGAGTTCGAGGCGACGACCCGTGGCGAGACCGACGACCACGCGCATCGACATCCGTACCGGGAGGGCGGCGGGCCGGAGATAAACGAGCGAGTGGCGGAACTCGCCGCGGAGAAGGGCGTCACGATGGCCCAGATTTCGCTCGCGTGGCTGTTCCACAAGGACTGGGTCGACGCCCCTATCGTCGGGACGACCAGTGTCGAGCACCTGGAGGAGGCCGTCGAAGCCCTGGACGTGAAACTCTCTCGCGGCGACATCGAGTACCTGGAGGAGCCCTATCGGCCGGTGCGTGTTTCCGGCCACGAGTGACGGCGTGTCCTGGGGGCGAGCAGGCGGCACGGTAGTCGACGGAGCGGTGTGCCGCACTCCCGCCTCGGCCGCTCCGTCGCGACGGTCAGGTCACGGTCCGGGGTGGCCGCGGTTTCACACGTAAACGTTCGGACGGGGGGGGGAGACGAATCGACCGGCTACCCCGTCGCTGTGAGGTAGACCGCCAGGACGGCGAACCCGACGCCGGCCGCCTTCTGGAGGCTCATGCTCTCGTTCAGGAAGAGCGCCCCGAGGAGCGTGCTCGTGACGATGAACATGCCGAAGATGGGGGTGACGACGTTCACGGGGCCGAGCGCGAGCGCCCGGTAGTAGGCGAGGATGCCGACCGCGAGCGCGATGCCGGCGAGGTACATGTACGGCGCCTTCGGGTGGGTGAGATACGGGACGACGTCGTGGCCGGACGTCGCCGCGAGCGCGAGCGCGGCCAGCACGAGCACGCCGTTGGCGCCGAAGGTGGCGACGTCGCTCGGGATGTCCTGCGTCACGACTTTCATCAACGGCGGCACGAGGGTGTACGCCCCGAGTGCCACCAGCGCCCACTTGAGATAGCCCATACCGGCCCTGGGTGAAGCCGCGCAAAGGGGTTGCGGACCCGGCGAAACCCTCACCCCTCTATGGGCGGGTCGGTCGGGTGGAGGAAGGTCTGGACCTCCAGCGTCCTGCCGTCGGGGTCGTCGGCGAAGAACTGGTAGATGCGGTACGCCTCGTTCTCTGTCGGTTCGTCGCGGGCGACGTCCGCGAGCGCCCGGTACCGGTCGTCGACGGCCGCCCGGGTGGCTTCGACCAGCGTCACGACGCCCTCCGTCTCCGCCTGCTCGCGGTCGCAGAACCCGACGAGCAGGTTGTCGTGCCGGAGGATGGTGCATCCGGACTGTTCGAGCCACACCTCGAACCCGAGTCGGTCGGTGTAGAACGCGACGACGCGCGACCGGTCGGCGGTGCCGAAGAAGACGATGCCGGACATGGCCGAAGCGTCGCGGGCGGGCGGCAAAAACCCGGGTGGTCGCCCGAACACATCGGGAGGTTGAAAAGGATAGCATCGCTTCGCCCGCTATGGACCTGTTCACGCTCGCCGGCCTCTTCTTCGGCCTGTTCGTCGTCGTCCTGTTCGGCTCGTTCCTCGGCGTGCTCGGCGCCCTCCGGACGTTCTTCGGGGCGAAGCGCTGGGGCGACGCCGAGGGGGACGGCTCGACCTGACGATGGACGATGTCGGCCCCTGGAGCGGCGTCGCCGCCCCGCTGGTCGCGCTCGTCGGAATCCTCGCGGCGACGCTCACCGACCCGTCGTTCTCGTGGACGCACAGCGCCCTCTCCGACCTGGGCGTCGCCGGTCCGCCGACCGCGTGGCTGTTCAACGGCGGTCTCGCGCTCGGCGGCCTCCTGGCTGCACCGTTCGTCCGGTGGCGGTGGTCGACGACCACCGGACTCGGACGGGTGGGGACGGGCGTCCTTGCCCTGTCGCTGGCCGCGATGGTCGGCGTCGCGGCGTTCCCGAGCGGCCACGCCCTCCACTTCCCGGTCGCCGTCGGGTTCTACCTCCTGTTCACGCTCGCACTCCTCCTCACCGGTGCCGGCGACCTGCGTCGGGGCGCGGCCAGGCGCGGGGCCGCCACCGTCGCGCTCGCGGCCGGCCATCTGTCGACGTGGCTGCTCTGGGCGGCCGGAGTCCGACCGGGACCCGGCCTCGCCGTGCCGGAGACCGTCGGCGCGCTGGTCCTGACGGGCTGGATGGCCGTGACGGCCCGCCGCGGACTCAGCGCGACGCCTCGGTGAACTGGAGGATGTCCTCGTCGGTCCCGGCGACGACGAGCGCGTCGGACGCCCGGAGCGTGAAGTCGGGGCCGACGTCGGTCAGCACCTCTCCGTTCCGTTCGACCGCGAGGACGGTGCAGCCGGTCCGGGACCGGATGTCCGCGCCGGCGAGCGTCTGCCCGGCGAACCGCGGCGCCTCCATGCGGACGATCTCGATCTGCTTGTCGAGGGTGACCACGTCCTCGCCGAGGACGGTCGACGCGAGCATCCGGCCGCTGACCGTGGCGAGCGCGAGCACGTAGTCGGCACCCGCCCGGTAGAATTTCTGGACGTTCTCGGTCTCGTTCGCGCGGCAGATGATCTCGACGTTCTCGTTGAGTTCGCGGGCGACGAGCGTCGCGAAGATGGTGTGGGTGTCGTCGCCGAGCGCGAGGATGACGGCGCTCGCCTCCTCGATGCCGGCTTCGACGAGCGTCGATTCCTCGGTGGCGTCCCCCACCACGTCCACGCCGGGCTTGTCCTCGCTGTCGACGACGGTGCAGTTGACGCCCTCGCTCTCCAGGTGTTCGTGGGCGGTCGACCCCACTTCGCCGTAGCCGGCGATGATGACGCCTTCGCTGGCGTGCCGGCGTTCGCGCGAGAGGGTGAGTCGCTTCAGGCGTTCGAGCTGGGACTGGCGGCCCGCGACCAGCAGGATGGTGTGGCGGTCTATCTGCCGGTCGGGGGACGGCGGGCTCTCGAACTCGCCGGTGAACCACGCGCCGATGATGTTGACGCCGGTCCGCTCCCGGATGCGGCTCTCCTTGATGGGGACGCCGTCGAGTTCGCTCCGGCGCTGGACCGGGAGTTCGACTATCTCGAAGTCCTCACCGATCTCGACGGTGTCGCCGAGGCGGGTGGTGATGGCGCTGGTCACCTTCTCGGCGAGGCTCCGGCCGACGAGGTTGCGCGGCGAGAGCACGCGGTCCGCGCCGGCGTAGTGGAGATAGTTCGTGAGCGCGGGGTCCTCGACCAGGCCGATGATGCGGACGTCGGGGGCGAGTTCGCGCACGGAGAGCGCGATGCTCGCGTTCGTCTCGTCGGAGTCGTCCATCACGACCGCCTGTGCGTCCTCGACGCTGGCGTCGGTCAGGGTCTCGGTCGACTCGGGGTCGCCGTACACCACCGGATGCCCCTCCTCGTGGAGGTCGCGCGCGAGCGTGCGGTTTGACTCCACGATGACGTACTCGACGCCTTTGGCGGTTAGCTCGTCGACCAGCGTCTCGCCACGCGAGGTGAACCCGCAGATGACGACGTGGTTCTCGGCGTCCACCTTCCCGGGCGGGTCGACTTCGAGGCGCCGCTCCAGCCACGGCACGACGAACAGCGGGAGCGCGAGGAAGACGATGAAGACGCCGGAGAGCTGCATCAGCACCATCAGCGCCTGCATCTGGGGGAAAGCCAGGGGCGTCCTCGCCGTAGCCGACGGTGGTGAACGTCTCGACGACGATCTGGAGGGACTGCAGCAGCGTGCGGGGTTCGCCCTCGAAGGTGCCCATCCCCCAGGAGTACACCACCGAGTACGCGATGATGACGCCCAGGATGAGGCCCACGTAGGAGATGCCGCGACGCCGCTGTCTGTTCATCACGCCCCACTTCGCAGGTCGGCCTTGTTATACCGTTCGGTGGGGAACGCTGATTTGGCGGCCGTCCCAACCCCGGTATGGCAGTCCTCCAGTCCGCCATCGCCCTGGTGGTCGACGCTGCACTCGGCGTCTGGCTCGGCAGCATCGTCTTCTTCTCGTTCGTCGCGGCCCCGCGCATCTTCGACGTGCTCGGCTCCGACCGCGCGGGACCGGTCGTCAACGCCATCTTCCCGACGTACTACCTGTTCGGGTTGGCGCTTGGCCTCGTTGCGCTCGCCGGTGGCGTCGTCGCCGCGTTCACCGGGGCGGCGACCGCACTCCCGTGGGTGTTCCTCCCCGCCGTCGGCGCGGGCGTGGTGATGAACGCGTACGCCCGGTTCGTCCTCATCCCGAAGATGGAGGCGGCGGGCGACGACGCCTTCCAGACCTACCACCGCCAGTCGGTCGCGTTGAACGGGCTGACGATGCTCGCCATCGCCGTCGCGCTCGTCGTCTCCCACCTGTAGTCACTCGACGGCGTCGAGAAGCGCGAGAACCCGCTCGACCAGCGTCTCCGCGTCTCGCGCGACGATGCGCGTCATCGCTTCCTTCCCGACCTCGCCCCGGTCGACGACGGCGACGGGCGACCCCGCACCGCCGAACGCCTGGCCAGCCGCCCACTGCATCGTGCTCCCCTCGGCCGCTTTCACCGTCTCGGGCTCTGCGCCGCGGTCGAACGTCGCCACGTCGCCGTCGAGGGCGGGAAGCGCCGCTTCCACGTCGTCGCCGAACCGGCAGTTGGCGGCGAACCGGAGGTCGGGGTCGAACTCGCGGGCGGCGAGCAGGAACCGGGCGACGTGGCTCGACGCCCCGAACCGCACGCCACGGTTGGGTTTCACGCCCGAGAGCGTCCGGGTGACCCGCCCCTCGACGGCCGCCGTCTCGGCCACGGTTTCGGCGTACGGCGTCGCGCCGACGACGTTCAGGCCGACCTCCGGCACCAGCGCGCTCACGTCCCGGTCGACGAACTCCTGGACGATTCGTTCGACGGCTTCGGCGGTGTCGTCGCGGGCGGCCCGGTTCCGCAGGTCGACGAGGTGGTGGACGGCGCCGGGGCCCCGACCCACGTCGAGGTGGTACCGGACGGCGCGTTCCATGAACGCGGTCCCGGCTTCGACGGCGTCGGCGACGGCGTCGCCGTGGGCCAGGCGGGCGGCGACGGCACTCGACAGCGTGCATCCCGACCCGTGGGTCGCCTCGGTGTCGACGCGGGGATGCTCGAACCGCTCGACGCCGCCCGCCGACACGAGCACGTCTACCACGGTGTCGCCGGGGACGTGCCCGCCCTTGACGAGTGCGGCGTCGGCGCCCGTCTCGACGATGCGCTCGCCGGCTTCGACGGCGTCGTCAGCGTCCGCGACCTCGACGCCGGTCAGCACCGCCGCTTCGTCGGCGTTCGGCGTGACGACGGTCGCTTCAGCCACCAGGTCGGCGTAGGCGTCTTCGGCGTCGCGTTCGAGGAGGCGGTCTCCGGAGGCCGCGACCATCACCGGGTCCACGACGAGCGGCGCGTCCAGGTCTGCGACGCGGTCGGCGACCAGGTCGATTACGTCCGCGGTGGCGAGCATCCCGGTCTTCGCGGCCGCCACGTCGAAGTCGCCGACGACGGCGTCGTACTGCGCGGCTATCTCGTCGAGCGGGAGCAGGTGCGTGGAGTCGACGCCCCGCGTGTTCTGGGCGGTGACGGCCGTGACGACGCTCGTCCCGAACGCGCCGTGGGCTTCTATCGTCTTCAGGTCGGCCTGGATGCCGGCCCCGCCGCCGGAGTCGCTTCCGGCGACGGTGAGGACGACCGGCGGGCGGACCGGCGCGGGCGTCCTCACGCGCCGTCACCTCCCGGACTGGTGCGGGTTTCGGGACGCTGGAACGTGGATGCGTGCATACGAACGAGTGTTACCACTGCGTGGTATAAAGCGGTGGCGGCGCGGTCGGCGCTGGTACGGACTGGGAGGGGGGGTTCTCGTGGGCGGCGGCCGCAGAAAGAGGGCGTTAGTCCGCGCGTGCGGTGTAGCCCGCGTTCTCGACGGCCTCAACCAGCGCGCCCGCGTCGGCGTCCCCTTCGATGGTCGCGCTGTCGGTCTCGCGGTCGGCGGACGCGCCCGTGACGCCAGGGACGCCGTTCAGGGCTTCCTCGACCGTCTCCTCACAGCCGCCACAGCTCATACCCTCGACGGTGATGGTCTGACTCATGCGGTTCCCCCTTCGCACGCCTGGTTTTTGCCGGTTTTCCCTTCACGGCCGGGCGTCGAACGCGCGGGTCGCCTTCGATTCCAAAGTCTCTGGCCGCAACAGTCTTACATGCTAAACCCCGAGGTGGGGTATGCGAGAGCTCGACGACACCGACATGGAGATCCTGCGGATGCTGGTAGAGGACGCCCGGCGGCCGTACAGCGAGATAGCGGACGCCGTCGACCTCTCCCCGCCGACGGTCTCCGACCGGGTCGCCCGCCTGGAGGAGGTGGGCGTCATCCGGCGGTTCACCGTCGACGTCGACCGGTCGACGCTCCAGTCTGGCGTCCCCGTCCTGGTCGACGTCGACATGGCCCCGGGCGCAGCCGGCGACGCCCGGAGCGCGCTGGCGGCCAGAGACGGCGTCGAACACGTCTTCGGCACGGCGGACGGCCACGTCGTCTTCCAGGCCCGCGTCCAGGGCGGCGAGGTCGAGAGCCTGCTCGCCGACACTCTCTCCTCGGCGACGTCCGGTCCTACGAGGTCACCCTGCTCACCGACGTCGAGTGGATTCCGCAGGTCGGCGGGTCGGCGTTCGCCCTGGAGTGTGCCGAGTGCGGCAACACCGTCACCGCCGAAGGCGAGTCCTCGCGCCTCGACGGCGACCTCTACCACTTCTGCTGTTCGTCGTGCCAGGCCCGGTTCGAGGACCGCTACGAGGAACTCCGCGCCGGCGCCGAGGCCTGACCCTCTCGGTGAATTAGGGGATGGCCGGAACCGGCTACGGTTTCTGAGGTTCGCCCCGGCTGTCGTCTTGGTTTCTGAAGGAAAATCCGCTTGAAGTAGGCGTCCCTACGTTCACGTAGCAATGCCCACGCGACACGAACGCCTCGAGATACGCGGCATGAGCTGTGCGAACTGCTCACAGGCCGTCTCCGAGGCTGCCGAGGACCTGGACGGCGTATCGGAGGCGACGGTCAACTTCGCCACCGACGAGGGGACCGTCGAGTACGACCCGGACGTCACCCCGCTGGCCGACGTCTACGCGGCCATCGAGGACGCCGGCTACGAACCGGTCCGGGAGTCCGTGACGGTCAGCGTGACGGACATGTCGTGTGCCACCTGCGCCGAGACCATCTCCGACGTGCTGTTGCGCCGGGTCGGCGTCATCGACACCGAGGTCAACTTCGCCACCGACGAGGCGAAGGTCGTCTACAACCCCGAGGAGGTGTCGCTGTCCGACATCTACGACGCCATCGAGGACGCCGGCTACACGCCCGTCCGCGATGACGGCGACGAGGAGGGCGCCGCCGAGCGCCGGGCCGCCGCCCGCCACGAGGAGATACGGCGTCAGCTTCGCCTGACGCTCGTCGGCGCGGCGTTCTCGCTCCCGCTGGTGGCGATGCTGGTCGTCCACCTGCTCGCGCCGGACCTGCTCCCCGACGCCATCCCCGGGACCGGTATCGCGTTCGGCTGGGTCGCGTTCGCGCTCGCGACGCCCGTCCAGGTACTGCTCGGCCGCGAGTTCTACGAGAACTCCTACACCGCGCTCGTGAAGAACCGGACCGCGAACATGGACGTGCTCATCGCGCTCGGCTCCTCGACCGCGTACTTCTACAGCGTCGCGGTCCTGCTCGGCCTCATCTCCGGCGGCCTCTACTTCGACACCGCCGCGCTCATCCTGGTGTTCATCACGATGGGTAACTGGCTCGAAGCCCGGTCGAAGGGCCAGGCCAGCGACGCCATCCAGGAACTGCTCGAACTCGAGGCCGACACCGCGACCGTCGTCGAGGACGGCGAGGAGAAGGAGGTTCCGCTCTCCGAGGTCGAGGTCGGCGACGTGATGGTCGTCCGGCCCGGCGAGAAGGTGCCGACCGACGGCGAGGTCGTCGAGGGCGAGAGCGCCGTCGACGAGTCGATGATCACGGGCGAGTCCGTCCCCGTCGAGAAGGCGCCCGGCGACGAGGTGGTCGGTTCGACCATCAACGAGAACGGCCTGCTGAAGGTGCGCGCCACGAAGGTCGGCGAGGAGACCGCGCTCAAGCAGATCGTCCGCATGGTGAAGGAGGCCCAGGGCCGCCAGCCCGACATCCAGCGCGTCGCCGACCGCATCAGCGCCTACTTCGTGCCGGCGGTCATCGCGAACGCGCTGTTCTGGGCGGTCGTCTGGTTCGCGTTCCCCGAGGCGCTCGCGGGCTTCGTCGGTAGCCTCCCCGTCTGGGGCCTGGTCGCCGGCGGCCCGGCCGTCGCCGGCGGCACCATCGGCACCTTCGAGTTCGCCGTCGTCGTGTTCGCGAGCGCGGTGCTCATCGCGTGCCCGTGCGCGCTCGGCCTGGCGACGCCCGCCGCCACGATGGTCGGCACGTCCATCGGCGCGCGCAACGGCGTCCTGTTCAAGGGCGGCGACGTGCTGGAGCGCGTGAAGGACGTCGACGCCGTCGTCTTCGACAAGACCGGGACCCTCACCGAGGGCGAGATGCAGTTGACCGACGTCGTCCCGCTCGGCGCGCGCGCCGACGGCGGCGAGACCGCTGCCGACGGGGGCGCGGTCGTCGAACAGACCGCCGAGGAGTCGTTCGTCCTCGAACTGGCCGCGACCGCCGAACACGGCAGCGAGCACCCGCTCGCGAAGGCCATCGTCGAGGGCGCCGAGGAGCGCGGCCTCGACGTCGGCGAACCCGATTCCTTCGAGAACGTGCCCGGTCACGGCATCCGGGCAACGACGGAGCACGGCGAGGTGCTGGTCGGCAACCGGAAGCTGATGGAGGACAACGGCGTCGACGTGGCCGCCGCCGAGGACGACCTGGAGCGCCTCGAAGCGGAGGGCAAGACCGCGATGCTCGTCGCTCTCGACGACCGACTCGTCGGCGTCGTCGCCAACGCCGACACCGTCAAGGAGAGCGCCCGCGAGGCCGTCGCCACGCTCCGCGAACGCGGCCTGGACGTGTTCATGATGACCGGCGACAACGAGCGCACGGCCCGGGCCGTCGCCGGCGAGGTTGGCATCGACCCCGACCTCGTCCGGGCCGAGGTGCTCCCGGAGGACAAGGCCGACGTGGTCGAGCGCCTCCAGGACGACGGCCGCGAGGTGCTGATGGTGGGCGACGGCGTCAACGACGCCCCCGCCCTCGCCGCCGCCTACGTCGGCGTCGCCATCGGCAGCGGCACCGACGTCGCCATCGAGGCGGGCGACGTGACGCTCATGCGCGACGACCCGATGGACGTGGTGAAGGCCATCCGCATCTCCGAGGGCACCCTGGACAAGATAAAGCAGAACCTGTTCTGGGCGCTCGGCTACAACACCGCGATGATTCCGCTCGCGTCCCTCGGCCTGCTCCAGCCGGTGCTGGCGGCCGGCGCGATGGCGTTCTCGTCGGTGTCGGTGCTCACCAACAGCCTGCTGTTCAGGCAGTACACCCCGGACCACGACTACCGTCTCCTCGGGTTCCTCCGGCGCTGACCCGGGCGGCGGCTGTCCGGTGTAGTAACAGGAGCTCGGTGAGCCCGGGTCTCCCCTTTCCCGAGATGGCAGTCGGGCTCACCTGTGATTTGCGTGCTGTGCGTGCAGTCGTCGGCACCCCACACGTCGTGGAACCGACGCCAGTGGTCTGACTGCGACTGGGGCTTGGACGCCGACTATCTAATAGCCGGAACACTGTTCGCGTCGCTTTCGTCGGCTTTCGGCGTGTAAGATGCGGTTATCTGCCGAGAACGCCCACCGACAGCCTGCCCCGCCGAACACCGGACCGACCGTTCGCCGCCGATAACCGCCTCCTTAGCGAACCGTTCCGCCAGTACTCGCCGATGGCCGCCGCCATCAGTCCCGTCCGGCACGTGCTCGACGTCCGCTCGCGACCGACGTCGTCACTTTCCAGACGGGACGCTGCTCTGGTCCGGATACCTCTGCGCGCGGTCGCCAGGAATTTCTGGGTCTACTGGATGGCTCGACGCGCCACCTCGGGCTCCATCCCCTTGATGCAGATGAGGTTCTCGCGGCCGATGCGTATCTTCGAGATGTCGTCGTCGTCGTCCATCTGTGCGAGCACGCGGCTCACCTTCGCCTTCGACCAGTTGGTTCGTTCGACTATCTTGGCCTGCCGCAGGCGGCCGTCCGCCTCGCGGAGCAGGCCGAGGATGACGTCGCGGTCTGTGAGCAACGTGTCGTCCGGGTCCACGGTCGTGGTCTCGGAGGACTCCTCGCCCTCGGCGGCGACCGGTTCGGCGCCGTCGTCGTCGGCCGGCGACTCCGCCGCGCCCGTCGGTTCCTCGGCGGTTTCGTCCCGCCGCCGGTAGAGCGCCCAGCCGCCGGCACCGATGAGGACGCCCGCGACGAGTGCGAGGGCCGGCATGGCGGCGCTGGTCGGGTCGGTGCCGAACCGGCGCTCCACGCCGTCGTCGAGCAGGTCGCCGTCGGAGTCGGCGTCGATCGGTGAGAGGCCGCTCTCGAGTTCCGTCCCGTCGTCGATGCCGTCGCCGTCGGTGTCGGCGTTCGCCGGGTCGGTCTCCTCGGACAGCTCCATGCCGTCCTCGACGCCGTCGCCGTCGGTGTCAGGGTCGGTCGGGTCGGTCGCGGTGTCGAGTTCCTCGCTGTCGGAGGCGCCGTCGCCGTCGGTGTCGGCCGCGAGCGGGTCCATCCCCTGCTGTATCTCGACGGCGTCGCGCACCCCGTCGGCGTCGGTGTCGGTCGCGAGCGGGTCGGTGTCGTACTCGGTGACCTCCGCGCCGTCGAGCAGGCCGTCGTCGTCGGAGTCGGTGTCGGTCAGCACGGTGCCGACCGCGAGTTCCTGCTCGTTCGGCAGCTTGTCGCTGTCGACGTCGCCGCCGCGCTCCATCAGGTGGACGGGCATCGTCGCCTCGGCCAGGACGGCGGTCTTCGACGGTGCGTTCCCCTGGACCGTCGCGACGAGGTGGCGCGGCCCTGCACTGCCGCCGGTCCAGTTGAACGTCAGCGTCGTCGACGTCTCGGACGCCTCCACCACCTCGCAGGCGAGCTGCTGGGTGTCGGCCGCCGACTCACCGTCGAGGTTCAGGCAGACGGTGTACGTGTCGTACGCGTGGTCGGACGGGAGCCGCATGTCGACGGTCGCCTGCTGCTGGGTGCCCGACCAGAGGTACGTCGTCCCCTCGCTCTCCGCTACGGCGTCCCCGGGCTGTTCGATGACGAGCGTCCCGTTCTCGAACGCTGATGCGTTGGCCGCGGTATCACCCGTCTGCGCGGCGCCGGCTCCCGTTCCGGCGACGACGAGGACCAGCAGGAGTGCGACGGCGAACGCGTGGAGGGCGACGGCTCTCCTCCGTGTTGCGCCCCCGAGAACCCGTGTTCCCACGTCCATTTTCTGTCACTGGATTCCCCACAGGAGCTATTAAAACGAAACAGCCGTTCAGAACGTTTCACGCCAGTTCGAACGGTAGGACAGCGTTACACCAACGATTCGTGTGTTTTCAGGTGGTAACCGGTTCGTACGTGGTCGCCGACCGGTACGGAGCAGGTCCGAACTCGTATGTCCCGGCACCGGTCGCTGGCTCGCGAGGCTGAGCGGCGAGGGAAAATTCACGTCCTCAAACGGGTGAGCCCCTCAGAATCGGGATGCAATAAAAAACACCGCCGGCTCGGCGGCCGGCCGTGATACGGGACGGCGGACCGTTCCACTGCCGCGTTACGCCGGGCTTTCCCCGTCTGCGAGTCTGCCACCTCCGGGGGCGCCGGTCGGACCGCCGCTGACGCCGACGCGAAAGCCCGCGTTACCGTCGCCGCACCCCGCTTCTGTCGGCCGGATCGACCCCGAAATCGATGAGTGTGACTCGGGAGGCCGTCGTTCAGGCGGCGTCGTAGCCCCGTTCGGTCAGGCGGACGAGGTCGGTCAGCGTCCGGTTCACGGGGACCGCGACGTCGTGGTCGTCCGCGCGGGCGACGACCGCGCCGTTGAGGCGCTCGATCTCGGTCCGCCGCCCTCGCTCGACGTCCTGTCGCATCGAGGACCTGTTCGACCCGGTTGCGCTGGCGACGTCCGAGACGTACTCGACGACGTCGTCGCGGACGGCGTGCCCCTCTGCGCGCGCGACGTCGGCCGCCTCCTCGACGGCCGACGCGAGCAGGCGCGCGCCAGGGTCGGTGTCCGCGAGCAGGCCGTTGTCGACGCGCGCGAGCGCCGTCGCGGCGTTGATGCCGACGTTCACGAGCACCTTCTCCCAGATGGCGTCCTGGACGGCGTCCACGACGTCGGTTTCGACGCCCGCCCGGGTCAACAGGTCGGCGATAGCGTGCACCCGGTCGTCGTTGGCGGCGAAGTACCGGCCGATGCTGGTCGCCCCCGGCCGGCGTGCCGGACGTGGCCGGGCCCCTCCAGGGTCGCGCCGTGGGCGGTGACGCCGGCGACGACGTTCGATTCGGGGACCGACTCGGCGATGGCTTCGGGGTTGCCGAGGCCGTTCTGGAGCGTGAGGACGTCCGTGTCCGGCCCGAGGAGGGGTCGGCGTCGGCGATGGCGTCGCGGGTGTGGGTGCTCTTCACGAAGACGAGTGCGAGGTCGACGGCGCCCACCGAGGCCGGGTCGGTGGTGGCCGTGACCGGGACGGTCCGCTCCTCGCCGGCCGGGGTCACGAGTCGGAGGCCGTCGTCGTTCATCGCCCGGACGTGTTCCTCCCAGACGTCGACGAGCGCGACGTCCTCGCCGGCGGCCGTGAGCAGGCCGCCGAACAGCGACCCCATCGCTCCACTCCCGATGACTGCGACGGTCATGGGCCGGGATTCGTGACCGGACAGGAAAAGTTGTCCGTTGAAAAAACTTTAGCCGGTCCGGTGGAACTGCTACGTATCACCATGCGACAGACCACCAGGCGGCGGTTCCTCGCCACGACCGGCGCGGCCACGTTCGCCGGTCTCGCTGGCTGTACCGGCGACGGCGGCCAGACCGGCGACACGACCGACACGACCACGGAGACGGACACCGGGACGGAGACGACCGAGGACGGCGGCGGGGGTGGCGGCGACGCCCTCCCCGTCGGCGTGCTCCTGCCGTTCACCGGCGAGTACGACTGGGTCGGCGCGAACGTCTTCCCCGTGGCGCAGATGGTCGTCGACCAGATAAACGCCGAGGGCGGCGTCGGCGGCCAGGAGCTGACGCTCGTCAAGGGCGACACCGAGGCCACCGTCGACGCGAGCGTGACGGCGGCGCGGAAGCTCATCAACGTCGACGAGGTGGTCGCCATCATCGGCCCGACCAGCCTCACGTTCACGGGCGTCATCGACCTCATCCAGGAGAACGGCGTCCCGGTCGTCTCGCCCACCGCGGGCACGACCGAACTCAACACCGTCGGCGGCGAGTACATCTTCCGGACGGTCCCCAGCGACTCGCTCGGCGGCCGCGCCATCTCGAAGGCCGCGCGGTCGAAGGAGTACAACACCGTCCAGTCCTACGAACGCATGGGGCTCATGGTCGGGAAAGCGCCCGCCCTCCAGTCGTTCAAGGAGCCCATCAGCAGTTCCTTCGAGGAGTTCGGCGGCACCGTCACGCAGACCCTCGACTACGCCACCGGGAAGTCCTCCTACCAGTCGGAGGTGTCGAAGATGCTGTCCGACGACCCCGAGCTGATCTGTCTCGTCGGGTCGCCCGAGGACAGCGCGAAGATAATGCACGCCGCGTTCCAGGCCGGCTACGAGGGCAACTGGTTCGTCACCCAGGACCAGACGAACGCGGACTTCCTCGACCTCGTGGACCCGCAGATAACCGACGGCATCCTCGGCCTCGCCGAGGCCGACAACCCCGAGGCGAAGGAGTCCGGCCGGGTCGACCAGTTCGCCCAGGACGTGCAGGACGCGACCGGGGACGAACCGGGGCTGTTCGCGAAGAACACCTACGACGCGATGAACGTCGCCGGCCTCGCCATGGCGGCCGCCGCGGCCGGCGGCGACGTGACCCGGGAGTCGGTCGCCGGGAACGTCCCGACCGTCGCGAACCCGCCCGGCGACGCGGTGACGAACTACCCCGACGGCGCGAGCAAACTCGACGGCGGGACCGAGGTCAACTACGAGGGGCTGGTCGGCCCCGTGGACTTCGACGAGAACGGCGACATCACCTCCCCGTTCGCCATCATGCAGGCCGACGGGAGCGAGTGGTCGGCGGTCACCATCCTGCCCGCCGACGAACTCTGAGATGGCGGCGGACGTCACGACGTTCGTCCAGACCGTCATCTTCGGGCTGGTCAACGGGAGCGTCATCGCCGTCGGCGCGGTCGGCCTGACGCTCTCCTACGGCGTCACCCGGTTCATCAACTTCGCCTACGGCGAGTTCCTCACCCTCGGCGCGTACGCCACGCTGCTGGTCGTCGGCTTCGGGACCGGCGTTCCGCTGGCGGCCGTGGCCGCCATCCTCGGCGTCGGCGTCCTCGGCGTCGCCGTCGCCCGGGTCTTCTACGACCCGCTCCGGGGCCGCGGCGCGCTCCCGTTGCTCATCACGAGCATCGGCGTCGCGTTCGTCATCCGGAACCTGCTCCGGGCGGTCGCGGGCGCGGAGGCCCGCCAGCTACCGGTCCCGCTCATGCGGCCGTGGACGTTCGCCGGCCTCCACCTCAACCCCATCGAGGCGGGCGTGTTCGCGGTGGCAGTGCTCACGATGCTCGGCGTCCACCTCCTGCTCCAGCGCACGATGCTCGGCAAGCGGATGCGCGCGACGAGCGGCAACACCCAGCTGGCGAAGGTCGCGGGCATCGACACCGACGCGGTCGTCCGGCGGACGTGGTTCATCTCGGCGGCGACCGGCGCGCTCGCGGGCGTCCTGCTCGCACTCCAGTTCCCGCCGTTCCGCCCCATCATGGGCTGGGACTTCCTGCTCGTGGTGTTCGCGGCGACGCTGCTCGGCGGCATCGGCCGGCCGTACGGCGCGATGGCGGGCGCGCTCGTCGTCGGCGTGGCGATGAGCCTCGGCACGCGCTTTCTCGCCACCGACTACACGATGGCCTACGCGTTCGCCATCCTCGTGGGCGTCCTGCTGTTCAGACCCGAGGGCATCGCCGGGGGTGAGCTGTGATGGCGTTCGCGCTCCCCGGCGAGGTGTCGTTCCTCGTCAGCATCGCCACCGTCGCGCTCATCTACGGCCTGCTCGCCATCGGACTGAACGTCCACTACGGCTATACGGGCTTGCTCAACTTCGGCCACGTCGCGTTCTTCGCGGCGGGCGCGTACACCGCCGCCATCCTCACGATGCCGCCGCCGACAGCCGTCGAAGGCCAGGTGGGTTACGCCATCGGCCTCGGACTGCCGATGCCGGTCGGCCTCCCGGTGAGCCTCGCGGCCGCCGCGCTCGCAGGCGGTCTGCTCGCCCTGCTCATCGGCCTCACGAGCGTCCGCCTCGACACCCACTACCTCGCGGTGGCGACGTTCGCACTCGCCGGCATCTTCGAGGACGTCCTGGTCAACGAGGACTGGCTGACCCGCGGCGTCCACGGCCTGAACCAGGTGCCGCGTGCGGGCGTCTCCGTCCTCGGGCCGGAAGCGTGGCAGGTCGCCTACCTGGCGTTCACGGCGCTCCTGACGCTCGGCGTCTACCTCGTCGTCGAGCGCCTGGTCGGGTCGCCGTTCGGCCGCCTCCTGAAGGGCATCCGCGAGGACGAGCGCGCCGCCCGGATGCTCGGCAAGGACACCGACCGCGTGAAGCTGACGTCCTTCGCGGTGGGCGGCGCCATCGCGGGCCTCGCCGGCGCCGTCTACGCCCACTACGTCGGCAGCGTCGTCACCGGCCAGTTCGTCTCGCTCGTCACGTTCCTGGTCTGGGTGGCGCTCCTGCTCGGCGGCGCCGCCTCGAACCGGGGCGCCGTGCTCGGCGCGTTCGTCCTCGTCGCGTTCCGCGAGGGGACGCGGTTCCTGCCCGAAATCGAGGGCCACCCGTCGCTGGTGCCGAGCCTGCGGTTCGTCGTCATCGGCCTGCTGCTCGTCCTGGTCGTCCGGTTCCGGCCGGCGGGCCTGCTCGGCAACCCGAACGAGATCGTCACGGCGGGGGAGGGCGAGGAGTCGTGACCGACCCCGTGCTCGCCGTCCGCGACGTCACCAAGTCCTTCGGCGGCCTCGTCGCCGTTGACGGCGCGTCCTTCGACGTGCCCGACGGCTCCATCACGGGCCTCATCGGGCCGAACGGCGCGGGCAAGACCACGCTGTTCGACTGCATCACCGGCGTCCACACCCCGGACGACGGCACCATCGCGCTCCGCGGAGAGCAGATCCAGGGCCGCCCGCCGAACGAGGTGGCCCAGGCCGGCGTCGGCCGCACGTTCCAGACGCCACGCGTCTTCAAGGATGACCGTCGCCGAGAACCTCGCGTTCGCCGCGCGCGACCAGACGGGCGAGTCGGCGGTCGGCGCCCTGTTCCGGGGCGGCACCGTCGCCGACGAGGAGGACGCCGTCCAGGAGCGCGTCGCCGACACCCTCGCGTTCCTCGACCTCTCCCACCTCGCCGACGAGTACGCCCGCGGGCTCTCCGGCGGCCAGCGGAAACTCCTCGAACTCGGCCGGGTGCTGATGTTCGACCCGGACGTCGTGCTCCTCGACGAACCCGCCGCGGGCGTGAACCCCGCGCTGACCGACCGCCTGCTGGAGCGCCTCCACGCGCTCAACGACCGGGGCACCACCCTCCTGCTCATCGAACACGACATGGACGTCGTGATGGGGCACTGCGACCACGTCGTCGTCATGCACAACGGGCGGGACCTGGCGACCGGGCCGCCCGCCGTCATCCAGGAGGACGAACGCGTCGTCGAAGCCTACCTCGGAGGGGTGGAATGAGTCTCGACGACGTCCCCCGCCTCGACGACGCGCTGCTCTCGGCCCGCGACGTCGAAACCGGCTACGGCGACCTCCAGGTGCTCCACGGCGTGGACGTGGACGTGCGTGCCGACGAAATCGTCCTCGTGTTCGGGCCGAACGGCGCGGGCAAGTCCACGCTGATGAAGGCCGTCTACCGCCTCCTCCCTCTCTGGCAGGGGTCGATAACCCTCGACGGGACCGACGTCAGCGACGTCGCGCCGAACGACCTGGTGGCCCACGGCCTCGGATACGTCCCGCAGACGGCGAACGTCTTCCCGAACCTCACCGTCGGCGAGAACCTCGACATCGGCGGCGCGGCGGCCGACGACCCGACCGCACGCCGGACGGCGATGTTCGACCTGTTCCCGGTGCTGGAGCGCCGCCTCGGCCAGCAGGCCGACACGCTGAGCGGCGGGGAACGCCAGATGCTCGCGATGGCGCGGGCGCTGATGCCCGACCCGGACGTCCTGCTCGTCGACGAACCGAGCGCGGGGCTCGCACCGCAACTGGTCGAGCGCGCGTTCGAACACGTCGAACGCGTCCGCGACGCCGGGACGGCGGTCCTGATGGTCGAGCAGAACGTGACCGCCGCGCTCGGCATCGCCGACCGGGGCTACGTGCTCGACGTGGGCGAGAACCGGTTCGAGGGTCCGGCCGACCGCCTGCTCGACAGCGACCAGGTCCGCGACCTCTACATCGGAAAGGGCTGACCGCCCGCATCGTTTTGACGCCGGGCGTGCCACGATGGATATGGCTCGGCTGGAGGACCCGCTCGAACTCGGCGGCGTGACCGTCCCGAACCGCCTCTACCGCGCGCCGCTCCTGGAGTGCGCCGGTAACGGCGAGGACGCCGTCGACGCGCTCGTCCGGGAACTCGAACCCGCGGCCGAGGCCGGCGCCGGACTCGTCTTCCAGGGCGCGACCATCGTCCGCGCCGAGGGAGGGTGTGCTGCGCCGGGGATGACCCGCGTCCACGACCCCGCGTTCGTCCGGCGGCTGGAGCGCCTCACCGACGCCGTCCACGACCACGGGTCGCGCATCTTCGTCCAGCTAGAGCACGGCGGCCTCCGGAGCATGGAGACGTGGCACGCCGGCTACCGCGACGACCACCCCGACCTCCAGCAGTTGGCTGTCTCGCGCCCGCCCGCGCTCCTCCGGGCGCTCGACCGGACCGGCTTCCTCAGCTACGACGCGCACGTCTTGTCCACCGACGAGGTGTACGAGTTGGCCGCCGACTTCGGCCGGTCGGCGGCGGCCGCCGTGGACGCCGGCTACGACGGCATCCACCTCGCGGGCGCGAACATGGGCATCATCCAGCAGTTCCTCTCGCCGTACTACAACCGCCGCGACGACGAGTTCGGCGGGTCGCTCGCCGACCGGACCCGGTTCCTGGCACTTGTCCACGACGAGATTCGGCGTCGGGTCGGTCCCGACATCCCGGTCGTCACCAAAGTACCCGCCGAGACCGAGGCACCGCCCTTCGTCCGCCGCCACCTCTCGCTCGCCGACGGCGTCGCTATCGCCCGTCGCCTCGACGACGTCGGCTTCGACGCACTCGTCCCCGTCCAGGGGTCGGTGTTCTGGGACATGAGCATCATCCGCGGCCGGTTCCCCCGGCGGGCGTGGACCGACGACGGGTTCCGCGACGGCTACGCGGCCGCGTTCGGAAGTCGCCCCCGGGCGGCCGTCGTGGCGTTTCTCAACTGGGTGCAGTCGCTGTTCTACGGGTTCGAACCAGCGTGGAACGCCGACTACTGTGCCCGGGTCGCCGACGCGGTGTCGATACCCGTGCTCGCGGAGGGCGGCGTCCGGACCCGGGCGCACGTCGACCGGTTGCTCGGCGACGGGTGTGCCATGGTGGGGATGGCCCGTCCGTTCTACGCCGAACCGCGCCTCCCGGCGCGTCTGCTCGACGCGGACGCCGGCACGGGCGTGGTCTGCGAGAACTGCAACAACTGCACGGTGCCGCAGGCTACCGGCGCACCCGGCGTCTGTCGCACTCCCGCCGTGCTCGAACGCCGGGGCGAACTCCGGCGGGTCGGCGCGTACGACCGCGAGTGGGACGAACCCGAAAGGTCCTAAAGGCGGACCCCCGAACCTCTCCCCATGACGACGACCCAGTACACCGTCCCGGAGATGGGCTGTGAGGGCTGCGAGGACATCATCACCGACGCCGTCTCCAACGTGAACGGCGTCCAGAGCATCGAGACGGACCTGGAGAGCAAGACGGTCACCGTCGAGGGCGACGTCGACACCGACGAAGTCGTCCGCACCATCGACTACGCCGGCTACGAGGCCAGCCTCGTCGAGGACGCCGACGAGACGGGGGCCGACGAGGAACCCGCGTCGACCGACGACGCTGACGCCGACACCGAAGCCGAAGAGGCCTGATACGGACCTTTCTGGCGGCCGCCGGTTCGTCAGTGACAGTGCCGACAGTCACGTCGCTATCGCCGGTGTCACGCCGGTAAGCCGAGGGTAACCGTCCCTCGCTGGGGTCAGGTTACCAGTCGGTAACCCCATGACACGGGCGTTACCGAGCGCCTATCACGGTGGGGTCCTATGGTGAAGATAGATGACTCGCAGCGACGACGCCATCCGAGAGTTGCCCCCGAGCGCGAAACTCGTGCTGAAGGTGCTGGAGTACAACGGCGGCCTGACCCAGAAGGAGATCGTCGAGAAGTCGCGGCTCTCCCAGCGCACCGTCCGCGACGCGCTCGAACGCCTGCTCGACGCCAGCATCGTGGAGAAGGACATCTACATCCCGGACGCCCGGCAGAACCTCTACCAGCTCACCCTCGACGAGGCCGAGCAAGGGCAGGCGACCGCCGAGGCCGTCCTGGAGTAACTCGCGCGATTCTCGTCATTTCCCGCCGCGTAGCCACCGCGCCACTTCGCGCCCGCCCGACGTCGAAGCTGACGCGGTAACCGCCATCCCGACCGCCCCGCCCGCGCCCGGTTCGTCCAGCACGCCGGGGCTTTCGGGGTGGTCACAGTCGTCGCGTGCCAATAGTTGCTGGCATGTTCTCGACACTCGCGTAGCCACGGCCCAGAACGTTGATTTACCGTCGAGCGAATGCACCTGTCATGACACGATGGATTCTCGGGCTGGCCGGCGTGGTCGGCCTCGCCCTGCTCGCGAGTCCGCTCTACCTGGTGACCGTCCAGTCGCCGGTGGGCGGGGTCGGACCGCTCGTCTGGCTGTTCCGGGGCGCGCTCGCCCTCTACGGAGTGGTCCTGCTCGCGGCGGTCGGCGTCGGTCGCAGTCGCGACCGGTCCGACGGCGCCGTGATGAGCCTCGCCGCGCTCGGCCTCGCGCTCGCTCTCGCGAGTCCCGTGACCGCGTTCGGAGTCGGTGCCCTCGACTGGAGCTATCTCGTCGTCGGCGCTATCGCGCTCTACGCCCTCCCGGTGCTGGTGCGCGTCGTCCGCCTGCCGGCATCGTCATAGGTCGCCGGCGGCCACGCGCTCCCGGAGGGACGCCGCGCGCTCCCGGATAGCCTCGCGTTCGGCCTCGGTCCGGTCATCCCAGTGCCGGTAGACCAGCCCCATCCGGTACCGGTCCCTGAGGTCGTCCTCGTTCTCGTCGAGGAACGACCAGTAGAGCGCGTTGAACGGGCAGGCGTCCTCGCCGACCGTCTCTCCGGGGTCGAACCGGCAGCCGTCGCAGTAGTCGCTCATCCGGTCGACGTAGTTCGCGCTGGCGGCGTACGGCTTCGTGGTGAACGCGTCGGTCCCGAACGCGCCCATGCCGACGACGTTCGGCGTCGTCACCCAGTGGTAGGCGTCGACGAAGCCGACGTGGAACCAGCGGTTGAGCGCGGCCGGGCGGACGCCGGCGAGCAGCGCGAAGTTCGACAGCACCATCAGCCGCTGGATGTGGTGGGCGTAGCCGTGGTCGTGGACCGCGCCGACGCTCGCCGCGAGACACCGCATCCCGGTGGCGGTGGCGTCCCAGTAGAGCGGGGAAGGTCGCGGGTCGCATCGAGCAGGTTCGCGTCCGCGAGGTCTGGCATCCCGCGGCGGTAGACGTGGCGCATGAACTCTCGCCAGCCGACGACCTGTCGGACGAACCCCTCGACGCTCGCGAGCGGGGCCTCGCCGTCCCGGTAGGCGTGGACGGCGGCCTCGACCACCTCCCGCGGGTGGAGGAGGCCGAGGTTGACCGCCGGGGAGAGCAGGGAGTGATGCATCGCCCACTCGTCTGCGACCATCGCGTCCTGGTGGGTGCCGAACCCGGGCAGGCGGTTCGCGACGAAGTCGTCGAGCGCGGCCAGCGCGTCCTGTCGGGTCACCGGCCAGTCGAACCCGGTCGGGTCGCCCCACCCGTCGAAGGCGTCCGCCACCCAGTCCATCACCTCGCGGGTCGTCTCGTCCGGGGTGAACCGGACCGGCTCCGGCGGGTCGTAGTCGGCGGGCGGCGGCGACCGGTTCTGCTCGTCGTAGTTCCACTGCCCGCCTGCCGGTTCGTCGCCGTCCATCAGGTAGCCGATGTGGCGGCGCGCGAACCGGTAGAACGACTCGTGGCGGAACCGGTCGGCGTCGCCGGCCCAGTCGTCGAACGCGGCCGGCGACACCAGGAACAGGCCGTTCTCCCGGAACTCGACGGTGCCGCCGTGGCGTTCGACGAGCGTCCGGAGGCGGCCGGCGGCGCCGTGGCTCGCGGGCGTCATCGTCACGAGTCGTTCGCCCGGGTGGTCGGCGAAGAACGACGCGAGGGCGTCGTCGAAGCCGTCGGCTCGCTCGTAGACCACCTCGTAGCCGGCCTCGCGAAGGCTGTCGCGGAGGTGACGCATCGCGCTGAACACGAGCGTCAGCTTCTGCGGGTGGAACGGCTTCCGGGCGGCGAATCCCCGCGACTCCACGAGCAGCACCCGGTCACCGGGAGCGGCACCGCCAAGGGGCCGACCGTCGGGTGGAGCTGGTCGCCGAGCAGCCAGACGGTCGCGTCGCTCGCCATGCCGTCCTCTCTACGCCCGCGCCGGGCCTAACCGTTCGGCCTGGCGGTCACGCGGTCGCGTTCAGCGCCCGGAACGACGCGCTGCTCTCCGAGTTCCGCACCTCGGTGACCGTCTCGTCGTTGACGACGACCGTCAGCGTCTCGAAGTCGTTCGGGAGGGCGGCGACCGCCTCCATCTTCGTCCGTGGCTGGCAGCTCTCGGGCGGGTCGCCCTTCGCGGAGTCGGCGACCGGGGTCGTGGTGAGGGCGAGGACGTAGTCGCCGGTCTGGCCCTGCCGGGTGAGCGACCCGCTCACGTTGACGTCGGCCGCGTCGTGCGGGACCGTGTAGTTGACCGCGACCGTCCGCGCGTTCCCGCCGGCGGGCATCTGGCCGACCCACCCGCCGGGTTCGACCCCTCCTCGACGCAGCCGGTGGCCGAGGTGGTGGAGAGCGTGGGCGTGGAGACGGGCGTCGAAGCGGCGCCGGGCGTGGGGATGCCGACGCCGACGACGACGCCGACCAGGACGCCGAGGACGAACCCGAGGGCGACGCGTCTGGAGACCATACGCTCAGCTTGTCAACGTGTCCGAAAAACGGTTTCGAAACGGCCTACTGGCCGAACTGCTCTTTCTCCTGTTTCCGGAGTTCGATGCGCCGTATCTTCCCGCTGGAGGTCTTCGGGAGTTCGTCCACGAACTCGATGCGGCGCGGGTACTTGTACGGCGCCGTCTCCTCTTTCATGTACTCCTGGAGTTCGGCGACGAGGTCGTCAGAGGGCTCGTAGTCGTCGGTGAGGATGACGTACGCCTTGACGACGTTGCCCCGCTCCTCGTGGGGGCTGGCGACCGCCGCGGCTTCCGCGACCGCCGGGTGGCCGACGAGGGCGTCCTCCACCTCGAACGGGCCGATGCGGTAGCCCGACGAGATGATGATGTCGTCGGCCCGGCCCTCGAAGAAGAAGTAGCCGTCCTCGTCCTTGCTCGCCAGGTCGCCGGTCCGGTAGTACTCGCCGTGGAACGTCTGGTCGTCGAGGTGGGGTTTCTCGTAGTAGCCGTCGAAGATGCCTGGGCAGTCGACGGGGACGGCGATCTCGCCGATGTCGCCGGGGCCGAGTTCCTCGCCGTCCTCGTCGATGATGGTGGTGCCCATGCCCGGGGCGGGCTTGCCCATGCTGCCCGGCTTCACGTCGATGCCGGGGTAGTTCGTGACGAGCGCGACCGTCTCCGTCTGGCCGTAGCCGTCGCGGGGCGTGACGCCGAAGGCCTCCTCGATGCGCTCGATGGGCTCTCGGTTGAGCGGCTCGCCCGCGGAGAGCGCGTCGGTCAGTTCGATGTCCCACTCGGAGAGGTCCTCCTGGGTGAACATCCGGTACTGGGTCGGGACGGCACACAGCTTCGTGACGCCCTCGTCGTCCATGATGTCGAGGAAGGTGGCGGGGTCGAACTCGCCGTCGTAGATGAGCTGGGTCGCGCCCGTGGTGAGGCCGACGCCGACGGGGCTCCAGAACCACTTCGCCCACCCGGTGCCGGTCGTCGCCCAGAGGAGTTCGTCTTCGAGGTCGGTGTCCTCGTCGACGCCCCACCAGTACGGCCCGTTGACGTGCTCGAACGCGTACATCCAGCGGTGGCGGTGCTGGACGGGCTTCGGCTGGCCGGTGGTCCCGCTGGTGTAGTTGATGGTCATCGGGTCCTGGGCGCCGAGTTCGGGGCCGTCGTGGTCGGTGGACTGCCCCTCGACCAGGTCGGCGAAGGACTCCCAGCCGTCGGGCGCGCCGCCGAGGGAGATGAACCGCTCCAGCGGCGTCTCGTCGGCGATGGGGTCGACCATGTCGACGAGCGACTCGTGGCAGACGACGGTGCTGGCCTCGCAGTCGTTCGCCCGGAACTCGATGTCCTTCGGTTTGAGCATCTCCGAGGACGGCACCAGGAGCGCGCCGCGCTTGAGCGCGCCGAGCTGGACGGCGAACGCGTCCGGGTGGCGGGGGAACAGGTGGATGACCCGGTCGCCCTTGCCGACGCCCATCTCCTCGAGGGCGTTGGCGAACCGGTTCATGTCGTCGCGCAGGTCGGCGTAGGTCCGCTCCTCGCGGTCGCCGTCCTCGTCGAGGAACGTGACGGCCACCCGGTCGCCGAACGCGGCCGCGTGGTCCTCCATGACGGCCGGCAGGTTGTACCCCTCCGGGATGTCCCACTCGAACGACTCGACGTCGTGCTCGTAATCGACTACCATACCACAGACCACCACGATTTCGTTCATAATCGTTTGGGATTCATCCCGGCTGGCGGGAACGGCCGGCGGGCGACGGACGTTCTAACACGATTAATCGTTAGATACTTGCGGCGGTCCGTCGCGTCGAATTTAAACACTGTGAGGCCGTACTCCGGGTGTGGAGAACGTCACGACCCGGACCAGCAACCCGTTCGGGATGCGGGCGCCCCGGTACGTCCGCGACGGGGAACGGACGGCGGTCTACGGTTACGGCGACGCGAACGCCGACTTCCACCTCGTCGGCGACTACCCGGGCGTCCACGGCGGCGTCGCCACCGGCGTCCCGTTCACCGGCACCGACGCCGGTCGTCGCCTCATGCAGGTCATGCACGACGTCGGCTTCGTCGACGACCCCGCCAGCGACCGGCCGACGCTCTCGAACCTCTACGCCAGCTACGTCCACGCGAGCGTCACCCCCGGCGGGCGTCGCCCGACCGAGAAGGAGTACGACGACCTGGAGCGCTTCTTCGACGCGGAACTCCGGGCCATCAACGCCCACATCCTGCTGCCCGTCGACGACCACGCGACGTGGCACGTCCTCCGGGAGTACACCACCCAGGAACGGAAGTTCGACCCCGGCGACGACCTGCACGCCCGCCAGATTCGGGGTCGCGGGTTCCTCGTCGTCCCCGTCAGGGACCCGGCGGACTGGGACGACGCCGACGAAGCCGACCTCCGTGCGACCCTCGAAGCCATCCTGGACTCGGACTACCGACAGACCAAGGGCGTCGCCACCCTCGTCGGATAGCTACTGGGCCTCTGCCGCCACGCCGGGCAGCTACGGGGCCTCGGCTTCCGCGTCGTCCTGGAGTTCCGTCCGGCGTATCTTCCCCGTCACCGTCTTCGGCAGGTCCTCGCGGAACTCTATCTCGCGCGGGTACTCGTGGGCCGCCAGTTCCTCTTTCACGTGGGCCCTGATGTCGTCCTTGAGTTCCTCGGACGGCTCGGCGCCCTCGCTCAGCACGATGTACGCCTTGACGATGTTCCCGCGCTCCGGGTCGGGCTTCGGCACCACGGCCGCCTCCGCGACGGCGGGATGCTCGCCGAGCGAGCTCTCCACCTCGAACGGGCCGATGCGGTAGCCCGACGAGATGATGACGTCGTCGGCCCGGCCCTCGAACCAGAAGTAGCCGTCCTCGTCCTTCCTGGCGAGGTCGCCCGACAGGTACCAGTCGTTGACGAAACACTGGGCGGTCTTCTCCGGTTTCTCCCAGTACTCCGCGAAGAAGCACGGGTAGTCGCCGCGCTGGGCTATCTCGCCCGTCTCGCCGGGCTCCATCGGCTCGCCCGTCTCGGGGTCCACGATGTCGGCGGTGATGCCCGGCAGCGGTTTCCCCATGCTGCCGGGCCGCACCTCCATCGTCGGGTAGTTGTTGATGATCATGTTCCCCGTCTCGGTCTGGCCGTAGGTGTCGTGGATGGTGACGCCGAGGACCTCCCGGCCCCAGTCCACGACGCCCGCGCTCAGGGGTTCGCCGATGCTGAGCGCGTGGCGGAGTTCGAGGTCCGCGTCGTCGAGGACCTCCTCGTTCTCGCGGAGCATCCGGTAGGCCGTGGGGACGCTGAAGAGGACGGTGACGGGGAACTCGTCGAGCAGGTCCGCCCAGGTGGCGGGGTCGAACTCGCCCTCGTAGGTGAACAGGCTCGCGCCCCAGAACCACGCGCCGAGCGTGTTGATGGGGCCGGTGAGCCACCCGAGGTCGCCCGTGCTCCAGTAGAGGTCGCCGGGCTGGAGGTCCACCGCGAACCGCTGGGTGGCGGCGACGCCCGCGACCCACCGGTGTTTGTGGAGGACGCCCTTCGCCAGGCCCGTCGTCCCGCTGGTGTAGTAGAGCAGGGCGTCGTCCTCGCCCGAGGTCCGTGCCGCGTCGAACTCCCTGCTGGCGTCCTCCATGGCGGCGTGGTAGCTGACGTCGCCGGGCCGGATGCCGCGGCCGTCGTCGCTCACGACGATGACGTGCTCCACCGAGGGGGCGTCCTCCAGGGCGCGTTCGATGGTGTCGCGGTTGTCCGCCGTCGTGACCACCACGCTGGCGTTGCAGTCGTCGAGCCGGTACGCGATGCCGTCGGGGCCGAACCGCTCGTTCGCGCTCCCCAGACCGCCCCGTACTTGAGCGCGCCGACCAGGGCGACGTAGTGCTCGGGGATGCGCGGCATGTAGGAGAACACCCGGTCGCCCTGGTCGATGAGGTCGTCGAGGACGTTCGCGAACTGGCTCGACTGGCGGGAGAGCTCCCAGAACGTGAGCGTCTCGCGCTCGCCGTCGGTGCCGGCGTAGTAGAGTGCGACCTTCTCGCGGTCGGACGCGTGCCGGTCGGCCACCTCGTGGGCGATGTTGAGTTCGCCCGGGGCGTCCCAGTCGGCCTCGTCGTAGATGTCGTCCCACTCGAACGATTCGACCGCCTCGTCGTAGTCGGGCAGGTTGTGCTGGGGCATCACGTACCACAGACGGCGACGTTCTTGATAAAGAATCGTGGTGGACTCGCCGGAACTGGAAAGCGTATTGAACGGGCGTCTCGAACGGGTGGGTGTGCATCAGATCCAGCTGGGGAACACGGTCTTCGAGGGGCTGAACAACGTCTACGTGCTCGGCCTGGACGACGACGCTCCCACGACGCTCGTCGACACCGGCGTCGCCACGCCGGCCGTGCGCGAGGAACTCGCTGCCGGCCTCGCCGAGGCGGACGTCACGTTCGCCGACGTCGACCAGGTGGTGCTCACCCACTGGCACCACGACCACGCGGGCCTCGCGGGCGACATCCAGGCGGAGAGCGGCGCCGACGTCTACGTCCACGAGGCGGACGCGCCGCTCGTGGCCCACGACCCCGACGCCGTCGACGCCCTCGCCGAGCGACAGCGGACGCTGCTCGACGCGTGGGGGATGCCACAGGACCGGCAGGACGAACTGCTCTCCTACCTCGAGTTCCACGGCGACCTCACCGGTCGCGGCGCCGACGTCACGCCGCTGGTCGACGGCGACACCGTCGCCGTGGGCGACCGGACGCTGGAAGCGGTCCACCTCCCCGGGCACGCCGCCGGCCTCACCGGGTACGCGTTCGACGGCGACGCCGGGCGCGAGGTGTTCATCGGCGACGCCATCCTCCCGAAGTACACGCCGAACGTGGGCGGCGCCGACGTGCGCGTCGACCGGCCGCTCGCCGCCTACCTCGCCAGCCTCGAACGCATCGTCGACGAGGACTTCGACCGCGCGTGGGCGGGGCACCGCGGCGTCATCATCGACCCGTCCGGTCGGGCGCGCGAAATCGCCTTTCACCACCGGGAGCGCACCGACCGCGTGCTCCGTGTCGTGCGCGAGTCCGGCCCCGTCACCGCCTGGGAGGTCAGCGCCGCGCTGTTCGGCGCGCTGGAGAACATCCACGTCCTCCACGGCCCGGGCGAGGCGTACGCCCACCTCGACCACCTGGCCCACGAGGGCGTGCTGGCCGAGACGGCCGACGGCTACGTCGAAGGCGACGTCCCGGCCGAGAGCGTCGTCCTGACCGCACTCGACCCGGTGTGACGCAGGCGCCGAACGCGGCGTTCCCCCGTGATGACTGCTCTCGTTCATTTATTCGGGCCGGCCGACGTTGGTGTTACCACCCCGACTTCCTGTTAACAACACCTTGAATATTCAAGCAACATCGCTATCGTGTGACACCGCCTATTGTTAGGATGCCTGCACCCGCAGGCAACGTGCCTCTGCCGGCGAAAACGTGCCTCTGACCGCTGACGGGGACGGCCTTAAGGCCATTTTTGGAACTCGCGCCGTCGAGCGTCGGGAACGCTTTTTGACGCCGGCGCGGTAACTACCGACCATGGCAGGCGAATCCATCCAGGTACTCGACGTAGGCGACGAAGCACCGACGTTCGAACTCCCCGGCGCCGACGGCGCAGAGCACGCACTCGACGAGTTCGCGGACAACGACGCGCTGCTCGTCGTGTTCACGTGCAACCACTGTCCGTACGCGAAGGCGAAGATGCCGGAACTCAACGACATCGCGGCGACGTACGACGACGTCGCCGTCGTCGGCATCAACCCGAACGACGCCGAGGCCTACCCCGACGACTCCTTCGAGGCGATGCAGGAGGCCGTCGCGTCCGGCGACGTGCAGTACGACGCCTACCTCTACGACGAATCCCAGGCGGTCGCGAAGGCGTACGGCGCCGTCTGCACGCCCGACCCGTACCTCTTCGCCAGGGAGGACGGCGCGTTCACCCTCGCCTACCACGGCCGCCTCGACGACGCGCTCAACCCCGAGGACGAACCGACCCGGTACGACATGCGCGAGGCCATCGACGCCGTGCTGGCGGGCGAGTCGGTCGAGGACGCGTTCAAGCCGTCCCGCGGGTGCACCATCAAGTGGAAGGAGGGCAACGAACCCGACTACTGGGACGACCTGTAGGCCGGAACCGATAAGCCCCTGGTTGTCAAGCCTTGGGTCATGAGCGAACTCCTGACCGGCGACGTCGAGCGTCTCCTCGCGCTGACGGCCGGCGACGCCGACCCCGTGCTGGAGTCGATGGAGGCGTACGCCGACGAACGCTCCTTCCCCATCGTGGGCCGCGACGTGGGTCGGTTCCTCCGCCTCGTGGCGCGGATGGTGGACGCCGAACGCGTCTTCGAGTTCGGCTCCGGGTTCGGCTACTCGGCCTACTGGTTCGGGCAGGCGCTCCCCGCGGACGGCAGCATCGTCCTCACCGACTACGACGACCAGAACGTGGCGAGCGCCCGGACGTTCCTCGAACGCGCCGGTATCGCCGACCGCGCCGAGTTCGTCGTCGGCGACGCCATGGACGCGTTCCCCGACCACGACGGACCGTTCGACGTCGTCCTCGTCGACCACGACAAGGAGCGCTACGTCGACGCCTTCGAGATGGCGCGCGACGAACTGACCGACGGCGGCGTCGTCGTCGCCGACAACATGATGGCCGGCCCGGTCACCCCCGACCAGGTCGTCGCCGGCCTCTCCGGCGACGCCGACCTCGACGTGACGACCCGCGGCATCGTGGACTACATCGAGCGCGTCCGCGACGACCCCGCCTTCGAGACGTCGTTCCTGCCGCTCGGCGAGGGCATCGCGGTCAGCTACCGCCTGTAGCGGTCCCGTACTCCCGCTGCCACGTCTCCACGAGCGCGAGCGCTTCGTCGCGGGAGGCGACCGTCTCGCGCGCGTAATCCTCTCCTTCAGGTGCCTGCGCCAGGCGGTCGAGGGTCACCGCCCAGTCACCCGTCGCCGTCTCCCGCAGGCTGATGACGGCGTTGTCGTCGTCCCTGACCCACTGTCGTTTGCCCCGTGCCTCCTGTTCTGTCCAGCCCATGGTCGGCCCGTCGACGGCCGACGACTAAGCCCCGGCGGTTACCCGAAGAAGCTGCCGGGGCCGTGGTCGTCCTGCCAGGCGAACGCGAACAGCCGCTTCGACGGCACGCGGTCCAGGGTCCGGCCGTCGTCGCTCTCACCCGTCGCGCCGTCCCACCGCGCGCCGTCCGCCCGGAACCCTCCATCGTCGTCCGGCGCGAACGAGAGTCCCGGGTTCTCGAACGCGTGGATGCCGTCCGACGTCGCGAACACGACGACCGACCGGTCGCCGACACTGGCTTCGACGCCGCCGCCGGCGTCCTCGACGCGCGGGAGCGGGAACCCGAGGGCGTCGTCGCCGGACTCGACGCCGAGGACGACCGCCTTCGGGTCGAGGTCCTCGCGGTCCCACGCGCGCCCGCCGGTCCCGCGGTGGGCCGCCAGCCCGAAGCCGTCCATCTCGAAGTAGGCGCGGTACGGCTCCTCGTCGTAGTCGATGGGCGCCGGGTCGTCCGTCTCGCTCGCCGCCTCGCTCGCCCCGCCCGGCGGCCGGAGCACGACGCCCGCCGGGTGGTCCGCGCGGAACCGCGCCCAGGTGGTCATCGCCGCGGGGAGGACCGTCAGTGACGCGCCCGACAGGTCGCCCGCGATGCACTCGCCGAGCGACTGCTTCCACTCCGACCCCGTCTCCCGGTCGTACATCACCAGGTCGTCGTCGGCGAGTTTGCCCGAGACGCCGAACGTGAGCGTCCGGCCGTCCACGGTCCGGTCGTAGACGACGGCGCTCCCGCACAGCGGACACCACGTCACGGCGACCGGCGTCCCGTCCACGACGTCGTTCACTATCTCGTGGTAGTGGAGGAACCGGACCGGGTACGCGCGCGCCGGGTCGCCCGCGACGACGATGACCTCGTCGTCCGGGTCGCCGTCGTACGCGTCGCCGAACGCCGGGTCGTCGACGCTCGGGATGGCGTCGCGCGGGAGCACGTTTCGGACGTTCATCCGTCGTGTCTCGGGAGTGGACGAGCAAAAGCGCTGTGCGACGCGAACCGTTTTGGGGCGCCGGGTCGCAGTCCGTCCCATGTACACAGCCTGGCAGGACCGTTCGCCAGCAGCCGCGGCCGGTGGTGACGGCCGGTGACCGGTGAAGCGCGCGACCCGGACGGCGACGTCGGCCCCCTCGACGGCGTCACGGTGCTGGACGCCTCGCAGGTGCTCGTCGGCCCGTTCTGCACGATGCAGCTCGGCGACCTGGGCGCCGACGTCGTCAAGGTCGAACGGCCGGACGTCGGCGACCAGACGCGGGGCTGGCACCCGCCGACGTACGGCGACTCCGACGAGAGCGCCTACTACCTCTCCGTGAACCGGAACAAGCGCTCGGTCACGCTGAACCTCGCCGCCGAGGACGGCCAGGAGGCGTTCCGCCGACTCGCCCGCGAGGCCGACGTGGTCGTCGAGAACTTCCGGGTCGGCACGATGGAGGAGTGGGGGCTGGACTACGAGTCGCTCCGCGAGGAGAACCCCGACCTCGTCTACGCCAAACTCTCCGGCTACGGCGAGTGGGGGCCGGACCGCGACCGGCCGGCATACGACGTCGTCATCCAGGCCCAGAGCGGGCTGATGAGCATCACCGGCGAGGAGGACGGCCCGCCCGTCCGGGTCGGCGTCGCCATCGCGGACATCGGCGCCGGTATGTACGCCACGCAGGCCATCCTCGCCGCGCTCTTCCACCGCGAACGCGGGGTGGCGGGCAGAAGGTCGACGTGAGCCTGCTCGACTCCCAGGTCGCCTGGATGACCTACATGGCGTCGGCCTACTTCGCCACGGGCGACCCGCCGGGGCGGATGGGGAGCAAGCACCCGACCATCGTTCCCTACCAGGCCTTCGAGACGGCCGACGACTACGTCGTGGTGGCCGTGCCCTCCCAGGCGCTCTGGCCGCGGTTCTGCCGGGCGCTCGACCGCGACGACCTCGTGGACGACGACCGGTTCGCCACGAACGCCGACCGGGTCGAGCACCGCGACGACCTCGACGCTATCCTCCAGGCCGAGATCGGCGCGTACACCACCGACGAGATCGTCGCCCGGATGGAGGACGCCGGCGTGCCCGCCACCGCCGTCCGCGACATGGCCGCCGTGTTCGCCGACCCGCAGGTCCAGGCCCGGGGATGCATCGGACCGTCGAACACCCGACCGCCGGCTCCGTGGAGATGCCGGGCAGTCCGATGCAGTTCTCGCGGACGCCCGCCGGCATCGACCGGTATCCGCCCCGCCTCGGCGAGCACACCGTCGAGGTCCTCCGCGAGGTGGGCTACACCCGGGATGAGATAGAGCGGTTCCGCGAGGACGGCGTGATATAGGCGGTACTGGTCGCGACGACGGTTCCGAACTGCTGACCGTCGGGTGCGCTGTCTCTCGTCCGCCGGGACCGCATCGGCCCCGAGCATCGGCCGAGACCGCGTTACAGTCCGACCTTCGTGCCGACGCCATCCGCGGCCGCCGCGTCGAACACCCACTCGGCGGTGGCGGCGTCGAGGACGGCCGTCCCGACGCTGTCCACCACGAGAATCTCGTCGTCGCTCTCCCGGCCGGCGTCGCCCTCGAACACCGCGGAGAGCGGGACGAGCGCGTCCGGGTCGACCCCGGTCTCGCGGACGTCACCGATACCGGCCACCTCCTCGGGGACGTCGGCGAAGACGCGGGCGGCGCGGTCGAACGTCGCGGCGTCGAGTTCCTGCATCTCGGACGTGTACGCGCCGACGGCGACGACGAGCGTGCCCGGGTCGAGGGCCTCCCCGGGGAAGACCGGCGTGGTGCTCGTGGTGGCGGTGACCACGACGTCCGCCCCGTCGACGGCGTCCGTCGGCGTCTCGACCGGCGACGCCACGACGTCGAGTTCCTCGCTCAGGTCCCTGGCGCAGTCGACCCGGGAGTCGCTCGGCGAGTAGACCCGGATGGACTCGACGTCGGTCGCCGCCGCGATGGCGCGTGCCTGCCACCGCGCCTGCGTGCCCGCGCCGATGATGCCGAGGGTGACCGGTCCGGTCGCGAGGTCGCGGACCGCCAGCCCGCCGATACAGCCGGTCCTGGCGTTCGTGATGCGGGTCCCGGCGAGGTAGGCCGACGGCAAGCCCGTCGCGGCGTCCGTCAGCGCTATCTGGGCGTTGACCGTCGGCAGGCCGCGGTCGGCGTTGCCCTCGTGGACGCCCACGAGTTTCGTCGCGTAGTGGTCCGCGCCGTGGACGTACGCGGGCATCGTCAGCGCGGTCCCGAGCGGGTCGTCGGGGCGGTCCGGGTCGAGTCCCGTCCCGACGGGGAAGTGCGGTCGCTCGGGGCGCTCCACCTCGCCGCGACCCTGCTTCCGGAACGCCGTCTCGACGACGGGTAGCAACGCCGCCAGGTCGAGGACCGACGCGACGTCCCGGTCGGAGAGGATGCGAACCATACCGGCGGTTCGGTCGGGTCGCTGTTATCGTTTGCCTTGCTCGGAATCTTTAATCCGTTCCTCCGGGACCACCATCCATGGACGTCGTGGTCGTCGGCGGCGGCATCGTGGGCCTCGCGAGCGCGTACTACCTCGCCGGCCGCGGCGCGGCGGTGACCGTGCTGGAGAAGGGCAGCCTCGGCAACGGCAGCACGGAGCGGTCGGCCGGCGGCGTCCGCGCGCAGTTCTCGACGCCGGTCAACGTCGACCTCTCGCTGGCGAGCATCCCGGTCTGGGAGGCCTTCGAGGAGACGTTCGGCGTCGACATCGCCTACCGGCGGCCGGGCTACCTGTTCCTCGCCCGCTCCGAGGAGACGGCCGAGACGTTCCGGGCGTCCGTCGCCATGCAGCAGGAACGCGGCGTGCCGAGCGAACTCCTCACCCCGGAGGAAGCCCGCGACCGCTGTCCGGAACTCGACCCCGGTCCGTTCCGTCTCGCCACCTACTCCCCGACCGACGGGTTCACCGACCCCCACCTCGCACTCCAGGGGTTCTCGCAGGCGGCGACGGACCGCGGCGTCGACCTGCGGACGAAGACGCCCGCGACCGACGTGCTCCGGGCGGACGGCGCCGTCGTCGGCGTCGAGGCCGACGGCGAGCGAATCGACGCGGACTTCGTGGTCAACGCCGCCGGGCCGTGGGCGGGTCGCGTCGCGGCGATGGCGGGCGTGGACCTGCCGGTGGTCCCGAAACGTCGCCAGGTCGCCGTCGTCGACCCCGAGACGCCCGTGCCGGCGGCCGTTCCCCTGACCATCGACCTCGACGTCGGGTCGTACTTCCGGCCGGAGCGCGACGGCGCCGCCCTCGTCGGCGGGCACTTCGGCGGCCCCGACCCGGCGGCCGACCCCGACGCCTACGCCCGGTCGTTCGACCTCGACTGGGCGGCCGACGCGGTCGAACGCGCGGGCGACGTCGCGGGCTACTTCGGCCCGGACTCGCGGATTCGGCGGGGCTGGGCGGGGCTCTACGCGGTGACGCCCGACCACCACCCGGTCGTCGAGGAGACGGTCCCGGGGTTCGTCAACGCGGTCGGGTTCTCCGGACACGGCTACCAGCACGCGCCCGCAACCGGCCAGGTCGTCGCCGAACTCGTCTTCGACGGCGCTGCCTCAACGGTGGACGTCTCCCGCCTGTCGAGTGCCCGGTTCGAACGTGGCGACCTCATCGCGGAGCGCAACGTCGCGTAGTGTTTTCCGGCCGGCCCGCGAACGCCCGGTATGCCGCTGCTCCAGTTCGACTGCAACTTCGCCGTGGACGCCGACGAGAAGCGCGCGTTCGCCGACGCGGTCACCGACCTGTACGCCGACCGGATGGCGACCGGCACCGACCACGTCGCCGTCGTCGTCCGGGAACACGACCAGTCGAACCTCGCGCTGGGGAGAGTCGAGGACCCCGGCGCGGGCGTCGTCTTCCTGAACGCCGACGTCCGGTCGGGTCGGACGGCCGACCAGCGCCGGGCGTTCGCGCTGGCGGTGATGGACGAGATAGCGGACCGGTGGGGCGTCCCGGAGCCGAACATGAAGGTGGTGTTCACCGAGCACGCCGGCCCGGAGATGATGGGCTACGACCGGGTCGGGGACGACTGGACGCCCGACGAGGCGTGATCAGTCGAGCTGGCGGAGCGCCGAGACGATGTGCTGGGACACCTTCTGCTGGCCCCGGCGGAGGTTCTTCGACACCGCGGGCTTGGAGACGTCGAACCGGTCGGCGAGCGTCTCCAGGGTGGCCGACCGCGGCGTCTCGAAGTAGCCCTCGGACACCGCCGCTTCGAGCGTGTTCCGCTCGACGGCCGACAGGTCCCGGACGCCGTCGATGAGCGTCATCGCCGCGTCGGCGTTCTGGATGAACTCCTGGAGGTCGGGGAGCGAGACGTGTTCCTCGTCGACCACGTCGAACTCGTTGTTGCGGTCGAGGCCCGCGATGGTGTCGTCGGCGATGGTCCGGTTGTCGAAGCCGACGTGCCAGAGTTCGCTTCCGTCCTCGATGTAGAACGGGCCCGTGATGTAGCCGTCGTGCTCCCGGATGATGCGCATCGCGTTCGTCTGGGCGATGGTCGTCCGGATGTGGGCTACCTCGTCGCGCTTCGAGAGGAGGGCGACGTCGTGCATGTTCTCGTGGTCGTCGAGCCATCGCAGGCCGCCTTCGAGTTCGGGTCGACTCTCTCCTTCGACCACCAGCCGGGTCTCCAGACGGTTCGACGTGCGGTCGAACTCCCACTGGGTGGCCGAGAACGCGACGTCGAACTCGTCGGAGGTGTCCACGAACGGGCAGTCGTACTGCTCCATGTCAATCGTGACGTTGATCATAGTCCCCGCAGTTCTGCCTGATAACATACCACACATCACATAAAACGTTTCCCTCTGCTTCCGCCGTGTTATATGTTAACCTCCGGTTTCACTTCCCGGGGACTCCCCACTTCGACCATGGCAGTTGCGACCGTCGGCGACTCCGCCGAACTCTCACTCGCCGTCTCCGGCGACACCATCACCGACTTCGCGGGCGTGGTCGGCGACGACAACCCCATCCACACTGACCCGGCGTACGCCGCCGAGACCATGTTCGGCGGCGAGATAGCCCACGGGATGCTCGTCGCGAGCGTCGTCAGCGGCGCGCTCGCGCGGCTTCCCGGCGACGTCATCTACCTCTCCCAGGACCTGCGCTTCGAGAACCCCGTCCGACCCGGCGAGACGGTGACGGCCGAGGTGACCGTCACCGAGGACCTGGGCGACGACCGCCTCCGGGTGACGACGGTCGCCGCCACGGACGACGGCACCGTCCTCTCCGGCGAGGCCGTCGTGCTCTCGGTGCCACACGGCACGTAGTCAGTCCGTCGCGGCGACACCGGCGGGGGCCGCCTGCCGGTCGACGCGCCGGGCGATGACCAGCGTCACTCCGGCGGCCGCGACGCCGATGGCCCCGACGACGTAGAACACCAGGCTGACGCCCACCAGGTCGACCATCGCCCCGAACACCGGCGGGGCGACGGCGCCGCCGCTGGAGATGCCGACGGTGACGAGCGCGAAACTCTTCCCCAGGTCGCCCCGGCCGGACGCCGCGTCCGCGAGTTTCGACCGCGCCGGCCGACTCACGCTGATGGTGCCGCTGAACGGGAGGACGACCAGCGGGACGAGCGCGAGCGGGAGCACGCCCGAGGCGAGCGCGACGCTCACCGCCGCGAGCGCCGCGTAGCCGCCGAGCAGCACGTCGGTGGCGGTGACGCGGTCCGCGAGCACGCCGCCGACCAGGATGAGCACCGCGCCAGCCGCGAGCATGCCCGCGACGAGGAGGTTGGCCGGGTCGCCCGCCATCGCGTACTCGTCGGTGAGCAGTACCGGCGCGTAGGTGCGGATGCCCCACGCCGCGGCGGACGTGAGGAACGCCAGGACGGCGAGCAGGAGGATGGTCCGGGAGGCGAGCAACGACCGGGCGGCGTCGGTCACGCGGGCGCGGACGCTCGCCGTATCGTCGACGGCCGTCGCCTCGGGCACCCGGACGGACCGACTGACTCGCCGGGTGACGACCAGGAGGGAGACGGCCGCGAACGCGAGGCCGGCGACGCCGATGCCCGCGATGGCCTCCCGCCACCCGAAGCCCAGTCGGGAGGCGGCGGGGATGACGGCGTACGGCGTCGCGAACCCGAGCACGCCCATGAACCCGTGGAGGCTGAACGCCTTCCCGCGGTACTCCGGTGCGGTGGCGGCCGCTATCATCGGGTAGTGCGCGGGATGGTGGCCGGCGATGCCGAGGCCGATGACGGCCTGCGCGACGAGCAGCCACTCGTAGGTAGGTGCGGCGGCCGTCAGGAGCGCGCCGACGGCGCCGACGACGAGCGAGACGGCGAGGACGGCCGTCCGACTGTACGCGTCCGAGACGTAGCCGAACGGCAACTGGAGCAGGGTCACGACGGCGCCCTGGACGCCGATGGCGAGGCCCACCTGGGCGATGGAGACGTCGAACTGCGCGGCGAGCACGGTGAGGACGGGCGGCAGCAGCATGATGTACGTGTGGTTGACGAGGTGGGAGGCGCTCACCACCCCGACCACCAGCCGTCCGTCCTGTTCTGCCGGCACGTCGAACCCTACGGGAAAACGGTAGTTGTGCCTTTCCGTCGCGGCAGGTCAGAGCGTGTACGTCGACTCCTGCAACTGGGTGTACCGCCCCTTCCGGAGGCTGAACTTCGCGCGCTTGTAGGCGGTGTAGAACTTGAGGCCGCCGACGGCGCTCCGCGCGGCCTTCCGGGTGAGGAGCGGACCGCCCTCTTCCCGGTGGGCGATGATGTCCCGGGAGACGCTGATGGCGCGGTCCCAGTCGGCGGGACCGTAGTCGCTCACGATGTCGGCCATCGCCACGTTGCGACGCACTTCGGAGCCGATGGCGTCCTTCCAGGCGTCGTTGTACCGCCGGAGGTCGTCGGTCGCCGCGAGTTCGCCGGCGAGACGTCCGGTTCGGACGGCGACGTGGTCGCCGCCCTCGTGGAAGGCGGAGGTGGCGCCCATCGCGCCGCCGACGACGGCGACGCCCGCCTTCGTGGGCGAATCGATGGGCCGGGTCGAGGAGATGGCGTACGTCTCGGTGCCGCCCTGTTTCCCGCGGTCGTCGACCAGCGGGAAGTCCTCGTCGACGTCGTACTCGTCGCCGTAGAGTTCTTCGAGGAGGCGCCGGAGGTAGACGCGTCCCGGCGGGACGCCGTCGTCGCCGGCGTCGAGGAGTCGGTAGTCCTCGCGGTTCGGGACGGCGTCGAGATCGAGACCGATAGGCATCGTGAGACCGACGCGGCCCACGTTGTCGTCGTTCGGGAACACCCACGGGTAGGCGGTCTCGCCGGGCATCCAGCCCCACCAGAACTTGATGCTCGCGGGGTCGAGCAGTTCGTCCGGGAACTCGCGGTGCTCCTGGTAGGCGATGTGGTTGGCGGTCGCGGGCGAGAGCCAGTCGGCGGCGGGCGTGTCGTCCGGCAGGAACTGGTCGAGGACGCCCAGGGTCACGCGCCGCTGGGGGCCGTCGGCCAGCACGAGATACTCGGCCTCCATATCGGAGCCGTCCTGGAGGAAGAGGTGGTGGATGTGGCCGCCGTCGAGGTCGGTCTCGACCCGGCGGACGCTGGTGCCGACGCGGTAGTCGGCGCCCGCGGCCTCGGCCTCGTCCCGGAGGAAGTCGTCGAACCGTGCCCGGTGCATCGTGAACCCGAAGTGGTCGTACGAGGAGTCGATGCCCGTGCTTTCGAGGGTCAGTGACTCGTTCGGGCCGATGAACTCGGCGCTGTCGAGTTCCCGGAGGACGACGCCGTCGGGCATCTCGTCGGGGTGGATGCCCATGATGTCCACCCAGTAGTCGAGGATGCCGGCGGCGTCGGTGGAGTCGGGACCGAGGTCCTGTCGGTCCGCGCGCGGGACGCCTTTCTCCAGGACGACCGCGTCGGCCCCGTTCGCGGCCGCCGCCTTCGCGGCGGACGACCCGGCCGGGCCGCCGCCCACGATCGCCACGTCTACGCGCTGCATACACCTTCCGTCTAGGTGCGGGGTATTAAACCCACTCACCTTCTTCGAGGCGGCGCGAGTCGGCAGCCAAAGCCTTTTATTTAGGCCGACCTAAAACTCGCTCGTGCCCGCCTCCACTCGCACCCGGAACGACGACGGCGCCACGGCCCCGGAGCCGTCGGTCCGGGCCTACGAGGCCGCACCCGGCCGGTTCGTGTTCGTCGAGGCGGCGAACGCGGACGGCTGGATCGCCTCCGACCTGACGGTCAGGGTCCCTCGCTGACCCCCTCCACAAGACTCATCACGCGAACTGACAACCCCTGGTCACGATGCGTCCCCGAACCCGTCGCGCCCTCCTCCACGCCGGAACCGTCGGCCTCGCCGGCCTGTTCGCCGGCTGCATCGCCGGTTCCACCGATGGAACTGTCGACAAGACCACTACTGACACTTCCACCACCGATACGACCACGAGAGCCGTCGACGACCCGCTCCAGGTCGGCGACGCGCGGACGGTCGGTGACGTCACCGTAACGGTGACCGGTGCCACCGTCACGGACTCGTTTTTCTACCTCACGACGCCCGACTCCATGGCCGTCGCCGGTGACGCCGACGCCCGCTACCTGTTCGTCGACGTCGCTGCGAACGGAGACGCACCCGAGTCCCGTGATTTCCACCTCGTGACGGGCGACGACGGCATCCCGGGCACCGTCAAGCCGACCGTGGACGGCCGGGATGTACACGTATACGACCACGGGCCCGCCTACACACGAGACGAGGACGGCGGCGAGGGATGGTTCGTCTTCCGCGTCCCGGTGCCGCTATCTGTCACGCCGGCCGTCCGGTGGGACGTCGGCGACGAAGATCCGACCTGGCAGCTCCCTGACGACGTCACCGTTGCGCTCGCCGGGCCGGCACCGCGGTTCGAACTCGTGTCGTTCGACGTGCCGGCTTCGGTGTCGGCCGACGAACCCATCCCGGTGTCGCTGACGATTCGAAACGCTGGCGAGGGCGACGGCACCTTCCGGGCCGTCCTGAACGAGGCCGGGCCGATGTACGCACCACATTCCGCGACCGCCCCAGTCCCCGCTGGCGAGAAGCGCACCCTGGAGTGGTCCATCGACACGCACGTCGGCTCATCCGCGGACCGGGTCGGCCTCGCCCTCCGGTCGCCAGTCGCCGACCGGGACGTCGCGGTTTCGGTGTCGGCCGGGGACTGACTACGACACCGCCCCTTCGACGTAGTCGACGGCTTCCGCCGGCGTCTCGACCTGTTCCACCCCGGCGACGTCGTGGGACCGGATGCCGGCGACGGGCCGCTCGAAGTCGAGCGCGTGGCCGATCTCCGAGAGCGTCCCCGTGGACCCGTCGACGGCGATTACAGCGTCGCCGTTCAGCGCCACGAGGACGTTCCGTGCGTTGCCCAGGCCCGTCGCGATGACGGTGTCGACGTGGTCGTTCGCGTGGTGGCGCTCCTCCATCGGGATGATGCCGATGGTGTCGCCGTCCGCCTCGCTGGCACCCTTCGCGACGGCCTCCATGACGCCGGTCAGGCCACCGCAGACGACCGTGTGGCCGCGCTCCGCGAGCAGGCGGCCGACGGCGACGGCGTCCTCGTACTCCTCGTCGGTGACGGTGCTTCCGCCGATGACGCTGACGCGCATACCCGTACTCCCGACGCCCGGCGTTACAATGGTTCCGTCGACGCAGGGGGATTTATTTCGACGCCCCGAGAGATACCCCTATGGACGCCGGTCGCGCGCTCTACCTGCTCGCCCTCTTCTACGTGGTGGCGCTCGTCGTCGCCGGGGCCTCGACAGTGGTCTGGCTCGCCGTGCCGTCGCTCCTCGCCGCTCCCGTGCTCGCGCGACTCTGGCTCACGCTCGCCTCGTTCGGCCTCCTCGCCCTCGTGACGGCCGTCTTCGTCGTCGTGCCGTGGGCGTGGCTGTTCACGAACCAGCCCCCGGACGGCGTCGCCCGGCGACGGTCCGCCGGTGAACTACTCGGCGTCGAGTCGCTCCTGCAGGTCCCCGGTCAGCCGTTCGAGGTCGTGGCTCACGTCGACGTCGTACTCGGCCGGGTCCTCGAAGGTTCGGACCCCCACCGGAAGCTTCCCGAGGTTCCGGACGGCGCGCTCCTGGACCTGGTCGAGGTCGGGCAGGTCGTAGACCAGGTCGCCGTCCTCGAAGACGGTCACGAGGAGTTCCTCGCCCGGGCCGTCCTCGCCGCGCCGGCCGACCACGTCGCGCTCGAACGTGCCCTCGCGTTCGACGCGGCGCACGCTCTTCGCGCCGGGGTACGTGACCTTCCCGGTCGATGTCTTCATGCTCGGCGCCATCTCGCCGTCCCGCTCGACGGCGACGAGCTTGTAGACGCCCTCTGCTTCGGCGCGTCGCTGCTCGTCGTCAACGACGTCCCGGGACCGAACCCCGTCGCGACGCCGTCGTCCGCGAAGAACTCCCGGATGGCGTACTCGTCCACGCCCGACGAGACGAAGACGCCCATGTCGCCGACTATCGACTGGACTTCGCGGGAGAGCGCCGCCAGGTCGCCCGAGTCGAGGCGGACGCCCGCGATGTCCACGCCCGCATCCTCGGCCACCTCGGCGGCGAGTTCAGCCCCGCGGACCGTGTCGTAGGTGTCCACCAGGAGGATGGACTCCTCGCCGTACACGTCGAGGAACGCCTCGAAGGACTCGCGCTCGCTCTCGAAGCTCTGGACCCAGGAGTGGGCCATCGTCCCGAACGCGGGGACGTCGAACGCTTCGCCCGCCGCCACGTTCGAGGTCCCGTCGAACCCGCCGACGTACGCCGCCCGGGCTGCCTTCATGCCCGCGTCGGTGCCGTGGGCGCGCCGGGAGCCGAAATCCACCAGGGACTGCCCGTCGCCGTACCGTTCGACGGCGTCGCGCATCCGCGAGGCCTTCGTCGCGACGAGCGTCTGGAACCCGACCTGGTTGATGAGCAGCGTCTCGAACAGCTGTCCCTCCACGATGGGCGCGGTCACCTCCAGGAGCGGTTCGTTCGGGAACACCGGCGTCCCCTCCGGGAGCGCGCGGACGTCCCCGGTGAACTCGAGGTCGGCGAGGTAGTCCACGAACCAGTCCTCGAACCCCTCCTCGCGGAGCGCGGCGAGTTCGCGCTCCGAGAACGACAGCCGTTCGAGGTAGTGGACGGCCTGTTCGAGTCCCGCCGCCACGGCGTACCCCCGGTTCGGCGGCAGCGACCGGAAGAACAGCGAGAACGTGGCCTGCGGGTTGTGGTCGCGCGCCAGATACCCCTGCATCATCTTCAGCTCGTACAGGTCGGTGAACAGGCGCAGGTTCTCGTCCGTCAGGTAGCCGAACGACGCCGCGGACATGGACAGATACACACCCGGTTCGATGTTAACCGTTCGGGGCCCGGTGTGGCGTCCGGGCCAGACGGGACGGGTCGCGGGCGGTTCACTCGCTTCGCACGGCGTCGGCGACGGCCCTGAGCGTCTGGTACTCCTCGTCGCTGTAGCCGACGAGTCGCACGTCCCTGAGCGTCGTGGGCTGGTAGCGCGCTATCTCCTCCGCGATGATGCGGCCGCCCTCCTCCAGGTCGAAGCCGGCGACGCCACAGCCCAGCGCCGGGAGGACCACGGACTCGCAGCCGAGTTCGTCGGCCTTCGCCAGCGCGTTCCGGGTCGCCGACCGGATGCTCTCCCGCGTCGCCTTCCCGTCGCCGTAGTGGGGCATCGCGGCCGCGTGGACGACGTACTCCGCGTCGAGGTCGTACGCGTCCGTGACCGCGACCTCGCCGAGTTCGACGGGGCCCTCGGACACTGCTTCCTCGTCGATGGGTCCGTTGGCACCGCGCCGGAGCGCCCCGGCGACGCCGGACCCCATCCGGAGACTGGTGCCGGCGGCGTTCACCAGTGCGTCGGCCGACTGCTGTGCGATGTCACCCTGGATGACCTCGAACTCCATGTCTCGCACTACCACGGCGTCGGGCAAAAAACTCGGCCGGTGCACGTGGGGTCGAACCCAGCCGAGTTGGGCGGTTGGGGCGTGGAGGAAACCAGGACGGATGTGCAGATAGGGGAGGGATTGGGGGACGGTGGAGGAAAGGGTGGTGTAGAGGGCGGGGGACGGTGGAGGAAAGGGTGGTGTAGAGGGCGGGGGACGGGGTGGCGTCAGTTGCCGTCCGTGGTGACCTGCGGCCCCGTCGTGACGTTCGTTCCGTTGGGCGGACCGGCCGGACTCGTCTGGCTGCCGTCCGAACCCGTCGTCATGTCGGGGCCGCCCGTCGCGAGCGCGTTCCGCGCTTCCGCTCCGGCCTGCCGGGCGAGCCGAATCGCCTCGTCGGCGTTATCGGCGGCCGCGTCGCCGTCGCCGGACTCCAGAGCGGCCTCCGCGTCCTCGAGTGCGGCTTCGGCGCGGTTCAGGGTCTCGCGCGCCTGGGCGGGGTTCACGCCGCCGTCCTCTGCGCGCTGGACCTGGTTCCGGGCCTGGTCGAGCACGCGCTCGGCCGTCTGGATCCGGGCTTCGGCGCGCGACTGTGTCGTAACCGTCTGGTTCGTGTCGGCGCCCTGGCCGGGGTTCCTCGTCTCGGGCCGGGACATCTTCGGGCCGTTCCCGGCTATCGAGCGCGCCGCGGTGCTCATCTCGCCGGCGCTCATGTTCCGCGCGCTGGTCCGGACCTGGTCGATGGCGTTCAGGTCGACCTGGTTGCGCTCGCGGACCGCGGCGGGCAGGCCGCGGGCCGTCTCGTGGCTCCGGTTCGCCAGCCGTTCGAGCTGCTGGGTCCGGGTCGCGAGCGCGGCCAGTCGCGCCTGGTACTCCGCCTGGCTGATGGAGCCGTTGGCGCGCATCTCGCGGAGCTGCGTCCGCTGGGCGTCTATCTCCTGGAGGCGTTCCTGGAGCTGTGTGACGGTCTGGGTGACGATGCGGGCGGTGCCGTTGGAGGAGTTGGCTCGCGCCACCCGGACGCCGAAGGTGCGCTCTTCGAGGTCACCCTCGATGCTGGCGCGCTGGACGCCGATAGCGCCGGCGAACTGAGCGCCCGGTGGCAGGCTGCCACCGTCCGCCTGTTCGGTGGTGTTGTTCTCGGCGAACGCGAAGGGGAGAGGTCTGGGGTGGGGGAGGCGTCGGGCTGCGCGGCGGCCGCGAACGGCACGGCGGTTGCCGCCGTGACGAGCGCGGCGACGACGAGCAGCGTTCCGAGTCGGGTCATCACGGTCGGTAGTAGGACACCCCTTCCTTTATAACTGGACGATTCTACGGCCGGATTCTGGACGGTTTAGCCGGATTAAACTGGATTAATCCGGCCGCCCGCCGGCGGATTCGCCGGACGTGTCAGCTGTCTTCGTCGTCGGGGAGGCGAAGCACGTTCTCGCGGCCGAGACGGAACACCTCTATCTCGCCGTCGTCGCGGAGGGTGCCCACGACCTGGCTCGTCTTGGCTTCGGACCAGTCGAGTTCCTCCACGATCTCCTGCTGTTTCATGCGGCCGCCGCGCTGCCGGACGAGGGCGACGACGCGCTCCTCGTTACTCAGCAGTTCGTCCTGGGGGTCGGGTTCGGGTCCGGCGGGGGTGCGGTTCCACCGGACGGCGGCTGGTCGTCGCGCGCGGCGGTAGCTGCACCGCCGCGACCCTCCGATTGCTGGCTGCGGACGTACCAGAGGCCGACGCCCGCCGCGGACAGCACGACCAGCGCGACGACGCCGACCATCCAGAGCGGCATGCCCTCGTCGGCGCCATCTCCGCCGCCGTTCGTCGTCGGCGGGACCGTCGTCTGGGTCGTCACGCCTGGGTCGCTGGAGACGATGGCGCGCGGCTCGCCCGACGCGAAGCTCGTCGGCCCCGTCCAGCTGACGGAGGTCGACTCGCTGCTCGTGGGCGTCGGCTGGGACTCGACCAGCCCGTACTCCGCCGGCCACGTGAACTGGAGCGTCGTCTTCTCGTCGAGGTAGAGCCCTTCGAGCGCGTCGCCGGCCTGGATAGTCGTGTCACCGGTGGCCGCGAAGTTCTCCCACTCGAACGTGTAGCGCACGACGCCGTACTGGGTGAGCTGGTTGACCTGCGTGTCGACGGTGAAGTTCGAGGCCGTCATCTCGCGGCCGGTGGCGTTCTCGGCGCTCGTGACGGTGGTGTTCATCCGGTCGGCGAACTGGCTGCGGTACTCCCCGGGGTTCGATTCTACGTCCTGCTGGTACTGCTCGAAGGCGGTCGTCTCGTTCTCGTTCGAGAGCTGCACCCGGTACTCGACCTGCCAGTGACCGGTGCCGTCGGGCTGGAGGTCCACCCTGAGCAGTACGCTGTCCGGGTCGAGGGACGACGGCATGCCGGCCGCCGACCCGTCGCCGACGGCGGCCTGCGGCCGCCCGCGGTCGGCGAACCCGGGCCCCACCAGGAGCGGTGACAGGAGGAGGGCGAGCGCGACCGCGACGAAGGCGACACGTCTGCGGTCCGCGTGGTCGTCGGAGCGCTTCATCTGTTGTGCCACCTTCTCGGGGAGGGGTCTTAGTATCGTTCGATACTCGTTCGGGCCGGACGGAAAATGGACTGGCGTATTCTCGATAGTCCCGTCTCGGGGCGGTCCGGTCGGCGAAAGTCGGCGTATCTGATTGACGCGGTGCCACGATTGCCGCTGACCACCGACTGTTCGCGTCCGGTTCGCTCGGCCACGTTTCGCACCCAGGAGATTTTTTGTTCGCGTTCGCGCCCGCGCCCGCCGACGCTGGAATCCACTTGACCGGTCGACCACACCCGGTGATGAACACCCGGTGATGTGCGGTTCGAGGCGGGTATCGGTTATGGAATCAACAAGTGCGGTGTCGGAACACGCATACCTGTTGGTTCGATAATGGTTGTTGGGGTGATTAGGGCCGTCATACAACCAGAACTCTGTCACGTTCTCGTTGGGAAACGGCCCGTCTCGATACCGGCTCAAACGGACGAAATCGGCGGTTACAGTGGTCCACATATATACGTTAAGCGGCGATTAATCCACGGATAGAAAAACCGCAACGTATAACTATCTGTTTAGGGTACAGATAATGTGACGACGTGGACACATCCGTCCCGTCACCTGAGGGATACATATGGTTCGCACCGCGAACAGTCACAACTCTAACACTAGCGCCTCCGACCGCGCCGGCGAGGACGACCCCTCCCGGACCGGTCGTCGATCGTATCTGAAACTACTCGGCACCGTCGCCGCAGCGTCGGCGGTACCGTCCGGCGTCACGGCAGCCGCCAGTTCCTCCATCCCGTCCTCGCTCGCCGACGACTACGGCACGGTCGTCGACGTCGTCGAGGCGGGTGCCGACAACACTGGCTCCACCTCCGTCGTCGACGTGCTCCGGGCGCACGCGGGCGACGACACCCTGCTGTGGTTCCCACCCGGCCGCTACCTGATGGACGAACAGTTCCGGCTGTCCGGGTTCACCAACTTCGGGCTGGTCGGTCCGGACGCTACCATCGTCCCGGCGAGGATGGACTCCGTCTCCGGCAACATCGTCTCGGGCGAGTTCACGGGACCGGCCCGCCTGTTCAAACTCGGCACCTACTACGCGCCCGGGAACGGCCTGCGCGTCGAGGGGTTCACCTTCGACTACACCGCGCCCGGTATCGGCCTCCGCGCCATCCAGGCCCAGGTGGACGACGACCTCCTCATCAAGGACATCACCGTCGAGGGCATCCACGACGGCGGCACGTGGGGTCCCATCGCAGCGGACATCACCGACCCGAACGGTATCGGCACGCTCCAGAACGTCAGCCTGCCGGACGGCGGCGCGTTCTCCGTCGACACGGACGGCGACATCTGGGTCGGCCCCACCGGCATCCTCGTCACCCCCTACCACAAGGGGAAGCTCTGGGTGAAAGACTCCACCGTGGTCGGGTTCCCGGACAACGGCCTCTACGACTCCGGCCCCGACGGCCGTATCGTCGTCGACGGCGGCCTCTACAAGAACTCCAACGCCGCGAACATCCGGCTCGCCGGCGACAACTGTAACATCAGGAACGCCACCGTCGTCGTCGACGCGAACCGTGGCGGAGACCTGAACCAGCGCGGCATCCGCCTCGACTCGGGCGACGGCCTCTGGCTCGACAACGTCGACATCCGCCTGGAGAAGCCGAACGGCAACGCCATCACGGTGATGAACGGCGTCGGCTCCGCGAAGATCGAGGACTCCAGCATCTACATCGGACCGGACGACGCGCGCGTGAGCCACGGCATCTCCATCCACCCGGACGCCGGCCCGACCGACGTCCAGGACGTGACGATAGAGACCCACGCCCCCGGGAACGCCATCAAGGTCGACCCTGCCAGCGAGGTCGGGGTCGCCTCAAGGCGGTCAACGTCACCATCACGGGCGACGCACCCGGCACCAGCGGCCGGAACGCCGTCCGGTGCTACCGCGACGACTGCGAGTTCTACTACCTCACGGTCGACCAGCCAGGCCCGAACTACCGGCGCGCCATCGAGATCGGCGGCGACAACTGTCTCGTCTACGGCGGCGAGTACCGGTCGACCCACCACCCCATCGTGAACCACGGCACCGGCACCGACATCATGCGTCTCACTGCCGGTTCGTTCGACGGCTACCAGGCCGTGAAACTCGGCCCGGACTCCGCCGACGTGACCATCGTCTACTCCACGCTGGAGAACGGCATCCTCGACCAGGGAGCCGACGGCCTCACGGCGTACGGCAACACCATCCCGTAATCGCGACCGTCCTCGGCGTCGGTCGCTGTGACCCGTGCGTATCCGACCGCGGTTCCCGTTTTGGCGGTGTTTAAGCCGTCTCACCCGTCCGAGCGACGCGTTTAGCTGGTCAATAGTAATCCACCCTCCACCTGTACACTCAACTGCGCCAGCAGCACGCGAAGTCTGGGTACACTCCTGACACCCGAACCGTTCACGGTACCCACTGGCGCCACCCCTTCCCCCAATCCCCTACTATCGCGGTTTCGGGGCCTTCCCTGGCCCCCTGTTCGGGTGTCCCCCGAACGGCCCCGTGCTGGTTCCTACACACTCACGATACACGATGTTTGGTACAAGCGGCATCCGCGGCGAAGTCGGACAGGACGTGACTGCAGCGACGGCCCTCGCCGTCGGCCGAGCGGTGGCCTCCGAGGGCGCAGACCGCGTGGTGGTCGGTCGCGACCCGCGCGAGAGCGGTCGGTTCCTCGCCGACGCCGTCGCGGCTGGCCTCCGGGAGTGCGGCGCCGACGTCGTGATGCTCGGTCTGGCGTCGACGCCGACGGTGGCGCGGAGCGTGGGATGGCTCGACGCCGACGCGGGCGTGTCGGTCACGGCCTCGCACAACCCGCCGGAGGACAACGGCCTCAAACTCTGGAACCCGTCCGGTCAGGCGTTCACCGCCGACCAGCGGGACCGCGTCACCGAACGCATCCGGGCCGAGGACTACGACCTCGCGTCGTGGGACGGACTCGGGTCGCTCGAACGCGGCCCGAACATGGAGGCGCGCCACGCCCGCGCCCTCGTAGAATCCGCGGGCGACGTCGACGACCTCTCCGTGGTCGTGGACGTGGGCAACGGCGCCGGCCGGGTGGCCGCGGACGCGCTCGCCGACCTCGGCTGCGACGTCACCACGCTCAACGGCCAGCCGGACGGGAGCTTCCCCGGCCGACCGAGCGAACCCACCGCAGAGACGCTGGTATCCCTCCGCTCGACGGTAGCCGGGACGGACGCGGACCTCGGGGTGGCCCACGACGGCGACGCCGACCGCATGATGGCGGTCACCGGCGACGGCGCGTTCGTCCCCGGCGACGTCCTGCTCGCGCTGTTCGGACGCGACGCCGCCACCGCCGGCGAGACGGTCGCGGCTCCCCTGAACACGAGTCTCGTCGTCGACGACGTGCTCTCGCAGGTCGACGCCACCGTCACCCGGACGCGCGTCGGCGACGTGTACGTGGCCGAAGCCGCCGCCGACCCGGACGTCGCGTTCGGCGGCGAGCCCTCGGGGGCGTGGATATGGCCCGACGAGACCCTCTGCCCCGACGGCCCGCTCGCGGCGGTCCGCCTCGTCGAACTCGTGACGCGCGAAGGACCGCTCTCCCGCCTCGTCGCCGGCGTCGAATCCTACCCGATTCGCCGGGAGAGCGTCGCGGTGGACGACAAGTCGGGCGTGATGGAGCGTGTGGCCGACCGGCTCGACACCGAGTTCGACGACGTCGAGTTCACGGACGGCGTCCGCGTCGCCGACGGCGACGGCTGGTTCCTCGTCCGGGCCAGCGGCACCCAGCCGCTCGTGCGCGTGACCGCGGAAGCGCGGTCGGAGGCGCGCGCCGATAACCTGTTCCAGCTCGCGCTCTCAGCCGTGGACGACGCCGTGCGCGACGACTGACCCCGCTCGCAAGCGGTTCCGTCCCCGGGGCAGCCTCTCCACACCGCCGGCGCGCCAGCTTTTCCCACACCTATTCCGGCGACTGCGTCGCGACGCGGGTCCGCTCCCTTAGCGTCTGTATAATAAAGCCCACCGCACGTGAACCAGGAGTCGAGAATGAAAGCCGTCATCCTGACCGCCGGCGAGGGGACGCGGATGCGTCCGCTCACGGCGACCCTCCCCAAACCGATGTTGCCGGTCGCCGGCCGCCCGCTGGTGTCCCACACCGTGGACGCCGCCGTGGCCGCCGGCGCCGACGAACTCGTCCTGGTCGTCGGCTACGGCGCGGACACCGTGCGTGACTACTTCGGCACCTCCTACGCCGGCGTCCCCGTCAGCTACGCCGTCCAGGAGGAACAGCGCGGCACGGCCGACGCCGTGCGCGCCGCCCGCGAGCACATCGACGGTCCGTTCGCGGTGCTCAACGGCGACAACCTCTACGACGCCGCCAGCGTCGAACAGCTGTTCGCCGCCGCCCCCGCCGTCGGCGCCTTCCGCGTGTCGAACCCGTGGAACTACGGCGTCCTGACCCTCGACGACGGGCGCGTCACCGGCATCACCGAGAAGCCGAAGGACCCGCCGACGGAGCTCATCAACGCCGGCGCCTACGTCTTCCCCGAAGCCGCCAGCGACTGGCTCGACGTCCCCGAGAGCGAGCGCGGCGAGCACGAGATCACCGACGTCCTCGGTCGGGTCATCGACGAGTACGACGTGGAACCCGTCGAACTCGGCCGGTGGCTCGACGTGGGTCGGCCCTGGGAGCTCCTGCAGGCCAACGAGTGGAAACTCGGCGAACTGGAACGCGATATCGCCGGCGACGTGAGCGCCGACGCTCACCTCGACGGCGACGTCGTCGTCGAGCCCGGTGCGACCGTGAAATCCGGCGCAGTCATCGAGGGACCGGCGCTCGTCCAGGCCGGTGCCACCGTCGGCCCGAACGCCTACGTCCGCGGCGCGACGCTCGTCGGCCCCGACGCCAAGGTGGGTCACGCCGTCGAAATCAAGAACAGCGTGCTCATGGCCCGGACCAGCGTCGGCCACCTCTCGTACGTCGGGGACAGCGTCCTCGGCCGCGACGTCAACTTCGGCGCCGGGACGAACGTCGCCAACCTCCGTCACGACGAGGCACCGGTCGAGTTCACCGTGAAAGGCGACCGCGTATCGACCGACCGCCGCAAGTTCGGGGTCGTGGCGGGCGACAGGGTCAAGACCGGCATCAACACCAGCCTCACCCCGGGACTGAAACTGACGACCGACGCGACGACCCTCCCCGGCGAGATGGTCGAGCGCGACCGCTGACACGCTTCCCGTCATGTCAGAGGCACATCCATGAGTCAGTACCGCGTCGACCGCCGTCCGAGCGCCGCCAGGAGGTATCCGGATGGAGCGTAACATCCTGAGCGGCTTCCTCTCGATCGTGAGCACGAAGGTGCTCACCATGCTGGTGTCGCTGCTCGCGACGCCGCTGCTCGTCAGGCTGCTCGGTGGCGACTACGGGAACTACGCGTTCCTGCTGTCGCTGTTCGGCATCCTGATGATATTCGTGAGCTCCGGCGTCAGCGACGGCGTCCGCAAGTTCCTGGCCGAGGAACGCGCGATGCCCGACTGGGAGAACTACGTCGTCGGGTTCTACTTCCGGTTCGCGCTCGCGCTCGCGGCCCTCGGCTCCGGCGCACTGGTGGTCGCCGCCCAGCTCGGCGTCGTCCAGCGGGAACTCGGCCCGGAGTTCGTCCCGTACCTCTACATCCTCGCGGCGCTCGTCGTCGTCGCCCAGTTCCGCGAGTTCGTCCGCCGGACGCTCATGGGGTTCGGCCTGGAGCACCTCTCCGAGCCGCTGACCGTCGTCTACAAGGTCACGTTCGTCGCGGCGGGCGTCGGCCTCGCGTACTTCGGCTACGGCGTCAAGGGCGTGCTCGCCGGCCACATCATCGGGAGCGGGCTCGTCATCCTGCTGGGCTTCGGCCTCATCGTCCGCCGAGTCTCCCTCCGGAGCTTCCTCACGCCGACGCCGTCGAACTTCCCGACGAAGGAGATGCTGGGGTTCAACTCGCTCAGCATCGTGCTCCTCGCGCTGCTCACGTCGCTGTACCACGTCGACGTCCTGATGCTCCGGCCGCTCGCCGGCCCCGACCAGACCGCCTACTACAAGGGTGCGCTGGCGCTCGCGGAGTTCCTCTGGTTCGTCCCGCTCTCCATCCAGACGGTGATGCTCCACTCGACGTCGAACCTCTGGGCCAACCGCAAACACCGCGAGATAAACGACATCGCCGCGCGGACGACGCGCTACACGTTCCTGCTCACCGCGCTCCTGGCGCTCGGCCTCGCGGTGCTCGCCGAAGACCTCGTCCCCATCTACTACGGCCAGAACTTCACGCCGGCCATCACGCCGCTCCTCCTGCTCCTGCCCGGCGCGGTCGGGTTCGCAATCGCCCGCCCCATCTTCGCCATCGGGCAGGGCAAGGGCGACCTGATGATTCTCATCCTCTCCACGGGCGCGGCGGCCGCCATCAACCTCGTCCTCAATCTGGTGCTCATCCCGCGCTACGGGATGACCGGCGCGGCCATCGCGACCAGCGTCGGCTACGGGTCGATGCTGGTGTTCCATCTCTGGAGTGCGCGCCGCCTCGGGTTCAACCCGCTGGCGGACCTGCGGCCCGTCCGTCTCCTGCTGACCGTCCTGCTGTCGGCCATCGTCATCGTCTCCGTCGCACGCGCCATCCCGAACGGCATGCTCTCGCTCGTCGTGGTGCCGCCCGTGGGCTTCCTGGTCTACGCCAGCGTCGCCGTCGTCACCGGCGCGGTGACGCTCACGGAGCTGCTCTCCGTGCTGTCCTCGTTCCCCGGCCCCATCGGGGCGAAGGCCGGTCGGCTCCGCCAGCGTCGGCGGGCGCGCCACGGCACGCCGCTGTCGACGGAGCTCGCCCAGAAGTTCATCCTGGTCGCCGGCGTCCTGTTCTTCGTCTCGGGCATCGTGCTGGCGTCGGGTGGGACGTCCATCACGGACCTCACCCAGCCCCCGGAGGACATCTCCGGGCGCATCTCGAACGCCACCGATAACTCGACCACCGTGCCGCCGGTCGACCGCACCATCACCGAGACGACCACTCAGGAACCCCGGACGGTCAGCGACGACCCGACCACGACCACCGCCGGGCCGGCGAACAACACCACGACGACGAACGGGACTAACACGACCGACACGACGACAACCCAACTGAACTCTGGTGGTTCGGACGACGACGGGTCGTCGGGCAACGACGAGACATCGACGACCAGCGTCACCACCCCGGTTCCGACGACCACGACCACGACGGCGGAGCCGACGACGAACTCGACGACGCAGGAACCCACGACGAATACGACGACAACGGCGGATAACACGACCACGACGTCGGACAACACGACGACCACGACAACCACGACCACGACCACGACGACGTCGACGACAACGGCGGATAACACGACCACGACGTCGGACAACACGACGACTCCGACCACGACCACGACAACCACGACCACGACGACGTCGACGACCACGACGTCGGACAACACGACGTCGGACAACACGACGAACACGTCCAGCCTGGATTCGACTTCGACGACGCCGACGAGTACGACCACGACCACGACCACGACGACCGCGGATTCGACGACGAACGAGACGCTGGTCGGCTGGCTGGTCGGGGACCTCTTCGACGTGCTCGCCATCAGGCCGGCTTCTGTCGCGTGACAGCCGGCGGCCCTGGCCCGTCTCGTCCCTTGCTGATCTCTCCGGGCGGTTTCGCCTCACCCCGGCGTCGCTGACGTTGCGCCGCTTCCTGGTCCACAACCGCTGTTTGCCAGCCGGTGCGGACCCGTCTCTCCTTCGTTCGCTGGATTCGGCTCGTCGCGTGACGCCGGTGCTGGGGTGCTGTCGGGTTCAGTCGCTGGCCGGTTCGCCGACCGCTTATCGGAGCGAGCGCCGTGACCGCGCCACTCACGAAGTGAGGGCGGGCCGCGGATACCGCGTCAGAAGGAGGGGCAGAGCGCTTCGTCCGGTGCGAGGACCGCGTCGTCCTCGGCGTCGTTCATCCAGCGGGTCAGGTCGTTGATGCGGAGTTTCAGGCGGACCGGCAGGTCGTGGACCGCCGGCGAGTCCGGGAACAGCTTGTAGTCCAGGTCGTAGTGGTCGTAGACCTCGTCGCGGTCCGGCCACGGCGCACCGAACGGCTTGAGGCCGGGCAGCTTCCGGCGCAGGTACTTCTCGGCCTGATTGAGCCGGAACGAGTCGGTCGGTCGGTCGGGCGGCCGGTGTTCGAGGATGTCGTCGTCGAGCTGCTTGAGCGCGCGGAGGAACGTGCGCTCGTTCCGGTGTTCCGGCGGGGTTTTCAGGTGCCAGTCCAGGAGCTCCGCGTCGACGGCGACGAACGACTCCAGGTACTGGTCCGCGAGGTGGGTGTGGAACGCCATCGACGGCTGGTTCTGGATGCCGAACCGCGCGATGGCGTTGTAGACCGAGTCCGCGCGCTCCCGGTTGTCGTCGAGGACGGGTCCGATGGTGTCGTCCACGAACTCGTCGAGCGAGGACGCCCCGGTGGCCTCACAGCCCGGGAAGATGCGGTCGCTCGCAGCCATGAATCCGAGCTTCTTCCGGAGGTGGGCCACCGGGTCCGGGTCCGGGTCGAGCCGGTTCAGTGGGATGGTCGCGTCGAATATCTCGACGGTGTCCTCCGGGAGGAAGTAGCCCCGGAGGAGCGTGTCGAACAGGAGGCCGTGGTACATCGTGTCCACGTCCATCTCGCGCTCGTGACCGCCGTGGTGGACGTGCAGCGACTCGCGCACCCCCTGCGTGTACCGGATGACGTCCTCGTCCGTGTTCAGGTACCGCTCGTTCGTCACGAGCGTGGTGTGCTCGGCGTCGTACTGGTCGGCCAGGCGCCGCGCGACCGCGACCTCTGGTGCGTCGGGCTCCCCGAGGGTGTAGGTCTCCTCGATCGACGGCTGGGTCGCGAGCACCATCCGGGAGTCGTAGCCCGCACTCAGGAGGAGCCCCGACCGGCCGGGCTGGTCGGCGCGCCGGCGGACCGCCCGCTCGATGCGGCGGGCGAGTTCGTCGGCGTAGTCGAACTCGCGTGGCTCGTAGACGAACCGGTCGAGCGTGCCCGTCGAGGACGGCGTGAGGTAGCCGTCGAACGGGGTGCGGGTGAGGTGCTCGTAGACCGTCCGGTCGCCCAGCACGACCCCGAGGTGGACGAACTCGAGGAAGCCCTGTTCGTCCACCGCGTGGTCGTCCATCGCCCTGGCGACCCGGGTCGCGTCGGTCCCGAACACGCGGCCGTCGGCCGTGTCCGTGAAGAAGCAGTCGCGGGTCCTGACCGGGTCGGTGGCGACGAACGCCTCGCCGTCGTGTTCGACGAACGCCAGGAAGGAGCCGTTGAGTTCGCTCAGGGCGTCGGCACCGGCTTCGGCGTATCGGTCGAGCAACCACTCGGCTGGCTGTGCCCGGTTGAACTGGGGCGGGTAGACTTCGCCCCAGACGACACAGACGCCCTCCGGTCCCTCGTACACGGACGTTCGGCCGGGGATGCCGATGCCGACGTCCCGGACGCCGACAGTGGCGACGTCGCCACTCACCACGCGGTCGAAGCTCCGCTCGGACCGAAGCCGCGAGAACGTTTCCCTGTCGCCGAAGACGCCGAACAGTTCCTTTTTCATGATGGAACAGTCGGCCGTGCTACTCGACGGTGACGCTCTTCGCGAGGTTCCGCGGCTTGTCGATGGGGCGGCCCAGCCGGTCGGCCATGTGGTAGGAGACGAGCTGGAGCTGGACGTTCGCAAGCAGCCCCGCGAGCGCGGGATGCGTCTCGGGGACGGCGAGATGCTCGTCGACGACGCCCTCGACGTCGTGCCGGTCGCTGGCGACAGCGACGATGTCGGCACCACGCGCCTGGGCCTCGATGGCGTTGGTCAGCGTCTTCTCGTCGTCCTCGCCGGTGAAGACCGCGAACACCGGCGTCCGGTCGGTGACGAGCGCGAGCGGGCCGTGCTTGAGTTCACCCGAGGCGAACCCTTCGGCGTGCTCGTAGGTTATCTCCTTGAACTTGAGCGCGCCCTCCAGGGCCACCGGGTAGCCGGGGCCGCGACCGATGAAGAAGTACGACTCGTCGTCGATGTGGCGGTCGACGAGGCGGTCGGCGGTCGACGTCTCGAGGAGCTCCTCGACGTGGTCCGGGAGGTCGGCGAGCGCCTGCGTGAACGCCGCCATGTCGTCGTGGGACGGTCGCCCCTGGACGACGCGGGTGATGCGGTCGGTGAGCATCGCCAGGGTGACGGCCTGCGAGGTGAACGTCTTCGTCGCGGCGACGCCGATCTCGGGCCCGGCGCGGATGAACAGCGCCTCGTCGGCCTCGCGGGCGGCGGTCGACCCGACGACGTTCGTGACGGTCAGCGTCCGCGCGCCGCGTCGCTGGGCCTCACGGAGCGCGCCGAGCGTGTCGGCCGTCTCGCCGCTCTGAGTCACCGCGACGACGAGCGCGTCCTCGGTGACCGGCGCGCCGCTCACGAGGTACTCGCTCGCGCGGAACGCCGACGCGGGGATGCCCTGGCTCGTCAGCAGCTGGGTGCCGTACATCGACGCGTGGTACGACGTCCCGCACGCGAGGAACTGGACCTGGTCGACGCCGTCGAGCAGGTCGGCGGGGACCTCCGGGAGCATTATCTCGCCCGCGTCGGGGTCGACGCGACCCTGGAGGGTGTTCGAGAGGGCGTTCGGCTGTTCGTCTATCTCCTTGCGCATGTAGTGTTCGTACTCGCCCTTCCCGGTCTCCTCGGAGTCCCAGTCGACGGTCTCGATGGTGCGCGAGACGGTGTTCCCCTCGACGTCGGTCATCTTGACGCCGTCCGGACGGAGCACCGCGACGTCGCCGTCCTCGAAGTAGACGACGTTCTCGGTGTACTCCAGGAACGCCGGCACGTCGCTCGCGAGGTAGTACTCCTCGCGGTCGATGCCGAGCACGAGCGGTGAATCCTGGCGCGTGGCGAAGATGGCGTCGGTCTCCTCGACGATCATCGCGATGGCGTAGCTCCTCCAGACGGTCGATGGTCTTCCGGAACGCGGCCTCGGCGTCGAGTCCGTCGTCGAGGTACGTCTCGACCAGGTGGGGGACGACCTCGGTATCGGTGTCGCTGTCGAAGGCGTGGCCGTCGGCCTTGAGCTCCGCCCGCAGGTCGTCGTAGTTGTTGATGACGCCGTTGTGGACGACGGCGACGTCGCCGGTGCAGTCGGTGTGCGGGTGGGAGTTCTCGTCCGTCGGCGGGCCGTGCGTGCTCCATCGCGTGTGGCCGATGCCGATGTTCCCGTCTGGGATGTCTTCCAGCAGGCTGTTCTTCAGTTCGGAGATCTCGCCCTGCTGCTTGATGACCGACGGACCGGTGCCGTTCTTCACGGCGAGGCCGGCGGAGTCGTACCCGCGGTACTCGAGGTTCTCGAGGCCGGTCACCAGCTCGTTGACGGCGTTCCCGGAGCCGATGCGACCGATGATGCCACACATGTCAGGGCACCTCCCGGCTGCCGGCGGCCAGATACCAGTCGCGGACGGGCGACCGCGTGCCGGTGCGACGTCGACGGCTGGTCGTCGTCCGGTTCGAGTGACGGGGGTTCGAGTTCAGGGTGTGTGACTGCATGATTTTGTAGGGGCCTCGTTTCGATAGCTCGTGAACGGCCTCCAGTCGGAGGCGCAGTTCGAGCACTGACATACCAAACACCCAGAGGTCCCATTACTATACACGGGCTAAGGGTTGCACGACGTGGGGCTTATAAACGACCGGGAGCGTCAACCCGGCAGCCGACCGTTCGACCTGCTGGTATATCGTCTGACAAAGGTGGTCGTATGTCCGTCCGGGAACTGCACACATCGGCCGTTTCGGGTGGTCTGGCGGCCGACACCGCTCGCCGCGGGCACTCCTCCCTCACATTCTCGGGCTGACAGTTCTGACGAGTTTAGCTGGCTTGAACGGAGTCGGGAGGCCGCCGAGAGCGTCCAGGGTGGCCATATTGACACGATAATAATGGCACTGGTAGCCCCATCACTGTCCATGCGGAAGGTTACGCGACGACGCGCACTCGCAACGACAGGCAGCGCACTACTGGCGGGGCTCGCAGGCTGTGCGAGCGTCGCCGACCAGGTGTCATCGGACGAGACGACAACCAGCACGACGCTCGGGAACCAGTCCGGTGCCGACGGCGGCGCCACCACAACCACCGACGCGTCCGGTTCTAACCAGTCGGAGTTCGGGGAGGGCGGCGACGAGTCGACCCAGGAGACGACGGTCGACGCCTCGTCGATGTCGATGCCCGACGGCCCGCTCGCGTCCGCGTCCATCCCGGACGAACCCGGCGACGCCACCTACGCCATCATGGGGAGCGAGGACGCCGACGTGACGGCCCGCCTCTTCGGGAGCTGGAAGTGTCCCTACACGCGGGACTTCGTGACGAACCAGCTCGACGGCATCGTCCGCGACTACGTCGAACCCGGCGACGTCGCCATCGAGTACCGGGCGGTCGCCTACTACAGGGGCGACCCGTTCCTCGGTGCTGACGCCCCGCGCTCGGCGCGAGCCGGGCTCAGCGTCTGGCACACCGACCCGGAATCGTACTGGGAGTACTTCGCGACGGTGTTCGCGAACCAGCCCCCGGAGCGGTACAAGTGGGGCACCGTCGGCCAGCTCCTGGAGTTCGTGGAGGCCGCGGACGTCAGCCAGGAACAGCAGATCCGGTCGGCCATCACGTCCGGGGAGTACGAGCAGGCGGTCCGCGCCAACACCGAGGCAGCCCTGGAGGAACAGATAACGACCGTCCCGCGACTCGTCGTCGACGGGACGGTCACCGCGCCGACGGTCGACCCCGAGCAGACGAAGCGCGTGCTCGACCGGGCGACCGAGTAAGCCGGCTCAGGAGCGAGCGGGCGACAGACTCAGCCGGCTTGAAGACGAACGGGCGACAGACTCAGCCGGCTTGAAGACGAACGGGCGACAGACTCAGCCGGCTTGAAGACGAACGGGCGACAGACTCAGCCGGCTTGAAGACGAACGGGCGACAGAGGAGGGCACGCAAAAGCCGAGCACGCGACAGAACAGACCGTGCACCGGAAGAGGCGGCCGGGAGTCAGTCGCCCTCGAACGGCGACCGCGCCCCGTCCGGCTCCTCGCCCTTGACGGTGACGACGTTCTCGCGGCCGACCTGTATCTTGGTTATCTGGTCGTTGCCCTCCATCTTGGAGAGCACGCGGCTCACCTTCGCCTTCGACCAGTCGGTCTCCTCGACGATGGCGGACTGCTTGAGCCGGCCGCCGTTCGCGCCGAGCAGGTTCAGCACCTGCTCCTCGTTCGTGAGCACGTCCTCGGTGGGTATCGGGCCGTAGACCTCGTCGGTCTCGCTCGCGGTCGGGGTCTCCACGTTGACGCCGTTCTGTATCGGAGTGGGCTCCGGCTGGTTCTGCGCGGCGGTCGGTGCCGTCCCGTTTCCGGGGCCGTCCATCTCCGCCGGCGCGGGCGGATGGCGGCGGGGCCGCACGTAGAGCCCGAGGGCGACGACGCTGGCTGCGCCGACCAGCAGGAGTGCGGGCATGAACCGGGTCGAGGGGCCGGTGTTCCACTTGAGCTCGGTCCTGTCGTCGAGCAGGTCCCCGTCGGAGTCCACCTTCAGGGGGTTCATGTTGTGCTCGACCTCGACGCCGTCCGGAACGCCGTCGTCGTCGGTGTCGGGGTCGAGCGGGTCGGTCCCCTGCTCGATCTCCTGTTTGTCGGTGAGGTTGTCTCCGTCGCTGTCAGATAGCAGCGGGTCGGTGTCGTAGGTATTTATCTCCTCGCCGTCGCGGAACCCGTCCTTGTCGGTATCTGATAGTATCAGGCTCGTGTTGTGCTTGCGCTCCTCCTGGTTCGTCAGGCCGTCCTTGTCGACGTCCCCCGTCTTCTCCATCACGTACAGCGGTATCGTGCGCTCGTGGATGCGGGTCGGCCCGGAGAGGTTGTACGCGTCGACCACGACGGTGAAGTCCTGGCGACCGATCGCGGACTCCGGTAGCTCGGCCAGCTCGAAGGACATCTCGACGGTCTTGTTCTGGTCGGGGACCTCCTTGCAGGCGTACGCCTCCTCGGTGTCGTTAGCCGTCTCAGGCGGTCCCAGACACGCCTCGTAGTATTTGGCGTTCTGGTTCTCGAAGGAGACGTTCACCGTGTGAACGTCCGAGAACCAGACGTAGCTCGTGCCGTTGTGTTCCAGCACGACGGGTGACCAGGTGACGTTGACGTCACCGCTCCCACTCGTGGTCTCTCCCGCGACAGCGTACCCTGGCTGCACGAGGAGAAGAAGGACGAGCGCGAGCACCCCTCCCGTCTTCAGCGCGGACACCATCTAAGACGTTAGTCTCCGCCTGCCAAATGAACCTTTTGGAGTGGTAACTGGCATCAGCGTGGCTCTTCGCGGATGATTCGGGAGGTCGCGGACGCGATCTCGGCCGGCGGACGCGACGTATCACCCGTCTTTTATTTCGGGCGCGACGGCCACAGATTTATATCTGCTTGGTTATAAATACCCTCTCTTATCAGGTTAGTTACAACGGGCGTGGTGGTCACTCGACGCGACTGTCACGGTAGTGGCCCAGTGTCAGCGCCATGAACGCCGCCACGATGACGACGCCGAGCGTGAAGTCCGCGAGCGGTACCAGTTCGAGCCAGGCGCCGGTCAGGAGGGCCGTCGCGACGCCCACCGCGCCCAGGTAGTAGGTGCTCCACTCGTCGTCGGTGTTCTGTACGGGCGCGGGGGCGCTCGTCGTCGGCTCGTCGTGGTGGTCGGCGACTTCGAGGTACGGGTCGACTTCGCTCGCCAGGTCCGTGCGCTCGACGATGCCCCGGCTCTGGTTGTACTCGATGACGCCGAGGTCGTCGAGCTTCGGGAGGTGAGACTGGTAGAGCGCGATGTAGACGCGCTGGCGCTCGTCGGACTTGAGCGCCGCCACCGTGGTGTCGTTCTCCCAGGCCGCCACCGTCTCGACGATGTCCCGCATGTCGACTGCGCCCTCGTGCCCCTTCAGGTAGGTGAGGACCGCGCGCCTGCGCTCGACCTGGAGGATGTGGAAGATGTCGTCCTTGGTAAGGTCGGCCTTCTCTTCGTCCTGGGACGTGGGAATCTCCGTCGTAGCGGTGTTTGCTTGCGTGCTCATGGGTTCGTACTCCGGCCTACCGATGGAGGTCATAAAAAGAGGGTCGAACGTTGCCACGCGTTCCGGGTCGTTCCACACTCTTATCGGCGACTTCAGCCCGTTTTAAGCCCGGAATCTGGAGCGTCAGACGCTTTTTGAGGCGGATATCCGGAAACCCCGGACGGCGGGCTGGTGGCCCGTGAAACAGTCCGAAACAGTGCCCGAAACGAACGCAACAGTCGAATCAGTACGCCCCCGCAGCCGGCAGACGCTCACGTCGCCGTTCGCGTACACCCGGTTGCGGTCGTCGCCGCAGAGCCGCGCGGGCTGGACCTTCGTCAGTCGGCCCTGGTCGTTCTCGTTCAGGAAGTACGCCCCGTGGTCAGTCTGGTACTTCCGGTAGACTGTCGTCGGGGCGGTCACCTGCTGCCCGGCGACCACCTTCGCCGGGTGTGAGTGGCGGGAGAACGTTCTGGAGAACACCGTCTGGTACGGGTGGTCCGTGTAGAACGCCTGCGTCCTGTTCATCGAGGACTTGACCTGGGTCTCCGGCGGCGAGTACTCGCCGACGGTGTCCACCGCGGCGAGCTCCGTCTGGTCGTAGGCGTAGTCGACCCGGTTCGGGAACACCGGGTTGTCGATGGCGCCGTTACTCGAGGAGACCATCACCCCCGGAACCAGGAGGACGAACAGCACGAGGACCGCCACCGCGACGGGCTTGCGCAGGTTCGTCGCCAGGTGGCGGAGGCCGACGACGCCGAGGACGACCATCGGCGCGTACAGGAACGCGAACCACCGGCCCGGGATGAAGCTCCGAACGCCGAACAGCGGCAGCCCGAGGACGAACACGAGCATCACGACGACGGAGACGACGTGGGTCACCATCGCGTGGGTCACCCGGTTCCGGCGGAGCACGTAGAACGACCCGACGACGGTCGCGAACAGCAACAGCAGGAAACCGAGCGTGTCCACGTACGTCGCCAGCAGTTCGACGAGCGTCGGGCCGCCGCCTCCGCCGGCCCCGGAGCTGGCGGACTGGGTGCCGCCCGCCAGGTTCAGGAAGCCGGCGGATTCGAGCAGCGTCATCCGGAGGTAGATGAGCACCGTCTCCAGGAACGACCGGCCGTGGTACGGCGTGAGCGACCACATGAACGTCATCAGGCCGACGTCGAACACCAGGATACCGGTCAGGTTCGCGGGGTCCGAGGAGCTGCTGAACAGGCCGTACCGGTCGTCCGGTATCTCGAAGGTGCCGAGGCGGAACAGGAGCTGGGCCAGCAGGCCACCGCCGATGACCACCAGCATGATGAACGACGATATCTGGTGGGTCAGGACGACGGCGGTGGTGAAGAACAGCAGCATCGCGAGGTCCCGGAGCCCGTACTGGAGTTCGAGGAACCGGCTGAGCGCGTAGAGCACCGCGAGGAAGAACAGGAGCCCCATGCTGGTCGGGATGAGGTGGATGCCCCACTCGATGAAGTAGTCGCTGCCGGCGTAGACCGCGGCGCCGAACAGCGCCCACCGGCGCGACACCGACAGCGAGAGGAGCAGGTAGACGAACAGCGCCCCGAACGGCATCGCCACCCCGAGGGTGAGGTAGAGCGCGTTCCGGAGCGACAGGTCGAGTATCTGCGCGCTGGTGACGACCAGGAGGTGATAGAGTGGCGACGCGTAGTGCTTGTGGTTGGAGATCGGGGCCAGCGAGTGCTCGGCCGCGATGCTCGCGGCGTAGTCGGGGACGTGGGTCCAGATGTCGATGCCGATGAACCCGGGCGTCGTGTAGAGCGCTGCGAACCGGACGACGAGCGTCACCACCAGGACCTCGACCAGGACCAGTGGCGGGTGGAGGTCCTCGTCCGCCGTGAACAGTATCTGCAGGAGCAACAGCGTCCCCGTGGCGCCGGCCACGTCGTAGAACAGGACGCTGCGCTCGCCGGCCAGCGTAGCGATGACCACCATGAGCGCGGTCCCGAGGAACACGAGACTCGGCGCGAGGCGGGCGAACCAGCCGGGAAGCCGGGGCAGTTGCTGGTCGGTCCGCGGGCCGCGGGCCGCCAGCAGGTAGAGGATGCTCGCGACGCCCAGCACGATGGGAAGCGTCTCGATGAAGATCTGGGAGGCGAGGAACCGCAGCGGGAACAGCAGGATGGCGACGAGGAGGCCGAGCTTCGCGGCGTCGACGTCGAGCTGGCGGTTCGCGAGCAGCCGCGAGAGGAGCGTCTCGGAGCTCATCAGCCGGCCCTCCCGTCGAGGACGCGGTCGTACACGCCCCGGATGCGGTCACCCATCTGGTCGAGCGTCGTCGCGTCGACGACCGTCCGGCCGTCCGACCGGCCGTCGCCGTCGAGCACCGTCGCCAGTCCGTCGACGAGGTCCCGCTCGCTTGCGGCGACGTGCGAGTTCGTGACGTCGCCGAGCACCTCGCGGGTGAACCCGACGTCGGTCGTCACCACCGGTACGTTGCACGCGGCGGCCTCCTTCACGACCATCGGGCCGCTCTCGCGGCGCGAGGTCACGAGGACGGCGTCGCTTGCGTTCATGTAGTAGGGCATCTGCTCGTAGGGCACCTGTGAAATCGTCTGGAGTCGCGCGTCGTGTGGGACTGCGTCGACGACCCGCTCGGCGAGCGGGTGGTTTTTCACCTGGCGGTCAGGGGAGTACGGGAAGAGAACGACCGTCTCGTCGTCGTCCCACCCGAGTTCGGCCCGGGCGTCCGCCCGGGGAATCGGTCGGAACAGCTCCGTGTCCACGCCGAACGGGACGACGGTGTGGTCGACGTCGAGCGCCGACGCCAGCGTCTCGGACGGCGCGATGACGGCGTCGGCGTGGCGGGCCGCCCGGCGACTCGCGGTGTCGAGCCAGCCCGCGTGGCCCATGACCTCCGACCCCCAGAGGGTGAGGACCACGGGGCGACGGGGTTGTGCGAGCGCGAACAGACCGGTCAGCCCGTAGTTGGCGTGGACCACGTCGTAGTCGTCGACGGCCGCGCCGAGCACCTCCCGGTAGAACTGGAGGTAGTCGCCCGGGGACCGGCCGGCGTGGCCGGACCCGGGCACCGTCACCACCGTCGACTCCACGCCGCGCTCGTCGAGGGCCGCGACCTGCTTCGTGAAGAACGACGACGGCGTCGTGACGAGCTGGAGCACCTTCATGCTGGAACCGCGGCGGTGTCGCCGCGAATCAGGTCGAGGATGGTCCCCGTCGTGTCTTCTTTCTCGGTGAGGAGGCGGCCGCGCCGACGCTCCCACTTGCCGGTGTCCGGGTTCGCGAGGACGCTCTCGGCACGTTCGAGCGCGCGCTCGTGGCGGTCCTCGCCGGAGAAGCCGAAGAGCAGGCCGTAGTCGGTTTCCAGCTCCGACAGGCAGCCGGCGTCGAGCGTGTTGACGTAGAGGGCGGGCGTGCCGAGCACGGCGCTCTCGATAGCCATCGTCGCCCCTTCGCCGACGAACAGGTCGGCGTAGTACAGCAGGTGGTGGATGCGGTGGGGCGGGAGCCGGTAGCGCCGCGACTCCAGTTCCGGCGGGAGCGACGTCTCGGACGTGAGGACGACCGTCGCCCCCTGGGCTTCGAGGCGGTCCACGGCGTCGCGGATGTCGCCGAACCCGCCCTGGCCGACGTCGTGGGAGGCACCCCACGACACGAGTCGCATCACGACCAGCGGGTCGTCCTCGTCCACGTCCAGGCCGTCGAGCACCGACGGGTCGGGCGTGAACCGGTTCGGGTGGAGGTACGCGAGTTCGTGGAACCCCTCGTAGCGCACCTGCTTGTCGCCGAGGTCCTTCCGGAAGGACGCGGGCGTGCCGACGACGTCCGCCAGCGGGAACGCGAGCGCGTTGATGAGCGTCGCGTGCTCCGTGTCGGTGAAGACGACGCTCCGTGCGCCGACCACGGCCGCGACGTGTGCGGCGGCGATGCCGCCGATGGCCGTGATGACGTCCGGTTCGATGCGCCGCGCCGCGCGGAGCAGGCGGAACTCGTACCTGGCCTGGACGGCCGCGAGCGACGCCAGGGAATCGGCCTCGCCCGCCAGCATCCGATGCGGGATGTCGTAGGCCGCCAGCAGGTCGGCCGTCACGTCGCTCGCCCGGGCGAAGACGTGGACCTCGTGGCCGTCGTCTTGGAGACGGTCGATGGCGTGCCGGAAGAAGTGGACGTGGCCCGGATGCTGGATGGTGACCACGACCTTCATTCCGCGGCGACCTCCAGATGCTCGTTCTGGCGCATGTCGAACACCATCGCGAACAGCAGGAAGGCGACGCTCCCCATCAGGAGTTCGGCGCCGAGTCCCAGCACGCCGAGGGCCGCACCTCCTGTAGCGGCCTGGACGCCGGCGACCGCGAGGCCGAGCACCCCGAAGCCCGCGAGCATCGCGCCGACGTAGTAGAACAGCGCGAGCGGGTGGAAGTCGAGCACGAGGTACTTGGTGTTGAGCCGCCACAGGAAGTTCCGCAGCAGCATGCCCGACACCTTCGGGATGTACTCCGAGTAGGCGATGGAGCTCTCCTCGTCGCCGTACACCGCCGGCATCGGCACGTCCGCGACGCGCAGACCGGCGCGGTTCAGCTTCACGAGCAGGTCGTTGCAGTAGCCGTAGTACTCGTACATCTCGTCGAGTTCGATGGCGTCGAGCGCCTCGCTGGAGATGGCGGTGTAGCCGTTCTGCGGGTCCATCGTCTTCCAGTAGCCGCTCGCGACCTTCGTGAGGAAGGAGAGCAGTACGTTCCCGACGAACCGCCCGCGGGGCATCGCCCGGCGGTACTCCCTGGAGTGGAGGCGGTTGCCCTTCGCGTAGTCGGCGTCCCCTTCGACGACGGGGTCGATGATGTCGTCGAGCAGGTCGGGGTCCATCTGCCCGTCGCCGCCCATCACGGCGGTCACGTCCACCCGGTCGCGAAGCGCGCGGCGGTAGCCGGTCTTGATGGCGCCGCCGACGCCGCGGTTCTCGTCGTGGCGGATGGGGACGACCCGCCGGTCGAACGCCTGGCCGCCGTCAGCGAGCTGGCGGGGCTTCGGGGTCGGCCGCTGCTCTTTCTGCTGGGCGTGTTCGAGGATCTCGTCCCAGGTGCCGTCCGTGGACTGGTCGTCGACGACGTAGATGCGGTCGACGTAGTCGGGCATCGTCTCGATGACTTCGCCGACGAAGCCCTCCTCGTTGTACGCCGGCACGACGACGCCGATGGTGTGCCCCCGGTACATCACAGCCTCCTGTACGCGAAGCCGTGGTCGTTCACTGTCGCTTCGTCGAGTGCACCCATCACGTCCACGAACAGCGGGTCGTCAGCCATCTCGTCGTGCATCCGCGCGAGGTCGAGGTCGTCGAACTCGTCGTGGGGCGTCGCGAGCATGACGGCGTCGAACCCGTCGAAGGACGCCTCCTCCTGGATGGGGATGTCGAACTCGTCGCGGCTGGCCGCCACGTCCACGTGGGGGTCGTGGCCGACCACGTCGACGTTGAACTCCTGGAGTTCCTTGATGACCTCGCCGACCTCGGAGGTCCGGATGTCGCCGACGTTCGGCTTGTAAGCCAGGCCGAGCACGAGCACCGTCGACTCCTGGAGCACGTTGCCGCGCTGGTTGAGCGCCTTCAGGGTCATCTCGGCGGTGTGCTTCGGCATGTACTCGTTTATCTCGCGAGCCTGCAGGATGAGCTTCGGCGAGAACCCCTCGCGCTCGGACTTGAACGCGAGGTAGTGCGGGTCGACGGGGATGCAGTGGCCGCCGACCAGGCCGGGCGTGTACTCGTGGAAGTTCCACTTGGTCGCGGCGGCCTCGATGACGTCCGTGGTCTCCAGTCCCATCCGGTCGAAGACGATGGCGAGTTCGTTCATCAGCGCGATGTTGAGGTCGCGCTGGACGTTCTCGATGACCTTCGCGGCCTCCGCCGTCTCGATGTCGGGGGCGGGGTAGACGCCCGGTTCGACGATGGTGTCGTAGAGCGCGGCCAACCGGTCGCGGACCTCCGGGGTCTGCCCGCTGACGATCTTCTTCACGTCGCGGACGCCCCGGCCCGTCTCGCCGGGCGAGGTGCGTTCGGGCGAGTAGCCCATGTAGAACTCCTCGCCGGCGGTGTAGCCCGACGCCTCCTCGATGGCGGGCGCGAGTTCGTCCCGGGTCGCGCCCGGGTAGACGGTGGACTCCAGGACGACGGTGGTGCCCGGCGAGAGGTGCTCGCCGACGGTCCGTCCGGCGCTCCGGACGAACTCCAGGTTCGGCGTCTGGAGGCTGTCGACCGGCGTCGGCACGGTGATGATGACGACGTCCGCGTCCCCGATGGCCGCCGGGTTGCTGGTGAACTCGACGGTGGACGACGCGACGGCGCCGTCGCCGACGTCGCCGGTCGGGTCCTCGCCGCTCCGCAGACGCTCGACCTTGTCGGGGTCGATGTCGTAGCCAATGACGTCGTGGTTCTCGTCGTCGAAGGCGACGGCGAGGGGCAGGCCGACGTAGCCGAGGCCGACGACGCAGACGCGGTCAGGCATTGATGCCCACCCCGCGGTAGTTGATGCCGTCGGCGTCCTGGAGTTCGGTCATGGCCTGACGGCCGTCCACGAGCACGAGCGACTCGTCGCCGTCGCGCCCGAGCGCCTCCACGTCGAGGTCGTCGAACGTCTCGTGGGCCGTGACCAGCACGACGGCGTCGTAGACGCCCTCGCGGGTGACGTAGCCCTCGGCGGCGTCTGCACCCGCGTCGAGGAACTCGGAGTAGTCGTCGAGGAGCGGGTCGACCGCCGTCACGGTCGCGCCGGCGTCCGAGAGGTGGTCGACGATGGGCAGCGCGGGCGTCGCCCGCGTCTCCGCCACGCCGGGCCGGTAGGTCAGTCCGAGGACGAGCACGTGCGCGTCGCTCACCGGGATGCCCTCTTCGGCGAGCGCGTCCAGGGCCGCCGCTGCCGTGTACGCCGGCATCGATTCGTTGACCTCGCGAGCGGTCTCCAGGAGGTCCGTGTCGGGGGCGAACTGGTCGATGAGGAAGTACGGGTAGTACGGGATGCAGTGGCCGCCGACGCCCGCACCCGGCGTGTGGATGTCGCAGAACGGCTGGGTGTTCGCGGTGTCGATGGCCTCCGTCACGTCGATGTCGAGGGCGTCGGCGTGCGTCGCGAGTTCGTTCGCGAGCGCGATGTTGACGTCGCGGTAGAGCCCCTCGAAGAGCTTGACGGCTTCCGCCGTCGTCGCGTCGGAGACGGTGATGACGCCCTGGTCGTTGATCTCGCCGTAGATGAGCTCCGCGACGCGCGTGCTCTCGTCGTCGACGCCGCCGACGACCTTGGGGTACGCGCCCCGGATGTCCTCGATGGCGCGGCCGCTCGACGTGCGCTCCGGGCAGAACGCCAGTCCGAACTCGTCGCGGTCGAGACCGCTCTGCTGTTCGAGGTGGGGGCGGAGGACGTCGGTGGTCGTTCGCGGCGGGAGGGTCGACTCCGCGATGACCATGTCACCTGGTTCGAGGCCCGCGGCGATGTCGTCGACGACGCTCTCGATGATGCTCAGATCGGGCTGGTTCCCGTCGTCGATGAGCGTCGGGACGATGATGACGTGGACGCTCGCCGCCTCGGCCGCCGCTTCCGGGTCGGAGTCGGCGACGAACGCGCCCTCGCTCACCACCGATTCGACGAGGGCGTCGAGGCCGGGTTCGTTCTCGACGTGGCTCTCGCCGCGGTTGACGGTCCGGACCACGTCCGGGTCGACGTCCGCGCCGACGACGTTGCCGGTGACGTCGGCGTAGACGCTGGCCAGCGGCAGGCCCATCTTCCCGAGGCCGTAGACGGCCACCGGCACCTCGCCGGTCGTGAGTGCGGTGCGCTGTGCTTCGGCTGTCGCGTCGCTGTGGTACAGTTGCATGGTCTGTCAGGCGATGAGGTTCTCGGTATCGAGTTCGTCGGGCAGCGGTTCGTGGCGGGCCGGGACGCCGACTGCGAGCGTTCCCGGGGGAACGTCCTCGGTCACGACGGCGCCGCTGGCGACGAACGCGCCCTCGCCGACGGTGACGTCGGGGAGGATGGTGGCGTTAGCGCCGACGGAGACGTTGTCTTCGAGCGTCGGGCCGGTCAGGGGGACGTCCTTCCGGACCGGGTAGGGGTCGTTCGTGAGGACGGCGTGCGGGCCGACGAACACGTTGTCGCCGATGTCGGTGTTGGTCGGGACGTAGACGCCCGTCTGGAGGCTGACGTGCGACCCGATGGTGGTCGTCCCGTCGATGACGGTGTTGGTGCCGACGAGCACGTCGTCGCCGATGACGGTGTCCTCGCGCACCAGCACGTTGTGGCCGGTGGTGAACCCGTCGCCGATGTCCACGTCGGAGTAGATGATACTCCCCGCGCGGACCGTCGCCTCGTCGCCGATCTGCGTCTCGGCGCCGCAGCCGTGCCCGAGCGTGACGTCGTCCTGGACGACGCAGTCCCGGCCGAGGGTGTAGTCGCTCACGCGTCCTCACCTCCCGGGCCGGGGGACTGTCGCGTGGTGCGGACGAGATACAGCGTCAGGAGGCCGAGCGATGCCAGGGCGGCCAGCGTTCGCTTGGTGGATTTCATGGTTGGTTCTGGTGCCCGCCGGGGCGGCGGGGCGGCTTGTGTCACCTCCTCCGTCCCTGGGGTCCTTTATTATCGACCGGATATGCGCGCCGCTTAGGGACCTCGTATGGCGGTCGGCTCCCGGCCGGCCGGAGCGGACCGCCGCCCGACGTTGGTTCCGGGCAGAGAACTAGAAAAACGATTACATATGGGTGCTTAGAATAATTATAAATGGTTTCCGTGAGAACGACTGTCACGCAGTTATGACTGAGTTCAGACACCAGTGGCTCGACCGTCGAGACTACCTCAAGGCCGTCGGCGCCGCCGCGTCGCTCCCGATACTCGGCGCCGCCGCCACGAGGGCGACCTCGTCCGGCGACGACGCGACGCCGGCTTCTCGGTCTGAAACGCTCGCACAGACGGATTCGACCACGTCGACCGTCCCGCGCGACGACTACGACACCGTCGTCAACGTCAAGGAGGTCGGCGGGGACCCGACCGGTTCGGAGCCCATCAATCCCGTCCTCGAAGAGCACGGCCGGGGCGACGACACGCTCCTCTACTTCCCGCCCGGCCGCTACCTGATGGACCGACAGTTCCGGTTCTCCGGGTTCACGAACTACGGCATCTACGGCGAGGACGCCACCATCGTTCCCGCCCCCTACCACAAGTTCGAGGGACCCGAGTACCGCCTGTTCAAACTCGGCACCGACTACGCGCCCGGCGACGGCCTCCTCTTCCAGGGGCTGACCATCGACCAGCAGGCCGACGCCACCGGCGTCCGGACCGTCCAGGCCCAGGTCTCGACCCGCCTGCGCGTCCGCGACATCCACATCGTCGGCGAACACGACACCGGCACGTTCGGCCCCGGCCTGTTTGACGTCCTCGACCCCGACGGCTGGGGCGTGGTCGAGCGGTTCCGGGCGCCTGACGGCGGCGCGTTCACGAACAACACGCCCGGGAGCATCGACACCGGACCGACCGGCATCATCGTCAGTCCCGCCCACGACGGGAAACTCTGGTTCCGCGACTGCGAACTCGGCGGGTTCCCGGACAACGGCCTCTACGACTCCATCGGCGCGGGTCGCGTCATCGTCGAGGGCGGCGTCTACCGCAACAGCAACTCGGCGAGCATCCGCATCGGCGGCGACGACAGCGCCATCATCGGCGCGCGGGTCATCGTCGACGAGAACCGGCCGGAGGACCAGAACCAGCGCGGCATCCGCCTCGACCACGGCGACAACCTGCTCGTCAAGGACGTGAACGTCGAACTGGTCCGGCCGAACGGTCACGCCATCACCCTGAAGGGAACCGGCCCCGTCGGGGGCGTCGATTCGGTGCGCATCGTCGACTCCACCGTCCAGATCGACAACCAGCCGAGTCACGGCATCGTCGTCTACGACGGCGCCGGCCCGACCGACATCGTGAACACGCAGGTCACCATCAACTCGGCGGGCAACGCCATCCTCGTCTCCGAGGGCACCCGGTCGTCGTCGGGGCGCGTGTTCTGCCAGAACGTCACCATCACCGGCACCGCGAGCGGGACGGGGGCCGGAACGCCATCCGGTGTTACCGCGACGACTGCGAGTTCCGGAGCATCGACGTCGACCAGCCAGGTCCGAACTACCGGCGCGCCATCGAACTCGGCGGCGACAACTGCACCGTCGCGTTCGCCTCGCTCGAGGCGAGCCACCACCCCATCCTCAACAACGCCGACGGCACCCGGGTCATCGGCACGTTCGCGGACTCCTACGACGGCTACGCGGCGGTCAAACTCTACGACGGCCACCGCGACGTCGAACTCGTGGACAACACGCTCATCGGTGGTATTCTCGACCAGGGGACCCAGAACCTCGTGACCGCAGGAAACGAGACGTAATCAGTCGGCTTTCGCGAGTCGCTTCTCGCCGGCGGCCTGCCGGTCGATGTGGCGGACGAGCTCCAGCACCCGCAGGCCGTCCTCGCCCGTGACCTCCGGTTCGGTGCCGTTCCTCGCCGCGTCCACGAACGACCGGAGCTCCCGCTTGAGCGGCTCGCCGCTGTCGACCGAGACGCGCTCGACGACGTTCTCGTGGCGGTAGCGCACGTCGCCGTTCTGCTCGACGTACTCCGGCAGCGACCCGCGGTGGAGTTCGAGCGACTGGTCGATGTAGTCGACCTTCACCCGGCACTCGCGGGCGGAGATGGTCAGGTTCCGGACCTTCTCCTGGGTCACGCGGCTCGCGGTCAACTGGCCGACGGTGCCGTCGTCGAACTGGATGTCCGCCGTCGCGTACCGGTTCTCCCGCGTCCCGATGGCGGCGACGTCCTCGACGTCGGCGTCGACGAGCGACAGCACGATGTCGAGGTCGTGGATCATCAGGTCCATCACCGCGGTGTCCTCGATGTCGCGGTCGAGCGGCGGGCCGAGGCGCTGGGCGGTCACGGCGATGACGTCCAGGTCGTCGACCACGTCTTCGAGCGCCTGCACGGCCGGGTTGAACCGCTCGACGTGGCCGACCTGGAGGGTGACGTCGCGCTCGTCCGCGAGTTCGATGAGTCGCCGGCCGTCCGCCGGGTCCTCGACGAACGGCTTCTCGACGAGCACGTCCACGCCGCGTTCGATACACTCGCGGGCGGTCGGGTAGTGGAACTGGGTCGGAACCGCGATGGAGACGAGGTCGACGGCGTCGAGGAGTTCGGCCTGGTCCATCGCCGTGACGCCGTACTCGGCGGCGACCTCCCGGGCCTGTGCCTCGTTCACGTCGGCGACGCCGACGAGTTCCACGCCGGCGAGTTCGTCGTACACCCGGGCGTGGTGGTGGCCCATGCTCCCGACCCCGATGACGCCCGCACGCATGGGTGCGTCGTCAGTCATGGTCCACCTCGAAGCGCCGGACGGTCTCACCGATGGTCTCGATGTCGTCGGCCGTCAGTTCGGGGTGGACCGGGAGCGAGAGCACCTGGTCTGCGGCCGCCTCCGCGTTCGGTGCGTCGGCGTCGAACTCCTCGTAGGCAGGCTGGTTGTGGATGCAGGTGGGATAGTAGACCGCGCTCTGGACGCCGTTGTCGTCGAGGTACGCCTTGAGCGCGTCGCGCTTCTCGGACCGGACGGTGTACTGGTGGTAGGCGTGCCGGCCGTCCTCCGGGTCCGAGGGCGTCTGCACGTGCGTGTTCTCCAGCAGTCGGTTGAGGACTTCCGCGTGTTCGCGACGCGCGGCGACGTAGTCCGGGAGGCGGTCGAGCTGCGCCCGGCCGATGGCGGCCGCGATGTTCGTCATCCGGAAGTTGTAGCCGACCTCGACGTGCTCGTAGCCACTGGTGTCGCGCCCGTGGTTCACGAGCCGGCGGGCGTTCCGCGCGATCTCGTCGTCGTCGGTGGTTATCATCCCGCCCTCGCCCGTGGTCATGTTCTTCGTCGGGTAGAACGAGAACGTCGCGACGTCGCCGAGCGAGCCGATGCGGTCGCCGTCGAGCGTGGCGCCGTGGGCCTGCGCGGCGTCCTCGACGAGCGCCACGCCGTATTCGTCGGCGAGTTCGGAGAGGCGACCCATCGGGGCGGGACGGCCGTAGAGGTGGACCGCGAGGATGGCGGCGACGTCCTCGCCGTGTTCGCGGAGAGCGGCCTCGACTGCGTCCGGGTCGAGGTTGTAGCTGTCAGGGTCGATGTCGGCGAAGACCGGGACGCCGCCGGCGTGCCGGACGGCGTTCGCGGTCGCGATGAACGAAAACGGGGTCGTGACGACCTTCTCGCCGGGTTCGACGCCGACGGCTTCCAGCGCGGTGTGGAGGGCGGTGGTGCCGTTCGACGTGGCGACGCCGTGCTCGGTGCCGGCGTACGCGGCGAACTCGTCCTCGAACGTGCGGACCTCGTCGCCGTCGGCGATCATCCCGGAGTCCAGCACGGCCGCCACCTGCTCTTTCTCGGGTGCTTCGAGCACCGGGTTGGCGACGTGAATCATCGGTCTGCCTCCCCGGGCGTCGGTACGGTTTCGTGCCGGTGTCCCTCACCGGAGTTCGCGTGGTTGCTTGGGGTCATGTGCGGGTTGATTGCTCGGTCGCCGACGGTGGTCGCACGCCGCCGGCACCGATGCTACACTACCAGGCGAACTCCCGGCCCTTAATTATCGACCCGCTAAGCGCTGGCTTATGCGACCGGTAGCAGGCGCGGGGGTTCGCGAGGCCGAGCGAACTCGGGTGAACTATCTCGACGCTTTTACCCCATCTCCTGCGTGGACACATGCGGAAGAACCTGCTGTGGACAGTCGACCTGCTGGCGGTCGTGCTGTACACGCTCCTCGTCGACGCGCTCCTGCTGGTCGTCGGCCTCACCGGCCCGGTGCGGGTCGTCGCCGCGCTGCCAGTGCTGTTGTTCCTCCCCGGCTACGCGCTCGTCTCCGCGATGTACCCGAAGGCGACGCGGAAGCCACGCGAAGGAATCACGCCGGCGGCGCGCGTCGCCATCGCCGTGGCGGCCAGCATCGCCCTCGTCCCGATGGTCGCGCTCGTATCGAACTTCACCGCGTTCGGCATCTCCGCCCGTCCGGTACTCCTGGGCGTGAGCGGCGTCACCGTGACGACCGCGCTCATCGGCCTTATCCGCCGGTCTTCGCTGCCGGAGACGGCGCGGTTCGACGTCGGAACCGTGCGCGACCGCGCCGACGTTCAGGTCAGCGGGTCGTCGCGGACGCTGCTCCAGCGGCGCCCCTCCAGGCGGAGAGCCGGTTCGACGCCACGCTCAACCGGTTCATCGTCGTGAGCATGGTCGTCCTGGTGGCCAGCGTCGCGTTCGCCGGCGTGATGTCGCCCGCAGACGAGTCGTTCTCCGAGTTCTACCTGCTCACCGAGAACGAGTCCGGCGACCTGGTGCTGGCCGACTACCCGAACGACTTCGGTTCGACGGCTGACGACACGCTCCACCTCGGCATCGAGAACCAGGAGGGGCACGGCGTCGAGTACACCGTGGTCGTCGTGCAGCAGCGCCTCGACGACCAGGGGGAGATAGCGACGCAGAACGAACTCGACCGGCTGACGGCGAGCGTCGGCGCCGGTGAGTCGACCACCATCGAGTACACGCCCCGGCCGTCGATGACCGGCGACGGGACGCGGGTGCAGTTCCTGCTCTACCGGGACGCGCCGCCGGAGAACCCCACCCCGGAGAACGCCTACCGCGAACTCCACATCTGGAACGACGGCTGACCGTGACCAGTACGCTTAATCGGATGGACGCCTTCCTGTTCACTCAATGATACGACGACAGACCGCGCCGATCGAGGGGTCCGCCTGATGTGGCCGTGGGAGCACCTCGCGTTCGGCTACCTGGCCTACTCGGTCTGGAGCCACGTCTGGGACCGCCGCTCGCCGACCGGGCCCGCGGTGCTCGTGCTGGCCGTCGCCACCCAGCTACCCGACCTGGTCGACAAGCCGCTCGGCTGGTCGCTCGACGTCGTGAGCACCGGCTACTCGGTGGCCCACTCGGTGCTCGTCGCCGGCCCGCTCGTGCTCGGCGCGGTGCTGGTGTCCCACAGGCGGGGCCGTCCCGCGCTCGGGGGCGCCCTCGCCATCGGGTGGGCCTCCCACCTGGTCGGCGACATCGTCTACCCCGTGCTGTTCGGACGGGGTATCTCCGTCGGCAAGGTGCTGTGGCCGGTCGTCTCGCTGCCCGCCAGCGACGGCGAGTTCGCGTTCAGCGACCGGGTGGTCTACTACTTCGTCCGGTACCTCCGGGAGGCGGCGGAGCCAGGGCAGGCGATGCTCCTGGTGTTCCCGCTGACGCTCCTCCTGGCTGTCTTCGCCCTCTGGGGCTACGACGGCTGGCCGGGACTCGGGACGCTCCGCCGGATGGTCACCTGACCCGGTCCCGTCTCACCGGTGCCCTGTCACCGTTCCTTAGGAGTTCGTGTCATGTTTATTTTACCACAGCGTAATAATATGCACAATTATGAGTGCCCCGAATTTTTATGTAGTTAAGGGGTGGGTGTCTACCTGGAATGCGGGAAGACAACTCCCGACCGCCGCTACTGGCAAGGCGGTCCTATCTCAAGCTGGTATCAGGGACGGTTGCGGCAGGCGCTTTTGCCACGAACGCGGCTGCTAGCGGCATCGACTACGACGAGGTCATCGACGTCACCGACGTCGGTGCGGACCCGACGGGGAACGAATCGATAAACGACGTTCTGGAGCGATACGCCGACCACCACACGCTGCTGAAGTTCCCGCACGGCCGGTATCTGATGGACCGGCAGTTCCGGTTCACCGGGTTCCGGGACTTCGGCATCGTCGGCGACGGCGCGGTGCTGGTCCCATCGAGCGACTTCGACGGCGGCCGGATGTTCAAACTCGGGACCTACTACGACCCGGGGAACGGCCTCCAGTTCGAGGGGTTCAACGTGGACTTCACGGCACCCGACACGGGCCTGCGCGTCATCCAGGCCCAGATGTACGACCGGCTCACGGTGAACGACATCGAGGTCGCCGGCCAGCACGACAGCGGCAAGTGGGGTCCCTTCCTCTTCGACATCACGAGCGCGAACGGGTCGGGGACCGTGTCCAACGTCCGCGCGCTCTACGGCGGCGAGTTCTCGGTCAACACGCCCGGGGACATCGACACCGGGCCGACCGGCATCATCGTCAGTCCCTACCACGACGGGACGCTCCGGTTCGAGAACTGCGCGCTCGGACCGTTCCCCGACAACGGGCTGTACGCGAGCTGTCCCGGGCGCGTCGTCGTCGAGAACGGCTACTTCCGGAACAGCAACATCTCGAACATCCGGCTGACCGGCGACGACAGCGTCGTCCGGGACACCACCGTCGTCGTCGACGACAACCGGCCGGAGGACGAGAACCAGCGCGGCATCCGGCTCGACTCGGGGAGCAACCTCTGGCTCGACAACGTCGACATCCGACTCGATGACCCGAACGGACACGGCATCACGGTGATGAACGACGTGATATCGGCGAAGATAGAGTACACCGACGTCACCGTCGGCACCGGCCGAATCCACGGCCACGGCATCGTGGTCGAGTCGGGGGCGGGCGCGACGGACATCGTGGACTCCTCGGTCACCATCGACAGCGAGGGGAACGCCATCCAGATCAAGCCGTCGGGCGGACAGGTCCGGTGCATCCGCGTGAACGTCACCGGGGACGCGGACGGGTCGAACGGCCGGAACGCCATCCGGTGCTACCGCGACGACTGCGAGTTCCGCATCGTCACCGTCGACCAGCCCGGGCCGAACTACCGGCGCGCCATCGAACTCGGCGGCGACGACTGCCTGATATACGACGGCGAGTACCGGTCGACCCACCACCCCATCCTCAACAACGCCGACGGCACCCGGATCGTCGACACCGTGGCGGACTCCTACGACGGCTACGACGCGGTCAAACTTCTCGACGGTCACACCGGCGTCGAAATCGTGAACAGCACGCTCGACGGGGGTATCCTCGACCAGGGCACCACGAACCTCACGATATACGGCAACAGCTACTGAATCAGAGCGAGTCGTAGAGGGCGAGGAAATCGCGGGTGACGACCTGCGGCGAGAACCGGCGAAGCTGCTGCGGGATGGCGTTGTACCGGCGGTCGTAGGACGCGACGAGTTCCTCGAAGGCGGCGGCGAGTGCGAACTCGTTGCCGGGTTCGAAGAGGACGCCGCCCCTGCCGACGATGTCGTCCATGCTGCCGACGTCGGACGAGAGGATGGGCGTCTGGCTCGCGAGCGCTTCGAGCATCACCCGGCCGAACGGCTCGTCGAGCAGGCCCGGGTAGACGAAGACGTCGGCGTCGTCGTACAGTTCCGGCAGGTCGTCGTGGTCGACGTAGCCGAGCCAGTCGACGCGGTCGTCGACGCCGAGGTCGGTCGCGAGGTCCCTGAGCGCGTTGCCGTAGGGACCCGTGCCGGCGACACGGAGACGCACGTCGAAGCCACGGTCGGTTATCTCGGGGAGTGCCGCCAGGAGGACGTGCACGCCCTTGATGTCCTTGAGGCCGCCGACGTACAGCAGGTCGATGGGGTCGTCGAGCACGTCCGCGCCGAGTTCGCCGTTGAGCGAGAGGAACGCCTCGTCGTAGAAGTGCGGGATGACCGTGAGCGACTCCTCGGGTAGCCCCAGGTCGACGTAGTCGTCCTTGAGATGCGGCGAGAGGACGTGGTAGCCGTCGATGTCGTCGGCACGGTCCAGCGACTCACTCACCATCGGGTACTTGCCGGCGGAGACGTACGCCGACCGGAGTTCGGTCTCGACGCCCTGGCGTCGCCGGAGGGCGGTCCCGGCGAGGCAGGCGCCACACTTCAGCGCGCCCGGCCCGGAGCATTTCTCGGTGCCCTGCCACATGAAGTCGCCTTTCGGGCAGACCGGGACGTAGGAGTTGAGCGTGACGACCGTGTCGGTCTGGAGGTCCGCGAGCGGCCCGATGAACGCCGAGGAGTACGAGTGGACCAGGTCGTGCTTCTCGAACCGGTCCAGGTCGTCCTCGACCGCCGAGAGCTTCTCCGTCAGGGGGTGGGGGAGCTTCGAGATGCCGTCCTCGACGACGTACTCGACGTCGTCGCCGGGGAGCAGCGATTCGTCGACCTGTTCCTGCGTGTAGACGTAGACCGTGAGGTCGTGGTGGTCCGACAGCGCGTCGATGAGGAGCGACGACGTCTGCGTGGCGCCGGTGCCGGCGTGGCCGGGCGCGCCCGCGGGGATGAAGCCGACGTCGAGTCGTTCCTCTGGCTGATACGAGAGGGACATGTGGCTACCGGCCAGTTTCGACCCGCGCGACGTCCATCGGGCTATCCCGTAGTGTCGGGCCGTTGCTGTGGCCCTCTGTCGGTCGATGTTCGGCGTGTGCCCAGTGGTCACGGCTCCGTCCGGTGTCGTCGGTCAGGCGTCCAGGTCGGCCAGCGGTCATTGTTGCCCAACCCTTGGGGTCTTCCGCCTTTTACTATCGGCTGGATAACGACGCCAGTTCCGACGTTTATGTGGGGGTAATCAGCCCGGACCGTTCGGCGCTCGCCCGCGCCCGTCCCGCGACGCGCCACCCTGGATGGCCAGGTTTGCGACGAGTCCACGCCGTGCTTATATACGAACCGGGCGGATCTCCGGGCACATAATAAATGGCGAACGTGGGTTCGGAGGCTGCTTATAAACGAACGGCGGTTTATATGCTCGGGTCGTCGCCGGGGCTCGGCGGTCCGTTTATCCCCTCCATAGGTGGCGATTATGCACCCGGTAAGCCGGTGTCGGCCCGGTTCCCACACTTCCCGTGTCAGCTGCATCTCATTACAATTGTACGGGTGTAATCTCATATGGTGGCCGGTCCATCGGGCTGCGGACAAAAGTAACTGCACTCGTTCTCGGTATCGCTGTTCTTTCAAATATGCTCGTTCGGGGGAGCCTCGTGCGACGAATTCTACTATTGACGGCCCGAAGGCCAGCTTTTCGGGACGTTGGCTGACCACTCCAGTACTCCCGTTCCCTCACCCTTCCAACTACTGATGGGTGACTCTCTGCCACGCCTCCATTCTCTCCACCGGTTTGATGCCCGACCGTCTGCAGCCCGCCGTCTCGAACGACATACATAAATCCCCGTGGTATGGTGGATTCGGGTTTAAATAATAATGTGTGGGTAGGGGGAGGGGGGGGATTCGATTATCGACCCTTCCACTCCGGCTCCCGGTCCTCGAGGAACGCGTCGATGCCCTCGTTCTTGTCGTGGGTGGCGAAGAGCTGTGCGAACAGCTCGGCCTCGTACTCGATGCCCTGTTCGAGGTCCATCCGGGAACTCGCCCGGACCGCTCGCTTGGCGAACTCCAGGGCGACCGGGCTCTTCGCCGCCATCCGCCCCGCCAGTTCGTAGACCCGGTCGTCGAAGTCGCCGTCGCCGTGGACTTCGTCCACCAGGCCGATGTCGTGGGCCTCCGCGGCGTCGACGAGTTCGCCCGAGAGGACGAGCCGCATCGCCTGCCCCTCGCCGACCAGGCGGGCGAGCCGCTGGGTGCCGCCGCCACCCGGGATGAGGCCCAGGTCGATCTCGGGCTGGCCGAGTTTCGCCCGTTCGTGGGCGATGCGGACGTCGCAGGCCTGCGCGAGTTCACAGCCGCCGCCGAGCGCGTGCCCGTTGATGCGCGCGATGACGGGCTGGCGGAGGTCGTCCGCGTACTCGTAGACGCGCGGGCGTTCGCTCGCCTCGCGCTGCTCGATGGCGTCGCGTTCGCGGAGCTCCGTCACGTCCGCGCCGGCGACGAACGCCTTCGCCTCGTCGGCGCCCGTGAGGACGACGACGCGCACCGCGTCGCTCGCCTCGACGGCGTCGAACACGCGTTTCAGTTCGTCGCGAAGCTGGGCGTTCAGCGCGTTCCGGGCGTCCGGCCGGTTCATCGTGACCGTCGCGACGCCGTCGACGCGCCCGCCGACGTCCACGTCGACCGTCTCGCAGTCGTCCGCGACCGACTCGGCGCTCATTCCGACCCCTCGCCGCTGACGCCGACTACCTCGCCGTCCTCCCAGACGTAGAACCCCTCGCCGGTCTTCTTGCCGAGTTTCCCGGCGCGGACCTTGCGCTTGAGCACCTGGGGCGGCCGGAACCGCTCGCCGAGTTCCTCGCGGAGGTACTCCAGGATGTCGAGGCGCACGTCCAGGCCGACGACGTCGCCGAGTTCGATGGGGCCCATCGGGTGGTTGTAGCCGAGTTCCATCGCGGTGTCGACGTCGCGCGGGTCGGCCACGCCCTCCTGGACCATCCGCATCGCCTCGACGCCGAGGGCGACGCCGAGGCGCGAGGAGGCGAACCCCGGCGAGTCGGTCACCTCGACCGGCGTCTTGTCGACGTCCTCGACGAACTCCCGTGCGAACGTCTTCGTCGCCTCGTCGGTCTGCTCCGCGTGCACGATCTCCACCAGCGCCATGATGTGGACCGGGTTGAAGAAGTGGAGTCCCACCATCCTGCCGGGGTCGTCGAGCACGCTGCGATCTCCGTCACGGAGAGCGACGAGGTGTTCGACGCGAGGACGGCGCTCCGGGGAGCCGCCGCCTCCACCGACTCGAAGGTGTCGTGTTTTATCGACATGTCCTCCGGCACCGCCTCGACGACGAGTTCCGCGTCGCCGACGGCGTCCGCCAGCACCGTCGTTCCCTGGAGTCGGTCGAGCGTCGCGTCTGCCGTCTCCCGCGTCACCTTCCCGCGCTCGACGCCGCCTTCGAGGTTCTCCTCGATGGCGTCGAGTCCACTCGACGAACTCGTCTTCGACGTCGCGAATCGTTACCTGGTGTCCGGCCATGGCCGCGACCTGGGCGATGCCGTGGCCCATGGTCCCGGCGCCGAGTACAGCCACCCGCATGGACCAAACCGATGCCGGCGCTCCGAATAAACGTTCGCGTTACGGCGCCTCATCGTTCCCGGGGCGAACGTTTATCCGGGGGCACGCGGCCAACGAACGCCGTGACGTGACGACGACCGCGTGGCGGCCAGGGCGGGTGTGCGGCGCACCGCCACGCGAACAGAACCGCGCCGCCTGCACGCCACCCGAAGCGCGCCTCCGCCGACTGGGAGCACGGCTCGCCGGACCCGAGCACCCCCAGAGTTATCTCGCTCGTCACCGCACCGTTCCCCATATGGCTACCGCTGCATCCCGACAGGCTGTCGTCGTGGACGCCGTCCGGACGCCCCAGGCCCGCAAGGACGGCGGCCACGCTGGCACCTACCCGGAAGACCTGATCGGCGTCGTCCTCGACGCCCTCGTGGAGCGGACCGACGTCTCCCCCGAGGAGTGGACGGACTTCCGTCTCGGCTGTGCGAACCAGGAGGCCGAGCAGGGTCGCAACCTCGGCCGCCAGGCGCTCCTCGCGAACGACTACCCGGAGTCCGTCCCCGCGAGCACCACCTCCCGCCTGTGCGGGTCGTCGCTCACGACCCTGCACGACGCCGCCCGCGCCGTCGAAGCCGGTGACGGCGACGTCTACCCGGTCGCGGGCGTCGAGCACATGTCGCGGGTGCCGTTCTCCGACTGGCTCCACCCCGGCATCGAGGAGCGGTACGACGCCGACCAGCTATCGATGGGGATGACGGCGGAAGCGGTCGCCCGCGAACACGACATCGGCCGCGAGGAACAGGACCGGTTCGCACTCCGCTCGCACGAACGCGCCCTCGATGCGTGGGACGCGGGACGCTTCGACGACGAGGTCGTTCCCGTCGAGACAGGGGACGGCCTCGTGGAGCGCGACGAAGGCCCACGGCCCGACACCTCGCTGGAAACGCTCTCGGGGCTGCCGACCGTCTTCCGGACGGACGACGCGGCGACAGTCACGCCCGGCAACGCCTCGCCGCTCACCGACGGAGCGGCGGGCGCGCTCGTCACCTCCGAACGATACGCCCGGGAGAACGGCCTCGACGTCCTGGCGCGAGTCACCGCCCGTGCGGTCGTCGGCGTCGACCCGCGCGTGATGGGTGTCGGTCCGGTTCCCGCGACGCGCGAAGCGCTGGACAGGGCCGGGCTGACGGTCGCGGACCTCGACCTGGTGGAACTCAACGAGGCGTTCGCCAGCCAGAGCCTCTACTGCCGGCGCGAACTCGGCGTCCCGGACGAGAAGCTGAACGTCAACGGCGGCGCTATCGCGCTCGGCCACCCGCTCGGCTGCTCGGGGGCGCGCATCGCGACGACGCTCCTCCACGAACTCCGCCGGCGCGACGGCCGGTACGGCCTCGCGACGATGTGCGTCGGCTTCGGGCAGGGCGTGGCGACTATCTTCGAGCGCCCGCCGGCAGCACCTTGAACCCGTAGCGCAGGACGCCCTCCTGCTCGTAGATGCGGCGGATCGTCGACGTGACGGCGTCGCCGACCGCCGGCGGGTCCGCCTCGGGAACCACCTGGGCGGGTGCGCTCACCGCCTCGTCGTCGCCGGGGCCGTCGAACGCCACGACCACGCTCGCGTAGGCGCCGCTCTGTTCCTGCTGCTCGACGAACTCCGGCGGGGCGCCGCCCTGGGCGATGGTGGTCGCGGCCTCCACAGTCCCGGTTCCCGGGAGTTCGACCGGGTCGTAGTCGTCTATCGCGCCGCACTCCGTGCAGGCGCCCTCGGGCGGGAAGGCGAGTGTCCCGCACTCCCGGCATCGCCCCGCGACGAGGCGGTGGCGTTGCGGGATGGTCCGCCGCCAACTCGGGACGCTCACGTAGGCACCGCCGCCCTCGGGAGCACCGTCGGTGAGGTCACCTCGCCGACGGAGATACGCCGCGTACGAGAGTTCGATCTCGCGGTCGAGGGCGAGCGCCGAGGGGACGGCGTCCGGTGCCTCGACGACCATGGCGCTCACCGTGCCGCCGCTTCCGTACCCGCAGACCAGCACCCTGTCGGCGTCGCCGTCGAGCGCGCTCGCCAGCGCCAGCGGCGCGCTGGCCGCTCCGGTGTCGCCGAGCGAGTGGACCGTCGTCACCTCGCTGACGTACTCGGTGGGGACGCCGACCCGGTCGGCGACCCGGTACGGGAGTTTGCCGTCCGGCGCCTGGAGTGCCACCGCGTCCACATCGTCGGTGTCGAGTTGCCCGACGGCACCACCCACTGCGTCCGCGAACGCGTCCCGGTCGTACTCGGTGACGCCCAGGCCGCTGGTTCCGGTCTCGCCACGTCGACGGAACCGGGTTCCCGGATACGGCGACGTGTACGTGGCGCGCTCCGTGACGCTCGCGGGGCCGTCGTCGCCGACGACGAACGCGGCGGCACCGGCGCCGGCGGCGTGCTCCTCGGGGCTGTCCGGAGCGCCCCGCGGGCAGTCGCTGGCGACGACGAGGCCGACGCCGTCCAGCCAGGGCCCGGCGTCGAGTGCTGCGTCGAGTGCCTGCACACCGGCGGCGGTGCTTCCCGTCTGCGTCCGCGTCGCGGCGGTCTCCGGGACGCCGAGCATGCTCGCCAGTCGGGCGACGAGGTCCTCCTCTTCGTACGGGAGCGTGGTCGAGCCGAGTGCGAGGAACGCGACGTCCTCGCCTTCGACCCTGGCCGCGTCGAGGGCCCGTGTCGCCGCCTCGTAGGCCATCGTCAGCGCGTCCTCGTCCGCGTCCGGGACGGCCGTCTGGCGGATGCCCGAGGATTTGGCCCGCCCCCATGCGTCGGCGAGTTCCTCGGCGGTCAGCCGGTACCGGGGGCGTACGCGCCGGTGCCCAGGAGGTCCAGCGTCATCGGCCCACCTCCCGTTCGACGAGGTGAACGACGGCTGCGCCGCCACTCCCGCCGACGTTGTGCGTCAGGCCGACGCGCGCGTCCGGGACCTGCCGGTCGCCGGCCTGCTCGGTGAGCTGCTTGAACACTTCGACGAGCTGACCGGTCCCGGTCGCGCCGATGGGGTGGCCTTTCGCCTTGAGGCCGCCGGAGGGGTTCACCGGCAGGTCGCCGTCCAGGTCGGTGACGCCCTCGTCGAGCAGGCGACCCGCCTCGCCGCGCTCGCAGAAGCCGAGGTCCTCGTACGCGACGAGTTCCGCGATGGCGAAGCAGTCGTGGACTTCGGCGAAGTCGACGTCGTCGGGGTCCATGCCGGCCATCTCGTAGGCGGCGTCGGCGGCTGTGACTGACGCGTCGATGGACGTGTAGGAGTCGCGCTTGAACAGGCCGACGTGCTCGCTTCCGGCGCCGACGCCCGCCACCCGGAGGCGTTCGTCGGCGTAGTCGTCCACGACGTCCTCGCTCGCGACGAGGACGACGGCGGCGCCGTCGGAGGTGGGACAGCAGTGGTAGAGGTTCAGCGGGTCGGCGACGGTGGGCGCGTTCCGGGCGTCGTCGAGCGAGCACTCGAAGCCGAGGTGGGCGTCCGGGTTCCGCGCGGCGTTCGCGTGGTTCTTGACGGCGACTCTGGATAGCTGGTCGGTGGTCGCGCCGTACTCCTCGATGTAGGCGCTGGCCATCTGGGCGTAGACGCCGGAGAACGTCGTCCCGGTCAGGCGCTCCCACTCCGTCTCGCCGCTCACCCCGAGCCAGTACTTGGTGGCGTCGCTGCTCATGTCGGTCATCACCTCGACGCCGCCCGCGAGGACGACGTCGGCCATCCCGCTCTTGACGGCCTGGACGGCCTGCCGGACGGCGGACCCGCCGGCGGCACACGCGTTCTCGACGCGCGTGGCGGGGATGCCGTGGAGGCCGACGTGTTCGGTCAGGGCTGGCGCCGAGAGGCCGAGCTGGCGGCCGCCGACGCCGAGCGTGCCGACGAACGCCTCGTCGACGTCGTCGGCGTGGAGGCCCTGGCGACACTGTCGCGCGCTCGCTGGTAGGCCTCCGCGAACAGCGAGCGGTAGCTTCGCTCCGGGAACGAGCCGAACGGCGACTGGCCCGCTCCGATGACGTAGGCGTCCCGCATGCTCCAACCCCGGCGGGCGAGTGCGATATAGTTTCGGCCCGACCCGTCACCCGACCCACCAAACCCTTTATATAATGGTCGATGGAAACAGTGTACTCGTTAGCATGGTGTACGATAGCATCGAGTCCGCATCGCGCGACGAGCTACGCGACCTGCAGGACCGCCGGCTCGTCGAGACGGTCGAACGCGTCTACGAGAACGTGCCCTTCTACCGGGACGCCTTCGACGAGGCCGGCGTCGGCCCGGACGACATCGACGGCGTCGACGACCTCCACAAGCTCCCGTTCACGACGAAGGAGGATTTCCGCGACGAGTACCCGGACGGCCTGTTCGCGGTGGACGACGACGAGATTCTCCGCATCCACGCCTCCTCCGGCACGACCGGCAAGCCGAAGATCGTCGGCTACACGCGCGCCGACCTCGACATGTGGTACGACGTGATGGCGCGGTCGCTGTACGCGGCGGGCGTCCGCCCCGGCGACACCGTCCAGAACGCCTACGGCTACGGCCTGTTCACGGGCGGTCTGGGCTTCCACGACGGCATCGAGGAACTCGGCGCGACCGTCATCCCCGTCGGCGGCGGCCAGACACAGCGCCAGGTCGAACTCATGGAGGACCTCGGGAGCACCGCCATCGCGTGCACGCCGTCGTACTCCTGTACGTCGCCGAGACCGCCGAGGAGATGGGCGTCGACGTGCGCGACCTCCCGCTGTCCCAGGTCATCTTCGGCGCGGAACCCGCGACGGAGCCGATGCGCGACGAGATAGAGGAGCGACTCGGCGTGACCGCCGTCGACATCTACGGCCTCTCCGAGGTCGTCGGCCCGGGCGTCTCCATCGAGTGCGAGGAGGCCCAGGACGGCCTCCACGTCTGGGAGGACCACTTCTACCCGGAGGTCATCGACCCGAAGACCGGCGAACCCGTCGAGGAAGGCCAGCAGGGCGAACTCGTGTTCACGTCGCTCACGAAGGAGGCGCTCCCGGTCATCCGGTACCGCACCGGCGACATGACCCGCCTGCATACCGAGCCCTGCGAGTGCGGCCGGACGATGGTCCGGATGGACAACATCACGGGCCGGAGCGACGACCTGCTCATCATCCGGGGGTCAACTTCTACCCGAGCGAGGTGGAGAGCGTGGTCCTGGAGTTCGACGAGGTGGCACCCCACTACCGCATCGAACTGTTCCGCGAGGACAACATGGACCGCATCGAGATACAGGTCGAACTCGCCGAGGAGTTCGACGGGAAGGTGATGGACCTCCGGGAGCGACTGCTCGACCGCCTGGAGAACGTGCTCTCGTTCCGCCCGGACGACCTCTCCATCGTGGAGTCCGGCGGCATCGAACGTACCGAGGTCGGCAAGGTCCAGCGCGTCTACGACCACCGCGGTTGATTACGGGAGGTAGACCCGCCCGCGGAACGTCGCTATCTCGGTTCCTGCTTCGTCGGTCACGTCGACCCGGTAGGAGGCCGTCCGTCTCGTCCGGTGTTCGCGTTCCGCGGTGGCGACGAGCGTCTCGCCCACCTCGACGGTGTCGAGGTACGACATGTTGGTCTCGAGGGCGACGGCGGTGTCGCCTTCGGCGTTCGACGCCGCGGCGAACGCGGCGTCGGCGAGCGAGTAGACGGCGCCGCCGTGGGGCGTGCCGTGGAAGTTCAGCAGGTCGTCGGTCACGGCGAGTTCGGTCGTCGCGGTGCCGGGGCCGAGGTCCACCAGGTCGATGCCGAGGCGGTCGCAGTACGGGTCGGCGGCGATGCGCTCGCGCTGCTCGTCGGGGACGCGGTCGGTCATGCGGCCGTTGGTTCGAGGAATAGTTTGATATAGTTTTGCGCAGTCCGTGAGGACGTGCCGTACAGCTACGAGCCCCACTACTTCGAGGATTTCGAGGTGGGGCAAACCTTCGAGAGCGTCAGCCGCACCGTGACCGAGACCGACTTCGTGATGCACTCCATGTTCACCGGCGACTGGACGGAGCTGCACACGTCCCAGACCTACGCCGAGGACGGCTACTTCGGGGAGCGGGTCGCCCACGGCCCGATGACGTTCAGCCTGGCGACCGGGTTCGTCTACCGATGCGGGTTCCTGGAGCGCACCGTCTTCGCGTTCCTCGGCATGAACTACATGGACATCCCCGCGCCGGTCTACATGGGCGACACCATCTCGCTCGACATGGAGGTCATCGAGACGAAGCCGTTCAGCAGCCGCGACGACGCGGGCATGGTCGTCATCGACACGGTGATGACCAACCAGGACGGCGACACGGTCTTCGAGGGCGACATGAAGTTCATGATCAAGCGCCGCGAGTAGCCCGGCTACCGGCGGAGCAGTTCCGGGACCTGCTTGATGTACGGGACGTGGAGGAGCAGATGGCCGACGATGAGCGCCGTCAGCAGCAGGCTCGCCACGAGGTGGACGTCGATCCAGGTGTGGCGGTCCAGCCCCAGGAGGGTCAGTCCCCGGAACTCGCGGCCGCCGGGCAGGTAGAGCCACACGACGAACCCCGAGACCAGCGTCGGCACGAGCACGAGGAACGCGGCGATGTTCGTGTAGAGTGCGATTTTGAACCGTTCCATACGTCGCAATGGGGACGGGCCGGGAAAACCATGGGCCCGCAGTAACGACCACCTTTTTGCCCCGGCGCGGCGAAGGACAGCGCGTGCCAGCAGTTGACCTCCTCTCGGGAGCCGAACCGCGCGCCATCGACACCCACGTCCACCAGCCGACCCGCGAGTTCCTGCACGACGCCGGCGGCGAGATGATGCAGGACGCCGCCCGGAAGTTCGGCACGGAACTCGAGACCTGGGACTACGACGCGATGGTCGAGGAGTACCGCGAGCAGGGGTGGGCCGGGCGGTGCTCCTGGGCTGGGACGCCGAGACGAACACGGGCAACCCGCCGGTCCCGAACGACTACGTCGCCGAGGTGCGCGACGAGTACCCCGACTTCTTCGTCGGGTTCGGGAGCGTCGACCCGCTGAAGGACGACGCCGCCGCGGAGGCCGAGCGCGCCGTCGAGGACCTCGACCTCTCCGGGTTCAAGTTCCAGCAGATAGCCCAGGGGTTCGACCCGAGCGACCCGGCGTACGACGACCTCTGGACGACCATCGAGGACCTGGGCGTGCCCGTCGTCTTCCACGGCGGCAACTCGACGCTCGGCGCCGGGACTCCCGGCGGCCGCGGGCTGAAGGTCAAACACGGGAACCCGATGCTCGTGGACGACGTGGCGGCCGACCACCCGGACCTCGACGTCCTCATCGCACACCCGGCGTTCCCGTGGGAGAAAGAGCAACTCGCCATCTGCCAGCAGAAGGGGAACGTCTACATGGACCTCTCCGGGTGGCTGCCGAAGTACGTCGACGACCAGGTGCTCCACTACGCGGGCACGGTGCTCCAGGACAAAGTGATGTTCGGCACGGACTACCCGATGATCCGACCGGAGGCGTGGCTCGCGTCGTTCGCCGAGCACACGGACTACCCCGAGGACGTGCAGCGCAAACTCCTCTGGGAGAACGCCGAGTCGTTCCTCGGGCTCTGAGGCCCCGAGACCGCCCTCTCGCCGGACTATTGTGCTGGCGACGCAAGCAACCTGGTGGCGACACCGCCCCGAAAACCCCGAACTTTCCTTCCGGAACCACGAACTATGGTTTCGGGACGACACCGCCGCCGGTGGAGAATTGCGGGAAAATCACACAACTTTGCAAACCTTTATTTCCGACGGGCCAGTTACTGTTACCTGCACGCATGACACGACCCGATTCCCAGGTCAGCACGCGGATGCCGTCGGTCGCCCCGTCGGCGCTCAAGTCGCGCATCGACGACGGTGAGGCGGTCACCGTCCTCGACGTGCGAACGCCGGACCAGTTCCAGGACTGGCACATCGACGGCGAGCGCGTCGACGCCAGGAACGTCCCGTTCGGGCGGTTCCAGGGCGGCGACCTCCCAGACTCCGTCGACTCGCTCGACGAGGACGAGGAGGTCTTCGTCGTCTGCGCCAGCGGGAACACCAGTCAGTCGGTGACCCGCTACCTGAGCCAGCAGGGCTACGACGCCGTCAACGTCGACGGCGGCATGACCGGATGGGCGCTCGTCTACGAGGCCACCGAAATCGACGCGGACGTCGACGCCACGGTCCTCCAGTACCAGCGCCCGTCCAGTGGGTGCATGAGCTACCTCGTCGTGGACGGCGGCGAGGCCGCGGTCGTCGACCCGCTCCGTGCGTTCACCGACCGCTACGTCGAGGACGCCGCCGAGTACGACGCCGACCTGACGTACGCACTCGACACGCACGTCCACGCCGACCACGTCTCCGGCGTCCGCTCGGTCGCCGGCGAGGCCGACGCCGACGCCGTCGTCCCCGAACCGGCCGCCGAGCGCGGCATCGACTACGACCGCGACTACGCCACCGTCGAGGACGGCGACGAACTCGCCGTCGGCGACACCACCATCGAGGTCATCCATACCCCGGGCCACACCACCGGCATGACCTCCTACCGCGTCGGCGACGTGCTGTTCACGGGCGACGGCCTGTTCACCGAGAGCGTCGCCCGCCCCGACCTGGAGGACGGCGAGGAGGGCGCCCCCGACGCCGCCCGGATGCTCTACGACTCCCTGCAGGACCGCGTCCTCTCGCTCCCCGACGACACCATCGTCGCACCGGCCCACTTCAGCGACGCCGCCGACCCGGCCGAGGACGGCACCTTCACCTCGACGCTCGGCGACCTCCAGGCGTCGATGGACGCCCTCGACATGGACCGCGAGGCGTTCGTGGACTACGTCCTCGAGGACATCCCGCCGCGGCCGTCGAACTACCGGCGCATCATCGACACCAACCTCGGGCAGTACCGCCCCACCGACAACGAGGCGTTCACGCTCGAACTCGGCCCGAACAACTGCGCCGCGAGCCGCGACGCGATGACGAGCGACGACTGACCCCGCTTCTCTTTCGGTCGCCGGCGACGCCCGGTTTCAGACGTACTCGATGAGCGTGTCCATGAACTTGTTCTCCGCCCGCCGGAGGTGCTCCTCGGCGGTCCGCCGGTCGATGCCGATGGCGTCGGCTATCTCGGCGGTGGTCGTCTCCCGGGGGATGCGGTAGTAGCCGCGGTCGTAGGCGGCGACGAGCACCTGCCGCTGGCGCGTCGAGAGCGCGGGCAGCGCGTCCGCGAGCGTGAGCAGCGGCACGTCGCCGGACACGGTCGTTATCTCGCGTTTCGCCTCGACGGTCACGTCGAACTCGTCCACCAGGTCGCGGTAGAGGTCGGTGAGGTTGCCCGGGTCGAGGGCGAGCACGCGGCTGAACTTCGCGCCGTCGGCGTACCGGAGCGGCGGGAGCAGCAGGCAGTCGTGCTCGGCGAGGTAGCGCTCGATGGTGGGTTCGTCGTGCGGTTTCAGGCACGCGGCGGTGATGGCGACGAGTTCGTCGCCCTCGACGAGGTGGTCCTGGACGCCGACGACGCCCCGGATGCGCTCCAGCATCGCCTCGGGGTCGTCGCCGCGGACGCGCAGCAGGTCGCAGTGGTCGTTGCACCGTAACTCGACGCGCGCGTCGCTCCCCTGCGTGATTGCGGCGTACGGTCCGTCGCTCTCGATGCGCAGGGTCGCTTCGTGCATGGGCCAGCGTTCGGGGGCACGGTACTTAAAACACCCTCCGTATGCCGTGTCGGTTGCCTTGTGAATCCCGCCCGAAGGGACGGTATGGAACAGGCAACCGGCGACCGCGGTTCGGTGGGCGACCCCAGCGACCAGTGGTACGACTACCAGGGCGCGCCGACCGGCACCGACATCGAGTGCGAGGGCTGGCGTCAGGAGGCCGCCCTCCGCATGCTGAACAACAACCTCGACCCCGAGGTGGGGGAGCGACCCGAGGACCTGGTGGTCTACGGCGGCACCGGCCGGGCGGCCCGGTCGTGGGACGCCTACGACGCCATCATGGACGAACTCCGAACGCTCGGCGACGTGGAGACCCTCCTCGTTCAGAGCGGCAAGCCCGTCGGGAAGTTCGAGACCCACGAGATGGCGCCCCGCGTCCTCATCGCGAACTCGAACCTCGTCGGGAAGTGGGACGACTGGGAGCACTTCCACGAACTCGAAGCGAAGGGCCTCATCATGTACGGCCAGATGACCGCGGGGTCGTGGGCGTACATCGGCACCCAGGGCATCATCCAGGGCACCTACGAGACGCTGGCGGAACTCGCCAGTCAGGAGTACGACGGCGACCTGCGCGGGAGGATAGTCGCCACGGGCGGTCTCGGCGGCATGGGCGGCGCCCAGCCGCTCGCGGTCACGATGAACCACGGCGTCTGCATCGCTGCCGAGGTGGACGAGGAGCGCATCGACCGGCGCATCGAGACGGGCTACCTCCAGGAGAAGACCGACGACCTGGACGAGGCCATCGAGCGCGCACAGGCGGCGGCCGAGGCGGGCGAACCGTACAGCGTCGGCGTCCACGCGAACGCCGCCGACGTGCTGGAGGGGATGCTCGAACGCGGGTTCCTCCCGGACGTCGTCACCGACCAGACCTCCGCCCACGACGAACTCGAAGGCTACTACCCGAGCGGCTACACCGTCGCCGAAGCCGACGACCTCCGCGAACGGGACCCCGACGCGTACGTCCGTGAGAGCCTTGACACGATGGAGCGCCACGTCCAGGCCATCCTCGACCTCCAGGGCCGGGGCGCCGTCGCCTTCGAGTACGGCAACAACATCCGGGGCCAGGTGCAGGAACACCGGGGGATGGAGCACGCCTTCGACTACCCGGGCTTCGTGCCGGCGTACATCCGGCCGCTGTTCTGCCGGGGGAAGGGTCCGTTCCGGTGGGCGGCGCTCTCGGGCGACCCCGAGGACATCTACCGGACCGACGAGGCCGTCAAGGAACTGTTCCCCGAGAAGGACGCCCTCCACCGCTGGATCGACCTCGCCCAGGAGCAGGTCCAGTTCCAGGGCCTCCCGTCGCGGGTCTGCTGGTTAGGGTACGAAACCGACGACGACGGCCTCACGGAGCGCGCCCGCTTCGCCCTGCGCATCAACGAACTGGTCGCCGACGGCGAGATCGAGGCCCCGGTCGTCGTCACGCGCGACCACCTCGACGCCGGGAGCGTCGCCAGCCCGAACCGCGAGACCGAGGCCATGAAGGACGGGAGCGACGCCGTCGCCGACTGGCCCATCCTGAACGCGCTGCTCAACACGGCGGCCGGCGCCGACATCGTGAGCGTCCACGACGGGGGTGGCGTCGGCATCGGGAACGCGCTCCACGCCAACAACCACGTCGTCCTCGACGGCACCGACCTCGCCGCCGAGAAGGCCCGGCGCGTGTTCACCACCGACCCCGGCATGGGCGTCGTCAGGCACGCCGACGCGGGCTACGAGGCGGCACTCGACGAGGCCGAGGCGTCGGGCGTCCACGTCCCGATGCGGGAGCAGGAATGACCGGGCTCACGCAGACGTTCGCCTGGGCGGGCACGTCGAGCGACCCGAACGACGAGCAGTTCGGCGACGTCGTCGCGGCCGCCGACCTCGACCACGCCGACGAGTACGATGCGGTCCTCGTCGGGGAACCCTACGACGGCGCGGTCATCGGCCGGCCGGGTGCCCGCGAGGGGCCGGCGGCCATCCGGCGGGCACTCGCCGGGACGAAGACACACCACTTCGACGCCGGCCCGGTCGCCGGCATTGCGGACCTGGGCGACGTGGTCTTTCCCCACGGGAAGGGCGTCGCCGACGTCCAGGCGGCGGTCCGCGAGGTGACGGCGGCCGTCCACGACGCCGACGCGCTCCCGGTCTTCCTGGGCGGCGACAACTCGCTGACGGTCCCGAACGCCGCCCCCTTGCTCGACGCGGGCAGCGTCGGCGCGGTCAGCTTCGACGCCCACTTCGACTGCCGCGAGGTGCGCGGCCAGCCGACCAGCGGGACGCCGTACCGCCAGCTCCACGACGCCGGCCTCGACGCGTTCGCCGTCGTCGGCGCCCGGCACTTCGAGACCAGCACCGCCTACCACGACTACGTGCGCGAGCAGGACGGCACGGTGGTCACCGCCGAGGAGGTGGGCGACGACCCCGTCTCCGCCATCGACACCGCGCTCGACGCGATGGACGGCGTGGACGCCGTCTACGTCAGCCTCGACCTGGACGTGCTCGACGCGCCGGCCGCGCCCGGCGTCAGCGCGCCAACGCCGGGCGGCATTACGACACGCGAACTGTTCCGGACGCTCCGGCTGGCCGCCAGCGACGACCGGGTCGCGGGGTTCGAGGTGGTCGAGTGCGCGCCGCCGCTGGACCGCGACGGCCGGACCGCCACCGCCGGGGCCAGGGCCGTCGCCCACTTCCTCGCCGGCTACGGGGGTGGTCGCCGTGTCTGACCGCTCCGCCGTCGTCCACGACGCCGCGGAGGTCGTGGTCGGCCCGGGCGACGGGGAACCGCTGGAACGCCACGAGGACGCCGCGGTCGCCGTCGTCGACGGCCGCGTCGCCGCCGTCGGGCCGACCGACGAGGTGACCCGCGAGTACCCGCCCGAGAACGCCGCTCACGCCGTCGACGCCTCGGGCAAGAGCGTCGTCCCCGGGTTCGTGGACCCGCACACCCACGCGCTGTTCGCGGGCGACCGGTCCGACGAGTTCGAGGCGAAGTTGCGGGGGAAGACCTACCAGGAGATTCTCGCCGAGGGCGGCGGCATCCTCCGGACGGTCCGGGCGGTGCGCGAGGCGAGCGACGACGAACTCCTCGCCAACCTGCTCGGCCACCTCGACGTGATGGTCGAACACGGGACGACCACCGTCGAGGTCAAATCCGGCTACGGGCTCGACACCGAGACGGAGCTCCGGATGCTCGACGTCGTCGCCCGCGCCGACGACCAGCACCCGGTCGACGTGGTACCGACGTTCCTCGGCGCTCACGCCGTCCCGGAGGGGATGGACGCAGACGAGTACGTCGACCAGGTGGTCGAAGAGCAGCTACCGGCCGTCGCCGACCAGGGCGTCGCGGCGTTCTGCGACGTCTTCACCGAGGAGGGCGTCTTCGACGTCGAGCAGTCGCGGCGGGCGCTCGAAGCCGGCCGAGAGTACGGCCTCACGCCGAAGGTCCACGCCGAGGAGCTCTCCCACCTCGGCGGGTCGCAACTCGCCGCCGACGTCGGGGCCGCGAGCGCCGACCACCTGCTCCACGCGACCGAGGACGACATGGCAGCCCTCTACGAGTCGGGCGTGACGCCCGTCCTCCTCCCCGGAACCGCGTTCGGCCTCGGAGCCGACTACGCCGACGCCCGGGCGTTCCTCGACGTCGCGGACCGACTCGGCACGGGCGAGGCACCCTTGGCCGTCGCGACCGACTTCAACCCGAACTGCTACTCGCAGAGCATGGGCTTCGCGACGACGCTCGCCTGCGTCGAGATGGGGCTGACGCCCGCCGAGGCGCTGGTCGCCGCCACCCGCGGCGGGGCGGCCGCGCTCGACCTGGACGACGGCACGGGCACGCTCCGCGAGGGCGCGCCCGGCGACCTGGCGGTCCTCGACGCGCCGAGCCACGTCCACGTCCCGTACAACTTCGGCGTGAACGCGGTCGCCACCGTCCTCAAGCGTGGGGTGGTCGTCCATGAATGAGGTCGTCCTCGACGGCGAGTCGCTGACGGTCGCCGACGTGGTCGCGGTCGCCCGCGAGGACGCGCCCGTCGCCGTCTCGGCGTCGGCCCGCGAGGCGGTCCGCGCCGCCCGCGAGCGCGTGGAGGACGTCGTCGCCAGCGGCGAGGCCGTCTACGGACTCAACACCGGGTTCGGGTCGCTCGTCAACGAGCGCATCCCGCCGGCGGACGTCGAGACGCTCCAGACGAACCTCATCCGGAGCCACGCCTCGGGCGCGGGCGCGGAACTCGACCGGGAGGCTGTCCGGGCGATGATGCTCACCCGGGTGAACGCCCTGGTGAAGGGGTATTCGGGCGTCCGCGAGGTCGTCGTCGACCACCTCGTGACGATGCTCAACGAGGGCGTCCACCCGGTCGTGAAGTCGCGGGGGAGCCTCGGCGCCAGCGGCGACCTCGCGCCGCTCGCCCACATGTCGCTGGTCCTGCTCGGGGAAGGCGAAGCCGTTGTCGACGGAGCAGGCCAAGCCCCGGGCGCGTCGGGCGACTCCCGGGACGGCGACCGGCTTCCCGGCGACGAGGCGCTGGCCCGGGTGGGGCTCGACCCGCTCACGCTCCAGCCGAAGGAGGGACTCGCGCTCATCAACGGCACCCAGTTGACTGTCGGCCTCGCCGCGCTCACCGTCCACGACGCCGAGCGCGCGCTCCAGGCCGCCGACGTCGCCGGGGCGCTCACGACCGAGGTGACGATGGGGAGCACGGCGAGTTCGGACCCGGCCATCCAGGCGGTCCGGCCGCACCCCGGACAGGCGGCGAGCGCCCGGAACGTCAAGCGCCTGACCGCCGACTCGGGCATCGTGGAGTCCCACCGGAACTGCGACCGGGTGCAGGACGCCTACTCGCTCCGGTGTCTCCCGCAGGTCCACGGCGCGGTCCGGGACGCCGTCGACCACCTCCGGGACGCCGTCGCCGTCGAACTCAACAGCGCCACCGATAACCCGCTTGTCTTCCCCGCCGACCGGGTCGACAGCCGGTCGAGCGGCGGCGAGCGCGCCGCCATCGTCTCCGGCGGCAACTTCCACGGCGAACCGCTCGCGCTCCGACTCGACTACCTCGTGTCGGCGCTCACCGAACTCGCCGCCATCTCGGAGCGCCGCGTGGACCGGATGCTCAACCCGAACCTCCAGGAGGACCACCTGCCGCCCTACCTCACCGAGCACAGCGGCCTCCGGTCGGGCATGATGATCGCCCAGTACACCGCCGCCGCGCTCCTCAACGAGATGCGGTCGGTCGGCCGCGCGTCGACGGACAACACGCCGGTCAGCGGCGGCCAGGAGGACCACGTCTCCATGAGCGGGCAGGCCGCGCTCAACGCCCGCCGGGTCGTCGAGAACCTCCAGACGGTCGTCGGCGTCGAACTGCTGTGTGGCGCCCAGGCCGCCGAGTTCGTGGACGACGACCTTGACCACGGCGTCGGCACTGGTGCGGCCTACGAGGCGGTCCGCGAGGTGGTGCCGCCGCTCGTCCAGGACCGACCCCTGCACGACGACATCGAACGGGCCGCGGCGCTCGTCTCCGGCGGGTTGCTCGTCGAACGGGTCGACGCCGCCGTCGACGGCGACCTGTCGTAGGAAGTCGGGGGCGACCCGCCGTATTCAGAACTCCGGCGGTCTGCCTTCGAGGAACGCCGACACGCCCTCCTTGTGCTCGGGCGTGACGTACGCCTGGGACTGCACCAGGAGTTCGGTGTCCAGCCAGTCGCGCCACGGGCCGAGGTTGGCGTGCATCGCCTGCTTCGCCATGCCGATGGTGCGCGTCGGGCGGTTCCGGAGCGTGTCGAGGAGGTCCTCGACCGTCGCGTCGAGTTCGCCTTCGGGGACCGCTTCGTTCAGGACGTCCTTCTCGGCGGCTTCCTCGGCTGAGATGAGGTCGCCGGTGAACGTGAGTTCCTTGGCCGTCCGGAGGCCGACGATGCGCGGCAGCATGATGGTGGCTGCGGTGTCGGGCACGAGGCCGACCTTGACGAACGCCGCCGAGAACCGGGCGGTGTCGACGGCGTACGCGAAGTCGGATGCGGCGACGATGGCGAGGCCGGCGCCCACGGCGTCGCCGTTGACCTTCGCCACGATGGGGACGGGCGAGGAGAGCATCGTCTCGGCCAGGCGGCCGAACGTCTCCTGGATGGTCTCGTACGCCTCGCGCGGCGGCATCTCGCGTTCGGCCATCGACTGGATGTCGCCGCCCGCGGAGAACGCGTCGCCCTCGCCGGTCAGGACGACGGCGGAGTGCTCCTCCGGGTCCGTCTCCTCTATGCGGTCGGCGAGTTCGCTCGCCACCTCCATGGTGAAGGCGTTCTTGACCTCGGGGCGGTCGAACGTTATCGTGCGGACGCCGTTCGCGTCGTCTGCGTGCATGCCGCCACGTACGCCAGCCCGCACTTTTAATTGGTGGGGCGCGGAACCAGGTGCCATGGAACCGGACGGGGAGCGCCAGACGGCGCGACGGACCGACGGGATGGACATCGAGGCGTTCTTCGGCGGGATGCCGTTCGCGAACCTGCTCGGCGTCGAGGTCACCGAGGCGAGCGACGGCCACGCGGCGGGCGAACTCGAGATGCGCCAGGAGCTCTCCTGGAACCAGGACCGGCTGATGGCCCACGGCGGCGTCACGTTCACGCTCGCGGACACCGTCGGCGGCGCGGCGCTCGTCTCGGTCGTCGGCCAGCCGGTGCCGACCATCGACATGCGCATCGACTACCTCACGGCGGGCACGGGTGACCTCTACGCCGAGGCGGACGTGGTGCGCCACGGCGGCGACGTGGGCGTGGTGGACGTCGAAGTGTACGCCGACGACGACACCCACATCGCGGACGCGCGCGGCGTCTACAAGACCGGGTGACTGGCCTGCGTGTGGGGGGGGGACAGGGAACCTCAGAGTAGCTGGTCGAACAGCGACCCTTCGGCGCGGTGGATGCGCTCCAGGAACGCCGACTTGCTGATGCCGAGGTCGTCGGCCACCTCGCTCGCGGTCACCTGGCGGGGCACCTCGAAGTAGCCCAGTCGCCGGGCGGCCCGGAGCGCCTCCTCCTGCCGGTGGGTGATGTTCCACTGCTTGGCGACGGCCGCCTCGTCCTCGCTCCCGAGCGGGTAGACCCGCTCCAGGGTAACGCCGACGGTGTCGCCCGCGGTGTCGAGCACGCCCTTGAGGACGTCGTGGCCGACGACGGCGCCCGTGTACCGCTCGACGCCGTCGCGGAACTGGACCGACTCGACGAGGAACCCGGCGTCGATGAGCCGGTGGACGGCACACGGGTCCTTCGAGAGACACCGGTAGTTGTGGTGGCCGTCGCTCCGGGAGACGTGGAGGTAGCGGATGCGGTCGTCGGCGTCGAGGGCCTCCGTGAGGCCGTCGTTCGCGGGGGCGCTGAACCGCAGGAGCGAGTTGCCGTCGTCGCGGCGCTGGGGTGGGCCGCTCTCGATGCGGACGCCCGTCTCCCGGGACGCCGTCGCGAGCGGGCAGGTGTCGCCCTCGACCTGGAACTCCACCACGAGGCATTCCTCTATCATGCCCGCCTATTTGAAGCCCCGTCATATAAACCCCGTCCATGGGCGGGTGAACTGGTATGCGGATGGCTCACGTGAAGGATTATGAACGATGGACCTCGAAACCGTCAAGCAACGAGCCGGGCCACGGGAGTTCAGCCCGAAGGACGACCTTCCGGAGGAGTACCGGAAGGCCGCCACCCGGATGATACAGTTCCACGCGAACAGCGAGATAATGGGGGCGTACCTCGAACGGCCGTTCATCCGCCAGGCGCCGAGCCTCGAACGCAAACTCGCGTTCAGCGCGAAGGTGCAGGACGAGATCGGGCACGGTCAGCTCCTCTACCGTGCCGCCGAGTCGCTCGGCATCAAGACCCGCGAGGAGATGCTCCATGAGCTCGCGAACGGCGAGGGCAAGTTCCTCAACTGCTTCCACTACCCGATGGACAGCTGGGTCGAGACGCCGATGATCGCGTTCTTCGTCGACGGCGCCGCGATGCGCCGGCAGGCGACCCTGAAGAGCACGAGCTGGGAGCCGTACGCCCACGCGATGGACAAGGTGTGCTTCGAGGAGGGGTTCCACGTCAAGCACGGCGAATCCATCCTCTACGAACTCGCGACCGGGTCGAAGAGAGAACAGGAACTGGTGCAGGACGCCTTCGAGACGTGGTGGCCGCGCATCATCCAGTTCTTCGGCCCCACCAACAAGGACAGCAAGCACCACGACTTCGCGTCGGACGTCGGCCTCAAACTGATGACCAACGACGAACTCCGGCAGGCGTTCCTCAACGCCTACGTCCCGAAGGCCGAGAAGTACGGCCTCGAACTCCCCGACGAGCCTCGCATCACCTACGACGAGGACGCGGGCGGCTACACCGTCCGCGAGGACGACCTGGACTGGGACGAGTTCTGGCAGATAGCCAAGAACGAGTACGAACCCGGCGTCGGCCAGATAGACAGCCGGAAGGCAGCACAGGACGCCGTCGAGTGGGTGAACGACGCCCTCGACGGGTGGGAACAGCGGGGCTCCGGGTCGCCGGTGGCGGCTGACTGACCATGATCTGGGAAGTGTTCCGACAGGAGGAAGGTGGCTACCACACCCACTGCGGCAACGTCCACGCGCCGGACGCCGACATGGCGAAGCTGTTCGCGCAGATACAGCACGGCCGGCGCAAGCCCACCCACAGCATCTGGGTGGTCCCACAGGACGCCATCGACGAGGTGGACCACGAGGACACCGCGTTCGGCGGGACGACCGACAAGTCCTACCGGTGGGCGATGACCTACCGCGAGTTCGAGGCCGCCGCCGAGGAGGTCGAGGAGTCCGAATCCGAGCAGCGCCGCGACAAGGCGCGCCGCGACATGATGGGTGAGCACTGATGGCGGCACAGTCACTCTCCGGCCCCGACGGACTGTCCGACCGCGAACGCGAGGCCGTCCGGGAACTCCTCTTCCGGCTGGCCGACGACGAACTCGTCATCGGCGAGCGGTACACCGAGTGGCAGGTCCGGGCACCGACCCTGGAGTCGGACCTCGCGCTCTCGAACATCGCCCAGGACGAGTTCGGGCACGCCCGCCTCTGGTACGACCTGCTGGAGGACTTCGACGCGACCGAGTCCGACCTCATCTGGGAGCGCGACGCCGCCGACTTCCGGCACAGCACGCTCGCGGAACTCCCGTTCGCGGAGGGCGACTGGGCGGACCCCGTCGTCCGGAGCTACCTCTACGACGCCGCCGAACGCCTCCGCCTGGAGGCGCTCCGCGAGTCGTCGTACCCGCGCATCGTGGACCGCGTCGGGAAGGTGCTCCGCGAGGAGGAGTACCACCTCGAACACGCCGAGAAGTGGGTCCAGCGCCTCGCCGCCGACGACGACGGCCGCGAGCGCGTCCAGGCCGCCGTCGAACGCCTGTTCCCGTACGCGCTCACGCTGTTCCAGCCCGGCGAGTTCGAGGACGACATCGTCGACCTCGGCGTTCGAACGGAGACGCTCGGCGACCTCCGGGAGGCGTGGCTCGACGAGGTGGTGCCGTTCCTCGAATCGGTCGGCGTGGCCGTCGACGACGCCCAGCTGCCCGAGCAGTACGACGTCCACCACCTCCCGGACGCCGAACTCCCCGACCACGTGGGCCGCGACGGCAGCCACACCGACGACTGGTTCGACCTGCACGAGGAGATGACGAGCACGTACCGCGAACTCGGGCGCACCGACACCGCGCACATCATGGTGGACCCCGACGATGTCTAGCGAGTTCGACGCCCCCGACGACCGCTACCCGTGTCCGTACCCAGACTACGACGAGCGCGGCTACCGTGACGACGACCTCCCGGCGACGGGCGACGGCGCCGAGGGCGTCGAGAAGGCCGTCTGGGACGCGCTCTACGCGGTCGAGGACCCGGAGATGCCGGTCAGCATCGTCGACCTGGGGCTCATCTACGGCGTCCGCGTCGCCCCCGGCGACGACACAGGCGCGCACGCGACCATCGACATGACGCTGACCTACACGGGGTGTCCCGCCCGCGACATGCTCCAGGAGGACGTCAGGCGGGCGGCGGCGAGCGTCGACGGCGTCGAGAGCGCGAGCGTGGAACTCGTCTGGAGCCCCGAGTGGTCCATCGACATGGTGACCGAACAGGGGAAGGCCGACCTCCGCGAGTTCGGCCTGAGCGTGTGACCATGCGCAGACTCGACCCCAGCGTGGACACGTCCGGGCCGCAGTCGGGCGCGGAGTGCCCGTACTGTGGCTCCGCGGACACGGAGCGCGAACACCCGAAGGGCCCGTCGCTCTGCCGGTCGATGCACTTCTGCAACGAGTGCCTGCAGCCGTTCGAGCGGTTCGAGTAAGTTTCGAGGTCTCGGCCGCGTTTCTTCGAGGTCCCGGTCGAGGGTTTGGAGGTTCCGGCGAGACTCGTTTTCCGCCCGAAAAACAGCGCAGAGCGAGGCTATTCGACCGCGCTCACGCCGAGGTGGCGGTCGAGCACGCTCTCGTCGGCCTGGATGTCCTCCGAGGTGCCCTCGTAGACGACGTGGCCCTTGTCGAGGACGTAGTGGTAGTCGGCGAGTTCGAGTGCGACCTGCACGTTCTGCTCGACCAGCAGCACGGTGATGCCCTCGTCGTTCAACTCGTTCACCAGGTCCTCGACCTGGCGCACGATGTAGGGGCCAGCCCCTCCGTGGGTTCGTCGAGGAGCAGGAGGTCCGGGCCGGCGACCAGCGCCCGGGCGATGGCGAGCATCTGCTGTTCGCCCCCGCTGAGCGACGCGCCGAGGTTGTGCTCGTGCTCCGCGAGGTTCTCGAACATGCCGAGCACGTCGTCGACGGCCGGTCGGTCGGGAGCCGTTCCGCCGAGGTGCCCCATCTCGACGTTCTCGCGGACGGTCAGCCCCGGGAAGACGCGGCGCTCCTCCGGGACGAACGCGATGCCGCGTTTGACGGTGTCGACGGTGGACTCGTGGGTGACGTCCTCGCCGTCGAACGTGATGGTGCCGGCGGTCGGGTCGACGTTCCCGACGATGCTCCGGAGCGTCGTCGTCTTCCCGACGCCGTTCCGGCCGACCAGCGAGATGACCGACCCGCGCTCCACGTCGAAGGTGAGGTCCTGGAGCACGCGCGTCGCGCCGTAGCCGGCGTACAGGCCCTCGACCGAGAGGATGGGGTCGCTCACGCCCGGACACCTCCCAGGTAGGCCTCCTGGACGTCCGGGTCGTTCGCTATCTCCCCGGGCGTCCCTTCCGCGAGGATGGCGCCGCGGGCCAGTACCGTGATGCGGTCGGAGACGCGCATCACGAGGTCGATGTCGTGCTCGATGAGCAGGAGCGTGCGGTCGCTCAGCACCTCCTCGATGAGGTCCATCGTCGCCTGGGTCTCGTCCGCGCTCATCCCGGCCGTCGGCTCGTCCAGCAGGACGAGTTCCGGGTCGGTCGCGAGCACGAGGCCGATCTCGAGGCGTCGGCGTTCGCCGTACGCGAGCGTGTCGGCGTACTCGTCGGCGCGGTCAGCCAGGCCGACGCGGTCGAGCACCTCGTCGGTCTGGGCGTTCACGTCGTCGAACGTGCCGGCGTTCCGGAACAGCGCCTCGCGCACCGAGAACCCCGCGTCGAAGACGGACTGGGCGGCGAGGCGGACGTTCTCGCGGACGGAGAGCCCGCCGAAGACGTTCGTTATCTGGAACGACCGCCCGATGCCACGCCGCACGCGCTCGTGGGGCGGGAGCGGCGTGACGTCCTCGCCCGCGAACCGGACGACGCCCTCGGTCGGCGCCATCGCGCCCGTGATCAGGTTGAACGTCGTCGTCTTGCCAGCGCCGTTCGGCCCGATGACGCTGCGGAACTCGCCCGCCCCGATGGCGAGGTCGACCGAGTCGACCGCGGTCAGTTCGCCGAACCGCTTGGTCAGGTTCTCCGTCTCCAGGATCGGGTCAGTCATCGACGTTCACCTCCCGGTCCTCGCGGGCGACGTCGGCGTCCTCCGGGCCGACGTCCCCCTCGCCGAACGGGGTGGCGGACGCCTGCACGAGCACCTGCGGAAGCGAGACGAGCCCCCTGGGAACGAAGATGACGAAGCCGATGAACACCAGGCCAAGGACCAACTGCCACTGCGCGACGTACGTCGAGAGGAAGTCCTTGAAGCCGATGAACACCCCGGCGCCGAGCATCGGGCCGTAGAGGGTCCCCATCCCGCCGAGCACCGTCATCACGATGACCTCGCCCGAGTTGAGCCAGTGGAGGAACGACGGGTCCACGTAGCCGTTGGACGGGTTCGCGACGAACAGGCCGCCGGCGAGCCCCGCCATCCCGCCGCTGACGACGAACGCTCGGCGCTTGTACGCGGTCACGTCGTAGCCGACGAACCGGGCGCGCTCCTCGCTCTCGCGGATGCCCTGGAGCACGCTCCCGAACGGCGCGCGCATGAACCGGCGCGCGGTCAGGTAGGCGAGCACGACGACGGCGAGCAGGAAGTAGTAGAACACCATCTTCCCGGTGAGCGTGACGGGACCGAGCGCGACCCGGACGCCGTTGAGGTAGACGCCGACGCCGCCGACGCCGTAGAGCGTCTTCAGGCCGAACAGCCCGTCGCTTCCGCCGACCACGTCGAGTTTGAAGACGGCGTTGTAGAACAGTTCCGCGAACCCGAGGGTTATCATCGCGAAGTAGACGCCGGAGACGCGGATGGAGAGGTGGCCGACGACCCACGCCAGCGCCGCGCACACGAGGATGGCGAGCGGCAGGACGACGAACACCGACGGCGAGACGTAGATGAGCCCCAGCACCGCGGCGTACGCGCCCACGCCGTAGAACAGCGTGTGGCCGAGCGACACCAGCCCGGCGTACCCCATCACGAAGTCGAGGCTGAGCGCGAACAGCGCCCACACCAGCACCTCGTTGAGCAGGGTGAGCCAGTACGGCTGGTCGAGCACGCTCGCGGCGAGCGGCACGAGCGCCAGCAGGCCGACGACCGCCATCCCGAGGCGGGAGCGCAGCGCGGGTTCGAGCAGGCCGCCGTGACCGCCCGCGAGGAGTTCGCCCTCCTCGCCGTGCGGGGAGTGCCATTCGGGGTTGCCGAACAGCCCCGGGGTTTGACGAGCAGCACGCCGATCATGAGGATGAAGACGGCCAGGCCCTCGAGTTCGGGGACGTAGCTCCGAATCATCGTCTGCATCACGCCGACGAGGAGGCCGCCGAGCACCGCACCCCGGAAACTCCCCAGGCCGCCGAGCACGACGATGACGAATGCCGGGATGATGATGTCGCTGCCCATCGACGGGCCGACGCTCTGGTACGGACCGATGACGACGCCGCCGATGGCGGCGAGCGCCGCGCCGAACCCGAACACGAGCGTGTAGTACCGGTCGATGTCGATGCCGAGGTTGCGCACCATCTCGCGGTCCTGCGACCCGGCCCGGACTATCATCCCGAACCGGGTGCGGTTGAGCAGCAGCCACGTCCCGAGCGCGAGCGCCGCGCCGAACAGGATCATGAAGTAGCTGTACAGCGAGTACGAGAAGCCGAACAGTTCGACGGTCTGGTTGAGCAGGTCGGGCTTCGGGAAGTACCGCGGCTGTTTGCCCCACTGCATCGTGATGAGGTCGTTGATGACGAGCACCAGCCCGAAGGTGAGCAGGATGTGGTAGAGCGGGTCGCGGTCGTAGAGCGGCCGGATGGTGAGCCGCTCGATGACCCCGCCGATGAGCGCCACCAGGAGCGGCGCGACGACGAGCGCCACCCAGAACCCGCCGCTGACCGGGGCGGCGATCGCGAGCGCGAAGTACGCGCCGAGCGCGAAGAACTCGCCGTGCGCGAAGTTGATGACGTCCATCACGCCGAAGATGATGGACAGCCCTGCGGCCAGCAGGACGTACACCATCCCGATGGTGAGGCCGTTCAGGAGCTGCTGGGCGATTTCGGTGCCACCTGCCATGGCGTTAGAGGCTGCAACCCACGTCCTCGCAGGGCGGGAGCGCCTCGTCGCCGGGCACCTCCTTCAGCAGTTCGACCTCGGTGGTGTCGCCGTCGCCCAGCACGCACTTGCCCATCCAGGTCGGGTTCATCGCCTGGTGGTCGCAGCTCCGGAACTGGTTCTTCCCGAAGATGGTGTCCATCTCCAGGCCCGGGAGCACGTCCTTGACCGCGGCCGGGTCGGCGGTGCCGGCTTCCTGGATGCCGGTCGCGGTCATCCGGATGGATTCGTAGGCGACGCGCGCGAAGTTGTCGGGTTCGGCGCCGTACTCGGACGTGTACGCCTCGACGAACGCCTGGTTGTCGCCCGTGTCGAGGTGGGGGACGTACCGGACGCCGCCGTAGGTGCCGTCGGCGGCCGCGCCGAGCGCGCCCCGGACGACCTGGAAGGTCATCGTCGGGCTCATGAGGTTGACGTCCTCCTTGAGGCCGGCGCTGTCCGCCTGGTTGACGAAGTTGATGAGGTCGCCGCCGGTCATGCCGAGCACCGCCACCTCCGCCTCGGAGTTGCTGATGTCGCTGATGAACGACCCGAAGTTCTTCGACCCGAGCTGCGACCGGCTGGTCCCGACGACTTCGACGTCCGGGTTCGCCTCCTCCATCCGGGACCGGGTGCGTTCGAGGACGGATTCGCCGTACGCGTAGTCGGCGATGTGGAACCACACCTTCGTGCCGAGGTTGTTCACCGTGTACTCGGAGACGGCTTCCGCTATCTGGGCGGTGTTGGTCTCCGCCCGGAACACCCACTCGTTGCACGACGAGCCCGTGATGGGCACCGCCGCGCCGCCCGGGTTGTAGATGACCGAGTTGTCCTTCGCGAACTCGTTGAGCGCGAGCGCGGTCGAACTCGAGATGGCACCCATGAGGTAGTTGACGTCGTCCTGCTCGACGACCTTCTGGGCCTTTCGCGTCCCCGTGGAGGCGCTGGCCTCGGTGTCGTCGTAGACGGCGTCGATGGTGAAATCGAACGCGTCGCTCTCGTTCACGTGCTTGACGGCGAGCTTCGCGCCCTGGCGCTGGCCCTTCGCCAGGCCGCCGTACGGGCCGGTCATCGGACTGAGGACGCCGTAGGTCACCGTGCCGATGTCGCCGGACCCGCCGGACGTGGTCGTCTCTTCGGACCCGCCGCTCTCGGTCGTGGTGGTGTCGTCGCTCCCGCCGCCGTCGTTGGGATTGTTGGGATTGTTGCCGGTGCAGCCGGCCAGACCGGTCAGTCCCAGGACGCCCGTGGCGCCGGCCGCGCGGAGGAACGTCCTGCGTGAGTTGGTCTGGTCGGTCGAGTTGCTGGTACCCTCGTCTCTCTGTCGCATGCTCACGTGTCTCAGGATACTGCTATCCTTAATAAAACATTCTGTGAGATTCTAGCCGTCTTCGACGGAAATTAACTCCTGGTCACCGGACGGCGGGCGCCACCTCGTCGCCGAGACGCTCCACTGCTTCGACCATCCGGTCGGTGCCGGCGCCCGGGAAGTACGTCCGGAGGATGAAGTGCACGTCGTCGCCCAGCGCCTCCCGGTAGGCCTCCAGGCCCTCGACCACGTCCTCCGGCGTGCCGAAGATGGCCTGCTCCTTGAGTTCGGCCACGCGGTCGGCCGGGAGTTCGTCGACCGGCTCGCCGCCGTACCACTCGGCGTACCGGCGCTGGAGGTAGAGGTAGCCGTCGCGCATGCGCTCCCACGCCTCCTCGCGGGAGTCAGCGACGAAGCCGTGCTGGAGGACGTAGACCGTGAACTCGCCGTCGATGCCCTCCTCGGCGCGGACGCGCTCGATGTCCTCCACGCGCTTCCGGACCCCCTCGATGGAGAGCGACGACGGCGCACACCAGCCGTCGGCGATGCGCGCCGCGCGCCGGACCGCTGGCTTGGCCGCGCCGCCGAGCATGATGGGCGGCATCGCCTCCGGCTTCGGGGTGACGCTCGTCCCCGGGTCGATGGCGTGGAACGGCGAGTCGTGGTCGATGGGGCCGTCGCTCCACGCGCCACGGAGCACGTCCACGGCGTCGCGGGTGCGCTCGACGCGTTCGTCCTTCGGGACGCCGAACGAGTCGAACTCCAGGTCGCGGTAGCCGATGGACATTCCGAGGGTCAGCCGGCCGTGGGAGAGCAGGTCGACCGTCGCGGCGTCCTCGGCCAGCCGCGCCGGGTCGTAGAGCGGCGCGAGCGCGATGCACGTCCCCAGCTCGATGTCGTCCGTGGCGGTCGCGAGCGCCGCGAGCGACGGCATCGTCCCCGGCAGGTAGCCGTCGTCGGTGAAGTGGTGTTCGGAGACCCACGCGCTGTCGAGGCCGGCGTCGTCGATGGCCCGGCCGACGTCGAGCATCTCGTCGTAGAGCGCGCTGGTGGGGCGGTCGTCGTCCGGTCGCTTCTGCGCCGTGAACAGTCCGGTTCCGAGTTGCATGTCAGTAGTCGATGACCGTGATCTCCTCGACGGGCCACTGGCTGAGTATCTCGACGCCGTTCTCGCGCACGACGACCATCTCCTCGACGCGCACGCCCTGGCGGTCGGCCGGCTCCTGGGTCTCGACGGCCATCGTCATCCCCTCCTCTATCTCGATGGGGTGGTCGGGCGAGACCCCGCGCCAGATGAGCGGCACCTCGTACAGCTGGAGGCCGAGGCCGTGCGCCCAGTGGTTCGTCGTCATCTGGGTGAAGTCCTCGGCGCCGTAGTAGTCCATGTGCTCGCCGTCCTCGTCGGGGAACGCGCGGGCTATCTCGTCGGTGGTCGCGCCCGGTTCGATGCGCTCCAGCACGTCGTAGAGGTTGTCCCGCGCCGTCTCGTAGGCGTCCCGCTGGGCCTGCGTCGGCTCGCCCATGCTGAACGTACGGTAGTAACAGGAGCGATAGCCGAGATAGCCGATGTTGTAGAAGTCGGCGTACACCAGGTCGCCGGGCCGAATCATCCGGTCGGTGGTGTTGGCCTGGTGTTTCGGCCACGTGTTCGGCCCGGAGGTGAGGTAGCCGCCCTGCACCAGTGCGCCGTGCCGCCAGAGTTCGCTCGTCGCCTCGCCCCACACCTCGGACTCGCGCTTGCCCGGCCGCGCGGTCTCCTTGATGCGCTGGAAGCCCGCCTCGCTGATGGCGGCGACCATCCGGAGCGCCTCTATCTCGTCCCGCGTCTTGACCTTGCGGGCGTCCTCCATCACCGCCGTCGTCTCCGCCTGGCGCACGTCGACGCCCTTCTCCTCGAAGGTCGAGACGAGCGCGCCGTTCCCGATGTCGATGCCCATCGGCTCCTTCGCGACGCCGTACTCCTCCAGCGCCGCGACGACCGTGTCGGCCATCCTGTCGAGGAGGTACTCGCGCGCCGAATCGCGGCCCGACGCCCGCGGGACGTTCCCGAGGCCGGGGATGGCGTACCGGACGTCGTCGAGCCACGGGCAGTTGAACCGCTGGTTGCTCGCGTGGTCGGCGGTGTCCCAGTGGACGACCGACCCGTCCTCCACGAGCAGCGAGTAGTGGTCCGCGCCGCTCCCGCCCGTCATCGCCAGCCCGGTCACGTACCGGACGTTCGGGTCGTCGACGAGCAGCATGCTGCCGAGGCCCGCCTCGCGCATCCGCTCCAGGGCGCGCTCCTTGCGCTCTTCGCGCATGCGCTGCACGTCGATTCGTTCCTCCCAGTCCACCGCCATCGTGCCGCGGGTGCCTTCCATGAACTCCCGCTGGTAGAACGTCATCGTTCCCCGTGCGCGGGCCGGGCTAATAATTCTGGGTGTCCGGGCGGGGTTCGTTTTGTCTTGTTTGTGGTTGGGTCGGGGAACCGGTGACCGGGACCTCGAAAGCCCCCGGGCGCTCGGGGGCTGCGACTCGCTGCGCGCTCGCTACGCTCGCGTGCTTACTTCGTCTCGCTCCCCGAGCGCCCGGCCCCTTTCAGTCCCACCACTTGAGTCTGGCCCGACCGGGCCAAACTGGGGGGGGGTTGGCAATTTCGCGTTGACCCCTCTCGCGTGTCGCGTGCCGCCACCCCTCACGTTTTATTACCGTGTACCGGGACAGTTGACGTGACAGCATGTACAAGCACGTAGCCATGCTCGTCCGCAAGGACGGCATGTCCCACGAGGAGTTCGTGGACTACTGGCAGACCAACCACACACCCATCGCACGCGACATCGAGGGCGTGGTCCGGTACGCGACGGTGCTCCCGACGGACCCCGCGAACGCGGAGTTCGACGGCCTCGCGGAACTCTACTTCGAGGACCTCGACGCGCTCCACGCCGCCCTGGGCAGCGAGGGGTCGCGGGACTACGACCCGGCGAAAGGGAAGGCCAAGGAGGCCCGGGAGGACGTGGACAACTTCCTCGCCATCGAGGACCGCCCGCGGTTCATCGGCGAGGAGGTCGTCCAGAAGGACGAGACGGACGGCGACACGACGGGCCTCTACAAGCACTCGGCGTTCCTCGTCCGCCAGGAGGGGATGAGCCACGAGGAGTTCGTGGACTACTGGCAGACCAACCACACGCCCATCGCACGCGACATCGAGGGCGTGGTCCGGTACGCGACCGTTCTGCCGACGGACCCCGCGAACGCGGAGTTCGACGGCGTGGCCGAACTCTACTTCGAGGACCTCGACGCCCTGCACGACGCGCTCGGGAGCGAGGGGTCGCGGGACTACGACCCGGCGAAGGGGAAGGCGAAGGAGGCCCGGGAGGACGTGGACAACTTCCTCGCCATCGACGAGCGACCCCGGTTCATCGGCCGGGAGACCGTCCAGAGGGACGAGACCCGGAGGTAGCGCATGGGGCCAGATTACCGCGCGCAGGTCGAGGAGGCGTTCCCCGAACTCGCGGACATCCAGGCCGAGACGCTCCGGGAGCAGGTCGTCGAGGCGTGGACGCTCGGCCTCTCGCGGGGCGGGTGGAAGGACGTCTTCGACATCCCGTACGCGTGGAACATCCACGAGGTGACGAACGTCGAGCACGTCCGCGGCGTCACGCGCATCGCGGTCCGGTCGGCCGAGGAGCAGCGCGACTTCCACGGCGCCGACCCCGACATGGACGTCGTCCGGGCGGCCTGCCTGCTCCACGACGTCGGCAAGACCTACGAGTACGTCGACTTCGTGGACGACGACCGCCTCGACGCGCCGGACCCCGAGTACGCCACCGGCGAGGTGCCACACTCCCTCTCCGGCTACGCGCTCGCCCACGAGGTCGGCTGTCCGCTCGCGGTCCAGCGCGCCATCCCGCACTTCATCGGCGAGATCCCCACCCGAACTCTGGAGGCCGAACTCGTGAAGAGCGCGAACTCCGCGAGTTCGAACGCCATCACGCAGGCGACGATGGGCATCAGCCTCAAGGAGTGGGTCAAGGAGTACTCCCAGACCCAGGACTGACCGCGCGGTTCGACACCACGTTCTGTCAAACGAGTGGCTTTTTGCCCGGTCAAACCGTCTCAACTGGCATGGACGACGCCCTCTACGCGCGCCATCCGGCCGTCTACGACGCGCTCTACGACCACAAGGAGTACGACGCCGAGGTGGCGTTCGTCCTCGACCGGTTCGACCGCCGGGGCAACGGCGGCGACCACGTCCTCGTCGTCGGCTGTGGCACCGGCGAGCACACGCGACGACTCGTCGACCATGGGTTCGACGTGACCGCCGTCGACAAACACGAGGCCATGGTCGAACGCGCCCGGTCGAAGGTGGACGCCGACTTCCGGGTGGACGCCCTCCCCGACCTCGACGTGTCCGGCCCCTTCGACCTCGTGCTGGTGCCGTTCACGGTCGTCAACCACCTCGCGCCGGCCGAACTCGGCCCCGCCGTCTCGCGGCTGGCCGACGTGCTCGCGGACGGCGGCGTGCTGGTGTTCGACTGCGGCGACGACTGGAGCGACCTCTACGACCCGTGGGTCCGGACCTACTCCGGGCCGGACGGCGACTACGCCCGCGTCGGCCAGGTCGAGGAACGCGAGGGGGACGAACTCCGTTGGCACTCGCTCGTGTTCACGCCGGACGGCGACTGGTTCGTCGACGCTCACGACCTCACGGCGTTCCCGACGGACGCCGTCCTCGACGCGCTCGCCGACGAAGGCTTCACCGTCGAGACGTTCGGCGCGTACGACGTGCAAGCAGCCGACGGCACCGGCGTGTTCGTCGCGGTCCGGTAACTACACCGGGTCGAGGCCGTGCTCCTCGCGCAGAACGTTGATGTAGTCGCGGAAGCCGTCGTGCAGGTCGAACGCGGGGTCGTAGCCGAGGTCGGACTGCGCGGCGGTCATGTCGAGTTGCTGGGTCCACGGGAGTTCGCCCTCGTCGGAGACGGTGAGGTCGGCGTCCGGGACGATGTCCCGCACCGTCTCGGCCGCTTCGCGGATGGTGGCGAGTTCGCCCCGGACGTTGTAGATGCGCTGGGAGAGGTCGTCCTCGGGGGCGAACGCCGCCAGGCGGAACGACTGGGCGATGTCGCGGACGTGCTGCCAGTCGATGACCTGGTCGCCGTACTCCACGCTGAACGGCTCGCCGAGCGCGGGCTTCTCCACGATGTTCGCGAGGAACGCCGACCCGCCTGTCTCGCGGTACGGACCGTACGCGACGGTCGGCCGGAGACCGACGTGGGACACGTCGAAGTCCTCGAAGTAGACCCTGGCCTGGTGTTCGTTGTACTCCTTGGTGGCGCCGTAGAGCGTGTCCGGGTAGACCAGGTCGTCCTCGTCGACCCAGCCGTTCCCGTAGTTCGCAGGTGGAGCGTAGACCGCGGCGCTCGACGCCCACGCCACGCGCTCAACCTGGTCGGATAGCGTGCGGGCGGCCTCGAACACGTTGTTCGTCCCTTCGACGTTCACCTTCAGCGCGGCCCGCGGGTTCGACCGCGCGGTGTTGGTGAGGAGGGCGGCGAGGTGGACGACGTGGGTCGTTCCCGTCTCGCGAATCGCGCGAACGACGTCCGTCGGGTCGCTCACGTCGCCCCGGACGACGTCGACGTCGTCCGCGATGCCGAGCTGCTCCAGGATGTGGGTGTCGGTCGAGAGGTCGTAGGCCACCACGTCGTGGCCGTGGTCGAGCAGGTCGAGTGCGGTGTACGAGCCGATGAACCCGGTGCCGCCGGTGACCAGTACGGTCGCTTCGGACATTGTCAACAGCATCCACGAGCGGCGTCAAAAAGGTTCCGTGCCCCGTCGTTCCGCGTCCGTCGTCACGCACCCGGTTCAGCGTCTACTCGTGGAGACCGCCGACCTGCTCGTAGAACGACGAGGCGAGCTGGTCGGCCATGTCCTCGTCGCGGTCGATGCGAACGTCGACGACGAGCGGGACCGACGACCCCTTGCCCTCGCGGAGCGCGTCCGCCAGGTCGGCGGGCGCGTCGACGCGGACGCCGTCGGCGCCGAACGCCTCGGCGGCTTTCACGAAGTCGGTGTCGTGGAACTCCACGCCCGCGATGTCGTCCGGGCCGTGCTGCATCTGGCGGACCATCCCGAGGCTGGTGTCGTTCAGGACGACGAACGTCGGCGCGACGCCGTACTCGACGGCCGTCTCGACGCTCGTCATCGTCATCGCGAACCCGCCGTCCCCGGCGACGCCGATGACGTCCTTGCCCGTGGCGAGCGACGCGCTCACCGCGGCCGGGGTGGCCCATCCCATGCCGCCGACGCCGCCGCTCCCGAAGTAGGTGCGGACGGCGGGCATCTGGAGGTAGTTGAGCAGCCAGAACCGGTTGTTGCCGGAGTCCGCCGTGACGATGGTGTCCTCGTCGACGACGGCCTCTATCTCCTTCACGGCGCGCTGGGGGAGAATCGGCGACGCGTCGGACTCGCAGGCGTCGGCCGTGAACGACTCGCGGGCCGGTTCGGCGCGCGTCGTCGCCCAGTCGCCGCCGGCGTCGGCGGGAGCCGCCTCCGCGAGCGCGTGGAGGGATTCGGCCGCGTCGCCGACGAGTCCCACGTCGGCCGGGTAGACCCAGCCCGCGTTCCGGGTGTCGATGTCGGCGTGGACGATGGTCTGGTCGTCCGGCCGGATGAACGACGGCGCCTGCCAGTTGGTGTCCATCGGGTTGAGGCGACAGCCGACCACCAGGAGGACGTCCGCCTCGCTCACCACCTGGTTCGCGCCCTCGTGCCCGAACGACCCGATGACGCCCGCGGCCAGGTCGTGGGTCTCCGGGAGCGTGGACTTCCCCAGGTAGGAGGTGGTGACGGCCGCGCCGTAGGCTTCCGCGACCCGTCGGAGTTCGTCGTACGCCTGGGAGGCGTGGACGCCGTTGCCCGCGACGACGACGGGCCGGTCGGCGTTCGCGAGCGCCCGGGCGGCGGCTGCCACGTCGTCGTCCGTCGGTTGCGAGACCCAGGTCCGGGTCTGTTTCTCGGCGTCCCACACGGGCGGAATCTCGTCCGTCGGGATTTCCTGGGTGACGGCGCTGCCGTCGAGGATGACGGCCGTCGGCCCCGGACGGCCGGCGACGGCGTGCTTGAACGCGAGCTGGACGCTCCGGAGCGTCTCCGTCGGCGTGCGCGGGAACCAGTGCTCCTTCGTCACGCCGTCGAGGATGGAGCCGAGGTCCAGGCCGCCGTAGTCGCCGCGCGCCTGCTGATAGGGTGCGAGCGTCGAGTAGTTCCCGCGCTCGCTCGCCTCGGTCAGGACGACCATCGGCGACGACGAGAGGCGCGCCTCCATCTGGCCGATGGTGCCGAGGCTCCCGATCCAGGGACCCTGTCCGGTCAGTACGCCCGGCGTCTGGGTGAGACGGCCGTGTACCTCGGCCATGACGCTCGCCTCGCGTTCGTCGCGCGGGCGGACCAGTTCGATGCCGGACTCGGGCAGGTGGTCGAGCAGTTCGATGGCGCGGCCGCCCGGGTAGCCGAAGACGCGTTCGACGCCGAGCGATTCGAGGGTCTCGACGATGCCCGCTGCAGTGGTGGTCATTCGGTCGCGTCTAGCTGGGTGGTCTCGTCGACGATGAGCGTCGGCCCCGCGTCGAGGTCGATGAACTCCGCCGCGTCCTCCTGGGTGCGTCGCCCCACCTCCGAGTCGAAGGCGGCCTTGAGCGCGTCCACGTCGTCGAAGTAGAGTTCGAGGACGCCGTCGTACTCGGTCCGCGACGGGTCGCGCGGGACGGACGTCACGTACTTCCGGAGCCCGGGGAGCTCTTTCGCTATCGGCGAGTGTTCCTCGTACCAGTACTCCACGAACTCGTCGTGCGACCAGCCCTCCTTGCGCACGAGCAGGTCGACCATCTTGATCATGCCAGTCGGTACGTCCCTGCCCGACGCCTTTGCTTTATCGGTCACTCGCCTGGCAGGTCACGGACGACCGGTGTGCGGTCAGACCGGCACTCCTGCGTTGCCACTATTCGAACACGCTCGTGGTGGCGGGGGCGGTTCGGGCGTTCGATTCCGGCGACTCGGTCACTCGCGGCGACAGGTCGCTACGCGCCGTGTGAGCGAGGAACAACGTTATACGCGGCCGGTTCGTGGACGCTAGTATGCAAGCGAACGACAATCCACGGCCGGTGAAGACGGCCGAGACGGCGTTCGAGGTGCTCGAACGCCTCAAGGAGGAGGGCCCGCCGGCGTGACGGAGCTGGCCGCCGACCTCGGGCGGGCCAAGAGCACCGTCCACCGCCACCTGGCGACCCTGGAGCGCCACGGCTACGTGGTCCGCGACGGCGACGACTACACCGTCGGGCTTCGACTGCTCGATTTCGGCGTGCACGCCCGGAACGCCCACTCGCTGTTCACGGTCGCACAGTCCAAGGTGGACGACCTCGCCGCCGAGACCGAGGAGAAGGTGTGGTGTATCACCGAGGAGCAGGGCCGGTCCATCCACCTCTACGGCGCCTCCGGGAAGCGGTCGGTCCAGACCCACGCCCGCGTCGGCAAGCGCGGCTACCTCCACCAGACCGCCGCCGGCAAGGCCATCCTCGCCCACCTGCCCGACGAACGGGTCGACGAGATACTCGACGTTCACGGGCTCCCCGCCCAGACGCCGAACACCATCACCGACCGCGACGACCTGCTCGCGGAACTCGACACCGTGCGCGACCGGGGCTACGCGTACAACCGCGAGGAGTCGGTGGCGGGTCTCCATGCCGTCGGCGCACCGGTGACGGACGACGACGGGGTCGCCATCGGCGCCATCAGCGTCTCCGGCCCCGCGAACCGCCTGAAAGGCCAGTGGTTCGAGGCGGAGCTCCCCGACCTGCTCATGGGGGCGACCAACGAGGTCGAGATCAACCTCGCGTTCTCCGGGTGACCGTTCGAGCTGTTCGAACGCGATTCCCAGTTCTATTACGACTGTACTCGTGTAACGGTCAGGAGTAGGTGAGGTTGATCTCGATGACGTTCGCGGCGCTGGTCACCAGCTCCGGGAGCTCCTCCCGGAACCGTTCCCCCTTCATCCGGCTCGCCGGTCCCGAGACGCTGATGGAGCCCGCGACGCGTCCCTCGTCCGCGAGGATGGGTGCGCCGACGCACCGGAGCCCGTCCAGGCGCTCCTCGTCCTCGAAGGCGTACCCTCGCTCGCGGATGTCGGCGAGTTCGGCCGCGAGTTCCTCGCGGTCGGTGATGGTGTTCGGCGTCCGCCGGGGAGTCTGTGCCGGTCCAGGACGGCCTCGCGTCGCTCGGCCGGGAGGTGCGCGAGGATGGACTTCCCGAGCGCCGTCGTGTGGAGGTGCACCCGCTTCCCGGCGTGGGTGTCGAGGCGCACCGCCTCCGAACCCTTCGCCTTGTAGACGAAGACGCCGCGCCCGTGCTCCTCGACCAGGAGGTTCGCCATCTCGCTGGTCTTCTCGGCGAGCTTGTCTATCTCGGGTCTGGCGACCCGGTAGGGATTGAGTCGCTCGCGGGCGCGCTCCCCTATCTGGAGGAACCGGAGCCCGACGTGGTAGCTGTTCCCGTCGCGGATGACGTACTCGCTTCCCTCCAGGGTCTTGAGGTGGTTGTGGACCGTGCTCTTCGGGAGGTCGAGCAGCCGCGCCAGGTCGGTCACGCCCGCCCCCTCCTGCTCCTTGAGCGCCTCGACGATGCGGAAGCTGGTCCGGGTCGCCTGCACCGACGGCGCGTCCGTGTCGTCCATACTTCCTTTCGACTTGGGCGAAGTACTTGTCCTTTTCTCCGGACGGATGTTCGGACTGACTGAACGCCGAGTCAACGTGATGGTGGCAACCGCACCGGGCGCTATCACGTGCAGGCGCCCGTGTCGGCGGAAACCCGGATTACTGTGGACTCGTCCCGGTCGGAACCGAGTCCCTGCCGCTCGTCCTGGTCGTTCGGAGGGTCTGAACCCGTTCCCGGTCTCGGGGTCGGCCGACCACCGGACCGAACCGTCTGTCCGGCGGTCCGTGCGGGCTCGATGGACGCCTCCCCGCGCCCGGGTAGGGTCCGGCTACCCGGAACCGTCGTTCGGTATCGGTGAACGTAACCCGGAGCCGTTCCGGCCCAAACCGTCGTACGGGGCCACGATTAGCTTTATTACGGGGGTAACGATGGTCCGTGTGAGGGCTTTACATGACCGAGCCAGAACTGCGTCGCACCCAGCTTGCGACGCCCGCGAGCGACGAGAAGATGATGCACAACGCCGCGAACAGCGACGCCGACGAGGTGTTCCTCGACCTGGAGGACTCGGTGGCGCCGAGCGAGAAGGCGGCCGCCCGGGACCCGCTCATCCAGGCGCTCCGCGAGGAGGACTGGAGCGACAAGATCGTCAGCTTCCGCATCAACGGCATCGACACCCAGTGGTGGTACGACGACCTCATCACCGTCGTGACCGAAGCCGGCGACGTCCTCGACGACATCATCGTCCCGAAGGTGAAGAGCGCGAGCGACATCCACACCGTCGCGAACCTGCTCGAACAGGTCGAGGTCAACGCCGACCTCGAAGTCGGCGGCATCGGCCTGGAGCCCCAGATCGAGGACGGCCAGGGGATGCACAACGTCCACGAGATAGCCCACTCCTCCGACCGCCTCTCCTCGGTCATCTTCGGACCCGGCGACTACTCGGCCGCCATGGGGACCCCCGGTCTCGACATCGGCCAGTTCCCCGACTACCCCGGCCACTACTGGCACTACGCGCTCTCGCACATCAACGCCGCGGCGAAGAGCGCCGACCTCCCGTGCATCGACGGTCCGTACGCCGACATCCAGGACGAGGAGGGCTTCCGCCAGTCCTGCGCGAACGCGTCGATGCTGGGCTGTGACGGCAAGTGGGCCATCCACCCGAGCCAGATCGAGATCGCCAACGAAGTGTTCGCGCCCGACCCGGAGGTCGCCGACCGCGCCAAGCGCATCGTCGACGCCTACGCCGAGGCGATGGAGGAGGGCAAGGGAGCCGTCTCCGTCGACGGCCAGATGGTCGACGAGGCCACCAACAAGATGGCCCAGGACATCGTCGCCCGGGCGAAGGCCGCCGGCATCCTGTAACCGGTCGCGGACCCGAATTCGTTTTATCGGAATAACGAGCTATCTGCAGTAGCCACACTGATACTATTCCTCGGCCGAGGGCCCGGTGCGACGGCCCCGGGGCCGCCACGCCCGCCATCTACCCGCCGGCGTTCCCCCGGTCGAAACGCCGGTTCACCATTCAATCCGGCCACGTCTATCGTCTGGCCCGTCCAATCTCCCACCGGCGACCGCTCCGTTCCTTCCTCGGACTCGGTGAAGCACGGCATTCGAGCGTCGGCCGTCATCGTTACTACCGTGCACTCCTGTATGTTTGTGGGGTAATATATCGTTGTGTGGTAAACTGGTACGTTCCGGGGTGCGGTGGCGTCCGGGATGTCGGTCGGTCCGTTACCGGATTCCTTCCCTGATGCGCTCGGCATCCGGGAAGAACTTCTCCCAGTCGTCGTGGCGGAACGACCCGAGGTACGTCTTGTCCAGCGTCTGGACGTGGGTGTACATCGCTCCTTCGGCTTCGGCCGCCTCGACGAGGCCGCCCGCGTACAGGAGTTCGAAGTTGCTCGCGACGACGATGGCCGTCTCGGCGTCCGGGTCCTGGAGTTCGGTCAGCAGGAACAGTCGCCCGTCGACCTCCTGGCGGTAGACCTGGTACTCCGGGTACGTCCCCGTTCGAACGCGTCGGCGAACGCCGCCGCCTCGTTGTCGGGAACGACGTGTACCAGCCCGAACCGGTCCGTCTCGCCGGCCTCCGGACTGACCGGGGCCGTGTGCTCCGCGCCGACGGTGACTACGTCCCATCCCTCGTCGCGGAGCTCCTCCGCCCGGGACCGCATCTCGGCGATCGTTCGCGCCCACGCGTCCCGGTGCACGTCCGCGTGCGCGGCGGTTCGCTCGGCGTAGTCCGTGTCCTCTCCTACGTTCGGCATGGTTTCACGTTGTGTGTCGGTCCCGAAAGTGGTTGTTACCGGTTAGTTCGGTCGTCGTCCTGGTCGCCGGCGTCGTGATGACCGTTGTTCAGCGGCTCGAAGGAGCCGTCGTTCCGTCCGCGTCCCGTCGATGCAGTCGCGAGCTCTTCGACGAGGAACGTGCTCGGCGACTGGTACTCGTCGGCGTGCCGATGGCAGTGGCTCACGCGGCCCGCCGAACCGACCTGGTAGTCGTCCGGGTCGTCGGCGTCGCAGACGCTGTCGAACTCGTCGGCGAGATACGCGAGGGCACTGGCGTCGTCGCCAGCTTCCATCCGGCGCGCCGCTTCGTCGACGTGCGTCGCGACGTCGTCCGGGAGCGTCACGTCCTCGAACACCTCCGCACGCAACTCGTCGACGTCGCTGAACCTGGTCTCGATGCCGAGACGCGACTTCACGCGTTCGGTCACCGAGCGGTCGGCGCGGACGCGCGCCCGGAGCACGTCCCGGAACTCCTCGACGGCAGTCCAGACGGCCGTGTCGATGTCGCGGTAGTCGTCCGGCCGTATCTTCATCGGGCAGCGCGTGCTGAACGGACAGCCCGCCGGCGGGTCGCGGGGGCTCGGCGGCGTCCCCCGGAGCGTGATGCGGTCAATCTCCGCGGTCGGGTCGGGTTCGGGAATCGCCGAGAGCAGCGCCTGCGTGTACGGATTCGCGGGCTCATCGAACAGCTCCTCGGTCGGGCCGATCTCCATGATGTTCCCGAGGTACATGACGGCGACGCGGTCGCAGATGTGCCGCACGACGGCGAGGTCGTGTGCGATGAACAGGTAGGTCAGCCCGAACTCCTCCTGCAGATCCTCCAGGAGGTTCAGGATGTTCGCCTGGACCGACGCGTCGAGCGCAGAGACGGGTTCGTCGAGGACGACGAAATCGGGTTCGAGCGCGAGCGCGCGGGCGATACCGACGCGCTGGCGCTGCCCGCCCGAGAACTGGTGGGGGTAGCGGTAGTAGTGCTCGGGCTGGAGGCCCACCGTGTCGAGCAGCTCCCGCACCCTTCGTCGCCGGTCGCGCGGCGTCTGCCATTCGTGGACGTCCAGGGGCTCCCGGACGATCTCGCCGACGGTCATCCGGTCGTTCAGGCTGGCGTCCGGGTCCTGGAACACCATCTGGACGTTCCGCCGCCACTCCTGGAGGGCGTCACCCTCGAGTTCGGTCGCGTCCCTGTCGTCGAACCGCACCTCGCCGGCCGTCGCCCGTTCGAGCGCCACCAGCGTCCGGCCGAGCGTGGTCTTGCCACAGCCGGACTCGCCCACCAGCCCGAGCGTCTCGCCCCGCTTGATGTCGAAGCTGACGCCGTCGACGGCCTTCACCGGCTGGCCGGCGAACATGCCGGACGAACCGTAGTAGGTCTTCAGGTCGCGGACCGAGACCATCACGTCCTCCGCGACGCGGTCGGTGTCGAGGTCGGAGAGTCGCTCGCGGCTCATGACCGGTCACCTCCGCTCTCCTCGCCCATCGCTCGATGGCGTTCGACGGCCTGCTCCCGGGACCGGTCCTCGGGATAGAGCAGACACGCCGCGGGATGGTCCTCGGCGCCGTCGTGCACGGGCACCAGTTCGGGATGGACGCGCTGGCACTCGTCGAAGGCCTCCGGGCACCGGGGCGCAAACCGGCAGTAGGTCGCGGGTTCGGTCGGCGTCGGCACCTCGCCCTCGATGGTCCGGAGGCGTTCGCCCGGCGGCGTGTTGCCGGGGAGGCTGGCGAGCAACCCCTGCGTGTAGGGGTGTTTCGGGTGCTGGAACAGCTCCACGACGGGTGCCGACTCGACGAACTCGCCGGCGTACATCACGTTCACGCGGTCCGCGACCTCCGCGATGACGCCCATGTCGTGTGTGATGAAGACGATGCTCAGGTCCTGTTCGGCCTGCAGCTCCTGGAGCAGCTCGAGTATCTGGGCCTGGATGGTCACGTCGAGTGCGGTGGTGGGTTCGTCGCAGATGAGGAGGTCGGGGTCGCAGGCGAGTGCGGTCGCGATGACCGCACGCTGGCGCATCCCGCCCGAGAACTCGTGGGGGTACTCCCTGATGCGGCGCGGCGCGTCGGAGATGCCGACCGCCTCCAGGAGGTTGATGGCCTCCTCGGTCGCCGCGCTCCCCCTGAGTCCCTGGTGGATGCGGAGCGCCTCCTCTATCTGGTTCCCGACGGTGTAGACCGGGTTGAGGCTGTTCAGCGGGTCCTGGAACACCATCGCGATGTCGCCGCGGACCTGTCGCCACTCGGCGTCCGACCGGCCGACGAGCTCCTCGCCCCGGAAGCGGATGCTGCTCCCGTCGAGGAGGCGCCCGGGCGACTGGACGAGGCCCATGATGGACCGGGCGGTCACGGACTTGCCCGACCCGGACTCGCCGACGATGCCGACCGTCTCGCCCGTGTAGACCTCGAAGCTGACGCCGTCGACGGCGTGGATGGTCTCCTTGTCCGTGAAGTACGTCGTCTGGAGGTTCTCGACCGCGAGGATGGGCTCCTGGTCGGCGCGTTCGACCGTGGCGGCGTCGGTGCCGCTCATGCGCCACCACTCCCTGCGGCGACGACCTCGGTCTCACCCTCGCCGCCCTCGCTCTGCGGGTCGATGGCGTCGCGGATGCCGTCGCCCAGCGCGTTGAACCCGGTCACCACGATGGTGATGAGGATGCCCGGGATGAGCGAGATGTGCCACGACGCGCTGGCGACGTACGGCTGGCCGGCGTTGATGGCCCGCCCCCACTCCGGGGTGGGCGGCGTGATGCCCAGCCCGAGGAAGGAGAGACCGGCGACGCCGACGATGACCCCGCCGAGGCTCATCGACCCGTAGACGAACAGGTAGCCGACGATGTACGGCGCCATGTGCTTCTCCATGATGACGCGTGGCCTCTGCCCGAAGCTCTTGGCGGCGTCCACCCACTCCTGTTCGGACACCTGGAGCGACGGGCCGCGGACCGCCCGCCAGAGGTACGGCCAGTAGACGAGCGCGAAGACGACGACCAGCAGGATGGCGCCGTTGTACAGCGACGCTATCCACGTCCCCGCGAACAGGTACGCCATGAGGATGACCACCATCAGCACCGGCAACGCCTGGAAGGAGTCGCTGGTGACCACGACCAGCAGGTCCGCGAGGCCCTTGTAGTAGGCCGTACCGAGCGCGAGCGCGGCGGCGACGAGCGCCGCGGTCACCATCGTCGCGAGCCCGATGAACAGCGATATCCGCGACCCGTAGACGAGGAACGTGAACAGGTCCTTGCCCGTGGTGAGCGTCCCGAACGGATGGAACCGGCCGAAGTCGTCGTAGGTCCACGGGCCGACGTTCCTGGTGGCCGTTCCCTGGGACCCGGACCCGACGTTGGCGACACCCACGACCACCTCCTGGACCTGTTCGGTCTGTTCGTCCCAGTAGGTTATCTCGTTCGAGTAGGGGTTCTCGATGTTCTTGTCGAGCGTCGTGGGGCCGAGCGTCGGCGCGAACATCGCCATCACGAGGAACACGAGCACTGCGACGAGGCCGAACTGGCCCCATCGGTGCCGCCGCATCCGGTCCACCTGGTCGTCGCGTGGCGTCCAGTCGGCACGCCGGTAGTGGGTGCGGAAGGTGTCGTAGCCCCGCCAGAGCCACCAGAGGAACACCGCCGCGTAGACGTAGACGAGCGACGCTCGCAGGAGCCACGAGTGTTTCGGGCTCAGGCCCATGAACGTGTCCACCCACTCGGTCCCGTTCCAGTACCCCTCGTTCGGGATGAGCTCACGGGAGAGGAGCGTCGGGATGTCGGCGGCTGCTTCGATGCCACGGAGCGCGATGGCGGCCCCCGGTTCGCCCGGGAGGGAGTCGAGCACCGTGTGGACGAGTTCGAAGCCGAAGTGCACCACGGCGCCGAACTCCAGGGCGACGAGCACGAGCAGTCCCGCGCCCCAGACGAGCGCGGGTCGCGGGTTCTCCGCCACTCGCTGACGGAGGGTCGGCTCCTCGTCCTGGTCGTCGAATCCTGATAGATTTCTGTCACTCACTCTGTATCACTCCGTTTCGTAGCCGACGCGCGGGTCGATGATGGTGTACAGCAGGTCCTGGAGGATGTTGACGCCGACGAGCAGCAGGATGAACACGTACATCAGCGTGCCCACCAGCGGCAGGTCGCCCTGGATGATGGCCTGGAAGAACAGGTAGCCGAGGCCGTTGATGGCGAAGACGATCTCGACCAGCACCGACCCGCCGAGCAGCAGGAACGCCTCGCCCGTGATGATGGGCACCAGCGGGATGAGCGCGTTCCGGAACACGTGCTTCCAGACGATGGCCCGGGGCGCGACGCCTTTCGCGCGCGCCATCTCGACGTAGTCCGAGTTGATGGTCTCGAGGACCGCGGTCCGGCCGATTCGCATCTCGTTGCCCATCGACGCCGACCCGAGCACGACGGCGGCGGGGAGTATCTGCTTGGTCGCCGCCAGCACCCGCGGCCACGTATCCGACGGGGCGGTGATCAGCCGCGAGGGGTCGTTCAGCCAGCCGAGCGGCGGCGGGGTGACCACGTTCGTCCGCACCACCCACGTCGCCCACTCGAACCCCCAGAAGATGTCCTTGGACTGTGAGAGGACGCTGACGAGGATGACCGCGAGCCAGAAGTTCGGCATCGCACGCCAGACGATGCCGCCGAACGACGCGAAGTAGTCGCTCCACGTGTTCGGGTTGAGGCCGGCGTAGAACCCGAGCGGGATGCCGATGAACAGCGCGATGAGCACCGACCAGAACCCGAGCCAGATGGTGCGCGGCGCGAAGCTCAGGATGACGTCGACGGCGTCGCTCCCGGGGTTGATGACCCACGACCGCCCCAGGTCGAACGTGAACATGCTGACCATGAAGTCGATGTACTGCTGCCAGAGCGGCTGGGTCAGCCCGAGCTGTTCGCGTATCTCCTGCACCTGGGAGGGGTCGCCCGTCGGACCGAGGATGGCAGACGCCGGGTCGATGGGGCCGGCGTACACCAGCAGGAACGTGACGGTCGTCCCGAACACTATCACCGGGACGGACAGCAGCAGTCGCTTGCCGAAGTAGCTCCAGCGGCTCATACAAACCCCCGTGAAACCGTGTCGTCATGGGAAATGGAACGGCGTGAGGTGCGCCTACGACGGCCGCTCCGGGCTGTCGTTGACGGTCATACCGTTGCGCTTCTGTCTGCTCCGTCCCATCGGACCGGGCAGCGGCTGGTCGATCCAGTCGTACCAGAAGACGTCGCTGACCTGGTGGTAGACGTTCGCGAAGCTGACGTCCTCCCAGTTCGCCTCCTCGATGGTGACGTAGGCATCTTCCCGGGCCTGCAGGGCCTGGTCGGTCGGTCCCGAGTTCTCCTGGATGGTCTCGTAGGCGTCGGTCGCCTGCTGGGCCGCCGACCCCGTCTCCGGACTCCAGTTGGTGTAGGAGATGGGCGCCGACAGGTCCGTCTGGGTCTGCGGCGGGTTGAGCAGCTGCTGGAAGTTGTCCGGCGCGGGCCAGTCAGCGATCCAGCCCAGCGTGTACGCCTCGAGGTTGCCCTCCCGGCCGCGCTGGAGCAGCGTCGAGAACGGCGCCTGCTCGATGGTCATGTCGACGTAGGCGCTGGCGAGCTGGTCCCGCAGTATCTGGGCCATCTCCAGCCAGGTGGTGGACTGGTACTGGGTCCAGGTGACCGAGAACCGGTTGTTCGGCCCGTAGCCCGCCTCCTCCATCACCTGTCGCGCCTGGTCGAGCTGCGATTCGTTGTAGCCGTACGGGTAGTTCTCCTGGGCGTGCGTGTCGTAGGCATCGGCGCCGCCCGGGTAGATGGACGGCGGCGTGAAGTGGTACGCGGGCACGCCGCGCCCCTTGAACACCTGGTTGACCATCAGCTGCTGGTTCAGCGCGTACGCGTACGCCTGGCGGACGGCCTTCGGGACCGCCGCCATGTTGAACCCGATGTAGAACGTGTTGATGGTCGGCACCCGGACGAGGTTCGCGGTCAGGCCGTTGCGCATCGGCCCGTACGTGCCGATTTCGCGCCCGATGTCGTCGGTCTCGTCCACGCTGACCAGGGTCGGGTCGAACTGCGTCGACGGAATCGGGAAGATGTCCGAGTTCCGGTTCATCGCGTAGTTGAACTGCGCGGAGTCGTCCTCGATGACCTGCCAGTGGACGCGTGCCACCGACGCCGAGGTGCCGTAGTAGTCGTCGTTCCGGGTGACCGCGGCCTCGGTGCCGGGCGACCACATCTCGAACTCGAACGGACCCGAGCCGATGGGGTTGCTCGTTGAGAACTCCGAATACGACATCTGGCCGTCGTAGCCCTCCACGTCCCCGACGATGCCCTCGGGCACCGCCGAGAACGACGAGTACGCCAGCATCTCGAGCGCCGCGTGGAACGGCCGTTCGAGCTGGATGGTGAGCGTCTTGTCGTCCTCTGCGGTGACCGCGAGCGTCCCCGGCTGGTAGTTCCCGTCGCCGTCGGTCTCGTGCTGGACTGCCAGGGTGTCCAGAATGAACCCGGACCGCCGCGAGTTCGGCGACGCCGCGAGGCGCTCGAACGCGTAGACGAAGTCCTGGGCCCGGACCGGGTCGCCGTTGTGGAACGTGGCGTTCTCCTGGATGCTGAACGTGTAGGTCTGGAAGTCCTCTGAGCGTTCGAGGTTCGACGCCAGGAGCTGTTCGACCTCGGTCTCCCCGTTGGGATAGTTCATCAGGGCGTCGAACACCTGCATGATGATGGTGCCCGACGCGGTGTCGGTCGCCGCGACCGGGTCGATGGTCGTGATGGTGCCGGTCAGCACCTCCCGTAGCTCCGCGTCTGACTGCTGCTGTCCGTCCTGCGCCGCCGCAACGCCGCTGAACCCCCAACAGCGGCCGCCGCGGCCGTCCCGCCGGTGGCTCTGAGGAAGCTCCGTCGGGTGAAATCGGTCGTCGGTTCGTCGGCTGGTGAAGTGTCTTGCAAGGGATTCCCCCTCCAAGCACCTTGCTTTGGAGGCCCCCTGCATAAAACACGCAGATTGTTAATGATTGTAAAGCCAGAATTTCCGGGTGAGTGTCGCTGTATCGCCGAAATTACTCGCTGGTAACGCGACCGTATCAGAACCCCGAACCGGCCCGCTCCGGGGCATGGCGCGTGGGCGTTGACGCGACAGGTCCAGCGTCTCCGGCCCGCAGGGACGCTCGCGCCCAGCGCCGGGAACGAACAGCGTCGCGTCCCTGATACTATTACCCAGCCGTCAACATGCACGGGCGGTCCAGCCTACAAATACGTGAAACAATCCACGCCGTCCGTCTCCGCCGTACCTGCCCGGAATTTCACTGGTATCGTCTCACACTGTTGCGTGAGGCCGTTTCGCCCCGACAGCGCGTGAACGGACTGTCCGCGAGCAGGTTCCGGTAGGCGCGGGTTGCTCGCCCGGAACCGGGCGACAGACGACCACTCTGGTCGGCAGACCGGGCTTATCTTCGATTGAGACGGCCCCACGCCGCGTCCGACGACGCCGCCGGCGCACGAAATCGGCCGTGAGACCGGCGAGCGTGGGGTCGCCATGCGTTTGCTCGACTTTCGACGACGTGCTCGTCGCCCGCGCGCTGACGTCGCCGTCGTGCGCGTCGGGAGGTGGACGTGTCAGCCCCACGCCCTTGGTTTGCTATAGCATAACATGGGCGGGCCGGGTCGACGAGGGCCACGCTCCGGCGGACGGCCCCGGGCTACGCGGTGTGCGCCGTCCGAGAGGTGATTTCGTCGGGAACGAGCCGAACGATGCAGAACGAGAGGTCGGTCATCCCGTCGAACGCGGCGAACTCGGCGAGCACCGCGTTCTCGGTCATCGACGCGATGGCGAGGTCCAGGTCGCAGCCGGGGACCTGTTCGAGTTCGCCGACGACCGACACGCTGTCCCACCGGTCCGCGCCCTCGAACCGCGTGACCGAGAACGACGCCCGGTCGGTCTGCTCGATGTACTCCACCTTCTTGCAGTTCTCGCCGATAGCGAGCTGGAAATAGAGTGCGTGGCCGTCGTAGCCGAAGGACACCGGGATGGTGTAGGCCTGGCCGTCCGCGGCCAGCCCCAGCGTGCCCACTCCGACGGTCTCGAGCACCGCATCGACCTCCTCGCGCGACAGCTCCCGACGCGACCCGCGACGTGACCCGCTCGTTTCGCCCATGCTCGACCTTTCGACTGCTCCCCGTTTAATTTCGCTTTCATTCCCGGGTGGTGAGAATAAGTTACGGTTCGTGTGCGGCGACGACCGCGTCCCGGGCGGCCCGGCGCGTCGGGAACCGGGCGAGGTGCGAGCCGCAGTCGCAGTCCGACGCGCCGAACCCCGGAACGGCGTCGCCGCCGACTGACCGGGCGACGGCGCACTCGACGTCCTCGCCCTCGGTCACGACGACGTCGCGGAGCGCGGCTGCCGGGTGTCCGAGGAGGTAGTCGACGTGCCAGTGTCGCACGTCCCGCTCGCCGCGAGCGAGTTCGCGGTGGCGGTCCACGCGGGAGAGCCCACCCGGGCCGAACGCGCTCCCCGTGTAGGCGTACCAGCCGGCCTGGAACGTCAGTACGCCGAGCGCGCCGACGCGCACGTCCACGGTTCGCGGTAGCTCGACCAGGAGGGTGTACGTGCCGCGGGTCATCGGCGACAGAACGAGGGTGGAGCTGCTATCGGTTTCGGTCCTCAGATGAGGTCCTGGTCCTTGAGGCCCTGGATGGTGTCGTCGACGAGGGACTCCACGTCGTCGTACGGGAAGTCCTGCGCGTTCGAGAGCTTCGACGCGAGCTCCATCGCCGTGAAGCTGACGTCGCCCGCCTCGAACTTCGTGCCCGGGCCGTTCGGGAGCGCGGGGACGAGCTGCATCTGGTTGCTGACCGGGAAGTCTGCGCCTTCGAACGCCTCGGTGAACTGCTCGCGGAGTTCGTCTTCGACTGCCATGCACCGGTGTTCGCCACGCGAGCATGAAAGCGTTCTGGAACAACGAACAACGTTCGAACAGTTTATTCGATGCGAGCCTCGCCGTGTCCCGCGACACGGCTGTGGTCAGCGGGAGAGAAGGGCTCACTCCACGTAGAGCGAGTACGTGATGATGATGAAGCCGATGGCCGTCGTCACGCTCTGGAGCAGGATGCTGTACTGGAAGTTCACGCTCGGGACGAGCAGGTCCAGGACGCCCGCGATGATGGACCCCGTCGTGATGACCCCGAACCCGGCCGACAGCGACCAGAGCGCCCTGGCTCCCGTCCGTCGGTAGGCCTTGAACGACAGGTAGGTGATGAGGCTCCCGAGGAGCAGGATGATGGTCTGCGTTGCGACGATTGCTGTTACTACGTGGCTCATATCTCCTTCCGTACCTCCGACCAGAGCGATGCGATCCGTTCGTCCGCGGTCCGCGCCGGCCGCGTGATGGACACCTCGAACGCCTGTTCGTTGTCGAGCGAGATCACCACGTCGTCGAAGTCGATGTCGTAGCGCGTCGCGTGCTGGCCGTCGGGGCGTATCTCCGTCCCCTCGGAGAGCAGCGACGCGTCCGACAGCAACTCGAGCTTACGATAGGTGGTCGAGAGCGGGATGTCACAGGTGTCCGAGATTTCACTGGCCGTCATCGGCTTCTCCAGGTTCGAGATGATGGTCCGACACGCGGGGTCGTCCAGCGCGTCGAGCACGTCCTGGAGATCGGGCGCGTCCTCCTTCGCGAACGGATCGCGCACCATACCGGGTTCTTTGGCCCATGGGCAATAAGCAGTTCGACTCCCGTCGCTCGTTCTCACTCGACTGGAACGCGTTCCAACCTCCTGACACCGCGTGAAATTCGCGTTCCAGCTTCCTGACATCGCGTGAAATCACAGGTTTCGCGAGGAGTTCCCGACGACGAGCAGACTGCTGGCTGACATGGCGACCGCGGCGAGCAGCGGGTTGATGGCGCCCGCCACCGCGAGCGGGATGGCGATGGCGTTGTAGAGGAACGCCCACCCCAGGTTCTGCTTGATGCGGCCGTTCGTGGCCGCCGTAAGCTCGAAGACGCGCGGGACGGTCGCGAGGTCGTCGGTGGTGACGATGGCGTCGGCGGCGTCCGCCGCGAGCGCGGTGCCGCTCTCCATGGCGATGCCGAGGTCCGCCGCCGCGAGCGCGGGCGCGTCGTTGCTCCCGTCGCCCACCATCGCCGTCGGACCGTCTGCCTGCAGGCGCTCGACGACCTGGGCTTTCGCCTCGGGCGGGACGCCCGCGAAGACGTGCTCGACGTCTTCGCGCTCCCGGAACCGGGCGGCCGCCCGTTCGCTGTCGCCCGTGATGACCACGACCTTCTTGCCGTCGGCCGCGAGTTCGGCCACGACCGACTCCCACTCCTCGCGCGGGGTGTCGCCCGCGACGACGACGCCGCGGGACGCGCCGTCCCAGGCGACGACGGACGCGACGTTCCCCTGCTCCTGGGCGGCCGTGACCTGCGCCGCGTGGTCGTCCGCGACGGTCCAGCCCCGGTGTTCGACCAGCGACGGGACGCCGACGACCACCCGGTCGCCGTCCACCTCGGCGCTGACGCCCTTGCCGGGGTGGCGCTCGAACCCCGTCACCTCGGCGTCCGGCGGCGATGTGTGGGCCGTGACGGCGGACGCGACCGGATGCTCGGAGAACTGCTCGACGGCCGCCGCACGCTCAAGTGTCCGCTCGTCGCCGGTCGCCTCGACGACCTGCATCTCGCCGGTCGTGAGCGTCCCCGTCTTGTCGAAGGCGACGTACTCGACCTCCTCGGACGTCTCGAACACCGACCCGTCGCCGACGATGATGCCTTCGTCGAGGGCGGTGTGGACGCCGGAGGCCGTCGCGAGCGGTGTCGCCAGGCCGAGCGCGCACGGACACGACACCACGAGCACTGCGAGGCCGACGAGCAGCGCGCCCGTCGGCGTCGCACCCGTGAACAACTGCCACCCGAACGCGACGACGGCGACGATGATGACCAGCGGGACGAAGACGGCGGCGATGCGGTCGGCGAGACGCTGGGCGCCGGGTTTCGAACTCTGGATGTCCCAGAGCAGCGTCACCAGGCGGTCGAGCGTACTGCCCGCGTCCTCGTCCACCGCCACGACGAGCGCCGAGTCGGCCACGACGCCGCCACCGATGACCTCGTCGCCGGGTTCCTTCCGGACCGGCAGCGACTCGCCGGTGATGAGCGACTCGTCCACCGCGGCCGTCCCCTCGACGACGGTGCCGTCCAGCGGGACGCGCTCGCCCGGCTTGACGACGAGCGTGTCGCCCGGCCGGACCGCCTCGATGGGGACCGTCTCGGTGCCGTCCTCGGTGCGGATGCGGGCTTCGTCCACCCGCTCCTCGGTGAGTTCTGACAGCAGGCCGACCGCCTTGCGTTTCAGTCGGTCCTCGTAGTAGTTGCCGAGCGTGACGACCACCACGATGACCACCGCGATGTCGAAGTAGACGTCGACCATGCCGACGAGCATCGCGAGCGTGCTGTAGACGTACGCGTTGACGGCCGCGATGGCGATGAGGAGGTCCATGTTCGGGTGGCCGGAGAGCAGGCTGACGTACGCGCCCCGCAGGATGGGGAATCCGGTGTAGAACAGCACCACCGACGTCATGACCCAGACGTTGCCGAGCAGGTACGACCCCGCGGGGCCGGTCAGGTCGAGCAGGAGGTCTTCGGGCGGTACGCCGACGTACGCCGGGTAGAGGAACAGGATGTACCACAGCATCACCATCATCCCGAAGAACCCGCCGACGAGCAGCCGGCCGATGGTCTCCTGTCTGCCCTCGTCGGCCTCGTCGATCTCCCGTGCCGTGTAGCCCAGGCCGTTGATGACGCCCGGGAGTTCGTCGCGGCCGATGTCGTCCGGGTCGTAGGTGAGTTTCACGACGTTCGAGGCGTAACTGGCCTCGGCGGCGTGGATGCCCTCGGACGCGCCGGCGGTCCCCTCGATGAACGCCTCGCAGGTCGAGCAGTGCATGCCTTCGACCGCCAGGAACGTCTCCTCGGTGCCGTCCGGTATCGGCTCGTCGTTCTGGTCGGCGCCGAGCGCCCGCCGGATGTCCTCGGGTTCGGCCTCGTCCACGTCGCCGAGCGTCCGCGTCACCTCGAGACAGCCGCGACAGCAGAACTCGCCGTCGACGTCGGAGTCGGTGACGGGTGGGTCCGGGGTCGGGAGGTCACAGAGGTCACAGCTCGTCATCTGCGTTCACCGCCCGGCGACGGGCCCGTCATAGCCACCCTGCGGTCACCGCCCAGTTCGCGACTTCGAGGACGCCGGAGACGAGCATGACGGCGCCCGCGATGCGCGTCATCGACCCGGAGTAGCCGGAGAAGCGGCTGGCGCCGATGTCGTAGCCCACCGCGATGGCCACGGTGGCGCTGGTCATGAGGAGCGCCAGTCCCGCCGCGTACGCGCCGAACACGGCGAATGCGGCCGTCGCGGGGAACGCGAGCGCCAGTCCCGCCACGGCGAGGAACATCGGGGCCACGCAGCCGGTGGCGGCGAGCGCGTACATGCTGCCGAAGATACCGAACCCGAACACGGTGGCCCGGCGCTTCGGGAGCGCGACACTCCAGGTCGGCCCGCGCCCGGCGAGCGTCACCGCGCCCAGGAGCGCGAGGGCGACGCCGACCGCTGGCTCAGCAGGCCGACGTCGTCGAACGCGGACTGGCCCGCCGCGAACGCGACGAGCGCCATCCCGCCGAAGACAAGGAGCGTCCCGGCCCCGGTCGCCAGCCCCCGGGCGAGCGCGCCGGAGAGGCGCACCTCGTCGTCGGTGAGGCTGACGTAGTAGCCGACGTAACCAGGGAGCAGCGGCGCCGCACACGGCGCGAAGAACGCGGCGACTCCGGAACTGAACGCGAAGACGAGCGCCGCCGTGAACCCCGGGTCCTGTATCATTCCTGTTCGAGCGTCGTCGTGACGGCGTCCGCGACCGATTCCCCGTCGGCCACGCCGAGATGCGTCCACGCCACCTCGCCCGTGTCGTCCACGATGGCGGTGAACGGGAGGCCGGTGGCGCCGACGGCCTGCGTCACCTGCCCTTCGTTGTCGACGGCGACCGGCCACGGTCCGCCGTACTCGCGCCACCAATCGGTGATGTCGTCGCGGGTGAGCGACCCGCCGAGAACAGCGTTGGTCACCGAGACGAAGGTCGCCCGGTCGCCGACCGCGTCGTGGGCCGTCCGGAGCTCTTCGAGCTGCGGTTTGCACTCCGTGCAGGAGGTGCGGAAGACGTCCACGACGGTGACGGTGCCCGGCTTCGGGACGAGCATGGTGCCCGCCTCGCTCCCCGGCGCGTCGAGCGTCTCGACCTGCACCGGGCCGATGCCCTCGTCGTTGATGAAGGAGGTGCCGGAGTTGGCCAGCGCGGCGCCGCCGCCGAGGACGCCCAGGCCGAGCACGCCGGCCAGTAGTTCGCGCCGTCTCATGTGCCGTCTGCTGGCGACGCGGTGGTTCGATTCGGGTCGCTCATCCACGGGCCAGGGACGCGACCGTCACCGGCGTCGTTCCAGGGGGCGGGGAGAACCGTCGAGTCGTGTAGTCCAGTCATACTGCTCGCGTTATCGAACGGCTCGGCGTATGCGCTCTGCGTATATGAACGGGGCGATTCAGTGTGCGTCGGAGCGGGGCGATTCGGACGTCGACCCGGCGGTGAACTCGGAGTCCGCCGGACCGAACATGTAGTAGAGGCTCGCGGCGATGAGGACGGTGTTCAGCGCGGCGACGTATCCCATCACGTCCGTCCGGCCGAAGGCGAACAGCAGCGCCGGGACGAGCGCCAGCAACCCGACCACGGGGACGATGCGAAGGCTCAGTTCCATGGTTATCTCCCTGCTACGGAGCCAAGAAGATGGTCTGGTTTATTCCCGTCCCCCGGGAATAGGGGGTAGTTATATATACCTGAAATCCATCGCCTCTCCCGTAATGCAGCGATTTTCGACTACCGGCGCGTCCGACCGGCCTCGGGGCCACGCCGGCGGACGCCGGACGTTCGAGCGCCGCCTGCGGAGGGTCGGCGAGTGAGCGTGGACAGCGACGACGGCATCGTCAGGGAGATCGGCCACGACGAGTTCGACCCGGTCGGCACGGCGACGCTCATCGTCGTCTACTTCCTCGTTCTCGTGGTGATGTGGATCTTCATGTACTTCGTCGAGTTCCTCGGACGCGGACCGACAGTCATCGGGTAGGTGATGCAGAAGGATGAAACTACATCGCTTCGAGAAACTCTGGATCGCCATCGCACTCCTCCTCATCGTCGGCTTCATCGCGACCGTCACGTACGGTGCGGTCGGCGCCGGCGTCGAGATGATGGGCGACGAAGGCGGCACCATCGACACCCCCAAGCAGCCGGCACAGGACGACGACTTCCGCGAACCCGGCGTCTACAAGACCGGGGAGAACAGCTACGACGTCTACATCGTCGCACGGCAGTTCTTCTTCAACCCCGGCACCCAGCAGCCCATCCGGCTGCCCGCCGGCAGCACCGTCACCCTGTACGTCACCAGCGGCGACGTCATCCACGGGTTCGAGGTCGCCGGGACGAACGTCAACACGATGGCCATCCCCGGTCAGGTATCGAAGATGACCGTGGAGTTCGACGAACCCGGCGAGTACGGCATCGTCTGCAACGAGTACTGCGGCAACGGCCACCACACCATGGAGGGCCAGATACTCATCGTCCCGCAGGACGAGTACGAGGAGGAACTGAGATGGCGTACGTCGACGAGTTCCCTGAGGAGGCGAAAGTCGTCAGGGCGCTGTTCGCCGTCGCGTTCACCGCGCTCGGCATCGGCGGCTTCTTCGGCCTCATCCAGGCGCTCCACCGCACGAACGTCTTCCGCGGCTTCGTCAGTTCCACCGACTACTACACCGTCCTGACCGGCCACGGCGTGCTGCTCGCGCTGATATTCACCATCTACTTCCTGATGGGGCTGTTCACGTGGGGCACCACCCGGAGCCTCGGACGGCCGCTCAAGAACCCACACTTCACGTGGGTCTGGTTCTGGCTGATGACCGTCGGAACGGTCCTCGCGTCGACCGCCGTCCTCGCCGGCCTGGTCGATTCGATACCGTTCTCGGCCGACGTGCTCTACACGTTCTACGCGCCGATGCAGGCCCACTGGTCGTTCTACCTCGGCCTGGCGCTGTTCATCGTCGGGACGTGGCTCGGCGGCTTCGACTGGTTCCGGTCGCTGTGGGCCTGGAAGAAGGAACACGAGGGCGAGCGCATCCCGCTCCAGACGTTCATGGTCCTCACGACGATGCTGATGTGGTACATCTCCACCATCGGCGTCGCCGTCGAGGTCATCTTCTTCCTGCTCCCGTGGTCGCTCGGCCTCATCGCCGAGGTCGACCCGCTGCTCACCCGGACGCTGTTCTGGTACTTCGGCCACCCGGTGGTCTACTTCTGGCTCATGCCAGCGTACTTCGTCTGGTACACCATCCTGCCGAAGCTCGCGGGCGGCCGGCTGTTCAGCGACCCGCTCGCACGGGTGGTGTTCGTCCTCTTCCTCATCCTCTCGACGCCCGTCGGGTTCCACCACCAGTACATGGACCCCGGCATCCCCGAGGGGTTCAAGTTCGTCGCGATGACGAACACGATGTTCCTCCTGCTCCCGAGCCTGCTCACCGCGTTCACGGTGGTCGCCAGCATCGAGCACGGCGCCCGCCAGCGCGGCGGCACCGGCTACCTGGGCTGGCTCCGGAAGCTGCCGTGGGACGAACCCGCGTTCGCCGGGAGCGCGCTCGCCGGCCTGATGTTCGCGGCGGGCGGGTTCAGCGGCATGATCAACGCCGGCATGAACATCAACTACCTCATCCACAACACGCTGTGGGTGCCGGGCCACTTCCACCTCACCGTGGGCACGGCCGCGGCGCTGACGTTCATGTCCATCACCTACTGGCTGCTGCCCCAGTTGACGGGCAAGCGGCTCCGACTGAAGAACTGGGCGCTCGTCCAGGTCTACGTGTGGGTGCTCGGCATGACGCTCATGTCGAACGCGATGCACCGCGGCGGACTCGCGGGCATCCCCGCCGGACCGCCGAACCGCAGTACCAGTTCGTCAACTTCGTCTCGCCGTTCGGGACGGTGGCCGAGATGCGCTTCCAGATCGCACTCGGCGGCACGCTGCTGTTCACGTCGCTGACCATCTTCCTGGTCGTCGTCGCGCTCTCGTGGGTCGGCCGCACGACGAGCGACATCGGCGTCGACAGCCACCTGCCGGCGGCGCTCTCCGGCCCCGAGGACAGCCCCCGCATCCTCGACAACTTCCGGCTGTGGGTCGCCATCGCGGTGCTCCTGGTCGTCATCGCGTACGGCCCGCCGCTGGCGAGCATGGTCGGTGACGGGCTGTTCTACCCGGGCAGCCCGGTCATCCCGGTCTGACACGCCACCGAACCAGTTTCGCATCTGCTAAACCGTCCCGACCACCTACACCCCGCTATCAATGGAACGGCGCACGTTACTCCGGATTCTCATCGTCGTGGGCATCGGCATCCCCGTCGTCATCGAGGGCGCGACGTTCCTCGGGCTGGTCCAGAACCAGCTCGCCGGCGACGACGGCGGGACGACGCCCTCGAACGGGCCGATGTCCTCGCGGCACGTCGAGGTCGGCGACGAACTCGTCCTGGAGACGACCCAGGCCGAGACCATCACCGGAGCGACGATACGGAACACCGACGACGGCCGGGTCCTGACCGTCAACGTCCGCGTCGAGAACACGGCCGACGAGGTGTACGAACTCCAGTTGAACGCTGTCGGGACGGCGTCGGGCGAACGGGTCGAGGGCGGTGGCACCACGGGCCGCATCCCGCCCGGCGAGACGAGAAGCGTCAGCGGGCAGTGGACGCTCCCGCCGGACGCCTCCCCGGAGACGATGAACGTCTTCGGCGCGCGTTACGACGACATGGAGGGGCCCGCGCAGGGCGGCGTCTCGAAGCAGTTGCTCATCGACCGTCTCGTGGACGTGTAACCGGCGGACGGGCCGGAATCGCTCCCGCCGTCGACGGCCATCACGTGGCGCTTATCCCGCGGCCACCTGGTCGGCGACCAGCGCGCGAGCGCGTTCGAACACCTCGTCGGCGCGCGTCGGGTCGCGGGCCTCGGCGGTCACTCGCACGAGCGGCTGGGTGCCGCTCGCCCGGACCAGGAACCACGCGTCGCCGAGGTCGACCCTGACGCCGTCGACGGTCTGCACGTCGTCGTACTCGTCGGCGACGCGCGCAGTCACGCGCTCCATCACACCCGTCTTGTCGTCCACCGCGACGCTCTCCCGGCGGATCGGGTAGGACCCGACGTCGGCGACGAGGTCCGCGAGGGCGCCCTCGTGGCTGACGAGTTCCGCCAGTCGCATCGCGGCGAGGGGGCCGTCGGGGCAGCGGGTCTCGTCTGGCCATATCCACGCCCCCGAGGGTTCGCCGCCGAACGCGACGTCCGGGTCGGCTGCCGCGTCCGCGACGTGGACGTCCCCGACCCGGGTCCTCGTGACGGACCCGCCTTCTGCTGCTACGACGTCGTCGACGACGAGACTCGTGTTCAGGGGGACCGCGACGCGCTCTCCGTCGCCGACCGCGTGCCGGGCGAACAGCGCGAGCAGGACGTCGCCGGGGACGAACGCGCCGTCGCCGGTGACCGCCATCATGCGGTCGGCGTCGCCGTCGTGGGCCACCCCGAGGTCCGCGTCCGAGGCGGCGACGAACGCCCGGAGGTCCGCGCACGTCTCCGCGGTGGGTTCACTCGGTCGGCCGGGGAAGCTCCCGTCCGGTTGGCCGTTGAGCGTGGTGACGTCGCAGCCGAGGTCGGCGAGCGCGTCCGCGGTCACCCGACCCGCGCCGTTGCCCACGTCCACAGCCACGGAGAGCGAGTCGGCCAGGTCGGCCGCCTCGACCAGCGCCTCGCGGTGCCGGTCCGTCGCTCCATCCCAGGTGGACTGGTCGCCGACGGCGTCCCACGCCGCCAGGTCGAAGGCGGCCTCGTCGAGCCGACGCGCTATCTCGTCGCGCTGGTCGGCGGTGAACGCCTGACCGGACGGATTCCAGAGTTTGAGGCCGTTGTCCTCCGGCGGGTTATGCGAGGCGGTGACCGACACGCCCGCGTCGGCGTCGAGCCATCCCACGCTTCGCGCCACCGTCGGCGTGGACGCGAGGCCGAGTCGGACCACCTCCGCGCCGCACTCCCGGAGACCCGCGGTGAGGGCGTCGACGAGGAACCGCCCGCTCTCGCGCGGGTCGCGACCGACCACCACGCGGTCGTAGCCGGCGGACGCGAGGGCGCGCCCGACGTCGAGGGCCAGGCCCGCCGTCACCGTCTCGCCGACGCGGCCGCGGATGCCGCTGGTGCCGAACATGGTTGTCCGTCTCCCTGGTCCGGTAAAAGAATACGGTGGCTGGCGTGATGTCGGCGCGGGAGCATAGCCTTTTCCACGGTGCGCGAGAGACGGCAGTGTATGGGAATGCGACCACCGGCGTCGAACGGGTCCGACTCGCCGGGCGTGGTCACGTTCGGCATCCCCGAGGTCGACGCGATGCTGGACGAGGCCGACCTGACGTTCCCGGCGCGGACCGCGGAGGTGGCCGACGCCATCGGCCACCGGTCGGTCACCTACGACCCCCGGGGCCACACCGTGACGCTCCGGGAGGCCCTGGAGCGCACCGACCGGGAGCGGTTCGAGACGGAGAACGACCTGCTGAACGCGCTGCACCCGGTGTTCGAGGACCTCCGCACCTCGACGGCCACCGGGGTCGTCGGCTGGCTTCGGACGGTGCTGCCGTTCTGACCGGCCGACAGGTCCGCCAGTGGGCCGTCGGGTCGTGTCCGGAACCCGACCGGTAAGCGACGGCTACCGATTTCGACGGACGATTCCCGCTCCGGCAGAGCGTCGGTACGGCCGTTCGAACGCCCCGAAATTACTCATAGTCATTTCTCTCGAATTCGGATGTTTCATACGCATCAAACCCCCGAAAACTGAAAACCTTATAAAAATCGTTGACGAACGTATTACCATGCCGGACCACAACGAGCGCGAACGGTTCGAGACGCTGTCGGTAAGCTACGGCGAGGACCCGGTCATCGACGGTCCCGGGGACGTAACCATGCCCATCCACCTGTCGTCGACCTATGCCGTCCCGGAACTCGACACCGACCTGAGCCTCGAAGACCTCGACCCTGACGCCGACGAGTTCGTCTACTCCCGGCTGTCCAACCCGACCCGCCACTCCCTCGAGAAACGGCTCGCCGCTCTGGAGGGCGGCGAGCACGCGCTCGCGTTCGCCTCCGGCACCTCCGCCATCGCCGCGACCCTGATGGCGGTCGTCGAACCCGGCGACCACGTCGTCGCCTTCGAGGACCTCTACGGTGGCACGAAGAAGATGCTCTCCCACCTGTTCGACGAGCGCCTCGACGTGGCCGTCTCCTTCGTCGACGCGACCGACCCGGCGAACGTCGACGAGGCCATCCGCCCGGAGACCACCCTGCTCTGGATGGAGACGCCGACCAACCCGCTCATGAACCTCTGCGACGTCGCGGCCATCGCCGACATCGCCGACGAACACGGCGTCCTCCTCGGCGTGGACAACACGTTCATGAGCCCGTACTTCCAGCAACCGCTCGACCTCGGCGCGGACGTGGTCGCCCACAGCACCACCAAGTACCTCAACGGGCACAGCGACTCCATCGGCGGCGCCGTCGTCACGAACGACGCCGACCTCGCCGAGGAGATCGGCTTCCTCCAGCAGGTCGGCCTCGGCAACATGCTCGCGCCGTTCGACGCCTACATGGTCCTGCGCGGCACCAAGACGCTCCCGCTCCGGATGCGCCAGCACGAGGAGAACGCCATGGCCATCGCGGAGTTCCTGGCGGCCCACGACCGCGTCGCCGACGTCCACTACCCGGGCCTGGAGAGCCACCCGCAGCACGACCTCGCCAGCCGCCAGATGTCCGGCTACGGCGGCGTGCTCTCCTTCGAACTCGACGGCGACGTCGACGACGTCAAGCAGTTCCTGGACGCCCTCGAGGAGTTCTCGCTCGCCGTCAGCCTCGGCGGCGTCGAGAGCCTCGTCGAGCATCCGGCGAGCATGACCCACTCGCCCATCCCGCGCGAGGAGCGCGAGCGCGTCGGCATCACCGACCAGCTCGTCCGCATCTCCGTCGGCGTCGAGCACGTCGACGACCTCGTCGACGACCTCGACCAGGCGCTCGCCGCCATCGCGCCCGTCGCCCACTGAGCCGCACCGGACCTCGGACCCCTTCTATCGTTCGTACTCGCCCGTCATCTGCGCCTTCGCGACCGTCGCGTTCTCGACGGCGTTCGTCACCGCGTCCACGTTCGCGCCCGCCTCGACGTCGAGTTCGGCGTCGAGGGCGTACAGCGTGAACCGGTAGGTGTGCGGTCCGTCGCCGGTCGGCGGACACGGGCCGCGGTAGCCCGTCTCGCCGAAGTCGTTCGTGCCCTGCCGGGCGCTCCCGAGCGACTCGACGGTCGGCGACGTCGCAACCCCTCCGGTATCTCCGTGACGTTCGGCGGGACGTTCCACAGGAGCCAGTGGGTGAAGGTCCCGCCCGGCGCGTCCGGGTCGTCCACGACGAGCGCGAACGCCGCCGTGTTCTCGGGCGCGCCGTCGATGGCGAGAGCGGGCGAGGCGTCGGCCCCGTCGCAGGTGTACTCGTCCGGGATGGTGCCGCCGGCGTCGAACGCCGTCGTGGTGAGTGTCAGGTCCGTCATGGCCTGGGTGGTGTCGGAGGGTTCGGTCGTGGTCGTCGCCTCGTCGACCGACGCGCCGGCACAGCCGGCGAGTCCCGACGTCGCCAGCGCGCCTGCGGCTGCGACCAGCGCTCGTCTCGATACCATTCCCGGCGAACTTCGACCGCCGCCAATAAATAAGCAACCCGGGGCCGTCTACTGGCCCATGTCCATCGAGGTGTCCACGCCCGAACGGGTCGCCATCGTCGACATCACCGACCGCGTCGCCGACGCGGTGCCGGCGGGCGTCGACGGGGTGGCGACGGCGTTCGTCCAGCACACGACCGCCGGCATCGTCGTCCAGGAGGACGAGTCCCGCCTGCTCTCCGACGTGAAGGGCGAACTCCAGCGCCTCGTCCCCCGCGACGAGGGCTACGCCCACGACGCCATCGACGACAACGCGGACGCCCACCTGCGAGCGATGCTGCTCGGCGAGAGCGTGTCCGTCCCCGTCGAGGACGGCGACCTGGCGCTCGGCACGTGGCAGTCCATCCTGCTCGTCGACTGCGACGGCCCCCGCACGCGCACCGTGAGCGTGACCGTCACCCCCGCCGTCGAGCCGTGACCGTCACGCCTGCTTTCAGCCGTGACCCGCTCGCCGGCCGTCGAGTCAGCGCAGCGACCGGACCAGCCTGTGGCGTTTCACCGTGAACCCCTCGCGCTCGTAGAACGCCAGCGCGACGTCGTTGCCGGCGTTGACCGAGAGGGTGAGGTGGTCGGCGTCCCGTTCCCGTGCCCACCCGGCCACCGCGTCGAGCAGCGCCGTCGCCACCCTCCCGCCGGTGGCGCGGCGCGACGTACACGTCCTCGACGTTCACTTCGTCGCCGCGGGCGAACACCGGCGGCGTCGCGGTGCGGTCGGCGGCGGCGTAGCCGACCAGTTCCCCGTCGATCTCGGCGACGAACGTGACGGCGTCGTCCTCCTCGAACCGGCGTTCGCGGTAGGCCATCGCGTCCCCGCGCACGTCGTCCGCCAGTTTGTCGTACGAGTCGAGGTCGGCCATCTCGGCGGCGAACGGGAGCCACAGGCCATCGACCAGGGCGGCGAGTTCTTCGCGGCGCACCGTCCGGACGTCCATGCCTGCACGTGACGGCACGCCGGCAAAACCCTGGCGAACCGTTTTTCGTCTCTCCGTGTCTCCTCCCCGGTGATGACGGTTGCCGACATCTCGTGTCCGTCGTGTGGTGCGGTGGGCGAGGTCCGGAAGGTGGGCATCGGCCAGTACCGATGCGGCGACTGCGGCGACGAGTTCTCCGCCGAGACGGTGCTCGGGTAACGTTCGACCGGCCGACCGCGTGCAGTCCGGAGGCGAACACGGCGGACGCGACCAGCATCGTTCCCGGACCAGCGGGTCCTGCACGACTCCGCCGAGTCTACCTCACCGGGCGTACCGGGTCGAGGCCTGCGAACGTCGGGCACGGCCATCGTCGCCGAGCGCGACGACCGTCGTTACCGTCCGCCTCCGACCGTTCGTGTCCGACCATCTCGGGTGGGCGTAGCACCCCGTTCCTATTAATTGGTGTTATTATCGGGTGGTAAGACCTAATCCGCTGGCGCTCCTCGCCTCGGTCGATGACGTTCACCGACGAACTCGCCGACGTGGGCGACCCCGTGTGGAACGCCGTCCTCGACCACCCGATGGTCCGCGGCCTCGGCGACGGGAGCCTCGACGAGGCGCCGTTCCGCTACTGGGTGCGCCAGGACTACGTCTACCTGATAGAGTACAGCCGCGTGTTCGCGTACGGCGCGGCAAGCGCGCCGACCGTCGACCGGATGGGGACCTTCGCCGACCTCCTGGCCGAGACAGTGAACACCGAGATGGACCTCCACCGGGGCTACGCCGCCGAGTTCGGCATCACCGAGGCGGACCTGGAGGCCACTCGCCCGTCACCGACGACCCGGGCCTACACCGACTTCCTCGTGCGCGTCGCCGCTACCGGGACGTTCGGCGACCTGGTCGCCGCCCTCCTGCCGTGCATGTGGGGGTTCAACGAGACCGGGAAGCGACTCGCCGCCGACGGCCTCCCCGACCACGAGCAGTACGCCGAGTGGATCCGGGTCTACGCCGGCGAGGAGTTCACCGAACTCACGGACTGGTGTCTCGACCTGATGGACGACGTGGCCGCCGACGCCACGTCCGCGGAACGCGAGCGCTTCCGGCGTCTGTTCCACACCTCGGCCCGGTACGAGTACCTGTTCTGGGACGCGGCGTGGCGACAGGAGGAGTGGCCGGTGTAGTTACGCGGTGAACGAGACGTCGTCCATCTCCAGGAACGCCGTCTCGTAGCCCTCGTGGCGGGCGACCTGCGGCGGCATCGTCACCGAGAGCGTCACCTCGTCGCCCGCGGCGAGTCCGTCGACGGGTGCGCCGTAGTGATACCGGAGCGTCGGGTCGAGGGTCGCCCGGAGCGGGCCGTCGAACACCGTCTCGCCGTCCCGGGTCACGGTGGCGGCGAGCCCCATCGCGGGGGTGACCATCCGGTTGTAGGGCGTGCGCGGCGAGACGGCGAGGTAGGGTCCGTCGGCCAGGCGCGGCGCGTCCCTGATGACCGTGGCGAGGAAGACGGCGTCGCCGCTGGTCCCCTCGCCCACTATCTCCCCGGGCAGTTCGTCCTTCGCCGGGGCGACGGCGTTCGGCACCATCTCCATCTGCATCGGCTCGATGGCGTCGCGCTTGCCGCCCTCGTCGGGGAACTTCTCGTAGGATACCTCGTTGCGCTTCGCCTCGGTGTACTCGAACGGGATGGTGGCGCTCGTGGGCTCACCGAACCGGCCCTCGAAGGCGCCCGTCCGTCGCAGGCTCACGCCGCCCACGTTCACCGCCACGTCGTAGGTGCCGTCGCCGTCGAGCGGGAAGTTCGCGCCGTAGTGGAACCCCATCTTCTGGGAGAGCATCGGGTAGATGACCTCCTCGGAGGTCCAGTCGCCCTTCGCGAGTTCGACCGAGAGGCCGGCTTCCGGGACGACGACGCCCGTCTCGGGGTCCCAGACGGACGCCATCAGGTGGACGGCGTCCTCGGCCTCGATGGCGGTCTTCTGCACCTCCCGACCGTTGACGTTCCAGAACCGGTGGGGGTAGCTGTACATCAGCGCCACCCTGTACTCGCCCGCCGACGCCATCCCGGCCATCGCCATCCCCTCGGCGTGGCTCGGGTAGTAGACCGCGTCCGGCCGGTTCTCCACCACCGGCGGTGCGAACCCGGACTGGGTCCGGAGCAGGCCGCTGCAGCCGGCGAGCGAGGCGGCGCCGGCGACCACTCCCGCGCGCAGGAACGACCGTCGATTCATCACGCTATGCTCACCGGTGGCGGCCAAAACAGGTTCTGGTACAGTTCTCGAATCGACCGCCAAATTGCGGGTGATTAAGTACGCTCTCCGGCAGTCCGTGCCGCCTCTCCGGCGCTACTCGGGCCGTGGCGCGGGGAGCGCGCGGTGGCGACGCGGCGGCAACAGGTAGTTGCCCCGGCGTTTGACGAACGTGTACTCCAGGATGCCGTTGTTCACGCGCTGGCGGATGGCTGGGTTGCGCTCCACGAGGTCGGTGGCGTTCAGCGCCTGCTTGGTCGCCGCGAAGTCGGCGACGCCGCGCTGGAGCGCCAGGAAGTGGAGACCGGCCCGGTCGCCGTCCGTCGAGTCGAAGTCGCGGCGCAGGATGAGCGGAGAGTCGTCCTCCCGGACTGTCGCCGCCTTCTGGGCGTGGCCGACGCGGCCGTACTCGTTGGCGTGGTCCTCGACGTGTTCCGGACAGCCGTCCTGGACGCCGCTCGAATCGCCGAGGTTCTCGCCGACGCCCTCGACGCGGCCCTCGGCGGCGTGCGCCGGACAGAATATCTCCGCGACCCGCTCGTCGTACTCCTGCTCGCCGTACCAGTCATGCAGGCGGAGGTCGAGTTTCGACAGGTGCTGGGTCGTCCCCTCCGCGAACGGCCCGTCCGGGATGGTCACCCGGGTCTCGCTCGCCTGGTTGCGCTTGAACCCGGCCTTGAACCCCATGTACAGCGGCGCGTCCTCCGGCACCGGGTGGTCCTCGGGGATGCCCGAGACGTCCTGGTGGGACGCCGGCAGTCCGCTCCCGATGAACCCCGTCCGCCGGTCCGCACGGTCGAAGACGTCGCCGAGGGACGCCTCGAAGCTGACGCCGTTCGCGCCCTCGCGCTCGCCGAAGAGGGCTTCTTCGGCCGCGAGCAGGACCTGGCCGTGGTCGCTTGCGAGGTGGAGGACGGCGTCGGGCGTGTCGAGGTCCGGCTGTTCGAACGGCGAGAGCGCCGTCGGCGCGGGCAGGTCGACCGAGTCGGGCAGCGACTCGTCGAACCGGTCGAAGTACGCCGGCGCGTAGCCCATCGTGAACAGGAGGCCGTCGTTGCCACGTCGGTAGCTCCGTTCGAGCGACCGGAGCGCCGTCTCGACGGCGTCGCGGTCCGCGTCGTCCGGCGTTCCCGGTCCGGCGTAGTCCAGGAGCAGCACGACGTGGTGGCGCGGCGGCACGTCGTTGCCGTGGTCGTCGGTCGCGAGGAACGCGTTCCAGGCGTGCTGGCGCTCGGGGAGCGTCGACGGGTCGTCGGGACCGGTCGGAACGTCCACCTCGCCCTCGCGCTCCACGCAGGCCGCGAGCGCGGACGCGCCGCCGATGGCGACGGCTGCTTTCACGAAGTCGCGTCGAGAGATGCCCGCGTCCCTGCCCCGCATCGACGCCGGATACGGTCGCGCGCGAGAAGGGGTTACGGTTCGGTCTGCCCCGGTTCGAGCAGGTTGTCGACCAGGCGGGTGAACCGGTCGACCATCCGCTCGGGCAGCGACGGCGTGACGTCCGCCAGGAGGCCGGCTATCTCGGCCTCCCGGGGAGGACGAGCGTCACCCGGTTGCGCTCGTCGCGCTCCTTCCGGACCAGGTCGCGCTCCACGAGGCGGCCGAGATGCCACTCCAGGGTGCTCCGGGCGATGTCGAGCGAGTCGGCCATGTCCGCGGGCCGGGTCGGACCGTTCGCCATCAGGTGGATGATGACGTCGCGAGCCGTCTCGCGGTGGAGGAGCGCGATGGCGCCGCGCTCCCATTCGTCGTAGTGGGTCGGGTAGTAGTGGGTGCGTCCGTAGAGCTGTTCGCTCACCAGGTCCTCGTTGCGGAGCAGGCGCCTGACGTGGTACTGCACCTGTCCCGGCGCGAGGTCGAGCGAACGGACGAGCTGGTTGAAATGCACACCCGGGTGACTGTGCACGTGCGTTTCGATGCGGGTTCGCTGTTCTGTCATTGCGTGCCTCCGAAGGGGGTCGTGGTCCGAGCCGAGAACACCGCCGCGATGACGAGCGCGGCCATCACGACGTCGAGGGAGTGCTCGTAGAGGTGGTGCTGGCCGTCGGGAAGCTGCTGGGTGAGCGTGAGCCCTGCGAGCAGCGTCCGCGCCGCGAGCGCCACGAAGACGAGCGCGATCAGCAGGTACGGACGCGACCGCCGCTGCACGTACGCCGCCAGTCCGAGCCCGAGCAGCACCGCCGAGCCCAGGCCCGCCAGCAGGAGAATCCCGACTAGCTGGGGGAGGCGACGGGAGTGGCGTGGAGCGGCAGCAGCATGGATGTCCCTGGGTACGGAGACGTTACGGGAACGGGTTTAATGATTGTTCGTTCTCTCTGACTGAGAATCCTGCCGAAGACGTTCGCCTGATTCAAGTACCCCCTGACCTCTCACTGTTTCGATTCCAGGTACTCGGCGAGCGCAGACCGCGTGCCGGTGGCGCTGTGCTCGACGTAGTAGGCCGCACACAGGTTCCCGAGCAGGAGGCTCCGCTCCCACCCCCAGTCGGCGGCCAGGCCGTGGGCGAGTCCCGCCCCGAACCGGTCGCCGGCACCGGTCTGACGGCGCGGCGTCGCGACGTGCACGTCGGGGACGGTGATGGTCGTCTCACGGGTGGCGGCGGTGGCGAACGGGTGGTCGTGGAGGACGACGCCCGTGACGCCCACCGCCGCTCGAACCCGGTCGACCAGGTCGGCCTCCGTGGGCGCGTCGATGTCGAGGGCGGACGCGAGATACTCCACCTCGGCCTGGTTCGCGCTCAGGACCACGTCGTAGCTCCCGTCGAGGGTCACGAGGGCGTCGAGGAGGTCCTCGACGGCCGACTCCGAGGTGGTCGTGACGTCGCCCGCGTCGAAGACGAACAGGTCGCCGTCGACGTCGAGTTCGGCGAGTTCGCGCAGACTGTCGGCCATCGCGGTGAACGACACCCAGTTCGCGCCGAGCACGGCGTCGGCCTCGAAGGCCGCGGGGAAGCGGTCGCCGCCGACCGCCCGGAGCGCGTCGAGGTCCCAGTCGGCCACGCCGTCGGGTTCCTCGGAGAGCATGAAGTCGCCGTCCACGAAGTCGTAGACATCGACGGTGGCGGGGTCGCCCATCGAGTGCGTCTCGAACGCCAGGTCGTCGAAGACGGGGTCGTCGAGGCGTCCGAACAGGGTGACGTCGTCGCCGAGGGCGTCGGCCTGGAGCGCCATGTTGACCGCCTGCCCGCCGGGTTCGACCGCCTGCTGCCGGATGCGGAGCGACTTCGACTCGCCGCCGCCGACGTACTTCCCGAAGTCGCCCCGGGTCTCGACCCGGCCGGTGCGGTCGGAGACGGTGTAGTAGACGTCGACGCTGCCGTCGGGGAACGTGGTGACCGAGACGGTGTCGTCGTCCGCCGCCAGCAGGTCCGGGAGGTCCGCGTAGCTCATGGGTTGGGAGATGGCCGACCGCCCCTTAAAGCTGCCAGACTCAGACGGCGTCGACGGCCTCCAGGAAGCCGTCGGCGTAACTCCCCTCGGTCACCGCGTCGGCCGCCGCCTTCGCGCTGTCGTCGGCGTTCGCCACCGCGAACGACCGGCCCGCCACCTCGAACGTCGAGACGTCGTTCTCGGAGTCGCCGACCGCGACGAAGTCGGTGGGGTCGTAGCCCAGGAGGTCGGCGGCCGTCTCCAGCCCCCGGCCCTTGCTCATCTCGGCGGTCTTGACGTGGTAGGCGAAGCCGGTGTCGACCACCTGGAGGCCGTGGTCGGCGGCCACCTCGCGGAGCGGTTCCAGGGGCGACTCGCGGCTCACCGCCACCTCCGTCTCCCGCCACCGGTTCACCAGGTCGACGTCGCCCCAGCCCAGGTCGTGGCCCCGGGCCTCGTACTCCTCGACGACGGCCATCGCCGCTTCGGCGTCGCCGTTGAACTCCAGGTGGTCGTCGACGTAGACGACGCCGCCGTTCTCCGCGATGACGCGCTGGGGGATGCCGACGTAGTCGGCCAGCGCGATGGGGTACGGGAGGGCTTTCCCGGTGGCGACGACGACGGGCGCGTCCCACGACCGGAGCACGTCGCAGACGCGGGCGTCGATGGAGCGGTCGGCGCGACTCAGCGTGCCGTCGATGTCGACGGCGAGCGGCGGGGTCATTGGCGGGCGTTCGGCCCGGACGGTGAAAGGCTGTCGGATTACTCGACCTGCCAGCCCCGGTCGGCGTGGTTCAGGCGCTCGTGGCCGTCGTCTGTGACGACGACCAGGTCCTCGATGCGCACGCCGAACTCGCCTTCCAGGTAGACGCCGGGTTCCACGCTGAACACCATCCCCGGTTCGAGTTCGCGGTCGTTCCCCGCGACGACGTACGGCTCCTCGTGCACGTCGAGGCCGACGCCGTGGCCCGTCCGGTGGATGAACCGGTCGCCGTAGCCAGCGTCCTCGATGACGTCCCTGGCGGCGGCGTCGACCGCTTCGGCCGGCACGCCGGGTTCGACGGCTTCGACGCCGGCCTGCTGGGCCGCCCGGACCACGTCGTGGACCGCCTTGAACTCGGCGGGTGGCTCCCCGGCGAAGACGACGGTGCGGGTCTGGTCGCTCGGGTAGTGGTCGACGCGCGTCCCGAAGTCGAGGACGACCGGGTCACCGCGCTCGACGGTCCGGTCGCCGTGCCGGTGGTGGGGGAGCGCGCCGTTCGGTCCCGACCCGACGATGACGTCGAAGGAGACGCCCTGGCCGCCGGCGTCGAACAGCCGCGTCTCGATGTCGCGGGCGAGTTCGGCCTCGGTCATCCCGATGGCGTCCTCGCCGAGCGCCCGCACCTCCTCCACGACTGCGTCGGCCACCTCGCCGGCCCGGCGGAGCGCGTCGAGTTCGGCGTCGTCCTTCCGGACGCGCAGGTCGGCGAACACCTCGTCGGCGAGCCCGAACGTGGCGTCCGGGAGCGCCGCCCGCAGGTCCTGGGTGAACCGCGCCCACATCGTCGGGTCGAGGAGGACGTGGCCGCCGGCCAGGTCCAGGTCGTCGGCGACGTCGTCGACGAGCGCCATCGGGTCGTCGCCGTCGTCCCAGGTCCGGACGTCGTCGACCCACGAGGTGGCCCGCAACTGCTCGTCGTACATCGCGGGAGCGACGAACGCAGGGTCGCCCTCGGCCGGGACGAACAGGAACAGGTGGCGCTCCATCGGCTCGTCCCAGAACCCGGAGACGTAGTAGAGGTTCGGGCTCGGGAACAGCACCGCCGCGTCGGCGTCAACGGCGGCCAGTCGCTCCTGGCAGGCGCGGGTCCGCGACTCGAAGACTGAGGACATCGTGTATGAGGTGCTTCGGCTGGCTTGTATAGGTTTCCAGGTCCGGTCGGGCGAACATGTCGAGTAGATTTTACGTCTACTGTCCGTTCTGGGGCGTCGAAGCCGTGTCGAGGGTGCGCTTCGGCGGACTGCTATCACGTATCCATACTGCTTTTTCTCCTCGGGGCGCGTAGTTCTGTGCCGGTGATTTACCGATGACGTACAACCCCTTCGACGAGATGGACCGCATGCTGACCGAGATGGACGACTGGTTCACGGGGATGCGGGGCCAGTTCCGCGCCGGCGACCGCACCGGCTTCCCGTCCCGGAACTGGCTGAGCGCGAGCGACATCGCCCTCGACGTCCACGAGGAGGACGACATGTACGTCCTCGTCGCCGACATGCCGGGCTTCGAGAAGGACGAGATCGACCTCCGTCTCACCGACGACGCGCTGACCATCGAAGCCCACCACGAGGTCACGAGCGAGGCGCACACCCGGAGTCGCCGCGTCTTCGAGCGCGTCACCCTCCCGATGGACGCCGGCGACGAGGACATCACCGCGACCTACCGGAACGGCGTCCTCGAAGTGCACGTCCCGAAGGTGGAGACGGCCGAGACCGGCACCCGAATCGACGTCGAGTGACGGCGTCGGCTCCGGTCCACCGCTGATTGCTGTGTCGGTTCGATTCGGCCGGTCCGCCCTGGCGCTGCCCGCTGACGCGACCGGCGTCGGTTCCGACGCCAACCGCTCCGGTTCCGATTCCTTTCTATGACGGGGCCGTGTCGTGCTGAACAGTGTCGTACTGGCGAGACCCGGAGTGGCGCGCGGTCGGCGGCGTTACGCTCTGGCAGGTCACGGCGAGCGCGTGTTACTACAGCGTCTTCGCCGCCACCTCCTTTCTCCGCACCGAGTTCGGCCTCTCGCGCTTCCTCGTCGGCCTGGCGGTGACCGCACTCACGCTCGGCTACACCCTGTTCCTCTTCCCGGCGGGCGCGGCCGTCGACGGCTACGGCGAGCGGCCGGTCATGACGGCCGGCCTGCTCGCCCTCGGCGCGGGGACGCTCGGCGTCTACGCGTCGTGGTCGTATCCCACGCTGCTCGTCGCCGTCTTCGTGCTCGGCGCGGCGTACGCGTCGGCGATGCCGGCGACGAACCGCGCCATCGCGGCCGTCGCGCCGCGCGGCCAGTACAACCTCGCGATGGGCGTCAAGCAGGTGGGCGTCACCGCCGGCAGCGGTCTCGCGGCCGTCGTGGTCACGTCGCTCGCGCCAGGCGTCGGGACCTGGGAGTCGGCGTTCCTGGCGACCGGCGTGGTCGCCGCCGTCGTCGCCGTCCTGTTCGCCCGGACCTACCGGGCCAGCGACGCCTCCGGCGACGTCTCGCTGCCGGACGTGCGCGCGCTCTCCGGGAACCGGCCGTACGCACTCCTGAGTGCGGCCGGTCTGTTCCTCGGCGCGGCGCTGTTCACGACCACGGGCTACGCCATCCTGTTCGTCCACGAGTCCGTGGGGACGACCGTCGGCTTCGCCGGCCTGGTCCTGGCGACGATGCAGGTGACCGGCAGCCTCGGACGCGTCGCCGTCGGCGGCCTGGCCGACCGCCTGCCGTGGTCGACGGGGCGCTCGGCCGTTGTCCTCCAGGCCGCCCACGCCCTGGTCGCCGTCGGCCTGTTCCTGTCGCTCACCGTCGTCCGGACGCCGCTCGGGGCGCTCGCCGTCTTCGCGCTCCTCGGCTTCGCCGTCCTCGGGTTCACGGGTCTCTACCACGGCGCGCTGGTGGCGCTCGTCCCGGACGACCGGACGGGGGCCGCCACCGCCGGCGGCCAGACGACCCTCAACGCGGGCGCGCTGGTCGCACCACCAGTGTTCGGCGTGCTGGCCGACGCTATCGGCTACGACGCCGGGTGGACGGTCCTGGCCGCCGGGTCGGTCGTCGCCGCGCTCCTGCTCGTCGGCGTCCACCGGACGCTGCCCGCAGGTCGAAGGGAATAACCCGCTAGCCGTCTATCGATTTCTTGCATGTACAAGCTGGGCCACTACGGCGTGGCGCTCCTGGTGTACGCGCCCCTCGCCTTCGCGCTGCTCGTCGCGGGGTACGAGGTCGCTGCACTCCTGGGCGGCGCCGGAATGGTTGTGCTGAGCACGTTGCCGGACATCGACCACCAACTGCCGCTGGTCTCCCACCGCGGCCCCACGCACAGCGTCCTCTTCGCACTGGTCGTCGGAGGCGGCGTCGCGGCCATCGTCATGGTCTTCGCGCCGCCGTACCTGGGCGACACCGGGACGCCCGTCGCCGCCGGGTTCGGGTTCGGCGTCGGGACGCTGGCCGTCCTCGCCCACCTGCTCGGGGACGCGCTGACGCCGATGGGCATCCGGCCGTTCTGGCCGGTGTCGGACGCGTCGTTCTCGCTGTCGGTCACCCGGGCGTCGAGTCCGGTCGCGAACTACCTCCTGTTCGCGCTGGGAGTGCTCGCCGCCGCCGGCGCGCTCGTCGGCGCGGGACGGATAGTGTAATCCAGGTTTCAAAAAACCGCCTGGGCGAACGTTTTAGCGATTCCAGGTTGAAGCCGTTGCCATGAGCGAACCGCAGCCCACGGAACTCCCGGAGGGCCTGGAGCCCGCCGAGGCGTTCGCGCTCCTCGGCGACGAGACCAGAATCGCCATCCTCCAGGCGCTCTGGAGCGCGTCGGACCGACCGGTCCCGTTCTCGGCGCTCCGGCGTCGCGCCGGCGTGGACGACAGCGCCCAGTTCAACTACCACCTCGGGAAACTCACCGACCACTTCGTCGAGCGCACCGACGACGGCTACGACTTCCGTTACGCCGGCGAGAAGGTCGTCCGGGCCATCCTCGCCGGGTCGTTCACCGAGCGCGTGGAGCGCACCATCCCCGTTGACGGCGCCTGCCACGACTGCGGCGGCGACCTGGAGGCCGAGTACCGCGACGAGCAGGTCACCATCGCGTGCACGGACTGCGGGAACCGGTACGGGCGGTATCCGTTCCCGCCGGGCGGGTTGAAGGACCGCACCGACGCCGAGATAATGTCGGCGTTCAACCAGCGCGTGCGCCACCTCCACTGCCTCGCGAAGGACGGCGTCTGTCCCGAGTGCGGCGGGCGGATGAGCACCGAGGTCGTGGACGACACCGAGGACGTCTTCGGCCTCGAGATACGGGTGGACCACACCTGCGAGCGCTGCCGCCACCTCATCCGGTCGCCGGTGGGACTCGGCCTGCTCGACCACTCCGCCGTCGTCTCCTTCTACGACGACCACGGCGTCGAACTCTCGACGGAGCCCTACTGGACCCTGGACTGGTGCGTGGACGACGACCACACCACCGTGCTCTCCCGGGACCCGTGGCGCCTCCAGGTCGACATCCGGGCGGGCGACGAACTCCTCTCGGTCACGCTCGACGGCGACCTGAACGTCGTCGACGTCTCCCGCGGCCCGGGCGAACCGTCGCCCGACACCCGGAGCGTCGCCTGAACGCCGCCTCCTTTCTGTTCGTTCGCGCAGTCTCCCGTTCCCATTCGCGTGCAGTCTCCCGTTCCTGTTGGCTTCGTTGCATAATTCGACTTCAGTATGCGGGCTTACAAAAATATAATTCTGCTAACACTTTTTGTGCAGGGAGTACTCCGTACAGACGAGGACGACCCGAGGACCGACCGACTGCGGGCCGCCACCGGGGCGGCGTCGCGGTCGAACCGCCTCGCGGGAACCCACCACACTCATGACGAAAACTCACACCGTGCTCTCCCGACCCGACGCTGGACGGACCGGCGTGCGCGCCGACGCACCCCGGCCACCGAACCAGTCGCCCGCACCCGACTACCGGGGCCTCGCCCGTGACCTCGCCCCGCTGACCGCCGTGCTCGTCGCGGCCGCCTACGTGACGTTCGTGGTCCCGACCGACCTGGCCGTCGTGCTCCTGGCCCTCCCCGTGGCCGTCGGTCTCGTGGTCCTCGCCGGTTTCGCCGGCGTGACCCTCGTCGGCCGCTACTACGACGGCTCCCTCCGCCCCGCCGACGTGGACGCCCGCCACGCCGCTTCGGCCCTCCTGCTCGTCGTGGCCGTCGCCGCCTGGCTGCTCCACCCGGCGCTCGCCGGGTTCTCGGCCGGCGTCGCCACCGCCATCCTGGTCGCGGGCCGGTGAGCCTACCAGGCGTCGAGCAGTTTCTCCGCGACGTGCTCTCCGAACGGCAGTGAACTCGTCAATCCCGGCGATACCGCGTTCAGGACGTGCACGGCGTCGTCCTCGGCCACCACGACCGGCTCCTTCACGAGCCGGCCGTCCCGGCTCACCATCTGGGCGCGGATGCCGGCGTAGCTCCGCGACACGTCCGCGTCCCGAAGCTCGGGGACGAGGCGGCGGGCGGCCGCGACGAACCGCTCTTTCCGGTAGGACTTGTTGAGTTCGTCCCACGCGACCCCGACCATCTTCGGCGACGCGAGCAGCCGCCAGAGGCCGCGATACGTGAGCGTCTCCCGGAGCTCGTCCAGGTCGAAATCGGTGTTCCGGTAGGCCTCGCGGCCGAACGCGAGCACCGCGTTCGGCCCGACGATGACCTTCCCGTCCGTCCGCCGGGTGTAGTGGACGCCGAGGAACGGGAGGTCGGGGTCCGGCGTCGGGTAGATCATCGAGTTCACCAGCGACCGGCGGTCCGGCCGTAGCTCGTAGTACTCGCCCCGGAACGGGACGACCTGGTACTCGGTGCCCACGCCGAGGCCGTGGGCGATGCGGTCGGCGTACAGCCCCGCCGCGTTCACGAGCGCCCGCGCCCGGACGGTGCCCTTGTCCGTCTCCAGTCGGTAGCCGTTCGGCGTCCGGCCGACCCGCCTGACCGTGTACCCCATGAAGAACTCGACGCCCGCGTCCCCGGCGTCGGACGCGAGCCGGTAGACGTACTGCTGGGAGTCGACCGACGCGGCCCCGGGCGCGTAGAGGGCGGCCTGGCCGGCAGCGTGCGGTTCGCGCTCCGCGAGGCCGTCGGGCCCCAGGAGCTCCGTCTCGACGCCGTTCGCGTCGGCCTGCGCCTGGAGGTCGCGGAGCCGCGACTCCTCCGCGTCGTCGGTGGCGACCACGAGCACGCCGAACTCCTCGCACGGGACGCCGCGTTCCTCGCAGTAGGCCTTCATCCGCCGGGTCCCCTCGGTGGCGAACTCGGCTTTCAGCGACCCCGGTTCGTAGTTGAACCCCGGGTGGAGCACGCCCGAGTTGCGCCCGCTCTGGTGTTCGGCGAGGTGGTACTCCTTCTCGAGCACGCAGACGTCGAGGTCCGACCCCTCGGCGAGCTGCTTCGCCGTCGAGAGGCCGACCGCCCCGCCGCCGACGACTGCGACGTCGTACTCCACCATCGGTCGCGGGTTCTCGGGCCGGCGGCATGAAATCGACGGTCCGCGACCGAGACGGACGGCCTTTTGTCCCGTCGCGTCCAAGCCGCGGGCATGCAGCAGCAGACGACGGGAACCTACCGCGTGCTGGCGAGTCCGCGCGGCCGGGAGGAACTCCTCCTCATCGACGTCGAGGACCACGACCCGACCTACGTCGAGACGGGCGGCTACGACGACGACCTCGCCGCCGACGTCGACGGCTTGCTGCCCGGCTACCGCGTCCGGGCCACGCTGACGTGGTCCGAGGACGGCACGCCCCGGTTCAGCGACGTCGAGGTGACCGCGCGGACGCTCCTGGAGTTCGTCGACGCCGCGTCGAACCTCTTCGAGGCCGCCCTCGACACCATGCAGGAGGCGCGCCGCGAGGACCTGGGCGTCAACTCCCGGGTGACCTACGGCACGGACCGCGAGCCGAACGGCGCGGTCTACACCTTCGCCAAGCAGCCGGGCGCCCGCGACCTGTTCGAGGAGATACAGTCGGGCGTCCTGCCGCTCGAACCGCTCGTCGAGCGCCTCCACGAGCACGACGACGAGCCGTACGAACTGTTCGTGCTCCGCCCGTACGACCACGAGTTCGTCGTCGTCTACCTCGTGCTCGACAAGGGCTCGGTGCTCGCCGACACCGTCCGGGACACCTACGGCTGTCCGCGCCCCGACGAGGCCTAACCGGTACGGCTACGTGGCCCGGTGTGGTACGCGGTGGCGTGCATCGCGACCGAACGGACGCCGCCGCGCCGCTCACCGCCGCCGCGCTCTGGGGCGGCATGTACGTCGTCAGCAAGTGGGGGTTCGGGGCGATCCCGCCGCTCACGCTCGGCTTCCTCCGGGTGGTGCTCGGCGCGGTCGTGCTCCTGGCCGTCGTCCGTCGCCGGTCGCCACGCCGGTCGTTCGACGCCGGGGAGAGACGCCGGTTCGTCGTCCTCGGCTTCTGGGTCACCGCCACCATCGCCACCCAGTTCGTCGGCACCGAACTCACCACCGCGAGCCAGGGCTCCCTGCTCACGGTGCTGACGCCCGTGTTCACCCTGCTGCTCGGCTGGCTGGTGCTCGACGAGCGCCTCACGGGCCGCCGGGTCGGCGGCATCGCCCTCGCGGCCGCCGGCACCCTCGTCGTCATCGCCGGCCAGTACGACCTGACCGCGATGTCGACCGCGAGCGTATCGGGCGTGCTCGCCCTGCTCGCAGCGAGTTTCGCCTGGGCGGCGTTCACCGTCTGGGGCGCGCCGCTCGTCCGCCGGTACTCCGCCCTGGAGACGGCGACCTACGCCACCGTCGCCGCGGTCCCGATGCTCGGCGTCCTCGTCCCCGTCGAGTTCTGGTCGCGCGGCCTCTCCCCGGCCGACGTCCCCGTGACGCCCGGCGTCGTCGGCGCCGTCCTCTACCTCGGTGTGCTGAGCACGGCGACGGCGTGGTTCCTCTGGTACAAGGGCGTCGAGTACCTCGACGCCGGCGCCGTCGCGGCGTTCTTCTTCGTCCAGCCGCTCGTCGGCGCGCTGCTGGGGACCGTCCTCCTCGACGAATCGCTCGGGACGCTGTTCGTCGTCGGCGGCATCATCATGGGTGCCGGCATCTACGTCGTCAGCACGACGGGGCGGACGACCCGCGAACGAAGAGACGGCGCGGAGACGCCCGAGTAGCTCACTCCTCTTTCTTCACCGCGGCGACCATCACCGGCCGGTTGGTGCCGAGGATGACCGCCTGGGTGACGCTCCCGAACAGGACCTTGCCCGTCGGGGTGCGCTTCCGCCCGGCGAGGACGACGAGGTCGGCGTCGATGTCGTCGGCCTCCTCGATGATGGTCGCGGCGGGTTCGCCGCTCGCCTCGCGCAGCGTCACCTCGATGCCGGCGTCCTCCAGCACCTCCTGTGCGCGTCGGACCGACCCCAGCTGGTTCACGGACGCCCCCGACGGGTTCTTCGTGAAGTCGTGGAGCAGCGTCGCGTGTATCGTCTCCGCGCCCGGGAGTTCCTTGACGGCGTTGGCCTGCGCGAGGGCACGGTCCGTGTCCTCGTCGATGCCGAGCAAGACTTCGTACATGACAGGCGGACGGATGAGAGCATCCGACATAACGGTATGGGCGCGACGTGTTCGCCATCCATCACCCTTATCTCCGCCGTGCCGTTACTCCGGGCAGATGCCTCCCGCGATACGGACCCGCGACCTCTCGAAGGACTACGGCCCGGTGTGCGCACTCGACGGCCTCTCGCTCGACGTGGAGCAGGGCTCCTTCTTCGGGCTGCTCGGCCCGAACGGTGCTGGCAAGACGACGTTCATCAACGTGCTCGTCGGCCTCGTGCGCAAGTCGGGCGGGGACGCCTCGGTGTTCGGCTTCGACGTCGAGGACGACTACCAGCAGGCCCGCGACCACATCGGGGTCGCACCACAGGAGTTCAACGTCGACCGCTTCTTCCCAATCCACGAGGTGCTCGTCCACAAGGCCGGCTACCACGGCATCCCGCCGGACGAGGCCGCTCGACGCGCCGACGAGGCGCTCCGGACCGTCGGCATCGAGGAGAAACGCGACACCCGATTCGACTGGCTCTCCGGCGGTATGAAGCGCCGGTTCATGCTCGCCCGCGCGATGGTGACCGACCCCGACCTGCTCATCCTCGACGAGCCGACGGCGGGCGTCGACGTCGAACTCCGCCACGACCTCTGGGACCTCATCACCGACCTCAACGAGGACGGCACCACCATCCTGCTCACCACCCACTACATCGAGGAGGCCGAACGCCTCTGCGACCGCGTCGCCATCATGGACCAGGGCCGGAAGGTCACCGAGGCCACGCCCGAGCAGTTGATGCGCCGGGGCACCGACACCATCCGGCTTCGCCTCGCCGAGCCGCCGGCCACCGTCCCCGACCTGGGCAACGGGTCGGTCGAGAACGTCGCCCTCGACGGCGATACGCTCGTCGTGACGGCAGACAGCGGCAGCGAGGTGGCGCCCGACCTGATCCGCGACCTGGACCGGCAGGGCCACCAGGTCGTCGACCTCGACGTCTCGCGCACCTCCCTCGAAGAGGTGTTCGTCGACATGACCCGCACCGAGTCGGCCGACCCGCCGGAGGTGTCGCCGTGACCGCGCTCTCCGTCGGCTTCCGGACGATGGTGAAACGGGAGATACGCCGGTTCGTCCGCCGGCCGCGGAACACGTTCCTCCCGCCGCTCATCACGAACGTGCTCTACTTCTCGGTGTTCGGCGTCATCCTCGGCGGCCGCATCCGCGAGATACAGGGCGTGCCGTACATCCAGTTCATCCTCCCCGGCCTCATCGTCCTCGGCGCCATCTCGAACGCCTTCGAGAACTCGTCGTTCTCCATCTTCCACGGCCGGTGGAACGAGTACATCCACGAGGCGCTCACCTCGCCGCTCTCCTACACCGAGATGGTGCTCGCCTACGTCGCGGCGAGCGCCACCCGCGGCGTGGTCATCGGCATCCTCATCGCCATCGTCGGCGCGGCGTTCACGTCGGTGTCCATCGCGAACCCGCTGTACATCGTCGCGTTCATGCTCGTCATCTCGGTGCTGTTCGCGGGCTTCGGCGTCATGGGCGGGCTCTGGGCCCGCGATTTCGACTACCTCACCGTGCTCAACCAGTTCATCGTCCGCCCGCTGGTGTTCTTCGGCGGCGTCTTCTACTCGCTGGAGGTGCTCGACCCTGTCTGGCGGTCGGTGTCGCTGCTCAACCCGATGGTCTACATGGTGAACGGCGTCCGTTACGGCTTCCTCGGCGTCTACGACGTCGACCCGAACCTCTCGCTGGTGGTCCTGAGCGCGCTCTCCGTCGTGGTCGTCGCCGTCGACGTCGCGCTCTTCCGCCGCGGCTACGGACTCATGGACTGAGATGCCCACCGACGACGCGGCGTTCCGGCTGTCGCTCGCCTTCGCCGGACTCGTGGCGCTCGTCCACGCGCTCCTCACGTGGCCGGTTCGGGCGGTCCTCGTGCTGTTCCTCGGCGGCGCGGCGCTCGCGTTTGTCGCCGAAACCGCCGTCGTCCGCCTCGGTTTGCTCGTCCACCACACCGGTCCACGGGTGTTCGGCGTTCCGCTGCCGGTGCTGGTCGGGTGGCCCGCCGCCGTCTACGCCTGGTACCGGGTAGCGCTGGTCGTCGCGGACGGAACAGTGGCGGTTGCGCTGGCGGCGGTGCTGGCGACGCTCGCGGACGTCGTCGTGGACCCGCGCGGCGTCGCCGGCGGCTACTGGACCTACCCCGAGACGTGGGCGTCGCGACCCCGCTTTCGGGGCGTCCCGTGGTGGAACTTCGTCGGCTGGCTGGTGCTCGTCGGCGTGATGGCCGCTGGCGCGGCCAGGATGCTGTGACCCGGCCAGACCGGGCGGCCCCGTCTACACCGCCCCGGACCAGAACGGTTTCCTGGCCGAGTCCCGTTGTTCCACCCAATGACCGACGAGGAGTTCGACGAGGCGGCGTGGCGCGAGCGGTTCGCTGAGTACCGGACCGAGAAGGACGCGTTCTTCGCCGACCACCCGCAGTCGCCGGTGCCGGAGGCCGACCGCGAGTCGTTCGACGGCCTCGACTACTTCGACCTCGACCCGGCGTGGCGGGTCGAAGCCACCCTCAGGCTCCACGACTCGCCCCGGACGGTCATCATGGCGACGCTCGCCGGCAGCGAACAGGAGTACCGGCGCGTCGCGACGCTGGCGTTCACCGTCGACGGCGAGTCGGTGTCCCTCGCGGGCTACCAGTTCGACCCAGGCGAGGAGGAGACGCTGTTCGTGCCGTTCCGCGACGAGACGACCGGCGAGGAGACCTACGACAACGGCCGCTACCTGGAGGTCGAACTCCCCGAGGACGTCGAGGACGGCGACACGCTCGCGCTCGACTTCAACCGGGCGTACACGCCGTTCTGCGCGTTCAACGACGACTTCTCGTGTGTGATTCCGCCGGAAGAAAACTCGATCCCCGTGCCGGTCCGCGCCGGCGAGCGCCGGTGACTTACACCGCCGCCGAGGCGCCGTCGGGGCCCTCGGCCTCCAGGAGCTCCTGGTAGCGGTTGCGGATGGTGACCTCGCTGACGTTCGTGACCTCGCTGACCTCGCTCTGGGTGACCTTGTGGTTGGTCAGGAGCGCCGCCGCGTAGATGGCGGCCGCCGCGAGGCCGACCGGGCTCTTGCCGCTGGTCACGCTCGTGCGCTGGGCGTTCCGGAGCAGTTCGCGGGCGCGTCGCTCCACCTCCTCGGGGAGGTCGAGTTCGGAGGCGAACCGCGGGACGTAGCTCGCGGGGTCGGCGGGCTGGACCTCCAGCCCGAGTTCGCGGACGATGTAGCGGTAGGTCCGCTTGAACTCCATCGCGTCGATGCGGCTGACGGTCGCCACCTCGTCGATGCTCCGCGGGTTGCCCATCTGCCGGGCGGCGGCGTAGAGCGACGCGGTGGCGACGCCCTCGATGGAGCGACCCGGGAGGAGGTCCTCGTTGAGCGCGCGGCGGTAGATGACCGACGCCGTCTCCCGCACCTCCTTGGGGAGGCCGAGCGCGCTCGCCATGCGGTCGATCTCGCCGAGGGCCTGCTTGAGGTTGCGTTCCTTCGAGTCCCGGGTGCGGAACCGCTCGTTCCACGTGCGCAGGCGCTGCATCTTCTGGCGCTGGTTTGCGCTGAGCGACCGGCCGTAGGCGTCCTTGTTCTGCCAGCCGATGTTGGTGGACAGCCCCTTGTCGTGCATCATGTTCGTCGTCGGGGCACCCACACGCGACTTCGCGTCGCGCTCGCGGGAGTCGAACGCGCGCCACTCGGGCCCGCGGTCGATGCTGTCCTCCTCGACGACCAGGCCGCACTCCGAGCACACCTTCTCGCCACGCTCCGCGTGGGTGACGAGGCTGCCGCCGCACTCGGGGCAGACCGTCTCGGTGGTGGTCGCTCGCTCCTCCTCTTCGGTTTCGTTCTCGTGCTGGTTCGCGCTCGTGTACGTTCGGATGTGTGTGTCACTCATGACGGGGGTCTCCTGGTGGGGGTCTTCTCGGCTGCTGACGGGCGGAAGAAATAAAACGCCACGCCGGGCGGGTTTCGCTGACTACAGGTTAGTCCGAAAAGTACTTAAACCTATCGCTGATTCGCGTCGAAGGTTGGCGTGGTGACTGGTGACATACTACTGTCGGCGCGTCGCCGACGGTGGCTGAACACGCCCTTCAGCCGCTCTCGGCGCGGTTTTCGACGCCGACGGCGACCCTCGGCGACGAACGTCACGGCTCGTAGACAGGTGGCGTCGGGGAGAGAACGACCGGGGGTAGTCACCGGGTTACCGGCTTTCGAGGTCGCGGAACGCCAGTTCGAAGTCGTCGTCCTCGAACTCGGTGATGGCGCCGTCCAGTTCCGCCCGAATCTCGGCGATGCGCTCGGTCAACTGCCGGTACTCCTCGCTCTGTTCGAGTTCGCGCTCGGTCTTCTCGCTCTGGAGTGCCGCCTGTCGCTCGGCGAGGGAGAAGTACTCCTTCTGGCGGTCGTCGAACTCCGAGCGCCGGAGGAGTCGCTCGACGGTGTCCGTGAGGTCCTCGCGGGTGACGGGCTTGACGAGGTAGGTGTCGAACGGCATCTCGACGATGTCGAAGTCGGGGTCCACGGCGGTCACCATCGCCACGTGGCAGTCGACGCCCATGTCGCGGATGGCGGCGAGGAGTTCGTCGCCGGACGTGCCCGGCATCCGACGGTCGAGCAGCGCGACGTCCACGTCGTCGTCGACGAGTTCGAGCGCTGTCTCGGCGTCGTAGGCCGTCCGCACCTCGTACTCGCCGGCAAGCCAGGTGGCGTAGAGGTCGGCGAGGTCCTTCTCGTCTTCCACCACGAGGACGGTCTGCCGGTCGGCATCCGTCACTGCGAGCACCCCCGGAGCGACGGCTCCCCGACCGCCGGTCGCCGACCGTCGTGTCCGCCGACGGGTACCACGTAACTCGTCATACTCGTTTTTATAGTCCGCACGGTTCGGAGGACGTTGGCGGGTATTCGCGCTCTCCCTTTATATAACTGCCACCAAATGGTACTCGACATTACATTTACGACCGCGTTTGTGGTCGGTAACCTACGTCGACGTCGGCCGTTCGACCGGCGGTCGTCGGTTACGCTCGCCTTATCGACGTCGCCGCCGGTCCCGGAACGACAGGCCGCGCGCGTCGGCTCGTCGGCCGTCTGACAGCACCTGACGCCCTCTCGCCGGGTCTACTGTTCGGTACCGGTCGGATTCCGGCCGGGTAAGACGGCGTTACCCGGCGGCGGTGGCGGTCATTCGACGCATAACAAAGGGGTCCTGTCACCTCGTGAACGGTGTTCGCTCACCGACAGTTGCGACGCGAGGCAATCATGCACACACCGTCACAGCAGCACACGTCACCGGGGGCCACGAGGAGGAGTCAGTCCAGACCATGAACGGCCCCTTCGAGGCAATCGTCCTGGCGGGCGGCGAGGGCTCGCGCCTCCGGCCGCTCACCAAGTACCGCCCCAAGCCCATGCTTCCCGTCGCCAACCGCCCCATCATCGAGTACGTCCTGGACGCGCTGGTCGCGGTCGGCGTCGACCGGGTCGTCGTCGTCATCGGCCACCGCGGCGACCGCATCCGCGACCACCTGACCGACAGCTACCGCGACATCGAACTCGCGTTCGTCACGCAGAAGAACCAGCTCGGCAGCGGCCACGCCCTCCAGCAGGCCGCCGGACTGGTCGACGACCCGTTCATCGTCGTCAACGGCGACAACGTCTTGGACGCCGACCTGGTCCGGGCGACCGTCGCCCGGTTCACCACCGGCGACGGCGCGGCCGCGGCCGCCGTCGCCGAGTCCGCCACCCCACAGGAGTACGGCGCCGTCCTCACCGACAACGGCCACATCAGGGCGGTCATCGAGAACCCCTCCGACGCGGTCAGCTACCGCATCAACGCCGGCGTCTACGTCTGCACCGACGACATCTTCGACGCCCTCGACCGGGCCGACACCCGCGCCGGCGAACTCTACATCACCGACGCGCTGGTGGACCTTCCGGGCGACGTGCTCGTCGCCGAGACGGACGGCACCTGGCTCGACCCGTCCTACCCGTGGGACCTGCTCTCGGTCACGGAGTCGCTCCTGCTCGCGCGCCCCGACCTGGTCGGCGAAGCCGGTAGCTTCGACGACGGCGTCTTCGTCGCCGACTCCGCCAACGTCCACGAGACGGCGACCGTCGAAGCGCCCGCGGTCGTCGGCCCCGACTGCGAGGTGGACGCCGGCGCCGTCGTGCGACGGGCGACCTGCCTCGGTCCGAACACGCACGTCGGCCCGAACACCGTCGTCGAGCGCTCCATCCTCGGCCCCGACACCACCGTCGGCGGGACGGCCCTCCTGCGGGACACGCTCGTCGGCGCCGGCGCGACCATCGGCGACGGCACCGTCGCTGCAGGCGGGCCCGCCGACGTCGTCATCAGCGACCGACTCCACCGGAACCGTCGCCTCGGGGGCGTGGTCGGCGACCGCGCCACCATCGGCGCGAACGTCACGCTCGAATCCGGCGTGCGCGTCGCGCCCACCACCTCCGTTCCGGCGGGGTCGACGGCGACCGGCCGCCTCGAAGACGGCGCGGAGGTGATGCACTGATGTGCGGCATCATCGCCCGGGTCGGCACCGACGACGCCGTCGACGAACTCGTCACCGGCCTCGAGAACCTGGAGTACCGGGGCTACGACTCGGCCGGCATCGCGGTCCAGAACGGCAGCGGCATCGAGGTCCACAAGCGCGAGGGCGAGATCGACTGCCTCAAGGACCGCGTCGCGTCCGCTCGGCCGTCGGGGAACGTCGGCATCGGCCACACGCGGTGGAGCACTCACGGCCCGCCCACCGACCAGAACGCCCACCCGCACGTCGACTGCACCGGCCGCATCGCCGTCGTCCACAACGGCATCATCGAGAACTACGACGAACTCCGGCGCGACCTCCGCGAGCAGGGCCACACGTTCGAGAGCGAGACCGACACCGAGGTCATCCCGCACCTGATGGAGGAGTACCTCTCCGACGGGTTGTCCCTCGACGACGCGTTCCGGGCGACCATCCACGACCTCTCCGGGAGCTACGCGGTCGCGATGCTGGTGGACGGCACCGACACCGTCTACGCCACCCGCGACGGGTCGCCGCTCGTCGTGGGCGTCGACGACGGTCAGTACTTCCTCGCCAGCGACGTCCCGGCGTTCCTGGAGTACACCGACCGCGTCGTCCACCTCGACGACGGCGACGTGGTCGTCATCAGCCCGGACGGCCACACCGTCACGGACCTCGACGGGAACGAGGTCGTCCACGACGTCGAGACCGTCGACTGGGACCCCCAGGACGCTGGTCGCGGCGGTTACGAGCACTACATGCTCAAGGAGATACACGAACAGCCCACGTCGCTCCGCCAGACCATCCGCGGCCGGGTGGACTCGCTCACCGGCGACGTGAACCTGGAAGGGTTCCCGTCGGGCACCTTCGACGACGTCGGCCGCGTCCAGTTCGTCGCCGCCGGCACCTCCTACCACGCCGCGCTCTACGGCGCCCGCGTCCTCGCGGACTTCGGCATCCCGGCGCAGGCCGCACTCGCCAACGAGTACGCGAACGCGCCCCTGCCGGTCACCGACGACACGCTCGTCATCGGCGTGAGCCAGAGCGGCGAGACGGCCGACACCCTCGGGGCGCTCCGTCGCGCGAACGCCGCTGGCGCCCGCACGGTCGTCGTCACCAACGTCGTCGGGTCCACCGCGACGAGGAGTGCGACGACACGCTGCTCATCCGCGCCGGTCCCGAGATCGGCGTCGCCGCGACCAAGACGTTCTCCTCGCAGGTGGTCGCGCTCGTGCTGCTCGCCGAGCGACTCGCCCGCGACGTGACCGGCACGCCCAGCCGCGATATCCAGGAGACCCTTGCGGGGCTCTCACAGCTCCCGCACAACGTCCAGCAGATTCTCGACGAGACCCGCGCCGACGCCGTCGCCCGCGACTACCAGGCCAGCGACGCCTACTTCTTCATGGGCCGGGGCATCGGCTACCCGGTGGCACTCGAGGGCGCGCTCAAGTTCAAGGAGATATCCTACGAGCACGCCGAGGGGTTCGCCGCCGGCGAACTCAAGCACGGCCCGCTCGCGCTCGTCACGCCGAAGACGCCGGTGTTCGCCGTCTTCACCGGCGTGAACGACGAGAAGACGCTGAGCAACGTCAAGGAGGTCCAGTCGCGGGGCGCGCCCGTCGTCGCCGTCGCCAGCGACGCCACCGACGAGATAACGCGCTTCGCGGACGACGTGCTCCGCATCCCGGACACCCACCCGTACGCGACGGGCGTCCTCGCGAACGTCCAGCTCCAGCTGGTCTCCTACCACGCCGCACGCCTGCTCGGCCGCCCCATCGACAAACCCCGGAACCTCGCGAAGAGCGTCACCGTCGAGTAGCGACACCACTTTCTCTACCAGGAGGACGTCGAGCGCCCGCCTCCTCCTCGGACCGCTCACCGGTCAGCCACGCCCGTCCCGCTCACCGGTCAGCCACGCCCGTCCCGCTCACCGTTCGGCCACGACCGTCCCGGTTACCGTTCCTCGACGACCGACCCGAGTCCGTCGTCGAGCGTGACCGTCGGCTCGTACCCGAGCAGCGACCGCGCCTTCTCGATGTCGGGACAGCTCTGGTCGATATCGCCGGGCCGCGGGTCCGTGTGGACGACGTCGGCGTCCACCCCTGTCGCCTCGCGTATCTTCCGGGCGAGTTCGAGGACGGACACCGAGGTTCCGGTCCCGACGTTGAACGCCTCGCCGACGTGCGGGGTGGTGGCGGCCAGCAGGTTCGCCTGGACGACGTCGGAGACGTGGACGAAGTCCCGCGTCTGGGTGCCGTCGCCCTCGACGGTTATCGGCCCGCCGGCGAGTGCCTGCTCGACGAACGCGTCGATGACGGCGCTGTAGTCGCTCGCGGCCTGCCGCGGGCCGTAGACGTTGAAGTACCGAAGCGCGACCGTCTCCAGGTCGTAGAGGTCGGCGTACGCCCTGACGTAGTGGTCGGTGGCGAGTTTCTCGATGCCGTAGGGCGAGGTGGGTCGCTTGGGCGCGCCCTCCGCGAGCGGCACCGACTCCGGCCGGCCGTAGACCGCCGCGCTCGACGCGTAGACGACCCGGGCGTCCTCGGCTCTGGCCGCCTCCAGCAGGCGGACCGTCGCTGTCGCGTTCGTCTCGTGGCACCCCAGTGGGTTCTCGACGGACTCTGGGACGCTCACCATCGCCGCTTCGTGGAACACCAGGTCGACGCCCGCCATCGCGTCGGCCACGAGGTCGGGGTCGCGGACGTCACCCCGGATCAGTTCCGCGCCCGACGGGACGTTCTCCCGGCGGCCAGAACTCAGGTCGTCGAGGACGCGCACGTCGTTGTCCTCGACCAGCGCGTCGGCGACGTGGCTCCCGATGAACCCGGCACCACCGGTGACCAGGACGGTTTCGTCGGTCACGTCGTGACCCGGCGACCGGTCACGGGGCATAGTACTCCACGACCTCCCCGTTGGTCTGGACGCGGTCGACGCCGGGCTGGGCGTCCAGCGACTCGAAGTCCTCGGCGGAGTAGCGGAGCCCACCCCACGCCCTCACCTCGCGTAGCCAGTCCACGCGGGTCACGACGACGTAGAGCTGCGCGTCGAACCGGCTCTGCACCGACCGCAGCGTCTCCGGTTCGACGCCGAAGTAGCGACTGCTGTCGGGGGTCGGCTCGGTCCCGTATAGCGCGTCGGCGTACCGCCACGGTCCCTGGCGGATGCCGCCGATGGCGGCGTCGGGATGCTGGTGGGAGAACGCCGTGTCGTACCCGTCGAACTGGGCTTCCGGCACGTGCCCCGAGCGCTTGTAGATGTACGGCGAAGCGAACACCGTCGCCGCCGAGAGGACCAGCATCACGGCGAAAGCGGCGGCGAGCACCGTCCGAAGGGACCCCGCTGACAGCCGCCGGCCCGCCGCCAGGTCGACGCTGTGTGTCGCCGCGACGGCGGCCACGACGGTCACTATCGCCATGATGAACCCGAGGTGGCGGAAATGCATCTGCTGGCGCGTGGCGAGCAGGTAGACGGTGAACACACCGGTGACGGGCACGAGACCGAACGCGAGATACCGGCCGATGGCGGCCGCCTGCGGGTCGAAGTCGTCGAGGGCGCCGGTGACGGCCGCGAGCAGCCAGCCGCCGGCGACGAGCGAGAGGACGGCGCTGACGAGGAACATCTTGGCGAACAGCTCCGGCAGGCCGGAGCCGAGCGCGCCCAGGGACACCCCTTTCTGGGCAATCTGGGCCGCGCTCGGCGGGCCGTGGAGGAGCGTCTCCAGCAGTCCTGACGACGCCTCGAACACGCGTTCGTGCTGTGAGTTCCATATCGCGAGGGCCACCAGGAAGAACGCCGTCTGCGCGTAGAGCGGTCGATGGTCGGCGACCGGGTGGTCCGGCCGGTACCGGCGGTAGAGGAACTGCAACCCGCTGACCGTGAGGAACAGGAGCAGCAGGTTCACCGCCTGCTGGGGGTGGACCAGCACGATGCCGACGAGGGCGACCCCGAGCAGGCCCCCGAGCGACCGCGACGACTCGGTGGCGGTGACGTACCTGACGAGGAGGTAGAGGACCAGCGGGAGGAAGAACAGCGCCTGCGAGGTGGGATGCGGAATCACGTGGACGCTGACGTTGTTGACCGGCAGCAGGAGGAACGCGGCGAACGCGCCGAACACCAGTGCGCGGTCGTCCCGGGTGATGGCCCGTGCGGTCAGCGGGACGAACACCAGGAACACGCCGACGTACGCGACGGTTACCAGCAGCATCGCCCGCGTCAGCGACAGGTCGGCGAGGTCGCCGAGCCACAGCGAGGTGGTGTGGAGGGCGGGGTAGAGCAGGTCGACGACCGGGAGCCGACCCGACCCGATGTCCTTCACCCAGCCGAGGTGGGTGAGCGAGTCGGCGGCACCGAAGAAGTAGTAGCTGCGGACGAGCGGAAGCGCGACGATGGCGAAGACGCCGAGTCCCCCGAGGAAGACCGCGAGCAGCCGGGACCGCGACGACGAGAACGCCAGCGCGACGGCGACCAGCAGGGCGACGCCGACGCCAGCCCAGAACAGGTCGGGCGTCGCGCCGTAGATGGACAGTTCGGCGGCGGACGCCGGCGACCGGTACGCGGCGACGACGCCCGCCGCGAGCGAAGCGAAGCCAGCGACGAACGCCACCCTCTCTGTCCGTGTGCGAGTGTGCTGCATCCGAACGACCGGAACGTCGGCCGAGACCCGCTTTGTAATGCAGTCCCTGACGGTACCGGCCGCGAGAGCCGCGCTCCGACTGCGAACCGCGCCACCGGGTAGGTGCGGCGTAAGCCGACCATTCCCGCGGCGAGCGCTGTCACCCGGCGTCCGCGATGACCTGCTCGTACACCTCGACGAGACGACCGCCCATCCGGTCCAGGCTGACGGCCCGGGCGGCGTCGCGGCCGTCCGAGCGCCGGTCGCCGGCGAGGACGTCGGCGAGTCCCGCGACGAGTTCGTCGTCCGACTCGGCGACGACGGATTCGGAGACGCCAGCGAGGCGCTCGGGTACGTCGCCGACGGCCGTCGCCACCACCGGGACGTTGCACGCCATCGCCTCCTTGACGGAGTTCGGGGAGCCCTCCCGCCGCGAGGTCAACAGCAGGGCGTCGGCGGCGTTGTAGTAGTACGCCATCCGTTCGTGCGGGACGCCGGAGAGAGTCTGGAGGGTTATCTCCCGGTCGAGTTCCGTCTCGGTGGCGTCGACGACGCGCTCCGCCAGGGGATAGTTCTTCACCGACCGGTTCGGGCTGTACGGGAACAGGACGTGCAGGCCGTCCGGGTCCCACCCGACCTCCCGCCTGGCCGCCTCGCGGTCGATAGGCCGGAACCGGTCGAGGTCGACGCCGTGAGGGATGACGTGTGCGTCCACGTCGAGTGCTCTCGCCATCTCCTCGGACATCACGACGACCGCGTCGTAGTACCGGGCGGCGAGACGACTCACGGACCCATACCGGCCGAACAGGTCGGACCCCCAGAGCGTCAGGACCGTCGGGAGGCGGGGCTGGGCGAGGCCGAACGGTGCCGTCAGACCGTAGTTGGCGTGCAGGACGTCGTAGTTCCGGAGTGCGTGTCGAAGGACGGTCGGGTAGAACCGGGCGTAGTCGACCAGCGACCGGGACCGGGTGTCGCTCTGGGTCTCCCACTGGTCGCCGGGGACGCCGAGGGTCGTACTCCGGACGTTCCGGCGTTCGAGTGCGCGTAGCTGCTCGTCGAAGAACCGCGCTTTGACGTTCGTCGAGAGGTTCAGGACTGAGATCATTGGCCCGGGCGGCGTCGGGTGGGGAGACGAACACCACCGGGTTAGTTATCCGTCGATTACTCCTTGCGGGCCCGCTACCGCTTCACGAGGTCGTTCCCGTTCGGCCGGCCGACGAGCAGTCGGCCGTGTAGGCGCTGGCTGTCCAGGCCGGTGACGCCGACGAACGGGAGGCGGTGGCGCTGGCTGCTCGGGCCGCCGATAACGCCGACCGGCAGGCAGTACCGGCCGGCGTCGGCGTGGACGCTCGGCTCGTCGGCGCCGAGCACCGTCCCGTCGTCGACGTTCGTCCCGTCGAACTCCTCGACCCCCTGGAGCGATACCAGGCAGCCGTCTTCGGGTGCTGCGTCGTTCACGCCGACCAGCAGCGGGTAGCCCGACGTCACCCACCGCCCACCCTCTATCAGGACGTCGGCAGCGTCGACGGCGAGGAGTCCGTGGCGGGTGCCCCGCGGCTGGTCGACGTCGAGGTTGCGGAAGACGCAGCCGTCGCGCCCGACGACGTTGAGCGCCGCACCATGCTCGCTGTCGCCGGTGAGGGCGACGTCCTCGCAGGTCACCGTCCATTCGTCGGGCAGGCGGGTGAGGCTCGGCATACTTCTCGCCTCGTACTGGGTCTCCGGGGCCTCGATGCTGATGCCGGTGACGCCCTGGTTCGTCCGGACCGTCGTGTTCCGGATGGTCGCCCGGCCGAACTGCTGGCTGATGACGATGCCGCCCTGGCTGTCGCCGTCGCCCACGTCGCGGATGTCGACGGTCGTCCCCTCGATGGTGACGCCGTCGCCCTCTTCGAGCCAGATGCCGCGCATGTTCCGGGTCCGGGTGCTGGTGATGTACGCCGGCGGGTCGTCGACCACGACGGAGACGTTCCGAATCAGCGCCTCCGTCCCGGCGTTGCCGCCACCGATCCGTACCTGGACGATGCCGTTGTTGCGGTACTCGCCGCCGACGACCCTGATGGGGCCGCCGTGCGGGGAGCCGTAGAGTCCCTCGCGCCGCCACCCGGTGAGCGTGCAGTCGCGGAGCGTGATGGCACCGGGGTCGCGGCTGCTGTCGAAGAAGTCCTTCTGCGGGAAGACGTACATCCCGACGGCGTCCACGCCGCCGTCGCCCAGGTCGACGCGGTCCAGCAGGAGGTCGGTGTCAGCGCCCTCGCTGAGGAGCGTGAACCCGTTGGTCCGGCCCTCGATCTCGTTGCGACCGTTCAGCGTCACGTCGCGGACGACGTTCCGGCCGCCGACGACCCGCACGTCGACCCAGCCACAGGCGTCGTCGCCGGTCTGGTCGACGGTGAACCCCTCGACGTGGAGGTCCGCGGCCTGCTGGAAGGAGAGCAGGACGTTCTTGCCGGCGAGGTCCGGGACGAACGTCGCGTCGTCGCCGACGAACCCCAGATTGTCGTACCCGGCCAGATGGAGGTTGGCCAGTCGGTAGCGGCCCTCGGGGAAGACGAGTTTCGTGTCGTCCGCCACGACCGATTCGAGCACGTGGTCGACGCGTTCGTGCCCGCTGGGGTCCGCGCCCGCTTCGACGACGTCGACGACGTTCGCGTACTCGCGCGGCGGTGGCGTGGTCGTCTCCGGCGGCGCCGTCGTCTCCGGTGGAGGGGCCGGCGTCGTACTGGGTTCGTCGGGTTCGAGCGCAGAACACCCGGCGAGCGCACCCACCCCGGCGACGCCGATAAGTCTCTTCAGGTACTCCTCCGGTCCATCAGTCCCTAGACCTCGGCAGTGGCCGGTCATTGTAATTGCCAGCCTAGAACGCAAGCTGGCGCGCGGGTCGCCCGCAGAGAAGTGGGTCACTACCCGACCCGGGTCGGGTCGTCCGCCCGATGGCACACGCCGGGTTCGATTGCCGCGCTGTGAACGACCGTTCACCGGTGTTTCAGTGGGCGTCGTCCACGTCTCCCCGTCCGCCGGTGCCGTATTGCGGCGCATAACAATACCCGGACCTTCCGATAGTGCCATCCATGCCAGGAACGACGGTTCGAGCCGCTGTCATCGGTGCCGGGAACGTATCCGACGTCCACCTGTCGGCACTCGACAAGCATCCACGGGCGAAACTCGTCGCGGTCTGCGACCTCGACGAGGGCGCGCACGCCAGGCCGCCTCGAAACACGGGACGAAACCCGTGTTCGACCTGGACGAACTGCTGGCGATGGACCTCGACCTCGTGCACGTCTGCACGCCAGTCCAGACCCATCTCCCCATCGCCCGGTCAGCCATCGAAGCCGGCGTCGCGACGCTCGTCGAGAAGCCGGTGACCGAGAACCGGGAGGAGCTGGAGGAGCTCCAGTCGCTCGCCGACCGCCACGACGTCCCGGTGTCCGTCGTCCACCAGCACCTGTTCGACCCCGCCGTCCGGAAGGCCCGGCGTCGGATTCAGGACGGGTCGCTCGGCGAGATACGGGGCGTGAACCTGCTCTACCTCGGCCTGACCCGGCCCGACGAAGCCAACCGCGGGACGTGGGTGTTCGACCTCCCCGGCGGCGAGTTCGAGGAGGGGCTCCCCCACCCCATCTACCTCACGCTCGGGACCGGGGGCTATCCGCGCGACGAGTCCGGCATCCAGACGCTCACGACCCTCGTCGGCGACTACGGCGGGAAGTTCAGCTACGACAACGCCCAGGTGCAGTACGCGACCGAGAGCGGCGCGCTCTGCAGCGTCACGATGTCCTCGCGTGGCCAGCCCGAGCGCCTCCTCCACATCCAGGGCGAGGAGGGCTCGCTCCTCATCGACCTCGTCACCCAGTCGACGGTCCCGGTCACGCGGAACTACACCGGGTCGCCCGTCAACAAGGCGCGGAAGAACATCGACGGCTCGATGGGGCTCGTGAAGGGGCTGTTCGAGAACGTCAAACTCGTCGCCGAGAACAGCTACTCCGACGACTGGGAGTCGGCCAAACGCCTCCGACCGCACTACTACCAGATCGACGCCATGGTCGAGGCGGTCCGCCGGGGCACGGAGCCGCCGATTCCCCTGGAGGAAGCCTGGTGGACGATGACCGTGATGCAGGCCATCCGTGACGCCAGCACGGAGCAGCCAGTGGAGACGATGCCCGTCGACTGACCGGACCTCCTCCGCGTTCTCTCCTCGGCCAGCCGCGATACTGCCACCGCCCAGGACCGTTACACCGCGTCGCTCGCGGCGACTGCCCGCGCCGCCTCGTCGACTCGGTCGCACTCGCGTTCGTGCTCGTTCCACTGCCGGACGATGGACCGACCGACGTCGCGAAGCTCCGGGTCGTCGAGTTCGGTCTGCGTCCCGTCATCGACCCGGTAGAGTTCGTCGCCGTCCGTCGACCAGAGGTACGACCAGTCACGGCCCCGGACCGCTCGCTTCGGGTCGTTGTTCTTCGCGGTGGCGTACGGGCTCGTCAGCCCGTCGAACCCCTCGCCGGTCGCCAGGTCGACGACCAGGTCGGGGAGGTCCCGCAGCGAGAACGGCTCCGAGACGGTTTCCGCGGGGCCGTTCCCGACCACCAGGGGAACTCGCAGGTTCTCGTCGTAGAGGTGGGGGCCGTGTCCATAGTTGCCGTGCTCGCCGAACTCCTCGCCGTGGTCGCCGTGGACGACGACCAGCGGGTCGCCCGCCATCTCCGAGGTCAGCCGGTCGAGGAACGCGTCCACGTACCGGACCGTGTTCGCGTACGCCTCGGTGAGGACCGACCGCATCCGGCCTTCGAGGACGTCCTGGTTCCCCGCGTACAGCCACAGGTTGGCGAGGTAGGTGAGCAGTCGCGACTGGGTGCGGTAGCCGTCGCCCGGCAGGAACGGCATGTGCGCGTCGACGAGGAACACCCAGATGAACGACGGGCTCTCGGCGTTCCGCTGGTAGTCGATGACGTCGTCGTAGAACGCCTCCCACGACATGAACATGTCCTGTCCCCGCCACCAGTCGAGGGCCTGCGACGCCACTCCCCGGCGCTGTCGAGGCTCTGTTTCCCGCCGTCGGCGTCCATGAAGTCCTCGAAGTGGTCGAACCCCGCGTCGAAGCCGAAGTAGCGCGAGGTCCACGGGTTCGCCGTGAACGCCGCCGTCTCGTAGCCGCGACGCGACAGGCGCTCCGCGAGCGTCTCCCTGGTGGCGACGTGGTCGCGGACCCCGTCCTCGACGGACGCGTCCGACCCGATGCGGGTGAACGCCGGATACTCGCCCGTGAAGATAGTCGGCATCGACCCGAGCGTCGCCGCCGCGGGCGCGATGGCCGTCTCGAAGGCGAGGCCCTCGCGCGCCATCCGGTCGAGGGTCGGCGTGAGCCCACGGTCGTCGCCGAGGTGGCCGCAGTGGTCGGCCCGGAAGCTGTCCACCGTCACGAGAACGACGTCCTGGTGGTCTGTCACTGGCCGTTCTCGGACGCGAATCGTCTTTGTAAACCACGGCATTACGCCGGGAAGGCCCAGCCTTCTCGGCGGCTCGGAGCCGAAGCGATGGTTCGGCGTGACCGCAAGCACCGTCGGTCGGACCTCGCCTCCCGTCCGGTCGTCACGCCGGCTCGGCCTATCCGTCGCATAACTAAGCCCGTCCATCTCCACCGTCCGGCAACCGAGGGTAGACACCAGATGAGCCGGAACGAGGAGCGGACGGCGGAGGTACAGCTACCGCGACAGGTCGTCTCCCGGGTGGAGCGCCGCCTGCCGCGCACGGAGTTCGAGTCGGTCGACGAGTACGTCGCTTACGTCCTCCGCGAGGTGCTGGCGCGGGTGGAGGACGAATCGACGGACTCCTACGAGGCCGTCGACCGCGAGCAGGTCCAGGACCGGCTCCGGTCGCTCGGCTATCTCGACACCTGACCTTCGTTCTTCGGCCCTGACTCGTTCCTCGCCCCTGCCCGGGTTCCTCGACACCTGCCCTGCGTCACTCGATGTAGCCGAGGCCCCGGAGGCGGTCCTCGACGTCGGCGTAGTTCTCGCTCTCGTCTTCGTCCTCGCCATCGCCTTTCTTCGTCCCCGACGTGGTGTACTCCGCCGTCTCGACCGGATTCCGGGCGGGTCCGGAGTCCGGGTCGAACACCGCGTCGAGCACGGTGCCGTCCGCGTTCGCCGGAACGGGCTTCCCCATGCTCTGCAGGACGGTCGGCGCGACGTCGACGACCGACGCGTCCGTCACGTCCGCGCCGGGTTCGACGTCGGGCCCCAGGGCGAGGAAGATGCCCTCCGGGCGGTGGTTCGCGGTCATCGCGCCGGGTTCGACGAACACGTCGTCGGCCAGCGCCGTCGTCTTCGCGTAGCCCGGCCGGGCCTCGACGACGAGGTCGGGCGACTCCGGGTCGCGGGGGAACAGGTCGTCGCCGTCGAACACGTCGAGGACCCGGTCGCCGGTCTCCGGGTCGGTCAGGGATTCGAGGTCGGCGCTGACCTCGCGTTTCACGTCGTCCACCTCCCCGACCGGTACCGTCCCCTGGTCGAACCGCTCCTCGTCGTTGACGTAGACGTTCCCCGTGGCGTGGACGAACGCGGTCGTCTCGTCGTACGCGACGTCGTAGAGCTGGTGTTCGCCGGGGATGGCGCCCGCCGCTGTGTCGACCACCGACTTCGGGAGGCGGTCCAGCAGCGTGGCGGCGTCGAGGCCGACCGAGCCGAGCGCGTCCAGCACCCGGTCTTTCGTCAGCCCCATCGCGTCGAACACGCCGCGCGTGCCCGACTCCTCTTTGCGCGTCAGGTGGCCCGAGCGTTCGAGCGCGGCGCCGACCGAGACGAGTTTCGAGATGGGGCCGAACCCGTGGTCGGAGACGACGAACAGGTTCGCGTCGCGGTCGGCGGCGTACGAGCACACCTCGCCGAGCACGTCGTCGAGATACCGGTAGTGGTCGAGGAGCACGTCCTCCTCCCAGACGAGATGCTGGAGGCGGTCGGGCGCGGTGTAGACGAAGAAGAACAGCCGCCAGTCGTCGGTCTCCATGAGCAGCCGCATCAGCTTCCGTCGCGCCTCGACCAGCGCGGTGAGTTCCTCGACGAACTCGTCGCGCTTGCCGTGGTACTCCGCCCAGTTGAGGCCGATTCGGTACTCCGGAATCTCCCCGGTCAGCGTCTCCACGAACTCCGGCGGGTGGGTCGCAGTACCGTCGAGGGTCGGCGTCATCATCCCGGTCACGAGGGTCCCGTCTATCTCGGTCGCCGGGTACGTCATCGGGACGTTCCCGACGACCGCCGGCGATGCGACGTTCCACAGCGACGGCCTGCGCACGTCGCCGCTCGTGTTCATCTCGTGGGTGTACGACCGGGTCAACCGGCGGAAGGCGTACACGCCGTGCTGGTCCGGCCACACGCCGGTCGCGATGGACGGCCACGCCAGCGCCGTCGTGGCGGGCGTGGTGCTCCGGAGCGGTCCCGTCGCGCCCTCCTCGAAGAACCGAGCGAAGGTGGGTAGTTCGCCGTCGGCGACCCACTCCTCGATGAGTCCCCACGGTACGCCGTCGAGTCCGAGTACGAACGCGTCTCTGTCTGCTGTCATCAGTAGCGTGTCCTCTGTCGTTGCACCGCCGGCAGGTCGAACTGTGTCGGGATTCCCCGCGTTCGGCCTTTGTTATGCACGACCTGACCACGACGCCGTCACCCGACGACGGAACCTGCTACACGCCGAGCAGGCCGCCGAGGTCCGGGGGGGGCGCCGTCAGACTCCACGACGAACCTGTCGCCGGCAGCGCTACAGCTATCGCCGGCAGCGGTTCGAACTGCACGTCGGCCGGCGCGACCGCTGAGAGCGACGGAAAACGAAAGAATAGCGGGCAGGGCCGAAGAGGGGGAGGGGGTCAGTTTGCGCCGTAGTCGACGGTGACGTCGGCGCCGCCGGTGAGGTCGAGCGACCGGACGAACCCACTGAACTCGAAGGCGTCGGCGCCGGTGCTCACCGACCCGGAGACGCTGGAGCCGTCGATGGTGTCGCCGTCGTTGATGGATGCGCCGTCCAGAGTCGACTTCGCGACGTCGCCGGAGACCTCGACGGTGTATTCGGTGATACCGTCGGTCTGGCTGCCGTCGATGACGAGCGTGTTCGGCAGCGGTTCGGACGCCGAGTCGCTGGTCCCGAGGTCGGCGGGATTGACCTGCTGGTCGTTGACGTAGAGGGTGGCCGACCCGACGGTGAACGCGAACTCGGTGATGGACCCGGAGAACGCGAAGCTGTCGATGCCGCCCGCGACTGCGCCCTCAACGGTGGAGCCGTCGATGGTGTCGCCGTCGTTGATGGACGCGCCACGTGCGGTGCTCTTCTCGATGTCGCCGCCGACGGCGAACCGGTAGTCGGCGCGCGTGCCGGTGCCGTCGATGCTCACCACATTGGGAAGGCTGGCCTTATCGCCGTAGTCCGCGGGGTCTATCTGCTCGCCGTTGAGGTAGACCGTGGGACTCCCGTCGGTCGAGAGGTCTTGGAGGTCGCCGCTGAACCGGAAGCTGTCGGTGCCGCCGGCGACCGCACCCTCCACGGTGCTGCCGTCGATGGTGTCCTCGTCGTTGATGGAGGCGCCGCGGTCGGTGCTCTTCTCGACGTCGCCGCCGACGGTGAACGCGTAGGTGGCGACCTGGTCGGGGCTGCCGCCCTCGACGCTCAGCACGTTCGGCAACGCCGTCGAATCCTGCTGGTCGTCGGTCGGCGGGGACGAGGTGTCGTCACCCGCCGTGCTCACGTTTCCCGATGCGGCCTCCTCGGCGCTCATCGGGACGCCGGACGGCGGCGTCGGGTCGGGGGAACCGGTGGAGGACCCCGAGATGGCGTCGGCGCCGACGATGTCGCCGTTCAGCCGGCAGTTCTTCATGGTAAGCTGGCCCTTATCGCTTGCCTGGACCGCGATGTGGCCGCTCGCGTTCACGTCGCAGCCGGTCGCCTGCAGGCCGTCCTGTTCTTTCGCCCAGATGCCGCGGGCGTTGACCAGGCCACGGCCCTCGGACGGGATGTCGCCGTCGTTGACGACGACGGAGTCTTTGACGTAGCTGCCGGGGGTGCCGATGCGGAATCCGCTGATGTTGTTGTTGTGCGCGTAGCAGCTCTCGATGTGGACCTCGCCCATCCCGTAGTCGTCGTAGACGCCCGGGCCGCTGCCGTAGAGGCCGTTGTCCGACCAGTGGCCGACGTTGATGTTCCGGAGCTTGAGGGTGCCTTCGTGGTTCTTCGCGTCGACCCACATCCCGGTCATGTTCGACTTCCCCTCGGCGCCGTCGCCCATGTAGAGGTTCTCGATGACGCCGGTGCTGCCCGCGTCCACCTGGGGGATGATGGTGGCGAAGTCCTCGCCCTGGCGGTCGGTGACCCGACCCTTGATGCCGACGTTCCGGAGCGTCCAGTCGCTGCCCCGGCACGCGATGCGGCCGGCGGCACCCGGCGCCGAGTTGTCGATCAACACGTTCTCGACCGTCTCGCCGCTGCCGACGGAGAGTACGACCTCCTTCGTGTTCGCGGGGACCTCGATGACGCGGTACTCCTGGGCGTCGGCCTTCGACGCCAGGCCGGTGCCCGCCGCGCCGGCGAGGGCCGCACCGAACAGCTTCACGTACGAACGACGGGTGATAAGCCCGTCCTTCCCGCTCTCGCTATCAGTAATGCCCGTCTTACCGGTCGAGTCGTCCTGGTGGCTTCCTGCCATGGTCCCATAGGCCTACCCTACTAAGATAACGCTGATGACAGGATATTGACCGGGAACCGGTAACGACGTGTTGATTATCTATTGTTGCATACCAGATATCTACGATTACGTACCAGGTGACCCGGGCGACGGTCGGCGTTCGAACACACCGACCACAATTTCAACGGGGACACCTCCTTGAGGTTGTACGGTTCGGGCCGGAATCAGGCCGGTAAGGCCGTCTTATCCCGGGATGCGACGGCGTCCCCCGCAGCCCGCGGACGCCGGTAGTCGGCTCGTAATTAGGGGCGCGCGGGCCCTCACTGGTGGACAACGGATGCGATACCTGTTCTTCACGAACACGCCGGCGCACGTCCACCTGTACAAGTACCCGGTCGCGGCGCTCCTGGACCGTGGCCACGAGGTCCGGGTGCTCGCGCGGGACTACGGCTGTACGACGGCGCTGCTCGACTACTACGACCTGCCCTACGAGGTGTACGGCAGGGCCGATACCACCAAGGGGTCGCTGTTCCGCCAGCTACCCCGCCATTACGTCTCCATCTTCCGCCGGGCGTGGCGGTACGACCCGGACGTGATATTCGGCATCGGCGGCTACGCCGCCCACGCGGGCGCGGTCACCCGGACGCCGACGGTGCTCGTCATGGACTCCGAGCCCACGTCGCTCGACCACGCCGTCTCGCGCCCGTTCGCCTGGGCCATCCTCACGCCACGCGCGTTCGGGAAGGACCTCGGTCGGAAACATTACGAGTTCGCGGGGTTCAAGGAGTCAGCCTACCTGCATCCCGACGTCTTCGAGCCGTCGCCGGTCCGCGACGACCTCGGGGTCGGCCCGGACGAACCGTTCGTCGTCCTCCGGTTCAACGCGTTCGGCTCCCACCACGACGTCCGCCACTCCGGCATCGGGCCCGACGAGCGCCGGACGCTCGTCGACCGCCTGAGCGAGCACGCGACGGTGTTCGTCTCCGACGAGGCGGGCCGCGAATCGTGGGACGGCGTCGACGCCCGCCCGTTCGACCTGCATCCCGGCCGACTCCACGACGTGCTGGCCGAGGCCAGCCTCCTGGTCGCCGACACGCAGACGATGGTCACGGAGGCGGCGCTGCTCGGCACGCCAGCCATCCGGTCGAACTCGTTCGTCGGCGAGGACGACATGGGCAACTTCCTCGAACTCGAACGCCACGGCCTCGTCTACAACGTCCCCGCGTTCGAGGCGGTGCTGGAGCGCGCAGAGGAACTCCTCGACGACCCGTCCGTCCCCGAGCGGTGGGCGCGGCGGCGTGACGAGTTCGTGGCGGACACGGTGAACCTCAGCGAAATCATCGTCGACGTGGCGACGAACGGCGGCGCCGTCGAACAGGTGCCCGCCCTCCAGCAGCGGGCGTCCCGTCCCCACCCGCACGCGACCTACACCAACGCGTAGGCGTACTTGGCGAGCGTCATCAGGACGCCGGTCGACTCGACGACGTAGTACGGCACGAGGTCGCCGCCGAACTTGGCCTTGTACCGGCAGAGTCGCTCGGTGTTCGCCCCCATGAGGTCGTAGGTCGTCGCCGACGCGACCGGCGGGTCGGCGGCGAGGTCGCGGACGATCCGCCAGTGGAGGAGGCCGTTGACGCCGACGCCGTCGTAGGTGGCGCGCGCCCCGCCGAGCCAGAAGTACGCCGCGTCGCCGGAGTAGAGCACGACGATGCCGCCGACGACCGCATCCGACGGGTCGCGGGCGACGTACACGCGCGCCCGGTCGCCGAGCGCCGCGACCAGGTCGCGGACGTACTCCCACTCCAGCCGGAACGGGGCTCCTGTTCGGCGTACCGGTCCGCCGTCTGCTGGTAGACGGCGCGCAGGTCGATGTCGTCGCCGCGGTCGACCGCGACGTCGGTCGCTTCGGCCGCCGCTATCTCGCGGCGCAGGCTCTTGCTGAACGACCGGCGGAGCGTCTCGGGGTCACGGTCGCCGACGTCGAGGTGGTAGGTGAACGCGGGTTCGACCGCGAACCCGTTCCAGTCGAACGGTCGCGGGTCGGCGTAGGCCGGCGAGCCGACCATGCGGACGAGCGTCCGCGCGTCGTCCAGTGCCAGGTCGTCGAACACGTGCTCGACGAACCGTCGGTTGAGCCGTTCGCGCTTGCGTCGCTTCGGGCTCTGCGGGAGCAACACCGGCCCGAGGTGGGGACGCCCATCGAGGGCGGCGGCGAGGTGACCGACCGCGCGCCCAGCGTCCCGTCGTTGACGAACAACGGGAGCAGCCCTACCCGCCGGTCGCCCCGGTAGCCCGCGTACAGGTGGCAGTCGCCGGGTGCGTGCTCGTCCAGCACCGCGAGCGCCTCGGGCGCGTGGAACACCTCGACCCCCGTCGACGGCAGCGCGTCGCCCCATTCACCGAGACGGATCCGCTCGACCCTCATTGTCGCGCCAGAACCTACCGCCGTGGGATACTTTGTTATGCTCGGCGGCCCGGTCGGTCACGGCCGCCGCCGGCGAGAAAGCCGCCCATATTGCGCGTCCGCTGGCGGCCGGCGAACCGCTCGGCATCCGCTTCGGCACGACCGCGTCAGAGCTTCGACGGTAAGCGCCCGTTTACGAGTTCGAATCCCCGCTTGGCCATCGCCATCCCGAGGCCGGACGACTCGACGACGTAGTACGGCACGAGGTCGCCGCCGAACTGCGCCTTGTAGCTACAGATGCGCTCGGTGTTCGCGCCCACCAGGTCGTACCGGTCGACGTCGTAGGGCGGGTCCGTCAGGAGGTCTTCGAGGATGCGGCGCTGGACGAGGTTGGTGACGCTGACGTTCTCGTAGGAGTCGCGGGCGCCCCCGACCCAGTAGTAGGCGGTGTCGTTCGAGAACAGCACGATGACACCGCCGAGATACTCGCCGGCCGGGTCGCGGGCGACGTACACCCGGACGCGGTCGTCGAGCGCGGTCACGAGGTTCCGGACGTACGGCCAGGTGAGGCCGAACGCCTCGTCCTGTGCCTCGTACCGGTCGGCGACGTCGCGGTAGACGAGGCGTGCGCCGCCGACGCCCGCCCGTTCGACGGTCACGTCGAACTCGTCGAGTTTCCCCATCTCCCACCGCAGACTCTTGCTGAACGAACTCAGCAGGTCGTCCACGGACGGCACGTCGAGAGAGACCCGGTAGGTGAACGCGGTGCGGACGTCGTAGCCCGCCCAGTCGAACGGCCGGGGGTCGGTGTACCGAGGGGAGCCGATGACGCGGACGAGCGTCCGCGAGGACGCGTCCACGGCGTCGAGGACGCTCTCGACGAACTTCTGGTTGTTCCGCTCCTGTTTCTTCCGCTTGGGGCTGTTCGGGAACAGGAGCGGGCCGAGGGTGGGCGCGGACAGGGCCGGCGGCGGCGACGTGATCAGTTTCGTCCCCACCGGGCCACGACGGACGAACGTCGGCAGCATCGCCACCAGCTGCTGGCCCTTGAACCCCCCGTACAGCTCCATCTCACCCTGTGCGTGGTTCTCCAGCACCGAGAGCGCCTCGGGCGCGTGGAACACCTCGAACCCGGACGACGGCAGTGCGTCCCCCACTCTCCCAGGCTCAGTCGCTCGACTTGCATGTGGTAGTCAATCCCCGGTTACCGTGCCCGACACTTTGTTATCCCTCACATACCGCCGGACGGCTGACTGTGCGGGGGTGGCCCGGCGACGGACTCGGGGTCGATGCGGGCGTAGAAGTCGCCGGGCGGCCCCGTCCAGGCGCCCATCTCGGTCGCTCGCTCGACGAGGAACCGGTAGAGAGACCGGTAGCCGGGGAACTCGCCGTCGTCGAAGTAGCGCGGATGCCAGAGCGCGGTCATCACGGCGTCGTTGTCGGCGGCCTCCCGGAGCACGTCCTCGACGGCGTCCTCGGCCGCCGACAGGTCACCGTCCTGCATCACCGCCACCTCCATCATCGTGAGCGGGAACACGACGAACTCGTCGTCGAACGGGCGCTTGAAGCCGTAGCCGTGCTGGAACCCGTACTCGGTGCTCGACCCGGCGCTGGCGTCGTACCGGAGGCCGATGGCGGAGTGATGCTCCCAGGTCCGGGGGACCGAGAGGTTGAGGTAGTGCTGACGGCCGCCGAGGACGGGGTGCCCGAGGATGGACTCCAGGGTCGCTTTCTCCTCGCGGAGTCGGTCGCGGTCGTCGGGCGTGTGGTACGACCCGTGGAGGCCGACCTCCCAGCCGCCGGCGTCCAGCGTCTCGATGACGTCGACTATCTCGGGCGCGGTGACGTCGTACCGGCCGAGATGTTCGATCCAGTGTCGCGGGCTGAACCAGTCCCGTATCGGCCGGTCGAACAGCAGGTGCTGTTCGTTCAGGAAGTAGAACGCCGACCGCACCCCCAGGTCGCGTTCGAGGTCCATTATCTCCTCGAACTGCCAGTACGGGTTCTCGTCCGACAGGAGTTCGAGGAGCCGTCCCGGACTCCGCTCCCTGACCGCGTCGTAGACCGACTGGTAGGTCTTGTACGGCCGGTCGACGTCGTGGGTCAGCAGGAGCGCGAACGCGTAGTCGTCAAGCATCGTCGAGGAGTCCCGCGATGGTCTCGGCGGCGGTCCCGTCGCCGTACGGCTCGGGTTTCCCGGTCGGCGTCCACTCCCGGGTCAGCCCTGCGACGATGGCGTCTGTGTCCGCGCCCGCGAGTTCGTTCCATCCGGCGTCGACCGTCTCGGTCCACTCCGTCTCGTCGCGGAGCGTCACGCAGGGCGTGTCGAGGAAGAACGCCTCCTTCTGGACGCCGCCGGAGTCCGTCGCGACCCGTTCGGCGCCGTCGAGCAGACGCACGAAGTCGAGATAGCCGACCGGGTCGACGAGGCGGACGGCGTCGTGGGCTCGCGAAGCGAGGTCGAACTCGTCGAGCCGTTCGACCGTGCGGGGATGGGCGGGCAGCACCACCTCGCGGTCCAGTCGTTCGAAGGCCGCGACGATGGCTTCGAGGCGGTCCGGGTCGTCGGTGTTCCCCGCCCGGTGGACCGTCGCGAGGACGTACTCGCCGTCCGTCAGGCCGAGGTCCGCGACGACCGTCGAGTGCTCGGCCGCCCGGCCCCGCGCCCAGAGGATGGCGTCGTACATGACGTCGCCCGTCACGTGGACGTCGGCCGTGACGCCCTCGTCCAGGAGGTTCACGGCGGCGGCGTCCGTCGGCGCGAACAGCACGTCGGCCACGTGGTCGGTGACGACCCGGTTTATCTCCTCGGGCATCGACCGGTTGTAGCTCCGGAGGCCCGCCTCGACGTGGACGAGCGTCACGTCCCGCTTCGAGCCCGCGACGGCGCCCGCAAGCGTCGAGTTCGTGTCGCCGTAGAGCAGCAGGGCGTCCGGGGACTCGCGGTCGATCACGTCGTCGAGTCGGAGGAGCATCTCGCCGGTCTGGACGGCGTGCGACCCGGAGCCGACGCCGAGGTGGTGGTCGGGTTCCGGGATGTCGAGTTCGTCGAAGAACACCGCCGATAGCTCGTCGTCGTAATGCTGGCCCGTGTGGACCAGCACCTCCTCGTGGTCGCGGCGGAGCGCGCGCGACACGGGGAACGCCTTCACGAACTGCGGTCGCGCGCCGACGACGGTCAGGACCTTCACGCGTTCTCCCCCGACGTGGCCGGTCCCGTCGGCGTCCGCCGCGGGGCGCCAGGTCCTCGTTCGCGGCGCGGTCGGCGAGCATCCCGAGCACGAGCGTGATGGTGCCGAGCGCGCCGAGCAGCGTCGCGTCCATCACCTGGCCGAACGTCGCCCGCCCCTGGACGGCCGTCCAGAGCACGTAGCAGAACGCGACCAGGCCCGCGCCCGTCGAGGCCGCGCCGAGCGCGTACAGCAGGACGAGCGGGTGGAAGTCGTAGACGAGGTACTTGGCTTCGAGGCGCCAGAGGAAGTCCTTGAGCAGGAGCCACGACACCGTCGGGATGAAACTCGCGTAGCTGATGTGGCTGGTCTCATCGCCGTACCGCGCGGGCATCGCCACGTCGGTCACCCGCATCCGGTGGACGTTCAGGCGGACGAGCAGGTCGTTGGCGAAGCCGTACGGCTCGAAGGCGTCCTCGATGGGGACGGTGTCGAGCGCGCGGAGCGAGATGGCGGTGTAGCCGTTCTGCGGGTCGCGGACGTGCCAGTAGCCGCTCGCTATCTTCGTGAGGCAGGTCAGCAGGCTGTTGCCGAACGACCGCCACCGGGACATCCTCCCGGTAGTCCGGGTGGCCGAGGCGGTCGCCTTTCGCGTAGTCGGCGACGCCCTCGACCACGGGGTCGACGATGCGGTCGAGCAGGTCGGGGTCCATCTGGCCGTCGCCCGCCATGACCGCGGTGGCGTCGATGCGGTCGGCCTGCGCGTACTGGTAGCCGGTCTTGATGGCGCCGCCGACGCCGCGGTTCTCGTCGTGCCGGATGGGGACGACCCGCCGGTCGAACGCCTGACCGCCGTCGGCCACCACGACCTCCCGCGACCGGTTCGCCCGGCGGGCGTGCTCCTGTATCTCCGCCCAGGTGTCGTCCGTGGACTGGTCGTCGACGACGTACACCCGATCGACGAACTCGGGGACGGTGTCGATGACGTCGCCGACGAACCCTTCCTCGTTGTACGCGGGCACGACGACGCCGACGGTCTTGCCCTTGTACATCGCTACCTGCCTCCGATGGTGTAGACCCGGTGGTCGGTCCCGTCCAGATCGAGTGTGCGCCGGCCGTCGACCACGACGAGGTCGTCGAACGCGCTCCAGTCGATGTCCTCGAACTCCTCGTGGGGCGTGACCAGCACGACGGCGTCGACGCCCCGGTCGTAGGCCTCCTCGACCGTCACGGGCGTCCCGCCGAACTCGTCGAACGCGTCGAGCATCGGGTCGGCGACCAGCACCTCGGCTCCGTACTCCTGGAGTCGGTCGACGATGGGGCCGGCCGGCGATTTGGTCGTCTCGTTCACGCCGGGCCGGTAGGTCAGCCCGAGCACGAGCACGGTGGCGTCGGCCACGTCCCGTCCGTCGGCGGCGAGTTCCTCACGGACTTTCGCTGCCGTGAACGCCGGCATGCCGTCGTTGACCGCGCGCGCCGTCCGCAGCAGCGGAGCGTCGGTCTCGAACGGCGCCGTGAGGAAGTAGGGGTACAGCGGGATGCAGTGGCCGCCGACGCCCGGTCCGGGGTCGTGGATGTCGCAGTACGGCTGGGTGTTCGCCACGTCGATGGCCTGGTTGACGGAGATGCCGAGTTCGTCGGCGAACTGCGCGAGTTCGTTCGCGAGCGCGATGTTGACGTCGCGGTAGACGCCCTCGAACACCTTCACGGCCTCCGCCGTGGTCGCGTCCGCGGCTGCGATGGTACCCGCGCTGTTCACCTCGTCGTAGACGAGCGCGGCCGCGCGCGTGCTCTCCTCGTCGACGCCGCCGACGACCTTGGGGTACGCGCCCCGGATGTCCTCGATGGCGCGGCCGCTCGACGTGCGCTCTGGGCAGAACGCCACGCCGAACTCGCCCGACTCCAGGTCGCTGTGTTCCGCGAGCAGTGGCTGCACGACGTCGCGGCTGGTGCCCGGCGGGACGGTGCTCTCCAGGACGACGAGGTCGCCCGGGTGGAGGCTGGCGGCGACGTCGCGGGTGACGGCTTCGAGCGCCGCGAGGTCGGGTCTGTTCCCGTCGTCGATGAGCGTCGGGACGATGACGACGTGGACGGCGGCTTCGCGCGCCGCCTCCCGCGGTTCGTCGGTGGCGGCGAACTGGTCGTAGCCGACGACGCGCTCCAGCAGGTCGTCGAGGCCCGGTTCGGCGGAGAGCGGGGACTCCCCGGTTGACGGCGGCGACGAGGTCCTCGTCGATGTCGGCGCCGACGACGTTGCCGGTGACGTCGGCGAACACCGCGGCCAGCGGCAGCCCCATCTTCCCGAGGCCGTAGACGGCCACCGGGACCTGGCCGGACCGGAACGCCTCGCGCTGGTCGGCCGGCGACCGGTGGCTCCCGTAGAGCGGGACGGTGGTGCGCTCAACCGTCGTCACGACTGTTCCACCCCCACGACGTCCCTGGGTTCCGGGTATATCTGTTCCTCGATGCGCCGGGCGACGGAGAGCGCGCGCAGGCCGTCCTCGGCGGTCACCCGTGGCTCCCCGCCCTCGCTGGCGACTTCGACGAAGGCCGCAGCTCCTCTTTCAGCGGTTCCGTGCTGTCGACCATCGGGCGCTCGACGATACCCTCGTGGCGGTAGCGGAGTTCCCCGTCGCGGTCGAGGTACTCCGGTAGCGAGTGGCGGTGTATCTCGACGGACTGGTCGAGGTAGTCGACGGCGATCCACGCGTCGCGGGCGGTGATGTCGAGCGTGCGGACCTTCTCCTGGGTCACCCGGCTGGCGGTGAGCGTGCCGACCACCCCGTCGTCGAACTGTAGCTGGGCGGTGGCGTACGCCTCGCCGCGCGCCGCGGCCGCGTCGACGTCGACCAGGTCGCCGTCCACCAGCGAGAGCAGGACGTCGATGTCGTGTATCATCAGGTCCATCACGGCGTTGTCGTCCACGTCGCGGTCGAGCGGCGGGCCGAGGCGGCGGGCCGACACCGCGATGACGTCGAGGTCGTCCACGATGTCCGCGAGCGCCCGGACCGCCGGGTTGAACCGCTCGACGTGGCCGACCTGGATGGTGACGCCGGCCGCCCTGGCCCGCGTCGCGAGGTCGCGTCCGGTGTCGATGTCGTCGACGAACGGCTTCTCGACGAGCGCGTGGACGCCGGCGTCGATGCAGGCCGACACCACGTCGGCGTGGTACGGCGTCGGGACGGCGACCGAGACGACGTCGGCCGCCTCCAGGAGCGACTCCTGGTCCATTACGATGGTGCCGTGCTTCGCCGCGACCGACGCCGCCCTGGCGGTGTCGAGGTCGGCGACCCCGACGAGTTCGACGTTCCGGAGTTCGCTGTAGACCCGGGCGTGGTGCTGGCCCATGCTCCCGACGCCGATGACGCCGGCGCGAACCCGGTCCTGGCTCATTGGGTGACCCTCCGGAAGGCCGCGACGGCGGCCGCGATGGTCTCCACGTCGCCCTCGGAGAGCCCGGGGTGGACCGGGAGCGAGAGCACCTCGTCGGCGGCGCGTTCTGCTTCGGGTGCGTCGGCCGCCACGTCGGCGTACGCGGGCTGGTGGTGGACGGGAATCGGGTAGTAGACCCGGCTGCCGACGCCGTGTTCGCGGAGATGCTCCTGGAGTCGGTTGCGGCGGTCAGTTCGGACCGTGAACTGGTGGTAGGCGTGCTTTGCGTAGTCGGGTTCGACGGGCGCGGACACCGCCGTCTCCGAGAGCGCGGTCCGGAGCTGCCGGGCGTTCTCGCGGCGGGCGTCGACGAACGACGGGAGTCGGTCGAGCTGTGCCCGGCCGATGGCGGCCGCGAGGCTCGGGAGCCGGTAGTTGTGGCCGACGGCGGCGTGCTCGTAGGTGTCCGTCCGGCCGTGGTCGACGTACCGGGCGGCGGCCGTCGCCACGTCGTCGCGGTCCGTGGTTATCATGCCGCCCTCGCCGCTGGTCATGTTCTTCGTCGGGTAGAACGAGAACGCGGCGGCGTCGCCGAACGAGCCGACGCGCTGGCCGCGGAACTCGGCTCCGTGGGCCTGGGCGGCGTCCTCGACGAGACTGAGGTCGTGGTCCTCGGCCACGTCGGCGAGGTGGTCCATCCTGGCCGGCAGGCCGTAGAGGTGGACGGCGAGGATGGCAGCCACGTCGTCTCGTTCCCGGACGACGGCCTCGACGGCGTCCGGGTCGAGGTTGTAGGTGTCCGGGTCGATGTCGGCGAAGACGGGCGTCGCGCCGGCCAATCGGATGGCGTTCGCCGTCGCGATGAACGTGAACGGCGTCGTGACGACGGCGTCGCCCGGACCGACGCCGACCGCTTCGAGTGCGGCGTGCAGCGCGGCGGTCCCGTTGACGGTCGCGACCCCGTGGTCGGCGTCGCAGTAGTCCGCGAACTCCTCCTCGAACGCCCGGACGACGGGGCCGTCGGTCAACTGGCCGTCGTCGAGGACGTCCAGGACACCGCGTTTCTCCTCCGGTCCGATGTCGGGAGCGGCGATTGGAATCATGCGATCTGGTTCTCCCCTGGAGGGGCCCCGGTAGCTGGTGGTACTCGGCCGGTGCCCCCACCGCGAGCGACCGCTCGGGCACGTCGTGGGTCACGACGGCCCCGGCCGCGACGAACGCACCCTCGCCGACGGTGACGCCGGGGAGGACGGTGGCGTTCGCGCCGACCGAGACGTGGTCCTCGAGGGTCGGTCCCTGGAGGGGCGTCTCGGTTCGCACGGGGTACGGGTCGTTCGTGAGGACGACGCGCGGGCCGAGAAACACGCTGTCGCCGATGGTGGTGTTGGAGGGCACGTAGACGCCGGTCTGCATGCTGACGTGGTCGCCGACGCGCGTTGTCCCGTCGATGACGGTGCTCGAACCCACCACGACGTTCTCGCCGAGGGTGGTGTGTTCGCGGACGAGCGCGTGATGGCCGGTCGTGAAGCCGTCGCCCGCCTCCACGTCGCCGTAGATGATGGTTCCCGCGCGTACGACAACGTCGTCACCGAGAATCGTGGGGCCGGCGTCGGGTGCGTACTCGACGCCGATGGTCGCGGCGTCTGAGACGTGGCAGTTCGTTCCGGTCTGTACAGCTGTCATGCGGGGCCTCCTCGAGGGCCGGTGGGCGGTCTGTATTCATTGATTGCGTGTCGCGTTCGTCGCCGCGATGGCGACGCCGGCCCCCGGTCCGACGGTCACGCGATGCGGCGTCTGGGTCTGTTCGATATCGCCGATAGTAGTCGGTATTTCGTCACATCGTACCCCCGCTGTGTCCTTTGTTATGGACTTCTTTCGAGAGTATGGGGTGCTTCCCGTCCCCGTAACGAGTCTCTTACCTGTCATCTGCATGTGGTTTCAGCGACCCGGCGACGTAGGGGACCCGGGGTGCGTCCGTCGAGAAGACTCTCCAAATTTCGGTGAGATTACCCGAGGGTAGTGACTTAGTAACAAAATGATAACAGAACACAAGATACGGGCATACCTACAAATCCCAAAATGACAGGGCTCTCTGCACCGGGAACGGCAACAGCCAACGCCGGGGACACCATCGCTCAGCGAGTCGACTCCAACGAATGAGCCACCAACAACCGGAAACACAAGTCCCCGTCCATGTCTGAGTCTGACCGCGAAGAGCTATCTGAGGGCCTCATTTTCGACGTGCTGAGCAACCCGCGCAGACGATACGTCCTCTACTACCTGCGCCGGCACGAGGAGTCGGCGAAGCTCAAGGAGATAGCCGACCAGATAGCCGCCTGGGAGAACGACCTGCCCGTCGAGGAACTGTCCAGCCAGCAACGAAAGCGCGTCTACGTCTCGCTCTACCAGACGCACATCCCGAAACTCGAGTCCGCGGGCATCGTGGACTACGACGAGAACGAGGGTATCGTGAGTCTGGCACAGCGAGCGGACGAGGTCAGCGCATACCTCGAACGCGGCGCCGCCACGGAGGTATCGTGGCAGCTCTACTATCTCGTCCTCGCCGGCGCGAGCGTGCTGTTCGTCGGCGCCGTCCTGCTCGGGCTCCCCGGGTTCGGGGCGATTCCCCAGCTCGCGGCGGCGTTCGTCGTCACGCTGGCGTTCCTCGGCCTCGCGCTCGTTCACTTCTACTATCAACGACAGGATACACTGGAGCTGCCGCCGAGCGAGGAGCGCTCCAGCGAATGAGAATACGGGCGTGTCCGGCCGCGTGAGCCGGCCGCGTCGGCTCCGAGTCCGCGTTCAGAGGTTCATCTCGAGGTCGACCACGTCGTCGGGATGGACGACGATGAACGCCTCGCCGCGGATCATCTCCTCGTCCGCCGGCAGGAACATGAGGTGTTCGCTGCCGTTCTTGCGGGCCCGGACGACGTCCCAGTCGACCATCTCGTAGCCCAGGTCGCGCTCCGGGTTCGGGTCGTCGGGCTGGCGTTTCCAGTCGCTCCGCGAGACGTTGGAGTCAGCCACGGTGGACCCTCCCGCAGGGCCGGTGGGCGAGCGCGACCGACTGGCGCCGGTCGCGGCGAGCGCGCCGATCCGAGGGCTGGCTCTCGTTGCTGTCCGTCGACTGTCCGAGCGAGGGCTGGTGCCGTCCGAGTACCGAGGCCCCTGCGCGACCCGGCCAGCGTTTGGCGGGGGTCGCGGGTAGCCCGGCGTTTCGTTCCGGCTGGTCCTCGTGCATACACCGTTAGGTTCAGCATAAAAGTAAAGCAATTTTCACAGATTCGCACCCAGAAACGTATTCGATGGCGGCGTCTACATCCCGGATACGTACCAGATAGCTGTACGATGACCGGATCGAGCTACCAGGAGCGGTACCGCAGGCTTACCCGTCGTCGCGCTGGCTCGCCGAACGAGTATCGCCCCGCCCCGGCCGGTAAGACGACGCTACCGCGTCTCACGGTGACCCTCAGGGTCGGCCTCGTCGGAGAACACGCTCTCTGCGAAGTCCACCGTCGGAACCATCCGGCGCATAACAAAGGGTCGATGCCGGGTAGAACCGTCAAATGCCGACCACGCGGACGGACGGGATGGAGACGCTCCTTGTCGGAATCGACGCCGCCTGCGGGCGGGTGCTCGACCCGCTCGTCGAGGCGGGGTCGGTCCCGACGCTGGCCGCTATCCTCGACGAGGGAGTGTACGCGCCGCTCGAATCACAGATCCCGCCCTGGACGGCGAGCGCGTGGCCGTCCATCTACACCGGGGTGAATCCGGGCAAGCACGGCGTCTTCGGATTCCTCCGGTTCGAGGGCTACGACTGGGACGTGGTGAACGCCACCGACGTCCGGGCGTGGACGCTCTGGGAACTGCTCGACCACCACGACCTGACGAGCGTCGTCGTCAACGCCCCGGTGACCGACCCGCCCCGCCCGTTCTCGGGCGCCCTGGTCCCGGGCTACGTCGCCCCGGACGACCCGACGTGCCACCCGCCGGGCGTCCTCGACGACGTCCGGGACCACGTCGGCGACTACCGGGTGTACGCCAGCCACGACGGCACGCCGTCGCGCGACGAACGCGTCGCCGAGTACGAACGCCTCACCCGGATGCGCGGCGAGGCGTTCCGCTACCTGGCCGACCGGTTCGACCCCGCGTTCGGCTTCGTCGAGTTCCAGCAGACCGACACCGTCTTCCACGAACTCCCGGACGACGAGGACGCCGTCCGCCGGGTCTACGAGGCCGTGGACGAACAGGTCGGCGCCATCCTGGACGCGGTTGACCCCACGAACGTCGTGGTGGTCAGCGACCACGGGATGGGGCCCTACGACGAGTACGAGTTCCGCGTGAACGAGCACCTCCGACGGGAGGGCTACACCAGGACCGTCCGCGGCGGCGAGGGGATGCCGTCGTGGGACACCATCCGCGACGCGCGCCTGCTCGGTGACGACGGCGGCGACGGCCCGGGCGTCCTGCAGCGGTTCGTGTCGGCGCTCGCCCGCGCCGGCGTGACGAGCCAGCGCATCCAGTCGGTGCTCGAACCGCTCGGACTCGACGAGTTCGTCGCCCGGCACGCCCCGAAGGGGTCGTCCGGGCCGGGACCGAACAGGTCGACTTCGCGGCCTCGACGGCGTACATGCGCTCGCGCATCGAACTCGGCGTCAGACTGAACCTCGAAGGCCGGGAGCCGAACGGGACGGTAGCTCCCGAAGAGTACGACGCGGTCCGGCAGGAGCTCATCGACGTGCTCTCGGACGTACGGACGCCTGCGGGCGACCCCGTGTTCGAGACGGTGGCTCCGCGTGAGGAGTACTTCAGGGGTCCTGAGGCCGACCGGGCCGTCGACGTCGTGACCGTCCCCGACGACTTCGAGCAGTTCCTCTCGACGCAGGTGCGGGGCGGCACGTTCGGCGACCCGACCGAGCCCTGGAACCACAAACTCCACGGCATCGTCGCCGCCCGCGGCGAGGCAGTCGCCACGGACGCGACGCTCGCGGACGCCCACCTGTTCGACGTCGCCCCTACCGTGCTCGCCACGCTCGGGGTGCCAGTCGACGAACGGATGGACGGCACCGTCCTTCCGTTCGCAGAGGGGGTCGGCGAGCAGGCCTATCCAACGTTCGAGGAAGGGAACAGGTCGCCACGGACGACCGGTCCGTGGAGGAACGCCTCGAGAACCTCGGCTACATCGAGTGAACCATGGGAATCGACGTCCGCAAGGCGACCGACGACGACCTGGACCGGTGGAACGACTACGTCGACCGCTCGACCGGGGGCACGCCGTTCCATCGACGCGAAGCCCTGTCGGTCATGGCCGAGACCAGCGGAGCCGACTTCCATCCCCTCGTGGGGTTCAAGGGCCAGGAGCCGGTCGGCCTCCTGCCCGCGTTCCAGGTGGACGTCGGCCCCGTCACCGCGGCGTTCTCGCCGCCACCGGACCTCCGGATTCCCTACCTGGGTCCGGTCGTCCTCGAATCGTCGCAGTTGAAACAGCGGAAGGCAGAGCGCCGCCACCGGCGGTTCGTCGACGGCGCGGTCGAGTGGCTGGGCGACGCCGTCGCCCCTCGTTTCGTCCACTTCCGGACGGTGACCGCGTACGACGACCTCCGGCCGCTCCAGTGGAACGGGTTCGAGGCGACCCCCGCCCACACCTACGTCGTCGACCTCACCCGTGACCGCGACGACCTGCTGTCGTCGTTCAGCAGCGACGCCCGGCAGAACATCCGTTCCGGCGAGGACGTCGAGTACGCGGTCCGCGAAGGCGACGTCGACGACGTCCGGCGCATCGTGGACGGTGTCCGGCGACGCTACGAGGAGCAGGGCCTCACCTACGGGATCGACCCGTCGTTCGTGACCGCGCTCTACCGCCGACTCCCCGACGGCGTCGTCCGACCCTACGTCTGCACCGTCGACGGCGAGTACGCGGGCGGGATGGTCACCCTCGAATCCGACGACACCATCTACCGGTGGCAGGGCGCGGTCGACACGTCGGTCGACGCGCCGGCGAACGACCTGCTCGACTGGCACATCATGCGGGACGCGATGGACCGCGACGTGGCCGGCTACGACATGGTGGGCGCGGACACTCGGCGGTTGAACGGCTACAAGGCGAAGTTCGGCCCGGCTGTCGTCCGCTACCACCGCATGGAACGTGCGAGCCTGCCCGTCCGGTACGCCGCTCGCCTCTACCAGCGACTCCGGTGACGCGGTCGCTGGTCAGTCACTGCGAGACGTTGACCCAGACGTACGTGTGGCGGTAGGCGTTCCCGATCGTCGGGCTCTCCGGCGTGTCGCCGCGGTAGAGCAGGTAGGTCAGCCGGAGGTTCTCGCCGGTCGTCTGCGGACGGAACGTGTGCTCGAAGGTCCGGGTGTCGTTCGCCGACACCGGGAGGACGTACTCGCCGAGTTCCCGCCGCTCCAGCACCGTCACGTCGTTGCCGTCGGTCTCGACGCGCTGTAGCTGGGCGACGACGGTGTACTGCACGTCCCTGCCTTCGTGGTTCTCGACGCCGACGTGCAGCGTCCCCGGGTCACCTCGTGCGAGGTTGTTCGGGTAGTCGGCGGCGACGAACGCGCCTGACTCGTTCTCGGTGACCAGGTAGAAGTTGGTCGACCCGGACGCGTCCTGCGGGACTGCGATGGCGAACGCGATGCTGGAGACGGCGACGAGGACGCTGAGTGCCACGGCGACGTTCAGCAGGGAGTCGACCACCGACCCCGTCTCGAAGACGCTCCGGTAGCCCGCCTGGAGCCAGTCGCCGAACGGGACCGTGAACCGTTCGTCGGCGGGTCGCTGGAGTCGACGGACGCCACCCAGGCTGACGCTCGCGACGACGAACGCGTCGGTGGTCGCGACCATGGTGCGGGTCGTCAGCGGCGACCCGGACGCGGACAGCGCGAGGGCGAGAATCGGGACGATGGCGAGGCTGAGGCCGAAGGCCAACGCTGCCCGCTCCATACCGGTGATGCCGCGCCGGGCGATTGTCGTCCGCGCGTCGAACGGGTCGAGCCTGTCCGCGTCGGTGACCGGTCGGCCCGGGAAGACGACCGACAGGAGCGCGTAACCCGGGAGGAACAGCAGGAACGGAACGGCCATGGCCGTCCTGACCGGTGTGCCGACGCCGAACGGCTGCTCCAGCGCCACGGCTCCGACGACCAGCGCGTAGACGAGGACGAGCGGCACGTCGAGCGGTAGCTCCTGCAGGCCGCTCCCGTGGGCCGTGAACTGCTTCGACGTCGTCTCACGGCCGTCGCTCATCGTGCCTCCGTCCGGACGCTCGTCGGCGATGTCATTCGACTGTCGAAGGAATCGGTTGTCGCAGGCATTGTTATATCCTCCTTACGGGATTCGGCGGGCCGAGACGGCCGAGTTCGGCGGTTCGGTCCGTCGCGGTGCCCGGTTTCGGTGTCGTTCGACCGGCGTCCGGTTAGCGGTCCTCGCCTGCGGCCCGGGCGCGGATGGCCTTCGGGAGGCTCGCCGGCGGTCCGTCCGTGACCTTGCTCGCGACGGCCAGCATCCCGAACGCGCCCACGATGAGCACGGTCCAGACGAGGTCGGGCACCATCGTGAGCGGGTAGACGCCGAGACCGACGAGCGTGAGGACGGCGCCGCTGACCCCGGCGAGGAGCAAGTAGTAGTCGGTCCAGGTGTCGGTGGTGGCGTCGTCGGAGTCGAGATACCTGTCGAGCTGGTCCACGTTGTCCGCCAGTTCGATGACCCCCGGTGGCGGTTGAACCGGACCACGCCCGTGTCGTCCATCTTCTTCAGGTGACACTGGTAGAGACCGACGTACACGCGCTTGCGCTCGCTGGAGGTTATCGCGCCGACCTCCTTGTCGTTCTCCCACGCCGCCACCTGTTCGGCCAGGTCGCGGAGTTCCACCGGTCCCTCGTGTTCCTTGAGGTACTGTACGACGTATCGCCTGCGTTGATTCTTGAGTAGTTCGAATATTTTGTCCTTCGAGAGTTCGAACGGCGGGGTAAGCTCGTCTTTCGCGTTCCCGTCTTGCTCGGAGAGCAGCTCGGCCGCCTCCGCGTCGATGTCTGATTCCCCCGAACCCGTTTGTTCGTCCTGTGTATCCCCGTTCTGGGACATAGATCCCCCACAGAGCCACTAACTCGGTTGCTCATCAGTACAGAACATCAACACGTAGCGACGTGCATAGTTATAGACCGATTTCTTCCGTCTCAGACTATCGAGAACGAATATGGCGGTTTCTCTAATCTTCGGAAGCATTGGATTAATCGCTCGTATATGTCGGCTGGCATAGAGACGGCAGTTCGGACGCCTTCGAGGGGTATATGATGCCTACCCTCCGCGAAATGCCCGGCTTACCCGGCTTACGACAGGTCAGGCCGCCATGAGTTTCCCGTAACCGGCTACTACCACTTAGCACCACTGGCCCCTGGATTCTGGTCGCCCGTACGGGTCGAGTGAACCCGGGTGGGGTTCGGCGTCCTGGCAGTCGGGCAGGTGTCGGAATCGACACGCTACCCGGCAACACCGCCTATGACCGTTCCTTCGGTGCGGTCGGTCACGACCCGGTTCTCGGGGGCGTCGCCACCTCGGTGCGTACCGTCCAACGGTTCGGCAGCATCCTGTAACTACCCGACAGCAATGCAGGTAGCAACGGGTATCGACGTGCCGAGTAACCTGTTACTACCATGAACTTACTCGGGCATACTCAACTGTTAAGATACAGCTAACAAATAATATGATTGATATTATCTGGTTTACTATGATATCCTGTTATACGGGCCGAGAACGAACTCTCTCGGGAAAGAAGTTCGTCACTCATCAAATTATGTCCGTCAATTGGGACTTGGTAAGTTTCGTCATCAGATCCCGGTACCGGGTCGCCGTCCTCGAGCGACTGGCGGAGGGACCGGCGACGCCCTCGGGTATCGCCGACGACGTCGATATCTCGATATCGCACGTTTCGCGCGCTCTGAGCGGCCTCCGGGCGCGCGACATGGTCGAACTCCTGGTCTCCGAGGACCAGAAGAAGGGCCGGGTCTACGGCATCACCGAACAGGGCGAACAGGTGTGGCAGCTGCTCGAAGCCGAGGGTCTCGTGTAGATTCACCGCGAGAAATCGGGAGTTCGGTGGGATGGAGAGGCCGCGTCTCCTATTCTTGCTCGGCGATTCGGATGTGACCGTCGCCCGAGACGGTCACGAGATATCCGTGCTGTTCGAACTCGACCCTGAGGTCGGAGCGGAGCGGTGCCGCCGGTCCGGGGGAGAACAGAGCGTCGAGCGCGTCCGGATCCAGACCGTTATCGAACGGCGACTGGAGCCCGACAGGGGAGTCTTCGAGCACTTCCGAGAGCGCCAGGATGACGCTCGTGCTGAGCTGGTCCTGGCTCGTCATGTCGTGATACGCGTGGTACGTACCGGTGTCTTCGTCGTACTGAATCATCCCGTTCATCTCTTGCGATTCGATCAGACCGGGTGCCTCTGACGGTGCCTCTGTGCCCAAGTGCATTCGATTCATGAGAACATGAGACACCAGTATGTAGTTTACGGTGCCACTGCGAATCTGTTTGTGGATTCACAGGATTCGGTAAAATATCGGGGAGATTTCGCTCGAAAAATCGACGAACGGGCATTCTCCAGGGGTCAAAACTTGAAGTTACCTGGACTTCGAGGCACGGTACGAGGTTCCCGGCCGCCGGGATAAGTCGGTCGCTACTCGGTCATCAACCGCTTCATAACAATGCGTCGGTGCTGTGATGGCTCTCAGGAGCGCCCGCTCCCCGGAGCGGGCCGGTACCGATGACACGTTCCACCACCCGCCTCGCCAGCGTCGTCGTGTCGGCGCTGGTCGTGCTGACCGTCGCCCTCCCCGCATCGCTGCCCGCCACCGACACCGCGCTGGCGGCCAACCAATCCTACGTCGTCACACAGGGGGACACCTGCGTCCCGCTCGAACCGCTCGGAGACGGTTCGACGTCGGTGTCGTCGTTCTACGACTACCGCACCCCGAACGACTCGCCGTCCGGCGCCTACAGTTCGTACGGCACGACGGACATCCAGGAGTCACAGGTGAGTCAGCTGTTCCTCTACGACGGGAGCGGAGGCGTGAGTCTCGTCTTCCTCCACGACGAACTCAACGACGGTGGCGGCGGCGGCACCGTCACCTTCGACGTCGAGGGGCTGCCGGAGAGCCGCGAGTGGGTCGTCGAGGACGACACCTACGACGGCCGCGACGACGAGTTCGACCACCAGGCGACGAGCAGCCACATCGTCTGGCGCTGGGAGTCGCCGAAGGACGGCCGTACCGACGGCGCCGCCGTCCGCGGCCTGGAAAGCGACTCCTTCGACGCGCTCACCGTAGACCCCGCGTTCAACGAGGCGTCCGACGGCTACCCGTTCTCGAAGTGGAACGAGAGCCAGAACAACAACATCACCGCGTGGAAGGCGCGCTCGGCCGGCGGCGAGACGACCCGGCTCTCGATGACCGACCCGGTCACCGTCAGAACCGGCTCCTGCGACGACGAGGCGCCGGACGCCGCCGCCTCCGTCAGCAACGACTCCGCGGTCGTCGGCGAGGAACTCACCTTCGACGCGACCGACTCGACCGACGACCAGGGCATCGAGCGCTACGAGTGGGCGTTCGGCGACGGCGCCACCGCCACCGGCGCCACCGCGACGCACGCCTACGACGAACCCGGCGACTACACGGCGACAGTGACGGTGACAGACGGCGCCGGCAACACCGACACGGCCTCCGTCGAGGTGTCGGTCACCGCAGCCGACACCGACGAACCGCCGTCGGCGGCACTCGACGCCCCGGCGTCGGCGACGGTCGACGAGTCGGTCACGCTCGACGCGAGCGGGTCGACCGACGACGGGACCATCACCGAGTACCGGTGGCGCTTCGGCGACGGAACCGACGAACGGGTGACCGACGGGGCGACGGTCAGTCACGCGTTCTCGTCCCCGGGCACCTACACGGTCGCGGTGACGGTGGTCGACGACGCGAACAACACCGACACCGCCGAGGCCACCATCGAGGTGACGGAATCCGAATCCGACGACCCACCCGTGGCGGCCATCGACGGTCCCTCCGAGGGAACGGTGAACGAGACCCTCACGTTCGACGGGGGTTCGTCCACGGACGACGGGACCATCACGGAGTACGAGTGGGCGCTCGGGGACGGGACGACCGCGACCGGTGAATCCGTCGCGCACGCGTACGACGAACCGGGAACGTACGAGGTGACGCTCACCGTCACCGACGACGGCGGCAACGCGAACACGACCAGTCGAGAGGTGGCGGTCAGCCGGCCTTCCGACACCGAACCGCCCAGCGCCGCGCTGTCGGCCCCCGGAGAGGTCCAGGTGAACGAGTCGGTCACGCTCGACGCGAGCGAGTCGACCGACGACCGGGGCGTCGTCGAGTACCGGTGGGACCTCGACGGCGACGGGTCGGTCGACGCCACCACCGGCGGCCCGACGGTCGACCACGCCTACGCCGAGGCCGGGAACTACACCGTCACCGTGACCGTCGCCGACGAGGCCGGCAACACCGACGCCGCGTCGGCCGACGTCACGGTGGCCGCCGACGAAGGCACCATCGGCGGCCCGTCGAACGACGACTCGTCGGACGACAGTTCGGATGATTCCTCCGGCGGGAGTTCGGGTGGGTCGTCAGGTGGTAGCTCCGGCGGAAGTTCGGGCGGGTCGTCGGGTGGCTCCGGTGGGTCGTCTGGCGGCGGTTCGACCGCGCCCGCCCCCGAACCGGCCATCAGCGTCGTCGACCTCGCGACGTCGAACGAGTCCGTGCACGTCGGCGAGGACCTGACCATCGTCGCGACGCTCGCGAACGAGGGTGACGCCGACGGGTCGTACACGGCCGAACTCGTCGTCAACGGCTCCGTCGCGTCCAACCGGACGGTGTCGGTGCCCGCCGGCGAGGAGCGCGTCGTCCGGTTCGCCGGCTTCTTCGGTTCACCGGGTCCCCGTCGGCTCGCCGTCGGGAACCAGACGACGACTCTCGACGTGATGCCGGCGACCGCCGACGTGTCAGTGCGCGACCTCTCGGTGAGCAGGACCGACCTCACCGCCGGCGACGCCGTCGACGTGACCGCGACCCTTGCGAACGACGGGACTGCGCCGGGGAACTACACGGCAGAACTCGTCGTCTTCGGCGAGATCGTCGCCACGCGCGAGGTGACGGTCCGGCCCGGCGGGACGACGACGGTCACGTTCACCCAGCAGTTCGCCTCGCCAGGCGAGTACACGGTGCAGGTCGGCGACCGGAAGCAAGTGGTCGACGTCGCGTCTACGGGCCAGGCGTCGACGGCTACGACCGACGTGCCGACGCCCACCGGCCAGTCCGGGTTCGGCGTCGTGGCGGCGTTCCTGGCGCTGGCTGTGATGCTGGTGGTCGCCCGACGCTCGTAGAGTGCGTCGGCTCGCCGGTGGAGCGTTTCCGGCGGGGAGCACCCCTCCCCGAGAAGTCGTCGGAACGTGAGTTACATCCCGCCGTGCCCGGCGAACAGCTGGGCGGCAGTGCGGCACTCCAGGCAGCCGTTGACCTCGTCCTCGTTGTCCCCGAAGACGCGGGCAAAGCGGCTGGTGACGAACGCTCCACAGTTCCGACAGCGAGTCCCCGACGACGCATCGTCGAGGGACGACCCGTAGTTGGTCGATTGCATGAACAGCCGCACCGTCGGATGGGACCGACTTGGTTATGAAGTTAGTATGGGGTGGAAAGACGGACCATACTGGCCGAAAGGGAGCGTTTACCGGGGTCGTAAACTATCGATTTCGGACGCGCCAGCCCTCGTCCGTGGGTTCGACGACGGAGTCGAACAGCGAGGTGAGCGTGGCGATGGTCTGGTCGTCGTGGGCGTCCGGGTCGAGGTGGAAGTGCGCGCGGGCGTCCGCGGCGGTCAGTCGACCCGTGAGGACGTGGAGGAATCGGAAGGTGCGCTGGAGGTCGGAGTACTGGAGGAGAACGGTCAGCGAGTCGAAGCAGACGGCGAGGTCGGACTCGGTCGACAGCCAGGAGAGCGCGTCGTTGATCTTGATGCCGATGCCCGTGAGGTCGCGCGGGTCCGATACGGTCTCGATGCGGTACTGTCGCTGGCCGACCGCCCCGCCCGGCTGGGCGGTGGCCGACCGCGTCGCCTCGCCGACGCCGACGATCGCTATCGGACCGCTCCGGGCCTGTGGTTTCGCACGCCACTGGTTGAGCCACTGGTCCGGCGATTTGCCGAGTAGCACGGCGAGCGTCGCCCGTTGCTGCTCACCGGGCGGGCCGACGAGACGGCTGCAGACCTCGTGGCGCCGCTCGTCGAGCGATGGGGTGAGAAAGAGAGTGTTACCTGGTTCCGCGACGAGCGGCGCCAGGTCCGCATTAGAGCTATCCATCTGCCAGTTGAGTATAAATCGCTTAACTAAGTAAAAATTGTTTCGAAAGCAAACTGACAGTATCTCGTACGTATCTGGTCACCGATTGACGCGTGCCGGGCCGCCCTCGACGGGTTCCACGTCGACCGGCAGCCCGAATGCGGACAGGAGGTCGCTACTGGTCCGGACGTGGTCCGTGACGGCCGGAATCGTCACCTCGCCGCCCGCGAGTCCCAGGAAGACCAGCAGCTGGTCCGCCATGTGACGGTCGACGGCTGCCGTCCCCCGATGGAAGGCCAGGGCGTCGGTCGCCGCGTCGTCCGCCACCTCCTCGGACGGCTTCCCCTTCTCGCCGAGGGCGTGGAACCCGGCTATCGACCGGTCGTACGTGAGCGCGACGACGACCACCGACCCGGGAGAACGCGATTCGACGTACGACACGTCGGTCTCGACGGGCGGGAGTTCGGGCCGGTCGAGCCGTTCGGCCACACGGGACGCCTGCCGGTCTGCGACCGCCGCCCCTTCGAGTTGGCTCGCGGCCCTGGAGTACACCCGCGCGGTCTCGCAGTCGCCCCGCTCGACCAGTTCGATGGGCGCGAGCGACGACGGCCGGAGCGTCAGCGTGGCCCGCCCGCCGCCGGCCGGGTAGAACCCGCGTCGCTCCACCGACACCGACGCGTCGAGGCCGAACCGCCGGAGGAGCGGGAGCTTCACGTGCCGGTAGTAGTCCATCGGCGGCGACCACCGTACGTCGGTGCCGCCGGTCGCCGTGACCGTGAGCGGTTCGGACAGTTCGACGGCGAGCGGCAGGAGCGTGTCGAACAGGAGCGTGACGCTTCCCGCGGTCCGGACGTCGACCACGTAGTCGCCGCCCTGCACCGACGACGGCCGGAACACGACCTCCCGCGATCGCTCCGACGCCCCCGTCAGTTCGGCGTCGGTCACCCGGGCGATGGTTTCGAGGGCGGCCCGGTGCTGTGGTTTGAGCCCGGGCTGGGGGCGCTCGGCCCTGACGTCGGTGACGTGGACGTCCTGGCCGGTCACGGCGGCGAGCGCGACCGACGACCGGAGGAGCTGTCCGCCGCCGACCGACCCGTCGATGTCGAGCATCGTCGGCACTACTACGCCGCCGAGGAAAGGTGCTGTGCCGTCACTCCTCGCGTTCGAGGGGTTCCCGGGGACGACCCGGGAGAGTCTCATCGCGTTCCCGGTGACGGCCGTGGTCATGCCGGCGTCGCCCGCGAGCACCGCGACGGCCACCGACACGTAGCCGAGGGGGATGCCGACGGCGAGGAGCGCCTTGATGCCGAGGCTGGCCCAGATGTTCTGGCGGATGACGCCGTTTGCCCGCCGGGAGAGGTCGTAGAGGTACGGGAGGCGGGAGAGGTCGTCGCCCATCAGCGCGACGTCGGCCGTCTCGATGGCGGTGTCGGTGCCGGCGGCCCCCATCGCGATGCCGACGGTGGCGGTGGCGAGCGCGGGCGCGTCGTTGATGCCGTCGCCGACCATCGCCACCGACCCGTACTCCTCGACCAGTTCCTCGACGGCCGCGACCTTCTCGTCCGGCAGGAGGTCGGCCCGGAACTCGTCCACGCCGACCTGGTCGGCGACGGCGCGCGCCGCGCCCTCGTTGTCGCCGGTGAGCATCACGACGTGGCCGACGCCCAGGTCGTGGAGGCGCTGGACGGTCGCGCGGGCGTCCTCGCGAACGGTGTCCGCCACCGCGATGATGCCCTCCAGGCCGTCGTCGGTGCCGACCAGGACGACCGTCTTCCCCTCGGACTGGAGGCGGGGAATGGTGTCCTCGATGAGGTCGAGGCAGTCCTCGCGCTGGCACATGCTCTTGGCCTCCGCCAGGGTGTCCTCCGCCGAGACGTGGACGTGGCCGAGGTCGAAGTCGTGTTCGTCGAACAGCCCTGGCTTCCCGGCGTAGTGCGTCTCGCCGTGGAGTTCGCCGGTGACGCCCTTGCCGGTGACGCTCTCGAAGGCGTCGACGCTCCCCGCCGGCACCTCGGCCGCCGCGGCGTGGGCGACGATGGCGTCGCCGACCGGGTGCTCGGAGCGCGTCTCCAGGCCCCGCGCGCACTGGAGCACGCCCTCCTCGGACATCCCGTTGAGCGGGATGACGTCGGTCACGGCGAGGTCGCCCGTGGTGAGCGTCCCGGTCTTGTCGAGCGCGACGGCCTCGACCTCGCCCATCGCCTCCAGGTGGTTGCCGCCCTTGATGAGCACGCCGTGGCGGGCGGCGCTCGTGATGCCGGAGACGACGGTCACGGGCGTGCTGATGACGAACGCACACGGGCAGGCGATGACGAGCAGCGCGATGCCGTGGAGGAACCACGTCCGCCACGGCGCGCCGAAGACCAGCGGCGGCACGGTCATCGCGACCAGCGCCGCGGTCACGACGACGGGCGTGTAGTAGCCGGAGAACCGTTCGACGAACTGCTCGCGCTCTGTCTTGTTGCGCTGGGCGTCCTCGACCAGGTCGATGATGCGCGAGAGGGTGGAGTCGTCGGCGGCGGCCGACACCTCGACTTCGAGGTAGCCCGCCTCGTTGATGGTGCCGGCGAACACCTCGTCGCCGGCGGACTTGTCCACGGGGACGCTCTCGCCCGTGATCGGGGACTGGTCGACGGCGCTCTCGCCGTGGACGACGGCGCCGTCGGCGGGAATCTTCTCGCCCGGGTTGACCAGCACGACCTCGCCCGGCCGGAGTTCGGAGACGGGGACGCGGACGGGTTCGCCGTCGCGACGGACGGTCGCCTCGTCGGGCGAGAGCGCCATCAGTTCCCGGAGCGAGTCGCGGGCCCTGTCGATGGAGTAGCGCTCCAGGAGTTCGGCGATGGAGAACAGGAACGCGAGCGTGGCCGCCTCGAAGTAGAGTTTCACCCCGAAGACGAGGCTGGCGACCACCGCGCCGACGATGGCGGCGCTCATCAGCAGGTCGATGTCGAGGCTCAGGTTCCGGAGCGAGTAGTAGCCGTTCCGGAGGATGACCTGCCCGCCGAAGCCGACGGCGAGCAGGAACGCCACGTCGGAGACGGTGAACCCCCGCCCGAACACGGTGACGAGCGTGGGGTCGGTCGCGAGCACGAAGTGGTAGACCAGGCCGACGGCGGCGAAGACGCCGCTGACCCAGGTCTTCTTCGCGCGCGACCCCGTCCACACGTCCATCGCCGACGGCCCGGTCTCCTGGTCGCCGGTTCCGGCCACGTCGTCGACGGCGTAGCCGGCGCGCTCGACGGCCGAGACGAGGTCGTCGTCGTTCACGAGCGACGGGTCGTAGGTGACCGACACCGTGCCCGTCGTGGGCCGGGTCTCTCGGGTGACGACGCCTTCCACGCCGTCGATGGCGTTCTCGACCTTGCCGGCACACGAGGGGCAGTCCATGTCGGGGACCGAGAGTTCGACCTCGGCCTGTTCGGCCGACTCGACGGCGTAGCCCGCCTTCTCGACCCTGTCGACGATGTCGTCGGCGTCGGTCAGCGACGGGTCGTAGGTGACGGAGAGCGTCCCGGTGGCGACGTTCGCGTCGCTGTCGCCGACGCCGTCGAGGCCGTCGACGCTGCCGGTGACCTTGGTGACACAGGAGGGGCAGTCCATGTCGGGGACGGCGAGGTCGACGCGCCGCTCGCCGTCGCGGTCGGTCGACCTGTCCGGTGGCTCCTCAGGGGAGGGAGCATCTGTCATTGTCGGTGGTAGGGAACGGGGAGTTATTAATTCGTCTGCTACGAAACGGGCATCTAGTGGCAAGGATTAACAGTGAAACCACCGAATCTTAATAACTCGGGCGGGGCGTCCCGGCGCTTCCGGCCTTTTCTGACGACGCCGACCGAATATTTATATCATCCGACAGTCGATGATTACGGACACCGTAACGGAGGATTTAGACGTGGATGCCAGTGAAGGAACCGCGCCCGGGACAGACGACGGCGGCCGAGCGCCGTCTGTCCTCGCCTCGGGACGCACGCCGTTCACTGGCCACGTCGACGTCGCGGCTCGCCTGGCCGGCGTGATTCCCGGCCTGGCCCACCACCTCGGCACCCGGTCCCGCCGAGCGGACGCGACGCTTCAGGAGTTCACCGGGGACGATTTCGTGACCCTGCTCTGTAGCACCGGACGACTGGAGGGGGCCGCTGGTACGAAGGGAGCTAATGACGCACAATCCGGGGGTACATCGAGCAGTAGCATCGGTCGTCGTCGACGCGACGACGCTGGAACACGTCGAGACGGACGTCTGTAGCGCCATCGCAGCGCTCGACGACTTCTCGTTCGCGGCCGTCGTCGAGCCACGGTCGAACGGGGTCCGGGCTGCCGCGGGCGTCGACAGAGAGGGTCTCGAAGCGTGGCTCGCGGCCGACGACACCCTGCTCGACCGGGTATCGGCGTCCGGTAGCGTCGTCGACGACGCCCGGTGGTCGGTCGACGTGGACGGCGACGCGTCGATCGTGGGTGCCGTCACGCTCCGGCGTGAGCCGCAACTGGCCGTCCTGCTGGTCGGGGCGACGGCCGCCGACGCGTTCGGCGGCCCGGCCGGCCTCGCGGACCTCGGTGACCTCGTGGCGTTCGGCGTCGAGTCCGTCGAGGACGGCGGCGAGCGACGCGCCATCGCCCGGGAGCTCCGCGCGAGCAAGCGGAAGATAGAGGAACTCCACAGCACCGTCAACCGCATCCTGCGCTCCGAATCCGAGCAGGAGGTGTACGAACTCGCGGTCGACGCCGCCGAGAACATCCTGGAGTTCGACATCTGCGGCGTGGACGTCGTCGAGGACGGCTACTTCGTCCCGCAGGTCAACTCCAGTGAGATGCCGGACGACGGCTACGACCGGATGTCGGTCGAGGACGGCATCGCGGGCAAGACCTACCGAAACAAGGAGTCTTACCGCTTCGACGACGTCCGCGAGGTGAGCGAAGCCCAGCCGCAGGCCGAGTACCGTGCCATCCTGAGCGTCCCGATGGGCGACATCGGTGTGTTCCAGGCCGGCTCCCGGGAGGTCGGCTGGTTCGACGACGACGACGTCGAGCTGGCGGAGCTCCTGCTCTCGCACGTCGCCGAGGCGGTCCGCCGCCTTCGGTCGGAGGCCGCGCTCCGCGAGAGCGAGGAGAAGTACCGGACGCTGGTCGAACAGAGCCACGAGGCCATCTACATCTTCCGCGACGAGAGCCTGCTGTTCGTCAACGGGCGGGCGAGCCAGCTCACGGGGTACACGGAGACCGAACTCCTCGACCGGTCGCCCTGGGACATCGTCCACCCGGACGACAAGGAGTACGTCCGCGAGATGGCTCGACGGCGGATTCGCGACGAGGACGTCCCGGACGCGTACGAGGCACGTATTCGGCGGAAGAGCGGCGAGACGCGCTACTGGGAGTTCACCGCCACCGTCATCACGTACGACGGCGCACCCGCCATCCTCGGGTCGGCCCGCGACGTCACCGAGCGCCGCGAGAACCAGCGCGAACTCGAACGCCAGAACGAACGCCTCGAGGAGTTCGCGTCCGTCGTCTCCCACGACCTGCGCAGCCCGCTGAACGTGGCCGACGGCATGCTCGACCTCGCCCGGGAGACCGGCGACGCGGAGCACTTCGAGAAGGCACAGGAGGCTATCGACCGGATGGAGCGGCTCATCCAGGACGTGCTCGAACTCGCGCGCAAGGGTCGCATCGTCGACGAGACGGAGCGCGTCGAACTGGCGCCGCTCGTACTGGACGCCTGGGAGACAGTCACCGAGGACACCGACCGGCTGTCCCTGGCGGTGGACGGCGCCGTCGTGGAGGCCGACAGCCTCCGCCTCCAGGAGCTGTTCGTCAATCTGTTCCGCAACGTCGACGAGCACGCCGGGTCGGACGTCGCCGTCGAGGTGGGGCTGCTCGACGACGGCTTCTACGTGGCTGACGACGGCCCCGGCATCCCCGCGGACCGCCGGGAGAGCATCTTCGACCGCGGCTACTCGACGGCCGAGGACGGCACCGGGTTCGGCCTCGCCATCACGCGCAACATCGTGAAGGCCCACGGCTGGGAGGTGTCGGCCGCCGAGTCGGGGTCGGGGGCGCGCGATTCGAAATCAGCGACGTCACGCTCGAACGCACCGGATGACGCACGTCTGACGTAACGTTTATTCAATGCTGCGACAAGAATCAGGACGGAGCTTCGACATCACGTCGAACGTGACTAATGAACGACACCACCGCCACACCGTCGGTTCTCGTCGTCGAGGACGACCCCGGGCTGGTCGACCTCTACGCTCGCTGGCTGGCGGACTACGACGTCCGGACGGCCACGACCGGAGCCGATGCGCTCGCGCTGGTCGAGGCCGAATCCTTCGACGTCGTCCTGCTCGACCGGCAGCTACCGGACCGGTCCGGCCGGTCGGTGCTGGCCGACATCCGGCAGATGAACTGTGACTGCATGGTCACGATGGTGACGGCGGTACGCCCCGACGTCGACATCGTCGAAATGAGGTTCGACGACTACCTGGTGAAACCCGTCGACCGCGAGGAACTGCTCGACACCGTCGACCGGCTCTCCCGTCGGATGACCTACGACGAGCAGGTGAACCAGCTCTACGCCCAGTGCTCCAAACTGGGCGTCCTCGAGGCCGAACACGGGAGAGACCGACTTGCCGGCAGCGACGAGTACGAATCGCTGGTCCGTCGCATCGACGAACTCCACGACCGCACCGACCAGCTCGTCACGAGCTTCGAAGACCACGACTTCGACGACGTCTTCCGCGACATCCCCTCGTCCTGACCGATCGGGGCCCCGCCCGGGAGCCATCGAGTTCTGATTCGGTGACTCAAACCGCTGTTTCAGTCTCCCGAACTGGTTTATCTCGCATCTTGGTAACTACTGGCATGGCAGGACGCAACCGACGGCTGGTCCTCGCAGTCGCGCTCGCGGCCATGGTGGTCCTCGCGGGATGTTCGGGCGGCGGCACCGGCGACTCCGCACCCGGCGGCGAGGCCACCTCGGCACCCACGGAAGCCGCAGACGGAAGCGGCGGCGCAGCGACGGACGCCGACCGACGCGGGAGCGTCCAGGCGAACCTGGACGCGCGCCTCCGCATCAGGACAGGGTCGATGACCCTCGAGGTGTCGCGGTTCGACGAGGCTCGACGGACCCTCACGACGGCCACCAGGGACCTCGGCGGGTACGTCGGCGGGTCGTCGGCCCAGCGCCACCAGCGGGACAACCAGTCGTGGCAGACGGGTCGGCTCGTGCTGCGGGTGCCGGCAGAGAACTTCTCGACGCTCGTCGACCGGGCGGCGGCCGCTGGCGTGGTCCTCGACTCGCAGACCGAAGTCGAGGACGTGACCGAGCAGGTGGTCGACCTCGAGGCCCGCCTCTCGAACCTGCGCGCCCAGCGCGACCGCCTCCGGAGCCTGTACGACGACGCGAACGAGACCGAGGACGTGCTCCACGTCCAGGAGCGCCTCTCCGAGGTGCAGTCGGAGATAGAGCGCCTCGAAGCCAGACTCCGCACGCTCGAAGGTCGGGTCGCCTACTCGACGCTGACACTCACCCTCCGGGAGCCGTCGCCCGGCACCACCGTCGGCCGGACCGAGGCGGCGTGGTACGACATCCCGCTGCTCGCCGCGTTCCTGCAGTCGGTGAGCGGCGTGTGGACGCTCCTCCGGGCGGTGGCCGTCGGCGTCGCCTACCTCGCGCCGTACGCTCTCGTCTTCGGTCTGCCGGCCACCGGCGGCTACCTGCTCTGGCGGCGACGAGCGTGACCAGTCACTCCCGCCGGTACTCGTCCTCCCACTCGCGGCGCGCGTCGAGTTCCCTGTTCCCGCGGTCCGTCAGGACGTAGTAGTTGGTCCGCCGGTCGGCTTTCCCCTTCTCCACCAGTCCCTTGTCGACGAGCGAGTCGAGATTCGGGTAGAGGCGACCGTGATGTATCTCGCTCTCGTAGTACTCCTCGAGTTCCTGCTTGACCGCGAGGCCGTGGGGCCGGTCCAGCCCCGCAATGACGTAGAGGAGGTCGCGCTGGAAGGCAGTCAGGTCCCGCATGGCCGCCCCTCAGGGGAGCGTTGGCATGACTCCTCCGTTTAGTAATCGAACTGGTACGTATCCGGAACTACTCGTCTGCGTCGTCGTCCTGGACCTGCTCGGCGATGGCCGCGAGGCTGTCCTTCGGCCGGCCGCCCGACCGGTAGACCGCCGTCTCGCCCGGCGCGCGCAGGCCGTACCGGAAGCCCGCCTCGACCACGTCGACGTGGACCGTCCGGTCGAAGTCGAGGTCGGCGTTCCGTCGCCACTCGACCAGGTGGTTCGTCCCTTCGCCGGGGGTGCGTGCGAGTCGCGGCGTGTCGTACGCACCCCGGAACTCCACGGCGTCGCCGGAGAGCGCAGCCTCGATGCGGGCGCGGTACTCGGTGCCGTCGAGCACCAGTCGAACCACCTCGTCGGTCGGGAAGTCCTCGCGTGCGTCGCCCGGAACGACGACCTTGGGGCGGTCCGTCCGGCCGCTCCGCGTCAGCGTCGCGTCGACCGTCCGCACAGACGGATTGTCGTGGGAGACCCGTTCGCTCATTGCCGGAGGAATGCGACTCGGCACCTTGAGCGCTGTGTTCGAGTCGTCCCTGTCGCCGGTCTCCGCCCGGGATAGCCTCGGCCCGATGGCTACGGCCCGAGGTAGCCCCAGCCCTGGAGTCGGTCGCCGTCGCCGGCTATCCACCGCTCGCCGATGTCGTCGCGGTAGTACATGTTCGGGATGACGATGTCGTCGATGCGGTCGTAGGCCTGGCCGCGCGCCTCCTGCATGGTCTCCCCCATCCCGGTGACGACGATGGGCATGCCGGACTCGCCGGCGGCCCGCCACTGTCCGTCGACGTTCTTCGCGTCCTCGATGTGGACGCCCTCGCGGCTGTCGGTCTCGAAGACGACGGCGGCGTTGCGCGAGTTCTCGTCGTAGGTCTTCTCGTCGTCGAACGGGAACGGCGGCAGGACGACCCGGACGGCCACCTGGTAGCCCTGGTGGACGCGGAGTTCGGGGTCGTCGCCGTGCGCCAGGTCGTAGAAGAACTCGCCGGTGGGCGACTCGAAGGACTCCTCCTGGAGGACGATGGTCGGGTAGCCGAACCGGGGCGTGAACTCCAGCGGGTAGATGCCGTTCTCGTTCACGATGCAGTTGAGGTCGATGCTGCCGACGTAGCCCTCCTCGGCCAGCCAGTCCTCGACCTTGCCGAGCGTGTCGGCGAACAGCCTGTTGCGGCCGGCCCAGAACATCGACGTGCCCATCTCGCCGGTCGACGGTCCGATGTTGCCCGGGAACAGCTTCTTGTGCTCGAAGTTGAAGTTGATGGGTTCGACGAACCGGTCGCCGTCGAAGAAGCCGCAGACGGCCACCTCGACGCCTTCGACCCGGCGCTGTAGCTGGAACCCCTTCATCCGGTGGCCCCACGCCTTCTCGTACGCCCGGAGGACGTCGACCACGTCGCTCCCGTCGCTCTCCCGGCCGACGTAGAGCAGGCGCTTGACGTTCTGCACCTCCCCCAGCGGCTTGATGACGTACGGTGCGGGATGTTCCTGGACGTGCTCGATGGCGGCGTCGAAGTCGAAGAACTCCCGGTGGTCGAGCGTCTCGACGCCGTTGGCCTCCAGGACTTCCATGGCGTATCCCCGGTCCTCTTCGAGGCGGTCCGTGTTCGGCGTCCCGCCGACGACGGCGTGGCCCTCGGCCCGGAGTTCCTGGGCGAGTTGGCCCGTGCCGACGTCGTCCCCCACCCAGATGTCGTCGAAGACGACGACGTCGGCCCAGTCGAGGTCGGCGCGCCAGTCGTCGGTCTTCGAGACGAACCCGTCCGCTATCTCCCGGTCGCTCTCGCTCTCGATGTAGTACCGCACCTCGTGGCCCTCCTTCCGGACCTGCCAGGCCAGGTCGCCGACGAGGGCGGCGTCGAGCGAGAGGAACAGGAAGTTCTTCGCGTCCATGTGCCGCCCGACGCAGGTCGCATCCTAAAGTGTGGTGGGGTGGGTTACTCGAACAGGTCGCCGTGCCGGAACGCGAGGTCGGTGTAGTCGCCCGACGAGTAGCGGTCGAATATCTCCTCGGCGTCGATGGTCGTCTCCGAGAGCGGCGTCACTCTGGCGGGAACCCCGCGCACGAACGACTCGGCCGGGATGTCGTAGTCGTCCGGGACGACGGTGCCGGCGGCGATGATGCTCCGTTCGCCGACGGTGACGTCAGTGTTGACGGTCGCGTTGAACCCGACGAGACAGCCGTCGTCGACCGTCGCCTCGTTCAGGACGACGCCGTGGCCGACCATCACGCGCTCGCCGACGTTCGCGACGTGCAGGACGCTGTTGTCGCCGACGTGCGACTCGCGGCCGACCCTGACCGGACCGACGTCGCCCCGCAGGACGACGCCCGGCCAGACGCTGGCGCGCGCGGCGACGGTCACGTCGCCGACCAGCGTCGCCTCCCGACTTACCTGTGCGTCCTCGTGGACGTTCGGCGTTACCCCTCGAACTCGTACTCCCGACGGTCCATACACGCACCAACGTGACAGACATCCTAAACTCTATGCCCGAGACGAAACGTCGTTATCCGCCGGGTCCGAACTACCGGGTGATGGAGCGGCAGGCATCGGTCAAAGTGCCGGACGGAAAGCTCGTCTCGGTCCGCGCGACCGTGGACGACCGGTTCCAGGACGTACAGATACGCGGGGACTTCTTCCTCGAACCGCCCGAGGCGCTCGCCGACCTCGAAGCGGCCGTCGAGGAGACCCGTCGACACGCCCCGGGAGGACCTCGTCGCCGCGTTCGACGCCGTCGACGCCCAGTTCATCGGGTTCACGGCCGGTGACCTGGCCGACGCCGTCAGGAAGGTGGTCTCGTGACCTGGCGCGTCGTCGACGACGAACCGCGGACCGAGGCGATGCACCACGCCCTGGACGACGTGCTCACCGACCGCCTCGACGCCGGCGAGATGCCGCCGACCCTCCGGTTCTGGTACCGCCAGCGCGAGGGCGTCGCCATGGGCCGGTTCCAGGCCTACGACGACGAAGTCGAAGCCGACTACGTCGACGACCGGGACATCGAGGTGGTGCGACGCATCACGGGCGGCGGCGCGATGTTCGTCCAGCCCGGGAACGTCATCACCTACTCGATGTACCTCCCGCGCGACCGGGTGAGCGACGACGTCGAGACCAGCTACGCGGAACTCGACCGGTGGGCCATCGACGCGCTCGACGACCTCGGCCTGGACGTCACCCACGAGCCGCTGAACGACATCACGCATCCCGACGGGAAGATCGGCGGCGCCGCCCAGCTCCGCCGCGAGAACGCGGTGCTCCACCACGTCACCATGAGCTACGACCTCGACGTGCGCGAGATGCTCCGCGTGCTCCGCATCGGCAAGGTGAAGGTGTCGGACAAGGCCGTGAAGTCCGCCGAGAAGCGCGTCGCCGTGATGACCGACTACCTCGACGAGACGCGGGCCGAGGTCATCGGCCACCTGACCGACCACTTCGTCGACACCTTCGGCGGTGAGATGGGGTCGTTCACGGACGACGAACTCGCGGCGGCCGAGGAGCGCGCCCGCGAGCAGTTCGCCACCGACGACTGGAACCGCCGGCTGTAGCGACGCGGAACCGCCCGCTGTGCTCCCGGCGCGGCCGTCGAGGCTACCGGAGCGGCCAGAACGCCACGATGCCGAGCGTCGTCACCACCGTGAACAGCAACTGGAGCGGCGCCCCGACCCGGATGTAGTCGGAGAACTTGTAGCCGCCGGGCCCGTACACCATCAGGTTCGTCTGGTAGCCGACGGGCGTCATGAACGCGGTGCTCGCCGCGAACGTGACCGCGAGCACGAACGGGAACGGTTCGAGTCCGATGCGGGTGGCGGTGTCGACGGCGACGGGGAGCATGAGCACCACGCTCGCCACCGGCGTGATGACGTTCGCGAGCAGGCCGGTGAGCAGGTAGAACAGCGCCAGCAACGCTACCGCCGGGATGACCGCGGCGGTGTCGACGAGCAGGCTGGCGATGAACGCCGCGCCGCCGGTCTCCTGGAGAGCGATGCCGAGCGGGATGACGCCCGCGAGCAGGAAGACGACGTTCCAGCTCACCGCGTCGTAGGCGTGCCGGGGCCGGATGCAGCCGGTCGCCGCCATCGCGACGATGCCGGCGAGCGCGGAGACGACGATGGGGACGACGCCCAGCGCGGCCGTGAGGATGACGCCCGCGAGGATGGCGACGGCGTACGGCGTCTGTGGCGAGAGCGTCGGTGGGCCGTTGTCGGTTTCGATGGCCTCCGGCGCGATCTCCTCGGTGACGACGACGTCGGAGCTCCGGGCCAGGAACTTCGAGGTCGTCGACGTGGTCTGCAGCAGCAGCGAGTCACCCGGCCGGATGATCTCGTCGCTCAGTCCGCTGTGGACGGGTTCGCCGCCACGATGGCGGAGCGCGAGCACCACCGCCTGGTAGCGTTCGCCGAGGTGGGATTCCGCGATGGTCTCGCCGACGAGCGAGGACTCCGCGGGCACGACCACCTCGACGAGGGTGCCGTCACGGCCCGGTGACTCGAACTCGGCCGCGGTGACCTCCGCGCGCGGGAGGAATCGAAGGCGCTGGTTCTTGATGAACCGCTCCAGCCGGGGCTGGTTCGCGCGCACCGTCAGGATGTCGCCCGCCTGTATCTCGCGGTCGGACCGCGGCGCGAGGAACGTGTCCTCGCCCCGGATTATCTCGATGATGTCCACGTCGACCAGCTCCTCGGAGAGCGCCTCGTCCACCGTCCGGCCGACCAGCGGCGAGCGCCGGCGCACGAGCACCCGCGCCAGGAAGTCGTTGACCCGGAACTCCTCCGGGATGCTCGCCGTGGGCGAGATGCGCTCGGGCAGGAGCCACCGGCCGACCGTCAGCAGGTAGACCGTGCCCGCCACGAGCACGATGACGCCGAGGTGGGTGAACTCGAACATGCTGAACGGGTGGCCGATGAGTTCGGCCGAGAGGTCGCTCGCGAGGATGTTGGTCGCCGTCCCGACGAGCGTGAGCGTCCCGCCGAACATCGCGGCGTACGACAGCGGGATGAGGAGCTTGGAGGGGGATATCTGGCTCTTGCGCGCGAGGTCCTGCACCATCGGGATGAGCACCGCCACGACGGGCGTGTTGTTGATGATGCCGGCGGTGGGGCCGGCGACGCCCACGGTCGCGGCGAGCAGGCGGAACTCGCTGCCGTTCGTGAACTCGTCGAGCCGGGAGCCGAGCAGTTCCACCAGCCCGGTTCGCTGGATGCCGTCGCTCAGGACGTACATCGCGACGATGGTGATGGTCGCCGGGTTCGAGAAGCCCGAGAGCGCCTCCGGGACCGATATCTGGGTGAGGTCGCCGAGTGCGACCAGGACCACCAGCACCCCGATGGCGGTGATGTCGTTGGGGACGGGTTCGGCGATGAACAGCGCCACGGCGGCGACGATGATACCGAACACGAGCAGCATCTCCGGTGTCGCCGCAGGGAGGGCCATGCCCGAGTATCAAACCCGTCGGCCATATAGTATTCCCTCTCTGCCGGAGGCTGCCAAGCAAACCCCTTTTCTATGCGTACGGTCTACCACCGTGCATGGCTGCGTCCCCCGTGGACGGCGAGTCGGTCAACCGCCGGCGGGCAGCCCTCGCCATCCTCCCGTTCCTCCTGCTCGGCCTCGCGGACGTGGTGCTCCTGCTCGAGTGGGGGCTCGACCCGCTCTGGGGGTTCGTCATCCTCCCACCCATTCTCTTCATCAGCGTCATCGGGTGGATCGCGTTCAAGACCGGGTTCGTCAACGGACCCGACTGACCGGCGTCGGCGACTTCTACCCGTTCTGTAACGTGAGTCTACAGCGTCAGTACGGAGTGCTAACGAAACCCTTCAGCCGAGTAGTCTAGAAATATAAATAGTGTTGGACTGTGGTCTTTAACACGTGGTGTATGACGTGTGTCTGACGGGTGCGGGGCTCGCCGCGAGGCGGACGCGCAGCGACGGACACCCGTCCTCTCTTTTCCCACGACATAATCTCGATAATTTCCGGCGAGACGGCACCTGTGCTCTCTCAGCAGGTTCGTACAGACATCGACGGACTTGATTGAATAGTAAAATTATATCAAATTTATATAAAAAATATTATGTGTCTAGCGGCGAAACCATCGGGTGGCCATGACCGATACTGACCTCAGGGAGTACCTGGCTGAGAACCCGCGAATGATCGGCGTCCTGTTCATGCTGACCCTGCTGCTCTCGCAGGCAGGCAACGCGATGGGCGCGTTCGCATACACGATTCGCGGCCCGTAAAACAGTTACAACGTATCGAAACCGAGATCGGCCGTCCAGCGGAGCTGACCGTCTATCATGACCGGCATATCTTCGAGCAGGAGCGTCTGCGTTAGTTGCTCCCGGGACATCTCGAACGAGTTCAGGTCTCCGGAACTCAGGTAGTGTTCTTCGACTCCGTCGATGAGGGGCATGAGAAGGCTGCCCATCCCCGCTTGATTCGTCGGGAACCCCTTCACCGTGAGTTCGAACGTGTCGTCGTCGACGTGGTCGATCTCACAGAGAATCGGCGTCCCGCTCTCGGCCTGCGTGATGGCGAGGCCGCCGTCGCCGACGACGATGTACTGGCTGCCCATGATGCTCTCCCCGCGGGCGATTTCGAGGCCCGCGCGGAGCGGGAACCCGCGGTTGAGCAGTCGGGCGAGGGTGCTGCCGATGCGCACAGCGCCGCTGTTCACCACGTCGGTCAGCGTGACGACGCCGCCGATGCTCCCGCGCTCGATGAGCGCCATCCCCTGCTCGTAGGAGGAACACGCGTTCAGGAAGAACGCGTCGACGTTCACCTCGTCGAGCGTGGTCACGTCGAGTTTCCCGTCGGCGCACTGGAACCCCTCGTCGTCGATGTGGCCGATGTAGTGCAGGAAGTCGGTGCGCGTCGAGAGCACGTCCCGGAGCTCCGCCACGGTGAGGTCGTTGTGGACCTCGACGTCGAACGGGAGGTCCGACCGCGACCCGTACACCTCGTTGACCGTGTCGTGCTCGTCGGTCATCTGGACGTCGTTGCAGACGACGGTGATGTCGATGTCGCCGTCCGAGGGTTCGCGGTCGACGCGGTTCCGGAACGCCTCCAGGGACGCCTTGCTCGCCCCCATCGGTGCGCCGTCCCCGACCCAGGCCTGTTCGAGCGAGGTCGCCTGCTCCGGTTGAACCGTGGCCGGACCGGTGGACGCCTCGCTCGCACTCCGCGTGAAGTCGTCGGTGCGCATGAAGTCCGCCACGGCTGCCTCCTGGGCCTCCGACCCGGCGCCCGGTTCGATGGCCGTCGCCGACCGGATGACGGCCAGGTCGTCGACGACGAACGGGAGCAGTTCGACGCTGTCGGCCGTGGACGCGACGTGGGTCGTCAGCTTCCACTCGGGCACGTGCTCTTCGATGACCTCGAACGGCACCTGGAGGTACGCGGCGACCTGTTCGCCGATGGACCGGTCGTAGAGGTCGGCGTAGTCGAGGTCGACGAGGGCTTCGAGTTCACGGCGTTCGTGGAGTTCGACCGGGTAGACGCCCTCGGTCCGGGTGACGCAGTCGAAGAAGAACACCTGCTTCAGCACACGCTCGACTTCGGTCTCGTAGCCGAGGGGTCCGTCGAGGTCGTACTCGAAGCCGTCGTCGGTGACGAGTCGGGGCGTCGGTCCCGGGACGACGTCCGCGCCGAGGTAGTACGCGAGGGGTGCCGCGACGAATATCGTGCCGAGGTCCAGGGGCAGTTCGAGCGTGACGCCCGTGTCCGGCCGTTCGAGCACGTCCGGCACGTCGAGTTCGTCGCCGAGTTCGATGGCTGGCGGGTGGCCGCGCAGCGTCGGGAACGACCGTTCGGGGCTCGTCGTCTTGAGAGCGGACCCGAGATAGGACACCGCCGCCATGACGTCTCGCGGGTCGTCCGTAGTGGTGATAGTCGCTTCGGGGTGTTTGTGGTGGGAGCGGGCGCCGACCAGCACCTCGGTCGGCTCGCCGAACGAGATGCTGGTTTGCGTGTCGTCGGATTCGACAGTGACAGCGCTGTCGACCCGCAAGTACAGCTTGATAGGGGCCGGTAGTTCGAGGCTGTAGACTCCTTCCGGCATCGAGATGTCCGCGAACTGCTTGGCTTCGGCTATCAGCGCACCGCTGGCGTCTCGAACCAGTACCCCCACGACCGTCGGCAGGTCGATGGATGCCGTGGTAATCGAGACGGCGTCGTCGACCGGGAACATGAACTCGTGGACGTCGGCCTCGACTGGAGCGGCCGCTTCCGACGTCGTGAGCGTGTACTGGTGCCGCTCGATCGGGTCGTGGACCCTGAGTGCGGCACCGTCTCTGACCGGTTCGAAGGTGAGGGTCATCGCATCCCACCGTTCGAACCGCCCCGGGGTGTCAGAGGCGATTCTAACATCTACGTTAGATACTTCAACCGATTACAAAAAAGTACCGCTGTAACAGGTCATAGAATAGACATTCTGATTTCGGGTGGTTCAGGCGTCGAGCACCTCGATTACGTTTTCGAGCGAGTCGACGACGTGGTCGGGTTCGACGGACCCGCGGCCGGTTCGTTCATCTGACACGCCTGTCCGCACGAGGACGGTGGTCATGCCGGCCCGTTCGCCCATCTCGATGTCGGTGTCGAGTCGGTCACCGACGACGAGGCACTCGTCGGCCGGCACGCCGAGGTGCGAGCGGGCCGCGTCGACGGCGTACTGCGACGGTTTCCCGAGCACGTAGTCGGGGTCCCGTTCGGTCGTCGCGGCGATGGCGCCGATTATCGCACCGGACCCCGGGACCATGCAGCCGTCGCCCGTTGGAATCGTCCGGTCCGGGTCGGTCCCGACGAACACGACGTCGTCCCGCTGGAGCACCCGGAGGGCGTCGGTCAGCCGGTCGTAGTCGAACCCCCGGTCGAACGACGCCACGAGCACGTCGGCGTCCTCCCGTGTGTCGGTCGTCGTCAGGCCTGCCTCCCGGAGCGTCGAGCGCAGGCCGTCCTCGCCGACGACGAAGAGGCGGTCGCCGGCGTGTTCGGCGGCCAGGAACTCGGCCGTGACGACGCCGGAGGTCAGCACGTCCCCCGGGTCAGCGTCGACGCCGAGTGCCCGGAGTTTCGCCGCGAACTCCGCCGGCGACCTCGTGGGGTTGTTGGAGAAGAACAGCACGTCGATGCCCGCCTCCCGGAGGGCGGCCACGCCGCGGTCGGCCCCGGGTATCAGGTCGTCGCCACGGTAGACGGTCCCGTCGAGGTCGACGACGGCGCCGTGGAACGTCATGGGGTGGAATTCGGGCCCGCCCGCCAAGAAACGACCGGTCAGAGGCTCACCAGGAGCGGGACGAGGAACGGGACGAGCGAGGAGAGGACGGCGCCGCTGACGAACGCCGGGAGCACCGCCTCGGTGCCGGCCGTCTCCTTCACCACGGGGAGCGTCACGTCCATCGTCGTCGCGCCGCCGGGCGCGATGGCTGCGGCGGTGCCGAAGTGACGGACGACCAGCGGGAGGGTCACGAGCGTGAGCACCTCGCGGAAGACGTTGGCGAGGAACGCGAGCGACCCGAGTTCCACGCTGTGCAACTGGGTGAGCAGCACCGCCGAGAAACTGTACCACCCGAACCCGGCGCCGACGGCGGCGGCCTCGTTCCCGGTCAGGCCGACGGCGACGCCCGCGCCGAGCGCGCCCACGATGCTGCCCGCCGCGATGGACGCCGGGATGACGAGGAGCGTCCACCCGAGCGTGCGGACCTGGTCGACGAGGGCGACGCTCCCCGCGAGACTGACGCCGACGCTGAACAGCAGGACGTCGAGCGCGACGGCGGTCACGCGGTCGACCAGCGGGAGCGCGCCCGCGGGGAGCGCGACGCGCCCGACCACGACGCCCGCGACGAGCGACGCGAGGATGATCGCCGTCAGGGCGCGGGAGTCGCCGTCCGCGTCGTCGAACGCGCCGGCGGCGCTCGTCTCGAACGGGGGCAGGCGCCCGCTGATGGCTGCGACGAGCGCGACGCTGCCCAGGATGCTCCCGGTGGCGACGGCGAACGCCTGCAGACCGATCTCGCCCAGGTTGGCGAGCACTGTCTCGTCGGTTCCCATGCTGACGCCCATCGCGAACAGCAGGACGACGATGCCGGCGTTGAGCAGTCGGGGTGCCGCCCGGTGGAGGCTGCGCCCCGGGGGAGCGACGTAGCCGAGGAGCAGTCCGACCGCCAGCGCCGCCAGCAGTTCCAGCATCTACTCTTCCGGAGGCACGCCGTGTCCTTTACGTCCGTCGGTTTCGGCAACGTCACAGGTGGTAGACCGCGACGAGCAGCGCCCGGATGACCGACGGGTAGACCAGTCCCGCGAACGCGCCGAGCAGGAGGTGGAGGCCGACCCACTGTCGCCGGACGGTCCGGGCGTCGTCGAGTCGCCCTTCGACGGCCGGGAGCCACGTTCCGGTGAGCGACGCCCACGCCAGTCCGACGACGCCGAGGCCGAGTGCGACCGACCAGGCGTGGAGCGACACCGGTCGGGCGACCGGGTCGCCCGGCGCGACGGCGAAGACCAGACCCCAGAGCACGCCGTACATCGCGATGACCCCGGCGGCGACGAGCAGGTGGGCGCCGAGGCCGTTCACCGACGACACCTCGTCGGTCGGCACGTGGAGCAGTCTCGCGGCGAGTCCCCGGGCGGGAGCGTCAGAGATGCCGAGTGCGACGACGACGCCACGGACCACGACGCCGCCGACCAGGCCGACGCCGACGCCCACGAACGCGCCGACCAGCAGGAGTCCTATCTCGTCGGGGGCGTGCCACGGGATGGCCGACGGCGGTAGCTGTCCGGGGCCGTGCATCACCCCAGAGTGAGTCGGTGGACGCCCTTCGGTATGTCCCGCGTGCGACCCCGGTAGGCCGTGGCTACTCCTCGTGTATCGCTTCGCCGCGGTGGAGTCGCGACGCGATGCGGTAGGTCTGGTCCATCTCGCGCCGGGTCGGTGTGTGCGCGGCGAGATACCGGGCGGCGGCGACGAGGAACACGCGGCGTCGGTCCGGGTCGTCGGCGAGTTCCGCCTGGCGAACGCTCGCCTCGACGTTCTGGATGGTGTGGAAGCCCGCGTCCTCGCGGAGCAGACCCTCACCGAGTGTCTCCAGCAGTCCGTCGACGTCGCCGTCGGCGGCGAGATAGTCGGCGGCGAGACGTCCTGCGGTATCGACCTCGCCCTCCTCGTCGAAGGCGTCGAGCAGGTGTTCGAGGGTCCTCGACGGGTCCGCGCCGGGGTTGCCGTCCGGGATGGGTTTCGGCGGGACGTTCAGGAACCGATCGAGGTAGACGCTCGCCGCGCCGTCGACCACGCCCCGGTAGAGTTCGGTGGCGTCCGTCCGGCGGGTGGCCTGGTGGACCGCGTTGCAGTAGGTGAACGTGTGGTGGACCGTGTTCCAGTCGTTGAACTCGTTGGCCGTCGAGAACCGGGCGACGCGCGCGGCGGCCGCTTCGGTCACGACCCGGGCGAGTTCCTCCGGGGACGCTCCGTCGCGGATGGCGTCGGTGAGCGCGCCCACCACCCGGTGGGGGTCGTCGCCCAGCAGGGTCTCGCGGACGTCGTCGGGTTCGGTCCACTCCTCGTCGGCGCCCGCCGCCACGAGGTCCGGCAGGTCGTCGTAGGTGTCCGAGAGCAGGCCGGCGACGTCGATGGGTTGACGCCACCGCGAGGACTCCTCGCTCCGCTCCGCGTCTGTCAGGCCGTCGACGACGCTGGGGAGCACCTGGTCGGCGTGCTCCCAGCCGACGTGGTCGAGCGACTCGAAGGCCTTGTTCACGAAGTCGAGGGTGTGGCCCGCGTCGAGGTAGCGGTGGTCGGTCGCCGCCGCGAACAGTATCTCGGCGACGTCGGGTTCCGGGAGCGTGTGGATGGCGGTCCGGAGACACCGCTCCGCGCCGTCGCTGTCCCGGACTTCGACGGTCTCCCGGAACCACTCCTTGAGCCGTTCCTTCGAGAGGTCGCGGGTGCGGAACGACGGCTGGTCGAACTTCGGCGGTTCGCCCGCGACGTCCGAGGCGACGTGGACGAGTCCCTGGTACATCGCCCGAGGCTTGTCCTCCGGCCGGAACGCGCGGCGGGCGTTCGTCAGCGCGGTGTGGATGGTCAGCCCCGGTCCCCACCCGTCGGCGCGGTACTCGGTGCCGAAGGCGAGGCCGTCGAGGAACGGTTCCGTGTACGGGACCCTGGCGGCGCTCAGGCCGATGACCGACTTGGCGATGACGAGGCGGAGGTTCTCGTTCAGGCCGACGGAGAGTCGGTCCCGCCAGTGTTCGGCGGGCGGTCGGTCGCGCTCCGGTTCCGGTTTCACCCACACCTCGTCGTCGCGCACCTCGACGGGGTAGGTGGGGACGTCGTCGGCCCACGGGTCGAAGGTGTCCCCACAGGAGAGTTCGAACCGGGCGTGATGCCAGTGGCAGGTCAGGACGCCGTCGTCGACGGTGCCCTCGGTGAGCGGGAAACCCATGTGCGGACACCGGTTGTCGACGGCGTGGACCTCGCCCTCGTGGTGGATGAGGGCGATGGTCTGCCCGCCCTCGGTGACGACTCGGGTTCCGTCGTCGGCCAGGTCGGCCACGGAAGCCACCCTGACGAACTCGGGGTCTTCGGTGGACATCTGTCGCTCGTGTGTGGTGGTTGTCATCACGGACCAAAGCTCTTTGGCAACCGGTTACGTCACACGTCCCCCGACACCACTGATGGAAACCCGGCCGGCTACTCCTCGAACGCGCCAGCCATCGCGCCGCGGATGAGCTGGATGAGCACCGTCGCCAGCCCCGTGCCGGAGCTCCAGATGGCCGTCTCCTCGGGCCCGCGGACGCTCACGAGCACCGTGTCGTCGTCGACGAACAGCATCCGGCCGGCGCGTTCGTTCTCCTCCTGGCCGACCGGCGAGATGACCGGGATGTCGGCGTCGGCGAACCGCTGCCGGACGACCGGGTCCACGGAGAGCACCGTGACGGCGACGCCTGCCGCCGCGCGCTCCCGGAGCGCCTTCTCGATGCCCTCGCTGATGAACGGCTCCTCCGTCGCGCCGTACACCACCATCTCCGTCGCCTCCCCGATGAGTCGCTCCGTCCGGGTTTCGACGCTCGCCAGGCCGGAGACCGTCCAGATGTCCTCGCGCTCCTCGTCGGCCTCCTGCTCCTCGCGCACCTCCGCGAGGTAGTCGAAGGCGCGCTCCTGGTCGCGCTCGAACCGGGCTTCGAGGCGGGCCCGCGCCTCGTCCAGGTCCACGGGCCGGTAGGTGATGGGGGACGAGCGCTGCACCTCGACGAGGCCCTGCTCTTCGAGGGTCTCCGCCGCGCCGTACACCTGCGACCGCGGGACGTCGCTGACCTCGTGGATCTGCTTGGCCGTGCCGCGGCCGAGTTTCTGGAGTGCGACGAACACCCGCGCCTCGTAGTTCGCGAGGCCGAGGCGTTCGAGTGACTCGACGGCCGTCGCGTCGTCGGTCATTCGACCACCTCCTTCCACGCGACCACCGCGGACGGCGTCACCAGGAGCGCCGTCAGGAACGAGTAGAAGATGCTCATGGCGGTCACGAACCCGAACTGACCGAGAACGGGCGTGATGGCGAGCACCAGCACGCCGATGCCCGTCGTCGTGGTCAGCATGCTGCCGGCGAGCGCACCGCCCGTGCCGCGCACCGTCCGGTCGAGCGCCGCGAACACGTCGTCGCCCCGCTCGTACTCGTCAGCGAACCGGTGGACGATGTGCGCGGAGTAGTCGATGCCCAGCCCGATGGCGATGGCGAGGATGGTCGCCGTGAGCGCGTTGAACGGCACGCCGAACAGCCGCATCGTCCCCGCGATGAGCGTCACCGTCACCACGATGGGCACCAGGTTGACGACGCCGAGCGACGCCCGTCCCTCCAGGGTGTGGTAGACGAGCACCAGGAAGACGCCGGTGAGCGCGAGCGCGATGAGGAGGCTCTTGACCGCCGACTGGAGGATGGCATCGGAGACGGCCTGGAACACGACGATGGACCCGGTAGCGATACCGTGCAGCCGGTACTGGTCCGCGACGTGCTTCGCGTCCGACGTTATCTCGCTCTGGCTCGATTCGCTTTTCACCGCGTAGACCACGCGGGTGCTGTGCCGGTCCTCCGAGAGGTACGACAGCGTCCGGTCGCGGTACGGCGAGGAGAGCAGTTCGGCGTACACCTCGTCGAGGTTGTCGTCGGGGACGCCGTTGTCGTTGACGTCGTTCCGCTCGACGAGCTGCCGGAACTCGGGGTCCTGGGCGGCGTACTCGTCGATGACGCCGATGATGCTGGTCGCGTCCGCCCGCCCGTTCCGGGTGACGAAGGAGTCCGGCGGGTCGTCGTTCGCGTGGTAGATGGACTCCAGTGCGTAGTCCTCCCGCAACCGTCCCTCGACGTACACGGTCACGGTGTCGCGCTGGGCCGACTCGAAGTTGTCCTCCAGGTAGTTGAGGTCGCGGGTGACGGTGTACTCGCTCGGCGCGAACGGCTCCGGCAGCGTCTTCAGGTAGTCCGGCGACTCCTCCGGCGGCAGGAAGTCCTCGGTGGCGAAACTGGTGTCGACGCCCGTTCCGTAGTAACCCGCTCCTACGGACACCACCAGGACGACGAGGAGGAACACGTACGGGGCGCGGCGCGCGATGCCGACGCCGACCGGCAGTATCGAGCCGATGACCGACCCCTCCTGCCCGAGCGGCGTCGAACTGAACCCGGGGACGTTGTACCGGTCGCGGACGGTGTCCGTGAACACCTTCGCCGCCGGCAGGAAGATGCCGAAGATGAGGAACGTGAACACGATGCCGATGCCGGCCACCAGCCCGAAGTCGCGGATGGGCGGCAGGTCGCTCGTCAGGTTCGCCATGAAGCCGATGACCGTCGTCCCGGTCACGATGAAGAACGCGACGGTCAACTGGTCGGTGGTGATGCGCATCGACTCGCGGATGCCGTGGTCTTTCACCCGCTCCTCGCGGTAGCGGTTGATGGCGTGGATGCCGAAGTCGATGCCGACCGCGAGCAGCAGCGGCGGCACGGCGGTCAGCATCTGCGTGAACGGAATACCCGCCAGCCCCATCGCCCCGAGCGTCCAGACGATGGCCATCACGAGCGACACCATCCCGAGCACGAGGTCGATGGGGTCGCGGTAGGCGAGCACGAGGAACCCGAGGATGAGCAGCACCGCCGCCGGGATGACGATGATGAGCGAGTCGAAGATGACGTTCGAGAACTCCGAGGAGATGACGCCGCTCCCGAACACCCGGATGTCGCCGCCCACCGAGTTCACGACGTGCTTGGACTCGACCTGGATGGCCGTCAGCGGGCTCTCGCCGGACGCTCCCGCCTGGGAGGCGCTCAATCCGCGGGGGATGGAGTGTTTGACGACGGCGATGCTCGCCGTGGCGGACGCCGACTGCGCGTTGAAGTCGTTGCTGAGCGACCCCGTGAACCGCGGGTCGTCGGCGAGCGCCCGGACCGCGCGGTCTATCTCCGAGGGCGTGGCCCGCTCGACGGCGAGTATCTGGTCGTCCAGTCTCGTCGCGGTCGGGTCGAGCTGTCTCGCGACGAGCTGGGCGGGGCTCGACGTCGCGCTGACGCGAAGCGACTCGCGCTCCTGGAGCCGGTTCTGGGCCCGGAGCATCCGGACGAGTTCGGTGCGCGTGAGCACGTTCTGGCCCGTCTGGATGAGCTGGGTGCTCCCCTCGCCCGGGCTGAACGCCGGGCTGAACTCGCGGTTCACGTCGTCGAGGGCCTCCTGGGCAGGCGAACTCTCCGTGAACTGGTTCGTGCCGGCCTCCGAACTGACGTTCCCGAGCCCAGCGCCGAACACCAGCGTCACCACGAAGAAGACCGCGATGACCTGGAGCGGCCGCTCGGTGATCCACTCGTCGACCCGTTCGATGAGCTGTTCGTGGTCGACCATGGCGGTTCAGCGGCGCGTGTACCAGTACCAGCCGCCGGCGAGCACTACGACGACGATGACGGCGCCGGCGATGAGCGTCGTCGGCAGCCCGCTGTCGGTACGCTCCTCGATGGTCACCGGCGCCTGGTAGGAGTCCGAGAGTTTCGTCTCCCCGTCGGCGGTGTCGTACTGGAAGTCCATCGAGACGGCGTACGTCTTCGGGAGCGCGCCCCCGCCCGCGCTCATGCCGAAGGTTATCTCCTCGGTGTCGCCCGGCGCTATCTGCTGGACGAACGCCTCGTCGTCGTCGGTGGCGAGCGGGCTGTCGACGAACAGCTTCGCGTTGACGTTCCGGAGCGTGGTCTCCCCGTTGTTCGTCACTTCGAAGGTGACCGCCTTGCCTGACCCGGGTCGGAGCGTCGCGTCGACCGGGGTGACGCTGAACCGGTCCTGGCGGGACGCGACGTCCACCTGCGCGTTCAGCGTCTTGCTCTTCCGGTCGTCGCCCTGGCCGTTCTGGTAGGTGACGACGTAGTCGAACTGCCGTGGTCCGGCCTCGGCCTCGTCGCTTATCTCGACGGGGAACTCGTAGCTCGCGGACTGGCCGGCGTCGAGGGTACCGAGCGCGAACTCGGTCTCCAGCGGCTTGACGTTCGCGTTCTGGGTCTGGAGTTTCACCACGGCGTCGTGAGCGGTGGCGGGGCCGTCGTTCGTGACGGTGCCGGTGACGGTGCCCTCCTCGCCGACGCGGAGCGAACTCGCGGCGTCGTCGAGTGCGAACTTCTGTTCGGGCCCGGGCGTGACCCCGAGCGTGAACGTGCGCGAGGTCACCGGCTTGTCGTTCGCGTTCTCGAAGGAGACGGTCGCCTTGAGGGCGTAGGTCCGCGGGTCGGCGTCGGGCGTCGCGGTCAGGTCGAAGGCGAGCGTGCGGTTCTCGCCGGCCTCCCAGCCGCCGACGTACCGCTTCGCCTCGGCCGACTTGCCGAACACGAGGTCGCCGGTGGTCGAGGTCAGCGTGACGGTGGCCTCGCTGGCGGGTTCGTCGCCGGCGTTTCGCATCGCGACCTCCAGCGTGCCGGTGTCACCGACCTGGACGTCGCTCGACGTGGCGAGCACGTCGAAGTGTGCGCTGTCGTCGACCTTCAGCGTGACGTAGAACGTCTCTCGCTCCTCTTCCTCCTGGTGGGTGTTGGGCGAGAGCTCCGCGACGACGCTCGTGTACTCGTACTCGACGGTGACCGGGACGCGGTAGGTCCCGGGTTCGGCGTCGTCCTTCACGGTGACGGAGAACGGCACCTCGCGCACCTGTCCGTCCGCGAGCGACCCGATGGGGGTCCGGCCGGTGTGGACGGTGATGGGGGCGTCGTCCGATCTGAGGCCGACGCTCACGCCGCGTGCGGTGGTGACCGTGCTGTCGGGAATCTGGGGTGATCCGGTGTCCACCGACCCCGTGTTCATGAGACGGACGCTGAGCTGGGTCGTCTCGCCCGGCGAGACGGTGTTGTCGGGGACGTACACCGAGACGTTGGGTTCGCCCTTGACGGCGCCCAGCGCGACGCCCGGGACGAGCAGCGATGCGGCAAGCAGGACGGCGACGATACGTGTTCGATTCATTGGTGAGCTACCGGGCTGGAAACGTCCGCTCCGTGCGGCCTGGTATGTCCGGTTACCACCAGCTTACGGTCCCGAGTATATAAACTGTTGTAGTTTTCTACAAACAGTACCCGCGGTCGGAGGATACGGCCGGAGCGGCCGCTCCGGGCCGCATTCGCGCGTGAGAACCGGACGGCTCAGGCGTCGAGAACCGCGATGATTCGGTCGACCACGTCGGCGTCGTACGTCCAGAACCCGTAGTAGTGGTCCGAGGAGCGCTCCTCGGCGAGCAGCGCGGATTTCTGGGCGTCGTCGCCACCGCCGTCGAACACGACGAACCACGTCCGTCCGAAGTCGGCCTCCGTGCGCGGATGGACCGTGACGTTCGTCTCCTCGTCGGTGACGCCGTCCGGCACGCCGTAGACGTGCACGTCCAGGCCGGACTGCCCGAGTCGCCGGTAGACGTCCCGCTGGGTCTCGAAGATGGCGAGTTCCTGGAAGCCGGCGTGGAGTTCGCCGTCACGGAGTCGCCACGCCCGGTCCTCCACCTCGCGGGAGGTGTACAGCATCTGGCGACGGTCGTAGGAGGTGAACGTCGTGTCGTCGAGGTGGGCGAGCAGGCGACGGTACGACACGTCCGCGCCGACGTCGGGCGGTCGGACGTCGGGGTCGACGAGCGTCTCGAGGGCGGCGAACTCGACCGTGACCAGGTCCTCGCCGTCCTCCCGGAGGACCGCGCGTTCGGGACCGCCGTCAGCCGGCCGGTGGTCGACGGTCACGTTCTGCGAGTCGAAGAACTCGCGGACGCTGTCCACGAACGCTTCGCCGCCGGGTCCGACGTAGAGCGTGAGTCGCTTCGCTCGGTCCTCGACCGACTCGATGACATCGTGGAGTGTCACACCCGTCGCTCCGCGCTCCGAGGTAAATAAGAACACTGACCGGTCACCCGGACCGACAGCGAGCCGCATCCTTTATCTCTCCTCCCCGAGCGTGGTGGGGACATGCAGCGCGCACTCGTTGCAGTAGACGCATCGGAGTCGGCGAAGGCGCTCGTCCGCGAGGCAGGCGAACTCGCCGGCGGCGTCGGTGCGGACCTCGTCCTCATCCACGTGACGACGCGCGAGGAGTACCGCGAACGGCGCGACGCCATGGCGGCGATTCCCCAGGTGGACACGACGTACTCGCGGGACCAGGCGCTCGACGGCGCCCGACAGTACGCCTCGGACATCGGACAGGAGGTCCTCCGGGGAGCGACCCCGTTGACGTCGAGTTCCAGGCCAGAGGCCGTCTCGGCGACACCATCGACGAGATACTCGCCGCGGCCGAGGAGTACGACTGCGACCACGTCTTCGTGCCCGGCCGCCGCCGGTCGCCCGCCGGGAAGGCGCTGTTCGGCGACGTCGCCCAGTCCGTCATCCTGGAGTTCGGCGGCGCCGTGACCGTCATGACCGAGTGAGTCAGGCCAGCCAGTCCTCGGGTTTGGTGTCGTAGTCGACTTCGCCGGCGGCGATGTCCTCGACGTCCTCCCAGGCGAGTTCCTCGGTGGTGAACACCTCGCCGTCGTAGCTCACGAGGACGCCCTTCTCCTCGGGTTCCGGTTCGCGGCCGCGCCGCTTGGCGACGTCCGCCTCGCGTTCGCTCACCTCCTTCACGATGGTCTTCAGGTGGACGGGCCGGCCCCAGAGTTCGAAGACGCGTTCGAGGGTCTGCCGCGCCGTCTCCATGTTCAGGATGACGCCGTTGTACTGGTGGGCGAGCAGGAGCTCGTTCCGGTTGTTGAAGTTGCCGTCCGCCACCGCGACGGTGGGCTTGCCCAGGTTCGTGAACTGGAGCAGGAGCTTCTTCTTCACGTCGAGGTAGTCGGTGCTCGTGGCGTGGTACTGGCCGGTCGACCGGCTGTACTCGTAGGTGAAGTAGTTGTTCACGTCGACGAACTCCTGGGTGAGGAACTCGTCGATGAACGTCACGTCGTTGTGGCTCTCGCGCACCTCGAACATCTTGTCCCAGCCGGCGGTCCGGTCCACGTCCGCGAGCGCCTGGTCGATCGTGGCGTACCGCGAGCTATCGAACAGGTACCGCGACGTCCGCTCCAGTTCCTCCCGGCCGATACGCCGGAGGAACCCGCGGTGCTGGGGCTTCACCAGCGAGAAGTGGCGGGCCGCCAGCCCCTCGTAGCTCAGCACCTTCCACGGGTAGGCATCCACGTCGACGTCGCCGTCTTTCGCCCGCTCCAGAGCCTCCTCGTCGACGAACACCGGGTCGACGCCGTCCAGGTCGTCGAGGGTCTCGGCGGTGATGGCGTCGATGGCCGGGTCGGGTTCGAGCGCCGCCTGCACCGCCCGGAAGTCCACGACCTCGTGGAAGTTGCGCCAGGTGACGCCGTCGACCCGGAGCAGGTGTTCGACCACCTCGCGCCGGTTCGCCAGGTTCTCGACGTACTCCCAGAGCTCCTTCCCGAGTTTGTACGGGTTGAGCCCCGGCGAGTTGAGCACGCGGGCCTGGTGGTCGGCGTAGTCCATGAACTCGTCGTCGCCGGCGAACGCCTCCTCGCCCATCATCATCGACTCCCAGAAGGCCGCCCACCCCTCGTTCATCACCTTCGTCATCTTCTGGGGCGCGAAGTAGTACGACTCCCGCCGGATGATGTCGAGCACGTCGCGCTGCCAGTCCTCCATCTCCACGGCCTTCCCGGCCTCGTCGTCGTACTGTTTGCCGTACCGGTGGAGGAACCCCAGGATGTCCTTCTCGGGTTCGGCCGGGAACGTTGCCGTGGCCGGCTCCTCCTCCTGGGCGGCGAGCCACTCGTCGTCGAACACCTCGTGTCTCACCTCGTCGCTCAGTTCGAGGTTGGTGAGCATCTCGCCCAGGTCGCCGGTCTCCCGGAGGCCACCCTCGCCGGAGCGGTTCGCGAACGGCCGGTGCTGGTTGATGTTGTCCTCCAGGGTGAGCGCGTTGTCGATCCAGCGCTCGACGTCGGCACGGTCCACCTCCGGGTCCGCCATGTACTCGTCGACGGTCCGGGCGTGGCGCTCCAGCATCGCCGCTGCGTCCGGGTCGTCGGTGACCATCCCGAACCACTCGTTGTTCGCGAAGAAGTCCGCGTGGGCCTCGACGTGCGTGATGACCGCCTTCTGGTCGGCCAGCGCGTTCGACTCCTGGAGGAACGCGTGGGCCGGGTTGTCGTTGTTGACTATCTCGAAGGCCTTCCCGCCCAGGAACTGGCGCTGCTTGCGCTGCTGTTCGTACTGCATCCCCCACCGCCAGTGGGGGTACCTGGTCTGGAACCCCTCGTAGGCGATGAGTTCGTTCATCTCGTCGTGGTCGACGATCCAGTAGTTGACGCGGTACGGCGACAGGCCGAGCTTTCGGGCCAGCGCGCGCGCCTCGCGCACCGGCTCCTCCAGTCTGCCTGCCTGCTGCTGTTTGTGGTGGCGGTCAGTCATTGCTCTCCGTGCTGAGTATGTCGTAGATGGCGTCCAGGACGTCGCCCGGTTCGGTGACGTAGGTCACGGCCACCTCGTCGCTGTCGGCGAACTCGTCTTCGAGTTCCACGGCGTGGGTCCCCGTCCGGGGGCTCCCGTTCGGACGCGTCTCCACGTACGCGTGGAGGTTGGCGTCTATCTCCTTCATCAGCGGGATGACGCGACGCTCGGTGTCCTTGTGGGAGTTCTCGCCGTCGCCCGCCGCGAAGACGTAGCGGTTCCACTCCGAGAACGGGTACTCCTCCAGGAGTTCGGTGGCGAGTTCGTACGCCGACGAGATGCGGGTGCCGCCGCCCGACCGGATGCCGAAGAACTCGGCGCGTTCGACCTGCCAGGCCTCCGCGTCGTGGGCGACGTAGAGGAACACCGCGTTGTCGTACTTCCCGGTGAGATACCAGTCGAGCGGCGTGAACGTGCGCTCGACGAGTTCGCGTTTCTCCTCGCGCATCGACCCGGAGACGTCGCGGATGTTCACCACGACGACGTTCTTTTCGTGCTCCTCGACCACCTCGGGGTGGCGGTAGCGCTCGTCCTCGCGCCGGAACGGGACGTGCTTGACGCCCTCCTTGCGGATGCGCTCGGGCGTCGACTCGTGGTCGACGTTCGCCTCCATCTCCTCGATGCTCGTCCACGTCTCGCGTTCGTCCGCCGGGACGTCGGTGTAGCGGTCGGCGATCCACGGCCGGGACACCGGGATGTGGTTCTCGCGCGCCCAGGTGAACACCTCGCCCGGGCCCCAGCCGGCCACCTTCAGCGCCTCGGTGACGTACTCCTCGTCGAAGTCCATCGCCAGCTTCCGCTTCAGCCCCTGCTTGAACAGCCGGCGGAAGTCGAGCGTGCTCGACGGGCCCGTCTTCGCCACGTCCGTGAAGTCGCCCTCGGTGGTCTCGACCACCTTCTTCCCCTTCGGCTCCAGGTCGAGGCCGAGTTCGTCGTCGAGTTCCCGGGCGAACTCCTCGGGGTCCATCTCGTAGTACTCGTGCTCGCCGGACCCCTCGCCCGCCTCGTCGCCGTCGCCGTCGCCATCGCCGTCGCCGTCACCCGGCTGTGGCTGGCCGACGGGCTGGCCGACGTCCGGCGTGCCGCCCTGGCCCTGGCCGACGCCGCCCTTGTCAGCTGGTCGTACTCGAACTCGGGCGGGTCGACGAGCTTGATGGGGATGCGGATGCGGTCCGCGCGGCTCTGCCCCAGGTCGCCGTAGGAGATGAACTCCGACAGGTCCTGGCGGCGCTCCTCGCCCACCTCGCGGTACCGTTCCAGGTCGTCTCTCAGTCCCACTGGTAGCTCACCTCGTTCATGACGCGCTGGCTCGCGAGTTCGGCGGACGCCGCCGTGTAGCCGAACAGCTCCTGCATGTTCTCGATGGTCTGTGCCTTCAGCGACTCCGTCTCCGTCCCCGTCGGCGGGTTCTCCCACTGCTCGGGGTCGAAGTCCTCGTAGGTCCGCCGGACGGCGTCCCAGTCGCTGGACTCCAGCACCGACTTGATGACGGGTATCTCCCGGAGGTCGACGTCGTCGATGCGGAAGTCGTCGGTGCGGTGCTCCCACGCGTGGCGGTTGAGCGCGGTGATGATGCGGCCCTCGCGGAACTCCCGGACGTCCGCGGACGGCGCCCGGCCGTCGTAGTCGTCCTCGGTGAACCGGCCGAGATGCTCCACCTCGAACACCTTCATCACGAGCGGGTCGGGTTCGACCTCCTCCCCGCGGTCGTTCTCGACGGTGGATTCGGTCGCCTGGGCGTAGATGTGCTCGACGTACTCCTCGACCGTCTCCTCCTCGACGGTCCGGTCGCGGAGCATCGCGTCGATGACGTCCTGCTCCTGCTGGCTCACGATGTGGTCTTTGACCGCGACCACGCGGTTCTCGTACTCGGCGCGTTCGCCGGCCGAGAACATGGGTGCCTCGGCCAGCCCCTCGACCATCTCGTTCAGCACGTCGTTCGGCGTGATGACGTGTTCGACCGGCAGGTCGGGGTGCCGACGGTCGCGTCTGGCGTGGAGCAGGTCGGAGATGACGTCGCGCGTGTAGGTCACCGGGATGCCGTTGGTGCCGTCGGCCGCGTCCGGGTCGAACTCGAAGTCGCCGGTCTCGTACACGTCGTCGCCGTCGCGGATGTAGCCCTTGTCGAACAGCAGCGCCTTCTCCACGAGGTCGAGCCCGGTGGGCACGTCGGCGTCGTCGAGCCGGGTCACGACGCTGTACAGTGCTGCCGCCTCGATGGCGTGGGGCGCGAGTTCGCGGTCGTAGACGGCGTTCGGGCCGTCCCGCACCGAGATGGTCACCGGTTCGCGGATGCGCGCCGCGAGTTCGTCGTAGCTCTCGGCGTCCCACGTGGTCGTGTGGTCGGTCAGCTCCCGGTGGAGCAGCTCCGCCTCCAGGCTCAGGTTGGTGAGATAGGTGAACGAGTGCTTGCTCAGCCGGCGCTTGAGCGCCTTCAGCGGGTCCTGGCCCTGCCGGTCGGCGTGCTGGTTGAGCTGGGCTTCGAGGTCGGGGTTCGAGATGATGAGCAGCTGGGTGTCGATGTCCATCCCGATGCCCTTGTCGAGCTTGACCGTCTGCTCGTCGGGGACGTTCAGGAGCTTCTGGAGCAGGTCGGCGTGCTGGGCGGCGTCCTCGACGATGGTGAGGCCGCCGTTGCCCTGCGAGAGCACGCCGTCGTAGCTGAACGCCTGCGGGTTCTTCCGCCCGCGGGAGTCGAGCTTGCGGAGCATCTCGCCCATCCAGCTTCCGACCAACCGCTCCTTCGGCGAGCCGGTGTCCTCGGAGTGGAGGACGCCGATGCCCTGGCCCAGGTCCATCACGTAGTTCTTCACGCGGAGGTGGTTCCGGTCGGTGATGGCCGAGAACAGGTCGGACCGGCCACGGCGCCGGTACTGCTCCTCCAGGTAGTCGTAGGCCTCGCGGCAGAACGGGTCGAGGGTCGAGTTGACCCGGACGTCGATGCCGTCGCCGTCCTCGTTGAGCTCCGTGAGCAGTCGCGTCCGCGTCTCGGAGGGGAACACCGAGAGCGGGTGGGCCTGGACCGGGCTCTCGTACCACTCGTCGTCGTTGGTCGCGGTCGCGTCGCCGTAGGTGAGCCCGGTGTTGTCGCCGGCCCCCGAGACGTTCCACTCGACGGTGTACCGCCGCCCTTCGGGCGTCTTCGAGAACTCGTGGAGGCCGTTGACCAGGCACCGCTTGAGTTCGGACTTCCCGGTGGCCGTCGGGCCGGCGAACCAGATTATCTTCTCCGCCTTGCCGTGGCCGGCCGCGATGGCGCGCAGGTCGTCGACGAACGCGTTCAGCTCCTCGGTGTTGCCGAGGACGGCGTGTTCGCCGTCGTTGTACGGGTCGTCGAAGAACCGGTAGCGCGTCTTCTCCTCGCCGTCCTCGATGACCTCGCGGGTCCCCGCCGCCTCGATGGCGTCGAGGATGTACTTGGCCGCGTGGGCCGCGACGGCCGGGTCCTCGAAGGCCGTCTCGACGTACTCCTCGAGGGTCATCGGCTCGTCGTAGGCCTCACCAAGGGCACGGTCGGCGTCGCGGATGTACTCGCGCATAGTTCAGTCTTCCATCTCTGCCTTGGCCACCTCCGCGCCGGCGAACTCCAGCACTTCCTTGGCGCCCTCGCGGGAGTAGCCGCGCTCCATCAGGGCGTCGACCCAGTTGGTCCGCTCGTCGTCCATGTCGCCACTCGACACCAGGGCCGAGAAGTTGATGTTGTGCTTCTTGTCCTCCCAGAGCTTGCGCTCCAGGGCGCGGCGCAGCCGGTCGTTGTCCTGCGGGTTGAACGTCGACCCTTCGCGGGCGCGGCGGGACACCCAGTTGGAGACCTCCTGGCGGAAGTCGTCCTTGCGGTCCTCGGGGACCGATAGCTGCTCCTCGATGGCGCGCAGGAACTTCTCGTCCGGTTCCTGCTCGCGCCCGGTGAGTTCGTCGGCGACGGTGTCGTCGTCGATGTACGCCATGACGTGGTCCATGTACTTCTCGCCCTGCTGCTGGATCTCCTCGACGTCGTAGGCCAGCGCGTGGCGGACGTCCTCGATGGCGCGCTCGCGGTACTCCTCGCGCACGAGTTCGAGGTAGCGGTAGTAGCGCTCGAAGCTGTCCTCGGCGATGGAGCCGTGGTTCTCCATGTTCTCCTCGAAGTAGTTGAACACGAGGAGCGGCGAGAGGTAGTTCCGGTCGCGGTGCATGCTGTCCATGATGGCTTCGGCGATCTCGTCGCCGATGAACCGGGGCGAGACGCCCTCCATGCCCTCGCCGATGTTGGCCGTTCCGGCCGCCTCCTCGCGGAGCTTCTTCACGTCGACGTCGTCGGTCTCGTCCACCTCGCCGTTGTAGGCCTTGGCCTTCTGGAGCAGGTCGACCGTGTCGTTGTCGGGCTTCTCGATGCGGGTGAGCACGCCGAACAGCCCCGCCATCTCCAGGGTGTGGGGCTCGACGTTGATGTCGGGCACGTCGGCGTTCCGGAGTAGTTTCTCGTAGATGAGCGCCTCCTGCTCGTACTCCAGGACGTACGGGAAGTCGATGCGCTTGGTCCGGTCGTTGAACGCCTCCATCTTCTCGTCGCCCTTCTTGTCCTTGTACTCCGGCATGTTCGTCCGGCCGACGATGACCTGGTCGATGTCGATGCGCGGGTTGTTCCGGGGCTTGATGGTCTGCTCCTGGGTCGCGTGCAGGAAGTCGTAGAGGAACTCCCGCTGGAGTTTCAGGAGTTCCTCGCCGGAGAAGACGCCGCGGTTTGCGTTACAGAACGCGCCCGAGTAGTCGAACGCACGCGGGTCGGACTCGCCGTAGATGGCTATCTTGCTGTAGTTGACGTCGCCCGTGAGTTCGGTCTCGTCCTGGTTCTTCTTGTCCTTGGGCTCGAAGGTCTCGATGCACTGGCGCTTGTTCTCGCTGGCGACCAGGCGGACGACCTCGACGTGGTTCTCCAGGACGGCCTGGAGGTCGTCGTCGTAGTGGGCCAGGAGTTCGCCCATGTAGAACTCGGAGGCGGGGTCGAGGGACTGTTCGTTCCGGATGGTGTAGGGTGCGTCGAGTCGCTCGTTCAGGTCGTCGAGCACCGACTGGCGCTGCTCCCGCGGCAGAAGCACCAGGGGGTCCTGGTTCATCGGCGACTGGACGACGTCGTCGGCCGGGTCCTGGTCGGGGATGACCTCACACAGGTTCGTCCACTGGAACGTGTACATCCGGCCGGCGTCGCGCAGGGTGTAGTCCTCGTAGTACCGGCGTAGCTGCCGGTCGAACTCGGATTTGCCGGAGCCCACCGGGCCGAGCAGGAGGACGATGCGCTTCTCCGGCCCGAGGCCGCGGGCGCCGGATTTCACCTTGTTGACGAACTCGTGGATGGCGTTGTGTATCTCGCGCCCGTAGAACGTGTTCTTGCCGTCGTTGAGGGGGTCCTCCGAGGCGAGCACGTACTCGACGACGCCGCGATTCTCGTCGTAGTTCGTGCCGTAGTAGTCGAACATGTCCGCGACGCGCTGGTGGGCGTTCCGCGCGACGCGCGGGTCCTCGTACAGCGTCTCGAGGTACCACTCCAGGTCGTGGGTCTGCCGGAGGTCCTCGGGCATCGATTCCTTGTACTGCTTGCTTATCGATTCGAGCGTCTGGGTGTCACCGTTCATGGTCTATCTCTGTGGTGAGCCACGCTTTCGTGACTCGGGGTCGACTCCGACGCCGGCTGGCGGTTCACGCGCGGCTGGGGCCGGTGGTGGCGTGCTGCCGAGCGCGCGTCTGGCGGCGCACGCCGGGCGAGACGGCGATGGTCCGCGTGGGGTTGACATGTGTTTCCCTGTGACACACCCGCCGACGCAACGACCGGGTCTTCGCGGACAACGTCACGGCGCTGGACGGGGCGGAGTCGGGGCGGCGTGCCGGGCGACCGGACTGATACCGGTACTATTGTATTGGTGCAGGCTTCAAAATATATAAGTATTTCTGCAGTGGCAGGGTGAGAGGAGAGATTCCCTGCTCACGCCCGACGGTCGTCCGGCGACTCTGTCTGATTTCGTCTCGGTCGGAGCCACGGCACCCACGTACGTTCTCAGCCTTTAAATACATTGTCACTACTTGTCATACCTGGACTGACACGGGCGGTCGTCGTCACGGCCCCGTCCCGCCATCTCCGAGCGTCAGGTGCGTGTGGTGTCCACGGTTCTGGAACGGAACGTACCAGCCCCCGGACTATCCCACTCCGTCGTGCCGTGGTGGGCCGGCCAGCCAGCCCATACTGTTATGTGGTAACGCATTGCAGTACTCTGTGATGGCCACCGACCGAACGGGACGTGAGCGAGCGCGCTGGATGCGACCGGCCGACGACGCGATACTGGAGTTCCTCAGCACGGAGCGTGCACAGTACCCGGCTATCATCGCCAATCGCCTCGGGATGCACACGACGTTCATCGAGTCGCGGTGCGAGGCACTCGCCGACAACGGCCTCATCGAACCCGCCACGGCGGAGGTCGTCTACCGTATCACGGACACCGGGCTGGCGTACCTCGACGGCAGCGTGGCCGTCCGGTCGGCCGACGACGCCGCTTCGAAGGAGTAGACTGCCGCCGGTCCCGGACGGTTCCACGGCCGCGGTCGAGCGCGGTTCTGTGCCTACCAGTCCAGGTCGTCCTCTTCGTCGACCTCGTAGATGTCGAGCTGGTCGGCCGGGTAGCCCGCGCGGTCGATGACCTCGTCGGCCACCTCGATGGGGCAGTCGAACCTGATGGCCAGCGCGATGGCGTCGCTCGGCCGCGCGTCGAAGACGAGCTCTCTCGGTTCGCCGTTCCGGTACTGTTCGCCGTCTATCTTCGCGAAGAACGTGCCGTCGCGCACGTCGTCGACCCGGACCCGGTCGATGGCGCCGCCGAACTCCGCCACCATGTCGACGACGAGGTCGTGGGTCAGCGGCCGCTCGAACGGTTCGCCGTCGAGCGCGAGCTGGATGGAACGGGCCTGGTCGGGGCTGACGAAGATGGGGACCAGCGAGTCACGGACTTCCAGGACGACGGCGGGGACGCTGGGCTCGTCCCCGTGGACTGCCACGCCTCTGACCGCGGCTTCGTGGGACATGCCGGATGGGAGTTCGTCGCCCAGGCATGAAAGAATATCGTGTCCGCGAGGTTCTATCGACTGTCTGCCAGTTCTAGCCACCCGCCAAACTCGGCCGAACTCCGGCAAACCGTCGGGGAGCGTCGGCTGTACCCTGCGAATCCTGGCCGAACGTGGACCGACTGCCGGCCGTGGCGGTCCAGCCGTCCTTATCGACCGGCTAAGCGCTCGGCGGGTCACATAGCGCCTCGATAGTAAATAGCCCATACCGTGAAGCCTGGAGCGCATGACAGACAGCCGTTCCACACGCAGACGGTTCCTGCACGTTTCGGGCGCCGCCCTCCTGACCGGCCTCGCGGGCTGTGCGAGCACCGGCGGCGAATCGACGACGTCCACGACGACCGAGACGACCACGGCCGCGACCACGACGAACCAGACCACGACGAACACCTCGACGACGGACAGTTCGGAGGACATGCCGGGTCCGAACCACGGCGACGACCTCCCCACGGACACGGAGCCGCGCGACGGCTTCCCGCCCGAGTTCGAGGAGACGCCCGAGGAGATGCCGTACGACCCCAAGGGGTTCGAGACGACGAGCTACGAGGGCACGGAGATTCCGCTGGTCCCGACCGAACTCGCGTACAACTGGTACGCGCGCCATGAGGCACGCTTCGTGGACACGCGGAGCGAGCAGGAGTACGACGTCTCCCACGTCTTCGGCGCGGTGCTGAGCCCCGCACCCGAGGGACAGAAGCGGAACGACCCCGTCTCGGAGTGGCCGAAGGACGCACGCATCGTCGCCTACTGTGACTGTCCCATCCACCTCGCCGTCATCCGGGCGGCCGAACTCATCGACAAGGGGTACGAGAACGTCTACGTCATCGAGGAAGGCTACGAGGAGTGGCGCGACCGGTCGCTCCCGATGGCGGGCAGCGACGCCGGCCGCTTCCCGGACGCGAAGACCATCTCCGGGAAGGTGGACAGCCAGTACGCCGGGAAGACAGTGTGGGCGTACCACGACCCGTCGGGCCAGCAGGAGGCGACCGAAATCAGCTCCGACGGGAGCTTCGAGCTGAAGGTCCGGTTCGTCAACGTCAGCGACACCGATTCGGTGACCGTCGAGACGCCCGACTACACCGTCGAGAAGCCGCTGGGCGAGTTGGTCTCCGGTACCATCACCGAGAAGGGTGACGTGGAGTCGAACAGCACGGATGACTCCGCGTCGATGTCCGCGCTGAGCGGGTTCTTCTAACCGGCCGGCGACGCTCCTCGATTCCGGCGGACCGCTCTCGATAGCGGCACCGTCGCGTTGCGACTCGGTCTCTGCAGGCCGGACACGCCTCGTTTTCTGCAGTCTGGATTTCACTCGTTCAAAACTATTTGATGCTGAACTAAAGGAAAATAACAAGTAATTATTATCTAGAAAAATACTATGTGTGGTCCGATTGATTCTCAGGTGGTATGCAAGACCATACCAGTTCCCTGTCGCGACGCACAGTTCTCAAACACGCAGGCGGCGCCCTCGCCGGCGTCGGCATGACCGGACTCGCCTCGGCAGCGCCCGACGAACTCGTCGAAGTGAACGTCGGCTACTCCGCACAGGGCGGCCGGGCCGCCGCGCGGGACGCCGCGGCCGACGTGGTGCGCGAGTTCAACTTCGACGCGCTCACCATCCGCGTCGCCGCCAAGGCCATCGAGGGCCTCCGGAAGCGACCGGACGTCAGGTACGTCGAGGAGAACGGCGAGATGCACGCGCTCGCCCAGACCCTTCCGTGGGGCATCGACCGCGTCGACGCCGACGTGGCCCACGCGAACGGCGAAACCGGCGCCGGCGCCGACATCGCCATCGTGGACACGGGCATCGACTCGGACCACCCGGACCTGCAGGCCAACATCGGCTCCGGCAAAGCCTTCGTCTCCTGCAAGGGCGGCCCGAAGACGTGTCGCCACGCGTGGGACGACGACAACGACCACGGCACGCACTGCGCCGGTATCGCTGACGGCGACGACAACAACCAGGGCGTCGTCGGCGTCTCGACGCAGGCCACGCTCCACGCGGTCAAGGTGCTCGACAAGCGCGGAAGCGGTAGCTTCAGCGACGTCGCCGCCGGCATCGAGTACGTCGCCGACCAGGGCTGGGACGTCGCCAGCCTGAGCCTCGGCGCGAGCAGCGGCTCCCAGGCAGTCAAGGACGCCGGCGTGTACGCCTACAACCGGGGCGTGCTCCTGGTGGCGGCCGCGGGCAACGACGGCCCGTGTACCGACTGCGTCGGCTACCCGGCCGCCTACGACGAGTTCATCGCCGTCAGCGCCACGTCGAGCGACGACTCGCTGGCCGGCTTCTCCTCGACCGGACCCGAGGTCGAGATCGCCGCGCCCGGCGAGAACATCTACTCGACGATTCCCGGCGGCTACGACACGTTCGACGGCACCTCGATGGCGTGCCCGCACGTCTCCGGTGCCGGCGGACAGCTGATGGCGAACGGCTACACCAACACGGAAGCCCGCCAGCAGCTCACGGGCACCGCCGAGGACATCGGCCTCCCGAGCAACGAGCAGGGCGCCGGCCTCCTCGACGTGGCCGCCGCGCTCGGGCTGGGCTCCTCGGACAACTAATCCCAAGTCCCCCCGGACCGAACGCCAGGTATGAGCCTCGACGCCACGCTCGACGTGACAGCCCACGCGGACGCGGTCACGTTCGCGTTCACCATCAGCAACGCGGGCGACGATTCAGTCGAACTGTCGTTTCCCGACGGCTGCAAGGCCGACTTCGTAGTCGAGAGTGAGGGGGCGGAGCGATGGCGGTGGAGCGAGGGGCGGATGTTCACGCAGATGCTCGAGACGCAGACGCTCGCGCCGGGGGAGAGCGTCATCTACGAAGGAGAGTGGGACGCACCGGAAGAAGGGGAGTACACGGCGCGCGCGGCACTCCAGGCCACGAACTACGACCTGGAGGCTACCGCCGCGTTCGTCGCCTAGATCATCTCGACGAGTTCGCGCGCCGCAGTGCGCACCGCCTCGTCGCTCGACTGCTCCGGTCGCCAGCCGAGCGCCGCCAGTTTCTCGATGGAGAGGCGCATCCGCGGCACGTCGCCCGTCCAGCCCCGGTCGCCGCCCGTGTACTCGTACTCGGGGTCGACGCCCATCTCGTCGGCGACGATGTCGGCGATGGTGTCGACCGACGTGGTCGTCCGGGTCCCGAGGTTGTAGGTGTTCACGGGGTCGTCGGCGTTCTCGACGACGTAGCACATCGCGTCGACGCACTCGGTGACGTGCATGTAGGACTTCTCCTGACGTCCGTCGCCGAGGATGGTGAGCACCTCCTCGTTCTCGTCCATCTTCTCCACGAAGTCCGGCACGACGCCCGCGCCGAACCGCGGGCCGACGATGTTGGCGAACCGGAACGACCAGACGGTCAGCCCGTGGGAGTGCGCGTAGACCGACAGCAGGCCCTCGTCGGCGAGTTTGCTCGCGCCGTAGATGCTGATGGGTTCGAGCGGCGCGAAATCCTCCGGCGTCGGACGCGGCGCCTCGCCGTAGACCGTCGAGGACGACGTGAACGCGATGTCGGTGACGCCGACCTCCTCCATCCGCTCGATGAGGTTGTAGGTCATCTCGCTGTTCGCCTCGAACTGGCGACGGGGCTGGTCGGCGTTGACGTACTTCGAGGCCGCGAGGTGGAAGACCACGTCCACGTCTTCGGTGAGCACGTCGGCGACGTCGTCCGGGTCGGTCACGTCGGCCTCGACGAACTTCGCACCGTCTGGGACCTGGTCGCGGGTGCTGTTCGAGAGGTCGTCGGCGACCACGACGTCGTTCCCGTCGGCGAGGAGCCGCTCGGTCAGGTGCGAGCCGATGAGGCCGGCGCCGCCCGTGACGAGGACGCGCCTGTCGGCGAGCTGCATGCCCCAGGGTGGTCCGGTCCCGGCCAAGTGTCTTCCGGTCACGACTCGGCCCCGGCGCTTATGTACACCTACTCACGGAGTATTCTGTATGGTTCGTAGACGTGCTCTCTCCGGCCGTGGCGAACGCTCTCTCAGCAGACGGCGGTTGCTGGTCGCCGCCGGCGCGGCGACCGCCGGCCTCTCCGGCTGTCTGGGGCTCGGCGGTGGTCCGTCGGCGAGCGGCGACGCGGTGTCGGAGCTCCCGCCGCCGGTGCGTGGCGACCCCGAGGCGGACGTGACGGTGATGGCATTCGAGGACTACGCCTGCCCGCACTGCGCTCACTACGTCCTGAACATCCTCCCCGACGTCGTCTCGAACTACGCCGAGCCGGGGAAGATACGGTACGAACACCACGACTTCCCGATTCCCGTCGACGGCGTCGAGTCGTGGCGCGCTGGCAGCGCCGCCCGGGCGGTCCAGGACACCGTCGGGATGGACGCGTTCTGGGAGTACTCCCACAAGCTCTACGCGAACCAGCGCAACCTCGGCCTCGACCTCTACGAACAGCTGGCGAGGGAGGTGGGCGCGGAGGACCCGGGCGCCATCCGGGCCGCCGCCGAGGCGAACCGGTACAAGCCCGTCCTGGAGGCGGACCGGCAGAAGGGGTCGGACATGGGCGTCGGCGGCACTCCCACCGTCTTCGTGAACGGTCGAGCCGTCGACCCGGCCGCCGACGGCCAGTCGGGGCTCGGCTATGGCGACATCGAGGCCGCCATCGAGAACGCGCTGTAGGATTCGAAACCCCTAACGGCGGCGTGGCGCCTCTTCTGGAGTATGCAGGGCGAACACCCCGTCACCGTCCTCCGGCTGGGCCACCGCCCGGGCCGGGACGAACGCATGACCACGCACGTCGGTCTCACGGCCCGGGCGCTGGGCGCCGACCGGGCCATCCTGCCGGACAACGCCGGTTCCTCCCGGGACACCGTCGCGGACATCACCGAGCGGTTCGGCGGGCCGTTCGCGGTGGAGCTCACCGACTCCCCGCAGGCCGTCATCCGGAACTGGGACGGCGCCGTCGTCCACCTCACGATGTACGGCGAACGCGTCCAGGCCGTCGAGGCGGACATCCGGGCGGCGCACGCGGCCGAACCGCTCCTCGTCGTCGTCGGCGCGGAGAAGGTGCCGTTCTCGGTGTACGAGGCGGCGGACTGGAACGTCGGCGTGACCAACCAGCCGCACTCGGAGGTGGCGGGCCTCGCCGTGTTCCTCGACAGGCTGTTCGAGGGCCGCGAACTCGACCGCGAGTGGGAGGACGCCGACCAGCACATCGTCCCGGAGGAGACGGGGAAGACGGTCCGACCCGCGGACGAGTAGGTCGGGCGCAGTGGGGTGCGCCCAACGAGGACGGTGGCGACCCGATGGTTTTAATGGTGAAAGCGACCCCACATAGAATATATGGCTTTTGAGGAGTTACTGGAGGACCCCGTCGTACAGAAGTACCTCCACGAGCTGGTGGGGCCGACCGGGATGGCGGTGGCGGCGTCGCCGCCGGACGGCGAGGTGACGGACGAGGAGCTCGCCGAGCGCCTCGACCTGGAGCTGAACGACGTCCGGCGCGCGCTGTTCATCCTCTACGAGAACGACCTCGCGACCTACCGACGGGTCCGCGACGAGGACTCCGGGTGGCTCACCTACCTCTGGACCTTCGAGTACGACAACATCCCGGAGAACCTCGAAGAGGAGATGTACCGCCTGCTCGAGGCCCTCGAGGAGCGCTACGACTACGAGGTCGCCCACGAGTTCTACCTGTGCGACGTCTGCTCCATCCGGTTCGAGTTCGGCGAGGCGATGGACCTGGGCTTCGAGTGCCCGGAGTGCGGGTCGCCGCTGTCCGCGATGGAGAACGACGACCTCGTCGAGGCGATGGACGAGCGCATCGAGGACCTGCAGGAGGAACTCCGCGTCTGAATGGTCGTCCTCGCAACGAAACTCTACGTCACGGGCGACGCCCGCGAGCGCGCGCTCGACGGACTGCGCGCGCTCGTCGAGAACGACGTCGGTGACCTCGACGTCACCTTCGACGTCGGCGTGCGCCACGACGACTTCCCGACGGTCACCGTCGACGGCGAGGACGCCGTCGTCGCCCGGAACGCGCTGCGCGAGCGCTGGGGCGAGATAACGCCCGACCTAGAGGACGGCGAGACGTACGTCGGCACGCTGGAGTCGTGGTCCGACGAAGGGTTCGTCCTCGACGCCGGCCAGGACGTGCTCGTGCCGGCGTCCGAACTCGGACTCGGCCCGGGGACGCCCGCCCAGATACGCGAGCGGTTCGGTCTGGTCCAGCACCTCCGGATGGAGTTCGTCTACGGCGACACGCCCCGGCTCTCCGACGGCGAACGCGACCGGCTCTACGACTGGCAGCGCGGGAACGGTCGCGTGAACGTGAACAGCGCCACCCGGGGCGAGGTCCGCGCGACGGTGAACCGCGCCGGGCACGCCCAGGACATCGTGACCGTCGAGCGACTCGGCCTCCTGGAGCAGAGCGTCGTCTGCGCCGAGGGCACCGACCCGCCGGGGCTCATCGCGAGCGTCGGCCGCCACCTGCCCGCCGAACTCCTCGCCGTCATCCCATGAGCCGCCGTCGCCTCCTCGTCGGACTCGCGCTGCTCGCCGCCCTCGTCGCGCTGGCCGGCTGCACCGGGGGCACCGTCGACGAGCAGGCGCTGGCGGAGAACGCGACCTACGACTGGAACACCAGCGCGGACGCCACCTTCGACGTCGGCGGCGACCGGAGCTACCAGGCGGTCTACACCGTGGACGGCCAGGAGGAGATAGCGGTCTACTTCGAGGACGGCTTCACCGGCAAGCAGCCCGTGCCAATCTCGGCGCTCAAGTTCCGCTACCCGAACGGGACGGTGGCGAACGCCTCCGCGATGGAGGTCTCTGAGACCAACGACGAGGTCGTCATCGGGCTCCCGTCGGACCAGGGCCAGGTGGCGTACACGACGCGGACGGACACCAAGTCGTTCCGGACGCCCGCGCTCGTCAACGGCACCTACGAGGTCGTCCTACCGCCCGGGATGCGGGTCGGCGTCCCTATCCTGAGCGACGTCAAGCCCGGTGGCTACGAGGCCGCCGTCGAGGCCGACGGCCGCACGCACGTCCGGTGGGACCAGATAGAGGAGGGCGACGTTGTCGTGCGCTACTACCTCCAGCGCGACCTCTACCTGTTCGGCGGCGGCATCGCGGCGCTCGCGCTCATCGCCGTCGCTGGCCTCGTCTACTTCCGCCTCCAGATACGCCGGCTCGAACGCCAGCGCGCCGACGCCGGTCTCGACCTGGAGGAGTCCGACGACTCCGACGACTCCGGCCTGCTGTAGCCGGCGGACTTTTTAGCGACCGGCACCGAAGCCAGTGGTATGCGAGTCGCGGTGGTCACCGTCGGCGACGAACTCCTCACCGGCGACATCGTCAACACCAACGCCGCGTGGCTGGGCCAGCAGTTGACCGACCGGGGTGCGACGGTCGAACGCGTCGTCACGCTCCCCGACGACGTCGACGCCATCGCGGAGACGGTGGCGGCGTACAGCGACCGCTACGACGCCGTCGTCGTCACCGGGGGCCTCGGCCCGACCCACGACGACCTGACGATGGACGCCGTCGCGAAGGCGTTCGGGGTCGAGATGGCGGAACATCCGGAGGCCGCCGACTGGATCGAGGAACACACGGACTACTCGCGGGCCGACCTCGTTGCGGGGACCACCCACCTGCCGGACGGCGCGCGGATGCTCCCGAACGACGTGGGCGTCGCGCCCGGGGCCGCGATGGGGAACGTCTACGTCCTGCCGGGCGTGCCCTCCGAGATGAAGGGGATGTTCGAGCGCGTCGCCGAGGAGTTCACCGGGACGCGCCGGTACGCCGAGTTCGTCTACGCGGACGAACCCGAGAGCGCGCTCATCGACCGGATGGAGGCGGTCCAGGAGCGGTTCGGCGTGACCGTCGGGAGCTACCCCGGCGAGCACGTCCGCCTGAAACTCCAGAGCGAGGACGAGGCGACGCTCAGCGAGGCGACCGACTGGCTCCGCGAGCACGTCACGTCGGCGCCCGGTTCAGCGGTAGAGGTAGCGGAGCCAGACGACGACGAGGAGTAGTCCGAGCCCCGTGACGACGACGCCCGCGGCGTTCGGCGAGAGGGTCGACGACCCGGCTTCGGTGAGGAGCGTGAACATGTCGTGGAACTTCCCGTGGCCCCGCCTTAACTTTTGAGAAGTGGCTCCAGGAGCGGGGACGGAATCGACGTTCCGTGGTCGATGCGGGCTGCGGGCCGTGGCTCCATCGTGGCCGCGCGGTACTGCCGCCGTGACGGGACCCGAGAGACCGGACGGCGGTCCTCCCCGCCGCGATGGACCGTGGAATGCGAAGGGACGGAACCAGTCTCCGGCTTCGTGGGAGCACTCGACGAGGCGATGCGGACGCCGCCCGAGTGACCCGGCCCACCGGACACCGGGTGGCTTTTGCGGCCGACGCCTGTAGCTCCGGCCATGCGAACCATCGGAGTCGTCGTGAACCCCATCGCCGGCATGGGCGGTCGCGTCGGCCTGAAAGGGACCGACGGCGTCGTCGACGAGGCGCGGGAACGCGGCGCGGAGCCGCGCGCACCCGACCGCGCCGTCGAGGCGCTGGCGGCTCTCGCCGAGCGCGCGCCGGACGTGTCGGTGCTCGCCTGGGGTGGTCGGATGGGGGCCGACGAGGCGCGAGCGGCGGGCCTCGACCCCGAAGTCGTGGGCGAACCGGCGGGCGAGGAGACGTCGGCCGCGGACACCCGGAACGCCGTGCGCGCGTTCGTCGACCGGGACGTCGACCTCGTCCTGTTCGTCGGCGGCGACGGCACGGCGGTCGACGTGGCAGAGACGCTCGAAGAACTCGGCGCCGACACGCCCATGCTCGGCGCGCCGGCGGGCGTGAAGGTCTACTCGTCGGTGTTCGCCGTCACGCCCGCGGCCGCCGGGCGCGTCGCGGCGTCCTTCGACCGCGTCGAAACACGCGAGGTGAACGACATCGACGAGTCCGCCTACCGCGAGGGCGAGGTCAAGGCGGAGCTGAAGGCGCTGGCGTCCGTGCCGGTGGCCGACGACCTCCAGTCGAGCAAGCAGCTCGCCGGCGGCACCGTCGAGGGGCTGGCTGCAGGCGTCGCCGAGGACGTCGAACCGGGCGTGACCTGCGTGCTCGGCCCGGGCGGGACGGTGGGTGCGGTCAAGGAGGCGCTCGGGTTCGAGGGGTCCCCGCTGGGCGTCGACGTCTGGCGCGACGGCGAGGTGCTCGTCAGAGACGCAAGCGAGGCCGAGATACTCGACGCGCTCGGCGACCGGAACCTCGTCGTCGTCTCGCCCATCGGCGGGCAGGGGTTCATCTTCGGCCGCGGCAACCCCCAGATATCGCCCGACGTCATCCGGCGGTCCGACCTGGAGGTGGTCGCGTCCCGCCGCAAGCTTGATACGGTCGGCGCTCTCCGCGTGGATACGGGCGACGCCGACCTCGACGAGGAACTCAGGGGGTGGCTGAAGGTGCGGGTCGGCCGGTACGAGCGCCGGATGCTCCAGGTGGTCTGAGGCCCGGTCGGCAATTTAAGGAGGTATAGGGAAGATTAAGGTACCTGGGACAGTTTTGTCTATGTATGGAGACCAGAAAGGTCCAGCGGCTCGGCCCCTCCACCCTGGCCATGACGCTGCCCGCGGAATGGGCCCACGCGAACGACGTGGAGAAGGGTGACGAGGTGACCGTCCGGCAGAGCGGCAAGGGCACGCTCACCGTCACGCCGGAGTCCGCCCGCAACGAGGACTCCGAGGCCACCATCCACGCGGAGAACTTCGACGCGGACGCCGTCGAACGCGCCATCGTCGGGCAGTACGTACTCGGTCGTCGCATCATCCACGTCACCAGCGAAGGGACCCTCGACAGCGCCCACATCAACGCGGTCTACAAGGCCGAGACCCAGTTGATGGGCCTCGGCGTCATCGAGGAGACGCCCGAGCGCATCACCATCCGGTGCTCGGTAGACCCCGAGGACTTCAGCCTCGACAACCTGCTCGAACGACTCGAGAACACCGGGAGTACGATGCGCGGCGAGGCCATCAAGGCGCTCGCCCACGGCAACTCCGACCTCGCCCAGCGTGCGCTCAACCGGGAGCGCCAGGCGAACAAGATATTCGTCCTCCTGCTCCGCCTCATCTTCACCGCCTACCAGAACCCGAACCTCGCGCGTGCGGTCGGCCTCGACGACGGGTTCCCGCTCATCGGCTACCGGTCGGTCGCGAAGAACCTCGAACTCACCGCGGACAACGCCGAGGACATCGCCGAGATCGTCCTGGAGAACGACGGCGAGAGCCTCGACGTCGACCAGTCCACGATGCGCCGCATCCGCGAGTTCACCGACCAGGTCGACGAGATGACGAAGATAGCGGTCCGGTCTGTCGTCGAGCGCGACTACGACCTCACCATCCAGGCCCGCGACCTGTTCGCCGAGATCGGCGACACGGAACACGAGATACTCGAGGACCTGCCGGAGATGTCGAACGAGGACCTCCTCCGCGTGCGCGAGGTGCTGGTCAGCCTCCAGCAGACCGCCCAGTACGCGATGCGGAACGCCGAGATAGCGGCGAACCTCGCGCTCAACGAGCAGAGCGCTCACACCACCATCAACTGACCTGGTCCCCTGTCTTCTCTCCCGTCAACGGGTTCCGCGAGCCGACGGTGCAGTCGAACGCCGGGTTCTCCGCGAAGTGCCACACCAGCATGTGGCGACGCGACCCCGTGATGCCCGCCCGCGTCAGATGGTCGGCGGTGAACTCCTCGGGCAGGCGGTCGAACAGGCGGCGCAGTTCGTCGAAGCTGTCGAAGACGCTGGAGTTCCCCGTGGACTCGGCGCTCCGCCGCGAGACGACGTAGCTGCCGTCCTCGCGGTGTTCGCCCGCGGTCCGCAGGAACTCCTCGCGCTCGGTGAGCGCGTCACCCACGGCGTCGTGCAGCTGTACCGCTGCCGAGCGCGGTAGCTCGTGGGTTTCGTTGCCGACAGTCACGACGACCGACTCTCCCTCTGACGTGACCGAGATACTCTGTTTACCGTCCGAGAACGCGATCCGGAGAGTGAGTACTCCGTTGCATGTGTCCCAATAACGGTCGACCGGGGATAAAAAGCTGTCTCCCGGTGCAACACCTACCGGCCAGTGGCCCGTCTGGCGGGGCGAAGTCAGCCCAGCAGGCCGCCGTCCTCGGTGGTCGTCGTGGTCGTCGTGGTTGTGGACGTCGCCGTCGTGGTCGGTTCCTCGGTGGTGGTCTCCGCAGTCGTGGTGGAGTCCGTCGCCGATTCGGACTCCGTCGTGGTCGTCGTCGACTCGGGGTCGTTCGAGTCGGTGTCGGTCGTGGGTCGGGTCGCGTTCTTCGTGCCGAACAGGTCCGTCTCGATGGTCTCCGTGTAGGTGAGCTGGCGGAGCGGCACGGTGACGGTGGACCCGCCGACGCCGGTCATGTCGAGTCTGGCGTCGAACTCGATGCGCAGGTCGGTGGTCTGGTTCCGCTCGACGTGCGTGACCCACCACTCGTCGAGTCGCTCGTTCCTGAGCGTCGCCGTCGTCTCGATGGTCCGGGATTCGTGCGGCGGAATCACGTACTCGCGGTCGGTCGCCCCCGACCCCATGTGGACCTCGTTCATCGTGACGTTGTAGCCGAGTTCGGAGACGGGGATGGCGTAGGACTTCGGGTTGTAGACGGTGAACCGCATCCGGATGGGGGTCTCCTCGGCCGTCACCTCGCCCCACGACGCGCTCGTCTCGTTGATGTAGAGCACGGGGTCGCTCACGAACGGCTGGTTCGCGTTCACGGGTCGCGTCTCCGTCGAGTTGAACTCGCCGATGACGTCCGTCTCGACGGAGCGGGTGACGGGCGGTGCGCTGAACTGCTGGCCGAGCAGACCGCCGACCGTCGCGTCCACGGCAACCGTCGTCGACTCGCCGTTCCTGATATGGGACACCCACCAGTCGGAGATGTTCCCGTTCTGCATGTGGCTGGTGAACGAGACGGTGCTGTTCCCCTTCGGGAGGTCGACGCCCTGCTTGTGGCCGGTGGCCATCGTCACGTCGTTCATCCGGACCTCGTAGTCGACGGCGACGTCGCCGGGCGAGACGCCGACGGCGTTCGGGTTCGAGACGTGGACGTCCGTCTCGATGACGGTCACCGTCTCGTTGACGTCGCCCATGTAGTTCTGGACGCCCGTGACGCTGGGAACACCGAGAGCGCCGGTGGCGAACGCACCGGCCCCGAGGAGGACCGCGCCGAGCAGGACCACGAGGACGATACGTGTGACGCTACCGAACAGCATCGTCGTGAGTCGTCGCGTAACCATTACCCTGCCCTGGCCATCCCAGGGTCGAAAGCGTTCCGGACCGGACCGCGAGTAGAATGAACTAAGTTGCGGCCACGGGAACCTCCGGGCATGGCATCTCAGTCCACGGGGACCGACAGAGGACTCGGTCTCGGCGTCGCCTTCACGCTGCTCGCCGCCATCGGAGCCGCCGTCACCTTCACGGGCGCGGGGTCGGAACTCGGCGCGTACGGGTTCGCCGCTGCCGTCGCGCTCGGCGTTCTCGGCGTCGCGGCGTTCCACCTCTGGGGATAACGGGCAGCGAACGCCGGGCAAGTAACCGTTTTACGTCCGCGTGACGTATAAGGGCGGTAGGATGACCGACATGACCGACGAGGAGCAGCGTATCGTCTCGTACCTGCGCGAGAGCGTGGAGCGGGGAGAGCGCTACTTCCGGGCGAAGAACATCGCCAAGCACCTCGGGCTGACGGCGAAGCAGGTCGGGTCCCGCATGCCCCGACTCGCCGAGAAGGCCGAGGACGTCGAGATAGAGAAGTGGAGTCGGTCCCGCTCCACGACCTGGCGCGTGACTCCCCTCTGAGCTTTCGGCGGATTTTTACCGGTTCCCGGGCTACACTGAGCCATGGCTGCCCGGGTCGAGCGGACGTTCGAGCTTGACGCCCCTCCCGAGACGGTCTGGGAGTTCATCGCCGACCCGGCGAACCGAGCCGCCGCCATCAGCGTCGTCGAGGACTACGAGATCGACGGCACGTCGGCGGTCTGGCACATCCGCATCCCCGTCCCGCTCATCCGGCGGACGGTGCGCGTCGAGACCCGCGACGTCGAACGTGACCCACCGCGATTCGTGCGGTTCGTCGGCCGGTCCAAGGCGATGCGCGTCTCCGGCGAACACGAGGTCGCGGCGATGGACGGCGGCTCCCGCCTCCGGAACCTGTTCGTCGTCGAGGGCCGGATTCCGGGCGTCGAGACCTTCTTCCGCCGGAACCTCGACGACGAACTCGGCAACCTCGAACGCAACCTCAACGCATACATCGACGACCGATGAGACTCGCACTCGCCCAACTCGACATCGAATCCGCGGCCGTCGACGCGAACGTCGACCGCGCCGAACGCGCCATCGCCGACGCCGCGTCGAACGGCGCCGACCTGGTGGCGCTGCCCGAACTGTTCAACGTCGGCTACTTCGCCTTCGAGGCCTACCAGCGGAAGGCCGAACCCCTGTCGGGACCGACCCTGGAACGCATGAGCGACGCCGCTGCCGACCACGACGTCGGCGTCCTCGCCGGGAGCATCGTCGAGGACCTCGCCGAGACCACGGACGCCGCGACGCCCGCCGATGAGGGTCTCGCCAACACGTCCGCGTTCTTCGACCGCGACGGCGTGCGGCGCGCCGTCTACCGCAAACACCACCTGTTCGGCTACGAGTCGGCGGAAACACGCCTGCTCGTCCCCGGCGAATCCCTCGCCACCTTCGAGTTCGACGGGTTCACCGCCGCGATGACCACCTGCTACGACCTCCGGTTCCCGGAGCTCTACCGCGACCTGAACGAACTCGGGACGACGCTCGTCCTCGTCCCGAGCGCGTGGCCGTACCCCGGGTCGAACACTGGCAGGTGCTCAGTCGCGCCCGCGCCATCGAGAACCAGGTCTACCTCGGCGCCGTCAACGGGTCCGGCGACTTCGGCGACGCCGAACTCCTCGGCCGCTCCACCGTCTACGACCCCTGGGGACCCCGCTCGCCAGCACCGACGACGACCCCGACGTCGTCTACGCCGACCTGGACCCCGAGCGGGTCGAATCGGTCCGCGAGGAGTTCCCCGCCTGGCACGACCGCCGGCGAGTCTGACCGGGGCGGGAAACACGGCGTTTATGGTGCCTGAACGGTAACTCCCGCATGCCGACGTTCGACGCTTTTCTCGTCGACTGTCGGCACAACAACAGTCCGCGTCGCTCGTCTCGCGGCAACCCGGTTCGGCGTCGCCTGCGGGAGCCCGGGAACGGGGTCGCCCGGTCTCTCCGCTTTCATCCAAGCTCTCGCACTTCCAAGCCCTCGCGCTCTCACTTCGTTCGAGCGCTCGCCCTTGGAGATTCCACCAGGGCGTTGCTCGTCGAACTCAGCGCACCCTCGCTCTCGCACTTCCAAGCCCTCGCGCTCTCATTTCGTTCGAGTGCTCGCCCTTGGAGATTCCGCCAGGGCGTTGCTCGTCGAACCGACGCTCTCGCGTGGTGACTCCGCGATGTCGTCGCTCGTCGAACCGCCACTCTCGAAGCTCGTTCCGGAGCGATTGCCGACACGACCTCGGTGAAAAACGTCCGACTGGCCGGCTCAGTCGTCGTCGCTGGTCTTGATCTCGGCGGAGAGGCCCTGGGCCATCTCGATGTCCTTCGAGTTGTTCAGCGTCCACGCGGTGCGCTCGGTGACCGCCTCGATGACCTCGCGCGCGCTCGGGTAGCCGTTCCCGGACTTCTTCACGCCGCCGAACGGCAACTGGACCTCGGCGCCGATGGACGGGAGGTTGCCGTAGGCCAGACCCAGGTCGGCGTAGTCGCGGAAGTAGTTGATCTGGCGGTAGTCCTCGGAGACGATGGCGCCGGCGAGGCCGTACGGCGTGTCGTTGTGGATCTCGACGGCTTCCTCGATGTCGCCCGAGTACTTCAGGAGCGCGACGTGCGGGCCGAAGACCTCCTCGCGGATGCACCGCAGGTCGGGCGAGTACTCTATCTCGTAGACGAACGGGCCGAGCCAGTGGCCGCCCTCGTGGCCGTCCGGTATCTCCTCGGGCGGTAGCTCCTCGCGGTCCACGAGGACGTTCGCGCCCTCCTCGCGGGCGAGTTCGTTGTACCGGTGGAACTTCTCTATCTGGCCCTCGTCCACGACCGGGCCCATGAAGGTGTCCTCGGAGAGCGGGTCGCCGACCGCGACGTCCTGTGCGACGTCGACGAAGCGCTCCTTGAACTCGTCGTAGACGTCCTCGTGGACGATGAGGCGCTCGGAGGAGACACACCGCTGACCGGTCGTCTTGAAACTCGACATCACGGCGCTGTGGACGGCGACGTCGAGGTCCGCGTTTTCGGTGACGACGATGCCGTTCTTCCCGCCCATCTCGCAGGCCGCGAGCTTTCCGGGCTCGCCGCCGACCTTGCTGGCTATCTCCTGGCCGACCTCCGCGGAGCCCGTGAACAGCACGGTGTCGACGCGGTCGTCGTCGACGATGGTCGCGCCGGTGTCGCCGAAGCCCTGGACCATGTTGAACACGCCGTCGGGGATGCCGGCGTCCTCGAACATCTCGGCGATTATCTGGCCGCACCACGGCGTCTGCTCGGCGGGCTTCCAGACGACGGTGTTGCCCTCGACGAGCGCGACCGCCATGTGCCAGAACGGGATGGCGACCGGGAAGTTCCAGGGCGTGATGCAGCCGACGACGCCCCGCGGTTTGCGCCGCATGTAGGCGTCCTTGCTCGGAATCTCGCTGGGAACGACGTCGCCGTGGGGGTGGCGCGCGTTGCCGGCGGCCCACTCGACCATGTGCGCGGCCTCGACGACGTCGGCTCTCCCCTCGCTTATCTCCTTGCCGCACTCCTTGGTGACTATCTCGCCGAGCTCGTCGGTGCGCTCGCGGAGTTCGTGGTAGATGTCCCAGAGGTACTCCGCGCGGTCGATGTACGACAGGTCCCGCCACTCCTCGTAGGCGTCGTCGGCGGCCGCCAGCGCCTCGTCGACGTCGTCGGGCGTGCCGCGGTGGAACTCGGCGAGGGTCTCGCCCGTCGCCGGGTTCTCGCTCGCGAACGTCTCGTCCCCGTGCCCCTCGACCCACTCGCCTGCGATGTAGTGCTCGAAGGTCTCGGTGGTTTCCTGGTCGCTCATGCCGAATCGTGGTTGTGCCGGGTCGTCAAAAAAGCCTCTCTTTTACGTTCGAAACCCGTTATTTGGTGGACTTTTTAAGAATCCGTGACCAATGTTTCCACATGCCACACACGAGGCGGGGAGTGCTCGCCGGTGGCATCGGCCTCCTGGCGTCGAACCTGGCTGGCTGTATCGGCGGCGGTGGCGGGAGCCAGGACGAAACGAACGGAACGGCCAACAGCACCACGCAGGCCGGCGGGACGCCCGCCATCGAACCGGCGGCGACCGTCGAGATGGCCGACACGTCGTTCGACCCGGTGACGGTGTCGGTCGACCCGGAGTCGTTCGTCGAGTGGGTGAACCGCGACGGTATCTCTCACACCGTGGTCAGCGACCAGTTCAGCGACGCGAGCGTCTGCTGGACCTTCGAGACGGAGGACCTCGGCGAGGGCGACACCGACCGGTTCTACTTCGCCGAGACGGGCGTCTACGAGTACTACTGCGACATCCACGGCCGGGAGACGATGTGCGGGGCGGTGCTCGTCGGCGACGTGGAGTACGACGAGACCAACCTGCCGTGCGTCGAAGCGGGTGCCACGACGGGCGGAAGCGACGACGGTGGCGGAGGCGGTGGGAGTGACGGCGACGGTGGCGGCTACTACTGACTGGCCGCTTTCTCTATCTCGCCCTTGACGCTCGCGGCCTCGAAGTCGTGGTCCGGGCGGAGGTTGACGAAGTCGAGGAACTCGCGGGCGGCGAGGAGTTCCGCCGGCGAGTAGTGCTGGAGTCCGGCCGCGACCGCCGCCCGGGCGCCGACGATGGGCGCGAGCGCCGCCAGGGCGCACGCGATGTCGTAGGCCCGTGCGCTCGCGAGGCCGTCGTCGCTGACGTTGGTCGCGTCGATGAAGTAGAGGTCGCCCTCGTAGACCAGCACGTTCTCGCCGCGGAGGTCTCCGTGGGCGAGGTCGTGTTCGTGCATGGTGGCGAGCGCGCCGAACAGTTCCGGGGCGAGACGTTCGACGTCCTCCGGCGGCAGGTCGTCCAGGGTCCGGAACTCGGGGAGGTATTCGAGCATCAGCACGCCGTGGCCGTCCACCTCGAAGGCCTGCACGGGGTCCGGGGCGTTCAGACCGACCTCCGTCATGGTCCGGGTCGCGCCGAGTTCGTGCTGGGCCATCTCCACCGGCCCGTCGAACCGCTCGAAGAAGCCCTCCTCGCCGCTGGAGAACACGCCGAGGTTCCGCGCGCCGGTGAAGAACGCGTGGACGAGCGCGTTCTGCGGCGAGATTATCTTCACGAACCACCGGTCGTTTACCACGCACGGGGTGGAGAGCCAGTTGTCGGCTTCGAGGAACTCGATGCGGACCACCGACTCGTCGTACCGGGTCGCTATCTCGCGGGCGACCGCTTCCAGCACCGACCACCCGACGGTCCCGCGCACCAGCCGACGGACTGCCATCCCCCGGTAGGACGGGGGCCGGCCATTTAACCCTTGCAGCCGGAAACCCGCCCCCGGCGGCGTCTATCATCTTCGATTCGGTGAATTTAACCTGCGAGTAGTGTACCAGAGGCATGGACTTCAGCCTGCCCGCCGAACACCGGATGATTCGGGACACCGTCCGGGAGTTCTGCGAGGAGGAGATAGCGCCGGTCGCTCAGGAGATAGAGAACGAGCACCGGTACCCGGCGGAGATATTCGAACAGCTCGGGGAGCTCGACATGATGGGCGTGCCCGTCAGCGAGGAGTACGGCGGCCTGGGCGGCGACCAGTTGATGTACTCGCTGGTCACCGAGGAGATCGGTCGCGTCTCCGGCAGCGTCGGCCTCTCGTATGCGGCCCACATCAGCCTCGCCTCCAAACCCATCGAACTGTTCGGCACCGAGGAACAGAAAGATGAGTGGCTCCGGCCGCTCGCCTCGGGCGAGGAGATCGGCGCCTGGGCGCTCACCGAACCCGGCAGCGGGAGCGACGCCAGCAACATGGACACGACCGCCGTCAAGGAGGGCGACGAGTGGGTGCTGAACGGCACGAAGCAGTTCATCACGAACGCGAGCGAGGCCAACAGCGTCCTGGTGAAGGCCGTCACGGACCCGGACGCCGGCTACGACGGCATCAGCACGTTCATCGTCGACCCGGACGACGACGGGTTCGAGGTCACCACCATCTGGGACAAGATGGGGCTCAACGCGTCGCCGACCTGCGAGATTCAGCTCGACGACGTCCGCATCCCCGAGGACCGTCTCCTCGGCGACGAGGGCGAGGGTGGAAGCAGACGATGAAGACCCTCGACGGCGGCCGCATCAGCATCGCGTCGCTCTCGACGGGCATCGCCCAGGGCGCTTTCGAGGCGGCCAGGCAGTACGCGACCGAGCGCGAGCAGTTCGGCCAGCCCATCTCGAAGTTCGACGCCGTCCGGAACAAGATCGTCGACATGGACCGGAAGATAGAGCGCGCCCGCCTGCTCACCCACAAGGCCGCGACGATGTACGACGCGGGCGAGGACGTGACCCGGCTGAGCGCGATGGCGAAACTCGACGCGAGCGAGGCCGCGCGCAAGGTGTCCGAGGACGCCATCCAGGTGCTCGGCGGCTACGGCTACACCGAGGACTTCTCGCCCCAGCGCCACTTCCGCGACGCCAAGCTGATGGAGATCGGCGAGGGCACCAGCGAGATACAGCATCTCGTCATCGGCCGGCAACTCGGCCTCTGAACCGCCCAGCGCTTCCTGCGAGGTTCGATTCTCGACGCCCGGCGACCGGGCGTCGCCTACAAGGAGTCGAGCCACGAAGCCGGCGTATGCAGTTCGGCATCATCGTCGAGACGAACGACGCGGAGACGGTCTGGAACGCGTTCCGGTTCGCGAACACGGCCCTCGACGCCGACCACGCAGTCGAGACGTTCCTGCTCGGCGACGGCGTGGAGGCACCCGACGTCGAGACGGAGAAGTACAATCCGCACGGCGTGATGGTGAAGTACACGCGGTCGGGCGGCGACCTCTACGCGTGCGGTACCTGCATGGACTCACGGGACCTCGACCCCGGTGACCTGCGACCGCACTCGACCATGGGTGACCTCCTGCGCATCGTCGAGGACGCGGACCGCACCGTCACGTTCGGCTGACGCCGACTGGCTGACGCGGACCGACCTGGCGACTGGCTCGGGGTCGGCGGCGTCGCTCGCAGGGAACAGCACCTTTTTAGGCCGGTATTGTGTACCCAGTGCAAGACAAATGGGCGGCTACGTGCAGGGCATCCGTCGGAACTGGCAGCAGTTCGCGCTCCAGTTGCTCACCGTCTTCGCGGTCGGGCTGACCATCGGCGCCGAGCGGAACGTCGTCCCGGTCCTCGGCCGGGACGTGCTCGGCGTCGAGTCGGTGCTGGTCATCGGCTCGTTCGTCGTGAGCTTCGGGTTCGTGAAGGCGCTGCTCAACCTCTACGGCGGCAAGTGGGCCGAGGAGTACGGCCGGAAGCCCATCCTCGTCGCGGGCTGGCTGGTCGCCCTCCCCATCCCGGTCATCCTCGTCCTCGCGCCGAACTGGTGGTGGATCTCGGTCGGGAACGTCCTCCTCGGCGTGAACCAGGGGCTGGCGTGGAGCATGAGCGTCAACGCGAAAATAGACCTCGCCGGCCCCGAGCGCCGGGGCCTCGCCGTCGGCCTGGACGAGGCGTTCGGCTACGTCGGCGTCGCCGTCGGCGCCTGGGTCACGGGGGTCATCGCCGCACAATCGGGGCTCAGGCCCGAACCGTTCTACTTCCTGGGCGTCGTGGTCGTCGTCGGCCTGCTGGTCGCTGTACTCTTCGTCGAGGAGACGCTGCCGTACGCGCAGGCCGAAGCCGACGACGCCGACGGCGAGGACGCCGACCTGCCGTTCCGGGCGGTGCTCGCCCGGGCTACCTGGGGCGACCGCACGCTGTTCGCCGCCGCCCAGGCCGGGAGCGTCGAGAAGTTCGTCGACTCGCTGGTCTGGATCGCCTACCCGCTCTACCTGACGACCGCCGGCCTCGCCATCGACCAGGTCGGCGTCGTCGTCGGCGTCTACGGCGGCGTCTGGGGCGTCCTCCAGCTGTACACCGGCAAACTCGCCGACGACGTCGGCCGCCGATGGCCTATCGTCTCGGGAATGTTCCTCGCCGGCGCGGGCGTGCTCGCGACGGTGGCCGTCTCCGGCTACTACCCGTGGATAGCGACGGCGGGCGTCACCGGCGTCGGCATGGCGCTGCTCTACCCGAACCTCATCACGGTCGTCGGCGACGCCGCCCACCCGTCGTGGCGCGCGTCCGGCCTCGGCGTCTACCGGATGTGGCGCGACGCCGGCTACGGGTTCGGCGCAATCCTCGTGGGCGTCACCGCAGACCTCGTCTCCGTCGAGGCCGCGTTCGTCGCCACGGCCGTCGCGATGTTCGTCTCCGGCGGCGTCGCACTCGCGTGGCTCGAAGAGACCCATCCAGAGTTCGGCACCCACGAACCGCCCGTCCCCGACCGGGCCCACGAATCGTCCGCCCGGAACTCGTCGCCGTAACCGCTCTGACCCGGCGACCGCTGTCGCCTGACGGACCCGTGGCTGACGGGGTGGCGCTCGAAAAATGTCGGTGTCGGCGAGTGCGTTCGTTCTCTACGGCCAGTTGCCGCCTTCCTCGTAGGCGCGCTTGACGCGGTTGAGCGCGACGACGTACGCGGCCGTCCGGAAGTTCGGCAGGTCGTACTCCTCGTAGGTGTCGACCAGCTGGTCGAAGGACTCCACGAAGATGCGCTCGAGTTCGTCGTTCACGCGCTCCTCGGTCCACGAGAACCGCTGGCGGTTCTGGACCCACTCGAAGTAGGAGACGGTGACGCCGCCCGCGTTCGCCAGGATGTCGGGGACGACGTGGACGCCGCGCTCGGTGAGCACGTCGTCGGCTTCCGGCGTGAGCGGCCCGTTCGCGGCCTCGGCGATGACGTCCGCCTGGACGTCCTTCGCGAGGTCGCCGTCGATGGCGTTCTCGAGGGCGGCCGGGATGAGGAGGTCGACGTCGAGGGTGAGAATCTCCTCGTTCGTCAGCTCCTCGGTGGCGCCGTCGTAGCCGACGACGCTGCCGGTCTCGGCCTTGAAGTCCTTGACGTCGCGGGCGTCGAGGCCGTCCGGGTTGTAGATGCCGCCGCTGGAGTCGCTGACGGCGACGATGTTCGCGCCCAGGTCCTCGGTGAGGTAGGCTGCGACGGAGCCGGCGTTCCCGTAGCCCTGGACGGCGACGGTGGCGCCCTCGATGTCGCGGTCGAGGTACTTGAAGACCTCGCGGGCGGCGAGCATCGTGGAGCGACCGGTCGCCTCGACGCGGCCGAGGCTGCCGCCGCTCTCGATGGCCTTGCCGGTGATGACGCCCGGCGCGGTGGTGTTCTCGAGGGTCTCGTAGGTGTCCTTGATCCAGTTCATCTCCTGCTGGCCGGTGTTGACGTCCGGTGCAGGGATGTCCTTGTCCACGCCGATGATGGGTCGGAGTTCCTTGGCGTAGGACCGGGTGATGCGTTCGAGTTCGGACTCGCTGTACTCGTCGGGGTCGATGACGATGCCGCCTTTCCCGCCGCCGTACGGGATGCCGACGACCGCCGTTTTGTAGACCATCCACCCGGAGAGGGCCTTCACCTCGTCGCGCGTGACGCCCGGGTGGTACCGGATACCGCCCTTGTACGGGCCGCGGTCGCCGTTGAACTGCGACCGGAAGGCGCGGAAGACCTCGACCGAGCCGTCGTCCATCTCGACTGTGAGGTTGGTCTCCAGGATTCGTTCGGGGTTCTTGAACCGTTCCAGGAGGTCGGGTTCGATGTCGACGAACGCTGCTGCGTCGTCGAGCTGCTCCTGCAGATTTTTAAAGGGATTCTCGCCAGCCATCCCTTAAACCGATTTTTCGCGGGAGGATAAAGCTGGCGACATCATTTTAACAGATTGTATAATTAAATCCAGTTAAAGGGCATTAAGGACTGTCGGCGGCATCCGCCAGTCTTAGTATGCGCTCGGCCTGCGCGACGAGCGGCGCGTCGATCATCTCGTCGTCGACCCGGAACACGCCGCGTCCCGCCGCCTCGGCCTCCTCCTGGGCGGCGACTACACGCTCTGCCCACGCGACGTCATCCGGTGACGGCGTGAACGCGTCGTTGATGGGGTCGACCTGCGCGGGGTGGATGGCCATCTTGCCGTCGTATCCGAGCTGGGCCGCGAAACGCGTCTCCGCGGCCAGTCCCTCGACGTCCCCGATGTCGGTGTAGACCGTGTCGATGGCGTCGACGCCCGCGGCGCTCGCCGCGAGCACCACGTGTTCGCGGGCGTAGAGCACCTCGTCGCCCTCGGCCGTCCGGGTCGCGCCGATGTCCGCCGAGAGGTCCTCCGCCCCGAACAGCAGGGCGTCCGTCGCGTCGGCGTCGGCGACGCCGGCGGCTTCGAGCACGCCGCGCGCCGTCTCGACGAGCGCGAGCACCGGCAGGTCGGCGCCGCGCTCGTCGAGCATGGCGGCCAGCGTCTCCACGTCCCCGGCCGCCTCCGTCTTCGGGAGCATCACGCTGTCGAGGCGGACGTCGCCCGCCAGGACGCCGGCCAGGTCGTCGTCGGCGGCGACGCCCGTCGGGTTCACCCTGACGCACACCTCGCAGTCCGGGTCGAAGTCGGGGTCGGCGAGCACCTCGTTGACCGCCGACCGGGCCTCGGCCTTCCGGTCCGGTGCGACGGCGTCCTCCAGGTCGAAGACGACCACGTCGGCGCCAATCTCCGGCGCCTTCCGCATCATCTCCGGGCGGTCACCGGGCGAGAACAGCACGCTCCGTCGTACCATGGCCGGGCCAACGACGCCCCGCGGTTTAGTTGCTCCCCATCGCGGCGGCCGGACCACCACCGTTTTTGTCGCTGTCGGGTGCGGTGTCCAGTATGACGGGCCGCTACTACGAGGAGTTCGAGGTCGGCGAGACCATCGAACACGGGAAGCGCCGCACCATCAGCGAGAGCGACAACCAGCAGTTCTGCGACATGACGATGAACCAGCAGCCGCTCCACCTGGACGCGGCGTTCGCCGCCGACACCCAGTTCGGCGAGCGACTGGTCAACGGCCTCTACACCATGTCCCTGGCGGTCGGACTCTCCATTCCGGAGACGACCGACGGTACCATCGTCGCCAACCTCAGCTACGACAATGTCGAGCACCCCGCGCCGGTCTTCCACGGTGACACCATCCGGGCGCAGTCCACAGTTACCGACAAGCGGGAGACGAGCGACGGCGAACGCGGCGTCGTCACCATGCACGTCGAGGCGTTCAACCAGGACGACGAGGTGGTCTGCGAGTTCGACCGGACCGTCCTGTCGCTCAAGCGACCCGACGACGGGTAACACCGGCGTCCACGCAGTCGCGTCGGGTCGTGTCACTTGGTGGCAATACTTTTTACACTCGGTTTTCATTTGTCAGACGGTACCATGCGGGCCGTCGTCCTCGGTGGAGCGGGCGTGATGGGGAGCTACGTCGTCGAGCACCTGGCTGCGACCGGCACGTTCGACGCCGTCGTCGCCGCCGACGCCGACGACTCGCGCCGCGAATCGCTCGAAGCCGTCGACGACGCGGTCGCCTTCGCGTCGGTCGACGTGACGGACGCCGACGACCTCCGGTCGACGCTCTCCGGCGCGGACGTCGCCGTGAACTGCGTCGGCCCGTTCTACCGGTACGCCGAACCGGTGCTGGCGGCGGCCGTCGACGCCGGCGTCGACGTGGTGGACATCTGCGACGACTACGACGTCACCGGCGACCTCATCGACGACTACCACGACGAAGCGGTCGACGCGGGGGTCACGAGCGTCGTCGGCCTCGGCGCCAGCCCCGGCGTCACGAACGTCCTCGCCCGCCGCGGCGCGGACCGACTCGACGCGGTCGACGCGATCCGGGTCAACGTCACCCGGGGCGCGGGCGAGGCCGCCGGCGGCGCCATCCCGTACCACGTCTTCCACTCGTGGCTCGGTCGCGTGCCGACGTTCCGCGACGGCGAGTACGACACCGTCCGGGCGCTCGCGAGCGGCGAGGAGGTCGTGGAGTTCCCGCCGCCGTTCGGGAAGCAGACGGTGTACGACTTCGGGCACCCGGAGACGGTGACCCTGCCGCGGTTCGTCGACGGCGTCCGGGACGTGTCCTGCAAGGGGACCCTCCTGCCCGAGGCGTTCCGGGAGACGCTGCTCCAGTTCGAGTCCCTCGGACTGACCGACGAGGAGCCCGTCACGGTGGACGGCCGGGACGTCCGCCCAATCGACTTCGCGGCGGCGTACCTGGAGCGCCTGGGCGATCGGTTCGGCGACGCCCACGCGGAGTCCGTCCCGTCCGGCGGCGCGATACTCGTCGAAGTCGACGGCACGGTCGACGACCGGCCGACGACCTACCGGTACGCCGGGACGGCGCGGATGCGGGAGGCGACCGGTGCGGCCGCGTCCGTCGGCGCGCAGCTCGTGGCCGAAGGACAGGTCGACGGGCCGGGCGTCCGGCCTCCGGAGGCCGTCGTCCCGCCGACGCCGTTCGTGGAGCGGATGGCCGACGAACCCGGTTTCGACCTCTGGGAGGGCGTGACCGAGAAACGAACGCGGTCCGGCGGGAGCGATGGGTGACGGCGCCCTCCGGTCGGACGTCGGCCTGCTCGACGCCGTCTCCATCGAGGTGGGGCTCATCGTCGGCGCGGGGCTGTTCAGCCTCACCGGCGTCGCCGCGGACATCGCCGGCACCGCCGTCTTCCTCTCGTATTTCCTTTCGTTCGGCGTCGTCGTGCTGAGCCTGGTGCCGACGGCCGTGCTCGGGTCGGCGTTCCCGACGACCGGCGGCAACTACCGGTATCCGAGCCGGCTCTGGTCGCCCCGGGTCGCGTTCGTCGCCGTCTGGGGGCTCGCCATCAGCATGTTCGGGGGCGGACTGCCGCTGTACGCCCTGAGCTTCGGCGAGTACGTCGCGACGCTCCTGCCGGTCGCCCCCGACTCGTCGGCCTGGCGGTGCTCACCGCGTTCTGGCTGGTCAACCTGGTCGGCATCAAGATGGCCGCGCGCGTGCAGACACTCCTCTTTCTCACCCTCGTCGGCAGCCTGCTCCTGTTCGTCGGCTTCGGCCTGCCGGCCGTCGAACCGGCGCACCTCACGCCGCTGTTCCCGACGGGGCTCACGGGGATGGCGACGGGCGCCGCCATCCTCTACTTCGTCTGTCTCGGCGCGAACTTCATCGTCGACATCGGCGGCGAACTCTCGACGGCGACGGTGACGATTCCGCGGTCGTTCGCCGTCAGCATCCCGCTGGTGATGACCCTCTACGTCCTCACGGGGTTCGTCGCCGTCGGCACCGTCGGTTGGGAGACGCTGGCCGGTGCGACGCTCAGCGTCCCGGCACGCGGGTTCCTCCCGCCGTCGCTCGCCACCGCGTTCATCGTCGGCGGCGCGCTGTTCGCCATCGCGACCACCATCAACGCGGTGTTCATCATCGCCCCGAAGTACCTGCTCGTGCTCGCCGAGGACGGCATCTTCCCCGGGGCGGTGGCCGAGGTCAACGAGCGCTTCGGGACGCCACACTGGGGGCTGACGGTCATCTACGTCGTCTCCGTGGCGTCGCTGCTCAGCCCGCTCCCGCTGGAGCAACTCGGCTCGCTGCTCGGCTTCGGCGGCATCCTCCTCATCGGCCCGGTGATGGTGGCGGCCGTGCGGTTCGCGCGCGACCGGCCCGACCAGTACGCCGCCGCACCGTTCTCCGTCGACCGACGCCTCCTCACCGTCGTCGCCGTCGCCGCCGTCGCCTTCAACGCCGTCCTGCTCGCGCTCCTCGGCTCCCAGTCGACCGCCGTCTTCGCCGGCTGGGTCGGCCTGCTGGTCGCCGGCGACGCGTACTTCGTCCTGCGACGCCGCCGACTCGCCGCTCGGGGCGTCTCGGTCCCGCCCGCGGACGACGACCTGCTCTCCACGACTACGATGACCGACCACGACACAGCACCCATGGACGACGAGCACCGGAGCGTGAACGATGACTGACGCGAACGGCCCGACGGGCGTCGTCGGCGCCGGGGTGATGGGTCGCGACATCGCGGCCCTGCTCGCCACCGCCGGCTACGACGTGACGCTCCTCGACGTCGACGAGGCCGCCCTCGACGACGCGCGGACTGCCCTCGAAACCGACGCCCCCGAGGCGCTCGCCGCGGCGGGATTCGACCCGCCGGCCGACCTCGGCGCGGCCGTCACGTTCACCACGGACTACGACGCGCTCGTGGACGCCACGTTCGTCGTCGAGGCCGTCCCCGAGCGACTCGACGTGAAACACGCCGTGATGGACGCGCTCGAAGACGTGCTCGCGGCCGACGCCGTCGTCGGCACCAACACCTCGTCGCTGACGCCCGGTGACGTCGCCGACGGGATGGCCCACCCCGAGCGCGTCGTGCTGTTCCACTTCGCCAACCCCGCGATTCCGCGCGACATCGTCGAGATAGCCGGCGACGCAGCGACGGACGACGCCATCCGGACCGCACGCGCGGTGGGTCGCGCCATCGGCAAGGAACCCGTCGTCCTCGACCGGGAACGCCGCGGCAACGGCCTGAGTCGGCTGTCAGCCGCCATCAAGTGTGCCGCGACGTGGGAGCTGACGCGCTCGGACCCGGCCGCCCTCGACGCCGCCGCGTCGGCCGTCGGCTTCGACCGCGGCCCCATCGAACTCATCGACCGCATCGGCGTCGACGTGCACCTGGCGACGGTGGACAACCTGGCCGCGGAGTACGGTGACCGCTTCGCGCCGCCGCCCGACCTTCGGGCCACCATGGAGGAGATGGTGGCCGACGGGTGCCGGGGGATGAAGGACGGCGAGGGGTTCTTCGCGTGGGACGGCGACGACCCGCAGGTCCCCGACACCGACGCCGACGCGGACGTGACGCCCGTCGTCGCCGCGCTGGTGAACGAAGCCCACGAGATGGTGGCCGACGGCGTCGCGGACCGCGACCGCGTCGACGCCATCCTCAAGCGTGGCAGCGGCGGCGCCGTCGGGCCGTTCGACCTCGAAGCGATGCTCGGCGCGGACACCCTCCGCGACGTGTTGCAGCAGCGGTACGAGGAGACGGGCGCCGGCGTGTTCGCGCCGGCCGACAGCCTCGGCTCGCCGGTCAGACGATGACCGGCGGGGCGGCGTACGGGTCGACGCGCACGTCCAGCAGCGTCGGCTCGTCGGACGCGACGGCCGCGTCCAGGGCGTCGGGGAGGGCGGCCGGGTCCTCGACGACCTGCCCCTCGCAGCCGAACCCGCGCGCCACCGCCGCGTAGTCGGTCTCCGGTGCGAAGTCCGTCGACACGTCGACGTTCCAGTTGGCGATCATGCTCATCTTCGAGGAGCCCAGCGACCCATTGTTGAACACCACGACGGTGACCGGTAGCTCCTCCCGGACGGCGGTCTCCAGGTCGGCGATGTGGTAACCGACGCCGCCGTCGCCGGTCAGCACGACCACGGGGCGGTCCGGGGAAGCCATCTGCGCCCCGAGGGCCTGGGGGAGCGCGACGTTGATGCCGTCGCTCCCGCGCGCCTGGATGTAGCCGATGCCGGGGTCGCGCACCTGGTAGAACGCCCCCGAGAAGAACCCCGGGAAACTCGTCGCGGAGACGACGAGCGCCTCGGGCGGCGTCGCGCGCTGCACCTCGGCGACGACGCGGGCCGGCGACACCGGCTCCGCCTCCGATTCGAGGCTGTCGGCGTGCGACGCGCGCCACTCGTCGTACGCCGCCGCGAGCGTCTCGATGCGGCCGTCCCGGTCGGCGAACGCCGACTCGTCGACGGCCGCCAGCACCCGTTCGACCGTCGCCCGGACGTCCGCGAGCACGGGCACGTCCACGTCGTAGTTCCGGCCGAGCCAGTGCGGGTCGAGGTCGACGTGGACGATGGCGGCGTCGTCGGGCACGAGCGACCACCCGACGGTCGTCAACTCGCCGAACCGCGCTCCGAGCGCGACGACGAGGTCCGCCGCTTCGACGGCGTCGTTCGCGGGCTGGCTGTACCCCCACCGCCCCGCCACGCCCGCGGCGTACGGCTCCGTCTCGGCGACGATGCCTTTCCCGTTCATCGAGGTGACGACGGACGTCCGGGTCCGGCGGGCGAGTTCGCCGACGGCGTCCCACGCACGGGAGCGGAGCGCGCCCTCGCCGGAGAGGATGACCGGCGCGTCGGCGGCTTCGAGCAGGTCGGCGATGCGTTCGACGGACGCCTCGTCCGGTTCGGGCCGGACGGCCGGCACCGTCGCGGGCGGTGCGTCCGGCGGGCCGCCGTCGGCGTCGCCCTCCATCACGTCCTCGGTGAGGTTGACGTGGACCGGCGACGGCACGCCCGTCACGGCCTCGCGCACGGCGTTCCGGACGGCGTCGACGGCCCGGGCGGGCGACTCGGGGTCGTAGCTCGCGCTCACGTGCGGGCCGAGGATGGCCCGGTTGTCGGCGTCCTGGATGGCCTCGTCGCCCCGGTAGCTCCGGTCGTTGTCGCCGGTGAACGCCAGCACGGCGCTGGACGCGCCGTCGGCTTCGACGAGACCCGCACCGAGGTAGGCCGCCCCGGGGCCGCCGACGCCGTCGCAGACGCCGAGGCTCCCGCTCGTCCGCGCGTAGCCGTCGGCCATCATCGCGGCGCTCGCCTCGCTCCGCGCCAGGACGTGCCGGACGTCGGCGTCGTGGAGGCTGGCGTAGTACGGTTCCATCTGCTCGCAGGGGAACCCGAAGGCGTGTTCGACGCCGGCGGATTCGAGGACCGATACGATGTCGTCGGTTACGGGCACGTCGAGCCCCTCCTGCGGGCCGTCGACGCGGGTTCCGGTCGGATTGCATCGTCACGCGTGCCCGTTGTTAACAGTACAAGAAAAGTGTTTGTGCAGGCGACACGAGCGGGCGGCGGTCAGGCCACGCCCGGTATCAACGCGAACGCCGCGTAGAGACCGAACCCGACGAGGCCGGCGGCGACCAGCGAGGCCACCCACGCGCTGATCGTGAACAGTATCTTCCGGGCGGAGATGCCGCCCGACCCCTCGACGAGGCCGCTGCCGATGACCGACGAGATGATGATGTTGTTGAAGCTGATGGGGATGCCGAGCGCGATGGCGGCCTGCGCGATGACGAATCCCGGCACGAGCGCGGCGATGGACCGGCGCACGCCGAGTTGCGAGTACTCGCGGGCGACGGCCTGGAGCAGACGTGGCGCGCCCATCCAGGCGCCCAGCAGGATGCCGGTCGCACCCAGCACGAGGAGCGTGACGCCCGGGACGGCGAGCGTCTCGAACAGCGTCTCCAGGGGGCCGGTCGCGAGACCCACCTGGCTGCCGCCGCTGGAGAACGCGACGACGGCGCCCAGACCCACGAGGAACTTCCTGACGCCCACGTCGAGGGCCGCCTGCATCTCCCGGCGGACGAAGACGAACGCGCCGACACCCACCACGACGCTCGTCAGGATCATGACGGCGTCGTAGGAGCCGACGAGCGCGGGCAGGTCCGCGTTCACGAGACTCGACACGTAACCGGCGAGCGTCCCGCGGTCGCCCGTCTCAGACGGATGACCGACAGCGGGATGTTCGCGACGAGATAGCCCACGATGGCCGCGAGAAGCGGGACGCTGAACGTCTCCGGGATGGCCTCGTGGCGGAGCAGCGTCGCGGTGGTGAACGCGATGGTGGCCGACACCACCGGCACCAGCGCCCAGAAGGTCGCGATGCGCCGGTAGGTCGCGAACGCCGGGTCGCCGCCGAGCGAGAGGCCGACGCCCACCATCGCGCCCGTCACGGCGAACGCGGCCGGGATGGGGTAGCCGGTCCGGACGCCGAGGGCGATGAACGAGGCGGCGGTCAGCAGGCCGGCGGTGGCCGCGACCGGCGTTATCTCGACGCCGAGGATGAGGCTCTTGCCGACCGTCTCCGAGATGCTGCTCCCCTGCGTGATGGCGCCGACGGCGGCGAAGATGCCGATGAGGAACGCCGCGCGCATCGTCGGCAGCGCGTTCGCGCCGACCGCGGGGGCGAACGGCGGCGAGTTGCTGGACGCGCCGAGCGCCCACGCCATGAACACGCTTGCGACTATCGCGACCAGGACGACGACGAGCGAGGCCATCTACCGGGACCCGCCGAGCGCGTCGGTCAGCCGGGTCGCGTCACGGTTCCTGCTCGTGACGATGACGGTGTTCGGCGCCTCCCGACCGACCGTCTTCGTCACCGTGCCGATGACGAACCGGCGGAGGCGTCCCTTCCGCGAGGCCCCGATGACCGTGATGTCGTGGTCGGCCGCCAGGTCGACGACCGTCGCGCCGACGTCGGTGCTCTCCACCACGTCCGTCTCGACGTCGACGTCCGTGAGCGCGTTCGTGGTCGCCGCGACGACTTCCTCGGCCGTCTCGCGGTCGACCGCGGACGTTTCCGGGTCGATGGCGTGTACCACGTGGACCGTCGCGTCGTTCGCGAGCGCGATGGCGCGCGCCGTCTCGGCGGCGAGGACGGCGTGCGGGCTATCGGCCGTCGGCAGGAGGATGGAGTCGACGCCGTCCGCCGTCGGTCCGATCTTCTCCACGAGCACGTCCCCGGGCGCTTCGGTGATGACCTGGTCGACGTTGCTTCCCAGGACGAAGTCCGAGCGGGGGCGTTCCCGCCACCCCATCAGGATGGCGTCGCTCCCGTGTTCTTCCATCGTCTCGATGATGGTCCTGGCGAGGTCGGTGCCGACGGCGAGTTCGCCGGTGACCGGGACGCCCGCTTCCTCGACCTGGTCGACGGCCCGGTCGAGGAGCGACTGCTGCTGGCTGCCGAACTGCTGCACGATGGATTCGTCGCTGAAGACGGAGAACGGGGAGTCGCGCGAGTGGATGACGGCGCTCAGTACGAGTATCTCGCCGTCGTTCGCCGCCGCCACGTCGACGGCGGTTCGGCAGAGCTGACGGGCGGTGTCCGGGTTCCCCACGGCTACCAGGAGCTGGTAGTCGTCATCGTCGGCGTCGTTCCCGTCGGCTGCCATTGTCCATACCTTGTGACAGCAGGCGTATAATACCTCGTACCGCCGAGCGGAGCCGTCCCGGGGATGGCGCGGCACGGTGGCACACCGAGGAACGGCGCAGAAAACGAGACGGAGACGGCCGTCGGCCAGCCTCGTTCAGAGGATGGTGCCGTGCTTCTTGCTCGGGAGTTCCTTCTCCACGTCGGCGTAGAACTCGAAGCGCTCGACGAGTTCCTCGCGCAGGTCGCTCGGCGGGATTATCTCGTCGATGACCACCTCGCTCGCCATCCGGTGGACGTCGATGTCCTCGCGGTACTCCTCGCGGAGTTCCTGCTCGCGCTTGCGGCGCTCCTCCTCGTCGTCGATGGCGTTCAGCTTGTTGGCGTAGACCGCGTTGATGGCTGCCTCGGGCCCCATGATGGCGATCTCGCCGCTCGGGAGCGCGATGGTGCTCTCGGGCTCGTAGGCCGGGCCGCTCATCGCGTAGATGCCCGCGCCGTACGCCTTCCGGACGACGACGGACTGCTTGGGCACCGTCGCGGAGGACGTGGCGTATATCATCTTCTTCCCGGCCTCCAGGATGCCCTCCTTCTCCACCTGCGACCCGGCCATGAAGCCGGGCGTGTCGGCGAGATAGAGCAGGGGGATGTTGTAGGCGTCCGACTTCCAGATGAATTCGGCGGCCTTCTCGGCCGCTTTCGGGAAGATGGCGCCCGCGCGCTGGGCCGGCTGGTTCGCGACGACCCCCACCGGGCGGCCGTCGACGCGGGCGTAGCCCGTGATTATCTCCTTCCCGTAGTCGGGTTTGAGTTCGAAGAAGGAGTCCGCGTCCACGACGCGCTCGATGACGTCCATCATGTCGTAGCCCTTGTTCGGGCTCTCGGGGACGACGGCGTCGATGCCCGCCGGCGACTTCGCGGGCGGTGCGGCCTCCGCCATCGGCGGCTCCTCGTCGGCGTTGTCGGGGAGGAACTCGACGAGGTCGGCGACGAGTTCGCGGGCGTGCTCCTCGTCTTCGGCGACGAGGTCCGCGCTCCCCGAGTACTCGGCGTGGACCTGCGGCCCGCCGAGGCCCTGCATGTCGATGTCCTCGCCGGTGACCATCTGGACCATCCGGGGGCTCGCGATTGCCATCGCGCTCATCTTCTCGACCATGATGGTGAAGTCGGCGAACACCGGAGTGTAGGCCGCGCCCGCGATGCACGGCCCGTAGAGCACGCAGACCTGGGGCACGCGGCCGGAGAGCATCGAGTGGTTGTAGTAGTACTTCCCGATGCCCTCGCGGTTCGCGAAGAAGCCCGTCTGCTGGTCGATGCGGCCTCCCGAGGAGTCCATCAGGTAGAGCACCGGCTTCCCGGTCTTCAGGGCGCGCTCCTGCATCCGGAGGAACTTCTCGACGCCGCGTTCCGCCATGGACCCCGCCTTCACGGTGAAGTCGTTCGCCATGAAATGCAGGTCCCGGCCCTCGAACTCGGCGGCGCCCGTGAGCAGGCCGTCCGCGGGGAGCTTCTCGTCGGCGTCGAAGTTGGCGAACTTGCCGTCCTCGAACTTGAGGCCGTCCTCGCCGAACCAGAGCTCCATCCGGTCCCGGACGAACAGCTTCCCCTGGTCGGCGAGCCGCTTCTTGTACTTCTCCGGGCCGCCCTGCTCTATCTCGGCTATCTCCTCGCGGAGCGCCTCCTCCCGGTGGGTCGGACCGAGGTCGGCGTCGGCCGTCGCCTCCGCCTCCTGCTCCGCCAGTTCCTCCGGGACTTCCTCGATAGCCGCCGGCTCCTCGGCGTCGCCGATGTAGACCTCCACCTCGTCGTAGACGTGCTCGGCCAGCGCCGAGGCGATGGCCGCCGCCTCCTCCCCGGTCGCGTTCTCGCCGATGCGGACCTTCATGCGGTCGCAATCGTCGGAGCGATTTGAAACAGTTTTCCCTTTAGGATTCCGCGGGCGGCGGTTCACCGGCGGTCGCGTCGCTCGGCGGGTGCGGAAATCAGGGGACGGTGGACGGCTACTCCGACAGCGCGTCCTCGACGCGGTCGACGAGGTCGGCGTTGCCGAGGTAGACCGGCGTGCGCTGGTGGAGGTCGTCGGGGGTCGGTTCCAGGAGGGAGCGTTCGCCGTCCGAGGAGCGACCGCCCGCGGACTCGACGATGTAGCCGATGGGCGCGCCCTCGAACTGGAGGCGGAGTTTCCCCTCGGGACGCGACTCCAGGGTCGGGTAGGCGAAGACGCCGCCGTAGGTGAGCACCTGGTTCACGTCGCCGATCATCGCGCCGCCGTACCGGAGTTTGAGCTCCGACTCTATCTCGCGGGCGTACGCGGTGAAGCCGTCGGTCCAGTCCGGGACGCGGCCGCCGAACCCGTAGACGACCGGGTCGTCGGGGAGCGCGAGGTCCTCGGTGACGGCGCGCTTCTCGCCGTCCTCGACGACGTACTCCGTGACCTCGCCGTCGCGGGCGACGACCATCGTCGTGATGGGGCCGTAGAGGACGTACGCGGCGGTGACGAGGTCCGCGCCCGCGGCCGGGAGCGGTGCGTCGTAGACCCCGAGGATGGTCCCCATCGAGTTGTTCGACTTGAGGTTCGAGGAGCCGTCGAGCGGGTCGAGCGTGACCGAGTAGCCCTCGCCCACCTCGATTATCGACTGGCGCTCCTCGCTGGCGTACTCGCCCACGCCGTCGAGGTCCCGGAACCGCTCCTCGAACCGTTCGTCGGCCCAGACGTCCGCCGCCAGCTGGCGCTCGCCGCTCGGGTTCTCCTCGTCGGCCTTCGTGCGGCGACCGGGGAGACCCGCCCGGATCTCAGGTGCCGTCTCGGCGACGGCGTCGAGGATGTCCTCGACGGTCATCCCATGCGTTCGAGCGCGGCGTCGACGCTCGCTTCCTCGAAGATGACGGCTTCGAGCGCGTCGAGCATCGCGCCGGGGTTCTCGCGCTGCCAGACGTTCCGGCCGACCGCGAGGCCCGCGCCGCCAGCGTTCATCACGGCCTCGACGCTCTCCAGGAACGCGCGGTCGCTGACCTTCGACCCGCCGGACATGACCACCTTCGTCGGGCCGGCGGCGTCGACGGCCCACTCCATGGCCTCCTGACTGCCCGGGTACTTGACCTTCGCAATGTCGGCGCCGAGTTCCAGCGCGATGCGCGCGGCGTACGCGATGACCTCGTCCTTGGTGTCGTTCTTGAGCCCCTGGCCGCGCGGGTACGACCACATCACGACCGGCAGGTCGTGCTCGCGGGCGGCTTCCTGGGCGTCGCGGAAGTCCTCGAACATCTGCGTCTCGTGGTTCGAGCCGCTGTAGACGGTGTAGCCGACGGCCGACGCGCCGAGTTCCGCGGCGTAGTCGACGGTCCAGTTCGTCGGCGAGTACGGCTCGCCCATCCAGAGGTTGCTGGTGCCGTTCAGCTTCGCCAGCAGGTTGACGTCGTCCTGGTAGGAGGGGTAGTACGCCTCGGCGACGCCCTTCTGGACGGCGAAGCCGGTGACGGCGTCGTGGGTGGCGATGTCCCAGACCGTCTCCGGGTCCATCGTCTCCGGGACCGACGTGAAGTCGGTCGGCCCGTGCTCCAGGCCGTGGTCGTAGGCCAGGATGAGCGTCTTCCCGTCGCGGCTGATGTCGGAGTCCTCAAGCGGGAGCATCGTTCGTTGGTGACGACATCCTGGATAATAGTCCCACTGATACCGACCGGTCGGCGCTTGCTCAGACGCGGTCGCGCGCCATCGCCTGCCACCGCTCGACCGCCTCGACGTCGAGGTCGAGCGACGACGCCACCTCCTCGGGGTCGGCGAGCGACAGGCTCCGGCGACCGGATGCCGCCCTCGGCCAGATGCTCGCCGAGTTCGTCGTCGATACCGTCGAGGTCGGTCACGGGCACCGGCTTGCTCCGGTCGCGCCACGCGGCCTCCGCCGCATCGGCGTCGCCGCTGCCGTCGGTCGCACCGGTCTCGGTCGGTGGGTCCGCCGACTCCCAGTCACCGGAGCTGGCGGTGACCCACGCGCGCTCCGCGTCGCCCAGGCCGCGCACCTGGTTCGCGCGGCGGGCGAGGTCCTCGCCGCCGCTGCTCTCGAACGACCACGACAGCGAGTACTCTCGGCGGATGCGCGCCGCGACGCCGGCGTTGACGCCCGCCTCCACGAGCATCGAGTGGGAGACGCGCTTCTCGGGGATGTCCTCCGCGTCGAAGGGGGCGTCCTCGAGCACTGCGGCGGTGGCCGGGCCTACGAACTTGACGTCGGTCGGGGCAGCCACCCCGGAATCGTCCTTGTTTGCCATGGGTGGTCTCGGTCGCCTGAGGCTCCCGGGTCGCTTAAATATCACACCATGTCGGCTTGAGTCTTTCCCCGTTTCCGGCAGGCTTACGACGCGGGCCGTAGCAGATGTGGGCATGCGCGAGTTCGACGCCATCGATACCATCGGGGTCATCGGCGCGGGAACAATGGGGAACGGCATCGCCCAGGTCGCGGCCGCGAACGGCTACGACGTGGTGATGCGCGACATCGAGGAGGAGTTCGTGCAGTCCGGGTTCGACAGCATCGAGAACAGCCTCGGTCGCCTGGTCGGCAAGGAGAAACTGACCCAGGAGGAGGCCGACGCCACCCTCGACCGCATCACGGGGACGACCGAACTCGAGGACGTCGCGGCGTGTGACTTCGTCGTCGAGGCGGCCGTCGAGAACATGGACGTCAAGCAGGACATCTTCGCGGACCTCGACAGCGTCGTCGACGAGGACGTGGTGCTGGCGACGAACACCAGCACGCTCTCCATCACGACCATCGCGAGCGCCACCGAGCGCCCGGAACTGGTCGTCGGACTGCACTTCATGAACCCGGTCCCGGTGATGAAGGGCGTCGAACTGGTCGTCGGCGAGAAGACCGACCCCGACGTCGTCGACCTGGCCCACCGCCTCGCCGAAGCGATGGGGAAGGAGACCTGGGAGTCCGACGACAAGCCCGGCTTCGTTACCAACCGCATCCTGATGCCGTGGATCAACGAGGGCATCCGCGCCTACGACGAAGGCGTCGCGTCGAAGGAGGACATCGACCGCGGGATGAAACTCGGCACGAACGTCCCGATGGGGCCGCTCGAACTCGCCGACCACATCGGCCTCGACATCACCCTCGACGCCTCGGAGACGCTCTACGACGAACTCGGCGACCGCTACAAGCCGGCCTACCTCCTCAAGCGCAAGGTGGACGCCGGCGACCTCGGGAAGAAGACCGGCAAAGGGTTCTACGAGTACTGAACCCGGCTTCCCGAACCCGGCCTAACTGGTTGGGCCGAGAACCTTTCGCGTCGCCCGACTCGACGAGGGTATGCTGCTCAGAGACCTGCTCGACTCCCGGCACGTCCGCCAGCTGAGCGCCGTCTCGATGCTGCTCGAAGCGCTGCAGTCGCTCCGCCGCGGCCGGTCGCGGGTCGCACTCGCGTTCGTCGGGGCGGCCGCGCTCGCCTACCGGTGGAGCGCCGTCGGCTTCCTCGCCGAACTCCTCGTGCGTGCGTACCGCCGACAGCGCGCGTCGCCGGTCTGAGACAGTCCCGTCCCCGGATTTTTGGAGCGACCGAGTGGGATGTAACGGATGAGAAAAGTAAAGGACTGAGCCGCCGACTTCCAACGCGACCATGGACTTCAGCCTCTCAGCCGAGCAGAAGCAGATCCGCGACATGGTCGCGGAGTTCACGGACGAGGAGATAAAGCCGCGTGCGGCCGAGATCGACGAGACCGACGAGTTCCCGCAGGACCTCGTCGACCAGATGGCGGAGCTCGGGCTGATGGGGATGCCCTTCCCGGAGGAGTACGACGGCGCGGGCCTCGACTACCACTCCTACGCCATCGCCCTGGAGGAGATATCCCGGGGGAGCGGTGGACTGGGCACCATCGTCGCCGCCCACACCAGCCTCGCGGGCAACATGCTCTACGAGTTCGGGACCGAGGACCAGAAACAGGAGTTCCTCGCGCCGCTCAACCGCGGCGACGACCTCGGCGCGTTCGCGCTCTCGGAGGCCGGCGCCGGCAGCGACGTCCCGGCGATGGACACGACCGCCGAACGGGACGGCGACGAGTACGTCGTCAACGGCGGGAAGCTCTGGATTTCGAACGGCTCGGTCGCGGACACCGTCACCGTCTTCGCGAAGACCGACCCGGAACTCGACAGCCACGGCATCTCGTCGTTCGTCGTGCGCCCCGAGGAGGACGACGGCTTCATCGTCGAGGGCACCGAGCACAAACTCGGCGACAAGGGGTGTCCGACCGCCGAACTCCGGTTCGACGACATGCGTATCCCGGTGGACCGCCGCCTCGGCGACGAGGGCGACGGGTTCGTCCAGGCGCTCAAGACGCTGAACGGCGGTCGCATCACCATCGCGGCGCGCGGCGTCGGCATCGCGCGGGCCGCCCTCGAGGACGCCCTGGAGTACTCGAAACAGCGCGACCAGTTCGGCCAGGCCATCTCCGAGTTCCAGTCCATCCAGCACAAACTCGCCGACATGGACATGAAGGTCCAGGCGGCGAAGCTCCTGATGCACCAGGCCGCGGACAAGAAGATTCGTGGCGAGGACTTCATCAAGGACGCCGCCGAGGCGAAACTCTACGCCAGCGAGGTCAGCCGCGAGGTGGCGAACGAGGCGGTCCAGATCCACGGTGGCTACGGCTACACGAAGGACTTCCCGGTCGAGCGCTACTACCGCGACGCGAAGCTCAACGAGATATACGAGGGCACGAGCGAGGTGCTGCGCAACACCATCGCCCAGCGCATGCTCAAGTAGATGCCGGACGCAGTCACGCTCACCGAGAACGACGTCACGGCCCGCTACGTCGTGACCGAGCACGAGCGCGTGCTGGCCTTCGACCGCGACGGCCGGACGGCGGCCGTCGCCGTCAACCGCGAGGGCTACGGGATGCTGAAGGTGCGGGAGACGCCCGAGAGCCCGGAACTGGAGCGCTACTACGGTTTCGACATGGCGCTCGACCACGTCGCCGAACTGCTCGGCGTCGCCGTCCACGACCTGCCCGTGCCCGACGAGGCCTCTGACATGGGGATGTAGGCGGTTCTCGCCGCCTTCCGGCGAAGGACCCATGTGTGCCCGGTGCTAACCACTCCCAGATGCATCGCCGCGAGCGGTGCCAGCACACATGACACGTCTCTCCCGGTCCTTCTCCGTCGCGCTCGTCGCGGGCGTGGCGGGCGTCGCTGGGTCCTACGCCGTCGCCGGCACCACGCCGGCGTTCGTCGCCGCCCCCGTCAGCGACGTGGTCGTCGCGGCCACCCCGGACCTGGTGGTCCGGTACGCCATCCTCCTGCTCGGCGGCCTGGGCCACTTCCTCGGCTTCCTGCTCGCGCTCGCGCTCACTGCCGTCTTACTGGGCGTCGGCGCGTTCGCCGGCATCGTCGTCGGCGACCGCTTCGGGTCGCCGCGCGCGAGCGGCCTCGCCGCGCTCGGGTTCGGGTGGCTGCTCGCCGTCGGCCTGACCGGCGACGTCGCCGCCGGGGTCGGCGCCGCGCTCCCGCTCGCAACGGTGGTCGTCCTCGCCGACGCCTGGGTGCTGACCGGCGACCGCGACGTGGAACCCGGTCGCCGGCGGGTGCTCAAACTCGCCGGGGCCGTCGTCGGGTTCGCGGGCGTCGCCGCGCTCGTCGGTCAGCGAACGAGCGGGAACGACGCAGAGCCGCTCGACGAGTCGACCGGCGGCGACGTGCAGTCGCTCCTCGACGACGCCGCGTCGAAGTCGCTCGGCGTCGTCGGCATTCCGGGGCTGGTCAGCGACGTCGACGAGTTCTACGAGGTGGACATCGCGTCGGTCAACCCCGATGTCGACCGGGAGGACTGGTCGTTGTCCGTGACTGGCGCCGTCGACTCCGAGCTATCCCTCTCCTACGACGACGTGCGCGGGATGGAGACCGAACACCGGTTCGTCACGCTCCGGTGCGTCGGCGAGTCGCTCAACGGGAACCTGATGGACAACGCGCTCTGGACGGGCATCCCGGTCGCCCCGTTGCTCGACCGGGCCGGCCCGCGCGGCGGCTGCGAGTGCGTCATGCTCCGGGCGGCCGACGGCTACTTCGAGGAGTTCCCGCTGGCCGCGCTCCGCCGGGGGTTCCTGGCGTACGGCATGAACGGCCAGTCTCTCCCCGGAAGCACGGTGCTCCGGTCCGGGCGCTCATCCCGGGCCACTGGGGCGAGATAAACGTCAAGTGGCTCACCGAGATAGAGGTGCTGGACCAGGAGGCGGAGGGGTACTGGGAGCGCCGTGGCTGGCACGGCACCGGCCCGGTCAACACCGTCGCGAAGCTCTGGACGGAAAACCGCCTCGACGACGGGCGCGTCGAGGTCGCCGGCCACGCCTACGCCGGCACCAGGGGCGTCGACCGGGTCGAGGTGTCCACCGACGGCGGCGCGTCGTGGACCGACGCGCGACTCAGCGACCCGCTGCCGGGCGAGGACGTCTGGCGACAGTGGGCGTACGCGTTCCGGCCGTCCGGCAACCACGATGTGGTGGTTCGCGCCGTCGACGGGACCGGTGCCGTCCAGCCGGAGACGGAGGCCGACGCCTTCCCGAACGGTGCGTCCGGATGGGTACGGCGGACCATACGCGAGTGAGCGTCGGCGTAACCGGAGGCTATTCCCGGGGTGTGGCACTCACTAACGCAGTACTTGCCGCAACTTTCGCACTGCTTTTTGCACCGGCGCTCCAACTGTCCGTCCATGGAGCGAGTACGAGTAGCCGGCGTCGGTCTCACGCACTTCGGGACGCACCCGGAGCGGACCACCCGGGACATGTTCGGCGAGGCCGGCCTCGCTGCGCTCGACGACGCGGGTATCGACCGCGACGACGTGGACGCCGTGTTCTACGGCAACTTCATGGGGAGGTCGGCGAGCACCAGGGCCACCAGGGGCCGCTGGCCGCCGAAGCGCTGGGTATCGACGCGCCCGCGACCCGGTACGAGAGCGCGTGTGCCTCCAGCGGCGTGGCCGCCCGCGAGGCGGTGAAGAACGTGCGCAACGGCGAGGCGGACGTCATCGTCGCCGGCGGGTCCGAGCGGATGAACAACCTGGAGACCGCCGAGACCACCGAGGCGCTGGCCATCGCGGCCGACGACCTCTACGAGGTGCGCGCGGGGATGACGTTCCCCGGCGCGTACGCCCTCATGGCGAACGCCTACTTCGAGGACTTCGGAGCGACGAACGAGGACCTCGCACACATCGCGGTGAAGAACCACGAGAACGCCCTGGAGAACGAGTACGCGCAGTTCCAGCGCGAGATAACCGTCGAGGAGGCCCTCGACGCGCCGCAGATAGCGACGCCGCTCGGCCTCTACGACGCGTGCCCCATCACCGACGGCGCGAGCGCCGTGGTGCTGGTCAGCGAGTCCTACGCCGACGAGCACGACCTCGACGCGCCCGTCTCCATCATCGGGACGGGGCAGGGCGGCGACAAGATGGCCCTCCAGGACCGCGAGTACCTCGACTTCACGCCCGCCGCCGAGAAGGCGGCCGCCGAGGCGTTCGCGGACGCCGCCATCGACGTGGAGGACGTGGACGCCCTGGAGGTCCACGACTGTTTCACCATCGCGGAGGTGCTCGCACTGGAGGCGATGGGCTTCTACGAGTACGGCGAGGGCGCCGGCGCGGCCCGCCGCGGCGAGACGACCCGCGACGGCCCGCTGCCGGTGAACCTCTCGGGCGGCCTGAAGGCGAAGGGCCATCCGGTGGGCGCCACCGGCACCAGCCAGATAGCGGAGATGACGCGCATCCTGCGCGGCGACCACCCGAACAGCGACGCGGTGCCGGACGCCCGCATCGGCCTGACGCACAACGCGGGTGGCACCGTCGCCAGCACGACCGTCCACGTCCTGGAGGTGGACCGATGAGCGAGAAGGTCCGCGACGCCGGCTACGACGACCTGCTCGTCGCCATCGCCGACGGGAACGGCTACTACCTCGAATGCGAGAACGGCCACGGGTCGCTCCCGCCGCGGCACGTCTGCCCGCACTGCGGGTCGGCCGTGCTCACGGAGGAACCGCTGCCCGAGTCGGGCACCGTCGAAGCGTTCACCGTCGTGCACGTGCCGACGCCCCGGTTCGTCGACGACGCCCCGTACGTCACGGCCATCGTCGACTTCGGCCCGGTGCGCCTCACCGGACAGGTCGTCGGCGTCGACCACGACGAGGTGGTCCACGGCATGGCGGTCACCGTCGACGTCGGCCGGACGGCGACCAGCGACGAGCGGCTACTCGTGTTCGAGGAGCGGTAGCTCCTCGTCGAGCGACGCCACGAACTCCTTCGGGTGTTCGGCGTGCGGGAGCAGTCGCGCCCGGTCGAACACCACGAGCCGCGTGTCGGCCTCCTCTGCGAGCGACCGGCCGAGCGCCAGCGGCGTGTACGTCGCGTCGCGGCCCCACACCAGGGTGACCGGGACGTCGACGGCCGTCAACTCTTCCCCCAGGTCGACGTCGGGGTCGAGGAACCCGCCGACGAACGACGCCGGCGCGAACCGCGCGTTCTGCTGGTGGGCGGTCCGCCACTGGTAGTCGACGGTCGCCTCGTCGAAGCCGTTCGCGCTGAAGTAGGCGTCCCGACCGTTGAACCACCGGAGCGACGGCTTGCTCGTCAGCAGGTTGAACAGCGCCGTGCCGACGACCGGCGTCCGGAACAGCGACCGTAGCCCCGGCCGCCGCGCGCCCGTGTTCGCCGTCGGGCAGACCAGCACCAGTCGGTCGAACAGGTCGGGGTCCTGCCGGGCGGCGCTCACCGCGTACGCGCCGGTGAGCGACGACGCGATGACCGTCGGCCGGTCGGTGACCTCGGCGGCGAAGTCGGCGACGAACGACCGGTACAGTTCGGCGGTGTAGGTGACCGCCGGTCGGTCCGACCGGCCGAAGCCCGGGAGGTCGGGCGCCACCACGTGGTAGTCCTCGGCGAGCGCGTCGACTATCCGGTCGAACTCCTGGGCGGACGCCGCGGCGTGGATGCCGTGGAGCAGGAGGACGTCCGGGGCGTCGGGTTCGCCGACCTCGGTGTACGAGACGTCGAAGCCGCGCCACCGGTAGGTGTGTTCGCGCCCGGCGAGCGCTGGCGGGAGCGGGCCGGCAGTCGCGGCGAGCGAGCGGTTCGCGAGCGCGGTCGCGCCGAGCGCGCCCGCGACAGCGGGGATGACTCTCCGAAGGTTCATGCGAGGGTCTTCGACGGCCAGCCGTATAGCCGTTTTGACAGGACGGGGCCGTGTCAGGAGGACTCGTCGAGACAGTCCTCGACCGGCCCGAGTATCTCGTCGGCGACGGTGTAGGCGTCCGTCTCGCGGTCGACCACCCGGTCGACGAGCGACGCCATACCGCCGCGGTCGGCTATCTCGCGTTCCAGCAGCGCGCTCGCGTCGTTCCGGAGGAGCGCGCGAATCTCCTCGGCGATGCGGGTCCGCTCGCGCTGCTGGAGGTGACCCGACGACGCCAGGAACTCGTAGTGGCCGTCGAGGGACTCGATGAACTCGTCGACGCCCTCGCCGGTCTTCGCCACCGCTTCGACGACCGGCGGCTTCCACGTCTCCTCGTCGTCCTGCCTGGGCTGGCGCTCGATGGCGTCGGCGCCGTGATGGCCGGTCGGCAGGTTCGCGGTGTAGTCGCCCTTGAGTTCGAGCATCTCCTTGAGCTCCTGGACCGTGCGGTCGGAGCCGGGCAGGTCTGCCTTGTTGACCACGAACACGTCGCCGATCTCGAGGATGCCCGCCTTGAGCATCTGGATGTCGTCGCCGCTGCTCGGCGGGACGAGCACGGCCACGGTGTCGGCGGTCTTGACAACGTCCACCTCGTTCTGGCCCGCGCCGACCGTCTCGACGATGACGCGGTCCTTCCCGAACGCGTCGAGGGCCTTCACGGCGTCCGTGGTCGCCGTCGAGAGGCCGCCGAGGTTGCCGCGCGCCGACATCGACCGGAAGAACACGTCCATGTCGCCGACGTTGCTCGCCATCCGGATGCGGTCGCCGAGCACCGACCCGCCGGTGAACGGCGAGGAGGGTCGACCGCGATGATGCCGACGGTGAGCCCCTGGTCGCGGTAGGCTTTCGCCATCTTGTCGACGAGGGTCGACTTCCCGGCGCCCGGGCTCCCGGTGATGCCGACGACGCGCGCGTCGCCGGTGTGCTGGTGGAGCGTGGAGACGAGTTCGCGGTAGCCGGGGTCGCGGTTCTCTATCTTCGTGATGACCCGGGCGAGCGCGCGGTGCTTGCCGGCGAGGAGGTCGTCGACGAGCGCCTGCATCTCCCCGTTGTCGTCGCTCATGGGCGGGGTTACCGCTCCGGAGCGTTCTCTCTGACGAACTCGATGGTCTCCTCCATCGGGGTGCCCGGGCCGAAGATGGCGGAGACGCCCGCCTCCTTCAGGCGTTCCTTGTCGTCGTCCGGGACGATGCCGCCCACGATGAGGAGGGTGTCCTCGAACGCGTCGTACTCCTTGAGGCCCTCGATGATCTTCGGGACGAGCGTGTTGTGGGCGCCCGAGAGGATGGAGATGCCGAGGACGTCGACGTCCTCCTGGACCGCCGCCTGGACGATGTCGTCCGGCGACTTGTGGAGACCCGAGTAGATGACCTCGAACCCGGCGTCGCGGAACGCACGCGAGATGACGTGTGCACCGCGGTCGTGGCCGTCGAGGCCGACCTTGGCGACGAGACAGCGGATCTTGCGCTGCTGGCTGTCCGAACTCATGTGCGAACAGTCGTCGGTGAGTCGTTTTACTTTAACGGAAGTCCGTTACGCCCTCGATTTGCAGTAGCACAACCGTGCTTGTTCGAGGGCGACGGGAAGCGAAAGCGGGTTGACGGCCCCGGCCCAAGCGGCCCCATGGCGACAGCAGACGTGCAGGGAAGCGTCAAGGCACATCCCCGCCTGGTGACCGGCGTCCTCTCCGTCGTGGGGTACGCGCTCGTCATCGGCGTGTTCGCCGGCGTCCTCCCCATCTTCCCCGACATCTCGAACCGGACCGTCATACTCCTCTCGGACGCCATCGCGGTGGTGAACACCGTCGCGCTGGTGACGCTCCTCGCCGGCGTCCGGTTCATCCGCCGGGGAGAGGTCCGCAAGCACCGGGCCGCGATGCTCACCGCGTTCGGCCTCATCCTCCTGTTCCTCGTGCTCTACCTCACGAAGGTCGGCGGCGGGTTCGAGAAGGCCATCGTCGCCCCCAAGTCGTCCGCATCCCCTATCTGGTGATGCTTGCAGTCCACGTCCTCCTCTCGGTGGTCGCGGTCCCCGTGGTGCTCTACGCCGTCGTGCTCGGACTGACCCACACGCCCGAGGAACTCCGGAACACCGCCCACGCACGCGTGGGCCGCATCGCGGCCGCCGCGTGGAGTATCAGCCTCGCGCTCGGCGTCGTCACCTACCTCCTCCTCAACCACGTCTACGGCTGGGAGCCGCTGGAACGCGGCCTCCTGCTCTTCCTCGGCGCGACCGGCCTCCGGCGGTAATCCGGACCGGCGTTCCTCGTCCGGTCCGCTTCAATCCGTCCGCGGGATGGCGTACGCGCCGGCGGCGAACGCGACGACTGCGACGGCGGCGAGCACGAGCAGGTCGCCGAACGGGTCGCCGCCCGAGAACGTCGCCGCCCGCACGCCCCGCGAGAAGTAGGTCAGCGGCGAGAGGTTCACCACGGGCTGGAACCACGCCGGGAGCATCGACGTCGGGACGAACGTCTCCGAGAGGAACAGCAGCGGGATGGCGAGCGCGTTGCTCGCCGCGATGACGCCGTCCTGGGAGTCGGCGACCCGGCCGATGACCGCGCCGACGCCAGCGAACACCGTCACCGCGAGGAACACGAACGGGACGAGCAGGACCGACGCGGTCACCGCGGCGTCGGTCACCAGGAGCATCACCGCGAACACGACCAGGCTCGCGATGCCGACGAGCGCGGCGTTCACGAGCGTGTGGGCCGCCAGCCACTCCGCGCGGGTCAACGGCGTCGTCGCCAGCTTCTCGAACCGATTGTGTTCGCGGTGGCGGGCGATGGTGCTGCCGACCCGGGAGAGCGGCGTGAACAGGACGACCACCGCGAGGTAGCCCGGCACGTAGAAACCGTCGGGTTCGGTGAACAGGCCGCCGCCGGTCGGCTGGGTCTGGACGAGCGACCCGAAGATGACGATGAGCAACACCGGGAAGAAGAACGTGAAGAAGACGGCGGTGCGCCGGCGGACGAACGACCGCCACGCCGCCCCCGTCTCCGAGCGCACGCGTCCGACGAGCGTCACTGCCGGTCACCTCCCGCGGTGGCCGAGAGCGCCTCGCCGGTCACGTTGAGGAACACGTCCTCCAGGTCGGGTTCGCTCCAGGTCAGGGCGTCGAAGGCGACGCCGTGGTCGTCCAGGGTCCGGACGACGTCGCCGATGTCCGCGGGCGTCACGCCTTCGAACACCAGTCGGCCGTTCTCCCGGACGACCGCGAAGCCCGTGTCCGTCAGCCGTTCGGGGTCGGCGTCCGCCTCGACCGCCAGCCGGGTGTCGCCGCCGTGCGTGGCGACGAGCGACGACGGCGTGCCGACCTCGACCAGGCGGCCGTCGGCGAGCAAGCCCACCCGGTCGGCGAGGCGTTCGGCCTCCTCCATGTAGTGGGTGGTGAGGAAGATGGTCGTGCCGGCGGCCGCGAGGTCCTCCAGGAGGCCCCACAGCGACTGGCGGCCGGCCGGGTCGATGCCGGTCGTCGGCTCGTCGAGGAAGAGGAGGTCGGGGTCGTTGACGAGGGTGGTGGCGACGCAGACCCGGCGCTGCTGGCCGCCCGAGAGGTCGGCGTACCAGGTGTCGTCGTCGGCGTCGAGGCCAACCTCGGCGAGCACGTCGTCAGGGTCGCGGGCGTCGTCGTAGAGGCCGGCGTAGTACGTGACGAGTTCGCGCGGCGTGAGGCGGTCCGGCGGGCCGAACGCCTGCGGGAGCAGGCCGAGCCGGGCGGTGTCAACCTTCGACGGGGGCACGTCGAACACGCGCACCTCACCGTCGTCGGGCGCCGTCGTGCCCGTCAGCGTCCGGACGAGCGTCGTCTTCCCCGCCCCGTTCGGGCCGATGAGGGCGAACACCTCCCCTCGGCGACGGAGAGCGACACGCCGTCGAGCGCGACGGTGTCGCCGAACGCCTTTCGCACGTCCGCCGCTGCGAGTACGTCCATAGGTGACGGTTCGCGTGGCCGCAGGTAAGGGGTTCGATTCTCAGAACGACGGCCGCCACAGCAGCAGGGCGACCGCGGTGAGGAACACGAGCGTCGAGAGTTCGTACGTCTGGCTCGTCGCCATCGCCGCCACCGCAGACGTGCTCCCGAAGACGCCGCTCACGACGGTGGCGACGATGGGCCACGTGCAGGACACACACGAGAACAGCCCCACGATGCCCGTGATGGCCGACCCGGCGGCGTCCACGACGGTCACGTAGACGAGGTACGCCAGCGTGGCGTAGCCGATTGCCTGGTACGGGATGACGGTCAGCATGAACGCCTCGCCGGTGTAGTTCACCACCGGCCCCCAGCCGAGCGGGACGTCCCAGGTGACCGAGAGCCCCGTCGTCAATCCCGGCATGTCCATCGCGCCGAGCGTGAACAGGCCGCCGACCCACGACAGCAGGAGCAAGTAGCCGACGCCGATACCCGCCGCGAGCGCCCGGTTGCGGGTGCTCGTCGCCGGGACCTGCGTGCGAAGCACCGCCCACAGCGAGACGTTGATCCAGACGAACGGAATCACGAGGAACGTCGGGTTCGTGACGATGATGTCCGGCCGCATCGCGTATGCGACGACCGCGACGACCTCCGCGAGCACGAGCGGAGTCCCCCAGACGACCGTCTCGCGCGACGGCTGGAGGCGGGCGAGCAGGCTCTCGGTCTGTGTGTGCAGGCTCATACGACGAGTGCGTCGACGACGATGGCGACGAGCAGGAAGCCGAGGTAGGCGTTCGAGGCGTGGAACGAGCGCATCGCCGCGCGCTCGGTCCGCTCGCGGTGCAGGACGAGGACCGCCCACAGGAACACCGCGCCGAGGGCGACGCTCGTGGCGGCGTAGAGCCAGTCGAGCGTGCTGACCGTCCCGAGCAGGGTGGCGCCCACGAGCGTCGCGCCGAGGTAGAGCAGGATGTGCTTGCGGGTCACCGCCTCGCCGCGGACCACCGGGAGCATCGGGAAGCCGCCCCGGGCGTAGTCGTCCTTGTACGCCAGCGCGAGGTTGTAGAAGTGCGCGGGCGTCCACAGGAAGATGACGCCGGCGAGCGCGAGCCCCGGCAGGCCGACGCTCTCGGTGACGGCCGCCCACCCGATGAGCGCCGGGAGGGACCCGGCGAACCCGCCGATGACGGTGTTCTGGACCGTGTTCGGCTTGAGCAGCAGGGTGTAGACCAGGCTGTAGTAGACGATGGCCGTGAACCCGAGCGCCGCCGCGAGCAGGTTGACCTGCAGGAACGTCGCCACCGCCGTCACCGAGAGCAGGACGCCGAACGCGATAGCGTTCCGGACGGGAACGACGTGCGTCACGACCGGGCGGTCGGCGGTGCGCTGCATCCGCCGGTCGACGTCCCGCTCCAGCACGTTGTTGAACGTCCCGCTCGCGCCGATGGCGAGCACGCCGCCCGTCAGCGTGAGGACGACGGTGCGCGGGGAGAGGGCGGGACCGGCGGCCAGCGCCATGCCGGCCGCGGCGACCAGCGCGAGCAGCCACATCAGTCGGGGTTTCGTCAGCCGGTAGTAGGCCGCGAGTTTCGTGCGGAGGCCCACGGCCGACGGGTCCAGGGTGGCCGGTGCGTCGTCGACGGGTTCCGGTGCGGGCGTCGGGTCGTGGACGGGTTCGTCGGCGTCGTCGGCGTCGGTTTCGAGCGACCACGCGAGCGCGACGACCAGCCCCATGAAGATGGAGAGTCCGAGGACGAGGTGCGTCGCGGAGACGGCCGCCGGGGCGCCGGTCGTCGCGGTGACCGCGCCGAGGCCGACCTGCGCCGGGTAGAGGACGGCGACGAGCGCGAGCGCCCACCTGACGCGCCGACGCTCGCTCCGGAGCCACGCGAGGGCCGTCACGACCACGACCAGCAGACCGACGACGGCTGCGGTCGCCCGGTGGGTCCACACGATGGCGAGCGCCGGCGAACCCAGGGCGAGCCACTGACCGTTACACGCCGGCCACGTGGTGCACGCCTGCGAGGCGTCCGTGATTGCGGTCGTCGCCCCGAGGATGACCAGAGCGTACGTGCCGATAGCCGTCGCGGCCAGGAGCTGCGCGAATCGGGAGCGGACGGTCGATGCCACGTGAGGGACTCCTCTCTGTGTTATATTAATACCCGCGATACTTAGCCTGTACGACTTTGCCCCGTCCCCGAATCTCTCTACGTACCCGGTCGCCCTGTCCGTAGCGGCAGCTACGGGTTCGGGATTCAGCAGCTATTTATGGACATCGGCCTAACCCCCGGAACAGCATGCACGCCAAGCGGACTGGAGTCGTTACCTTGCTGTCTCTCGCCGTCCTCGGGGTGCTCGCCGACCCCGTGGCCGCCCAGGGGTACAGCTCCATCACGGAACAGCTCATCTGGGACCTGAACTGGAGACTGCTGGCGGTCGCGGTGCCCATCACCATCCTCGTCGAGGGCATCCTTTTCTACACCGTCTGGCGGTTCCGGAACAACGACGACCCGAAGCCGACCCAGGAGAACCGCCGGCTCGAGATAACGTGGACCGTCGCCACCGCCATCATCCTGCTGTTCGTCGGCGTGGCGTCCTACTCGGTCCTCGCCGACCAGAACGTCACCGCCACGCAGGATAGCATCGAGCAGGCCCAGGACGGTGACGCTGTCGTCGTCGAGGTCACGGGCGTCCAGTGGCTCTGGCAGTTCAACTACCCCGCCCACGACATCTCCACGACCAACGAACTGGTGCTTCCCGCGAACCGGCCTATCGTGTTGAAATTGACGTCGAACGACGTCATCCACTCGTTCCACGCGCCCGGGTTGGGTCTCAAGCAGGACGCGCTCCCCAACCAGCAGACCTACCTCCAGACGACCATCACGGAGCCCGGCAACTACACGCTCTACTGCGCCGAGTTCTGCGGCCAGGGTCACTCTGAGATGCTGGCGACCATCGAGGTCATGCCCCAGGACGAGTACGACCAGTGGGTCCAAGAACAGCAGGGCGGCTCCAGCGGCGGTAGTTCCGGGAACAACACGACCACCACGTCCTCGAACTCCTCGGCGATGACGAGCGAACCGGCTACGACGAGCGCCTGATTCCTCCGCGGTTTTTCACTGTCGGCCCGTCGCCATCGGGCTCTTCGTTCGATTCCTCCTCCCAGCTGTGGCCCTGCGCTGAGTGCCACGCTTCCGTCCTGCACTGGGTGTCATGCTTCTGTCCTGCGCTGAGTGCCACGGTCCGTCTCATTCAGCGACCACGGGTCGACGTCCCTACTGGCGCTGACTGGCCACGCCTCGATAGCTCGCTGACGACGGGTGGCTTCCTCGGCCAGCTGTCGTCGGTCGGGAACCCGTCGCGGCCTGGGGGTTCGCGAGCATCTCCACGACCGGCACGACACGCCACGCTCTGGCGGAGCCTGCGGCGCGCTGCTCGCCGCCCGTCCAGTTCCGCCCGGCGGACGTGCGCCGCGCGGTCGTCTGGCCGTCTGTTCAATCCGTCATCGGTAGAGTCGTTCATACCAGCGCGCGTGAAAACGTCGGCGTCCCCGCTGATTCGACGTCTGCACAGTTCGGGGCTCGTTCAAACCAGCCCGCGTCGAACCGGTCGTCGCCCCAACGACTCGACGATTGCTCAACTCAGCGGACGTTCACACCAGCGCGCGAACTCTCGGACGTGCCACGGCGAACGGACGCGCGCGACGCGTCAGAGGGGAGGGGGTCAGGAACGACTGTCGAATGCGACGAGGCCTCCCAGGACGCCTCGGTCATCCGCCGGGACCGGCAAGACGCGCTGTCCGGCCTCGGACCAGCAGGCCGCCCCCGTCGTGCTTCAAACCGGCCGGTCGACATGGCGGACGCTACTCGTTGGCGGTGACGTACTCGAAAAAGGGTTGGAGTCAGACCGTGGCGCCGACGTAGAGCACGACGACGAGGAACACCCAGATGGCGTCGACGAAGTGCCAGTACATCGAGACGGTGGAGACCGACGTGTGGCGGTCGGCCGAGTACTGGCCGTACGCCGCACGAACGGTGAGCAGCCCGATGAGTATCGCGCCGAGAGTCACGTGGAGGCCGTGGAGCCCCGTGAGGCCGAAGAAGGCGCTCCCGAAGATGCCCGACGTGAGAGTGAACCCCTCGTGGACGATGAACTGGTAGTACTCGTAGAGCTGGCCGCCGAGGAAGACGACGCCGAGCAGGAGCGTGACGGCGAGACCGGCGAGGAAGCCGGAGTGGTTGTCCTTCCGTATCTGGGAGTGGGCCCAGTGGAGCGTGATGCTGCTCAGCACCAGGATGCCGGTGTTGACGAGCACCAGCGAGTTGACGAGATGCGGGAGTTCTGCGCCGGCGGGCGGCCAGGCGCCCGCCCGGATGAAGAAGTAGTAGGTGAACCCCGCGCCGAACGTGGCGATCTCGGTCCCGAGGAACAGGATCATCCCCCACCGGAGGGCGCCGCCGCCGGACGTCTCGCGGCTCCAGAAATGCTTCACGAAGGCGTGGTACAGCCAGCCGTAGATGCCGGTCAGGAAGACGGCCGCGCTCGCGACGAACACCGCCGGTCCGGTCATCGACCCCACGATGTCGTTGCCGCCGTGCCCCATGACGTAGAGGGCGGCCCCGATGTAGAGGCCCGACCCCCCGATGGCGGTGATGAACGGCCACCAGGACGCCTCGCCGAACCCGCGCGGCCAGTCCTCGACCGCCGGCAGGTGATGGCCGTGGTCTTCCGTCGTGTCGTCCGCTACACTCATACGCAGGTCCCTTGCAGTTCGACTACTAAAAAACCTCCCAACTGGCCCGCGGTATCGGGGAATTTAAGGCACTGCCGGGTTCCGCAAGGTACACCACGACCCCGCTCCCTACACCCGGCCGTGCAGACCTCCCGACGACGCCGGGTCGCCGCCCGACTCGCCGGCTACGCCGCCGCGCTGGCCGTCCTCTCGGGCGTCGCGTTCGCCCACAGCGGGACCCTCCGGAACGCCGCTCCGGAGCGCCTCGCGGTCCCGACCTGGCTGTTCCTCGCCACGGGCGGCGGCGTCGTCGGGGCCTCGTTCCTCCTCGCGAGCTTCGTCACCGACCGGGCGTTCATCCGCTCGGTCCACGACCAGGTCGCCCGGATTCCCGCCCCTGGCACCGTACTCGCGTGGGTCGGCCGCGGCGTGGGACTTGCGGGTCTCGGCGTCGTCCTGTGGCTCGGCCTCGCAGGGCCGGCGTCCGGCGTCCGCAACGGCGCCATCCTCGTGGTCTGGGTCGCGTGGTGGGCGGGCTACACCATGTCCACGTACCTCCTCACCAACTCCTGGCCCGTCGTCAACCCGTGGCGGACGCTCGCCGGCCTGCTGCCGACCCTCGACCGCACGTATCCCGACCGCCTGGGTTCCTGGCCCGCCGTCGTCGGTCTGCTGGGCCTCGTCTGGGTCGAGATCGTCAGCCCGCTCGCGGACGACCCGCGCCTGCTCGCGGGCGTCGTCGCCGTCTACACGGTCGGTACGTTGGTCGGCGCGGCCGCGTTCGGCGACGACTGGTTCCGGCGGGTCGACCCCGTCTCCCGCGTCTTCGCCCTCTACGGTCGCGTCGCTCCCATCCAGCGCACCGACGACGGCCTCGCAATCACGCTACCGGGCGCCGCGTTGACCACCAATCCACTCGACGGCGTCGACGACGTCGCGTTCGTCGTCGCCCTGCTCTGGGGGACGACCTACGACGGTCTCGTGTCCACGCCCGCGTGGGCGGACCTCACGAGGAGCGTCGTCTCGGCCGGCGTGCCGCCCCACCTGTTCTACCTGCTCGCGCTCGTCGCCGGGTTCGGCGGCTTCCTCGGGGTCTACCTGCTCGCGGCCCGCCTCGCCCGTCGGACCGCGCCGACGTACGTCTCGGTGCGCGAACTCGGCCGCCGGTTCGCGCCCGCGCTGCTCCCCATCGCCGCCGGCTACCACCTCGCGCACTTCCTGGGCTACTTCCTCGCGCTCTCCCCGGCCCTCGTGTCCGTCCTGCTCGACCCGCTCTCGCCCGTCCAGAACCCGCCGGTGCTCGTGCTGCCGGGGTGGTTCGGCGGCCTCTCGCTCGCGTTCGTGCTTCTGGGCCACCTGCTCGCCGTCTGGGTCGCCCACGCCATCGCCTACGACCTGTTCCCCGGCCGTCTCCAGGCCGTCAGGAGCCAGTACGCGCTCACGCTCGTCATGGTCGCGTACACGATGACCAGTCTCTGGATCGTCTCCCGGCCGACCGTCGCCCCACCCTACCTATGACCGTCGAAACGACCGTTCCGACCGACGCCACTGCCGCGACCTGTGACCGGTGTGGCCGCTCGTTCCCCGACGAGGAACTGCTGGCGCTCCACTGCGGTCTCGACCACGCCGACAGCCTCGACGCCACCGAGCGAGAGGCCTACGAAGCGGCGTACGACGACGAGGCGGCCGACCTGCGGCTGTTCCGCCTGAAGGCCCTCGGCGCGCTCGTCCTGCTCTACTTCGGCTTCCTCTTCGCCTACTCGGTCTTCTCGTAGCGATGGGTTTGTTACCCGTCGTCTCTACCCGCCACACATGGACGACCAACCGGGACTCAGCGACCAGTACGGGAAATCCAGCCCGTGGCCCCTGTTCGTCGCCGGCGGACTGGTGCTCTCCGAACTCGGCGTGCTCTTCGGCTACGGCTCCGTCGCCGTCGGCGGCCTGCTCCTCTTCGCCGCCAGCACCGTCGGCATCCTGCGCGAATCCGGCTTCGCGAGCACCCTGTCGGGGTCGGCGTTCGTCATCGGCGTGCTGTTCGCGGCGCTCGGCGGCCTCGTGGTCCAGTTCACCGACGCGCAGAGCCGCGGCACCTACATCCTCGTGAGCGGCGGCCTCGTCGTCGTCGCTGCCGTCGTGCTCTGGCTGGTCGAGAACGAGTACCTGTAGCGGGCCATAAAACACCAACATATTTCCCGTCCCGCTCATAACCCCCTCCCAATGAGCGCCCATCCGTTCGACCGTGAAACGCTCCTCGACACCGTCGTCAACATCATCCCGCTCGCCATCCTCGCGTTCTTCACCGTCGCGTTCCTGCTGTTCAACCCGTGGAATACGGGGTCCGGGACCGAGCGAATCCTCCAGTTCGTCCTCATCGTCGTCCCGTTCGTGCTCCTCGCCATCCTCACCTACCTGACCGCCAAGCGCCTCTGAACCCGGTCCGGAACCTAAGCATTCTTAATCCCGCACTCCAAGAGTACTTCCCATGGAGGTTACGCCACAGCTGACGATTACCCTGCTTATGGGGGTGTTGCTCCTGGCGGTCGCCGCCTGGCTCACTCGCATCGAGGACTGGCAATCCTACGCGCCGCTCACGAGCGGGGGCGGGTACGCAGGCGAGACGGTTCACGAACATCACGAGAAGCCGTCGGGTCTCATCCGGTGGCTCACGACGGTCGACCACAAGGACATCGGCATCCTGTACGCGCTGTACGGGACGTTCGCGTTCGCGTGGGGCGGTATCGCCGTCATCCTGATGCGGTCGGAACTCGCCGCACCCGGGACCGACTTCATCGGGCCCAACCTGTACAACGCGCTGCTGACGAGTCACGGCATCACGATGCTGTTCCTGTTCGGGACGCCCATCCTCGCGGCGTTCGGGAACTACTTCATCCCGCTGCTCATCGGGGCCGACGACATGGCGTTCCCGCGCATCAACGCCATCGCGTTCTGGCTACTCCCACCGGGCGCGTTCCTCATCTGGGCCGGGTTCTTCCTGGACCCGCTCGGCATCGGCGTCTCCGCCGCCAAGACGTCCTGGACGATGTACACGCCGCTGTCGAACGCCCAGTACCTTCCCAACCCGGGCGTCGACCTGATGCTCCTCGGCCTGCACCTGACGGGCGTCAGCGCCACGATGGGCGCCATCAACTTCATCGCGACCATCTTCACCGAGCGCGCCGACGACGTCGGCTGGCCGAACCTCGACATCTTCTCGTGGACGATGCTGACCCAGTCCGGGCTCATCCTGTTCGCGTTCCCGCTGCTCGGCAGCGCGCTCATCATGCTGCTGCTCGACCGGAACTTCGGCACGACGTTCTTCGCGGTCGACGGCGGGTCGCCGCTGCTCTGGCAGCACCTGTTCTGGTTCTTCGGCCACCCGGAGGTCTACATCCTGGTGCTCCCGCCGATGGGGCTGGTGAGCCTCATCCTGCCGAAGTTCTCGGGCCGGAAGCTGTTCGGGTTCAAGTTCATCGTCTACTCGACGCTCGCCATCGGCGTGCTGAGCTTCGGCGTGTGGGCCCACCACATGTTCACCACCGGCATCGACCCCCGGCTTCGGGCGTCGTTCATGGCGGTGTCGCTCGCAATCGCGGTGCCGAGCGCCGTCAAGGTGTTCAACTGGATCACGACGATGTGGAACGGCCGGCTTCGTCTCACCACGCCGATGCTGTTCTCCATCGGCTTCGTCGCGAACTTCATCATCGGCGGGGTCACCGGCGTCTTCCTCGCCGCCATCCCGGTCGACCTCGTCCTCCACGACACCTACTACGTCGTGGGCCACTTCCACTACGTCATCATGGGGGCCATCGCGTTCGGCGTCTTCTCGGGCGTCTACTACTGGTTCCCCATCGTCACCGGTCGGATGTACCAGCGCAGCCTCGGCAAGGCGCACTTCTGGCTCACGATGGTCGGGACGAACGTGACGTTCTTCGCGATGATACTGCTGGGCTACGAGGGCATGCCCCGGCGGTACGCCACCTACCTGCCGAAGTTCTTCGACCTGCACCTGCTGGCCACCATCGGCGCGTTCATCCTGCTGTTCGGTCAGCTCATCTGGGTCTGGAACATGGCCACGTCCTGGTACGAGGGCCGCGTCGTCGACACGGACGACCCGTGGAACCTGGAGCGTGACGACATGCGCACCAAGGAGTGGGACTGGCTCGGCGAGAAACAGCGGACGACGCTGGCCGACGGCGGCGAACCCGAGTCCGACGACTGACCCGACGACCCGTTTTTCAGGTCAGGACGAGCACGAACCCCGTGAGAAACATCAGCAGGGCGATGGCGCCGAGGACGAGCAACAGCAGGTCCTTCTCTTCCATGCAGGGTCATCGGGCGGCAAACGCAAAAGGCTAATCGCTCCGGAGCGAACACGCGCTCGTGAGCACTCCCGAGCGCAGCAGGCGGGGACCGCGGGTCGTCCTCGCCCTCTACGTCTCCCTCGTCACCCTGGCCGGCGTCATCGGCTTCCTGGTCGGCTCCATCGGACCGGACGACCTCCAGGCCGTCTCGTTCCTGGGGCTGGTCACCTTCGACCCGACGCCGTTCGGCATGGCCGCCTACGGCGTCGCAACCGTCGGCACCGCGCTGACCGTCGGCATCCTGCTCGTCGTCCTCGCGTCCCGGTACGACAGACGGCCGACGTAGCCGACCGACCGACGTCACCGGCCGGCCGGACCGAAGAAAGCCGGGCCTGCCATCGGCCGGGAACACCCCGGGCTGCAGTCGATACCGGCCCGCGGGAACGCTCCCGAACGCTCATATGGCAGGGGGTGGTGTGTGCCACCATGTACCGGATACTGCTTGCAGTCGACGCAGACGAGCGACGCGCGAAACATCAGGCCGAGGTCGTCGGCGACATGCCCGGCGTCGACGAGGCAGAAGTCGTCATCTACCACTGTTTCTCCGACAACCCGAGCGGCGCGTCCGCGACGCAGGTCGCGTCCGTCCACCGTGCCGAGGAGTACCTCAAGGAGCGAGGCGTACAGACCGACATCACCGAATCGAGCGGCGACACCGCGACCGAGATCGTCGAGATGGCCGAGGAGGTCGACGCGAACATCATCTGCGTCGGCGGCCGGAAGCGGTCGCCGACGGGCAAGGCGCTGTTCGGGAGCGTCGCCCAGAGCGTCATCCTGAGCACCGACCTGCCGGTCGTCGTGACCGGCAGCGGCCGGCAGTAGCTACTCGAAGACGTCCTCGAAGACGGCGGCGAGTTCCTCCACCGGCGTGAACCCGCGGAGCGACTCGACGAGTTCGCCGTCCGCGAACACCAGCGTCCAGGGGGCGGCGGTCACCTCGTAGGCGCGGCGTAGCTTCGGTGTCTGCTCGCCGTCGACGCCGGCGACCGCGACGCCGTCCGGCACGGCTGCCAGCAGTTCGTCGACGTTCTCCTTCATCCGTTTGCACGGCTCGCAGTTCTGCGCCCAGACCGTCACGACGGCGTCGGCGTGGTCGGCGAGGAACCCCTCGTGGTCGTCGGTGACGTCCATGACGGCCGCCGGCACCGGCGAGGTGGGCGTCAGGTCGGCGACCATCTGGGCCATCACGGACAGGTCGCCGATGCCGGGCGGGTCGTCGAGGAACGACCGGAGCGAGAGCAGCGCGATGACCTGGTGGCGGGTGACGCCGAGTTCGTCGACGCGCCGGTCGGCCTCGTCCTCGTCGAGGCCGAACACTTCGGCGACCGTCTGCCGGAACTCCTCGTCGGTGACGTCGAGGTAGGTGTCCTCGTACGGGCTTCGCGTCTGCTCGAAGGCCGGCGTGGTCGCGACCGCACCCGTCTCCTCGTCGACGGTGACGACGCCGCCGGCTTCGAGGTCGTCGAGCAGCCGTTCCGCGTGGGCGGTGTCGACGTTCCCCATCCTACACCCCCAGGTAGCGCTGTCGGGTCTCCTCGTCCTCGCGGAGTTCCTCGGCGGTCCCGTCGAAGACAATCTGTCCCTGGTCGATGACGTACGCGTGGTCGGCGAGTTTGATGGCGGCCGCCGCGTTCTGCTCGACCAGCAGGATGGTGGTGCCGGCGTCCCTGATGTCCCTGATGGCGTCCTCGACGTTCGCGATGATCTGTGGCGCCAGCCCTCGTAGGGCTCGTCGAGCATCATCAGGTCCGTGTTCTGCTTGAGCGCGCGGGCGATGGCGAGCATCTGCTGTTCGCCGCCGGAGAGGGTCCCGGCCTTCTGGCTCTCGCGCTCGCGGAGCCGCGGGAACTCGTCGAATATCTGCTCGGTCGACATCCCCATGCGCTCGAACTGGATGGCGCGACCCCACGTGTTCGACTTGTTGTTCACCACCTCCGCGAGGTGGAGGTTCTCCGCGACGGTGAGGTTCGGGAAGATGCGGCGCTCCTCGGGGACGAGCGAGATGCCCTGGACGGAGACGTCCTCGGCGGCCCGTGCGGTGATGTCCTGTCCCTTGAACGTGATGGTGCCGTCGCGCACCTGCGGCGGGTCGGCCCCCGCGATAGACCGCAGCGTCGTCGTCTTCCCCGCGCCGTTCCGGCCCAGGAGCGCACACACATCGCCCTCCTCGATGGACAGCGAGACGTCCCGGAGGATGTGGCTCTGGCCGTAGTAGCTGTCGACGGCGTCGAGTTCGAGCAGGCTCACAGCTCGACACCTCCCAGGTAGGCCTCCTGCACGGCCGGCTGTCCCTTGACCTCGTCCGGGGTGCCCTCCGCGATGACCTCGCCGCGGTTGAGCACGACGATGCGGTCGGAGATACTGAACACGATCTCCATGTCGTGTTCGACCAGCAGGATGGTCAGCCCCATCTCGTCTTTCACCTGCTCGATGAGCTCCACCGTGTCCTGTGTCTCCTCCGGCGACATGCCGGCGGTAGGCTCGTCCATCAGCAGGAGGTCGGGTTCGCTGGCGAGCGCGATGCCGATCTCGAGGCGACGCTTGTCGCCGTACGGCAGGTCGTCCGCCCGGTCGTCGAGTTTCGGGAGCAGGCCGACCGAGTCGAGGGTTTGCCGGGTCAACTCGTCTATCTCCGGGTAGTTGTTGCGGTGCCGGAGGAAGTTGAACCGGAACGAGCCGTGCTCGGCGGCGAGCGCCGCTATCTTCGCGTTCTCCTCGACCGTGAGGTCGGGGAAGATGGAGGCGGTCTGGAACGACTTGCCGATGCCGCGCTGGACCACCTGGTGGGGTTCGAGGTTCGTGATGGACTCGCCGTTGAAGGTGATGTCGCCGCTCGTCTCCGTCAACATCCGCGTGATGAGGTTGATGAACGTCGACTTGCCGGCGCCGTTCGGGCCGATGAGCGAGACGAGTTCGCCCTCCTCGATGGCGACGTTGACGTGGTCGGTGGCGACCAGGCCGCCGAACTCCTTCACCAGGTCGTTCGTTTCGAGCAGCGCCATCAGGGCGCACCTCCCGAGACGAACGCCGCGATGCGACCGGGGAGCGAGACGACGCGCCGGGCGACGTCGACGACCCAGTCGACGGCCACCCGGGCTTTCCGCTTGACGACCTGCGAGGCGGCCTGCGGTTCGCGGACCGCCAGCGACACGAACGCCGTGAAGTCCTTCAGCAGCCCCCAGATGCCGCGCGGGAACAGCACGATGGCGACGACGAACACCGCGCCGAGGATGAGATGCCAGTACGGCCCGAGCGTGGTGAACCCGCTGACGATGTTCGCGACGTACAGGTACGCGCCGGCCCCGAAGATGGGGCCGAACAGCGTGCCGGTGCCGCCGAGGATGGTCATGATGACGATCTCGCCGCTCTGGGTCCAGTTGAGCGTGCGGAGCGGGACGTAGGCCTTGTACAGCGTGTAGAGGCTGCCCGCGACGCCCGCGAACGCACCCGAGATGATGAACGCCATCAGCTTGTACCGCCAGACGTTCAGGCCGACGAACTCGGCGCGCTGTTCGTTCTCGTGGATGGCGTCGAGCACGATGCCGTACGGCGAGTTGAGGATGCGGTAGCCCACCACGACCGCGAGCACCGCGAAGACGCCGACGAAGCCGTAGAGCCAGTTGCCCAGGAAGTCCCCGAGGAACCACGGCATCTCGTTCGCGAGGTCCACCATGCCGAACAGGGGTTCGATGCGGACGTCCGTGAACCCGTTCTCGCCGTTGGTCAGGAACGCGAGCGGTGCCGACGACATGTAGAACAGCATCTGCCCGAACGCGAGCGTGAGGATGGAGAAGTAGATGCCACCCCGGCGCAGCGAGAGGTAGCCCATCGCCCACGCCATCACGACGGCGAACAGCGTGCCGAACGCGAGCATCGCGAGCGGGCTCCCGACGACGCGCGAACTGAAGATGCCCGCCGCGTAGGCCGCACCGCCCCAGAACGCCGCGTGTCCGAACGACAGCAGGCCGGTGTAGCCCAGCAGCAGGTCGAACCCGATGGCGAAGATGGCCCAGATGAGGATGAGCGTCGCCAGTCCGTAGTAGCCGACGACGTCCGACGGGAACCCGAGCATGGTCGGGAGTTCGACGAACAGCCACGGGAAGACCAAGACGCCGACTACCGCGAGCACCGCGATGGTGAGTTCGCGCTCGCGGACGTTCCGCCACCACGCGATGACCTGGCCGAAGTCGACGCCGGTCTCCTCGGTCTTGCGCTTGACTTCGTCGCTCATGGCACCACTTCCTCCTCGCCGAGCAGTCCCTGCGGGCGGGTGAGCAGGACGATGGCCGCGAGCGCGTAGATGCCGACCTGCGACCACGGCGACCACGTGAGCGTGAACCCGAACAGGGTCACCGGGTCGAGAGTCACCAGCGCGGCGTACACCATCCCGATGAGCACGCCGCCGATGACCGCGCCCGTGATGCTACCGACGCCGCCGATGACGACGGTGAGGAACGCCGGCACCAGCACGGCGGTGCCGATGTTCGGGTTGACGCTCTCGAGCGGCCCGCCGACGACGCCGGCGACGCCCGCCAGCGCCGCGCCGATGCCGAACATCACGATGTACGGCCGGGTTATCTTGATGCCGAGCAGCCGCACCATCTCCGGGTCACGCGTGCCCGCGCGGACGACGAGGCCGAAGTCGGTGTACTCGACGAGCAGGTAGACGAGTCCGACGAGCACCGCCGTGATGGCGATGACGTAGAGCCGCCAGAGCGCGAAGTTCCCGACGATGGGGAGGTTGACCGGACCAGACACCTGGAGGCCGGTGAACGTGCCGACGAACGGGATGTTGATCGGTCCGAGCCACGCGAGTATCTTCTGTGGCTGGGTGAAGTTGATGCTCTGCCCGCCGAACAGGACCCGGAACAGCTCCTGGACGATGATGGCCAGCCCGAAGGTGACCAGGATCTGGTCGGTGTCCGGCCGGTCGTAGAACGGTCTGGCGACCACGCGCTCCATCACGAGTCCGACGACGAAGACGAGGAGCGGGACGAGCACGAGCGCGGCGAGGAAACCCCATCCGAGGCCGACCGTCTCGAACCCCCACTCACGGAGCTTCCCGTTAGTGAGTCGGACCTCCAGCGCGATGAACAGGCCCGCGTACGCCCCGATGAGGTAGAGGGCGCCGTGGGCGAAGTTGACGAACCGGAGCGTTCCGAGGATTATCGAGAGGCCGATGGCCACTAGGACGTAGATGGCGCCCGTCTGGAGGCCGTTGAGAACGATTGTTGCTAGTTCCTGAACGAAAGTCATGTTTCTCCGTTGAGTCCGGTATCAAATGCAGCTATTGCCATTTGTTGACTACAGACGTGGTTGCTAATATCTGCCATGGGTTGTGTTTCGCACGTTCAAAGATATGAACCTGACGCACGGACGACGAGCCGTGCGGTCGGCCTACTCGTCCCCGTACTCGCCGAGTTCACACTCCGCGGCCGGCCCCTCGTCGCACGCGTAGCCGACCTGGTCGCGGGAGGTGACGTCGACGATTCTGAAGTACTGACCTTCGCCCTGCTCGGACGCCGACAGGCCCTGCACGACCGGGATGGCGCGCTGTGCCTGGTGGTCGCAGCCGCGCATCGTCTCCGGCCCCATCCCGATGTTGTCGTACTCGTAGTCCTCCAGCTGGCGGATGACCTCCGGCGGGTAGAACGTCCCGGCCCGCTCGACGGCGGCCGCGTACTGGAGCGTCTGGGCGTAGGCGAGCTGTGCCGGCCCCGAGGGCAGCCGGTCGTACTCGTCCTGGAACACCTGGGTGAACTTGTTCGACGGCTCGTTGTCTATCTGGGAGTCCCACGCGATGGTGCCGTAGATGCCCTCGATGGCGCCGCCGGCCGCCTCGGCCATCGGACGGTTGTACAGCGGCATCACTATCTCCATCTCCTGGTCGATTCCCATGTCGATGGCCTGCGTGAGGGAGTTCGCGCCGTCCAGCCCGTAGTGGTTGAGGAACAGCGCGTCCGCCCCGGAGTTCTGGGCCTCCGAGAGGTACGACGAGAAGTCACTGGTGTCCAGCGGCGTCGGGACGCTGTCGACCTGCGACCAGCCGGCCTCCTCGAAGAACTGCTTCATCGAGGCCTGCTGGGTCTGGCCCCAGCTGTAGTCGGCGTAGAGCTGATAGAAGCTCAGGTCGTCGCCGTACTCCTCGGTGACGACCGGCGTGAGCGCCTGTCCGGTCATGTACGCGTTGAACATCTCCCGGAAGCCGTAGCGCACGCAGTCCTTCCCGGTGGTGTCGTTCGAGTGGGTCAGACACGCCATGAACAGGACCTTCTCGCGCTGTGCGACGCCCTGCTCTGCGATGGCGACGGCGCTCGACGAGCCGCCCGAGAACATGATGACGTTGTCGCGGTTCACCATGCGCGAGGCGGATTCGTCGGCCTTCGCGGCGTCCGTCGCCGTGTCGCCCGACACGTAATCGATCTCGTAGCCCAGCACGCCGTCGCCGCCCAGGTCGTCCCAGTCGTCGACCCAGCCGCCGCCGTTGTTGAGGTGCTTGACTGCGAGCTTGTACGCCCGAAGTTCGTCCTCGCCCTCCGAGGAGTACGGTCCCGACTGCGGGACGTTGAAGCCGAACGTGGCCTTGTCGCCCTGGATGGGGAAGTTCCCGAGCGACGGGTACTCCTCTTGGTTCCCTCCGGAGCCGCCACCGTCCCCGGATTCGGTAGTATCGTCGCCGCCGGAGTCCTCCTGACCCCCGGTACAACCAGCAAGTCCGACGAGCCCCGTCGTGCCTGCCGCGGCAACTGCCTTCACGACATCTCTGCGAGTGGTATCCATGCCTCCGTTTGGCATGGAATAACAGGCGACAAGCCCATTAATAATAGTTATGTATTGTTGTCCTAATATAGTGGCTTCGTTCTTTCTATGGTCAGCATTATATGTACAAGCATATATTTGGTAATAATACGAAATAAGGTCCTAGTATCCTTTGACGCTCCGCGCCGCCGGCCGACGATGTTACGCCAGCGCGTCGGCCACCCCCAGCAACGACCGGACGGTCTCGTCAGGTGCGCCGCCCACGCGCTCGAACGGCTCCCGCGACCGGTTCACCCACGCCGTCCCCATCCCGGCGCTCGACGCACCGGCGACGTCCCAGGCGTTCGCCGAGACGAGCACGCACGCCTCCAGCTCCTGTCCAGCCGCCTGGCCGCGTTCTCGTAGACCGCGGGCGCCGGCTTGAACGTCGACACCTCGTCGGCGCTGATGACGTCGTCGAGGTGGGAGGCCAGCCCTGCGTTCTCCGCGAGGGTCGCCAGCATCTCCGGGTTCCCGTTCGAGAGCACCGTCACCGCGTACCCGGCCTCACCGAGTCGTTCCAGTGCCTCGACCGCGTCGGGGAACGGGTCGAGGTGGTTGTACGCGTCGCGGATGCGGTCCCGGCTCCTCTCGTCGACGTCGAACCCGTAGAACGCGAGCGCGTAGTCGAGTGCGTCGCCCGTCACCTCCCAGAACGGCGCGTAGTCGTCCATCTGGCCCCGCTGGTAGGAGTACTGGAGCTGTTTCCGCCGCCAGAGGCCGTCCACGTCCGCGGCGACCCGGTCGGGGACGTCGAGCACCTCGCCCAGCCGTCCCGTCACGCTGCTCGTGTCGCACAGCGTGCCGTACATGTCGAAACACAGCGCGTCCCTGTCCATGACACATTGTGACAGCCGCCAGCCACATAGCTATGCCGCCCGACCTCGCGGCGTATCTTCCGGATACTTCTGCACGCGTGCGAGTCTTTTTGTGCTAACGAATCACATTCAGGGGTATGGAGATCCGCCAGGCGACGGAAGACGACATCGACGGCATCCGCGGCGTAGCCCGCGAGTCGCTCGAAGCCTCGTACTCGCAGGTACTCGACCAGGACGCTATCGACACCGCCGTGTCGAACTGGTACGACGACGAGACGCTCCAGGAGAACCTCGGCGACACCGAACACTTCTACCTCGTCGCCGACGACGACGGCAAGGTCGTCGCGTTCTCGGAGAGTCTGCTGGTCGACGAGACCGAACCCGCCGGCGAGATACTCTGGCTCCACGTGCTCCCGAACAGCCGGGGCGAGGGCGTCGGCACCCGGCTACTGGAGCACACCGAGGACGTCCTCCAGGACATGGGTGCTGACTACCTCGCCGGCCTGGTCATCGCGGAGAACGAGGTCGGCAACGAGTTCTACCGCGACCACGGCTACTCGCTGGTCGGCGAGCGGGACGTCGAGGTCACGGGCGTGCCGTACACGGAGCGCGAGTACCGCAAGTTCTGGCAGGACGACGCCGAATCCGAGGGCCTCGAGATCGTCGCCACGAGCGGCGGCGAGACGCTCTACGTCGACCACCACGAGACGCTCCACGCCAACCAGGGGCCGTTCTTCGCCGCCTACCGCGACGGGGAGGGCGAGAACCTCTACGGCTGGCTCTGCTCGAACTGCGACAGCTTCGACAACGCGATGGATTCGATGGGCCGCCTGGAGTGTAACAGCTGTGGCAACAAGCGCCGGCCGCTCCGGTGGGACGCCGCGTACCTGTAGCTCGACGGCCCGCACGCAAAAAAGCGAGTTCTGTCGCAGCTCTCGTCAGTCGCCCTGGACCTTCGTCTGGATGTCCTCGACGATGTCCGGGTTGCGGAGCGTCGTGGTGTCGCCGAGTTCTTCGCCGTTGGCGATGTCCTCGAGCAGGCGCCGCATGATCTTTCCGGACCGGGTCTTCGGGAGTTCCGGCGTGAAGATGACCTGTTCGGGCCGGGCGATGGGTCCGATGGCGTCCTCGACGGCTTCGACTATCTCCTGGCGGAACGACTCGGTCTCTTCGGCGCCCTCCTCGGTGATGACGTAGGCGTAGACAGCCTCGCCCTTGACGTCGTGGTGGCCGCCGACGACCGCCGCCTCCGCGACGCCGTTCACGCCGACGATGGCCGACTCTATCTCCATCGTCCCGAGGCGGTGACCGGAGACGTTGAGGACGTCGTCCACGCGCCCGAGGATGGTGATGTAGCCGTCGTCGTCTATCTTCGCGCCGTCCTCCGGGAAGTAGACCCACTCGTCGGCGTCCGGGTCGGAGTACTCCGCCCAGTACTCGCGGATGAACCGGTCGTCGTTCTTGTAGAGGGTGCGGAGCATCCCGGGCCACGGCCGGTTGACGGTGAGGTAGCCGGCGTTCCCGGCCTCCACCTCGTCACCACCCACGTCGACGACGCGGGCGTCGATGCCCGGTAGCGGCGGACCCGCGGACCCCGGCTTCATCTTGCTGACGCCGGGGAGCGTCGTCACCATCATGCCGCCGGTCTCGGTCTGCCACCACGTGTCCACCACGGGCGCCTGCTCGTCGCCGATGTGCTTGTAGTACCACTTCCACGCGCGCGGGTTGATGGGTTCGCCCACCGTCCCCAGCAGACGCAGGCTGGAGAGGTCGTGTGCCTCGGGGTACTTCGAACCCCACTTCATGAACGCCCGGATGGCGGTCGGGGCCGTGTAGAAGATGTCGACGCCGTACTTCTCGATGATCTCCCACAGCCGGTCCTTCTCGGGGTAGTCCGGCGTGCCCTCGTACATCACGGTGGTCGCGCCGAGGCTCAGCGGCCCGTACACGATGTAGGAGTGGCCGGTGATCCACCCGATGTCGGCCGAACACCAGTAGGTGTCGCCCGGTTCCACGTCGAGGACCGCGTGGCTCGTCCACGTCACGTACGACAGGTAGCCGCCGGTGGTGTGCTTGACACCCTTCGGCTGGCCGGTCGTCCCCGAGGTGTACATGAGGAACAGCATGTCCTCGGCGTCCCGCTCCACGGGGTCGACGCGTTCGCCCTGCTGGGCGGCGACGAGCTCGTCGTAGTCGTGCTGGTTGTCCGCGAGGTCGTGCTCCAGTGCGTCGCCGAGGCGGTCCACCACGACCACGTCCTCGACCTCGTGGCCGACGTTCGACAGCCCCTCGTTGGTCTTCGAGAGGTGGTCGAGCGCGTCGCCGCGCCGGTAGTAGCCGTCAGCCGTGATGAGGTACTCGGAGGCCGCCGACTCCATCCGCGTGGCGAGCGCGTCCGCGGAGAAGCCCGCGAACACGACGCTGTGGGGCGCGCCGATGCGGGCACACGCCAGCATCGCGATGGGCAACTCGGGAATCATCGGCATGTACATCGTCACGACGTCGCCCTCCTCGATGCCGAGGTCGCGGAGCGCCGCCGCGAACTCGTTCACCTCGCGCCAGAGGTCCTGGTAGGTGTAGGTCCGCGTCTCCCCGAGTTCGCCCTCCCACTTGATGGCGGCGCGGTTCTTCGCGCCGTTCTCGACGTGCCGGTCGAGTGCGTTGTACGACGCGTTCAGCTTGCCGTTCTGGAACCACTCGTAGAACGGCGCGTCCGAGTCGTCGAGCACCTGGTCGTACTCCTCGTACCAGTCGAGCATCTCGGCCGCGCGCTCCCACGCGTCCGGCCAGTTCTCCTCGAACTCCTCGTAGATGGATTCGTCCGAGACGTTCGCCTGCTCGACGAACTCGGCGGGCGGCTCGAACTCTTCCTGTTCTGCGAGGCGGGCCTCAAGCTCCACGCCATCGTCTGTCATAGTTCATTGCTACCATGCTGTACGAACACGATAAAAGTTCCTTATCAACGCAGAATCACCGGCAACTGTTCACCCGTCCGGCCCTGTGAAGACGAATCAGTTGACTTCCCCAGCGACCGCTCACGCCAGGCCGACGGTCTCCTGGTAGCTCCCGTACTGCTCCTCGAAGACCTGCATTATCTCGCCCATCGAGGCGTACTCCTTCACCGCGTCGACGATGTACGGCATCGTGTTCTCGTCGCCCTCGACGGCGTCCTGGAGTGCCTCCAGTGCCTCCTCAACGGCGGCCTCGTCGCGCTCGGCCCTGACCTCGTCCATGCGGTTCAACTGGCGCTCGCGGGCCGCCTGCTCGTCCACGTGGAGGAGGTCCGGGCTGGTGTCCTCGTCGATGGCGTACCGGTTGACGCCGACGACCGTCTCCTCGCCCTCGTCGACGCGCTCCTGGTACTCGTAGGCCGACTCCTGTATCTCCCGGTGGAAGTAGCCCTCCCCGATGCCCACGAGGACGCCGTCGCGCACCGAGCCGTCGCCCATCTCCTTTATCTCCTCGATGTACGCCATCGCCTCGGCCTCGACTTCGTCGGTGAGCGACTCGACGGCGAAACTCCCGCCGAGCGGGTCGACGATGTCGGCCGCGCCGGACTCCTCGGCGATTATCTGCTGGGTGCGGAGCGCCACGCGCACCGCCTCCTCGCTCGGCAGCGCGAGCGCCTCGTCGAAGCTGTTCGTGTGGAGGCTCTGGGTGCCGCCGAGCACCGCCGCAAGCGCCTGGATGGTGGTGCGCACCACGTTGTTCAGCGGCTGCTGGGCGGTCAGGCTCTGGCCGGCGGTCTGGGTGTGGAACTTCAGGCGCTTCGAGGCCTCCTTCTCCGCGCCGTACCACTCGTCCATCACGCGGGCGTAGATGCGGCGGGCGGCGCGGAACTTCGCCACCTCCTCGAACAGCGAGTTGTGGGAGTTGAAGAAAAACGAGAGCGTCGGCGCGAACTCGTCGACGTCCAGGCCGCGTTCGACGGCGTCCTCGACGTACGCGAAGCCGTCGGCGAGCGTGAACGCGAGCTCCTGGACCGCCGTCGACCCGGCCTCGCGGATGTGGTAGCCGGAGATGGAGATGGGGTGGAACTTCGGCGTCTCCGTCGCGCAGAACTCGACGGTGTCGGTCACCAGGTCGAGGAGGGCGCCGGCGGATGACCCACTCCTTCTGTGCGATGAACTCCTTCAGCATGTCGTTCTGGAGCGTGCCGCGTATCTCCTCGCGGGGGACGCCCTGCTCGTCGGCGAGCGCGATGTACATCGCGTAGATGACGGGCGCGCTCGGGTTGATGGTGAACGACGTGGATATCTCGCTCAGGTCGATGCCGTCGAACAGTATCTCCATGTCGCGGAGCGTGTCGACGGCGACGCCCTCCTTCCCGACCTCGCCGAGCGCCATGTCGTCGTCGGAGTCGATGCCCATGAGCGTCGGCATGTCGAACGCCGTCGAGAGCCCGGTCTGGCCCTCGTCGATGAGGTAGTGGAACCGTTCGTTGGTCTCCTCGGCGGTTCCGAAGCCCGCGAACTGGCGCATCGTCCACGGCCGCCCGCGGTACATCGTCGGGTAGACGCCGCGAGTGAACGGCTCATCACCGGGGAATCCCAGGTCGTCCTCGTAGTCGAGATCCGCCACGTCCTCGGGCGTGTAGAGGCGGTCGACTTCGAGGTTCGAGACCGTCGCGAACCGGTCCTTTCGCTCGCCGTGTCGCTCCAGGGCGGGGTCGAGCGTCTCGGATTCCCACTCGTCCCGCGCCTCGCGTATCTCGGCGAGTTCGTCCTCATCGAACATACGCGTACAGTTCGCCGGACAATTCATTAAGGATTCGGGTCCCGGCCGGCCGGACAGTCGATCCCGACACCCCACTGCCCGCAGCGGGTTTCCCGTCGCTACTGCTGGAGGCGCTCGATGGTCTCGACCAGCGGATGGCGGGCGTAGTCCACGACCTGGATGTCGTCGATGCTCTCCAGGCCGGACTCCTTCGCGGTGCGGGCCATCCCGAGGTCCACCCGGCGGTCGAGCACGATGACGTAGGCGTCCATCTCCTCGATGTCAACCTGCTTTGCCGCCGCGACCCGGTGGTGGCCGTCCGCGAGCAGCATGACGCCGCCGTTGTCGATGACGACCAGCGGTTCGGCCAGGCCGCGTTCGAGTTCGTAGCTCCGGCCTTCGAGTTCGTCGGCGTAGACCTTCGCCTGCGTCGGCACCAGGTCGGCGAGTTGCACCGTGCGGCGCTCCTCGGAGGCCTCCACGTCGTGGATGGATTCGAGGGTCCGCATCAGCTTCCCGACCTTCTCTGGCGTCGCGCGCTCTATCTGGCTCCGGATGACGTCGGCGTTACTGATGATGCCGACCAGGTTGCCGGCGTCGTCGACCACCGGGAGCTTCTGGATGCCCGACCGCAGGATGACCCGGGCGGCGTCCGTGAGGTCCATCTCCGGGTGGGCGACGATGATGTCGTCGCTCATCACCTTGAAGATGGGTTCGTGGTCCTCGGCCCGGAGCAGGTCGCGGGCGCTCACGAACCCCTCGACGCGCCGCGCCTCGGTCACCGGGAAGCCGTTGTGTCCGTCGCTCTCGACGATGCGTCGTGTGACCTCTTCGACGGTGTCGTCGGGTGAGACCGTCGCCACCTCACGGGTCATGTAGTCTTTCACCGTGGGCTTCCGGTTGTCGGGGTCGAGGGCCTCCTCCATACTCTAATCCGTCGCGGGCACACCGGAAAAACCTCTCGGCGTCACTCCTCGACCGTCTCCTCGTCCGCCTCGGACGCCGCCTCCACGGCGTCGGTGTCGTCCACGTCGGGGTCCCTTCCCGGCCCGCTCCCTGCAGGCTCCTCGTCGTCCCCGTCCTCGTCACCGTCGGACGCCTCACCGTCGGTGGTCGCTTCGTCGTCACCGTCGCTCTGGCTGTCGTCGCCCGCTTCCGCTATCGTTTCGTCTCCTCCCCGCCGGCGTCATCCGGTACCTCGACCGGTTCTTCCTCGTCGGCTTCGGCCGGCACGTCGTCTCCGGCCTCGTCGTCCGTTCCGACTGCTTCGTCGTCCGTTCCGACTGCTTCGTCGTCGGCCTCCCCGGGCACCACGTCGACCGGTTCCTGCTCGCTGCCGAGGCCGCCGAACGTCGTGGGTCGTTCGGCCCCGGGATGGAGCACCTCGAACAGCCGACCGGTCATCACGTTCTCCACGATGCGGGTGAGCGTCTCCTCGGCTTCCTCTTCCACCTCGTCGAACACCCCGAGCGGGAGCTGTGCACCCGCCATGTCGGCGTGGCCGCCGGCGCTCCCCATCTCGCTGTACGCCAGCCGGAGCACCTCGCCGATGTCGAGGCTGGTGTCAGAGGAGCGCGCCGACACGTAGATGGTGCCGTCGTTGAACCCGTAGACCATCGTGGTGGTGACGCCCTCCATGGTCAACAGGCGGTCGGCCGCCTGCGCGAGCGCGTCACGGTCCGCGATGGCGCCGACGCAGCTCGCCAGCGTCGAACCGTGTATCTTCCGGTTCCGGATGGCCCGCGCGATGGTGTCGAGGGTGTCGACGCTCATGCTCGGGCTCTCGATGCGCTCCAGTACGTCCGTGTCGGCGTACGGCAGGAGGAACGCCGCCGCCTCGAAGTCGTCCTCGGTTATCTCCCGCGAGAAGTCCTTGTGTCGACCCGGATGCCGTAGAGCAGTCCGGTCGCGACCGACTCGTCGAAATCTACGTCGAATCCGCGGAGGTAGCCCGTGACGAGCGTGCTCGTCGCCCCGACGCTGTCCCGGAGGTCGACGAACGTGGCCTCTATCTCCTCCTTCGGCGGGTGGTGGTCGATGACCACGTCGACCGGCGTTCCGGGCGGCAACTGGTCGTTGACGCCTGGCCGGGAGTGGTCCACGAGCGCGATGGAGCCGAACTCGTCGGGGTCCGGTTCGTCGTACTGGTTCAGGTCGAGTTCGAGCAGGTTGACGAACGCGCGGTTCTCCTGGTGGGATATCTCGCCGGAGTAGCACGGCATCGCCTCCACGCCCAGCGACTCCGCGATGCGCGTGAGCGCCACGGCCGCCGCGATGGCGTCCGGGTCCGGGTTGTCGTGCATGAACACGCCGAGCGGCTCGTCGACGTTCTCCAGCGTCTCGCGGAGCGCTCGCACCCTGGTGTCGTCGCCTTTGGTTAGCGAGGCCGTGACGTGGTCAACGAGCGCGGCGCCGGGCAGGACGACCTTCGACGAGAGTTCCTGGAGCCTGTCGCGCTGGTCGGCGGTGGCGTCCAGTCCCGCGTACACGACCAGCGCAGCGTCCGGGTACGCCTCGCGTGCCGCCGTCGCCGCGCCCACGTTCTGGACCGGGTTGTCGCCGGCGACGACGACCACGTCCACCGGCCGGTTGATGTCGCGGACCGCGTCCGGGTCGGTGACGTCCGCCGTCTCGGCGGCTATCTTCTCGTTTCTGAGCGTCTCGACGCGCTCGGCGTCGGGGTCGAGCACGAAGAGGTCGCCCTCCCGGCCGGCCAGCGAATCCACTATGGAGTGACCGGTCGTGCCACAGCCGAGGACGAGCCGGGAGAGCATGCTACTCGCGGCCTACCCTTCGCGGGGCCTAAAACCTACCGTCTATCACGAGAGAAGGAGAACGCCGTCAGGCGAACAGCGCGCTCGCGGCGTCGAACGCCGTCTCGGAGACGGGGCCGAACGCCACCAGGAGCACGACCGTCGCGACGGCCGCCGTCACGATGGCGATGTAGAGCCCGACCGGACGGCTCTCGATGCCGAACTCGCCGTTCGGCTCCTCGATCCACAGGGCCTTGACGACCCGGGAGTAGTAGAACAGCGACAGCGCGCTGTTGATGGCGCCGACCGCGGCGAGCCACCAGAAGCCGGACCAGACCGCGCCCGCGAACAGGAAGTACTTCGAGAGGAAGCCCCCGCCGACGGGCAGACCGGCCAGGCTGAACATGAACACCGTCATCGCGGTGGCCGCGACGGGTGCCTGCCGCCCGAGGCCGTTGTAGTCCTCGAAGGTGCGGCCGACATCCCAGTACTCGGCCAGCGCGATGAACAGGAACGCGCCGGTGTTCATGAAGCCGTAGACGAACAGGTGCATCATGCTCGCGCCGAGCACGAGTTCGTTCGCGTCGCCGGCGAGCGCCGCGACGCCGATGAGCGCGTAGCCGGCGTGTCCCACCGAGGAGTACGCGAGCATGCGCTTGACGTTCTCCTGGGTCGCGGCGGCGAAGTTGCCGAGCGTCATCGTGAGCACGGCGACCACCGCGACGGCCAGCACCCAGTTCACGTTCGCGGCCTGGAGTTCAGCGAGCGGGAAAGCGATGGTGAACACGCGGAACAGCACCACGAAGCCGGCGGCCTTCGAGGCCGACGACAGGAACCCGCTGATGGGGCCGGGTGCGCCCTCGTAGGCCTCCGGCGCCCAGAAGTGGAACGGGACGCTGGCGGTCTTGAAGAGGAAGCCGCCCAGCACCATCAGCACGCCCAGGCCGAGGACGCCCTGGAACTGGTTGCCCTCGATGACGCCCGCGATGTCGCCGAGCACGAGCGTCCCGCCGACGGCGTACACCAGGCTGATGCCGTAGGCCAGCACCGCACTGGAGAGCGCGCCGATGAGGAAGTACTTCAGGCCCGCCTCGACGCTGCCGCGGTTGTCCTTGAGGTACGCGACGAGCGCGTACGACGGCAGGCTGGAGAGTTCGAGGCTGACGAACACCGTCGCCAGGCTGTTCGCGCTCGCCATCAGCGACATCCCGGTCGCGGCGAGCAGCACCAGCGAGTAGTACTCCGCGAGGAGTCCTGGTCGGCGACGTAATCGTAGCTCGCGACGGCGACGAGCGCCGTGACGCTCGCGAAGATGAACGTGAAGAACAGGCTCATCCCGTCGACGACGAACGCGTTCTGGAGCGAGTACATCGGGCCGCCCTCCTGGCCGGTGCCGGCCAGGATGAACCAGCCGCTTACGAGCATCGCCAGCACCGCGCCCGCCGTCGAGATGCCGGCGAGCATCGCGTTGCGCCGCGAGTACGGCCAGACCGTGTCGAACAGCAGGAGCGCGAGCGCCGTCAGCCCGAGCACGAGCTGGGGCGTCAGCGCCGGGAGTGCGTACGCCATCAGACCCCACCTCCTGCGACCGCGACGACCGGGTCGACGGCGTCCTGGATCATCCCGTAGAACAGGTCAGGGCTGACGCCCAGCGCGATGACCAGCAGGATGAGCACGACGAGCGGCGCGACGTCGTGGAACGCGGCCGGCACGATGTCGTATTCGGTGTCCGCGCGGAACGGGCCGAAGAGGACCCGCTGCATGGCGAACAGCAGGTAGCCGGCCACGACCACGATGCCGAACATCGCGAGGCCGGTGAATATCTCGGAGTTCGGGAGCGTCGGCGCGCCGAACGAGCCGACGAACACGAAGAACTCCGCGGCGAAGCCCGACATCAGGGGCAGCCCCATGTAGCCGAACGCGCCCGCGACGAACACCGCGCTCGTGACGGGCATCCGGTCGGCGATGCCGGAGAGGTCGCCCACCATCCGGGTGTGGGCGGTGTTGTAGATGACGCCGACGGCCATGAACATCAGCCCGGAGATGAGTCCGTGGCTGACCATCTGGAACGTGGCGCCGCCCACGCCGAACGGCGTGAACGCGACCAGGCCCAGGATGACGTAGCCCATCGACGACACCGAGGAGTACGCGACGATGCGTTTCAGGTCCTGCTGGGCCAGCGCGAGCATCGCGCCGTAGATGACGCTCAGCACGGCGATGGCCGCGATGACCTGCCCGTACTGCTGTGCGACGTCGGGCAGCATCGTGAAGTTGAACCGGAGGAGCGCGTACGTCCCCATCTTCAGCAGGACGCCCGCCAGCATCACCGACGCGGGCGTCGGCGCTTCGACGTGGGCGTCGGGGAGCCAGGTGTGCAGCGGCACGATGGGCACCTTCACGGCGAAGCCGAAGAACATCGCGAAGAACGCGATCGTCTTCAGCGCCTCCGGGCCGAGGGTGTAGAACGACTGCACCTGGCCGTCGTGGATGGCCTGCGTGATGGTCGGCAGGTCCATCGTGTTGACGCCGGTGGCGAACACCAGGCCGACGAAGCCGATGAACATCACCAGGCTCGCGACGTTCGTGTAGACGAAGAACTTGATCGCCGCGTACTTGCGGCGCGGGCCGCCCCAGATGCCGATGAGGAAGTACATCGGCACCAGGACGAACTCCCAGAAGACGAACCAGACGAAGAAGTCGAGGGCGGTGAACACCCCGAGGAGGCTCGCCTCCATGAACAGCATCAGCCCGAAGAACTGCGACTGGCGCTCGTCGATGGGCGTCCACGCGCTCACGATTGCGAGCGACGTGAGCACCGTCGTCAGGACGACCAGCGGCATGCTGATGCCGTCCAGGCCGACGTGCCAGTTCAGGCTGTACGGGCCGAGCGTGATCCAGTTCGCGGTCGTCTCGAACGCGAGTGACCCGTCGAGCAGGGCGTTCCCGCTCGCGTCGTACGTGCTGTACATCCAGAGGCTCCCGACGAGCGGGAGCAGGCTCAGCGCGAACGCCAGCTTCCCCGCCACCCGGTTCGGGGCGGCCAGGACCAGCAGCGCGCTGACGAACGTGACGCCGAGTAGTGCCTCTATCATCATCTAGAACCAACCTCCCGAGAGTCCGACGAGAACCAGGAGTGCGACCAGCCCGAGCGTGAGCAGGGCCGCGTAGTTGGTCACGACGCCGGTCTGGATGCGCTTGATGCGACTCCCGCTGAACAGGCTCACGCTGCTGACGCCGTTGACGACGCCGTCGACGACGCCCTGGTCGAACGCGTCCGCCGCGCGGGCGACGGGCCGCGTGAGACCGGTGGCGAGCCAGACCTGGTACTCGTCCTGGTAGTAGTTGTTGTAGAGCAGGGTCTTCGCCGCGCCCAGCTTGTCCGTGTAGGCGACGGGCTCGGGCACCGCGTAGAGGCGGTAGCCCAGGCCCGCGCCGAGCAGCGCCAGCGCCAGCGAGACGGCGCCGGGCGCGAGCGGGTTCAGCTCGACGGCGGTCACGCCCGCCCCTTCGAGCAGGTGGTGGTACTCTCCGGCGGCCGTCTGCTCGAGCGGCCCTTCGAGCCACGCGTGCAGGAACTCGATGTGGGCGCCCGTGAGCTCCGCGACGGGCGTCATGTTGACCAGCCCGATGGTGGCGGCGAGGACGCCGAGCACCACGAGCGGGAACTTGACGTTCCAGCGCACGCCGTGCGGGTCCTCGGCCGTCTCCGACCGGGGTTCACCGTGGAAGGTCAGGCCGACCATCCGGAAGGTGTAGAAGCCCGTGAAGAACACGGCGACGAGGCCCATCGCGTAGCCGCCGAGCAGCAGCGGGTCGTTCAGGCCGTGGGCGAGCGCCTCGAACAGGATCTCGTCCTTCGACCAGAAGCCCGCGAACGGGATGATGCCCGCGAGCGCGAGCGACCCGGAGAGGAACGTGTAGTAGGTGACGGGCATCTTGTCCTTCAGCCCGCCCATGTCCCACATGTTCTCGTTGTGGTGCATGGCGATGATGACCGCACCGGCGCCCAGGAACAGGAGCGCCTTGAAGATGGCGTGGGTCATCAGGTGGAAGACCCCGGCGACGTAGCCGCCGGCCCCCAGGCCGAGCATGATGTAGCCGTACTGGGAGATGGTCGAGTACGCCAGCACCTGTTTGATCTCGCGCTTGACGACGCCCATCGTCGCCGCGAACAGCGCGGTGAAGCCGCCGACGAGCGCGATGACGCCCAGCACGGTCGGAAGCTGGGCGTAGAACCCGTACATGCGCGCGACGAGGTAGACGCCGGCCGCCACCATCGTCGCGGCGTGGATGAGCGCCGAGACGGGGGTCGGGCCCTCCATGGCGTCCGGCAGCCACGTGTGCAGCGGGAACTGCGCGGACTTGCCGATGACGCCACCGAGGACGAGCAGGCCGAGGACGGAGAACCAGGCTTCCGGACTGAGGCCCAGATGCGTGGTCACCTCGGCTGCGCCTTCGCCCATGGCGTGTTCGGCCATGACGGCGAAGCTCTCCTCGCCGACGAACTGCGCGGTGCCGAACGTCGCGAAGACGCCGACGACGCCGATGAGGAAGAAGTAGTCACCGAAGCGGGTGACGAGGAACGCCTTCTTCGCGGCGCTCGCCGGGCCGGGTTCGCGGAACCAGAACCCGATGAGCAGGTAGGAGCACAGCCCCACCAGTTCGAAGAACATGAACGCCATCAGCAGGTTGTCCGCGAAGACGAACGCGAGCATGCTCGCGGAGAACAGGCCGAGCCCCGCGTAGTAGCGCGGGAGGCCGGTCTCGCCTTCGTCGTTCATGTACCCCAGGCTGAACACGTGCACGAGGAACGAGACGAGCGAGACGATGACGAGCATCATCGCCGAGAGCGGGTCCACGAGCACGCCGAACTGGAGTTCGAACGCCGCGGCCTGGGTCGGCACCCAGGTGATCGACTCCTGATACCACTCGCCGCTGGCGACCGTGACGAACGCCCACAGCGACAGCAGCAGCGACCCGCCGGTCGCGAGGATGCCCGGAATCGCGCCGCCCTTCGGCAGCATCTTCGGGGCGAAGTAGCCCACGAGGAGCGCGATCACGAACGACGCGAACGGCAGGGCCGCTATCGCCGGAACGAATTCGAATGCACCTGCCATCTTACCACCTCATCGTCGTCGCTTTGGTCACGTCGACGTCCTTGAAGTTCCGGTACAGCACGAGGATGATGCCGATGCCGATGGCCACTTCGGCCGCGGCGAGCGCCATCGTGAACAGGCTGAACGCCTGCCCCGTGAGATTCGACCAGTACCACGAGAACGCGACCAGATTGATGTTCGCCGCGTTCAGCATCAGCTCCACGGACATCAGGAAGACGAGCGCGTTCCGGCGGGTGAGGATGCCGAACGCGCCGATGGAGAACACCGCGGCGGACAGCACGAGATAGTACTGCATCGGGACCGCCATCACTTCTCACCTCCGTCCGTCCGGAAAGGAGCGCGCCTTCGCGCCGCGCGAGCATGACCGCCGCCACCAGCGCCGCCACGAGGACGACGTCGATGATCTCGAACGCGCCGAGGAAGCCCTCGGTCGGGACGGCCGCCTGTCCCGGCATGTCGAGCAGCGCGTAGCCGAGGCCGGCGGTGATGCTGGCGTCGGCCGGGAAGCCGCCCTTCGTCGGGTCGAACGTCGACCCGAGGAACACCAGGGCGAGCACCGCGAAGAGCGCGAACGCCGCGATGCCCGGAAGCAGATTGAGGTTCCGGGCCAGCTGTGGTTTCGTCGTCATTGCTGTGCCACCTCCGCCTGTGGTTCGCGTGTGAGCATCACGGCGAACGTGATGAGGATGAGGACCCCGCCGACGTAGACGAGGACCTGCATCGCTGCGAGGAACTCGGCCTGCAGCATCACGAAGTGGACCGCGACGCTGAACAGGGCGACACCCAGCAGCAACGCCGAGTGCCACACGTCCCGGACGAGGACGACGCCCAGGCTGCTCGCGACAGTCACTGCCGCGAACACCACGAACGCGATGGTTTCGTAGGTTACCATTTCAGTCACCTCTGTTGTTATCAGAACACCCTTTCAACATTTCGAGAGGGTGCTACTGGTAGTCGACCTCGCCTTCGCCCTCGCCGATCCACGCGCCGCGGTCGGGTTCGCGGGAGGCGAGCGGGTCGATGTCCTTGTACCACGGTACGTTCTTGAGCTGTTCTTTGTTGTAGACCAGGTCGTGTTTGGTGTCGCCCGTGAACTCGAAGTTCTGGGTGAGCAGGATGGCGTCGACGGGACAGACCTCCTCGCAGAGCCGGCAGTAGATGCACTGGCCGATGTGGAGGTTGTACTGTTCGCCGTTGCGCTGTTCGTCCATCACGATCTGGATGGTGTCGTTCGGGCAGACGTTCTCGCACTGCCGACACCAGATACATCGCTCTTGACTGTACTTGTGGACGCCCCGGAACCGCGGGCTCACTTCGGGAGCCGTCTCGGGGTACTCGACGGTGAACGTGTTGCCGTCGAGTGCGTGTTTCATCGTCGTCGCCATTCCCTTCAGCAGTCCTATCATCCGATCACCCCCACGATGATGGCCGTGAGAACCAGGTTCGCGAAGCTAAGCACCAGCATACCCTTCCAGCCGATCTCGATGAGCTGGTCGATGCGGACGCGCGGCACCGCAGAGCGTGCCCACTGCGTGAGCAGGAACACCGCCCATATCTTGATGATGAACCAGAGGATGCCCGGGAGGACCGGTCCGCTCGGTCCGCCGAGGAACAGCGTCGCGATGATGGCGCCGCCGAGGAAGATGTGCAGGAACTCGCCGAGGTAGAACAGCACGAAGTAGACGCTGGAGTACTCGGTCTGGTAGCCTGCGACGATCTCGGTCGGTGCCTCGGGGATGTCGAACGGGTTCCGGCCGACCTCAGCGAGGTTCGCGATGACGAACAGCACGAACGCGAACGGGTTCACGAACGCGAACCACATCGGGATGGAGATGCCGCCGACGGTGACGAGCGTCGCCTGCTGGGCGGCGACGATCTCGCTCATGCGGAGCGACCCGGTGAAGATGACCACCGACGCCGCGGTGATGACGAGCGGAATCTCGTACGCGAGGTTCTGCGCGACGGCGCGCAGGCCGCCGAGCAGCGAGAACTTGTTGTTCGACGCGTAGCCGCCCATGACCAGGCCCAGGCTCGCGATGGACGCCACCGCGAACACGTAGGCCAGGCCGATCTCGGGGTCGGCCAGGTGGATGCCGTTGCCCATCGGGATGACCGCGAAGCCCAGGAGGGCGGACGCGGCCATCACGAGCGGTGCGAGGTCCCACGCAGGACGGTCGACGTCCTCGGGGATGATGAGCTCCTTCGAGAGGAGGCGCACCGAGTCGATGACGATGGTGAGGATGCCGGCGGGACCGACGCGGTTGACGGAGATGCGGTCGGTGAACGCGGCCGTAATCTTCCGCTTGGCCCACGGACCGGCGAGCGCCGCCATCAGCAGCATGAGCGTGCCGACGATGAGCGCGCCGATGAACGCGGCGACGAACTCCTGGCCCGGCGACATCTCGCCGAACCCGAGGAGGCCGCCGATGGTCTCGGGGAGCGTGGCCATCAGCGGTCCACCTCCGCCAGGATGATGTCGAGGCTACCGAGCGTCGCGACCAGGTCGGGCACGAACTCGCCCTCGGACATCTCGGGGAGCGCCGCGAGGTTCGAGAAACTCGGGCCGCGGATCTTGAACCGGCCGGGCTTGTCCGTGCCGTCGGCGCGGATGTAGATGCCGAGTTCGCCCTTGGCGCCCTCGACGGCGCGGTAGACTTCCTTGCCCGCTTCCGGCTTGAGCGTGCGCGGGACGTTGGCCTGAATCTCGCGGTCCTCCTCCGGCCAGTCCTCGAGCAGGTCGACACACTGCTCGATGATCTTCGCGGACTGCTCGACCTCGCCGAGGCGAACCATCAGCCGGGAGTAGTTGTCCTTGCCGTCGTCGGTGACGACGTCCCAGTCGAGGTTCGGGTAGTAGCCGTACGGGTCGTCGCGGCGGAGGTCGTAGTCGATGCCGGACGCGCGGGCGATGGGACCGGTGACGCCGTACTCCTTGGCGACCTCGGGTTCGAGGACGCCCGTGTCGACGGTCCGCATCTGGAGGATCTCGTTGTTCGTGAGGAGGTTGTGGTACTCCTCCATGTACTCCGGCAGGCCCTCGAGGAAGTCCCGGACCTTGTCGAAGTACTCCTCGCGGGGCTCCGGGATGTCCCAGGCGACCCCGCCGAGGCGGAAGTAGTTGAACATCATGCGCTGGCCCGTGAGGTCCTCCAGGAGGTTCTGGATGATCTCGCGGTCCCGCATCCCGTACATGAAGATGGCGGTGAAGTCGCCGTAGATGTCGAGGCCGAACGTGGCGACCGCGAGCATGTGGGAGGCGATGCGGCACATCTCCGCGCCCATCGTCCGGATGACCTGCGCGTACTCCGGCACCTCGATGTCGGCGAGGTCCTCGGCCGCGCGCGCGTACGACCACTCGTTGAGCAGGCCGGCGGGCGCGTAGTCCCACCGGTCCGGGTACGGCATGATCTGGTAGCGGTAGGAGCCCTTCTCGGCCATCTGTTCCTCACACCGGTGGAGGTAGCCGATGTCGGGTTCCACGTCGGCGACCTGCTCGCCGTCGAGCACCGTCTTGAGGTGGAGCACACCGTGCGTGGCCGGGTGGTGGGGACCGATGTTGAGGAACATCGTGTCCGAGTCCTCGTCCCGGACGCTGTCCGCGATGGGGTTCTTGTGCTCGTGGAACGGCACTATCTGTGCCTTGTCCTGGTTGAAGTCCCGGGCCATCGGGTGGCCCTGCCAGGTCTCCGGCAGCAGGATGCGCCGCAGGTCGGGGTGGCCGTCGTACTCGACGCCGATGAGGTCGTAGGCCTCCCGTTCGTGCCAGTCGGCACCGCGGAAGACGGGTTCGCCCGACTCGCTGACGGGGTCGTCCTTCGAGGTGGGAACGAAGATGCTCAGCTCCTGGCTGGCGTCGTCGAACTTCTTGAGGTGGTAGATCGACTCGTACCGGTCCTCGTACTCCTGTGCGGTGACACACGAGAGGTGGTCGAAGCCCGCCTCGTCGCGGAGGGTCCGGAGCGTGTCCTGCACCTCGTCGGCGCGGATGACGAACCCGCCGGGGTAGCTGTTCGTCCGTCGCGAGAGGACGCTGTCACCGAGCAGTTCCTCTATCTCGCCGAGGTCCACGTTGGCGACGACGTCGGAGACGACGTCCTCTGTTTCTTCCTGCTTGCTCATGGCGAATCAGCCCAGTTGTACCGCATCACGAGGTCCTCGCGGTCGAGCTCTTCGGCGAGTTTGTCGACGAGTTCGTCGCGCTCCAGGTCGCCGAACTCCTCGAGTTCGTAGGGCTTGACCGTCACCGGGGTGGTCTCGCCGTTCGCGATGCGCTCCTGGAGTTTGGCGATGCCGTAGACCAGGGCTTCCGGCCGGGGCGGGCAGCCCGGGACGTGGATGTCGACCGGGATGACCTCCTCGGCGCCCTTCACGACGTTGTAGCCCTCCTGGAACGGGCCGCCGCTCGTCGAACAGTTGCCCATGTTCACGACGAACTTCGGCTCGGGCATCTGGTCGTAGACCCGCTTCATGCGGGGTGCGAACTTCGAGACGATGGTCCCCGGCACGATCATCACGTCCGCCTGCCGCGGCGAGGCGCGTGGCACCCCGGCGTGGAAGCGGTCGAGGTCGTGTTTGACCGAGTAGGTGTGCATCATCTCGATGCTGCAGCAGGCGATACCGAACTGCAGCATGAACATCGAGGAGCCCCGCGCCCAGTTCATGAACTTGTCGAACTTCGTGAGAATGAACGGCGTGGAGCCCAGCACCTCGCGGAGTCGCGAGTTGAACCGATTGTCGACGCCCTCGCCCATCCGGGCGTCGCGTGTTTTCGTCACTGGGTCGTCGGAACCGACGATGGAGTCTCGCGGTGAGTCACTCATGTATTTCCCTCTGTTTGTACCGCGGGTTGGATACCCAGCGCACTGCACCATTGCGCCATGCCCAGGCGAGGCCGACAACGAGGACGCCGATAAACACCAGCATCGGCACCAGTGCTGGAATCAGACCGACGTCGTTGACCGCGGAACGGTAGACCACCGTCCACGGAAAGATGAGTACCGTCTCGATGTCGAAGACGAGAAACAGCAGCGCAACCATGTAGTACTGGATATTGAACCTGATGCGCGTGTTTCCCGTCGGGACCTCGCCGCTCTCGTACACGGCGCGCTTCCCCTGTTCGGGAACACTGGGCCGGATGAGCGCTGATATCATCAACATCATCATGGGTATCAGCACCGCGACCAGCGCCAGTGCACCGATAGCTATCCATGCGTTCATACGGTGTTCTCCGTACAAACCGGCGGTTAGGAGGCCACCCCTATAAGCGTTGATTCTTGGTTTTTATGCCGGTACGCGACGGTTTATCAGTCCTCGCGGCGGGAACGGAACCCCGGGGTGCCGCGTTCGTGTAGCTCCCGGGAGGTCACGGCCACGTCGCTCTGCAGGTCGTCGTGGTAGTCGACCAGCCGCGCTTCGAGTTCATCGTGTGCGCGTGCGAGGACCTGGACGGCGGACAGCGCCGCGTTGTACGACTTCCCGGCGTCGACGGCGACGATGGGCGCGCCCGTCGGCATGCCGATGACGGAGGGGACCGATTTCTCCTGAACGGGCACGCCGATGACCGGCAGCGGGTAGGCCAGCGACGCGGTCATGTTCGGCAGGTCGGCGGACTTGCCACCGGCGCCCGCGATGATGACGTCGAGGCCGCGGTCGGCGGCCGTCGTCGCGTACGCGTACATCAGTTCGGGCGTGCGGTGGGCGGACACGACGTACGTCTCGAAGGTGAACCGCGCCGCCGGCGGGTCGTCGTAGTCGGTCACCTCCTCGAAGCCGAGGTCGGTGAGCGCGTCGTAGGCGCCCTCCATCACGGGCAGGTCGGAGTCGCTGCCCATCACGATGCCGACCTCCGGGGTGTCCTCGGGGTCGCGGTCGGTCGCCGCCTCTGCCTCGATGTCGTCGATGAGGTCCTGGAGTGCCTGCGTGGTCATGGTTCGGTCTGGCTTCCCTGCGTGGTCATGGTTCGAAGGTGAGTTCGTCGCGGACGCCGCGCGCCCGGGCGAGCAGGTCGTCGATGGGTTCGTCTTCGACGCTGACGGCCGTGACGTGCCCCATCTTCCGGAGCGGGCGCACCTCCTGCTTGCCGTACCAGTGGAGCGAGAGGCCGCGGGTCGCGAGCGCGTCCCGGACGCCGTGGAGTTCGGCCGGCTTTGTCTCCGCCACGTCGCCGAGGACGTTCGCCATCACCGTCGGCCGCCGGAGGCCGGTCTCTCCGAGCGGCAGGCCGAGGACGCCGCGGACGTGCTGTTCGAACTGCGAGGTGAACGCGCCCTCGATGGTGTAGTGGCCGGAGTTGTGGGGGCGGGGGCTATCTCGTTCACCAGGATGTCGCCGTCGGTCGTCTCGAACAGTTCGATGCCGTAGACGCCACGCCCCTCCAGCACGTCGAGCACCTCGTAGGCCACCTCGACGGCGCGCTCCTGGACGGCGTCGGTCGTCCGGGCGGGCACGACGCTCTCCCGGAGTATCTCCGCCTCGTGGACGTTCTCCCCGACGGGGAACGCTGCCGTCTCGCCGTCGCCGCGGACGCCGATGACCGAGAGTTCGCGCTCGAAGTCGACGAACTCCTCCAGCACGCTGTCGCCGACCGACCCGAGCGCGTCGCGGGCGTCGGCGACCGACTCGACCGGCGCGTTCCCGCGCCCGTCGTAGCCGCCGTGGCGGGCCTTCAGCATCGCCGGCGCGCCGAGTTCGTCGAGGGCGTCCCGGAGCGAGTCGGCGTCGTCGACCCGACGGAACGCCGGGACGGGGACGCCGTGGTCGGCGAGCGTCTCCTTCTCGACGAGTTTGTCCTGGACGACCCGGAGCGTCTCGGGCGTCGGGTGGACTTCCACGTCGAACTCGTCGCGGACCGCCGCGAGCAGGTCCGGGTCCGCGAGCTCTATCTCGTAGGTGAGGACGTCTGCGCGGTCGGCGAGTTCCCGGACCGCGTCCGCGTCGTCGAACGCGCCCACGATCTGGTCCCTGGCGACCGGTGCCGCCGGGCAGTCCGGCGTCGGGTCGAGCACGACGAGTTCGACCCCGAGCGGGCTGGCCGCTTCGGCCATCATCCGGCCGAGCTGTCCGCCGCCGACGACCCCGAGTGTCACCCCGTCAGCAGTCAACGTGTCCGTCATCGGATACCGGTGACTTGTGGACGCCCCTGCATAAGAGTTGCCAACCTGGCGGTCAGGTGTTCAGGTTCGTGTATCATCGTCGAGCGCGTCCCGGTCGACGAACACCACCGTCTCGGTGTTCGTGAGCGTTATCTCGTGGGTGGTCGCCCGGTAGTTCTCCAGGCGCGGCGAGAGGTCCTTCTCGTGATCGGCGAGCGTGATGACCACGGGCGGACCGTCGGCGGTCACGTCGTCCAGGTGGGTGGAACTCGTCGGCCGGACGCCGCCGCGCTCCAGGTACCACGTCATCGGCAGCCGGTTGTGCCAGTTCCCCGAGGTCACCGGCGGCTGGCGGGCGTCGGCCTCGTCGGGCACGTGGAAGTGTTCGCCGTAGAACAGCACGTCGCTCCTTCGTTGTTCCGGGCGACCCTCGCCACGGCGTCGAGTTCGTCGCGTAGCTCCTCGCTTCCCGGCTGGCCGAACTGGACGAGCGGCGAGTCGCTGTCCTGCGGGTTCACGTAGGCCGCGTTCACGGCCGTGACCGACATCTGTGCGCCCAGCGCGACCAGGATGACGAGCGCGAGCGCGACGCTCACGGTGTCGTCCTCGGCGAGTCCACGGTGGGCGCGACGGACGACGATGCCGACGCCGGCGGCGGCCGGTATCGCCAGCGGGACGATGGCGTGGACCGCTGTCCAGGGCGCCTGGATGTCGCTGATGAGGGTAGAGGAACACGCTGGCGAGCCCCCAGTAGAACGCAAAGGACACCAGGTCGCGGGGTTCGTCGCCGCCGTACCGGTCGGCGAGGAAGCCGCCGGCCGCCAGCAGCACCACGACCAGGCCGCCCGCCTGGAGCACCGACACGTAGTGTTCGAAGTACGGGAGGTACTGGTGCCCCTGCATGCCGCCGCCGACCCACGTCCCCCAGAACGCCTCGGCGGCCCCGACGGTGCCCGCCCCGACGACGCCCGGGAGCATCGCGGGGTTCGTCAGCGCCTGTCCGAACTCGGGCCGCGGCGCGTAGAACACCACGACGATGACGAAGAACTCGACGACGGCGACGACGAGCGGCACCCGCCACCGCCAGGCGCCGACCGCCGCTCGCCGGAGCGACGACCACACCAGGTCGAGCGGCGTCCGGTCGGTCCCGCGCGCGAGGAACAGGCGGTGGTCGAAGACGAGCGCGAACGCGCCGACCCACGTGCCGACGTAGACGACGACGTTCTCCTTGGTCGTGAACGCGAGCGCGAGCGCGGCCACTCCGGCGTAGAGGTAGTCCGTCTCGCGGGTGTCGTACGCGCGGACGAAGAACCCGAGGGCGAACACCATCAGTGCCGCGAGGAGCACGTCGTTGCGCATGAACCGCGAGTAGTAGAGCAGTACGGGGTTGAGCGCGAACAGCGCGGCGAGCGCCACCACCTCGGCGTCCCGGAGTCGGTCCCGGAACAGCCACGCCGCCAGCGGGAGCAGGCCGCCGACGACGGCGACGGGCAGGCGGGCGGCGAAGTCGGTGGGGCCCAGCACCTCGAACAGGAGTCGGTTCACCTGCGGGAGGAACGGACCGTGGATGATGGGGCGGTACTCGTACGCGCCGGACTCCTGGTAGCGGAGAATCCAGTAGCCGACCCGCGCCTCGTCCCAGTGGAAGACCCGCTGGCCGAGGGCGAACAGGCGGGCGGCGAGCGCGAGGACCGTGACCACGGCGACGCCGACGGCTGCTGGAGACGCCGCGACCCGGTCCCGGAGGCGCAACGCTGACTGCATCTGTCTCGACCAGGCGACCCGGGTGTTTACAGTCTTTCCGGGACGCGGCGGCTTTACCTGAGACGGTAGTTCTTTAGGCCGGCGTGGCCACCGGTCACACATGGTAGCCCTTGGTAGTCGTCGCGCGGTTCAACCGCGCTATCACCGAGAAGATGGAGGAACACGCCCTGTCGGCCGCCGAGGAACGGGACGTGGAGGTCGTCGACACGCTCCGCGTCCCCGGCGCGTACGACGCGCCGCTCGCCGCGGACCGCCTCGCGCGCCGCGACGACGTGGACGCCGTCGCCGTCCTGGGCGCGATCATCAAAGGCGACACCGACCACGACGAGGTCATCGCCAGCGCCGCCGCCACCAAACTGACCGACGTGAGCCTGACCCACGACAAGCCGGTCGCGTTCGGCGTCACCGGCCCCGGCATGACCGCCGAGGAGGCGAACGCCCGCGCCGACAAGGGTGCGAGCGCCGTCGAGAGCGCCGTCGACATGGTGGAGGCACTATGAAGTTCGCCGACCGCGTCGGGCGCGTCGAACCCAGCGCCACGCTCGCCGTCTCGAACCGCGCCGCCGAACTCCGCGAGGAGGGCGCGGACGTCGTCAACCTCTCCGTCGGCGAACCCGACTTCCCGACGCCCCGGAACATCGTGGACGCCGCCGAGGACGCACTCGAAGCCGGCAACACCGGCTACACGTCGTCCAACGGCATCCCCGAACTCAAGCGCGCCATCGCCGAGAAACTCCAGGGCGACGGCCTCCACTACGGCCCCGGGAACGTCATCGTCACGCCCGGCGCGAAGCAGGCGCTCTACGAGACCATCACGACGCTCGTGGACGACGGCGACGAGGTGGTCCTCCTCGACCCCGCGTGGGTGTCCTACGAGGCGATGGTGAAGCTGGCGGGCGGCGACCTCACCCGGGTCGACCTGTCGCCGTACGGCTTCCAGCTCGAACCCGCCCTCGACGACCTCGCGGCGGCCGTCTCCGACGACACCGACCTCCTCGTCGTCAACTCGCCGAACAACCCGACCGGCGCCGTCTACACCGACGCCGCACTCGAAGGCGTCCGCGACCTGGCGGTCGAACACGACGTCACGGTCATCAGCGACGAGATATACCAGCACATCTGCTACACCGACGAACCGACCAGCCTCGGGACGCTCGACGGCATGGCCGACCGCACGGTCACCATCAACGGCTTCTCGAAGGCCTACTCGATGACCGGATGGCGGCTCGGCTACCTCGCCGGCCCCGAGGAACTCGTCGGCGAAGCCGGGAAACTCCACTCCCACTCGGTCTCGTGTGCGGTGAACTTCGTCCAGCACGCCGGCGTCGAAGCCCTGGAGAACACCGACGACGCCGTCGACGAGATGGTCCAGGCGTTCGCGGAGCGCCGCGAGTACCTGCTCGACCGCCTCGCCGAACACGACGTCGACGTGCCGGAACCCCAGGGCGCCTTCTACATGATGGTGCCCGTGGCCGACGACGACCAGTCGTGGTGCATGGACGCACTCGACGACGCGCACGTCGCGACGGTGCCCGGGAGCGCGTTCGGGACGCCCGGCTACGCGCGCATCTCCTACGCCAACAGCAAGGAGCGTCTCGGCGAAGCCGTCGACAGGCTCGCCGACGCCGGCTACCTCTGCCGCGCTGCTCCAGCAGTTCTTCGACGATGTCGCCGGTCGAGAGTATCTCGCCCTCGTAGGCCGGCCGGCGTTCCGACGCGCGGCGCACCTCGCAGTCGATGCCGCGTCGCGCGAGTTCCGCCTCGATAGCGGCCTCGTCGTGGTGCTGGTCGTGGCCGAGAACGATGACGTCGGGGTCGATCTCCTCGATGGGGATGAAGATGTCGTCGGGGTGGCCGACGTGCGCCGCGTCGACCACCTCAAGCGCGGCGACCACGTCCCGGCGCTGCCGGTTGGGGAGGACCGGCGGCGCCTTGTGCGTCACGTTCTCGCGGCGAGCCACGATGACGTGGAGTTCGTCACCCATCTCGGCGGCGTCGGTCAGGTAGTGGACGTGGCCGGGGTGGATGATGTCGAACGTTCCCTGCGCGACGACTCGTCTCGGAGGCTGGCGTTGTGTCATCGGTCGAGTTCCTGGTCGATGTCGTCCTGCGTGAAGTCGAAAAACGATTCCGGGTCCGGGAGGTCGACGTCGAGCACGTCGAGGCTCCGGTGTTCGCCCTCGCGGTCGAACGCGCGCCAGTTCCGCCGCTCGTAGGGTGCGCCGATGATGATGTGCACCTCGCCCGACCCGAACGTGGACAGGTCCTCGTCGCTCGGACGGAGCACGCCGTTCGGATGGGAGTGGACGGAGCCGAGGGCACGCATGTCGTTCGGGATCATGTTCGTGCGGACGGTCGCGCTCACGCTGTTCGACTTCGTGCCGGGGATGACGAGCACGTCCGTTATCACCATCCCGTCGGCGTCGAGGCCGAGTTCGGCGGCGGGCGTCCCCGGAGCAGGCCCATGAACTCGTTGGGGTGGGAGTTCCGGGACGCCTCCAGTGCGAACGACAGCGTCTCCTCGGCGATACCGAGGACGCCGGACGACCGGCGGCCGAACAATCGCATGCCTCCATCTGGTGCGGCGGTCGTTCTAAGCGTTCCGGAACCCGCCAGGCCGGTTGCAAAGCGGTTAAAAGCGGTCACCTCGAACCCATCATCAACATGAGCGAAACTCCTGACGCCGGCGAGGGGACCGGCGACACTCCCGTCGTCTACCGTCTCGATCCGGCCTGTACCATCGAGGACGTGGAAGTGGGCGAGTACTATCACGCAACCGTCAACGGCGTCGTCGACTACGGCGCGTTCGTGGACGTCTCCGACAACGTCTCCGGCCTCATCCACGAGTCGGTCATCGACGAGGCCTACGAACTCGGCGACGAGGTCGTCGTGGAACTCATCGAGGTCCGCGACAACGGCGACCTGAGCTTCTCGCCCGCCGACCTCGACGCCTTCGAGACCGAGACGGTCGACCACGAGTACGACCTCCCCGGCGCGGGTAACCTCGCCGACCGGGTCGGCGACCGCGTCCACGTCGAAGGCGAGGTCGTCCAGATCAAGCAGACCGGCGGCCCGACCATCTTCCGCGTCCGCGACGAGACCGGCGTCGTCCCCGCCACCGCCTTCGAGGAAGCCGGCGTCCGCGCCTACCCCGACGTCGACCTCGAAGACGTCGTCCACGTGGTGGGCGTCGTCGAGGAGCGCGAGGGCGCTGTCCAGGTCGAAATCGACTCCCTGGACGTGCTCGACGGCGACGCGGCCGAGGCCGTCGAGACCCGCCTCGCCGAGGCGATGGCGGAGCGCGCCGAACCCCACGACGTCGAACCGCTCGTCGAGTGGCCCGCGTTCGAACAGCTCTATCCCGACCTCAAGGACGTCGCCCGACAGCTCCGCGAGACGGTCATCGAGGGCCGTCCCATCCGTATGCGCCACCACGCCGACGGCGACGGGATGGCCGCGAGCGTCCCGCTCCAGCTCGCCCTCGAACGGTTCATCGCCGAGACCCACGAGGACCCCGAGGCCCAGCGCCACCTCCTCAAGCGCCTGCCGAGCAAGGCGCCGTTCTACGAGATGGAGGACGCGACCCGCGACCTCAACTTCGCACTCGAGGACCGCGCCCGCCACGGCCAGAAGCTCCCGCTCCTGCTGATGCTCGACAACGGGAGCACCGAGGAGGACGTGCCCGCCTACAAGGCCGTCAGCCACTACGACATCCCCATCCTCGTCGTCGACCACCACCACCCGGACCCGGAGGCGGTGGAGCCGTTCGTCGACCAGCACGTCAACCCCTACCTCCACGGCGAGGACTACCGCATCACGACCGGGATGATGGTCGTGGAGCTCGCGCGGATGATCGACCCCGACATCACCGACGAACTCCGCCACGTCCCCGCCGTCGCCGGGCTCTGCGACCGGTCGAAGGCCGAGGTCATGGACGACTACCTCGACCTCGCCGCCGAGGAGGGCTACGACGAGGAGGAGCTGTGGGACATCAGCGAGGCGCTCGACTACGAGGCGTTCTGGCTCCGGTACGACCCCGGACAGAACCTCATCAACGACGTGCTCAACGTCGGCGGCGACGAGGAACGCCACCGCGAACTCGTGCCGTTCCTCGCCGAGCGCTCCGAGCGCGACGTCGAACGCCAGCTCGACGCCGCGCTGCCGCACGTCGAGCACGAACGCGTCAAGAACGGCGTCAACCTCTACCGCGTCGACCTGGAGAACCACGCCCACCGGTTCACCTACCCGGCGCCGGGGAAGACGACCGGCGAGATCCACGACCGCAAGGTCGAGGAGACAGGCGAACCCGTCATCACCATCGGCTACGGCCCCGACTTCGCCGTCCTCCGGAGCGACGGCGTGCGCCTCGACATCCCGCAGATGGTCTCCGACCTGAACGACGAACTGCCGGGAGCGGGCGTCAGCGGCGGCGGCCACCTCGTCGTCGGCAGCATCAAGTTCGTCTCCGGGATGCGCGAGCAGGTGCTCGACGCGCTCGTCGAGAAGATGGAGGGCGCGGAACTCGACGAGGACCTCCAGAGCACGTCGTTCAGCCGAACGCCACCTGCCTGCGGACGACGGTTCCTGCGGCGAGTAGCCCGACGCCGAGCGCGCCGACCATCCCGAGGGGAGCCGCCACGCGCCGCCGCGCCAGTCGGCCCGGAAGACGCGTGCGTAGTAGTCGCCGACGGCGTCGCCCTCCAGCACGACCGCCACCTCGCGGTTCTCCCGGAGCGAGTTGTTGTTCCAGTTGACGCTCCCGAGCACCACCCGCTCGCCGTCCACCACGACGCCCTTGGCGTGCACCTTCTCGAACCGCGACCGGGGTTCCACGAGCGTCGCCGACAGGGGGATGTCCTCGCGGTCGGCCTGCCGGTTCAGCCGGCGCACGAGCCGCCGGTTCTCCTCCCGGGTGTACCACGCGCTGCTGAGCGCGACCTGCACGTCCACGCCTCGCCGGGCGGCGTCGACGGTGGCGCGGAGCAGCGGCGTTCCCGGTTCGACGCTCACCTGCTGGACGCGGACCGAGCGGTCGGCCGACCGGAGCACCGAGCGCACCGACCGCTCGGCGTTGTCCGGGCCGACCAGCAACCGGACGCTGTCGGCGCGCACTCGCTTCGTCCGGAACCGGGTCGGATAGGTGCCGTTCGCCGGCGTCGCAGGCTCGAACGACCGGTCGTTTCGGTACTCCTGCCAGGGGATGCCGTCGCGCCAGGTGGCGTCGGCCCGGAACACGTCCGCGAGGGACCCCGCCAGTTCGGCGTCGGCCACGACGACGCCCCAGCCGCGGCTCGACCGGCCGCCGGTGCCCGCAGGCTTCCAGTTCTCCGTCGTGACGAGCGCGCTGTCGTCGACGACGGCGTACTTCGCGTGGTGGAAGTCGTAGCGGGCGTGCGGGCCGCCGAGGACGGTGACTGTCGCGTTCGCGGCGACGAGCGCGTCCAGCAGGCGTGCCTCCCGGCGGGTCATCCCGCCGACCGGTGCTCCGTCGACCAGGACGTGCACGTCGACGCCCCGGTCCGCCGCGGCGATGAGGGCGTTGGCAGCGCGTCGCGACGTGAACGTGTACCCTGCGAGGAGGACGCGTTCGTCGGCGCGCCGGAGCAGTTCGACGGGCGGCCCCGGGGCGTCCGGGAGCACGAACGTGCGCGCCGTCACGTTTCGCGCGGTGGTCACGGCGACGTCCGTCGCACCGGGCGTGGTCCACCCGGTCCTGGTCAGGAGGTGTCCCTCCTCGGTGTCGTCGTAGGTGACGACGTCCACGAGTCGCCCGTCGTGGCGGAGTTCGATTCGCTCGCCCGCGTTCGACAGTGCGAGGTCCGACACCTCGATGATGGTGGCGTTCGCGGGCGGCGTTTCGATTCCCGCCGGCCGCTCGCCGTCGGCGACGACGTGCACGGTGCCGGTGACGGTTCGATTCGGCAGGGGACGGTCGTCTCGCCGTCGTCGAGGCTCCATCCGGCGAGCGTCGTGCCCGGCGGGAACCAGACGGTGACGCGTTCGCCGCGGTCGCCGTCCGCGACTGGGTCGGGGACGACGGCCGTGACGTGGGCGGTCGGTCGTCCGGGCGTGGTCGGGGTCGGCCCGGTGGGGACGGCGGCGGCCACCCCGACCAGGGCGAGTGCGACCGCGACGGCGAGGGCTCGACCGAGCATGGTCCCGGCTGGTCGCGGGTTGTCGGAAAAAGATTCGGTCCGGTGAGTTTTTCAGGCGCGCCTGCGCTCTCCCGTCATGGTCACAGTCCTCACCTGGTTGCGCCTCGGCGGGTACGCGCTCGGGGCGTTCGGCAGCCTGCTGGTGTTCGTCGAGTTCTTCACCCAGCCGAACTACGTCTCCTTCGACGCCGATTTGAAGTCCTACACCATCGACATGTCGCCGCGAGAGGTGACCGAGCACACCTGGCTCGGGCGGGTCGGCGCGCTCCTCGTCGCGGTGGCGTTCCTGCTTGAGTTCGTCGCGCTCTTCCTCGCCGAGTTCACGGCGATATAGAAGGGTTCGGGTTACGCGCCCAGCGCGTCGGTCGCGCGCTCGGCCTCGACCTGGACGATGTAGGAGCGGTCCTGGTCGTACTCGCTGGCGGCTTCGAGCGCCGCCTCGGTCCCGATCTGGTAGAGCGCCCACGCCGCGCTGGCGCGCACCGTGTCCGAGGGGTCGTCCTCGACGACCTCGGCCAGCGGTTCGACGGCGCGCGTGTCGCCGATGAGCCCGAGGGCGCGGGCGGCCGCGCTCCGGACGGTCTTGTCGTCGGCGACGAGCTGGTCGGCGATGGTCTGGGTCGCCTCCTCGCTGCCGATCTCTCCGAGCGCCTTCAGCGTCGTGCGCTGGAGCAGGGGTCCTTCTCGGCTTCGGCGTACTCCAGGATGGTGTCCAGGGCCGTCTCGGCCTCGGAGCCGATCTTGCCGAGGATGGAGATGGCGCGCTTGTCGCGCTTCCCGGCGCGTTCGATCATCGGGTCGACGGCGACCGGGTTCGCCATGCGTTCGAGCGCGTCGAGCGCGTGGCGCTCCATGAAGTCCGTGCCGCCCATCCGGTCGAGCACGAGCAGGACCATCTCGGCGTTGTCCCGCTTCTCCCACTCCTTCATCGCGGTCCACTCGGGCGGGTAGTCCTTGTGCTTCTCGCCGAGCACGTCGTAGTAGCCCTCGTACTGGAGCTGTTCGCGGACCGAGAGGTCGGTGTAGGCCTCTGCGTCCTCGACGCCCTGCTGGAGCTCCTCGGTGGCTTCGAGCAGCGCCGCGATGGTGTCGGCGTCGTCGTCGGCGTCCAGGCCGGCCGATTCGACCGCGTCGCCGGCCTCGTCGAGGGCGTCACCGAGTGCTTCGGGGTCGGCCTCGGTGTCGGTGGTGACGGACGCCCCGACCAGGTCGTCGACCTCGTCCAGGAACGAGTCCACGACTGCGACGAGTTCGTCCTCGCCCTGCTCGGTCCACCGGGTGTCGGTGATGGTCGTCTTCGCGTCGTCTATCTCGGCGACCACGTCCTCGGCGTACGGGCCGCGCTGTGCTTCCAGTTCGTCGCGGAGGTCCGAGACCCGCCCCTCAGCTCCTCGCGGGGGTCGTCCTCGTCTTCGTCTTCTGGTTCCGGCAGGTCGGCTTCCTCGAGGTCGGCCTCGACGTCGTCCAGGCTGGCCTCGACCTCGTCGAGGTCGGCCTCGGTCTCGGCCGCACCGAGCGACTCCTCGACGGCGTCGAGTCGCTCCCCGAGCGACTCCGCGTCAGGTGCAGAAGCGTCGTCCGTTTCCTCGTCACCGTCGCTCATACCGACTCCTTCCGTCAGCCAACCTATGAGCGTTTCCCTTCGGACCGACGGCCGTCCGGTCGGCCGGAAACTCCGACCGGTTCAGTCCGCCGACCGCCAGTAGAACCACGGCGCGAGCACGAGGTAGGCGAGCGCCCACGCGAGCAGCGCCTTCGGGAACAGGCCGCCGAACGCGTCCGGGACGAGGACCGCGAGCGCCTGGATGGCGCCCATCACGAACGCGTCGCGGGGGTAGAGGTCCGGGTAGGTGACCGTGGCCACCATCAGGTAGCTGAATCCGAGCGTCGCGCCGAGCAGGACCGCCCCGGACACGCCGGAGAGGACGCTGGCCGCCAGGATGGTCGCGGCGAGCGTCGTCGTGACGCCCTGGGTGTGGTCGTCGTTCTTGTCGTAGGCGGTGTAGAACGCGAGGCGGACGACGCCCATCGTGACGAAGAGTGCGGGCACGACCAGCGCCGCCGCGAGATAGAGCGGGTCGCCGGCGGTCCACGGGTCGTCGAGGCCGACGAACACGAGCATGGCGGGCGCGATGCCGAAGGAGGCGACGTCCGCCAGCGAATCGAGGTGCGGGCCGATGGGCGTGCCGCCCCGCCACTTCGCGATGATGCCGTCGAGGCCGTCGGCGATGGCTGCCAGGAGGATGAGCCGCGCGGTGAGCGTCGGGTCGACTGCGACGGCGGCCACCGCCACGAAGCCGAGCGCCGCGTTCGTCGCGGTCACCGCGTCGGCGAGCCCGAGTCGGCCGACGAACCGGGGACGCATACAACCGGGATTGTGACCCCCTCGTTTACCTCTTTTTATGTTCGGGCGTGCCGGAACCGGCGGGTCTTTAGTTGCCGCGGCCCCAACTCCGACCGATGAAACGGCGTGCGTTCCTCGCCGGGGCCGGCGCGGCGTCGGCCGGCCTCGCGGGCTGTCTCGGGATGGTCGGCGGCGAGTCCCAGCGCCGCGAGTTCGACGTCGGGATGCGGTCGAACGCCTTCCTGCCCGACGAGTTCGAGATAGCCGTCGGCGAGACGGTGACCTGGCTGAACACCGGTTCGCGCCGGCACACCGTCACCGCCTACGAGGCCCGCATCCCCGACGGGGCCGACTACTTCGCCTCCGGCGGCTACGAGTCGGAGATGGAGGCCCGCGACGCGTGGATCAGTAGCTTCGGTGGCGTCATCAACCCTGGAGAAACGTACGAACACACCTTCGAGGTGGCGGGCGACCACCACTACGTCTGCCTGCCCCACGAGGGTGTCGGAATGACGGGCGTCATCCACGTCACCGACGGGTGACCCTCGATGGTGACCACTGCCGACTCGTCCAGCGCACTCCGGACCGTCCTCCTCGCGCTCACCGTCGCGATCGTCGGACTCGTCGTCGGCTCCATCCTGACGCTCGTCGCGGCGCTGGCCGCCTTCGCGGTCGGCCTCACGCAGCCGACCGTCCTCATCGTCCTCGCCGTGGTGTTCACGCAGGGCGTCGCGTTCGGCGGCGTCGCGCTCGTCTTCCTCCGGCGCAGCGGCCTCGGCGCGTCGTTCGTGCCGGTTCGCGTGCCGACCCTGCGCGACCTGCTCTGGGTGGTCGGCGGCTACGTCCTCGCGTTCGCGGCCGTCGCCGTCGGCGCCTCGCTCGTCCTCGGCACCGGCGCCGACCCCGCCAGCAACCAGGTGAGCCAACTCGGCATGGAGAACCCCGAGGTGCTGCTCGTGCTCATCCCGCTGTCGTTCCTCCTGGTGGGACCGGGCGAGGAACTCCTGTTCCGCGGCGTCGTGCAGGGACTCCTCCGTCGGGTGTTCGGCCCCGTCGTGGGCGTGACGCTGGCGAGCGCCATCTTCGCCGCCATCCACTGGTTCGCGCTCACCGGCGGCGCCGGCGCGCGCCTCGCGACCATCGGCATCCTCTTCTTCCCGAGCATGGTCTTCGGCGGCGTGTACGAACGGACCGGCAACATCGCCGTCCCGGCGCTCATCCACGGCGCGTACAACGCGACCCTGTTCGCGGCGTTCTACGGGGCGCTCCGCTTCGGCGAGATGCCTGCGATACTCGCGTGACGAAGCCGAATCTCGACGAAAACAGTACAGTCCGTCGGCGTTACTCTTCGACGACTTCCTCGGGTTCCTGCTCCTCGTCCACGTCGACGGAGAGCTCCTCCTCTGCCTCGACCTCCTCCGGACGGGCTTCGAGGGTCGCCTTCTGTATCTCGACGCGGCGGAGCGGGTAGATGGTCTTCGCCTCGCCGTAGATGGCACTCGAGAGGCGGCCTTCGACGATGCTGTCGATGAAGTCGTCGAACGTGCGCTCGGCGGCGGCGTCCTCGACGATGTCGAGCATCATCCGGCGGATGGCGTGCTGCTGGCTGTGGTCGGCGCGCTTGGTCGTGAACGCGACCGGCTGCACCTCGACGCGGTAGTTGTCGGTCGTGACGACGTCCGTCACGACGCCGATCTTCGAGGAGCCGCGCCGCACGAGGCTGCGCAGGTAGTCCCGCGCGAGTTCGTGCTTCGAGAACTCGGTGTACGCCGAGTCGCTGCCGACGTCGACGACCTGGAACTCGAGTTTGACGTTGTTCTGGCCGGCGTCGTCGCGCAGGTCGCCGAGGGTGGTCTCAATCGTTCGGTCCAGTACGTTCTCGGGCTCGTCGGCGGGGTGCGGCCGAGCTCGGCCCGGTCGAACTGCTCGGGTGCGAGCACGGTGTACCACCGCTTGCCCTTCTTCCGCTTCGAAACTGATCGTTCACTCATGGTTGGATGTAGTCTGTCGGTCTGCGAACTGTGCCACTTCGGTCGCCACCGTGAGGTTGACGACGTAGTCGTCCACGGTCGAACGGAGGCCGCTCGTCGATTCGCGCTCGATGACGGTCACGACCGCGCCGTCCTCGACGCGGGTCGTCATCTCCGGCGTGTTGTCGGGCCTGACCGCGGCCGCCGCGCGCTCCGGGCTGGCAACCTCCGTGCGGACTGTCGCCCGCCTCATGCTGCCTCCCGGACCGCGTCCACGAATTCCTCGTCCTGTTCCTGGTCGAACCGCGCGTACGCACGCCCGCCGGTTCCGCCGACCCGGTCGTCGTCCGTGCCGGCTGCGAGCAGCGACGCGACGTCCACGTCGGTCGGCCCGGCGGCGGCCGCTTCGCCGTCACTCACGGCGAGCGCGACCGGCTCCGGCGACCGGAAGTCGCGGAGCAAGCGGGCAACGGTCCAGACGGGCGCGTTCGGGACGCGGGCGACGACGACGCCGCTGTAACGGGCCAGGTCGGCCGTCCGGACCGCCTGGTGGGCCGCCGTCGCGTGTTCGCGCCACGCGTCGAGTGCGGCCGTGCGCACGTCGTGGCCGAGCGCGAGCGCGATGCCCGTGCCGGCCTCCCAGCGCGCGACGGCGTCGAGCACGTCGGCGTAGCCCTCGACGGTCGCGAACGGACCGTCGGGCAGTGCGTGGGGATGGAGTGCGCGCTCCACCGCGTCGGCCGCACGCGCCTGCTGGTCGCCGCCCGTCGCGTCGAGCGCGAACAGGGAGGCGACGGTCCGGTGGGCGGACTCGTCGAGGTCGACCGGGAGGTCGAGTTCCGCGAGCGTCGCCTGGGTCGCCCCGGCGTCGCCCGAGAACGACGCGTGTGCGAGCGTCGTGTGCGCGAGCCCGTCGGCGATGTCCGCCGTCGGGATGCCCACGCCGGCGCGACGCTCGACGCCCGCGTCGCGCGCGGCGTCGAGGACGTGCTCGGTGCCGTCGGCACCCGGGAGCGTCCCGTGGGCCACGACGCCCGCGAGTGCGAGCGTCGGGTCCGGGTCGACGCCGAGTTCCCGGGCCGCGTCGAACGCGACCACACTGGCGGCCGTCGGCCCGTCGACCACGGCGTCGGCTTCAGGGGCGTGCGCCCCGAGCACGACGGTCGTGGCTTCGGCGTCCGTGTCGACGCGCCGGGCGACAGCACCGCGCGTGCGAGCGAGGCTCACCTGGAACGGCCGGTCGACGTCCGAGAGCACGCGAGCGAGCATGCCGCCCGCGGCCAGCGCGTCGCCGTCGGCGTGGGCGACCACGCGAACGAACGACGCGTCGCTCACCGCCGCGGCGAGGTCGCTCGCGGCGTCGGTGGACTCGGACGCGGTTCGACCGGCGGTGGACATCTACTTCAGGAGTTCCTTCGCACGGTCGTACTTGTACGTGAACCCTTCGTCGAGCTTGTCGCCGCGGTAGTAGTTCACCAGCCGGCGAATCTTGGACTCCGTGTTCTGGAGCGCCCGCTTGTTCGCGTGGTCCTGCGGGTTCTCGTCCATGTGCTCGTGGAGGCGGACGGCGCGCTCCATCAGGTTGCGGAGGTCCTCCGGCAGGTCGGGCGCGGCGTCGTTCTCCTCGAGGATGGTCGTGACCTTCTTCCCGGTCGCGAGTTTCACGTCCGGGACCGGGACGCCCGCGACGCCCTCGTCGCGCAGCTTCAGGCCGATCTCGGCGGCGCTGTGGCCCTGCTCGGCGAGTTCGACGACGCGGTCCTCGATGGCTTCTGGTTCGACGTCGCTCCACTCCGGTGGTTCGTCTGCCACGGGCCGGTCGGAACCGGACGAGCCGCGGCGTCGGGTGTGCATTCGTGCCATTGGTAGGATTGGAACTGCACGATACGCTGGTCGGCGCGGGTCGCCGAACGCACTACCGCATTCCCAAGCCACACAACCGTGTGGCGAGTCGGAGCTGCGGCCGTGCTGTTCCCTGCGGTGGTCTATTCCGGAGACGGACTAAAGGGTTACTACTCGGACCGGTCGAAGAGAGGGAGAGTGAAGTGGGGTGGAGTGGGGGTGGGGGTTGAGGCCCGATGCCCGGATACGATGGATTACCATGCCGGGGAGGTGGCATCTCGCATCCGGACGACTACTTCTGGGGGTTGTTTGAAGGTAGGTGTAATGCCGAAAATTTCCGGTACCCCGCCCTACCGGTGGTCGTGGGGGTTGTCCATGAGCGTGTCCAGGAGCTTCCGGAGTCCGACCCGGAGATGCTGGTGGAACGTCGACGGCGCGACGTCCATCGCGTCGGCCACCTCCTCGCCGGAGCTCCGGCGCGGCCGCTCGAAGAAGCCCGCGAAGTACGCCGTCCGCAGGACCGCGCGCTGCTTCTCGGTCAGTTCCTCGCGGAGTTCAGTCCTGAGCTCCGGCGTCGTCTGCATCGCCCGGTCCGCCGTGCGCTGGGCGAGCAGTTCCGACTCCGGGACCGTCTCCTTGACGTTGTCCACGAGCGACCGGACGTCCATCCCGGTCGGTATCTCCACAGCGACCCGGCCCGTGCCGTCGTCGGCGGTGAGGCTGGTGACCCGCACGCCGTACTCGGCGAACGTCGTGAGGAGGGCGGGGTCGTCTACGATGACCTCGAACAGCCGCGTGTCGTCCCCGGCGACGAACCGGGCGTGGTCGACCGCCGTCGCCTCCTCGGCGAGGTCCAGCACGGCCCCCTCGTCGCCGCCGTCGACGCTGTAGTAGGTCAGGAACGTCGACCCCTCCTTCGACACGACGCCCTCCAGTTCGAACGTGGCGTCGGTCCGGGCGGACGCCGCAACGACGAAGTTCGCTGACTCGCGCACGTCGAACTCCAGTTCGACCACCCGGTCGGCGACCAGCGCGTTCTTCCGTTCGATGGCGTTGATGGCGTGGCCGATGGTCTCGCCGAGTTCCCCGAAGACCGCCGACTCGCGCGGGCTGAACGCGTCCTCGCGGGCCGCGTGCACGACGAGCACGCCGTACCCGGTCGCGTCGTAGCGAAGCGGGATGCAGGCCACCGACTCGAATCCGTTGCCGTCGGCCGCCGCCCGGAGTTCCGCCGGAACGTCGTCGTTCCGGGTGACCTTCCTGACGAGTTGCACTTCGCCCGTCCGGGCGGCCGCCGCGGACGCGCTCTCGTCGGCGCGCCCCTCGAAGGCCGACTCGACCGTCCGGACGAACTCCTCGTCGATTCCCGCGGCGTCGTCGACGACCAGTCGGTTCCGTGCGTCGTCGACGTGCGCGACGACCGCACCCAGGTAGAGTTCGGACGCCGCCAGTCGCTCGCAGACCAGGTCCGTGATGTCGTCGATGGTCTTCGCACCCACGAGCGCCTGGTTGACGTTCCGGATGACGGCGTTGATGCGGTTCAGCGTCTCGAGTTCGTCGCGCTGGCGTCGGAGCGTCCGCTCGCGCTGCTTGCGCTCGGAGATGTCCCGCCCGGTGCCGATGAGCCCCAGGATGTCGCCGTCATCGTCGGTGACGCGCGCACCCGCGAATTCGTACGGGACGTGGTCGCCGTCCTTCGTGACGAGCGCCGACTCGCGAACGGCCACTCCGCCGGTGTCGAGGACGTCCCCGATAGCCGCCGCGATGCGGAGTTCGTCCGCGTCCGGGACGAACGCCAGGGCGTGCATGTCGGCTATCTCGTCGGGGTCGTAGCCCGAGACCGCCGGGAGGCGGTCGTTCCACCGGAGGAACGACCCGTCGTCGTCGAGGACGAACACGAGGTCCGGAATCGCGTGCATGAGGTCCTGCGTGAACTCGTCGCCGTCGAGGAAGTCGTCTGCCTCCGGACAGCCGCGACGCGGACCGTCGCCGTCCGCCGGTGAATCGTCAGTCATGCTTGCTGGAGGGCGCCGGTGGCGTCCGCCACCGCGTCGATGAAACCGGAGTTCTCACCTTCGGAAGAAAAAGTAACTGCCAAGCATGTCGGTCAGCCACCAGCGCCCCTCAACGAACCGGGTTCGGCGCGGCCACGAACCGCATGCACTCCCGGACGAACGTGTCGAGTCGCCGGGCCGCCGCCGACTCCAGACTGATGACGACGCCCCGCCCGAGACCACTCCGCAGGCGGAGTACTACCCCGCCCTCGCGAAGCTGTAACGACGCGTACTGGTGGCCGAGTTCGTCGCGGAGCCGGCCGGATTCGGCCGTCGACCCCGTCAGATTCTCGTACATCTCCCTCGCCCGCGACCGCGCTTCCTCGCGGGGGATGTCCTCACGGAGGTAGAGCAGTTCCACGCCCTCGTCGTCGTACCTGGCGACTCCCCGGAGCAAGTCGCCGGTCCGCCGGCGAACGAACGCGACCAGCGGGTCGTCAGCGGAGGGCATCACTTCGAAAAATCGGCCAGCCATCGCAAAGACGTTATGCCTGATATTTCTGGTATGCAGTTATAAGTACCGTCCCCGGGCGTGGGTCCCGTTCACAGCCGCGAACCCCTCCCGTGGCGGGACTCAATCCGAGGGTTTATGAACTACCGTCGGCAACGCTGTACTGCGAACGCGGGCTCGTAGATCAGCGGTAGATCACTCCCTTGGCATGGGAGAGGCCCCGGGTTCAAATCCCGGCGAGTCCATTTCTGAACGGCAGTGAAGAAATGGCGAGCCGTGCGTCTGCGTTGCAGACGCGTGGATCTGAAGCCCTATCAGACGCGCGCAGCGTCGGCGAGCACGTCTGATTCCGGGTTCAAATCCCGGCGAGTCCATTCGGCTCACTCCATTCGCCTCATTCCTCGCCGACGTCCCACTCGTTCACATCGTTCACTCGCGGGACTCCCGGCGAGTCCACTTCTCTTCGTTCACTTCGTTTGCTACGGTCAGTGGCCTCGCCGACAGCACTCATCGCCTCGCTATCTGTAGCGGTTACCTCGGGGCGTCGCTTCCGCTGACGTTCTTACCCGATAATCCGAATCGCGGAGTGGTTCTGGATGCCTCGGATTACGATCGTGATTCGAGCGCGAATACCGTTCCGTTGCCATCTCCGACGTACACTCGGCCCCCGGAAACCGAGGGCGGACCGTAGACGCCGCCGACCGTTTCGAACCGCCACAGGAGGGCTCCATCAGCCAGTGATACCGCGTCGACGAAGCCGGCGTCGCTGCCTGAATACACCACACCGTCACCGACCGACGGCGCCGTCCTGCTACCAGTACCTGTATACTGCCACAATCGCTGTCCCGTCGCCGCGTCGAAGGCCAGTAGCGCCTCTGCGTCCTCGCCGTCTCCGGCTTCCGTACCGACGATAACTGTCTCGTCGGCGATAGCCGGAGCGCTCCGGATTTCCGCGTCGACTCCGGCGCTCCACCGGTGCTCCCCATCGACGGCGGTTGCCTGGACCGTGCTGTAGTCTTTTCGTCCGTCGTCCGGGAAGAACCGGTGATACGACTCCGGACCACAGGAGAACACTGTCCCGTCGTCGACAGCCACGGTGCGCGGAACGAAATCGAGTTCCGTCTCCCACCGTGTCTCACCGGTGGCTGCGTCCAGCGCTCGCAGTCGTGGATACAGGACGCTCACGACCTCACTCCCGTCGTCCGTCGGGACGCTCTCGTAGTTCACGGCGACAGTCCCTACAAACACCGTGTTTTCGACGAACGCCGCCGACCCGTAGAACGATTCGTGCGGGACGTCCCTCCAGCGTTCCTGCTCGGTAATCGGGTCGAACGCGGTCAGCGTTGCGTCTGTCGTGACGTAGAGCGACCCTTCGTACAGTACCGGGGGAATGCCGTCCATGCCGGGCGTTTGCGCTTCGTACGCTCGGACGCACTCCCCGGACGTCGCGTCGTATCCACGCACTCGATCCGGGTCGTCCAGGAGAGTGACGTAGACGATGGAATCGGCGAATGTCGGTGACCCGCGGAGTTCGACGCCCGGGTCGTCTTCCGGAGTGACGTACCGGCGTGCCCCCGTGTCGACGTCGAGGCCGTGTAGGTTCGACCGTGAAAGGCCAGGGGCCATCGTCGCGACGTGTACTGTCCGGCCGGCGACAACCGGCGTTCCCGGAACGGTGTACTCCGCGTCGTACTCCCAGCGACGGTGGACGTCGCTCCCGGGTCCGGCATCCGGAGAGTGACCGGTGTTGGCGTGGTCGAACCGCCACATCGGCCATGGCGTATCCATGGGCTATCGTCTCGGCGGGATGATAAATAGGTTCCACCGGAACCGAACGGCAGGTGGCAGAACTTCGTCCTGAATGCTCGTCGAGTCTTCTACCATCACTGGCGGTCAATCGGACACCGGCGTGGGACGGGCGGAGCGATGGGTCTGGTGCCGTGATGGACTGTGAAAAATGCCGACAGAAGAGGGTCGGGACTAAACCCGGGTTACTCGTGAATGGTGATGGCGTCGACGGGACACCCGTCTGCGGCCTCGCGGACCATGTCCAAGTGCTCGTCCGGGACGTCCTCCATCCCGTCGATGACGTGTGCCTTGCCGTCGTCGCGCATCTCGAAGACCTCGGGCGCGGTCGCGGGGCATAGCTGGTCGGCAATACAGAGATCCTGATCGATTTCAACCTGAACCATAGCTACCAACGGCCGAACCTTTCCGACGTCACACCTAAGAGATTGCGGTTCAGAGGCGCCCTGAACACCGTGTACACGTCTCGTACCGCCATTTTTCGGGGTTTTAAGGGTGGGCGTGTGTCGGCCATCTGGCTGGGACGGTTCACCACTCGGTTTCGGCCCTGGAGACGGGAGAGACAGGGGAGAGGCAGGGGAGAGGCAGGGGAGAGGCAGGGGAGAGGCAGGGGAGAGGCAGGGGAGAGGCAGAAGGGGGGGGTGCCCCACCCTCACCTGAAGGTCCGACCGCAGTTCGGACAGTCCTCGACTCGTTCGGTGACGGCGTTCCCGCACCGGTCGCAGTAGAAGACGGAGCCGCTCTGCTTGAGTCGCGCCGTGGTATCGGGGTCCGGGTGGTCGAGTTCGGTCCCGCAGTTCTGGCAGTAGTTCGCCGTCGCGTCGTTCCGTGCACCGCAGTCCTGGCACGACACCGTCCTGGACTCGCTGTCGTCGTCGGATTCCTCTCGGGACAGGCTCTCCGCAACGACGATGCCGACGACGCCACCGATGAACATGCCGACGTAACCGAGTACCATGGTCCCGATGACGACGAAGAAGCCGACGAGGAACACGGTGAACAGCAGTTCCCCCAGGGCGTGTAGGAACGAGCTCGACTCCGAGTCGGAGGCCATACGGGTTCCTCTCATGCAGCCGTAATGAAAATTCGCCTGCACGTCTCTCGGTCGCGTCGAAGTCCAGCGGCCTCAGCCGGTCGTCTCGGCTGGAGTGGGCCGCTGGCGCGCCTTGAGCGCGCTGCCGATGGCGCCGCCCACGGCGCCGGGGATGGCGTACACCACCAGGAGGACGAAGAGGAGTGCGGCGAGGCCGATGCCGAGGATGCCGCCGAACAGGATGCCGAAGGTCACCAGGAAGATGCTGACCGCGATGGCGCCGAGCGTCGTCGCGATGCCGCCGTGGATAGCGCCGCTTCCCAGCGACTGGCCGTCGACGTAGCCGGCGACGAACCCGGCGATGACGCCGGTCAGCCCCGCCCCGACGACAGGGAGGGTCAGACTCGTGTACGGCACGGTGAACCCGCTCAGGAGGCCGATGACGATGGCGGTCAGCAGGCCGTACGCGAGCGCTCTCCAGTTGATGTCCATGCTCCTGTGAAGGCCGGTGACCCGAATGAGGATTGTTACCCGATTGTGGCTGCTTCGGCAGCGTTGTCGGGACGATACTCTGCTGTTGCCGCCCGGAGCCTGGCAGGTTGTCGTCCGGTACGTACCACGGAGAAGCCCGTTATGGGAGTCATATAATAGTCGCTTCCGGGACGTAGTGACGACGCATGGCCGAACAGTTCCAGGACGAGTCGAGCGGGTTCGCCGGGGTCGGCCGCGCGCTCGGCGCCCTCACGTTCGTCGTCGCCGGCGTCTATCTGCTCGTGTTCAACATGGTGTACTCCGGCTACCTGTCGTTGACGCCGGAGGTGGTCACCGCGCGCCTCCTCCTCGAAAGCCCGCTCCGGTGGGTCGTCCCGTTTCTCTGCTTCGCCGCCGCGGGCTACGGTATCGCCGCCCTCCGCTACCGGCCGCACACCAGACGGTGACCGACCGCTCGGCCATCTCATCGATGTGCCACGTGAACGAATCGCGTGCCGCGGCCGTAAGGTCTACGAGGCAGTGGTGAGTCAATTGACACCAATGGACCGTGTGAACCAGCACCCGCTGTGCGCCCCGATAGGCCGGGATAGCCCTCCACTCGCTCGTCGACGACCGTCTCGGGACTGTGCCCGTGCGCCGTCTGACGTCGGCTCCGCGTCGCCGGCAAAAAATATGTCTGCCGGGGGAAATATGAGCGCATTTTATATGTGTAGGAAATCAACACCTACGACGTTGGGGTGAACGCAGTATGGGACTACGCGAACGATGGCAGCGATTCGCATCGCTCAGCCTCGGGGAGGGGAATCGACGGACAACCACACGGCACAACCGTCCACGGGCGGTTTCGACGACCCACCGACCGAACCGGACCGGCTTCCCGAACAGACTGACGCCGTCGAGGAGCCTCCCGCGGACGAGGACTACGTCCTCCGGCTGCTCATCAAGAACGACGGTCGCATCCGACAGTCCGCGCTCGTCGACGAGACGGGCTGGTCGAAGGACCACGTCGACGAGGTGCTCTCCGAGATGCAGGCCGACCGGCAGATAACCACGCTCCCTTCGGGCGGGGAGAACGTCATCTACCGTCGGGGGTACGAACCGGAAGGGAAGCGTCCGCTGTTCTGAACCGCCGCCGTCATATCTCCGTTCTGTTCCGGTGGCGTCCGTGCCCTCCTGCACGGCGACGCACCGGCCACGTCCCGATTCTCGTTCACATTCAGTCCGGTAGCTATCTTTATTATACCCACATGACAACGTTTAGAACCCCAACGAGCCGTCGAGGCCGACCAGACCCATGACGTGTATCCACTGTGGGAACGATGCTGGCTACAACCGCGCCGTCGTCGACGTGGTGAGTGGCATCGAACTCGGCGGCCTCTGTCGCGACTGCGAACGAGAGGAGTTCGGCAACAGCCTCGCCCACGGCGACTGGTCGTGCCGCGACGGCTGTGCGTTCTGCGACCGGGACGGCTACTACGCGCTCCCGCTCTGGGAGCCGTATCTCGTCGAGAAGGGCGACCACCTCGTCAACCGCGTCGACTACGCCGTCACGGACGCCACCGTCCACTTCTGCGACGAGCATCTCCATCGCATCGCCGACGACCACGCCTCGCGTACGGACCGTCGCCGGCGGGCCGCCAGGTTCTGACCGGCGTTCTCCGGTCGGCTCGACTCGCCGCCGACCCGTGGCTACCCCTCGCCGACCATCCGGTCCTGTTCGTCCCACTCCCGGGAGCGGAGTTCGAACTTCTGGACCTTCCCGGTCGCGGTGGTCGGGAGCTCCGCGACGAACTCGACGCGCCTGACGGCCTTGTAGTTCGCCAGGTGCTCCTTCGTGAACGCGGTTAGCTCCTCGGCGGCCACCCCGGGTTCTCCGGGTCGCCGTTCGCGGGGACGACGAACGCCTTCGGCGTCTCGCCCCACTGCTCGCTCGGCGCGGGGACGACGGCGACGTTGCCGACGGCCGGGTGTTCGTGGAGCACGTCCTCGAGCTGGAGGCTGGAGATGTTCTCGCCGCCCGAGATGATGATGATGTCCTTCTTCCGGTCCTGGATGCCGAGCATGCCGTTCTCGTCGAGCGTCGCGAGGTCGCCGGTGTGGAACCAGCCTTCGACGCGGTCGTTGAACGCCTCCTCGGTCTCGTCCGGCTGGTTCCAGTAACCCTCCATCACCTGGTTACCCCTGACGACGATCTCGCCGACCGTCTCGTCGTCGCGGGGCACGTCGTGTCCGTCCTCGTCGACGACCCGGATCTCGGTGCCGAGCATGGCGATGCCCTGCCGCTTCTTGACGGCGAACCGGGTCCGGCGGTCCTGGTCGAAGAACCGGTCGAAGTCCGAGGTCGTGATGAGCGGGCCGGTCTCCGTCAGCCCGTACATGTGCTTGAAGTACCACCCGATGTCGTTCTCGATGGTGCGGATGGTCGCTTCGGGTGGTGCGGCCCCGCCGGTCGCGATGCGCACGTCGTTCTCGCCGGTGGTCTGCGGGTCGTGGGCCTCGTAGTGTTCGATGAGCATGTCCATGACCGTCGGCGCGGCACACAGGTAGGAGACGTCCTCGGCGACTATCGTGTCGAAGATGTCTGCGGTGTCGACGCCCCGGGTGCAGACGTGGGTGGCCCCGTTGCCCGTGATGGAGAAGACGTGGCCCCAGCCGTTCGCGTGGAACATCGGGAGCGTCCAGAGGTAGACGTCGTCGCTGCCGATGGACTGCTGGTGGGAGGCGAGGTAGGCGTGGGTCGTCTCGCCGCGGTGGGTCCGCATCACGCCTTTGGGGTCGCCGGTGGTGCCGGAGGTGTAGTTGATGGTGATGACCTCGTCCTCGTGCATCGCCGGCCGGTCGTAGTCGGTGCCCGCCTCGGCGATGACCGCCTCGAAGCCCTCCCAGTCGCCGTCCACGCGGTCGGCGTCGTTCGTGATGAACGTCTCCGTCGGCACCTCGTCGCGGACGGGTTCGATGTTCCCGGCGTAGTCGTAGTCGGCGTAGATGGCGTCCACGCCCGCGTCGTTCAGGATGTACTCGTGTTCTCCGGGCTTGAGGCGATAGTTCAGCGGCGTGTGGACCGCCCCGATCTGTACGATGCCGAGCGCCGCCTCCAGGTGGTAGTGGGTGTTCGGGTCGAGCACCGCGACGCGGTCGCCCTTCTCGACGCCCCGGGCCTGGAGGGCCGCCGCGAACCGGTCGGCGCGTTCGCCGAGTTCGTCGTACGTGAACCGCTCGCCCGTGGTGGCGACGACGGCCTCCTCGCCGCCGTAGTATTTCCGTGCCCTGTCCAGGAACTCCGTCACGAGTAGTGGCTTATGCATGATATCGACTCCGGTGCTGGACGACGCCGGGTCCGACCGTCCGGTCGCGACGGCCCGACGGCGTGGGCGCCACGGGTGTCCGGCCGCTGCGGGGGCCGCGGTGGGCCGGCCGTCGACCGGTTCTCCGGCCAGTCCACGGACGGGGTGCCGGGACGCGTGGCGCCCGCTCCATGCGCTTCCCGATAACAGGATACACGCCCGTCAATCCGGAGGTTGACGTGTTAACCTTCGACGCGGGTGGCGAGGCCGACTCCGGTTTCGGGCGACAGCAAGAGGTTCACGGGCGCGACGGGAGTGCCGCGAGCGACAGGCGTCCCGGAGGGACGCCGACCGAGCGAACGGCGAAGCCGTGAGCAGCGAGGGGGACTCAGGAGCGCCCGTCGAGTGAGTGCAGCGAACGAGACGGGTGCGACGGGATTCGAACTACGCCCGAGAACCTGCGCTCCGCGCAGAACCCCGGTCTACTTCAAATCCCGCGTGCCGGTTCGCTCGTCAGAAGACTCGCTGCACGGGCGCGACGGGAGTCCCGCGAACGAAGTGAGGGGGACTCAGGAGCGGCCGTCGAGTGAGCGCAGCGAACGAGACGGGCGCGACGGGATTCGAACCCGCGATCTAGTGGTTAGGAACCACTCACCTTATCCGCTTGGCCACGCGCCCCGGCGGGTGTACCGCCGCGAGAAAATAAACCGTTACTCTTCGGACTTCGTGTCGGACCCCGACGCGGACTCCGTCTCGGTCTCGGTCTCGGCCTCGGCCTCGGTCTGCGTCTCGCTGGACGCGGTGGACTCGTCCGAATCCGTGGTGGTCTTCGGTTTGGTCTTCATCTCCTGGAGTTCCTGTTCGACCTCCTCGCGACCTTTCTGGAACTCGCCCATCGCCTGTCCTGTCGACCGTGCCAGCTTCGGAATCTTGTTCGCACCGAAGAGCAGGATGGCGATAAGGAGGATGACGGCCAGCTCCATGCCACCCGGAAGCCCCGGGGCGAATAACGGTGTCAGTTCAACTGCCATCTCTACCAGTGGATTACTTGGTGGCAAATATAGGCTTTTTGCTCGTTCGTTCCGGTATACGCCCGTCGCGACGGCGCGTGCGCGCCTCGTACCCCCGAAATCCGGCCGAACGGACTGACGAGCCGGCGGCCGGACGCGGCTCCGGTGGTCGTTCGTGCGGGTCGCAACCGCCTGTGGCAACGTCGTACACGGACGTTTACGTAATTCCTGGGGGCAGGTCGTCCCGGTATCGCAAGCACTTTTGAGGGCGTCTTCGAACTCGAAGACGGTTATGGTAGACGTCAATGCGACAGCACCCGACTTCACCGCACCGCTCGCCGACGGCGACGTCGGCCCGTTCACGCTCTCCGAGAACCTCGACGACGCGCCGCTCGTCCTCGCGTTCTTCCCGGGCGCGTTCACGAGCGTCTGCACCGACGAGATGTGCACCTTCCAGGACGAACTCGCCAGCTTCAACGACGTGGGCGCGACCATCTACGGCGTCAGCGTCGACGCGCCGTTCTCCCTGAACGAGTTCCGGGCGCAGAACGACCTCGAGTTCGGCCTGGTCAGCGACTCGAACAAGGAGATCATCGACGACTACGACGTCCGCATGGACTTCGCGGACCTCGACTACTACGGCGTCGCGAAGCGCGCCGTCTTCGTCGTGGACTCCGACCGGGAGGTCACCTACAAGTGGGTCAGCGACGACCCCGGCGTCGAACCCGACTACGACGAGGTCGAGCAGGCCGCCCGCGATACTGCGGAGTAAAGCCCAAGCGCTTTTCGTTTTCGCCACACGATAACGACCCATGAGCGACGTACGGGAGCCAGACAGCGACGGCCGCGCCTACGACCCTGACGACGACCACGCGTTCCCCGACGAGCGACTGAATCAGGTGCTCGACGTCATCGATTCAGACACCGAAATCCAGACCTATCTCCGCGCGCAGAACGTGAACGCGGTCGCCCGCAAGGGCTACAACGACCACGGCGCCAAACACATCGAGATCGTCCGCAACCGCGCCCTCAACCTCTACGACCTGCTGAAGCGTGGGGGCGTGGAGTTCAACGGCGCCTCGCAGCAGGGCCTCGACGAGGAGGACGAGAGCGTCATCATCGCGTTCGCTGCCACCCTCCACGACATCGGCCACGTCGTCCACCGCGACGAACACGTCTACTACTCCATCCCGCTCGCCGCCGACATCCTGGACCGCATCCTCCCCGAGTTCTACACCGTCGAGCAGGCGGTCCGCGTCAAGGCCGAGGTGCTCCACGCAATCCTCTGCCATCACACTCCCGAGGACCCGCTCACCACCGAGGCTGGCGTCATCCGCGTCGCGGACGCCCTCGACATGGAGAGCGGCCGGTCGCGCATGCCCTACGAGCGCGGCGGGCGCGGCATCAACACCATCTCCAGCCAGGCCATCGAACGCGTCTCGCTCCACGAGGGTGACGGCAGGGCCGTGCTGGTCGAGATCGAGATGCGGAACGCCGCCGGCGTCTACCAGGTGGACTCCTCCTCAAGGCGAAACTCGAGGGGTCTCTCCTCGAAGACGACATCCGCGTCGTCGCCATCAACAAGGGCGGCTCGGACGACCAGCTGGTCGAGCGCATCGAACTCTAGGCCGGTTTCCCCGGACTTATATCGGTCCACGTGATATTTCGAAACGTAACAGTGAGCGGCGCGACCAGGACCCCGTATCTCGACCGCGAGTTCGTCGCCCTCTCGGGCACGGCGTTCGCCCGGAGCCAGGCGTACTCCACGGTCCTCATCGCGCTCGCGCTCTACGCCGACCTCTTCGGCACCACGGGGTTCATCGAGGGGCTGTTCGGCACCGCGTTCGCCGCCGCCCAACTCCTCATCGTGCTGCCCCTGGGGCGGGCTATCGACACCGGGAACGCGAAGAAGTTCCTTCTCGCCGGACTGCTCATCAACGTCGTCGTCTTCGGCGGGTTCATGCTCGTCCAGGACCCGGTCCACGTCATCATCGTGCGCATCCTCCAGGGGGTGGGCGCGAGCATCCTCTGGATCACGGGGTCGGCGGTCATCGGCGAGATCAGCCCGGACGGCGCCCGCGGCCGGTGGCTCGGCAACTACAACCAGGTCGGCGCGTTCTCCAGCCTCGCCGGCGACGTCGTCGGCGGCTACCTGCTCCACTACCACGGCTTCCAGTTGACCTACGTCGTGCTCGCGGGCGTCACGCTCCTGGCGTTCCTCCTCGTCTTCCGCTATCTGCGGGACAACCCAGGCGGCCAGAAGGACCCCGAGGACGCCACCGGCACCGAGACGCTCCGCGCGCTCCTCGACCGGCCGATGGTGCGGTCGCTGGTCGCGTTCCGCCTCGCGTTCAGCGTCGGCAAGATGGCGGTCATCATCTTCCTCCCCATCTTCGCCCGGAAGGAGTTCGGCATCAGCGCGCTCGCCATCGGCGGCATCCTCGCCGGCGGCAAACTCACCAAGTCGCTCCTCCAGGGCGTGATGGGCGACCTCACCGACCGGTACGGCCGGAAGCACTACTTCGTCCTCGTCGGGGCACTCCTGTACGGCGTCGGCGTCGCGCTCATCCCGTTCGCCTCCGTCGCGGAGCACTCCGTCCCGCCGGTGACCCTCGCCGGCTTCGACCGCTCGGTGACGCTCTCCGGTGCGTTCCTCACGCTGTTCGCCGCGTACGGCGTGCTCGGCGTCGCGGACAGCATCCGCCTCCCGGCGAGCATGACGCTGTTCATCGAGGAGGGCGAGCGGTTCGACTCGGTCGCGAGCAGCATGTCGCTGCGCTCCATCTCCTGGAAGATCGGCCAGCTCGTCGGCCCGGTGATGGTGGGCGTCATCAAGGACACCGTCTCCACGGCGGCCGGATTCTGGACCGCGGCGGGGTTCGTCGTCGTCGCGTCCGGCGTCTTCCTCGTCACGTACACCCGCTCGCAGCGGTCGGTCGCCGCGAGTTCCGTTCCCGGCGATTGACGGCGCGACGAGAACGTCCGACCCGATATCAACTGGCTGGACTTCCAGCCGAAACGCGTCGCACGTCCGTCAGACGGTCGGAGGGTCGTTCCAAAAGAGATAGACGGGCAAGGCGGGTCAGGCCTGGGTGACTTCGGTCGACTCGCGGTACTTCTCCCTGAAGTCCTGGATGCGGAAGTTGAGGTCGACGTACATCGAGTTGAGTTTGTTCTGCATCTTCTCGGCGGCCTCCGCCGGGTCGACGGCGCGGTAGACGTGGCAGTAGCCGCCCGTGTCGTAGTTGAACTGCTTCTTCTCGACGAGTTCCTCGTTCAGGAGGCGCTGGACCGACCGGTAGACCGTCGACCGGTCGCGGTCCACCTCGTCGGCCAGGTCGTCGAGTTGCATCTCCGCGTCGTGCTCGTTGAGCAGGCCGTAGACCTTCCGGTCGAGGTCGTTGAGTCCGAAGAGGTGTCTGAACAACTGCTCCTGCCTGATGTCGGCTCCGATGAACGATGCCATGTGAATCACCCCGCCTTCGCGAGTTAGTATTGCATAGGCAGCCCACTACACTGAACACTATCCCTCTATATGTCGGCGCTATAAGTACCTCCGTTCGCCGGTGGCACGCTCGCGGACGCGACTATCGACTGTCGGACGATGCGGAAACCGCGCCCGGCGCCGGGTTCGTCTGGGCCGGAATCTCCGCCGGTGAGCGTTTGCGTCTGCTATGCAAAACCACGGCCCGCTGGGTCCGCACGCGTCGGGCATCGCGCTCGATGGGGTACGGCCATCGGGCCGGGCGTATCCAGTACGCACCTGGCACGCGTTCCGGAGCGAACGGTCGACAACCGGCGTCTACGCTTTTGTGTTCGATAGATGAAATGTGGTCGGGGATTCGATGTCCACAGAGACACCGTTGAGCGGCAAGACAGCGCTCGTCACCGGCGGCGGGCGGGGGATCGGTCGCGGCATCGCACACGAACTCGCGCGCGCCGGCGCCGACGTCGTCGTCGCCGACACCGACACCGTCGACTCCGCGCACAACCAGTACGACGACACCGACCTCGCAGGATACGCAGCCGCCCAGGAGGTCGCGGGCGAGATAGAGGACCTCGGTCGTTCGTCGATGGCCGTCGACTGCGACGTCACCCACTGGGACGACGTCCAGTCCACGGTCGGCGCCGCCATCGACGAGTTTGGGGCCGTCGACGTCCTCGTGAACAACGCCGGCGTCATCACGGCCGCCTTCATCCAGAACATCGACGAGGACGAGTGGGACGCCGTCCTCGACACCAACCTCAAGGGCGTGTTCCTCTGCTCGAAGGCCGTCGTCCCGCACATGATGGAACGCGAGGAGGGCGCCATCATTAACACCGCCTCCATCGCCGGCAAGATGGGGTTCGGCGGCCTCGCTCACTACTGCGCCTCCAAGTGGGGAAACATCGGCTTCACGAAGTCGCTCGCCGCCGAACTCGCGCGGTACGGCGTCACCGTGAACGCCATCTGCCCCGGCATCGTCGACACCGCGATGTGGCAGAACGTCCTGAACGACTTCATGGACCGGCCCTACCAGGACAGCGTCGAGGCGATGATTCCACTCGGCCACGACCAGTCGCCCGAGGAGATGGGCGAACTCGCCGTCTACTTCGCCACCAACCCGAACGTCACCGGCCAGGCCGTGAACGTCGACGGCGGCGCCCGGATGTAGCCCCGTCGTCGGTTCAGGTCGACCGATTCGCCCGGTTCACAATTTCTCGTATTTAATTCTTTCCGAGAATTGCAAGTACAATTGCGGCAATAAATAAGACTGCAAGGAATAATGCCGTAATTGGTGATATTCCTGGTAATTCAGCGAACCCTGATTGTAGTTTTGCGCCGGTACTAATTAGGGGCCCTGCAATTAGGAGGAGTACTATTCCCCCGCAATCATCCTTACAGGTATCTGACCGCGTTTTGCTTTGCGGAACCCCTTATTGACGTTCAATTCATACCTTTTATCTGGCATGCAAACGGGGATACGATGGCATTGTGATTTAAGATACTGAATATGGAACATGTGTACCATGGGAATAATGATGAATTACGTTCTTCAACGGAGTGAAGCACGTTCTGCAAATAGGTGATTAACATATGCCATCAAGTGACCGGTTTTCTCATCCTGGAAAAGTACAATCTGGAGACATATTTGAGGTGTTTCGGAACCAAGAAGATAGTGTATTAAGCACATCAGATATTAATAAAGAAATTGATTGGGCATCTCGGTCCACAGTTCGACGACAGTTGATGAAAATGAGGAACCAGGGTGAGCTTCACAGTAAGAAGGCGGGAGAGCAGAAGAATGCGGGTGAAGTCTGGTATCCACCAAATGAAATCAAGGACATCCCTCGTCCGACTCCCGATATCATTCGAGTAATCTACCGCAACCCCTGGATTTCGTTGATGGCTGGTGGATTGGTATTTATTGGCTTTGGATTTGTCCTATTCCTACCTGGGTTCTTTGGTGAGGGACTATATTTTGGGTTGTTTAGTCGAAAGTCTATAGTACGTCTCAGCTTTTTGTTATATTCATTTGGAATCGCAATGTCATCAATCAGTGGGATTGTTTTCATTGGCGAAACTATTTTATCTGCATTCCGGAACATCAACGAGTAGGTTGATTTGTTGTTGTGTATTTTTCATCTCACTGAGCCACACGCCCAACAAAACAAACCAATCAAATTCATCCGGAACTTGCAATGAGTTGAATAAATGCGCCGGCCGGGATTCGAACCCGGGCCATGAGCTTGGAAGGCTCAGGTCCTGCCACTAGACCACCGGCGCTCACTTCGTTCGCGAGAGCGCCCGCCGTGAAGGTAACCCGAACGGGGGCGCGGGACACGCTGTCAAACCCTGCACCCACGTCGGATACGTCGGCGGGTAGGTTCGGCTTGCACCCCGTCGCTTATGGGCGTTACTGTTTCCGGCCCGGACGGACCTCAGCGTAACAGTTCCCGCTGGACACCCGGGACTCGACCACGTCGAGGGCGCTCGCGTCGAGGTCGGCCTCGAACTCGTCGGGCGCGTAGATGTGGTAGAACCGCGGGACCGTCTCGCCGTCCGGGAGCGTCCAGTCGATGGTGGTGTCGAAGCCCGCGTCCTCGTCGAATCGGTCGTGGGCGGTGCTCCACGCGCTCACGAGCGCCCGACCGTCGGGCGCGAGCACGCGCGAGAGTTCGTCCAGGCTCGCCACGCGGGCGGCACGCGTCGGGAGGTGGTGGAGCGTGGCGACGTACACCGCGAGGTCGACGCGCGCCTCGGCGACCGGGAGCGCGGCGGCGTCGCCCTGCACGAGTTCGAGGGCGAACCCGCGGTCCACGGCGCGGTCGGCGGCCTCGTCGAGGAGTCCCCGGCTGACGTCGACGCCCACGACGCGGTCCGCGTGGGCCGCGAGGAGTTCGGCGTGCCGGCCGTTCCCGCAGCCGTCGTCGAGCGCGGTTTCGACGGCGGCGTCGCCGACGAACGCCTCCACCTCCGGCCAGGCGTACTCCCGGGTGGACGCGAAATGTGCGGCGATGCGGTCGTAGGTCCGACGGACCTCGTCGCTCGTCGGCCGTCCCATGGGTCACCCTGTGGCGGCGGGTGGCAAAACCGCACCGGTCCTCAGAGCACGAGCGACACCGCGTACGCGACCAGGAGCATTATCGTCGCGTGCTTCGCGCCGTCCTGGAGGCTGCCCTCGCCCATCTGCCCCGCGACGAACCCGGAGAGCACGCCCTGGACCATCGCGGTGTGGAAGAACACCACCCGGTAGGGGTCGACGTCGATGGCGCCGTACGACGCCACGGTCTGGAGGTCGGCGCTCCCGCCGGCCTCGCCGACGCCCGGCGTGTGGACGGCCGGGAGGAAGACGACGCTCAGGACCACGATGATGGCGATGAACACGAAGAAGGACAGGTAGATGACGACCAGGTAGGTGAACAGCTCCTGCTTGCGTTCGCGCTTGAGTCGCCGGGTCGCCTGCGCCTCGTCGGCTGCGATGCGGATGACGGGCGCGAGGTCGCCCGACGCCGTCATGGCGTTCGTCAGGAGCGTCACCACCCGGGTGACGGTCACCGTCCGGACCCGCGCCTCCAGGCGGAAGAGTGCGTGCTCGACGCGGGCGCCCCACTGGATGTCGGCCCACGTGCGGGCTATCTCGTCGTCGAGGGCCCCGAGGTCGGTCTTCGTTACGCGACCGATGCTCTCTACGATGGGCATCCCCGCCTCGTTCACGCTGGCGAGTCGGTCCAGGAAGTCCGGCACGGCCGCGTCGATGGCCTCGATCCGACGCCGGTGGACCCACCGGACGACCGAGAACGTACCGAGCGTGAACAGCGCCGCCTGCACGACGGGGTCGTCGGCGGTGCTGACGCCGAGACTTCCCGCTGACGTGAGGTTCCAGAGGCGGACTCCGAGCCAGAGTGTCGCCACCGGGACGGTGACGGACAGCAGGGTCAGCGGCTGCGACAGGACGCTCCGCAGCGGGTTCCGGAGGTGGTGCCGGACCTGTTTGAGTCGGCCGTGGAGCGCCAGGCGGTCGGCGTTCGCCCGCCGGTCCGCGGTGCCGCCGTCGGTTCGGCCGGCGACGTCGTCGGCGTCCGCCGGACGGACGCCGGGGATGTGCCCTCGCTCTGTTGCGGCCTCGCGCGCTTCCGGCGCGAGCGTCACCGCCTCCGTGACGCTGTCGAGGTAGACCACGAAGCCGACCGTCGCCAGCGGCAACACGACGTAGGTCAGCAGCCGCAGGACGTCGAGGGTGCCGCCCAGGACCACGCCGAAGACCACGAGGATGGTGATGAGGAACAGGGGACCGGCGACGAAGACGGTGACGTACACCTCCGCGATGGTGCTGAGCAGTTCGAGGAACTGGTCCTGCTGGGCTTCGGCTTCCTCCTTGTAGTACTCGTACTTGGTCTCCAGGAATCGGGGCAGGTTGCGGCCGCCCTGGAGGACGCTCACGAGGTTCTCCGTGAACTCCTCGAACTCCTCGCTCGGGGTGCGCCGGGAGAGTCGCTTGAGCGCGGTCTGCAGGTCGGTGCCGAGGTGGTCGATCTCCCGCACCGCCACCTCGAACTCGCGGGCGGCCTCGCCGTACACGCCGCGGTTCCGGGTGAGACTCCGCAGCACCTCGGGGAACGCCATCCCGCTGCGCGAGAGCGCGTAGACGAAGCCGACGGTCCGGCCGAGACTCTCCTCGATGCGCCGTCGTCGTTCGCCGGCGACGTAGCGCGGCACCCACCACCTGAGCTGGTAGGCGCCGAGGCCGGCCGCGACGCCGACCGTCGCGTTGCTCAACAGCAGCAGGACGAACAGTTCGCCGGTGCCGAGGTTCGTCAGCGCGAACTGCGTGACGACGCCCTGCACCTGTTCGGGGAGGGTCGCGAGGACGACGGGCGTGGCGAGCAGCACGAGCGCGCCCGCGACGGCGTAGACGGTGAGCACGCTGACGGCGACGGCGACGACGCCGGCGGTGAGCAGCGTCGTCGCGGCGTACCGGCGGTAGGAGACGCCGAAGTGGGCCGCCCGCAACGCGTGGCGGCGGGCGGGACGGTGGTGTTCCTGCTGGTTGATGTACCGCCCGAACAACGTGATGGCGACGCGGTCGACGACCTGGCCGACCGGCGGATAGACGGGTGCGACGGCGAACGCCGCGAGCAGTCCGAGCGTGAGCAGGAGCGGGAGGTAGACGAGCATGGTCACTCGAACGTGGGCCGGTCGGCCGTCTCGCCGTCGATGCGTCGCAGCACCCGGTCGGGGTGGGAGTAGTACTCGTTGACGAGCGCGGTGAACTCGCGGTAGTCCGCGACGCCGTGGTCGAGGAGGAGGCGAGCACGCGCTTGCGGTTCTCGAACTCGGTGAGGAGTTCCGACCGACTCCACCCGCGCTCGTCCTGTATCTCGTCGAGCACGTGGCTGTCGTTGCGCTCGAACTCGTCGGTCGACGGCTTCCAGTCGAACGCCGTCGAGTAGTCGAGGTCGCCGGTGCGCTGGTCGATGCCCTCTATCTCCGCGATGACGTTCGTCCGGCGGACGCGCTGGTCGCCGACGTAGGTCAGCGTCTGGACCGAGAGGATGTCGAGGGACTGAATCATCGCCCGCGGGACGTTGATGGGGTCGTTCTCCAGGCGGTTGATGACGGTCTGGACGCTGTCGGCGTGCATCGTGGAGAACGTGGTGTGGCCGGTGTTCATCGCCTGGAACAGCGTCATCGCCTCCTCGCCGCGCACCTCGCCCACCACGAGGTACTCGGGACGGTGGCGGAGTGACGACCGGAGGAGGTCGTACATTGTGACCTCCGCGCCGTCGCCCCGGCTCTCGCGGGTGACGTTCGCCAGCCAGTTGTCGTGGTAGAGTGCGAGCTCGCGGGTGTCCTCGATGGTGATGACCTTCGACCGGGGCGGGAGGAACATCGAGACGGCGTTCATCGACGTGGTCTTCCCGGAGGCGGTGCCGCCCGCGAAGATGAGCGACTTGTTGTTCTCGATGGCGAGCCAGAGGTACGCCATCTGGTCGAGATCGAACGTGCCGTAGTCGACGAGCGTGGCGGGCGTGAACGGCTCGTCGGCGTACCGGCGGATGGTGAACGCCGACCCGCGCGGGGTCACCTCCTTGCCGAGGGCGAGTTCCGCGCGGCTGCCGTCCGGCAGGGTGACCTCCGCGATGGGGTCGCCGATGCTGACGTGGCGGCCGGCCTGCTGGGCGAGGCGGACGACGAAGCTGTCGAGTTCCTCCTGGTCGAAGGAGACGTTCGTCTCCATGTCGGTGTAGCCGTCGTGGTAGACGAACAGCGGCAGGTCGTAGCCGTCACACGAGACGTCCTCGACCCGGTCGTCGTGCATCACGGGGTCGAGTCGCTCGAACCCGTTGAACGACCGGTTGAGGTAGTAGAACAGCCGGTAGAACGTGTTCATGTCCACCTCGACGGCGTACTCTTCGAGCAGCGTCTCCATCTCGGCGACGAGCGTCGCGACCGGGTCGGCGTCGTCGACGGTCGGCCGGGTGACGACCGTCTCGCGGACGTCCGAGTAGAGCGTGTCGAGCAGGTCGCGCTCGAACTCGTCGAGTTCGGGTTCGACGACGTGGTACAAGTACTCGTTCTCGGCGGGGTCGTAGTTGATCGAGACGAACGCGAACGGCGCGTTCACCCAGTAGCGTTCCACCTCGTCGTAGCCCGGGAGGCCGTCGAACGAGACGAGCGGTCCGTCGCGGGCGGGGTCGTAGTCGGCGACGTCGATGGACGACCCACGGAGCAGGTCGAGGGTGCGGGCGAGTCGCCACCGGAGCGTGTGGGCGAACGACCCGGTGCCGGACGGGGCGGCGGCTCCGAGGAGGCGTTCGACCGTCGACCGTCCGCTTTGACTTCTGTCTCTCATCGCCGGGAGGAGGGCGGTTGTTCGTGCCCTGTTTCCCCCGGAGCTATTAAAACCATCCCGGAGGGTCAGGGTCCGGATGCTGGCGAGACGCGGCCCGACGCGCCCGAAAACGTCTGACGCTGGCGTTACGTTCATATCATGGGAGTTCATAAGCGTAGATACCGGAATGAGGCGCGAGGATTTCACCCTGGAAGTTCGTGACATCGACTGGGTCGAGGACGGGGACGAACCACGGCGGCCGACAGTAACGATAGATTTCCAGGGCCCGGCAGACGAGCTACAGAAACGCCTCATGGGCCCCGCCGGCGAGGTCCTCGACGCCGAGGAGACTGACGTCGCCTACCGCCTCCACGCCGAGAGCGTGGACGGGGACGCGTCGGGCGTCGTCGGCGTGACCAACCGCATCACCGGCGACTTCATCCTGGAACTCAACGTCGACGCCGACGACGTCCTCACGTTCATCCGGGCCGCGCGCCGCTACGGGAAGCACGCCGACGGGGACGGCCAGTACCGCGTCTGCATCCGCATCGACGGCGACGAGTTCGTCACCTACGACAAGGAGACGTTCCTCGTCTACAACCACGCGGGCGAACTGCTCCGCGGTGACAGCCTCATCCCGAGCGGCGTCGAACTCTGAGGCCCCTGGTTTTCAGCTTCGTTCGACTCCAGAGCGCCGTGCGAGTCGCGACGGTCCCAATCGACAGCACATAAGTCCCCCGGCCCGCATCCCACGGTATGGAACTCTTTGGGACAGCGGGCATCCGTGGTCCGGTCGCCGACCGGGTCACGCCGACGCTCGCGCTGGCGGTCGGCCGGGCCGCCGGCCAGGACGCCGACGAGTTCGTGGTGGGCCGCGACGGCCGCGAGACGGGCGTCGCGCTGGCGGCCGCCGTCGAAGCGGGACTGGAGAGCGCCGGCGCCGACGTGGTCCGGGTCGGCCAGGTCCCGACCCCGGCGCTCGCCTTCGCCTCGCGTGGCCGACGCGGCGTGATGCTCACCGCGAGCCACAACCCGTCGCCCGACAACGGCATCAAACTGTTCGACGACGGGGTGGAGTACGCCCGCGACGCCGAGCGGACCGTCGAGGAGCGCGTCGCGGCCGACGCCGGCCAGGCGACCTGGGACGCGTGGGGCGACGCCGCCTCCGCCGACGTGCTCCCGGCCTACCGTGCGGCCGTCGTCGAGTACGCCCGCGAGTACGGGTCGCCGCTCGACGGCCTGCGCGTCGCCGTCGACTGCGGGAACGGCATGGCCAGCCTCGCCACGCCGCACGTCCTCCGCGAACTCGGCGCCGACGTCGTCACGCTCAACGCGAACGTGGACGGCCACTTCCTGGCCGGCCGAGCAAGCCGACGCCAGAGACGCTCGCCGACCTCCGCCGGTTCGTCGCCGACGACGGCGCCGACCTGGGCATCGGGCACGACGGCGACGCCGACCGCGTCGTCATCGTCGACGGGGACGGGGACGTCGTCCACGAGGACACCGTCGTCGCGATTCTCGCGGGCCACTACACGCGCACGAGCGACGCCGCCGACCCCGTCGTCGTCACGACGCCGAACGCGTCCGCGCGCATCGACGAACAGGTCGCCGACGCCGGTGGACGGGTCGAACGCGTCCGCCTCGGCGCACTCCACGAGGGCATCGCCAGCGCGCGAGCGGCCGGTGACGGGGGAACGGACGTCGTGTTCGCCGCCGAGCCCTGGAAGCACATCCACCTCCGGTTCGGCGGCTGGATAGACGGCGTGACGAGCACCGCCGTCCTCAGCCGGCTGGTCGCCGACGCGGGCGGGGTCGCGCCGCTGACCGTGCCCGTGACCGAGCGACCCTACCGGAAGGTGAGCGTGGACTGTCCCGACGAGGCCAAGCCCGCGGTGATGGACCGCCTCCAGGAGAGCGTCCCGGCCGCGTTCCCGGACGCGGACGTTTCGACCGAACACGGCGTCCGGGTCGAGCTGCCCGACGGCTCCTGGGTGCTGATTCGTCCCAGTGGGACCGAGCCGTACGTCCGCGTCTACGCCGAGTCCGACGACGTCGACGCGCTCGTCGACGGGGCGGTCGAACTCGTGGAGACTGCCGTACGAGCCGCGCGTTAACCCGTGACACCGGCGATTTCCGGGGTCCGGGTCACGGCGAAAGCGACGGTTTTATAGATACTTGTTTGCCAATTTTTGGCAGGTATGGCCGATACGAACCGACGGAAATTCCTGAAACTGGCGGCGGGAATCGGCGCAGTCGGGACCACCGGTTTCGCGGGCTGTCTGGGCGGTGGCCCGACGGACGAGGGCTCCGACGAGACGACCACCGAGGAGACGACCACGGCCTCCGAGACCACGGCCGAAGAGACGACCACTGCCGAGTCCGACTCGGTCGACGTCGGCATGGTGTACGCCACGGGCGGCCTGGGTGACGGGTCGTTCAACGACCAGGCCCAGCAGGGCATCAAGCAGGCCGTCGAGGACTTCGGCATCTCCTACGACAAGGCCCAGCCCTCGGAGGTTTCCCAGTTCAAGAACTACCAGCAGCAGTTCGCCAAGTCCACGAACCCGGACTACGACCTCGTGAGCACCATCGGGTACCTGCAGGCAGACGCACTGACGCAGACCGCCGAGCAGTACCCCGACCAGCAGTTCATGATCGTGGACAGCGTCGTCGACAAGCCCAACGTCGGGAGCTACGTGTTCCAGGAGCACGAGGGCTCGTTCCTCGTCGGCCAGCTCGCCGGCCTGCTGACCGGCCAGGAGTTCAGCGCGGGCAGCGGCTCGACCAAGCCCGACGAGCTGAACGTCGGCTTCGTCGGCGGCGTCGAGGGCGCCCTCATCGGGAAGTTCGAGGCGGGCTTCATCGCGGGCGTCAAGCACGCGAACTCGGACGTCACCGTCCAGTCCACGTACGTCGGTAGCTTCAACGACCCGACCGGCGGGAAGGAAGCCGCACTCGCGATGTACAACAACGGCGCGGACATCGTCTATCACGCCTCCGGCAACACCGGCACCGGCGTCTTCCAGGCGGCCCAGGAGAAGGGCCGCTTCGCCATCGGCGTCGACCGCGACCAGTCGGTCACGAAGGAGAGCTACGCCGACGTCATCCTGGCGAGCATGGTCAAGCGCGTCGACACCGCCGTCTACAACGCCATCGAGGCCGTCGTGAACGACAACTTCGAGGGCGGTGCGCTCACCACCCTCGGTCTGCAGAAGGACGGCGTCGCCATCGCGTACGGGCAGAGCCTCGGCGGCGACGTGCCGTCCGACGTCAAGGACGCCGTCACGTCGTCCCGCCAGTCCATCATCGACGGCGACATCTCGGTCCCGACTGACCCGAAGAACGCCTGACCCCGGCAGTCGGGTTATCCATCTAGCGAGCATCAATGGCAACGTCCGTCCGACTCGACGGTATCACGAAACGCTTCCCCGGTGTCGTAGCGAACGACGACGTGGACCTCGCCGTCGAGGCGGGGACGGTCCACGCGCTGCTCGGCGAGAACGGCGCGGGCAAGACGACCCTGATGAACGTGCTCTACGGCCTCTACGAGCCGACGGCAGGGTCGGTCGTCGTCGACGGCGAACCGCGCGAGTTCGACTCGCCGCGCGACGCCATCGACGCGGGCATCGGGATGATCCACCAGCACTTCATGCTGGTCGACAACATGACGGTCGCGGAGAACGTCGTCCTCGGGAACGAACCCCGGAAGTGGGGCGGTCTCGCGGTCGACCGGGCGAAAGCCCACCGGGAGGTGCTGGACCTCGGCGAGCGCTACGGCTTCGACGTCGACCCCGACCCCCTCATCGAGGACGTGAGCGTCGGCGTCCAGCAGCGCGTCGAGATCCTGAAGGCGCTCTACCGTGGCGCCGACGTGCTCATCCTCGACGAGCCGACGGCCGTTCTCACGCCCCAGGAGGTCGAGGACCTCTTCGGCGTCTTCGAGGAGCTGACCGACCAGGGGAAGACCATCATCTTCATCACGCACAAGCTGGGCGAGGCGATGCACGCCGCCGACGACATCACCGTACTGCGCGACGGGGAGAACGTCGGGACCGTCGCCGCCGACGAGACGACTCGCGAGGAACTCGCAGAGCTGATGGTCGGCCGCGAGGTGCTGATGGAGACGGAGAAGGCGCCGGCCGACCCCGGCGAGGCAGTGCTCGACGTCGACTCGCTCCACGTCGACGACGAGCGCGGCGTCGAGGCGGTCGGCGGCGTCTCGTTCTCGGTCCGCGAGGGCGAGGTGTTCGGCATCGCGGGCGTCGACGGCAACGGGCAGGCCGAACTCGTGGAAGCAATCACCGGCCTGCGCCAGCCGGAGGCGGGCAGCGTCTCGCTCGACGGGACGGACGTGACCGACACGTCGCGCCGGGACCGCATCCAGGGCGGGATGGCGTACATCCCCGAGGACCGCCAGGAGCGCGGCCTCGTGATGGACTTCGACCTCGTGAGCAACGCCATCCTCGGGAGCCAGCACGCCGCCCCGTTCGCCAGCAACGGGCGCATCGACTGGAACGAGGCCGAGCGTCACGCCGAAGCCGTCGTCGAACAGTACGACGTGCGGCCGCCCCAGACGGGCGTGGACGCCGTCTCGCTCTCCGGCGGGAACCAGCAGAAGTTCATCGTCGGACGGGAGTTCGAGCGCGACCCGCGGCTCGTCGTCGCCACCCACCCGACACGGGGCGTCGACATCGGCTCCACCGAGTTCATCCACAACCGCCTGCTGGAGCTCCGAGCGGCCGGGAAGGCCGTCCTGCTGGTCTCTTCGAAGCTCGACGAGGTCCAGGGGCTCTCGGACCGTCTCGGCGTGATGTACGAGGGCGAACTCATGGACGTCGTCGACCCGACCACGGTGACCGAGGAGGAACTCGGCCTGCTGATGGCCGGCGAACACCCCGACGATATCCGGTCTGACGCCGACGCCGCCTCGGAGGTGGAGCAATGAGCGTCGACTCGCTCCGCGAGCGCGGCCGGGCCGCGATGGCGCGGCTCGTCCAGGCCTCCGCCTTCGAGCGGTTCCTCATCAGCGGCGCGGCCCTCGTCCTCTCGATGTTCATCGGCGGCGTCCTCATCCTCGTCGCCGGCCGGATGACGACCTGCCAGACGGCCGCCACCACGCTCTTCGGCGCGGGGTTCTGCTACGACCCGTTCGCCGTCTACGACAAGCTGTTCCTCGGCGCGCTCGGCAACCCCGTCAACCCGGCGTTCGACCCGCTCCACGGACAGCTCGCGTGGCCGCTCCGGCCGGGCTACGACCCGCTCACCGGCCAGGTGGCGACCACGCTCTCGGAGACGACCATCCTCATCTTCACCGGCGTCGCCGTCGCCGTCGCGTTCCGCGCCGGCGTCTTCAACATCGGAACCCAGGGCCAGCTCGTCGTCGGCGCGCTCGCGACGGCCGTGAGCGTGCTCGGCGCGTCCTCCGTCGTCTCCGGCTTCGCCGGCACGCTCGTCCTGCTCCCGTTCGGCCTGCTGGTGGGCGCCGTCGCGGGCGGCCTCTACGGCGCCATCCCCGGCGCGCTCAAGGCCTACGCCGAGGCGAACGAGGTCATCACGACCATCATGCTCAACTTCGTCGCCACCTCGGTAGCGCTCTACCTCGTGCAGGACCACTTCAAGGACCCGGAGAGCTTCGCCACCCAGACCGTCGGCCTCCCCGACTACGCGATGTTCCCGTCGGTCGTGTTCCGGGCCCGGGACGACTTCTCGCTCGTCGCGTTCGCCGCGGCCGTCCTGCTGCTCGTCGGCATCTACCTCCTGCTCGACCGCACCTCCTTCGGCTACGACATCAAGACCAGCGGCCTGCAGCCCGAAGCCGCCGAGTACGGCGGCGTGAACGCCGAACGGACCATCGTCCGCAGCATGGCGCTCTCCGGCGCGCTCGCCGGCGTCGGCGGCGCCGTCTACGTCATGATGGTGATGGGGAACTTCCAGGTCGGCGTCCCGGCCTACGGCTTCGACGGCATCACCGTCTCCATCCTCGCGGGCAACAACCCGCTCGGCGTCGGGTTCGCCGCGTTCCTGTTCGGCGTCCTCAAGAGCGGGTCCATCGTCGTCGACGTCGGCACGGACGTCCCCCACAGCTCGTCGGCGTCCTCCGCGGACTCATCATCCTGTTCGTCGCGATGCCCGAGTTCTTCCGGTTCGTCGGGAAGCGCGTCGGCTCCTTCGAGGACGAGGCCGACGCCACGCCGGTCGCCGACGGCGGCACCGGAGGTGGTGCCGATGAGTGACGTCGTCGTCCGCGGCCGGACGCTCACCTCGACGCACCTCGCCGCCGGCGCCATCGGCGTCCTCGCGGTCCTGCTCGCGGTCGCCGGCCTGGCGTTCCCCGAGTCGTCCGCCGGACGCCTGGTCGACATCCTGACCGCCAAGAGCACGCTCGCCTCCACCCTCCGCCTCTCGGTCCCCATCGCGTTCGCCGCGCTGGGCGGCATCTTCGCGGAGAAGAGCGGCGTCATCAACATCGGCCTGGAGGGACTGCTCATCATCGCCGCGTTCAGCGGCATCTACATGGCCGACGTGACCGGCAGCGTCTGGCTCGGCCTCGGCGCGGGCGTAATCGCGAGCACGCTGCTCGCGCTCCTGTTCGCCGTCGTCTGCATCGAGTTCCACGCCGACCAGATCATCGCCGGCCTCGCGGTGTGGCTCATCGCGCTCGGCCTCGCACCGTTCCTCTCCCAGGTCATCTACGGCGGGCCGAACACGCCCACCGTCGCCCGATTCGACACCGTCACGGTGCCCGGCCTCTCCGAGATTCCGTTCTTCGGCGCGCTGTTCGACGCGACGCCGGTCGTCTACCTGATGTTCCTCGCCGTCGCGCTCTCGTGGTGGACGCTCAACCGGACGTCGTTCGGTCGGTGGGTGCGCGCCAGCGGCGAGAACCCGAAGGCGCTCGACACCGCGGGCGTCGACGTCCGGCGGGTGCGCTACGCGGCGGTCATCCTCTCGGGCGTCCTCGCGGGCGTCGGCGGCGCGGCGCTCTCGCTCAGTCTCGGCCAGTTCACCGGCAACGGCCCGACGATGGTCAACGGCAAGGGGTTCATCGCCATCGTCGCCTACCTGTTCGGCAACTACAACCCGGTCGGCGCGCTCCTCTCGACGATGCTGTTCGCCGGCCTCGACGCCCTCCAGTTGACCCTGCAGGCCGCCGACCTCTTCGCCATCCCGAAGTCGCTCGTGCGGACCATCCCGTACGTCACCGTCATCGTCGTGCTCGCGCTGTTCGGCCGCACCCGCATCCCGAGCGCCGCCGGCGAGCACTACGAGTCAGGCGAGGAGTAGTCGGCGGCCTTCAGATACGGCTGCAAGAACTATTACTCGCCGACTGTGAGCACCTCGAAAGCCCCCGGCCGTTCGACCGGCCGGGCCTCGTTGCGCGCTTCGCTCACTGCGTTCGCTCCAGTGCTTACCTGGCGAGACACTGCGTGTCTCGCTGGCCGTCGCTCACTGCGTTCGCGACGACGTCGTCCGGGCCGGGTCGAACGCCCGGCCCCTTTCAGTCCCACCACTTGAACCTGGCCCGGTCGGCCACCGGCGGCGGCCGGGGCTTTCGAGGTATCGTCCGCCACGTCAGCCCAGGTTCAGCCGTAAACTAACCAGTGCCGGGTGGCCACCCGGAGACGGGTAGTATAAACGGTCGGCGACAGTAACCAGGGCGCATGGACGACCTCATCGAAGCCGCCCGCGAGGCCCAGTCCGAGGCGTACGTCCCCTACTCGGAGTACCGGGTCGGGGCGGCCATCGAGACGGCCGACGGCGAGGTGTTCACTGGCGCGAACATCGAGAACGCGAACTACTCGAACAGCCTCCACGCCGAGGAGGTGGCGCTCTCCCGGGCCCGGATGGCCGGCCACGACGAGTTCGAGCGCATCGCGGTGAGTTCCGGCGTCCGGGACGGCGTGACGCCCTGCGGGATGTGCCGGCAGACGCTCGCGGAGTTCTGCGACGACGAGTTCGCGGTGGTCTGCGACGAGGGCGACGACGCCACCGAGTACACGCTCGGCCACCTCCTCCCGGCGGCCATCAACCGGGAGATGCTCGACCGGTAAGCCGGCATTCGGGACCGGTAGGCTATTGGGGCGACCCGCGCAACCACGGGTATGGCTCCGGGCGACAGCGAGGACCCGAACGCGGAGACGCAGTACCACGTGGCGGTCGGCCCCGGCGACGTCGCGGACACCGTGTTGCTCCCCGGGAACCCCGAGCGCGTGGACAAGATAACGGCCTTCTGGGACGACGCCGAGGAGGTCGCCCACCACCGCGAGTACCGGACCGCGACGGGCACCTACGACGGCGTGCCCATCTCGGTCACGTCCACCGGCATCGGCAGTCCGTCAGCTTCTATCGCCGTCGAGGAACTCGCGCGCGTCGGCGCGGACACGTTCATCCGGGTGGGGTCGTGTGGCGCCATCCAGCCGGAGATGGACGTCGGTGACCTGGTCATCACGTCGGGCGCGGTCCGCCAGGAGGGCACCAGCAAGGAGTACGTCCGCGAGGACTACCCGGCTGTCGCCGACTACGAGGTGGTGAGCGCGCTCGTCGCGGCCGCCGAGGAACTCGGCTACGACTACCACGTCGGCCTGACGATGAGCGCCGACAGCTTCTACGCCGGCCAGGGTCGCCCCGGCTTCGAGGGGTTCACCGCCGCCGGCAGCGAGGAACTGGTCCAGGAACTCCAGGACGCGAACGTCAAGAACATCGAGATGGAGGCAAGCGCCATCCTCACGCTCGCGAACGTCTACGGGCTTCGTGGGGGCACCGTCGCCTCCGTCTACGCCAACCGTGTGACCGGCGAGTTCCGGACCGAGGGCGAGTCGCGGGCGGCGGAGACGGCGAGCCTCGCGGTGAAGCTTCTCGCCAGAATGAACGAGATCAAAGACGAGGCGGGCGTGGACCGGTGGCACGCCGGCCTCGGAATCGACCTATAGGGAGTCCCAGGCGGAGACGGCGCGCCCCCAGCCGGTGAGGTCGGCGATCCAGCGCGCGGCGACGAACTTCTTCAGGAACTTCGCGGGATAGTCGTTGAACGTCGTCACCGGGACCGGACCGACGTCGTGTGCGACGGCGGTCTCGCCGACGGAGATGAGCGTCCCGCGGTCCGTGAACGTCCAGCGTTCGAGCGGCCGACCGTCGATGGCGTTCGCGACGTTCGTCGCCACGACCTTCGCGGCCTGCCACGCGGCCTGGGCGGTGGGCGGCGCGATGCCGTCGTCCTGCTCGACGAGCGCGGTGTCGCCGATGGCGAACACGCGGTCGTCGCTCGTCTGGAACGTCGAGGAGACGTTCAGGCGGTTGTGCTCCTTGTCGAGGTCGGCGGTGCCGAGCGCCTCGCGCCCGCTGATGCCGCCTGTCCAGAGGAGGACGTCGTAGTCGAGGCCGTCGCGCTCGTCGAAGAAGATGGCGTCCTCGGTGGCTTCCGTGATGGGGTCGTTCGTCAGGATGTCGACGCCCGCGTCCTCGAGGTGGCGGCGGACGGTCCGCTGGAGGTCGTCGCTCTGGCCGGGCATGATGTCGTCCATCGCCTCGACGAGCGTGATGTCGATGGGCGCGTTGTGTCGGTCGCGGTACTCGGCGACCTCGCCGGCGCTCTGGATGCCCGAGAGGCCGGCACCCCCGATGACGACCTGCGCGGGGTCGCTCCGGGTCGCCTGGCGGGCGGCGTCGGCGACGGCGTCGTGGATGGCGAGCGCGTCGTCGAGGCTCTTGAGCGTGTGGGCGTACTCCTCCATCCCCGGGATGCCGTAGTAGGCCGTGCCCGACCCGAGCGCGACCAGGAGGTAGTCGTAGTCCACGGTGGTCCCGTCGTCGAGGCTGACCTCGCGGGCCGCGACGTCGACGTCCTCGACGGTCCCCTGGACGAACTCCGTGGACGGGGACTTGATGTCCTCGACGGGGATGGTTATCTTCTCCTGCACGCTCGGGTCGCGGATGACCCGGTGGGACTCGTGGAGAACGAGATGATAGTCGTTGTCCGAAATCCACACCAACTCTGCCCCGGGTAGCTCCGATTCCAGCTCCGGAATCGCGCCTGCCCCGGCGTAGCCCGCGCCCAGGACTACAACCTTCTCTGCCATACGACTCTCTCCGGATGCCTCGGATACAAAGGCTTTGAATCTCCCGCCGCCGTGTGGTGATTGGTCCCATACTAGGACAGGCGGGAACCGAACCGACCAGTCGTCAGCGGCGACCGGTGCTGTGGGCCACTGTCGTCAGCGGCGTCAGGTGACGCGGGTCAGTGCTCGGGGTCCTCGGCCGGCGCGTCCATGCCGTCTATCTTCAGGATGACGATGTTGTTGGTGTCGTCCTTGCCCTCGACAGTCCCCTCGACGACGAGCTTCGAGAGGGGCGTCGGGCCGACGGACACCTTGTCGCCCTCGTGGAAGTCGCGGACCGACCCGCGGACGTAGAGTTCGGCGCGGCAGAGTTCGGGGTGGTGGACGCTCGTGAGGTCGATCTCCTCGACGTTCGCGCCCTCGATGAGTTCGCCGTTGTGGTAGAGCGGCGTGATGGCGGCCTGGTCGAGCGTCTGGACGTCGAGTGCCTCGTAGGCGTTCGCCGTCGGCTTGTAGCCGCCTTTCGGCCCCGGTACGCCCTCGACGAGCTGCAGAGCTTTCAGGCTCTGCATCTGGTTCCTGATGGTGCCCGGGTTCCGGTTGACTTCCCCTGCTATCTCCTCGCCCTTGACGGCCTCCTCGGACTGCCGGTAGAGGTTGACGAGCGCCGTGAGAATCGTCCGCTGACTCGAAGTCAGCTCGATTGAAGACATGCGAAATCCTTCGTAGTTGATTTCCTTAAATCCGCGGATTGTTTCGACCCCGCTCGAACCCGGCGGGCGTCGCCGGCAGGTGGCCGGCCAGCCGTCAGCCGTCAGGCGGTCGATGACCGGAACCGGTACGCTTTACCGGATTCATTTCGATGTTCTTCGCATGCGCGATAAACGCGTCCTTGTCACCGGTGGGGCCGGGTTCATCGGGTCGAACCTGGCGAACTACCTGGCCGCGGAGAACGACGTCGTGGTCGTGGACGACTGCTATCTCGGCACCCCTGAGAACCTCTCCGACGACGTCGATTTCCACGAACGGAGCGTCCTCGACGACGACCTGCCGACCGACGTCGACGTGGTGTTCCACCTCGCCGCGCTCTCCTCCTACGCGATGCACGAAGACGACCCCACCCGAGGGGCCCGCGTGAACGTCGAGGGGTTCGTCAACACCGTCGAGCAGGCCCGCGAGGACGGCTGTGACACCGTGGTCTACGCCTCCACGTCCTCCATCTACGGCAACCGCACCGAGCCCTCCCCGGAGGAGATGCCCGTCGAGGCCAACACCGGCTACGAGGCGTCGAAACTCGCCCGCGAGCGCTACGCGGAGTACTTCTCGAACCACTACGGCATGAGCCTCGCCGGGATGCGGTTCTTCTCCGTCTACCAGGGCTACGGCGGCGCCGAGGAGCACAAGGGCGAGTTCGCGAACGTCATCGCGCAGTTCGCCGACGACATCGCGAACGGCGAGGCGCCCGTGCTCTACGGCGACGGCACCCAGACCCGGGATTTCACCCACGTCGACGACGTCGTGCGCGGCCTGGAACTCGCCGCCGACGACGAACTCGACGGCATCTACAACCTCGGCACCGGCGTGAGCTACGACTTCAACACGGTCGTCGACCTGCTCAACGACGAACTCGGCACCGACGTCGCCCCGGAGTACGTCGAGAACCCCATCCCGGACAGCGTCTACGTCCACGACACGATGGCCGACGCCTCGAAGATGCAGGCGGCGACGGGCTGGGAGCCCGAGATATCCTTCGAGGAGGGCATCGAGATGGTCTGCGCCCAGTACAACTGATCAGAGCCCGAGCACGTCGGCGTGCCGGTCCAGCACGTCGGACAGCGTCGTTCCTTTCTCGTCTATCTCGTACCGGACCCGTACCGTCGGCATGTCGACGTCGATGAGCCGCGACAGGTCGAACGGCGTCCCGACCAGCACCACGTCGCAGTCGACGTTCCGGATGGTGGCCTCCAGGTCCGCTATCTGCCGGTCGTTGTACCCCATCGCCGGCAGCACGTCGCCCAGGTGGGGGTACTTCTCGTAGACGGGTGCGATGGAGCCGACGGCGGCGTCCCGCGGGTCGACGATCTCGGCGGCCCCGAACTGCTCGGCGGCGATGGTGGCCGCGCCGTACGCGGTGCCGCCGTGGGTGAGCGTCGGGCCGTCCTCGACGGCGAGGACGCGCTTGCCCTCGATGGCGGCGGGGTCCTCGACGCTCACCGTCGAGTCGGCGTGGAGTATCTCGGCGTCCGGGTTGACAGAGGCGACGTTCGCCTCGACGGTCCGGATATCGTCCGGGTCGGCGGTGTTCTCCTTGTTGACGACGACGTAGTCGGCGAGGCGGAGGTTCGTCTCGCCCGGGTGGTAGGTGAGTTCGTGGCCGGGGCGGTGGGGGTCGACGAGGACGAAGTGGACGTCCGGCCGGAAGAACGGGAGTTCGTTGTTCCCGCCGTCCCAGACGATGACATCGGCCTCCTGTTCGGCCTCGCGCAGGATTGCCTCGTAGTCCACGCCGGCGTAGACGACGTGGCCTGCCTCGACGTGCTGTTCGAACTCCTCGCGCTCCTCGATGGTGACGCCGGCGGCGGCGAGGTCGTCGTAGGAGGCGAACCGCTGGACCGCCTGCTCGCGAAGGTCGCCGTACGGCATCGGCTCCCGGACCACGACGACCCGTTTCCCTCTCTCGGCCAGGAGACCCGCAATCTTCCGCGAGGTCTGTGACTTGCCACACCCCGTCCGGACGGCGTCCACCGCGACGACGGGCACGTCGGCGTCGAGCATCATCTCGGTCCCGACGAGGCGGAAGTCGGCGCCGGCGGCGAGCACACGCGACGCGCGGTGCATCACCGCCTCGTGGGAGAGGTCCGAGTACGAGAGCACCACCTCGTCGGCGTCGTACTCCTCGATGACGGCTTCGAGGTCGGCCTCCGGTCGGATGGGGATGCCGTCGGGGTAGCCGTCGCCGGCGAGTTCCGGCGGGTAGACCCGCTCGGGGAGGTCGTCGAGTTCGCCGATGTTCTGGCCGGCGGCCTGCGTGAACGCGACCACCTCGTACCGGTCGTCGCCCCGGAAGACGCTGTTGAAGTCGTGGAAGTCCCGGCCCGCCGCGCCCATGATGACCACGTTTCGTGCCATAATATATCGTCTCCGTGAGAGTTCGGGGGCCGCGTCGATAAATCTGCTGTCGGTCGAAACGACTTTCGGCCGAGGGATGCAACCGGAACACTCATGCGCATCGTCGCGGCCCTGGGCGGGAACACGCTGCTGGAGCGGGGCGAGGGAACCATCGCGGACCAGCGCGACCGGGTCCGGCGCGCGGCCGACGACCTGGAAGCGCTCGCCGACCAGGGCCACGACCTGGTGTTCACCCACGGCAACGGCCCGCAGGTCGGCCACCTCCTGCTGCAGCAGGAACACGCCCCCGGCCCCGACATGCCCCTCGACGTCCTGGTGGCCGAGACGCAGGCCCAGATCGGCTATCTCCTCCAGCAGGAACTCGACAACCGGTTCGACGACCGCGTCCTCACCGTCGTCACCCAGGTCGTCGTTGACGCCGACGACCCCGCGTTCGATGACCCGACGAAACCCGTCGGCCCGTTCTACACCGAAGCGGAGGCCGGCGAGAAACCCTTCGAGACCCGCGAGGTCAAGCGCGGGGCCGGCGAAACCGCGTTCCGTAGAGTCGTCCCGTCGCCACGCCCGGTCGAGGTGGTCGAAGCCGGCCACGTCCGGTCGCTCGTCGACCGCGGCGCGTCCGTCGTCTGCGCGGGAGGTGGCGGCGTCCCCGTCGTCGCCGAGGACGGCGCGCTCCGGGGCGTCGAAGCCGTCGTGGACAAGGACCGCACCTCCCGGGTGCTCGCCGACGCCATCGACGCGGACGCTCTCCTCGTGCTCACCGACGTCCCGAACGCCTCCCTCGACTACGGCGGCCCGGACGAGCGCCCCATCGGCGAGGTCGACGCGACCACGCTCTGCGAGTACGCCGACCGCGGCGAGTTCGAGGCCGGGAGCATGGGACCGAAGGTGGAGGCCTGCCTCGCGTTCGTCGAGGGCGGGGGCGACCTCGCCGTCATCACGTCGCCCGAGCAGGCCGCCGAAGCCCTCCGCGGCGACGCGGGCACCCGCGTCGTTCCGGACTGACGCCGAACGGAAGCACATTTCACCCGGGCACCGGTAGGCCCGTGCATGGCTCGAACCGTGGAAATCATCGGAGCGCCGACGGACTACGGCGCGAACCGACGTGGCGTCGACATGGGTCCCTCCGCCATCCGGTACGCCGGCCTGAACGACGAACTCGACGGCGCGGACGTGACGTGTCTCGACGGCGGCGACGTGGCCGCGCCCCGCGCCGAGGAAGGCGAAGCCGAATCGACCATCGTCGGCGACGGCACCGCCCGCTACCTCCGCGAGACCGAACACGTCTGCACGCAGGTGGCCGACCGGGTCGCCGACGCGCTCGCAGACGGCCGGTTCCCGCTGGTTCTCGGCGGCGACCACTCCATCGCCATCGGCACCCTCTCCGGGTCGGCCCGCGAGGCCGACGTCGGCGTCGTCTGGTTCGACGCCCACGGCGACTTCAACACGCCCGCCACCTCGCCGAGCGGCAACGTCCACGGCATGCCGCTCGCCGCGGCGCTCGGCGTCGGCCCGTTCGCCGACACGCCCTGGGCGAACGCGCCCCGTCTGAACGAGGAGAACGTCGTCATCGTCGGCCTCCGGAGCCTCGACGACGCCGAGCGCGAGGCCATCCGGAACAGCCGGGTCACCGCCTACACCATGTCGGACATCGACGAACGCGGCATCACGGACGTCGTCGAGGAAGCCCTCGACATCGCCACCGCCGGCGTCGACGGCATCCACGTCAGCCTCGACCTGGACTGGCTCGACCCGCACGAAGCGCCGGGCGTCGGCACCCCCGTCCGGGGCGGCGTCTCCTACCGGGAGGCCCACTCCGCCCTGGAGAGCGTCGCCAAGCGCGACGAGGCGGACGGCGTCCTGCGGTCGATGGACATGGTCGAGGTGAACCCCATCCTCGACGAGGCCAACGAGACGGCCGACCTCGCCACCGAACTCGCCGCGAGCGCACTCGGGAAACGCATCCTGTAATCCCGGCCGACGGCTCATTGCGCTCCCGACACCGGTCCGCCCGGAACGCGTCTCGAAAAAATCGTACCCGGGTACGCCGCGCTACTCCTCGTCCTCGGCGTCGGCGGTTTCGTCCTCGGCCGCGTCGAGTTCCTCGGCTTCGGCCTCGATGTCCTCGGCGATCTGCTCCTGGCCGATGACGTCGACGCTCGCGACCGTGTCGCCCTCGTCGAGGTCCATCACGATGACGCCCATCGTGTTCCGGCCGACCTCCGAGACGCCGTCGATGGGCGTGCGCATAATCTGGCCGTCACCGCTCATCACGACGACGTGGTCGCCGGGTCCGACCACCTCGATGCTCGTCGACGGGCCGTTCCGGCGCTCGGTCTTGATGTCGATGAGGCCCTTGCCGTTCCGCGACTGCTTCCGGTAGTTCGCTATCTTCGTCCGCTTGCCGTAGCCGTTCTCGGTCACGGTCAGCAGCCAGTCGTCGTGGTCCTCGTCGACGGCGGCCAGGCCGGCCACCTGGTCGTCGCCTTCGAGTTTGATGCCGCGGACGCCGCGGGCGCTCCGGCCCATCGGCCGCATCTCGTCCTCGTCGAACCGGATGGACATGCCGTGGCGGGTGGCGATGACCACGTCGTTGGTGCCGTCCGTGACCACCACGTCGGCGAGTTCGTCGCCGTCCTCGAGTTTCGTGGCGATGATGCCGGTCGAGAGGATGTTCTCGAACCGGTCGACGGCGGTGCGCTTGACGTAGCCCTGGCGGGTCGCCATCGTGAGGTAGTCGGTCTCCGCCAGGTCGTCCATCGTCACGACCGCCTGTATCTCCTCGCCGTCGTCCAGGTCGAGGATGTTGACCGCGGACTTCCCGCGGGCGGTCCGGCTCATCTCCGGCACCTGGTAGACCTTGAGGCGGTAGACCTGGCCCTGGTTGGTGAAACAGAGCAGGTAGTCGTGGGTGTTCGCGTGGAACACCGTGGAGACACGGTCCCCCTCCTTGAGGTCGACGCCGATGATGCCCTTGCCGCCCCGGCGCTGGGCGCGGAACGTGTCCGCGGGCATCCGCTTGACGTAGTCGTCCTCGGTGACGACGACCACCACGTCCTCCTCCGGGATGAGGTCCTCGTGGGTGACCTCGCCCGTGTCCTCGATGATGCTGGTGCGGCGCTCGTCGTCGTACTCCTCCTTGATGTCGCGGAGTTCGTCCTTGATGACGCCCAGGAGTTCGGACTCGTCGCCGAGGATGGTCTCCAGGCGCTCTATCTCCGCGAGGACCTCCTCGTACTCGGTCCGTATCTCCTCGGCCTCCATCGACGTGAGGCTGCCGAGCTGCATCCGGACGATGTGTTCGGCCTGGGCCTGGGTGAACCCGAACTCGGCTTCGAGGCCGGCCTTCGCGGCGTCGCGGTCCTCGGAGTTCCGGATGAGGTCGACCACTTCCTCGACGTTGTCGAGGGCCTTCAGCCGGCCTTCGAGGATGTGGGCGTGGTCCTCGGCCTCGCCGAGTTCGAACTCGGAGCGCCGACGCACGACCTCCTTCCGGTGCTCGACGTACTGTTCGAGGGTCTCCTTCAGCGTGAGCACCTCCGGCTGGCCGTCGACCAGCGCGAGATTGATGACGCCGAACGTCCGCTCCAGCACGCTCTCCAGCAACTGGTTCTCCACCACGTCGCTGTTCGCGCCGCGCTTGAGGTCGATGACGACGCGGATGCCGTCGCGGTCGGACTCGTCGCGCAGGTCGGAGATGCCGTCGAGGGTTCCCTCGTTCACCAGGTCGGCTATCTTCTCGACCATCCGCGACTTGTTCGCCTGGTACGGTATCTCCGTGACGACGATCTGGTCGCCGCCCCGTTCGTTCTCGATCACCTCGTACTCGGCGCGCACGCGGAGGCGGGCCCGACCCGTCTCGTAGGCCTTGCGGATGGCGTTCCGGCCGACGATGTTCGCACCGGTCGGGAAGTCAGGCGCCTTCACGTGCTGCATCAGGTCCGGCACCGTGGCGTCCGGGTTGTCGATGAGGTGGACGGTGGCGTCGATCACCTCGCCGAGGTTGTGGGGCGGGATGTTCGTGCTCATCCCGACCGCGATGCCCGAGGAGCCGTTCACGAGCAGGTTCGGGAAGCCGGCCGGGAGCACCGTCGGCTCGGTGAGGCGGTCGTCGTAGTTGGACTCGAAGTCGACGGTGTCCTTGTCGATGTCCGCCAGGAGTTCCTCGGCGATGGGGGCCATCCGGGCCTCCGTGTACCGCATCGCCGCCGGCGGGTCGCCGTCGACGGAGCCGAAGTTGCCCTGGCCGTCGACCAGCGGGTAGCGCATCGAGAAGTCCTGGGCCATCCGGACCAGCGTGTCGTAGATGGCGGCGTCGCCGTGCGGGTGGTAGTCACCCATCGTCTCGCCCACGATGGACGAGGACTTCCGGTGGCCGGAGCCGCTGGTGACGCCCGCCTCCCGCATCGCGTAGAGGATGCGTCGGTGGACGGGTTTGAGGCCGTCGCGCACGTCGGGCAGCGCGCGGCCCGCGATGACGCTCATCGCGTAGTCGATGTACGACTGCTCCATCTCGTCCTCGATGCGGACGCGCTGGATGCGGTCGGCTAGCTCGTCGGGGGTACGTCAGTGCTCATGGTTCAGATGTCGACCCATTCGGCGTCGGTGGAGTGTTCCTTGATGAACTGCTTGCGGGGTTCGACCGCGTCGCCCATCAGCACGGAGAACATGCGGTCGGCCGCCGCGGCGTCCTCGATGGTTATCTGCTTGAGGTACCGCGTCTCCGGATTCATCGTCGTCTCCCAGAGCTGTTCGGGGTTCATCTCGCCCAGCCCCTTGAACCGCTGGACCTGGGAGGCCTTCCCGCCGCAGTGTTCCTCGATAATCTCGTCGCGCTCCGCTTCGGTCATCGCGTCGTAGGTCTCGCTCCCGCACCGGATGCGGTAGAGCGGCGGGCGGGCGGCGTAGACGTAGCCCGCATCGAGCAGCGGTCGCATGTACCGGTAGAGCAGCGTCAGGTAGAGGGTGCGGATGTGGGCGCCGTCCACGTCGGCGTCCGTCATGATGATGATCTTCTGGTAGCGCACGTCCTCGATGTCGAACTCGTCGCCGACGCCGGCCCCGATGGCCGTGATGAGGTGGCGTATCTTCTCGTTCTCGAGCACGCGGTCGAGCCGGTGTTTCTCGACGTTGAGCACCTTCCCGAACAGCGGGAGGACCGCCTGGAACTCGCGGTCGCGGGCCTGTTTGGCCGACCCGCCCGCGGAGTCGCCCTCGACGATGAATATCTCTGCGTCCTCCGGGTCGCGGGTCTGGCAGTCCGCCAGCTTCCCGGGGAGGGCCGTGGATTCGAGCGCGGACTTCCGCCGGGTGAGTTCCTCGGCCTGTTTCGCGGCTTTCCGTGCTTTCGCGGCCTGGACCGCCTTCGAGACGATGGCTTCGGCGGTGTCCGGGTGCTCCTCGAAGTAGGTCGCGAGCCCCTGGTGCATCGCGCTCTCGACGATGCCCCTGACCTCCGAGTTGCCGAGTTTCGTCTTCGTCTGCCCCTCGAACTGCGGGTCGGGGTGCTTGATGGAGATGACCGCCGTCAGCCCCTCGCGGATGTCCTCGCCCTTGAGGTTCTCGTCCAGGTCCTTCAGCAGGTCGTTCTCGTTGGCGTAGTCGTTGACGACGCGGGTGAGCGCCGTCTTGAACCCGGTGAGGTGGGTGCCGCCCTCCCGCGTGTTGATGTTGTTCGCGAACGCGTGGATGGACGGCTGGAGGTCGTCGGTCGCCTGGATGGCGATCTCGACCTGGATGTTGTCCTCCTCGTCGTCGAAGTAGACGACGTCGCCGTGGAGCGGGGTCCGGGTCTCGTTGAGGTACTGCACGAACTCCCTGATACCGCCGTCGTAGAGGAACGTCTCCTCTTCTTCCTCGTCGGCCTCGTTCCGGAGCGTGATGGAGACGCCCGGGTTGAGGAAGGCGAGTTCGCGGAGGCGGTTGGCGAGCGTGGAGAAGTTGAACTCCGTCGTCTCGAAGATGTCGGTGTCCGGCCAGAACTGGATGGTCGTGCCGGTGTCCTCGTTCTCGGCGAGGTCGCGGACCCGTTCCAGGTCGCCCACGGGTTCGCCGTGGTCGAACCGGTGGCGCCAGACGCCGCCGTCGCGTTTCACCTCGACTTCGAGGGACGCCGAGAGCGCGTTGACCACGCTCACGCCGACCCCGTGCAGGCCGCCGGAGACCTGGTAGGACTTGTTGTCGAACTTCCCGCCGGCGTGGAGCACCGTCAGGATGACCTCGACGGCCGGCCGGTCGTACTCCGCGTGGGTGTCGACCGGGATGCCGCGGCCGTCGTCGGCCACGGTCACCGACCCGTCCTCGTGGAGGGTCACTTCGATGTCGTCGCAGTAGCCGGCCAGGGCTTCGTCGATGGAGTTGTCTACGACCTCGTAGACGAGATGATGCAACCCTCTGGCGTCTGTCGAGCCGATGTACATCGCCGGACGTTTGCGGACGGCCTCCAGGCCTTCGAGTACCTGGATCTGTCCGGCGCCGTACTCTGGTTCCTCGGACATGAAAACTCCTACCAAGCCGTACACTCCCAGGGTCCTTAAAGCCAACGCGTGCGCGCCCACGCGCGAGCACTGGCGGCCCCAACTGGAACTATCGACGGAGCCACATTATCGTCCGTCAGACGGCCGTCATCGCGCCCGAGCGACCGTTCCGTCGTCCACTTTCACTTTCAGTCCGGTAACGAACCGTTTTAAACCCTTACGCCAGTATGTAGGTACACAGAATGACCTCGTTCCAGCAGTCGACGCTCGGCGAGGGCGATATCGCGGAGGAGCTCGCCGCGAGCCAACGCGAGATCTCCATCGCCGAGTTCTTCGAGAAGAACAAGCACATGCTCGGCTTCGACAGCGGGGCCCGCGGGATGGTCACCGCCGTCAAGGAGGCGGTCGACAACGCCCTCGACGCCGCCGAAGAAGCCGGCATTCTCCCCGACATCTACGTCGAGATTTCGGAGGTCGGCGGCTACTACCGGCTGGTCGTCGAGGACAACGGCCCCGGTATCACCAAGGCCCAGGTCCCCAAGGTCTTCGGGAAGCTCCTCTACGGGTCGCGGTTCCACAAGCGAGAGCAGGCACGCGGCCAGCAGGGTATCGGCATCTCGGCCGCGGTGCTCTACTCCCAGCTCACCAGCGGGAAACCCGCGAAGATAACGAGCCGCACCCAGGGTAGCTCGCAGGCCCAGTACTTCGAACTCGTCATCAACACCGACGACAACGAGCCGGAGATACAGGCCGACCGGGCCGCCTCCTGGGACCGCCCTCACGGCACCCGCATCGAACTGGAGATGGAGGCGAACATGCGCGCCCGCGCCCAGCTCCACGACTACATCAAGCACACCGCGGTCGTCAACCCGCACGCCCGCATCGAGCTCCGCGAACCCGACGAGCACTTCAAGTTCGAACGCGCGACCGACGAACTCCCCGCCGAGACCGAGGAGATACGCCCCCACCCCCACGGCGTGGAACTCGGGACGCTCATCAAGATGCTCCAGGCGACGAACTCCCACAGCATCTCCGGCTTCCTCCAGGAGGAGTTCACCCGGGTCGGGAAGAAGACGGCCGAGAGCATCATCGCCGGCTTCCGCGACCGCCACTTCGGCCGCGAGATGGCGTGGCGCCTCCCCGAAGCCCACGAGGGCGTCGACCTCAAGCACGTCGTCGCGAACGCCGTCTCCAACAAGGGGTCGAGTGCGACGGCGACGTTCGCCGACCTCGTGGTCGACAGCCTCGACGAACGCGACACGGTCGCCTACCGCCACCTGGAGGCCGTCGTCGAGGGCGCCGCCGAGAAGACCCAAGAAAAGACAGGGACCACGTTCGGCAGCACGGTCCAGGAGAACGTCGTCGACGCGCTCTGGGCGGCGCTCACCGAGGACCGGGTCGCGGACGTCTACCGGCACGTCGACGCGGCGACCACCAACAAGAAGGACGACGCCACCATCCACGGCCTCGCCGAGCGCATCGCCGGGAAGTTCGGCGACGACACGCCCCGCGACCGGCTGACCCACCAGCAGCTTCGGTCGTTCGTCGACCGGTCGGCCGACATGCTCGCCGAGCACACCGACGCCACCTTCGGCGAGACGGCCCGGGAGAACGTCGTCACCGAACTCTGGGCGGCGATGGTGCCGGTCGAGGACGACCTCCCGCCCGTCAGCACGCTCGCGAGCGACCGGGACGCGGCGAGCGACCTGCTGGAGGCCATGAAGGAGGCGAACATCATGGCGCCGCCGACGAACTGCCTCTCCCCCATCACCCCGGAACTCATCGAGGCCGGCCTCAAGAAGGAGTTCGACGCCGACTTCTACGCCGCCGCGACCCGGGACGCCGGCGTCCACGGCGGCGACCCGTTCATCGTCGAGGCCGGCATCGCCTACGGCGGCGACCTCCCGGACGAGGGCTCCATCGAACTGATGCGCTTTGCCAACCGCGTCCCGCTGGTCTACCAGCGCGGGGCGTGTGCCACGACGGACGTCATCAAGAGCATCGGCTGGCGGAACTACGGCCTCGAACAGCCGGGCGGCAGCGGCATGCCGAACGGGCCGATGGTGCTGATGATACACGTCGCTTCGACGAACGTCCCGTTCACGAGCGAGAGCAAGGACGCCGTCGCGAACGTCCCCGAGATAGAGGACGAGATAGAACTCGCGGTACGCGAGGCGGCTCGCGAACTCAAATCCTTCCTCAAGAAACGGCGGTCGATGGAGAAACGACGGCGGAAGCAGACCGTCATCGCGGACATCCTGCCCCGGATGGCCGAGAAGGTCTCCGACCTCACCGGCCGCGAACCCCTCGTCATCGACGACTCACTCGCCCGCATCATGAACAACGTCCTCGTGGAACGCGAGGTGGACGGCAACACGGTCACCCTCCGGGTCGAGAACTACGACAGCCGGAACGAGACCCTCGACATCACCGAAATCGTCTCCGCAGAGCCCCGGGACCTCTCCGAGGGCACCAGCATGGAGATGGACGGCGAGTGGTTCGTCAAGTGGTCGCCGACGGTCGAGAGCGGCGACGACGCCACCCTCACCTACGAGGTGGACGACGGCGCGACCTTCGACATCGACGTGAAAGGAATCGAAGCGGAGAAACTCACCATCAACCAATGAGCGCTGACAAGGAAACCGACGCACGAGACCAGCTCATCGAGCTGGCGGCGCAGTTCTACGACCAGTTCGCCGCGGGCGGCGTCCCGAAGATGGACATCCCCACCCGCACGAAGAGCAACATCGTCTTCGACGAGGAGAAGGGCGTCTGGGTGTACGGCGACCGCAAGAGCACCCGGAGCGCCAACAGCGTTCGCGGCGCCCGCAAACTCCTCAAGGCGGTCTACACCATCGAGTTCCTCGCCCACCAGCTCGACGACGACCGGTCGTCCACACTGCGTGAGCTCTACTACCTGAGCGAGTCTTGGGACGCCGAGGAAGCCCAGTTCAACGAGCAGTCCGAGTCCGACCAGCTGGTCGAGGACCTCGAGATCGTCTCCGGGGCCACCCGCGAGGACTTCCACATGCGTCCGGAGGAGTCCGGCGCGACCATCATCGGCCCGCTCCGCATCCGCGAGCAGACCCGTCGCGGCGAGCGCGAGATACACTGCCAGGAGGACGTCGGCGAGGGTGGCTACCAGATTCCGAGCAACACCGACAACGTCGAGTTCCTCGACCACGACGCCGACTTCGCGCTCTGCGTGGAGACCGGCGGTATGCGCGACCGGCTGGTCGAGAACGGCTTCGACGAGGAGTACAACGCCATCATCGTCCACCTCAAGGGCCAGCCCGCCCGGGCGACCCGGCGCATCACCAAACGCCTCAACGAGGAACTCGGCCTCCCGGTCACGGTCTTCACTGACGGCGACCCGTGGTCCTACCGCATCTTCGGCTCCGTCGCCTACGGCTCCATCAAGAGCGCCCACCTCTCCGAGTACCTCGCCACGCCCGACGCCCAGTACATCGGCATCCGACCCCAGGACATCGTCGAGTACGACCTGCCGACCGACCCGCTATCGGACTCGGACGTGAACGCCCTGGAGAGCGAACTCGAGGACCCGCGCTTCCAGTCGGAGTACTGGACCGAGCAGATAGAGCTCCAGCTCGACATCGGGAAGAAGGCCGAACAGCAGTCGCTCGCCGCACGCGGCCTCGACTTCGTGACCGACACCTACCTGCCGGAGCGCCTCGACGACATGGGCGTCATCTAGGGCCGTTTGCTGCACTCGGCCGCTTCGCGGCCTGCGCTTGCAACAGCTCCACCAACCGCCGTCGTCGCCCCCTTCGCACTCGCGGCTTCCGGCCGGTCGCGCAACTGGCGATGCGTGGCATCGCCCGGGGACTCCTCGGCCCGTTCGCGCCACGTGGGCGCTCGCGGTCGGTTACGGTTCCTTTCCCGCTCTCCGTCGTTTTGAGCAGTGACGGTGAACCGAGCGTGTCGGCCCGATAGCTATTGTTTCCTGTCCGGATACGGTGCGGAAATGTGTCAACTGCTATCGTCTCGGGCAGCGTACAGGTCCTGATGACCCCGAGAACGTTCGTTCCCCTGGTAGTTGCACTGCTCGTCGTCCTCGCAGGCTGCGTCGGCGGCGCACCGGCCGATTCCGGCACAGCCACGACGACGGAGGCGCCGACGACGGAACCCGGACAGACCACCGCAGCCACTGGCGACGACGATGGCATGGAGTCCGGCGAGTGGGCGCTGTTCGACTTCGACAAACCCGCTACCTACACCTACGACGTCTACATCCGGGACGAAGGTGAGGGCACCCTCGTCTGGGACGTCCAGTCCATCGACGGCGACCGGGCCACCGTCCGCGTCGTCTACGAGATGGCGGGCGAGCGGTTCGAATCCACGATGACGGGCGACAAGGATACCGTCACCAGCCAGCTGTTCGCCACGCCGGCGGGCCTGGTGCTCGTGACGACGATGTTCACGCCGGCGGCGTGGTACGCCGGCCAGGAGCTACAGGTCGGCAACCAGTGGGCCTACCAGACGCCAAAGGGCTCCGCGAGCTTCGCGGTCACCGGCACCGACACCATCGCGGGCGTCGACTGCTTCACGACCGAGATGCGCGTGAACGGCACCGTCGTCCACGAGGCCGCCGTCTCGCCCGCCCTCGGCCTCGCGCCCCACGCCGCCTACTACGACGAGGACGGCACCCTGGAGATGGAGCTTCGCCTCGTCTCCTACGAGGCGCACTGACCTACTGGTCGACCAGATTCTCGACGCGCTCCAGCGAGTCGGCGTCCGCCGGGTCCAGGTCGTCGCGGACCCCCAGGAACCGCGGGAAGCGGAGCGCCCACCCCGACGAGTAGGTTGGCGAGCGCTGTATCTCCTCGTAGCCCACCTCGAAGACGACGGCCGGGTCCAGGTCGACCGTCTGGCCGTCCTGGGACCGGACGTGCGGTTCGAGCAGGTCGGTGAGGTCGGCGAGTTCCTCGTCGGTGATGCCCGTCGCCACCTTCCCGATGGTCTCGTAGCCGTCGTCGGTGCGGGCCGACAGGAGGAACGTCCCGAGGAAGCTCGCCCGGCGGCCCTCGCCCCACTCCGCGCCGGTGACGACCAGATCGAGGGTCTCCACGTCGGGTTTCCGCTTCAGCCAGTGCTTCCCGCGTCGGCCCGGCGAGTACGCGGCGTCAGGGTTCTTCAGCATGATTCCCTCGTGACCGGCGTCAAGCGCGTCGGCCTCGATGGCAGCAATCTCGTCGGCGTCGTCGGTCACCGCGAGTTCGGCGACGCCGGCGTCGAGCAGGGACGCGAGCCGGTCGTGGCGCTCGACCAGCGGTGCGGTGAGCAGGTCGTCGCCGTCGGCGTGGAGGCAGTCGAAGAAGACGGGTTCGACCGCCACCTCCTCCCGGACCTTCGCGACGTCGTGTTTCCGGCGGAACCGGCGGAGTATCTCCTGGAACGGGAGCGGGTCGCCGTCCGCGTCGATGGCGACCACCTCGCCGTCGAGGATGGCGGGCGCGTCGAGATGCTCGCGGGCGAACGCGACGACCTCCGGGAGGGCGTCGGTCACGTCCTCCATGTTGCGGGAGTAGACCGACACCTCGTCGGTGCCGTCGGTGTGCAACTGGACGCGAGCGCCGTCGTACTTCCACTCCACGGCGACTTCGCCCCACGACTCCAGGGCGTCGGTGACGGTGCCGGCCTGCGCGAGCATCGCCTTCACCGGGCGACCGATTTCGAGCTGCATGGCGTCCAGGCCCGTGACGCCCTCGTCCCGGGCAGCCTCGGCCACGCGACCGTAGTCGTTGGACACCTGGAGGGCGCGCTCGACGTGGTCGACCGGCACGTCGAATGCCTGGGCGACGGCGTCACGGACGGTGCCCTCGCCGACGCCGATGCGCATCTCGGCGAGCACCAGGCGGGCGAGATACCGCGCCTCCTCCGGGCTGCTCCGGTTGAACAGGTTGAACAGGTGGGTTATCTTCCGGTCCTGGCTCCCGTCGCCCTCGGCGGCGGCGACCGCCTGTAGCTCCTCGAACACGTCGGCGACGGTGAGCCCCTGTCGGCCGCCGCCCGCGAACGCGCCGAGCCCCTGCTGGCCGCCCAGGTCGTAGCTCGCGGCCACGGCGCCGACGTCACCCATCTCCGCGAGTTTCTCCTCCACGTCGTCGGTGGTGACGTTCTGCCCGGCGGCGCGCGCGATGGCCTCGTAGCAGGAGGTGGGGCCGATGTCGAGTTTGGTCTCGCTCCACGCGGGGAACACCCGGCCCTGGACGAACCGGGCGACCACCGCCAGGTCGTCGTCGGCGGCCGCGAACAGGTCGGTCACCAGCGCGGTTATCTCGGTGTCGGCGCTGGCCGCCTCGATGTCGGCGGCGGCCGCGACGAACTCGGCGAAGTCCATTACACCGTCGTACCGGGGTGTGGATGATAAATCGAGCGGAGTCGGCCGGTGGCCCGTGCATTCAAGGGCGTCGGGAGTAGACTGTGGCGCATGTCAAAGACCGACCTCGCGGCGGCGGTGTCGGACGCGCTCGCGGTCGACGCCGACGAGTTCCAGACGCAGGTCGAGGACGACGCCGAGGTCATCAAGCGTGAGCTCGCGGAGGGGACCTTCGACAACCCGCAGGCCATCGTCGGGTTCGAGTACGAGTTCTACGCCGTCGCCGGCGCGAAGTGGCGGGGTCATGGCGACGAGACGCTGCCGGCGCTCACCCGGGTCCCGCGTCGGCTGCTGGAGTTCATCGGCTTCGAGAAGGAACTCGGCCTCCACAACGCCGAGATGAGCACCAGCCCCCAGCCGTTCAATGCCCACGGCCTCGCCGCCCAGGAAGCGGAGGTCAACGCCCGGCTCTCGGCCGCCCTCGACCCGATTCAGGCGGAGGGGATGCAGCTCGTGAGCGACGGGATGTGGACCATCCCGCCCGCCGGCGAGTCCGCCCACGAGTACCTCACCGACAGCGTCACCATCGACGGCTACAGCATCGCCACGAACATGAGCGCGTCCGCCCGCTACCACGCGATGGCGAACTCCCGGACGCCGGCCGGGATGGTGCTCGACGCGCCGCACGTCCACCTGGAGGCGGACACGGTGATGCCCGAGAGCCTCATCACGTCCATCCAGCCCCACTTCCAGGTGCCGCACGCGACCGACCTCCCGAACTACTTCCGGTACGCGCTCCGCATCGCCGGGCCGCTGCTCGCGCTCGGCGTGAACGCGCCGTTCTTCCCGCCCGACCTCTACGACGAGGACGCGACGGCCGACGACATCCTCGCCGACGGCTGGCACGAACACCGCGTCGACGTGTTCGAGTCGGTGCTGAACGACGACGGCGTCCACGAGAAGGTGCGGTTCCCCCGCGACCTCGAGACGGTCGAGGAGGCGGTCGACCGCATCGCGGCCGACGAGACGATGGTCCCGATGCCGACGGAGGTCCAGGGCCGGTTCGACGACTCGTTCGCGGCGTTCCGCCTGAAACACGGCACCTACTGGCGGTGGGTTCGCCCGGTGTTCGGCGGCGGGTCGCGGTCGTCGGCGAACGCGCGCATCGAGTTCCGGCCCATCCCCGCCCAGCCGACCGTCCGGGACTCCATCGCGTTCCAGGCCGCGTTCGCGGGCCTCCTCAGCAGCCTCCGCCAGCACGAACATCCGGTCTGGCACCAGGAGTGGGAGACCGCACGGGAGAACTTCTACGCCGCCGTCCGCGACGGCATCGACGCCGACATGGCGTGGGTGACGAAGAACGGCGACGAGACCACCGACCGCGACGAACTCTACGAGGACCTGCTCTCCTACGCCCGCGACGGCCTGCAGTCGGCCGGCCTCTCCGAGGAGGAGACTGCCACCTACCTCTGGCCGCTCCGCCAGCGCGCCCGGCACGGCGTCACGCCAGCGGGATGGAAACGCGACCGGGTGCGCGACCACCTCGACGACGGCGACCCGTTCGAGGACGCGGTCTACGAGATGCAGCGCGAGTACGTCGAACGACAGAAGGAGACGTTGATCGGCGGCAGCTTCGCGGACTGGCTGGGGCGCGGCGGGACGGAACTCCGCCGGGATTAGAGCAGTTCTTCGACGTCGTCGTAGCCCTGGATGGTGGTCTCGTTGCGGGTTATCTCGGCGATGTAGATGCCGTTCCCGCTTGCGGTGTCGCGCTCCATCGCGCTCTGGACCGCGCGCGCGGCGACGCTGACGCCCTCCTCCATCGAGAGGTCGTCGGTGTACTCCTGTTCGAGGACGCCGTACGCGAACTGCATGCCGCTGCCGTTCGCGGAGTAGTCGTCGCTGAGCGAACTGCCGGACGGGTCGAGGCTGAAGACGTGGCCGCCGTCGTCGTCGACGCCGCCGAGGAGGGGGACGACGATGAAGAACGGGCCGCCGCGGAGCAGGTTGCTCGCCATCGTGGAGAGCGCCTTGATGCTCATGTACTTGCCGCGGCGCGCCTCGTAGAGGTTCGCTTCGGCGCGGAGCGACCGGATGAACGACTGGGCGCCGCCCACGGACCCGGAGATGGTGAGCGCGGCGTTGGGCTGTATCTCCTCGACCTTCTGGACGTCCTTGTTGGAGACGATGCGGCCGCCGAGGCTGGCGCGCTTGTCCGTCGCCATCACGACGCCGTCCGCGGTCACGAGGCCGACGATGGTCGTCCCCGTCTCGTTCACGTTCTCGAGGTCGCGGGGCGAGACGTTGCTCTCCGGCATCTGGCCGAGTTCTGGCTGGTAGGGGTTCCCGACGTCCGAGGACAGTCGCTCGGCGTTGCGGGAGAACTCAGAGCCGTCCATTGGAGTGCGCATTGGGGTTCCCTTACCCCCGAGACTGATAAAAGGCACCCTTCGGGAAAACTGCGTGACTCGAAGCCCCAGCGGACGTGGGTGGCGCACCCGACTTCCCCACCAGTTCGCTCCAGCCGGGACCACGGTCGCGTCGATACATGTCCAGTCCTTATGATGACCGGGCCGAATCGTCGCTCATGCCCACCACGCGTCGTCAGGTGCTGACGGCCGGGTCCGCCGTGACCCTCGGCCTTGCCGGATGTCTGGCCGCCCGGGAACGTCTCGGTGACCTCCGCCGCAGTCCTCCCGACCGCCGCGTCGCCCCGGCTGGCGCCCCGGGCCCGGGACGTGGGCCGAACGCGATTACGGGCCCGCGAAACGCCGGCACAACCCGCACGCGACGCCGCCGCGAGCCGAGCCCCAGGTCGACTGGCAACGCGGCCTCGACGGTCCGGTCGGTGACGGCTGGCTCGTCGTCGCCGACGGCACGGTGTACGTATCGACACAGCGCCGACTGGTGGCCCTCGACACCGACGACGGACGGATACAGTGGGAGCGCGGAATCGACGGTCCTGCCGGGCTGAAGTACGTCGACGGGCGGCTGTATCAGCTGACCTGGGGCCTTCGAGAGTCGGCGGTCGTGGCGCGGTCGCTCGACGGGACCCAACGGTGGCGGACCACCGTTCCAGACTATCTCATGGGCGTCCACGAGCAGAACGGATACGTGTTCGTCGCGGGCCGCGACCGATACTGGACGCTCCACGCGGACACCGGTGCGGTCGTCCGCGAGCGCGACGACTGGGTCCGGAACGCGGCGTCCACCGCTGATTCGCTTTACGCCGCGTTTTCGGGGATTCTCGTCAGGTACGAGGTCGATGGTCGGACGCTGCGTGAGCGCTGGCGCGCCCGGAGCGGGTATCCGACCGAGTCGGGACAGCCCGTCGTCGGCGAGGACGCGGTCTACGTTCCCCAGTACGCTCCCGGTAGCGACGACGGGGACGTGCTGGTCTTCGGGCCGTCCGGGGAGAGACGGCACCGCATCGCACTCGGTCGGCGTCCGCGCTCTCTCACCGTCGCCGGGAACGGTCCGGTCGTCGTGTCGACGAGTGGCGACGGACTCGACGCGATATGGCCCGACGGTGGTGGACAGTGGCGGGCCGACGTGACCGGACAGGCCGGCGCTATCTCAGCCAACAGCGCGGTGTACGCCGGGAACCCGCTGGTCGCGCTGACCGCGACACCGGCGAGCGTCTCTGGACGCGGGACGTGGGCGCCGCCGTCCGCCTCGCCGCTGCGGACTCGACGCTGTACGTCGCGACACGCGACCGCGTCCTCGCACTGCGTGAGTGAACTACCGCGTCTCAGCGACACGACGGGACGCTACGTCCGCCGCGTCCGGACCAGCGCGAGTACAACGAGCGCGACGAGCGTCACCAGGACGGTGAACCCTGGTTGGCCACCGGTCGACGATTGTCCGTCCCCGCTCTCGCCGCCGGTGTCGGTCGTCCCGCCGTTCGCTTTGGTCGTCGATGCCGGCGAGGTAGCGTGGGTTTCCGTGGGTGGTGTCGTTTCGGGCGGGTCGTCGGTCTGCGTCGTCGTGGCACTCGACGCCCGACACTCGTCGGCGTCCATGTTGACGGCCGTCTCGGCGTCCGGCCCGGGGTAACGTGTTTTTCCGGACCGGTCCACGCGGAGGACGCGGACCAGGACGCCGAACTCGCTCGGGTCACGGTCCCGGATGGGTTTCCCGTGGTCCCAGAGGTCGACGGCCACCCGGGTCTCGACCCCCGGTTCGACCCACTCGGACCCGAGCACCTCGCAGGACTCGTTGAGCACCACCACCCGTCCCCCGTGCGAGAGCATCATCGTCGCGTCGACCGCGGTGTGGTCTTCTATCCGCTCGGTGACCCGCTCGCCCGACTTCGTCACGACGACCTGACTCTCCACCTCGGTCAGCGCGACGTCACTCACCCGGGCGTGCGGTTCGAGCACGGTCCCGCTGTACCGCTCGATGACCGCGCCGTCGTGCACGAGTTCGAGCGCGTACTCCGTGCCGGGGTCGACGCCCCGGAGGTCGAACGAGACGCCCTGGACCCCCGACCAGGACACGGGTTCGACGGGGTCGGTGACCGTCTCGTCTCCTCCGAGGGTCAGTCGAGCGACGAGCGAGTCGTCCGGTTCGACGTTGACCTTCACGGACCGGTTCACCACCTCGGGCGGGAGCGGTTCGTTCCGCTCGTGCGAGAGGAACTCGGCTTTGGTCGTGTAGAGTTCGAACGTCGGGCCCTCGGTGTCGTCGGAGAGGTCGTAACCGAACGAGACGGCGAACCGCTCACCGCCACGCACCTCGGCCGGCTTGTGGTTGCTCCCGTCGTAGTAGAACTCGAGCGCCCCGGTATCGACGAGGACGTACGTCGTCGTCGTCCCCGCGCGGAGGACTGTCACGTTCTCGCGGCCCACTCGCGTGACCTTCCTGGGGCGCTCCGGCGTCGGGTTCGTCTGGGCGATCCGGAGCGTCGCGTTCCCGGCGAGGGCGTCCAGGAACCGTTCGGTCGTCGACCCGTCGCCGTCGGCCATCGACTCGGCCAACCGGTCGGAGTCGACGGCGACGACGAGCGTCTCTCCGACGACCATCTTCCCGGCGGGTTCTACTGTTCCGTTCGCTATCGCGGCTTCGACGTCGTCGGCGTCGTCGAGGGTGACGTCCGCGGCGCGATACACCGTCACGTTCCCGTCGTCGGTAGCGGAGGCCGGGGATGCGGGTCCGACAGGGAGCAGAACCAGTGCAGCAGGACGAAACAGGGTGCCAGGACCGACGGACGGAGCCACCTCCTCGAACCACTCATCGTCGATAACGGTCAGACGGCTGCAAAATAAACCCGACGTTCGGTCAAACCCGCGTTTGTCTCTCCGGCGCTCGCATAGCCGACTGTCTCGGTCCGCCGGACGACACCGGTCGAAACCGTTATATTAGTAGGCTCTAATATTAGCAATAGCTAAGATGACTGCGCAGAACAAGGAAACGGCGGAAACCACGACACGAAACCCGTGCTGTGAGAGCACCGCCGAGCACAGTCTGGCCGAAGAGGAGTTGGCCGCGGACGTCCAGACGCTCACCGCGATGGCGAACGCGACCCGGTACGAGGCGCTGCGCCTCATCGCGGACGAACCCGACGGCCGGTGTGTCTGCGAGCTGGAGCCGGCGCTCGGCGTGAGCCAGGGTGCGGTCAGCCAGGCCCTCTCGCGGCTCTACGCGGCCGGACTCCTCACGCGTCGGAAGGAAGGCCGGTGGCGGTACTACTCCGCGACGGCCAGTGCACAGCGCCTCCTCGACACGCTCGACGCACTCAGGGAGGAAGACGATGCGTGACGACGCGTCGTCCACGAACGGCGAATCGACCGGGTCGACTCCGGCCGCCCAGCGCGCGGCGGTCCGCGAGCGGTACGGCGACATCGCCGCCGACGAGTCCTCGTGCTGCAGCGACACCGGGGACACGTCGTGTTGCGGCGAGGACGGGAGCAGCGGTTCGAGCCAGCTCGGCTACACCGACGAGGACATCGCGGCCGTCGCCTCGGGCGCAGACCTTGGCCTCGGGTGTGGCAATCCGACCGCACTGGCCTGTCTCTCGGCGGGCGACACGGTGGTCGACCTCGGTTCCGGCGGGGGCTTCGACTGCTTCCTCGCGGCCCGGGAGGTCGGCCCGTCGGGTCGCGTCATCGGCGTCGACATGACGCCGGAGATGGTGGAGCGAGCCAGGGCCAACGTCGAGGCGAACGACGCGACGACCGTCGAGTTCCGCCTCGGCGAGATCGAGCACCTCCCGGTGGCCGACGCCAGCGTGGACGTCGTCATCTCGAACTGCGTCATCAACCTCTCGCCGGACAAACCGTCCGTGTTCGAGGACGCCTTCCGCGTCCTGCGGCCCGGCGGACGGCTGGCCGTCTCGGACGTTGTGCTCACGGCCGACCTGCCCGACGACCTGGCGGCGGACCCGACGTCCGTGACCGCATGCGTGAGCGGCGCGTCGTCGATACCGGAACTCGAAGCGATGCTGCGTGACGCGGGGTTCGTCGACGTGTCCATCGAACCGAAGGACGAGAGCGAGGCGTTCATCCGCGAGTGGGACGACGACCACGACCTGAGCGACTACCTCGTCGCGGCGAACATCGAAGCCGAGAAACCGGAGTAGGCGGGGACCGTCGAGCGAACCCCACCGACCTCGCCGGGGTGGTCTGTCAGTGCCGAGACACGGCTCCGGACTGCCGCCCACGCCGAGCGACAGGCAGTTGACGACGAAAAGCGGGCCGAGAGCGGCCGCTGTCACACAGTGCCGAAAGGACGATTCCGGGTCGGTGCCGCCGACCCGAAGACGCTTCCCATGTCACCAATCTGGAAGCGATTGGACGTACTCGCCCGTGCCATTAATACTCATTGGCCGAATCCCGACAGATATCCCGGCGATGGCCGCCGCTGGTCGGGGTTCGAGTCGTCGAGAAGCGGTGTCGCCTGCGTGGTATCAGCGGTGGGCGCGGTACGCCTGTTCGAGGTGCTTGACCACCCGGTGAACGGGTAGCACCACCCCGGCGCGACGGGTGAGGAGTGCGATGGGCAGCATGAGGATGCCCAGGGCGAGACTGGCCTGGTAGAGGCTGAACAGCGCGAGTCGTTGGAGCCGTTGTATCATCGGCCTTCGCTTGGCGGGAAGCCAACGGAGTATATAAGTCTTTCCCGGCGCGATTTCGCTCGAACCCGCCGCAGTCTGTCGATTAAAGCGGACTTGTGTGGAACGCAACGAAACACGCAATTCCCCATGGGACTCGTGTATCGGTGGCGTCCCTGAGCGGGTGCCTACGCGTAAGTTATTCGGATAATTCTCATCACGTGCGCACCCTGGAAATTAGTGTGGATGTGTCACACACCACACGCTCGTCACGGTCGCCCGAAACCACAAAGCACCAAGTGCCGCGTCCCGAACGGTGCGTATATGACGAACTACGTGGTCGCGATGGAGGCGGCATGGCTGGTCCGCGACGTGGACGATACCGACGACGCCATCGGCGTCGCGGTGAGCGAGGCGGGCAAGCGCCTGAACGAAGTGGGGATGGACTACGTCGAGGTGGAGGTCGGTGTCACCGGCTGTCCGGCCTGCGGCGAGCCGTTCGACGCCGCGTTCATGGCCGCGTCCACCGCGCTCGTCGGCCTCGTCCTGGAGATCAAGGTGTTCAACGCCGAGAGCGACGAGCACGCCGAGCGCATCGCCAAGAGCGAGGTCGGTGGCGCGCTCCGCAACGTCCCCCTCGAAGTGTTCGAGATAGTGGAGTTCGAGGGCGACGAACCGCCGAAGCGGGAGGACCACGACCACGACGCGTAGGGCCAACCTTTATTTATTACCAGTGGTTATCCGCCGGTATGCATCTCCCCACCCCGCAGGACCTGCGCGACCGGCGGACCGACCTGGGGCTGACCCAGAGCGAGCTCGCCGACCGTGCCGACGTCTCCCAGCCCCTCATCGCACGCATCGAGGGCGGCGACGTCGACCCACGGCTGTCCACGCTCCGGCGCATCGTCACCGCGCTCGACGAGGCGGAGGGGAGTATCGTGCGCGCGGAAGGCCTCATGCACGAGGAAGTCGTGAGCGTCGGCCCGGACGAACCCGTCCGCGCCGCCGTCGACAAGATGCAGGACGCCGGCTTCTCCCAGCTTCCGGTCATCACCGACGGCGTGCCCGTCGGCTCCGTCAGCGAGTCCGACGTCGTCCACGCCGGCGAGAACGTCGGCGAGGACCCCGTCCGCGAGATAATGAGCGAGAGCTTCCCCACCGTCTCGAAGAGCGCCACCCTGGAGGAGATCAGCAGCCTCCTCGACCACTACAAGGCCGTGATGGTGACCGAGGAGGGCGAAACCGTCGGCATCATCACAGAGGCCGACGTCGCCGCCCGCGTCTCGTAATCACGCCGCCTGCTCCTCGACCGGCCGCCCCTCCTGCCGTTTCGTCAGCGCCAGCACGACGCCGACGAGGAGCCCCAGGGTCACGCCGAACCCGACGCCGGCGAGCAGGCCCGTCGTCATCGGAACCGACATCGTCCACGCCCAGACGACGCCAGACGCCGAACCGACGAGGACGCCGACACCGACGCCCGCCGCGACGGGATGCGGCCGCTTGCCCGCGGCCACGCGCCGGTCCAGGAACAGACCGAGGAGCGACCCGGTGACGAGACCGGTCCCAACCCCCAGGACGGCCCCGTCGCGAAGCCGACTTCGAGGAGCGCTCCCACGGTCATCCCGACGCCTGCTCCCAGGATCAATCCGAGGATGAAACTCAACTCCGCGTACGACCGTTCGTCGTCAGCCATGGCAGTCACCACGTGACGATACGCTGTCACCGGACAAATACCGGACGTGCGGTTCCAGCCGGGTGGGAAGGGGCCTGTTGAGAAGGGACCGGTTAGAGCGTCAGCCCGCGAACGTGGACCCCGTCGCCCTCCTCGACGTGGCCGATGACCCGGCCGTCGGTCGCCTCGACCAGCGACGCCGCGTCGTCCTCGGGAAGCGCGACGACGAACCCGGTTCCCATGTTGAACGTGCGGTGCATCTCCTCGTCGCTCACGTTCCCCTCCTCCTGGACGAACTCGAAGACCTGCTGGGCCGGGAACGGGTCGGTGACCTCGTAGCGGAACTCGCCCATGCGCGAGAGGTTGGTCCACCCGCCGCCGGTGACGTGGGCGGCCGCGTGCACGTCCCGCTCGCGGAGGTCGTCGAGCAGGTAGGTGTAGATGCGCGTCGGTTCGAGGAGCACCTCGCCGACGGTCCGGTCCTCGTCGTACGGGAACGGGTCGGTGTACTCGTAGTTCCGGGTGGCGGCCTCGCGGGCGAGCGTGAGCCCGTTCGAGTGGATGCCGCTCGATTCGAAGCCGACGAGCGCGTCGCCCGGGTCTGCCTGGCCCGGGAACACGTCGTCCTTCGACACGAGGCCGGCACACGTGCCCGCGAGGTCGAGTCCCCGGATGACGTCGGGCATCACGGCCGTCTCGCCGCCGACCAGCAGCATGTTCGACTCGGCGGCGCCCGCGGCCAGGCCCTCGCCGACCTGCCGGGAGAACTCCTCGCTGGGCTCCTCGACGGCGAGGTAGTCGACGAACGCCACCGGGCGCACGCCGCTCGCGACGAGGTCGTTCACGTTCATCGCCACGCAGTCGATGCCGACCGTCGAGTAGTCGCCGAGCGCCTCCGCCACGAGGAGTTTCGTCCCGACGCCGTCGGTCGCGAGGCCGAGGTACTGCTCGCCGATGTCGACGAGGCCCGCGTAGTCGGTCGCGTTCTCGATGTCGCTGACGGCGTCGATGAGCGCCGAGGTCGCCGCCTCGCTCGCGTCGATGTCCACGCCGGCGTCCGCGTACGTTAGCTCGTCCGGGTCGTCCCCCATGGGGAAACCCGTGCGGGCGGCGGACAAAAGGACTCCGGTGTCGGCCGGGATGGGTTCCCGCGACGGGAGAACCTGGCCCGCGATTTACAGGTTCCCCGCCCTGGGTGAGTGTATGTACGAGCACATCCTGGTTCCCACCGACGGGAGCGAGGGGACCGAACACGCCGTCGAGCACGCCATCGACATGGCGACGACGTACGACGCGGTGTTGCACGGGCTCTTCGTCGTCGACATCGACGGCTACCCCGACGAGGTCAGCGAGGGGTCGCTCATCGAACAGCTCGAAGCGTCCGGCGAGGACGTCGTCGACGAACTCACCGAGCGGGCCGACGCTGCCGGCGTGCGGGCCGTCGAGACGGCCGTCGTCACCGGACAGACCTACCGCGCCATCCTCGACTACGTGGACGCACACGATGTCGACCTCGTCGTGATGGGTACGCACGGCCAGCGAGGGCTGGAACCGTACGCCATCGGCGGCGTCGCCGACAAGGTGATGCGACTCTCGGACGTGCCGGTGATGACGGTGCGCCTCGCGGAACCGGTGGCTCAGTCCTCGGAGTAGCCTTCCTGCAGGAACCGGTCGCTCTCGTAGATGTTGACCAGCTCCTCGATGAGTTCCGCGTAGGTCTCGTCCTCTTCGAGGTGTGCTTCGAGGCGCTCACGGAGTTCGTCGCTGATCTCGATCGTGAAGCTCATACTACATCCTCGTTCGCGCGACGGCAAAAGGATTCGCCCGGGTTCTTACTTACTCGCCACCGTCGACGGGGTCGTCTACCTCCTCGACGGGCGCGTCGAGCGCGTTCGACTTGACGCTCTCGACGCCCTTGATGGCGGTCTGCCGCCTGTCGTAGCCTTCGCCGCTGTCGGCGATGATGTTGCCGTTGTCGTGGACGAGCCGCCAGCGCCACTCGTCCGCTTCGTCACGGTAGACCTGGAACGTCGCCTTGCTCGGCATGTGCCTTTCTACCCCGTCTCGCGCCCTAACTCTTGGGGACGGAAAAATCGGTCTCCGGCGGGTTTCAGGGCGTCGCCGAGACCACGTCGTCGACGACGGCCACGACCCACCGGTAGAACGGCGCGTCGGCGGCCGCGTCGTCGACGCGCTCGCGGAACGCCGGCACCCAGTCGAAGTGCTCGGTCGCGAACGCGTCGAACTCGTCGGTCGCGCCGGCGTCGAGCAGCAGCGCGCCGTACTCCAGCAGGAGCGCGAGGTGGTCGGCCGGGTACTGCATCGACGGGACGACCCCCAGGCGTTCGTAGCGCTGCTCCATGTCGGCGGCCGCGGGACCGCCGAGCAGACCGGTCCGTCCGGCACCCTCGTACCACTCCTCGTAGGGGGACTCGACGGGCGGCGCGAACGGCGTCTCCATCCCCTCGAACAGCGCGAGATACTCGCGGGTCAGCCGCGAGCAGGCCTCGGGTTCGGGCGGCTCCGTGTCCGCCAGCTGGAGGTCGAGCCGTTCGGCGTACAGGTCGAGTTCGGACGCGAGGAGGCCGCTGCCGGCTTCCTCGACGAACTCGGTGGTCGGTTCCTTGAGACACTCGGCGAGCAGGCTGTAGAGGTCCGCCCACGTGTCGGCGGCCTCGTCGAGGCAGACCGGGTCACGGTGTGTGCTCGCCATCGGTCACACCCCCGAGATGCCGATGGGTATCTTGACGGCGCCGTACAGCACGACCACGCGGAGCGTGAAGCTCGCGACCACGACGAGCAGCGTCGACCCGACGAGCACCGTCGTCCCGGCGCGCCGCTGGAGCACGGGAACGCCGGCGAGGCGGAGCGCGGCGAACCCGAGCAGGGCCACCGCGGGCAGGGCGAGTCCGAGCGCCACGGTCCAGACGGCGAGCCCGAGGTTCCCGGCCTGGAGGCCGGCGACCGACGCGACGGTCGCCAGCGAGTCGCTGGCGCCGAGCCGGGTCCAGTAGACGCCGAGCGTGGCGAGCGTCCCGACCAGGAGCACGGCCACGACGCCGCTGTACTGGGCGACGGTCCGGCTGTCCGCCCCTTCGAAGACCGCCGTCAACCCGACGGCCACGGCGACGCCGGCGGCGAGGCCGCTGCCGAGGAACGACAGCGGCAGCAACACCGGCTGGTCCCAGAGCGGCACCGTCCAGACGGTGGCGAGTTCGAACCCCGTGTAGACGGTGGCGAGCGCGGGCACCAGACCCAGGAGCGCGACTACACGCCGGCCCGCCGGACCGGGCCGGAGGCGGTCGGCGAGTCCGTCGAGGAATCCCAGAAGGCCGAACGCGCCGGCGATGCGACGCGGGAACCGGCTCGGCGTGGAATCGCGGGCGCCCTCGGTGCCGAAGAGCAGCCAGAGCGCCTGGACCGTCGCGAACACCGCGAGCGCGACGAGAATCCACGTGCCCCGGGTGATCCACGACCCGAGGTTCGTGAGCGTGAACGGGAAGACGAGCGCCCGGAGCGGGTCGGCGAGGTGGGAGAGGATGGCGACGCCGGCGACCGCTGACGCGGCGACGGCGACGAGCATCCCCACCGGGCGAGTTCGCCACGGACGCGACTCTCGACCGCGTCACGCGTGGTCAGTAGCCCGCCGGAGACGCCCGCGAGGTACGCGCCGCCAGCCAGGCCCACCGCGAACAGGTAGATGGCCGTGGTCAGCCCCCAGTGACCCCGGGGCAGCCACGCGACCATGTCGGTGAATGGCATCACGGTGACCTCCGGTCAGTCCGCCGCCTCCGACTCGTCGGACTGCGACGTGGGCGTCTTGATTGGCTTCTTCGCGGTCGGCTCGATGACGAACGACGGGCCGTCGCCGCCCGCGGCGAACTTCGCGGCCGCCTGCTCGGAGGCGCGTTTGAGCACCTCGCTCACCGGGCCGGCGTCGAGCGCGCCGCCGACGCAGTTGTCGACGCACGCCGGCGTGGCGCCGCCGTCAGCGGGGCGTTCCCGCGGGGGTTTGCCGTCGCCGTCGCCCGCGCCAGCGCCGAGGCAGAGGTGGCACTTCTGCATCTTGCCGTCGTCGCCGTACTGCGGCGCGCCGTACGGGCACGCCCACCCGCAGTAGTGACAGCCGATGCACGCGTCGCGGTCGACCGTGACGATGCCGTCGCTGTCGCGTTTCGTGATGGCGTTGGCCGGACACACCTTCTCGCAGGGCGGGTCCGAGCAGTGCATGCACGAGATGGAGACCGGTATCTCCTCGTAGTCCGGGAACGACCCGGTGCCGACGTGTTCGACGCGCCGCCACTCGACGTCCTCGTCGGCGCTCACGCCGTTGTGCTCCTTGCACGCGATAGCGCACGCGTGACAGCCGATACACCGGTTCGGGTCGAAGTAGAAGGTCCACTGTTCGCTCATTTGGGCTCACCTCCGCTGGCCGTGACCTCGACGGCCACGTGTCGGTCCACCATCCCGGAGATGGGCTCTATCGTCTCGCCATGCAGCAGCATGTTGTTGCCGCCCTCCTGGTCGGGCTGGATGGAGTCCTCGCCGAAGCCGTACGGCGTGACGACGACCGTCCCGGGCCGGACCGCTTCGGTGACCAGCGCCATGAGTTCCATCTCGCCGACGGCCGACGACACGGACACCATGTCACCCGTGGCCACCGACCGGTCGGCGGCGTCACTGCCGTTCAGCAGGAGGTAGTTGCCGCGGTAGTCGAACGCCTCCATGTCGTACCGGCGGGCGAACTGGTCGAGGGCGTACTGGAGCGACTGGTCGCCGCCGTGGGAGAAGAACACGACGCGCACGTCGAGCATCTCCAGCGGGTACTCGTCGTCGGCGACGTCGCCGAACGTTCCCGGCGGCACCCACTCGGGCGCGGGCGACAGCCCCGCCGCCTTCGCCGACTTCATGTACGGCGGGACCTTGTCCAGGCTGAACTGGAACTTCTTCGTCGGGGTGGCGAAGCCCTTCTCCCGCCAGAACTCGTAGCCGTAGTCGTCGACGAGTTCGTAGTTCGACGCGTCGAGTTCGTCGAGGGTCATCCCGAGCCCGGAGAGCTTGTCGTTCAGGTACTCCTCCTCGGTCGCCCACGGGAAGTACTCGCCGTAGCCCATCTTCTCCGCGAGGCCGACCAGGATGTCGAAGCCGGACCTCGTGTCCCACTGCGGCTCGATGGCCGCCTTGGAACCCGTCACCCACGTCTTCGTCGGGTAAGCGCCTGCGCCGCCGGAGCCGAGCATCGGCTTCTCGAGCTGGGTGGCTTCGGGGAAGACGATGTCGGCGCGCTTGGCGACGCCGCTCCAGTAGGAGTCGATGGTGATGACGAGGTCCATCTCCTCCAGGGCCCGCTGCCAGGCCTTCGTGTTGCCGTCCTTGAGCGGGTTCCGGTAGTAGAAGAACGCACCCCGGAGGTCGCCCTTCTCGACGGCCCTCGGGACCATCGTGTGCGAGATGGACCACATGAACGGGTAGTCGTCGGTCGCCATCGCGCGCGGCTTGCCCTTGTGGTTCTCGGGGAGTTCGATGCCGCGTTTCTCGAAGGCGTTCGCGAGCGGCGCGCTCTTCCAGAAACGCATCCCACCCTTCCGGTCGATGTTGCCGACGAGACCCTGGAGGGCGAGCACGTTCTGGGCGGCCTTGTGGGACTCGCCGTACTGGCCGAGCCCCGTCCAGCTGGTGACGCCCGCGCGCGGCGCGGCCTTCGCGAAGCCGATGGCCACCTCGCGGATGTCGCCGGCGTCGAGGCCGGTTATCTCGGCGGCCCACTCCGGCGTCTTGTCGGCGACGGCGGCCTTGTACTGCTCGAAGCCGTGGGTCCACTCGTCCACGAACTCCCTGTCGTAGAGGCCTTCCTCGATGATGACGTTCGCCATCGCGAGTGCGAGCGCGCCGTCGGTGCGCGGCTTGATGGGCAGGTAGATGTCGGATTTCTGCGCGGTGGTGGTCTTCACCGGGTCGATGGTGACGAGGGTCGCCCCGCGCTCGACGGCGTCGAGGATGTTCTTCGCCTCCCACTGTCCGCCGAACGTCTCCAGCGGGTTGCGGCCCCACGCGATGATGTAGTCCGTGTTCTGGTAGTCGACGTACCGCGACTGGCCGCCGGGCTTGATGCCCATGAGGCCCGCGGTGAGCAACCACCCGCCCGCGCACGTCGGAATCGGGTGGTGCATGATTTCTGGCGTGCCGTAGAGGCTCTGGAACAGGGGCTCGGACAGGTCGGTGGTCGCCCAGCCCGGCGCGAACAGGAGCTTCTCGGGTCCGTGTTCGTCGCTGAACGCCTGGAGCTTCTCGGCCGCCAGCGTCAGCGCCTCGTCCCACGAGGCCTTCCGGTAGCCGTCGCCGTCCTTCACCATCGGCTGGCGGATGCGCTCGGGGTCGTAGGCCTTCTCGATCTGGCTCATCCCCTTCGGACAGAGCGTGCCGTTGCGGCCCGGCCCACCGCTCCCGCGCGGGTGGCCGTCGACGCCCGTCAGGTCGATGGCTTTCCCGTCCTGCACGGTGACGCGCTGGCCACACAGCTTGTGGCAGTCCCAGCAGTTGCCGTGCGCGACGACCGGGGCGCCTCCCTGGGCGCTCGCGTCACCGGCACCCGACGAGAGGCTGGCCGCGCCGCCGACGCCGAGCGCCGCCGCGGACACCGCGCCCGCCTTCAGCAGCGACCGGCGCGTGAGTCGCGGCCGGCCGTCGGACTCACTCATCCCCGTCCTCCTCCGGCATGGGTCGCCGGTCGAAGCCGAACTCCTCGAGTACACGGTCGTGGTACTTCCGGTAGAACGCCTCGTCGGACAGTTCGCCGTGCGAGACGCGGATGGCGTCCTTCGCCATCTCGTGTCCGAGTTCGGGGTCGTAGGATTCACCCCTGGCCGCTCGTTTCCGGGACTGTTCGGCCGCTACTTCGAGTGGGTCGTCGCTGGATGTCACTGGCAGTTCACCGTCTGTACAGTGACGTGTTCAGTCGGTAACACCAGCGCTCAACTGTAGCGTTCTTTAAATACTCCCCTCGCGGGCCGTCGGCGTCGGTCCGGTATCAGCGCTCTTCGAGCACGCTCGTCACGAGTTTCGACTCCGCCGCGCTGAGGCGGTGGGAGAGCGCGGACTTCGAGATGCCGAGGTCGTCGGCGAGGTCGCCGAGGCTGATTCCCTTCGGCGAGTCGTAGTAGCCCTGGGTCACGGCGGCGTCGAGCGCCTCGCGCTGCTTGGTGGTGAGCACCGTCAGGTCGAACAGCACCTGCTCGTCGACGTCCGCGTCCTCGTCGTTCGGGACGAGGCGGACGAGACGGACCGTCTCGGCGACCTGACGAACGCTCTCGATGAGCTCGCGGAGCTGTTCGCGGCTGGACACGTAGGTCGTGACGAGCAGGCCGCGCTCGCGTATCTCCTTGATGTGTGGGAGACAGCCGACGCCGTGGAAGAACGCGCAGATGCAGCCGTGGCCGGCGGTCCCGGTGAGGTGGACGATGCGCTGGTCGCCGTCGTCGACGTGGCCGACGATGGCGTCGCACTGGCAGTCGTCGCCGACACGGTGACACTGGATGTCGTGGAGGACGCCGTCGATGTCCGCCACCGGACACTCCGTCCCGAAGTCGAGTTCGAGGTCCGCGCGGAGCGCCGCTCCTCGGAACATCGCTCCACGACCTCCTGGGAGACGGACGACCCGGTCATGGTCGTACTTACGCCCGAACCCCTGATAAAGCGGGCCGACGGTTTTCATCACATGGGAGCAGTCGTGGGCGGATGTCCCACGCTCGCAGGCAGCCTGTCGATACCGGCCGCGACTGTGAGCTCGCTCATTGTCCGGTCAGAACACGATTCTCGGCTGCTCGCGACAGCACGTCGTCATAAATTACCTGCTGTAGCCGCGTCAATCCTTAACGGTCCTCTATGGGTATGACGCCCCATGGCACACGACCCGAGACGATTCGGCGCGGTGTTCGCCGCGTCGCTCCTCCTGTTCGGTGCCGTCGGCGGCGCCATCATGACCGGTGGCGTCGCGGCGGCCGTCCCGACAGCCGGCATCGGCGCGTTCACCGTCGAGTTCGACGAACTACAGGGCCAGGGGTTCACCCAGTACGCGACCATCGAGAACGCCAGCGGCTGTGACGCCTACCCGTCGGCCGTCGCGAGCATCGACGAGGGAACGATCACTGGACTGCGACTCTACAAGGACGTCGAGGTTCCGTCGTCGATGCCCGGCGGCGGGCAGACCGTCCGGATGACCATCGTCTCAGACGGCGAGACGGAGTTCACCGGCCTCACCCAGAAGTTCACCTACCTCGACGGCGACCTCCGGTTCAGCGACGGCCAGACCATCGAGCAGAGCGAGAGCGGCGAGGTGAAAAACCGGCTCTCGCTGTCCTCGCCGTCCATCACCATCGAGAACGGCACCATCGGCGCACAGAGCCAGTTCGTCCAGAGCATCGCGCTCTCGGACGTGACCGTGAAGACGACGGTCAACCCGGAGGACTCCCCGACTACCCCACTGGCGCCTGCGCCGCGAGCTAACCACCTGATTCCCGAGTCCACCACCCACCATGAGCACCATCGACTCCTACCGACAGCGACTGACCGACTCCGACCGACTCGCCGAGTGGCGCCCCCGCTTCCGCCGGTGGCGCCGCCAGCGCCCGTTCTGGGGCGGCCTCGTCCTCGCCATCGCCGGCGTCGAGATCGGCGTCATCCCCGCCCACCTCGCCGTCCAGTTCGCGTTCATCCCCGGCAGCTTCGCCTTCGTCGGGCTGTTCTTCGCCGTGTTCATCCTCCTGAGCGGCGTCTTCGCGCTCGTGCGGCCCGACCTGTCGAGCTTCTTCGGTGCGGCCGGCATCCTGCTGTCGATCGCGTCCATCCTCGGCGCGCTCGGCGGCTTCGTCGTCGGGACCCTCCTCGGCATCGTTGGCGGGTCGCTCTGCGTCTCCTGGCAGCACGATCGAACGGAACAGTAGCGCTTCGTTTTTCGCCGTCACCGGACCAGCGACGACAGTATCCGCGACTCCACCTTCCGGAGGTGCTCGTCAACCGTGCTCGACGTGCAGCCGAGTTCCGCCGCCACGTCGGCCTGGGTGGCCCGCCGGGGAGTTCGTAGTAGCCGGCGGCGACGGCCGTCTCCAGCACCTCCTGCTGTCGGTCGGTGAGCTGGGACAGCAGCGTGCGTTCCCGCGGCGCGTAGCTCCCGGCCTCCTGGATGTCGACGGTCACGTCGTCCGGTATCTCGTGGAACGCCTGCTCTATCATCTCCTGGGTGCCGCCGACGGTGACCTTGAGGCCGCCGTCCGCCGTGAACGGGACGGGCGTGTCCACTACCAGCGCGTACTTCTCGACGATGTGCATCAGTTCGCCCGCGGGCTGGCCGGCGTCGACGTAGACGTAGAGGTGGAAGCTGTCCTCGCTCCGGTCGAGCAGGTCGTACCGGATGACCGCCGGGTGGTCGTCCAGGCGGTCGAGCAGCGCGTCCGGGTCGCCTCGCAGGCGGTAGAGGAGGACGCCGGTCGCGTCGAAGAGCGCGTCGGCGTGGAGCAGGGCGTCGCGTTCTACGGCCGGGAGGTCGGCCATCAGCCGGTCGACCGGATGGATACCCCCGTCGTCGGTCGTCAGCGTGAGGGCGAGGTACCGCATGTGTGTGACAAGTGCACAAGACCACTTTCTTATGGAGGCGATAAAACGCCACCATCTTCTGGAGGTAATAAATCGCCGGCTATAGCACCCTCAAGGGCTTCACCCGATGGATTCCCTCTTCGTGTACAGTGTTACCGATGCGCGACCCCCGACGCCGTCCGCTCGTCGTCGCCGTCGCCGTTCTCGTGGTGGTCACGACGGCGTCGACGATACCGGTAGCCGCCGGCGACCAGCCGCTCACCGGGTCGACCCCGGATACGCGCTCCGGTCCTGCCGAGAATCTGTCCCCCAGCGACTCTCGGGGACTCTCCGACGACGTGCCTCTCGGCTGTTTTCCCGGCGCGTCGCTCTCCGACGCGTCGATGACGGTCCGCCGGCAGGAGGCGACCAACCTCCGGACAGACGACACCCTCGTGGAGTCGTCACCAGCCGACGGAAGCACCGGGAACGGGACGTACACGGTGACGAGCGAGGCCGTCGACGCCGCGGAGCTCTGTGTCCGCCCGACTGACGACCCCGGAACCGTCCGCGTCGAGATGACCGACGTGACCCTTCGAGGGACTGCAATCCACGGCCCGGCGACGGACCTGTCCTTCGACCGGGGAAGCGCGGATTCCCTCACGATGTGGCTCCCGACCGGCGAGGCGGTACGGCTCGCACCGACCCTGCTCGGAGCGAACGCGACAGCCGACCAGTCGACGACCGAATCCGGACCGCTGACCGGTGACGACACCGACCCGGAGCAGTCACTCTCCGACGCGCAGAACACAACCGACCAGGTGGAGAACTCGGTCGACGACACTACGTCGACCGTCGAGGAGACGACGGACTCCGTGGCGGACACGGTCGACGACGCGGTGAACGAAACGACGGAGGACACGGACGACACCGCCGAGACGGTCACTGACGCGACTGATGACGCCGCGAACGAAACGGCCGACGCTGTCGACGACGCGACCGACACCGTCGAGAACACCACGGACGATGCGACCGACACGGTCGACAACACGACCGAAGACACCACCGACGTAGTGGACGATACGACCGACACGAACGTGACTGAACCCGTCGACAACACGACCGACGCGGTGAACGACACCGTCGACGAGACGACGGATTCAGTCGACGACACCGCTGCTTCGGTCGACAACACGACCGACTCGACCGCCGATTCCGTCGACGACGCCACGGATTCGACGACCGACACCGTTCAGAACACGACCGACGACACGACCGACACCGTTCAGAACCCGACCGACGACACGACCGACACCGTTCAGAACACGACCGACGACACGACCGACACCGTTCAGAACCCGACCGACGACACGACCGACACCGTTCAGAACACGACCGACGACACGACCGACACCGTTCAGAACACGACGAACTCGACTGACGGGACGCTCGACAACACGACCGACTCGCTCACCGGTTCGACGTCGTCCCAGAACACGACGGACTCCGTGGACGGCAGTTCGGACACTGACGGAAACGAGACGACCGACGGGACGCTGGTCGGCGACACGCTCGGTCAGATTGCTGGTGGCGTCCCCCTCCACTGGTGACGCGAGAGAACGACGGAGGACCGAGTCGCGCAGGCCCGGCGCGCTCTCAGAAGAAGGGGAGGAGCACGACGGCGGCGAGCGCCGCGCTCACCAGGAACACCACGAGGAAGACGCCCTTGTTCCAGGACGCCACGGTGTTGCCGTCGAGCGGGCCGAACGGGAGCATGTTGAACGCGGCGAGCAGGAGATTGATCTGGACGCCGCGGAGACCGACCTCCGGGAGGACGAACAGCAAGGGGGCGAACAGCGCGGCGAGGCCGAGGTTCGTCACGGGGCCGGCGAGGGCGATGAGGCCGTGCTCGCGGTCGGTCAGGTAGCCGCGGTGGTGGACGGCCCCGGGCGCGGCGAACAGGAAGCCGGCGAGGCCGCCCGCGATGGCGAGCCCGAGCATGCCGTAGTCGGCGCGGAACTCGGCGACCTGGTCGTAGTGGATGGCGACCACCTTGTGCGCGAGTTCGTGCAGGAGGAACGCGACGCCGACGGTGACCAGGCTGAGGAGGAGCAGGTCGGTGAACGACGGCGACCACACGACGCGCGGGCCGCCGTAGAAGAACGTGAACGCGAGGCCGAGGGCGAGCCACGCGACGCCGAGGTCCTGGAGTTCCTTGCGGCTGAACTTCATGTGAACAGCTCCAGGATGGCGTTCGCGCTGTTCTGCATCCCGTCGGTCATCGCGGCGGTGAACGCGTCGAGGCTGTTGAACGGTCCGCCGACGAGCGGGAGGACGACGAACGGGAACAGGAAGCTGGCTATCATGCTGCCGATGTTGGTCAGGGCGACGATCATGATGAGGCGGAACAGCGGCACCTCGAACATCCGGCGGGTCAGGTCCCGGAGCGGGCTCTCCTCGTCGCCGAGTATCTCGTTCAGGGTGCCGATGTCGCTGATGTTGACCGACGTGTACCGGAGTTCGACGTAGCCGGCGAACCAGCCGGGGGCGAGCAGCGGGTTGAGGCTGGTGAGCCACGCCACGCCGCCGCCGACGAGCGCGCTCAGCCAGTGGGCGCCCGCCACCTTCGCCAGCCCGAACGCGAAGACGCCGTTGAACAGGAACCAGGCGACGAACACCTTGAGGAGCGTCGTCTGGCCGACGCCAGCCATCACGAGCAGGACGAAGAAGACGAGGAAACCGAGCGTCATCAGGTAGCCGAACAGTTTGAACAGCGAGAACCGGTTGCCCTTCTCGCGGCCGACGAGAGAGGCCATCGGCGGGAGGTCCTCGGGGTGTTCGAGGTAGTGTTCGATGCCGGCGCGGTGGCCGGCGCCGACGATGGCGACCACGCGCTGGCCCTGCTCGCGCAACTGCACGAGGTTGTGGGCGATGAACGCGTCGCGCTCGTCGATGAGCGCTTCCGCGCCGCCCGGGCTGAACTGCCGGAACTCCTCCATCATCGCCGTCACGACGTCGGTGTCGGTGAGGTTGTCGAGGTCGAGTTCCTCGTCGTCGACGTCGCCGAACCCGAGCACCGACATGAACAGCCCCCAGACCATCTTCAGCTTCTCCAGGAACGTCATCCGCGCCCAGAACCGCTGGATGGTCACCTGGATGTCGCGGTCCACGAGTGCGACGGCAGCGCCGACGCGTTCGGCCGCGTCGACGCCGGCCTGCATGTCGGCGCCGGGCGTGATGTCGAAGCGGTCGCCGAGGCGGGTCTGGACGTAGGAGAGCATCCAGTACGCGATGAACTGGAACGCCATGCCGCCCTTGAGGACGTCGCTGGCGTCGAGGTCGTCGGGCGTCTCGCCCTGCATCTGGTTGTACCGGTTCTGGTCGAGTTCGACCGCGACCACGTCCGGCGCTTCCTCCTCGACGGCCTCCTCGACGGCTTCGACGCTCTCGGCGGACACGTGGGCCGTCCCGACCACGCGGACGGAGCCCTCGCGCGACCCGACTTCGTCGCTCATTACTCCGTGATAACGTGGCGCTCCACATACGCTTGTCGGACCGTCAGGTTTCAATGTCTCCCCCGCGAACTCGCCGCCATGTCGGAGACCGCGACGTTGACGGACTCGTACACGGAGATGACCCAGATCCTGCTCCCGAACGACACCAACAACCTCGGTCGGGCGCTCGGGGGCGCCGTCCTCAACTGGATGGATATCTGTGGCGGCATCGCCGCGATGCGGTTCTCGGGACGCTACGCGGTCACCGCGTCGATGGACAACGTGGACTTCAAGAGCGCCATCGACCTCGGCGAGATCGTGGTCGTGAAGGCCTACGTCTACGACACGGGCACGACCAGCATCGAAGTGAAGGTGGACGTCCACGCCGAGGACCCCATCGAGGGGACCGAACGCGAGACGACGTCGTCGTTCCTGACGTTCGTCGCCATCGACGACGACGGCAAACCGACGCCGGTTCCCGACCTGGAGACGGCCACGGAGAACGAAGTCGAACTCCGGAAGGCGGCCATCGAGGAGCGCCGCGAGCACCGTCGGGCGCTCGGCGTGTCCGAGGAGGAGTGACCGACGCGATAGCCGAATGTGCGGCGACGCACCCGAGGGGCGTGTCTTTAACCGGCCGCCGGGCCTATCGGGCGAGCATGGGACTCGACGTGGACCCGCCGGCACCGCCGACGCTCGGCTCCGACCGGAGCCTCGAAGCGTACGAGGACGTGTCGGTCGAGGGCGGGGGCGAGTACCGGCGCGACGAACTCGCGGCGTTCCTCGCGGATGGGGCGTGGGAGCGGGCGTTCGACGAGTGGGCCGAACACACCGACCTCTCCAGGGAGGAGTACGACATCCTCGACGACCTCGACCTGTTCGACGAGTTCGACTTCTTCTGGGACGAGTTCGCCGACCGCGTCGGCTACCACGCGCCGGGCCTCCCGGAGGACTGGCGCGAACGCGACCTCCACCCCGCGCTCGACTCGTGGGCGAAGGTCTCGGGCATCAACGCGGCGATGACGGAACTCGGCCGCGTCGTCTCCGACCTCCTCAAAAGCGAGTACGTCGACTGGGACGCCGACTACGAGGCACCCGACGACCTCCCCGAGTTCGACTGAGCGAGTTCGACCGAGCGAGTTCGGCCGAGCGAGTTCGACTAACCGGGTTCGACTGAGCGAGTTCGACCAATCGAGGCCGATTGGCCGAGTCGTCCGCTTACTCCCGCGGGACTGCCAGGTTCTTCAGGTAGCCGCCGCAGGTGTCGCAGGCCGCTCGGTGCTCCTCGGTGACGAACCGGCGTCCGCAGTCCATACACTCGTAGTATGAGCGCGGATGTCCAGTTTTTACGCTTGTTTCTGGGTGCATGGGCTACGTAGGCCACCCCACACCTTATGTGTTACGTGCTAACAAACAACTATTGGACGAACGGTCAGTACTCCAGGTCGAGCGTGTAGCGATTGAGCAGGAGCACCGCCCCGCCGCCGACGACGGCGAGAACGACGAGCAGGCTGACCGTGGGCGCCGTCCAGGCGTTCGTCTCGGCCAGTATCTCGCTGACGGGTTTCGCGAGGGCGCCCACCATCAGGCTGACCAGGAACGTGAGCGTCGCCGAGCGATAGTGCGCGAACGCCCACTTGATGGCGTGCGTGATGGTGAGCAAGCCGACGACGGCACCGGCGATGAACGTGACCACGACCACGGCCGAATCGAGCACCGCCTGGAACGTCCCGCCGTTCAGGAGGCCGAAGACGTTCGTGACGAACGCGTCCAGGGCGTCGAGCATGAACTCGTACTGGCCGATGATGAGCAGGATGAGCGACCCGGAGATGCCGGGGAGCACCATCGCCGACACCGCCAGCGCCCCGGAGAAGAACACCACCAGCGGTGCGTGCCCCGTCTCCGCGAACGGCGCCAGGCTCACGACGACGGCGAGGACGAACCCGAACGCCGCGACCGCGAGGCGGCGCGGCGTCGTGACGTCGACGTGCTCGTAGAGGACGATGGCCGACGCCGCGATGAGGCCGAAGAAGAACGCGAACGTGTACGCCGGGTACTCCGCCAGCGCCACCGAGACGACGCGCGCCACCGTCACGATGGCCGTCGCGATGCCCGCGCCGAGCGTGAGCAGGAACGGGAGGTCCATCTCGACGAGCGTCTCCGCGACCCGGGACCGCGACTCGGCGTCGTGCGGCCGGAGCAGGTCAGCCAGGACTCGCGGGTCGGCCGCGGCGATGGCCGAGATGAGGCGGTCGTAGATGCCGGTGATGAGGGCGATGGTGCCACCCGAAACGCCGGGGACAGCGTCCGAGGCGCCCATGAACATGCCCTTCAGGTAGATGGAGAGCCATTCTCGCATTGGCTACGCAGTCGCCCGGTCCGCGGAAAAGGGTTCTGTTCCCGGTCAACCAGCCGTTCGCGGTCTCAGTACGGGCCATCACCGACGCCCCATACCGACGTGCCTTTGCTGAGGCGCCACGCCGACTATCCTTCAGGCGCCACGCGCCACGGCAGCAGCCGCGTCCAGCGACGGGCTGGTTGCGGCCGAGTCCGTCGCCGAACCGTCGTCCTGGCCGCCGGGCGACGTGGACGGCGCCGGCAGTGCACTGCTGTTCGTCGTGTTACCGGTGGCGTTCGTCTGGTTACTGTCGGTGTTCGTCTGGTTCTGTGCGCCATCGGGCGGCGGCGTCTCCGACGCCTTCGTGAGTTCGACCGACGTCGTCGCGTCGTCCTGGCCGATGACCTGCGCTTCGGTCACGTCCGCCGACGCGTTCCAGTAAGCCGCCGTCAGGTTCTGGTCGTCGGTGACCGTCGTGCTGAACTCGTACTGGCCGGTCGCGCGGACGCTCACGTTCGTGTAACCCTGCTCCGGCCCCCAGTTCTCGTAGCCCGTGGTCGAGTACGGCAGCGTCATCGTGAACGTGCCGTCCTCACCCGTCTGGGCGTACTGCGTGTACGTGAACGTGGAGTTTCGCGACGGTACCGACATCTCGACCGACGCCCTCACTTCGGTGTTCGCGGGGGCGGTCCCCTCCACCGTCGCTCCGGGCACGCGTTCGAACGTCTTCACGAAGCTCGGCGTGTTCTGCAGCTCGCGCTGGAGGATGAGCTGGCCGGGCGCCTGGGCCGCACTCGCCTTCACCAGGCGGTAGTGCTCCATCGCCGGCACGCGTTCGAGCGGGTACGGCCCGTAGCCGCCGATCTGGGAGGTCTGGTCACGCTGGACGTACTCCCGTGCGGCGGTCATGTTGTCGAACTGGCGGAGCGCCTGCGTGTCCGTCCCCTGCTGTTTGATGTAGTAGGAACCGCCGGTGAACTGCTGTTCCTGGTCCCAGTCCACCACGACCGGCGCCGGGTTCTGCGCGCTCCCGTGGTAGCGGTAGAGCCGCACCATCGTGCTGTTGTAGTAGGGCTGGCCCCGGACGTAGAACTGGTTCCGGAACTGGCCGCGCTGGTTCGGCGAGAAGTACGGCTTCCGGTAGTCGTACAGCGAGAGGTTGTTCTGATTCTGGAACGCCGACGGCGCGCCGAACTTCGACCCCGGCGTTATCATCTGCCAGTCCACCATGACGTACCGGGTCTGGTCGCCCTCATCGCCGAGGTCGGCGAGCACCTGATTCGCGGTGGCTTCGTCCTGCGCGAGCAGGTAGTTCGCCGCTTCACGGGCGTGCTGCTGGAACGGGTTCGCGACCGGGATGCGCTCGCCACGGACCGTGATCCAGTGGCCGTAGTCCCACCACGACATCACGCCGTACGACCCCTCCGGATACTCGAAGTCCTCGGTCCGCTCGAACGTCCCGTAGTACTCCATGTCGTTGCCCGCGCCGCCGAAGTTACCCTCCTCCGGCGTGTTGTTCTGCATCCAGACCAGCGAGCCATCCCAGCTCGTGACCGAGCCCGGACCGACGTTGTTCGTGGACTGCATCGCCGTCGGAATCCGGGCGTTCGCCGAACTCACGCCGACCGCGAGCGGGACCACGACGACCAGCACCACCATCAGCACCACCATCACCTGGCTCGACTCGATGTCGCGGTAGCCGGTGACCGCGTCGACGTCGACGAGCGCGAGCACCCACCAGATGAGGAATCCGTTCAGCACCGCCACCGGCACCGCGAGATAGTAGTTGAACCGGAGCTGGGTGAACGCCGCCATCGTGATGAACGCGAACCAGACCACGACCAGCAAGCGCGCGCCGTCGTGCTCGTCGTGCCGGAGCGACCGGTAGACGATGACCAGTGCAGCCAGGAGCGCCGAGAAGTACGCCAGCCCGTACTGCTGCATCAGGGCGTTGGAGGCGCGTGAAAGGAGGGTCGGAAGTGGTCCAGCGGTGTCGATGAGAGGGCGGGCCTCACCGATGGTGGCTGTGGCGGCCGAGGTGCCGAGCAGGACGAACCGATTGACGTTCGTCATCACGAGCTTGAACAGGCCGGGAAGAACGACCGAGACGAGGCCTGCACCGACGACGATGATGCCGAGGACGGCGACTGGATACCCGAGTCGGGGAGGTCGCGGTCGTCCCATTCGCGTGCCAGCCACGCCATAAACGCGGCGCCGACCGCGACTGCGAACGCGAGGAACGGCTGCAGTAGGGAGGCATGCGTTGCGGAAAAGCCCGCCATCTGGAGGCTTCCGAGCGACAGTACACCCGCCACACTCATGCTGACTACGGCGACGAACGCGACGTGTTCGGGACTCGCACCCCTGTAGTAGTCACCGAGCAGCTTCACGAGGAAGAACGCGCCGAAGATACCGGTGAGGAGCACCGCAGGCGGCCACGTCCAGAGGTAGAGCGCCATCGCGAAACCGGCGAGAGCACTCCACCCAAGTGGTGAACGGAGGTTCGAGAAGTCCCGGGCGATGACCTGCTCGTATATCGGTTTATCGCGCTCTGCGGCGACGAGCGCAACCATCATCGCCAGGACCGCGATAGACTGGAAGAACGGCTCGGCGATGTTGTGGTCCGCGGCTCCGACGATGCTCCGACCCAGGAAGAGTCCGGGGAGGAGAGCGAGGACGAGTGCTGCAAAGACACCTGCCAGACGGCTTCGACCGAGGAGTTTCCCCATGAAGTAGACGGGAACCGCTATGAGCGCCCCGAACACGACGGGCGTGAACAGGAGTGTGAGTGCGACTGTGTGGTCCGACGGGCTTCCGAGTCCGACTATCAGGGCGGCAGTGGCGACGATCTGGTCGTAGAGCGTGCCGAACTGGCCCACGCTCGACCCGACGGGAAATCCGGTCCAGGGGTCGTACGGCATCGTCTGCGGCCAGTGCCGGACGGTGTACGAAATCTCGCGGAGGTGGTACCAGGCGTCGTTACCGGAGAAGTACACCTGGCCGTTCTGGATGAAGTTCTCGTAGTTCCGTCCCCGGATCCAGAGCATGAACCCGACGATTATCGCGAGCGCAGGGACGTGATACCAGTCTCTCAGCCGTTCGAGAACAGAGTCGAGCGACAAGGAGGGCTCCTCGACCTGTTCAGTGCCTTCGCTCATTGCAGTGGACTGACTGGGAAAGCGCGCATAAGCCTTATGACTTCATGCAGATCTGAACCATCCAGTATCGGTGGTGGGAATCCACGTCATGGCATGAATGGTGGCGGTCGAACAGCAGGCTATTGACCATCGTGGAGTGGCCGGGTTATCTTGAAGTTGTATGGTGAAGGAGCGAACCCGGATTCTATATTCTATTCTCGTCCGGGTAGCCGTGACAATAAACGCTTTAGAGGGCAGCGCCTCAGTAATCGGTAATGGATGTCCTTGGTGTTACGGACTACCTTGGTAACGTCGGGGGCGCGGAAGTTAGTGCGAATACGATTCTTTCTGCGCTGGCTGACCATCCCGAAACCGGTCGAGTCGGCGTCGTCGGGATGGACTTTCCACGGAACGACCGATTACAGTTCGACGGTGTAGAGGTCTTCCCGGTGTCTGGAAATCGAGCTATCGATAGCCTTCCTGAACTTGTCGGAGACTTGGTTATCAGTCGGCTTCTCTCCCGTCAGATTGGCGAACTAAAAGCGGATTTCGACGTCATCCACGCTCATCACCGACGCAGTATTATGGCTGTGAATCGAGTCGAGACGACCTCTCCTACCGTCGGCACCATCCGCGACTTCTGGCCCATCTGCCCCATTTCCACCTACACTGTCGGAAATGAGGCGTGCTCGGGGTGTGATACGAACCTGTCCGCATGTTTGAGCCATCAGGGCTGGGACGGTTTTCGAGAACCCGTTGTTCGTCGATATTTACTCGGTAAACGGCGGCACAACCGTAGCACCTACCCCGGATTGAGCGGAACGATATTCATCTCACGACATCTGTTGGACACCATCGCAAGCGAGTTTGACACCTCGCCACGGGCCACAGTGATCAACAACCCCGTCTCTATCGACCCAGATGACGTGAACAGCGAACTGTTCGCTTCGCCCACCTTCGTCACTGCGAGTTCCCTCACCCGGGAAAAAGGAGTCGGAGACGTAATCGACGCGTTCATCGCGTTATCTGATAGCTACCCGGATGCCAAACTACGCATATACGGTGACGGACCGCAACGGGAAGAACTCGAACGGCGGTCAACCGGCAATAACGTCTACTTCCACGGAAGGGTTTCGGTCGCTGACGTGTACGACGCTTTCGCGAGCGCGACGGCTGTCGTGTTCCCGTCGAAGTGGGAAGAGCCGTTTGGTCGGGTGACCGTGGAAGCGATGACGCTCGGTACACCGGTTGTGGGCACCCGAGTCGGCGGCATCGAAGAGGTAATTGACGATGGGAACACCGGCATTTTAGTGCCGCCCGGTGACGCTGATGCTATCAAGACTGCACTCCGGGAACTACTCGATAACGATAGCGCTGCTACGAAGTTGGGAGAACGGGCCAGGAAAGCTGCACGGTCGTACATGCCCGCGCGAATCGCCGAGAAACATCTCCAGTTCTATTCGGAGTTGACCAACTGACCGTAAGGGGGGGATATACGCGCGTGCACAAACTAGCTGACTTTGGTATGGTGCTTGTCGTTATGAAATTACCTTGAACACTTAAGCAGGTGTTACTGATAACAATAGACACGAGAATCCGAAATATGCGCGTTCACTTCGTCGCCACGGTAGCCTGTCTACGGACAGAAAACGATGCTATTTCACCATTCGATTTCCTGGAGTCAGTACATGACCGCGTCGGACGTCGCCATCTTACACGACCGCTTCCCGATACTGGGTGGCGGAGAGGCGTTCGCTATTGAGGCCGCACGCGTACTGGACGCGCCTATCTACACGATGTACGTTCGGCCGAACGTCGATATCCCGTCGGACATCGACGTCCGGACGATGCGTCAATCGAAGTACACCTCTGGCCTTACTGGACGATTATTGAAATGGAGGAGCAGTGGAATGAACCCGCTCGAGTCGCTGAACCTCGCCGTCGATATGACCGACGGTGTCAGAGATCTGGTTGAATACGACGTCCTGGTGGAGAGCGGGCCCGTTTCCAAGTACTACGTCCCGGAAACACACCAGCGGATCGTCCACTATCCACACAGTCCTCCCCGCTGGCTCTACGACTTGTTTCACGACAGAATCGACCGTATGACCCGTTTTCCCGGCGTCGCCTTCGCCGCGCGTGCGTATGCCAAAGCGTGGCGCGCGCTTGACAAGGAGGCCATCGACTACGTGGACCAGTTCGTCGCGAACAGCGAGATAATCCGTGATCGCATTCGCAGATACTACGGGAGAGACGCGACGGTTTTGTATCCACCGGTGACCGGAGACTGGCGTGACGAGGGGGACGAAGGGTATTTCCTCACGTGGTCTCGTCTCGATTCGGAGAAGCGAACCAACCTCATCGTGGAGGCATTCCAGGGACTTGAGGACCGACTGGTCGTCGCGGGCGACGGCGAGCAGCGTCAGATGTTGGAAAGGATGGCTGAGAGGCACGACAACATCGAAATCCGAGGGTACGTCGAGGACATCGAGACTCTCGCAGCCCGCGCGACGGCAATCGTATACGCGCCTCGTCAGGAGGATTTCGGCTTGGTGGGAGCGGAGGCGTTGAGCGCCGGTAAACCTCTGATCGGAGTGAACGAGGGGTTCACCCGATACCAGGTTGAAGACGGCGTGACCGGCCTGACGTTCGAACCGGACGTGGCTTCGCTCCGCGAGACGATTCGGTCGTTTGAACCAGCCGCGTTTGATAGCGGGGAGATACAGGCGTTCGCAGAACGCTACGACTACGACGTCTTCGAGCAGCAGCTTGTCGATATCGTGCTACATGAACACCGCCAACACCACGTTCGAGCGGAGGGGTAGTCCCAAGTCGTTCGGGCTCACCCCACCCCGCATCCCAAACCGACAACGATAAGCGGAGCATACTCTGCGTATTATTCGTGCACCTTTGCCAGGTCGTGCCCTACGTTGCATATCCACCACGAATGGGAGGCGACCATCGTTCTCACGGACTGGTGAAGGAGTTTCCTACTGCAGGAGACACCGTCGTTCGGTACTGCCAAGGAGGCTCGCCGGGGATGTACCGGGCTCTCGATTTGAGGGGACGCGTCCAGATTGCCGATGGATACGAGGAACGACGCCACCTCAACCCGGTTCACGAGATGGTGAAAGCGCCGATGCTTCTAGGTTACCCGAACCTGTTTGCGAGCCGGGCACTTGATATCACGAATGATGGCCTCGACGAGATGTTGACCGACGCCGACGTAGCGCTCGTCAGGGAACCGTGGCAGATGCCACACGTGTTAGCGAACGTCGACGACGAGACTCCAGTCGTGTACTCGAGTCATAACGTGGAGACTGAGCGGTTCCGTGACATCGACCAACCCCTGTTCAGCAAACGCGTTATACGCCGTGTCGACGAACTCGAACGGCAGGCAGTTGACGGTGCCGACGCGATAATCTGCACAAGCGACCGCGACGCCCGCGTGTATCGAAACAAGTACGACCCTGATGGACCAATCATCGTGGCTCCGAACGGAACCTACGAAGCGAGGCTCCGGGCCCACCGGCCAGACCGTGCGATCACCCGCCGCCTTCGACGTGAGTACGATATCCCGCCCGAGACGATTGTCGGTCTATTCATGGGGAGTAATTACCGGCCGAACGTGGAAGCAGCCGAAGCAGCCGTTGATGTCACCCGAGACCTATCCGACGACACGCTTCCGTTTCACCTTCTTGTCGTAGGGAGTGTCGGTAGGGGCCTCAAATCGAGTGACCTACCATCGAACGTGACTCTGACGGGATATGTCGAGGAGGGGTTCGAAGCCCACTTCGACACCGCGGATATCGCGTTAAACCCGATGGTTTCTGGTGGTGGGACGAATATCAAGCTCATTGACTACTTCGCTCGAAGCCTCCCCGTGGTCTCGACGCCGTTCGGAGCCCGCGGGCTCGACGTGACTGACAGTGAGAACATCAGACTCGCCGAACTGTCGGATTTTGCGGAGGCTATCGAAGCGCTCGGCACGGACGAGGGCGAGAGGCAACGACTCGGTCAAGCCGGTCGCGAACTCGCCGCCGACCGATATACTTGGGAAGCGGCTTCCCGGAAGGTCCGAGAGGGACTCCACGAACATTTTGGGCCCTTCCGAACCGGTGAAAAGATACACTCCGTGACCTGATTCGATGTTTACATCCATTCCCGTTGGATGCGGCCCCTATTTGAATTATTGACGCAGAGGAAGAACACGGAAACCTTATTCTTCCACCCAATCGACCTATCCAATCCATGCCGGCCGACCGCTCGGACGTCTGCGTCCTCATTCCCACGCTGAACGAGGCCGAGACTATCGGCGACGTCATCGAGGGGTTCAACGACCAGGGGCTCGACAACGTGCTCGTCGTGGACGGGCACTCCACGGACAGGACCCGCGACGTGGCCGAGGAGCACGGCGCGCGCGTGGTCGTGCAGTCGGGGAGTGGGAAGGGGCAGGCTGTCCGGGAGGGGTTGACGCACGTCGAGTCCGAGTACGTCCTGATGCTCGACGGCGACGGCACGTATCGCCCGGCGGACGCTGACCGGATGCTCGAACCCCTTCTCGAGGGTGGATACGACCACGTCATCGGGGACCGTTTCGCGGACATGGAGTCGGGGGCGATGTCGCGGCTCAACCGGGCGGGCAACCGCCTCATCAATCGCGCGTTCCACACCATCCACGGGCGGGATTTCGGCGACATCCTCAGCGGGTACCGGGCGTTCTCGCTTGCGTCCGTCGACCGGATGCATCTCCGGTCGGAGGGGTTCGGCATCGAGACGGAGATGGCCGTCGAATGTGTCAAACACGGCGTCCAGACGAAGGTCGTCCCCGTGACGTACCGCGAGCGGCCGGACGGGTCGGAGACGAACCTGCATCCGTTCCGCGACGGCGGCGTCATCCTGGTCACGCTCTATCGTCTCGCGAAGACCCACAACCCGCTGTTCTACTTCGGGAGCGTCGGCGTCCTCCTCCTTTTGCTCGGCGCCGTCATGGGGACGTACGTCGGCGTGGAGTGGTTCACCCAGCGCATCTCCCACGAGGTCATCGCCGTACTGGCCGCGTTCAGCATCATGTTCGGCTTCCAGTTGCTGATGTTCGGCTTCCTCTCGGACATGATCGTCTCCCTCCACCAGGAACTGCTGCGCCGGATGGACGAGTAGTCGAAACTGCTGCGCCGGATGGACGAGTGGTCAGGCGAACGCTTCCCGGAGGCCCGTGAGCCACGCTTCGGGGAGCCCGCGTCGCGCGTTCCGGAGCGCGGCGTCGAGGGCGGGCGTCGCGTCCTCCAGTACGCCGGTTCCGTGGCCGACGAGGATTCGGTCGGGGGCGAGGCCGCGGAGCGCCGCCGGCGGGAGGAGGCGGAGCATCGGGTGGACGCCGAGGCGTTCGTCGCCCGCGGTGAAGTACGAGGCGTTGCCGAGGGCGTCGCCCACGACGAGCGTCTCACCGTCGAAGAACGCGGCTTCCTGCCACCACGGCCAGTTGAGTACTTTGACGGTCCGGAAGTCGGTGTCTCCGAGTTTCGCGCCGACGCGTTCGACCGGGGCGTCGACGGACACCCGGACGAACGACGGGAGGTGGACGCGGGCGTGGTGTCGGGTGGCGACGGCCGCGGCGTCCCTGCTGTGGCGGTCCATCGTCACGACGACGCCTTTCACGTCCCCGAGTTCGGCGAGGAGGTCGTCGAGGTCGGGTGCGTCGACGGGGTCGAACACCCAGACGTCGCCGTCGACGGCGACGGCGTGGCTCGCCCGCTGCATGGTCTCGTCGGGGTGGGCGATCCAGCCGACGCCGTCCTCCCATCGGTCGATGACTCGGTACTCGGCAGCCGGCGCTCGCTCCTTGAACGGCATGGACACGTCTACGGCGGGGATGTCAATAAATCGCAACGCCCGGTGAGCGGGTACGGAATACCGGCCGGCACGCCGGGTTTTATGCGTTCTGTCGCCGAACTCGGGTGTATGCTCACGGGGTTCGGCTGGCTGGCGCTGGAGGTGCTCTATCTCGACCGCGCCCGGGCGTTCTACGAGACGCATCTCGACCTGGCCGCGGTCGACGAGTCCGCCCACCAGGTCGTCTTCGACGTCGGCGGCGACCTGCTGGTGCTGCGGGAACCCGGCGCGGTTCCGCGCGGCGGCCTCCACACGCACTTCGCGCTGGCGACGCCGCCGGACCGCTACGCGGCGTGGTACGACGCCCTCGACGACGAGTTCGACCTCGTGGAGTACGACTTCGGCGGGTCGAAGTCCCTGTACTTCTTTGACCCGGACGGCCACTGCGTCGAGATCGGGCAGCGCGGCCGGGGCGACGACCCGCTCGACGGCGTCTTCGAGGTCGTCCTGGAGGTGGAGTCGCTGGACCGCGCCGAAGCGTTCTACCGCGCGCTCGGCTTCGACCCGTACGACCGCGGGTCGGACCGGCGACGCGTCCGCCTCGACGGCCCGGTCGAACTCGAACTCTGGGAGCCCCAGCGCGGCCTCGCGGACGCCCGCGGCGGCGTCCACGTAGACATGGGCCTCCTCGCCGACGACCCCGCGAGCTTGGTCGAACCGGTCGCTGAGGAGGTGCGCTCGGTCGAAGAAGTCGCAGGCGGCGTGCGCGTCCAGGACCCAGACGGTCACTACCTGACGTTCGCGGGGGCGGCCGACGCAGTCCGGTAAGTCACGCCGTCGTCGCCCGGTCGCTACTGGAGGCGGTCGTTGTCGATGTCGACGCCGTTGGGTGTGACGACGAGGAAGTCGCGGAAGTGCATCAGCGTGCCACCGTGCTGCTTGACGTCGGGGGCGAAGTCGGCCGCGAGCGTCGCCAGGTCGCCCTCGATGGCGAGGATGAGGACGTTCCCCGCGCGCATCTCGTTCAGCCACTCCTGGCCGGCCGTGCTACCGTCGAGTTCCCCGAGGACGACGGTCCCGGTGAACTCCTCGCCGTCCTCGACCTCGAGGTGTTCCTCCGCGTTCCGGAGGTCCAGGTCGAACGCGAACTCGCTCATATCCTTCACGTCGGCCGCACCCCTCAAAACCTTCCCGCCACGCGCTCTCGCCGCGGCTCCTCTGGCCTGAACGTTGAAGGTCGCGGCCCACCTTTCCGTGACCATGCCCGAGATCGAACTCGACCAGGAGACCATCGACCGCCTCGACGACCTGCGCGTCGACGACGAGTCCTACGACGACCTCGTCACCGAACTCATCAACATCTACGAGGCAGAAGAGCTGACGCTGTTCCACGGCGGCGACGAGATCTAGGAGTCGTCGGCGGCGAGCCGCCGTATCTCGTCCCATCGGTTCTCGTCTTCGAGTCGCTGCTGGAGCGCGGTCGCGTACGCCGCGACGAGTTCCTCGGCTTCGACCTGCTTCTGCTGGTGGTTGCCACCACCGCCGTCACCGCCTCCGAATCCGAGCGCGTCCCTGACGGAACCGAGGATGCCGCCCCCGGACGAGGACGATTCGGTGCCACCGCCGATGGCGCCCATCTGCTTCCGGACGTTCTCCAGTTCGGGCATTATCTGCGGGAGTTTGCTCGTGTCCGCGACGAGTTCGGCCCGGTCGGCGTCGCCCGGGTTGTCTATCTGGAACTCGACGGCGGTCATGATGAGCCCCCACTCCTGGCGGGTGAACTCCGAGTCGGTGACCCGGTCGGAGAACTCGCGGTCGACGGCCATCCGGTCGCCGATGATGCGGTCGAGCCATGCGCGATTGGACATGCCTGGCTCTTGGGTGACCACGGCTAATAGGGTTTGGTCCGTGCGGGCGGCCGACACGGCGGTTCGTGTCAGCTGTCCGGCGATAATAGACCGGCCGACACCGACCCAATGGTCAGTACGTCTCGCTCAGGTCGAACGTTTCGTCGCCGTCGAGGACGTGGACCTCGGCGGCGCTGCCGGTGGCATCGACTTCCCGGACGAAGTCCTCGGGGTCCTGTTCGATGGGCGGGAACGTGTCGTAGTGCATGGGGAAGGCGTGGTCGGCGCCGGTCCAGTCCACGGCGATGGCGGCCTGCCACGGGCCCATGGTGAAGTGGTCGCCGATGGGGACGGCGACGGCGTCGGGTTCGAGGTACGGGCCGATGACCTCGCGCATCTCCGTCATCAGGCCGGTGTCGCCGGCGTGGTAGAACGTCTGGCTCTCCTCGTCGGACACCTGGGTCGGCTTCGTGTCGCTGATGACGTAGCCGGCGGGCATGTCACCCGTCGCGTCGTAGCCGGTGTCGAAGCCGTTGGTGTGGTCGGCGCGATGCATCGTCACGTACGCGTCACCGGCCTCGATGGTGCCGCCGAGGTTCATGCCGATGGTCTCCCCGACGCCGTACTCGGCTTCGACGTAGCCCGCGAGTTCGGGCGTCGCGACGACCGTGCTGTCGGCGAACGCGCCGACGTCCGCGATGTGGTCGGCGTGGCCGTGTGTCAGGAGGACGTAGTCCGGCGTTTCGACGTCGGCGGCCTCCATCGAGGTGTGCGGGTTGTCGAAGAACGGGTCGACGAGCAGCGTGGTGCCGTCCACGTCGACGTGCCAGGTCGAGTGGCCGTGCCAGGTGAGTTGCATTGCACCGGAACCTACACCTGAGAATCACTTAAAAGATGCCGCCGGTTTGCCGGACTCGTAAACGCTTAGGCCCGTGAGAGAGCATGACGTGCCATGAAGCGAGTGCGCTTTCTCGACCCTGCGGGAGCGGTCAGGACGGGCGAATGGACGGACGACGGTATCGCGTTCGGCGGCCGGACCTACGACCGGGACGACGTCGACGTCCTCCCGCCGAGCGAACCGACGAAGGTCGTCTGTGTCGGCCTGAACTACGCCGACCACGCCGCCGAACGCGGTAAGGAAGTCCCGGACCGGCCACTGCTCTTCCTGAAACCGCCGAACACGCTCGCGTCCCACGGCAGCACCGTCACGCTCCCCGCCGGGAAAGACCGCGTGGACCACGAGGCGGAACTCGCGGTGGTCGTCGGCGAGCAGTGCCGGAACGTCGCCGCCGAGGACGCGATGGACGTCGTCGCCGGCTACACCATCGCCGACGACGTCTCGAACCGCGACGACCAGGACGTCGAACAGAACTGGGTGCGGGGGAAGGCGTTCGACAACTCGCTCCCGCTCGGCCCGGTGCTCGTCGACCCGGAGGACGTGCCCGACGACGCGAGCATCGAACTCCGCGTGAACGGCGAGGTGCGTCAGCGGTCGTCCATCGACCAGTTCTTCTTCTCGGTGCCGGACCTCGTCGAGGAGATAACGACCTACATGACCCTGGAACCCGGCGACGTCATCATCACGGGCACGCCGTCCGGCGTCGCGCCGCTCGAAGACGGCGACCGGGTCGAGGTCGAAGTCGAGGGCATCGGGACGCTCGAACACGACGCCGAGCGCGTGTAGAGACGACGGTCACCTGTCGGCTGGTAGTCGAGTCGTTTTTGGTCCCGAACCGTCAGATGCCGCTATGGAGGTCCGTCGACTGGTCGCGTCGCGACGGGTTCGATTCGGACTCGTCGTGGCCTACGCCGCGTATCTCTTCGTCGCGTCTGTCGTCGACCCGCCGTCGAACGCTCTGTCACCGGCGGGTCCGCTGGGACTCGTCGGCCTCGACAAGTGGCTGCACGCGGTCGCCTACGCGGGTCTCGCGTTCGCCGTCGCCTACGCCATCCTCGCGCACACGCCCCGCGACTACCTGGTCGTCGTGCTGGCCGCCGTCGCGTTCGGGGCCGGCATCGAGGTCGTCCAGTACGGCCTCCCGGAACGAGCGTTCGACGTCGCTGACATGGCGGCCAACGCAGTCGGCGCCGTCCTCGCGACGGCCTGCTGGTGGGCGACCGTCCGGGTGACCGGTCTGTCCCCTCCGCCGGATGACAACGCCTAAGTTTAGGTTGCCCTAATCCTTTCGGCGATGGAGCTGTCACGGCGCGACGTCCTCGCCGCGCTCGCGGCCACCGGAGCCGTCGCCGCGGGCAGCGCCGCCCTCGACGAGAGCGGGGTGCTCGACGTCCTTTCCGAGGACGACCCCCTCGACGAGCACGACATCCGGACGCTCGTCGCCGTCGCAGAGGTCGTCTACCCGTCCGCGGTGACCGGCGTCGAGGCGTTCGTCACCCAGTACGTCGTCGGCCGCGTCCAGGACCGCGAGGAGTACGCCGGAGGGATGCACGAGGCCGTCGCGACGCTCGACGACTACGCCCGGGACTGGCACGACGCCGAGTTCGCCGCCATCGACGCCACCGCCCGCGACGAACTCCTTCGGCAGATGGGCGTTCCCGCCGCCTCGCCGGCTCCCGACGGCCTCGACGCCGACCGGGTGCGGTACTACGTCGTCAACGACCTCCTCTACGCGCTCTATACGACGCCGACCGGCGGCGAACTCGCCGGCATCGAGAACCCCCAGGGCTTCCCCGGCGGCACCACCTCCTACCAGCGGGGGCCCGACCATGGCTGACCGGATGCCGAGCGAACGCGTGGACGTGTGCGTCGTCGGTGCCGGTCCCGCGGGCGCGCTCGTCGCCGACAGACTCGCCAGTCGGGGCTACGACGTGGTGGTGCTGGAGGCGGGCCCGCGCTTCGACGCCGACCGCACCGAGCGGATGGAGCGCGGCATCCGGCCCGGCGGCCCCGACTCGGTCTGGGATATGGGCGGCGAGCGCGACGCGTTCTCGGCGTCCGGCAACCGCCACTATCCCCTGAATCGGGCCCGGGTGAAGGGCGTCGGCGGGTCGACGCTCCACTGGCAGGGGATGGTGATGCGCCTGCACGAACAGGACTTCGAACTCCGCTCGCGGGTCGGCCTGGGCGAGGACTGGCCCATCGACTACGACGACCTGAAGCCGTTCTACGCCGCGGCCGAGCGCGAACTCGGGGTCGCGGGTGCCTCCGACAACCCGTTCGCGCCGCCCCGCGAGGAGCCGTTCCCGCTCCCGGCGTTCCCGCCGAGCTACTCGGACTCCCTGTTCGCGGACGCCTGCGAACGCCTGGGCATCGCCACCCACTCCGTCCCGAACGCCCGCAACTCCGAACCCTACGACGGTCGCGACGCCTGCGTCGGCTACGGCACCTGCCAGCCTGTCTGTCCGTCCGGGGCGAAGTACACCGCCGAGACGCACGTCGCCAGCGCCGAACGGGAGGGCGCCCGGGTCGTCGACCGCGCGCCGGTGCAGCGACTGGAACACGACGCCTCGGGCGGACGCGTCGAAGCCGCCGTCTACGCCACACCTGACGGTCGTGAGCACCGCCAGGAGGCTCGCGAGTTCGTCCTCGCGGCCGGCGGCGTCGAGATCCCCGGCTCCTCCTGCTCTCGGCCTCCGAACAGTACCCGGACGGCCTCGCGAACTCCAGCGGCGTGGTCGGCCGCTACTTCATGGACCACGTGTTCGCGGGCGTCGGCGGCCGCCTCGACCGGCCCACCCGCCAGAACCACGTCGGGTTCAACACCACCGAATCCCACCAGTTCTACGACCGGTCCGGCACCGACCGGGGCGCCATCAAACTCGAGTTCCTCAACTACGCCGGTCCCTCTCCCGTCGAGTTGGCGCTGTCCGGCGACGACTGGGGCGACGAACTCCTCGACCGCATCCGGCGCGAGTACGGCACGCACGTCGCCGTCGGCGGCCTCGTCGAGCAGTTGCCCCGGGCGGAGAACCGCGTGCGCCTCGACCCGTCGACGACGGACGACCACGGCAACCCCGTTCCCGACGTCGCCTGGTCGCTCGACGACCGGACGAAGCGGACGGTCCGGCGGGCGAACGAGATACAGCGCTCCATCCTCGACGCGATGGACGCCGAGATCACCTGGACGGTCGGCCCCGGTGACACCGGCCCTGCCTTCCACCACATGGGCACCACGCGGATGGGCGACGACCCCGCGGAGAGCGTCGTGAACTCCGAACTCCGGACGCACGACCTCGACAACCTCGCCGTCGCGTCGAGCAGTGTCTTCGTCACCGGCGGCGCGATGAACCCGACGCTCACCATCGCCGCACTCGCGCTGAAAGCGGCCAGACATGTCGAAGAACGTCTGTAATTCCGGGCAATTGTCGCCGAAAACGGCCACGAAGCTTTTGGGGGTGGATATGATGTGACCGAACGTTACATGGTACGCACCCGGCACGCCTTTGCAGCTATCCTCCTCGTCGGGCTGATATCGACCGCGGGCTGTCTCGGCACCCTGACCGGCGACCAGCCGCTCAGTCAGGCCGCGACGTCCGCGTCGGTCGGCGACGACGCCCTCTCGGCGACGGACTACGAACTCGACGACCAGCAGTCCGTCGACATCAACCAGTCGGTCCAGGTGGCCGCCCAGACCCACGACCTCCAGACCACCAACGCGCTCAGCCACTACCACCGCACCGTCGACCTCGGCCTCCTCGGCGAACACCGCGCCGCCGTCTTCACCGTCTTCTCCACGCCCGCCTTCGAAGTCGCAGGCCAATCGTTCAGCCCCGTCAAGGGCTACAGCAACCGGCGTCTCGCCGAACTCGTCGGCGCCGAGTACAACACCATCAGCATCGGTGAGGAAGTCGACAACCGGACCGTGACGGTGCTCGGTGAGGAGACGACGGTGTCGAAGTACTCCGGGACCGCCCGGTTCATGAACACCGACATCGACGTGTTCGTCCACCTCACCAGGGTCAGACACGACGGCGACTACGTCATCGCCATCGCCGTCCACCCCCAGGGCCTCCCCGGCGAACAGGAACGCGTCGACACCCTTCTGGAGGGAGTCCAGCACCCCGATAGCTCGTCGTAGTGAGCGTTCGTGGCGTTCGCCGAGCCACTCTTACTCGGGCAGCGCCCGGGCGGTGACCGTCACCTCGTCCATCCCACGGAACACCCAGAACCGGGTCGCGAGGCGTGCCAGTGGCTCGGGGAACAGCCGGCCCGGTCCCACCTTGCTTCCAGCTATCCTGTCGACCGCCCACCGGTCGCGCCAGCGCGGATGACACAGCACCCGCCAGTGCGGAACCGCGTGGTGGGTCTCGTCCCACCCGGCGCCGACCTCCGGCACCGGTAGTCGAAGGGTCAACGTCCCGCCGGGTTCCAGGATTCGATGGCACTCTTCGAGGACGGCCGTCCGGTGCTCGACGGCGATGTGTTCGAGGACGTTGTCCATCAGGACGTGACCGAACTGGCTGTCGCCCCACCGCCAGGGCGTCTCCTCCAGGTCGTGTACCACGTCGACGTCGTGCCGGTCGTCGACGTCCACGTTCAGCCAGCCGTCACGGTAGTCGTCGCCGCAGCCGAGGTTCACCCGGTCGGGACGTTCGTCGCCTTCGGTCTCCGTCTCCTGCGGTGTGACGTTCGCCATCTCAGTCGATGTAGCCGAGTTCGGTCAGGCGCTCCTGGACGGAGGCGTCCAGGTCGGACTCACCGCCCGTGGACTCCTCGCCCGCCGCCAGCTGCTCGCGCCGGGCTATCTGGGCGTGGAGCCACTCCTCCAGTTCCGTCGGATGCTCGCCGTACCGGTCCCGTTGCTCGTACGGGTCGTCCGTCCGGTGGTAGGCTTCGAGCGTGCCGTCGGCGTGCCTGATGACCTTCCACCCGTCCCGGCCGACGGCCGCCGCGAGTCGGTCGCCGTCCATCGTTCGGTTCTCGACGTAGACGTGCTCGCGGTCCTCGCGTTCGCTCCCGAGCAGCGACGGGCGGTCGTTCAGGCGTTCGTCGCTCCCGGCCAGGTCGAGGACGGTGCTGCCGAGGTCCTTCAGCGTGACGGGCCCGTCGACCCGCCCGGTTTCGCCGACGTTCCGCATGACGAGCGGCACGCGCGTGACCGTGTCCCACATCGCGGGTGCGTGGCCGTAGTCGTCGTGTTCCCCGAGTTCGTCGCCGTGGTCGGAGTGAACGATAGTCGGGACGTCCCCGTAGCCGTGTGCTTCGAGCAACTCGTCGAACCGTCGGAGGAACGCGTCCGCGTGCCGGAGTTCGTTGTCGTACGCGTTGACGATGATGGGTTTCCGGGTGCCCGTGAACTCGGGGTAGCGACGCATCACGTAGTTCCAGCCGTTGGTGACGCGGCGACCCGGCTGGGGCCACGCCTGGTACTCGTCGGGCGCGGTCCAGGGATGGTGGGTGTCCACCAGGAGCACCCAGAGGAACCACGGCTCGGGTGCCTCCTCCACGAACGCCTGGACGTCGCCCCAGAGGTCCTCCCAGCTCGCGTACGCCGGCTGGTCCAGCAGGATGTTCTTGGCGTGGATGACCGGGCCGGCGAGGTTGTACTTCCGGAGCAGCGGCAGGACCGTCGTCTTCTTGAACGCCGACCACCGCTGGGCCTGCTCGGTGTCGCCGCCCTCCGTCCAGAGGTGGTCCTTGAACGTGTTCCAGCCCCGGTTCCAGCCGTAGTACCGCGACATCAGCGCGTTCGCGTGGATGGCGCCCGTCGTGTAGCCCGCGTCCTGGAGCGCTTCGGACAGCAGGCGCCGGCCGGCGTTCGACTCGCGCCAGTGCTCCGGGTCGATGTTCGCCTGCACGGCGTGTGCGTGCTCGCCCGTGAACGCCCCGGTGAACGACGTCGGCGTGCCGACGCCCGTGACGTGGGTGTCGTCGAAGACGAGGCCGTCCTCGGCTATCTCCGCCAGGTACGGCGTCGTCTGCCGCTCGTACCCGTACATCGGCAGCTGGTCGGCGCGGACACTATCCCACGAAATCAGGACGATGTTCTGGTTTTCACTCATCTCGAATCACCTCATCGACGCCCTCGGCGATTCGCTTCCAGAGCCCGCAGCCGAGACACTCGACGATTCGATACCGCTCGTCCCTGAACGTCGGCCGAAACGTGCCGATTTGAACCCACTGATGATGACAGTTCTCCTGTCGATATTCACGGTCGTCGTTCGACTCCCCTTCAGGGCGGTGTGGTCGCGCTGAGTCATGCTTGGGTCAACTGTCGCTCTATCGCGGTGGTCGTCTCCTCCCAGTCCGGAATCGGTCGTTCGGCGGGCCGGAGCGCGCTCGCGGCGCGCATCGCCGTCGCGACGGCCACCGGACTGCGCTCTGCGACGCTCCGGACGCCCTCGACGTCCCGCCACTGCCGGAGGCCCCGGTTCGCGTAGACGACCGCGGGGGTGCCGGCGCCGAGCGCCTCCGCGACGGTCATTCCGTACGCTTCGAACGCCGACAGGGCGCAGACGACGTCGGCGTTCCGGTAGCGGGTGAGCAGTTCGTCGTCGGTGACGTGACCGTCGAACGCGACGCGGTCACGGACTCCGGCCTGCACGGCGATGCGCTCCAGGCGCTCGCGGTCCGGCCCGGTGCCGACGACCCGGAGGGTGAACTCCGGGAGCACCGTCAGCGCCCGTATCGCGTGGTCGACGCCCTTGTAGGGTTCGAGGCGGCCGACGCAGAGTGCCTCCTTCCCGGCGTCTTCGCCCGGTTCCCGTTCCCGGGGCTGGAACCGGTCGTAGTCGAGGCCGTGTGGGATGACGACGGGGTCGACGCCGAACGCCGTCCGCAACTGGTCTGCCTCCCACTCGCTCACGGCGATGACGTGGTCGGCCTTCCGGACGGCCCTCGCGCCGAGCGGGTGGTAGACCGAGAGCAGCGCGTCCCGGAGTCGGGACGTGCTCTCGCCGTGGTAGTGAGGCGTGACGACGAACCGCTCGTCGGTGACGCCGAGTGCCGCGAACAGGAGCGGGAACGCGTGGTAGTTGTGCGCGTGAACGACGTCCGCGTCGGCGTTCCGGACGGTGCGGGCGATAGCCGGGGCCAGATAGTAGGCGTCCCCGGGTGCGACCGACGGATGCCGGATGACGGTGACGTCGCCGCGTCGCTCTCTCGTCCGTCCGTCCCGGGCGTCGGCCGTCACCACGGTCACGTCGTGGCCGTGGGCGGCGAGTCGCCGGCTGACCTGCTCGACGTGGCGTTCGACGCCGCCGACGTGCGGCGGATACCGGTGGGTGACTTCGAGCACCTTCATCGTAGCGCCTCCAGCACCGACGCGAAGGCGTCCTCGAAGACCGGCAGCAGTCGTTCTTCGCTGAACGCCTCGCTTCGCTCCCTGGCGGCCTCGCTCAGTGCAAACCGGTCCGTGTCCGGATCGAAGTACCAGTCGAGTGTCGCCGCGATGCAGTCCGGGTCGGGTTCGGTCACCAGCCGCGGCTCGACGTCGGCGACCAGCGGGGCGGTGCCGATGCGGTCCGAAACGATGGGTGGCACCCCCGCCCGCATCGCTTCGAGCGTCGTGACGGGGAACGCGCCCGCGAGGCCGACGAAAGCGAACCCGCTGGCCGCCGCGAACCGGTCGACGAAGGCCTCCTCGGAGACGAAGCCGTGGCGTCGAACGGCGTCCCCGCCGGGCGCGTTCTCCGTTCCCTTCCCTACCAGGTCGAGGGTGACGTCCGTCTCGGCGCGCTCCACCGCCGACACCAGCCGGTCGTAGGCCATCGCGGGCCGGTGCTCGCCGACCGCGAGCAACCGACGGTCGTCGAGAGCCGGCGATATCGCTCCGAGCCGTTCGAATCGCTCCTGGAGGATGAACGGGTGAGCGACCCGTACCGGCCCGTCGATGAGTCGTCTGAGGTCGGCGGCGACGTGCTCTGAGACGGCGACGGCGCCGTCGACGAACCGGTGGGAGAGCCGGTGGACGAGCCGTTCGAGGCTGGTGTAGTACGGCAGCGGGTGGTGGATGTCGTACTGGGTCTCGTCCGCCGCCAGGAGGACGACCGGTCCGGCGCGGTTCACGAGGTTCGCGACTGCACCTTCGAGGAGCGGTACGCCGCCTTCGAGCAGGAGCGGTCGGCTGTCCGTCCAGTGGGCGGTTCCGGCGAGGACGCGTTCGACGGCGCCGCCCTGTGCGGCGGGGACGAACTCGGCGCCTATCGCCGCCGCCATCCGCTCGTGGACGGGATGAGGGTCGTTGTACAGGAAAATCGGGCGGGACCGGGCCGACGCCGGAGTCCGTTGACTGGCGTCTGCGCCCGCGCCCATCAGCTATCCCCCAGCAGGTAGCCGGCGCCGGTCGCGGCCGTGTACGTGAGGCTAGCGACGCTCTCCGGCGACGGGTGTGCGACGGTCGATTTCAGCACGTCCGCGAGGAACGCCCGCTCCTCGTCGCCGGCGCCGACGAGTCGTTTGGAGCGTCCCTGCGCGTACGCGCGACGAATCAGGTGCCCGGGCCGCAGTTGCTCGGGGAAGACCCGGTGGCTGACGACGGCGTCACGCTGGAATCGGACGCCGCGGCCGTACTCGGCGGCCATGCGATTGCACAGTTCGGTCTCCTCGGACTGCGTGAGGTCGTCGTTCTTCCCGAGCGACTCGTCGAAGCCGCCCAGGTGGTCGAAGACGTCGGCCCGGAACGAGATGTTGCTCCCGTACGTGTTCCGGAGTTCCGTCACGCCGTCGGGCGGGTACGGGCCGCCGCCGACGAGCCAGTCGAACTCCTCCGGGAGATACCACGGCCGGCTGTTCGGCCAGTCCGGTATCGACGGCCCGCCGACCGCGATGGCGCCGTCCTCGTAGCCCTCCACGAGGGATTCGACCCAGCGCGGCGACGCGACGCAGTCGTCGTCGAGGAACGCGTAGACGTCGCCGCTCGCCGCGGCCGCACCGCGGTTCCGTGCTTCGGCCAGCCCCGTGCCGTCGGGGTCGAAATCGACGACGACGTCCTCGGACGCGAGTTCGCGGACGACCTCGACGATGTCCGGGTCGTTGTCGATCGCCAGCACTATCTCGACGTCGTCGTACGTCTGGCGCTCCACCGACCGGAGCGCCCGCTTGAAGACGCCGAACCGACTCCAGTCGTACGTCGAGATTATCGTGGAGACTCTCATCGGGCGTGCAACCCGGCTGTCCGGGCTCCCCTCCTGAAAGCGGATTATCAACCACCGAATTTAGTTACAAACCGCTTACCACACGAGAGACGCCGTCTGAGCGGGGATAGGCCGAGCGTAACCACCTGCCCGTGTCTGGTGGACGAAGGGCGATGACGGCCGCCGTTCGACCACCGTCTCCGACGCCGACGATTCCCGCGCGGTGTGAGCACGCTTAAGACACGCCGCCCGCTTCGTTCTGACATGCGACCACGGGACCTCTCCGACCACGTGGAGTACAGGGCGGGTCGGGGAATCGAGGAAGTCGCCCGGGAACTCGGGCGCGACCCGGGGAGTTCGTGAAACTCGCCTCGAACGAGAACCCCATCGGGCCGAGTCCGGCCGCCGTCGACGCCATCCGGGCGGCGGCCGACCGGGTCAACCAGTACCCGAAGGCGTCCCACGCCGACCTGACGGCGGCCATCGCGGACCGCTGGTCGGTGTCACCCGGCCAGGTGTGGCTGGCGAACGGCGGCGACGGCGCGCTCGACTACCTCTCCCGCGCGATGCTCGACCCCGGCGACGCGGTGCTGGTGCCGTCGCCCGGATTCGCGTACTACGGCATGAGCGCGCGCTACCACCACGGCGACGTGCGCGAGTACCGCCTCTCGAAGGCCGACGACTTCGAACTCGCGGCGTCCGTGGTCCTCGACGCGTACGACGGCGAGCGCATCGTCTACCTCACCAGCCCCCACAACCCGACGGGGAGCGTCGTCTCGCTCGACGACGTCGATACCATCGCCGAGGAGACGGGCGAGGAGACGCTGGTCGTCGTGGACGAGGCGTACGGCGAGTTCGCTGACGTGCCGAGCGCCGTCGAACTGCTGGGGGACCGCGACGACGTGGCGGTCATCCGCACCTTCTCGAAGGCGTACGGGCTCGCCGGCCTCCGACTGGGCTACGCGGTCGTCCCCGGCGAGTGGGCGGACGCGTACGCGGCCGTGAACACGCCGTTCGCCGCGAGCGAAGTCGCGTGTCGCGCGGGCCTGGCCGCCATCGAGGACGACGAACACGTCGAACGCTCCGTCGAGACGGCCCGTGACGCCCGCGAATACATCCGAGAGCACCTCGACGCGCCGACGTGGGAGAGCCAGGGCAACTTCGTGCTCGCGGCGGTGGGGGACGCGGCGTCCGTCGCGTCGGAACTCCGCGAACGCGGCGTCATCGTCCGCGACTGCACGAGCTTCGGCCTGCCGGAGTGCGTGCGCATCACGTGCGGCACCCGGGAGGAGACCGAACGCGCCGTCGCGACGCTCAACGAGGTGCTCGCGGAGTGAGAGTCGCCGTCACCGGCACCCCGGGAACGGGCAAGACCACCGCGACCGACCTCGTGGAATCGGACCTCGACGTGGTGCACCTCAACGAGGTCATCCGCGAGGAAGGGCTCTACGACGACGTCGACGAGGAGCGCGACAGCGTCTACGCCGACCTCGACGCCGTCCGCGACTGGCTCGGCGACCGGGACGAGGTGCTGGTCGACTCCCATCTCGCCCACTACCTCGACGTGGACCGGGTCGTCGTCCTGCGGTGTCGCCCGGACCGCCTTGAGGAGCGCCTGACCGACCGGGGTGAGCCCGCTGCGAAGGCGGCCGAGAACGCCGAGAGTGAGGCACTCGACGTCATCCTGGCTGAAGCTGTCGACCGACACGGCGAGGAACGCGTCTACGAGATAGACACCACCGACCGTACGCCCTCGGCGGTGGCCCGCGACGTCGAGGCCGTCGTGGCGGGCCGCCGCGAGCCGAGTGCGGGCACGGTCTCGTTCATCGACTACCTATGACGCTCGACAGATACCGTCCACTGGCCGACCGCGCGCTCGAACCGTTCGTCGGCGCCGCCCGGAGCGCCGGGCTGACGCCGAACGCCGTCAGCGTCATCGCGCTCGTCCTCGCGGGCGTGGCTGGCGTCGCCTTCTACGTCGCCGGCGGGGACCCGACGTGGTACCTCGTCGGCGCGCTCCTCGTCTTCCTCAACGGCTGGCTCGACCTGCTCGACGGCGCGCTCGCCCGCGAACTCGGGGTCGAGTCGGCCGCGGGCGACCTGCTCGACCACGTCATCGACCGGTACGCGGACATCCTGGTCATCTCCGGGCTGGCGGCGGGTATCGGGCAGTACGCGCTCGGCCTCGCGGCGGTCACGGGCGTCCTGATGACGTCGTATCTCGGCACGCAGGCCATCGCGGTCGGGATGGACCGCGTCTACGGCGGGCTGGTCGGGCGGGCCGACCGCCTGGTGCTCGTCGGCGTCGTCGGCGTCGTCGCGGCGTTCGTCCCGGCGGTCGCCGGCTACAGCCCCGTCGCCGTCCTGCTCGGGTTCTTCGCCGTCGTCGGCCACCTGACAGCGCTCCAGCGGTTCTACTACGCGTGGCAGACCCTCGACTGAGCCGGCGTGCATTTTAAGACCGGCGGCGGGTAAGGTTGCGGCATGGTCCAGTGCGAGATGTGTGGAGCCGAGACGCCGTCGCCGAAGACCATCAAGGTCGAGGGAGCCGAACTCCAGGTCTGTGACAACTGTTCCCAGTTCGGGACCGAGGTGCGCGACCAGACGAGTTCGAGCAGCGGCTCCACCAAGTACTCGACGTCGTCGAGTTCGGGTGGCTCGTCCAGTTCGGGCGGGAAATCCGGGTCGTCGGGCGGCGGGAAGAAACGCCGGCGCCGCCGCGACATGTTCGACGAGATGGACGAACTCGCCGCCGACTACGACCAGCGCATCCGGACCGCCCGCGAGGCGGCCGGCATCAGCCAGGAGGACCTCGCGAAGAAGCTCAACGAGAAGGCGAGTCTCATCCGCAAACTCGAACACGGCGACGTCCTGCCGAGCGACTCCGTCCAGAAGAAACTCGAGAGCGAACTCGACATCGCCCTGACCGAGTCCGCCGGCGGCGAGGACGAGGAGTGGGAGGGCGGCGAGTCCGGCAGCGGACTCACGCTCGGCGACATGGTGAAGCGCAAGGACTGACCGCTCACGGCGTCGGTCCGTCAGGCGCCCCGTCCGCTCTCTTTCAGCGGTTCACCGACGCTGCTGCAATGGGTTCGCCCGCCGCGTCTCGCAAGCTATTTGCCGGCGGCGACGGCGATTCAGGGTATGTTCGTCCTGGTCAATCTCAAAGCCTACCCGACCGACCCGGTCGCCGTCGCCGAAGCCGCCCACGAGGTCAGCGAAGCCACCGGCGTCCGCATCGCCGTCGCGCCGCAGGCCGCCGACCTCCAGCGCGTCAGCGAGACGGGCGTCGAGACGTGGGCCCAGCACGTCAGCCCCGTCGAGCACGGCAGCCACACCGGCAGCACGCTCGCCGAGTCCGTCGTCGACGCCGGCGCCGTCGGCACGCTCGTCAACCACTCGGAGAAGCGCCTGAAACTCGCCGACGTCGACGGCGCACTCGACGCCGCCGACCGCACCGACCTGGAGACGGTCGTCTGCGCGAACAACCCCGACCAGGTCGCCGCGGCGGCCGCCCTCGGTCCGGACGCGGTCGCGGTCGAACCCCGGAACTCATCGGCACCGGCACGCCCGTCAGCAAGGCCGACCCCGACGTTGTCCGCGACGCCGTCGCGGCCGCAGACGCCGTCGACGATTCCGTGGCCGTGTTCTGCGGCGCCGGCATCAGCACCGGCGAGGACGTTGTCGCCGCCCGCGACCTGGGTGCCGAGGGGTGCTGCTCGCGAGCGGCGTGGCGAAGGCCGACGACCCGAAGGAGGCACTGGAGAACCTGGTCGAACCGCTCGCCTGCGGTCGTCTTCGGGCACGAACGCCCGCTCTATCTGTGCGACGGTCTCGGCGAGTTCCGCGTCGTCGAGGCGGCCGTCGTGTTCCTCGGTCACGAGCGCCGGCACCGCGTACTCGTACTCGCCGCGGCCGGCGTGCCGGACGAGACCGGCCATGCGCAGGTCGCGGTTCCGACTGTACGCCAGCGACCGCTCGCCCGTCCCGCCCGCCGCCACCTGCGCGTCGATGGGCGTCGCGGCGTCCACGGACTGGTAGTAGGTGAGCATCCGGCGGGTGGTCACGTCCAGGTCGCCGATGGCCTGCCGGAGTCTGCGGACGATGGGGCGGTCGGCGTCCTCCGGACGAGCGTCGAGCGCGCCGTTCCCGACCGCGTCGTCTGGTTCAGACGACCGTGCTCCTAACTGGTCGGCGACCTTCGACTCCACGTCCGTCGGCGCGATCTCTGCCTGCTCGAACCCGGCTTCCTCGCCCTCCTCGTCCGGCCACAGAGAGGTCTGCTCGCGCCGTGGCGGCTGGCCGTCTGCGTGGTCGAGCATGGCCTGGGCGAACTGGTCGGCCATCCGGCTCATGTCGCGGGCGTCGGCGAGTTCCGCTTCGAGGTCGGCGATGCGCTCCTCCTTCTGTTCGAGTTGCGCGCGCAGCCGTTCGAGTTCGTCCTCGCGGCGGCGCTCCTCCTCGGTGATGGCCTGGAGGTCGGCCACCAGGTCGCCGCTGACGGACTTGAGTTCCGGGCGTTCGAAGTCGTCGAGGCCGGGCGTGGCGCCCGCGTCGAACGTCTGCTTGCGGTGGAACTGCACCCGGCGGACGCGCTCGGACCAGTCGGTCCGCAGGAACGCCTCGCCGTCGTCCAGCCCCTCGACGGCGTCGGCGTACTCCGAGCCGAGGATGCGGCCCACGACCTTCGTGTCGTTCCCCCAGGTGAGTCGGTGCCAGGTGAGCCAGTCGCACTGCGTGATGAAGTCCTTCTTCACGTCCGCGGGACGCTGACTGATGCCCGCGATGCCGAGGCCGTGTTTCCGGCCGCGTTTCCCGATCTTGATGAGCCACCGGCCGCACTCGTCGAGACCGCCGCCCTCCGGGATGTACTCGTGGACCTCCTCGACGATCATCAGGAACGGCTTCTTGAGCTTCTTCTCCTTGGCGAACAGCTGTTTCGCCACCGAAGTCAGCATCTCCTTTGCGTCGTCTTCGTCGAGGAAACTGGAGATGTCGAGGATGATGGGGACGTTCTCCTCGAGGGCGAGTTCGGCTATCTTCCCGGCGTGCTCCGGGCTGACGTGGATGTCACACTCCTCGTCCGCGCCGACGTGGAGTATCTCGAACTTCTCCTTGAGTCCATAGTACTCGCCGTCGGTGTCGACGATGAGGATGGGGAAGTTCGCCGAGAGCAGCTTCTCCGCGATGACGCTCGCGGTGTTGGACTTGCCGGAGCCCGACTTCCCGGTGACGAAGCCGCGGCCCGTCAGCACCTCGACGACCGGCAGGGTGACCGGCTCGCCTTCCCCGGGGCCGGCGCTGACCTCCGCGACGTGGATTGTCTCTGTGTCTGCCATTGGCTGGGTGGATGCTCCTGTCGTAGCCACCCCTCATAGTTCGTGTGGTCGCCGAACAGGTCACGCGGCCGACCGGACGACCCAGTGGTCGGCGCCCTGGCACTCCAGGACCGAGCGCTCGCGCATGCTGACGACGTAGCCGGTCGGCGTCCGCTCCGTCTCTGCGTCGGCGTCCACCCGGACCAGGTGGCCGATGACCTGCGCTGACGGCGGTTTCTGTGCTGCGCCGCAGTCGTAGATAGTGATGAGTTCGTCGCCCTCGTCGGCCTCGTAGACGACGATGTGTGCGTGCCGGGGGAGATGCCAGCGGTCCTCGCCCGCGCTGGCGAGCTTGTTCATACCGGACCCTCACTCCGTCGCCCAATAAAGCCACCCTGCCCGACGGACGAACCTTTATGCCGGAGAACGGGACCAGCCCGGGCCATGTCCTGACGAGTCGCCGCGAAGCGGTTTCGCGGGAGCACGGCACACCGCTTCGCGGACCCGACGTGCCGTCTGTTCGCCCCGACCACGTCACCGGTAGTCCGTCAGTGACGTCTGTCCCCGCCGGTTCGACCGCGACGATTCGTCGGAGACTGGTCCCTCGTCCGACCCGGCATCCGAAGCCGGCGACGGCTCGCTCGCGGATTCCCGGGTCGAACCGGCGCCGTCAGTTTCGTTCCCCTCCCAGCCGTCGAGGCGCGCCTGCTCCTGGGACGCGAAGCTCAGGTTCGACACGCGCACGCCGACCTTCCGCACGAGGTCGTCGAACTCGGAGAGCAGGTCGAGTGCCACTTCCTCCACCAGGTCCGGTTCGTCGACCGGGCCGGGAAGCGACTGCTCACGGGTCGACACCTCGTAGGGCGGTTCGACGACCTTGATGCCGATAGTCCGGTACATCGCCTCCTTGCGCTGTGCGCGGTCGGCGACCGCGCGGGCGAGCGTCTGCACTCGCCCCCGGAGAGTGGCCGCGTCGTCCGTCGGCTCCGGGAACGCCGACTCCCGCGAGAGGCTCTTCGGCTTGCCCATCGGCTCGACCGGCCGCTCGTCGGTGCCGCGGGCGCGCCGGTAGAGCTCCCGGCCGCGCTCGCCGAAGCGGTCCTGGAGGACGTTCGGGTCCGCGTCGGCGACGTCACCGGCCGTCTCGATGCCCATGTCCCGGAGGGTGCGGGCCGTGACCGGGCCGACGCCGTGAAGCTCCTCGACGTCGAGCGGCGCGAGGAACGACCGTACGTCGCCGGGCGGTATCACCACGAGTCCGTCGGGCTTGTCGTGGTCGCTGGCGACTTTCGCGGCGCTCATGTTCGGGGCCACGCCGATGCTCGCGGTGACGCCCACCTCGCGTTCGATGCGTTGTTTGACGTGGCGGGCGAACCCTTCGGCGACGCTCCACGCCGTCCGGTCGGTCACGTCGAGGTACGCCTCGTCGATACTCACCTCCCGGACCACGTCCGCCACGTCGTGGAGGATGGCTTTGACGTCCTGGCTCACCGACTGGTAGAACTCGATGTCGACGGGCCGGTAGTAGCCGGCGTCCGGGTCGTCTTCGCCGGCGTCCGCCTTGCGCGGCAGGCGCTCCAGCGCCTTCGAGATGGCCAGCGCGCTGTTGACGTCGTACTCGCGGGCCTCGTAGCTCGCGGTGGCGACGGCGCCGTGTCCCTCCCCGGGTTCGTAGCCCATGCCCACGACCACGGGTTCGCCTTCGAGTTCGGGTTCGCGAAGTCGCTCGCAGGACGCGTAGAAGCAGTCCATGTCGACGTGGAGGACGATGCGGTCCTCGTCGTCCTCCGCTGGGGCACCCGGCAGTCGCGCACCCGCCTCGTCCATGCGTGACCGGAGACGCCCCGGTTTCCTTAAGCTTCGGACTGCGGGGCGAAACTGGTCACGCGAACTGGCTGGTGAACCACATCACGCCGGTTCGCAGCAGCGACGGTCGTTCGATGAAGCGTCGCTCCGTCTCGGTGAGTTCGAAGTCGAACACGTCGAAGTTCTCCTGGATGTGCTGGCGACTCGTCGCCTTCGGGATGGTCGCGACGTTGTCGTCCTCGATCGTCCACCGGATAGCGACCTGGGCCGGCGTCTTGTCGTACTTCCGGCCGATCTCCCGGAGGACGCGGTCACCCATGAGACCGCCGTGGGCCAGCGGACTGTACGCCGTGAGGAGCATGTCGTGGTGCTGGCAGTGGTCGCGCAGGGCACGCTGCGGATAGAAGGGGTGGCGGAGCACCTGGTTCGTGAAGATGGGCGTGTCCGAGACCGCCTGTGCGCGGCGGAGTCGGCCGACGCCGTAGTTGCTCACGCCGACGTGCCGTGTCAACCCCATCTCCTTCACCTCGTTCAGGGCTTCGACGGTCTCGCGGACGGACACGAGCGGGTTCGGCCAGTGGATCAGCAACAGGTCGACGAACTCGACGCCGAGGCGGTCGACGCTCGCACGCGCGGACGCCACGAGGTCGTCGCGGCGGGCGTCGGTCCCCTTGACTTTGGTCGTCAGGAACACCTCCTCCCGGTCCATGTCGGCGTTCGCGAGCGCCTGTCCGACCTGGCGTTCGTTCCCGTAGGCGGCCGCGGTGTCGACGTGGCGGTAGCCGGTTTCGAGAGCCATCTCGACGGCGTGACGACAGCGCCGGCCGGTGAGTTCCCAGGTGCCGAAGCCGACGGCGGGGACGTCCTCTCCCTGGACGGTGACGTACTCCATGCCACCCGCTACGGCTGTCAGTCACATAACAGATGCGGCGGCCGGTCAGCGCTCGGTCGCGACCTGGAACTCGCCTTCGACGTCGGTACCGTGCTCGCGGCAGTCCTCGAGGTAGTGTTTCGCGGCGATACCGGCCGCGTGGGCGTTCCGACCCCGGCCCATGCCGACCTTGAGTTCGATGTCGACGTCGTCCTGGACGTGGTCGATGGCGGCCTGGTAGTCGTCGCGGTCCATCCCGGGGCAGACCGCGATGACGTTGTCGCCGCCGACGAAGAACGCCAGGGAGTCGTGGTCGCGGTAGAGGTGACGCATCAGCGACGCGTAGCCCTGTTCGATGTGGATGAACGTCGCGAACGCGTCGAGTTCGTCCGTGTACTGGCCGGTCGCGTCGTTCACGTCGAAGTGCGCGATCTGGACGTCGTCGTCCGCGCGGTCGGCCTCGGGGATGGCGTCACCCCGGAGAATCTCGGTTCGTGCGCCGTCCTGGGCGCTGCCGGCGTCCTGAAGTTGGGCCGTCGCGCGCGCGAGCGCGACGGCCGGCGACGGGTCGTGGGCTACCGAGAGACTGAGAGTGACCGGGTACCGGTTCCGGACGGACTCCTGGATGCGCTCGTGGGCGGCCATGTCGAGGCCGTTGGTCACCGCGACCATGTTGTCGAAGCGGGTGAAGAAGACGTAGCCGTCGCGGTCCCCGATGAGCTGCGAGAGGTCGGCGTAGAGCCGGGACTGCAGGGTCTGGAGGTCGACCTCGCGCCGAGGCTCCGGGGTGACGGTCCACGGGCCGTAGTTGTCGATCTGGATAAGCGTGACCTGCGTGTTCGGCACGGTTAGGCGTGCCTTCGACGTGCACGTTTATCCCTCTTTTCGGTTGCATCTCAGGGTTGGGAACGGTTCACGCATCGATTCGACGTTCGTACGACGATTCGACTGGTGGACGCGAAACCGTATTTGAGGGGCTCTCGTCTCGGTATCCGAGCGACAATGCGAATCCCCGTCCCAAACAACACCCTCGTTGCGATGACCGTCGCCGGTGCACTGCTCGTGAGCGTCGTCTCCCTCGGCCTCGCGTTCCCGGGCGCCGTCCCCGGCCTCGCGGCGGACGACCCCGTCGACACCACGTCCCAGACGCTCGCCGACGACGCACCGGCGCCGAACGACTCGTTCACGCCGGCGGTCCAGCAGGCGCCGTCCGGCGAGTACGAGGAACACGAGGAGTACGAAGAGCACGAGGAAGAGGAGCACGAGGGAGAAGAGCACGAAGAGTACGAGGACGACTGACCTGGTTCCATGCTCGCCACACTCGTCGACACTGCGTACACGTCCCTCGGTACCGCCGAGGAGACGTTCCGGTGCTGCGACACCGCCTTCACGGTCCACGCTCGCGGTCGGAACGCCCGCGCGGGTGTGGATGCGGCGCGTCGGACCGCAGTCGCGCTCGAAGGTGCGTTGAACGCGTTCGCCGAAGATAGTGCGGTCGCCCGTCTCAACCGGACCGGCCGCGTCGAGAACGAACACGTCGCGCGCATCGTGCGCCGGGCGCTCGACTACCACGAGCGCACGGACGGCGTGTTCGACGTCCGCCAGGGAAGGGTCGAACACGACCTCAAGGCGTTCATCCGCGGGGAGACAGACGCGTTCGACGCCGCGTTCGCGGACGGCGCCGTCGACGTGACCGGTGATACCGTCACCGCGGCGGGGGCGCTCGACCTGAACGGCCTCGCAAAGGGATACGTCGTCGACAGGGCCGCCGAGGCACTCGTCGGTCTCGGTCGCCGCGGATTCGTCGACGGCGGCGGTGACATCGCCCATCCGTCAGGGCCGGTCGCCATCGAGAGCCCGTACGGGGACGAGAAACCCATCGCCGTCCTCGACACCGACTGGAACGTCGCGTCCTCCGGGGCTACCGCCGGAATCGGGACGGCGTCGACCACATCTACGACCCGACCACGGAACGCGTCGGCGCCGCCCACGAACTCGTGACGGTCGTCGCCCGGCGCGACGTGATGGAGGCCGACGCGCTGGCGACGACGCTCTCGGCACTCCCGCGCGACGACGCGCTGGCTCTCGCCGAGGAGTGGGATGGTGCCGAGGCGCTGGTGGTCCACCAGGGAACGATTCGCCGGACGGGAGGGTTCACCGACCATGTCCCGGACCGGTAGGCAGGCCGTGACCGTGGTAGCGGTGGTGCTGCTCGTGGCGTCGCTCGGCGTGGTCTGGCAGATCGCCGACGTGCGAGCGGAGCAGGCGGCGTCCGCGAAGGCCGACGACCTGGTGAACCAGCAGGTGCCGGCGCGCCAGGCGCCGACCGACTACGACGGCGACGGCGTGAACGATTCGTCGGACGCGTGCCCGACGCGCGCGGAGACGACCAACGGCTTCCAGGACGGCGACGGCTGTCCGGACGTCGTCGCGACCACGGGGGCGTCGTGATGGAGGTCATCTGGTATCTCGACCGGGCGACGGCGCTCGTCTCGTACCCGGCGCTCTACCTCGCGGTCCTCACGGGAATCCTCTACAACGCCGAGGGCTTCGGCGCCCTCCGGGACGCCGCACGCCGCGTCCACATCGAGGTGTCCGTGTTCGCGTTGCTGTTGGTGCTCGCCCACGGCGTCCTCGGCGTCCTCGACACCTGGTTCGTCGTCGACGGCCAGGTCCCGGCACCCACCTACCCGGTGTCGTATCTCCTGGCGGGCGTGGTCGTCGGGGCGGGGGCGCTCCTGCTGCTCGTCGTCGGCGTCCTCGGATTTCTCGACGCGACGCTGTTCGACCGGCCGTGGTCGCCGCGCGTCGTCCACGCGTTCACGTACGGCGGCTTCGTCTTCGCCACCGTCCACGCGGCGGCGGTGGGGACGGACGTGGTCGGCATCATCAGGCCCGGCCTGCTCACCGGCGCGAGTTTCCTGGTGTACGTGCTCCTGCTTCGGTTGCTCCAGGGCGGCCGCGTCGACCGGGCCGCACGCAGGCAGACGGGCCAGTAGGCGTCCCAGATGCCGAGGAGGTTGTCGACGATGCGGTCGGTGAAGCTCTTGCGGTGGACGGTGTAGAGGTAGGTCACCCGGTCGGGGTCGGCGAGGGCGTAGTAGACGGCACGCCCGTCGCGCTCTTTCGTGACGATGCCGGCGTCGTGGAGTTTCGACAGGTGCCAGGAGACCGTGGACTGGGATTTCCCGATGCGGTCGGCGAGGTCTGTCGTTGTCAGCGGGCCGTCGGACACGAGGTGGGCGACGATGCGGCGACTGTACTCGCGGCGGAGCGCGTTCAGCACGGTCCGGTCCGCCTCGTCGAAGGAGCCCGCGGCGTAGTACCGCGTGTACTGACCGTCGTCGGACACCTCGACCATGTCCCGGTCTTCGAGATTGCGGAGGTGGTACTGGAGGGTGCCCTGGGCGTAGTCGAGCCGGTCGAGCAGCGCGCGGAAGTGGATGCCGGGGGTGTCGGCGATGGCCTGGTATATCTCCCGTCGCGAGTCGAGTTCGGGCCCGTCCATCGTCACTCCCGGGTGATAGCCACGAAGAAGGCGAGGAGGCCCGCCAGGATGAGGAACGACGACGAGTGCTCCAGGAGTTCGACGTCGCCGAAGGAGACGTACGCCAGCAGGAAGTACTCCAGGAACACCACGAGGCCGTGGACCATGAACAGCGCGTACGCGCCGGCGACCACGAGCAGGCGTCTGTCGCGTTCGCGCCGCCACGTCCGGTAGCTGAGCGCCGCCAGCGACAGGCTGACGACGAAGATGCCGAGTCCCGCGATCTGTTCGAGTTGCTGGGCTAAGGTGGCCATAGGTGTCAGTCCCGCTCGCCGGGGAGCGAGTCACTGGTCTCCGTTTTCGGGCTGCCGAGGAAAAGGTTGGCGTACGGTCCTCGAATCGGTGGGCCGCCGTTCTTCGGTGACGGACCGATCGCGTCGACTCGCCCGTCGCCTGCTGGGTCGAGGTGCCAACAGACGATAATGCCGGGATACCCGCCTGGCGTCGACAGGTCGCGGTGGTTGGGCTATGGTTACCGTCCACCGGCGACGCCGTCGATTCACTCTCGAACGACGGGAGTCGGGCTGGACCACCTGCCGGCTGGAACGGGAAAGCCGGCCTTGTCTGAGCCACCAGCGACGGCGTCGCGAACGGGCGCCCGGTGGCCCTGTGTATAACAATCACTGTCGATGTCGTCGGTCGGACCGGTGAACATCATGGGGAGCGGAGACGGAGCCGACGCGCTCGGGAGTGGACTCACGGTGGGAATGTACCTCGTGACGGTGACACTGGTGCTGGTCGTCGCCGCCAGCTCCGTCGCGAGCGTCGTCGGCTTTCAGTCGGCGCCGGCGAGCGCACAGCCCTCCGACGTGGCTGCGGACACCGCTGACGCTCAACTGACGAGCCACGGACGGCCGGTCGACGGCACGCTCGGCGGCACCATCAACCTTTCAGACGCGAACACGACGCTCCGAGGGGAGAGCGTCGGTGACGGCGCCGGGTGGTCGCTGGCGTCCGGCGACGTGAACGGCGACGGCCAGACCGACGTGCTCGTCGGCGCACCGTTCAACAACAGCAGCGTCGGCGCGGAGACCGGTGCGGTCTATCTGTTCTACGGGCCGGTCGAGAGCGGCGACGTAAACCTATCCCGAGCGAACGCGACGTTCACGGGCGTGAAACCGGGTGACTGGGCTGGCTTTTCCGTCGCGGCGGGTGACGTGAACGACGACGGCCGCGACGACGTGGTCGTCGGCGCCCCGCTCGTCGACGGCCCGACGACGAACAACACGGGCGCAGCGTACGTCGTCCACGGGCGGAACCTCTCGGGCGACTACTCGCTCGCGAGTGCGAACGCGACGTTGCTCGGGGTCGGCACCGGCGACCTGGCCGGGCGGTCCGTGGCGGTCGTGCCGACCGTCAGCGGCGGTCCGGGCGAGGACGTGCTCGTAGGTGCGCCGCTGAACAATAAAGCGGGACTGCAGGCCGGCACCGTCTACCTGTTCGCGAACGAATCGCTTTCGGGCAGTCTCTCGCTCGCCGACGCTAACGCGACGTTCACTGGCGAAGCAGCGGACGACAACGCCGGGTGGTCGGTGTCGTCGGCGGGTGACGTGAACGGCGACGGCTGGACGGACATCGTCATCGGTGCCATCGGGAACAACACGACCACCGGCGCGAACGCCGGCGCCGCCTACGTCGTGTTCGGCGGCGGACTCACGGGCGACCAGTCGCTCGCCGCTGCGGACGCAAAGCTCTCAGGCGTCGGGGACGGCGACAACGCCGGATGGTCGGTGTCCGACGCGGGCGACGTGAACGGCGACGGCTACGGCGACGTGGTCGTGGGCGCGCCGTTCAACAACTCGACGGCGACCAACGCCGGCGCCGCCTACGTCGTCTACGGCGCGGGCACGCTGTCGAACTCCTCGCTCGTCGATGCGAACGTGACGCTGACCGGCGAGGGCGTGGGCGACGCGGCTGGCTGGGCCGTCTCCTCGGCGGGGTCCGGCGACATCACCTGCGACCGGTTCGCGGACGTGCTGGTGGGTGCGCCGCGGAACGACAGCACCGCGCCGAGCGCCGGCGCCGCCTACCTCGTCGCCGGCGGCCGGCACCTCGCCGGCGAGCGGAACCTCGGGAGCGCCGAGGCGAAACTCCAGGGCGAAGGCGAGGGTGACCTCGCGGGCATCGCGGTCGAGGACGGCAACGACACCAGCGGCGACTACCTGGAAGACGCGCTGGTCGGTGCCCCCGGAACAGGGACCGCGGCGCCGCGTACATCGTCGAAGGGCGGTGTCCGGTCGTGAAGCCCCGGCCTACGCCGACGCCAACTCCCACAACGACGACCACGACACCGACGACGACCACGACACCGACGACGACCACGACACCGACGACGCGGGTGACGAAGACGACGCCACCCATCACGCCACCAACCAAGACCACCACGGAACGGCCACCGAAGACGACGACAACGACTACCACGACACCCACCACGACACTAACGACGACTACGCCAACGACGACTACGACACCAACGACGACCACAACACCAACGACGACCACAACACCAACGACGACCACAACACCAACGACGACCACAACACCAACGACGACCACAACACCAACGACGACTGAGGTTCCGACGCCGGCACTCGACGAGGTGGTCGTCGCGACGCAGTGCACGGAGTCCGGCGGTCTCATCGAAGCGACGAACCCGAACGGCGTGCCAGTCCAGGTCGACGTGGAGGGCCCCGACGAGTACGAACGCCGCGTGACTGTCGGACCGGGCGAGACCGCGACGTTCGACGGCACCCTCTCGAACGGCGAGTACCTGGTCCGGACGTTCACGGCCGAGGACGAGAACGTCCGGCAGGTCGGCGACGGCCAGACCGTGACCGTCGACTGCGTCGTGGAGACGACAACGACGACCACCACCACGACGACCGAAACGCCGACCGAAACGCCGACGACGACCGAGACGACTGCGACTACGACAACGACGGAGCCGACGACGACCACTGCTACGACGACCGAAACGCCAACGACGACTCCGACCACGACTCCGACTCCGACGACCACCACGACGGAAGAGCCGGCGACCACGACCACGACCATGACCACGACCACGACCACGACCACGACGACGGTCGTGCCGCCGGAGCCACCGGTGATCAGTTCGGTCACGTTCTGTGCCGTGCCGGAGACCGAGGACGGCGACGTCGTGTCGATCCGGGCGACCGAGTTCAGGGACGGCGACCCCAACGCGACCATCGCCGCGAACTGGACGTCGGACGTCCTGATAACGGGCGTCGTGGTCCGGACCGAGGAAGGCCTGGAGAACTTCCCCGGTGGGTTAGAGGGGTCCGTGACCGTCGGTGACGGCTCGCCGCCGGTGCCTATCTTCCAGCCCGGACCCGAACCGGCGTGTCTCCCCGGCCAGTCGCCGGTCGTCACGTACGTCCGGGAGGACGGCGAGTTCCTCACCGAGGAGGAAGCCAACCGGTCGGTCGCCACCGGATTCGACGGCGGCGGTCAGCCCGGTGCCGGCGGTGCGGTCGCTGACGCTACCTCGGAGACGAGGACCGCTACCGGCGAAAGCTCCGGATTGTTCGACGGGATTACGAGTCTGAGCATGTTCGTCGCGCTTACTGCCATCGTCGGCCTGGTCGTCCACCGCGACGAAGAGTGACCGTCGTCGACTCGTCTTCCGTGACGGGCCCGTACTGGAACGACCGAGTGGATGCGTGGGCCTTCCGGAAACACGCTATTCTTATTGGTGTAAGCACCCCGAAACCGCCAGATTTGGGGTCGTGGGACGACTCGCGGAATGTTGCCGCCTGTCGACGTGGCAGAGAAAGCCCAGGTTGTCGTTGGGAAGGCTGGACCACGGGTCGCGTTGCCCTGTGTATAACAAACAGCGAACCGGCCGTCTGTTGCCCCGGTGAACTTAATGGGGAGTCAATCGGACAGACTGGGGACAGGAATCGCGACAGGGTGGAGCGTTCTCACAGTACTGGTAGTGGTAATCGTCGCCGGCAGTTCCGCTGTCGGCGTGATTTCGCTCCCGGGGGCGGGCGCAGGACCACCCGATGCGACAGAACAGGCCGCCGCAGGGGCGCCGGGCCCGAATCAGGCCGAACAAGCGGGCACCATCTCGGGCGTCATCAACCTCTCGGACGCGGACACCAAGTTCAGCGGGGAGGACGTCGGTGACGGCGCCGGGTGGTCGCTGGCGTCCGGCGACGTGAACGGCGACGGCCAGACCGACGTGCTCGTCGGCGCGCCGTTCCGGAACGGGAGTGCAGGCGAGGAGACCGGCGCGGCCTACCTGTTCTACGGCCCGGTCGAGAGCGGCGACATCGACCTCTCGAAGGCCGACGCGACGTTCAACGGCGTGAACTCTGGCGACTGGGCTGGATTCTCGGTCGCGGCGGGTGACGTGAACGACGACGGCCGCGACGACGTGGTCGTCGGCGCCCCGCTCGTCGACGGCCCGACGACGAACAACACGGGAGCGACGTACGTCGTGCACGGCGACGAGGGGCTCTCCGGGGAGCAGTCCCTGGCGAACGCCGACGCGACGCTCGTCGGCGAGAACAACGGTGACCTGGCCGGGCGGTCCGTGGCGGTCGTGCCGACCGTCAGCGGTGGTCCGGGCGACGACATCCTCGTGGGTGCACCGTTGAACAACAAGGCCGGCCTCCAGGCCGGCACGACCTACCTGTTCGCGAACGAGTCGCTCGCGGGCACCGTCTCGCTGGCGGCGGCAGACGCGACCATCACGGGCGAGGCGGCCGGCGACAACGCCGGATGGTCGGTGTCGTCGGCGGGTGACGTGAACGGCGACGGCTGGACGGACATCGTCATCGGTGCCATCGGCAACAACACGACCACCGGCGCGAACGCCGGTGCGGCATACCTGGTGCTGGGTGGCGGGCTCTCCGGCCACATCCCGCTGTCGACGGCCCAGGCGAAGTACTCCGGCGTCGGGGACGGCGACAACGCCGGGTGGTCGGTGTCCGACGCTGGCGACGTGAACGGCGACGGCTACGGCGACGTGGTCGTGGGCGCGCCGTTCAACAACTCGACGGCGACCAACGCCGGCGCCGCCTACATCGTCTACGGTTCGGAGTCCCCCGCGAGCGCGTCGTTCGCTGACGCGGACGTGACGCTGACCGGCGAGGCGAAAGGCGACGTGGCGGGGTGGTCCGTCTCCGCCGCCGGCTCGGGTGACGTGACCTGCGACGTGTTCGGTGACGTGCTGGTGGGTGCGCCGCGGAACGACAGCACCGCGCAGAGCGCCGGCGCCGCCTACCTCGTCGCCGGGGGCGAGTCGCTCCACGGCGTCCAGAGTCTCGGGGGCGCGACGGCGAAACTCCAGGGTGAGGGCAGGGGAGACCTCGCAGGCATCGCGGTCGAGGACGTCAACGACACGAGTGGTGACGGCAACGAGGACGTGGCGGTCGGTGCCTCCCGGAACGAGGACCGCGGCGCTGCGTACCTCGTCAACGGCGAGTGCCCTGTCGTGAAGCCCACGCCAACGCCGACGCCGACGACGACCACGACGACCGAGCGCCCGAAGACGACGACCACGACGGAGAAGCCGACCCGGACGACGAAGGTCACGAAAACGACGCCGAAGATTACGCCGCCACCGAAGACGACCACGACCAAGCGGCCGGTGGAGACGACTACGACCACGAAGAAGCGCCCGACGAAGACGACGACGGAACGTCCGAAGACTACGACGACGGAGAAGCCGACGACAACGACGACTAAGACAACCACGACGACCAAGCGGCCAACGAAGACGACGACAGAGAAGCCGACCAAGACAACGGTGCTACCACCGCCCAAGACGACTACGACGGAGAAGCCGACGACCACGACGACGAAGACGACGAAGACGACGAAAACCACGACCGAAGAACCAACCACGACGAAGACGACCAGAACCACGACCGAAGAGCCAACCACGACGAAGACGACCAGAACCACGACCGAAGAGCCAACGACCACAACGACGACCGAAGAGCCAACCACGACGAAGACGACGACCGAAGAGCCGACTACAACGACCACAACGAAGACGACGAAGACGACGAGAACCACGACCGAAGAACCGACCACGACGACGACCACAACGACGACCGAAGAGCCGACTACAACGACCACAACGACCACCGAGGAACCAACCACGACGACGACCACAACGACCACCGAGGAACCAACCACGACGACGACCACAACGACCACCGAGGAGCCGACGACAACGACGACCACCACGACGACGAAGCAGCCAGCGATCAGCTTCGTCGCGTTCTGTACGGCCACCGACATCGAGTACGACGACCAGGTGACCATCCAGGCGACGGAGTTCAAGGAGGGTGACCAGAGCGAGCCCATATCGGCGACCTGGACGTCGACGGTGCCGATCTCGACGGTGGTCGTGAAAGCCGGTCAGGATCCGCAGGGAGGTCTGGAGAACTTCGACGGCGGTACGTCCGGTAGCGTGACCGTCGGCGAAGGGAACCCGGCTTCCGGGAGCCAGTCGCCCTCGGACCCGTGTCCGGAGGGCGAGTTCCTGCTCGTGAAGTTCGAGTGGAACGAGAACCAGTTCGTCGCGGAGGAGGAAGCGAACGGTGGCGGCCCGCCTGAGGGCGCCGGGGAACAGGCCGTGGACGCGTCCGGTCAGATTGAGACGACGACTGAAGCCGCAGCGGATGCCGGTCAGCAGACCACCGAGAACGCGAACGAGGACGCCGCCGAGAACGGCGAGAGCACGGCACAGTCCGAGGAGACCCCTGGCGACGAGTCGGAGGAAAGCACGGGCGTGCTTCCGGCAAGCCTCGGAGTGTTGCCGATGTTGCTCGCGCTCGTCGCGATGGCCGGGCTGACCATCCACCGCGGCAAGGAAGAGTAGTCCAGCGGACCGACGGCCGCACTGTTTTTTCCCGTCGATTGGTACAGCGTGGCGGGATGGACAGACCGTGTACAGTCGTGCACAGTTCGGACCCTGTTGCTACAGCGTTGGACGGCCGGGAACCTCAAGAGCCGTCGTATTGCGGGTTCATTTCGTCGCTTTCAGAAATGGGAAAATATAACAGAACCGCCCGACGACTTCCGGACGGTTATGCCAGAGGGACTAACCACCGTGGACTGGCTGGGTATCGTCGTCCCCTTCTTGGTGTACTTCGTCATGTTGATCGTCTACTACGTCTGGGAGGGCAGACGTGAGCGGCGACTCAAAGAGGAGTACGAGGAGGTAACGCATGGTTGAGGCTATCGCGGGCGAGGCGAGTAGCTGGGTGCTCGGTACGTTCGCCCTCTATCTCGTGGTGCTCGTCCTCATCGGGGTGTACGCGTCGCGCTTGATGGACAACGTCGGCGACTACGTCATCGGCGGGCGCGAAATCGGCCCGGTCGTGACCGGGTTCTCCGAGCGCGCCTCCGAGATGAGTGGCTGGCTGACGCTCGGCGTCCCGGCGAACGCGTTCGGCACGGGCGTCATGGCGTTCCTCAACGGGCTCGGGATGATTCCCGCCGACCTGTTCGCGTGGGCGGGCATCGCCAAGCGCCTGCGCAAGTACACCGAAATCGTCCGTGCGGTCACGCTGCCGACGTTCTTCGAGACCCGCCTCCAGGACGACTCCGGCTGGGTGAAGGGCGTCTCGTCGCTCGTCCTCATCGTGTTCGAGGGCGGCTACGTCGGCGCCCAGATAGTGGCGGCCGGCACCCTGCTCCGGGTGCTGACCGGCGTCGAGATGTGGGTCGGCATCGTCGTCGGCGGCGTCATCGTCGTCGGCTACACGATGCTCGGCGGCTACTTCGCCGTCGCCTGGACCGACTACTTCCAGGGCGCCATCATCCTCGGGGCGTTCATCCTGCTGCCCATCTTCGCGTTCAACGCCTACGGCACGCCGTGGGCCGAACTCACGGCTATCGATAGCTCGCTGACGAGCATCACCGCCGGTGCGACGGGCTGGGCTGCCGTCTTCGGTATCATCAGCTACGCCGCCATCGGGCTCGGGGTGCCCGGCAACCCGCACATCATGGTGCGGTTCATGGGCATCGACCGCATCAAGAACGTCCGCACCGCGGCGATGGTCGCACAGCTGTTCATGTTCGTCGCGTACATCGGCGCGGCGCTCGTGGGGCTGTACGCCATCGTCGCGTTCGGCCAGGGCGCGCTCAACAACCCGGACAACGCGATGCCGCTGCTGACGCTCGAACTGTTCCCGCCGGTCGTCGCCGGCGTCGTCCTCGCGGCGGCGCTCGCCGCGATGATGTCGAGTGCGGACTCACAGCTCCTGGTCGCCACCAGCGCGGTCGTCGAGGACGTCTACCACGGCTTCTTCAACCGCGAGGCGAGCCAGGCGCAACTCGTCAAGATGTCGCGGCTGGTCACGCTCGGCATCGGCTTCGCTTCCATCGCGTTCGCCTACCTCGCGAAGGAGACGCCCATCTACACGCTCGTCCTCGACTACGCGTGGGGCGGCCTGGGCGCGGCGCTCGGCCCGACGCTCATCGCGATGCTCTGGTGGAAGCGCCTGACCGCCAAGGGCGCGGTTTCGAGCATGCTCGTCGGCACGACCACGATGGTCGTCTGGTCGCAGTGGCCGGCCATCCTCGGCCAGGGGACCATCGACGCGATGTCGCCGTTCATGAGCGGTCTGCTCACCGTCTACGGCCTGTTCCCGGCGTTCGTCCTCTCGGCGACGACGCTCGTCGTCGTCTCGCTTCTGACCGAACCGCCGGAGGCGACGACCATCGACGAGCACTTCGAGGTGTTCCACAAGCCACTTTCGGCTATCGCCTCGGAGGGCGGTCCGAGCGGCACGCCGGATTACGTCACCGACGGCGGCCGCGAGCAGGTCGCGCCGAAAGCCATCACCGAAGCCGACAACATCCGGGGTCACGTCGCCCGGACCGACTACTGGGACCGATGAGCGACCCCACGGCCGTCGACTCGGGCGCTGTGCGGGAGACCGCGGAGCTACCGGTCATCCCGCCGTCCATCCCGCGCGACGACGTCGCGTCTGACGGCCGGGTCGGCGCCGTGGCCTACCCGTATCGCGCCATCGAGGCGACCATTGCGATGGAGCGGCTGTTCCTCAGCGACCGCGAGGACACGTTCTTCGTGTCGGTCGACCGGTCGCGGCGCATCGCGCTCCGCGCCGACTCGTTCCCGGAGACCGAGTCGATGGCGGTCGAGGACGTGCTCGTCCTTCCCGTGGAAGTCGACGACGAACAGACCGACGAGATGGCCCGGGAGTCGGTGTTCAAGTGGACACTCCGGAAGTACTCGCTGAACAAACCCCGGACGTGGAGTTCGTGCGGTCGGTCGACGCGTACAAACTGTTCTGGCTCGCCGAGCGGCCGGGCGGCGACGTCATCGTCGACAGCATGCGGGGAGACGAGCGTCCGCTCGTCGAGGACTGATACAGCCGCTCTGCTTGCATTTTTGATGGTTCTCGGCTGGAACGAAGAGTGCCGCGAGTCTACTTAAATACCCTCACTGTTATGGGTGCCGTACCTTCACCGCGGCGCCCCAAGAGCCAGGTAGTATGGGTTACTGGAGACAGTTTCTTGAGGTAGACCTGACGGCGGGCGAGGTCGAGACCAGACCGCTGTCAGAGGAGTTCCTGCGACAGTACGTCGGCGGCTCGGGGTTCACCACGAAGGTGCTGTACGACGAGGTGGACGAGGACACCGACCCGCTCGGGCCGGAGAACGTGCTCGCCGTCGCGCCGGGTCTGTTCGTCGGGCCGTCCATCCCGACGGGCTCGAAGACGACCTTCGGCTTCAAGTCGCCGCTCACGGGCGGCTACGGCAAGTCGCTGGTCGGCGCGAAGATGGGTGACAAGCTGAAGCGCGCCGGCTACGACATGCTGGTCGTCAAGGGGGCCGCCGAGGAGCCGTCGGTGCTGGTCGTCCAGGACGACGAGGTGTCCATCGAACCCGCCGACGACCTCTGGGGCCTCGACACCGTCGAGACCGACGAGAAGCTCAAGGAACGCTACGAGGGGTCCGGACCGCCATCATCGGCCCGGGCGGCGAGCACCTCTCGAAGATGGCCATCATCGAGTGCGAGGACCGGCAGGCCGGCCGTGGCGGGCCGGGCGCGGTCATGGGGTCGAAGAACCTCAAGGCAATCGCCGTCAGCGGGACGAAGGACGTGCCGGTCGCCGACGAGGACGAGTTGAAGGAGCTGAACGACAAGTGGCGGGCGAAGACCACCGGCCGCGACGACTCCGGCATCGAGGGCACGGGGTCGGCGTCCGTCGACATGAAGTACGGCACCGGCGAAGCCCTGGAGGTCAAGAACACCGAGATGGGCATCTTCCCGACCCGGAACTGGCAGTCCGGCTACTTCAAGCGGGCGTACGACCGGCTCGACGACCCCGAGGACCGCATCGACATCGACCCCCGGAAGTGGACGGAGACCCACGTCAACGGGAAGCGCCCGTGTCCGTACTGCACGAAGCCGTGCAGCCAGTACATCGAGGTCGAGGACACCGAGTACGGCGACATCGCGGTGGACGGCCCCGAGTACGAGACCCAGTACTCGCTCGGCGGCGCGACCGAGGTGGACGACATCGAGGCCGTCGCGAAGGGCAACGAGATCTGCGACCGCCTCGGCATCGACACCATCTCCTCCGGCATCGCCATCTCGTGGGCGATGGAGGCCAACGAGAAGGGCCTGCTCGACGACTACGAGGACGAACTCGGCTTCGGTCTGGAGTTCGGTAACGCCGAGGGGATGCTCGAAGCGCTCCGGCGCATCGGCCACCGCGAGGGCGAACTCGGCGACCTGCTCGCCGACGGCGTCGAGGAGGCCGCCGAGCGCCTCGGCCGCGGCTCCGACGAGTTCGCCATCCACGTCAAGGGACTCTCGCCCGCCGGATTCGAGGCGCGCGGCATCAAGGGCATGGGGCTGGCGTTCGCCGTCGCCCCCGGGGTGCCGACCACCTGACCTCTTGCCTGTACGCCCTGGAGATGAACGGCAACTTCTGGGAGTTCGAGGGCTACGACCGCACCCGCATGGACGGGAAGGCGCTCGCGCTCAAGTCGATGGAGGACCTGATGATGCTCTACGACCAGACCGGGATGTGCAAGTTCACGCGCGGGCACACCCTCGCCGACGGCATCCTCGAACTCGTGAACGCCATGACCGGCTTCGACTACTCCTACTCGGAGCTGATGACCGCGGGCGAGCGCGCCTACAACCTCTCGAAAGCCATCAACATCCGCGAAGGGTTCGGCCGGGACGACGACCAGCTCCCGCAGCGACTCACGAACGAGGAGGTGCCCGACGGCCCGAGCCAGGGCGAGGTCATCCCCGAGGACCAGTTCCAGCGCGAACTCGACCGCTACTACGACGCCCGCGGCTGGAACCGCGACGGCGTCCCGCTCAGGGAGACCTTCGAGGAACTCGACCTCCCCGACGTCGGCGAGACGCTCGGCGCGACGCACGAGCTCTCCGTCTGACAGCCCGGTTCGGTTTTCTCGACGCACTCGACGGCTCGTATCAGCGACTGCGAAAGTTCGACGGAGGAACAGCTTTTTCTTCCGACCGCCGAATCCTGTACTGTGGCGCTGACGAACCCCTCTACCGTCGTCTCGTTCGACGCCGACGGCGCACGCGAGGCCGCTCTCGACGCCGTCGAGGGAACCCTCTACTCCGTCGTCGAGTACGACGCCCGCGCGTTCAACCCGCTCTACGTCAGCGACGCGACCCTCGAAACGTACGGCGACCGCGAGCAGATGCTCGCCCACTTCGAGGAGATCCACTCCTACGTCCACGTCGACTTCATGGAGCATCGGCTGTTCACCGACAACCTGTTCCCGGTCGCCGACCACGTCGAGTACATCACGACGGCGATGGACTTCATGCAGCTCGTGCGCGTCTACGTCGGCAACGAGGGCCTCTTTCTCGCGCTCGACCCGGACGAGTCGGTACAGCCCGTCGTGGCGGCGATCCGAGGCGCTATCGGGGACGACTCGCCGTAGTCGCGCTCGGCTGTCCACTTCCTGTTTCGAGAAACCAAACGAGACGCGTCGGAGGTGGCTTATTCGTGGATTTTCTCGGCTCCGTCGGGCGTGTCGAACGCGAGTGCGACCAGTTCGCTCGTTTCCAACCGGTGACGCCCTCAATCACCGACCGGTCGTCTTCCACGTCGTCTCGACCGAATAACCAGGAGCGGGAATGCGACGAGCAGCACTCCGAGCCCCTTCGCGGGGGTCGACCATTCTCCACAGGAACCGTGTCGCTGGACGAACAACGGGACCCTGACCACTGGCCGACAGCACGTCGCCCCGAGAGGTTGGTCGGTGGTTTTGTGACGAACGTTCCCAGAGGTGCGCGGAGATGGGCGGTATCGACCGAACACGTTCGGCAGACGGGGGTCGATTCCCCGGTTGTCTGGAACAGGGGAAATCTTTTTACTCATTTAACGTTTCAAACCACCACATGACAGACCGAAGCGTCTCCTCCAACCGTCGCAAGTATCTGAAGTACGCCGGCTCAGCCATGCTCGTCGGCCTCGCCGGCTGCACGGGCGGCAACGGCGGCGAATCGGAGACTACGACGACGACAACGACAACCACGGAGAGCGGTGGCGGCGGGGCCGACGAACCGAACCACGACGTCCCGCACCCGGGCGACGACACTGTGCCGGACGCCGAAGTGAACGCCGAGACGCTGGGCGCGGGTGCCCGCCCCAGCTCCGGTCAGCAGGAGAAGGACAACCCCAACGTCGCGTTCCAGCACGTCCCGTCCGGCGACAGCTACTGCGGGAGCTGCAGCCTCTACGTTCCGGACCAGGACGGCGACGGGTTCGGCGCCTGCAGCAGCGTCAAGGGCAAGATTCACCCGTGTGACTTCTGCATCCTGTACACCGAGTACGACGGGGACCCCGTCTCCTGCTCCCAGGTCTGACTGACAGCCTTATTCGCTGTATCTCGACGCCGTGGGCGAGCCGGTCACCGCATACGCGCCCACCCGTTCTCCGACATCACGCCCGCATGGTTCGAGGTCACCGTCCTTGAGGAGTGGGCACTCAGTCGGTGTCGTTTTCGTGCCACCTCGGCCCTCAGAAGACCGTTCGAGGACCGGTATTTCGCCGCACCCTCTATAACGGGGGCAGCTGAGACGTCTCTTAGCGGAATATCTCCTCGAAATTGTTATGGATGAGATGGGGTCGGAGGGATTTGAACCCCCGATCGACTGATATCTCCGGTGCGCCTCGGAACTCCAGAGGGTCGTCAACGTGGCGCGGTGATCAGCCGTCCACTCGGTATATCAGTCTGGAGTTTCGTCCCGGGCGCTAACCTCTGGAGTCAGTCGCCATTCCTGGCTTGGCCACGACCCCGCAGCCCTACGTATGGCGATTCGTAGTAAAGGGATTTCGGTTTCAGTCACGTCGATGCGAGGCGGGCGACCGTGTTCTCGAAGGAGGTGGAGGGCCGAAGCTACGCCCGTCGCCGGGCGAGGACGACTGCCCCGACGATAGCCAGCAGGGCCAGGAGGACGCCGAAGCCGTCCTGTCCACCGGTGCTGGTCGGCGGGAGCGTCGTGGTTTCGGTCGTCTCGTCGGTGTCGGCCTGCTCGGTGTCGGCGTCAGGCTGGCCGACGGTCAGGTCGGCGCTCGCGTCGCCGACCGAGAGCGTGTACTCGCCGGCTTCGTCGAACTCGTGGACGAACGTGACGCTGTTCGAGTCGCCGGCGGGCACCGACAGCTCTTTCGTGTCGATCTCCTCGCCGTCGAGGCTCAGCGTCGCGGTGACGTTGTCGTCGGCGGCACCCTCGTTCTCGAAGGTGGCGACGACGGCCACCGAATCGCCGACGTCGATGGTCCGCTCGCTGAGTTTGATCGTCGGGGTGGCGACGTTCGCCCGGTCGACGCCGAGCGCCAGCGCCGACAGGCTATCGGCGGACGCCCGGTAGCGGTAGGTGCCGTTCGTCTCGTCGACGAGCGTCGTCTCCAGCGGCGCCCACGACCCGTTCTTGTACTTGTAGAGTGTGACCTCGTCCTTCGAGGCGTCGAGGTCGTCGAGGCGGTCCTGGGTCAGCGTGAACGTGAACGTCGCGTTCTCGATGTCGTCGTCGGACAGACCGGGGTGGGAGACGTCGAGGTACGCGACGGGTTCGAACCCGTCATCCTCGACCGTCGCCGCCGTCGTCTCGTCGGGTGCCGACAGGAGCGTCCGCATGTCGAGGTCGAAGCTCTGGCCGCCGGTGACCGACAGCGATAGCTCGCCGGCCGCGCCCGGCGCGTCGGTCGGCAGCAGCAGCGGCACGGTGATGGCCTCGCTCTCGGGCGCGTTCGAGACGCTCGCCGTCACGATTCCCTGCGACGGGCCGGTGACGTCGACGTTCGAATCGCTGTCGCCGCTCGACGGTGACGGCGAGGACCCGCCCGAGTCGGACGGACTGCCGTCGTTCGAGTCGCCGGAGTCGCCGTCACTTCCGTCGTCGCCGCCACCCGGGTCGGTCTGGCTCGCCGCTTCGACGGTGACGGTCCGGTTGGTCGCGTCCGTGTTACCGCCGGTGTCGGTCACGGTGAGCGTGACGGTGTAGGTGCCGGTCGATTTGTAGGTGTGCTCCACCGATACCCCGGTCGCACTGGTGCCGTCGCCGAACGTCCACTCGTAGCTGGCGATGGCGCCGTTGTCGCTGCTCGCGCTGGCGTTCGCGGTGAAGGACTCGCCGGCGGTGACCGTCCCCGGCACGTCTATCGCGGCCGTGGGCGGCGTCTCGTCGGAGACGTCGATGCTCGTCGCGTCCGAGTCGGTGTTCCCGCTCGTGTCGACGACCGTCACGGTCGGCGTGTGGGTGCCGGCGACCTGGTAGGCGTAGGTCGTCGTCGCCGACTCCGTCCGGGCGTCGACCGTGCCGTCACCCTGGAAGTCCCAGTCGTAGTGGTCGATACCCTGGGCGTCGAGGGACTGGCTCGCGTCGAGCGTGACGGCGTCGCCGGCTGCTGCCGCGGCGGGCGCGTTCACCCGCGCGATGGGACGCTGGTCCCCGGAGCTGTTCGTCACGTTGACCGTCGCCGTCGCGGTTGCCGTCTGGTTGTCGTCGTCCGTTACCTGGAGTGTGACCGTGTACTCTCCCGGCTGGTCGTACGTGTGCTCGACGGTCTCGCCGGTCTTCGCCGTTCCGTCGCCGAACGTCCACTCGTAGCTGTCGATGGACCCGTCGTCCTGGCTCGCGGAGCCGTCGGCGGTGAACGTCTCGCCGACAGTCACCTCGTCCGGGACGTCCATGCTGGCCGTCGGCGCGCTCGCCGCGGCGCCCGGTGACGCGACGGCGAACACCGACGCGACGACGAGCAGTGCGAGTCCGAGACTCCTGAGCCGCGTTCTCGCGTCCGTCATCGTCGCCGCGGCGGCGTTCGCGTCGCCGCCGTCACCCCCGTTCCGGTGCAGGCGATGATATCTGTAAAGCTACACTTACCTGTCGCGTCGGCCGCCGGTCGTGGGCCGTGACGGCTGCCTCAGAACGGGCTGCCGTCGGGTGGTTTGCTACTCGTAAACTCATATTTCCCCCGTGTTCGATGGTTTCCAGTTTCGTCTGGCCCCGGTACGGAACCATTACCCCGCCCTTCCCGCGAGTACCCCTTTGTTATAGACTGGCTGACGAATCGGCGACGGAATCCACGCCGAACGGCCCCCGACCACCGGGCAGTAGACGGCGTTTACTCTCCCGAATCCACAGACGGTACCGGGACCGCCTTCGCCATTCCGGCTGGAGAACGCGGCTACTACGGAGTCGCTAGGCGGCGTCGGTGGCGGTCATCGACGGTGGAAACACGGAAAAGAGGTGCTGCGAGACGACGACTTCAGCGGTCGGTGTCGGCCCAGTCGCACTCCTGGCACTTGTAGCCGGTGACGAACTCCGTGACGCTGGGCATGTAGCCGACGCTGATGACGTCGCCGTCACACTCCGGACACTGCCTGTCGGCGTCCTGGATGGCTTCGGCCTCCATGACGCTCTCCTTCTATCATCGCCGCGAGACGCTCCGGCGTCACCATCCGTCCCTGCACGACGCGGTTCTCTGCCATACACCGTGGTCTGGCGTCGAACACCGTAAACCTGTTTCTACGAGAACGTGGCCAGCTACCGGTACGGGCCCGAGCCCCGCCGAAGGCGGCTTACAGCCAGGGGGCGCGCTCCTTGGAATCGCTCTCGCTGGGGTAGCCGTAGGCCTGCTCCGGCGCGTCGTTGCCGCCGTCGGTGGCGGCCGAACTCGCGCCGGCAGGTGCCTGGCTCGACGACGGTTCGGAGTCGACGTCGTCGACGGCGCCCGGGTCGAACGCCAGGAGGCCGGCGACGACGAGCACCGCCAGGGGCGCTCCCTGGGCGACGGGGCCGCCGAGGATGGCGAGCGCGAGCACGCCGAGCGCGACGGCGCTGCCGAACCGGAACCGGTCGATGTCCATCAGGTCCTCGAGGTACTGCTGGAACACGACGATGCTCATCGCGAACGCGACGCCGATGACGGCGGCGCCGACGGCGTGCAGGATGAGCGTGGTGTCGACCATCGTCTTCAACTGGGCGCCGGCCGGGTCGAAGCTCGCGATCATCCCGAGGCCGATGATGACCGCGGGCCGCGGGAGGTACTCCCCGATGCGGGCGCTCGCGGTCTTCGCCGCGATGGCGGCGATGACGAGGCCCGCGAACCGCTCGAAGATGACGAGGTCGAGCACGCTCTCGATGGTCGGGGCCATCGCGGCTTCGACGGCGGCGACCGTCACCAGGACGACGCCGACCGTCGCCACGCTCACCAGTTGCTCGCGGGGGTTCGACTCCATCTCCGCGAGGATGACCGCGACGGTGGCGCTCCCGCCGAACACGAGGAGGCCTACCTGGACCATGCCGAAGATGCCGTCGACGGCGCCGGCGAGCACGAGTGCCGGGAAGATGCCGTCGATGAGCGGCAGGGCCATCACGGTCATCAGGAGCTTCGTCGCGCCGCCCACCTGGCGCTCCAGGCGGAGGGCGATCGGGTGCTGTGAACTACTCATTTCCTACGGATGGTGGCGATAACCGGTCGCCTGCCGGTGGTGTGAATGCTGGTACGACGAACTGCCCGGGACGCCGTTCGGAAGCCACCGGTTGGTCCGGGTCTCCGTCCCTGTCCCGAAGAAGTTGCAGAGTTTTGTAAAGGAGCTGCCGGATACGATGGGCTGGTCGCCGGCAATACGCTCTGCGCTGGGACTGACGGAGTCCATACACGAGTAAACTGTTGTCAGTGGCATAAACGTTGTGTGAGGCATGTCCACATGAGGTAACGGTTCCACGGCGTCTTTATAAATGCAGGGAGAGGTCCGTCGGATGAGTGGACGAATCGGGTTGAATCTGTGAATCTCGCCGGTAGTTTTCGACGGACGCAATCCTTGCCGGCTCCTCGTGGCGTGCCGGTCGCGGGCCGGGCGTCGTCTCGCAACGTTTTTGGCCCGTCATTCCCTGCGGTTTACATGGCGAAGGATTCCGCTGCGGACGGCACATTCTCCGAGAAACTCCGAGTTCCGGAAGCGTTGACCTTTGACGACGTACTCCTGCGACCGCGCGAGAGCCGCGTCGAACCCGACGAGGCCGACGTGAGCACCCGCGTTTCGCGGTCGGTCGACCTCAACGTCCCCATCGTCTCGGCCGCGATGGACACCGTCACCGAGAGCGAACTCGCGATCGCGATGGCCCGCGAGGGCGGCATCGGCGTCCTCCACCGCAACATGGACGTCGAGACGATGGTCGCCGAAGTCGAACGCGTCAAGCGCGCCGACGAACTCATCATCCGTGACGTCGTGACCGCGCGCCCCGACCAGACCGTCAGCGAGGTGGACGAGATGATGGCGGGCGAGGGCGTCAGCGGCGCGCCCGTCGTCGACGAAGACGACGAGGTACTCGGCATCATCAGCGGCACCGACATCCGGCCCTACCTCGAAGTCGGCGAACGCGACGAGGTCCGCGAGGCCATGACCGACGAGGTCATCACCGCCACCGAGGACGTCACCGCGCGCGAGGCGCTCGAACTCATGTACGAGCACAAGATCGAGCGCGTCCCCATCGTCGACGCGAACAACCGCCTGGTCGGCCTGGTGACGATGGCCGGTATCCTCGCCCGACGCGAACACGAGAACGCCGCCCGCGACGAGAACGGTCGCCTCCGCGTCGGCGTCGCCGTCGGCCCGTTCGAGACCGACCGCGCGCTCGCCGCCGACAGGGCCGGCGCGGACGTGCTGTTCATGGACACCGCGCACGCGCACAACCTCAACGTCGCCGACTCCGCCCGCGACATCAAAGAACAGGTGTCGGCGGACGTCGTCGTCGGGAACATCGGCACGCGGGAAGCCGCCGAGGAACTCGTCGACTTCGCCGACGGCCTCAAGGTCGGCATCGGACCGGGCAGCATCTGCACGACGCGGGTCGTCACCGGCGCCGGGATGCCCCAGATTACGGCCGTCGCGGAAGTCGCGGACGTCGCCAGCCAGCACGACGTGCCCGTCATCGCCGACGGCGGCATCCGCTACTCGGGCGACGCCATCAAGGCAATCGCGGCCGGCGCGGACGCCGTGATGCTCGGCTCCTACTTCGCCGGCACCGACGAGGCGCCGGGTCGCGTCATCACCATCAACGGCAAGAAGTACAAGCAGTACCGCGGCATGGGCTCCGTCGGCGCGATGCAGTCCGGCGGCGGCGACCGCTACCTCAAGGAGGAACCCGAGGACGGCGAGGAGTTCGTCCCCGAGGGCGTCGAGGCGGCCACGCCGTACAAGGGTAGCCTGGAGAGCGAACTCCACCAGCTCGTCGGCGGGATGCAGTCCGGTATGGGCTACGTCGGCGCGCCGACCATCCCCGAGTTCAAGGAACAGGCGAAGTTCGTGCGCGTCTCCGCGGCGGGCCAGCAGGAGAGCCACCCGCACGACGTGATGATCACGGACGAAGCGCCGAACTACAGCCCGAATCAGTGACGAGAGCGGCGCGAACGGTAGCGCGAGAACGACGCGGCCTGACCCCGGCTACTTCCGCCGGAGGAGGCCGACTGCGGTGATGGTCACGAGGGCGATGCCAGCGAGGACGATGGCGGTGCGTTTCAGCGCCATACACGCTACCGTCCACGACCAGCCCGTATTGTTATCCCCCGGCTAACCGAGGTCCGGGGTTTATCGTGCGCTCGCCAGGTGGGCGCCGTCCTTCGATTCGACGGTTGGGCGAACGTCGGTCACCGGAGTGCGTTCGTCGCACACCGCGGACTGCACTGCTCGCGGGCCGCCGCGTTCGAACTCGGGTGTGCCCGGAACTCGGTGCCGCACTCGCTGCACGTGTAGGTCTCGTAGTCGGACATCGCGAGAAGGATTGGACTGCCAGTTTCAAAAAGCTGGCCGGCAGCCGACCCTCAAATACTGGGGCAGTCGAAAGATTCTCGGCTCTGTTCGGTAATGGTACCACGATGCGAGTGGACAAACGGGGATTGCGACGCTGGTCCTCGCCGTCGCGATCGTGCTGGTGGGAGTCGCCGTCGAATGGCCGGGGGACGGGTCGTTGTCCGCGTACGACGCGGGCGTGCCACAGGAGTACGAGTTCGAGCAACCGACGACGCCGGGGACGGCCTCGGTCGGCGGCGAACAGTTCGACACGGTGTCCGCGGCGGTGGCCGCTGCAGAACCGGGTGACGTCGTCCGCCTCTCGGGCGTCTTCGCGGAGTCGGTGACGGTGGACGTGCCGAACGTCACCCTCGCGAGCAAGCCGGGCACGCTCGCCCTCATCCGGGGTGGCGACGACGCCCCGGTGGTCACGCTGGCAGGTGACGGGAGTTCCGTCGAACGCCTCTGGGTGCAGGGCACGTCCGGCGTCGGCCAGGGCGTCGCCGTCACCGCACCGGACGCCGACGTGGTCGACTCGCGCATCACCGACGTCGCGGCCGGCATCCAGGTCGACAGCGCCGACGACGTCACACTTGCGAACAACACCATCGTCGGGTCGGATGACGCCACCTCCGGGAACGGCATCCACCTCTGGAAGAGCGAGCGCGTCCGCCTCGTCGACAACCGCATCACGGACGTGCACACCGGCGTCCGGTTCTCTTGGGCGTCGGGGCTCGAAGCCACCGGGAACCGGCTCTGGGACCTCGACTACGCCGTGCGGGGACTGTACACCGACGACGGCGTCATCCGCGACAACCAGGCGTTCGACAACGGCGTCGGCCTGGTGCTGTTCAACTCCCATCGGTTCCGGGTCGTGAACAACACCGCGTACAACAACACCGGCAACAACGGCCACGGCATCCTTATGAACACCGTCGACGACAGCACCATCAGGCACAACACGCTCGTCGGTAACGAACGCGGCATCTCCGTCAACAACGCCGACAACAACACCATCACGGACAACGAGATGCGCCAGAACGACGTCGGCGTCTACTACGCCGCCATGGGCAACACGCTCGCCGGCAACACCATCCGGGAGAACCGCATCGGACTCGTGAAGGTCAAGCACCCGAGCGCGACCAAACCCATCGCCGCCATCAACACCTTCGAGCGGAACGAGATTCGCGTGAAGACGTCGGTCTGGTAACGTCTCTGGTTTCTCGGTGCCGTCTGATTCAACTCCTCCGACCCGCGACAGAGTGACCGCGGAGATGGAACTCCGCGGTCGAAGTACAGTAGCGGGCCGGGAGGAGTTGAACCACGGTCGCTCTACTCGCTGTCGCTCGTGCCACTCCCTGATTCAACTCCTTGGCCGCTTCGCTCCTCACCGTTGTTCGTCGCAGAAGCGGGCCGGGAGGAGTTGAACCCCCGACCGTCTGATTAAGAGTCAGACGCTCTCCCTAACTGAGCTACCGGCCCAACGCATCACAATCTAACCCGGGGTGCTTGAAATAGGTTACTCTTTCCGGACGCCGTGGGTCGATTTCCCGTGCGCCACGGTGATGAGATGGCCGGCGCTGACCGGCAGCCAGCGCCGGATTCCTTCGAGGTGACGCCGGTCGGATGGACTTAAGTAACAGCCCACGCAACCGCTGGGTAACATGAGCAGTCGGGTCACGATCTCGTCTATGTCCACGTACGCTATTCTCGGGTGTGGGAGCGTGGGCCACGCCGTCGCGGAGGAACTGGTGGAGCGCGGGATGGACGTCCTCATCGTCGACAAGGACGAATCCCGGGTCGAGGCGCTTCGCGACCAGGACCTGAACGCTCGCCACGCCGACATCAGCGACGACGAGGTGATCGAACTCATCGAGGACCGCGACGTCATCCTCATCACCTCCTCGGACATCGAGGCGAACCGCGACGCCGTGCAGAACATCCGGGGGCGCGGCACCGACCAGTTCATCGTCGCGCGTGCGAGCGACCCGGTCTCCAGCGACGAACTCACGGAACTCGGCGCAGACACCGTCATCAACCCCTCGCAGGTCATCGCGGACGCAGCGCTCCGGGCGCTCGAATCCGGCGAGATGGAGTACAAGACCCGACAGCTCTCCGAGGTCATCCAGGACACCGACAAGCGGATGGCCATCTTCACCCACGACAACCCGGACCCGGACTCCATCGCGAGCGCGGCCGCCCTCCAGTCCATCGCCGACCATCTCGGCATCGAGGCCGACATCATCTACTTCGGGGACATCGGCCACCAGGAGAACCGCGCGTTCGTCAACCTCCTCGAAATCGACCTGCTCCCGTACGAGGACGCCGACATCGACGACTACGACACCATCGCGTTCGTCGACTACGCGAAAGCCGGCGAGGTGCCGGCCGGACTCGACATCGACATCTACGTCGACCACTTCGAGTCCTCCCCGGAGTACGACGCCGAGTTCGTCGACGTCCGAACGAACGTGAGTTCCACGTCCACCATCCTCACGAAGTACATCCAGGAGTTCAACCTCAGCGTCAGCGAGGAGGTCGCCACCGCGCTGCTCTACGGCATCCGCGCTGAGACACTCGACTTCCGTCGCGACACCAGCCCGGGCGACCTGAAAGCGGCGGCCTACCTCTACCCGTTCGCGAACCACGAGACCCTGGAGCAGGTCGAGTCGCCGAACATGAGCCCGGAGACCCTGGACGTGCTCGCGGAAGCCATCACCAACCGCGAAGTCCAGGGGAGCCACCTCGTGAGCACCGCGGGATTCATCCGCAACCGCGACGCGCTCACGCAGGCGGCCCAGCACCTCCTCAACCTCGAGGGTATCACCACCACCGCCGTGTTCGGCATCGTCGACGACACCATCTACCTCGCCGCGCGCTCGAAGGACATCCGGATGAACATCGGCAGGGTGCTCCAGGACGCGTTCGGCACCATCGGCGAGGCGGCGGGTCACTCCACCCAGGCGAGCGTGGAGATACCGCTCGGCATCTTCACCGGCATCGAGACGAGCGAGGAGAACCGCGACACGCTGCTACAGCTCACCGAGCAGGCGGTGAAGCAGAAACTGTTCGACGCGATGGGTGTCGAGAGCAGCGAGAGTTCGAACGGGAGCTGACTACGCGAGCGCCTCTTCTTCGCCGGACTCCTTCAGCCGTTCCACGATGTCGTTGATGAGCACGACGTCGCCGACGGCCCGCACCCACCGGTAGGGGATGAGGACGCCGCGAGCGCCGCTGACACGGTTCTCGAACAGTTCCGGGTTGAGGTCGGTGAGTGCGAGCCCGTTGACGACTTCGGTGTCGAGGTTGAGCCGGACGTCCTCGACTTCGCCGACGAACACGCCGTTGTTCGAGTACACCTCGCGCCCCACGAGGCTCGTTATCTCCTGCGGAGTTTCGTCCATGGCTCGCCTAACGAATGGGCGGGTCTTAATACTTACAGCCTACCGGAGGCGGTCGAGCACCTCACCCAGCTGTTCGAGTGCGACACGCATGTCCTCCGGGGCGTGTCCGAGACTGACCCGGACCCGTCCCGGGTCGTCGAAGAACCGGCCGGGAACGACCAGCAGGCCGTTCTCCCAGGCGGCCTCGACGAGCTGGTCGCCGTCGGCGTGCTCGGGGTCGAGGAAAGCGAAGGTGCTGTCCGGCGCGACGAACCCGTCGATGTCGTCGCGACTCTCCACGAAGTCGGTGAGGAGCGAGGCGTTCTGGGCCACGAGGTTCCGGGACCGGTCCGCCAGCTCGTCAGCGTGGTAGACCGCGCGCTCGGCCATCTTGACGCTCGTCCGTGCGACGGCGGGGACGTGGTGACGCACCCGTCGCGCCTCGGCGGCGAACGCTCGGTCCGCGATGAGCCAGCCGACGCGGACGTCGCCGAGGCCGTGGAACTTCGTGAGCGACCCCGTCACGACGGTATCATCGAGGCCGACCGCCGAGGGAGCGCCGAACGGGCCGTCGACCGTGTGCTCGGCCGTGACGAACGGCGCGTACACCTCGTCGACGAGCAGGCGCGCGCCGTCGGCAGCGACGCGGGACGCGAGCGCCGAGAGTTCGTCCCGGTCGACGAGACGGCCGCTCGGGTTGTGCCTGTTCGTGACCGTCACGAGCTCCGTCGTCGGGGTCATCGCGTTTTCGACCCGGTCGAGGTCGAAGCCGTAGTCGTCGACGCGGAGGAACCGGTCAAGCGTCGCGCCGAGCGCCTCGGGGTCCGGCGGAGCGGTTCGTAGCCCGGGCGCTCCACGAGCACGCGCGGGTCTTCGGCGTCCTGGAGTGCGGTGGCTGCCGCGAGGAAGTTGGCGTGGGTCGCACCGGCGGTGACGACCACCTGTTCGGGTTCGACGCCGTACTCGGTCGCGAGCAGCGTGTGAAGCGAGACGCCCGCCGGCGGGTCGGGGAGGTCTTCGAGGAGGTCGGGCACGACAGTCGCCTCGAACGCCCGGTCGCCGCGCAGGTCGCTCGACCCGAGGTCGTAGAGCGCGGCCCGCGGTCGCCCCTCGATCCATTCGAGATAGTCGATGGACGGAAACATACGGGCGGTACACCGCACCACCGCTTAGAAGTGCGGGTTATCGCTTCGCGTTCCCGGGCGGCAGGTCGTGTGCGGCGCGCTCCGCCAGCATCGCGTCCTGCTGATGCGAGACGATGTGGAGGTCGGACAGCGGTTTCGCGGTGCAGGTGAGTATCAGGCCGGCGTCTTCGTCGGTGTCGTAGTAGCGGCGGGCGTCTGACTGGTCGACCTCGCCGGATTCCAGCCGCGCCGCGCAGGTCGTACACCAGCCCTGCTGGCAGTCGGCGGGAAGCCAGACGCCGGCGTTGCGGGCGGCGGCGAGGACGTATTCGGAGTCCTCGACCGGGATGGTGACCGTCTCGCCGGCCTGGTCCACTTCGGCGTCCTCGGGCACCTCAATCGTCACGTCGTAGGTCGTCATGCGGGGACCGGCGTGGATTCAGGCGCTGTCGTTGATGCGCCGGTTGGTGGAGTAGGGGGCTTCGCCGGGTTCGCCCCGGACGAAGTGGCCGGCCGGGTTGACCTCGCCGTCGCGCTCCATGCTGAGGAGTTCGATGAACCAGGCCTCGTGTTCGACCTCCTCCTGGAGGATGCGCTGGGCCATGTCGTAGGTGCGCGGGTCCTTGCCCTCGGTCATGTCGCAGACCTCGGACCAGGTCCGGATGGCACACCGCTCGGCTTCGAGGAGGACTTCGAGCACGTTCTCGGCGGACGGGTCGTCCGGGAGGTCCGCGTCCGGACACGACGCGCGGTCCGCGAACGCCCGGATGTCGTTCGGGAGTTTCCCGCCGAGTTCGTAGACCCGCGGCACGACCAGTTCGAAGTGCGCGCGGTCCTCGAGGCGCGCGTCCTCGGTGATCTCCTTGTAGTCTTCGTTCCCCGCCAGGTGCATCCGGAGGTTCGTGTAGTAATAGTAGGTCGTGAACTCCGCGCCGATGGCGTCGATGAGTTTCTCGCGGAGCTCCTCGGGGTCGAGGCCGCGCTCGCGGATGGCCTCCATCCCCACTCGCTTGCTGGTGTCGCCCGGTGCAACGCTGCCGCTCCCGTGTGGTTTGTCTTCGGACATCGTCTCCCCCGGTGTGTCCTTTGCCCCGGATTCGTCTTAGGGATTTTGGCAACGGGGACGCCTGGTTCCCGATTCCGGAAACGGAGTTGCAGTATCGAACCGGGGCGTTCGCAGGTCCGTGGAACGGGGTGCCTGGCGTGTCCGGTTCGGTGGCAGGCCTCGCAACCACGGCGATTCCGGCTTCAAGTGACAGTATCGGTGCAAATCAGTCACCTGGATGAGATGACGAACCGCCCGCAGTTTTTGCACTCCGTCATGACACCTTCGGTCACGGTTTATCACCGGTGGAATAATCCGCGATTAAGCCCATTCATCGTAGGATTATAGGGTTGCTAAGCTACGACTCGAAGGGACTCGAATAATCCAGTGCAGGCACGGGTTTGGATTGCGTTAAGCGAATATTAATACGTGAAAGCTCGTTTATAATTCCACCGACCACACCTGCGAAAAGTTAAAGACATCCGGGGGTAAATACCTACGTTGTCAATCACATCAAAAGCAGATAATCGGTTCGACAACCGGTTCAGGATGCCGAAACCGGGGGAATCGCCCAGCGCGGTTCCACGGGGTGGACATCCGGCGTGTGACGCACTGCAAGCAACAACGACACAGACGAACGATTCAATCCATGTCACAGGACATATTCAACGATAACGAACGGGGTGTCTCGCCGGTCATCGGCGTCATCCTGATGGTAGCGATTACAGTCATCCTCGCCGCGGTCATCGGCGCATTCGTGCTCGACCTCGGCGGGCAGGTCAGTTCGACGGCACCGCAGGCTAGTCTCAGTGCAACGGTGAGTGCGGCTGGAAACGGAAACATCACCCTCGAACACACTGGTGGCGATGCTCTTGATGCAACAAACACCCGTGTAATCATCACGAACGAAACCACTGATGCTCAAATGACATTCGCTGCTGGAAGTTCCTCAGATACTTTTGGTGTTGGTGAAAAGGTCACCTTCAAGGGAGATGGTACGGTGAACTGGGGCTTGCAATCTGCCTCACCAGCATTTACTTTTGACGCCGGGAACCAGTATACGGTAAAAATCATCGATACTGAAAGCCAGCAGATAGTCTACAGCACCAAGGTCACTGCGTAAACGACCGATTATTTCCTTCTTAAGAGTTTATTAATGCAACTGTCATAGTTGCATCATTCGCGGTGAAACCTTTATTTAACCCCGTAGCAAACGTCTTCAACCATGGGAACCGACGACGGCGGGAAGTCGTTTTTCGGCCTCAAGCGGTCGAAGGGCGACGACGAGATCGAGGAGATCGAGGGTCCCGCGTCGGTCGGCGAGTACACCTGGGGACATTTCGAACTGGATTACGGCGCGGACACCGACCCCGCGGAGGTCCTCGGCTTCGACCCGGCGGACGTCGAAGGCGAAATCGAGGAGGCCGCGACGGGGTTCCACGCGCTGTGGGCTATCTTTCAGGACTACCTCGACCCGGCGACGACGCCGGTCAAACAGGGCGTCTACACCTGGGAGCACTACCGGGAGGAGTTCTACTACGTCGAGTCCGGGGTACCGCCGACGGACGAGGAGGGCGAGAAGATACCGTTCGACCGCGCCGAGGAACTCGGGTTCGACCCCGACGACCTGGAGGGCCTGCTGTCGTACGGCGAGAACATGGCCGAGGCGATGCTCGACCTGGAGGACGAGCGCACCGTCAACGTCAACGAGGAGATAGACGAGGACGACTTCTTCTCCGACCCGGACGGCCACACCACCATCACGAACCGCTACGACCTGGAGAAGGCGGTCACGATGGACAAGAAGCAGCACTACTTCGAGATCGACCGCTACTGGATCAACAAGCCGTACGCGTTCATCATCATCTTCCACTCCGAGAAGGAGAACGAGAAGAAGTACTACGTGGTGGAGCCGTACTTCACGCCCATCGAGGAGGACCTGGAGGAGTTCCTCACCGAGAAACTCCGGACGGCCATCAAGTACACCGACGAGGACGTCATCGCGAACGGCGACCCGTCGGAGCGGCGCGAGGTCATCAACGACCAGACTCGGAAGCTCCTCGACCGGTACGACCTCTACAACGACCCCGACAGGAGTTCGTTCATCGACGACCTGCTCGTTAGGCTCGGTCGGAAGGAGCCGCCGGAGCCACCCGGCGACGAGATAGAGGGACTGTCGGCGCGACCCGAACCCGCGCTCATCGAGGAGGACTCGGAGGTGCTCAGCCAGTACCAGGTCGAGAAGCTCCTCTACATCCTCACCCGGGATTTCATCGGCTACGAGCGCATCGACGGCATCAAACACGACATCAACGTGGAGGACATCTCGTGTGACGGCTACAACTCGCCGGTGTTCGTCTACCACACCGACTACGAGCAGCTCATCACGAACGTCTACCACGGCCGGCAGGACCTCGACGACTTCGTCGTGAAGATGGCCCAGCGCTCCGGGAAGGGTATCAGCAAGCGCCAGCCGCAGGTCGACGCCACGCTCCCGGACGGCTCGCGTGCCCAGCTCACGCTCGGCCGCGAGGTGAGCGACCACGGCACGAACTACACCATCCGGCAGTTCAAGGACGTGCCGTTCACGCCCATCGACCTCGTGAACTGGAAGACGTTCTCGCTGGAGCAGATGGTGTTCCTCTGGCTGAGCATCGAGAACAACAAGTCCGTCATCTTCGCCGGCGGGACGGCGTCCGGGAAGACGACGAACCTGAACGCGGTCTCGCTGTTCATCCCGAGCGACACGAAGATCGTCTCCATCGAGGACACCCGCGAGGTCGAACTCCCCCAGCGCAACTGGATCGCGTCGGTCACCCGGCCGTCGTTCAACAACGACGGCGTCGGCGACATCGACGAGTTCAAACTCCTGGAGGCGGCGCTTCGCCAGCGGCCCGACTACATCGTGATGGGCGAGATACGGGGCGAGGAGGGTCGCACGCTCTTCCAGGTGATGAGCACGGGCCACACGACCTACACCACGTTCCACGCGGACAACGTCAGCGAGGTCATCAAGCGGTTCACGACCGACCCCATCAACGTCTCGAAGACGATGTTCTCGGCGCTCGACCTGGTGTCGATGCAGACCCAGACCCGGGTGAACGGCCGGAAGGTGCGCCGGGCGAAGACGCTCACCGAGATTAACCGCTACGACCCGGAGAACGACGAGATCAACGTCCAGGACGTCTTCGAGTGGCAGCCGGAGATGGACGAGTTCCTGGAACACGACAGCTCGAACACGCTCGACGAGATCAAGTTCGACCGCGGCTGGACCCACCAGGAGCTCGAAGACGAACTGTTCAAGCGCCGGGTCGTCCTCGCCTACCTCATCCGGAACGGCCTCAACGAGTACACCCAGGTCGCCGCGACGCTCCAGGCGTTCATCAGCGACCCCGACATGGTCCTCACCCTGATAGCGAACGACTGGCTGGAGCGCAGCCTCGAGGACCTCCGCGAGATGGAGAGCGTCCTCATCGACGTCGACCCCGAGAAGGAGTTCATGGTCCCCCGGCCGGACCCGCCCGAGGACATCTACGAGGAGACCGGCGAGGTCCTGGAAGAGGCCGAGGAACGCCTCTTCGACCAGTATCGCGGCGAGAACATGCCGGACATCGCGTTCGCCATCCACCAGGACGCGATGGACGGCGAGGCGGTGGCAGAGTCCATCGTCGAGGCGGCGGCGTCGGACGAATCGGCGACCGTTGACGACGAGTTTTCCGACGCCGGCCAGTCCGACGACCCGGCGTCGCCGTTCGCCGTGGACGAACTCGACGACCTGTTCGGCGAACCCGTCGACACCGGCGACGAGTTCGACGGGATGGGCGACCCCAGCACCGAAAGGAGCCCGCAGACGCCGACGTGTTCGATTCGCGACCCGAACCGCGGAAAGGCGCTGACGAAGACGCCGGCGTCGAAGCCGACGCCGGGACCGAACCGGCCGCCAGGAAGCCGACAGACGACATCTGGCCGGAAGGGTTCGAACCGACGGGACGCACCGGCGGGAGCGACGAGGATCCAACCGGTGCTGTCGGCCGGCGCGACGAACCGGGCGTCGACGTGGACGAGGAGCCCGATGACGACGGGGAGGTTCCGGCGAGCGAGGAGTTCGACATCGCGTCGAAGTTCCGCGACCTCCAGCCGGTCGGCGACGACCCCGTCGAATCGAGTAGCGACTGGCCTGCCAAACCTGTCGACGACGTCGGCGACCGGAGCGGCGTCGAAGCGGACGACGGACCCGGCGACGGACCGGACCAGAGTGAATCGACCGACGAACGGACCACCACCGACGGAACCGACGACAGCGAGGACGGGGAGTCCGTCACTGACTCGCTCTCGGAAGGCGACGTCCGGTTCGGTCCGTCAGACGCCGATGGGCGGCACGAATCCGACGAGACTGAGAGCGCCGACGACGGAGACGTCCGTTTCGACGTTGGTGACGACTCGTCGGAGACACCGGAGTCGGATGCTGAACCTGCCACTGATGTCTCCTCGGGCGACGATACCGGAGACTCCGTCGCACCCGGCGAGATTCGGTTCGATACGGGCGAGGGCGCCACGAACGGGACCGACGACGGGACCACGACTACCGAGGAAGCCGGTGGCGACGAGGGCGACGGTCCGAGCGGGCAGGAACCGTCCGAAGCTACGGATTCGGCGGTGTTCAAGGCCTTCGACCGTGAGGCATTGGACTCAAGTCCGGAGGAACCCCAGTCGGGGAACGACGCCGATACGGACGCCGGTCCGGTGAGCAATCCCGACCCAGACCCGGAGGGACTCGACGATTCGGACGGCGGGATACGATTCAACACCGAGGCCGTCGACGCCGAGACCACCGACGAAGCCGACGGCGTCGACCGCATTCCGGAATCCAGTTCCGGACCGGACACCGAGGCTGACGGGAACTTCGAGGCGTACGAGAGTCGTGAGGAGACCGACGACGGCGAGGTACGCTTCGATAGCGTGGACCGCATCGGCGACGAGCCGTCGACGCAGACCAGCGAGCAATCGACGCAAGCCGACGAGGGCGAGGCGCACGACCAGGGCGAACGACGTGTCCCCGACGAATCGACTGAATCGCCCGATGACGAGGACTCCGGGTCCGACACCGACGTGACGTTCGGGGTCAGCGAGAACTCGCCGGCGGAGTCGTCGGACGCGTCGACTCCGGGTGAAGACCCACCTGCCGATGCGAATTCGGGCGACAGTAGTGACGTCACGTTCGACGCTCCGGACGACGGTGACGGTGACGGTGACGGTGACGGTGACGGCGACGGTGATGGTGACGGTGACGGCGGCGACGCGGACGACGAGGTCCAACTGACGGACGACGAGAGCCAGCCGGCGGCATCGGATGGTTCTGAGGACGGAGCCGGGGAGGAGCGATGAGCCACCAGACGGGCGGCCTCGGTCGCGGGGCCGACTCGCTGGCGGACACGTTCTACCCCATCTACCGCCGGCTGTTCGACGAGAACAGCGACTTCAGGGCGGACGTCGAGCGCAAACTCGCCGAGGCGCGCATCGCCCAGCCCGTCGAACTGTTCCTCTCGCGGGCCATCGGCGTCGGCGTCATTTCGGGCATCACGCTCTGGCTTGTGGGGCTCACCCTCGGTTACGTCCTGTTCGCGACGGGCGTCGTCCAGACGGAGAACCTCATCGGGCTGAGGTTACCGAGCCAGGCTGCCATCGACTTCGTGAACGCCATCAAGGTGCCGTTTCTCGTCGTCGTGACGGGCATCTTCTTCGGCGCCATCGGCTTCGCGGCGGGGTTCGGCGGTCTCGTGATGATACCGTACTCGCGTGCGTCGTCGCGAAAGCGCGAGATCAACATGCTGCTGTCGGACTCCGTCTCGTTCATGTATGCCCTCTCAATCGGCGGCCTCAACCAGATAGAGATTCTTGAGGCCATCGCGCGGGCTGAGGACACCTACGGCGAGGTCTCCCGTGAGTTCCAGACCATCGTCCAGGAGACGACGTACTTCGACGTCGACTACCGGACCGCCATCCGGAACCGCGCGATGGAGACGCCGAGCGACGACCTGAACCAGTTCCTGACGGACATGCTGTCCATCATGAACAGCGGCGGGGACATGACCAGCTTCCTCGACGACAAGAAGAACAAGCACATGCGGACGGCGAAACAGCAGCAGGAGCTCACCCTGGAGACCCTGGAGCTGTTCGGCGAGATGTTCCTCACGCTCTCGCTGTTCCCGCTCCTACTCATCATCGTCCTCGTCATCATGGCGATGCTCGGCCAGACGAAAGTCGAGTACCTCTACGCGACCGTCTACGGCCTCATCCCGCTGCTCGGCGGCGGGTTCCTCGTCCTGGTGGCGACGGTCAAACAGGACGAGGTCGGCGACGGCTACCTCCGCCTGGAGGGGAGTCGGATTACGACTCCCGTGAACCCGGGCTGTTCGACCTCGGACTCGTCGAGGAGTTTGTCGGCGAGTTCGACGTGTTCGACCGCATCAAGCGCCGCGAGGGGACCTACGAGACGATGCGTCTTCTCCGAAACCCGCACGTGTTCTTCCGCGACCACCCGCTGTACGTGCTCTGGCTCGGTGTGCCGACGTCGCTGGTCATCGTCGGCATGGCCGTCTTCGCCGGCGTCGCGCCGATGTCGATGGACGAGATGGTCGCCAGTCCCATCTGGGGGACGTTCCTCTACGTCTATCTGCCGATGTACATCATCTTCGTGCCGCTGGCGGTGTTCCGCGAGTGGAACGTCCGGTCGCGCCACTACATCGTCACCAACCTCTCGGACACGCTCCGGAAGCTGTCGAGCGCGAACGAGACCGGGCTGACGCTGCTCGAATCCATCAAGACGGTCGCCGACACGACTCCCGGCAAGCTCGGCGAGGAGTTCGACGTCATCCACGCGAAGGTCGACTACGGCACGAGCCTGAACCAGGCGTTCATCTCGTTCAACAACAAGTACCACATCCCCCGGATGGCCCGCACGGTGAAACTCATCGTGAAGGCCCAGGAGGCCTCGAGCCGCATCACCGACGTCCTGACCACCGCAGCGCAGGCGAGCGAGAACCAGGACGACATCGAGCGCGAACGCCGGTCCCGCGCGCGGATGCAGGTCGTCATCATCATCATGACCTACCTGACGCTCCTCGTGGTGATGGCCATCCTGAAGGTGAAGTTCCTCGACGTGATGGCGGGGCTGACCAGCCAGGCGAGCGGCGCGAGCGGCGGCGGTGCGGGCGCCGCCCAGTTCGGCGGCTCCATCGACACCGACCTGATGACGATGATGTTCTTCCACGCGGTGACCATCCAGGGCATCCTCTCCGGGTTCATCGCGGGCTACATCCGTGACGCCGACCTCCTCGCGGGCGTCAAGTTCGCCGTCATCCTGCCCACCATCGCACTCATCACGTTCGCGTTCATCTGACCATGCTCCACACCTCCCACCGCGGCCAGACGACCATCGACTTCATCGTCGGGATGAGCGTCTTCCTCCTCACCATCGGCTACGTGTTCAGCTTCATCCCGGGGATGTTCGTCCCGTTCGACTCCGGTTCGGGTACCAACGTCGTCGTCGCGGACCGGAGCGCCGCCCACCTCGCTGAACACGCGCTCGGCGACCCCGGTTCGCCGGCTGTGCTCAACGACACCTGCACCGAGGCGTTCTTCGACACGACGACGCCGGACCCGCCGGGCTGCCAGTTCGATGAAGACGCCTCGAACCTCGACGAGGCGCTCGGCATCGACCCCCGGCGGTCAGTCAACGTCACCATCCGCGACGATGGGAGCATCCACGTCCTCGACGGGACACGACTCGCTGCCGGGTCGTCCCCGCCACCGGACGCTGAGGTGGTCGTGGCCCGGCGCGTGGTCCTGCTCGACGGCGACTACTACCTGTTACACGTGAGGGTGTGGTAAGATGGACCGCCGAGGCCAGGCACACACGCTCGAAGCGTTCACCGCCGCGCTCATCGTCCTCGCCGGACTCGTGTTCGCGCTCCAGGCCACCGCCGTCACCCCGCTCTCGGCCAGCACCTCGAACCAGCACATCGAGAACCAGGAGCAGGCGATGGCCGCCGACGTCCTCGCCACCACCGACGCCAACGGATCGCTCCGGGAAGCGGTGCTCTACTGGAACACCACGTCGAACCAGTTCAACGGGTCCGGCGAGCGCGGGAGTTACAGCAACGGCGGCCCGCCGAACGACTTCGGGAATGCGCTCGATAGGACATTCGCCGACGAGCGGATCGCGTACAACGTCTACGTCAGGCACTGGCGCGCCTCGAACACCAGCGGCCAGCAGGCGATGGTCTACATGGGCACGCCCAGCGACAACGCCGTCTCGGCGAGTCGGACCGTCGTCATCTACGACGACTCCCAGCTGAGCGTACCCGGTGAAACTGAGAACGTCTCGACTGCGGCGGCGACCGGCGACTTCTACGCACGGGACGCCGCCCCGAACGGAACCGTGTTCAACGTCGTGGAGGTGCAAATCGTCGTATGGCGGATGTGAGCCTCCGACCGGCCGACGACCGCGGCCAGGTCATCATCGTCGCCGGCCTCGCCATCGCGGTCATCCTGGTCGCGCTGGTCCTCCTGCTCAACACGGTCATCTACGCCGACAATCTCGCCACGCGCGGCGTCGACGTCGGCGGAGGCGACGCCCTCGCCGTCAACGACACTGTCGTCGACGGCGTCGGCGGCCTCATCGACCAGGAGAACGCGCAGGGATACGACAGCGCCACGTACGTCCGGTCGAACGTCAGCGACGGCATCACCCGAATCGACACGCTCCTGAGCCGCCAGTACGCCCAACGCGGTGTCGTCGCGGACGTTGCGACCGTCGCCCTCCACGACGGAACGCTGATTCGGCAGACTGACGCCACGCGGAACCTGACCAACGCGTCCGGTGCTTCGGCGTGGACGCTCGCCGAGAACGTCGAAGACACCCGAGGCGTCGTCTTCACTGTCGACAGGTCAGACCTTCAGGACGGTAGGACCGGAGCGTTTCAGGTCCTCGTGGACGGAACTGACCAGTGGCGGGCCTACATCTATCATAAAACCGCCACCAATGATATTGCAGTGGCGGTCGATACACCGTCGACTGCCGCTACAGAAGTCTGTTCGGTCACTGCTTCCACTGCGACCGTCGACCTCACACGAGGCACCATCAATGGCACGCACTGCCCCGGTCTGGAATTCGCCGAGGGCGTCTCCGCGCCGTACACCGTCGAGTTCGTGGACAGTCACCAGGCGGTCGGCACCTACAACGTGACGGTCAACTCGACGACCGTCGACGGGACCAACTTCGTGTCCGACGACTCGGGGCCGACGGAGTCGACCGCCGTCTACAGCGCTGTCGTCGACGTGCGGTACGAGACGCCGAGGTTGACCTACGCCGACCGCGTCCGCATCGCTCCGGGGAATCGCCATGACCGACGACCGCGCGGTCTCCAGCACCGTCGGCTTCGTGTTGAACCTGGCAATCGCCACCCTGCTGGTCAGTAGCCTGCTCATCGCGGCGGGCAACGTCGTGGACGACCGCCGCGAGTCTGCGGCACGGGGCGAACTCAGAATCGTCGGCCAACGGCTCGCCGCCAACCTCATGACTGCTGACAGACTCGCTGGGGCCGGCGGCGAGACGGTGCGCGTCGACGCGGACCTGCCTGACCGGATTGCTGGCGGGTCCTACATCGTGACGGTGAACGGGTCCGCACCCCGTCAACACATCGAACTCGTCTCCCCGGACACCGACGTCCGCGTCGTCGTCTACTTCGAGTCGTCGACGACGGTGGAGGACGCGACGCTGGACGGTGGCGACGTGCAGGTCGTCCGCGCCGGGGATGGCGACCTGGAGGTGCGTCGCCCGTGAACGACCGTGCCGTCAGCGACACCGTCGGCTTCGTGCTCGCGTTCGCGCTCATCACGGCGACCGTCGGCGCGGTCTACGCGACCGGTTTCACGGGCCTCCTCGGGACCCAGCGAGGCGAGCAGGTGAACAACGTCGAACGCGCCTTCGACGTGCTCGACGACAACATCGAGGACGTCTACCAGGACGGTGCGCCGAGTCGGGCGACGGAGATACAGTTCACGGACGGGAGCCTCTCGACCGGCGAACCGGTCAAGGTCACTGTCCAGGTCAACAGCACGACGAGCAACGCCAACGCGACGTACGTGATGCAACCGCGCCCCATCGTCTTCGAGTCGCGCGACGGTAGCAGGGTCGTCTACGTCGCCGACGCAATCATCCGGTCGGACGGTGACCGCAGTTACATGCGCTCCGGCCCGGCCTGGCTGGTCGACAGCAAGCGGGCGGTCGTCCCGTTCGTCGTCACCCTCCAGAGTGGTAATCGTAGCTCGTTCGGCGGTACCTCGACCGTGCTCGTCACGACGCGTGCCTCGTCGCGTCGCATCGCCGGCCACTTCCCGACCGGACCAAGTGAGCAGGCGAAGGTGAACGTGACCGTGGAATCGCCGCGAGCAGACGCCTGGAAAGGGTACTTCGAGAAGCAGGGCTATGACCCGAAAGACCCCGACGCGAGCGACGACATCATTACCTACGGGTTCGAAACGAACGAGGTGTACGTCCCGGAGACCGTCGTCGACGTGGCCGTGAAGTAGTTACGCCGATACGTTCACTGCGTTGACGGTGACGTGGAGGTAGGTGACTCGCGGGAGTTTCTGGCCGAGGAACGGGTCGGCGTTCCGGACGGCTTCGTCGAAGTGGATGGCCGACGTCTGGCTCATGCCTGTCACGTGGCCGACCACGGCGCCGTAGACGTGTGACTGCGAGTCGAGCGTGATGCTGCCCGAGGACGCGCGCGTGTCGGGGGCGAAGACGATGCCGTCGAAGTGTGACCCTGTGTCGAACTCGACGGTGATGCCCGGGAGGCCGTACAGCCAGAACTGACTGGCTCTCTGGCCAGGCACGTTCACCTCCGAGTCCTTGATTTCCGCCTGGCCACCGGCGACGAAGATGCGGACGGCGTGGTCGCCCGTGACGGTGATGTTGGAGCTCTTCATGGACACGTCGTTCGCGACGACGATTTCGACGACTCCACTGGTGGTGTCGATGTTTAACTTTTGATGGTCCAGGTGGAAACTGTCGAGGTAGTAGCTTCCGGTGTCGAGGTCGAGCGTCGAATCGGAAGCGAACTCGTTTCCGACCGTAATCGCGGACGAACTGTCACTACTGGCTGCAGTGATAGCCGCCTGCTTGGAGTTGATCAGGGATTCGGCCGGGTAGACGTGCGGCGCAGTTCCGTTCGGGTATATGTTCCCTTCGACTGTTCCGTCGGTAGCCCCGAGCGAGCCATACCGCACGTCGCCGGTCACCCTCGTGTTGGGACTCGCGAGGCTGACGACGCCGGCCGACTGGAGCGTTCCGTGCACCTCGCCCTGGTTTTTCAGCGTGACGGCACCGGACGTGACGACGGTGCCGTTGTCCGACTGAGTGGCCGCGTAGTCCCCGCTCGAGGAGTTGTAGCTGTCGACGTACGCCTTGTTGTCGATCATGAGTTCGTCGCCCGACGTCATCGAGATGAGCCCTTCCGTCACCTTCCGATTGGCTCCCGACCCGGTCAGGTTGAGCGTTACTATCTCGGCGTCGTGGTCGTAGCTCGCTTCCCCGCCAGTTCGCTGTTCGAAGAAGCGCCCCCACGCCTGGTAGTAGTCGCTGTGGACCTGGACGACGATGAGCCCCTCGTCGACCGGGTTGAAGCGTTGCTCGGGCACGTAGGGATACTTCGTCAGGTTCAGGACTGGATAATATGGTCGGGTTGCACTTGCTTTCCTGATGACAGCGCGGTCGTGAATGCGGTCGCTCCCGCTCACGGTGACGAGCGGAAGCGTGAGAGTGGTCCCGCGGTAGTGGAACTCGGGCGGGGACACCATCTCCGCTCCGCCCGAGGATTTTTTCCATACGCCACCGCCCTCGTAGGCGATGGTGGTGTCCTCTTTCTCGTAGACGACGCTCCCGAGGGTCTTGTTGACGACTCGGGTTTCGACTTCGTCGGGGTCAGATTCGTTCCTGATCGTGACGTTCATCCACCCGGTGTCCTCCTCGACGCGGGCGGCGGTTCCGGAGCCGAACGCCATGTGGACCTGCTGGGACTCCGACGCCCCGAGCGCGACGAGGCTCGACTTCGAGTCGAGTTGGGTCATCGCCTGCTCTGCACTCTTGACCTGCGAGGTGTGGCGTGAATCGTCGAGTGCGGCGGAGCCGGCGATGACGATAGCGACGGTCCCGATGACCGTGATGGAGATGATGAGCGCGAACCCGAGTACCTCGGACTGAGCGCGAGCGTCCGACAGGAGACGGCGTCCGACGGTCGACATACTATTTTTCTTTCGTCATAGATGTCCTTGAACCTACCGACGACGATGACTGAATTGTAGTCGGTCTATCACGTACTCGTTTTTACGACGGTGCAATTAATCAAGACTGACTGCTGCTTGAAATAAGGTTTATCCTGTTGGGGTGTGTACCGGACCTCAAGATGGCCGACCGACTCCCCACGGGAATCGACGTACTCGACCGCCGCCTTGACGGCGGCATCCCGGAGGGGAGCGTCGTGGCGTTCTCGGCACCGGCAGCGAGTCAGTCGGAGCTGATTCTCTACGAGATGGCTGCGGCACGCCCGACGCTCTATCTGACGACCGACCGCGCCCCGCAGACCGTCGAGGACGCCCTGGAGAAGGCTCACCTGCGCACGAGGGAGGTTGTCGTCGAGCAGGTGCCGGGCGACGCGCCGCTCGAACACGCCCGCCAGCAGTTCCAGCGAATCAACGAGTCGTCGAACTTCATCATCGACCCGCTGGACAACCTGGAGCGTACCGACCGGAACCGGTACCAGCACTTCCTCAACGACCTCCAGAACCACATGCACAACACCGGCAGCGTCGCCCTCCTGCACTGTCTCGACGAACGCCCGCCGGAACTCCGGGACACCACGTTCCACATGGCCGACGCGGTGTTCCAGCTTCGCGTCAACGTGACGGCGGCCGACGTCGAGTCGCGGCTCGCGGTCCTCAAGTTCCGCGGTGGTCGTGCCCTCGACGAGACCATCAAGCTGGATCTGTCCGACCGCGTCCGCATCGACACCAGCCGCGACATCGCCTGAACCGTCAGGCAAGGACGCTGTCGAGCGCCGAGACGAAGATGAAGCCAAGCCCGGCAACGAACAGCGCCAGGGCGAAACCGTACTCCAGTGCGACGAGGTAGAGACGTTCGGAGGAGTCCGAACGAGCGAGCCGCAGGAAGCTGGCGCCGAGGATGATGGCCCCGAGCCCGCTCGCCATTCCCGCCAGTGTGTTCACGAGTATCCCTCGTCGGGAGATGTCTCGCGGAGACGATACATAGCTTTCGGTTACTGACCTGCACTAATCTTTACCCCGACGTCCGTCGCAACTTTCATCAAAGTGGGCATCCTACAGCCAGACAATGAGGAACCGTTCGCCGTCCTGCTGTTTTCTCGCGGACGAACGGGGCGACATTCCGATGCGGGTGATGCCGCTCCTCCTGCTCGGCCTGATCCTCATCGTCCTCGCCGTCCTCGGAACCGTGATGCTGTAACCTCGGCCCGCCATCCGCATTCATGTCATACGCACTGAAGAAGTAATTAAGGGGCGGGGCGGGGTGGGTTCAACTGAGTGTCAATGAGCGTACAGAGCCACCCACACCGTCGGACGGAGGTCGACGTCGTGAGCTGGGCGTTCTCGCGGTGGGTGTGGGCCGCCTCGGTGGTTCTGTTCTTCCCCGTCGCCGGCATCGTCGGCATCATCGGCGGCATCGCCTGGGGCGTCTCCATCGTCGACACCGCCGTCGCCGCCGCGACGGTGCCGCTCGCTGCTCTGCTCGTCTTCCTCCACGCGCGGGGGCTGGCGTTCGTCCTCTTCCAGTGGCGACGGGACTACGAGGTCCGGACCGGCGTCCTCGACGTCACCGACGACACGACGCCGGGCGCCATCCTCACCGTCGCGTCGTTCTCCATCATCGGGCTCATCGCCACCGGCGTCGTCTTCCCGCTGTTCTACTCGACGACGGGGCTCCTGGTGTTCGTCGCCGGCGGCGTCGCGCTGCTCACCGTTCCCGTCGGCTACCTCCTGCTGGTCTACCAGCTCGGCGAACAGATCGCAGGTGACCGCCACCGCCGTCGATTCCACGTGGCCCCCGCGACGTGGCACTATCTCTGGACGCTCCCGGTTCTCGTCCTCGGGTGGATGGTGCTCACCGGCCAGGACGTCCTCTGGGTTCCCGCGAACGGCCTCGAACTGCTGGGGGCACCCAGCCGTGACGCGATTCCCCTGAATCGATGGGCGGTAGCGTTCGTCGCCGTCGCCGCCCCGACGGCCGTGGCCTACACGTACGTCGTCCGGCGACTCGTGGAGAGCGTGGTCAGGGCCGTCGTCCCGTAGAATCAGACGCTGAAGTAGATGTAGATGCTGATGAAGATGCCGACGGCGATGGCCACGAGAACGAGGAGCGCGGGGAACAGCGGGTAGGTCATCGCGTCGACCGGCGATCCACCTTCTTTCCGTCTGGCACCGAGGAACATCGCGCGGAAGAACGCGTGAGACATGCCGATGAACGCGACGAGCGCCAGCCCTGACACGAGCACGATGACCTCGTTCCGGTTGAGGTCGAGCGCGAGCCCGACGAGCGCGAGTAGCACGCCGACGGTGACGGCGCTACCGGTCGCGAGTCCGGCGAGCTGGCCGACGGTCATCTCGTCGGTTCGCTCGCGGATGCGGTCCTGCAAGGTGAGTTCGGTGTTGGACATGTGGACCTCTATACACCCCTTGTATGTCAATGTTGATGTAATCTTCTTCTGGAGTTGTATTTCATCCGCCGTCATCTCGAAGGGTGGACGTAACCAGCGATTAAAACGCAACCAGGAGCCGGTTTCACTCTTGTAAATCGTGCTGATACGTGACGGGGTACGCGAAACACCTAAAGTACCTCGTGTTCATGGTATAGTCGGTGACAATAATCGTGGATACAGCACCGATCTCAGACCCCCGAACGGAGTCCGACCCGTACCTCGCGAGTATGGCCGGCGACGCCACGCAGAGCGTCACCGTGATGGAGTGGGCCCGCTACCTGGGCCGTGCGTTCGGCGCCGACGGCGCCATCGCAGCACTCCGGTACTACGAGGAAGTCAACTGGATCAGCGAGAACGTCCGGCGCACGATGGTCGACTACGTGCGCGGCCTCTCGCTCGAAGAACTCACGCGCGTCGAGGACGCCGAGGTGAAACTCGGCGACACCATCGAGGTGCTCGAGGGCTCGCCGTTCGAGAAGCACGCCAAGTCGCTCTGGTTCATCGCCGCCATCACCGGCGACAACATCGAGTACGACCTCATCCCGCTCCGACTCACGGAGGGCGACGAACTCTCCCCCGACGCCCGCGTGCCGTCCCCCGGCGAGAATGGCGGCAGTGGCGGCATGGGGGACCGTCTCTCCAAACCCGCGGCGAGCAGCGTCGAACCGGGCGCCGCATCCCAGGCCGAGGCGTCTCCTGCCGACGACGACATCGCGGACGCGTTCGACGAGGAGAGCGAGACGGACCAGGTCGTCGAACCAGCGACTGGCGAGTTCTCCGCCGACGAAGTAGAGGAACTCGCGTGGAACGAACTCGTCCGCGTCGCCGCGGAGAACGGTATCGACGTCCGTGGCAAGAAGCGCGCGGAACTCGAATCAGAACTCGTCGACGACTGAAGTGCGTTCGGGTCGGACGTCGGGTTGGTGGCGGTCGCCGACCACTGCTGTGTCCTCGTTTCTCGTGACGCTACATCCAACCAGCTGGTCTATCCTCCTCTGGAAGTTCCGTGTTCCCGGAGCGGCGTCGTTCCGCCGGGGTGGTCAGGGTGCGGTCACCCGATGGAGATGAAGCTCTGGATGAGCTTCTGGGTGGCGACGGCCGTGGCGGCGCTGATCCAGGTGAGCGTCACGAAATGCAGCAGGCCGGTGAGCGTGTGTCCGCGGTCCACCACTCGAATCATCAGCGACGAGAGCAGCGAGTTCAGCAACACGACGGCGAACAGCATGAACTGGATTTCGGGGAGGTCGTACACCTCTGCGTGGAGCAGCGACCCGATGAGGCTCGCGTTCACGTTCATCTGTGCGGTGATGTCGGTGAGCATCCGGATGATTTCGAGGCCCATGAAGAACGCGAAGGCGCTCGTCGCGGTGACGCCGTAGACGACGCCGATGACGGTGCCCGTCTCCTGCTGGCGGCGCTCCCGGAGTTTCAGCACCTCCGTCATGTTCTTGCTGATGAGTTCGCCGAGGCGACGCGGCTCCCCGCCCATCCGGCGGCCGATGACGTACATGTCGCTGAACTTCTGGATGAGGTAGGAGCCGGTTTCACCCGCGAACAGTCGCCAGGAACGCGTCGAGTCGATGCGGATGTTGAGCCGGCGGTAGAGGTGGGTGATGTTCTCACTGAGCGAGCCGAAATCCTTCTTCTGGAGGCTCTTGAGCACGTTCGACGTGGAGCTCTGCTTGACGCTCTCCACGGCGCCGAGCGCCCGGATGAACGACGGGAACTCCGAGTCCCGGTTCTTCACGGACTTCTCCTCGCGCCGGGTGACGAACCCGGGGAGCAGCAGCGGCGTGAACGGGATGGCGAGGTAGAACGGGAGCGGTATCGCGTCGGGAGCGACCGGCGTGAACCCCGACAGAACCGCGTAGGTCGCCGCTATGAGGAACAGCGACAGACCGATGGCCACCATCAGGCTGATGCGGATGCGGACGTTCCGCGACAGGGACTGCTCCTTGCTGAGGTACCACACCGGGTCGTACGGCGCGATGTTGTTCATCAGGTAGAGGAAGACCGCCTGGACGAACACGTAGAGGAAGATGACGCCGATGAGGGCCATCCGCGGGTCGATGCCCAGGATGAACGGGATGACGATGGCGAACACCAGCGCGAACGTCGACGAGAGAATCATCGAGAGGTAGAGGTCCTTGAACAGCGATAGCTTGTCCAGGTCCGCCTCGTATCTGACCGCGAAATGCTGGATGATGGAGTCCTGTTCGGTGAGCAGGAAGTCGCTCATCTCCTGGCCGGCGCCGACGATGTACGCGAGTCGCTCCAGGAAGTCCCGCATCAGGGGACTCGGGACGTGTTTCGCGCGCATCCGGCACGCGTCCTCGAGGCTCTGGTTCCAGGTGTCGATGAGGCCGACGATGTACCCCATCTCCTCGGCGAGCGCCGCGTACTCCTTCTCGTGTGCGAGCGTTCGGAACACCTCGACGCGGTTGATGTTCGTCGTGGACAGCACGGTGAGGTGCGTGATGAACAGGTGGAACCGCTCCCGTATCTCCTTGCGGTGGCGGTCCTGGACGACCTTCGGATAGACCAGGGCGACGAACGGCATGAACACCGCGAGCAGCGCCATCGGCATCGACACCATCAGCGGGGGCTGCAACAGCGCCACCGCGATGATGAGGAACACGCCGAACGCCGACGACGGAACGAGAATCAGGAGGAGATAGCGCTCCACCGACATCGGCATGTACTGGTAGGCGTCCCGGAACGAGTCCACGAGGGCGCCGAAATCGACCTCGAACGAGGTGGCGCCGTCGTCTTCTGCGACGGACACAGCAGCGGGGGTCGGGCGGCAGGCGGGCGTGGCTGCTCGTCTGACGCCTGCTGCACCCCTGTTGCCGTGTCTCCGCCGGCATTCGTTACGGCCTCCCGGGGGTGTCCGTCAGGCCCGAGACGTCGATGGGGAGCGCCTCGACGCCGTCCCGCTGGAACGTGTCGATGGCCTGGTTGGTCTCGTCGTAGCCCGTGACGCCCTCGGAGATGAGGCGGCGGATGATCTCGGCCCGTCGGTTGAGTTCGTCGTAGATGTCGCTCGTGTTCTCGTAGCCGAGCAGGGTCGCGATCTGCTCCTCCAGGACGTAGGAGTTGTTCATGCCGGTGAACACGACTTCGTCCTCCTGGGGGTCCCAGTTGAAGACCTGGCGGGTGACGACGCCGCCGTCCTCCTTCGAGTAGCCCTCTATCTCCTGGACGCTCGTCACCCGGCGGAGGATGTCGTCGTCGCGTTTCACGCGGTTCTGGAACAGCGCGACGTCGCAGTTGTCCATGAACGTCTCCGGGACGTTGATGGGGTTGCCGGTGAACCGCTGGATCATCGAGACGATGTCGCTCGCGTGGAACGTGAGCAACACGGGGTGGCCGGTCTGGGCCGCCTGGAAGGCCATCTGCCCCTCCGCCCCGCGGACCTCACCCACGATGATGTAGTCGGGACGCGACCGGAGCGCCGTCGCGACCAGGTCGAACAGGTCGATGTCGGCGCTGTCGTCGCTCCCCTGCCCTTCGCGCGTGAGGAGCTGCTGCCACGTGTCGTGCGGGGGCTGGACCTCGGCGGTGTCCTCGGCGGAGTAGACTTTCGAGTCCCGGGGGATGAACGACGTGATGGCGTTCAGCGTCGTCGTCTTGCCGGACGCCGTCTCGCCGACGACGAACACCGTCTGGTCGTTCTCCAGGCAGAGCCAGAGATAGGCCGCGAGCTCCGGCGAGAGCGTCTTCCACTCGACGAGCTGGAATATCGAGAGCGGCACCTCCTTGCCCTGGCGAATCGTCAACGAGGGCCCCTTGATGCTCACGTCGTCCGAGTAGATGATGTTGATACGCGACCCGTCGGGGAGCGTCGAGTCGATGATGGGGTTGGAGTCGCTCACAGGGGTGTCCATCCGCTCGCCCATGTTGCGGAGCCAGTTCTCGAACTCGTCGAGGGAGCTGAAGTCGACCGTCGTCGGGAGCATGTCGTACGTCGCATGGTCGACGTACGTCTCGTGCGGCCCGATGACGTGGATGTCCTCGTTCTGGGGGTCCTGCATCAACGGGTCGAGCGGGCCGAGGCCCGTGATGTCGCGCTGGAGCCGGTACCGTATCTTGTAGTAGGTAATCTCGTCGACGGCGGTCCGGTTGCTGATGAACGAGTTCAGACGACCGGTCGCCAGACCGCCCATCGTGACCACGTCGTCGAGCAGCGCGTCGAGATGCGCCGTGAACTCACCGTCCCCGGACGGTGCCGGCCGGGTCACGCTCTTGTCCAGGATGCGCTGGCGCACCTTCTCGTAGGTCTCCTTCTCGGCTCCCGTCAGTGACGGTTCGACGACGTAGTACGTGGTCGGGATGCCGACGTCACCGAAGATGTGTGCGAACACGGGGTGTTCGCCCTTCGTCGGATAGATGACGTTCGGCCGGCGAACGTCGTGTTCCGCCGTGAGTTCCTCGACGTAGAGCGGGTACTCGTTGTACTCGGCGCGGAACCGCTGGAGGTGGGTGGCGAGATGTGGATGCTGGTTCGCCAGCCGGTGGAGTTCGTCGGAGAGAGCGCCGGTGCCCAGATCCGACATGGTCAGGCGACGGTCCGGTTGACGATGAGGAGTCCACGACCGGACTGGACGTTGAAGCCGATGTTGTCCTTCACCTGGTTGCCCATCCCGGCGAACTTCCGGATCATGACGTTGCGTCGAACCTCCTGACCGACTTTCTTCATCTCCAGGCTCATGTATACGTCGGAGACGTCACGGAGCGGCCGGAGTGCACTGTCGCTGAGCGAGGAGGGGTTGACCGTCACGACAACGGACTTGCCGTCAGCGACGATGCGGCGGAAGAACGTGATGAGGTTCTGTATCACGTCGTCCTCGTCGCCGTGCTTCCGGATGGCCTCGTACCGGGGGTCGTGGAGCAGGATGGAGTCGAACCCGTCGAAGATGACGACGTCGCTCCGCCACATCACGTTCGCCTCCATCAGGCGGGTCAGGAGTTCGCGTTCCTCCTCGACGACGTCGTCGCTGGTGTCCAGCCGTTCGATGGTGTCGACGTCAGCGTGGAGGAACAGAATCTGCTCGTGGAGCAGGTGGTCCACGACGTCGTAGTTCAGTGACCGCATCTGGTCGATGAATCCGGACGCGGTCCGTTCGGTCGAGATGTAGGTGACGTGCGACCCGGCCTCTGCGAGACCGTAGCAGAAGCGTTGTGTGATGACGCTCTTGCCGGCGCCGTGTTCGCCCTCGATGAGGACGATGCTGCTGTCCGGGAGCCCACCACCGAACGTCGGGTTCACGCGATCGCGGTCCTCGAGACCGAGCGAGTAGAGGTTAGTCTTCGTGTAGGTCATGTGAGTTCGTTGGCTTTGTATTCGATCGGCTCTCAGGTCGTCCTGAACAGCAGGACGTCCTTGTCCTCGCCGGCGTAGACGACGACGCGATGCTCGCCGGGATTCAACTGCTGGGAGACCGTCACCTCGACGACGTCCCCGCGTCGCCAGGTGTGACTACCTGGGGTGCCGACGACGGAGACGTTCGTGATGGTCGCGTACTTCCCGTCGACGAGCACGTCAGTTGCCTCGCCTCCGGCGTGAGCGAGCGTTCGCCGGTGTTCTTGACGAGGAGCGTGATGGTTTCGCTCGTGCCGTTGTAGATAGCGGACGGGCTTCCAGGGTCGGTGATGACGTCTATCTCCGTCTCGATGTTGTCCGCGACGCCGTCACCGCGCTCCTGGACGGCGTTGCTGATCTCGGCGACGTTGGCCGTCAGCGTCGTGGCGACGCCCGCCGCGACGGTGAGGGCGGCGATGAACAACACCAGTTCGGTTATCGACGCGTTCGCCATCTACAGCACCTCCACCTTCGCGATGCCCGTCTCGGTCACGACCTTGAGGCGGTTTGGCTTCGACGTGACGTTGGAGAGTTCGACGGAAAGCGTCTCGCCGGGCGCCCACAGCGACCGGTCAGCGACACCGTCTACCGACGTCGCGTAGCCCGTCTGAATCTCGCCGTCGAGCAGGATGTCGGTCTCCTCCACCCCGAGGCTGATTGCGCCGGTGTTCTCGACGTCGACGGTGAGGGTATCGGTGGTCGCGTTGTAGGCAACGTTGCTCACTTCGATGTCCGTGTTTCGTTGGTCCAACATCCGTTCGTCGCGTTCGTCGAGCGCGTCGGAGACGTCCTCGAAAGACCCCTCGATAGCGGGGAACATGATGCCGATGCTCAGGAGTATTCCCATGAAGATGAGCACGGTCGCTGCACTGGTGCTGAAGCCCATGGCGGTTCAGCCCTGGGCGGTCTGGTACTGCTGGGCGAGCTTCATGATGTAGGCGAAGCTCCGGTTGTGCTCCTCGGTGGTGAGGTCGCTGGGGGCGCGCGACGGTACCTTGGGTACGTCGTGGGCACCGCTCAGCAGGTCTTCGAGCTGGTGTTTCACCGGTCGGCTGATCCAGTCGATGTTCTCGTAGTAGTCCAGCGCCTTCAGCGTGCCCGCGAGTCCGGCGATGTTGATGAGGAGCGTGAGCCACTCCATCATCAGAATGTCCGACGCGTAGTTGGACGCGAGTCCTGGCAGGTACGGCTGCCGTCCGTCGTTGTACGCCTTCCGCGCGGGAGCCTGCTGTTGTTCGGGTCGGCGCTTGCGACGGGATTTCTTGCTCCGTCGTTCCTTCAGGTCGCTGAAACTGACCGTGCGGTCGTTGCTGGAGTCGCTTGAATCGTCCATACTCGTGGTCTCCTGGTGTTGGCTGGTTTCTGTCGGCTCTGAGTGACGGGTGTCGTCAGCAGGCTCGGGCTGCTGTTCCGGCGGCTGGATGACGCCGTACCGGTACTGGGACTCCTCTACGGAATCGCTCTCGCGGTCCCAGTAGGTGTCCCAGTCCTCGGCGAACGGGTTGATGCCGGCCGTCAGACGGTCGTAGACGCCGAGCAAGACAGCGTTGTTCTCCTCGACCTTGTCGACGCGCGCCTGAAGTTCGTCGAACTCGCTACGGACGGCCTTGAGTCCGGATTTGTTGCTATCGACGTCCGCACTCAGCTGGCCTAGGCGGTGTTCCAGATCTTTCAGGCCATCGTCGTCCTGCCGAGAATCGTCGTCGCTGCCGCCGCGAGCAAAGTCCGTACCGGATTGATTCGATTCCGCTTCTCCGCCTGCCCCGGTTCCCTGTTCCACAGAAGCCGCTTGAGATTGCGTCCTCTGGAAATCGCCCGTCGAGTCCGCCGACTGGGACCCCTGTGTTTGTCCAGGGCCACGTCTGGACGGTGCCTGGTCTCCGAAATCACCCCCGCTCCGGTCGTCTGAAGGGCTCGTAAGCATATCCAGCCCGAGCGCCTCGATGATGTCGTTGAAATTCACACCCCTACCTATCAATGACAACACCTTTAACCTTGCCCTAATTCCACTAAACTTAACATTAGGGTGATAGGTGGGCGACAGGAGACTGGAGGCGCCGTTTTCTACCAATTCGTGGATGTGATGTCTGTGAGATACATACTCACGGCGCTCACGCACGCGTGAAGTACAAAATAACGCGGCTTAGCCCCATTTCATCCTTCAACAGGACGTTTTATTGAATGTTCCCAAACACAATTGCGGGAAGAATTGGGGGATTATGAGGTAATCGAGAGAATTACTACGGCATTCGAGTGGCTCTCGCCGAGACTAGTTGGTTTATCTGGTTTTAATCGTCGCTTAACCCGTCGCAATCTTTATGGTGGTGCCTGTCGGAGTAGGTGGTATGCCACGCTTAATGCGTGGTTAAAGGACGAACCATGTCACCAATCGAATTATTCAAAGACCGCGAACGCGGTCAGGTAGGTATCGAGACACTGATTATCTTCATCGCGATGATTCTCGTCGCGGCAGTCGCCGCGGGCGTGCTCATCAACACCGCCGGGTTCCTGCAGAACAAGGCATCCGCCACCAGTACGGACTCCACCGAGCAGGTGTCCAACCAGGTCATCGTCGTGAGTGCAATCGGAGTCGTTGACGACACCTCGACGAACGTCACCACCCTCAACCTTACCGTGATGGAATCGCCCGGTGCTGAGGAAATTGACCTTGAAGACGCGACACTGGAATGGATTGGACCCAAGGGTCACACCACTCTAGTCCACAGCGACAGTAAGCTAATCAATGGAACAGCCGCCACTCCCGGAACGAACAACACGTTCTACACTTCAGGTGTCAAAGACCTGGACGACTCTAACCCGGTTCTGAACTCGAAAGACGACAGAATTGTCATCACGGTTAACCTGAATGCGACTGAACAAGGAACGGACGCGCTGAGTGAGCTCCAGGAAGGCGAGAAGGCGACCGTCAAGATCGTCACACAGTCTGGCAGTCTGTACACCTACGTGGTGAACGTGCCGGAGTCCCTCAGTAGCTCCAAGGGCTCGTCCGTCGAAGTCTAACCACGCCCCTACCTTCACAGGGTGTTTGTCGTTTTTTCGGACGTTCAACTCGGGTAGCGACCGCGTAGCAGGTTCAACGAACTTCGATCCACCCGGGATTAACCACCCGTTAACACGCCGTCACACGTACCTTCTGTCTACCACATCATATATTACCTATCCCGACCATCAACCCGTCATGGGCCAGGAGCCGCCAGCGGACGAGCCACGAGAGGGGATTCTGTCACCCGACGACCTGGAACTCGAGGACGACGAGAACCTCGTCGACCTGGGAGGCGGTCGCTACGTCGTATCGACGGACAGTAGTGCCGGGTCGTCGCCGAGACCGACCACCCCTGATGAGTGGGAACCTGAACCGAGACCGAACCAGTACCCGGAACCGACTCCTTCCGAGGAGTCAGAACCGTTCGCCGACGTCACCGCTTCGTACGCCATCGACATCGATGCCCTCACGGACGGAGCCTTCGCCTCGTTCCAGACGGAGTCGAACAACGTCGTCGAGGTGTTCGGCGACCTCATGCTGTGGTACGCCGACCAGGTGGGCGACGGTGAGACACCGGCGGACGAAGTTCTCCAGATTCTCCTGACCGAATCGGGTCTTATTGAAGCTGAAGACGAGTTCTGAGAGCTGTCGCTCGGAAGCTGGAAAGAAATCGGGAGAAACGGTCTATTCTTCGGTCTCTTCGATGTCGGCGTCTGCGGGGAGCACCGCGTCCACGTCGGCGTGGTCGAAGAGGAGTTCGCGCATCCGGTCGACGGTGTGTTCGTCGCGGACGCGGCCGCCGTTGACCACGGATTCGGCGCGCTCGATGGTGGTCAGTGTGTTGGACTGCACCATCAGGATGGGCATGCCTTTCTCCTCGGCCTTCCCGATGATGGCGCTCGACGGCTTGAAGCCGCCGGTGAGGATGAGGCACTTGACGCCGGGTGCTTCGAGCGCGGCGGTCTGGATGTCGGCGCGGTCGCCGCCGGTGATGAGCGCGGCGTCCTTGGTGCGGCGGAGGTGGCGGAGCGCCGCTTCGCCGCTCATGGCGCCGACGAGGAACCGCTCGATGTGCGCGTCGCCTTCTGCCTCCGTCAGGACGTTCGCGCCGAGTTCCCGGGCGAGGTCGTCGACCGTGACGCCAGCGAGGTCCTTTGCGCGCGGGATGACGCCCACGACGGGCACGCCGCGGCCTTCGAGGAACGGCACGACCTCGGTGTCGAGCTGGTCGTAGTCGGTGTCCGCGACGGCGTTGAACATGACGCCGGCGAGCCGGTCGCCGAGCAGGTCGACGGCGGCGAGCACGTCGTCGACGTCCGACGGCTGGGTGTACTTCGCGATGAGCAGCACCTTCGCGTCGAGCAGGTCGGCGACGTCGACGTCGGTGAGGTCGACGATGCCGCCGGTGGTGAGCTTGCCGCCGCCTTCGACGACCATGAAGTCCCGGTCGGCCGAGAGCGAGTCGAAGGACTCGCGGATGCGGTCGCCGAGTTCGGCGGGGTCTTCCCGGCCGCGGAGCGCGCCCTCGATGAACGTCGGCGAGTACACGATTGGTTCGAGTTCGTGCATCTCGTTGTCGAGGTCGAGCAGTTCGCGGGCGAGCATCGGGTCGGCGTCGAGCGTCTTGCCGACCTGGCTCTGCAGGCGGGTGCCCTTGGGTTTCATGTAGCCGACGGACGCGCCGCGCTCGCGTGCGAGCTGGGCGAGCGCCAGCGCGACGGCCGTCTTGCCGGTACTGCTTCGGTCGCGGTGATGAGTAACGTGTTCATAGTTCCTCCGGGTCCACAGTGAGTCGGATGTCCACAGCCTGTACGCCGTCCGGGGTGGCCACCAGCGGGTTGACGTCGAGTTCCAGGATGGCCGGGAAGTCGGTCACGAGCTGGGAGAGCCGCTGGAGGCTCTCGACCACCGCGCCCTCGTCGACGGGGTCGCGGCCGCGCGCGCCGCGGAGCAGCGGCGCGGACTTGATCTCGGTGACCATCTCGTCCGCCTCGCGCTCGCTGATGGGCGCGACGCGGAACGTGGTGTCTTCGAGCACCTCGACGAACACCCCGCCGAGACCGAACATGAGCAGCGGCCCGAACTGCGGGTCGCGGTTCATGCCGATGATGGTCTCGGTGGCGGCGTCGAGGTCGATCATCTCCTGGACCTGGACGCCGAGGATGGTGGCGTCCGGCTGGTAGTTCCGGGCGCGCGTGATGAGGTCCTCGTAGGCGTCGTAGACGTCGGCTTCGGCGACACCGACCTTGACGCCCCCGATGTCGGACTTGTGGAGGATGTCCGGGCTGACGATCTTCATCACGACGTCGCCCTCGATGGACGCGGCGACGTCCTCGGCCTCCTCCGGCGTGTCGACGATTTCGCCCTCGGGCGTCGGAATCCCGTACGCGTCGAGCAGGTCCATCGCTTCGACGCCGAGGCGGTTGGTGCCGCGCTCCCTGACGCGGGCGAGGATGTCGCGGGCGCGGGCACGGTCGACGTCGAACTCGGTCGGCGCGTGGTAGTCGCGCTCGGATATCTCGCGGTAGTTCGCGAGCGCGTCGAGGCTCCGGACGGCACGGGCCGGGTCGAAGTAGTTCGGGATGCCGTACTCTCCGAGCACCTCCTTGGCCTGGCGGGCGCGCTTCCCGCCCATGAGACACGAGACGACCGGTTTCTCGTGTTCCACGTGCAGGTCGCCGATGATCTCGGCGAGTTCACGGTAGTCGATGACGGCCGTCGGCGCGGAGAGCACGACGACCGAGTCGACGTTCTCGTCCTGGAGGACGACGTCGAGTGCGGTCCGGAACCGCTCGACGTCGGCGTCGCCGATGGCGTCCACCGGGTTGTAGATGTTCGCCTCGTCGGGCATCGTGTCCGAGAGCTTCTCGAGAGTCTCGTCGGTGAACGACGCGATTTCGAGGTTCGAGTCGCCGACGGCGTCGGTCGTCATGACGCCGGGGCCGCCGGCGTTCGTGACGATGCCGACCTTGTTCGACTTCGGAACGGGCTGGTTGGCGAGGGTGTCCGCGTAGTCGAACATGTCCTGGACGTTCTCCGCGCGGAGGACGCCCGCCTGCTCCAGGCCCGCTTCGTAGGCGCGCTCGCTGCCGGCGATGGCGCCGGTGTGCGAGGACGCCGCCTGTGCGCCGGCCTCGGTCCGGCCGGATTTCACCATCACGATGGGCGTGTCTTCGGTCACCTCGCGGGCGGTGTCGATGAACTCGCGCCCCTCCTCGATGCTTTCGAGGTAGCCGAGGATGACGTCCGTGTCGGGGTCGTCGCCCCAGGCCTGGATGAAGTCGCCCTCGTCCATGACGGCCTTGTTGCCCAGGGAGACGACGTCCTTGAACCCGATGTCCTGGTCGTTCGCCCAGTCGAGCACGGCCGTGATGAACGCGCCCGACTGGCTCATGAAGGACATCGACCCCGGGAGGGCTATCTCCGGCCCGAAGGTCGCGTTCATCCCGACCGGTGTGCTCATCACGCCCAGGCAGTTCGGGCCCACGAGGTTGAGGTCGAACTCCTCGGCGACCTCCTGGAGTTCCCGCTCCCGGGACGCGCCCTCGCTGCCGGTTTCGCCGAACCCGGCCGTGATGACGACGACGTTCTGTATCCCGTTCTCTCCCGCCTGTCGCACCGCGTCGATGGCGATGTGTGGCGGTACGACGACGACGGCGAGGTCGACCGGTTCGGGAATCGACCCGAGGTCGCCGTACGCGGTCAACCCGAGCACCTCGTCGTAGTTCGGATTGACCGGGACGACCTCGCCGTCAAATCCATCGCGGAGGTTGTCCACGATTGCGCGGCCGATCGACCCCTCCCGTTCTGTGGCGCCGATGACCGCGACGCGCTCGGGAGAGAACAGACCACTTACTCCTGTAGACATCGTACCTCTGTAACTGCCACCGGCACGCGCTTAAAACATGGTGTGAGCGTTGGTATCGGGCACGTTGATACCGTTGTACGTTCATCAACGTTCGTCGGAGACACGCCTCCACGCGGTCATTCAGCGGTCCCCGGTCTCGTGACGCCATACGGCACCATCTGCCGGCATCGACAGGTACTGGTTCGCAATCGTTCGCGTCCGAAACCCAAGCGGGCCTTTGACTCAACCCAGCTACTATGGTCGCCCCGCGTGGACCGGGTGGTATGGACAGACGGACGGTCCTTCGCGCCTCGCTGGGCGCCGCCACAGCCCTCCTCGGCGGCTGTCTCACGGGTGGCCCCGGCCAGGGCGACGAAACGACGACTGAGGAGGCGGGCGATGGAACCACCACAACGAACGAGAGAACAACCACGACCGAGAGCGCGCCGTCACCGACTCTCGTCGACTCCACCTTCGAAATCACCGACGCCGGCTGTGGGACCGAGACGAGCACTGCGACCATTGAACGGTCTGCCTCGGAGAAGCGCGTCGTCGTCACGGGTGCGGTCACCGGGCCGAATGCGTGCTATCGAGCGAAACTGGCTGGTGCCGAATACGACCCGACGAACGACGTGCTCCGAGTTCACGTCGAGACGGTAGACACGTCTGGTGAGCACGAAGTGTGTGCGCAGTGCCAGACGAAAATCGACTACGAAGCGACGTTCTCCTTCGACGGCGGGCTTCCCGGTGAAGTCGAAGTCCAGCACGACGGCGACGTTGTATCTGGCAATTAACGCGGTCGTTCGTCTCCGGTGCCCTGTTTCGCCGGGGAAACTGCGTCTGCTCGCCCACGAGGTCAGTCGATTTCGACCGCACGCACCTCGCCGTTGTCAGTTCCGAAGACGGCCAACCCATCCCGAATAGCCGGCGGAGACGTGATTGCACCGTCGAACTCGTAGTGGGTCGTCATCACACCGTCGGTGGTGATTGAACGGAGTTGCCCATTCGGGGTCGTCAGGAAGAGTCGTCCGTCGTGAATCGCACCGGACGGAATCACGCCGCCGGGAATCTCGTACGTGCCAGCGACGTCGCCCGTTTCCGCTGTCACGAGCGTCACGCGCGCAGGAGCGTCGATGGTGCTCTGCGTTCGCGTGACGACGGCGAGGACGTCGTCGGATAACTGCGCGGTAAACGTTGATTGCCCGCCAAGGAGGTCAATGCGCCAGCGTTCGGTGTCGGCTGCCGGGTCGAAGCGGGCGAGTTCGAGCCCATCGGACGTCGAGAGAGGTGTCACGACGTCGGACTCGACCAGACACGGGTGGGCGACGAGACCGGCAGAGTGCTCCCATAGGGTCTCGCCGGTCGTGAGGTCGACGAGCATCGTGCGGAGCGTACTGGTTCCGACGACTGCGACATCGCCGTCGGAGTCCCACCAGCGCCCGGCGACGGGGTCGTGGCTGGCTCGCTGGAATGTTCGTTCGTCGAGGTCGATTTCCAACACCCAGTGTGTATCGGTCGTCACGTACAGTGATTCGTTGACGACGATGGGACGCGACTGGAGCATCGCGTACTCGTCGTCCGGGAAGGGTTCGTTCCAGATTTCTTCACCGGAGCGGGCGACCGCCAGTACTTCGTCGGTGACAGTCACGACCGCTTCACCGACCGGGACCGGTGGCGTTCCGGCGACGTGCCATCGTTCGGGTCGACGCACCGAGTGGCGGAGCGAGCCATCGCCGATGTCGAGCACCGCGAGGTTCCCGTTCGGGACTGCGACGGCGACGTAGTCGTCGCCGATGTACGGTGTCGTGTCGATGTAGTCCTCCCCAAACTGGGCTGTCCAGCGTCGCGTGCCGGACGAACCGCGAAACTGTGCGCATCCGGCCAGTGCCGCACTCCCTGCGAACGCGAGCACCTCTCGCCTCGTCACGTTCATTTCACTTGTTCAATATTTCGATTATACGACGACGTGAATCTTGTGTCCGGTCGTTGATTTCGGTGTCGTTGGAGCGAGGACCCGGCGTACCGTTGTCGCGAGTCAGTGAATGCGGTTCGCGTCCAGCTCAGACGCCGAGAACTCGGGGTCACGCAACTCGTCGTCCACCCGTGCTTGGAACGAATTCACCGCTGGCACACTTTAGGCGCGCCAAAAAGTGTTTCCTCCATGATAATATTTATCTCCGGCCGGCCCTCACGAGTGGGTATGCAACTACTCGGGGTATCGTTCGGGGCACTCGCGTTCGTGTTTGTCGCCGGACTGATAACAGCCATCGCCACTGGCTTCGGCGCGCTGCCGTTCTTCCTCTACGACGAGATCAGCCAGCGCTGGAACGTGGTGCTCTGGGGCGTCGCGTCCGGCATCATGGTGTCGGCGTCCGTCTTCGGTCTCATCGGCGAGGGGCTGGCAAACGGCACCGTCTACGACCTGGCCCCTGGTCTCGTCGCCGGCGTCCTCCTCGTCATCGTCGCCGACTGGGTCATCGACCGCGTAGACTTCGGCGAGGAGGAGCTGGCCGAGAACCACGTCGAGGACGGCCACGACATCGACACCGACCACGCCGAGCACGCACACGACGGCGACCACGCCGAGGCGGACCACGCGCACGCCGAGGACGGCGGTCACTCCCACGACGAACACGCGATGGAGGCCCGCGCCATCGCCGAGGGCGACTTCAAGAAACTCATCCTCATCCTGGGCATCCTCACCGTCCACAGTTTCCCGGAAGGCGTCGCCATCGGCGTCTCCTTCGCCGACCTGAACGTCGGCGAGGCCGGCATCGCCATCTGGGGGTTCAGCGTGCCCGTGCTCGCCATCTTCATGACCATCGCCATCTCCATCCACAACGTCCCGGAGGGCGTCGCCATCTCCATTCCGCTCCGGTCGCTCGGCATGAGCAAGTGGCGGATGGTCGGCGCGGCCATCTTCTCCAGTCTCCCGCAGCCCATCGGCGCCGTCATCGCGTACGTCTTCGTCGTCTGGGCGCGGGAGTTCCTCCCGTTCGGCTTCGGGTTCGCCGCCGGCGCGATGATCTATCTCGTGCTCTCCGAGTTCATCCCCGAGGCGCTCGAAACCGGGCGGCCGCTCCCAGGCAAAGGGTACAAGGAATTAATCGCGGGTCTGGCCGCCGGTATCGCGGTGATGGTGCCGCTCGCGTTCGTCTGGTCGTCGCCCGGCGCGAACCGGTCGAACGCGCTCTTGAAGTCGCGGTCGTTCTCCGAGATGGCCTCCCACTCCTCGAGGCCGCGCTCCTTCCGGGTGCCGGGGACGGTGCTGTCGAGCACCAGCGCGACCAGGCCGCCGACCGCCATCCCGGTGCTGCCGACGACGAAGATGGTGTCGGAGACGATCTGACTCCCGAGGACGGGACCGAGCACGGCGACGCTACTCATGCCCGCACGGAACGTCGCGGCGTCGCCGACGGTGGCGAGGTACTCGGGGACGGCGAGGCCCGCGAACAGCGCGAGGCCGACGATGAAGATGTTGCGCGAGGAGTCGAGGTCGACGTACTTCAGGTTCGAGAGGCCGACGGCGGCTATCTGGCCGAACATCGCGATGAACAGGCCGCCGATGACGGGCGACGGGATGGTCGTGACGAGCATGCCGAAGTAGCCGACGAACCCGGCGGCGAGCATCGCGATGGCACCTATCTGGACGACGTAGCGCGACGCGACGCCCGTGAGGCCGATGGCGCCGATGTTCTCGGAGTAGGAGGTCGACCCGTTCCCGGTGCCCATGACGCCGGCGAACAGCGTCGCGATGCCCTCCATCCCGATGCCGTGGTCGATGCGCTTCGCGCTCGGCGCGTTCAGGCCGCTCAGGCGTGCGACGGCGTGGTAGTCGCCGAAGCTCTCGACCATCGACGCGACGACGCCCGCGAACATCCCGATGATGAACGAGGTGGTGAACTGCGGCATCCCCCACTGGAGCGGGGTGACTATCTGGATGGCGTCGGCGCTGGCGACCGTTCCGAGGTCGACGAAGCCCGGCGTTCCGGGCGCGTAGACGCCGACTATCGAGAGGACGGCCGCGATGAGCCACGCGGCGGCGACGCCGAGCAGCACGGGGAACAGTCGGAACACGCGGTTCCGGTTCCGGAGGTACTGCGAGAAGAGGACGATGAGGCCGAGAGTGAGACCGAGCAGCCACCAGTCCTGGGTCGCGGTCGCTATCTGCGGGACGTTGAACAGCGAGAGACCGATGAGCGCGATGGTCGGTGCGATGACCACCGGCGAGAGGTGGCGCTTCAGGCGACCCATGATGCCGAAGTAGCCGACGACGATTTCGGCGGCCGCGGCCACGATGACCGCGCCCTGGAGTTCGAGGATGGCTGTCTCCCACATCGGACCGGACGGGTTGCGCGCGGCCACGACGCCGATGATGGCGATGGCGGGCGCGAGCATCGAGAAGGTGCCGCCCTGCACGATAGGGTACCGGTTGCCGAACGTGGTCTGGAGCAGGGTGCCCACGCCGGAGACCACGAAGAACGTCCCGACCAGCTGAGCCGTCACCGCGGGCGGCATGTCCATGGCGCCGGCGAGCACCAGCGGGATGACCATGTTCGCGCCGATCATCGTCAGGTAGTGTTGCATGCCGAGGAACACCGACTCCAGCAGGGGCGGTTTGTCGTCGATGCCGTACTCGACGAACGACGCCCGCGTCGGTTCGGTCCCCGGGTCGCTCTCACTCGTCTCGGGTGTGTCAGTTGCCGTCATGTGTCCACCGACTATGCCGGTTGGCTTTCGAGAGCCAACTCTCGACCATAAAATTGCTGACTTGGCCTCGGCGCCGAGCGGCCCGTGGTGGCTGAGCCGCCGGCCTGGAGTCGGTTTCAGGGTCTGTGCCGGCTTTCGGTAGCCAGGTAGCTACCAGATTGAACGCGGTTACTGTCAGACGGCTGTACTCTTATGCGGGCCCCCGTCGTAGGGGTCCGACGCAATGAGTTCACAGCAGCAGGCCGTACGACAGGAGGCCGGCGTCGTCAAGGAGAACCCGCTCCGCATGGACGTCGACCGGGCACAACAGATCATCAGCGCCCTCAACACCGACCTCGCGGATGCCTACGTGCTCTACCACCAGCTGAAGAAACACCACTGGACCGTCGAAGGGGCGGAGTTCCGCGACGTCCATCTCTTCCTCGGCGAGGCGGCCGACGACGTGGAGAAGGCCGCCGACGAACTGGCCGAACGCGTCCAGGCGCTCGGTGGCGTGCCTATCTCCGGTCCGCGGACGCTGGCTGACGCCAGCACCATCCCCTTCGAGGAGAGGACGTGCTCGACATCGGCCCGTCGCTGGAGAACGACCTCTCGGCGTTCGGCGACGTCATTCAGAGCTACCGCCAGCACGTCGAACTCGCGCGGAACCTCGGCGACCACGCGACGGCCCACATCCTGAGCGAGCAACTGGTCGTCCTCGAGGAGTACGCACACGAGTTAGACCACTACCTCGAGGACGACACGCTCGTCCTGGAGTCCGCACTGAACTGAACTGAACCCGGAGAAGCGCTTACAGCGTGAGCCAGTCGGTCGTGACGCCCCGTTCGCGGAGGTGCCAGCGCTGCTGGGGGTGCCGCCCTCGTCCCGGACCTCGATGACCGCGTCGAACAGAGGTTCCAGCAGGTGGGCGACCCGGCTGTCGGGGTCCGTCGGCAGGTGGACGTGGCACATCCCGCCCGTGGCGCGCATGGTGCCGGCGACGGCGTGCAGGAACTCGAAGACGTCCTCCTCGTCGTAGGTGGCGAGGAGCGCGTCGACCGAGTCGAGGCAGACCCGGAGTTCGGCCGGGTCCATGTCGCCGTAGTCGCGCTCGAAGGCGGCGATTTCGTCCTCGACAGCCGCGTGAAGCTCCGAGAGGCCGTCGGTCACGGTCCGTGCCGGCAGGCCGGCTGGTGTGCCGGCGGACGCGGTGGTCGCACTCCGGGTCGTCGTCTCGTGGACGATGGTTCGGTTCGACTGTCTGTGGTCGCCGCCCACGTCCATCGGGGAGGCGTGGGTGGCTGGCGTTCCGCCCGACATGACGTACAGGCGGCGACGGGGTTCCGACACCGCCGCGCCGAGCAGTCGCTGACAGGCGGCGGACGGGGCGTCGTGATGACCCGGGCCGACCAGAAGCAGCATGCTGCCGCGCCGCTTGAGGTCGTCGAGGGCCTCCGCGAACGCCGCGGCCCGCCTGTGGTCCGTCTGGCCGTCACGGTCGTCCGGGTCCATCTCGTTTCGACAATAACGACCCCAATGAAGATAAATATTTGGGGCATACGGGTATTTTATTACTTCTATATTTGATGGAATATACTTGTCCTCGGAATGCCGGCTCCAGCAGGCCTTTCAGCCCCGAACGGCAACGGGAGCGCGATGGCCGAACTGTTCACCCCGCTACGACTCGCCGACACCGAGGTCCGGAACCGGGTGATGGTCTCCCCGATGTGCCAGTACTCGTGTGCCGACGACGGACTCGCGACCGACTGGCACCACGTCCACCTCGGCAGTCGCGCCGTCGGCGGCGCCGGCGTCGTGATGACCGAAGCCACCGCGGTCGAACCCCGCGGCCGCATCTCCCCGAACGACCTCGGCCTCTGGAGCCAGGACCACGCCGACGCGCTCGCCCCCGTCGCCGAGTTCGTCGCCGACCAGGGCGCCACCCCCGCAATCCAGCTGGCCCACGCCGGCCGGAAAGCCTCGAAGACGCGTCCCTCCGAGGGCAGTGAACCGCTCCAGCCGGACGACCGAGGCTGGGAGACCATCGCCCCGAGTGACGAACCGTGGCCCTTCGACGGTACCCCACCCCGGACCCGGGCGATGACGAGCGACGACGTGGACGACGTCGTCTCCGCGTTCGTCCGCGGCGCGGAACTCGCCCTGGACGCCGGCTTCGAGATCGCCGAGGTGCACGCGGCACACGGCTACCTCCTCCACGAGTTCCTCTCCCCGGTCACCAACCACCGGGACGACGAGTACGGCGGTAGCTTCGAGAACCGGACGCGGCTCGTCCGCGAGGTCACCGGCGCGGTCCGCGACGTCTGGCCCGACGACAGGCCCGTGTTCGTCCGCATCTCAGCGACCGACTGGCTCCCGGACCGCGAATCGTGGACGCTCGAACAGTCGGTCCGCCTCGCGGACATGCTCGCCGACCGGGGCGCAGACCTCGTCGACGTGAGCGCGGGCGGCATCCACCCCGACCAGCAGGTCCCCGACGCGGGGCCCGGCTACCAGGTGCCGTACGCAGAGCGCATCCGCTCGGAGACCACGGCGGACGTCGCCGTCGGCGCCGTCGGCGGCATCACCGAACCGACCCAGGCGGAGGCCGTCGTCGCCAACGGTCGCGCCGACCTCGCCATCGTCGGCCGGGAACACCTCCGCGACCCGTACTTCGCGCTCCACGCCGCCCAGGAACTCGACGCCGCCGACCAGTGCCCGCCGCCCGTCCAGTACCGGCGCGGCTTCGAGTGACCCTCTGTTCTTTTTGCGTTCGCGCGCGAACGTCCCGCCATGACCAGTTCGCGGAGGGACGACGAACTCGCCGAGCGCGTCGCCGACCTCGAAGCCACGCTCACCGAACTCCGGGGCGAGATTCGGCAGCCACCCCGGGGTCCGCTGGGACTCCCCGGCCGCCGACGCCCCGGGAGTTCATCGAGTTCGCGGACGACTTCGTCATCCCGGCCGCCATCGCGGCGCTGGAGGCGAACATCCGGGCACTGGAGGTGCTCCAGCAGGCGCTCCGCCTCGCCGACCCTGCGCGCACGGCCCGCGAGGAGTCCCGCGGCGCGCGACGCCGCGCCGAACAGGTCGGCCGGGTCACGCTCGAACAGGTCGACCGCGCGCTCGACGACCTGGCGGAGGCCATCGAGGGCGGCGGCCTGCCGTCGGACCCCGAAGCCCGGTCTATCATCGAGGAGGCGCGCGGGCTGAGCGCGGAGATAGAGGACCGCATCGGCGAGAGCGAACGTGCGCGTCCCGACTCGCGGCTGGCGACCGACGACCCCGCCGACGCCATCGAGATAGACGTGGAGTCGGAACTCCGGAGCATCAAAGACGAACTCGGTGACGGGTCGGACGACGACACCCTGGACGACGACGTTCCTGGCGGGCTCGAACCGGTAGCCGTCCCACTCCTGGCTCGCCGGCTCGCGGATGCCGGCCTCCGGGTCGCGGAGCTGTTCCTCGTAGACGGGCCGGACCGCGTCGCCGATGGCGACGTCGTCGGTGGTCAACTGGCCGATGGCCCGGACCGACTCGCCGTCCACGTCGAACTCGACGATGGCAAGGTGGTTGGGCTGGCGGACGCCGGGCGGCGTCGCCGTGCTCGACGTCCAGGTGACGATAGTGGCGGTGCGGTCGGTCAGGTCGACGATGTCGGTCTGCTCCTCGCCGCAGTCGGGACAGCGAGCGTGCTCGGGATAGGTCAGGTGGCCGTTCGGACACCGGTGGGCTTCGAGGGGCATCATCGGGCCTCCATGATGGTGGTGGTGACGCAGTTGCCGAACCCGCCGACGTTGCAGGCCAGGCCGACGTCCGCCTCGACCTGTCGGGGGCCGGCGTTCCCGGTCAACTGCTGGTATATCTCGTAGACCTGTGCGACGCCGCTCGCGCCGAGCGGGTGTCCCTTCGACTTGAGGCCGCCGGACGTGTTGATGGGCAGGTCGCCGTCGCGGTCGGTGACGCCCTCCTCGACGGCCTTCCAGCCCTCGCCCTGCTCGAAGAAGCCCAGCCCCTCGCTCTGGAGGAACTCGAGGATGGTGAACATGTCGTGGAGTTCCGCCACGTCGACGTCGTCGGGGCCGAGCCCCGCCATCTCGTAGGCCTGCTCGCCGCTCTCCACGACGCCGCCCATCACCGTCGGGTCCTCGCGCTCGTGGACGACGTGCGTGTCGGTTGCGCCGCCGATGCCCGAGATGACCGCGTACTCGTCGGTGTACTCCTCGGCCTTCGACGCCGGCACGAACAGGAGCGCCGCGCTCCCGTCCGTGATGGGGCAGAAGTCGTAGAGTCGGAGCGGGTCGGCCACGACGGGCGACTCCATCACCGTCTCCAGGTCCACCTCCTTCCGGAACTGCGCGTGCGGGTTGTCCACGCCGTTCCGGTGGTTCTTCACCGCCACCCTGGCGAGGCTCTCGCGCGGCGCGTCGTACTGGTCGAGGTAGAGCCGTGCGGTGAGGCCCGCGAAACTCGGGAGCGTGACGCCGTGCTTGTACTCGACCGGGTGGGTGAGCGACGCGATGACGTCGGTGGCTTCGGCGGTCGACCGGTGGGTCATCTTCTCGCCGCCGACGAGCAGCGTCATCTCCGAGGCGCCGCTCGCGATGGATTGCCAGGCCGCATACGTGCCCGCGCCGCCGCTCGCGCTCGTCTGGTCCACGCGCTGGGTGTACGCCGGCAACGCGCCGAGGTCGTGTGCGAGCGCGTTCGGAACCCCGTCTGGCCCTCGAACTCCCCGCTCGCCATGTTCGACACGTAGAGGTGGTCGATCTCGTCGGCGCCGACGCCCGCGTCGTCGAGGCAGGCTTCGCCCGCCTCCGCGAGCAGTTCGCGTATCCACGCGTCGCGCTGCCCGAACTGGGTCATCGACGCGCCGATGACTGCTACGTCCTGCATACAATCACTCTCCACGAGGTCGCGCTTTAGGTTTGGGGATGACCATCCAGGGCTACCAGCTACAGTTCGTCCGGCCCGCCCACCGCCACGCGTCGGTGCCGGCGTCGGCGGGTCTGACCGGCCGGCGCCCCGTCACCATGGCGTAGCGCCCGGCGAGTCGCCAGGCGTCCATCACGAACTCGTCCGCCTCGTCCGCCTCGTCGGTCTCCTGGGCGACCGCGGCGGTGACGGCGGCCGTGATAGCCGCCATCTCCACGTCGTCCGGGTTCCCGTCGATTGAGAGGCTGATGCCGTGGTCCGCCTCTTCGAGCAGGACGTCCTCGAGGCGGACCGGCGCGGGCGCCGACTCCTCCACCGACTCGGTGGGCTGTTCTGTCTCCGGTTCGTCTCTGGTCTCGAATTCGAGTGGTGCCTGTGACATAGTTCTGGACTCGGGTTACAGCGGGATGTTGCCGTGGCGTTTCGACGGTCCCTCTTTGCGCTTGGACTCGTGGAAGCGGAGGTCGCGGATGAGCCGGTGGCGCGTGTCCCTGGGTCTGATGACCTCGTCGATGTGGCCGTTCTGGGCGGCCTTGTACGGGTTGGCGAACTCCTCGCGGTACTCCTCGATGAGTTCCTCGCGGCGCTGGTCGGGGTTCTCGGCCTGCGTTATCTCCCGGCGATTGAGGATGTTGACGGCGCCCTTCGGGCCCATCACCGCGATCTCGGCGTGGGGCCACGCGTAGTTGGCGTCCGACCCGAGGTCGTTCGACGCCATCACGATGTACGCGCCGCCGTAGGCCTTCCGGAGGATGACCGTGAACAGGGGCACGGTCGCTTCCGCGTACGCGTAGATGAGCTTCGCGCCGCGTCGGATGATGCCCTGGTGTTCCTGGTCGGTGCCGGGCATGAACCCGGGCACGTCCACGAACGTGACGATGGGGATGTTGAACGAATCGCAGAACCGCACGAACCGCGCGGCCTTCTCGCTCGCGTCGATGTTGAGCGTGCCGGCGTTGACCTTCGGCTGGTTCGCCACGATGCCGACCGACCGGCCGTCGAGGCGGCCGAACCCGACGACCATGTTCTTCGCGAACGCCTCCTGCACCTCGAAGAACGACCCTGTGTCGACGACCCTGGAGACGACGTCCTTCACGTCGTAGGGCTTCTTCGGGTCGTTCGGGACGATGTGCACGAGTTCGTCGTCGCGGCGGTCCGGGTCGTCCCACGGCTCGAGCCGCGGCGGGTCGGACATGTTGTTCGCCGGCAGGTAGGAGAGGAGTTCGCGGATGCCGTCGAGTGCGCCTTCGTCGGACTCGTAGGCGAAGTGGGCGACGCCGCTCTTCGATGAGTGGGGGCCGGCGCCGCCGAGCTCCTCCATCGACACCTGCTCGCCCGTGACCGTCTCGATGACGTCCGGACCGGTGATGAACATGTGGCTGGTGTCGTTCACCATGACGGTGAAGTCGGTGATGGCGGGCGAGTAGACCGCGCCGCCCGCACACGGCCCCATGATGGCGGAAATCTGTGGCACGACGCCGCTGGCCTTCGTGTTCCGGCGGAACAGGCGCGCGAACCCGGCGAGCGAGTCGACGCCCTCCTGGATGCGGGCGCCGCCGGAGTCGTTCAGGCCGACGACGGGGACGCCGTTCTCGACGGCCTTGTCCATCAGCTTGTTTATCTTGTCGGCGACGACGCTCGACACGGACCCGCCGAAGACGGTGAAGTCGTGCGCGAACGCGACCGCGCCGCGGCCGTCTATCTCGCCGTAGCCGGTGACGACGGCGTCGCCGGGCTTCTTGCGGTCTGCCATCCCGAAGCTGTGGCAGTCGTGTTCGGCGAACGAGTCGAGTTCCACGAACGTCCCGTCGTCGAACAGGTACTCCAGGCGTTCGTGGGCGGTCATCTTGCCCTTCTCGTGCTGCGAATCGATGCGGTCCTGACCGCCTCCGTTGCGGGATTCCTCCCGCATCTGGTCCAGCAGCGCGAGTTTCTCGTCTATCGACTCCATCCAATCACCTCACAGGTCCATCGCGCCGTTCACGTCGATGACCTCGCCCGTGATGTACGACGACTCTTTGCCGGCGAGGAACTGGACGACCGACGCTATCTCCTCGATGGTCGCAAAGCGCTTCAGCGGTATCTGCTCGCGAATCTCGTCCTGGATGTCCTCGCGCACGGATTTCACCATGTCCGTCTCCGTGTAGCCGGGCGCGACGGCGTTGCACGTCGCGTCGTACGGCACGAGTTCGAGGGCGAGCGAGCGTGTGAGCCCGAACAGGCCGCTCTTGGCTGCGGCGTAGTTCGCCTGGCCGAAGTTGCCCTGCTTGCCGATGACGCTGGAGATGTTGACGACGCGGCCGTGTTCGGCGTGCTTGATGTCCTCGAAGAACGCCTGGGTGGTGTGGAACGCGCCGTTGAGGTTGGTGTCGATGACCTGCTCCCACTCCTCGGCGGTCATCTCGGAGAACTTCGCGTCGCGCGTGATGCCGGCGTTGTTCACCAGCACGTCGACGGGCCCGTACGCGTCGTGGACGCGCGAGCGCATGTCCTCGACCTCCTGGCGGTCGGTGATGTCGGCCTGGACGGCGATGGCTGTCCCGCCGAGCCGTTCTATCTCGTCGACGACGTCCTCGGCTTCGGCTGCCGACGAGCGATAGTTGACGACGACGTTGGCGCCGTGTTCCCCGAACCGTGTTGCGATTCCGCGTCCGATTCCCCTCGACGATCCCGTTACCAGACAGGTCTTCTCGTTCACAGACATATTTCGTGTACGTGCGGCCGGCGCTTCGAGTGATAAGTGGAGGCGCTGCTACCGGGTAGCGGCCGTGCTCACACGTCCCCCGTTTCGGTCCCCCACTGGTCGCGACTAGTCAAACGGCTAACTACCAAATAAATATTTCCCCAAATGGCATTAAAGCTGACCGTTGCTATATGGACGCATATAAGGTTAGTGGCCCGACCTTTCTATGAGGGTCCGTCACAATCGAGCGTTCGACGATTGCCGACACTCACGGCGCCGTATTCGAGTGTTTGAAAATCACCCGTGCCACTGTAAAACACGATTCTACCAGAACACGATACATACGTGGCCGACTGTAAGTCACTCCCGCCGACATATGTGCCAGCTACGTACCAGGTTTGTACCGGAACGCTGTCAGGTTTGGCCGGCGTCGGCGGCCGGGAACGGCAGATATTTTAGGTGGGCCTAAACAAAGGGTGGCAAGGGAATGACCACGGCAGACATCTGCGTCATCGTGCCGACGGTCCGCGAGTTCGAGAACCTGCGGGCGTACGTCGCGAACGCCCGCGACCACGGCTTCGACCTCGACCGCCTGCACGTGCTCCTCGTCACCGAGGACTGGTGTGACACCGACGCCATGCGGGCGATGCTCGACGAGGAGGGCGTCTCCGGCGAGGTGTTCGACGCGTCCCGCCGGGAGACGTGGTTCGAGAAGCACGACGCGACCGAGTACGCTCATCTCGTCCCCGACGCCAGCCACGCGCAGACGAGTTTCGGACTCCTCTACATGTGGACCGAGGGCTTCGAGTACGGCGTCTTCATCGACGACGACACCCTCCCGCACGCCGAGTTCGACTTCTTCGGCCGCCACCTCCGGAACCTCGACTACGAAGGACCCATCGAAACGGTCGGCTCCGACGAACGGTGGGTCAACGTCCTCTACCAGCACGCCGACGAGCACGGCCTCTACCCTCGCGGCTACCCGTACGCGGCGATGGACGAGACGGTGCAGACCGAGACCGGACACGTCTCCGACGTCGTCGTCTCGCAGGGCCTCTGGACCAACGTCCCGGACCTCGACGCGGTCCGCATCCTCGCCGACGGCGACCTCCAGGGCCAGGCAGAGACGCGGACGACCGCCGACGACTTCGACCGCGATTTCGTGGCCCGCGAGGGCCAGTATCTCACCGTCTGCTCGATGAACCTCGCGTTCCGCCGCGAGGTCGTCCCGGCGTTCTACCAGCTTCCGATGGACGACAACGAGTGGGACGTCGGCCGGTTCGACGACATCTGGAGCGGCGTCTTCCTCAAGCGCGCCTGCGACGTCGTCGGCACGCAACTCCTCACCGGGTTCCCGCTCTGCGAGCACAACAAGGCGCCCCGGTCAACCTTCGACGACCTGGCGAACGAGGTGGCGGGCCTCGAACTCAACGAACACCTCTGGGAGATCGTCGACGACGTGGACCCCGACGAACCCACCTACGCCGGGGTCTACCGCGCGATGGCTCGCCGCCTCGCCGACGGGGACTGGAGCGAGTACAACAACGGCGCGTTCCTCAACCACGTCGGCGAGTCGATGCTCGACTGGCTCGACGCACTCGACGCACTCGACGCCGACCGGGTCCCCGCCCTCGCCGACGACTGACCCGGTTCCGGAACCGGCAGATATAATAGTTTTAGGCCGGCCTAATTCAAGCATGAAGCGGAACGGCGCGGGCGACAGACGTCGACTGGCGCGACGGCGGTTCCTCGCGACCGCCGGCGCCGCCGCCACGCTTGGGCTCGCCGGCTGTACCTCTCTCCCCGGGTTCGGGGGTGACGACCAGGCGAACTCGGTCACTCCGGCCGACTTCCAGGGCTCCGGTCCCCTGGTCGCCGGTCGACCCGCACCGGGCGGCACCTCGATGGACGAGATGCCCGACCTGTCCGGCGAACTCACCGTCTACCTCGGCGGCGGCGAGGGCGGCCGGTATCTCGACCTCCTCCGGCTCATCCAGCAGAAGTACGACGGGTTCACGTTCCGGCTGAAACAGGACAGTTCGTCGTCGCTCGCGAACACCATCGTCGAGGAGACTGGCGGCGGAACCAGCCCCGCCGACGTGTTCATCTCCATCGACGCGGGTTCGGTCGGCGCCGTCACCGCCGCGGGCGCGACCACCTCGCTACCCGCGAACGTGCTCGACCCGGTCCGCGACGCGTTCCAGGACTCCAACGGTCGGTGGGTCGGCCTCGAAGGCCGCGCGCGCACCATCCCGTACAACAGCGCCCAGCTGTCGGCGTCGGACGTGCCCGCGAGCATCGACGCGGTGCCGTCGACGCAGGCGCTCGCCGACGCCGTCGGCTGGGCACCCACCTACGGCGCGTTCCAGTCGTTCGTCACCGCGATGCGGCTCCTCGAAGGCGAGCAGGCCACCAGGGAGTGGCTCCAGACGATGGTCGACCTGGGCGTCACCGAGTACCGCGACGAGTTCCTGACGACGAACGCCGTCGCCGACGGCGAGGTGCTCGCCGGCTTCGCGAACCACTACTACGCGCTCCGCGTCCAGGCGCGCCGCCCGGACGCTCCCGTCGAGATCGCGTTCACGAAAGGCGACGCCGGCGCGCTCGTCAACGTCTCCGCCGGCGCCGTCATCCAGGACACAGAATCGCCGGACCTCGCGGCGAACTTCATCCGGCACCTGCTCTCGGCTGAAGCCCAGGAGTTCTTCGCGACCGTGACCTACGGCTACCCGATGATACCCGACGTCCAGCCCGTCGGCGGGCTCCCGACCATCGACGACCTCAACCCGCCGGACCTCGACCTCACGGAGCTCTCGGACATCCAGCCCACGCTCGACCTGATGCGCGAGGTCGGCGTCCTCTGACAGCATGGCCACCACAGAACAACTCGAACGACTCCGCGAGCAGACCGGGGGCGGCGAGGACGCCGACTCGCTCCCGACGGGACTCACCCTGCTCGCCGGCGCCATCGCCGTCGCGGTGCTGTTCCCGGCCGCGTGGCTGGTGCTCCGGTCGGTGTCCATCGGCTGGGACCGCGCCGTCGGCCTGCTCGCCCGCCCGGCCACCGCCGAGGTGCTGTTCAACAGCCTCGCGCTCGTGGCCGCCGTGACGTTCTCCTCGGTGCTCATCGGCGTCCCGCTCGCGGTGCTGACCGCGCAGACCGACCTCCCGTTCCGCCGGTTCTGGACGGTCGTCGCCGCGCTCCCGCTGGTCGTCCCGAGCTACATCGGTGCGTTCGCGTTCGTCTCCGCGTTCGGCCCACGCGGCGTGCTCTCGAACGCGCTCGCGCCGCTCGGCGTCGAGACGCTCCTCCATCTACGGCTTCCACGGCACCGTGCTCGTGCTGACGCTGTTCACCTACCCGTACGTCTTCCTCACGACGCGCGCGTCGCTGGTCTCCTTCGACGCGACCCTCGTCGAGGCCGCGCGCACGCTCAACCACTCGCGGTGGCAGGCGTTCCGCCGGGTGACGCTGCCCCAGATACTCCCCGGCATCGCCGCCGGGTCGCTGCTCGTCGCCCTCTACACGCTCTCGGACTTCGGCACGCCCGCCATCATGCAGTTCGACGTGTTCACCCGCATCATCTTCGTGGAGTACAACGCCTGGGGCCGCGACTTCGCGGCGCTGCTCTCGCTCCAGCTGGTCGTCGTGACGCTCGTCATCCTCGCCATCGAGTCCCAGATTAGCGGCGGTGACCGGAACGCGTACGTCAGCCGTGGCGTCCGCCAGGTCGGCCGCATCCGGCTCGGCGCGTGGCGGTACGCCGCGATGGCGCTCCCGACGCTCGTCGCCATGTTCGGCCTCGTGCTCCCGCCGGCCGTCCTCGCGTTCTGGCTGGTGCGGGGAGGCGACGCCGGTGCCGCCGCCCGGAGTATGGCCTTCCAGTGGGAGTTCGGCTGGAACTCGGTGTACGTCTCCACGCTCGCCGCGGGCGCGGCCGTCCTCGCGGCCGTCCCCGTCGCCTACCTCTCCGGGCGCTACCCGTCGAAGGTGGCGACGCTCGTGGACCGGGCGACGTACGTCGGCTACGCGCTCCCCGGCATCGTGGTCGGCCTGTCGCTGGTCTACTTCGGTGCGAACTACGCGCCGTCGCTCTACCAGACCATCCCCCTGCTCGTCTTCGCGTACGTCGTCCGGTTCATGCCGCAGGCGGTCGGCAGCATCCGGTCGTCGGTGCTCCAGGTCGACCCGAGACTCGCCGAGGCCTCACAGACGCTCGGCCGGTCGCCCATGGAGACGTTCCGGAAGGTGACGCTCCCGCTCATCGCCCCGGGCGTCGTCGCGGGCGCGGCGCTGGTGTTCCTCACGACGATGAAGGAGCTTCCGGCGACCCTGCTGCTGAAACCGCTCGGCACGGGTGCGACAGGCTTTGATACCCTCGTCACGTACATCTGGCGCGTTCAGGAAGCCGGCTACTACGGCCAGGCCGCCGTCCCGGCGCTCATCCTGGTCGTCATCTCGGGGCTCTCGATGCTCGTCATCATCGCACAGGAGGCTTACGATGCAAGATAGCGACGTCATGCCGACCGACGCGACGGAACCGAACCCGGGAGACGAATCGACCGCGTCGACGGCTCCCGACGACGCCCACGCACCGCCGGTCGTCGAGATCACCGGTGTGAGCCGCCACTACGGCCCCGAGAGTGCTGTCGAATGCCTCTCGCTCACCGTGGACGACGGCGAACTCCTCACCCTGCTCGGACCGAGCGGGTGCGGGAAGACGACCACGCTCCGCATGCTCGCGGGCCTGGAGCGGCCCGACGAGGGCGAGATCCGCATCGCCGGGAAGACGGTCGCCGGCGACGGCACGTTCGTCAAACCCGAGGACCGCGACGTCGGCTTCGTCTTCCAGGACTTCGCGCTGTTCCCGCATCTCACCGTCGCGGAGAACGTCGCGTTCGGGCTGACCGACGCCGACGACGCCGAGCGCGAGGCCCGCGTGGACGACCTCCTCGACCTGGTCGGCCTGGAATCCCACCGCGACCGCACGCCCGACCAGCTATCCGGCGGCCAGCAGCAGCGCGTCGCGCTCGCGCGGTCGCTCGCGCCGGAACCGGACATCCTCCTGCTCGACGAACCGTTCTCCAACCTCGACGTCCGCCTCCGCGTCGAGATGCGCCAGGAGGTGCGGCGCATCCTCAAGGAGGCCGGCGTCACCGCCGTCTCCGTCACCCACGACCAGGAGGAGGCGCTCTCCATCAGCGACCGGGTCGCCGTGATGAACGACGGCTGCATCGAGCAGGTCGGCCGCCCCGAAGACGTCTTCGAGCACCCACAGTCCCGGTTCGTCGCGGGCTTCCTCGGCCGGACCGGCTTCCTCTCGGCCCGCGTCACCGCCGGCCGGGTGGAGACGTGTCTCGACGAGTTCGACGCCGAACTCCTCAAGGGCTACTCCGACGAGTACGACGGCGCCGAAGTCGACGTCCTCGTGCGCCCGGACGACCTGCGCGCGGTGCCCGCCAACGGCGACGCCGACGGTACCATCGTCAACCGCCAGTACACCGGGCCGTCGTTCGTCTACCGGGTCGAACTCGACAGCGGCGACGTGGTCCGGTGCATGCACAACCACGTCGAGGACTTCGAACTCGGCCAGCGCGTGCGCGTGGAACTCGTCTCCGACCACAAACTCGCCTGGTACCCGACCGAGTAGATGCTCCGCGCCCGGGGCCGAACCGGCGTTCGCCCGACCGTTCTCGCCCTGGGGCTCGCACTCCTCGCCGCTGCCGTCGTCTACACCGTCTCCGTCGAACTGTTCCCGTACCACTCCACCAACCACGACGCGGGGGTCTACCTCCAGCAGGCCGCGCTCCTCCTCGACGGTCGACTCGTCATGCGGGCCGGCGACCTCGCCGGGTCGGTCCGGCCCTGGTTCTTCGTCCGCGACGGCGGCGTCCTCTACCCGAAGTACGCGCCCGTCCCGGCGACGCTGTTCACCCTCGGAAAGCTGGCGACCGGGCAGTACCGCCTCGCACTGCCCGCCATCGCCGCCGCGAACGTCCTCCTGACCTACGGCGTCGCGGCCGAGGCGTTCGACCGCCGGACCGGCCTGCTCGCCGCCGCGTTCCTGCTCGCGTCGCCCCTGTTCCTCGTCGACTCCGCGCTCTTCCTCCCGTACGCGCCCATCACGGCGTTCAACCTGCTGTTCGCGTTCGCCTACCTCCGCGCGGTCCGGCGCGGAAGCCGCGCGTACGCACTGCTCGCAGGCCTCGCAATCGGCGTCGCGTTCTTCGGTCGGCCCTACACCGCCGTGCTGTTCGCCGCACCGTTCGTCGTGCACGCACTCGTCCGCCTCTGGACGAGGCGGTTCGAGCGGGAGACGGCCGTCCAGACCGGGCTGACCGCCGCCGGTGGCCTGGCGCTCGTGGGCGTCACGCTCGCCTACAACGCCGCGCTGACCGGGTCGCCGCTGGTGTTCCCCTACGAGGCGTTCGCACCGGCCGACGGCCTCGGGTTCGGTCACCGCGAGATACTCGGCTACGACCGGACCTACACTCCGCTGCTCGCCCTGCGCGCCAACGCCGAGGTGGTGTGGCTCCTCTTCACGGACTGGGTCGCCGGCGGCGTCTTCGGGACCGCACTCGCCGCCGGCGGGGTGTGGTTCGCCCTCCGCGAGACCACCGTCGAGAGACTCGTGAGGGAGTACCACCCCGAACAGGCACGCGTCCTGCTGGGCGGTCTCTTCGTCTCCGTCGTCCTCGGCAACGTCTACTTCTGGGGCAACCTCAACCTCCTCGGCGACCTCGCCGTCCAGGGCGACGGCCTCGTCAGCACCCACGGCCCGTACTATCACTTCGACCTGCTGGCTCCCACGGCGGCGTTCGCCGCCTTCGGCGGCCGTCGCGCCTGGCGGATGGTCCGCTCCAGAGTGGAGCGCTCGTTCGACCCGCCCCGGGCGCGCGCCGTCCTCGCCGCCGGTCTGCTGCTCGCCACCGTCGCGTTCGGCGGGGCGAACGCGGCCGCGCTCGCGGAACCCGTCGAGGAGAACGCCGCCGTGACGGCCCAGTACGGTCAGGCGTACGCGCCGTTCGAGCCGCGACCGCCCGACGACGCCGTCGTCTTCCTCCCGACGCCGTACGGCGACTGGCTCAACCACCCGTTCCAGTCGCTCCGGAACGACCCGGGCCTCAACGGCCGGACCGTCTACGCCGTCGACGACGGCACGGCAAACTTCGGCGTCGCAGACGCCTATCCGGACCGGCGGCTCTACCGCTACGCCTACCGCGGGCAGTGGACGCCGCTCCACGGCAGCGCCGTCGACGCACGCATCGTGCCGGTGACCACCGTCAGCGGCGACGCGGTGACCATGACCACGACCGTCGGCGTCCCCGAAGCCACCGACCGGATGTCCGTCCGGCTCGCCTCCGAGGACGGGAGCGCCTACTACGCCGTGAACGCATCCCGGGGGAACCAGACGTTCACCCTGGCCGTGGACGGTGACCGCGCGCATCTCGCGGGACCGGGCGTCGAAGCGACTGGCGCGAACGCGTCCGTCTCCGTGAACGCGACAGACGAACTCGACCTGGAAGTGTTCATGGACACCGGGCCGACCAGCCGATTCAGCTACCGGGTCGAACTGCCCGTGGAGCGGACCGACGGTTCGGTCCGGGCGATGACGCCGTACCGCGAGGTTTGTACGGTGCCGGCCCGATGCGGCGGTCAGGCCGCCTACCTACCGAACCAGACGCCGGAGAACGTGTCCGTGGACGTGTCGCTCGCGGCTGTGGACGGGTCGTCCGGACGGGGGTAAGACGGGCCAGCGGCGAGCGACACGTCTGCCGGCTGTCTGGTTCACCGGAGAAGCGGAAGGGGCGGGATTCGAACCACGCAAAGCCTGACGGCTTCCACCGGGGACCGGTGGTGCTCTACCATTGAGCGACCCTTCCGAATGGCGCCATCCGGGGGCTGGCGCCATCAGTCAAGACGCCCGTATCCCGCATAGTTATACGCCGCTTGACAGGGTTTTCGGCGGCGTATACGGGGATTTACGCGTTCTGTTACACCGCCGGCCGACCGGTCGGCGACCGGAATTCGGAATCTGTGACAAATCGCCCATTATCGCTGTCTCGGTGGGGGTTACCGCCCAGTAACCGGACCATAACAGCCCACTCGCTCCTCCGGGAGGGGAGCACCGGTCGCACCGAGTGGGCGTCGGGCAACGGCCGCGCTCCCGGTGACCGGTAGTCGGGTGGAGCATATATCCTGCTGGAAGCTGTAGGGTGACACACAGATGTACGACGATATCTTGCTGCCGACGGACGGGAGCGAAGGCACCGAGCGCGCGATGGAGCACGCGTTCGCCGTCGCGGACCAGTACGGAAGCACCGTTCACGCCGTCCACGTCGTCGACACCAGCCTCCACACGGCCTACTCCGTCGAGCAGTCCGTCGTCGAATCGCTCGTCGAGGCGGGTCGTGAGCCCGTCGAACAGATAGAGCAGGCCGGCAGCGAGGCGGGTATCGAGGTGACGGGTACCGTTCTCGAAGGCATTCCAGACGAACAGATACTCCGGTACGCGCGAGACAACGACGTCGACCTCATTGTGATGGGGACACACGGCCGGACCGGCGTCGGCCGGTACCTGCTCGGGAGCGTGACCGAGAAAGTGGTCCGGGCGTCGGACATCCCCGTGATGACCGTGGGTCTGGAGGCCTGACTACCGGAGTCGCTCCGCCAGGCTCACCGCGAGGATGGATTTCGCGATGCTCGCGCCGCCCGAGAGCGGGTCGAGGGTGGTGTCGCCGAGGCGCTCGTCGTAGTCGATGGGGACCTCGCGCACGCGATACCCACGGAGGAGGGGTCGCAGAAGGAGTTCGGCCGACAGCCCGGTGTTCTCCGTCCACTCGATAGCCTGGACGATGTCGCGGTGGTACGCCCGCATCCCCGTCGTGGTGTCGCGGACGCGCCGACCGACGAGGAGAGTCGCGAGCGCCGCGAACGCCCGGTTGCCGAGGCGGTTGACGGCGGGCATGGTCGACGCGCCGTGGGTGAGTCGGTCGCCGCTCACCACGTCGTAGCCGTCGTTGACGATGTCGAGGAAGTCGGGGATGCGCTCCATCGGGTAGGTGTCGTCGCAGTCGGTGGTGACGACGACCGGTCGGTCGGCCGCGAGGACGGCCTCGCGCACCGCCACGCCGTAGCCCTGGGGTTCCTGTTCGATGACGCGGGCACCGTGTTCGCGGGCGATCTCGGCGGTCCGGTCGGACGAACCGTCGACCACGACGACCTCGGCACGGCCGTCTGTCGCCTCCGCGACGTCCGAGAGCACTGTCCCGACGGCCGCCTCCTCGTTGTACGTCCCCATGACGACGCTGACGTCGTCGAGCGTGTAGTCGCGTTCTGGCCGCCCGTCGGTCATGTCTCGGGGTTGCGGGCGCGGCTATTTTAGGCTTGCCAAAAACAGCGATGGTGCCGTCGGCTCCTGATGCCGGGCGCACGAAAAAGGGACCTGGGGCGACGTCGACGGGGCCGTCAGTTGTCGGCGGGGTCGTAGACCCAGAGCTGATTGGTCTCGTGGTCGCTGTCCTCGCCCACGATGACGCGTCCGTCGTCCATCACGACGACGTTGTCGAGCTGCCAGAACGAGTCCTCGCTCCCGACGACCGCCGGCTCGATGCGACGCACGTCGAACCCGCCCTCGATGGGCATCCGGTAGAGCGCGCCGTAGTCGTTGCGTTCGAGCCGGATGTCGTCCTCGGGGTCGGACTCCGGTGCGTCCTCGTTCGCGAGCATCGACTCGTTTATCTCCGACATCGCGACGTAGACGTAGTCGCCGACGTGCGCGTTCGGCCGGACGTTGACGCCCTCCATCTTCCGGAACTCGTCGGTCGCGCCGAGCGCGCCGGCGGCCTTCCGGGTCTCGAGGAACGGGATGCGCTGGTCGTCGTACGGGTTGTTCCCGTTCGCCCACGCCTCGACCTCCTCGTCGGTGATGTAGTCGGGGTCGTAGTCGTCGGACGGGTCCTGGCCGTCGTACTCGGCGACCCAGGACTCGACCTCTGCGTCGGTCGCGTGGCCGAGTTCGACCCATTCGACGTCGAAGCCGACGGACGCCGGGTCGGTGCCGTCGTCCTGGGTGAGCGACGCCGCGTAGAGCGTGCCCGACGAGAGGTCGCGGGCGCGGTCGGCGACGAACTTCCCGAGGACGACGCCGGTGCCGTCGTCGCTCATGTAGACGGTCTTGTTGTCGGGCATGACGACCGCGTTCTCGTGGGAGAACCGCCCCATCGCGAACCGCTTCTCCGGCGTCGGCGACTCGGCGAACGGCTCGGTTATCTCGACGACGTAACCGTAGCGGTAGGCGTTGCCGAAGTAGCCGAGGTAGTCGGCCATCGTCGCCTCGCGGTTGCCGTAGGTCTGCTCGTCCGGTTCGAACCACGCCTTCGCGTCGGGTTCGTACTCCTCCGAGGAGAGCGGCGTGTTCCACGGGGAGACGGTACCGAAGCAGTTGTTCCAGGTTCCTCGACCGGTCGGAAGTCGAGGTTCTCGGAGCCGAGGACCTCCCAGCCGTCGCCGGTGCGGCGGACGTGCATCCGGCTGACCATCCCGGGTGCGGTCTCCCAGTCGGTGAACAGGTAGCCGTCGTCCCCGGTGGCGTCGCGCGGAACGAACCCGTTGAAGTCGGGGTTGTTGCCGTCCGTCATCGGCTCGCCGTCGGTCGAGTACGGGACGCCGAGCATCTCGCCGTCGTCGGTGGCGTCGCCGCCGTTCGCGAGGACCTGGTGGTCGCCGAACGCCGTGCGGACCGTCCGCTTCTCTGCGTCGGTCGCCGGGAGGGAGAGTTCCTCCCACTCCCGGGGAAGGCCGTCGACGTCGAAGCCGGTCAGGACGCCGACTGCGCCGTGGTCGTACGGGGGTGCGTTGTCGCCGTCGGGGTGCTGGACGTTGAAGAACAGCGTCCCGTCGTCGGCCAGGTAGAGGCCGGTGAACTCCGCTCCGAGGACGGTAGTGGCGAACCGTCGCACCGTGGGCGTGGTGGAGCCGCGACCGGAGCGTCGCGCGAGCGTGCCGTTTCCAGCGGCCAGGACGGCCAGGGATTCGATGACTTGGCGTCGGGTTATCTCACCGAGCATCGAAGGTGAACAGAGTTGATACCGCAATAAAAATATCGTAATTTTAATATTTAGACGTAGGAACTGATATGGTCGGTCCGTACCGGAACCGTGTGTTACGTTGGCGTGCCGTCGGTCACTCCCAGTCGCCGAGCGGTTCGCTCGCCAGCGCCTCGCGGGTGTCGATGGCGCCCGATAGCTCGCGCTGCGGGTACGGCATCGAGACGTCCTCGGCGTCGAACCGCTCCTTGACGGCCTGGACGAAGTCGGACCGGACCCGGACGAAGTCGACGCGGCCCGGGTTCGAAATCCAGAAGAACGCCTTGAGGACGACGACGGACTCCGCGAGCTCCATGATGCGGACCGACGGTTTGGGCCGGTCGAGTATCTCCTCGTTGGCGTGGGCCTCCTCGACGATTATTTCCTTCGCGCGTTCGAGGTCCTCGTCGTAGCCGACGCCGAACTCGAAGGTGATGCGCAGGGCCTTCTTCGCGACGGGGTTCGTCACCGCGTTGGTGGTGAGTTCGGCGTTCGGAACCGTGATGAGTTCGTTGTCGAACGTGTGGACCCGCGTCACCCGGAAGCTGATGTCCTCGATGATGCCCTCCTTGTCCTTCCACTCGATCCAGTCGCCGATCTTGAACTTCGGGTCCGTCACGATGAACACGCCGCTGACGAAGTTGCCGAGCACGTCCTGTGAGGCGAACCCGATGGCGATGGTCGCCGCGGCGGTTATCGCCGCTGTCGCGGTCAGCACGCCGCCGAACCCGGAGACGGTGAGGCCGGTGAGCAGGGCGAACAGCCCGATGGTCGCCTTCAGCACCTTCTCCACCGGCAGACGGATGTTCGGGTCGAGGTCTACCTGCTGCATCACCTGGGAGACCGCCGGGACGAAGACGAGTCGTCCGACGCCGTAGATGGCGGCCCCGGAACCGGCGAACAGGAGCGTTCCCCGGACGAGACCGATGAATCGATCGAGCGCGAGCTCGGTCGGTTGCTGGGTTAGAAGGAGGTCCATTGCTGTCAGTCACCACTGATGACTGGCGTAGCGCCGCATCAAAAAGCCATGCGTCGCCGTCGACGGTCCGACCGACCCCCTGTCGAGTTCCCAACATTCGAGAACCAGTTACCCGACTGATGCCACTAGCGTGTCTCTGTCCGGCCGTGAACGGTCATGACCGATAATGCAACCCGGCTGTCCGACCTGAACCAGGGCCTCGAAGCGCTGATGGGCGACACGCCCGAGCTCGAGGCGTTCATGGGGTACGTCCAGTCCGCGGAGGAACCGGCCGCCCTCGACGCGAAGACGAAAGAGCTCATGTCGCTCGCCATCGGCGTCGTCATCCGGTGTGAGCCCTGCATCCTGTGGCACACCGACGGTTCCGTCGAGGCGGGCGCGACGCGCGAGGAGATAGCGGACGCCCTCAAGGTCGCCGTCGTGATGGGCGGCGGACCGGCGCTTGCGTACGCCTCCGAGGCGTACCAGGTGGCAGAAGAGTTCCTGGACTGAGATTCAGCCGTCGACGATAGCTTCGAACAGCTTCGTCTGCGCGGCCGCGAGGTGTTCGCTCATGGTGGACGGCGCGATGCCGAGCGCCTCGGCGACGTCGCCCTTGTTGGCCCCTTTCGGGTGGGCGAAGTAGCCCATCCGGTAGGCGGTTTCGAGCACCTCGCGCTGGCGGTCGGTGAGGATGTTGCGGTCGACGACGGCGAAGTCCGTCTCCGTGTGGTCGTCCGACCCGGTGAGCTGGCGGACGCTGACGCCGTCGAAGGTCCCGCTCAGCGTCTCGAAGATGTGTTTGACGGTGTCCATGTCGGGCGCGTAGAAGGAGACGAACAGCGACCCGTTCTCCGCGCGGACGTCGGAGACGGGGCAGCCACACTCCTCGATGGCGGCACAGACGCAGTCGCCCGTCGGGTCGCGGTCGAACCGGTAGACGCTGTGCGAGTCGAACTGCAGTGACTCCGAGAGGCCGACGTCGTTGCTGGCGATGTCGTTCGAGAGCGTGAACTCCTCGGTGTAGGTGCCGTCCCGGTTCGCGACGACCGCCCTGGTGACGGAGTCGATGGCGGTGCCCGTCCGCTCCGACACCTCCGCGACCGTACAGCCACCAGGGGCGCCGACTTCCATCTCGGCGCGGATGCCTGCTTCCATGCCAGACAGATGGGTCCGGACGTTCAAATACGCTCTCCCGAACCCCAGAAACTGAAAACGCGTTCCAAATTGGTTCGACTCTCGAAACCAGCAATAAACGGCCGCGGTATGGCGGGACAGCACTGGTGTCCGTCCGGCCCCTGGGGCGAACCACTGATGAGTTCTGGACCAGTCGGAGCCGCGGAGCCGACAGGAACGCCACACGTACCGCCGGCCGGGGGCGACCACCCCGGCGGCCGGTCGGAGTAGACCGATGGGCCATCCAACAGGCCACCCCGGCGGCCACCCCCACGGACGCGATTACTCGGGGACGCCGCTCATCGTCACCTGGGAGGTCACGCAGGCCTGCGACCTCGCCTGCGACCACTGCCGGGCGGACGCACAACCGGACCGCCACCCCGACGAGCTATCCACCGCCGAAGGGAAGGCGCTCGTCGACGACGTCGCGTCGTTCGGCTCGCCGGGCCCCATCCTGGTCATCTCGGGCGGCGACCCGCTCAAGCGACCGGACCTGTTCGAACTCATCGAGTACGCCCACGACGTCGGCGTCCCCACCGCGGTGACGCCCGCGCCGACGGCGCTGCTCGACGGCGGAACCATCGAACGGTTCGCCGACCTCGGCGTCCGTCGGATGGCGCTCTCCTCGACGGCGCGACGGCCGCCCGACACGACGACTTCCGAGGCGAAGAGGGGTCGTTCGACCTCATCATGGACGCCGCCGAACGCGCGGCCGACGCCGGACTCCCCATCCAGATAAACACGACCGTCACGGCACAGACCGTCGACGACCTGCCCCGCATCGCCGACCTCGTCGAGGAACTCGGCGCCGTGATGTGGGAGGTGTTCTTCCTCGTCCCCATCGGGCGCGGCGAGGAACTCGAACAGCTCTCGCCCGCGCTGGCCGAGGAGACGATGGGATGGCTCTACCGCCGGCAGCGCGAGGCCTCCTTCCGGGTCATCACCGTCGAAGCTCCGTTCTACCGCCGGGTCGCCCGCGACATCGCGCGCGAAGAGTTCGGCGAGGAGGACGTCACCGTCGGCTCGACGGGCGCCGGCAACGGGTTCGTCTTCGTGAGCCACACCGGCGAGGTCTTCCCGTCCGGGTTTCTACCCGTCAGCGTGGGCAACGTCCGCGACGACGACCTCGTGACGACCTACCGCGACTCGTCGCTGCTCGGCCTGCTCCGGAACCCGGACTGGTTCGACGGTCCCTGCGGATCCTGCGTCTACCGCGGGTTCTGCGGCGGGTCGCGCTCGCGCGCACACGCCACCACCGGCAGTCCGCTCGGCAGCGACCCCTCTGCCCCCGGGTGTGAGGCCGACCCGTCAGACCTATCACCAGCAACCCGAACTCACACGTATGACAGACTACCTCCCCACGAGTGGCGCGCCGCCGACACGCGGTCGCTCCACCACGCGACATCCAGCGGGTGGTCCGCGATGACCGTCGGCGTCGTCGGCGCCGGCATCACCGGGCTCTCCGCGAGCTACTACTTCGAACAGGCAGACCTCGACCACGTCGTCTTCGAGGAGGCCGACCGCCCCGGCGGCGTCATCCGCACCAGCCACGTGAACGGTCGCGTGCTCGAATGCGGCCCCCAGCGCGGCCGCATGTCGCCGACGCTCCGCGCCATCATCGACGAGGCGGGCGCCGCCGACGAGGTCATCGAGGCCGACGGCGACATGCCGCTCTACGTCTACGCCGACGGGAAACTCCGCGAGGTCCCCTTCGACGTGAAGACGTTCCTCACCACCGACCTGCTCTCGTGGCCGGGGAAGCTCCGCGTGCTCGCGGAACCGCTCACGGCCGACGGCGACGAGGACGAGATAGCCGCCGACCTGTTCAGCCGCAAGTTCGGCGAGGAGGCCTACCGCAACTTCATCGGCCCCATCTTCGGCGGAACCTACGGCTCGGACCCGGGCGAGATGTACGCCAAGTACGCTCTCTCGCGCATCCTCGAGTTCGAGAAGCGCAAGGGGAGCCTGCTCGTGCCAGCCATCAAGCGCGCGACGAGCGAGAGCCGCGCCCCCGCGTTCTCGTTCCGCGACGGGATGGCGCGGCTTCCGGAGGCGATGTACGACCTCCAGCGCGAGCACGTGCGCCTGGAGACCCCCGTCGAAGCCATCACGGAGGACGGCGACGGCTACGTCCTGGCGACGCCCGACGGCGACCACGAGGTCACCGACGTCGTGCTGACCACGCCCGCCGACGTGACCGCCGACCTGGTCCGCGACATCGACCCGGAGTCGGCCGCCGCACTCGACAGCCTCAACTACAACTCGATGGTGCTCGTCCACCTCGACGCCGACGTCGACGCCGACGGGATGGGCTACCAGATCCGGCACGACGAACCGTACAAGACGCTCGGCGTGACCTGGCACGACAGCCTGTTCGACCGCACCGGCGTCTACACCGTCTTCCTCGGCGGCATGAAGAACCCGGACCTGATTCGGGAGTCCGACGAGGAACTCGGCCGCATCGCTCAGGAGGAGTTCGCGGACGTCATGGGCGTCGCGTCGGACGTCATCAACGTCGAACGCCTCGAACGCGGATTCCCCGCGTACGACCGGTCGTGGACGGCCACCGAGGACGTGGACCTGCCCGACGGCCTCCACATCGCGGCGAACTTCACGACCGGCGCCGGCATCCCGACCCGCATCCACGAGGCGAAGGGCCTCGCCGACCGCCTCGGGTAGCTACCACTCCATCCCGCCGTTGACGGCGAGCACCTGACCGGTCATGTAGCTCGACTCCTCGCTCGCGAGGAACCGGACGATGCCCGCGATGTCCTCGACTTCCGCGAATCGGTCGAGCGGGATGCGTTCGAGGATCTTCTCCTGCACCCGTTCCGGGACCTTCCCGAGCATGTCGGTCTTCACGAATCCGGGGGCGACGCAGTTCGCGGTCGACCCGGAGTTCGCCATCTCGAGAGCGAGCGTGCGCGTGAACCCGAACAGCCCGCTCTTGGTGGTCGCGTAGTTCGCCTGGCCGTAGTTGCCCTGCTGGCCGACGACGCTGGAGATGTTGACGAGGCGGCCGTGCTCGGCCTCGATCAGGTCGTCGAAGAACGCACTGGTGGCGTTGTAGACGCCGCCGAGGTTCACCTCGATGACCCGGTCCCAGTCCTCGCGGGTCATGTTCTCGAACTTCTTGTCGACGGTGACCCCGGCGTTGTTCACGAGGACGTCCGTCTCGCCGAGCGTCTCCTGGATCGTATCGTACATCCCCTCGACCTCGTCCTGGTCGCAGACGTCGGCCTGGACCGCGATGGCCGATCCGCCGGCGTCCTCTACCGTGTCGACGACGTCGTAAGCTTCCGCCTCGGACGACCGATAGTTGACGACGACGTTCGCCCCGTTTCGGCCGAGTTCCTCGGCGATGCCGCGTCCGATACCTCTCGATGACCCCGTGACGACGCACGTTCTTCCTTCGAGCATCATAGCTGATCACACAGGCGGAGCGGAAGAAGACGGAACCCGGTCGAGACCCGGTGCGCCGCGTTGGCTGTCACCCTACTCCCTCCCCTGTGGGTACTGCTACCATTACCTACCACAAAACGTTTTCCGGGGAGCGGGGTCAGTGGCCGGCGGTGAGTTCCTGGGCCTGGTCGACGAAGTCCCGGGCCCGCTCCTCGGACAGGCCGAGGAGGTCGGCCACCGTCGCCGCGTCGGCTTCCGCGAGGTCGACGAGGTCGACGATGCCGTCGTTCTGCAGCCGTTCGGCGTACTTCGGTCCGATGCCGGAGACGGTCTGGAGGTCGCGCTCGCTCTGCGAGCGCTCGGCGAACCAGTCACAGACGTCGGGCCAGAGCTGAGCGTGTGACTTCGAGGAGACGGAGAGCCCGATGTGGCCGGTCGGGAACTCCATCACGGCCGTGTCCTCGGCGGGTATCGCGTCGTTGAACGGGATGCTGGCCTCCGGCGGGATGAGGTGGTCGTACTCGCCGACGATCTGGAGGACGGGCATCGTGATGTTCTGGATGTCGACGTGGTCGTCGCCGATGACGAGTTCGTTTCTGATGAGCTTGTTGTCCTGGTAGATGTCCTCGAGGAACTGGACGTAGGTGTCGCCCGCGACGTCGATGCCGTCGGTCAGCCACTTCTCCATCCGCGCGAAGTTCCGCACGAAGTCCTCGTTCTCGACGTTGTCGAACAGGCGGATGTACTTCGTGACGTAGTTGTCGACCGGGTCCATCAGCGCGAAGCCGACGTCGAGGAACTCGGACGGCATGTTCCCGTACGCGTCGGTGACGGCGCTCGGCTCGTAGTAGTCCTCCTTGCCCCAGAGTTCGAGCAGGCCACCGGTGTCGTCGAACTCCAGGCCAGCGGCCATCAGTGCGAGGTTGCGCACCTTCTCCGGTTTGAGCGCGGCGTACATCGTGGACATCGTTCCGCCCATGCAGTAGCCGAGGATGTTGATGGCGTCTTCGCCGGAGCGGTCCCTGACCACGTCGACGCAGTTCTCGATGTACCGGTTGACGTAGTCGTCCATGGTCAGGTTGGCGTCGAGGCGCGACGGCTCGCCCCAGTCGATGAGGTAGACGTCGAAGCCCTGTTCGAGCAGGGTCCGCACGACGCTCCGGTCCGGCTGGAGGTCGAGGATGTACGGCCGGTTGATGAGCGCGTAGACGACGAGGATGGGGACGTCGTACTGCTCCTCTGTCAGCGGCTCGTAGTGGAGGAGCTTGAGCTTGTTCTCGGTGTAGACCACCTCGCTCGGGGTCTGTCCCACCTCGACGTTGGCCATCACTTCGGCCTGCTCCGGGACGGTCTGCTGTTTGTCGAGCAGTTCGGCCGCTCGCTCCCACTGGCGGCGTTGCAGTTCGAGTGGTGCGGTGTAGAGGTTCATGACTCCAGTGCGTCGAGCACCCGGTCGAGTTTCTCCTCGACGGCGTGCTGCCGTCGTTCGAGTTCGAGCAGTCGTTCACCTACTTCGTCGATGTCGCCCTCGGTGGCGAAGCCGAGCGTGTGGAGCGTGTCCTGGGCGGCTTCGTCGACCTGCGCCTGTAGTTCGAGGGCGTCGCCGACCGTCTCGCCCGTCGTCGCGGCGAACGCCGTCGTGCTCATCACCTCCTTGAACGACTCGTTCGCGGTGTTCAGCCAGATGTCGCGGAACTCGTCGAGGTTCACCTCCTCGCCGCTGAAGGCGTCGGCCGCCCGTTCGTACTGTTCCTGGGCGGCGCGCATCCACGCCTCGTAGGCGCGTGCGTAGCCCTGGAGGCCCTCCGTCACGCGCTCCTCGCTCGTGTTTGTCTCGACGGTGTCGAGCCACGTCTCGACGAACCGGGCCTGTGCCTCCATGTTCTGTTCCATGGCGGAGAGCATGGACTCGTTCATCTCCTCGACGAACTCGGTCCATTCCTCTGTGTCGGCCATGGGGGTGCTCGAATCTGTCATCACTGGTCAATTTGTCAGCGCCTACCAAAAGGTTGTCCGCCCGGTTACACCGCGTCCATCGACTCTGCGGCCGACTCCGTCGCCTCCTGGAGCGACCGCTGGGAGTCCTCGAACGCATCGTAGGTCTCGTCCACAAACTCGAGCATGTTGTCGATGAACTCGTCGGTGGCGTCGACGTTCGCCCGGACGCTGCGCTCGAAAGCGTCCCACGTCTGGTCGGAGATGTCGTCGTACGCGGCTATCTGGTCGTGGACGGCCTCGCGCATCTCCGCGAAGCCGGACGCGTCGCCCGGCATCGACGCTTCGAGCATCTCGAAGTAGGCGTCGACGGCGCTCTGGACCACCATGTTCGCCTGCTTCTGGGCGGACTTCTGTGCGCCCATGCTGTTGAGGTACGCCCGGTACATCTGCTGTTGCATCTCCATGCTCTGGTGGAACATCCGCTGTCCCTGCTCCATCGTGTTTTGCTGCATCCGGAACATCGCCATGAACGGGTTCTGCATCTGTGTTCTACTCATTGGAATCACCGTGTGACCGCTTGATCGGGATGACGATCGTCTGCACGATGTCACCCTCGCCGATGTCGAGCGCCTCGCGCTCGGCGTCGGGAATGCTGATTCGACCCCCGCTCTGGACGCGCGTCTTGAACGTCGCCGCGCCCATCGTCATCGCTCGGAGCTGCGAGAAGCTGTCGGTGCTCGCTCCCGTACTCGCCGAGAGCATCTGCCTGAACAGCTTCGACTGCTGCTCCATCGCGTCCTCGCCCGCCTGCTGGAGCTGGTTGGCGAAGACCGCTGGCGGCCAGGTCAACTCGTCGTTGTCGTTCGTCATCCGTTACTACCACCAATGGCCGCTGAAGGTATAAATGTTCCTGTCAGAACCATCCAATACCATCAGATGGTAGCAGATGGTCGGAAGCCTTTTTCCGTTGGCTCTGTACTGAGAGGGTGTGACAACCTGCGGGCGACCCGCGACCAACCCAGGGCAGTCTACCTGGAGGAACCCACCATGACCGAAGAAAAGAAATCCATCACGACCCCGCCGAACCCGTTCGCCAGCGTCGCCGACGCGTGGCTACAGGCTTCCGAGGACCTGTTCAACAGCGCCATCCGGTTCAACAGGGCCGCACTCGGAACGTACACCGCCGAGGACCGCGAGGAGCACGAAGCGCCGCCGATCGCATCCATCAGCTACAAGGAACCGTCCTGGTCCTTCGAACGAACGGTCGAGGACGCCGAAAGCATCGGCGTCGGGGACAGCGTCCGGTTCACCAAGGTCATCGACGACGACGACGTCCGGAGTTTCGCCGAGGCGAGCGGCGACACCAACCGACTCCACCTCGACGACGAGTTCGCCGTCGACACCCGGTTCGGCAACCGCATCGTCCACGGCACCCTCGTCTCCGGGCTCATCAGCGCCGCGCTCGCACGCCTGCCCGGCCTCACTATCTATCTCTCCCAGGACGTCCGGTTCCTGAAACCGGTCGACATCGGCGACGAACTCACCGCCGTCGTCGAGGTGGTCGAAGACATCGGCGACGCGCAGTACCGCCTCTCGACGAACGTCTACGACGGCGACGACGAGACCGTCATCGAGGGCGAAGCCGTCGTCCTCGTGGACGACCTGCCGGGCGAGGAAGCGGGCGCCAGGGCGTAGCGACTCGACTGCACCCGGAGAAAGAGTTTAGACCTTCTTCGTCCTACTGTTAACCCGATTGGGGATGGGGTGACACGCCACAATGAGTCGTACCACACGGTCAGGGAGGGGGTCGAGCTGTTCCTGCGGTCGCAGTTCGATTTCGGCACAGAGAGCCAGCAGCGCGCCGTCATCGAGACGCTCACCGGACTCGAACGCGACGGCCACATCGACCGGTTCGACGTGACCGTCTGGGGCAAGGAGATCAGCCCTGACGGACCGCTCCGGGACACCGAGTTCCACGCGACGGTGCTCGACCGAGTCGAGCGGTTCGAGGAGTGGGCCGAACGGAACGGCATCTCGACCGAGTTCACGTTCACGCGCCGGCAGCTCGATTCGACCATCACCGACGGCAGCTATTCGGTCATCAACCTGCCGGTCATCTGCGTCGCGGTCTACGACGACGACACCCTGACGGGTCTCTATCCCTGTCACGACGGTGACGAACTTCACACGGTACGGGACTTCTTCGAACGGCTCGACGCCGACGTCGAAAGTCCCGTGCTGTGACGACCGACGAGGGCACGAATATGTATCAAAACATATTGATACCGACTGACGGAAGCGAGGGGTCTCGACGCGGGGCCGAACACGGTCTCGACATCGCGAAGCAGTACGACGCCACGGTCCACGTCGTCTACGTCGTCGACGAACGCATCGTCGGCGGCACCTCGGCGCTGAGCACCAGCGAACTGTTCTTCGAGCAGTGCGAGGAGCGCGGCGAGGAGATGATGAACGAGATCGTCGAGATGGCAGAGGCGGAGGGGCTGGAGACGACGTGCTCGTGTCTCCGGGGATTCCGTACGACCGCATCCTCGAATACGCTAGCACGAACGACATCGACCTCATCGTCATGGGCATCCACGGACGCGGCCGCACCCGCCGCCGCCGGCCCCACATCGGGAGTGTCACCGACCGCGTGGTCCGTGCCGCCGACGTCCCGGTGCTCCCGGTCTGACCGTCGCGGACGAAACACCTAATCCGTTCGTGAGTGAGTGTCAAGCATGAACGTTCGGCCCGCGACCGCCGACGACGTCGAGGGAATCCGCCGGGTGGCGCAGGCGTCCTGGAACGACGACTACCCCACTATCCTGAGCCGCGAGACGGTGGACGACGCCGTCGACGAGTGGTACGACCCGGAACGCATGCGGGAGGAGCTCCAGCGGTCGGTCACGGTGTCGTTCGTCGCCGATGCGGACGGTGACGTCGTCGGCTTCTCGCACGCGCTCTGGAATCGCGAAGACGGCGTCGTCTTCCGGCTCTACGTCCATCCCGACCACCGGCACCGCGGCATCGGCACCGAACTACTCGACCGCACCTGCGACGAACTGTTCGACCGGGACGTGGACGCGGTTCGGGCGATGGTGCTCGCGGAGAACGAACTCGGCAACGCGTTCTACCGGCACTACGGCTTCGAGAAGGAATCAGAGGACGAGACGACCATCGCCGGCACCAGCTATCCGGAGAACGTATACGTCCTCGAAGCGTTCCCCGAGTAGCGCCCCAGCGTCCCACCATGGCAGTCTCCTGCGAACGCGAACTGACCGGGCGGTCTGCTATCCAGCCTCGTCCAGTTCGAGTTAAGGGAGGGGAGCGAATCTATTTCGTGGTTCTCGTCATCGGGACCGCATGGAACACGACATCGAGTCCGGCCCGTCGTACGCACTCCTGAACGTCTCTCTCGACCAGGGCGAGCAGGTCATCGCCGAGTCGAGCGCGATGGTCAGCCACGACCCCGGCATCTCCATCGAGACGAACGCGGCCGGCGGGTTCCTCAAGTCGCTCTCCCGGAGTCTCCTCGGCGGCGAGAGCTTCTTCCAGAACACGTTCACCGCCGACGACCCCGGCCGGGTCTCGTTCGCGCCGCCGTTGCCCGGCGACATCACCGCCCACGAACTCGAGGACGAGACCGTCTACGTCCAGTCGGGGTCGTTCCTCGCGTCGGACCCCGCCATCGACCTGGACACCGAGTTCGGCGGTGCGAAGACGTTCTTCGGCAGCGAAGGGCTGTTCCTCCTCCGGGCCTCCGGCACCGGCCCGCTCTTCATGTCCAGCTACGGCGGCATCACGGTGGTCGACCTGACGCCGGACGACACCTACCACGTCGACACCGGTCACATCGTCGCCTTCGAATCCACCGCGGATTTCACGGTCCGCAGGGTCGGCGGGCTCAGGTCCACCGTCCTGAGTGGGGAGGGACTGGTCGCCGAGTTCACCGGCGAAGGACGCATCTGGATACAGACCCGGAGCGTGGACACGTTCCTCTCGTGGCTCATCCCGAAACTCCCCAGCCGACCCAGTAATCGGCCCGGGAGAACGTATCGACGAGCCATAGACGTGTGTTTCAGACAGTTCCACTGGTAGCGCGAGCTTTCCAGCGAGTAGACTCGGCTTACCGATGACCGTGTCCACCGGGAGAGGTCGGCCCCGGGACACCGGATCTCCTATTCTTGCGCCAGTGGTGGTTTCGGGGGCTCGTGCCGGTGATTCCGTGACCGAACGGGTGTCTCTCGACCCACTCGTTTCTATATAGCGAAATATGATTTATGGGGGCGATATCGGACACGGATGTGTCGGCCCTATTCCAACAGAAATTGAGAAACCGCGGCTCAGACGAGCGAGTAGATGTGCTCGACGTAGACGTCGCGGACTCTGTCGCCCCAGTTGTGGGTGTACGTGTCGATGATGTCCTCCGCGACGTCGCCCCGGAGGTACTTGACGATGCCGCGATCGCCGGTCCGGTCACGGAGGTGCGTCGTGAAGAAGTGCCGGAAGTAGTGGGGCGTGACGTTCTCGGCAGCCCCGCCCCCGGTCCGGTACCAGCCCCTGTCCCGTGCGTGGCGCTCGACGACGCTCCGGACCATCTCGGGCGTGAGGCGAGCGCCCCAGTCGTCGCGGGTGCTGACGAACAGCGGCTCGGCAGGCGATTTCGCGTCCGGCCGAATCGCCAGCCACCGCACGAGCGCCTCCTGCAGCTCTTCGTCGACCGGAATCAGCGTCTCTCGCTTTCGTTTGTTCGACGCTGACCGCTGCTCGCCGTTCAGCGATTCGCCGCGACTCGCGTCCGGCGTGACGTAGATGGTGTTCGCCCGCCCGTCGAGCTGCACGCGGTCACCCAGGTCGTACGCCTCGTTCGCGGCCGAGTCCCCGAGGGAGAGGTCCCGGAGGTCGAGATTACAGAGTTCGCCGACGCGCATCCCCGTCTTCAGGAGCGTGAGCACCACGGCCCGTTCGAGCGGATGGGTGATTTCGGCGACGAACGCCCGCATCTGGGGCACGGAGACGTCCCGCCTGGTGGGGTTCTTGTCGATGGATTCGTCCATCTCCTCCATCACGAGGCGCATCGGGTTGGAGTCGAAGACGCCGACCTGGGTCATGTAGCTGTAGAACCGGTGGAGGTAGGACGCGTACGTCGCGACGGTGCTCGGAGCGACCGTCCCGCGGAGCGAGTGCACCCACGCGAGGCAGTCCCGTCGGCCCGCTTTCGCGGGCGTGACCGCCTGACCGGCCTGTCCGGAGGTCAGGAACGCCTCGAACTGGCGGAGCACCCGTTCGTAGGCGACCCGCGTCCGCTCGCTCTTCCCGTGGAACGTGAGGTCCTGGAGGAAGTAGCCCACGGGGTCCTCGACCGCTTCCGGATCCACGGTCGAACTACTGCTCATCGTCGCCCCCGACGAGCACGTAGCCGCCGTGCCGGCCGCTGTACTGGACGCGGTTCTCCCCTGGAGCTGCTGGAGCGTCGATTCGAGTCGATCCTCGATGTCGTCGGTGAGTTCCGTGACGAGTTCCTCCCACGACAGGTACGTGTCGGTCGCGAGGGTCGCGAGCACACCCTCTTTCAGGCCGTCTACCCCGGGGGTTACGTCCGGAGAATCCGGTTCCTCGTGGTCGAGGTCGAACCCGTTCCGACCGGCCTGCACCATCGCGCGCACGAACTCGCTCTGGCTCATGTCCAGGGCGTCGGCGTGCTCCCGCCAGCGTTCCTTCTGGTACCGGGGCACGTACGTCTTGACGACGGTTCGCTCGTCGTCCACGGACTCGTCACTCATTACCTGGACCCTCGCATGCCCGGCACATTAATGTTGTCCTACTTGGGCGGATAAGGGTACTTATCGAGCGGTGTGGTACCCTGATTTCACCGCCAATATATGATTATCTGTGTAAATGGGCCTGCAATTGGTGGTGATGTAGTGCCACGTCCATTGATAAGGAAATTCGGCCAGACAGTTCGCGTCCCCCCATTTTGTTGTTGGAGATGCGACGAATCTGCCTGGGCTGGAGTCGACGCTCTCGGTCTGCGGAAACGGGCCGGGAACTGAGAGCAGTGGCTCGGGGCTGTCAAGTCCAGGTGCACAATGCGGTTCGCTACTGGTGGCGTTTTCGAACTGGGTCGGCTCGGACGGCTCTACATTGCTTCAAGAGGGTGAGGCCGGCGATATCACCTGCCAGCGCAGCAGCCAGGGCCGTCTGAAACCAGCCTGATAAACTATATTCCGCTATACAATATTCGGGGGCGGCGAACAGACGGACGAGCCCGTCTATCGATGGTATCACCGGCCGGAGGACGATATCCGTTCCGGCCGGTCGGGTCGTGGCCGTCGTTCCGAGAAGCAGGTCGAAGAAGGCGTATCCCGCTCTCCAGGTCAGCGGCCCGCGACGAACGTCACCGCCGCACCCACCGTGCAGAAGACGACGGGATACGCGACGCCGAACAGCGCGGCTTTGCCGAGTTCGGGGCTGAGGACCGTACCGGCCTGCAGGTCGAGGCCGATGAAGAACGTCCCGAGGACGGCCACGATGGCGTAGCCGACGGCCATCGTCGCACCCGCGTTCAGTATCGCGGACGGTTCGGGGATTGAACGACGGTGGCGGCGGCCGAACACCGCACCGACGGCGACGAGCAGCACGACGGGGATGGCATAGTAGACCGCGACGGGGACGTTCGGATCGGTGGCCTGGGCGAGCAGGTTGACGGACTCGCCGCCGCCGACGACGGCGACGTGATGGGCGTTGTAGAACACGAATCCGATGAGGGTCAGGCGGTTGCCGGTGGTTCCGCTGGTGGTTGCGGGTCCCAGGACGAACACGGCCAGGACGACGAGATAGCCGATGACGAACGCACCGGCCCCGTAGACGATGGCCGCGGCCCACGGGAAGTCGCCTGCCGAATCGGTCGTCGCGTCAGCGTCCGTGGACAATCGGGAGAGGCGCTCGAACGTCGACATGTCACAGGCGACTGAAGACAACAGCAAAGGTATTTCGGTGACTGCACGGTCGGCTGTCGATGCGCGGGAGCCACGTCGATCGGCGCGACAGCCGTTCTGCCCGCCGCTCTCCGTTCGGCGTGTCGGGATGGTCGCGTAACGGCCAGTTTAGTCGAGTGTGAAAGTCGTTGACACGGGCTATCGACCTGCTAAGGCCGAATCAGCCACAGCTTACCCCGTCGAAGTGCGTGTAACGCCACGAAATCCGTCGGAACGGTATTCCCGATTTATTCTCCCGTGGGACGGAATCACGAGTGAGTCCCAGAGACGAGGACAACAATGCGCTACGAGTCCAGCAACGAACTGCCTGAACTGGTCAAGGATAGCCTCCCGCGGTCGGCCCAGGAGACCTACCTGCGGTCGTTCAACAAGTCGTGGGCGGAGTACCAGCCACCGTCGGCGCGTCGGGTCGACGAGACGCGCGAACAGACGGCCCACCGGTACGCCTGGGATATCGTGACCGAGCGATACGGACTCGAGAGCGATTCCTGGGTCACCCCGACCGACTGACGCCCGGGTCCTCCGCCGGGGACCCCTTCTCAATCTGCGAGCTCGAACGCGTACACGAGTCCGTCGTACCGGTCCCCATCAGCTTCGACCGGCAGGGTCCCGACTCGCCGGCAGCCCACCGCCGCGTAGAAGCGAGTGGCGTCGCTGGCGGCGAGCACGCGAACCTTCACGCGTCGTCCTGTGCCCAGTCCTTCGACCGTTCGACGGCGTCGCTCCAGCGGTCGAGTTTCCGGTCCCGTTCGGCGTCCGTCATCGCCGGTGCGAATCGCCTGTCGAGGTGCCAGTTCGCCCGGAGGTCGTCGAGGTCGTCCCAGAACCCGACCGCGAGGCCCGCGGCGTACGCCGCGCCGAGCGCCGTCGTCTCGTCGACGACCGGGCGCTCGATGGCCACGTCCAGGATGTCGGCCTGCTGCTGGCAGAGGAAGTCGTTCTTCACGGCGCCGCCGTCCACCCTGACCGCCGGGGTTTCGACGCCGGCGTCGGCCGCCATCGCGTCCATCACGTCGCGGGTCTGGAACGCGATGCTCTCCAGGGTCGCCCGGACGAGGTGCGCGCGGCTCGTCCCCCGGGTGATGCCGACGACGAGGCCGCGGGCGCGCTGGTCCCAGTGCGGTGCACCGAGGCCGGTGAACGCCGGGACGACGTAGACGCCGTCGGTCGAATCGACGCTCCGCGCGAGCGTCCCCGTCTCCGCGGGGTTCTCGATGACGTGCACGTCCTCCAGCCACTCGATGGCCGCACCCGTGACGAAGATGGCGCCTTCGAGCGCGTACTGGGGTGGCTGGCCGGCGCGCTGGAAGCCGACGGTCGTCAGCAGGCCGTGGTCGCTCGCCACCGGGTCGTCGCCCGTGTTCAGCAGGACGAACCCGCCGGTGCCGTAGGTGGCCTTGGCGTCGCCCGCCTCGAAGCACGTCTGGCCGAACAGGGCGGCCTGCTGGTCGCCGAGCGCGCCCGCCACGGGCACCTCGGCGCCGAGGAAGCCGTCGGGGTCGGTGTAGCCGTAGGGCTCGGCGGGACTGGACGGCTTCACGTCGGGGAGCATCCCCTCGGGGACGCGGAACTCCGCGAGCAGGTCGTCGTCCCACGCGAGGTCGTGGATGTCGAACAGCATCGTACGCGAGGCGTTCGTCACGTCGGTGACGTGGGCGCCGATCAGCCGATAGACGAGCCACGCGTCGACGGTGCCGAAGAGCACGTCGCCGTCCGCCGCCCGGTCGCGCAGGTCCGCCTCGCCGCGGGTGGCCTGTATCTCGGCGTTGTCGAGCAACCACTCGATCTTCGTCGCGGAGAAGTAGGCGTCGGGCTGGAGGCCGGTCGTCTCCCGGACGTACGTCGCCAGGTCGTCGTCCAGGCTCTCGATGCGGTCGGTGGTCCGCCGGTCCTGCCAGACGACGGCGTTGTGGACGGGGTCCCCGGTCTCGGCGTCCCACAGGACCGTCGTCTCGCGCTGGTTGGTCACGCCGATGCCGGCGAGGTCGGTTGGGTCCACGTCGGCTTCGTCGAGTGCCTCCGTGACGACCGCCTTCGCGTTCTCCCATATCTCGGTGGCGTCGTGTTCGACCCAACCCGACTGCGGGTACTGCTGTTCGTGGGTCCGGTACGCGGTAGCGACCACGCGTCCGTCGTGGTCGAACAGCATGCACCGGGTGCCGGTCGTGCCCTGGTCGATGGCGGCGATGACTCCGTCGGACATGGTAGGTGGGGTGTCACCGGCTACCGCGGACCGGGCGATAAGCGTTCCCCCGGCAGAGATAAGGACGCCCGCTGCCATCTCCGGGTGAGCGAATGGTCGACACCGACGTCATCGTCGTCGGCGGCGGGTCCACCGGCACCGGGGTCGCTCGCGACCTCGCGATGCGGGGGCTGGACGTCACGCTGGTCGAGCGCGGCACCCTCACGGACGGCACGACCGGGCGGATGCACGGCCTGCTCCACAGCGGCGCGCGCTACGCCGTCTCCGACCAGGCGAGCGCCCGCGAATGCATCCGGGAGAACCGGGTGCTCCGGGACGTCGCCGCCCACTGCGTCGAGGAGACCGGCGGCTACTTCGTCCAGCTTCCCGGCGACCCAGACGACTACTTCGAGGAGAAACTCCGGGGCTGCCGCGAGTGCGGTATCTCGGCCGAGGTGCTCTCCGGCGACGAGGTGCGCCGCGAAGAGCCGTATCTCAACGACGACGTGGAGCGAGCAATCCGGGTGCCCGACGGCGCCATCGACCCGTTCCGGCTCTGCGTGGCCAACGCGGTCGACGCCGAGCGGCACGGGGCGCGCGTCGAAACGCACGCCGAGGTGGTCGACCTGCTCCGGGACGGCGACCGTGTCGGGGGCGTCCGCGTCCGCCACGACGCCGGTCCCGGGAAGCGAACACCGCAGGACTCGGGGGCGACCGAGGAAATCACCGCCCGCCACGTCGTGAACGCCACCGGCGCGTGGGCGGGCGAACTCGGGGCGATGGCGGGCGTCGACGTCGCCGTCCGGCCGTCGAAGGGCGCGATGGTGGTCACGAACGCCCGCCAGGTGGACGCCGTCGTCAACCGGTGCCGGCCGAAGGGAGACGCCGACATCGTCGTTCCCCACGAGACGACTGCCATCCTCGGCACGACCGACGAGGAGGTGGCCGACCCCGACGAGTATCCCGAGGAGCAGTGGGAGGTGGACCTGCTCGTCGACGAGTGCGCCGAGATGATTCCGGTGCTCGCCGACGCGCGGACCGTCCGGTCGTTCTGGGGCGTGCGGCCGCTCTACGAACCGCCGGGCACCGAGACGACGGACTCGACCGACGTCACCAGGGAGTACTTCCTCCTGGACCACGCCGACCGCGACGACGTCGACGGGTTCACGAGCGTCGTCGGCGGGAAGGTCACCACCTACCGCCTGATGGCCGAGGACGTCTCCGACCACGTCTGCGACCGCCTGGGCGTCGACGCCGAGTGCCGGACCGCCGACGAACCGCTGCCCGGAAGCGAGCACCCGGCGGTGCTCGACGCCGCGATGGACCGGTTCGGCCTCCGGTCGCCCGTCGCCCGGCGGAGCGCCCAGCGCCTCGGCAGTCGAGCGGCCGACGTGCTCGAGTCGGACGGCCCGAACCCGGTCGTCTGCGAGTGCGAGGCCGTCACGCGCGCCGAGATACGCGACGCCGTCGACCAGTCCGGGGCCGACCTGAACGCCGTCCGCATCCGCACCCGGGCGTCGATGGGGACCTGCCAGGGCGGCTTCTGCACCCACCGGATGGCAGCGGAACTCCACCCCGAGCACGACGAGGCCGTGGCCCGTGCCGCCCTCGACGACCTCTTCGAGGAGCGGTGGAAGGGCCAGCGCCACGCGCTCTGGGGCGACCAGCTATCCCAGGCGATGCTGAACCACGCACTCCACGCGACCACGATGAACCGCGACCGCGACCCGGCACGGGGAGACGAAACGATCGACTACGCGGCCTTCGACGGGGGCGAGACCGGTGGCGATTGAAGACGACGTCCTCGTCGTCGGCGGCGGCCTCGCCGGCATGACGGCGGCGCTCGCGGCAGCCAGAGATGGCGTCCGGGTCCGCGTCGTCACCCACAAGGAGAGCACGCTCCGCCACGCCAGCGGTCTGGTGGACGTGTTCGGCTATCCACCCGACGGCACGGGACCGGTCGTCGACCCGTTCGACGCCATCCCGGCCCTGCCAGACGAGCATCCGTACTCCCGGGTCGGCGTCGACGGCGTCAGAGCGGGGCTGGCGCTGTTCGGCGACGTGGTCGGCGACGACTACGTCGGCGGGCACACCGACCGTAACGCGCTGGTCCCCACCCACGGCGGGACGGTGAAGCCCACAGCCAGATACCCGGCGGCGTCGGCTGCCGGACTGGCGAGCGACGACCGACCGACGCTCCTCGTCGGGTTCGAGCGCCTGACGGCGTTCGACGCGCCGCTCGCCGCCGACCACCTGCGGGCCGCCGGCGTCCCGTTCGACGTCGACGGCGTGACCGTCGCGTTCCCCGGCGCGTTCCGCGACGACGCGCTCGTGACGCGGTACGCGGCCGCCCTCGACGCCGACGAGGCAGACGCCCGGGCCGCGCTCGCCGAGCGCGTGAAACCCCATCTCGACGGCGCACAGCGCGTCGGTTTCCCGGCCATCCTCGGCCAGGACGACCCCGGTGGGGTTCGGGCGGCCCTGGCGGCGGACCTCGGCGTCGACGTGTTCGAGGTGCCGACGGGGCCGCCGAGCCTTCCCGGGATGCGACTGGCGGAGCGATTCCACGACGCCCTGGCGGACGTGGGCGTCCCGGTCGAGGCGGGCAACCCGGTGGTCGGCTACGAGGCGGCCGACGGACGCGTCGAGTCCGTCGTGGTGGACCGGACCGGCCAGCGCGTTCCCTACCGGGCCGACCAGTTCGTGCTCGCGAGCGGCGGCCTGGTCGGGAAGGGAATCGACTCCGACCGGTCCGGCGTGCGGGAACCCGTCTTCGACTGTCACGTCCCCCACCCGGAGGACCGCTACGACTGGTCCGACGCCGACGCGTTCGGCGACCACGCGTTCGCCCGGTTCGGCGTCCGGGTGGACGACGACCTCCGCCCGCTCGACGCCGACGCCACGCCGACGTTCGACAACCTCCGGGCGGCCGGGGCAGTCCTCGGCGGCTACGACTTCGCGGCCGAGAAGTCGGGGAGCGGCGTGTCGCTGTCGACGGGCGTCCGGGCGGGCGAGCGCGCACGCGAGGTGATGGACGAATGAGCGACGCACACGACGACGAGCACAGCCCGGTCGAGCGGTTCGAGGCCGAGTCGATGGACCTCCGGCCCGACACCGACGACTGCTACAAGTGTTCGACCTGCGACACCGTTTGTCCGGTCGCCGAGGTGGACGACGAGTTCCCCGGCCCGAAGTTCCAGGGGCCGGAGCAGTGGCGGCTCACCCGGAAAGGCGACGAGATAGACCCGTCCATCGAGCGGTGCTCGAACTGCATGCGGTGTGACGCCGCCTGCCCATCGGACGTCTCGCTCAGCCAGATGCACAACGCGGCGCGGGCGGCCCACGTCGACGAACACGGCCTGCCGCTCCGGAACCGCCTGCTGGCGAACTATGGCCGCCTCGCGGGCGTCGCCTCACGGGTGCCCCGCCTCGCCAACTTCGTGATGGGGCTGGGCGTCACGAAGTGGGTCGCCGAACGGTTCCTCGGCATCACCGCCGAGCGCGAGTTCCCGGCGTTCGCCACCCAGACGTTCCGTGACTGGTGGGCCGAGCGCGGCGGCCCCGCCGTCGAGAGCGACGAGAAGCGCGTCGCGTACTTCCACGGCGACTACGCCAACTACAACACGCCCGAGGTTGCGAAGGCCCTGGTCCGGGTCTACGAGGCGTTCGGGTACGAGGTGCGGGTGCCCGACCAGCGGTGCTCGGGCACGCCGATGTTCGCCAACGGCGCGATGGACGACGCCCGGCGGGCCGCCCGGTTCAACGTCGAATCGCTCCGCGAGTACGTCGCCGACGGCTACGACGTCGTCGCGTCGTGCACGTCGTGTTCGCTCGCGCTCCGCCAGGAGTACCCGGAGCTGTTCGACTTCGCGGACACGGACGCCGTCGCCCGGAACACCTGGGAGGCCGTCGAGTACCTCCGCGTCCACGAGGACCTCTCGGGCGCGCTCGCGGAGGCCGACCACATGGTCGAGGACCTGGCCTACCACGCGCCGTGTCACGCCCGGAACCAGGGGCTCGCCGGGCAGGCCGTCGAACTCCTCGGCCACCTCGACGGCGGCCGCGTCGAGGACGTCGGCGACTCCTGCTCGGGCATCAGCGGCACCTACGGCTGGAAACAGGAGCGCTACGACACGTCGATGGCTATCGGCGAGGAGATGTTCGAGGAGATGGAGGCCGCCACCGGCGAGACGGGACTCACCGAGTGCCCGACGTGCGCGATGCAGATGGAGCACGGCACCGGCTACGAGGTCCGGCACCCGCTGGAGGTGCTGGCGGACGCTCTGGCGGACTGACAGGCCGACACGTCACGGACGCTCTCTGGCGGGTCGAGAAACCCGGCGTCGCTACTGGACGACGAGCGCGGAGTCCTGCTCGCGGACGGCCAGTTCGTCCTTCACACGGTCGACGGCGGTGCCGCCCTCGGAGACGTTCTCCATCAGCACCGTCTCGCTCGGGAACAGCCGTTCGCCGAGCACGAGGCCGTGGTCGCGGGCGGTCGAACCGGTGACGGTCAGGTAGACGCCCAGGCCCGCCTCGGCGATAGCCGCCTCCTCGGTGTCGCCCTCGTCGGGATAGCAAAAGGAGAGCGACTCGGTGGCGTCCGTGCCGAGGACGGCCTCGACCAGACGCTCGTAGCGCGGCGAGATGCAGAGGTCGCCGTCGTAGGCGTCCACGAACGCGCGCGTCAACTCGTCGGTCGGGCCGTCGCTCCGGGTCTCCGGCGTCGCCATCAGCGTGTGGTAGACGGTGTCGCCGAGGCCGGAGACGACGCGGACGTCGGTGTCGTGCGGGTCGATGCGGGCGTTGAGGTCCGCGATGGACGACAGCGGCTCCGGCCGGAGGCCGACGACCTCCTCCAGCACCAGGTCGGCGCTGTCGAAGCCGAGCGCGAACTCGTGGGTTCGGAGCGCGCGGAACGGCTCCTCGCGGCCGATGAGCTGGACGTCGACGCCGTCGAGCGGGAGCGTGAGGCTGTCGAAGACGACGCGTCGGGGTTTCCCCTCGCGGTCGTCCCGCAGGAGGGTGTAGTCGGGGCTGTAGGGGTCGGAGAGGTCGCTGTAGGCGGCGAGCCGGTCGTAGACGTCGCGGTCCGCCGTCTGGCGGTCCTTCGTGACCGCCTTCTCGTAGCGGAGCGTCGAGATGACGTCGTCGGCGACCGGGGCCGCGTCGGCGATGCCGGCGAGGCGGTCGAGCACCGCCTCGAGCGGCCGCCCCTTGCGCGGGACGGCCAGCCGAACGGTCCGTGTCATTACCCGGTCTAACCGGAGCGACGAGTAAACAGGTTGCGAAAGCGGCTACGCCGGCCCGCCGAACACGTCGGTGAGCTGGTTGCGCCACTGCTTGAGTTCGGCTATCTCCTCGCGGAGCGCCTCGATGTCCTCCTCGTGGTCGTCCTCGTCGGCGGCGTCGAGTTCGGCTTCGAGCGCCGCGATGTCCTCGCGGAGGGCTTCGAGGTCGGCCTCCAGGTCGTCATCGTCGGCGGCGACCAGGTCGTCCTCGAATGCCGTGAACCGCTCGTCGAGGGCCTGCAGGTCGCCCGACAGGCGTTCGACCGACGCCTCCAGGTCGTCCAGGTCCCCGGACGGGCCGGCCTCGGTCACCGCCTCGCGCAGGTCGCCCTGCTCGTCGGCGACCGACTCCACGCGGTCGCGCAGGCGGTCCTGTGCGTCACGCACGCCGTCGAGGGCGTCCGCGAGGTCCTCGCGGGCGTCGCGGACCGCGGCGACGTCCTCGCGGAGGCCGGACTGCGTCTCGGCGAGGTTCTCCACGTCGTCCTCCAGGTCGTCGAACTCGTCGTCCAGGTCGGCGACGTCGTCGCGCACGGTCCGCCGGAACTCGTCGAACTCGGCGATGGCGTCGCGGAAGTCGTCCTGCGACGCGGCCAGGTCCGACACCTCGTCCTCGAACTGTTTCTGGGCGGCGACGGCCTCGTCGACCGCCTCTCGCATCTCCTCGCGGGCCGCCTCGACCGCGTCCAGGCGCTTCCGGACGTCCTCCTGGGTGGACTCCACCCGCTCGACGGTCTCCCGGAGGTCGACCTGCGACTCCGCGACGTCGTCGAGTCGCTCCAGGTCGTCGCGCACCTCGGTCCGGAACTCGTCGAAGGCGGCGACGTCGTCCCGGACGTCGTCCACCGCGGCGTTCACGGGATCCACGTCGGCACGGACGTCGTCCAGCGAGTCGGTCACCGACGCGACGTCCTCGCGGATGTCGTCCTGCTCGTCGACGAGGGACGTGAAGTCCTCGGCGACGTCGGCGACGCGCTCGTCGGTCGCCTCGAAGGAGGACTCGAGTTCGTCGAACCGGTGGCGGGTCCGGTCGATGGTCGCCCGGTTCTCCGCGACGTCCTCGGAGGCGGCCTCGACTTCGCGCTCGAGTGTCGCCATCCGCTCGCGGACCTCTCCGATCTCGCCCTCGATGGGACCGAGCAGCTTTTCGCCGTCGCCGTTCGCGTCGATGAACGCCTCCAGGGCGTCCGTGTACGCCTCCAGGCTGGCGATTCTGGACTGGAGGTGTTCGAGGGTCACCCGGTCGCTCTCCGAGAGCGCGTCGCCGAGTTCGGCCTCCAGCACCGCCATGTCGTCCTCGTCGACCGACCCGGCGCGGAGTTCGGCCGCGAGCGCACCCGCGACGCCCGAGACGGTCTGCTCGGGTCTGTCCGCGGCTTCCTCTGCCTCCTGGTCGGCCGACTCCCCGGCGACGTCCGCCTCCGCGTCAGCGTCAGTTTCCGTGTCGTCCGCTTCGACGGCGTCGGCGACGTCCCCGTCGGACCCCTCGATTGCGTCCTCGGGTTCGTCGCCGTCGACGTCTTCGACAGCGGCGTCGGCCGCTTCAGCGCCGGCTTCCGTCGCCGAGTCGCCGCCGGTCAGAATCTCCGTCTCGTCGGCCATCACCTCGACGTCCTCGTCGAGGTGACTGGGACTGTCGTCGGTCTCTGCTGCGGCCTCCGATTCGACGATTCCGGATTCGGCGTCCGCTGCGCCCGCCTCCGCCGTCTCGGTCTCGGCCGCGTCCGCCCCTCCTCGGCGTCCGCATCGTCGGCACCGCCGAGAATCTCGCCGGCTTCATCGACGGCGTCCGCTGGGGCGTCGGCCGTCGCACCATCGTCGGCGTCGGCTGCCACAGCCTCGGATTCGGCTTCCTCGTCGTCGCCGTTCCCCAGGCCGGGGATGCTGTCGCTCTTGCCCGAGATGACGTCGCGCACCGCCTGCGAACTCTCCGGCGGGACGACGCCGGCTATCGGGTCGTCGTCCGCGTCGTCCTCGTCGGGGACCTCGGACTCGTCGACGATCATGGTGCCGAGGTCGGGTTCCGAGAGGAACGCCGCCGGGTCCTCGTCCTCGTCGAGTCGCACACCGTAGACGGTCGTCACGGACTCGCCGGCGTCGAGCGTGCGCTCGAACTCGACGCGGTTGTCCTTGAAGGCGGTCCAGTGTTCGCTCTCGTACTCGGGGTGGAACCCGATGCGCTCCATCGTGAACCCCTCGGGTATCTGCTCGACCACCGTGACCACGACCGGCACGTCGCGCTCGGACGTGACGTCGAACCGGATGGCCGGCACGGGGAACGAGTCCGGGTCGTAGGATTTCTCGACGGAGACGCCGCCTGATTCGACTCGTACTGACTGCTCCGCGTTCATCGGACGCTCACCACCTGGGTCTCCCGAGCGAACCTCGGGGCGTGGCAGGGGCAACTGCTCGGTTGCATATCGTTTCCAACCAGCGACGACAACATAAAATGCCCGACGTTCCAGGCCGGCGGACTACCCCAGGTCGACGCGGTCACCTATCTCGACGATTTCGAGACCGCGGGGGTAGGCGAACGAACGAAGGTGGTCGTGGAGCGCGGTCGGGTCGGCCGTCAGCCCCTTCCACATGTCCCAGTGGGTCGGGAGCAGGCGGTCCAGTCGGAGTGCGGCCGCCGCCTCGATTACCTGGTTCTCGTCGTTGTACCAGCGCGTGCGTTTCGGCTCGCGGGTCTGCTTGTCCGGAATCATGCCGACCGTGCCGAACGCGAGCGCCCCGAGGTCGACGTCGTAGCGCTCGCCGACGTCGGCGAAGGCGTCGCCGGGGCGTGCGTCGCCGCCGTGGAAGAACGTGCCGGCGTCGTGTTCGACGACGTAGGAGACCGGATGCTCGGCGTCCGGGTCGTTCGCGGGTTCGACGTGGACAGTGAACTCGCCTATCTCGACCACGTCCCCCTCGGCGACCGTCGCTAGCTGGTCGGCGTCGACGTCCCAGTTCTCGGTCCACGCTTCGTCGTCGCGGGCCTTGGCGACGCTGACGTCCGGCGCGTAGAACGTCGCGCCGGTGTTCGCGAGGATGGGCGCCTGGCTCGGTCCGTGGACGTGGTCGGTGTGTTCGTGGGTGGCGAGCACGGCGTTCGCCTCGACGACGTCGGCCGGGTCGAACGGCACCGGAACCATCCGGACGGTGCGGGGCGGGTCGCCCGTCCCGAGATACGGGTCGACGAACAGCGTGGTTCCCTCGGCGCCCTTGAGGACGAAGCCGTTGCAGCCGAGATACCAGAGCGCTACGCCGTCGGGCGACGCGTCGGCGACGGCGGTCGGGAGCCAGTCGCCCCAGTCGCTGTGAATCGGCATACCGGGCCCTGGGACGGCCCCGTGCCTAAGCCTTCTCCTTCGACGGGAGCATTAAAGGCGTCCGGGGTGTGGAACTGTGTATGAGCCTCATCGCGGAGGTCACGGTCTCGTCCGACGGCCTCGCGCTGTCGTCGGCGCTGGCCGAGGTGCCGGAGATGACGGCGGCACTCGAACACGAGATCGGCCTCCACCCCAGCAAGCCGCTGCTGTTCTTCTGGGCGTGGGGCGGCGACTTCTCGGCGTTCGACGACGCCCTCGATAGCGACCCGACGGTGAGCGAGGTCACCGCCCTCGACGAGTTCGCCGACCGACGGCTCTACCGCGTCCGCCTGACGAGGGCGACCCAGGTCGTGCTCTACCCGAAGTACGTCGACCTCGGGCTCGCCATGCTGGGCGCCGTTGGCGACGCCGAGTCGTGGACGGGGCGCATCAGGTTCCCGGACCGTGAGGCGCTGTCGAGTTTCCGGACGTTCTGCGTCGAGAACGACCTCGGGTTCGAACTCGAACGCGTCTACAGCGGGTCGGCGGCCGACGAGGGCGGCTCGACGCTCACCGAGAACCAGCGGGAGACCCTGCAGGTGGCCGTGGAAGCGGGCTACTTCGAGATTCCGCGCGACACGTCGCTGACCGGCGTGGCAGAAGCGCTGTCGGTGTCGCCCCAGGCGGCGTCGGAGCGACTGCGGCGGGCCATGTCGGCGCTCGCGACGAACGCCGTCGAGGCCGACGTGACGGATTAGTCGTTGCAGCAGCCGCCGGCTTCGCCGGCGAAGTCGAAGGGGAGTGGCTCCGAGAGGGCGGCGTTGACCTCCGCGAGCTGGAAGACGAGGTCGTCTTTCGCCTCGTTGTACTCGGCCATCAGCGGGTGGCTCTCGATGTCGGTCTGGATGCGTTCGAGGCGTTCGACGTCCTCCTGGCCCGCTTCGCCCGTCTGCTGGGCGAGCATGAAGTCCTGGCGGAGCTCCTCGAACTCGGAGATCTTCTCCTGGAGTTCCTCGTCGTTCTCGACGGCGCGCTTGGCGTCCGCGAACGCCTGGTACTCGGGGATGCCCGTGATGGCTTCGCCGAGTTCGCGGGCGAGCGAGGCGACCTCCTCGTCGCCATCACTCAGCAGCTTGGGGTCCACGCTCATGGACCGGGTTTCGGACCCGACCGGTATAGGCCTGACGGAACCCCCACTTCGGAAATCGACGGTCTGGGCGGCCCGGGAGCCGATTTAATACGTTAGCTGTCCAATACGAATCCACCATGCAATCAGAGCCGACCGCCGCCGCCGGCGCGATGCCCCTTCTCGGCGACCGATTCCCCGACCTGACAGTCGAGACGACCCACGGCACTCTCGAACTGCCGGCCGCCTACGCGGGCGAGTGGTTCGTCCTGTTCAGCCACCCCGGCGACTACACGCCGGTCTGCACCACCGAGTTCGTCGCGTTCGAACAGGAGATAGACCGGTTCGAGGACCTCGGCGTCAACCTCGTCGGCCTCTCGGTCGACCGCGTCCACTCCCACATCAAGTGGGTGGAGTGGATCGAGGACGAGTTCGACCTCGACATCAGCTTCCCCATCATCGCCGACGACACCGGTCGGGTGGCGAAGGAACTCGGCATGATCCACCCGGGCCAGGGCACCAGCACCGTCCGGTCCGTCTTCATCGTCGACCCCGCCGGCGTCCTGCGCCTGATGCTCTACTACCCGATGGAGATCGGCCGGAACGTCGACGAGATACTCCGCGCCATCGAGGCCCTCCAGCTGTCCGACGAGGAGGGCGTGGCGGTCCCGGCGAACTGGCCGGAGAACGCCGAGCACGGCGACAAGGTGCTTCTGCCGCCGCCGGGCAGCGTCCAGGACGCGGACGCGCGCCTCGCCGAAGCCGACGAGAAGGGCTGGGACGCACGCGACTGGTGGTTCACGCTCAGGGACCGCTGACCCGTCGGGAAGCGCCGACGTTATACCCGCCGAACCGATAGAGACCCCCAATGAGTCAGGACTCGGAGCGCTCCGCGGGGACCTTCGAAACACGGGCTTGAGCCTCAAGCACGACCGGGAGTGGGACTACGAACTCGACCGCATCGTGGAGAAGGTCGCCGAGCGCGACGCGACGAAGGTCGGCCTCCAGTTCCCCGAAGGCCTGAAGCGACGCGCCCCCGCCGTCGCCGACGACCTGCGCGACCTCCTGCCGGACGACGTCACCGTCGTCATCTCCGGCCAGCCGTGCTACGGCGCCTGCGACCTCGACACGTTCGTGATGAAGCGCACCGACGTGTTCGTCCACTTCGGCCACTCCGCGATGAAGGAGTCCGAGAAGATAATCTACGTCCCGCTGTTCTCCAACGTCGAGGTCGAGCCCATCATGGAGGAGGCCCTCGACGAACTCGACGTGGGCGACGTGGGCCTCGTCACGACCGCCCAGCACATGAACAAGTTCGACGCCATGCGTGCGTGGCTGGAGGGACGCGGGTTCACGGTCCACACCCGGCGCGGCGACGAACGGCTCTCCCACGAGGGGCAGGTGCTCGGCTGCAATTACGCCAGCGCCGACATCGACGCCGACCAGGTGCTCTACGTCGGCGGCGGCAAGTTCCACCCGCTCGGCCTCGCGATGGAGCACCCCGACAAGCACGTCGTCATCGCCGACCCCGTGAACAACGTCGTCACCATCGCGGACAACGAGAAGTTCCTCAAGCAGCGGTACGCCGCCGTCCACAAGGCGATGGACGCCGAGACGTGGGGCGTGCTGTTCTCGACGAAGATCGGCCAGGGCCGCTACGACGTCGCCGAGGAGATCGTCGAGGAGAACGAGAACGCCTATCTCATCACGATGGACGAGATAACGCCCGACCGCCTCATCAACTTCGACCTCGACGCGTTCGTGAACACCGCCTGTCCGCGCATCACGACCGACGACGGCCCCCGGTTCAAGAAGCCCATCCTCACGCCGGGCGAGTACCGTATCGCCATCGGCGAGAAGCCGCTCGACGAACTCTCCTTCGACACCTTCCACGGCACCTGGTAGCGAGGGCGGCGCGTCGAACGCCCCGCAGTCCCGAACACCTTTCTTGCCGGGATTCAAACTCGGCTGACGCATGACTACATCAAACCTCCAGAGGGCGTTCCTCGCCGGCGCGTTCGGGCTGGTCGCACTGACGACGGTCGCCGCCGCCCAGCCCGGGCCGATGCCGCCGACCGACGTCCCGGACGTCAATCCCGTGTTCCGCGGCGGCGGGTCGCTCGTCGTCACGCTGGCCGTGGGCGCGCTGCTCGTCGGCCTCGCACCGGACTACACCCGTCGCGTGCTGTCCCTGGCGCGCGACGAACCCGTCGTCGACTGGGTGGTCGGGTTCGGCGTCGGCCTCGCCGGCGCCATCGTCATCTTCGTCACCGCCATCACCATCATCGGACTCGTCGTCGCGATTCCGCTGGCCATCGTTCTCGGCATCCTCGGGCTCATCGGGAGCGTCCTCGGGTACGTCTTCGTCGGGACGCTCATCGGAGAAGCGGCAGACATCGATGGGCTCTGGCCGGCGCTCGTCATCGGCGCACTCCTGAACGCGGTGCTCTCGGCGATTCCGGTCTTCAACGGCCTGGCCGGCCTCATCATCCCGCCGCTCGGACTCGGGGCGGTGCTCCGGCGGTGGTGGCTGGACCGCCAGTCATGAACGGACAGTTGTTCTTCGGGCAGTCCGATTCGGCACGTCTCGCCCTCGTAGCGAACGCACCTGTCGCGCAGTCCTACCGCGGATAGCACGGTTCTGGGACCGATGTCGGGCGGCAAGAGGAGAGCGGCGGCGCATACTCGTCACTGCCGGACCCGACGGCAAATACTTTCCAGTGACTGAAACGACGACCGGGCCAATTACTATGGTGCATTCAAAAAGGTTTTTGTATGTCTGTCATGTATTCGATTCCGGCATGAGCACGACCGTCCCATCGACCAGGTCCGCCGTCGAACGGAGCCGACCGGCACCCGTCACGCCCGTCGTCCTCGACGCGGCGGCGCTCGAATCCACCGCACCCGACTACCTGCGCGAGGTCGCCGACGAACTCCGGAAGCGCGACCGCGTCGCGGTGGGTCTCCGAGTCGAAGCGTCGTTCAACGAGGCCGCCTCGCTCGCCGTCCAGGCGGAAGCCGACAGGGTTCGCACGTACGTCCGCGCGGCGTCCTACCTCGGCGTCGACACCGTGACGGTCACCGTGGACGCGGTGGCCGACGAGGAACTGGTCCGCCCGACCATCGAGGCGTGCGCCGAACGCGCCAGGCGCGACGGCCTCGCGTTCGACGTCGACGGACCCGCCGCCCTCGAACCCTAATCCCTAACCCGCTCGGGCGCCGACCGGCGCACATGTCGAAGCGCGCGCTGGAACAGCGCCTCTCCCGGGTCGCCGGCTTCCGCGAACCGCGGGTCGACCTGGAGCAGTACCCGACGCCCGCGGACCTCGCCGCTCACCTGGTCCACCTCGCCGACCTGACCGGCGACGTCGCCGACAGGACCGTCGTCGACCTCGGGACCGGAACGGGAATCCTGGCGCTCGGCGCGGCCACTCGCGACCCGGCGCGCGTCGTCGGCCTGGACGCCGACGCCAGCGCGCTCGTCGTCGCCCGCGAGAACGAAGCCGAGGTAGAGCCCAGAACACCGGTCGAGTGGGTCCAGGCCGACGCGACCCGGGCACCGCTCTGTCCGGACGACCGGGTGACGGTCCTGATGAACCCGCCGTTCGGCGCGCAGACCGGGAACGTTCACGCCGACCGGGCGTTCCTCGCGACGGCCGCCGCCGTCGCCGCCGTCTCCTACTCCATCCACAACGAGGGGAGTCGAGCGTTCGTCGAATCGTTCGCCGAGGACAACGGCGGCGAGGTCACGGCGGCGTTCCGGGCGACTCTGCCGCTGGACCGGCAGTTCGAGTTCCAGCGCGAGGACCGGCGGACGATCCAGGCAGAGGTGTTCCGCGTCGAGTGGGACTACTCGTAGGTCTCACTGGACGCGATGGGGATGCGGGTCTCGTTGCTGACTGCGGTGACCTTCGTCTCCCCGCGGACGAACTCGATGCCGGAGACGGTGACGGTGGTGTTCTTCGCCGGCATCGGTTCCCGCGCGAGCGTCTTGTTCTCCCGCGAGACGACGAGGAAGAACCGACCGTCTTCGGGGAGGACGGAGACGTTCTTGCCGTCGACGACGGCGTCGGCTGTGGCCGGCCCGGACTGGAAGACGTCCTCGAACTCGCCGTCGGCGACCCTGAGGCTCACCACGTAGGCGGTGCCGCCGCCTCGCGCCGACCAGCCCCTCCGCTGGGCGGTCACCCTCTCCGACCAGGTGAGGCCGCCGACCTGCAGGCTCCTGGTCCCGTCGAACGCGAGCGCGCCCCTCGATATCTCCTGGGTCCAGAGGTGGCGTTCGCGGCTCATCACGATGACGCCGCTGGTGTTGATGCGGGTCGTCTCCCCGAACATCGACACGTCGAAGGCGGCCACCTTCTTGTTCGGGACGTTCTCGGCGTACGTGACCGTGTAGTCCCTGACCGTGACGGCGTCCGCTCCCGTGTCGCCCGCCGCGACCGTCGTCGAGTTCACCGGGACGGCGACCATCGCCATCACCAGCAGCGGCAGGACGACCAGCATCGTGGCGGCGCGCCGTCTGCTCAGGTCGCCGACGAGCGGTTTCTCCGACGCGAGCACTCCGAGGACGACGACGATGGCGACGGCGTAGAGCAGCACGACGCCGAGGCCCCGGTAGAGCACGAACGACTCGGTGCCCCGGTACCACCAGACGGCCCAGATGGTGAGCGAGGAGCCGAGCAGCACCGACCCGAGCCAGAGCCGGAGGGCGCTCGGGCGCTCCTGCCGGCGGGCGACCAGCAGGATGCCGAGGAACACGCCGAGGAAGAGGCCGAGCAGGTGGCCCTGGACGGCGACGCCGACCCACCACGGCCGCGAGAACGAACTCGACGCCTGCGCGGGGACGACGGGGTCGAGGAACGCCGTGTACGTGGTGTTGACGACGCTCCGGACCGACAGCGCGACGATGGTCGCGATGGGGAACCGGACGAGCGCGAACCCGGCGAACGCGAACACGACGCTGGAGAACCCGATGACGGGGCCCCAGCTGAGCAGGCTCGACGCGAGGCCGGCGAGGAGGACGCCGAGGGGGAACAGGACGAAGGCGCGCACGTAGGGGTTGGTCCGCCACGACGAGAACGAACTCGAACCCCGACCGGTCGGGAAGTGGCTCCAGGCGTACTCGGCGAGCGGCGCGAGCACGAGCGTGCCGAGCATGTTGCCGGTGAGGTGGCCGGCGTTCGCGTGGGAGAACGGCGCGGTGACGACGCCGAGCGGGTAGAGGTACGACCACGAGACGAACGGGATGACGAGCGGGTCGTGCCAGTTGACGACGCCGCGCTGGACGAACAGGTAGACGGCGTAGACGCCCGCCATCGACACGAGCGTCCCCCAGGGGAGGCCGAGCAGGAGACGGGACCGGAGGCGGGCACGCCACCGTCCCCCGGGGCGGTCGAGGCGGCGGACGACCACGATGGAGACCAGCAGGGCGACGGGGACGCCGACACGCATCAGCAGCGTCGCGATGTCCATATCCGGTGCTTGGTCCCGGGGGCCTTAAAATGGCCAGGCGTCCGCCGCGAACCCCGGGAGACGAAACGTTCAAACCGCCGACGAGCAAATCGGACGGTATGGATCTCCGGGTCATCGAGAAGACCGATACGGAACTCGTCATCGAGATCGCTGGCGAGGACCACACGTTCATGAACGTGCTGAAGGGGGCACTGCTGCAGACAGACGGCGTCACGGCCGCGACCTACGACATGAACCCCGAGCAGTCGGGCGGCCAGACCGAACCCGTCCTCTCCGTCAAGACCGAAGACGGCGTCGACCCGCTGGAGGCGCTCGCGACGGCCGCCAGCGACCTCACCGACCAGACCGACGCGTTCCGCGACGCGTTCGAAGCCGCCATCTGACGCTCACAAACCACTTGTAGCTGGTCCGACGACTACAGGTATGCGAGTCGTCGTCGCCGGCACGTTCGGCCCGCTCCACGACGGGCACCGCGCACTGTTCTCGGAGGCGCTCGAACGCGGCGACGACGGTGTGGTCGTCGCGCTGACGAGCGACGACCTGGCCCAGCAGACGCGGCACGAACCACGCCCCGTGCCGCCGTTCGAGGAGCGCAAGCGGGCGGTCACCGAGGCTATCGACGAACTCGACGAGTGGGGGCGCGAGGTGGACGTCCAGAAGCTCCACGACGAGTTCGGCGTCGCCATCGAGGACCCGGGTCTCGACGCCATCGTCGTCTCGCCGGAGACCGACGAGGAGGTTGCGGAGATAAACCGGCGACGGCGCGAGATGGGGATGGACCCGCTGGAAGCGCTCGTGGTCCCGTACGTCCGCGCCGAGGACGGCGAACGCATCTCCTCGACGCGTGTCGTCAGGGGAGAGATCGACGAACACGGAGCCCTGCTCGACGGCGCGGCGGGTACAGGGTGAACTCGGCGGCGCGACGGACACGGACTGACGGCCGGACTGCCGCGTCGCGGCCCAGGTCGGTGCCGCGAACGACCGCTTGGATTGCCCGGTACTGACCACCTTGTGGGTCGATAGTCGTGTGAGTGGTTTCATCTACTGGGAATCAGACGCACCTATTTACGCGGGGTGCTCGTTCCCACTAGCCACGGGGAGAATGCAATGGTTGACCAGCGCACGGAGCCGATAGTCGACGTCTATCTCCGGGCGTTCCAGCCGACGCGTGAATCGGCAGAGCACGTGTTCGAGGCGCTGGAGCGACTCGCTGATAGGGGAGGATAGCCGGATACAACGTCGAGTCGTGGCCGAGTCGGGCCACGCTCGCGGACGAGAAACTGCCCGTGGTGGCGACCTTCGAACGGTTCGAGGACTGGGCGGACGAGGAGGGCGTGAGCATCCGGCCGGCGTTCGACGTTCACACCCACCACTGCGGGTTCACGGGCGACGAAAGCGAGGTGCTCATCACGCCGTCGATCTGTCTCGCGGTCCGCGACGAGGACGAACTGCAGGGAGTCTACCCCTGCAGCGAGGACGGGACCGTCTGCACGGTCGACGACGTGCTCGCCTCGCTCGAACGGGGCGACTGGCTGCCGCCACACCAGGAGTCGAACAGACGCGTCATCCAGGAGGTGGCCCAGGGATGATGGACTGGGACTGCCCGGACTGCGGCGACGACCTCTTCAACGGACAGGGCGTCGTGGCCTGCACGACGTGTGACTGGGTCGCAGACCAGCCCGTCGAACTCGGGGCTGAACCGACCGTTGGGCCCCGATAGAACTTCTGGCGGACCTACAGCCGTACCGGAACGTCACGCTCGTTCAGGTACTCCTTCACTTCCTGGATGGTGTACTCGCCGAAGTGGAAGATGGACGCCGCGAGCGCCGCGTCCGCGCCGGCCTCGAACGCTTCGTACATGTGTTCGGGGCTGCCGGCGCCTGACGAGGCGATGACGGGCGTCGAGACGGCGTCGGAGACGGCGGCCATCAGCGGGATGTCGTAGCCCTCCTTCGTCCCGTCGGCGTCGATGGAGTTGATGAACAGTTCGCCGGCGCCGCGCTCCTCGGCCTCCGTCGCCCACTCGACGACGTCCACGCCGGTCCCCTCGCGGCCGCCGCGGACCGTCGCCTCGAACCAGACGGACTCGCCGTCTATCCGCTCGTAGTGTTCGCCCTGTTCGTCGTAGCGCCGGCGCGCGTCGACGCTGATGACGATGCACTGGTTGCCGAACGCTCGCGCGCCCTCGGTGATGAGTTCCGGTCGCTCCAGGGCGCCGGTGTTGATGGACACCTTGTCCGCACCAGCGCGGAGCGTCTCCTTGATGTCGGCTTTCGTGGAGATGCCGCCGCCGACGGTGAGCGGGATGAACACCTCGTCGGCCACGCGCTCCACCACGTCGAGCATCGTCTCCCGCCCCTCCGCGCTCGCGGTGATGTCGAGGAAGACGAACTCGTCGGCCCCCGCCTCGTTGTACAGTTTCGCCATCTCCACCGGGTCGCCGGTGTACTCCAGGTCCTCGAAGTGGGTCCCGGTGTAGACGGCGGCGTTCCCCGCATCGTCGAGGTCCACGTCGATGCAGGGGATGATCCGCTTGGTCAGCATGGTCTCGGGTTCGGGCGAACGGGGTTTCACGGTTTCGACTGCGGCACTCCGATACTGCAAAGTAACCCCTCGCAGAAGGATGCAGTATGACAGAACACGAGGAGGCTGAGACCGGCGAGTGGCGGACCACTTCACCGATGCAGGAGTTCACGATGGGGCAGGTCGTCACCGGCTTCGTCGTGCTCGTCGTCGGCGCCGTCGTGACGTTCGGCGTTCCCCTGCTGCTCGGTTAGTCGAGTTCGCGGACCAGGACGTCCCGGAGCGACGCGATTTCTTCGGCAGCGTAGGACAGCGGTTCGCCGCCGACCGCCAGGTCCAGCACTCCTCTTCGGTCGCGTCGCCGAGCTCCACCACGGGCGCGACGCCGTCGAACGCGGCCCGGACCGCGTCCGGGTCCGTGGTCTCGACGACCGCTCGACCCGGGGCTTCGCCGAACAGCGCGCGTTCGTCGTCGAGTGATACGTCAAGGCCGGCGTCGTCGGTGACCATCTCGGCGAGCGTCACCGCCAGGCCGCCGTGGCTCACGTCGTGGACGGCGAGCGTCGCGTCGTCGTTGGCCACGTCGGCGAGCGCCTCGACGACGTCGGCGGCGTTCTCCGGCAGGTCCGGGAACCGGTCGGACCCGCTGAACTGGGCGAGGAACTCCGACCCGCCGAGGCGGTCGGAGTGGCCGCCGACGAGGAGGACCGTCCCCTCGCCCGAGAGGGCGAGCGGCGGCGCGTCGTAGCCGTCCTTCGTGCCGGTCATCGCGAGCGTCGGCGTCGGCGGGATGGGGCCGGCGACGGAGTCGTTGTAGAGCGAGACGTTTCCGCCGACCACCGGGACCGAGAGGTCGCGGCACATGTCCGCGAGGCCGTCGACGGTCGCCTTGAAGCCGCCGTAGACGTCGGGTTTCTCCGGGTTACCGCCGTTGAGGCAGTCCACGGCCGCGAGCGGCCGGGCCCTTGACGGCGACGTTCGTCGCGTTCTCCAGGGCGACGGCCCGGGCACCATCGTAGGGTGCGGCGGTCGTCCAGTTCGGGTTCGCGCCCGACGTGAACGCGAGGCCCGTCTCCGACTCGCGGAGCGCGAGGATGGCGGCGTCGTCGCCGGGCGGAACGCTCGTCCGGGCGCCGACCTCGTGGTCGTACTGGCGGTAGACCCAGCGCTTGTCCGCGGTGCGCGGACTGGCGACGACGGCCTCGAACGCCTCGCCCAGGTCGACCGCGGGTACGTCGACATCCGGTTCGGGGGTTCCGCCGCCGGCAGGTCGTTCATCGGGGCGCCGTCGGCGACGTACGTGGCGGGTACGTCCACGACGATTTCGCCGTCGAACGTCGCGACGTAGTTCCCGGAGTCCGTGACGTCCCCGATGACGCTGCACTCCAGGTCGAAGCGGTCGGCCACCTCGCGCACCGCGTCCACGTTCTCCGGGCGCACCTCGTAGCACATCCGCTCCTGGGACTCCGCGAGCAGTATCTCAACCTCGTTCATGTTGGGTTCGCGCTGGTGGACGGCGTCGAGGTCTATCTCGCAGCCGAGGCCGCCCTTCGCTATCATCTCGGAGGTGGCGCCGCCGAGTCCCGCCGCTCCCAGGTCCCGGGCGGCCTCGACAAGGTCGCGGTCCACGAGCACCTCGTTGGCCTCGATGAGCAGCTTCTCGGTGTACGGGTCGCCGACCTGGACCGCTGGCCGGTCCTCTGTCTCGGCGTCCTCGCTCAGGTCCTCGCTGGCGAAACTCGCGCCGCCGAGGCCGTCGCGGCCGGTGCTGTTCCCGATGAGCACCAGCTTGTTGCCCGGCTCCTTCGCGTCGGCGGTCACGAGTTCGTCCGCGGTGACCAGCCCCACGCACGCGACGTTCACGAGCGGGTTCCCCTCGTAGTCGGGGTGGAACTCGGTGCTGCCGGCGACCGTCGGAACGCCGATGGCGTTGCCGTAGTCGCTGATGCCGTCGACGACGCCGTCGAGCAGGTAGCGGGAGTGCTCCTCGTCGAAGTCGCCGAAGTAGAGGAGTCCGCGAGCGCGATGGGGTAGGCGCCCATCGACATGGTGTCGCGGACGATGCCGCCCACGCCGGTCGCCGCGCCGTCGTACGGGTCGACGTAGGAAGGGTGGTTGTGGCTCTCGATGCCCATCGTGATGTAGACGTCGTCGGAGACCCGCACCACGGCGGCGTCGTCGCCCGGCCCGACGACGACCTGGTCGCCCTCCGTCTCGAAGGCGGTCAGCAGCGGCCGGGACGAGCGGTAGGCGCAGTGCTCGCTCCAGAGGTTCTCGAACAGCGCGGCCTCGGCCCGCGTCGGCTCACGGTCTATCTCGGTGACGATGAGGTCGCGGTCCGAATCGGGAAGGCTCATTCACTATCCTGTTCAAACGACGCGGATTAATGCTTTTCCATGCGCACGTACGTGCACATCCGGGCGCGGAAACGCCGTCGTCGGCTCTCCGGTTCCGCGCCGAAACGGTCCAACAGCCGCGATTTCGATGGATTGGCGGAAACAGCGGTGCAGTATTGTAACATTCTCGTCAATTGGCGTGTCCGAAACCGGCCTCATACACCATATTTCGCTATATCAAAGTACACCCTCTCGACACCACAGGCAGGGCTGCGCCTGACACGACGGGCCACCACCGAAACTCGGAGTCACGTTCGGCGTGGCCGGCCGTCCGGTGTCGGAGTCACTCGTTGAGTACCGGAATCGGGGCTTCCGCCTCGGCACGCACGCCCCCGAAGTCCTCGACGAGCGACGTGACTGTCAGCAGGCTGTAGAGGGCGTTCGGCCGGTACTCGTCGTGGCGGTCCGCGACCTCGGCGACCGTCCGGCCGGAGAGCGGGTCGAGGTCGGTCCGGGAGCGCTGGCGCTCCACCGTCGCGGCGACGTCCCGGGTCGCACTCTCGTTGCGGCGCATGGCCCCGACGACTGCGTTCCGGACCGGGGGATACCGCGACAGGAGGTCGTAGATGGACTTCTTCACCCGGTACTCGACGGACGTGATGGGCGCTCCGAAGTTCGGATACTCCAGGTCGAGCAGCTCCGGTTCCAGGTTCCGGAGGAACGCCTTGTAGAGTCGCCGCCCCTCCTTCTGGTCGTCCGGTACGTTCATCGCGTACCGGAAGACCGGCAGCGAGTAGAACGGCGTGACGCTCCAGAAGTAGTAGCGGTTGCGGTCCTCGCCGTGCACGAGCAGGTTGAGCCCGCGTTCCCTGACGAGGAAGTGAGCGTACTGCTTCTGCAGGTCCGATTCGGGATACGCCGCCAGGCGCGCCCGGACCGAGTCGAGTATCGTCTCGACGTCGACGTTCGCTATCGCGGACGCTTCCTCGGGCGAGAACCGGCCGTTCGCGTCGACGACGTGCCTGACGAGGTCCTCGCGGTCGGCGAGGCTGGACGACGGCGCGAGGACGGGAAACACCTTGTCTCCCCGTCTCCGGTCACGTAGGTCGCCGGTCGGTGTTCGGACCGGAGGTGGTCGAAGAAATCGAGGATGAACGCCATCCCGAGGAAGTTCTCGCCCTGCTTCATGTCGAACAGCGTCCGGCGGTCGGCGAGTGTCGGCGACGCGTCGTACGACGACCAGTCCGCGTCGAGTGCGTCCGCTATCTGCTCGGCGACCGCGACGTCCGCCGCGTAGCGACCGGTCTGGTTGTCGAAGCTCTTCGCGACGTAGGGGACGCCGGCGGTGGTGTAGCCAGCGGCGACGGCCCGGGAGTCGAGCCCCCGCTCAACGAGACGACGTTCGGGCGGTCGTCGAGGTTCCGCTCCCGGCAGGCGGTTGTGAACAGCGACGCGAGTCGTGCTCCGTTCTCCTCGACGGTCCGGTCCCGATGGGCCGGCGCCTCGAGGTCGAACCGGTGCAGTTGCTCGACCCGGACGTCGTCGCCGACGTGGGCCAGTCCCGCCGGAGGCAGCCGTCGCACGCCTTCGAACAGCGTTCGACTGCCCAGGTCGTAGCCGAACACGAGATGCTGGGCGACGGCGAGGCGGTCCACGCCGAGGGGGAACCCGGCCCGGCGTGCGTACTCGCGGAGGAACTTCAGCTCACGGGAGACGACCACCGCGTCGCCGATGGTGGCGTAGTACGCCGGGAGACGGCCGAAGGCGTCGGCGAGCAGGACGACGCCGTCCCGGTGGCGGGGAGAGGCCAGGAGGAGGAAATCGCCGTCCCTGTCGAGCAGCCACTCGGTGACCGCGTCGCGGTCGTCCGCCAGCAGCGCCGACGTGACCGTCCGAATCTGCTCTTCGACGTTCCGGCTGCCGTAGAGATGTCCCTCCAGGACGACGACGGCGTCGTCGGTGTCGAACCGTCGAACCGGATACCCCGGATACCCGGTGTGTGCGACGTGCGTTCTGTCGTCCGTCGTCACCGCCGAGACGGCGTAGTCGTCGAGAAACTGGAGGGTTTCGAGCGACGAAGTGACTATCTCTCCGGGGACAGAGTCACCGTGTACGAGGGTAAGCCCGGGCATACGGCCGGTTACAGCGGTAACGGTGATTGTAATGTGGCATTTACTCCTCTCCGCGACTTCCGAACGTTACGCGGACCGGCGTGCGCACGGTCGGACCAGTGCTTCGTTCGCTCCGGTCCCACAGCGCCTGAAGGGGTCTCACTTCGGGAGTTCGGCCGGCGGAGTACGCCTACGTTACCGGGTAGTAAGGCAATCTTTCGGTCGGGGTGACAGCCCGTCTGAGGCCGGAACAGTCCAGCGTGTGAGACGGTACGGTGAAATACCAGCTCTCCAATTTATCGGAAGAAACGAGTCGCCTGCCGGCGGAGTAGCTACCTAGTAACTATCCCGTAGGTGAGTGACCGCTAATTCGTTGTTTCTGTCATCAATCCGGCCCCAAATGGTCAGAACGGCTATCCGATTAGCGTCGGCTTACCCCGAGCATGGCAGAACGCCAAACCGGCGAAGATACCGGTAAGTCAACCTTAACGGGCCGTCGTTCGTATCTGAAGCTGCTCGGTGCGTCCGCCGCGGCCGTCGCGGCCGGAGCCACCGGAGTAAGCGCCGCAGCCAGCGACTACGAGACCGTCAAAGTCCCCGCGGGCGAGACGAAAGTCGTCAGCGTCGGGACCGGCGACACGTTGGAGAACGTGCTCTACGACGTCACCGCCTCCGGCGCACACGTCCTCATCCGCGCGTGGGGTGACGACTGGACCATCCGGAACGTCGGCATCAAGGGGGCGATGGAGGAGTTCGACGGGAACGTCGTCGCAGCGGGCGTCGACGACCCGAACAGCAGCGCCGTCGTGGAGAACTTCTATCTCGGCGACGGACTCGTCAACTACGCCTCCTCGACACCAAGGACAGCCCCATCTGGGTCAACCACAACCACGAGGGCGACCTGCTGTTCAGGAACGTCTACGTCGAGGGCTTCTCGTCCGGCATCTACGGCAGCGGTCCCGGGTACCAGCACGGCGAGGCGGGCGGCGTGACCCGAATCGAGAACTCGTACGCGAAAAACGTCAACATCTCCGGGTTCCGCATCAGCGGCGACGGGTCGTACGTGAAAGACTCCACCGTCGCACAGACCGGCGACGTCTGCGGCGCACCGAACGGCGTCAAGAACGCCCGCGGCATCTGGCTGAAGGACATCGGCCACATGCTGGTGGAGAACTGCGACATCGACGTGAGCGGTCCGCACGGCACGCTGGCGATCCAGGCGAACCACGGCGCCACTGGCGTCGCCCGGAACTGTCGCGTCAAGGGCGGAGAGATCGCGTCCACCGTCGAGACCGAGAACATCTCCGGCAACCCCGACCCCACGCCGCCGGCCGGCGTCCCGACGTCCGCCGAGGAGGCCGCGTCCGGACAGTCCAGCGCTTCGGGCGACACTGGCTCGACTGACGGCGGCCAGCAGGATTCGACGCAGTTGCCGAACGTGCTGAGCGTCGAAGGCGGCAGCCCCGACCAGGTCGCCACCTACGCGTTCACCGTCGGCGGTGAAGTGAAAAAGAGCACCGACCGCGGCGCGTCCATCAACGACGAGGACACCATCGACGGCAGCAGCGTCGAGGGCGCGGTCGCGGGCGGCACCGACAGCTTCCGGTTCAGCGGCGACCTCACCGACCTCTCGACAGATGGGAGTCCGACGGTCTACCTCAACGGCGAGCAGGTCGACCCGCGGACTACGGCGATAAGGCCAGCCTCCCGAACGTCGTGAGCATCGACGGCACCGGCACGCGCGCCGACTACCGGTTCGCCGTCGACGGCGACGTCAAGAAGAGCACCGCGCGCGGTGCGTCCATCAACGACGGCGACGTCATCGACGGGAGTTCGGTCGAGGGCGCGGTCGCCGGCGGCATCGACAGCTTCGCGTTCTCCGGGTCCATCACCGAGTTTGCGTTCACCGCCGGCTCGGCCACCCTCTACCTCAACGACCAGCAGGTCAATCCGGCCGACCTCGGCACGTCTGACTCGGCCGAACCTCTCCCGAACACGCTGATAATCGACGGCAGCCAGACCGACGGCATCACCGAGTACACGGTGGACGTCTCGGGCGAGGTCAAAAAGTCCACCCTCGACGGTGCGTCCATCAACGACGGCGACACCATCGACGGCTCCAGCATCGCGGGGTCGGTGAGCACCGGCGCCGACGCCTTCGAGTTCAGCGGGTTCATCCGGTCGCTCGACCTCACCGGCGGCGCCGACGTCACCGTCGACTACGGCGACAGCTGAAACCGGAACCCGGCAGTTCTATCTCTTCGTCCGTTCCCGCGCCTCTACGCGGTCCGTAGCCTCGCCATACCGTCGTCCGGCGGCAGGTTCGGCCGTCAATAACTATCCGGCAGTCGTTTGAAGTTGACCGGCAACAGTGCAGACCCGAGGAGTCGACGGTGAACGGTGCGAGTCGGAACCACGTCAGGGGCGACGGAACGGGACGGCGCGGATCGACCGAACGACACGATGACCGACGCGAAAATCGTCCGGGGGCTGAAAGCCACCTTCCTGGCCCGTATCGTCAGGGTAGCCGCGAACGGCGCGCTCGTCGTGGTGCTCACGCGGGTGTTCCTCGACCCCGACCAGTACGGCCTCCTCTTCTTCGCCATCTCCGTGTTCGGCGTCGCGCTCCTGTTCAGCGACCTGGGCTTCGCCAAGTCCGCCGCCCGGTACGTCGCCGAGTACAAGGAGACCGACCCCCGGCAGGTCCCGCACATCATCAGGACGGGCCTGCAGGTCAACCTCGCGACCATCCTGCTCGTCGGGGCTGTCTTCCTGGTGTTCGGGGACCGTCTCGCCCACCTGCTCGGCGAACCGAGGAGTGCACACCTGCTCGTGCTCGGAGCCGTGTACGTCGCGGCCCGGTCGTTGAACACGTTCACGACGCTGCTCTTCCAGGGGTTCGGCCGGGTCGAGTGGAGCGCGGTGGTCGGCATCGCGAGCAACCTCGGGAAACTGGCGTTCGTCCTCGGGTTCGTCGCGCTCGGCTTCGGCGTGTTCGGGGCCATCGTCGGCTACGTCGTGGCGTACGCCGTCGGCGCGGCCGTCGGACTCGTCGCCCTCTACCGACTGTTCTATGCGACCTACGACCAGGCGGACGACGCGGAGGACGGCCTCACCGGCCGGGTGCTCCGGTACAGCGTCCCCCTGACGGCGACCAAGGGCGCGGGCGTCCTCGACAAGCGCGTCGACACCATCCTGGTCGGCTACTTCCTCAACCCGGCGGCCGTCGGCTTCTACACGCTCGGGAAGCAGGTGGCCGACTTCGTCATCGCGCCGGCGTCCTCGCTCGGGTTCACCATCTCACCGCTCTACAGCGAACGGAAGACGAACGACGGCCTCGAACGCGCGGCGAGAACGTACGAGACGGCTCTCGAATACGTCCTCCTCCTCTACGTTCCGGCGGCCATCGGTATCGTCGCCGTCGCCGGCCCCGGCGTCCGCCTCGTGTTCGGCAGCGATTACGCCGGCGCCATCCCCGTCGTCCAGGTTTTCAGCGTCTACGTCGTCCTCCGGGCGATTGACAAGATAACCAACGACGGGCTGGACTACCTCGGCCGCGCCCGCGCCCGCGCTTACGCGAAGTCGGGGACAGCGGGCGCGAACTTCCTCCTGAACCTCGTGCTCATCCCGACGCTCGGGGTGGTGGGGGCCGCCGTCGCGACCGTCGTCACCTACGCTGCGATGGTGTCGATAAACGTCTATCTCATCCACCAGGAGCTGGCGTTCTCGTCGGGTCGACTGCTGCGCACGGGACTCCAGATATGCGGCGTGAGCGCCCTGATGGGGGTGTCGCTGTTCTTCGCGCTGCCCCACGTGAATGGCGTCGTCAGCCTCGTCGGGGTCGTCCTGCTCGGCGTCGGCGTCTGGGCGGCGCTCTCGATTCTCAGCGGCCTGCTCGACGTGCGGCAGGTGTTCTCGATGTTCGGATGACCGACAGCCCCTCACTACCCTGGCGTGAGGGCGCGACGCGACACGCGACCGGGACACCACGCGGACGAACCCGAATCGGTTGATATTCTGACGCAAGGGGCCGCTACAGGCCGTTCGGACCGACGGAGTTATGTCCTCCTGGTTGGTCTGTGCTACCGTATCACGCTTCGAACGATGAACCCCCACCCCCATACCCCTCCGGCGTCGACAAGCATCCACTGCGCCCACACCGGCGACACCTACCAGAACCCCGGCGCACACTCCTACCGATGGTGTCCACTCTGCGGTCATCGCGCTGAAGGCGACCAGAACCACGAGATAGTCATCACCGTCACGCAGTGACGGGCGGGTGACCGGTCGATAGCGTCTCGTCCGTCGTCCGATAGCGACGTCCGGAGACAGTCGAATGCCGGGCCGACGCGTCGTTACTGGTCCGTGTCCGACGGCCTGCTATCGTTCGACGCCTCCGACTCCTCGTCGCGCCGGCTCTCCCGACCTGGTTCGGTCCGGTAGGCGTGTCGTCGCCTCCCTCGCGGTGAGCGGCTCGCTCCCGCTCGGGGGTGTCGTGGCGTTCGCGTCGGCTCCGCGACCCTCGTTCGCCCCGGCTCTCGCGGTCGCTCACGTCACGCCCACCCTCCTGTTGTGTCCGTCGACCACCACCCTCCTGCTGTGCTCGTCGACTGCCACGGCGCGGCTGCCGGCCCGGCTGAATCATCGAATCGCCGGAGCGTCGCGTCGGTTGCTGGTAGCGAGCGCGCTGACCCGGCGGTTGCTGGCCGGTCTCCTGCTGGAACGGCTGCGTCGTCCCGCCGGGTTGACCCTGGAACTGCCCGGATTGGTCATGGAACTGCCCGGGTTGGCCCTGCAGGTGGCCGTACTGCTGGGGTTGTTGCTGCGGGGGCTGTTGCTGCTGGGTGTACTGCTGTCGTCGACCGTACTCCGGCTGCTGGCCCTCTTGCTGGGGTTGCGGCCACTGACCCTGCGGGCCGAACGACGACTGCTCGGCCGTCTGGTAGCCGTACGTCGACTGCGCGCCGGGCACCGCCTGTCCGTACTGCGGCTGCTGGGTCGGTTGCTGCCACTGGTTCGGCTGGCCGGGTGACGACTGGATGGCCGCCTGGTAGCTGTACCGCGACTGGACGGCGGGCGGCCGACCGGCCGGCACATCACCGTACTGTTCGTGCTGTCGGTGCTGTCCCGACGGCGGATACTGCTGCCCCTCTCGGTCGTCGGGCGGCTGTTGAGTGCGGTCGCGACCGTACGGGTCTCCGGTGTATGGATTCCTGGACATGGGTGTGTGCGGGATAGAACGGTGGCTGAACGACCACCGACGCCTGCGTGCAGCAGGTCTCTCCCCCGGCAGTGCGATTTGCGGCAGTGACCTATTAAACGGGGACGATTGTTTTGGCCGGACGGCTCGCGGGTCGGTCGGTATGCGTCCGCGTGAGAAGAGTAAGGCGAGGCTTCCGTAGCGCCGAGTTCCGAGAGATCGCCCCGTCGTCACCGAACGCGACGGTTCGTGTTCGGTGGTCGGCGGGACTCCGACGGCGCCGGGACAGCAACCTCGACGTAGCCGTCGCTGTAGACGGTGACCTCGCTCCCGCGGACGGTGAACGCGACGTGACCGCCTTCGCGCGGGAGACCGTCAGCCTTCGGCCTGAAGATGGTGTCGAGGGCGCTCGGGTCGATGCTGTCGTTCAGCGAGAACCCGGAGTTCGTGACGTCGAGGTCGAGGGCGTCAGAGAGGAGGTGGATGACGGTCGTGGAGAGTCGGGCGGGGCCGTCCCAGTCGTGTTCGGCGGTGTAGATGGTCGCGGGGTCGCCGGAGTCGGACGGAGGGGTGTCTCGGTACATAGGTCGGGCTTAACTTGTCCCTGGCTTCATCGCCGACGGGGAAAAAGGTCTGCCACAGAAACCTGACACTGACCCGGCCGCCATCCCTTTGTGAGTCGCCGCCCTGACTCCGTGTCCATGCCACGAGACGAGTCTGTCTCCGAGAACGCCGCGGAGCGCCAGCGCGAGCGCGCCGAGAACGTCGAGCACGCCCTCGAATCGGTGACGGGTTCGCTCGACGGGCAGGAGTACCCGGTGTCGAGTGCCGAACTCGCCACGGTCTACGCCGACCAGCCCATCGACCTGCCGAACGAGACGGAGTCGCTCGGCAGCGTCTTCGACCGTCTCGACGAGGAGTTCGACTCGCCTGCGGCCGCCCGCGAGGCGGTCTACCACGAACTCACCGGCGAGGCGGCGGGTCCGGAGGAGTACAACCGCGAGCGCCCCATCGACGAACTGTCGGGCGACGGCGACCCCGAACCGCTCTAATCCACCGCCGCCTCGATTTCTGGACGAAACAGTATTTTCCAGATAGTCGTTACAACATCAACAGATTTTACTCTCCGACGTTGGACCATCGACAACCACCCGTCGCTACGGGGTTAGAATCGGAGAAACACACATAAGCGCCCGTGCCCACCGGACAGTTGAAGAAGTGACAAAATGACCGCGAACGAACCGAAACGCCACGAGCGCCCCGCCGGCCCGACGGGCCGCGGGACCTTCTACGCCCGCCACGACTGGGACGGCCCCGCCCGCCTCTCCACCACGGTCGTTCACGCGCTCGCTGACGCCATGAACGCAGATCCCACCGAGATGAGCTTTGCGCTCTACGACACCGTCGACCCCGACGCCCTCGACGCGCTCTTCCGGCCCACCGCGGACGGCGTCGCCCGGAGCGGCGAACTCACGTTCACCGTCGAGGACTACCGGGTGACCATCTGGAGTGACGGCCGGATCGTCGTGGACGCTCCCGCCGCCGTCGGCCGGCCCCGCTGACCCCCTCCCCCACACCGTTCTCTCACGTTCGACGCACAGCCTACGGCTTCCGGGTCCGGAGGAACCACGTCTCCGGGTTCTGCTGGCGGACGGCGAACTCGTCGAACGCCTCCCCGGGGTCGTCCTCGACGCCCGCGATATCCACCAGGAGGCCGTGGACCGGTGACGGGTCGCGGTCGCTGACGACGTGGAACCGCTCGCCGGACGCGAGTTCCTCGAACGCCTCGGCCACCACGTCGCGGCGTTCCTCTGCCGGCACGCCCCGGAGGTCAACCGCCCCGTCAGGCACGTCGACGTCCCAGATTTCGGTCCAGCGCTCCGCGACGTCGTCGGCCAGGTCAACGAACGCGTCGGGTGCCGTCCCGGGTTCCGGCGTCCCCTGCAGGGCTGGCGAGAACGGGAGGTCGGCGAGGACGGGCACGTCGAGGTCGGCGAGCGGGTCCTCGCCGGGGAACATGTCGTGGACGTCGCCACAGGACGGGCACGCGAACGACTCCATGTTCACGACGACGCCGAACACCGGCACGTCGTTGTCCCGGAACAGTTCGACGCTCCGCTGCGTGTCGGTGACGCTCGCGTGGAACGGCGTCGTGACGAACACGACGCCATCGACGCGCACCTCCTGGAGGGTGGTGAGCACCACGTCGCCGGTGCCCGGCGGCAGGTCGATGACCAGCGTGTCGCGGTCCCGCCACGCGGTGTTCTGGTAGAGGTCGGTGAGCGCGTCGTGGGCCATCGCACCCCGCCACGCCAGCGGCGCGCCGTCCTCCATCAGGCCGACGCTCATCACCTCCAGTCCGTTTGCGTCAACTGGCATCGGCGCGCCGTCGTCGTCCGAGTAGACCGGCCCCTCGACGTCCAGCAGCGACGGGACGTTCGGCCCGTGGATGTCGGCGTCGAACAGGCCGACGGCCGCGTCGGCGGCGAGCCCGCACGCCAGGTTGACGGCGACGGTGGACTTGCCCACGCCGCCTTTCGCGCTGGCGACGGCGACCACCCGGTCGATGTCTGCGACGCCCGACGACCGGCCGTTCGCGTCCGGCGTCGCCTGCTCGACGTGGGCGCGTTCGACGGCGTCGACGGCCGAGACGGCGTGCATCATCGCGGATACGACGCCGTCGGACGCCTCCGGGCGGAAGTCGGCGAGGTCGGCCACGACGGTCACCTCCCGGTCGTTGACTCGGATGTCCTCGACGAGGCCGGCCTCGAAGACGTTCATGCCGCTCTCCCTGTCGCGGACCTCTCGGAGCGCGGCCTCGACGTCGTCCTGCAGGCCTGTGGGTGAGTGCTCGGTCATGGTCAGAGGTCGGGGCGGCGGTTGAGCGTGTCTTCGCCCGGCAGACTGGGCGAGTCGTCCAGCGCGCCCGTGAACTGGCGGCGGAAGCTCCCGGCGTCCGTCTGGAGCGACCGGGCGGCGGTCGTGCGGACGAGTTCGACGGGGTCGTTCTCGGCGAGGTCGCGGAGCGCATCCTCTGCGCGCTCGTCGGCGACGCCGCCGAGGAGATGGGCGGCCCACTCGCGCACGCGCTCGCTCGGGTCGTCCACCTGGTCCAACAATAGGTCGAGGGCGTCCTCGCCCCGGTGTTTGAACAGCGAGATGGCGGCGTTGCGGCGGACCGCGTGGTGGTCGTCGTCGAGGGCTTCGACCAGGCGGTCCTCGTGTGCCGCCCGGTCGAGACGGTCCAGTGCGACGATAGCTTCCGACCGGACCCAGGGGTCCTCGTCGCGCGTGATGGCGAGAACGCCCGCGGCGGCCTCGTCACCACCGAGTTTCCCCAGCGCTTCGGCGGCGAACTGGCGGACGTCGGCGTCGTCGTCCGTCCGGCCTGCGGTGACGAGCGCCTGCACGACTGTCGGCGTCGCGGACCGCTCGGCCAGTGCGAGCGCCGCCCGTCGTCGCTCGATGCTGGAGCCGTCAGCGAGGTGGGCGAGCAGGGTCTCGACCTCCTCGCCGGCCACGGGGTCGGTGTCGCTCGACGTGAGTTCCTCCGGCGTCGCCTCCCCGATGGTCACGTCGTCGCGGCTGACCTCGATGTCCTCCAGACCGGCCGGTTCCTCGCCGAACCCCGGGCTCCGCTCGGGGTCCAGCCCCGGGTCCGGCGGCCCGTCGGTGGCTTCCTCCTCGTCCCTCATGGTGACACCCCTCGTGGCGCGATGCGGTTACAACCACCGCCAGCCCGACGACGGTGGCGAGCGCCTGGGGACCGTCGCCGGGACGCCCGCGAGCAGGAGCACGCCGACGCCGCAGGCGACCAGGAAGTTCCCGTCGGTCACGCCGCCCGTGGCGGCCGCGACTGCGCCCCCGACGCCAGCGGCGACGACGAGGGTGCTGGCACCGACGACCCCTGCTCCGACGAGCAAGACGGCGCCGGTGACGAACGGCGCGGTCAGCCCGGCCCAGACGACGGTCATCCCGGCGAGACCGCCGAGGAACCAGCCGACGGAGCCCGGACGGGCGAAGACGGGGACGAGCGCGACGCCGAGGAGCGCCAGCGTGGACCCGAACGGTCGTAGCTGACCGGGGGCGACGCCGAGCGAACTCGCCAGCGACGCGGTGACGCCCACCAGGACGACGCCGGCGACGACCCAGCGACGGGCGGTCCGGTAGTCGCGCCGCCGGGAGAGACCACGGACGACGGCGATGCCGCCGCCGGCGGCGAGCGCGCCAGTTGCCGGAAGGACGGCTGTCGGCGACAACAACGCCAGCGTCGGGAACACGGCGACCGCGAGAAGGCCGATGCGCTCCACCACGTCGTCGGTGGTCAGTGCGAGCGCGAACGCCGCCAGCGCCGGCCCGACGACTGCCGCGGTTCTGGCGGGCGTCGAGACGGCGAGCACGGCGTCCGGGACTGCGACCGGAGCGTTCACCGCGGCGCGCAGGGCGGCCAGCGCACCGACGGACGCCAGTGCGACAACGCCCGTCACGACCCGTAGCTGTCGGCCCCGACCGTCGAGCCGTTCGGCTGCGTCGGCGAACCGGTCGGACGCGAGTCGGGCGCGGGACCGTTCGGTCTGCTGGCTCACGGCCCATCACCGTCCTCGATGCGGACGGCGAGGTCGTCGACGTCCGCCGCAGAGAACGCGTCGAGGAACCCGACGAGGTCGCCGTAGACGTCGGTGCCGTCCTCGTCGCCGATGCGCTCGGTCAGACCGGTCGCGAACACGCGGAGGTGGCGGTCGTGGAAGTCGAGGCGAGCCCGCGCGACGGACTCGTCGAGTGCGGCCTCGCGCCGGGCGAGGTAGCCCATGAACTCGAGTTCGAGCTGTACGTGGTCGTGGTTCTCCCGGTTCTCGCTGGCTATCTCCACGTCGAAGTAGTCGTACGCGCGCGCCAGGTCGAGGTTCACGTCGTTCCACGACGTCTCCGGCCGGTAGGCCGACTCGTACAGCGGGACCGGCGGTCCCGTCGAGGAGAGGGTGCCGTCGGTCCGGTCGAGGTACTCCGAGAATCCGATGGCGAACAGGTCGTTGAACCGGGCGCAGAGCGTCTCGTAGTCGTCGTCGGTGGTGAGCGACGGCGGCGTCACGGTCAGCCGGGTCTGGTCGACCAGGTCGGCCACCTGCTCGGCGAGCGATCCGTCGGCGAGCGCCTCGTAGAGCGCTTCGTCGGGCTGGTCGAACGTCCGGGCGAGGAGCGTGTAGACGGCTCCCCGGGCGGCCGGGTCGGTGTCCACGCCGTCCAGCCGCTCCCACGGCCAGGGCGTGCCGCCGCCGGTGGCGTCGATGCCGCTCATCTCAGGTCCTCCTGACCGCGGTGATGGTCACGCCGACGACGAACACGATGGCGGCTCCCGCGACGACCCAGAGCAGCGTCTCGAACGGCGGACCAGCCGGCCCGGGGCCGAACGGGAACGTGTACCACTCGCTGACGGCTTTCTGTCCCGAGCGCTCCATGTTCTGGCCGTTCCAGACGGCGAACGCCACGTCCACGTCCTGTTCGTCCGGGATGGCGGTCCGGTTCTCGCCGCCCGGCTGGAGGTCGCGGGCGAGGACGACGTGCCATCGGCCGTTCCGGTAGGTCTGGCTGGCGTTCACGGCCGGCTGGGCGAAGTCCGTGGTGGTGCCTGGACCACCCGCGAGCAGCTCCTGACCGGTGCCGTCGGCGCTCCAGTACCAGACGTTCACGAGGTTGGTGGGGCTTCCCATCGCGATGGCGGGCCGGTTGCTCGTGTTGACCGGGAACTGGACCGCGACGGCGTCGGCGAACGCCCGCGGGTCCGAGGCGTTCCGGTTCTGGCTGTCGTCGGCCCAGGATAGCTGGAGGTAGAGCCGGCTCTCGGAGCGGGCGGCCTGGACGTTCACCGATTCGACGCTCGTCTGGTTGGCGTTCGGGACGGTGCTCGGGGCGCTGGCCAGCGGGACCGTCGCGGTCGGCACCTGGGTCCACTCGTCGGCCGTCGGGTCGGTCATGTTCGCGTTCGCCGACACCGTCTCGACCGGGATCTGGTTGGCGGGACGCGCCGCGACGAACGTCGGTGCGAGCGCGGCCAGCACCACGAGCGCGGTGGCGAGGGCGACGCCGAGCGTGGAACGGTCAGCCATCCCGGAACACCTCGAGCCGGTACTGCTGGGCGGGGTTGACGCGGGTGAGAAGCTCCATCAGGTCGCTCTCCTCGCCGCGGTTCACCCGCTCGCGCTCGCGCTGGAGCGTGTCGAGCGCGCGGTTCACCCGGTCGCCGAACAGCTCCTCGAGGTAGTCCCGCGGGATGCGGTCCACGTTGATGGTCTCGCCGCTCTCGGAGTGCTGTGGCGGGGCGAACGGCGGGATGTAGTAGACGTTCGGCTGGGTCTGGTACTCCGGATGGAGCGGGATGGCGACCTCCCACTCCTCGACCAGCTTGTAGATGGGGCCGTCCTGGTCGTCGAGGTAGCCGACGAGGCGTAGCTGGGGTGGGCAGTCCTCGGCGCAGGCGGGGCCGTGGACCTCTCCGTCGGGGCCTTCGCCCTCGATGCGCGGATAGCAGAAGATGCACTTCTCGGATTTCTTCGTAACGGTGTTGTAGTAGACCTTCTTGTAGGGGCAGCCCTCGACGCAGTACCGGTAGCCCCGGCACCGCTCCTGGTCCACCAGGACGATGCCGTCCTCCTCGCGCTTGTAGAGGGCTTTCCGGGGACACGCCTCCACGCAGGAGGGATGCGTGCAGTGGTTGCAGATGCGGGGCAGGTAGAAGTAGTAGGAGTTCGGGTACTCGCCCGCGCCCTGGTCTTCGTCCCAGTTCGGGCCCCACTCCGGGTCCTCGCCCTGCGGGCGCAGGGGCTCGTCGCTGCCGTCGTAGAATATCTCGCCGTGGTTGAACTCCCAGGCGCGGCCGTAGTCCTCCTGGCTCGGTATCTCGCCGACCTTCCGCTTACCGTGGGCCGGGTCCGCCGCCTGCTCGGCGGACTCGAAGCCGCCGGTCATCTCCTCCCAGTCGCGGGGGTAGCCCGCGCCCGGTCGGGTCTCCACGTTGTTCCAGTACATGTAGTCGCGGCCGCCACCCTCCGTCCAGTTGGTCTTGCACGCGACCGTGCACGTCTGGCAGCCGATGCACTTGTTGAGGTCCATCACCATCGCGACCTGGTGGTCGATTCCTCGGCGAGGTCGACCGGCGAGGACTGGGAGCTCACGCCTCGTCACCCCTTCGACGCGCTCGATTTCGATGCGGACGTCGCTGTTCACGCCGGTCGGACCCCAGTAGTTCGGGAAGAAGTAGAGGTGTTCGCCCGAGTCCTCGGGGTACTGCACGAGCTGGGTCGGTTTCATGTACATGGGTGTGATGGTGTTGAAGTTGCCGCGGTCCGGGTACTGGAACCGCTCCCAGGAGAAGTACATCCTGGCGGTGCCGGGTTCGCTGCTCGGGTAGAGCTTCGCCATCACCTCGACCTCGCCGACGTCGTTGTAGACGCGCACGGTGTCGCCGTCCGCGATGCCGCGCTCGTCGGCGTCGTCGGGGTGGAGGTAGACCACCGGCTGGCCCCGGTGGAGGCGGAGCATCTTCGGGTTGTCACGCCAGGTCGAGTGGATGGACCACCGGCCGTGGGGCGTGTTGTACCGCAGCGGATACTCCCCGGGTCCTGTTCGTTCACGGGCTCCTTGAACGTCGGGAGCGCCTCGCCGTCCTCGATGAACCAGTCGTGGTCGATGTAGTACTGCTGGCGGCCGGTGACCGTCGGCCACGGGTTCTTCTGCTGGACGAACCGCTTCCACGGCGTGTACGCCTCCCCGTCCTCGATGGGTGAGGTCCAGTGGTCGCTGGTCGCGAGGAGGCGCTGTGGCTGTTCGACCGTGTCGTCGAACGTGATGCGCTCCTCGGTCTCCTCGGGGTTGCTCTCCCGGGAGTGGTCGAGGATGAACTCCGCGGCCGCCTTGTCCTCGCGGAGGCCGCCCGCTTCGCCGGCGAGCCAGTCGCGGACGTAGTCGTCGTGGATTGTCTGCAGGTCGATGGTCCGGTCGAACTTCCTGTCGGCGACGGGTTCGACGCCGCGTTCGCGGGCTAGCTCCTGTATCTTCTCGGAGAGCGCGCGGAATATCTGCCAGTCCGTCCTCGACTCGCCGAGCGGTTCGACCGCCGGCGTGAACGGGTGCACGTAGGAGTGCATGTCGGTCATCGAGAGGTCGTACTTCTCGTAGTGGGAGGCGGCCGGGAGCACGATGTCGCTGTAGAGCGCGGTGGAGTCCATCCGGAAGTTGACGTCCACGACGAGGTCGAGTTTCGGCCAGAGGTTGGCTTCGACGAACGACCCGCCCTTGGCCTGGTTGAAGTAGTTGCCCCGCCAGACGAACATGATGCTCGGGTCCGGCCGGGTGCCGTCCTCGCGCTCGGAAGGGTAGAGCGGCATCCAGCCCTGTCCACCGCCTCCTCGATGCGCTGGCGGGTCTCCCGGTCGGCCTGGTCCATGATGCCGGCGTGGTAGTACGTCCAGAGCGTCGTCGGCACCCCGCGCTCCCCGTCGGGAACGCGAGTTTCTGCCACCCTTCGACGGTCCATATCTTCTCCTGGCCGACGTAGTGGTCGATGCCGGTGCCGTTCCGGCCGATGTTCCCGGTGAGGGTCGCGAGCAACTGGATGGCGCGGTTCCCCAGGTCGTTGTGGTACCAGTCGTTCACGCCCTTCCCGTGGATTATCTTCGCGCGGTCCACCTCGGCGTACTCGCGGGCGACGCGCTGGTAGGTGTCCGTCCCGACGCCGGTCTGCTCGTGGACGTACTCCGGCGTGTACTGGGCGAGTTCCTCCCGGAGCCGATTCCAGACCGACCGGACGCGCACAGTGCCGTCCGTCGTCGAGACGGTAGTGTCGACGCCCAGCGCCGGGTCGAAGTCGAGTTCGATGCTGGCCTCCCAGTCGTACTTGCCCGACCGGTCGCCGAGCGACCCCGGCGCCTTCCGAAGGCGGCCGTCCTGGTCGGCCATCACCATCGTCTTCTCGTTGCCCTCGACGCCTCGCACCTCGGCGGCGCGGAGGAACTTGCCGGTGTCCTCGCGCACGAGCAGCGGCATGTCCGACTGCTCCTTGAGGTGGGCGCGGTCGTGCAGTCCCTCCTCGACGATGGTCTGTGCCATGCCGAGGGCGAGCGCCGTGTCCGACCCGGGGTCGACCGCCAGCCACTCGTCGCAGTGGATGGCGGTCTGCGAGTAGTCGGCGAAGATGCCGACCCGCTTGGTCCCGTTGTAGCCCGCCTCCAGGAAGAACTTCGCGTCGGGAATCCGCGTGATGTTGACGTTCGACCCCCACGCGATGAGGTAGTCGGCGTTGTACCAGTCGGCCGACTCCGCGTTGTCGGTCTGCACGCCCCACGTGATGGGCTGGCCCGGCGGCAGGTCACAGTACCAGTCGTAGAACGAGTGGCTGACGCCGCCGAGCAGGTTGATCATGCGGGAACCGGAGGCGAAGGAGACCGGACTCATCGCCGGAATCGGCGTGAACCCGCTGATTGTGTCGTAGTTCTCGTCCTGGACCGTGTCGATGACGGTCTCCGCGATCTCGGTGAGCGCCTCGTCCCAGGAGATGCGCTGCCACTTGCCCTCACCGCGGTCGCCGACGCGCCGCAACGGGTACTTGACGCGTTCGTCGGCGTTCACGTAGTCGGTGTAGCACGCGCCCTTCTGGCAGCCCCGAGGGTTCGGGTTCGGCAGGCTGTCGTCGAACTGGGGATAGTCGGCCGCCTGGTCCTCGCGCCACACCTGGCCGTTTTTGACGTAGACGTTCCAGGAGCAGGACCCCGTGCAGTTCACGGAGTGCGTGGACCGGGAGACCGAATCCCAGTCCCACTGCTCCCGGTAGAGGTCCTCCCAGTCGCGGTAGGGGTAGTCGCCGATGGGGTCGCCGACGACCTTCAGGCGCTGCATCTGGAGGAAGTCCGTGGCGGCGCCGAGACCGGTCGCGCCGACGACGGCGGCGCCGCCGAGCCCTTCAGGAAGTCGCGGCGGGCGACGTCGATGTCGTCAGTCTCGTCGTGCTGTCGTGCGGATTCGTCGTTCTGACTCATTGTTCGATGTCGATGAAGACCGTGCCGACTGCGAGTGCGGTTCCGACGGCGGCGAGCGCCAGGCCCGTCGCCGTGGCGCCGCCGACCTCCAGGCCGGCGGCGACGAGCGAAACGCCGAGCAGTTTCGTCGCGCGGTCCACCCACCGGTAGCGCCGCGCCGAGAGCGTCCTGGTCATCGTCGTCCTCCTCCCCGGTCGCCCGGCCACGCGGTCGCGTGCTCTCGCGGTCGGTCCGGCCGAGGACGGTGTAGGTAATCCAGCCCGCCAGAACGGGGCCGACAATCACGGCGACCGTCAGTATCGGGTTGACGACGTCGGTGGTCGTGCCAGCCACCTCCGCGAGGATGTTGTTCATCCCCGCGATGGACGCAATCATCACGAGGACGACGGCGGCGACGCCGACGGCGGTCTGCCACGGGCGTTCGAGCGGGTCCGCCGTGAAGTGGACCGGGTCCTCGCGGTAGTCGACGAACGGCCAGACGAACACGCCCAGGAACACCAGCCCCGGCAGGACGATGCCGCCGAGGAACTCGGTGTTGACGTGGATGTCCACGACCGGGATGGTGAAGCTGAGCCACGACGGCAACAGCTTCAGGAAGCCGTAGAGCCACATCAGGAACCAGTCCGGCATGATGAGTCCGGGGGTGGACGCGGGGTCGTTCGGGCCGTACTCGGCGATGTTGTGGACGGGAAGGAACCCGGCGAGCAGCGAGAGCGTGGCGAGCGTGAGGAAGAACACCACCGCACTCACCGCCGCCTGGTTCGGGAACGCGGGGAGGCCGACCACGACGGTGTCGTCGTCGCGACTCACCCGTTCCGGACCGGGCAGGTCGTCGTCCCGGGGTGCTTCGGTGTGTTTCTGGCGGACGAGGATGGCCATGTGGACCGCGAGCAGCACCGAGATGGCTATCGGCAGCACCATGACGTGGAGGAAGTAGAGGCGGGGGATGGTCGCACTCGACGGGAACTCCCCGCCGAACACGAGTTTGCCCAGGACGTCGCCGACGACAGGAATCGAGATGGCGAGGTTGTAGCCGATGCCGGTGGCGGTGCTCGCGAACTCGTCGAACGGCAGCGCGTACCCCGTGTACGCCGCGAACATGCCGAGCAGGGCGAGCGTCGTCCCGATTATCCAGTTGGGTTCGCGAGGGTTGCGGTAGGCGCCGGTGAAGAACACGCGGAGCATGTGGAGGGCGAACGACGCCACGAAGAAGTGGGCCGCCCAGTGGTGCATCCGCCGCAGGAACATCCCGAACGGGACGTCGTACGTGATGTTGAGCACGCTCACGTACGCCTCCGGCAGGTCCTGGCCCTGGTACATCTTGACGCTGCCCTCGTAGGCCACCTTGCTCGTCGACGGCTCGAAGAAGAACCCGAGGAAGACGCCCGTGAGGACGAGGAGGCCGAACGAGAACAGGGCGACCTCGCCGAGGAGGAACGAGTCTTCCGCCGGGAACGCCTTCCCGAGGAACTGCTGTCCCTGGTCGAGGTCGAGGCGCGTGTCGAACCACTGGTAGAGCCGGTCGGTTCGCTTCATCACTCGCCCCCGGGCCGACCGGGCCCTCGAAGTCGCCGGTGGCGATGAGCTCGCCGTCGCTCGACAGCGTGATGGGGAGCTGCGGGAGCGCTCTCGGCGGCGGTCCGCCGACCACCGACGCTCCCTGTATCAGGTCGAACTTGCCGAAGTGACACGGGCAGACGAACACGTCGCCCTCCCGCTCGGACACCATGCAGCCGGCGTGCGTGCAGACCTTCGAGTAGGCGGCGTAGCCGCTCACCGTGAACTCCAGATTCGTTCCGCCGCCGTAGGCCGACTCCGGGAACCGGACGAGCAGGGTCGGCGCCTGCTCGATGCCGGGTCGGGGCTCCGGGAACGCGGTCAGGAACTCGCCCTCGCCGAGGCTGTCCTCCGTGAGGGTCGCCGTCGGCGTCGATGAGTCGGACGCCGTCGGAGTAGATAGGTCCCTCGTAGGTGCGCTCGAAGACCCGGGTGAGGCCGGCGAGCGGTGCCGCGAGACTCGCCACCGCGGTCAAGCCGCCGACGGTCGCCAGCACCTTCGCGAAATCGCGACGGCGGAGCGCGGCCAGTTCGTCGGCGTAGATGCTCGGACGGTCGGTGCAGTCGCCGCACGTCGCGTCGCAGTCCCCGGACGCGTCAGAGACCATTCAGTGCCCCCTCCGTTCGGCGACTTCGACGTGTGGCATGAACCACGCGTAGTAGGCGATGGTCAGCCCTGCGAGCGAGAGGAACATGCCGGCGGCGTACACGCCGAAGTACTGGGTGCGGGCGAGCGTGAGGTACTCGCCCGTGAACAGCGCCGCGAACACGATGGCGAGCACCGTCAGACCGCCCATCGCCAGGATACCTTCGCTTGCGTCCGAGGCGTCGTGGTACTCGACGACCCAGCGGTCGTCGGTGGTGAACCACGGTGAGGTGACGGACTGCACGCCGCCGTCGGAGACGGCCGCTTCGGCGCTATCGTCGGGCCTGACCGCCCGGTTCATGAACCGGTGGGCGGTCGTCAGGACGCCGACGAGGGCGAAGAGGCCGACCCAGACGATGACGCCGACCTGGCTCGGCGATAGCTTGTTCGGCGTGTCGAGGAACCCCTGGAGTGGTCGGAACTCGCTCACGCTCTGGTCGATCTCGATCTCCTCGCTCGGCGGCTCCCCGTGGAGGGCGACGTACCACATCGGGAGCAGCACCGCGGCGAGTAGCAGGAGGATAACGATTGTTTCGCGTCTCATGGCTTGCTGCTGGTCGGATTGGGTCGCGTCCACCGGCCGTCGGCCGCCGCGTCGACCCCGGTGCGTTCGGCTGTGCTATCCCGTGGCATGGGACGGCGGATAGTGGCATACTCTGGCGGGGCAAAACGGGAATCGTGATAGCCAAACAATAATGGGCCTTTAAGTCGAGTACCCGCAGTATAACGGTATTTCTTTCAACAGGGAGAGGAACGGCGAACGTCACGTGACGCCGGAGACCTGCCGGAATACGTCGGTATCAGACACGACGTATCACGAGCACAACCGCTCTACGGGCGGAATGCGGCAAAATTCGCGTTCAGCTGCCGGGCCGCTCGAAAAAACCGGGTCCTACAGGTCCGGTTGACGGTTCAACCGGTCCCCGCCGAGCGGCGACTCCGACGGGGCGGACGACTCGCTCCCTCCGTCGAGCGACCGGGCGGCGGTCGTGCGGACGAGTTCGACGCGGTCGTTCGCAGCGAGGTCACGGAGTGCGGCCGCCGCGCGCTCGTCGTCGACGCCGCCGAGGAGATGAGCGACCCACTCGCGCACGCGCTCGCTCGGGTCGTCCACCAGGCCGAGGAGGACGTCGAGGGCGTCCTCACCCCGGAGTTTGTGGAGCGAGATGGCGGCGTTCCGGCGGACGGCGTGGTGGTCGTCGTCGAGGGCTTCGACCAGGCGGTCCTCGTGTGCCGCCCGGTCGAGACGGTCCAGTGCGACGACGGCCTCGGCGCGAACCCAGGGGTTCTCGTCGCCGAGCGAGTCGTGGATAGCCGTCTTGGCCGTGTCGCCGCCGAACCTGGCGAGCGACTCCACCGCGAACTGACGGACCTCCGGGTCGTCGTCTGTCCCCACAGCCACCGAGAGCGCCTCCACGACCGCGTCCCGTGTCGTCGTCTCCGGGTCGGTGCGGTCGCCGAGCGCGAGCGCCGTCCGACGGCGGTCGACGGCGTCGCCGACGTCGAGTGCGTCGAGGAGGTCGGTCGTCGGCGTGTCGGCGACCGGCGTCGTGTCGGTGGCGGAGAACGATTCGGGGCGGCTTCGCCGAGCGTCACGTCGTCGCGGCCGACGTCGATGTCCGCCACGTCCTCGGGGCCGTACAACCCCGGGCTCCGCGCCGGGTCGAGATGCCCGTCCGGTTCCTCACTCACGGGCGACCACCCTGGTTGACGAGTAGCACGACGCCGACGACGACTGCGAGCGCCCGGGAAGCGTCGCGGGCACGCCGGCCACGACGAGCAGCCCGCCGGCGAGAAGCACGTCGACGTCACGTTGCAGGACGCCGCTGGCGACGACGGTTACCCCACCGGCCATCGCGAGCGCCAGGAGCGGGAGCGACGCGCCGAGCACGGCACCGCCGACGAGCGTGAACGCGCCGAGGACGAACGGATAGGTGAGGCCGACGACGGCGACGACGGCGGCACCGACGCCGCCTACAGCCCACGCCCGCCAGTCGCTCCGGACGAACACCGGCGAGACGGCGACGGCGAGCAGCGCGACCCGCGACCCGAGCGGTCGAGTCAGCGTCGGGTCGACGCCCATCGTGCCAGCAAGTGAGATGGCGACGCCGGCCAGCAGGGCGACGGCGACGAGCCACCGGCGCACCGCGTGCCAGGCGTAGTCGCGCGGCAGGTGGCTGGACGTCGCCAGCAGGCCGCCACCGACGACGGCACCGGCCGCCGGCACTACGACAGGCGGAGCGACCAGCGCGAGCAGGCCGAACACGCCCGCGAACAGCAGGCCGACCTGTTCGACGGCGTCGGTGCTCGCGACGCCGAGGGCGGCCGCGGCGAGCGCCGGGCCGCCCAGCGCGGCCACGGAGACGGGGTCGTACGCGGCGACGAGGAACGCGGGCGTCTCCACGGGTGCGTTCACGCCGAGGCGGACCAGCAGCATCGCGAGCGCGGCCGTCAGCGCGAGGCCGCCGGCACCGACGCGGACCTGGTCGGCGGTCACGTGACCGGTCGCCGACTGCGCGGCGGCCTGGAGCGCCGACGCGACGCGCGACGTCCGGACGCTCACGGGTCGTCCACCCCCGGCGTGGTGTCGGCCAGCGCCGCCCGGTCGGCGGTCACGAACGCGTCGAGGAGTGCCACGAGCGGTTCGTAGATGCCCGTGTTCGGCTCCTCGCGGACGCGTTCGCGGATGCCCGCGACGAACTGGCCGAGGTGGCGGTCGACGAAGTCGGCGCGTGCCTTCCGGACGCCGTCGTCGCCGTCCATCGCCGCGCGGCGCGCGAGGTAGCCCGCGAACTCCAGTTCGAGCACGAGGTTGTCGTGGTGGTCGCGCTCCTCCCTGTCGACGGACACGCCGAAGTAGTCGTACACTCGCGCCAGGTCGAGGTTAACGTCGTCCCAGGACTCCTCCCGGTACTCGGTCTCGTAGAGCGGGACCGGCGGGTCCAGGTAGCCGACGACGAACACGTCGTTGAACCGCGCCCGGAGGAGTTCGAGGTCGTCGTCCGGCACGAGTGCGTCGGCGTCGACGGCGACGGTCAGGCCGGCGCGGTCGAACAGCGCCGCGAACTCCGCCGGCAGGTCGCCCGACGCCAGGCCCTCGTAGGTGTCCTCGTCCGGTTCCTCGAACAGGGCGGCGAACAGCGCGTACAGCGTCCCCCGGGCGGCCGCCACCTCGTCGGCGACGCCGTCGACCGACGGCGGTGAGGCGGTCCGGGTCATCATCGACTCCCCGTGTTGCGGACCGCGCGAACGGTCACGACCAGTACCACGGCCACCGCGATGCCGGCGACGACCCAGAGGATGGTCTGGAACGGCGGCTGCTCGTCCGGCCCGAGCGGGAAGTGGTGCCACTCGCTCACGGCGTGCCGGCCCGAACGCTCCATGTTCGACCCGTTCCAGACGGCGAACGCCACGTCGACGTCCCGGTCCATCGTGAACTGGGTGCGGTTCTCGCCGTCGACCTGGAGGTCACGAACGAAGACGACCTCCCAGCCGCCATCGGTCCGGTGGGCGTTCGTCGTCACGACCGACTGGTCGAGTGCCGTCGTCGACCCGGGGCCGCCGGCGAGTATCTCCTGGGTACCGTTGCCCGCGTACCAGTACCAGACGTTCACCGGCGCTCGCTCGCTCCCGAGCGCGATGCCGGGATGCGTGCTCGTGTTCGCCGGTAGCTGGACCGCGGCCGCGTCGAGGAACGACCGCGGACCCGTTATCTCCTCGTTCGCGGTGGCGTCGTCCCACGTCATGTGGATGTAGAGCCGCGAGTCCGTGTGGGCGGCCCGAACCTCGACGGCCTCCGTCGACGTGTCGCTGGCCTCCGGCAGGCCGCTCGGCGCACTCGACAGCGGCACCGCCGCGGGTTCGACGTCGCCCCAGGCGTCGGCCGCCGGGTCGCCGAGCGCGTCGCCCTGCTCGGGCATCGACGCCACCGGTATCTGGTTCGCTGCGCGCGCGGACGCGAGCGTCGGGGCGAACACCGCCAGCAGGACCAGTCCTGCGACCAGCACGGTGGTCGCCGTGACGGTCGAACGGTCGGTCATCGGTCGAACACCTCCAGGCGGTACTGCTTGGCAGGGTTCTTGCTCGTGAGCAGGTCCATCAGTTCGCTCGACCCGCCGCGCTGCACCTTCTCGCGCTCGCGTTCGAGCGTGTCGAGGGCGTCGTGGACCTGCTCGCCGAACAGCTCCTCGAGGTACTCCCGCGGGATGCGGTCGTAGTCGAGCGTTTCGCCCTCCGCGGAGTGCTGTGGCGGCGCGAACGGCGGGATGTAGTAGACGTTCGGCTGGGTCTGGTACTCGGGGTGGAGCGGCAGGGCCACCTCGTACTGGTTGACCAGTTTGTGGATGGGACCGTCGCGGTCGTCGAGCATCCCGACCATCCGAAGCTGGGTCGTGCACTCGGACGCACACGCCGGCGGATGCACCTCGCCGTCCGGACCTTCGCCCTCGATGCGCGGATAGCAGAAGATGCACTTCTCGGACTGCTTGGTCTCGGCGTTGTAGAACACCTTCTTGTAGGGGCAGCCCTCGACGCAGTACCGGTAGCCCCGACACCGGTCCTGGTCCACGAGGACGACGCCGTCCTCGCTCCGCTTGTAGATGGCCTTGCGCGGACAGGACTCGACGCACGTCGGATGCGTGCAGTGGTTGCAGATGCGCGGCAGGTAGAAGTAGTACGAGTTCGGGTGCATGCCGGCCCCCTGGTCCTCGTCCCAGTTCGGGCCCCACTCCGGAGCCTCGCCCTTTGGGCGGAGCGGTTCGTCGCCCTCCTCGAAGAGGGCTTCCTCGTAGTTGAACTCCCAGGCGCGGCCGTACTCCTCCTCGGTGGGGATGTCGCCGACGTCGCGCTCGGAGCGCTCGGCGGACTTCCACCCGCCGCCTTTCTCCTCCCAGTCGCGGGGGTAGCCCGCGCCCGGTCGGGTCTCCACGTTGTTCCAGTACATGTACTCCTGGCCGTCGCCCTCCGTCCACGTCGTCTTGCACGCGAGAGTACACGTCTGGCAGCCGATGCACTTGTTGAGGTCCATCACCATCGCGACCTGGTGGTCGACGCCGTCCGCGAGGCGGACCTCGGGTTGCTGGTTCTCGCTCATCAGTTGTCACCTCCGGCCCGCCGGATGTCGACGCGGGCGTCGCTGTTCACGCCGGTCGGCCCCCAGAAGTTCGGGAAGAAGTGCAGGTGTTCCCCGGTGTCCTCGGGGTACTGCACGAGCTGGGTCGACTTCAATTGCATCGAGGTGACGCTGTTGAAGTTGTTGCCGTCCGGGAACTGGTAGTCCTCCCAGGAGAAGTTCATGCGGACCGTGCCGCGCTTGCCGTTCGGGTAGAGTTTCGCGTGTGCCTCCACCGTGGCGATGTCGTTGTATATCTCGACGGTGTCGCCGTCCTCGATGTCCCGTGCGGCGGCGTCGTCGGGGTGGAGGTAGATGACGGGTTCGCCGCGGTTCAGCCGGAGCATGTACTTGTCGTCACGCCAGGTCGAGTGGATGGACCACCGGCCGTGGGGCGTGAGATACCGGAGCGGATACTCCTCCGGGTCCTGTTCGTCGACCGGCGGCTTGTACGTCGGGAGCGCCTCGCCGTCCTCCACGAACCAGTCGTGGTCCATGTAGTACTGCTGGCGGCCGGTGACCGTCGGCCACGGCTGTTTCTTCTGCACGAAGTCCTTCCACGGCGCGTACGCGACGTCGTCCTCCACGTCGGAGGTCCAGTGGCCGCCGTTGGCCTTGAACCGCTGGGGCTGTTCGACGATGTCGTGGAACGTTATCTGCTCGTCGCTGTCCGGCGGGTTCGTCTCGGCGGAGTGTTCGAGGATGAACTCCGCGGCCGCCTTGTCGTCTTCCAGCGCGCCCTCCTCGCCGGAGAGCCAGTCGCGGACGTAGTCGTCGTGGATGGTCTGCAGGTCGATGGTCCGGTCGAACGACCGGTCCGGAATCGGGCCGACGCCACGTTCGCGGGCGACCTCCTGTATCTTCTTCGCCAGCAGCCGGAACACCTCCCAGTCGGGTTTGGCCTCGCCGAGCGGTTCGACCGCCGGCGTGAACGGATGCACGAAGGTGTGCATGTCCGTCATCGAGAGGTCGTGTTTCTCGTAGTGGCTGGCCGCCGGCAGGACGTAGTCGCTGTGGAGCGCCGTGGTGTCCATCCGGAAGTTGACGTCCACCACGAGGTCGAGTTTCGGCCAGAGCGTCTCCCGGACCGCCGTGTTACCCTTGGCCTGGTTGTAGTAGTTCCCGCGCCAGACGAACATCATGCTCGGGTCCGGCCGGGTGCCGTCCTCGCGCTCCTCCGGGTACATCGGCATCCAGCCCTTCGAGATGGACTCCTCGATGCGGCTCGCCGTCTCGGCGTCCGTCTCGTCGAGGATGCCGGAGTGGTAGTACGTCCAGAGCGTCGTCGGGATGCCCCGCACCTTCCCCGTCGGGAACGTGAGCTTCTTCCAGCCGTGAACCGTCCAGATCTTCTCCTGGCCGACGTAGTGGTCGATACCGGTGCCGTTCCGACCGATGTTCCCGGTGAGGGTCGCGAGCAACTGGATGGCGCGGTTCCCCAGGTCGTTGTGGAACCAGTCGTTCACGCCCTTCCCGTGGATTATCTTCGCGCGGTCGGCGCGCGCGTAATCCCGGGCGAACTCCTGGTGGGTCTCGCGACCCACGCCCGTCTGCTCGTAGACGTAGTCGGGCGTGTAGTTGGCGAGCTCTTCCTTCAGGCGGTTCCAGACCGACCGCACCCTGACACTCCCGGACGACGTGGAGACGGTGGTGTCGACGTCGAGCTGCGGGTCGAAGTCGAGTTCGATGCTCTTGTCGGGGTCGAACTTCGCGGCGCGGTCGCCGAGCGACCCGGGCGCCTCCCGGAGGTCGCCGGACTCGTCGACCATCATCATGACCCACTCGTCACCGCCGCCCACCTCGGACGCGCGGAGGAACTTGCCGGTGTCCTCGCGCACGAGCAGCGGCATGTCCGACTGCTCCTTGAGGTGAGCCTCGTCGTAGAGGCCTTCGTCGACGATGGTGCGCGCCATGCCGAGCGCGAGCGCGGCGTCCGTGCCGGCGTCCGGCGCGATCCACTCGTCGCAGTGGATGGCGGTCTGCGAGTAGTCCGAGAACACGCCGACGGTCGTCGCGCCGCCGTACCTGGCCTCGAGGAAGTACTTCGCGTCGGGGATGCGGGTGACGTCGAGGTTGGAGCCCCACGCGATGAGGTAGTCGGCGTTGTACCAGTCGGCCGACTCCGCGTTGTCCGTCTGGAAGCCGTACGTGATGGGCTGTCCCGGCGGCAGGTCCGAGTACCAGTCGTAGAACGAGTGGCTCACGCCGCCAAGCAGGTTGATCATGCGGGAGCCGGAGGCGAAGGAGACCGGGCTCATCGCCGGAATCGGCGTGAACCCGCTGATGCCGTCGTAGTTGCCGGCCTGCACGGTGTCGACCACCTGCTCGGCTATCTCCTCGAGTGCCTGGTCCCACGATATCTGCTTCCACTTGCCCTCGCCGCGATCGCCCACGCGCTTCAGCGGGTGTTTGACGCGCTGAGCGCCGTTGACGTAGTTCTTGTAACACGCGCCCTTGTTGCAGCCGCGCGGGTTCACGTCCGGCAGGTCCCGGTTGATACGGGGGTAGTCGCCGGCCTGTTCCTCGCGCCACACCTGGCCGTTCTTGACGTAGACGTTCCACGAACAGCTTCCCGTGCAGTTCACGGAGTGCGTGGACCGCGAGATGGAGTCCCAGTCCCACTCGTCGCGGTAGAGGTCCTCCCAGTCGCGGTAGGGGTAGTCGCCGATGGGGTCGCCGACGACCTCCAGTCGTTTCATCTTGAGCGTGTCGTCGGCGACGCCGACGCCGGTCATGCCGACGGCGGACGCCAGTCCCACGCCCTTCAGGAAGTCCCGTCTGGACTCGTCTACGGTGCTCGCGTCGTTCGTGCGTTCGTGACTCATTCGTGTACCTCACTGATGAAGACAGTACAGACCGCCAGCGCCGCGCCGCCGATGGCGAGCGGGACGCCGGCCGCCGAAGCGATGCCTGCCTCGAGAGCGAACGCCACCAGGACGAGGCCCGCGAGTTTCGTCGCGACGTCCACCCGCCGGTAGGTCCGGGACGGGAGCGTCGCGATTCCCTGGGTCATAGCTCGACCCTCCGTTCGTCGCGCCGGTCGAGCACCCGGTAGGTGACCCAGCCGGCGGCGAGGGGCCGGCCACGATGGCGACCCAGAGCGCCGCGTTCACCGGACCGGTGGTGGTCCCGAGCAGTTTCGCGAGGATGTTGTTCATCCCCGCGATGGACGCTATCATGATGAACACGATAGCGGCGATGCCGACGGCGGTCTGCCACGGGCGTTCGAGCGGGTCCGCCGTGAAGTGGATCTGCCCGTCGTGCCGGTCGATGAACGGCCACGCGAGCAGGACCACGAACACGACCGTCGGCAGGACGATGCCGCCGAGGAACTCGGTGTTGACGTGGATGCCCACCACGGGGATGGTGAAGCTGAGCCACGACGGCAGCAGTTTGAGGAAGCCGTACACCCAGAGCAGGAACCAGTCCGGCATGATGAGCGCCGGCGTCGCGGCCGGGTTGTTCGGGCCGTACTCGGCGATGTTGTGGACGGGAAGGAACCCGGCGAGCAGGGAGAGCGTGGCGAGCGTGAGGAAGAAGACGACGGCGCTCACGGCCGCCTGGTTCGGGAACGCCGGCAGCCCGACGATGACGGACCCGTCGTCGGCGTCCACGTCGGCGCGGTCCGCGGTGCCCTCGTCGCGAGGCGCCTCGGTGTGTTTCTGCCGCATCAGGATGGCCATGTGGACGCCGAGCAGCACGGTGATGCTGACGGGGATGACCATCACGTGGAGGAAGTAGAGGCGGGGGATGGTCGCACTCGACGGGAACTCCCCGCCGAACACGATCTTGGACGCCACGTCGCCGACGATGGGGATGGACTTCGCGAGGTTGTAGCCGATGCCGGTGGCGGTGCTCGCGAACTCGTCGAACGGCAGCGCGTACCCCGTGTAGCTGGCGCCCATGCCGAGGATGGCCAGCAGACCGCCGATGACCCAGTTGGGTTCGCGGGGGTTGCGGTAGGCGCCGGTGAAGAACACGCGGAGCATGTGGAGGGCGAACGACGCCACGAAGAAGTGGGCCGCCCAGTGGTGCATCCGCCGCAGGAACATCCCGAACGGGATGTCGTACGTGATGTGCAGGACGCTGACGTAGGATTCCGGCAGGTCCTGGCCCTGGTACATCTGGACGCTGCCCTCGTAGGCCACCTTGCTCGTCGACGGCTCGAAGAAGAACCCGAGGAACATCCCGGTCAACGCGAGCACGACGAACGAGAACAGGGCGACCTCGCCGAGGAGGAACGAGTCTTCCGCCGGGAACGCCTTCCCGAGCAGGCCCGCTTCCTCGTCCAGGTCGAGACGGTCCGAAACCCACCTGACTGCGCGGTCGGTGCGGCTCACGTCACTCACCCCCGGGCCGACCGGGCCCTCGAAGTCGCCGGTGGCGATGAGCTCGCCGTCGCTCGACAGCGTGATTGGAAGCTGCGGGAGCGCCCGCGGTGCCGGCCCGCCGACGACGTCCGCGCCTTTCGTCAGGTCGAACTTGCCGTAGTGGCACGGACAGACGATGACGTTCTCCTCGCGGTCGGACACCATGCAGCCGGCGTGCGTGCAGACCTTCGAGTAGGCGGCGTAGCCGCTCACCGTGAACTCCGTCTTCGTCCCGCCGCCGAACTCCCCTTCTGGGTAGCGCACCAGCAGCGTGGGTGCCTGCTCGATGCCGGGCCGGGGCTCCGGGAAGACGGTGAGCTGTTCCCCGAACTTCAGTCGGTCTTCGGTGATGCGCTCGCCCTCGCCGTCGATGAGGGCGATGCCGTCAGAGTAGATGGGGCCATCGTAGGTCCGCTCGAAGACCCGACTGAGGCCGGCGAGCGGCGCGGCGAGGCTCCCGACGGCGGAGAGGCCGCCGATGGTGGCGAACAGCTTCGCCACCTCCCGGCGCTCCATCTGGGCTCGCCCGTCGGTGAAGATGCTGGGGTGGCCGTCGCCGCAGCCGTCACAGCCGCCGTCACACGAGTCGTCGGCGTGGTCCGAGGGAGCCATTCAGTGCCCCCTCCGTTCGGCGACTTTGACGTGTGGCATGAACCACGCGTAGTACGCCACGGTGAGCGCGGCGAGCGAGAGGAACATGCCGGCGGCGTACACGCCGAAGTACTGGGTGCGGGCGAGCGTGAGGTACTCGCCCGTGAACAGCGCCGCGAACACGACGGAGAGCATGGTGAGAGCGCCCATCACCACGATGCCCTCGGTGGCGTCCGAGGCGTCGTGGTACTCGACGATTTTCCGGCCGCCCGCGGTGAGCCAGGGCGACGACGGAACCGAGAACGTCCCGCCGTCGGTCACCCTGGCGTCGGCGATGTCCTCGGGGCGGACGGCGTCGTTCATGAACCGGTGGGCGGCGGTGAGCACGCCCACGAGCCCCAGGAGGCCGACCCAGACGATGACGCCGACCTGGCTCGGCGATAGCTTGTTCGGCGTGTCGACGAACCCCTCGAGGGGGTGCATCGCGCTCACGCTCTGGTCGATCTCGACCTCCTCGCTCGGCGGCTCCCCGTGGAGGGCGACGTACCACATCGGGAGCAGCACGAGGAGGAGGAGAAGCACGATGACGACAGTTCGATTTCGCATGGGAATCTCAGGTCACCGTATCGTGGCCGGTTCGGTGCGGTCGTCCGACGATACACCTGTGGGAGTCGCGTTCCGACCCCGCCACCACCGCGGGTCCGGACGCGGCTTACTGACGGCTCGACAGTCTCGTAGCACACGTAGAGGAAAGCGGACTCAACCCGATACCCCTGATTCTGCATATTACAGGTGTTTAAGTAGCGACTACCACTGGACGGCGACGACGAGGGCGCCCCCGGCTAAAATTAACCGAACGAACCAGATAGAAACAAAATAAGCGGGAGGCCTTTAGGTGTCGGCTACGAAGCTTCAACCATTCGCCTCGGGTCCGGTGTCACCATGTTCGATTCCCTCACCCACCTCAACACCCGTCTGAAGCTGTTCGAGAAGGTCTCGTTGCTCCTGCTGATCATGGTCGTCGTGGCGGTGGCGAACATCGCCGTCATCTACTCCTACCACCAGCAGGCCGAACGCGTCGGCAACTCGGTGAACATCGCGGGCCAGCAGCGGATGCTCAGCCAGCGGATGGTCGGCCTCACGACCGAGATCGCCCACGGCGACGATTCTGAACTCACCCGGAACCGCCTCCGGGTCGCCATCAACCGCTACGACCGTAACCTCGAAGCCCTCGAAGACGGCGGGACGGTCGGTGACACCGAGCTGAATCCGGGGTCGCGGAGCGTGAACTCCCTCCCGTCGGTGACGTTACGGGGGAGCGTCTCGGGCCCGCACCTCCGATGGTCCAGGACGAACTCGCCGAGGAGCGAGCCGAATGGGAGGCGTACAAGCCACACATCGTGGCGGTACTGAACGCCGACCCGGACTCGGCGGCGTTCGAGCGGTCCCACGAGTACGTCCGCACTAACAGCGACCAGGTCCTCGCCGAGAGCGACGCGGTGACGGCGGAGTTCGCGCGGGTGATCCGCGACCGGCGCGCCGAACTCGAACGGGTGCTGGCGGTCCTGCTCGCCGTCGACGTGACGGTGGCGGTCCTCGGCGGCCTGTTCGCCCGCGAGTACATCGGCCGACCGATGGCCGCCATCGCGCGGACCGGCAGGAAACTCGCCGCGGGCGAAACCGGGTCGGCCGACGACCTGGACGTGCCGGTCGACCGGTCGCTGCCCGAGCACGAACAGCGGGCGGAGATCGCCCAGCTCACGACGTCGTTCGAGGCGGTCCAGGAGTACCACCGGACCGCGTCCGAGCAGGCACGCGCGCTGGCCGCCCGGAACTTCGACGACCCCGTGCTCGATGCGACCGTCCCGGGCGAACTCGGGGCGGCCCTGGAGTCGATGTACGACGACCTCCAGGTCTACATCCACGAACTCCAGACGACGACCGAGAAGCTCGACGCGGTCATCGAGGCCTCGCCGGCGGCCATCCTCATCACCGACCCACAGGGTCGCATCGAGCGCTCCAACCCGGCCGCCGAGGAGATATTCGGCTGGAATTCCAGCGAGGTGGCGGGCGAACTGAACCCGGCGATTCCCGATGACGACCGCGAGGACTTCCGGAACCTCCTCTCGACGGTCATCGCCGGCGACCCGGTGACCGGCATCGAACGCCAGCGACGGACGGCGTCCGGGGAGACGATAGACGTTAGCATCTCGATGGCCACCGTCTCCGGTCCCGACGGCGAACTCTCCGGCGTCATGAGCGTCGTCGAGGACATCACGGAGCGGAAGGAACGCGAACGGACGCTCCGCCAGCAGCGCGACGAACTCCAGATGCTCAACCGCATCACCGACCTCGTGCTCAGGATAACCCAGGAACTCGTCGAGTCCTCCAGCCGGAAGCGGGTCGAGGAGACTGCGTGTCGCACGCTCGCGTCGTCTAATCTCTACGAGACGGCGTGGATCGGCGACGTGCAGGCCGGTCGGTCGGAGGTGCGCATCCGGACCACGTTCGAGGACCCGGACGACGACGTGACGACCGTCACGCCCGACGGCGCGATCGGGAACGCGGTCCGGCGGGCCGTCGAGACGGGCGAGGTCCAGGTCGTTCAGGCGGACGGCGGCTACCTCGGTCCCGTCCCGGCGGACGCGGACTCGCCGGCCTCGCCGTACCGGGACGTGGCCGCCGTCCCGCTCTCCTACCGGGGCACGACCTACGGCGTTCTCGTCGCGACGACCACCCGCGAACACGCCTTCCGGGCGCGTGAACGCTCGGGTCTCCTGACCCTCGGCAACACCATCGGATTCGCCATCAACGCCATCACGAACAAGCAACTCCTGTTCGCCGACACCGTCGTCGACCTCACGTTCGACGTGACGGGCACGTCCCTGCCGCTCGTTGCGACAACCTCCGAACTGGACTGCTCGCTCCGCCTCGACGGGTTCGTCAGCTCCTCGCAGACGGACGCCTTGACGCTCTACCTGGAGATAGACGGGACGGACGCTGCAGGCTTCGTCGAGGCCGTCAAGCAGGAGCCAGAGGTCGTGGACGCGACGGTCATCGCCGACGAAGCCGATACCCGCCGGATAGCGGTCACGTTCGGCGAGCAGTCCCTGTTCAGCCAGCTAGCCCACCACGAGGCGCCGGTCCGGTCGGTCGAACTCGACGGCGGCGAAGGCACGTACGTCCTCGAAGCGCCGCTCGCGGCCGACGTCGAAGCCATCGTGGAACAGCTCAGGTCGGTCGCCGACGGCGTCGAGTTCGCCGCCCGGCACGAGCACGAACGACGCGTCACCACCGCGGCGGAGGCAGCGACGGCGATACAGGACCGGCTGACGGACCGGCAGTACGAGGTGTTCAAGACCGCGTACTTCGGCGGCTACTTCGAGTGGCCCCGCGACAACACCATCGAGGAACTCGCCGCGGACATGGGCATCGCCGGGTCGACGTTCCACCACCACCTCCGCCACGCCCAGCGCAAGCTCGCGAGCGCGCTGTTCGGCCGGTCGAACATCTCGATGGCGAACGCGTAGCGGTTCGACGGCGTCAGCACCTCAGCCGCGGTTTCTCCCGGTGGACCACCGGGACCTTCTAGAGGTCTAGAGGAATCGCGCGTCGCCGGGTCGAGACATATAGACGCCACTCTTTCTTGATGGTGGCTCTTTCGTCCAGGCATGACGGGACCGGCCGACACGGGACGGGATTCCCACGTCGAGAGAATGACGCGTATCGCCCGCTGAAGCTATGACTACCACATCCGAACTCAGCACGCCCTCGAATCCGACGCCCGAGCGGTCAGAGTCGCTCCTCGACGACTCCTCCCTGTGGGTCGAACTGGAGATCGCCGTCGAGGATTCGGGCGACTGTCCGGTCGCCGGCCTCTCTGACACGCCGGTCGACGGGCACGTACAGCTCACCGGCTCGCAGTGTCACATGCTCCTGTCGACCGGTGGCCCGGGCACCGACGAGGTATCGGTCTACAACACGACGGTCGACGACTGCACCTGCCACAGGGTCTGCGTGCCAGGGTTCACCCCGGTCGACATGTCCGTCGCCGGCGGACGGCTGATAGTGAGCGGCTACGTGACCGACCGGGAGCGGCTGGCGACGATTTCCGACGCCCTCAACGAGAGCGAGGACACGTGGCGGCTTCGTCGGCTCACTGCGCCCGACCGGAATCGAGGCCTCAGGGACAGCCTCGACCGCGGCCAGTTCGAGGACCTCTCGCTCACCGAGAAACAGCGGCGGACCGTCCGGACCGCCGTCGAGATGGGTTACTACCGCACGCCGCGGGACGCGTCGCTCGGCGACCTGGCGGCGGAACTCGGCGTCTCCCGGTCGGCGCTCTCCCAGCGGCTCAACGCGGTCGAGTCCAAGCTCATCAAGTCGCTCGCCGCGGAACTGTAGCCCCCTTTCTGCAATCGACGGGCGTGCGTGTGCGGCGGAGCTGGTGACTGCGAGCGGCACAACGGTTTTGCCCCTGGGAGACTCACACAACCTACTATGGCTCCCGGTATCCGCGCCGAAATCGAGGTCGGCCAGCCGGGCGTCTGCCAGGTCGCCCCGGAGACAGTCGATGCCGGCGAGGCCACCGCGGTCGTGAAGAGCCGTCCCGCGGAGGACGGCGGTGAGATAGCCGAGGAGTTCACGCTCGAGGGGACCACCGCGTCCGGCGACATGGACGAGCTGTTCAGCTACGGCGACCGGACCGTCTACCGCTTCTCGCGCGAAGGGGACCAGGGGTGTGTCTGCGACGTCATCGAACACGCCGCCTGCCCCGTGCGCGACGTGCGAGCCGCCCACGGACGACTGCTCGTCACGTTCCTCGCCCCCGACATCGAAACGCTCCGGAGCGTGGTGACGGACCTGAAGGCAGCCTACTCGGACATCCACGTCCGCCGACTCACGCGCTCGGAGTGCGAAGAGTCCCACGACCGCCTCGTCGTCGTCGACCGCGACGACCTCACGCCCCGCCAGGAGGAGGTGCTCACGACGGCCCACCGGATGGGCTACTTCACCCACCCGAAGGAGGCCAACGCCGGCGAGGTGGCCGCGGCGCTCGGCATCGCCACGCCGACGTTCACCGAGCATCTCGCGGCCGCCCAATCGAAACTGCTCGACGCCCTGCTGGACCCCTGACACGAGTATATAGACGGCCTTCAAATTATGGGCCGATTGCTTAGCCCGTCGTTCCCCTTGTGAGTACCGTGGCAGCCACACAGCAAGAGTTCGTCTGCGAGCACTGCGGCGAACGCATCGTCGTCGACGACCCGGTCGCCGAGCTGCTGCTCGCCGACGGCTGCGTCTACTGTGGCAGCGACGTCACGGCGGCCTCCTTCGACGGGACCGTCGGCTGATTCTACTCGGCAGGGTCGCGTTCGACGCTGAACAGGTCGTCGTCCGTCAGGACCGTCTCGACCCGACCGTGCCAGTCGGTCCGGAACGCCGCTCGTTCCTCGTCGGTCGCCGAGCCGTCGACGAGTTTCGGGAGGTAGTCCGTGCCGGCCCCGGCGTCGGGGACCGCACCCACGTGGTAGGTGATTGTCACCGCGTCGCCGGTGTCCGTGCGCTCGAACCGGAAGCTGACGCCGTCGCGGTCGATGTCGCCGAACGAGAGGAGGTCCGTCCGACCTCCGTAGCCGCCGGCGAGGCCGCCGAAGCCGTCCTCCTCGGCGGCACCCGTGACGTAGCCGATGAGGCGCGACATGACGCCGTAGCTCGGATCGTCCTTCGGGCCGCCGGCCGTCACCGCGACGTCGCCCCGGACGGGCAGGCTGTCAGGGTAGAGCGCGTCCAGACCCACCTGTGCGATGCGGAACGCGCCCGCCGCGGTGGGACACGAGTGGCCAGCGGCCGTGACGACGTCGCGGTAGGTGACGACGAACGGGTCGCCCGGGTCGAGGACGGCGAGCGCCTCGGCCACCGGGTCGCGGATGCGGACGGGCGCGACGCCCTCGTAGTCGACCTGCCATTCGGTGCTGTCGGTCGCAGATTGCGGTTCGGTGCTGTCGGTCTCGGATTCGAGTTCGCTCATGTTGTTGGTGTGAGTGATGTTCGGCTGTCGATGCGGTCAGTAGCGGAGCAGTCGCATGCCGTTCAGGATGACGAGGAGCACGCTGCCCTCGTGGACGAGCATCCCGCCCGCGAGGTGGACGACGTCGGTCATCACGCCGGCCAGGAGGAGCGCCACGGTCACGATGGCGATGCCGACGTTCTCCAGCACGTTCCACCGGGTCGCCTTGCTCAGCGAGACGGCGTACGGGATGCGTTCGAGGTCGTCCGCCATGAGCGCCATGTCGGCCGTCTCGATGGCGGTGTCGGTGCCGGCGGCGCCCATCGCGATGCCGACGTCGGCCGTCGCGAGGCTCGGCGCGTCGTTGATGCCGTCGCCGACCATCGCGACGACGTGGCCCTCCTCCCGGTAGTCGCGGATGGCGTCCTGTTTCTCCTCGGGCAGGAGTTCGGCCCGGTACTCGTCGATGCCCACCTCGTCGGCCACCGCGCGGGCGGTGCGCTCGTTGTCGCCGGTGAGCATCACCGTGCGGACGCCGGCCGACCGGAGGTCGCTGACGACCTGCGGGGCGGCGTCCCGGAGTTCGTCGCGGACGGCGATGGCGCCGACGACGGTGCCGTCCTCGACGACGTGGACGGCGGTGTCGCCGGTGGACTCCCGTTCGCGGACGTACTCTGCGACGTCGTCTGGGATGGCGATGCCCCGGTCCGCCAGGAGCGCGCGGTTGCCGACGACGATTTCGCGGCCGTCCCGGTGGGCGACGACGCCCTTCCCGGCGACGACGTCGAAGTCGTCGGGTTCCGGTATCGCCTCCACGACGGCGCCGCCGTCGGCGGCCACGCCGTCACCGGTCGCGTCGCGGGCGGCGTCGAGGATGGCCTGGGCGAGGTGGTGTTCGCTCCGCTTCTCTGCGGTCGCCGCGAGTCGGAGCACGTCGGCGTCGTCGCGGTCGAATCCGCGAACGTCGGCGACGGTGGTCTCGCCCCGGGTGAGCGTCCCGGTCTTGTCGAAGGCGACCAGGTCTATCTTGCCGGCGGTCTCCAGGTGTTCGCCGCCCTTCATCAGGACGCCGTTCCGGGCGGCGTTCCCGATGGCGCTCACGATGCTCACCGGCGGCCCGATGACGAGCGCGCCGGGACACCCGATGACGAGCAGGGTGAGCGCCATCATCTCGTTCCGGGTGACGACGTAGGTGCCGACGGCGAGGAGGATGATGGCGGGCGTGTAGTACTTCGAGAACCGCTCCAGGAGCGTTTCCGTGGGTGCCTTGGCCTCCTGTGCCTCCTCGACGCGCCGGATGATGCGCTGGAGGGTGGTGTCGGTGCCGGTGCCGGTCGCGGTCACCTCCAGGGCACCCTCCTGGTTGACGGTGCCGGCGTACACCTCGTCGCCGGCGGCCTTGTGGACGGGCGCGCTCTCGCCGGTGACGGGCGCCTGGTTCACGGCGCTCTCGCCGTCGGTCACGTCGCCGTCGACCGGAATCTTGTCACCCGGTCGAATGATGACGGTCTCGCCTTCTTCGACTTCGCGGGCGGGCACCTCGACCTGTTCGCCGTCCCGTCGAACGATGGCGGTGTCGGGTGCGAGTTCGAGGAGTTCCTGGAGGGCCGACCGGGTCTTGCGCATGGTCCGGCCTTCGAGGTAGCTCCCGAGGGCGAACAGGAAGACGACGGCGGCGGCCTCCCAGAACTCGCCGATAGCGATGGCGCCGACGGCGGCGAGCGTGACCAGGGTGTTGATGCCGACGGTTCCGGTCCGGAGCGTGTAGTAGGCCTTCTTCGCGATGGGGTAGCCGCCCACGGCGGCGGCGAGTATCAGCAGCGCGGCGCTCGCCAGGTCGTAGCCGACGTAGCCGACGCTCCACCCGACGGCGTAGAGGCCGCCGGTGGTCGCGGTGACGACGGCCTTCCGGTTGCGTCTGTAGTACTGTAACAGGTCCATCTCGGTCTACGCCGGCTGGGGCGTGTAGCCCTGGTTCTCGATGGTCTTCTCGAGGTCGTCCGGGGTGACGACCGACTCGTCGTACGATACCTCGACGCGTCCGGTCGTGTAGTGGACCTCGACGCTGTCGACGCCGTCCGTCTTCCTGAGCGCTCGTTCGACGTTGCTCGCACACGTCGGGCAGTCGAAGTCCAGCACGCGGAACTGGGTGGTGAAGGTCTCGGTCATCTGCGTCCGATGGTAGTGACCCCACCTCAAAAACTATTTCTCAAATGATATGTTTGAGTACGGTCACCCGCCGTCGGAACACTCAAACGACCCGTCTAGGGCTTCGGGCGAATCAGTGGGTGAGATGATAGGTCGGCCGTCCGGGGAACCAGAGGCTACATGTCCCGGCACGCCGACCCGACACCAATGGCAGAGTTTGCAACCGACGTCACCATCGACGACATCGTGGTCCGCGACACGCGGGTCGCGAGCGCGGTGGAGGAACCCCTCCGGGCGATGCTCCTCGACATGCTCGCCGAGGAGGCGATGACGGTGGGTGACGCCCACGCCGAGCTCGCCGACCGCGGCTACGAGCGGACCACGAACACGGTCCGCCACCACGTCAACGAACTCCGGGAGGCCGGACTGGTCGAAGTGTCCCGCCTGGAGGAGGGCGCGGCGGCACGACGAAGTACTACGAGGCCAACACCATCGTCCTCTCGTACACGATACCCGACGCGGGCGCGGACGCCGTCGACGAGATGGTCGACGCGGTCAGCCCGCAGGTCGAGGGCATCCTGGAGACGCTGACCGAGGAGTACGACGACGTCCTCGACGACGTGACGGGGCTGATGGCTCCCTGCGAGCACTGCCGGACCCAGAAGTACCGCGAGTACGTCATGCTGACCGTGCTCCGGCGGGCCTTCGTCCAGGCGTGGCAGGCCGACCGATGACCGCGCGTCGTCCGAAAACCCGCGGGTTCATACCGGAAGGGGCGGGAACTAAACCGTAATGAGCGAGGACCCGGGCGCGGACGCCGACTGGTCGGAGTTCTTCGGGTTCGACGAGCCGTACGCCAACCAGGCGGACGCCATCCGGACTGCCATCGAGGCGGGCGAGCGCCGCGGCTACCTGATGATGGAGGGGCCGTGTGGCACCGGGAAGACGATGGCGGCGCTCACCGCGGGCGCCCACCTCGTCCGGCACACCGACCAGTACGAGAACGTGGTGGTCGTCACCCCCGTGAAACAGCAGTTGGAGCAGTTCATCGACGACCTCCGGACGATGAACCGCGGGCTCGACGACCCTCTGGACGGCGTCGCGCTCGTCGGGAAGGCCGACCTCTGCCCGTACGAGCGCGAGGGCGTGTTCCCCGACGACGCCAGCGTCCACGACCGGTGTGAGGACCTCCGGGAGGACACCGCTCACCTGGTCGAAGCCGGCGACGGCGGTGGCGGTGCGGACCAGGTACTCGCGGACGGCTCCGCCGCGGTCCGCACGGACGACCCCGACGACGAGGTGTGGTGGGACGCCGGTCTCGCCCAGCAACTCGTCGTCGAGGCGCGCCGCGACCCGGACGACTTCAGCACGCTCGTGGACGAACCCCTCGTCACCGCGGGCGTCGAGGCTCCCTATCCCCGCCAGCAGCCCACTGCGCCGCCGGAGATGGCCGGAGACGACGCGCCGCTCTACTGTCCGTTCGAGGCCGACTGGTACGCCCGCGACAAGGGGTCGGCGGTGGGGTTCGGCCACGGCGAGGACAACGTCGTGACCGTCGACGAGCTCCTGCCGACCGCCGTCGAGCGCGGGACCTGCCCGCACCGCGCGATGAGCGTCCTCCTGGAGGCCGCTGACGTGGTCGTCGGCAACTACAACCACCTGTTCGACCCGAAGACGCGACCGCTCACCGAGGCTATCCTCGACGAACAGACGTTCGTCGTCGTTGACGAAGCCCACCGGCTGGAGGAACGGGTCCGCGACCTGCTGAGCGACCGACTGGGACGACACACCATCAAGCGCGCCCGGACCGACCTCGGCCACCTCGTCGCGTACGCCCGCCAGCACCCGCAGAACAAGCGGGAGATCGAGCGTCGCCTCGGCGAGTACGACGTCCCGTTCGACGCCGTGCAGACGGCCCACGACTTCTACGACGACCTGGTCGGATGGCTCGACGACCGCGTCGAGGAGTACCTCGCGACGGAGTTCGGCGACGGGGCCGCCGTCCCCCATCCCGACGAACTCCCGGAGCACTCCCTCGAAATCCCGCTCCGCGACCCCGATGTCGAGGGGCCGGACGAGCTGTCCCAGTGGGCCGAAGCCCAGGGGTACGACGGGAGCGTCTGGCGCACGCTCGCGACGGTCGGGTCGGCCGTCGAGATAGTACTGGAGGACGTCGACGAGGACCGGCATCCCGTCTGCACCGCCGTCGGCGTTGTCCTCGGCCGGTGGTGGGAGGCGGACCACGCGACGTTCTTCCGCGAGGTCGAACTCGACCACTCGCCGAAGGACCTCGGCGGGACCACGACGCCGTGGGAGCGCGTCTACACGCCGTCGCTGATGCTCTACAACTGCATGCCGTCGAAGCAGCTCCAGGAGGTGTTCGCCGGCCTCGGCGGCGGCGTGCTGATGAGCGCGACGCTCGAACCGCTCGACGTGTTCCGGGAGGTGTCGGGGCTCGACCGGCTGGCAGCCGGCGACGACGACCACGACGCCAGACCGGTCGTGGAACGCTCCTACGACCTCCCGTTCCCCGAGGAGAACCGGGCGAGCTGGATCGTGGACGCGACGGCGTTCACCGCCAGGAACCGGGGCGAACCCACGCTCGACAACCAGGGGAAGACCCGCGACCAGTACCAGCACGTCCTCCGGACCATCGCCCGGAGCCACGGGAACGTGATGCTCTGCCTGCCGAACTACCGGGAGGCGTCGTGGGCCGGCGCCTACCTCGACGGCGTGGTGGACAAGCCGGTGCTGGTCGACGAGAGTTCCAGCAACGAGGAGACCGAACGCCTCAAACGGGAGTTCTTCGGCGCGGACGAGGCGGTGCTCGTGACGAGCACCCGGGGTACCCTGACGGAGGGCGTCGACTACGACGGCGACAAACTCCACGCGTGTGCGGTCGTCGGCGTGCCGCTGGTCAACATCGGGTCGCCGCGCGTCCGCGCGGTCCGGCAGGCGTACGGCGACGTGTTCGGCGAGGACAACGCCTTCGAGTACGCGCTGACCGTGCCCGCGGTCAGGCGGGCGCGACAGGCGTTCGGCCGGGTCATCAGGAGCCCCGAGGAACGCGGGGTCCGCATCCTGGTCGGGAACCGGTACACGAAGGAGGCGTACCGCCACTCCGTCTTCGAGTACCTCTCGCCCGACGAGCAGTCGGAGTTCGTCCGGATGACCCCGGAGTTCCTCAAACCCCAGTTCGAGCGGTTCTGGGGCGAGTAGCTCACTCCTCGCGGTCGACGTCCTGCTCCTCGCGCTCCTCGTCGACCCACCGGCTCACGTCGAGGTGGTAGTGTTTCAGGATGTCGCGGCCGACGAGCACCGGGTAGGACATGTGGCCGCGGTCCTGGATGTTCGCGGAGACGGTGTGCTGGTTGCCGCCGACGCCGACGACGAGGTCGACGACGGGTCGGCTCTCGCTGCCCCTGACGCTCCCGGTCCGGACCCGCGTCACCGTGTGGATGGGGCCGGCCCCGATCTCGGCGGCGAGGCGGATGTCGACGCTCGTCCGTGCCGCGCCCGTGTCGGCCTTCCCGATGACGGTCTTGGTCCCGCTGGTGCCGCTGACAGTGACGCGCTCCGTGAACCCGATGACGGCGGGTTCCTCGAACGTCTCGGGGTCGGGCAGCGGCGTACACGCCGGGAGCGAGTCGTCGAGGGTCGCGGCGAGTTCGCGCACGCGGTCGGCGTCGACGGTGCCGCCGACGCGTTCGATGGCGAGCTGGGCGATGTAGGGCGCGGGGCTCACGTTCGTCGCCTCGTAGAGTCCCTTGAAGCCCGCGGTCGGGTTGACCTCGAGGATGTACCAGCCGTCCTTGCCTTCGATGAGGTCGACGCCCGCGTAGTCGAGTCCGACGATGGACGCGGCGTCCCGGGCGAGTTCCCGCGCCTCGTCAGAGATGGTGTCCGTGGCGTCCTCCACCCGGCCGCCGAGCGCGACGTTCGTCCGCCAGCCGTCGTCCGGGGCGTACCGGAACATCGCGCCGACGACACGGTCGCCGACGACGTAGACCCGGAGGTCGCGCGGTCGGTCGCCGTTCCGGGAGACGAACTCCTGGAGGAACGCCCGGCGCTTCCCGACCTTCGAGTTCACCTGTTCGTTGGCGCCGACCTTCCACGCGCCGCCGCCGTGGGTCCCGATGGCGGTCTTGTAGACGGCCTCCTCGCCGAACTCGCTTCGAAGGGCGTTGAGCCGGGTCGCGCTCAGCGCGAGCACCGTGTCGGGAAGCGGGAGGCCGCGGGAGCCGAGGTGGGCCGCAGTCGCTATCTTGTGGGCCGCGAGCGACGTGGCCGCGGGCTGGTTGAGCATCGGCCGGAGGGCGGCGAGCGTGTTCGCGATGCCGAGTTCCTCGGCGGGCTGGTCGGTGTTCGACAGCAGGAGTCGGTTCGCGACGACGTCCACGTCGGGTTCGAGTTCGACGCCGCGTCGGTTCGCCCGGAAGACGAGGTTCTCCTCGCGCAACCACTCCGGGGCGTGGCCGAGCGCCTCGACGGCGTTGAGGATGGCCTTCGTCTCCTTGCTGGTGTGGAGGCTCAGCACCCCGACCCGGACGTCGTCGGATGTCATGTGGTATCAATTAACGTACGGGGTCGCGCGGGGAAAAGCTGTTGCCCGTTTCACACGACTGGGAAGACGGGTTCAGTCCGACAGCCCCTCGAACTCGGTGATGGCCGCTCGCCAGTCGTCGGGGATGGGGCGCGACTCCCCGGTGTCGGGGTCGACGACAACGATGGTCGTCTCCGCGGTGGCGGCGACGTCGCCGTCCGCGCGCACCTCGTACGTCATCGGGAAACTGGCGGTGCCGAGGTCGGGGACGCGAGCGCCGACGGTCACCGTCTGTCCCCAGGTGATGGGGGCGCGGTAGTCGAGGTCGATGTCGGCGATGACGGTCGTCATCTCGTCGAGGTCGAGGCCGACGACGTCCTCGTAGTACTTCACCCGGGCCTGCTCGACGTAGGTCGCGTAGACCGCGTTGTTGACGTGGCCGAGGGCGTCCAGGTCGCGGAACCGGACGGCCATCTCCGTCTCGTAAGCGTACTCCGGCATCGTCCCACCTGACGACGGTCGCCCCCTAAAGCCTGTGTTGGCGGCGAATCGGGGCAAGCCTGACGGACCCTGGTTTGATAGCACGGGCCATCCAACCCCCACGTAGGCGATGTACGACGACATCCTCGTGCCGACCGACGGAAGCCCCGGAACCGACCGCACGCTCGCGAACGCCCTCGAAATCGCAACCGACCAGAACGCCACCGTCCACGCGCTCTACGTGGTGGACCGCCGCGTCTACCTCGCTGCCGCCGACGAAGGCGACGACGTGAAGCGGACGCTGACCGAGGAGGGCGAGGACGCCGTGGCGTCGGTGGCGGCCGCCGCGTCGGACGCCGGCCTCGACAGCGTGACCGAGATACGCGATGGCGTCCCCCACAAGGAGATACTGGAGTACGCCGACGAGGCGGGCATCGACCTCATCGCGATGGGCACCCACGGCCGGACGGGGCGCGACCGCCTGACGAGCCTGGGGAGCTGCACCGAAACCGTCGTCGAGAACGCCACCGTCCCGGTGCTGACCGTACACATCGACGCCGAGTAACCGGAGACAACAGACCGGCAACTATCGGTCCCGTACTGGTACGGAACGTTATCCTTCCGGGCGTGGTACCGGACCAGTTGCGATGTTCGATTTCACCGACCGGGTAGCGATGGTGACGGGAGCGGGACACGGTATCGGCCGGGCGACAGCGCTGGCGTTCGCCGAGGAGGAGCGGACGTGGTCGTCACCGACGTGACCGGGAAACAGGAGGACGTCGCCACCGAGGTGGAGGACGAGGGCGTTCGGGCACTCGCACTCGAAGTGGACGTCACCGACCCCGCGCAGGTCGAGGCGGCCGTCGAAACGGCCGTCGACGAGTTCGGCGGCATCGACATCCTGGTCAACAACGCCGGTATCTTCCCGACCGCGACGCTCGACGAGATGACCCGGGAGGACTGGGACCACGTGCTCGACGTCAACCTCAACGGGACGTTCAACTGCACGAAGGCGGTGCTGCCGACGATGCGCGAGGCGGGATACGGCCGCATCGTGAACGTCTCGTCGGCGTCCGGCGGCCACATCGGCTGGTCGGGCGACCTCTCGCATTACGCCGCCTCGAAGGGCGGCGTCGTCGGGTTCACCCGGAGCGCCGCCATCGACCTCGGACCGGACGGCATCACGATGAACGCCATCATTCCAGGCATGATAGACACGGGTGCCGCCGAGGAGGTGGCGACGGACGAGGAGATAGCGGCCGCGGAGAGTATGACGCCGGTCGGCAGACAGGGCGACCCGCGCGAACTGGCCTACACCGTGGCCGCGTTGAGCGCCGAGGAGGCGGCGTTCGTCACCGGTGCGGCGCTCGTCGTGGACGGGGGTTACACGCTGGTCTGACCGGGGAGGTGGTCGGCGAAGACCTGGTCGTGCAATCGCGCGTGGACCTCGTCGAGGACGCGCTCCAGGTTCCGGGTGTCGTACTGGTTGTACTCGACGAGACGGTCGAGGGCCGCCTCGTCGCCGGCTTCGTAGCGGTGCCAGAGCCGGACTGCCTCGCGGCCGTCCACGTCCTCGACGCCGTCGCGGCCGACGCCGAGGTCGTCCTCCACCTGTTTCAGGCCGCCAGTGAGGCCGAGGCGCTTGCAGGTGTAGAGGAGGTCGAGGTGCGGGACCGAGAGGTCGAGGTCGAAGCTGTGTTCGAGGAACGGCTGGTCGAACCGCTTCCCGTTGAACGAGACGACGAGGTCGGCGTCAGCGAACGCCTCGACGAGACGCTCGCGGGTCAAATCCTGTCCGCGGACGAGCGTCGTGGTCTCGCCGTCCCGGTGGAGGCTGACGGTCGTGACGTCGTTCGCGTACTGGCTGAGGCCCGTGGTCTCGATGTCGAAGAAGACGGTGTCGTCGCGGAAGTCCTCGTAGAGCCGCCAGTGCTCGCGGCTCGGGAACTGCTCGGCGAAGAAGGCGGCGTCCCCGTCGACGAGCCGTTCGCGGGCGGTGGCGATGAACGACGCTATCTTCTCCGCGGTGCGGTCGCCCACGCCGCGCCCGTCGAACTCGTCCCAGTGGGTGACGCCGCGCTGCCAGAGGCGGCGTTCGGTCTTCTCCCCGACGCCCGACACGGGGATGAAGCTGTTCTCGATGCGCATACGGAACGAGGGTCACCGGGGGCTCTTAGGTCCGCCGCCTCGCGACGGGCGAAAGTATTTGGCCTGCACGACGAATGTCAACGACGATGCAGAAATACTGGCCCCGCCGCGTGCGGCCGGCCCACCTCGACAGGCTGGCGAACCACGCGACGGTCGCGGACGGCGAGTGCGAGTCGGTGGCCGTAGAGGCTCCGTTCGTCGGGCAGGAGATCGGGCACGTCCCGGACTGCGGGGAGCCGGAGGTCGCGGCGGCCGTCGCGCGGGCGCGGAACGCTCAGCCGGCGTGGGCGGACTGGCCGGTCGAACGTCGTGCCGAGGTCGTGGACCGGTTCCACGACCTGGTGCTCGACCGGCAGGCCGAACTCCTCGACGTGATGCAGCTCGAATCGGGGAAAGCCCGCCGGGACGCCTTCGAGGAGGTGCTGGACGTGGCCATCACTGCCCGCCACTACAGCCACCGTGCGGCGGACTACCTCGAACCGGAGCGCCGCAAGGGCGCGTTCCCGGCCGTCACCCGGGCGGAGGTCGTCCACCATCCCGTCGGCGTCGTGGGGCTCATCTCGCCGTGGAACTACCCGCTGACGCTGGCGGTGTCCGACGCCGTCCCGGCGCTCCTGGCCGGGAACGCGGTGGTGCTGAACCCGGCGACCCAGACCTCGTTCACAGCACTCCTGGCCGCTCAGCTCCTTCGAGAGGCCGGCGTCCCCGAGGACGTGTTCCAGGTCGTCACCGGTCGCGGGAGCAAAGCGGGGGCCGCGCTCGTCGACCACGTGGATTTCATCGGGTTCACCGGGAGCACCGAGACGGGTCGCGTCGTGGCCCGCCAGGCCGGCGAGAACCTCATCCGGTCCTCGCTCGAACTCGGCGGCAAGAACCCGATGGTCGTGCTGGCCGACGCCGACCTGGACCGCGCCGTCGAGGGCGCCGTCCAGGGCTGTTTCGCCAACGCGGGACAGCTCTGCATCTCCTTCGAGCGCATCTACGTCGAAGACGCGGTCTACCCCGGTTCGTGAGCCGCCTCGCGCGCCGGACCCGGAAGCTCCGACTCGGGCCGGAGTACGACTTCGACGTCGAGATGGGGTCGCTGTTCTCGGCGGACCAGCTAGAGACGGTCGAAGCGCACGTCGCGGACGCCCGCGAGAAGGGCGCGAACGTCGTCGCGGGTGGCGAAGCGCGCCCCGAACTCGGCCCGTACTTCTACGAGCCGACGGTGCTGACAGACGTGACGCCCGAGATGGACGTCTCCGACGAGGAGACGTTCGGGCCGGTCGTGAGCGTCTACCGCGTCGCGGACGCCGAGGAAGCCGTCGAACGCGCGAACGAGTCGTCCTACGGCCTCAACGCGAGCGTCTGGACGCGCGACACGGACCGCGGCCGGGCCATCGCCCACGACATCCGGTGTGGCACGGTGAACGTCAACGACGCGTACATCGCCTCCTGGGCGTCCGTCGACGCCCCGATGGGCGGCATGAAGGACTCCGGACTCGGTCGACGCCACGGCGAACAGGGCTTCTTCAAGTACACCGAACCGCAGACCGTCGCCGTCCAGCGCGGGGTGCCGCTCTGGCCGCCGCGGTGGCTGCCCGGCGACTGGTACGCGAAGGGGATGACCGCGCTCGTCCGCCTCATGGACCGCATCCCGGGACTCAGATAGCATGACGACGATGTTCCTGACCGGCTTCCCCGGCTTCCTCGGGTCGGCGCTGGTCGAACGACTGCTCGACCGCACCCCGGACGACGTCACCGTGACCTGTCTCGTCCAGGCGAAATACCGCGACAGGGCCGAACGGCGTGCCGAGCGCATCGCCCGGACGGTCGGGACTGACACGGACCGCGTCCACCTGGTGGAGGGCGACATCACGCGGTCCGACCTCGGACTGGGCGACGACTACGCCGACCTCCAGCGGGAGACCCGGGAGGTGTACCACCTCGCCGCCGTCTACGACCTGGGGGTCAGCCGTGAGGTGGGCTACCGCGTCAACGTCGAGGGGACGCGCAACGTCCTCGACTTCGCGGACGGCAGCCCGGACCTCGACCGGTTCCAGTACGTCAGCACGGCCTACGTGAGCGGCCGCTACGACGGCACCTTCACCGAGGACCACCTCCGGGAGGGCCAGCGGTTCAACAACCACTACGAGTCGACGAAGTACACCGCCGAGGTGGACGTCCAGCGGCGGATGCAGGAGGGGCTACCGGCCACCATCTACCGGCCCGCCATCGCCGTCGGCGACAGCGAGACGGGCGCCACCCAGAAGTACGACGGCCCGTACTACGTCATGCAGTGGCTGCTCCGCCAGCCGAGCGTCGGCGTCGTGCCGACCGTCGCCGACCCAGACACGCACACGGTCAACGTCGTCCCCCGCGACTACGTCGTCGACGCCATCGCGCACCTGAGCGGCATCGAAGCGTCCGAGGGTCGGGTCTACAACCTCTGTGACCCGTCGCCGCCGACCGTCGCCGAGTTGCTCGAACTGCTGGGTGACGCCACCGACACCCGGGTGGCGACGGTCCCGCTGCCGAAGTCGCTCGCCAAGCGCGCGCTCCGCGACGTCCCCGGCGTGCAGCGACTGCTCCGCATCGAACCCGCGACCATCGACTACTTCGACCACCCGACCGAGTACGACTGCGAGAACGCGATGGCTGACCTGGCGGGGACCGGCATCGAACCGCCGCCGTTCGAGTCCTACGTCGACACGCTCGTGGCGTTCATGCGTGAGCATCCCGAGATATCGCCCGACGCGATGACGTGACGGGACAGAAATAATTGAATTCTCTGGCGTCGGCGACTCGGCCGGGACGGGGGACGGACGACGAGCGACCACCACCAGGGAGAATTGCTTCAAAGTGGCCCATTATCCGGTAAATGTACCGTTTAGAGGAATTTGAGGTGAAGGCCTCTGGTGCGGCGTAGCTTAGTCACCATTCCTAACAGATTATTCGGACTGGTCTCAGGAACGAGGAAATTGTCGCTCCTGGACGGCGTTTTCTGGCGGTAGCTGAGAGTTCCAAACCGGTCAGAAGTTCTGTCTGTCTGGTTGTCGGATTTCGGCGAGAGTGTTCGTGACAGTCCTCGATGGGTCGGCTGGTATCCAATTAATTCTGTGAGATAGTCAGGTGTGGTGCGGCTCGGGGAGGGCAGGGATGCCGCATCTCACGCGCACCGAAGGCCGCCGAGTCGATGCTGTGACCGGCGCGATGGCAGCGGGAGGTGCCGGTAGCCCCGGGTTTCCCGGGGCTCGCCGGCTGTACGAGACGCATAACAATGGCCCGGCGTTCCGAAGATGCCCGCTACAACACGTCCGGTACGCCGGCGACGGCCACGAGCGCTGTGCCGTCGACGGTGACCGGCCTGGAGAGACAATGCACGGAACTACCTGTCCCACCACCGTCGTCGCGCGGCCTCCCGGTCGGACCCCGCGACGAAAGCTCGGACTACCGACCCGCCCGTCGAACCGTCCCGTCCCAGAACGTACCTGCGACCCGAACAGCCACCGATGAGGGCCGTCGATGCGACAGCCGGCCGGTTCGTCGTGCTGGTCGGCGTCGTGCTGCTCGTCGCAGCGAGCGTCGTACCCGGCGTCGTGGCCGGCCAGGAGGACGACGACTGGCCGGACGAGTGCGACGAGGACGGGTTCCTCCAGGCGAGCACCGGCGTCTACCAGGGACGGCTCGCGAACGTCGCCGACGAGGACGTCGTCCAGTTCGAACTCGGCCGCGGCGACAACGTCACCGTCTCCCCGCTGGTGGGCGACGGCCACTCCACGTTCCGGTTCGACGTCTACGTGGCGACGTCCCGCGGTCGCGTCCTGGTAGACGACGCGAACCTCTCGGGCGACGTCACCATCAGGGAGGGGGCGACCAGTTCCAGCCCGAGCAGCCGCATCCGGGGCCGCATCGGTCGGTCGGCGAACGGCGAGAACTCCACGTTCACCGTCCGGGCCACCGAGGACGCCCGCGTCTGCGTCGAGATGCAGGAGGAAGGGACCGGGCGGTTCCCATACCGGTGGGAGCTGACCCTCAACGAGAACAGCCCCGACCCGAACCCGTTCGGCACCGCGGCGGTGCTCCGGCGACAGCAACAGCTCGAACGGCGCGTCGAGAACCTCGAAACCGTCGTGCAGGAGCAGAACCGCACCATCGAACAGCTTCGAGAGCAGGCGGGCCAGGTGACCATCAACGTCACCGTTCGACCGGCGGGCGACGAACAGGCGTTCGTCGCGGGCGGCGCTGCGTCGGTGACGGTCGAGAGCGAGGTGGCCGCCGTTCAGGAGGTTCAGGTCGCGTTCGCGAACCGGACGTACGCCCCCGACGCGTCCGGGCAGGTCGAGATTCCGCTGGAGGAGGCGGGGGTCCACGAACTCGCCGTCACCTACCGGAACGCCACCCAACGGGTCGAGGTGGACGTGCTGGCGGCAGGTGGCGGGCAGACGACGGCTCCGGGTGACACGACGGACGACCCGACAGCGACGACCGACGTCGATACCCGAACTACGACGACCACGACCCCGACCGACGGCCAGACTGGGTTCGGACCTGTCGCTGCGCTCGTCGGGCTCGGAGTCGGGGTCGTGACGCTGTTCGTCAGGACGAGTCGGTGAACACCGCGTCGAAAAATCAGGAGTCCGGTCGGGACGACCGGATAGTTCGGTCGAAGCGGCGCGATTACTCGTTGCGCTTGCGGCGCATGACGAGCAACGCGGCCGCCACGAGAGCGATCATCGCGATGGCCACGGTGAAGCCGGCCTGACCGCCGGTTTCAGTCGTGGTGGTCGTCGTCTCCTCGGTCGTGGTCGTCGTCTCCTCGGTCGTGGTCGTCGTCTCCTCGGTCGTGGTCGTGGTCGTCGTGGTCGTCTCCTCTTCCGTCGTCGTCTCGTTGTCCGCAGCCGTCGTGGTCGTCGTCTCCGCGACGGACTCCACGACCTCGAACTGGACCTGCGCGGTGGACTCGTCGTCGTCGGCACGCATCGTGTAGGTGCCGGGTTCGACGTTACTCATGTCGATGTCGGTCTGCCACTCGTTGGTGGAGCCGTTGAGTTCCGCCTCCGCGCTCTGGATGACGTTACCCTGGTCGTCGGTCACCTCGAGGAAGACCGTCGTCTCGTCCTCGCGGTTCGAGGTGCCCGAGACGTTGACCGTGCCGGGTTCGACCTGACCGTCCGTGCCGATATCGTCGATGGTCAGCGACGGGTTCTCGGACTGGACGCTCAGTTCGATGATGGTGTCGTCGCTCCCGGCGTCGTCGTAGGCGTCGACGATGATGTCGACTGCCTGCTGCTGCGAGGCGGTCTCCGGGATGTCCTCCTCGACGAGTTCACTCGGGTTGCGCGCGTCGTTGAACCGTCCATCGCGGCCGGAGCCGACCACGATGAGCTGGTACCGACCGCGCTCGTCGAAGACCGCGTAGTCCTCTTCGAAGTCCTCGTTCCGCTCGCCGACGCTGATGGTGTCCGTCGTGGTAGTGCCACGCGGGCCGACGATGAAGACGTTCACCGTCTCGCCACCACCGACGGAGGTGCCGGAGAGGGTGACCTCGTCACCGACGTCGAACGCGATGGTGCTGCTCGACAGCTGGGCGGAGAGGTCGCCCTCCTGTGCGCGAATCGTCGCCGATGCGCTCTCGAGGTCGCTGAACTCGGTCTGCGTCAGCTCCTCGTCGGCGGCGTAGCCGGCTTCCTGCGGGTCGGCCGCGACGCCGACGCGGTAGGAGTCCTCGAGGTTGATGACGAACGCCGAGTCGACGGTGATGTCCCAGTTACCCTGGCTGTCGACGTTGTCCTCGGCGAAGGCGGTCTCGCTGCGGCGCAGCGGGACCCACCGGTTGTCGATGCGGGCGTACGCCTTCACGCGGTCGGCCTCCTCGGCCGTCCCCGAGAGTTCGAGGTCGGAGCCGATGGCGACGGCGTTCGGCGCGTCGTCGAGGCTAACCGCCAGCGAGTTCACCCTGATGTCGATGTCGTCCTCGGCGCGGTTCGTCGGGTCGTCACCCTCGGACACCTCGAGGTTGGACGTGGCGTCGTCCTCGAGGAACCGGGTGTTGATGCGGACCTGCGCCTCGCCGTTGTCGTCGAGCTCCAGGATGGCGAAGTAGACGTTCTCAGCGACGCCGCGGTCCTGGATGTTGGTGCCGCGCTCGAACAGGTCGTTCGGGCTGGCGTCGTCGACGACGTCGGTCTCGTCGAAGCGGACGTGGACGAGCTGGCCGGGGTCACCGGTGACGGTCGCGATGACGGACGCGCCCTGGGTGACCTCGGTGCGGTCGATGTCGACCTCGAGGTCGGACTCGCGGATCTCGACGGTGACCTGCCGCGACGCGTCGAGGTCACTGCCCTCGAGGGTGATGGTGTAGGTCCCCGCCTCCACGTCGGTGAAGTCGAGGTTGACCGTGCCGCGGGTCTGGACGATGGTGTCGTTCTGCGCGACGGCGCCGGTCACGTCGAAGCCCTGCGGGTCCTCGACCGTGATTTCGAGGGCGTCGGCCACGTCGAAGTTGTAGCGCGCCTCGAGGGTCAGGTTGGCGTCGATCGGTGCCGTGCCGTCGGACACGTCAACTCCTTCCTGGGTTTCGAGGTTGATGTCGGTCACGCGCGGTTCCTGGACCGATATCTCGGCCTGGTTGTCGCCGTCGGTGTCGTAGGTGCCGGTCTCGAAGTTGCCGAAGTCCACGTCGGCGCCGCTGCTGGCGCTCTGGACTTCGCCTTCGGCGTCACCTGCGAGGCCGACGAACGTCACGCTGCCGTCCCCGATGGTATCGTTGCTACCGGTCTGACTGACGTTGGACACGTCGAGCGTCTCGCCCTGGAAGACGACTACTGGCGGCGTCGTGTCCTGCGGCGCGTCGCGGGGCTCCGCCACCGCGCCGGCCGACCCGGCGAAGGCGACGGTGCCGGCGAACGCCGACACGACGAGTAGTGCGACCAGCACGAGGCTGCGAATTCTGTCTGCTGTGGTTGTCATGATTGGTCGTGTGCTGTTTTTCCTCTCCGTCGGACCGGAGATGGCTCTCTTCCTCGGTACCGCGTCTGCGTCGAGCGGCCGACTCCGAATCGGCCACCGGTACCTGGCATCCGCTCGCCGCCGCACGGAGCGGCTGCTTCGCCAATGCCTCGGGTAGGGGCATCTGAAAAGACAGCCGGGACCGGTAAATACTTTCTGTGGTTGTATATTATCCCGGTCAGGTCATCGAACGACCAGTCTCGACGAAGGACTGGCGGGTGCGGCCCTCGACCCGGTGACGAAGCCGGAACCGGATGGTTCAGCCGTCCGAGACGACGCGGGCGTCTACGTGGGTGAGACGACGACCGCCCCACGGCGCGTTCCGGTCCCACTCGAAGACGGCGACCTCGAACTCCGTCCCCGTGGCCACGTCGGAGAAGTCGAACGACGCGTCCCAGTCGCCCGCCGGTCCGACCTCGACGACGCGTGTCTTGACGAACGGCTGCCGGGTGGTGCGACTCGCGACGACGACGAGTCTGCTTCCCGGAGCGAGCGTGCTCGTTCCCTCGACGGCGGTCCGTCCGTCGGACACCCGTAGCGTCCCGCCGGGGTCGGTGAGGACGGTCGCGGTCCGGTCCACGAGTCGAGCGGTGGTGCTCACCTCCGGCGGGTGGTCGTCGGGGGCGACGAGCGGACTCGCCGGCGTCAGGGACAGCGTCGCCCGGTACTGCTCTTCGTCTGCGCCACGCTTCATGCCCGTCGTGTCGAAAGCGACGTAGAACCGGTCGGTGTCGCCGTCCACGAAGAACCGCGCGTGGTCGAGAGAGACCGGTGCGGGCTCCTCGTCCGGTCCGTCCGGGAGGCGGACGACGTGCAGGTCGAGCCCCGTTCCGAGGGCTCCCTGTCCGGCCAGCCCGTACCTGACCGACCCGCGAACCGTCGGCGTGAGCGCGTCGTTGACCGTGACGGCGACGGCGTCGGACGCGTGGGCCGTCGGGTTGGTGAGCACGTACGCCGCAACGAGCGTGTCGCCCGCCGCCACACCCTGTCGACCGTCGAACTGGAACTGGAGCCGCCCGACGCCGGTTACCGACACTCGTTCGAGGTTCCGCTCCAAACTGCGTTCGACCAGCCCATCGTCGTCCGTGTCGACGCCGACGCGCAGGACGCTCCCCTGGTCGAACTCGTCGAGGTCCAGCGGCGCGTTCCCGTCGTCGGCGTCGTAGTCGACGGTCACTTGCCGGAGCGAGGGCTCGGCACGTTTCACGGGCACGGTGACGGTGTGGACGCTGACCGCACCGGGCGTGCTCGGTGACGCCGCGACGAGGTTGGAGGCGGGGACCTCGCCGGGGTCGAAGTAGCTGGACACGTCGACGCCCACGAACTCGAAGATAGCCCAGTCACCGGACGCGACAGCGCTCGACGTCACCGACGCGTCGGCGATCGACGACCGGTCGGTGAGCCGGAGTCTTCCGGGTGCCGTCCGGACGCGGGCGTCGTCGAACGTCGGCGGAACCAGTCGGAGCAACGCACGGTCCACGTCGCCTCCGGGCGTCGAGGCGTGGAGGCGGTACGTCCCGGCATGGAGAGGAGAGTCGCGCTGCGGAGTCACGCGTTCGACGTCGGTGAGCACGTCTCCGACGGCATCCCAGGCCTCCCGTTCGAACGTCGTTCTGCCGGCGGCGTAGGTGTCGAGTCGGAGGACGACCCGCCCGTCCCTGTCGGCGTCCCGGACGCCGACCCGGGTTCGATAGGAGCCGTCCGTCGACTTGATGACCGCGGTCGCGCTGCTCCCGGTCGGAACGGCCGCCGTGATGGTGGTGGACGCGCCGCGCTCGGCGACGAAGACGTTCGACGAGAAGGCGACGTCCGGGTCGGGTGCCAGTCCGGCACCGCTCCCGATGCCGGTGGTGGCCGTGGCGAGAACGAGCAGTGCCAGGAGTGCGGCGGCTGTTCTGGCTGCGTTCATGATAGGGCGGTCTGCCGGACCGTTCTGCCTTGCAGGTGGGGACATCCGGGTAAATCCTTTGTGGAGCCGCCGGCGACGCGCCGGTCCGACCCGGGATAGCGGGTGACTGTGGGTCCGATTGCTGTCGGTCGCGTCGAGGAAATTAGCCCGAAACGAGCCCGTTCGTGACAGTCTGGGTGTCCGTCGCGTTGCCGGTTGTCAGGGTTGGTCGCTGTTTTACCGTCTATTCACCGTCGCACAGGTACTGAACACGTGTCGAGTTGTCCGCTTCACGGTCCAGTTCGCCACACCCATTACAATTGTAATGTTGTAATGGTTACTGGGTTGCTCCGTTTACTTACCAGATGCGCCACAGCCGGGGCGGGCAGACGGTCCGACCAGTTGGCCCCGCGTCGGAACCGGGGCCGGCGACGCCACACCGGGCAAAGGCGCGAGCACGGTGACGACGAGACCCTCGAAGACGTGACGCGCTCGTCGCCGCGGCGTAGCCCCGGACGCGGGGGCACATCTATGTCCGTGGAACGCCACGTTACGGGCGTGAGCGAAACGACTCCCGGGGAGCGACCCTGGCAGTTCGGGCCGGGGCCGGAGGCCCTGAATGGACTACCAGCGCTTCATCGACGCCGTCGACGACAAGATCGTCAACCGACCGGGCGCGGTCGTGGTCGTCTTCCTTGTCGTGACGGCCGTGTTCGCGATCGGACTCGGGAACGTCTCCACCGAGGCCGGCACCGAGCAGTTCGCCGAAGAGGTGCCCGAACAGGAAGCCCTCGACGCCATCAACCAGGAGTTCGAACCGCCGTTCGGCACGGACACCGGCAGCACGCAACTCATCCAGACGGGCGAGAACGTCGTCTCGAAGAGGGGATTCTGCGGATGCTCCGGGCCCAGTACCGGATGGAACAGCGCGAGGGCCTCCGGGTCGAGTCGAGTCGCAGCGCCGCCCGCATCGTCGCCCAGACCCTGAACCCCAACGCCACGACCCTCGACGCGCAGATTCGGACCGTCGAACGCGCGACCACGGGTGAAGTGGAGCGCGCGGTCAAGCAGGCGAGCGCCCGGAACCCGAGTTTCGCGCTCCTGTTGAGCAAGGACTTCAACCCGAAGTCGGCCACCGCGTCGTCGACCGTCGGCGTCGTCGAACACGCGATACCGGCCGACCTCGGCGACGGTCAGGGTGGTGGCGGCAGCGCGAGTCCGATGCGCGCCATCCAGCTACAGACCCAGACCGTCGTCGACTCCGTCGGCGGCGACATCAGGGTGTTCGGGAGCGGCATCATCGACGCCGAGCTATCGAACGTCATCGCGGACACCCTCCTCATCGTCATCCCGGCGGCGGTGCTGCTCATCGTCCTCTTCCTCATCGTGGCCTACCGCGACCCGGTCGACCTCATCCTCGGCGTCATCGCGCTCGCGATGGCCATCGTCTGGACGATGGGCTTTCTCGGCCTCGCCGGCATCGCCTTCAACCAGATTCTCATCGCCGTGCCGCCGCTCCTGCTCGCGGTCGGCATCGACTTCGGCATCCACGCCATCAACCGCTACCGGGAGGAGCGCACCGAGGGGTTGGCGGTGGGGCCCGCGATGCGCCGCACCACCGACCAGCTCCTCGTCGCGTTCTTCATCGTGACCACCACGACGGTCATCGGCTTCTCGTCGAACCTGTCGAGTGACCTCCTGCCCATCCGCGACTTCGGCGTCGTCGCGAGCATCGGCATCGTGTTCACGTTCCTCATCTTCGGCATCTTCCTCCCGGCGCTCAAAGTCTACGTCGACTACCTCCGTGAGCGCTACCCGGTGCCGACCGTCAGCCAGAAGCCGCTCGGCTCGCGCGGGTCGTTCCTCGGCAGACTCCTGCAGGTCGGCGTCGACATCGCGGCCCGTGCACCCATCGTCTTCCTCGCCGTCGCGTTGCTCGCCAGCGCGGGCGCAGGCGTCTACGCCTCCGACGTCGACACCACGTTCACCCAGGAGCAGTTCCTGCCGCCAGAGGAGACGCCCGCGTACCTCGCCGACCTGCCGGAGCCGTTCCGGCCGAACGAGTACACCGTCACCCGCGACATCAACTTCCTGGAGGACAACTTCGACACGGCGGAAGGACAGCAGGCGGTGGTGTACGTCGACGGGCCGATGGAGCAGGACTTCGCGCTGGAGGCGCTCCACCGCGCCGGCGACAGCCCACCGAGCACGTTCCTGCGGGAGGACGGCCACGCCGTCGAGGAGAGCATCGTGACGGTCATCCGGTCGCAGGCCACGCGCGACGAGTCGTTCCGGCGACTCGTCGAGCGCAACGACCGGAACCGCAACGGCATCCCGGACGACAACCTCGACCAGGTGTACGACGCCCTGCTCTCCTCGCCCGCCCGAGCGGCCGCGCTGGAACACCTCACCGAGAACCGCCGGAGCGCGCGCGTCGTCTACTCGGTCGAGGGCGACGCAGACCAGTCCGTCGTGACCGAGGAAGCCCGCGACGTCGCCGACCGGTTCCGGTACCAGGCGACGGCGACCGGTCAGATAGTCGTCTTCCAGGCCATCTCCGACCTCATCTTCGAATCGGCGCTCGTCAGCCTCGGACTCGCGCTCGCCGGGACGAGCGTCTTCCTCGTCATCATCTACTACGTCGTCGAGGGACGCCCGTCGCTCGGCGTCGCGAACCTCGTCCCCATCGTCGTCACCGTCGCGTTCGTCGCCGGGACGATGCGGGCGCTCGGCATCTCGTTCAACGCGTTCACCGCGACGGTGCTCGCCATCACCATCGGCCTCGGCATCGACTACTCGGTCCACGTCGTCCACCGGTTCGCTGACGAAGTCGAAGCGCAGGGCGACGTGCTGCCGGCGCTGGAACGGACGGTTGTCGGGACCGGCGGCGCGCTCCTCGGGAGCGTGCTCACCACCGCGTTCGGCATCGGCGTCCTCACGCTCTCCATCTTCCCCGCCATCGGCCAGTTCGGGATCCTCACGGCCATCAGCGTCATCTACTCGTTCCTGGCGTCCGTCGTCGTCCTCCCGTCCGCGCTGGTCATCTGGGACCGGGTCGCGAACAGGGACCGACCGACCGGTGTGACCCAGGGCGCGGACGCGGCCGGCGTCCCGGGCGACCATGACTGAACGCCTACAGCCGGCGGTACGTGACGAAGACGACGGCGCCGACCAGCACGCCACCCGCGAGGAGACCCAGGAACGGCAGGCCGCCGCCCTCCGACTCGGTGACGGTGACGGGCACCTTGTACGTGCGGGAGAGGCGCGTGTCGCCGTCGGGCGTGTCGTACTGGAAGTCGAGGGACGCAGGATAGTCCTTCAGCGCCGCGTCGCCCGCCACGCTGACGCTGAAGCTCATAGTCGTCGATTCGCCGGGTTCGAGTCGGCTGACGAACGCCTCGTCGTCGTCGCTCGTCACCGGGTCGTTGACGAAGAGCTTCGCGCTCACGTCGCGCACGACCTCGCTCCGGTTGTTCGTCACCCTGAGCTGGAGCCGGTCGGTCGCGCCGGCAGCGGCGCTCCCGTTGACCACCTCGACGACGAACGAGTCGCGCTCCGGTTCGACGGCGACGCGGGTCAGGAGCGGGTCGCTCTCGCGCTGGTCGTCGTTGGCGTTGCGGTAGCGGACCGCGAACGAGAACTGGCGCGACCCGGGCTCGGCGGCGTCGGTGACCTCGACGTCGAAGGAGAAGTTCGCGCGCTCGCCGGGCGCGAGGTCGTCGATGGCGTACACCGACTCGGTCACCTCGAGATTCGGGTTCTCGGTCGTGAACGCCACGACGGGCTGGGTGACCGGCTGCGGACCGGTGTTGACGACGGTGCCCCTGAGGACGCCGGTGTCGCCGACGCGGAGCGAACTCGTCACGTTCTCGAGTGCGAACTCCTGTTCGACGCCGGGCGTGATGGACGCCGTCAAGTTCTCCGACCGCTGCCGGATGCCGTCCGGGTCCTTGTACGATATCCGGGTGCCGATGGAGTAGCTCCGGCGCTCCGCGTCCGGGGAGAGTGCGACCCTGTAATCGATGTTCTTCACCTCGCCGGGCCGCCACCGGTCGACGAACCCTTCGGCGCTCCGCGACTCGGTCCCGAAGCGAAGTTCGTCGCTCCGGGAGGTCACCGCGACGCTGGCGTCCCGGGCCACCTGCGTCCCGGTGTTCCGGATGGCGAGTGTGAGGTTCCCGCTGTCGCCGACGAGCACGTCGGACTCGGTGCCGACGATCTCGAACTGCGCGGTGTCCTTGATGGTGATCGTGATGTCCTCCTGGGTGTCCACGGTGATGTCGGTGTACCGCGGCTGGAACGACGGGTCCGTCGGGTCGTAGGTCACGACGCGCGTGTAGGAGTACTCGACGTCGACGGGCACCGTGTAGGTACCCGGTTCGGCGTCCTCGGGGATGGTGATGCCGAAGGTGAACGGGCCGTGGCTACCCCGCGGGAGCGTCCCAGCGGACAGTTCGCCGGTGGTGACCTCGAAGGGGACTCTCTCGTCCCTGACCTCGAGGGTGACGGCTCGCGCCGTCGTCACGAGGTCCTGGTACTGACCCGGCCCGCCGCGGATGACGTCGCCCTGGTTCGCGACCGTCAGCTGGAGCTGTGCCTCCTGCTGGGGCGCGAACCGGCTCTCCGGGGTGAGCAGGTCGATGTCGGGCTTGCCGACGACCTGCTGTTCGGCGGCGGTGACGACGCCGACCGACCCGAAGACGGCCGCGACGGTCAAGAGAGCTATCAGGACGACGGACAGGGCGCTCCGGTTCATGGGGCTGGGGTGGTCTCCGTTGTTCGACGGCCACGACCGGACGAACGACCCGCCTCGTGCCGTGCGGGCGGTCGGGCCCTCTGGAAAAGGTGTAAGCAAGGAAACCACTTGACTGTTTGGAACCCCCGCGGTCACGCGTCGAGGCCCCTGTCGGGTGGTCGGCTGGAGTGCCCGGCATCATCATGTGGGTAGCCGCCGTCTCTCCACGAACGAACCGATGCCGAACGTCGCCACACCAGACCGATGGCCCTGAACCGGACGCTGGCGTCCGTCCTGGTCGTCCTCACCGTCGTAGTCGTCAGCGTGGTGCTCGCCGGTGGATTCGGGGAGATACCCCGACCGGACGCGGGTTCTGCGGAGGACGCCGCGGTCAACCGCTCGGCGACGACCACCGCCGTCGTCGCGACGCCGACGAGGACTCAGACCACCGCCACCGCCCCGGTTCTGACTCCGGGCACGACGACAACAGTCAGACCCCCGACAGCTGCAGCCGACGACCGGGAGAATAGCCGCTCGCCGGCCGACACGACGACCCCTGCGGCACCGCCGTCATCGACGACCACCACGGTCCCGACCACCGATACACCTCCGACACCGACCACCTCGCCGACACCGACCACCTCGCCGACACCGACCACCTCGCCGACACCGACCACCTCGCCGACACCGACCACCTCGCCGACACCGACCACCTCGCCGACACCGACCACCTCGCCGACACCGACCACCTCGCCGACACCGACCACCTCGTCGACACCGACCACCTCGCCGACACCGACCACCTCGCCGACACCGACCACCTCGTCGACACCGACCGCGAGTACGACGGCCACCACGCCGACGCCACCCGCGTTCGCCATCAGCATCGACTCGGTCACCGAGTGCGGGACGACCTGCCGGGACGTGTCCGTGACCCTCACGAATCGAGGGGAGACGACGGCGACGGACGTGACGGTCACGACGACGGTGTCTGCCGCTGGCGAACCACTCTGGGCCGAATCGGCGTCCGTCGGAACTCTCGCCCCGGGAGAGGCGTACACGACGAGTCGGCGGGTCGCCCTCGGCTACCTCGAAGTCCTCCAGGTGGTAGACAACGACGGGCGGGTGACGATCAGCGTCGTCGTGGACTCGGACCAGCGAACACAGACGTTCACCCGCGAGGAACAGGTCCTGTGATCGAGTGCCTCCACGATACCGGACGGCCCCGCCGTCCGAGAGGTAGGGTAAGGCGGACTTACCGACGCTGACGTGCCGAACAGCGTCACCGCGACCGAGCACGTGATAGGTAGCAGATGCTTTCAGAGGTCTTCAGGAGTCCAACGAGTTCTAAGCCTCTGCGACGAACCACCGAATGTAGCCGTCGAATGGCGGGTCTCTCCGGTCGGCAATCGAATTGGTTGGAGCTAAGTAGCTGCACCACGTCAATTCATTCACACATGGACAAGCTGGATGGAGTCCCGGGGGACGAACTCAGGGCGCACCTGGCGGAGACGGACGACCCGAAGGCGGTCAAGCGACTGATGGTCGCGCTCGCGTACAAGGACGGCGTCTCGGTGTCGCGGTTAAGCGCGCGCTACGGCATCCCGCGGTCCACGGTCTACTACTGGCTCGACCGATTCGCCGACGAACCGGTGGCCGACGCCGTCGTCGACGACCCCCGGCCCGGCCGGCCGAGCGAACTCGACACCGACGAGCGAGATCGCCTCGCTGCCGCCCTCGCCGACTCGCCAGCAGAACATGGGTTCGACGGCGGCGAATGGACGCCCGACAGGGTCCAGGAGTTCCTGGAGCAGACCTTCGAGGTCAGCTACTCCACGGGCCACGTCCGACGGCTGCTCCGGGAACTCGGCTAGATCTCCCGGACCCGGTGGTAGCGCTCGTCCAGCGCCTGTGCGTCCTCGGGGAGGAGGGCGACGACGACGTACGGGACGTACTCCTCGAAGTAGTCGACGAGCGCCGCGATGCGGTCGGAGTCGATGGCCTCCAGCGAGTCCAGGAGCATGAACGGGACCGTCTCGTGGACGTCGTGGACGAGATAGCCCGCGAGCGCGAAGACGAGCCCCGTCACCTCGCGCTCGCTCTCGCTGAGGTGGTCGACGGTGTCCTCGTACGCGGTCCCGTCGTCCGTCGTTCGGATGACGTGCAGGTCGAAGACGGTCTTCGTGACGGTCCGCCGCCCCTCCCGGACCTGGCGCTGGCCGCGCTCGATCCAGATGCGCTCCAGGTTGTCGTAGTCGAGCGTGTCGAGCACGTTCTGCATGTGCTCGTTGAACGCGTCCACCGCGTCGGCCTCGATGCGGTCGATGCGGGTCCGGAGGTCCTGTAGGTCCTCGCGGACCTCGTCGCGGCGTGCTTCGAGCCGGTCGCGCTCCTCGATGCGCGACTCGACGTCGGCCATCTCCTCCTCGATATCGTCCCGGTCGCGCTCCAGGCGGCCGAGTTCGAACTCGAGCTGGTTCGCCTCGCGATGGAGGTCCAGGAGGTCGCTGTACGTCTCGTCTTCGAGGCGCTCGACGGTCTCCTCCAGGTCCTCGATGTCATCCGCAAGCTCCTCGCGACGCGAGGTCAGCTCGTCCACCTGCGATTCCCGGTCGTCGATCTCGGACTCGACCCGGCGGAGCTTGCGGTCGACCTCGTCGGCCCGCCGCTGCTGCTCCTCGAGTTCCTTCCGTTGGCGCTGGAGGTCGTCGATGTCGTCGCCGACGCCGTTCCGCTCGGAGAGCTTCTCCTGGCGGAGGCTCCGAAGTTGGTCGATGGTCGACTGTATCTGGCTGGTCTCGACCTCGCTCCCGCAGGTCCAGCAGACCGCGCTCCCGTCGTCCGACAGCAGGCGGTCGGTCACGGCGCCGTCGTCGTCCGCGTCGAGGGCGTCGAGTATCTCGCCGTTCTCGCCGTCGAGCATCTCCTCGTTGAACTGGATGATGCTCTGGAGCTGCGTGATGGTGGCGTCGATGCTCCGCTTGCGCTCACGGAGCGAGTCGAGGCGCGCATCTATCTCCGAGACGTCGCCCGCGGGCGTCTCGGGCAGTTCCTCGGCGGCTTCCGTCAGTTCCTCCCGCTCCTCGCGGAGCGCTTCGAGGCTCTCCCGGGCTGTCTCCAGGCGGAACCGCACGTCTTCGAGGTCCGACCGCTTCTCCTGAAGGTCGTCGAGTCGGTCGTCGAGTTCGGCCTTGCCTTCGCGGGACTCGTCGGCCGATACGTCGGCCGCCTCTATCTCCGCTTCCTTGGCCGCGAGTTCCTCGCGGAGGTCGGCTATCTCGTCGGTCAGCGCCTGCCGCTCGGCTTCGAGTTCCGGAATGCGGTCTTCGAGCGCTTCGACCTCGTCGATGTCGTCGTCGAGGCGACGCTTCTCCGCTTCCAGTTCCTGTATCTCCTCCTTGATGGCCTCGGTGTCGACCGGGCGCATGATGATCTCGCGCAGGTCGTCGCCCCGGGCGACTGCCTGGCGTGCTTCGTTCGATTCGAGCAGGAACGCGAACAGGTCGGCGACCGTCGCGTCGTCGAGGTACGGGTCGCCGGTCGTCGTGACGGTCCCGTTGCGTCGCCGGAGCGTCCGCGTGTACTCGGCGTCGCCGAACGCGAGTTCGACCGACCCCTCGTCGGCGTCGCCCTTGATGGCGACCTGGTCGCTCCCGAGTGCGGCCATCACCGACCGGAGGAACGAGGTGCGGTTCGTAGCGTTCCGCCCCGACAGGACGTTCACTCCGGGGTCGAGGTCGACGTCCGACTCGTCGATGCCACCGATGTTGGAGACGTGGACCGCGACGGTACCGTTCGCAGTCCGCTGGGAACTCATGACCAGGTCAAACCAGCCACCCAGGATAAAAGTATCGGGGAGTGGCCGGGCGAGTCCGTCACCGGTCGGCGAGCACGCAGTCGCAGCCGCCGTTCTCGAACAGTTCGTCGACGGTGTACGTCGTTCCACACTCCTCGCAGAGCACGCGACTGTCGACGAACACGTCGAACGCCTCGAGTGCGATGCGGTCGGCGCGACGGGACCGGTCGAGGGCGTCCTCGATGACCGCAGACAGCCGGTTCTCCAGGCGACTGATGCGTTCACGGTCCTTCGCCACCTGGTCGGTCTCCTCGGCCTCGTAGGCGACCTCCTGGTACTTGGTGAGGTAGGTGTGGATGGCCTGGTGGGAGACGAAGTCCGAGGTGAGGTCGTCCACGTCGAGGCCGACGCGTTCGAGGCGATTCCGCGTCTGGATGCGCATCCCCTGGCTGACGTCGTCGTCCGTCAACAGGCGGTAGGTGTTCTCCACCTCGCCGTCGAGCGGGTTCTCGCCGACGGACTCCAGGGCGGCGGCCAGCACGCGCTGGTTGAAGACGTCCGCGAGTTTCCGGAGGCTGTAGCGCTCCTCGTTCTCCCCGGTCCAGTAGGCGACCAGTTCGTCACCGAGGCCCGTCAGGTCGTACTCGGCGATGACGCGTCCGACCTTGCTCCGGGAGGCGGGCGTCACCTCGTCCGACCCGTCAGCTGCAGTCATTACTCACAGCTTCGACTTGCCGGCCATAAAACGCTTTCCCGACGCCACGACGATTACATGAGTACGCCCGTAATGGAACGGACGGCCGTGGAGACGAATCACACATAAATAATTAAACTCGCGGTCGGTTCGGGAAGAGCCGGTAGTCGCCGACACGCCACTGGAGACAGGAACTGGCTACAACGAAAACCACCTATTACTGGGCGTTTCAGGCCCGCTCTGCCAGTATCGGTGACGGGCTGAGCGGATACGATTCCAGTCACGGAGCGGAGCCGCCCGCCGTGCAGCCGAATCGTCAAACAGGTCAATCCGGCCGGCACTAACCACACGTTTGTACTTATTTCAGCCGTTTTGCAGGCGATTTCTGGACCAATGCCGAAGTCTATCGCCGCTTCACCAGCGGGCTGGGCCACTCGGTGATTCCCGGAGCGAGTACAATAAAATATGTCTGCCAGTCCGGCTACGAGAGCGCGTCGAGCAGCTCCTCGGCGTGGCCGTCCGGCGAGACGCCCTCGAAGACGAGTTCGATGCGACCGTCCTCGTCGACGACGTACGTGTTCCGGAAGACGCCGTCGAACGTGTTCCCGAACATCTGCTTCTCGCCGTAGGAGTCGTACGCCGACGCCACCTCGCCCGACTCGTCGCTGAGCAGGTGGAACGGGAGGTCGTACTTCTCCTGGAACGCCGCGAGGTCGGCCACCGGGTCGTCGCTGATGCCGACGACGGCGACGTCCCTGTCTTCGAACTCGTCCCACGCGTCCCGGAAACCACAGGCTTCGGTGGTGCACCCTGGCGTGTCGGCCCGCGGGTAGAAGTAGACCACGACGCGCCGGCCGCGAAAGTCGGCGAGCGACACGGTGTCGCCGTCCTGGTCGGGGAGTTCGAATCCCGGGGCGTCCGCTCCCTGTTCGAGCATGACAGACAGTTCTCCGGCGAGGGATAACTCGTTTGCGGTCAGTCCCCGCCCTTGCCGGTCACGACGACCGAGCAGTCGGCGTCGAGGATGACCGACTGGGTCACGCTGCCGAACAGCGCCTTCCCGGACGGACTCCGCTTCCGGCCACCCATCACGATCATGTCCGCGCCGACGTCCTCGGCGAGGTCGATGATGCCCTCCTCGGGCGGGAGTCCGGCCTCGGCGATGTTGACCGTGATGCCCTCGGCTTCGAGATACTCCTTCGCGTCGCGCACCGTCTTGACGCGACCGGGGTTGCGCATCGCCTTCGGGGCGGTGAGTTCCTCGCCGCGGAGCACGTGAGTGAGATAGACCTCCACCTCGTCGGGTGCCTCGGGGAGCGTGGCGACGAACTCTGCCTGCCGGCGCGACCGTGCCTCGTCGTTGTCTACCGGGACGACAACTCGGTACATGCCTATCAGTTACAGCATCGGGGCCTTAAAGACAGGTGCTGGCGGCAGTGACAGCGAGCTATCACTCGTCCGCTGCGAGCGCGGCTTCCAGGTCGTCGAGGGCGACCGTCGGGGCGTCGACGGCGTCGGCGTCGAGTTCCTTGAACCCGGTCCCCGTCGCGACGACGACCACGTCGTCGTCCGGTTCCACCCGGCCGTCTGCCGCGAGTCGTCTGAGGCCGGCGAGCGCCGTCGCCGACGCGGCCTCCACCGAGAGACCGGCCCGTCGGGCGAACGCCGACTGGGCGTCCAGTATCTGCTCGTCGTCGACGGACACGACTGCGCCGCCGGTGGCCCGCACCGCCGCGAGTGCACGCGTCCCGCTCGGCGGGTCCGCGTTCGCGATGGAGTACGCGACGGTGTCGCCGCCGTCGACCGGCGTCACCGTCTCGTCGCCACGCTCGAACGCCTCGGCGATGGGTGCACACGCCGCCGCCTGTACGAGATAGATGCGCGGCAGGGACTCCACGAGGCCCGCCGCTTCGAGTTCCCGCAGGGCCTTCCACACGCCGCTCGCGTTGCCGCCACTGCTCACCGGAAGGACGATGGCGTCCGGGGTTCGGCACCGAACTGCTCCATCAGTTCGAGCGCGACGGTCTTCTGGCCGGCAACCCGGAGCGGGCTGTCTGAGTTGACGAACTCGATGCCGAGGTCCGGGCCGATGGCGAGCGTCTCGTCGTAGAGGCGGCCGTAGTCGCCGGCGACCCGGACGACTGTCGGGTCGAACTGGGAGATGGCGGCGAGGCGGGCGCGGGAGATGTCGTCGGGGACGAGCACCACGCAGTCGCGTCCGGCACCGGCCGCGTTCGCCGCCACGCTCATCGCCATGTTCCCGTGAGAGACGGTGCCGACGCGGACGTCCCACCCGGCGGCCGCGGCGACCCCCACCGCGCTGCCGCGGTCCTTGAAACTGCCCGTCGGGTTCTCCGTCTCGTCTTTCACGGACACCCGGCAGCCCGCGTACTCGTCGAGGCGGTCGGCGCGGTACAGCGGCGTACCGCCGGCCGCTGCCCCGACCGCGATGGGGGAGTCGAGCGGGAGCAGGTCGGCGTGGCGCCACATGCCCTGGCGTCTGCCGTCGGTCGGCCAGTCGTAGTCGCCGACGGTCGAGTCGAACCAGAGTGGCTCCCCGCAGTCACACCGCTTCCGGCGGGCATCGTACCTGTTCCCGCATCGATAGCACACCGTCTCGGGGAGGTCGGTCATCTGGCTGCATCGAGGCGACCCGACGCATTAAATCGTGGCACTCCCGGGCCGCTCGCCGTCACTCTCCGTCCCGGTAGCGGACTGTCTCCCTGGGGCAGCGAACGTGACGCCACCACAACATGACTGCACCCACGTCGAGGAGGTGAGACGCCAGACACGAGGCACATGGCGGCTTCATCCTCCAGAATCCGAAAATATTTCTGGAGATGCATAGATTCATTTAATCCGCCGGAATAAACGGGTCTGTGACGGGGCGACGACAGGTCCAGGCCAGGCACGACGGCGCGCTCGCCGTCGGCGCCATCGGCGGTGCCCTGCTCCTGGCCGGGATAGGCTACGTTCTCCTGGCGGACTTCACCGGTGAGGTCCCCCTCATGGAGGTCGTCCTCGAGGTGGCACTCGTTATCGGCGTCCCCGCGGTCATCCTCTACGCGGCCGTCTGGCTCTCGCGGAGTTCACTCGTCAACGGCCACCGCTGGCAGGTCGCCCAGTGGAGCGCGACCGGTCTCGCGACGCTCGCCGTGCTCGCCAACGGCCTCGTCTGGCACCAGTACTGGGAGGAGTCGTCGTCCAGCAACCGGTGTTCCTCTTCCTCGCACTCGGCAACATCGGCGCCGGGGCAGGCGCCCTGACCGGCATCACCAGGGCCCAGGCGGTCCGAAGCGCCCGTCACGCCGAACGGGCCCGCACCGCCGCGGACCTGGCCGAACAGGAGCGCAAACGCCTCCGGTATCTCAACCACGTCCTCCGCCACCACGTCCTCAACGGCATGAACGTTATCCGGGGCCACGCGGACCGACTCGACCGGCAGGTCGGCGCGAACCACGAGGACGTCGAACCCATCCTCCGGCGGAGCGAGCGCATCGTCGAACTGGTGCAGAACGTGCGGACGCTCGTGCAGTCCCTCGAAGACGAGTTCGACCCGGAACCGATCCCGTTGCGGGAGGTCCTGGAGTCGGAACTCGTCGCCGCCCGGACCGCCTACCCGGACGCCGACTTCGACGTCGTCGGGAGCGTGCCCGCTGTCGACGTCCGGGCCGACGACGGCCTGCCGCTCCTGTTCGAGAACCTGCTCAGTAACGCCGTCGAGCACAACGACAACCCGGTGCCGGGGGTCCAGGTCAGCGTCGAGAAACAGGGCGTCGATGTCGTCGTGCGCGTCGCCGACGACGGCCCGGGTATCCCGGAGGAAGTGGTCCAGGACCTCCGACGCGACCCGGCCGACCTGGCCCGCGGCGAGACGGTCGGACTCTACCTCGTCCGCGTGCTCGTCGACCGGTACGACGGCGACATCTGGCCCGAACAGACCGACGCATCGGGGACCACCGTCGCGGTGGAACTTCCGGTCGTCCGGTGACCCGCTCTCGGGGATTCAGTCGTCGGCCGAGGCGGCGGAGGGCTCGGGGACGGTGCCGTCGGCGTTCCAGCCACGGAGTTCGTAGTACTCGTCGAGCGCGTCGTCGAACCCGGGCAGGTCGTAGGGGAGCGAGTCGTCGGCGCGGTCCATCCCGCGCTGGTTGTTGAAGTGGCGTTCGAGTTCGATGGTCCGGGCGCCCACGTCGAGCAGGTCCTCGAAGTCGGCGTCGAAGAGCGCCTCGAACCGTTCGGGCGACATGGTACCCCGGGAGAACCGACAGACGATGCCGCAGTCCTCGACCGCGCGGAGGTTCTCCACCTCGACGAGTTTCGACGGTTTGCCTTCGAGGCCGCTCGGGTCGAAGGCCTCCTCCTGGTCCACGAGCGGGTACTCGTAGGCGTAGAACGTCGCGTACATGTGGTCGGCGCCGCGGTTGGCCGTCGCGAACCCGAGCCCCTGGCCGTGGAGGGTGCGGCCGTCGTGGGCGGGGAACTCCATGCCCTTGACCGTCCAGTTGTCGACGCCGAGTTCCTCGTGGACGCGGTCGACGCCCTCGGCGAGCAGGTCGCCGTCGCCCTCCCGGTACGCGATCTTCTCGACGAGTTCGTGGATGAGCTCGGAGTTGCCGAACTCGTCGTTCGCCTTGAGGTAGGCGGCGACGGTGTCGCCGGCGCTGATGGTGTCGAGGCCGAGGTCGTCACACAGTTCGTTCGACTGCATCACGGAGACGACGTCGTCCACCAGGCAGTTCCCGCCGAACGCCATGATGGTCTCGAACTCGGGGCCTTCGGTCTCCAGGCCGGTCGCCTCGTCGCGAGTGGGGAGTTTGCACGCGAACGCACAGGCCGAACAGGTGCCTTTCTCGTACTTCTTCGACTCGACCTGGTCGCCGTTGATGCCCTCGTAGCCCTCGAAGGAGACGTCCTCGAAGTACCGGGACGGGAACGACCCGATCTCGTTCGCGAGGTCGGTGACGCTCGCGGTTCCCTGGCGTTTCATGATGCTGTCGGAGGTGGCGGCGTCCCGGTGGACGTCCATCTGGACGTCCGCGATGTCGACGTCGGGCCGGGAGTCGCCGTCGAAGCTGATGGCCTTGACGTTCTTCGAGCCGAGCACCGCGCCGAGGCCGCCGCGACCGAACGCCCGACTCTCGGTCGTCATGATGGCGGCGAACCGGACCTGGTTCTCGCCGGCCGGCCCGACGACCGCGAGGTGGTCCTCGCCGAGGCCGTGTTCGGCGTCCATGTACTCGATGGTCTCCTCGACGGTGGCCTGTTCGAGGTCGGGAACGGGTTCGAACTCGACGCCGTCGTCGGTGACGTGGAGGGCGACGAGGTCGTCGCTCGCGCCCGTTATCTCGACGGCGGCGTAGCCGGTGTCGGCGAAGTGGCGCGACATGAACCCGCCGGCGTTCGAGGAGAGCAGGCCGTCCGTGAGCGGCGAGAGGCCGGTGCAGTTCATCCGGCCCGTGAAGCTCATCCGCGACACCTGCATCGGGCCGGTGGCGAACACCAGGCGGTTCTCCGGGCCGAGCGGGTCGGCGTCGAAGGGGATGCGGTCGTGTGCGAGTTTGGTCCCGACGCCCCGGCCACCGATGAAGGACGCGAGGACGTCGTCGACGTCCTCCGTCGTCGCCTCCCGCGACGAGAGGTCGATGGACAGGAGCGGGCCAGTGCTGTGGAGCATGTCGGGACGATGGTGACAGTCGATAATAAAAGATTGGGGACGTCCGTCCGAGGCGACCCGGAAAGCGAACCATCACGTTCGATAATTTCGTATGCGCGTTAGACGAGGCACAGCAAGAGGAAAGTATATTGTACTCCGGCCAATTCACTCTCACTACAGCCACTGCCCGATGCGAACACAGACCATGAACGCGAACCAGACGGCCGTCGTCACGGCCACCGGGAGAGACGATGTCCACGACCAGTAGCGCCGCCGACCAGACGCCCGAGGAGCGCCTCGAACGCCTCCGCCAGCTTCCGCCGAGCGCGAAGCTGGTGTTCAAGGTGCTCCAGCAGGAGGGCGAACTGTCGCCCGGCGACATCAGCGACGCGTCGCTGCTCCCCGCCCGGACCACGCGCTACGCGCTGAACAAACTCCGCGACGACGACCTCGTCGACGAACGGCGCAGCCTCGAAGACCCTCGTCGACAGCTCTACTCCGCCCGGCCGATTCGACGGACAGGCGACGCGGACTGACCGCTCCCGACTGTCGCCCGAAAAAACGCGAACCGACGTCAGCGAGCTACGCGTGCGTCCGGATGGCGTCGCCGATTATCTCCATCGCCACGTCCGCCAGCTCCTCGGTGAGCACGAGCGGCGGGATGAGGCGGAGTACGTTGCCGTAGCGGCCCGCCGTCCAGACGAGCACGCCGTGTTCGTAGCAGTACTGCTGGACCGCCTTCACCGTCTCCTTGTCGGGGTTGCCGTCCTCGTCCACGAACTCGACGCCGATGAACAGCCCCCGGCCGCGCACGTCGCCGATGGCGTCCGTCTCCTCGGCGAGGTCGCGGAACCGGGCGCGGATGTCCTCGCCCAGCGACCGTGCGTGGGCGAGCAGGTCGTGGGCCTGGATGTACTCGATGGCGCGGGTGCCGCCGACCATCGCGGGGACGTTCCCGCGGTAGGTGCCGACGTGGCCGCCCGGCTTCCACGTGTCGAGGTCCTCGTGGTACATCGTCGCGGACAGCGGCAGGCCGATGCCCCCGATGGCCTTCGCCATGGGCATCACGTCCGGCGTGACGCCCTCCCACTCGCTGGCGAACCACTTGCCGGTGCGGCCGAACCCGGTCTGTATCTCGTCGACGACGAGCGGGACGTCGTTGGCCTCGGCGATCTCCTTCAGACCGGGCAGGAAGCCCTCGGGCGGCGTGACGACGCCACCTTCGCCCTGGACGGGTTCGACCCAGATGCCCGCCGGGTTCGCGAGGCCGCTGTACGGGTCCTCGAGGAGTTCGCGGACGCTGTCGAGCGAGCGCTCGACGGCCTCGTCCTCGGAGACGCCCTGCTGGAACGGATACGGGTACGGGACGTGGTTGACGTCGGGGAGCAACGGCGTGTAGGACTCCTTGTACTTCTTCCCGCCGGTGAGGCTGAGCGCGCCCGCGCTCCCGCCGTGGTACGCGCCCCGGAACGCGATGAGGCCGGAGCCGCCGGTGTTGTACTTGGCGAGTTTGATGGTCGCCTCGATGGCGTCGCTCCCCGTCGGTCCGCCGAAGACGACACGGTTGTTGTCGGGCAGGCCGCCCGGGGCTATCTCGTTCAGCTTCTCGATGAGGTCGAGACGGGCCTCGGTCGGGAAGTCGACGGTGTGGACGAGTTTGCCCGTCTGTTCGTTCACGGCCTCCACCACGTACGGGTTGGAGTGGCCGACGTTGAGGACGCCGATGCCGGCGAACAGGTCGATGAACGTGTTCCCGTCGACGTCGCGGAGCGTCGCGCCCTTCGCCTCCTCGATGGCGATGGGGACGTTCTTCGGGTAGGCGACGGCGCTGCTGTCGATGTGCTCCTGTCGGGCGAGGAGTTCCTCCGACCGGGGGCCGGGGACGCGGTCGACGCTCGGGGCGTCGTCGAAGTGGAGTTCGTGGATGGCAGGTCCGGTTCCCATGTCTCCACCTACTGAAACGCCGGTTAAATAATTTGCTTCCCGTCCGAGCAGACCTCACGAATTGGGATGGCGTCCAACACAGTACGGGTTCCGGTTCGACCATCCCGAACGAACGCCGGTCCGCTGAGCGGCCGCCTATGTCTTCGGATTGAGAACTAAAACATTTTAACGGAGTTATCGTAATACCAAGCCATGGACCGACGGGACATGGAGATTCTGAAGACGATTGCGGAGCTGGGCGACCCGAGCCCCAAACGGATCGAGGAGGAGACGGACATCCCGAAGTCCACCGTCCACTACCGGCTGAACAAGCTCCGCGAGGAAGGCGTCATCCGGAACGACCTCTACGACCTCGACCTCGAGAAGGTCGGTCTCACCATCACCGTCATCTCGGAGGTGATGGCCCACTACAAGGAGGCGTATCACGAGGAGGTCGGCCGGAAGCTCAGCGAGATAGAGGGCGTCAACCAGGTCTACTTCACGATGGGCGACACCGACTTCGTCGTCATCGCCCACCTGCCCGACCGCGAGCAGGTCGAGTCGCTCATCGAGGGCTACGAGGCCATCGAGGAGGTGGAGCGCACGAGTTCGAAGTTCGTCATCAGCACCATCAAGAACGAGCCGAACCCGCTCCGCGACTACAGCCTCGACAGCCTCGTCGCGATGGCCGACGCGAACGAGGAGTAGCCCGTCGGCCGACCCGAAGCTCGCCGTCACGCCCAGTCCCGTCTCGGTCACTCCCGACGCCTTCGAACCGGACAGCCGAGTCGCCGTCCTCGTCCCGTCAACCAGAGGCTTTATTCCGGTTTACGAGGTTGGTTCGGTCGCATGAGCACCCAGACCGAATCGGTCGAACTCGTCGGCGAGGAGGTGGCCGCCAACGTCGCCCGCGCCGCGCTGTTCGCGGCGCTCACCGGCGCGTTCGCCTACGTCTCCTTCCCGAACCCGGTGTCGCCCGTCGAGATAACCCTGCAGGTCCTCGCGGTGTTCCTCGCGGGCATCTTCCTCGGCCCCGTCTGGGGCGGGGCGTCGCTGACCCTCTACCTCGCGGCGGGCGCACTCGGCGCGCCCGTCTTCTCGCAGGGGACCGCCGGCGTCGCCCCGCTCCTGGGGCCGACGGCGGGCTACCTGTGGTCGTTCCCGCTGGCCGCGCTCGCAACCGGATTCGTCGTCCACGGCGGCACCAGCCTCCGCGACCCGTCAGCCGTCGGGGTGGGTCGACTGGTCGCCGGCATGGTCGCGGGAACGGTCGTCATCTACCTGCTCGGGACGCTCTGGTTGTCCTGGAGCAACAACCTCGGACTCGTGGAGGCGTTCCTCCTCGGCTCGGTCGCGTTCCTGCCGTTCGAGGCGCTGAAGATGGCTGCTGCGGTCGGCGTCGTCAGGAGCGAGGCGGTCCGGGCGCGATGATAGCCGTCCGCGACCTGGTGCACCGCTACGGGAACGCGACCGCCGTCGACGGCGTCTCCCTCACCATCGACGACGGTGAGTTCGTCGTGGTCGCCGGCGCGAACGGGAGCGGGAAGACGACGCTCGTCCGCCACTTCAACGGCCTCCTCCGACCGGACGAGGGGACGGTCCGCGTCAACGACGTCCCGGTCGACGACGACCTGGTGGCCGCCCGGACGGCCGTAGGCATGGTGTTCCAGCACCCCCGGGACCAGGTCGTCGCGGCCACCGTCGGCGAGGACGTGGCGTTCGGCCCGGAGAACCTGGGCCTCTCCCACGACGAGATAGACCGCCGGGTCGGTGACGCACTCGCCGCGGTCAACATGGCCGGTCGCCGCGACGACCGCGTCCACGAACTCTCCGGTGGCGAACTCCAGCGCGTCGCCATCGCCGGCGTGCTCGCGATGGACCCGGACCACGTGGTCCTCGACGAACCCCTGACCGGCCTCGACGCACCCGCCAGACGCGGCGTGCTCGACCACGTCGAATCGCTGCACGAGTCGGGGACCAGTTTCGTCCTCGTCACGCACGACATCCGCGACGTGCTCGAACTGGCCGACCGCGTCGTCGGACTCGCCGACGGCCGGGTCGTCGTGGACGCCCCGCCTGCCGACGCCGTCGCCGCCCTCCCGGTCATCGGAGTCCGCGTCCCGGCATGACACTCACCTACCAGCCCGGAACGACGCCCGCCCACCGGCTCGACCCGCGGGCGAAACTCCTGTTCCAGGCGTCGTTCGGCATCGCCGCGCTGACGACCGGACGTCCCCTCGAACTCCTCGCGCTGACGGTGCTCGTCGGCATCGTGCTCGTCGTCGCCCGGACGTCGCCCGTCCGGATTCTGGGCGCGTACCGGTTCGCACTCCCGTTTCTCGCGGTGGCCCCGCTGGTCCAGATGGCGACGCTCGGGCCGCCGTGGGTCGTCCCGGCCGACGGCGTCGCACCCGCAATCGGGAGCTATCGCGTCCTGCTCGTCCTGTTCGTGAGCGGAGCGTACGTCCGGACGACGTCGGTGCGCGAGTCGCGGGCGGCCGTCCAGCATCTCGTGCCGGGGCGACCGGGCCAGTTCCTCGGGATGGGAACCGCGTTCGTCCTCCGGTTCCTCCCCTGCTCCGGGCAGACGTCGCGAGCGTCAGGGACGCTGTCCGGGCGCGCCTGGGAGGCGAACGCCCACTCGTCGACCGGATGCGGCTGGTCGCGACGCAGGGGCTCGCCCGCGCGTTCGACCGCGCGGACCGGTTCGGACTCGCGCTTCGCGCCCGGTGCTTCGCGTGGAATCCGACGCTGCCAGCCCTCCAGTACACGCGGGCCGACGCGCCGGTCCTGCTGGCCGCCGCGGCACTGGTCGCCTGGCCGGCGCTCCGGGCAGTCACGTAAGCTCCCGGTCGTGAGTCGGCCGCCAGTCTACTGCTCGGCGCGACTCCGACGAAGCTGTCGGCACACCTCTCAATTCACCTAGACTTACCGGCGTCGCCGAGAGGCGGAGTCACGCGCCCGGCCGACCGACCATCGACCCGGATGAACGACGACGAGTCCGCCGACAGGCCTTCGCTCGCTAGCGATTCGACAAGCGGCTCATTACTATCCACGTGCCGGGGCATCAGTACGCATGAGCGTAGTAGAGTTCGTCATCGCCCAGCAGACAGGCTTCGCAGTCGACCAGATACTCACCGACGCAGTGGCGTTCATCCCGAAGCTCGTCGGCGCCATCATCATCCTCGTCATCGGGTGGTTCGTCGGCCGGTACGCCGGCCGGTTCGTGACTGCCATCGCCGACCGCGTCAACCTCGACAGACTGGTCATCGACACGCCGCTCGGTGCCATGCTCGGCGGGACCGAACGCGCCGTGTCTCGTGCGTTCGGCACGCTGACCAGATGGTTCGTCTACGCGCTCGCCATCCTCGCGGCGGCGAACGTGCTGGCCATCCAGTTGCTCTCCGAGTGGATCTCCGTCGCGCTCGCGTACCTGCCGGCGTTCGTCGGCGGCCTGCTGGTCATCCTGCTCGGGTTCGTCGTGGCGGACTTCATCGGCGACGCCATCGAACGCACCGAAGCGGCGACCCAGACGCGGTACACCGAGTGGTTCGCCGCCGGCACCCGCATCTTCCTGTACTTCACCGCGGTCGTCATTGGACTCGACACGATGGGTATCGACGTGACCATCCTGATGGTCGTCGCGCAGGCGCTCGCGTGGGGACTCGCCGCGGCGATCGCCATCGGCGTCGGCGTCGCCGTCGGCTGGGGCGCGAAGGACTACGTCTCGAAGAACGTCGACAACTGGATGGGGCGGGCGACTCCGGCCGGCAGCGTACCCGCGACCGGTACCGCGGACGGCGGCGACGGCGACGCGTCGGAGGACTGACCGACGACCGGACGGTGCCGCACTCAGCCGCCAACCTATCAGATTCACCACCTAGTTTCTTTGCGGCGAGAAAACGAGGTATTTTCACTTTTAACCGGGTAAGTCGCCCGTTTTTGTTGGGGGTGGTACCTTCTGGCACGCAACCATTATCAAAGTTGCAAGACGATAGTAACGTATGTTTCTCGACCTCCTCGTCAACCCCGACCGCTTCTTTAGGCAACAGGCAGCCGACCCCCGGTTCCGCGGTCCTGCGGCCGTCATGTTCGTCTACGTCGTCGTCGCCGTCGCCAGCAGCCTCGTCACGGTGAAGCCGGTGATGGACGCCATGCCGGCCGAAGTCGGCGCGTTCGCGTCGTTCACGTACGTCGTCACTGCCGTCGGGGCCGCCATCGGCACGCTGATCTTCTGGCTGGTCTACGCCGGCGTCTTCTACCTCGTCTCGATGTACTTCGGCGGCACCGGCCGGTTCACGACGACGCTCAAACTCGTCGCCTGGGGCTTCTTCCCCGCCATCTTCGCCGCGGTCGTCTCGTCCGCGGCCCTCTACTCCGTGTTCCAGGGCATCCAGCTCCCCGCCGACCCGACCGCGACCGGGCAGTTCGTGTCACAGCTCATGACCGACCCGCTCGTCCGGATGACCACCGTCGTCGGGTTCGCGTTCACGCTCTGGCAGGCGTTCCTCTGGACGTTCGCGGTGCGGTACGCCCGCGACATCGACCTCCGGCAGGCCGCCATCACCGTCGGCATCCCGGTGGGGCTCATGCTCGTCTGGAACGTCCTCACCTTCCTCGGGGTAGGGCTATGAAGCGCGCCCTCGCTATCCTGGCCGTCACCGCACTGGTCGTCCCGTTCCTCGGGGTCGCCGGAGCCGACGCCGCGTACGTCTCCATCACGGACGTCGCCGTCACGCCGACCCAGCCCGCGCCCGGCGAACTCGTCACCGTCACGCCCACCGTCCGGAACCTCCAGGACAGCCCGTACACGTTCACGGTGACCGACGTCGCCCTCCGGAAGAGCTCCTCGAGCAGCATCCGCGAGTACGACCGGGTCGAGGACCTCGGCACGCTCGCGCCCGGGACGAGCATCGCCGTCCCGCTGACCGTCCGGTTCGACGACCCCGGCGTCTACGAACTCCGGGTTCACGTCTACGGCCGGGACAGCAACGACAGCTACGTCCACGTCCAGTACCCGGTCGTCGTCCGCGTCAGCGACGAGCATCCGCAGGTCGAGATCGATGCGGGGAACGGACTGGTGGCGAACGTCGACAACCGCCTGAACGTCACCGTCGCCAACGGCCTCGACACCGCCGTCCGGAACGTCGAACTCACCCTTCGCGGCGACGGCGTCGAGTTCGACCGGGAGCGACGCGTCATCGCATCGCTCGGCGCGGGCGAGGCGCGGTCGTTCCCGTTCACCGCGAGCGTCGAGGAACCCGGCGACCGGACGCTCGTCGCGACGCTCACGTACGCGACGCCGGACGGGAACCGACGCGAGGTGACCAGCAGCGAGACGGTGACCGTCGACCGGTACGCCGAGCGGGTCGCCCTGCACGTCAAACCCCGCGAGTCGACGGTGACCGTCGACCTGAGCAATCTCGGCGACAGCCCCGTCGAGAACGTCGTCGTCCAGGGCCGCGCGCCGGGTCTGGCCGTCTCGTCCGCCCGGGTGGAGAGCCTCCCGGCCGGCGACACCCGGACCGTCGACCTCTCCGTGAGCGGCGCCAACCCCGGCGACCGGTACAACCTGACGGTCGTCGCCGCCTACCAGGTCGACGGCAGTACCGAGCGGACCGAAGCGTCGGTGCCGGTCGTGGTCCATCCCGGCGAGATAAGCCTGACGGGCATCGACGTCGAGCAGGAGGGCGACACGCTCCACATCACCGGCAGTGCGAGCAACGTCGGCCTCACCGACGTCGACGCCGTCCTCGTGAGCGTCGTGGCCGCCGACGGCGTCGAGCCGGCGTACCCGAACCGCGAGTACTTCGTCGGGACCGTCCCCCGGAGCGACTTCGTCTCCTTCGACGTGTACGCGACGGTCGACGACGGCGTCACCACGATACCGCTCCGCGTCACCTACCTCTCGAACGGCGACCGGCAGGAACGCACGATGACCGTCGAGTACGACGACGCGGCCGCCAGCCCGTCGTCGCCGGCCGAGAACCGGGGAGCCTGCTCGTTCCCGGGCTGGTCGGGGGCGTCATCGTGCTCGCTGTGCTCGGCGTCATCGGCTACGCGTGGCGGAACAGCCGCCGGAACGACGAGGAGCCGGTCTGATGGGCGTCATCGAAGCCCGGGCGGTGACCAAGCGCTACGACACCGGGGGTGAGACCCTGGAAGCGCTCAAAGCGGTGGATTTCGCGGTCGAACCCGGCGAGTTCGTCACCATCATGGGACCGAGCGGCAGTGGCAAGACCACCCTGCTGAACGTGCTCGGGCTGCTCGACGAGCCGAACGAGGGGCAGGTGTTCCTCGACGACGAGGACGTGACCCACCTCTCTGACCGCGAACGCACGAACGCCCGGAAGCGCACCATCGGCTTCGTCTTCCAGGACTTCTACCTCCTGCCGACGCTCTCCGCCCAGGAGAACGTGGAGATACCGCTCCTGTTCGACCGCGACCCGGCGACGGCCGAACGCGCCCGCGACCTGCTCACCCGGCTCGGGCTCGGTGAGCGCCTCGACCACCGGCCGAACCAGTTGAGCGGCGGCCAGAAGCAGCGCGTCGCCATCGCCCGCGCGCTGGTCAACGAGCCACGGGTGGTGCTCGCCGACGAACCCACGGGGAACCTCGACCGGGCGACCGGCCGCCAGATACTCGACGAGTTCACCCGCATCCGGAAGGAGGGCGTCGCCGTCGTGGCGGTCACCCACGACCCGCTCGTGAACGAGTACACCGACCGCACGGTCGAGATAGTGGACGGGCACATCGGATGATTCCCCGGGGCATCGCCCGTCGGTTCCCGGCGGCCATGATGGCGGACCGGAACCTCACGCGGACGAAGGTGCGGTCGGCGCTCGCCGGTCTCGGCATCCTCATCGGCGTCATCGCCATCGCGTCGCTCGGGATGCTCGGCTCGACCATCCAGTACTCGGCGACGAGTTCGCTGGGGACCATCGGGAACGAGGTCATCGTCTCGCCCGCGTTCCAGTCAGGCGTCCAGGAGCTGAACGAGCGCGACCTCCGCGAGATACAGCGGGCGGCCGGCGACGCCGTCGTCGTGCCCATCCAGCAGGACCAGGCGGTCGTGAGCTACGGCGGGTCCCAGCAGGTGGTGACCGTCTACGGGATGGAGAACCCCGCGGACGCGTTCGACGCCCGGTCCGGGCGGGTTCCCGACCCGTTCAGGAGCGGCGCGCTCGTCGGTGCGACGGTCGCCGACCAGCTCGAACTCCGCGAGGGGAACTCGCTCGTCCTGGGGAACCGGACGGTCCGGGTCAAGGCGGTGCTCGCCCAGGAGTCGGGGTTCACGCCGCTGAACCCGAACAACGCCGTCGTCGTGCCGGCCGGGTCGCTCGACCAGACCGGCTACAACCAGGTGCTCGTCGTCGCCGAGAGCGGCGAGACGGCGAACGAGTCGTCCGCCGCCATCCGGGAGGCGCTGAACCGCCGGACCGACCGCGTCAGCGTGTTCGAACTCTCCTCCATCACCGCCCAGATAGGCTCCTTTTTCGACACGCTCAACCTGTTCCTGCTCGGCATCGGCTCCATCTCGCTGCTGGTGGCGGGCGTGAGCATCCTGAACGTGATGCTGATGAGTACGGTGGAGCGCCGGGCGGAGATAGGCGTCCTCCGGGCCGTCGGCTTCCAGAAGCGCGAGGTGCTCCGCATCCTGCTGACGGAGGCGACGCTCCTGGGCGTCATCGGCGGCGTCGCCGGCCTCCTCGTCAGCCTCGGCATCGGTCTCCTCCTGGCCGCGGTGACCGTCGGCGACCCGCTGTTCGTCCTCCAGCCCGGGAACCTGGTCTACCTCCTGGTCGCGTTCGGGTTCGGCGTGGTGACGAGCATCCTCAGCGGGTTCTACCCGGCGTGGAAGGCGGCGAACGAGCGCCCCGTGGACGCCCTCCGGAACTGACCGGCTGGAGACCACGGCATACAAGACGCCGGCCCGCATCGCGGACACCAATGACGGCAGCGAGGGTGAGCGGACCGTGATCGGCAAGGTAGACCCCGAGACGCTGGCGGACCTGGTCTTCGCGCGGACGGGCGCGCCGGACGACGACGACGTGGTGATGGGCCCGACGTACGGCGAGGACACCGCGGCCGTCCGCGTGGGCGACCAGACGCTCGTGGTGAACTCCGACCCCATCTCGCTGGCGGCCGAGCGCATCGGCACCCTGGGCGTCCACGTCGCGTGTAACGACGTGGCGGCGTCCGGGGCCGACCCCCGGTGGCTCAACAACGTCATCTTCCTCCCCGACGACCGCCCGGACCTCCTCGACACCATCACCGCCGACATCCACACTGAGGCGACCGACCTCGGCGTGGCGGTCATCGGCGGCCACTCCGAGTACGCGGCGGAACTCTCCCGCCCGCTCGTCTCGATGACCTGCATGGGCGTGACCGACCGCTACGTCGCGACGGGCGGGGCCAGTCCCGGCGACGTGGTCATCCTGACCAAGGGCGCGGGCGTCGAGGGGACCGCCATCCTGGCGACCGACTTCCGGGAGGAGCTACTCGGGACCGTTCCGGCGTCCGTCCTCGACGCGGCGGCCGGATTCTTCGAAGACATCAGCGTGGTCCCGGACGCGGCGGCGGTCCGCGCGTTCGCCACCTCGATGCACGACCCGACCGAGGGCGGACTCGTCGACGGCCTCCTGGAGGTCGCCAGCGCGTCCGACGTCGCCGTCCAGGTGGACCGCGACGCCATCCCGGTCCGCGAGGAGACGCGGCAGGTCTGTGCCGCGATGGACGTCGACCCGCTCCGGATTCTCGGCTCGGGCGCGCTCGTCGTCGCCGTTCCGGCCGACGACGCCGACAGCGCGCTCGACGCCCTGTCGGATGCAGGCGTCGAGGCGAGCGTCATCGGTGACGTGGTCGAATCTGACACCCCCGAACTCCGCCTCGGCGACGACGTGGTCCGGGAACCGGTCCGCGACGACATCTACCGGCTCTGGGAGGAGTGACGCCGCAGGTTACCGGCTCTGGGAGGAGTTGTCCGGCTCTCGGCTGACAGTTAAGCCGGTCCACGTCGGAGGAGAGCCATGGACGCGCCGAATTCTGGGCCCCGAACCGAACCGACGGGTGGACCCGCACCGGCAGACGCCGGGGTGACGACAGGATGACCGATACGGTACTCGTCACGGGGGCGACCGGTGCTATCGGGAGTGCGGTGCTCCGAGTGCTCGACGATTCGGGGGACGACGTCCGGGCGTTCGTCCGGGACGGAACAGCCCTCGGGAGCCAGCATCCCGACGTCGAGGTGGTTACCGGTGACATCCTCGACCCGGGCGCGGTGGCGGAGGCGGTCGCTGGCGTGGACAGCGTCGTCCACTGCGTGAACTTCCCGATGGGCCGGTACGAGCGGACGCTCGACGCCGCCCGGACGCTCGTCGAGGCAGTCGGGGACGAGCGGCCACACGTCGTGTTCCCGGGGAACACGTGGGTGTTCGACCCGGACGCGCCGGCGCCCATCACGCCGGAGACGCCCATCGCCCCGCCGTCGCGAATCGCCCGCATCAAGGCGGTGGTGGAGCAGACGCTGTTCGCGTCGAACCTTCCGGTGACGGTGGTCCACCTACCGGATTTCTACGGCCCTGACGTGCGAAACGACCTCGTCCGGCCGCTGTTCGAGCGGCCGCTGGCGGACCGGCGGGTCGTCTTCCCGGCGCTGGTGGACGTGCCCCACGAGTTCGTCTACGTCGACGACGCGGCGCGGGCGCTGCTCGCCGTCGCCGGGGAGGAGGTGGCACAGGACAGGCGGTACACGGTCGGCAGCACCGGCTCACCCACCGTTCGCGAGTTCGTGCAGATGGTCGGTGCGGCGGTCGGAACGTCGGGACGGGCTGTCGGCATCCCGCCGTGGGTGGTCCGGGTGGCTGCGCTGGTCAGTGCTGACGCCAGGGCCGGTCGCGACCTGTTGCACGTGCTCACCAGGGACGTCACGATGGACGGAGCGGCGATTCGCCGGGACGTCGGGTTCGAACCGTCTGTGAGCTACGCGAACGGGATTCGGCGGACCGTCGACTGGCTCCGGACGGAGACGGACGACGAGTCGCGTCCGACGACGGATTAGTCGCTCTGGGCGGCGGTCGGTTCGCTCTCGCCGGCGAGGTAGTCGCTCTCCCAGTCGCGCCGGTCCTCGACCTCGCGGCGACCCCGCTGGGTCAGCCGGTAGTAGTTGGTCCGCTGGTCGACCTGTCCCTTCTCGACGAGGCCCTTGTTGACCAGCGTGTCGAGGTTCGGATACAGTCGGCCGTGGTGGATTTCGGTCTGGTAGTACGTCTCGAGTTCCGCCTTGATGGCGAGGCCGTTCGGGTCGTCGAGCCCCCGATGACGTAGAGCAGGTCCCGCTGGAAGCCTGTCAGGTCGTGCATTACACGCGTAATAGTATCCGAAGAGTAATAAGTCCGTTGCCAAACAACATAATCTCCCGTCCCGCCCTCGGTGGATTTTTGGTGAGGGCCGTCGAGATACGTGGTATGGCATCACAGGACAGGACGGAGGGGGCGGGGGGCGACGTGGAGACCGGCCGCGTCATCTCGGGTGCGCCGATGACGCTCCCGAACGCCCAGTCGCTGTCGTGGGAACTCGGGGAGCTGGTGACGGACGACGACGAGGCGACGGAACTCGCACGGCTCGAACACTCCACCCGAAACGCCGGCCTCACGGTGTACGGCGTGCGCTCGACCTGCGTGTTCGCGTTCCGGTCGCCCGTCGGCCGCCGGAGCTACTACGAACTCCCGAAGGCGGTACTCGACGACGTGCTCGCCGACCCGCTCCGGGACGGCACCTGGGAAATAACGACTGTCGCGGACGCGGCGGCCGACGCCCTCCCCTCCGGCCTGGCGAGTAACCGGTCACTCCTCGACCGGCCAGATGGCCGTGCCGACGGCGTCGTCGAACTCGACCGTCTGGTAGGTGTAGCCGCGGTCCTCGAGTTTCGGGTAGAGGTGCTGGGGCGCGCGGTCGTTTATCTGGACCACGGCGGTCTCCGGCGGCAGGTCCACGAGGAGATTCAGTGTCTGCCGGAGCGGTTCCGGCGGGCCGAGCGTGCGGACGTCGAGGGTCTCGTGGTCCCAGCCGTCCGGCACGTCGGTCCGCGCGAGGACGCGGGACTCGTAGTCGAGTTCGGATGGCATACGAGGAGCGAGGGGCCGGACGCCCCCGGCCTTTACCCCGAACAGATTCGGCCGGTCACTCGACGTGCACCTTCGTGACGTGGCCGCCGCAGCCACACTGTGCGACGTACTCCCAGGAGGCGTCGTCGAACTCCTCGGCCAGGACGTCGTAGAGGTACTCGGAGGGATGGCCGTGGTCGCCGTGCGTGACGAGGTTGACGTGGTAGCCGTCGGCGGTGTGCTCGACGGCCTCGACGGCCTGCCGGAGGACCAGGTCGCGGTCGACGGCGTGCTCGGGTTGCTCCAGGTTCGCGGACCACGAGTTCTCGTGGACGTGGTCGGTGACGGGTTCGGCGTCGAGGTCGTGGTCGTCGGTCATGGGTAGTCGGTATACGGTTGCGATCGTCGAAAGGAGGGGCCCGAACATGTTGCCCGACACGCGGACCGTCCCCGAGGCCGTGGCATCGTCCATGCCAACTGCTCCGGAATCCATGCACTGGACCGACCACGACGTCGACCCGATCCGGGTCCGCGACCCGGTCGCCGAGGCGCTGGGCGTGCTCGACCCGGGCGACCCGTTCGTCGTCACCTACCGCGACGTCGTCAAGGCCGCCGGCCACTCGTGTCCCACCGCGGCGGGCTCCTACCGGATGACGCAGCTGGCGTTCGACGAACTCTACCCGGACGAACTCCCGGTCCGGAGTCAGGTCGCCGTCGTCGCGGGCGGCCCGAAGGACGACATCAAGTACGGCGTGACCGCCCAGCTCATCTCGTACGTCACGGGCGCCGCCGAGGAGGACGGCTTCGGCGGCCTCGCCGGCGGCTACGGCGGCCGCGCCGACCTGCTCTCGTTCGACCCAATCGAGGGCGAGGGTGTGACGTTCGCGTTCGGGCGCACGGACACCGGCGACGCGGTCGAAGTGACCTACGACGTGCCGTCGGTTCCGGACATCGGACCGGCAGCACAGCACCTCGAAGCCATCGTCGAGGAGTCGGCGACCGACGAGGACCGGACGGCGTTCCAGGAGGCGTGGCACTCCAGGGTGGCTGCCGTCTTCGAGAACGACGACCTCTTCGCCGTCGAGGCGACCGACCGGCCGATGCCGCGAACATAGTCGGGGGAAACGATAACGGCGCTACCGACCTACAACGCATCCATGCCAGCACAACCGACAGACGACATCGCAGCGACGCTCGACGCCCGCGAGATAGACGGCGAACCGTTCGGCGACATCATGGCCGCCGTCGACGACCTGGACGACGACGAGACGTTGCTGCTCGTCAACAGCTTCGAGCCGACGCCCCTGCTCGGCGTGCTCGGGACGAAGGGCTACGACACCGCGACGGAGCAGGTCGACGAGGACGAGTGGCACGTCTACATCGCCGCCGAGTGACACGGTGAATATGTTCGGGAGTACGCATAGCGAGGTCCGGACCCTACCCTGAGGCATGCCAGGTATCCCGTCTCCGTTCTCCTCCGACGACGGCGACCAGTTCGACGGCTACGACGAGTTCGTCCCCGAGAACATCCCTCGCCCCGGCGAGTTCCTGCGGGGCCACGACCTGCTCACCGGCGAGGACCACGTCGCCTTCCACGAGACGACCCGGGACGTCTTCGAGGAGCGCGGCGTCTACGACATGACCTTCGGTTACAACCTCGCCCGCCTCAACCTCGACCACCGCCACCGGAACGCCGGCTACCGGTACGCCGTCGAGGACGGCGACCCGGACGTCCTCCGGGCGGAGTTCACGCCCACGACGCCGTTCTGCCCGCAGTCGAACACCCTCACCATCGGGTCGTTCCGCGCGTGGAACGGCCTCAGCGACGCGCACGACTACGAGGTGGTCAAGGTCCGACTCGACGCCATGCACCACAACAGCGACACCATCAACGACCAGCTCCGGGGGATGGAGGAGACGTTCCTGGAGACGGGTTCCGTCGAGCAGGCCGCCGAGAGCGTCGGAGCGGGCGGCGAGCTATCTGATGGACGCGACGGCCTCGACGCGCCGTTCTGACGCGGCTCCTTCTCCGACCGTCGCGGCACGGCGAGCCGACGGCGCGCGGGTCGGAAAACATGTTCGGGGCAACTGACTGGCCCGCGGTCGGTGAATCCCCTCCCAGATGACGAAGACGAACGTCGTCGGCGTTCTACCGGTGGTCGGCGCACTGGTCGGTGGCGTCGCCGGCTACCTGACAGGCGACGTCGCCGGACTGGTCATCTGGGGCGTCGTCGGCTTCTTCGCGGGGAAGGCGACGCAGTCGCTGGTCCGGTCGGTGTAGCGTCAGCCCTCGTAGCCGGCGTACTCCATGAGGCTGGCGAAGACGTCCGACCCCATCGCCTCCTCGTAGACGACGGCGGAGAGCATCCCGCCGGGGTAGAACCCGCCGTTCATGACGTGGTTGACCTTGTGGCAGTGCATGAGGTAGATGCCGGGGTCGGCGTCAGCCCGGAACTCGATGGTGTGGCGTTCGGCGGGCGCGACGTTCGTCACGTCCTGGTCGTACTGGGCCGCCTCGGGCACCTGGCCGCCGTCCTTCTCGACGAGCCGGAACCGGTGGTTGTGGATGTGCAACGGGTGGGACATGTAGCCGGCGTTGACCAGGTGGAGGCGGACGCTGTCGCCCGACGAGACGATGATCGGGGAGCCGTCCTCGGGGTGCAGGGTCCGGGGTGCGCTCTTGCCGTTGACCGTGAACACGTCAGGGTTCCGGTGCCGGGGGTCGTAGCGCACGTCCTCGCCGGCCATCATGCGAGGGAGCCGTGAGTCCCAGTCCTTGACCGTCATGAAGTACTCCTTGTCGGCCGGTTCGTACCCCTTCGGGTCGACGCGGAAGACGCCGAACATCCCCATGTCGATGTGGCGGTGGGTCTGGAAGTGGCAGTGGTAGAAGTGGGTGCCGGGGACGTTCGCGGGGATGGTGTAGGTGTGTTTCTCGCCTGGCTGTACGGTGATGCCCGTCGTCGTCGGGACGCCGTCGTCCTTCCAGGCCTTTCGGGCACCGTGGAAGTGGAGCGTGTGAGCGCGCATCCCGTCGGTGTTGTCCAGGGTGACCTCGATGTCGTTGCCTTCCGTCGTCCGGATGATGGGGCCGGGAACGCTCGGGTCGCCGTCGTCGGCCTGGAACGCCCATACCTGCGGGAGTTCGACGGGTCCGCCCATCGAGTCCAGCGGGTGGACGGCGTGGCGGGCCTGCTGGGTCTTGAGGGTGACCGAGCCGCCCTGTTCGTCGACGTCGACGACTTCGGGCGGACTCGTGTACGGGAGTGCGTTCTTCGACTGCTGGCTGGCCTGGCCGGCCGCCGGCGTGTCCGCGACGGGGGCGGAGACGCAGCCTGCTGCGGCGCCGATGCCGGTCGCGCCGGTCGCTTTCAGGAACGCTCGTCGCGAGATACCGGTTCCGGGGGCTCCGATTCGGTCGTTCATGTCGTACGCTGGTATTTGAACACCCACAGAATAAGGGGACGACCCGGCTCCCGATGCGCGGGAAGACGAGCGAACATCTTCGGTCCGGTAGTACTTCTGTCAGGTCGTGGGGCGTGTGGTCGAACCGCACGAACGCGGCCGACTGTCACGTCCCGACAGCCCGGACGAACACGTTCGCGTCAACCCCTATGCTCGCCATCGGCCTACGTGTGGGTAGCGCAGTCTCGACGCCGAAACCGATGACCGGTCACCGCCACCTCCGACGATGAACCCCCACCTCGACACCGACCAGCGACCGCTCGTGCTCATCTGGGAGCTGACCCAGGCGTGTGCACTCACGTGCAAGCACTGCCGGGCTGACGCCCAGGAGCGCAGGCACCCGGACGAACTGACCACCGAGGAGGGCAAGGCCCTGCTCGACGAGACGCGTCGCTTCGGCGAGGGCCAGCTCGTCGTGCTCTCCGGCGGCGACCCGCTGATGCGCGAGGACACCGTCGAACTCGTCGAGTACGGCACCGACATCGGGCTGAACATGACGATGACGCCGAGCGGCACCGAGTCGCTGACGCCCGAAGCCATCGAAGCCCTGGGTGACGCGGGCCTCCGCCGCATCGCCGTGAGCATCGACGGCGCGACGCCGGCGTCCCACGACGAGTTCCGCGGCGAGGACGGGAGCTTCGAGGCGACGATGCGGGCCGCCCGCGCCGCCGCCGACGCCGGCATCCCGCTCCAGATTAACACGACCGTCTGCCAGGAGACGGTGGCCGACCTCCCGGCGGTCCGCGACCTGGTCGCCGACCTCGGTGCCGTCCTCTGGAGCGTCTTCTTCCTCGTGCCCGTGGGGCGCGGCGCGGTCCTGGACCCCATCTCACCCGACCACGCCGAGGACGTGATGGAGTGGCTGGTCGAGGTCGCGACCGACGCGCCGTTCGGCCTCAAGACGACCGAAGCGCCGCACTACCGGCGGGTCGCCATGCAGAACCCGCCCGAGGGAGCGGACACCGAGGACGGTCGGGGGCCGTTCGGTCGGCGTGGCGGCATCACCGCCGGCGACGGCTTCATGTTCGTGAGTCACACCGGCGACGTCTACCCGTCGGGCTTCCTGCCGGAGAGCGCGGGCAACGTCCGGGAGGAGAGCCCGGTCGAACTCTACCGCGACTCGCCGCTGTTCACCGGGCTTCGCGACAAGGACGCGTTGAAGGGGAAATGTGGCGCGTGTCCGTTCCGCCAGGTCTGTGGCGGGAGTCGGTCCCGGGCGTACGCCACGACTGGCGACCCGCTGGAGAGCGACCCGCTGTGTTCGTTCGTCCCGGACGGCTACGACGGGCCGCTCCCGTGGGAGCCGGAGACGGCGACGGCAGAACAGTAGGTCACTCGGGCGGTTCGGACGGCAGGTCGACGCCGCCGAACTGGTTCTCGAAGAACTGCTTGATGATCTTCTCCTCGGCGCGGTGGAGCGTCTCGCTCGCGGTCGACTTCGCGATGCCGATGTTCTCGGCGAGCTGGGTCAGCGAACAGCCCCGCGGCGTGTCGTAGTAGCCACACTCGACGGCTTCGCGCACGATGCGCTGCTGCTGTTCGGTGAGGAACGACGACGGGTCGACGGACTCGTGGATGTACTCCACCTCGAAGCTCATGCCGAACGATTCGAGCATCTGTGCGAGCGAGGAGAGCCGGTGTCGTGGCGCGCGAACCTCGACGGCCGCCCGTCCGGCCTGTATCTCGATGGGAAGCTGGAGCGGGATGCCGGAGTCCTGTGCGGAGAGCAACAGCAGGGGTTTGGTGGTCTCGAACTGGACCAGTGCCTCGTCGTCGAGCGACTGGATGATCTCGATAGAGGTCACGTCCGGCGACTCGTTCATCGACGCGATGACCGACGGCAGCTCCTCTGACGTTATCTCGAGGAGGCCGACGCCGGAGCCCTCTGCGGGGAGCGCCGCGAGCACGCGGAAGTCGGCGTCCGGGTACTCGCAGGTCACCTCCTTTATCCAGGTGTCGTCGGGGAGCGTGACGATGAGCTTCGCGCGCACCATTACCTGGTTTCGTTCGGACTCCTGCAGTATATGGGTGTCGAACATGTTCGCGCAGAATAGATGACAGCGAACCGAACCACTCCGACGGGCCCGAACCTGCCCGGGACGGCTACTTCTTCGGGAAGTGGGCCTCGAACTGCTCGGGACCGACCTGGTTCACCGCGTACCCGTCGACGTCGAAGGAGTCGACTTCGGCCTGGAACTCGTAGAACAGCGGTTTCGGTTCGTGGTCGTTCACGACGACGAGTTCCTCGCCCGAGTCGAGTTCCTGGAAGGCGTCGTGGATCATCGGGTGTCGCTTCGGCGGCGGGACGTCGCGCACGTCGAGTCGAGTCATGCGGTTCGAGGGTGTTCCCGGCACGGCATCGGTGTTACGACGAACGTGTTCGGCGGGTCACCCGGACTGTTGGTCGGGCGTGGTCCCGGCCCCCGAGCGGTGCCACCCGGGAGCACGCCGGCGAGGAGGTCACCGAGACTGTACGGACTGTGCTCGCGAACCACGAGGAGCATGTTGGCCGCGAACACCGCGAACCCGACGGTGGCGAGAGCGCCGCCGCCGACGCGCAGCGCCGTGACGGCGGTGCCGGAGAGCAGGGTACCGGCGACGAACAGCGCGCTGCCGCCTGCGACGAGCCAGAAGTCGACCATCGCCAGCCGGGTGCGGTAGAGGTCGTCTATCATCGGCACCTTCTCCAGGCCGAGGCGGTCGCTGTACCGGTGGACCCAGACGATGAACGGGACGACGTGGTAGAGGGTCCCCAGGACGACGAAGCCGACGACGCCGATGAGCAGGAGGTGCAGGCCGCCCGTCGGGCCGAACACCGACGACCACGAGAGGGGATTCCGGGCCCACGCCGGCGCGGTGACGACCGCCCAGAGCGGGAGCGCGGCGGTCACGACGGCGTACCGCGAGAGCATCGGCGTCCACTCCACCTGCGTCTCGACGAGACGCCGGCCGAGGACGACGCTCACCGCGACCAGACCCACCAGGACGAGGGCTCCGCCCGCCCACGCCACCGGTCGAGACCCGAACAGGCGGCCGTGGGCCAGCAGCAGCACCCCGAGCGGGTAGCTGGCCTCCTCGACGCGGCGGAGGTGGTGGTCGACGCCGTGGAGCTTCGTCTGGGTGAACATGGTCGAGAGCTGGTAGAGCGCGCCGACGACCGTCGTCATGACCGCGCCGAGGACCGCCAGCGTGGCGTGGGCCGACAGCGTCGCGGTGTGGGTGAGCGAGATGGCGGGCAGGACCCGGTAGGGGAAGTCGAGAGCCAGGAGGAAACCGTAGGTGGAGACGAGCAGGAAGAAGCCGAGCGCGACGGCGAAGTGGCGCTCGGTCACGTCGAACTCGTCGAGGGCGGCGAGGGTGCGGGCGATGTTGTATACGAACACCCAGAGGCCGACCAGCATGAGCGTCCCGCCGACCCAGAGCCACTGCGTCCAGCCGAGGAGGCTGGCGACGACGAACGCGAGCAGGCCGGTGCCGACGAGCTGGAGTTCGAGCGTGGCGAGCCGGCGAGAGTGGATGGCGACGGCGGACCACACCGGCACGAACTGGGTCATCGCGCCCATGATGGTCACCACGACCCAGCCGACGAGCAGGAGGTGGACGTGCGCGAGGCGGCCGATACCGGCGACGAAGCCGAGCGCGCGCAGGACGCCGAAGCCAGCGCCGAGGAGCAGGAAGGCGAAGCCGACGACGAAATGCTGGAGGGGAATCGTCATCGGCGGCGCCTGGTCGGTCTCGATGTTCCCGGGGATGACGCTCATACAGGAGGTAGGGTGCGGAGCCGTTGTCGGGTTACGTTCGAATATGTTCGGCCCCTGCGTCGTGGTAGCACGCCGGTCTCGCGGCGACGCGACGGGTGGACGCGTCCGTTCTCACCTCGTAAGAACACCGACTGCCTGTAATGTGGATGGAGGTCGAACGTGGAATTAACGACGGCGTCACGTGGGACCGCTCTGTTGCGGGGGGACCGCGACGGACGAGAACCGGCCAACAGCGACCACACGCCGGCAGTCGTCCGGCCGCCTCGACACATCACAGCGTCGGTCACCAGCCTCGACACACCATGACACCAGTCATCATCGCCCTGAAAGCCCTCTCGGTCACGCTCGGCCTGTTCATCACCTACTTCGCGTACAAGGCGTACACGCGAACGGAGAACCCGGCGCTCCGGGCGCTGTCGGCCGGGTTCGCACTCTTCACGCTCGGCGCCCTGATAGCGGGCTTCGTCGGCCCGGCGGTGCTGAGCCCAGACCTGGCGACGACCGTCGACAGCGCGTTCACGACGCTCGGGTTCGCCGTCTTCCTCTACGCCCTCTACGTCGAGTGAATCGACACGTTCCGGCGGGACGGGTCGGGTGCGTTCCAGCAGGATTTTGAGCCCCCGTTACCGACTCACAGTCATGCTGATGACACCCGGCCCGACCGCCGTGCCGCCGGCGGTCCGGGAGGCGATGAGCCGCCCGATGCCCAACCCCGACGTCGAACCGGAGTTCATGGAGTTCTACCGCGCGCTGACCGCGAAACTCCAGGCGGTCTACGGGACGGACGACGACGTGGTCATTCTGGGCGGGGAGGATGCTCGGCCTGGAGGCGAGCATCGCCTCGACCGTCTCGGACGGCGACACGGTGGCCGTGGTCGCCAACGGCATCTACGGCGACGGCTTCGCCGGCCTGGTCGAGATGCACGGCGGCGAACCGGTGACGGCGTCCGGGGCCTACGACGAACCGCTCGACGTCGAGGCCGTGAAGGAAGTCGTCGAGGAGCACGACGTCGCAGCAGCGACGATGGTCCACTGCGAGACGCCGACCGGCGTCCTCAACGACCTCGACGAGGTGCTCGGCGTCCTGAACGACGCCGGCGCGCTGACCATCGTGGACGCGGTGTCGTCGCTCGGCGGGACGCCCGTCCCCGTCGACGACATCGACGTCGCGCTCGGCGCGTCCCAGAAGTGCTTCAGTTCGCCGCCCGGCCTCGCCACGCTCTCGGTCTCCGACGAGGCCTGGGCGGTCGTCGAAGACACCGACGCCGGGTCGTTCTACACCGACCTCGAACCGTGGCGTGACGCCGAGAAGGAGACGAGATGCTGCCGTACACACCCCTGACGGCCAACCTGTACGCTCTCGACGCCTCCCTCGACCGCCTCTTCGACGAGGGCGTCGAGAACGTGTTCGCCCGACACGATGAGGTTGCGGCGTACACCCGCGAGCGTGGCGCCGACATGGGGCTGTCCATCTACCCCGACGACGAATCCCTGGCGTCGCCGACGGTCACCGCGTTCCACCTGCCCGGCGAGGCGGCCGAAATCCAGCGGGCGGTCAAGGCGGACCACGACATCGTCCTCGGGACGGGCATCGGCGACCTCGCCGACGACATCCTCCGCGTGGGCCACATGGGCTACGGCGCGAGCATGGACCGCGTCGAACAGACGATGGACGCCATCGAAGCCGTCCTGGCAGCCCGATAGGGTGCCACGGCGCGCCGCCGGTCGGAGTCCACAGCCTCTTTCCCGGCGAGGGTCGAACGGACCGTCATGAAGCGGGCCGTCGCGTCAAGCGCGTACGCCGCCTTCCTGGTCGGCGTCGCGGGAGCGCTGGCGTGGGCGACCGGCCGGCCGTTCGTCTTCCCGAGTCTCGGCCCGACGGCGTTCGTGCTGGCGACCGTCCGCGACGGCCGCACGCTCGATGCACGACGGGTCGTCGGCGGGCACGCCATCGGCGTCGCCAGCGGACTCGCCGCCTATCACGCCATCGCGGCTGGGTCCGTCCTGACGGCTCCCACCTCGGCGTTCGCGACGGCGAAACTCGGCCTCGGTGCGGCCGGCGTGGCGTCCGTCGCACTCACGGCGGGAGGGATGCTCGCGACGGACACCGTCCATCCGCCTGCGGTCGCGACGACGCTCATCGTGTCGCTCGGCCTCCTGTCGACGCCCGTCGAGGGCGGCATCGTCCTCGTCGCCGTCGCGGTCCTGTACGCCGTCCACGTCGCGACGCCGTCGCCGGCGCTCGCATCGGTCTGACGCCCTGTGCGGCGTAGTTTTATGCCGATTTCGCCCGAACTCCGAACGGGGGATTCGAGCCATGGCACAGCAGGAAGTCCAGGAGACGGTGTCGGTGGACAGGTACACGCGGGGACTCGTCGGCCCGGACCTCGAATGGGAGGGGCCGGTCGCCGACGGCGGGACGATAACGACGCACACCCCGCCGGCGTGCTGGGGGCCGATGATAACGCCGAAATTCAAGGGTGGGCACGAGGTCACACGACCCATCGCGGTGGACGGGGCCGAGGTGGGCGACGCCATCGCCATCCACATCGAGGACATCGAGGTGACGAGCGTCGCGACCAGCACCGGGAGCATGATTACGCGGGACGGCGCCTTCGGCGACGACCCGTTCGTCGACCACCGGTGCCCCGAGTGTGGCGCCGAGTGGCCGGAGAGCGTCGTCGAGGGGACCGGCGAGGAGGCCGTTCGGTGTGCGGAGTGCGGGGCGAACGCGTCCGCGTTCGGCTTCGAGTACGGCTACACCGTGGCGTTCGACGACGACCGAGAGGTCGGTCTCACCATGGACGCCGAAGCGGCCGACGACCTCGCCGAACGCGCCGACGAGGTGATGGCCCTGCCCGAGCACTCCGAGCAACACCCCATCGTGCTCTACAGGCCGTCGGAGATGCCGGGGACGCTCGGCCACCTCCGGCCGTTCATCGGCAACATCGGGAGCACGCCGCCCATCACGATGCCCGACTCGCACAACGCTGGTGACTTCGGCGCGTCGCTGGTCGGGGCCAGCCACGAGTGGGGTCTCGACGACCAGGCCGACCTCGACCAGCGCACGGACGGCCACATGGACGTCAACGCGGTGCGCGAAGGAGCGGTGCTCGTCGTGCCCGTGAAGGTCGACGGCGGCGGCATCTACGTCGGCGACATGCACGCCAACCAGGGCGACGGCGAACTCTCGCTGCACACGACGGACGTCAGCGGACGCGCGGAACTCTCCGTCGAGGTCGTCAAGGGCCTCGACATCGACGGCCCGCTCCTCCTGCCGAACGAGGAGGACCTGCCCCACATCAGCAAGCCCTACACCGAAGCCGAACTCGAACGCGGCCGGGCGCTCGCCGGCCAGTACGGCGTCGACATGGTCGAGGATATGGGCCCCATCCAGATTATCGGGAGTGGGACGACCGTCAACGCCGCGACGGAGAACGCCTACGACCGCGCGAGCACGCTCCTCGACATGAGCGTCGGCGAGATCCAGGCGCGGTGCACCTTCACGGGCGGCGTCGAGGTGGGTCGCCTGCCGGGCGTCGTCCAGTTGACGATGCTCGCGCCGATGGACCTGCTCGCCGACCGCGGCCTCGACTCCCTGGTTCGCGAGCAGTACGACCTGTAGCACCACGCGGTGGTCGCCCGCGAACAGGCACCCGCTCGTTTTTCGTCGGCGCCTGGACGGCGTCGGGCACGTATCCAGCACGTATCCCGTCGCCCGTCGGTATCTGCCGACGACAAACCGTCACGCAGTCGTCACCAACCTCTGAACTACCGCTTTGCCGGTCGTGGTCGAATTCGGTGTGTCGGAGAGACTCCGGCGGGGAGACCATGAGAGAGTCATCGATTCACGAGACGACGAACCGGCCGTCGGTGCGACGCCTGCTGGCGGTACTCGTCACTGTTCTGGTGGTGACCGGGGGCACTGCCGGGCTGGTGGCGGGGCAGGCGTCGGGCGACGACGCACGGTCGGCCGCGGTCGAGGCGCCCGTCTACCAGCAGGGCGAGGTGCTGTCGGCTGCCATCCAGGGTGCGGTCCGGGCGCGCCTGGAGGGCGGCACGGGCGGCAACAACCCCGGCCAGCAGAACGCGGCCATCCAGGGCGCGTTCCAGGGAGCCATCCAGAACCAGCAGGCCAGCGTCGAGCAACAGCAGGCGGCCGCGTTCGGCGCGGCGTTCGGCGCGCTCCAGAACCAGGTCGCCAACGTCGAACAGGCACAGCGGGCGGCGTTCGGCGCCGCCGCAGGCGCGCTCCAGAACCAGCAGGCGAACGTCGAACAGATACAGGCCGCGTCGGCGGGTGCCGCGGCCGGCGCCATCCAGAACCAGGTCGCCAACGTCGAACAGGCGCAGTTCGCGGCACTCGGCGCGGCGTCGGGGGCCGTGCAGAACCAGGAGGCGAACGTCCAGCAGGTCCAGGCCGCCGCGTTCGGCGCCGGGGCCGGTGGCGTCCAGAACCAGGTCGCCAACGTCGAGCAGAGCCAGGCGGCGGCGGCCGGCGCAGCATCTGGGGCACTCCAGAATCAGCAAGCCAGCGTCCAGCAAGTGCAGGCGGCGGCGTTCGGTGCGGCGTCCGGCGGCGTCCAGAACCAGGTCGCAAACGTCGAGCAGACGCAGGCCGCGGCCACCGGTGCGGCCTCGGGGGCCGTGCAGAACCAGGAGGCGAACGTCCAGCAGGTCCAGGCCGCCGCGTTCGGTGCCGCATCGGGCGGGACCCAGAACCAGGTCGCCAACGTCGAACAGTCGCAGGCCGCGGCCACGGGTGCGGCCTCGGGCGCACTCCAGAACCAGCAGGCGAGCGTCGAGCAGGTCCAGGCGGCATCCACGGGTGCGGCGTCGGGGGCGACCCAGACGCAGGTGACGAACGTCCAGCAGTCCCAGTTCGCCGCCCAGGGCGCCGCGTCGGGTGCGGTCCAGAGCCAGCAGGCTGACGTCAAGCAGGTGCAGTCGGCGTCACAGGGAGCCGCGTCGGGCGCCACGCAGACCCAGGTCGCGGACGTGCGCCAGTCGCAGTCGGCCGCGTTCGGCGCGTCGAAGGGCGCGACCCAGACCCAGACGGCGAACGTCCAGCAGTCCCAGTTCGCCGCCCAGGGCGCCGCGTCCGGGGCGCTCCAGCAGCAGGGCTCCGACGCCCAGCGCGAGCAAGCGGCGGAACGGGCCGTCGACCGGGCGCTGGAGGAACAGCCCAGAGACCTCGAAGCACTCCTCAGGGCGGCACAGCGGGCCGCCGAGGAGGAGTTCGACGACGAAGACTCCTGACCCGGCCGGCCTTCGTCGGCCAGTCAGCGTCCCGTCATTTTCCATCGACGGTCGCCACGACGTCACCGCCAGACCGCGTGGCAAGCCGGAACCGGCCGGCATCGAGTGGGCACCGTTTTGGTGTCAGGGAGCGAATATCCAGCGGGGAAACAACGATGAAGCACGTTAACTACACGTACGCTGTCGGGATGTCAGACGACGAGGTCGATAGCCGGCTCCGCGAGATGGACACCGGGGTGCTGTCGCTCGCGCGGGACGGTGACGCTTACGCCATCCCGGCCGCCTACTACTACGACGGCGGGTCGCTCCTGTTACGGCTGGGGGATCATCCGGAGAGCGACAAGATGCAGTACATCGATTCCACCGGGAACGCCTGCTTCGTCGTCCACGAGAAGCGCGGTGAGGGCGACGCGTGGAGCGTCGTCGTCAACGGGCCGCTCCGGCGACTCGCCGACGAGGAGATGGCCGAGTTCACCGAGACCGAGATCAACGAGCGGTTCCCGTCGATATGGGTGTTCGACGAGGAGATAGCGGAGCTGGTGCCGGCCATCTTCGAACTCCCGCTCGACGACGTGACCGGCCGGCAGACGGAGTGAGTCACCGGACGCGGAGAAACCGCCAGAGGGCGTCGCGCTTGAGGTAGACGGCGACCGAGAGTGCGGCGAGCACCCCGAGGATGAGGGCCGCCTCCCAGTAGTGGGACCGATAGATGCTGGACCCGGCAAGCGTCGCCAGGAAGAACCCGGGGGTCCGCCCGACCAGCGAGAGCAGGACGAGTTTCCAGGCGGGGATGCGGGTCAACCCGCAGAGAAAACAGATGGCGTCGTCGGGCATCCCGGGGATGAGGAAGAGCAGGAAGATGGCGACGACGCCGTTCTCGTCGACGACGTCGTCCCAGCGGCGGACGAACGCGGCGTCGAGGACGCGCTCGACGTACGGCCGCCCGAAGAGCTGTGACAGGCGGACGGCGACGTAGGTCCCGATAGTCACCCCGACCATGCTGTAGAACCATCCCGCGACAGCGCCGAACAGGTAGCCGCCGACGACCGCGAGCACCTGGCCGGGAATCGGCGCGACGACGACCTGGACCGCCTGGACGACGACGAACGCCGCGGGGGCGAGCGGCCCGAACCCGAGGATGACGTCGCGGACGAAGACAGGGTCGGTCACCGCCGGCAGGTACCGGTGAGTCACGGTGAGAGCGCCGGCCAGGAGGAGGACGACGACCGCCGAACGGAACAGGAAATCTCTGCGACCGGCCGGTGACGAGAATACTCGCATGATAATTGCGTCCTCCCTGCCGGTAACTACGCAGAGAGTGCTCAAATAGCTGCGCAACCACGTGCTACCAGGCCACAGCAGCCCCTGTCGCGAGCGACGCGGGGTTTGTCGGAATGCCTGAGCATTTACGACCGGACGTCCAACGACCGGCCATGAGAGCTCTGGTCGCGGTACTGGTCGCCCTGGCGCTGGTCGTGGGGGCGGTCGGGGGCGTCGTCGGGGCGATATTCGTCACCTCGGCGAGCCCCGTCCAGCCGGTCGCGGACGGCGGGCAGGCGAGCGGGCCCACACTCGTCTCCAGTCAGTCGAACGGACAGCCGCAGGCGGGCGGGAACGCGACGTACGCGTCGCTGTACGAGCGTAGCATCGACTCCGTCGTGAGCCTCCGCGTTTCGACGTCGGCCGGGCCGTCGCAGGGGTCCGGGTTCGTCTACGACGACCAGGACCACGTCGTCACCAACGAACACGTCGTCGCGGGCGCCGACGAGGTCGAGGTCCGGTTCCAGCGCGGCGACTGGCGAACCGGCACCGTCGTCGGCACGGACGTCTACACCGACCTCGCCGTCGTCGAAGTAGACGACCCACCGTCGTACGCCGAACCGCTCCCGGTCGCGGACGGGCATCCGGTGACCGGGCAGCCGGTCGCGGCACTCGGCAGCCCGTTCGGCCTGGAGGGGTCGATAACGAGCGGCATCGTCAGCGGCGCCAACCGGTCGATGGCCACCGCGCAGGGTTTCTCGATACCGGCGACGGTGCAGACCGACGCCCCCATCAACCCGGGGAACAGCGGCGGCCCGCTCGTCTCGCTCGACGGCACCGTCGTCGGAGTGAACCGCGCGAAAGAGGGCGACAACGTCGGCTTCGCCATCTCGGCGAGCGTAGTGAACCGTGTCGTGCCCGAACTCGTCGCCGACGGCGAGTATCGCCACACGTTCGTCGGGGTCCGGACGCTGCCCGTGACGCCGATGGTCGCGGAAGGGAACGGCCTCGAGACCCCCGAGGGCGTCCTGGTCGTCGACGTGCTGGAGGACGGCCCGTCGACGGGGACGCTCCAGCCGTCGGACGGGGAGGCGCAGGTCGACGGCAATCGGGTCCCCACCGGGGGCGACGTCATCGTCGCCGTCGACGGCACCCCCGTAGCGACGAACGAAGACCTCTCGCGGCATCTCCTGCTCCACACGAAACCCGGCGACACCGTCGCGTTCACGGTGGTCAGGGACGGCGAGCGGACGAACGTGAGCGTGACGCTCGACGAACGACCGCAGCCCTGACTGGCCCGGTAGCTTGCAGTCGGCCGACATGACTCCCCGCCGTTTTCCTTCCGGTAGCGTCCGCAAACCGGCGGCCACGTCGTGTCAGACAGGAGTTGCGGAACCGGTGGCCGGTTGGAAAACGAATAACTGTGCGCCCGTCGTACAATACACAGCGATGAGCTACACCATCCAGGAGACCGTCGACGGAGAGTTCGATGCCGTCGTGGACCGGGTCACGGACGCGCTGGGCGAGGAGGGCTTCGGCATCCTGAGCGACATCGACATGCAGGCGACGCTCAAGGCGAAACTCGACCGGGAGTTCCGGAACTACACCATCCTCGGGGCGTGTAACCCGCCACTGGCGAGCGACGCGCTCGACGTGGACATCGACGTGGGCGCACTGCTCCCCTGCAACGTCGTCGTCTACGAGGCCGACGACGGGAGTGTCGTCGTGAGCGCCGTCGACCCGAAGACCCTGCTCGACGTCGCCGACGACCCGGACCTCGAACCGATCGGCGAGGAGGTCCGGGAGCGACTGGAGCGCGCACTGTCGACACTGTAATCTACGCGCCGTTTTCGTTCGGGTTGCGTACCGTCGTATCGCCAGCATGGAAACAGTCAATATTAGCGACGCCGAATACTGTAAATTATGGGACCGCGGACCAGAGCCATCGTCGGCGAACTCGTGCTCCTCGCCGGCATGCTCGCCTTCTTCGTGGAAGTGATGGGGCTGGTCTACGGCGTCCTCTCGCTCGCGCAGTCGCTCCCGCTGGGCGGTCTGGCGCTCGTCCTCGTCGCCATGGGGATGAACGTCCGCGGGTTCCGGCCGCTCGGCGAGTGTGGCCGGGTGACCGACCCGAACGACTACCGGGTCCTTCCGGGGGCAACCGGCGGTAACCCCGTCGGCCCCGGTTCCCGGAGCGACGAATCCTACTTGGGGTCGCGGCGGAAACGGTTCGACTGTTCGAGCCGCGCCGTGAGCTGTTCGGTCAGGCCCGAGAGCTCGCGGCTCCCGAACAGCGCGACGATGAGGGCGCCGATGCCGTCGAAGATGAGGTCGACGATGGTGTCTTCGAGGCTGTACTGGACGAGCACGGGGTCGAGGCCGAGCGCGTCGGCGACGATGCGCACGCCGAACTCCGCTACCTCCCAGAGCACGCCGAACGCGAGCGTGAACAGCAGGATGAAGACGAACATGAACCGGGGTGGGAAGTAGATGGCGTCCAGGTACTCGTCGATGGCCCTGGTTGTCGTGTAGCCGACGCCGGCGACGATGCTCGCGGAGAGGGTGTGGGTGACGTGGTCCCACCACCAGACGTCGTTGTAGGGGCCGAGGAAGCCGACTGCGTGGAGAAGGACCGCAGCGGTTATCCAGAGGGTGAGGCCGGGGTGGACCGACAGCCGGTAGTCGCGCTGGATGAGCGCCGGCAGGAACGTGATGGCGAGGCCGAACGCGCCGTTCACCACGATGCTGGCGTTCCCCGTGGCGGCGCCGTAGCCGAGGATGACGACGATCCCTGCCTGGAGGACGCGGTTGAGCCGCCGCTTCGACTCGGCGTCCAGGGAGAGCGGCGAACGAGCCATCGCGTGGCCGGCCCTACGGGTCGGGGGATTAAACGCTGACTCGTTAGTGTGAGACTACTGTTATGTTGTCTACGACGTAACACATATTAAGCCGACTATCGTAGACTGGCCTGTCCATGATGGCAACGACGCACGCCCTGGCCGGAGTGGCGCTCGCGACAGTCGCGCTGTTCGTGGCCCCGGACCTCTCGCCGGTGGCCGTCGCAGCGGCGGCAGCGGGCGGCATCTTCCCCGACCTCGACCTGTACGCCGGCCACCGGAAGACGCTCCACTTCCCGGTGTACTACCCGGTGGCGGCGGCCGGGGCGCTCGCCATCGCCGTCGTGATGCCCACCACGGTGACGATAGCGGCGGGGTTCTTCCTGCTCGCCGCGGCCGTCCACTCCGTGATGGACATCTTCGGCGGCGGCCTCGAACTCAAGCCGTGGCTCGGCCAGTCCGACCGCGCGGTCTACAGTCACTTCGGCGACACCTGGCTCGCACCGCAGCGCTGGGTGCGGTACGACGGCGCCCCCGAGGACTTCATGCTCGGCGTCCTGTTCGCCGCGCCGGCGCTGGTCACGTTCGACGGCCCCCTCCAGACCGCCATCGTGGCCGTGCTGGCGGTGTCCGGCGTCTACAGCCTGCTCCGCAAGCGGATGGTCACCGCGGCGGAGTGGCTCGTCGCCCGCCTCCCGCGCGACGTGCTCGGCTACGTCCCCGAACGGTTCGTCGAGGACCTGGTCTGACCCGCGGTTCCCTGCTTCCCCGCTTGCCCTGTTCTGACCACCGGAACGCATATGTGGGCATAGAGGGTCATCAATGACCATATGCCGACCGACGACCAGACGACGCCGGGGAGTTCGGCGAGTACGGCGGCCGACACGTGCCGGAACCGCTGGAGGAACCCCTCGAACAGCTAGCCGAGACGTTCGACGACATCGTCCACACCGACGCCTTCCAGCGCGAGTTCCGCATCGTGCTCGAACAGTACGCCGGACGGCCGACGCCGCTCTACCACGCCGAGAACCTCTCCGAGGAGTACGGCGCCCAGATATACCTCAAGCGCGAGGACCTGCTCCACGGCGGCGCCCACAAGATAAACAACGCGCTCGGCCAGGCGCTCCTCGCCGACAAGGCCGGGAAGACGCGGCTCATCGCGGAGACCGGCGCGGGCCAGCACGGCGTCGCGACCGCGATGGTCGGCGCACTGTTCGACCTGGAGACGGAGATATACATGGGCAAGAAGGACGTGGAGCGCCAGAAGATGAACGTCTTCAGGATGCGTCTGATGGGGGCGACGGTCAACGAGGTGACCCGGGGCGACTCCGGCCTCGCTGACGCCGTCGACGCCGCCCTGGAGGACTTCGCGGCGAACGTCGACGACACCCACTACCTGGTGGGGTCGGCCGTCGGCCCGGACCCGTTCCCGCGCATGGTCCGCGAGTTCCAGTCAGTCATCGGCGAGGAGGCGCGTCAGCAGGTCCAGGAACAGGCCGGCCGACTCCCCGACGCGGCCGTCGCGTGCGTCGGCGGCGGGTCGAACGCCATCGGCCTCTTCCACGCGTTCCGGGACGACGGCGTCCCCTTCTACGGCGCCGAAGGCGGCGGCGAGGGCTCCGACTCGAAGCGCCACGCGGCCCCGCTCGCCCGCGGGAAGGACGACGTGCTCCACGGCATGGCGACGCGCGTCATCGACGACGACGTCGAGGTGCACTCGGTGTCGGCCGGCCTCGACTACCCGGGCGTCGGCCCCGAACACGCACTCTACCGCGCGGTCGGCCGGTGCGAGTACGTCGCCGTCACCGACGACGAGGCGCTCGACGCGTTCCGGACGCTCAGCGAAGCGGAGGGCGTCATTCCCGCACTGGAGAGCAGCCACGGCGTCGCGCTCGCGAAGGACGTCGCGGCGGACCTGGACGACGACGCGGTCGTCGTGGTCAACCTCAGCGGTCGCGGCGACAAGGACATGGAGACGGCCGCGAAGGTCTTCGACCTCGGCGAGTGACTACCGCCGATCGTCGAGGGGGAACGCGAGGTCGTCGTCCTCTTCGCCGCCGTCGGCCGTCTGTGCGCCCCCGACCGTTCCGCCGGGCTGTCCCTTCCCGACTGACCGACGGTGCGACGAACCGGTGGGTCGGGGTGAGTCCGTCCTCGTCACCACGCCCACGGCCGCCGCGGTGACCACGGCGAAGAACGCGAGGGAGAACCCGACGAGGTAGACACCGAGGGTTTCGAGGGGAGCGTGCCCGGGTCGCCCCGCCAGCCGGCAGGGACCGAGAGCCAGAACAGCGGGAGGCTCAGGACGATTAACGCGACGCCGACGCCGGCCGCGGCGCGGAGTCGCGTCCCCGGCGACAGTCGGGGCATGAGTGCGACGAGGACGACGGGCACGAAGAGACCGGCGACGATGACGCCGAGTTTCAACGCAGCCGCCGAGGAGAGGCCGAGTCCGGCGAACAGGCCGGTGGCGACGTTGAGGAGTCCGAACGCGGCGACGACCAGGCCGACCAGGAGGAGCGCCGCCCCGACGTAGAGCCGTCTGCGCCGTCCGGAGACCGTTCGACGGCCGAACGTCTCGGACAGGCTGTCCATAGTTGGATGACAGTTTTCACCCACCGTCATAACTGTTTGGCAGACGCAGGTCTGACGAGATTTTATAGCCGATGAGGCCCGAACCTCTCTGCACGCGGCTATGTCACACCGTCCGGCCAACCCACACGTCGTCCGCCTCTCGCTCCGCGTGTTCGTGGTGGGTCTCTGGACGGTGTTCGCCGGCCTGACAGTGCTCGTCCTCGCGTTCCGCGGGATGACCGGTCTCTCCGCGGGCGGGACGGCGACGGCGTTCCTGTCGGCCGTCGGACTGGGGCAGGTGGTCGTCGATGGCCTGTATCTCGTCTACAGCGGCGGCCTCCTCACGTTCGTCGTCGGCGGGGTGACACTCGGTGCCGGCGGGGTGCTCCTGCTGTCCGTGCGACACTGACTCGTGGCTCTATTTATCGGGTGATTGCCTTTACCGCTGGTCGACGTACGGCGACGCATGGGTCTGTTCGACGGTCGTTCGAGTATCGGGTCGGGCGGTGGTCTCTCCGCCGCCGAACGCGACGAGTACATGGAGACGCTCGAGGAGATGCTTCTGGCCGTCGACTGCGAGGAGTTCGAGGCCGTCGAGGTCATCTACAAGCCCAATCCCTGGTCGGACAGTCCACCGCCCGGACAGGAGCAGGACGACGCCAGCGTGACGATGGCCATCCGGAAGGTCCGGCCGGGCGAACCGTCGTGCAGCGGCGTCTTCGACGACGTGTTCGTCACTCGGTACGACGCGGAGGACATCGAGCGCATCCGCGGGAAGTACTACCGTCGGCCGGGTGAGAGCGGCTGACGCCGCTCGCCCGCCGGCACCTACTATATGGCTCCCTGTCGTATCGCCCGAACGGGGAAACCATGCAAGAGTTCGACTTCAAAGTCGAGTCCTACGACGTCGACCTGCACCCGACGTCGGACGGCCCGACCCGTAGCATCCGCCTCGAGGGGAGCGAGCGCGACGACCCGCAGGGAATCGCGTTCCTGCAGTTCTTCCCGGAACGGCGACTGAGACACCGGGCCCGGCTCGGCCTGACAGAGCACCTCGTCAGCGTGAGCGTGGACTTCCGGCTCGACGAGTACGAACCCATCTACCATCTGCTCCAGACGGAGCGACCGGTCTATCTCTACGCCGAGTACGAGGAGAGCGACGACCCCATCCACTCCGCGGAGTCAGTCGGCCTCACGACGGAACTCGAGATCGTGGGCGAGGGGTTCGAGGACTTCACCCTGTAGCTACACGAGCAGGGAGGCACGAAGCGTTGCGTAGCCGATGACGAACGCGAGGACGAACGACCCTGCCCACGCGCCGACGGTCCGGAGCAGTTTCGCACGACTCACGCCGCCGCTGCCGCCGACCGCGAGACCGCTGCCGATGATGGCGCTCACGATTATCTCGTTGAACGAGATGGGGATGCCGTAGAGCACGGCGACCTGCGCCAGGATGAACGACGGGAACAGCGCCGAGATGGACCGTCGCGGCCCGAGCGCCGAGTAGTCCTGGGAGAGCGACTTTATCATCCGGGGGCACCCGTCCACGAGCCGACGAGCAGGCCGATACCGCCGCCGACGACGACGTACAGCGTGGAGACGGTGAAATCGTCGAGGAGCGGGAGCAGGGGGCCGACCGCGAGGCCGACCTGGCTGCCGCCGGCGGAGAACGCCACCAGCGAACCGAGGGCGAGCAGGAAGTGGCGGAGGCCACGGGCCTGGTCCCGACGCACGGAGCGGGCCAGTATCCCGGCGGCGAGGAGTCCGACGGCGAGAGTCACCGCGACGCGGCCCGAAAGCGCCGACACCGGGAGTTCGGCGGCCATAGCGACCGCCAGGGAACGGCTCACGCCCGACGGCCCGAGGAAGGAAAACTGGATGTTCGCGACGATGAACCCGATGACGGCGCCGAGCAACGGGATGCTGTACCGTTCGGGAACGTCGTCGCGGGGGAGCGTCGAGGCGAGCGCGTACGCGATGCCGCCGGTGACGACGGGGGCGAATATCCAGAGGGCAGCCGTCTGCTGGTACTTCGCCCACGCCGGGTCACCGCCGAGCGCGAGGCCGGCACCGATGATGGCGCCCGTGACGGTGAACGCGGTGGCGATGGGGTAGCCCGTGAAGATGCCGACGGCCATCAGCCCCGCGGCGGTGAGGAGGCCGACGATGACCGCGAGCGGGGTGAGTTCGACGCCGTTGACGAGGCCGGAGCCGACGGCCTCCGAGACGTTCGCGCCCTGGAGGGCGGCGCCCGCGAACCCGAGCAGGCCGACGACGAAGCCGGCGCGCATCACCGAGATGGCGTTGGCGCCGACGGCCGGGGCGAACGGCGTCGCGCCGCTCGACCCGGCGCCGATGACCCAGGCCATGAAGAGACTCGCGAGTCCGGCGACGAGCAGCGTCAGCAGTGCGGCTGGTTCCATGATGGAGAGCGGTCAGTGACGGGGGTGGTGGCGGTGTGCGTGGTTCGGGGACCGGCGTGCGAGGGGACGGTCGCGCTCCGGCCGAAGCCAGTCATCGCGCGGTGCTATGCCGGTTCCGTATTTAACGGTTGTGTCTCGGACCTACAATATTATCTGGGCTGGTTCGGTGGACGTGCGTCGCAGGCGACGGCTGCAACGGTGGCGGGATGCCGGTTGCTCACGGTTGGTACACGGTCACACGAAGGGATGTTCACGAGCGCGTCGTCTCGACGATGTCGAGGTCTTCGTCGATGACGACCGTCAGGGTGTCGTCGCCGAGTTCGACGTCGACGACGATTTCGACCGGGTCCTCCGAGACCACGGTCGCGTGGTCGTCGTAGAGCCAGTCGAGCGACCACGACGGGGTGGTCCGGAGGTCGATGCCGTGCTCGGCGTGGAACGCCGCGACGACGGGCTGATACCGGAGGTAGGTGCCGACCGCGCACTTCACCACGTCGCCACACCGGTCGCAGACGAACCGGAGCAGGAACGGGTCGTCCGACTCGTCGTGGAGTGCCACCTCCGGGGTGACCGGACCGTAACAGTTCATGCAGAACCCGTCGACGACGCCCCCGAACCGCGTCCATATCCACCGGTCGATGACGGCCGGGAGCTCCTCGCGGTCGTAGCCCTCCAGGATGCCGGGCGGCACGCCGAACTTCGTGACGACGTGGTCGCAGTCCGAACACGCGAGGGTCACTATCTCCTCGGCGTAGCGAAGCTCCATCGAGCCGCCGCACTCGCGACACGAGGCGTCGATTGGAATCGGGTCGAGCGCCCGCGACCGACTGTAGGCGCCGGCGACGATGGCGCCGACGACCAGCGACCCGGCGAGACGGAGCGCGTACCCCTCGTCGGTCCGGCGGACGAACTGGCCGGTGAGCTGCTGGAGGTGGTAGTTGAACTTGCCGCTGTCGGGTTCGCCGACGCGCTCGCGGAGCTCCGAGAACGAGAGCGGCTCCGTCGGGTCCTCGGCGAGCACCTGGAGGATGTCGATGCGGGTGGCGTTGCCGAGCAGGGAAAACGCCGCCTCCGGCGACAAGCCGTCGTCGGCAGTCGGCACGTCGTCGCTCATGGACGAAGAAGACGCGGCGCGGCGATAAAGACTCTATCTGTGGTTACACGCAGAACATGAACGGATAGATGAGGCCGACGCGGTCGTCGTCGTGGAGTACGGTGTCGAGGCCGTCGAGGTTCTCGTTGAACCGCCCGTTGACGGTCACCCGGGCGTAGGCGCGGGTCTGCTCGCCTTCGGGGTTCTTGCGCCAGGTACCCGGTAGCTCCTCCGGGCCGGGCGCCCAGCCGCGGGTCGTCGCGTCGGCTTCGGTGCGAGCGATGAGCATGTCCTCGACGTCGTACTCTTCGAAGAACGCTGCCAGGAACGCCCGGAGGGTGTCCCCTTCGAACGTGAACGTGAGTCGTGGAGTGCCCACGGCGTCGCGGACGAACCCGGTGGGCCGAACCTCGACCGTGGTCGTCGACTCGGGTTCCACCCTCTCCTCTGTCGCCTGCTCCATACCGGGTTCTCGTGCTCGGAAGCCGAAAGAAGCGCCGCGAATATGTTCGGCAGGCTGACCGTCGCCCGTCCATGCCCGGGTGGCGTCACCCGAGTCGCTTCACCGCGACGCGGTGCGGGCCGTCCGGCGTCGCCAGGTCCACCGCGTCGACGATGGCGTCGCCGACGGCCTCCCGCCACGCCGCGACGGCTTCGACGTGTCTCTCGTGATGCTCCTCGACGGAGTACGTCGCCTCCGGGTCGGCCCGGAGGCTGGCACCTGTCTCGTCCGGGTCCGGGTACGGCGGGACGCGGTCAGTATCGACGAGCGCCGACGGCTGGACGTGGATGGGGCGAACGGCGTCGGCGTACTCGGCGTCGTGTTCGACGTGGATGCGGGCGCGCATCCGGCCGTTGAACGGCGGCGTGACCCGTAGCACCGCCCGGGCACCGCCGCGCCGGTTGTGCTCGTACGCCGCCACGACGTCCGACCGCGTGACTGCGATGGACCGGATGACGCGCGGGTCCGTCGACGTCGGCGCCATGGTCGACGGTTCGGTCCGGGTCGGCTTCAGGATGTCCCCGATGCCTGGTAGTGGCAGGGTATGCACCGTTTACTAATGACCGGATGCCTCGAAGCCGTCGCATGGAAATCATCCAGGCCCTCTACGTGGTCAACGTCGTCGTCTGGGGTGGCGCGGGGATGGCGGTCATCGGGTGGTTGCTCTGGAACCGGTAGCGCATCGGTTCACGACGAACGACAGGCCGAGGTCGAGACTGTTAGACGACTGACTACACCGGCATCGTTATCAAAGCATCTACACGTTAAAATCTCGAAATAAAGTAGGGTGGATGACAGCGTGTTGGGAAAGGCGTCCCGATAGAGCCGGGCAGTGTTGGAAGTGGTTCACGTTCCGGTTATCGGGTCGTGTTTCTCCCGACGCGCAAGATACTCTTTGTCACACCACCTAATAAATCTCGTGGTTGAACAGGCTATTTGCCGGTCGACGGCTGGAAACGTATCAGCGCGACTGGATTGTACTCGGACCAATATATGACGGTATAGGGGAGCCGTCGTTCTCCCCGACCAGAGTCGAACACACCCACCTCTCGCCCCCATACCCGGCCGACGAGTAGGCGCGTCGAAAGTGCGTCCGTGCCCGGCGAACCGTCTTGGGACAGCACACCGCGTGCCAATATTTCTCACGGTGTGAGAACGGCGAAAACAGCTAAATAATTCGTTTCTTCCCCTGTTAGTAGGTAAGCTAACATTCCAGCGCCGTGGGAATCCAGTCCGTGCTATTAGCGGTCCGACGGCGAACTATCGGGGAGGAGAACGTGACCATGGCAAGCGAGATACGGCGCGGCGTCAACGAGTTCGAGAGCAGGATCGGTGGGGTCACCGTCCACGGGAAGGCCCACAGCCTGAGCGCGTGGTTCGTGCTCGCCCTCCGTGGTATGATGGGGTACGCCTTCCTGCACGCCGGCTGGACGAAGCTGTACGAAACGGGACCGTTCGACGCCACCGGTTACCTGCTGCACGTCCCCGACGCGAGTCCGCTCTCCGGTCTGTTCGCCTGGATGGGGTCGACCGGCTGGTTCGTCGGCTACGTGAACGTCGCGGTTCCGTGGGGCGAGCTCTTCGTCGGCATCGCGTTGCTCGTCGGTGCGTTCGTCCGGCTGGCCGCCTTCTGGGGTGCGGTCATGATGCTGCTGTTCTACTTCGGCAACTGGGAGGTCCAGTACGGCCTCATCAACGGCGACTTCGCGTACGCGTTCGTCTTCCTCGCCATCGCGGCGTTCGGCGCCGGCCGCATCGTCGGCGTCGACACCCTCACCGAGGGGCACGAAATCGACGGCGTCCCGCTCGTCGAGCGCTACCCGGCGCTCCGGTACGTCCTGGGCTGACCCGTGCTCAGTTCCGGCCTTCTATCGGCACCTTCAGGTCGAGGACCGGGGAGCCGTCGACCATGTCCACTCCGCGAACGGAAAGCCGTCCGTCCTCGACGGCCGTTATCTCACAGACCGTCAGGCAGATGGGGTTCGGCCGTTCGGGCGACCGGGTGGTGAACACGCCGCGTTCGCCGTCGCGCACGCGAATCACCGAGCGGTCTGCCTGGTCGGCGAACCAGACGACGAGCACGTCGTCGCCCGGTTCGAAGCCGGTCAGCCCCGGTTCGTAGCCGTCGTCGAGGAGGATTTCGCCGTCCGCGTCCTCGTGGAGTCCCTGCCGCGGGGCGTCGTCGGTGTCCGCGAACGGCGTCCGCACGCGTCCGATCGGGTCACAGTCGGGCATCGCTACGTGATATCCCACCGGTCCGTAATGATACCGTCGACGCCTGCCCCGGCGAGCGCCGCCGCGGTGTCGGCGTCGGCCACGGTCCAGGCGTTGACGACCATCTCGGCTTCGTGGGCACGGTCCACGACGTCGGAGTGGAGGCACACCTCCACGACAGGGTGGACGGCAGCACAGCCGAGGGCGCTGGCCCGCGCGACGTTCTCGTCGGGGTTCCCGGAGAAGAGGAGCGCAGTCGGGAGCGTCGGGTCGTGGGAGGCGACGTCGGCGAGGACGCCCGGGTCGAACGACGAGACGAGCACCTCGTGCGGGACGTCGTTCGCCATCTCGGCCACGTCCCCGGCGAGGCCGGACTCCTTGAGTTCGGCGTTGACTCCGACCGAGTCGGGAACCGCGTCGAAGACCGCGGCGAGCGTCGGGACGGACTCGCCGCTGTCGAGCACGTCGAGGGCCTGGAGGTCGGCGAGCGAGTGGTCGCGGACCGCTCCGGTGCCGTCGGTCACCCGGTCCACGCGGGCGTCGTGGATGACGACGAGTTCACCGGACCCGCACCGCCGGACGTCGAGTTCGACGGCGTCGACGTGCGGGGCGGCGGCCCGGAACGCTGCGAGCGTGTTCTCCGGGTACTGCCCGGCACAGCCCCGATGGGCGATGCGGTGCACGCCGCTCCAGCGGCGCTCCTGGTATAAAAAGGTATGCGACCATTGTAACGAGGCTGGAGTAGCCGCGACGGTTTATGCCCGGAGTTGGCCTAGGTTCACCTGCGCGGGAGAAGCCGCGCATCCGGGTAAACCGTAGCCAGCAAAGGGAGACATCATTCGAGTCATCTGTTGCGAGTGTTGGCCCAGTGGGGTGGTATCTGTCCCACCCCACGTCGCGCCCGGTAACTGCCCCGAGTGTGAAGCCTGCCCCTACACACTCTTCGACGCTACCTCGGGAGAGAAATCGACGAGAGACGCCCCGAGCGGTTACGCCGCTTCGGCGCGGATGTCCGCCCGGAGGTCGGGGATGAGGTCGAACCGGTCTGTCGTGTCGCCGAGCACGAGCAGCGCGTAGTACCGGAGGAACGACTGGATGGGGACCTGGATGAGCGCTCCGCCGACGAGCATCAGTAGGCCGAACAGCAGGCCGACGACGACGAGCACCGCGACGCCCGCCGCCGAGAGTCCCGAGAAGCCGCCGGTGGCCGCCAGGACGGCCACGACGACGCCGCCGAACGGGATGGCGAGCAGGATGAGTATCGGCAGCAGCAGGACGAACGCGACGATGCCGGCGGCGATGTTGAGGAGGAACGACACCACGGCGTAGACGAGATACTGGGTCCACTGGCCGGTGAGCGTCGGCCAGAAGCGGCGCCAGCCTTCGAGGACGCCGACGTCCTCCTTGAGCATCACGGGGACGACGAAGAGCGTCGTGAACCCGAGGAAGATGCCGACGACGAACAGCAGCAGGAAGACGGCGGGGAGCAACACCAGCAGTCCGAGGAGCGGGACAGCGGGTCCTGTGCCTGCCGCGAGGGGGACCAGGAAGAGCAGCGCTCCGAGGACGATGGCGCTGGCGAGCACCAGGCCGAACACCAACCGGAAGAGGAACAGGCGGACGCCCTTGCCGAAGTGCTGGCTCCAGTAGCGCCGGACGTGAACCTCGCGGCTCCGCAGCGACTCCACGAACACGAACTCCATCACCGAGCCGACGAACGCGAACACGAGTGCGATGAGAAGGATGACAGCGACGATGCCCAGGACGATGACGGCCGCGTCGGCCGGCAGGTCCGTGGGGGCGCCTGGAAGCCGTCGGGGGCGGACGTGGACCAGTTGGCGGTGTTCCCACCGAACGAGCCGCCGACGTTGCCGCCGACGAAGAACACGACGAAGGCGAGTTTCAGCCACATCCGCAGGTCGACGGGGTCAGGAACGACCGCGTGGCGTCGAACGCGTCGTCGATGTCCTCGATTGCGTAGAACGGCATATGTCATCAGACGAACTCCATCCATAAAACAGTAATCGGTGTGATTTGTTGCCACGGATGCAGGCCCGATAACAACCGCCGTCGGCGGTTTCCGGTACCTGTCTTGAGGGTGTCAGAGCGAGCGGATGGCCCGTCCTTAACCGGCCTAATATAATCATTACTGTTTAAAATTATTAATCATTAACTTTATGGGGTGGTCGGTCGCAGTTGTGGCCGCATGGCAGCAGTACCACCGCCCGCTTGACAGCACGCACCGCTCGCTGACCACCGAAACCAACCAACGAATGCCACCGAAGACAACCTACACCGACACCGAGAACACGGGGTTCCCCGCCGTTCCAGACCTCACGCGACGAACAGATAGCCGACGAACCACCCGCGAGAAGGAGCGGGAGGAACTCGAAGAGGTGGTCTGGAGCCACCGTCTCGGAGAAGCGGGCGGCTAGTCAGCGCAGTCGAATCGAGTCCGGTCCACAGTCGAATCGACGCCCGACCAACGCCTTTCTCAGACCGCGACACGTGCGAGACCACCCAGCGTGCCGGCGACGACGGGCACGGCGACGCTGAGGTAGAACACCTGCCCCATCGCGACGTACTCGGCGGCCACACCCGACAGCGCAGCGACGCGACGAACGTCGCCCACGCGAGCACGCCGAACGCGAACCCGGCGAGGACGCCGCGTCGCGGCGAGCGCGCGAGCAGCCCGGTCAGCGCCCCGCCGACGACCAGCCCGACCCAGTGCACCGACGCGAGCAGCAGGCCGACCACGACGGCGACGGCCAGCCCCAGCCAACGCCGGTGGTCCGACCGACGGATCGACCGTAGACGCTCGACGGCGTTACGCATCGCCGCCCTCCGTGAACGTGACGTCCGCGTCGCCGGCCATCTCGCGTGCCATCGACCGGTAGCGACCGTTCGACCAGAGCGACAGCTGGTCGTCGTACTCCGCCGAGAAGTAGTCGCCCGAGTTCCCACCCGGCAGGACCGCTTCGGACGTCCGGTCGTCCATCGGGCAGACCATCCGCCAGCTACTCCCGACCGCCGACTCCTTCCGGAAGTTCTTGACCGTGTACGGCGACCCGTCGGTCGGGAGCGACGGGTAGTTGAGGAAGCCGAGGTCGAACGGGTGGGTCAACGCGACCACGTTGTAATCGCCGTAGGTCGTCCACCCTTCGTCGTCTATCTCGGCCAGTGCGTCGTCGAGCGCCCGCCGGACCAGGGCGTCCCAGGAGTCCTGGCCGGTCACGCGATGGAGCCAGGGACTGTCGGCACCAAGCGTCGCCACCACCCAGTCGTTCGGGTAGTACTCGGGGCCGAGGCCGGCGTCCTCGAACGCATCGGCGAACAGGGCCTCGCGGTAGTGGTCGAACCAGCGGGCGAACACCAGCGCCGCCTCCGAGTCGCGGTCCATCCGGTAGTCCCAGGCTTCGAGGGCCGCCACGGTCTCGTCGTAGCCCTCGCCGCGCGCCGCCTCGACGAGCACCGGGACGAGCCAGTCGGCGCGCTCGTCGTAGGTGTCGCGCTGCATCTCCTGGACGTACGCGACGTCGATGGGAGTCCCGGATGCGACGGCGTCGTCCAGGAGGTCGTAGATGCGCTGGCCGCGGAACGGCGCGGCGAACGTTGTGCCGATGTAGTGGTCGAAGCCGTCGACGACGCGCTGGTTGGCGGTCGCGAGGTAGTCGGGGTTGACGACGTGGGGTTTCTCCTCGAACGGGATGAAGCCGTCCCAGGTCGAGGTGCCGTACGGCTCGAACCCGTCCCACTCGGCTTCGCCCACCGACCCGTCGAACACCCGGTCGCCCGGCACGGGGTCGCCGTCCACGGTCCGGCGCGGGATGCGGCCGGTCACGTAGTAGAGCGTGTTGCCGTCCCGGTCAGCGTAGACCAGGTTCTGCGTGGGCAGGTCGAACCGGCGGGTGGCGTCGAGGAACTCGTCGAGGCCGTCGCTGTGGCTGTAGGCGTGGATGGCGTCCGTGGTCTCGGTGGCCGTGAGGCCGGTCCACGCGACGGCGACCTGCTGGCCCTCGCGCTCGACGACCGGCCCGTGGACCGTCTTCCGGACCGTCACAGTCCGGTCCTCGTCGCCGGCCACCGCGACGGTGACCGTCTCCTCGTCGTAGTCGCGCCACTCGCCGCGGTAGCGGTACTGGCCGTCGCGCGTCTCGTACCGGTAGAAGTCGATGACGTCCGCGCCCGTGTTGGTGAACCCCCACGCGCCGGCGTGGTTCTCGCCGATGATGACGAACGGGACGCCCGGGAACGTCACGCCCCGGACGTCGACGTCGTCCGTCCGGAGGTGCATCTCGTACCACAGCGGCGGGACCGAGAGCGTGAGATGCGGGTCGTTCGCCACGATGGGAGCCCCGGAGTCGGTGTGGTCGCCGGCGACGACCCAGCTGTTCGACCCGACGCCGCGCGGCGACTCGAACTGGCCGAGCCAGTCGACCAGGGCGGGCGAGACGCCCGCCGCGCCGCCGTCGCCGGGGTCGCCCAGGTCTGCTGGCTGGTCGGCGTCCGAGCGGATGATGGGCGTGTCGTGGTCGAGATACCGGGGAACAGTTCCTCGAAGGCGTCGGCGTCGAGGGCGTTCCGGGCGGCGTCGCGCCGGAGCGTCTCGAAGCTCCCGGTGAGCCCCCACGATATCTGCTTCTCCATCAGGAGGGTGTCGACGGGCGTCCACTCGTCCGGTGCGTAGTCCAGGAGTTCGAACTCCAGCGGCAGCGCCGCGTCATCGACGCAGGCGTTCACGCCGTCCGCGAACGCGACGAGGAGGTCGCCCGTCTCCGACCCTTCCAGGTGGTTCCAGGTGGCGTCGGCCGCCGCGGTGAAGTCCATCTTCGCGTGGAACACGTCCGACTCCACCGTCCGGTCGCCGAACACCGCCGACAGCTCGCCGCGCATCGCGCGGCGCTGGAGGTCCATCTGGAACAGGCGGTCGGTGGCCTGGAGGTAACCGACGGCGAAGTAGAGCGCCGCGTCGTCGTCGGCCGAGACGTGGGGCACTCCGTGGTCGTCGTATCGGACGGTGGCGGGTCCGTACGGGCTCGCCACCTGATTCGGAACGTCGCGGGTCGCGGCGGACCACGCGTCGCCGCTGAACGGTGCGAACCGGTCGAGATAGCCCGAGGCGGGCGAGAGGAACCCGCCGCCGACAGAGAGGCCGAGGACGGCGGCGACCAGCGCCCGGCGACGCGTGTCGATGGAGTCCATGTCACGGAGTACGACGGACTCCGGAGTATAAAGGTGTCACTCGGGCAGTGAGTCCGAAGAAAACAGGGTGCAGCATGCACGACCTTCCCTGTTGTTCTGGTGATCCCGCACGCGTGGAATTCCCAAGTCCTTCAGAGCCGTTATGGTAGGTTACGCGACAGCCCTGCGTTGCGGTCAGCGCGGATGCCTCCGCGCACCTGATGGTACCCCCGGGCAGGGATAAAGCAACGCGGCGCGTCCAACACTCCGGAAATAGCCGACAGATATTTATACGTCGGCCTGGCGCTCCCGCGTCGACCGGGTCGGTGAACAACAGTTTACTACCCCTGGTTCGTGGTTCCGCGGGATGCTGGTCGAAGTCGCGCTGTTCCTCGTCGGCCTCGCGATGCTCGTCGCCGGGGCCGACCGCGCCGTCACCGCCGCCGCCGACCTCGCGCTCTACTACGGGGTCTCCTCCTTTTTCATCGGCGTGACCGTCATCTCCATCGGCACCTCCATCCCGGAGATGACGACCTCCGTCTACGCCGCGCTCTACGGCGCCGGGGACCTCGTCGTCGGCAACATCGTCGGGTCGGAGACGGCCCAGATCACCCTCGCCATCGGCATCGTCGCGCTCATCGCGCCCATCGTCGCCAACCGCCGGAACGTGCTCATCTACGGCGGCGCGATGACGCTCTCGATGATAATCATGGTGCTCGCCCTCGAAGACGGCGTCATCATCCGCTCCGAGGGGTTCCTGATGATGCTGGCGTACGTCGTGTTCATCCACGACCTCTACACGACCGAGGGCGGCGCAGAAATCGTCGAGGACGGCGACGTCGTCGAAGCCGCCCCGCCACGCGAGTCGGTCCCGTGGATAGTCCTGGGACTCCTCCTGGTGGTCGTCGGCGGCCAGATAATGGTGACGAACGGTGTCGCCGTCGCGAGACTGGTCGGGATTCCCGAGTACCTGGTCGGCCTCCTGACCGGCCTCGGGACGACCGCGCCCGAGATCGTCGTCGCAGGGGTCGCAGCGCGGGAAGGCGACGTCGGCATCTCGGTCGGCGCGCTGCTCGGCAGCAACATCACGGACCCCGTGTTCTCGCTCGGCGTCGGCGCGCTCGTCGCCGACGTCGCGGTGACCGACCTGGCCGGCGTCCAGACCTCGATGGCGTACATGCTCGCGGTGTCCTTCTTCGTGCTCGCGCTGATGTACTGGCGGTACGGCATCGACCGGCGGACGGGCGTCCTCTGCATCCTGCTCTACCTCCCGTCGTTCCTGCTGCTTTGACGGACCGAGGTGCTTTTGACAGCCGGTTCCTAAGACCCACCCGTGCTGTCGGTCGAGCTCCACTCGCACTCCGCGTTGTCCCACGACGGCCGCGACCCCGTCGACCTGCTGCTCGAGCAGGCGAGCGCGGTCGGCATGGACGCGCTGGCGGTGACGGACCACGACGAAATCGACGCCAGCCTCGAAGCGGCCGCGCTGGCCCCCGACTACGGACTGGTCGGCATCCCCGGGATGGAGGTGACGACGGCCGCGGGCCACGTCCTGGCGCTCGGCGTCGAGGAGAAGATTCCCGCGGGGCTCCCGTTCATGGAGACGCTTAACCGTATCCGGGACGAGGACGGCATCGCCATCGTCCCCCACCCGTTCCAGAAGTCGCGCAGCGGGGTCGCCGCGAACGTCTCGCGGGCGGAACTCGCCAGCGCCGACGCCATCGAGGTGTACAACTCGCGGCTGCTCACCGGCCTGGCGAACCGGCGCGCCGAGCGGTTCGCCCGGAAACACGACCTGCCGATGACGGCGGGCAGCGACGCGCACATCTTCGAGATGGTGGGGCAGGCCGCGACCAAGATAGACGCCGAGGAACGGACGGTGGCGAGCATCCTCGACGCCATCCGGGGCGGTCACACCTCCGTCGAGGGCAAACGGACGCCCTGGCGCATCAGCTTCCGGCAGGCTGCCGGCGGCGTCAAACGGCGGGTCAGGAGCCGGCTCGGCGACATCATCGGATGACCCTCCAGGGCGCGTCGCCGACGACCGTCGAACGCGCCCTTCGGACGGCCGACCCGTTTCCCGGCACAGCAGGCTTCGCCGGGGCGCTCCCGGACGGCCGCCTCGTCCGGGACGTGCTCGGCAGGTTCCCGCTGTTCGTCGACCCCGAGCGCGACGACTGGAGCCCCGACCCCCGCGACCTCTTCGCCCCCGAACTCTTCCCGCCGGGCCACGTCCGCGACGCCGACGGCGTCGAACGCGTCTGGCGCCTTCCCGACCCCGAACCGTACGCCGACCGCTCGACCGCCGTCGAAGACCTCCGGACCGCTATCGACCGCACGCTCGCCGACGTCGACGCTGACGGCCTCGCGGTCGCCTTCTCCGGCGGCGTCGACTCCGCCGTGGTCGCGAGCCACCTCGACGCACCCCTGTACGTCGTCGGCTTCCCCGGGGGCCGCGACCTGGAGAGCGCACGGGATTCCGCGCGACGCATGGGCCGGGACCTCCGCGAGATAGAACTCACCAGGGACGACCTCGCGGACGCCGTCCCGGAGGTTGCCCGGGCAATCGGCCGGACGAACGCGATGGACGTGGGTATCGCGCTCCCCCTCTACTTCGTCGCCAGACGAGCACGAGCGGACGGCTACGACCGTCTCGCGGTCGGCCAGGGGCGGACGAACTCTTCGGCGGGTACGCGAAGGTCGCCAAGGCGTCCTCCGACCCACGCGTCGAAGCCGACACGGTCCGGGGGCCACCCGCGAGGTCGTCGCCAGCCTCCCGGACCAGCTCCCCAGGGACGTGCTCGCGCTCCGGGCGGGCGGCGTCGAACCCGTCGCCCCGCTGCTCCACGACCGCGTGGTGGCGACGGCGCTCGCGCTGCCCGAGTCGTTGCTCGTCGACGGACGCGGAGAGCGGAAGCTGGCGCTCCGCCTCGCCGCGCGCGCCTCGCTCCCCGACCCGGTGGCGTTCCGCGAGAAGACGGCGGTCCAGTACGGCAGCCTGGTGGCCCGGGAACTCGACCGACTCGCACGCCAGGCCGGGTTCAAGCGCCGACTCGACGACCACGTCTCCCGGTACGTCCAGTATCGGGTCGACGGCGGCGACTGAGTTTCGACGCGCGTGGGAATCGGGAACGCCACCGGTGCGGGCCGCCGACGGTTCCGCCGGGAGCTCCCGGCGGAATCCCCACGGAACTTCGTCGATTGACGAGAGTGAACTTTATGTATCGTCGAGTCGTTACGGTGTCACAACATGAGATGCAGCATGTGCAGCGGTGAACTCACCGCGACCCACGGCTACGAATCCTGTCCCGACTGTGGCCACGTCCCGCCCGCCGGCGCCGACTGACGCCGGTACGAACGACCGATTTCTCGAGGCCAGGTCCGAGAGCCGGTGACGTCACCGGTCGAGTCGCCGGATTCCGGAGTCATCGGTAACTACCCCGAGTTCAGGAGCCGTCGCTCCGATGGGTCGAGCAGTCGAAAACGCTGGCCTGTTCGGTGGCCGTCAGGCCTGCCCCATGATGTCGCCTTCCGCCTCCAGGAGTTCGTGGTAGCGGTTGCGGATGGTGACCTCGCTGATGTTCGCCACCTCGCTGACCTCGCTCTGGGTGACCTTGTGGTTGGTCAGGAGGGACGCGGCGTAGACGGCCGCGGCCGCGAGGCCGACCGGGCTCTTGCCGCTGTGGATGCCCTTCTCCTTCGCGCTCTCCAGAAGCTGACGCGCCCGGCGCTGGACCTCCTCGGGGAGGTCGAGGTCGGAGGCGAACCGCGGGACGTAGCTCGCGGGGTCGGCGGGCTGGACCTCCAGCCCGAGTTCGCGCACCACGTACCGGTAGGTGCGCGCGATTTCGTCCTTCTCGACGCGGCTGACGTTCGCCACCTCGTCGAGGCTGCGCGGAGTGTTCGCCTGGCGGGCGGCGGCGTAGAGCGACGCGGTGGCGACGCCCTCGATGGAGCGACCCGGGAGGAGGTCCTCGTTGAGCGCGCGGCGGTAGATGACCGACGCCGTCTCGCGGACGCTCTTGGCCAGCCCCAGGGCGGACGCCATGCGGTCGATCTCGCCGAGGGCCTGCTTGAGGTTGCGTTCCTTCGAGTCCCGGGTGCGGAACCGCTCGTTCCACGTGCGCAGGCGCTGCATCTTCTGGCGCTGACGCGAACTCAGGGACCGTCCGTACGCGTCCTTGTCCTGCCAGCCGATGTTGGTGGACAGCCCCTTGTCGTGCATCATGTTCGTCGTCGGGGCGCCCACCCGCGACTTCTGGTCCTTCTCGGCGGAGTTGAAGGCGCGCCACTCGGGGCCGCGGTCGATGTTGTCCTCCTCGACCACCAGGCCGCACTCCGAGCAGGCCTTCTCGCCGCGCTCCTCGTCGGTCGTCAGCTTGCCGCCGCACTCGGGGCAGACGTCGACGGACTCCTGTTCTACTTCGGACTCGTCGAGCTCTTCGGCCCGCGTTCGGTCCTGCTGTCGTTCGATTCGTGTATCACTCATGATGATCCGGATGTGCCAGCGATTCTGTGGGGGAGAGAACGTCGAATTGGATTACGTCGAAACGAAAGGACCGACACATATTAAAGGCATCGACGGCCTCTTGGTATGGATTACCATCCGGTTCAGTGACCCGTTACGTCCCATTCAGCCCCAGATATCGGCTATTCGCGCCGCTTCCTGCCGCGCGGTCGTTTCGAGTTTCGTGCAGACCAGCCGTCCGTCGACGAGTCGTCCGAATCGCCCGGATCGGCGCGCACGAGCACCGACCCCACCCTCGGCTTTCGAAACCCTTACCGCTGCCCCACGTCTTCGGCCACACATGACCGAGACGTCCGTCGACCCCGAGGAGGTCCGCCACGTCGCAGGGCTGGCACGCGTCGACCTCAGCGACGACGAGGTCGACCGGTTCGCCGAGCAGTTCGCCGACATCCTCGCGTACTTCGAGACGCTCGACGAGGTGCCCGAGATGGAGGACGAACCCGACCTCGTGAACGTGATGCGCGAGGACGAGGTGCGGGAGTCGCTCTCCCAGGACGAGGCGCTCGCAAACGCACCCGAGACCGAGGACGGCTACTTCAAGGGCCCGCGGGTGTCGTAGATGGGCCTCAACGCCTTCATCACCCGCAAGGAGATCCCGGGCGAGGGCGACGGGCCGCTCGCCGGGACCACCGTCGCCGTCAAGGACAACATCAGCACGGACGGCGTCCCGACCACCTGCGGGTCGAACATGCTGGCGAACTACGTCCCGCCGTACGACGCCACCGTCGTCACCCGCCTCAAGGAGGCGGGAGCGACCATCGTCGGGAAGACCAACATGGACGAGTTCGGCATGGGGACCACCACCGAGACGTCCGCGTTCGGCCCCACGAAGAATCCCGTCGACGAGGACCGCGTCGCCGGCGGGTCGTCGGGCGGCAGTGCGGCCGCCGTCGCCGGCGGCGAGGCCGACCTCGCGCTCGGCACCGACACCGGCGGTTCCATCCGGTGTCCCGCCGCGTTCACCGGCACCGTCGGCATCAAGCCCACGTACGGGCTCGTGTCGCGCTACGGCCTGGTGGCGTACGCCAACAGCCTGGAGCAGATCGGCCCCATCGCGCCCACCGTGGAGGAGGCCGCCGCGCTCCTCGACGTCATCAGCGGCCACGACGACCGGGACGCGACGACCCGACACGAGGGCGACGACACCGACTTCGCCTCCGCCGCCGACGGCGACGTCGACGGCCTGACCATCGGCATCCCGACGGAACTCGTCGAAGGCGTCGACGACGGCGTCGAAGCCCGGTTCGACGAGGCCATCGACGAACTCGTCGCGCGCGGCGCGACCACCGAAGAGGTCAGCCTGCCGTCCGTCGAGTACGCCCTCGCGGCCTACTACGTCATCGCGATGTCGGAGGCGTCCTCGAACCTGGCGCGGTACGACGGGGTCCGGTACGGCATCTCCGGCGGCTTCGACGGGAACTGGAACGAGGCGTTCTCGCGGGCCCGCGAGGAAGGATTCGGCGACGAGGTCAAGCGCCGCATCCTTCTGGGGACCTACGCGCTCTCCGCCGGCTACCACGACAAGTACTACAAGCAGGCCCAGGAGGCCCGGTCCTGGGTGAAACAGGACTTCGACGAGGCGTTCGCGTCGGTGGACGTGCTCGCCAGCCCGACGATGCCGACGACGGCGTTCGAACTCGGCGAGAGCCTCGACGACCCGCTCCAGATGTACCTCGCGGACGCCAACACCGTCCCCGTGAACCTCGCGAACCTCCCCGCCATCTCGGTGCCTGTCGGCGAGAGCGACGGCCTTCCGGTCGGCCTCCAGCTCATCGGCCCCGTGTTCGGCGAGGAGACCATCATCCGGGTCGGCAGCGCGCTGGCCTGACCCGGCAGTCGGCTCCTGGGGACCTCCTGACCGGGGCGATACCTGGCCGAGACATCAGTTCTTTACCTCCGCCGGGAGCAGTACCCGGTATGAGCCTACCCGGGACGGACGCGGACGCGGCTGCTCGGGGCGCAGTCCCCGACCCAGCGGACGGGATGGAGGGCGAGACGACGCCCGAGGCCACCGTCCACGAGGAAGGCGTCGAACTGGAGCGCACCATCACCCTCACCGGCGGCCTCGCCATCGGCGTCGGGACGATGGTCGGCGCCGGGATATTCGTCTTCCCGGGCATCGCCGCCGGGGAGGCCGGTCCCGCGGCCGCCGGGTCGTTCGCCATCGGCGCCGTCGTCGCGCTCCTCGTCGCGCTCCCGACGTCGGAACTCGCGACGGCGATGCCGCGCAGCGGCGGCGGCTACTTCTTCATCTCCCGCGGGCTGGGGACCCTGGCTGGCGCGGTGGTCGGGCTGAGTCTCTGGCTCGGCCTGGTGTTCGCGTCGGCGTTCTACCTGACGGGGTTCGGCGCGTACGCGACGGCGGTGCTCGCCGAAGCCGGCGTCGGTCTCGGCGGCGTCGACCCGACCACGGCGCTGGCGCTCCTGTTCGGCCTGCTGCTCACCGGACTGAGCGTCCTCGGGACCGAGAACACGGCGGCGCTCCAGAACGTCGTCGTGGGCGTCCTCCTCGTCATCCTGGTGCTGTTCCTCGGCTACGGGCTGCTGAACGCCGTCGGCGTGTTCGGCCGGTCGACGGTCCCCGAGGAGTTCCTGCCGTTCGGCACGTTCCCCGTCCTGACGACCGCTGCACTGGTGTTCACGTCCTACCTCGGGTTCGCGCAGGTGGCGACCGTCGCCGGCGAGATACAGGACCCGGGCCGGAACCTCCCGCTGGCGATGGTCGGCTCCGTGGTCGTCGTCGGCGCGCTCTACGTCGGCACCATCTTCGTCGCGACGAGCACCATCGGAAGCGAGACACTCGCGACGTTCGGCGAGACAGCGATGGTGGCGGTGGCCCGCGAACTGTTCGGCCGGCCGGGGGCCGCCGTCATCCTGTTCGCCGGTCTGCTCGCCACGGTGTCGAGCGCGAACGCATCCATCCTCAGCTCCTCGCGGGCCGTCTACGCGCTGAGCCGCGACCGGCTCGTCCCCCGGCGAGCGAGCCGGGTCAACCTGCGGTACGGCACACCGCACGTCGCGCTGGTGCTCGCCGGCGGCCCCGTCCTGTTCCTCATCGCCATCGGCCGGGTCCAGCTGCTCGCCGAGGTGGCGTCGTTCCTCCACCTCGTGATGTACGGCCTGATGTGCTTCGCGCTCGTGGCGTTCCGGCGCGCCGAACCCGACTGGTACGACCCGGCGTTCCGCACCCCGGGCTACCCGGCGGTGCCGGTGCTGGGCGGCCTCGCCAGTTTCGCCCTCATCGCGTTCATGCAGCCGCTCTCGCAGTTCGTCGGCGTGGTCGTGATGGCGGGCGCGGCGATATGGTACGCCTACTACGCCCGGGACGTCCGGCTCAAGGGGGTGGTCGAATGAGCGACGACCGGCCGCGCGTGCTCGTGCCCGTCCGCGTGCTCGAAGGCCAGACGGTGCCGGAGACGCTGGTGGCCGCCCTCGGCGGCGTGGACGTCGTCGTCCTGGGCTACCACGTCCTCCCGGACCAGACCCCGGTCGGACAGGCCCGGATGGAGTTCGAAGAGCAAGCGCAGTCGAAACTCGCGGACCTCGCCGACGCGTTCGAGCAGGCGGGCGCCGGCGTCGAGACGCGCCTGGTGTTCACTCACGAGGCCGAGAAGACCGTCCGCCGTGTCGCCACCGAGACAGACTGCACCGCGGTGCTCCTCCCGAACCCGACGAGCGCCGTCGAACGGATCCTGGTCGCCGTCAGGGGCGCGGTCCCGGTCGAACGCATCACGGACCTGGCCGCCGCGCTGGCCGCTGGCCGCGACGTCGAACTGACCGTGTTCCACGTCGGCGCGGACGCGGCCGCACAGGACGTGGGCCGCCAGCTACTGCGCGCCGCCGCCGACCTCCTGGTGGACGCGGGTATCGACCCCGAAGCCATCAGCCAGGAGACTGCCGTCACCGACACCCCCATCCGGGCCATCGCCGAACGAGCGGGCGACTACGACCTGGTGGTGATGGGGGAGAGCGACCCGACGCTCCTGGAGCGCATCTTCGGCGCGGAGACCGAGCAGGTCGCGGCGCTCTCGGTCGAACCGGTGCTCGTGGTGCGGCGGCCGCCGGAAGAACGAGAACCGGACTACTCCTCGTAGGCGAGGTTGAGAATCCACTGCGAGAACGCGTCGCTGACGGGGTCGACCTCCTCCTCGCCGACGAACGGCGAGAGCATGGTGCCCGCCATCAGCAGCGAGAAGTCGAGGTCCTTCGCGTGCTCGATGGGCGTGAGATAGTACGTGTTGTACCCCTTGTAGACGGCCTCGTCCCGGTCGATGAGCTCCTTCTCGCGGAGCGATTCGGCGATGCGACTCCCTTCCGCGATGAGACCCCGAGCTCCTTCCAGAAGTCGCTCTGGTGGATGCCACCGGTCTCACGGATGATTGTGAGCCCCCGTCGTTCGTCCTCCGTGAGGTCGGCCTCGGATGCGGCAGCGCTCATATCAGCAAGGATAGTGACCGACCCGTTTAAAACTGACCGTCCACCGGTCGGTAGGTCGTCTCGCACGGTGGGCCGTCGGCGAACTGGTAGGCGACGCTGCCGTCGGCGTGGAGCGTGACGAGCGACGACGACCGGGTGCCGTAGCCGTTCTCGTGGAGGCAGGCGTCGAGGTCGTGGTCGCGGAGCACGTCCTTGGCCTGCTCCACCCACTGCCCGGGCGTGTCGGGGACGTCCCGCCGGAGCGCCTCGCGGATGTGCCGCGACTTCTCGGTGCCGTCGTCGAACCCGGCGTTGACGACGACGTGGATGCCGGGGGTGAACGAGTGGGTCCGGAGGACGCCGTCCCACTCCAGGAGCGCCGCCTCCTCCCCGTCGGCGACGACGAGGTTGAACCCCGCGTAGTCCCGCCGGGCGAGTTCGCGTTCGACCGCGCTGAGCGCGGCGCTGGCGGTGTCGTAGGCCAGGAGGTCGGTCACGAGCAGGCCGCGGGAGCGCTCCCCTCGACGTCGGCCCGCCGGTTGGTGACGCCGACGAACACGCCGTGCTCGTTGACGCCGATCCAGGTGCCGCCGGCCTCCTCGTCCCGTGGCATCAGCACTCTCGGGTCCTCGCCCCTGACCGCGGGCCCGGACGCGGGCCGGCCGAGCAGTTCGTCACGGTTGGCGGCGACGACGACCGGAGCGTCGTCGAAGACGTGCCAGGCGAATGCGAGCGTGCACACGGGACGTGGTTCGGGCCGAGATACCTTAACTGTCGGCGGCCCGGAGTCGGTCGCGGACCGCTTCGCGGTCTACCGTGCCGGACGCCGTCCGGGGGATGGCGTCCGCGAACGTCACCGTGCGTGGCTTCTTGTAGCCCGCCAGCCGCCCCTCGCAGAACGCCTGCAGGTCGTCCGCCGTCACCTCCTCGTCGTCACGGACCACCAGCGCGGCGACGCGTTCGCCCCACTCGGGGTCCTCGACGCCGACGACCGCCACCTCCCGGACGTCGGGGTGCTCGCGAAGGACGTCGGCCACTTCGCCGGGGTGGACGTTCTCGCCGCCGGTGACGATGCGGTCCTCGCGCCGGTTCAACACCCAGAGCCGGCCGGCGTGGTCGCGGTAGCCGATGTCCCCCGTCCGGAAGCCGTATTCGCCGGTCGCGTCGGCGGTCGCCTCCGGGTCGGCGTAGTAGCCCGGGGTTACCGTCGGCCCAGACACCACGAGTTCGCCGGTCTCCCCGGTCGGAACCGGGAGGCCGTCCTCGCCGACGACGGTCACGTCGGTGGCGAACAAGGGTCGCCCGACGGTGCCCGGGTGGTCGAAGGCTTCGTCCGGGCGCGCAGTCGCGACCTGCGAGGCCGTCTCCGTCATGCCGTAGGTCGGACAGACCGGCACGTCGTGGGCCGCACACCGCTCCAGGAGGTCCGTCGAGGCGGGGGCGCCGCCGAGCAGGACGAACCGGAGCGAGTCGGCGAGCGGGCCGTCGCCGGCGTCGAGCACCCGGTCGAGCATCGTCGGCACGAGGGAGACGCCGGTCACGTCGAAGGCGGCGACCGCGTCCCGGACGGCCGATTCGTCGAACTCGCGCTGGAGGACCACCGTCGTCCCGTAGAGCACCGACCGCAGGACGACCGAGAGCCCGCCCATGTGGTACATGGAGAGACAGAGGAGCCACCGGTCGTCGGGCAGGACGCCGAGACGGACCGCGGAGGCGCCCGCGCTCGCCAGGAAGTTCCCCGCCGTGAGCGTGACCGCTTTCGGGTCGCCGGTCGTCCCCGACGTGAACATGATGGCCTGCACGTCGTCCAGCGACCACGCCACGTCGTCGACGAGTCCGGGCTCGGTATCGTCGAGCGTCGCCACCGCGTCGTGGTCCGGGTCGTCGACGGAGACCACGGGCACCGGACCGGCGGCCGCGGCGGCGTCTGCTTCCGTGTCGGCCTCGCAGACGAGCGCCGTCAGGTCGGCGGCGTCGCGCTGGGCGGCGAGCTCCGGGACGGCGAGGCGTGCGTTGAGCGGCACCAGCACCGCACCGACGCGCTGGACGGCGAACACCAGCCTGACGAACGCGGGTCGCGTTTCCATGAGGACGCCCACGTGGTCGCCGGCCTCGACGCCGAGTCCCGCGAGCGAGCCGGCCGTCTCCTCGACGGCGGCGTCCAGGTCGGCGAACGTCCACTCGTCGCCGGTGTCGGCGTCCACGAGTGCCGTCTCGTCCGGCGTCGACCGGGCGCGGTGGTCGAGCCAGTCACGCATCGACGGACACCTCCGCGACGCCGAGGCCTGCGTTCTGGGGCACCCGGGCCTCGCCGCCGACGACGGGTGCCGGGTCCGGCCCGAGGTCGGTACCGAGCAGCGAGGCTGTCGCGAGACCGGACGCCGGCAGGTCGCCGAGGCTCGCGGCGAGGTGGACGGCGCCGGTCCGGGCGACGACGGCGTCCACCGTCGTCGTGACGAGCACGTCGAAGCCTGCCTCCCGGACCGTCCGGGCGACGTCGCGGGCACGGTCGGGGCCGCCGAGCGCCATCGGCTTCAGGACGAACGCGTCACCGGCACCGGCGTCGAGTGCGTCCTCGACGGAGACTGCGGCGAGCGTCTCGTCGAGGGCGACACCCACTGAACCGCCCCGGAGTGACGCGAGACCGTCGAGGTCGGTCGCCGGGAGGGGTTGTTCGACGAACGCGACGCCCGCGTCTTCGAAGGCGTCGAACGCGTTCCGCGCGTCCTCCCGGGACCAGGCGCCGTTGGCGTCCGCCCTGAGTTCGACGCCCGTCCCGACCCGGTCCCGCACCGCGCGCACGCGACGGACGTCGTCCGCGACGCTCCTGGCGCCGACCTTGACCTTGACCGCATGGAATCCGTCGGCCACCGCCTCCGCGGCTGCGTGCGCCGTCGCTTCGACGTCGCCGTCGCCGACGGTGGCGTTGACCGGGACGGCGCTCGTCTCGTCGCCGCCCAGGCGCCGATAGAGCGGGACGTCGTCTCGTCGTGCGTCCAGGTCCGACCGGGCGAGCGAGACGGCGTGACGGGCGGCCGGGGAGCCGTCGGTCGCGGCGAGTGCGGCCGCGAAACCGTCGGCCGCGAGCGCGTCGGTGGCGGCGTCGAGCGCGTTCCGGCAGTCGGCGAGCGATTCAGTCCACCCGGGAAGCGGCGTGGCTTCGCCGAACCCGACGTGGCCGTCCGCTTCGACCTGCAGGAGGAAGCCGTCTCGACGGTCGATGGTTCCCCGGGCGGTCGCCAGCGGCTGGCGGAGGGGGAGCGAGAACGGCCGGAGTGAGACGGCGTCGATCATACGACCAGCCCGATGGCGAACAGGAGCGAGAACGCGGCGAGGAGTTTGCCGGTCCGCGAGAGCGCGGGGTTGAGCGCCTCGCCGGACGTCTCCGTGAGCACGGTCCGAGACACGACGACGGCGTAGGGGAGCGTGAGAAGCGGGAGCAACACGGCGAGACCGAATCCCTGCGTCACGAACCAGACCGGGACGAGGTAGGCCAGCGCGAGCAGGCCGACGTACTCGACCCGGCTGCCGACGTAGCCGAGGACGACCGCGAGCGTGCGCTTGCCCGCGGCGGCGTCCGTCTCGATGTCGCGGATGTTGTTCACGACGAGGATGTCCGTCGAGATGGCGGCGACCGGGAGGCTGGCGACCAGCGCCGCCGTGGTGACGGTGCCCGGCGGGACCGTCGTCGGGAACGGCCCGACGGGGAGGACGGCGGCGGCCTGCACGTAGTAGGTGCCGGTGACGGCGACCAGGCCGAAGAAGACGAAGACGAACAGGTCGCCGAGGCCGTGGTAGCCGAGCGGGTACGGGCCGCCGGTGTACGCGATGCCGCTCGCGACGCTGAGCAGGCCGACGACGAGGATGGGGACGCCGCCGACGGAGACGAGGTAGGTGCCGAGGGCGATGGCGAGGCCGAAGGTGGCGTACATCGCGGTCTTGACCGTCCCGGCCTCGATGAGGCCGGACTGGGTGACGCGGGTGAAGCCGGTGCGGTCGTCGGTGTCCGCGCCCTTCACGGCGTCGTAGTAGTCGTTGGCGAAGTTGGTGCCGACCTGGATGAGCATCGCGCCGACGAGCGCGGCCAGCGCCGGGAGCGCCGCGAACACCTCGTCGTGGATTGCCAGGCCGACCCCGACGACGACGGGCGCCGCCGCGGCCGGCAGGGTGTGGGGCCGGGCCGCCATCAGCCACGCTTCGGTGCGGGTGACCTCGGTGGACATCAGTAGTGCCAGGGGAACCCCGAGAAGTCCGGTTCGCGGCCTTCGAGGAAGGCGTCGCGGCCCTCCTGGGCCTCGTCGGTCATGTAGCCGAGGCGGGTCGCCTCGCCGGCGAACACCTGCTGGCCGACCAGGCCGTCCGTGTCGAGGTTGAACGCGTACTTCAGCATCCGGACGGCGGTCGGGCTCTTCCGGTTTATCTCGCCCGCCCACTCCAGGGCCACCTCCTCCAGGTCCTCGTGGGGCACCGCCTCGTTGACCATGCCCATCTCGACGGCCTCCGCGGCGTCGTAGTTCTTGCCGACGAAGAATATCTCGCGGGCTTTCTTCTGACCGACCTGGTGAGCGAGGTAGGCCGAACCGAAGCCGGCGTCGAAGCTCGCGACGTCCGGGTCGGTCTGCTTGAACACGGCGTGCTCCTCGCTCGCGAGCGTCAGGTCGCAGACGACGTGGAGGCTGTGGCCGCCGCCGACGGCCCACCCGGGCACGACGGCGATGACTGGCTTGGGCATGAACCGGATGAGTCGCTGCACTTCGAGGATGTGCAGGCGGCCGGTCTTCCCGGGCGTCGCCTCGCCGTCGTCGCCGCGGTACTCGTAGCCCGACTCGCCGCGGACGGACTGGTCGCCGCCGGAGGAGAACGCCCACCCGCCGTCCGACGGGGAGGGGCCGTTGCCCGTCAGGAGCACCGCGCCGACGTCGGTCTGGCGCTTGGCGTGGTCGAGTGCGGTGTAGAGTTCATCCACCGTGTCGGGGCGGAACGCGTTCCGGACCTCGGGCCGGTCGAACGCGATGCGGACCGTCCCCTGGTCGACCGCCCGGTGGTAGGTGATGTCCCGGAAGTCGAATCCTCGACCGCCTCCCACCGGTCGGGGTCCATAATCTCGGAAACCATACTCGTGAAGGTGGACGGGGACCGCAAAAAGATTCCTTCTCGGCCGGTGGCAGGGACTACGGCTCTGTCGCCGCTGGGCCGGTGCGCCACGCGACGTAGTAGACCACGGCCCCGACGAGCACGCCCATCAGGAACTGCTGGCTGACGACGCCGTACGCCAGGACGATGCCGACGACGACCCAGGTGACGACCGACCGCTGTCGGTCCGGCGGCATGTCCGTCGCAGTCAGCACGCCGACCACCAGCACCACGCCGGCGACGAGGACGCCGAGTATCGGTTGCGCGACGATGAGGATACTGTACGCGAGGACGAGCAGCGCGGCGAACGAAGCGACGAGGAGGGCGAGCGGGGTACGCATACCCGAGAATCGACACCCGGCAGACATAAGCGTTGTCGAACGACCGGACTACCGCTGGTCGTCGACGAACTGCCGTCCGACCTGACTACTGCAGGTCGTCGACGAGGCGGTCCCGGAGTGCCTCCCGCGTCCGGTGGCTGTCCGCGGCGTCCGTGAGTATCTCGATCACCTGCGTGCCGTCTCGGGCGAGCGAGTCGCGGTAGGCGTCGCGGAAGCCGTCGACGGTCTCGGTCCGGGCGAACGAGAGGTCGTAGAGGTCGCCGGTCGGCGCGAAGTCGAGGCCGTGGGGCGTCTTGAACTGGCCGGTGAACGGCGGGTCGAACGACTCGATGGGGAGCATGTGGAAGATGCCGCCACCGTCGTTGTTGACGAGGACGATGGTCGCGTCGACGCCGGCGCGGCCGAGCGCCAGCAGGCCGTTCATGTCGTGGTAGTAGGCCAGGTCGCCCGTGACGAGCACGAGCGGGTCGTCGGTGGCGCTGCCCGCGCCGAGCGCGGTGCTGGTGATGCCGTCGATGCCGCTCGCGCCCCGGTTGCCGAGGACGGTCAGGTCGGCGTCCCGCGGCCGGGCGAACCGGTCGAGGTCGCGGACCGGCATGCTGTTCGAGACGAACAGCGTTGCGGGGTCGGGCGCGTCGGCCGCGACGGCGGCGAGGACGGCGCCCTCGAACAGGTCGTCGCCGGCCTCGTCGACGACGTCCCAGTGTCGCTGTTCGGCGTGGTGGAGCGGGTCCCAGTCGGCGCCGGTGCGGTCGACGGCTTCGGCCACTGTCCTGGCGAACCGGGTCGGGTCCGCCACGACGAGGTCGGTGGCGGTGTACGTCGCCTCCCGCCAGCCGCCAGCCGGGTCCACCAGGAACTGTCGGGTGGACGCGTCGCGGAGGTAGTGGCGGAGGGTTTCGAGGTGGGTGACGCGCCGAACCGGAGCACCACGTCCGGGTCGGGCCACTCCCGGGTCACGGCGGGGTCGAGGTAGGCGTCGTACCCGCCGAGAATGGGCACTTCAGCGACGTGCCGACCGAACCGGACGCCCGAGAGCGGGTCGGCCAGGACAGGGAACCCCGTCGCGGCCGCGAGGTCCTGGAGCGCGTCGCGGTCGACGCCCGGAACGTCGGCCGGGCCGGCGACGACGAGGCCCCGGTCGGCGGAGTCGACTGCCTCGACGACGGCGTCGCGGTCGGCGGCGTCGAGCGTCGGGGTTCCCCGTGTCACCCGGACGAACGGACCGTCGCGGCCGTTGACGGCGTCCGGTGCGCGGTCTTCGAGGTCGTCCGGCACGTCGCCCGGGACGGGCGTCGGTTCGAGCGGCTTCCGGAACGGGAGGTTGAGGTGGACCGGACCCGGGTTCGCGCCGGTGGTGGCCGCGACGGCGCGCGCGGCCGCGGTTCGAAGATACCGGAGTTTCCGGGGCGTCGCCTCGGGTTCGGCGACGTCGGCGTACCACCGGACTGCGTCGCCGTAGAGTTTCTCCTGGTCGACCGTCTGGTTCGCGCCGCTGTCGCGGAGTTCGGGCGGTCGGTCGGCCGTGAGAACGAGCAGGGGGACGCGGGCCTGGTCTGCCTCGACGACCGCCGGGTGGAAGTTCGCGGCGGCGGTCCCGGACGTGCAGACGACCGGCGTCGGGCGGCCGGTGCGCTTCGCCCGGCCGAGCGCGAAGTAGGCCGCCGAGCGCTCGTCGAGATGGGAGAAGACGTGCACGTCGTCGTGTTCGGCGAAGGCGACGGTGAGCGGCGTGGACCGACTGCCCGGGGCGACGCAGACGGCGTCGACGCCCGCGGCCGCGAGTTCGTCGACGAGCGTGCGCGCCCAGAGCGCGTTGCGGTTCGGGGCCGTCATTCGAGTTCGTCGAGAATGGGCAGGTACTTCAACTGTACTTCCTCCCACTCCGCGGCCGGGTCGCTGTCCGCGACGATGCCGTTGCCGGCGAACAGGGTCGCGCGGTCCCCGGCGGCGAGTCCCGACCGGATGGCGACCGCGAACTCGCCGTCGCCGTCGGCGTCGAACCAGCCGACCGGGGACGCGTACCAGCCCCGGTCGAACGTCTCCGTCTCCTGGATGGTCCGGAGCGCCTCGTCGAGCGGGAGGCCGCCCACCGCCGGGGTCGGGTGGAGCGCCTCGACCACGTCGATGATGTGCCCGTCGTCGCCGAGTTCTGCGGCGATGGGCGTCTGGAGGTGCTGGATGTTCGAGAGGCGGCGGAGCCGGCGGTCGCCGACCGTCACGGACTCCGCGATGGGTTCGAGGCAGTCGCGGATGGTCTCGGCGACGAGCGCATGCTCCTCGCGGACCTTCTCGCTCTCGGTGAGCTCCGCGGCGAGTTCGTCGTCGGCCTCTGGCGTGTCGCCCCGACCGACCGACCCCGCCAGCGCCTCCGTCTCCACGGTGCGGCCGCGGAGCGAGACGAGGCGCTCTGGCGGCGCGCCGAAGAAGCCGCCGTCGCCGTTCGGTTCGACGAGGAACCGGTAGCAGTCCGGGTACGACGACCGGAGGCGTTCGAGCACGTCGGGGACCGACACCGGGCCGGCGAGGTCGACGTCGAGCGCCGTCGCGAGGACGACCTTCCGGAGTTCGCCGTCGCGGATGCGGTCGACGACGCGGTCGACCTGCTCGTACCACTCCTCGCGTGACGTGGTGTGGCGGGTCGTCTCGACCCCGGGCGGGTCGCCGCTCGGCTGCATCTCCGGCAGGTCGCCGACCGCCTCGCGCGTCTCGGCCAGCAGGCCGTCGGCGGCGTCCGGGTCGTCGGCGGCGACCGTGAGCCAGGTGTCGCTGTCGGTCCTGGTCAACTGGACGCGAGGAAGCACGAACTCGGCACCCTGGAACCCTTTCCAGGGCGGCGCTGGGTCGTGGTCGTCGCCGAACGCGAACCCGCCGAACAGGCGCGGACGGGTCGCGGCGGGCGCGTCGCCGTCGGCGTCGAGGGCGTCGAACAGCGCCGACGCGTCGTCGCGAACCGCGTCGAACCGGCCAGGGCCGGACGCGGTCACGCGCGCCGCCGCGCCGGTGGCGGCGACTTCGAGGCCGTCCGGCGCGGCCCAGTGGACGCGCGGGCCGGTCCGCCCGGCGAGGAACGAGCGGAACGAGACGTCAGGAACGCGGCAGGAGCGGGTCGCGAGGCGGGTTCCCGCCGACACCTGGCCGTCGCGGTACGGTGGCATTCGAGTGCAACTCAGGAGCGGCGGTTCTTGAGCCTAACTATACCGTTCCTCGTTCCACGGGTTCGCGGTGTCGGAGTAGCCGCGTCGCTCCCAGTAGCCGCGTTCGGGCTCGGTGAGGAACTCCACGCCGGACACCCACTTCGCGCCCTTGTAGGCGTACTTGTGGGGCGTGACGACCCGGAGCGGACCGCCGTGTTCTGCCGGGAGCGGTTCGCCGTCGTGCTCCCAGGTGAACAGCACCTCCTCGCGCATGCACTCCTCGAGCGTGAGGTCGGTGGTGTAGCCGTCGAGTGCGTGGAACATGACGTGGACGGCGTCGTCCCTGACGCCCGCCAGTTCGGCGAGCGCGGGGAAGGTGACGCCCGTGAACTCGTTGTCGAACCGGGACCAGCCGGTGACGCAGTGGAAGTCCTGGCGCTGGGTGACGCTCGGCAGGTCGGTGAACGCCTCCCACGAGAGGGTGAGCGGGTCGTCGACGGCGCCCCCACCTCGAACTCCCAGGTGTCGGGGTCCCAGCCGGGCGTCCCGCTCTTGGAGAGCACGGGGAACTTCTCGGTGCGCCGCTGCCCGGGCGGGAGCCGGTCGCCGTCGAACTCCTCGTGGAGTCCGGTCACGTCGGTAACTGCCATGGTCGAACCTCTGGCTCGCCGCAGGTATGTCTGTCGGCGCGTCGCCGCCCCAGGTCGGTCGAGCCGACCGCCGGCCGGAACAAAGCGACACGAAACCGGTGTCAAGCGGCAGGGAGCGAAAAGTGAGGGGTCCCGTCAATCTTAAATACCCCTCTCCCGAAACGCCGGACGTTCAGATGCCCAAAGCAGAGATTACTATCCCGGAGCACCTCGAGATGCAGATCGCTCAACTCGTCGATCAGGGGGAGTTCATGAGTCGCGAGGAGGCCATCGAGGAACTGCTCGCCGCTGGAATCAAGACCTACAAGACGAGCGGCGCCGTCGACAACGAGCCGTCCATAGAGGAGGACGGGATGATGGGGCACGACGACGAGTACGTCTTCTAATCTCTCCGATTTTCGCCGTCCGTGCGAACAGTTCTCAGAAATCCTTAAACCCGATAGCTGCATAGCGACGCGTAAATGCATAAGGACGAACTGCTGGAGCTCCACGAGCAGATGGTCATCATCAAGGACCACTTCAAGGAGTACGACGACATCGACCCCGACCTCTTCGCCGCGTACGAACAGCTCGACGTCAGCCCCTCGCACGTCCACAAGTCCAAGAGCGAGCACAAACACGCGGTGTTCGTCCTCGGCAACGCGCTCGCGACCGCACTCAGCGAAGACGAGTTCTCGAGCGCGGGCCGTCTCAGCAAGCGGATGGAGGAACTGGCAGACGACGCACAGAAGAAGCTGTAGGTGGGCCGGCCGCTCGACCATCTCCGGACCGGGAGCTCTCCGCTTTCTCTGACTCGTCGTCTGGCGGTGACCCGCCGCGCCACCGGTTTTCTGTCAGTCTTCGGAGCCGGAAACTATTAGGTTCGCTTGTGGTTTCTACTGTGTATGGACGCGCGCACGGTCGAGCGAGTGGAGTCGTGGGAGCCCCGCGAGGTCGCGGGCGGCTTCCGGGGGCTCCACGACCTCGCTGACGACAACTTCTCCGGAGCGGTCCGCGGCGGTGGCGCGTGGCTCTTCATGCTCAACGGCCGGGTCGTCGGCGTCTTCGACGGCTCGATGGACGACTTCGAGGACGCCAGCGGCACCGCCTACGAAGCACCGTACCCCGCACTCCCGCTGCTCTTCGCGATGCAGGAGCAGGGCGGGACGACGCAGGCGAAGTACTACACGAACGACACCTCGCTCTCGGAGGCCGACGATATGCTCTCGAAGGCCAGCTTCACCGGCTACGTCGAACTCTCCGAGAACGTGATGAGCGGCGACTACTACGTCGTCTACTACGGCGGCCGCTCGATGAACGTCGCGTTCGTCGGCTCCCGGAACCAGCTCAAGACCGGCGACGAGGCGTTCGAACTCGCCGACGACGAGGTCGGCATCTACGAGGTCGAGAAGGTCGACATCACCGTTCTCGACATCCCGGACGTCGAGGACGAGGAGGTCGGGGACGAGCCGGTAGCGGGCGCGGCCGTGACGGAACCGGCTGAGGGAGACGAACCGGCCGCGGAAGACGAGCCGGCCGACGAACCCGCAGTCGAGTCCGACGACGAGGAGACAGCCGTCGAACCGGACACACCGGTCGCGGAGCCGACGGTGGACTCCGAGGAGACGACCCCGGACCCGTCTCCGGCGGACACATCGACGGCGGACACTTCGACGGCGGACACTTCGACGACGGACACATCGACGGCGGAGACGCCGGACCCGGACGCACCGTCGGCCGACGCGGACCCGACCGCCGATACCACTCCACACGACGCCATCGAGCAGGCAGAGGAGACGACGCCAGACGCCGAACGGGAGACGACCGAACCCGCACGCGACCCCTCCACGCACGGTCCGGACAGGCGACGGCCGGACGCCGACCCCGAAACCGAGCCGCGGGGCGTGGACGCCGCCGAGAGACGGTCGGCGCCCGACCGGTCGGAGCCGGTCCGGACGTCGACGGAGGCGGGCACGCCGGACGCCGACGCGACGCCTGCTGACGCCGACGCCGACGCCGACGTCGATGACGACGACGTGTTCAGCGAGGAGGAGCGCTGGCGGCAGACGAAGTCGATTCCGGCACTGAGCCCGGACAAGACCCAGCAGCGACGACGCCCGGACGACGAACGGCCGGAGGGTACCCCGGAACGACACCAGGCCGCCGGGGCGAAGTCGGCGGAATCCGGAGGGGCGACGAGCGAACAGCCGGCGTCGGCCGAGCAGACGCGCCAGCCGCGAGAGGTCGAGCGACGGCAGACGGCCCAGGCGACCGAACCACGGCAAGGGACCCGGGAACGCTCCCAGCCCGAGCAGGCACAGCAGTCGAGCGAGCAGGTCACCGAACTCCGGGCCGCACTCGAAGAGCGCGCCGAGCAGCTCGCCCGGCTCGAAGAGGAGCTGGCGGCAGCCCGGTCCGAACGCGACGACTTCCAGGCGGAGCGCGACGAACTCGCCTCGAAGGTCGAGCGCCTTCAGAACCGCATCCAGACCCTCGAAGGAAGCTGGCGGACGCCGGGAGCGACGTCCCCGACGGTCCCAGCGGCCCAGAACTCGGCGTGACGGAGGCGATGACCGGGACGAACCTGTTCGTGCGGTACGACTCGCGCGGCAAGCCGACGCTCGAATCGGCGCGCGACGAGGGCGCGCCGAAGGACGAGGTCAACGCCAACCTCCGCATCGAACACCACACCCAGTTCGACGCGACGGGGGCCACCGTCGACGGCATCCCGTTCGACGAGTTCCTGGAGAACACCGTCGAGTACAAGTTCGTCTCCTGGGTCGTCTCGGAACTCCTCTACGAGATTCGGGAGACGGGCCACGAGTCCGGCCTGCGTGACCTGTTCCACGCCATCGCGGAGATAGACCGCGCACAGCTCCGGGGTGCGGTGGAGGTGGAGACGCCCGAGGCCACCGAACGTCGCCAGTTCGACGTGGTGCTCCGGAACCGGATGGGCGAGCCGCTGGTCGTGGCGAAACTGAACGACTCCCGCGACCCGGTGACGGGCGAGATGATGACGGAACTCGTCGAGGCGTCGACGGACAGCGCGGAGGGGAACGAGGAGCTGAGCGCCGCGTTCTACGTGACGCGGAGCTTCTTCGAGCCCGACGCGCTCGAATCAGCCGCCGACGCGACGGGTGGCGGCTTCCTCAGCCGCGACAAGCGCGAGAGCTACGTCCGAATCGGGAGAAAGCAAGGGTACCACCTGTGCCTATCGGAGGCACGCAGCGGCTCGTTCCACGTAAACGTTCCAGAACTCTAGTTTTCGGCTTCGGCGGTCGCGCCGATCTTCATCTGTTCGAGCTTCTCGACGATCTCCTCCATCTTGTCGTCGAGTTCTTCGACGAACTCCTGGGTGCGCTCGGTGGTGATAGCGCCCTGGCTGGAGGGTTCGATGAGGTTCTCTTCCTCGAGGACGCGGAGGGAGTAACGGACCTTGTGGTGGGGGTAGCCGGTCTCGTTGGACATCTTCACGATGCCGATCGGCTCGTTCTCGATGACCATCCGCAAGACCTGGAGGTGGCGTTCCAGCATGTCGACTTCTTTTTCCAGTCGGTCTATCATGGCATGTGTTAACTTGTCGTAAGTGCTTTTAAAAGTTGCTGTCCGTTTCGGGGTATTACGCCCCGTTCTCCGAGAGTTGCAGCCAAGATGTGTTAACAGTTGTGGTCACCCGCACCAGTTGCCGTCTACGGTCACGCCGCTGTGAGACCGTAACCGGTTTAGCGAGCGGCACAGTCGTATCCCACTGTATGACCGTCACCATCGTGGGCTCTCAACTCGGCGACGAGGGGAAGGGCCGCGTCGTCGACCTCTTCGGCGAGCACGCCGACGTCGTCGTCCGCTACCAGGGCGGCGACAACGCCGGCCACACCGTCGTCGAGGGCGGCACCGAGTACAAGCTATCGCTCGTTCCCAGCGGCGCCGTCCGTGGCAAGGTCGGCCTCCTCGGCAACGGCTGCGTCGTCAACCCCGAGACGCTGTTCTCCGAACTCGACGACCTGCGCGACCGCGGCCTCAACCCCGACGTCCGGGTCGCCGAACGTGCCCACGTCATCCTGCCGTACCACCGCGTCCTCGACGGCATCGAGGAGGAGGCGAAAAGCGACTCCGACCTCGACGCCGGCACCACCGGGCGCGGCATCGGCCCCACCTACGAGGACAAGGTCGGCCGGCGCGGCATCCGCGTCGGCGACCTCCTCGACCCCGACGTCCTCCGCGAGCGCCTGGAGTACGTCGTGCCGCAGAAGCGAGCGCTCGCCGAGGACGTCTACGGCGTCGAGACCGGCGAGGAGTTCGACGTCGACCACCTCTACGAGGAGTACCGCGCGTACGGCGAGCGACTCGCCGCCGAGGACATGCCCGTCAACGCCGGCGAGTTCCTCGACCGGTATCAGCAACTCGACGGCAACCTCATGTTCGAGGGCGCACAGGGCACCGCCATCGACATCGACCACGGCATCTACCCCTACGTTACCTCCTCGAACCCGACCGCCGGCTACGCCGCGACCGGGACGGGCATCGGCCCGGACGTCATCGGGCAGGGCGAGATCGTCGGCGTAATCAAGGCCTACCTGTCGCGGGTCGGCACCGGCCCGCTCCCGACCGAGATAGGGGGCGACCTGGCGGACGAGATACGCGAGCGCGGCGGGGAGTTCGGGACGGTGACCGGTCGCCCGCGCCGCATCGGGTGGCTCGACCTGCCGATGCTCCGACACGCCGCGCGCGCCAACGGCTTCACCGGCATCGCCATCAACCACCTCGACGTGCTCGCCGGCCTCGACGAGGTCAAGGTCGGCCACCACTACCACTTCGAGGACCAGGACCTCGCCACGATGCCCTCGACGACCGAGCAGTGGGCCGAGTGCGAACCCGACTACCAGGTCCTCGACGGCTGGCCGGACGTGGACTGGTCCGAGGTGGCCGAGGACGGCTACGACGCGCTCCCCGAGAACGCACAGACCTACGTCGAGTACGTGGCCGCTGAGGTCGACGCGGACGTCTACGCGCTCGGCGTCGGCCCGGACCGGGAGGACACCGTCGTCCTCGAGAACCCGTTCGCGTAACCCGTCATCCTTTTGTCGCGGGACCCCATCGGTACGCACAATCCGGTGACGCCCTCGTGAAGAAATCACTGCTCGACATCGTCTGCTGCCCGCTCGACAAACACGACCTCGAACTCGAGGTCGACGAATCGGAGGGCGAGGAGGTGCTCACGGGCACCCTCGTCTGCACCGAGTGCGGCGAGCGCTACCCCATCGAAGACGGCATCCCGAACCTGCTGCCGCCCGACATGCGCGAAGAGGCACCGGCCTGAAGCTTTTTCTTCCGGCGATACGACGTGGGAACTGAGAACCAGTGACAGACACCTTACCGGTCCACGTCAACCGCGACGGGGTCAACACGTTAGCGCCCGAAACGGACGTGTTCGAAGCGACCGGTTCGTTCGCCATCCAGTTGCAGAACCACGGCGCCCCGACCCACGTCCACCTCCACATCGACGACGACCTCTCGGCGGTGGCGGAGGTGGAGACGCCGAACCGGTACGTGGAGCGGGAGAGCACGGCGGTGGTCATGGTGCGGGTGACGGGGTCACGTCGCCCCGTCAGGGGCCGACTCGAGATCGTCACCGGCTACGGCTCCGAGACGGCGTACGTGACGGTGTCGCTGACGAACCCCACGGAGGAGAAGCAGCCGGTCGACGTGGACGAGAACCTCGGTCACCGGCAACAGGAGGTGGCGGTGGAACCCGACGACGGGGGCGGCGTTCCGCTCCCCAACCTCCGGAACGTGCCGGTGCTGGCACTCGGCGGCCTCGCCATCCTGCTCGCCATCGTCGCCGCCACCATCGTCGAGGGCGTGATGATGCTCGCGGCCGTGCTGGTGGTGCTGGTCGGGCTGGTCGCGGCCGGCTACTTCCTCGTGCAACCCTGACCAGCGTTCCGCATCGCTTTTCGGGTCGCGGCGCGCTCGGGGGCACATGGGCTCTCTCGCTTCGGAGACGCGCACTGCGGTGCGCGCTCACCCGTTCCTGCTGACCGCGCTCCGGGCCGGCGTCGCGAACTACGCGTCCGCCGCGCGGTATCTCGACGTGGACGGCGACGAGGACGCGGTGGCGACCGCGCTCCGCCGGTTCGCGGACGAACTCCCGGCGCTCGCCGAGGAGGACCGGTCGGCCAGCGTGACGATGCAGAGCGGCCTCGGTCCGGTCGACGACGACCCGGTGCTCGCCGTCGGCGACCAGGGCTTCGCGCCGGACGGCGGGTCGCTCACGGGCATCCTCGCGACCGGTGACGTTGACGCGGCGGCGCTGGCGACGGTGCTCGACCGCCTCGGCGTGGAAGGAATCTACGTGGAGGCGGCGGGCGTCGCGGGCGAGACGCTCGCCGTCGTGGTCGGCCGGCGCGACGGCGCGAACGCCGTCCGCGCCGTCGAGGACGCGCTCGACGCGGTCCCGGCACAACGCGTCGCGGTTTCGACGTTTTAAAGGTCCGCTCGCGTATCGGGAACCGATGACGCTGTACGTGACGAACACGCTCTCGGGTGAGCGCGAGGCGTTCGAGCCCAGGGACCCCGACGACGTCCTGCTCTACTTCTGCGGGCTCACCGTCTCCGACGACGCCCACCTCGGTCATGCGCGCGCGTGGGTACACGTGGACGTGATGCATCGCTGGCTGGAACACCTCGGCTACGACGTCCACCACGTCGAGAACTTCACCGACGTGAACGAGAAGATAGTGGCGCGCATCGGCGAGGACGACCTCGGCGACTCCGAACCCGACGTGGCGCGTCACTTCACCCGGTCGGTCATCGAGGACATGCGCTCGCTGAACCTCCGCCGGGCGGAGGTCTACCCCCGGGTGTCAGAGCACATCCCCGAGATACGCGACCTGGTGGCGACGCTCGTGGAGAAGGGCTACGCCTACGAGTCCAACGGGTCGGTCTACTTCGACGTGACCACCTACCCGGAGTACGGGAAGCTGTCGAACCAGCGCCTGGAGGACGTGGAGGCACAGGGCGACGAGGACGAACTCGCCGAGAAGCGCCATTCCGCCGACTTCGCGCTCTGGAAGGCGGGCGAGGCACACCCCGACGACGCGCCGCCCGGCGGCGAGACGTGGGACTCGGAGTGGGGCGACGGCCGGCCCGGCTGGCACATCGAGTGCTCGGCGATGAGCATGACCCACCTCGGGGAAACCCTCGACATCCACGTCGGCGGCCAGGACCTCGTCTTCCCCCACCACGAGAACGAGATCGCACAGAGCGAGGCGGCCACCGGCCGGCAGTTCGCGAACTACTGGCTCCACGTCCGCCTGCTCGAGACCGAGGGCGAGAAGATGAGTTCGAGCCTGCAGAACTTCTTCACGGTGAAGAACGCGGTGCGCGAGTTCGGCCCGAACCCCATCCGGATGTTCCTGGTGTCGACGTCGTACTCGCGGCGGCAGTCCTACAGCGAGGCCGTCCTCGACGAGGCCGTCGAGCGCTGGGACCGCCTCTCGCGGTCCTACGAGCGCGCCGTCGAAGCGGTCGACAGCCCCGCCGCCCGCACCAAGGCCGCGGACGACGCGCTCCGGGAGGCCGTCGCCGCGACCGGGGAGGCGTTCGCGGACGCGATGAACGACGACTTCAACACCCGCGAAGCGGTGACGGCGCTCCTGGAACTCGCCACCGCCGTCAACCGGCACGTCGACGACCACGACGAGTACGACTATCGCGGCCTCACCGACGCCATCGACCGGTTCGAGGACCTCGGCGAGGGCGTCCTCGGCTTCGCCTTCGACGGCGACGCCACCGGGCGCGTCGAAATTGCGGACGACGTCATCGAACTCGTCCTCGACGTCCGGGAGCGCGAACGCGAGGCGGGCAACTACGACCGCGCCGACGAACTCCGCGACGAACTCGAAGCCCTGGGCGTCACCGTCGAGGACAGCGACGACGGCCCGACCTACCGGTACTGACCGGACGCGTGCCAGTTGGCAACGCGTTTAATACACCCGGAATCGTCAGGGAACCGTATGAAGACCCGCACGCTTCTCGGAACGACGGCGCTCGTCCTCCTCGTGGCGAGCGCCGGTTGCCTCGGCGCCCTGACCTCCGACACCGTCTCCTTCGAGGCGTCGAAGGCGACCGTGTCGGCGAACGCGCTCGCCGACACCGGCTACCAGGAGCGTGACGTCACCGACCAGGCTATCGAACGCGACGTCGAGGTGGCCGGCCAGTCCAAGCACGTGACCATCACCAACTGGCTGGCGACCTACGAGAAGTCCGTCACGGTCGGTGACACCACCAGACCCGCGGCGGCGTTCGCCGCCGTCTCGACGCCGGCCGCCAAGGTGGCCGGCCAGTCGCTGAACCCGGTCGCGTCGATGTCGAACGAACAGCTCCTCGAACAGTTCCAGTCGCAGTTCAGCCAGTCGGGCGACGTCCGGACCGTCGACACGACGACGGTGACGATGCTCGGCGAGGAGACGACCAGCACCAAGTTCGCGACGACCACGACCGTCCAGGGCCAACCCGTCGACGTGTTCGTGCACGTCGCGAAGGTCCAGCACGGCGACGACGTGGTCGTCGCGATACACGTCTACCCCCAGGCGCTCGACGACGCCGAGAGCGGTAACTTCGAGCGTCTCGTCGCGGGCATCGACCACTGACCGCACCCATGAACCGGACGCTGGCGGCCGGCGTCGCGCTCACCGCCGTCGGCCTCGCCTGGTACGTGGCCGGCGTCGCTGCTGGCGTCCCGGGGCGAGCCTTTTCACTCACCGCGCTGATGGTCGGGGTAACCCTCCTGGTCATCGGCCAGGCGAACGCTGGACAGCGACCATGACAGTTGAGATACTCGGCTACACGACCGACGGCGCAACGCGACTCGACGACGTCGCGACGGCGAGCGACGCGGACGAGACCATCTGGGTGCGACTGACGGAGCCAACCGACGACGAACTGTCCGCCGTGATGGACGCGTTCGGCGTCCACCACCTCTCCGTCGAGGACGTCCAGAACAACGTCCGACCCAAGGTCGAGGAGTTCCCCGACCACACGTTCGTCCTGATAAAGACCGCGCACCTCCGGCGGGGCGACACGACCTTCGACGAGGAACTCGCCGAACAGCCCGTCGGCCTCTTCCTCGGCGACGGCTGGCTGGTGACGCTGACCCACGAGGACGTGGACGCCGTCGACCGGCCGTGGCAGCGCCTCCAGACCGGCGACGACCGGCTCCTGACCCGGGGGCCGGACCACCTCGTCTACCGCGTCGCCGACAACGTCGTCGACGGTTACTTCGGGCTGCTCGACGGCATCGAGAGCCACATCGAGCGCATCGAGGACGACGTCATCAGCGACCCCGACATCGAGACGCTCGAAGCCATCAACGTGGCGCGGCGCGACCTGCTGTCGGTCCGGAAACTGCTCTGGCCCACCCGCGAGGCGGTCGGTACTCTCTGGCGTGGCGACCCGGACCAGGTCCAGGAGGCCACCGAGAAGTACTTCCGTGACGTGTACGACCACGTCGTCCAGCTCGTCGACCTCGCGGAGACCTACCGGGAACTCACCGCGGGCGCCCGGGACATCTACCTCAACTCGCTCTCGATGTCCACCAACGAGGTGATGAAGACGCTCACCGTCGTCGCCACCATCGTCCTCCCGCTCACGCTCGTCGTCGGCTGGTTCGGGATGAACTTCGAGGGCGGGCCGTTCAACATGCCCGAACTCCACTGGACCTACGGCTATCCCGCCGCCGTCGTCGGGATGGTCGGCATCACCCTCGTCCTGCTGGTCTACTTCCGGCGCGAGGGGTGGCTGTAGCGGTCCCGACAGTTCGAGCGGCGTTGCTCAGACGCCGGGGAGCGCTATCGGGACGATGAGGACACCCATCAGGTGAACCCGTCGCGTCCCGAACCGGACCGGCAGGAGACCGATGACGGCGGCCACCGCGAAGCCGACGACGCCGACCACACCGGCGAACAGGAACGCGGCCACGGCGAGCACGCCGAGCACGGTGACGGACACACGTCGGTAGTCCAGGCGCCCGACCGTCTGCAGGTAGCGGTCGCCGACGAGGAGCACCAGCACGCCACCGGAGCACGCCGCGAGTCCGACCGCAGCCAGCAGGAGCGGCACGTTCATCGGCGCCGCCGCACGGTCGAACGCGACGAGGACGCCGGTGCGCGGCGTCCCGAGCGCGACGTACGCGAACAGGGCGAACACCGTGTTCGCGGTGTTGACGCCGCTCGTGGCGACGACGAAGCCGCGGTCGCCCAGCGACGCGGGGATCACCGACAGCGCGAGCACCGCCGCGATGGCACTCGACACGCCGGGAACGAACCCCACGATGGCGCCGGCGACGGTGCCCGCAGCGCCGGCGGCGAGGACTGCAGAGCGTGACGTGGCGACGTGGTGGCCGCCCTGTGGTGGAACGCCACCCCCGCGGAACGCGTCGAACAGGACCGGCGCGCCGAACAGCCCGCTCAACAGGGGGCCGAGCATGTCGCCGGTCGGCAGGACGCCGGCCGTCGGCAGGTCGAGCGCGACGACGCCCAGCACGCCGCTCGCCGCGAACGCGAGCATCGCGCCGATGCGGGGGCGACCGGCGCGTTCGGTCACCAGCAGGAAGGCCACGACGCCGGCCAGCACGACGGGGAGGTGGCGTTCGAGGAGCGGTGCGAGTCGTCGCATCGCCGCGGTGACCGGCACCGCGAGCGGGACGGCGCCGAGGACCGCGCCCGTGCTCCCGAGCGCCGACAGCCGGATGGCCTCGCGACCCCGACCCGCGATGACGAGCCGGTGGCCGGGGAGCGCCGCGAGCGCCATCGACGCGTCCGGCACGCCGAGCGCGAGCGCGGGGACCACGTCGAGGAACGAGTGGACGACGCCGGCGGCGAGCAGTGCAGCGCCGACGAGATGCGGCGGCCCCGGGACGGCGGGGGCACCGGCGGCGAGCAGGAGGGCGAGGCTGTTCACGTGGAGTCCGGGCGTCAGCCCGCTCAGCGACCCGATTGCGACGCCGCCGAGGACGAAGACGAGCGCCTGCGCCGTGGCTTCCGGGTCGACGAACAGTCGGGTGCCGAACGCCTCCATCACGCGACGCTGGCCGCGGCTCCGGGTTTAAACCTTCACCCGGTGCCGTCGCTCGACGGGCAGCGTCCGAAAGAAAACTGGGTCGTCCGGGTCGTCGCTCAGCCGAAGAGGTCGCCGAGGCCCTCGCCGCTGGCCTCTTCGTCCTCTTCTTCCTCGGCCGCCTCTTCCTCGGCGGCTTCCTCTTCTTCGGCGGCTTCCTCTTCCTCTGCGTCGGCCTCGGCGGCGCCACCGGCAGCGGCGCCGGCGGCGGGAACGGCGGCAGCCTGTTCGACGGCTTCCTCGATGTCGACGTCCTCGAGGGCGGCGACGAGGGCCTTGACGCGGGACTCCTCGACGTCGACGCCCGCGGCGTCGAGCACGGCCGTCAGGTTGTCTTCGTTGATCTCTTCGCCCGTTTCGTTCAGGATGAGTGCAGCGTAAACGTATTCCATTGTTGTATCCTCTGGTGTGAGTTGTTAGCCGAACATCGCGCCGAGGCCCTCGCCAGCGTCGTCGTCATCGTCCTCGTCGTCATCGTCTGCGGGGGCTTCCTCGGCCTCTTCGTCTGGTTCTTCGTCAGTCGATTCCTCCTCGGACGCTGCGGGGGCTGCCGGGGCTTCGACCCCGCGCAGTTCCTCCGGGAGCGCCTCCTCGTCGTCGATGAGCGCGGCGAGCGCGCGAACCTGCGCGTCCGCCTTGCTGACGAGGTCCGTCGCGAGGTCCGGGCTCTCGATGGCCGCCTGGAGACCGAGGCTCTTCGCCTCGCCCAGCGCCTTCTGGATGAGGGCGGGCGCGGTGGCCTGGGTCGGGTAGACGGCGTTGACCGAGAGGTTCCGGCGCGCGCAGCGGCGGCCTGGACGTCGGCGCGGTACTCGTCGATGTCGATGGCGAGCTCGTCGGCTTCGAAGAGCACGCCGTCGGAGTAGACCGCCTTCAGGTCGAGGCCGACCTCCTTCGGTTCGAGCCCGAGTTCGCTCAGGACGCCCGCGAGCTGCTGGTCGACGACGTCGCCTTCCTCGGCGACGACGCTGTCCTCGAGCACGCGGATGGAGCCGTCCTGGATGCGGGCGTTCGCGCCGACCTGCTGGAGTTCGCCGACGAACGGGCCGGGGTCCATCCCCGTGTCGCCCGCCTCGATGACGATGTCGTTCGGCGCGACCTCGCCGGCGTTGATGGGGGCCGGCGACTTCGACTCCTCGAGCTGTCGGTAGAGGCCGAACGGGTTGTCGTTCGTGCCGATGATGCCGACCTGCCCGGCGACGTACTCGTCGAGGTTCTCGACGCCTTCGTCGACACGGTCGAGCGCCCGGCGGACGAGCGTGTTCCGGCTCATCCGGAGCTGGGCGCTGCCGTGGAGGTCGCGTCGCATCTTCTGGAGCTGGCGGCTCGGGATGCCCGCGACGCCGACGATGCCGATGCTGTCGTAGCTCGACACCATCTCGACGAGGTCGTCGACCTCCTCTTCTTCCACTCGGGGATGTGTTCGGTGGTGCGTTCGGATTCGGCCGACATCTACGCCACCTCCACCGCCGGGCCCATCGTCTTCTTGACGTAGACGCTGTCGATGTTGAGCGGGCCCTTCTCGAGGTTCGCGTGCAGCCGACGCAGGATGACGTCGATGTTGTCCGCTATCTCGTCGGCGGACATGTCCTCCGCGCCGACGCGCGTGTGGAACGTGCGACGGTCGCGGCTGCGGAGCTGCACGGTGTTCTTCATCCGGTTGACCGCCTCGACGACGTCGTCGTCGGGCTGGAGCGGCGTCGGCATCTTGCCGCGCGGACCGAGCACGGTACCGAGATAGCGACCGATGTCCTGCATCATCGAGGCTTCCGCCACGAAGAAGTCGGTCTCGTTGGCCAGGTCCTTGGCCGCGTCCGTGTCGTCGCCGAGGTCCTCGAGTTCGTCGGAGCCGAGCACCTGGTCGGCGACGTCCTGAGCGCGGAGGGCGGTCTCGCCCTCGGCGAACACCACGATGGTGGTGTCCTGCCCCGTCCCCGCTGGGAGGACGACGCCCTCGTCGATACGATTCGACGGGTCGTTAAGATCAATGTCGCGCAAGTTGATTGCGAGGTCCACTGTCTCGCGGAAGTTCCGCTCGGGGCCCTCGTCCAGGGCGCGACGTACTGCTTCAACTATGTCTTGTTCTGCCATCGTTCACCTCCGTAGTCCCTGACCCACAGAAGTGGGATCTCCTACGGGTGAGTGAAACAGACAGGTACGCCTGTCTCAGTTCCAACGAGGCCGATGTAGAACTTAAACCCGTCGAAGCTCAGACGGGTCCGGCCGACAGTTCGTCGCGAGAACGTCGACGGCCGTGGAACGACCGTCGTCCGTGTTCGTTACGCGGACGCCTCGGGTGCGAGCACGTCGTCGTACTCGCCGGCGTCGACTTTCTCCTTGAACTCGCGTGCGTCGATGCCCTCGATGGTGACGCCCATCTGGGCGCAGGTGCCGGAGATCTCCTTCGCGGCGTTCTTGACGTCGTAGGCGAGCAGGTCGGGGAGCTTCTGTTCGGCGATCTTCTTGACCTGGTCGATGGAGAGGTCCGCGACGTGGTCCTTGTGGGGCTCGCCGCTTCCGGTCTCGAAACCGGCCTCGTCCTTGATGAGCGCTGCGGTCGGCGGGACGCCGACCTCGATCTCGAAGGAGCCGTCGTCCTCGTAGGTGATGGTGACGGGGACTTCGGTTCCGTCGAACGCAGCCGTCTGGTCGTTGATCTCGTTGACGACCGCCTGCACGTCGACCGGCGTCGGGCCGAGCTCGGGACCGAGCGGCGGGCCAGGATTGGCCTGACCGCCGGGGACGAGCGCTTCGATGGTTCCAGCCATACCCGAATGAACCCTCGCGGCGCTTTTAAGGGTTATTATCTCTCAGCGTTACGGGACGCTGACGCCGTGCCGGGCGAGGAATCGACTGACGTCCTTTATCTCCACCGGACTACCGATGATGCGGTAGTGGTCCCCCTCCTCGTGGTCCTCCTGGACGATGGTGACGGTGAACTCCGCCTCGACGTCCGTCCGGAGGTCGGCCAGCGTCGAGACTGGCAGCACTATCTGCGTGCTGTCGCGCAGTCGCGACGGGTCCGGCATCACCTCGAATTCGATTTTGGCACCGTATTAACGTGTCGAAGTACCTCAGCAATCGCCCGCCGGGACGGACGCACGCCACACCGTCACGCGATTTCGGGGAATCGGCTGACAGCGACGGGACAGTTCCAGCAACGCCGGCGGATATTCACGCCAAACGAGCATAATACAATCCGTGGGACGGGAGAACAAAACAGGAACCACTCGCGATTCCTCGCGGTGTGATTGCCCTCCCGACCACGACGAACCCGGCCAGCAGTACGGATTCGAGGTGTTCGGCTGACTCGGGCCTCCGGGAACCGACGCATCGGCCGCCCTCTCGATGCAGTCGGCCGGTTTCCGCGCTGACCCACCGACAAGCAAAGCCTTTTTCGACGCCAGCGGCGGAGTAGACGGTAATGGGACTGGAAGAGGAGATCGAACAACTCCGCGAGGAGATCAGCTCCACGCCCTACAACAAGTCGACCGAGAGCCACATCGGTCGGCTGAAGGCGAAGCTCGCGGAGAAAAGGAGAAGCTGGAACAGCAGTCCAGCAGCGGGGGTGGGCACGGGTACGCCGTGGAGAAGCACGGCGACGCCACGGTCGCCCTCGTGGGCTTCCCGAGCGTCGGCAAGTCGACGCTCGTCAACGCCCTCACCAACGCCGACAGCGAGGTCGGCGCCTACGAGTTCACCACCCTCGAAGTCAACCCCGGGATGCTCAAGTACAACGGCGCCGAGATCCAGATCCTCGACGTGCCGGGGCTCATCGAGGGGGCGGCCGGCGGCCGCGGCGGCGGCAAGGAGGTGCTCTCGGTCGTCCGGACCGCCGACCTCGTGGTCTTCCTGCTCTCCGCGTTCGAGATAGAGCAGTACGACCGCCTCCGCCAGGAGCTCTACAATACGAAGGTCCGCCTCGACCAGGAACCGCCGTCGGTGAAGATAGCGAAGAAAGGCAAGGGTGGCATCTCCATCACGTCGAGCGTCGAACTCGACCTCTCCGAGGACGCCATCAAGGAGGTGCTCCGCGAGTACGGCGTCGTGAACGCCGACGTGACCATCCGCGAGAACCTCGACCTCGACCGCCTCATCGACGGCGTGATGGACAACCGGGTCTACCTGCCGTCGACGGTGGTCGTGAACAAGGTCGACCTCGTCGACCGGAGCTACGTCGACACCGTCCACGAGAACCTCCGCGAGCACGGCATCGACCCGGACGAGGCGGTGTTCATCTCCGCCGAGAAGGAGAAGGGCCTCGACGCGTTCAAGGAGCGCCTCTGGGACCGCCTCGGCCTGATGCGCATCTACATGGACAAGCCCGGCCGGGGCGTCGACTACGAGGAGCCGCTGGTGCTCCGCGAGGGGACACCGTCGACGACGCGCTCCGGAAACTCGGCGGGTCGTTCGACGAGCGGTTCCGCTTCGCGCGGGTCACCGGCCCGAGCGCGAAACACGACGAACAGCAGGTCGGCCGCGACCACGAACTCCAGGACGAGGACGTGCTCCGCATCGTCGCGCGTCGATGACCGGCCGCCACACGTCGACGACCAGTCGCCCGGCGACGAGTCGTCGCCGTCTCGCGGCGCTGCTCGCGCCAGCCGTCCTCCCCTGGTCGCTGTTCTTCTTCGGCGGCGACCTGCGTCTCGTGTTCGCGTGGGGGCTCGTGAACCCGGGGTCGGTCCACGTCGTCACGCTCTGGGAGTACCTGTTCTCGTTCACGATGGGGCCGGCGAGCCTCCCCGGGCGTCTCCTGGCGTGGCCGGTCGGCACCCTGCTCTACGTGCTTGCGCTCGCGAGCGCGTTCGGCGGCCGAGTCCTGCGGGAGGACCGCAGGCTCACCGTGGGGTTGCTCGCGCTCGCGGGCGGCAGCCACCTCGGGTTCGCCGTCGGGAACAGTCGTCCCGGGACCGTCGCCGTTCCCGTCGGCGTCGTCGTCCTCTGGGCCGTCGCGTGGTGGGACTGGACCCGGTAGGAACGTCTGGGTTCGGTAGCCTTTTTCCCGGCCCGACCGATTTCCGGACCATGCAGGGCACGCTCGACCACGTGATGATGCGCGTCGCCGACCTGGACGACTCGATGGCCTGGTACCGGGACCACCTCGACTACGAGGAGAAAGGACGCTGGGAGGGCGAGGACTTCACCATCGTCTACCTCGGCCCCGAGGACGTGCACGACGACGGCGCGCTCCTCGAACTCACCTACAACCACGGCGAGGACGACTACGAGATGGGCGACGCCTGGGGCCACATCGCGGTCCGCGTCGAGGACGTCTACGACGCCTACGAGGAACTCATGGACGAGGGCGTCGACGACTACCGCGACCCGGACTCGTGTGGCGGAAGCTACGCGTTCGTCAAAGACCCCGACGGCCACGAGGTCGAGATCGTCGAGCGCGACTACGGCGCGAAGTGGAGTCTCGACCACACGATGGTCCGCGTCGAGGACGCCGACGAAGCCATCGGCTTCTGGACGCGCAAGTTCGAGTACGAGCACACCGGCCGGTGGGAGGCCGACTCGTTCGCGAACTACTTCCTCGCCCCCGAGGGCGCCGCCGACGAGGCGATGGCGGTCGAACTCACCTACAACTACGACGGCCGCGAGTACACGATGGGCGACGCCTGGGGCCACCTCGCCGTGCGCGCCGACGACCTCGAGGACGACTGGGAGACGCTCATGGTGCGCGAGGCGGTAGACTACCGCGACCCCGAGAGCTGTGACTACAACTACGCGTTCACGAAGGACCCCGACGGCCACGAGATAGAGGTGCTGAACCCCGAGGCCTCCCCCGTCGACCGGACGTAGCACCGCCGTCTCGCCAACCGTTTCGTCGGCCCGGTAGCGAGCAGGCGACTATTCTACTTGAACCAGTTCTGCCGGCGCCCCTGCGAGGTCGCGGAGCGCGTCGGCCTCGACGTGATGCAGGTCGCCGGGGACGACCAGCAGGTGGAGCGGGTCGCCGAACTCGCGCTCGGCGAGTGCGCCCAGACGGTCGGCGGCGACGAGCGCGTCCGGGCTTCCCGCCCGGGCGACGACCACGCCGAGGGCGTCGGCGTTCCAGTGGTCGGCGAGCAGCGACGCGGCGACGTCGGCGGTCATGTACTCCTCGTGGGCCGGGTCGGCGCCCGACGGTCCTGTACCGACCTTGATGTCGAGGTAGACCAGCGTGTGGAGGCCACGCGTCCGGTTGTTCTCGATGGTATCGACGACGCTCCCCGGGACGCCGTCACCGCCGTGAGCGTACGGGAACGGGAGCGTCGTCGCCTTGCCGAACCGGTAGTTCTGGAGGCCGGTGAGGCTGCTCGCGGCCGTCTCCGCGGTGGGTGCGTGGACGACCCGCGTGTCGATGCCGCGGTCGTGGGCGCGGAGGCGGAGGTCGACGTGCGTGGTCGATATCATCGTGTCGCCCGCGGTGAGGAAGACCACGTCGTCCGACTCGGCGGCGTCGAGCATCGGTCCGGGGTGCTGTTCGACGCCCGCCCGGTCGCGGACCTCGATGTCGACGCCGTGGTAGGCTTCGAGGTCGGCGACGGTCGCCCCGAGGAGTTTGCTGGTGTAGAACTCCGCGAAGGCGCGGTCGGCTCCCGAATCGCGTCCCGACCTTCGACGGTGACGGACCGCTCGTCGTAGAGGCCGAGGCCGACGAATGTGAGCATACCCGAACACGGGCGGGCGTCCTGTTTAAACGACCCGGAGCGCACTCGACGGAGCTACCAGTCTCGGTCGGCGGCGACCCGGGCGAGTCCCGGAAAGAAACGGAAGATGTGCGATACGTCCGGTCAGTACTGCTGGCCGCCCTGCGAACCGCCGAACTGGTGCTGGCCGCCGACCGGCGGTTGCTGGGTCTGGCCACCCTGCTGCCCGCCGAACTGTGATTGCTGCCCGCCGAACTGGGGTTGGTGACCACCCATCTGCGTCTGGGGTCGCTGTCCACCGAACTGGGGTTGCTGGCCGCCCTGGGGACCGCCGACCTGGGTCTGGGGCTGCTGGCCGCCTGACTGGACCGGCGCCTGGGTGCCCATGGCCTGGAGGAGGAGAGTCCCTTGTTGATGGAGTCGAGCGAGCGCTGGGCGTCGGCGACAGCGTCCTGCACCTCCGGTTCGCTCATGTACTGGCGGAGGTCCTGGAGGCCGTCCTGGATGGTCTGGAGGGCGGCCTGCCCGACGGCGTGTGCGAACGGCGACTGTCGCACGATGAGCTTCTTCTCCAGGGTCGCAACGTCCTGGATGTCGTCGCAGGCGCGCGCGACGTTCCCCATCCCGCGGTGACAGGCACGGTGTTTCGCCCACTCGGCGACGGTCGCGACCCGGTCGAGGTCGTCGATGGCGATGCGGACCTCGCTCGGGACGGACTCGTCGAACCGCTGGCCGACCTGCTGGGCGAACTGGCCCTGCTGGAGCTGCTGGCCGAGCTGTGTGCCCATCTGGTAGCCCTGCTGGGGCGGTTGCTGTACTTGCGTCGTCGGTTGCTGTTGCTGCTGAGACATGGTTTTCCTGACCTCGTTCGGCTCCCCGGGTTCCCCGCGAAGCGTCCGACCGTACGACAGATTGGAGGATAAACCGCCGTCACCGTTTCGCGCCGGAACCGCACGTGCGTGGCGGATTACCGGCGTCACCGTCGTCGGAAAGCGCGTGTTTCGGTAGCCGACCCATCGACCGGCACGGGAGAATCGGGCACTTTCCAGCACCCATACTGGGACCTACTCGCGTCTACGCACAGGTTGCGGCTGGAAGCCGGAGATTAGTACCTGCAGCCGACGGGCTCCTGGTAGCTCGCGTGCAGCAACCTGGTGTCGGGACGACACGTGCCCGGCCACCCACCCCGGCATCGGCGTCCATCCGAAGCGTTAGCGTTAACGCCCGGACACCGGTAGGTCGGGTATGGAAGCGTCGTGCGTGCGGGTCGCCCGGGAGGACGGCGAGTCGACCCGTCGTCGCCTGGCCGAGGCCGACCTGGTGGCCGAGGACCTCGACATCACCGTCGAAGACGGCTGGCTCTACATCCCCGTGACCGACGCCGGCGCCGTCCCCGGCGAGTTCACCGTCGTCCAGCACGACGTGCCGACCCGCGAGACGCAGACGATGCCCGCGGACGTCCTCGGGTTCGAACCCACCTACGAGCGACTGGGCGACATCGTCATCCTCGACGAAGACGACCCCGACAGGGCCCGCGAGGTCGCCGACGCCATCGTCGCCTCCGACATCCGGGCGGCGACGGTCGTCAACCGCGCGTCGAAGGTGAAAGGCGAGCACCGCGTCCGCGAGTGGGACGTGCTCGTCGGCGACACCACCGAGACCGTCCACCGCGAGTACGGTTGCGAGTTCCTCGTCGACATCGCCCGCGTCTACTTCTCGCCGCGCCTCGCCACCGAACGCCACCGCGTCGCCGAGCAGGTCCAGGCCGGCGAGCACGCCGTCGACATGTTCGCCGGCGTCGGCCCGTTCGTCGTGCCGTTCGCGAAACGCGGCGCCGACGTCGTCGGCGTCGACGTGAACGAAGCCGCCGTCGAGTACCTCCGCGAGAACGCCGCCCGCAACGACGTCGCCGACCGGGTGACGGCCGTCCACGGCGACGTCCGCGAAGTGGCCGCCGACTACGAGGGCTGGGCCGACCGCATCGTGATGAACCTCCCCCACAGCGCAGACGAGTTCCTCGACACCGCCGTCCGCCTCGCCGGCGACGACTGCGTCGTCCACTACTACGACATCCAGCACGACGACGACCCGTTCGGCCCCGGCGAGCGCGCCATCCGGGACGCGGCCGGCGACGAGTACGACGTGACCGTCGAACACCGGCAGGTCGTCCGGTCGTACGCCCCCACGAACTCAACGTCTGCCTCGACGTTCGACTGGTCCGAAACCCGGCGTGATTCGCAAGCCTTATGCCGGTTATCGGGTAACGAAAGAACGCGCGCCGGTGTAGCTCAGCTGGCAGAGCGATTCCTTCGTAAGGAATAGGCCGGGGGTTCAAATCCCTCCACCGGCTTCTGGAAGAACGGTTCGAACCCGTCTGGTCTTCTGTTATCGGAACAGTTCACGCTCCCGGACGAGCGGACGTGCTCACCCACTCAGTCGGTGGTTGAGACGCCGGCGCTCCCCCACTCAGTCGGTGGTTGAGACGCCGGCGCTCCCCGACGTTCAATCTGTTTCTGTCCCAGCTTCCGTGTTCCCCGGCGCGAGCCGGCTCCATGTCAGGCGCGGAATGGTTCGAACGGACGCAGCCCTCTGGCGAGTCGATGCACCGCACCTATCCACCGCCTAATTGAATGGTTTCGAGAATCGATATTGTCCGAATTTCGCCACGAGAGCTTCTTAGACACGCGATAGTAAAGATGGCACAGTCGTCGATTGATGCAATGGTATCAGACCGACCGAACCGCCGGACGTTCCTCCTGGCTGCCGGAGTCGGCATCGCATCGCTCGCCGGATGTCAGACCCAGCAGAACGAAGCGAAAGTGCCGTCGACGGAGACGTCGCCGGAGAAGACGACGCAGCCCCAGACCTCGACGCCCTCCACCGAGAGTGAGACGGCGACGACAGAGATGGAAGCAGACCCGGACGACGGACTCCCGCCCGCCACGGAGAACCCACCCGACCCGGTCGACGCGGACCCGAGCGCGTTCGACACCATCGAGAAGGAAGGCCCGAACGGGGAGACGGTCAGCGTTCCCCTGGTGCCGATAGACGTCGCTATCAACTGGTATCGGCGTCGCGAGGCCCGGTTCGTGGACGCTCGGAGCAAGACGGAACACCAGGCGTCCCACATAACTGGCGCGGTGAGTAGCCCCGCTCCGAGCGGGCAGGACGGCGACGACCCGGTCGACGCGTGGCCGAGATCGGACCGCGTCGTCACGTACTGCGGCTGTCCCCACTACCTGTCCTCGGTGCGGGCGGCGCATCTCCAGTCGTCGGGGTACGAGGAGGTGTACGCCCTCGACGAAGGGTTCACGGTCTGGCAGGAGCAGAACTATCCCGTTTCCGGAGACGACGTGGCCTCACCGTCGGAGACGTGGACCGTTACCGGCGAGGTGCCGGAGGAGTACGCCGGTGAAGACGCGATCATCACGAAAGACGACCAGATGGAGGGGACGGAGATAGCGGCGGACGGAAGCTACACGCTCCACGTCAAGTTCGTGGGCGTGACCGACGAAACGCAAGTCACCCTGCAGACGTCCGCCTACGAGTTGACCGAATCGCTCGGGACCTTCGCCTCCGGTCACGTCACGGCGGACGGGACCGTCGTCACGAGCAAGAACTAGGTACACCGACGTCGGACAAGAGAATGATGGCGTAGTCGTTTGGCGGGGAGGGTCGGTTACCTGGCGGCTCGTACCTGTCTCTGGGGTCCGAACCCGGTCACGTGCTTCGCGGTCGCCCACCGCCGGTAGTACCACGCGATGAGGACGAACGCGGGGAGCGCGACGAGCATCGCCAGGTCGCCTGACCCGTCCGCGACGAAGACGAACGACCAGTTGAAGGTGCCGTGGAGGACCCCGCCGAGGACGACGTTCCGCGTGTACTCGTACACCAACCCGAGGAACGTGCCGAGAATCACCACGGCGACGAGCGTCCCCAGTATCTGACCCGGCGACGTGAGACCCTGGGCGAACAGTCGCTGGGGGATGTGCCACAGGGTGAAGAGGAACACGCCGAGGAGGATGGCCCCGGCCTTCCGAACGCGGTCGGTCCCGCCGCCGAGGAGCGCGATGAGTTTGTTCTGGACGTACGCGCGGAACGCGAACTCCTCGGTGATGCCGACGAACAGCACCTGGACGAGCGCCATCGCGACCCACACGCCCGCCGGCGTTTCTCCCGGAACTACGAAGCGGACGGTGCCGGTGGCACGGAACGCGAAGACGGCGGCGACGGCATTGATGAAGAGGTAGAGACCCGCCACCGCGAGGACGCCCGGAACCACGTCGGCTCCTCCGAGTCCGACGTCCTCGGCGGTGAGTCCCTCGTACCGGAGTACGAGCCACGTCAGGCCCGCGACGGTGGCGAAGGCGAGCGCCATCGCCGCCAGCGCCGCGAAGCCCCCGAGGTTGGGGTAGACGTACAGCGGGACGAGCGCGGCGACGACGCTCACCGCGACGAGGAGCAGGGCCAGCGGAGCCACCCCGCGGTCGAACGAAATCGGGGGCGAGTCGTCCCCGTGGTCGGCGTGAATCACCCGGTCAGCCATGCGATATATCGTTCCACGGAGAGCATATACTCGGCGTCTCGTTCTCAGAAGTTGGCATACCGGTGCGGCACCGATTGCCGGGTGGACGGGTGTCGAACTGGACACGCGGTCCACGAGTCGGTCGCCGTCGTTTCGGATTGGCACCACAAGAGATATTCCAGTCTGCCGGAATCGTCGGGTATGTTCTTTCGGCGATACGTCGGCCTGCTCCGCGGCCTGCTGATGGCGGTCGGCCTGTTCCTGTTCTACGCCGGTCTCAACTCCGTCGCCAGGTTACCGCCGGGACCACCGGAGAGTGACGGCTTTATTCGGGGGCTGGCGTACATGTTCGCACTCATCGTCGGCGTCGCCGGACTGCTGCTCGTCCAGGTCGGCTACGCCATCCCAGCCGGCACCGGACGGTTCCGGGTCGGTCCCTTGGCCGGCAGGAGCGCAGGACTGCGTGGCGGCGTCGCAGTCCTGGTCTACTTCGTCGTAGCCGCCCTGATGGTGTACGGCATCCCGGCGGTCGTTCCGGCGGTCACCGAGAGCATGACCTACGCGACGGGTCTGTTCGTCCTCGTCATCGCGGGCGTACTCGGAACGGTTCTCGCGGTCCTGTTCGCGCTCGGCGGCCTGGTGATTCGCGCGAGCAGACGGTCCGACGCCGACGACGCGCAACCGACGGACTGAGAATCTCGGCGGCGAGGACCGATGGCGTCGGCCGACGGCGAAACTCTTTGTGCCAGGGGATGGACCGTCAACACATGCCATACGACGCGGTCGCGGTGGAGACGGACGGACACGTCGGCACCATCACGTTGAACCGGCCGGACCGGATGAACACGTTCAGCACCGACCTGGCGCAGGACCTCGACGATGCGCTGTGGGACCTCGACGCTGACGACGGGATTCGCGCCATCGTCGTGGAGGGCACCGGACGGGCGTTCTCGGCGGGCATCGACCTCACCGAGTACGAGGACCAGGACTCCCGCGAGGAGTACCTGGAGTGGGTCGGCCGGATGGAGGAGCCGTTCCTGACCATCACGGAGATGGCGACGCCGGTCATCGCGGCCGCACACGGTCACGCCGCCGCGAACGGACTCGGCCTGGTCGCCGCCTGCGACCTGGCGGTGCTCGCCGAGGGGACGATGCTCGGCGCGACGGCCCCGAAGGTCGGCCTGTTCTGCATGGGACCGGCGGTGCCGCTGATGCGGTCGGTCACCGAGAAGCGGACGCTCGAACTCCTGCTGACTGGTGACCTGGTGGACGCGGAGACGGCCCTCGACTGGGGGCTCGTCAACCGGGTGGTGCCGGAGGCGGACCTCCACGACGAGGCAGTGGCGCTCGCGGAGTCCATCGCGGAGAAGAGCCCCGTCGCCGTCCAGATGGGGAAGCAGGCGTACTACGCGATGGCGGACATGGAGTACGAGGCGGCACTCGAATACTCGAACGAGCAGTTCGCGTCGCTGTGCGTCACCGGCGACGCCTCCGAGGGCGTCAGCGCGTTCCTCGGCGACCGAGAACCGGACTGGCCGGGCGAGTAGTCGGACGGCCGAAAGCCCGAGTGGCCTGGCGAATAGCCGCGTCCGCGGTCACTGCCGGAGCCACCAGTAGCCCGCCCCGATGACGACGGCCACCACGACCACGGCGGCGATGAGGATGCCCTCCTGGCCGGCGGGGTTCGACTCCTCGGCGATAGTCACGGGAACGAGATGCGGGCCGGTGAGCACCGTCCGGTCGTCGGGCGTGTCGGCGGTGACGTTGACGGCCACCGCGTGGTCGCTCTCGACGGCGTCCTCGGAGACGGTCAACTCGAAGGCCATACGGACCGTCTCGCCGGGTTCGAGCCGGGCGACGTAGGACGTCGGTGCCTCGCTGGAGAACGGCGGCTGGGGTGCCAGGCGGGCCTGGACGTCGGTCAGGGGTTCGTCGCCGACGTTCGTCACTTCGACGGTGAGGCGGTTGCTGGTGTCGACGCCGAACGTGGCGTTGACGGGCCGGAGTTCGAGGCGGTCCGGCTGTGGGGCGACCTGCCGGCGGAGGTGGATGGAGTCGCTGGTGACGGCGTCACCGTCGTCGTCCTCGTAGGCGACCAACAGCGAGAACGAACGCGGGCCGTCCTCGGCGGTGGGCGCGACGGCGACGTCGAACGCGAAGGGCGCGGACGCCCCCGGTTCGAGGTCACCGACGGGGTACGTCGACTCGGAGAGAGCGACGGTCCGTGACGGCGTCGACAGGGTCACCACGGCGTTGCGGGCCGCGACGTCGCCGTCGTTCACGAGGGTGCCGCGGATGGTCGCCTCCTCGCCGACGGCGAGGTTCGAACTGACGTCCCGGACCGCGAAGTCGAGGTCGGGCAGCGGCGTGACGCCGACCGTCTCCGGTTTCGTGGTCACGGTGCGACCCCGGTCGTCCTCGAACGTCGTCGACACCTGGAAGGAGTACTGGTAGGCCCGAGCGGCTTCCGTCGCGGTCACGACGTAGGAGACCGTTCGTTCCTGGCCGGGCTCCCAGGGCCCGACGTACCGGCTGTCCTCGGCGGCCTGGCCGAACCGGAGGTCGGCGTTCGTCGAGGCAAGGTGGACGCGCGTGTCGCTCGCGACGGCGGAGCCGACGTTCTCCAGGGTCAGCGACACCGTTCCCTGGCTTCCGGGGCGGACGTCCGAGGTGACGTCGACGACCTCGAACCGGGCCTGGTCCTCGACCCGGATGGTGACCGACAGGCGTTCGCGCTCGGTCTCCTGGTTGACGACGCCGGTGAGTTCGGAGACGACGGTGGCGTGCGAGTACTCGACGACGACCGGCAGTCGGTAGGTTCCGGGGCGGCGTCGGCGTCGACGGAGACGTCGAACGCGACGGGCATCGTCGCGCCGTCCGGGATGCTTCCGACGCTCTGACGGCGGGTCTCGACGGTGACGGGCGCGTCGCCCGACTCCATCGCGACGGTGACCGCGCTCGCGGTCGTGACGCGCTGGCTGAGCGTCGGGTTCGTCAGCGACACGGTGTCGAGGTCGGCGTCGTTCGTGAGCGAGAGGCGGAGCGTCGCCTCCTCGCCCGCCGCGACGGTGTTCTTCGGCAGCGTGACGTCGATGTCGGGCGACCCGCTCGTGCTTCCGGCGGCGACGCCCGGCATCACAAGCAGGAGGACAACGAACGCCGCGACGACCTGGCCGCGGTTCATCGCCGCCACCTCCGTCCGAGAGCGGGAACCGGCTGGCGGGCGACGGCGGATGCTGGCGGTGCGTCCGTCGCGTCCCGCTCGACGCCGGCGAGCGCGGTCGACTGGAGGTTCCGGGACCCGGTCGTCGGTGCCGTGGGCCCTGTGCGCTGCCGCGAGCGTCGGTCGGTGGCGTGTACCGTCATAGGTCTGACTCTGTGAAGACGAACTGGCTGATCGCGAGCAGGACGAACGCGGCGGCGAGCAGGATGGCCGCGCCGCCGAGATCGTAGGTCTCTTCGACCAGGATCTGGGCGGTGTCGTAGTACCGCGTGGGGCTGATGGCGCCGAGCCACTCGAAGTCGGTGTCGACGGTGACCGTCTCCGTGACGAACAGGAAGAACACCGCCGCGATGCCCCCGCGCTGGGCCAGGTCCTCCCGGCTGACGAGCACCGACAGCAGGAGGCCGATGGCGGCACACAGCAGCAGGTACGGTATCGACAGCAGGTGGACGGCGACGAGCGAGACGAAGTCGATGGTCTCGTCGATGGCGATGACGCCGCCGTAGACGAACAGCGGCACGAGGAGGTTGAGCAGGAGGATGGGGGAGAGCAGCGAGAGGTACTTCTCGACGAGCACCTTCGACCGGGAGACGGGCGTCGCGAGGATGAGGTCCATGCGTCCGCTCTCCACGTCGCCGGCGATGGTGCCGCCGGCGACGTACGCCATGTAGAGGCCGAGCAGCAGCACCCAGATGAACTGGTAGATCTCCGTGGCGAGGAACCCCTCGACGGTGGTGATGGCCGAGGAGGAGACGCCGAACCCTTCCCGGACGGCCGGCGGGAGGTTCTCGATGTACGCCTCGAAGTCGGCGCCCGACGCCTGCATCGACGGGAACACGCCGACGATGAGCAGGGCGAACAGGCCGATGGCGACCGCCATCACGAACGACCCGCGCAGGCGTCGTCGTGCCTCGTACCGGGTCACCTCAAACATCGTCGTCACCGTAGAAGTGCATGAAGATGTCCTCGATGGGCGGTTCCTCGACTTCGAGGTCGACGATGTCGTACGCCGACAGGCGGTCGACGAGGACGTTGTAGTCGCCCGCGAACGTGAACTGCACGCTGGTGTCGTACTGCTCGAACTCGACGACACCTTCGAGGTCGAACCCGTCCTCGTCGAGCGGGTCCCGGGTCTGGACGCGGACGCGCTTGCCGCCGCGGCTGAGCAGGCTCTCGATGTCCTCGAGGGCGACCAGTCGGCCGTCGCGGATGATGCCCACCCGGTCGCAGACCCGGCGCACCTCGCCGAGGATGTGCGAGGAGAACAGGACCGTGACGCCGCGGTCGCGCTCCTCGCGCAGGAACTGGTTGAAATGCTCCTGCTTGATGGGGTCGAGACCGGACGTGGGTTCGTCCATGATGACCAGGCTGGGGTCGTGCATGAACGTCTGGATGATGCCGAGCATCTGTTTGTTCCCCGTAGAATAATCGCGGACCTTGCGTTCGAGCGGCGGGTCGAACAGTTCGAGGAGTTCGTCCCGGCGGCTGTCGCCTTTCAGGTCGGCCTGGAAGTCGAGGAACGCCTCGCCGGTGACGTTCTCGTCGATGCCGGGGTTGCTCGGGAGGTAACCGATCTCGGCCTTCGCGGCGATGAGTTCGTCCTCGTCGCGGACGTCGTGGCCGAGTATCGACGCCGTTCCGGAGGTCGGCGCCTGGAACCCGAGGATGGTGCGGATGGTCGTGGTCTTCCCGGCCCCGTTCGGGCCGAGATAACCGAATATCTCGCCCTCCTCGACCGTGAAGGAGAGGTCGTCGTTGGCCACCACGTCACCGTAATCCTTCGTTAAGTTCGACACTTCGATGGCGGCCATGCCAGAAGATTTCGTTTGTGAATTCATAACTTTAGTGGTTATCCGGTCATGAACCCGCGGAACGCGACGACAGGCCGGGAACGCGGGAATGGAGAGTGCAAACGGAGGGTGGCGCTCGTCGCCCCGGAGCGAGCTCGGGCACCTGTTCGAACGATATCGTGGGTAGGGTTACGTTCGAGTATGGGCGTCCTACCCATATAATTACACCCGCCGAATCTCACTGTTCGACAACTCTAATCCGGGTCATCCGACGGGCGGTGTGCGTCACTGCGACTCGACAGGTTCGGGGACCCGACCAAAAACGATTACCGTATGAGTCATGTATTCATAATTGGCCATGAGAGGGTTCAGCGACGAGGAGCGCGACGAGATACGGGAGGCACTCATCGAGACGGGGCGCGAGCTGTTCCTGACCTACGGTCCGGACAAGACCAACGTGGCGGACATCACGGAGCCCGTCGGCATCGCGAAGAGCACGTTCTACCGCTTTTTCGACTCGAAGGCGGAGCTCTACCTGGAGATATTCCTGCGCGAACGCGACGAACTCCTCGACGACGTCGAGCGCGAACTCGCGACGGTGGGCGACGCCCGGGAAGGACTCGAAGTGCTCACCGGCGCACTCGTCCACTGGGTGGAGGAGAACGCCCTCCTGCAGCAGATCGTCTCGACGGGGAACGCCCGCCGGTTCAGCTGGGACCTCCCCGAGGAGACACTCCAGAAACACCAGCGTGAGGCCATCGAGCGCCTCGTCCCGTACCTGGAAGCGTGGCAGGAGACCGGCGAACTCCGACCCGACGTCGAACCCATCGTCGTCATCGTGGCGATGAGCACCGTCGCCATCGCACCCCTGTTCCAGGAGGAGTACCCCGAGGAGCTGTATCCGGTGGTCCGGGACCTGCTCGTCGAGACGATGGCCATCGGACTGACCGGAACGCCGGCGTGAGACGACGAACCGGTGTGAGACGCAGATGCGGTCGCCGACGGCGCGTTCACGTTCGAACAACGATAGTAAACCGACGACGAGTTCTGACAGGTTTTTACCTCCCCAGCCGATACCCTCGCTCACGCAGGAGTTCCCGTTCCTCTCCCCCCCCCCCCACAATCCTCCTGCGTGACCCGTTCGAGGGCCCGGCTCCACGCCGACCCCTCAAACGGCATCCCCCCCCCACCTTTCCACCCGTTTTCGAGGAGATACCTTCGACCGCCGTCCGCGGTGCGCCCGTGAGCCACCAACCGGTACTCTGGTGACGCGTACGGTGTACGTTCCGTCGAACTATGCTTTTGTCAACTGGCGTAGTATTTCCTCGCGATTGTCATGAGTGGGGAGGAGACCCAGCAGGCAACGGCGAGCACGCCAGTCGACGAGGGGGCTATCGCCGCCTTCGAGCGACGGTTCGACGGAACGGTCGTCCGGCCCGGCGACCCGGCGTACCGGAACGCGCGACGTGTGTGGAACGGCATGGTCAACCGGTACCCGGCGTTGATAGCCGAGTGTGCCGGCGTGGGCGACGTCGTCGAGGCGGTGAACTTCGCCAGGGAGCACGACGTCGACGTCGCCGTCCGCGGCGGCGGCCACAACGTGGCCGGGAACGCGACCATCGACGGCGGCCTCGTCATCGACCTCTCGGCGATGGACGCCGTCGACGTCGACCCGGAGATGCGGACGGTCCGGGCGGAAGGCGGGGCGACGTGGGCGGACGTCGACCGACTGACCCAGCGATTCGGTCTCGCGACGCCGGGCGGCGTCGTCTCGGACACGGGCATCGCCGGCCTCACGCTCGGCGGCGGGATGGGACACCTCCGGCGGAAGTACGGCCTGAGCAGCGACAACCTGGTCTCCGCGAACGTCGTGACCGCCGACGGCGACCTGGTGGTCGCGAGCGGGGACCGTAACGAGGACCTGTTCTGGGCGCTCCGGGGTGGCGGCGGCAACTTCGGCGTGGTCACGTCCTTCGAGTATCGCCTGCACGAAGTCGGCCCGGAGGTGGCGACGCTCTTCGTCTGGTATCCCGGCGAGAGCGCGGTCGACGTCCTCCGTCAGTTCCGCGACTGGGCGGCCGACGCCCCCGACGAGGTCAGCGCGCTCCCGTTCTACGCGTGGGTGCCGCCACTCGAGGAGTTCCCCGAGGACCAGTGGGGTGCACCCGCCCTCGCCATCATCGGGATGTACGCCGCCGACCCGGACGAGGGGATGGAGGTGCTCGGCGAGGTGTGCGGATTCACCACGCCCATCGTCGACTTCAGCGGCCCGATGAACTACGTCGAGCTACAGCGACTCCTCGACGAGGACTACCCGCACGGTCGCTACTACTACTGGAAGTCGCTCTACCTCGACAACCTCGAAGACGACGTCATCGAGCGTATAGTGGAGCTATCGGCCGAGAGCCCGTCGACGCTCTCGACCGTCGACCTCTGGCACCTCGGCGGCGCAATCGAGACGATGGACGAGGACGCGACGGCGTACGCCCGGCGGGACGCCCCGTACCTCCTCAATTTCGAGGCGAACTGGGACGACCCGCGCGAGACGAACGAGAACGTGGCCTGGGTCCGCGACGGCCTCGACGCGATGCGCGACCTCGCGGCGACGGGTGGCCTCTACGTCAACTTCCCGGGTTTCGGCGAGGAGGGTGAAGCCCTGCTTCGGGACGCCTACGGCGACAACTACGACCGCCTGGTCGACGTGAAGACGAAGTACGACCCGGAGAACGTGTTCCGGAGCAACCAGAACATCCCGCCGGCGGCGTGACTCCCGACACCGACCGCCGGTCCCCGGACCGTCCGGGTCGAGGCTTTCTCCTCGGGCGTCGTCTATATGCAGCGAGATGGCACAGCATCGCGAGCGACGGCACTACGACGAGGTTCCGGGAGCGACCGCCGTCCAGGACTCCTGGCCGGGTCTGACCTGCTACGGGTGCGGGCCGAGCAACGACGAGGGGCTCAGACTCAAGAGCTACCTCACCGCGGACGGGGACGCACTCGTCGCGACCTTCGAACCGCGACGCGCGTTCAACGCCGGCGTCGCGGACGCGATGTACGGCGGCCTGGTCGCGTCGCTCGTCGACTGCAACTCCATCTGGGCGGCGATGACGTTCCGGAACATCGCCGACGGCCGGGCGCGCGACGCGGTCCCGGGCACCGCCTACGTCACCGGTCGGTTATCCGTCGAGTACCTCCGGCCGACGCCCCTCGACCGGCCGATAGTGGTCCGGTCGTGGGTCGAGGGCGAGGCGGGGAAGACGGCGAGGGTGCTGACGGAACTGGGGCCGGCGGGCCAGGTGACGGCCCGCGGCGAGGTCGTCGCCGTCGCCATCGACGCCGCCGTTCCCGGGGAGGAAGGGGCCGCGGGTCGCGAGTACGACGATGTGGAGACGTCCCCCGGACGCCGAGCGATGTGACTGGGCGGCCTGTCACATCACGCCTTGTTTCTTTGTTCCCCGGGTAGGTCGACGTGGGTCACACCAGGGGAGGGGGAGAACGTCTCCTGGCGTACCATGGTATGGTACGGCCGGTTGCGGGGCCTCACCCGCGCGACGATTATTCGATGACGCGGCCTTTCATGTCGCTCACCAGCTGGTCACGCGAGTAGGTCGGGTCGTCGATTCGGACGGCGACGCCACCGAACCCGAGTCCACAGTGCGGACACCGGCCGTCGTCGAGGGCGACGACGAGTCGGCTCGCGGTGCCACAGCGCGGACAGTCGAACCGGCAGCAGCCGTCGTCGTCGATGGCGGCGTTCGTACCGAGTTCGAGACCGAACTCCAGCGGGCTGGCCATACCGGTCGTTCGGCCGTCGGGACCTTAATCTCCGGGCACGCCGACGGCCGTGAGCGTTTTCACGCGGTGCCGACTACGCTCCAGCGATGAGCGTCGGCGAAACCATCCGTGACGGGTTCATCACGGGCCTCGTGCTCGTCGCCCCGCTGGCGGTGACGGTCGTCGTCGCGCTGTTCGTCTACAACTGGCTGGTCGGCTTCGTCAGGCCGTTCATCCAGGTGGCGGTGGGCGACGCGACGGCGGCCACGGAACTCGTCACGGTGCTGCTCCTGCTGGTGTCCATCACGCTCGTCGGGGTGGTGGCGATGCGCGGCGTCGGCACCGGCGTGTTCGACCGGTTCGACCACCTGATGGGCGAGATTCCCGTCGTCAGCGCCGTCTACTCGAGCACGCGCCAGGCCTCGAACGCCATCATGCACCACCAGGACCAGTTCGAGCGCGTGGTGCTCGTCGAGTGGCCGCGCGAGGAGATCCACACCCTCGGATTCGTCACCAGCGAGACCCCGGCCGACGTCCGGCGGGAACTGTCCGAGAACGGCGAGGAGACGACGTACAACGTCTTCGTGCCGATGAGCCCGAACCCGATGGGCGGGTTCCTGGCCGTCGTGCCGTCGTCCCGGCTGACGCCGACCGACCTCTCCGTGAAAGAGGGGCTCCAGCACGTCGTCACCACCGGGATGGTCGGCGACGATACCGAGGACCTGCCGTCGAACGGCGATTTCTGACAGTCCGCTGACTCCCGAGACGTGCGAAGGCAGCACTGGTATTATATTACTTGAATAACCTTGGTGAATCATGCAAGCAAGAACACTGGTACTCGCGTTGCTCCTGGTCCTCGCGGCCGGGGTACCCTCAGCCGCCGCACAGGACAAGGTGACCCTAACCGTGACCGTCGTCGACCAGTCCGACGACCCCGTGGCGGACGCCACGCTGGACGTGTCCTGGGACGGCGGCAGTGCGACGGAGACCACCCGCAGCAACGGACAGGCGCTGGTGGACGTTCCGGCGGGCGCGAACGTCACCATCGCCGTCAATCACGAGGATTACGTCAAGAACTTCGCGGTCTACGTCGCCGACGCGGAGGCTCAGAAGGTCAAGATCGACGTCTTCCGAAAGGCGCGTCTCCAGGTCGACGTGACGAACGACCCCGGTCCGCTGGCCGGCGCGCAGGTGACCGTCTCGAAGAACGGCGACGTCGTCCGCGAAGGCCAGACCGACGCGAACGGCGGCTACAACACGGGCGTCGTCGAGCAGGGCGAGTACGACGTCGAAGTCGTGAAACCGGGCTACTACCGCGAGACCTTCGAGACCGACGTGGTGAACAACACCACCGAAGCGGTGAGCCTCGAACAGGGCTCTGTCCTCCTGACGTTCGTGGTGACCGACGACCACTACGACCCGAACCAGACAGTCGGCGGCGTGACCCTCGACATCGAGCAGGCCGGTTCGCCGAAGACCCTCGACGACGGGCGCGCGACGGCGCGCGTCCCCGTCAACACCGTTCTCACGATGGACGCGAAGAAGGACGGCTACGAGACGACGACGCGAGACATCTACGTCGGCGAGTCCGACGCGCGCATCAACGTCTCCATCGACCGGACGCCGTCCATCAACCTCTCCGTCCTGAGTTCGCGAGTCGTCGCGGGCGAACGCCTGGCCGTCGAAGTCACCGACGAGTACGACGAACCCGTGAACGGCGCTGCCGTCCTCCTCGACGGCACCGAGGTGGCGACGACGAACGACGACGGTGAGGCGACCGTCACCATCGAGGATCCCGGCGACCACCAGCTAAAGGCGACCTCGGGCGACCTCGAAACCGACCCGGTGAGCGTCGAGGCCATCACGGGGTCGGGCGACACGACGACCCAGGCGACCGACACGACGACGCCCGCGACGACCACCAGCACCGGGCTGCCCGGGTTCACCGTCCCGATAGCGCTCCTCGCGTTCGCACTCGGCATCGCGCTCGGCGTGCGCCGTCTCGACTGACCGCGACGTCTCGCCGGTCGTCGTCCTGTTTTCCCTCTGCCGGGGAATGTTGAAGGCCCTCGGCGCCCTGGTGTCAGGTGTACTGCTTATCGACCCCGACGCCCCAGGACACGAAGAGAGGAATGAAAGACAACGTCACCCCGACCAGGCACAACCTGATGCGGCTACAGCATCAACTCGACGTGGCCACGAAGGGCCACGACACCCTGGAGCGCAAGCGGGACCGGCTCATCCTCGAACTGATGGATCTCGTGCAAAAGGAGCGCGCGGTCCACGGGGACCTGGAGGCGGCGTGGGAGCGCGCCGAGCGCGCCCGCGACAGGGCCTACCAGATCGACGGCCACCTCGCCCTCGAATCGGCGGCCGAAGCGTGTTCGGGGACGCCGGAGGTGCTGATAACCACGTCGTCGCTCCTCGGGGTGCGGCTCCCGCAGATAGAGAGTCGGAACGTCCGGAAGACGCTCGCCGACAGGGGGTACGGCATCATCGGGACGTCGACGAGCATCGACGAGACGGCGGAGAGCCACGAGGCGCTCCTGGAGCAGGTCATTGTCACCGCCGAGATAGAGGCGGGCATCAAGCGCCTGCTCGACGAGATCCAGCGGACGATGGTGAAGGTCCGGGCGCTCGAACACCGGCTCATCCCGGACCTCGAAACCACCATCGAGTCCATCCAGTTCCACCTCGACGAGCGCGAGCGCGAGGAGCGCATCCGCCAGTTCTACTTCAAGCGCCGGTTCGGGTGACGCCGGGGTCTCCGCGTCGCTACTCGGCGTCGTCCACCAGGTCACGGCCGCACTCGGGACACCGGTAGGCCGGGCCGTCGGTCAGGTCCGCGCCGCAGGCCGGACACGTCCGACCGCTCGCGGCGGTGACGCGCTGCTCGTCGACGTCTATCTCCACGTCCTCGTCGTGTGGCTGGACGACGACCCGGCGGCGGTCCATCGGTTCGTCGCGGACCTCGACGACGATACCCTCGATGGTCTCGTCGCCGAACCGGACCTCGACGTGCTGTCCTCGCCTGAACGCGGCCATTGTCACCCGCTCGGTCGAACCTAACGCCGTTGACAATATAACTGTACGCCCGGCTACTCCAGTGGCGTGCCGTCGCGCGGGCAGAACTCGTAGTCCGAGTCACGCGTCTCGAACCCGCAGGTCGGACACCGCCTGACCGGCGGCCGGTCTGCCCGGCGGCGGAACAGGAACGGGACGAAGGGGACGAAGAAGAAGAGGAAGACCTGTCCGAAGGCGTACCAGACGACGACGCTCACGGCGAGGCCGACCAGGAGACCGGCGACAGCCGTCACAGTCCGCGAGCTGACCATGATGGGGCGTCGCCGCTCCACCCGATAAACCCTGTGGTCGGGGTTACGCCAACCGGTCGGCGAGGAAGCGCCTGAGGGCGGTGGCGACCTCCTCGAAGTTCTGGATGGTGACCTCGTCGGTGGTCGCGAACACGCCCTCGCGCTCCGAGGCGACCCGGACGAGGTAGCCGTTCTCGAAGCCGCGCATGGTGTACCGGTAGTCGCCGAGTTCGCTCTCGCCGTACGTCTCCTGCATGAGCTGTGCGCCCCGCCACTCGTGGTCGACGAAGTTCGCGACGTCGGCGTCACGGGACAGGTCGCTCCGGAGGTAGAGCTGGTCGTAGTCCTCGTGCGTGAAGTAGGTCACCGAGCGCAGGCTGTCGCCGATGACCTCTCGGCAGGTCTGGACGATGCTGTCGGCCGTCTCGTCGTCGAGTAACTCCCCCATGGCTGATAGTACGCTCCAGGGGACAATAAAGACCGCTCGGGGCCGGCGACGACTACCGGAGCGCGTGCTCGATGAGCACCGCCGACCCGCGCCGAATCCGTTCGGAGAGGGTCTGGTCGGAGACGCCGAGTTCCTCGGCGAGCGCGACCAGGGTGACGTCGCGCGGAACGTCGAAGTAGCCGCGCTCGTAGGCGTACCGGAGCGATTCGCGCTCCGTCGCGCTGAGGTCGTGCTGTGTCCCGCGCCGTCCGGGGTCGGCGTCGAGCCCCGTCACGTCGACGTCGATGCCGGCGTCGAGGCAGTCCCGGTAGAACGCGGTGAGCAGCGAGTGGTCCGGGAACCGCGCCTCGAAACTCCAGCCGTCGGGGGTGCCGGTCGCGGACCGGAGGCTGGCGTCGTTGGCGGCCAGCAGGTCGAACACCGGGGTGTCGTCGGTCGCTTCGACCCGGTAGGTCCGGTGGGAACGGTACCGGCCGAGTACGGTCCAGTCGGCGCCGTTCACGCCGTCGAGCAGGCGCTCGAACGGGCTGAAGCCGTCGGCGTCGGTCCACGCCGTCACGAGGCGGCGCGGCGTCGAATCGAGCGTGACCGTCGGCTCCAGTTCGACCGTGACGTCCACGGGGAGTTCGCTCAACCGCCAGATGCCGGCGCCGTCACCGGCGGTGAACGTGACGGTGACCTCGCCGTCGGCGCTCGTCGCTGGCCGCTCCATTGCACCGTCCGGTAGCCGCTCGGCAAACATAATTCATCGCATCTATCCAACAAAGTTCATGTAATTATCAGGGAGAATTTTAGTTCGGGCCGTCGTCGCCGTCGCTCGGGTGGCGTCGACGGCGAGAGAACTGTAGGGGAGTCTCGTCAGCCTGCCGGGTCAGCGCTCGACGACGTCCGGTTTCTTGACTTCGGTTATCTGGATGTCCCAGTCTGGGATGTCGGTCTCTTCGTTTCGGCTCTGCCAGGCGCCCCGGATAGGGACGTCGTTCCGGTGTGCCGCCCGCAGCAGTCGTTGCAGCGCAGCGTTGAAGGACGCTGCATCGGTCGGCGCGTCAGTCGCCTGCGCGCCGTCGTCGTTGGGGAGTGCCTCATCCGTCGTCACGGATATCGCCTGTGTGGCATAAAGTTCTACTGCCTGGCGGGCCAACCGGGCGGGTTCAATCGATGGTGCAGCAGGTGCCGTAGACCAGTCCTTCCTCCTCGATGTACGTCGATAAGCACGCGTAGTTGCAGAACTGGCCCGCGAGTTCGCGGTCGTCGACCCCTTCGTAGACCGCTACCGGGTCGTGGTCGCGTATCGCCGCGCCACAGTAGGTGCAGACGTCCGTCATGCATCAACAGACCACACGGAGCGTGCTATCCCTTTCGGTCGTCACGAGACAGCCCCTTTTTTAACCCGAGTGTGGGAAGGTACCCAGTATGTACGCCGGCGTCGTCGGACTCGTCTCGGGGAACCCCGAGCGACTCGGCAGTTTCGAGGAGACGGTCACGCAGGACGGCTTCGACCTGACGCGGTGCGTGGAGGTCGACCGGGTGTTCTCGCTGCCCGACGGGACCCACGCCGCGTCGGGCCGGGCGGCCGTCGAACGCGTGAGACAGGTCGAGGAGGTCGACATCCAGGACGGCCACATCGAAGCCTATCGCGAGCCACAGAAGGTCACCACGTACACGGAGTTCCTGATGGTGCCCGGCGAGTTCGTGGTCGTTGACAGCAGCGACGGCGCGTTCGCCTTCGACCTCGTCCAGGACGAGACCGGCGGGACCATCGAGCGCACCGGTCTCGACACCGCCGCCTTCCGCGACGCCCACGACGGCGACCTCTGGAAACTCGGCTACGCCGACCCCGACGGCGGCACCGGCGTCGTCTACGGCGACCCCGACGGGAGCGGCGTCAGCGGGTCGGCCGTCCCGCGCGGTGCCACCACCACCCAGGTCGGCCTGACCCACGACTACCGCGACGACCGGGTAAAGATGACGCTCACCCGGAGCGGCTACGTCGCCGTCTACCGGCCGGGCGAGTGGGACGGGAAGGAGTTCCTCCAGTACCTCCAGAACGAGGTCGTCGGCCACGCCACCGGGCCGCTCGACGCCCACTACTTTCAATGCGGCGTCCGTCGTCCGTTCCGTCATGAAGGTCGCAGTCTACGGCGCGGGCGGCGTCGGCGCCTACTTCGGCGGGCGTCTCGCCGCGGCGGGAGCGGACGTCCACCTCATCGCGCGCGGCGAACACCTCCGGGCGCTCCGGAACGACGGGTTGACCGTCGAGAGCATCCACGGTGACTTCCACGTCGACCTGCCGGCGACGGACGACCCGGCGGACGTCGGCCCCGTCGACTACGTGCTGTTCTGCGTGAAGTCCTTCGACACGGCGGACGCGGCGGCCCGCCTCGAACCGATGCTCCACGACGAGACGGCGGTCGTCTCGCTCCAGAACGGCGTCGACAACGAGGAGCAGATAGCGGACGAGGTCGGCTGGGACCACGTCATGGGCGGCGTCGCCTACATCTTCTCGACCATCGCCGAACCGGGGGTCGTCGAGCACACCGGCGGGCCGGCCGAGATCGTCTTCGGCGAGATGGACGGCACCCGGAGCGACCGGGCCGAGCGGTTCCTCGCGGCGTGCGACGACGCGGGCTTCGACGCGACGCTCTCCGAGGACGTCGAGTCGGTGCTCTGGGACAAGTACACGTTCATCTGCGCGCAGGCCGGCATGACGGCGGCGGTGCGCCGTCCCGTCGGCGACATCCGGGACGTCCCGGAGTCGTGGGCGATGTTCCAGGACGTCCTTTCGGAGGTGACGGCGGTGGCCGACGCGGAGGGCGTCGCGCTCCCCGACGACACCGTGGCGAAGTGGGTCGGGTTCGCCGAGGACCTCGAACCGGGCGCGTACTCGTCGCTCCACTACGACATGACCCACGGCAAGCGGATGGAACTGGAGGCGCTGTTCGGCGTCCTCACCCGGCGCGCCGCCGACCACGGCGTCGACGTACCGATGTCGGACGCCATCTACGGCGTGCTCCGGCCGTGGGCCGTGCACAACGAACGGGACTGACGGACGGCCGCGTCGCTCGGCGGCACGCAGGTGGCTCAAAAGCGGGGACGAGACGGGTCAGCTACTCTGGACGCGGTAGTAGTCTGTGAACTTGACGTGTTCGCAGCCGACGAGTTCCTCGGCCACCTCGGCGTCGAGGCGGGCGCTCGCAGAGGAGCCGTTGGCGAGCGCGTCGAGGTGGTGTTTGGCCTCGTCGGTGAGTTCGTCGTAGTGGCAGACCGTGCCCTCGGTCGGGGCGTCGTCCATCGGTTCGACCCGTATCTTCCAGGCGGTGCTTCGTTCGTGCACAATGGTACACAGTGACACGACACGTATTAACATATCGGTCGGGGAAAATCTGGACGCGACCGTCCCCCGACAGGTCCACGAACCGACAGCCGGCCCGCTCCCATCGCCGGTCGGGAGGCGACCCGACTGCCGGCCGGACCTCCTTCCGGTTGATTATTGGGGAGGCCGCCCGACTACCGTCGATGGCGACGCCGGTCCCGATAACCGTCTACACCCGCGAGGAGTGCCCGCTCTGCGACGAGGCGGTCGAGACGATAGAGCGCGTGGCCGCCGACGAGGACGTCCCGGTCGACGTCGACCTGGTGGACGTCGACGCGGACGCGGCGCTCCGCGAGGAGTACGGCGACCGCGTCCCGTACGTGCTGGTCGACGGCACGCCCCGGTTCAAGTTCCGCGTCGACGGACGCGACCTGCGACGGCTGCTCGCCGACGCTCAGTAGGTCCGGACGACCCGGACCTCGTAGTCGGCGACGCGCTTCGTGAACTGGGCGGTGCCCGTGTAGCCCACCTCGAACTCCCACACCTCGCCCGGACCGAGGTCGCTCACGTTGTCGACGAAGCTCTCGACGAACGGCAGGCTGTCGCGGAACCCCTTCAGCTCCTCGCCGCCCTCGTCGTAGAAATCGACCGCTATCTCCGCGTACGACAGCGTCCGCCCGGTGACGTTCTTCGCGTGGCCGCGCACCCAGACCGAGTCCACCGAGGTGCCCGACGCCCCGTGGACGAGTTCGTGGTCGAGAATCGCGAGCGGCGACGCCTGGGCCGCCCCCGCCGCGTCCGACGCGCCACCACCGGTACAGCCCGCCAGACCGGTGGCGAACACCCCGGCAGCCGCGGAGAGCACGCGTCGCCGCTTCATCGTTGGTAGCTGGTACGCAGCCGGCAGTATATATTCTTCTCCCGGTCACGTCGGGAAAGTAATCAGTCGAACGCCGCGAGGCCGACGTCGCGGCCGTCGCGGAGGTGGCGTCGGACGCGGGCCTCGTCCCAGCCGACCGGCGAGACGACGCTCTCGCAGGCCCGGACCAGCAGGTCGGCGTAGAAGTCGGCGTCGTACCGGGGACGGCCTCGAACTGGAGGCGGACGCGGTCCATCGAGCGCGCGTCGTCGTCTACCACGACGTAACGCACGTCCTGGCCGGGGTGTTTCGACAGGCCGAGGTGGGCGGCTCGCTCCAGTGCCGCCACCGTCTGCGTTCGCTGAGTGTACTCGTCGCGGCGCTTCGAGACGCGCTTGCGGACGACCAGGTCGGCGGCGGGGACGTCGCCGGCGCGCAGGCGGTCGAGGTGGCGGCGGAGGCGGTCGACGACCGGGCCCGGTTCCCGGTAGCGGTCGAACGTCTCGACGAGGTCGCGCTGCACGTCGGCGACGAACGCGGGCGTGCTCCGCTGCCGTAGCTCGATACCCCGAACCTTGTACTCGTCGGCGTCCGCCACCTTCCCGAAGTACTTCGTGAGGGCGCCGGCGTCCGCGCCGCGCTGCGGGACGAAGCAGACCCAGTCGTAGGTGTGCTCGAAGTCGAGCGGGATGCCCACGTCCTCGGTGATGTCGTCTGTGAGGTCGTCGAGGGGGTCGTGGTCGTCGGCCACGGGTCGGACCCAGAGGCTGTCGACGATGCCGTGCACCACCTCCCAGCCGCCGGCCTCGAAGCGCTCTTTCGCGCCCAGCAGGATGTCGCGGGCGTAGGCGTTGATGGCCTCGTGGTTCTCGATGCGGCCGAACTTGCTGTTGCGGTAGCCCTGGTAGCCGAAGCACGAGACGAGGATCCACTTGATGGCGTCGGCGACCTCCTCGGCGGCGGCGCGCTCGGCCGGGTCGTCGTAGTCGTCGGCGGCGAGGCGGTCCTTGATGGCTCGCCGGTCGGCGAGCAGGGGCCGGAGGACGTCCGGCAGGAAGCCGTCGCGGTCGCAGACGTTGTAGCCGAGTTCGGGGACGTCCGCCCGGCCGGCGTGGCAGTCACACAGCGTCGTCTCCGGGCTGACGTTCCGCTCGATGATGATGCGGGGGTAGAGCGACGAGAAGTCCACCTCGGCGACGCCCTCGTGGCAGCCGACCCGCGGTTCGAAGGTGAACCCGCCGCGGTCGGCGGCGTGGAGGGTGTGGGCGTCCTTGAACCGTTCGGGCTCCCACTTGTTCCACGGCACGAGCACGCCCCGGCGGAGCGCCTCGCGTAGCTGGATGGCGGTGAGCACGTTCCCGATGCTCGCCCACCCGGTCTCCTGGAGGGGTTTGCCGGACGCCGCGACGAGGTAACGCAGGCCGGCGAGGCCGGACTGGTGGTAGAGAAAGCTGTTCGACAGGTCGATGAGGACGCGCCCGGGGACGTTGTACCGCGCCGGCGAGTGGCCGACCTGCCCGTAGCTCTCGACGGTGTTCGTGCCGGCCAGGCGCGTCCAGCCGTCGAGGCGGCCGAGGCGGAACCGGACCCCCAGCGCGTCGGCGCGGTCGAACAGGAGCGGCACCAGGTCGCCGTGGCTCACCAGAAGGACGTCGGGGTCCACTTCGGCGACGCGGTGGTGGACGGCGCGCAGGACGGCGTCCTCGGGGCCGGCGACGCGCTCGCCGTCGAGGCGGAGGCGGCCGACGTCGCCGTCCGCGAGGGGCTTCTCGCGGATTGCGAGCGTGAGCGTGGTCAGGTCGTGGTCGGTGGCGGGGTCGACGCCGGCGTCGAGACAGTAGCGGAACTGCGGGGAGAAGTCGACGTTGAACAGGCGGAACGTGCCGGGCGCGTAGCGGTCCCGCTCGTGGTGGTGGCGTATCTCGCGGGCGAGCGTCCGGACCTCCCGCACCCGGTCGAGGTCGACCCGGAGGGCGGGTTCCGGGGTGCGGACCTGCAGGCCCGTCCGCCACGACTCGACGCCGGTGTCGAGCACCTTCGGGTCGTCGGCGAGGCGCGCCCGGAGGTCGGTCAGGGGTCCGTCGGGCCCGGTCACGTAGAGCGACGGCGCGTAGTCGTCGGTCCGGGTGAGGCGGACGCCGTCGGCGGTCCGCCGCCACGCCAGGACCGTCCCGCCCCGGAAGTCCACCTTGAACACCCCGTCGCGTCCGTCGGCGTCGGTCACGGACGGACCGACGCGCGAGTACCTGGTAAGTATCAGCCATGTGTGCGGAGTGAAACTGAAAGTGGTCGGCGGCCGCACGACGTGACTGCCGACGCAGCATTCGCTCGCCTATATATCGCCGGCCCGCGATGGTTGGAGCATGGCTCGTCGCGGGTATCTGGTCGTCGTCGCACTGCTGGTCGTCCTCGCGGGTTGCGTCGGCGGCGTCCCCGTCGACGACCCCACGGGCGGGGAGTCCACCACGACGCCCGCGACGACCGTCGACGCCACGAACGGCACGCTGACGGTCCACTTCATCAACGTCGGCCAGTCCGTGAGCGTCCTCGCCGTCGGGCCGACGGGGGAGACGATGCTCGTGGACTCGGGCGACTGGCGCGACGACGGCGAGCACGTGCTCGACTACCTCCGGCGGCAGGACGTCACGCGCATCGACTACCTCGTCACCTCGCACGCGGACGCCGACCACGTCGGCGGGCACGCGGCCGTCATCGAGTACTTCGAGACGCAGGCCGACGGCGTCGGCGCGGTCTACGACCCCGGCATACCGTCGAGTTCGCAGACCTACGAGGCGTACCTCGACGCCGTCGAGGAACACAACGTCACGCTGTTTCTGACCCGCGAGGGCGACCTCGTCCCGTTCGAGGGCGTCGACGTGTCGGTGCTCGCGCCGCCGGAGACCGACCTCGGCGACGGCGACCGGAACGAGAACAGCCTCGTGTTCCGCCTGGCGTACGGCGACGCGCGGTTCCTGATACCCGGCGACGCCGAGGCGACCGAGGAGGAGTACGTCGTCCACCAGTACGGCGCCGACCTCCGGGCGACCGTCCTCTCGGCCGGCCACCACGGCAGCAGCAGCAGTTCGAGCGCGCCGTTCCTGGAGGCGGTCGGGCCCCGGGTCGCGGTCGTCTCCAGCGCGTACGACTCCCAGTACGGCCACCCCCACGAGGAGACGCTCGACCGACTGGCCCAGTGGAACGTCACGACCTACTGGACGGCGGTCCACGGCGACGTGGTGTTCGAGACGGGCGGCGAGACGGTCACGGTCCGCGCCCAGCGTGCGGCGACCACCGACCCGCTCGCGCTTCGCGACGCCAGTCCGATCGACCCCGGTGCGACGGACCCGCTCACACAGGTCGACTCGTTCGCCGTCGGGTCGACGCCATCGCTCACCATGACCACGACACAACCCGGTTCGACGACAGCGACGACGCCCAGCCCCGCGTTGGTGGTCGCCACCGTGCACGCCGACGCCGACGGGAACGACGGCGAGAACCTGAACGACGAGTACGTCGTCCTGCGGAACGACGGCGACGAGACGCTCGACATCGGCGGGTGGGAGGTGCGCGACGTGGCCGGCCACACGTACCGGTTCCCGGCCGGGTCCACCCTCGCTCCCGGCGCGTCGGTCACGCTCCACACGGGAGCGGGCACGGACACGGCGACGGACCGCTACTGGGGCGCGGACGGGCCGGTGTGGAACAACGACGGCGACACCGTCGTCGTCACCGACGACCGGGGGACGACCGTGCTGGAGGTGCGGTACTGATGGTGGCCGACGGGGAGTACACGGCGGTGCTCGACCGGTTCGAGGAGGACGACGCGGTCCTGCTGCTGGAACGCGACGGCGACCAGGTCGACCAGGTGGTCGTGGACTGGCGCGACCTGCCCCGAGGCGTGCGGCAGGACGCCGTGCTCGACGTGCGGGTGGCAGACGGCGAGGTGGTGGACGCCGCCTACGACCGCGAGGCGACGGCCCGCCGGCGCGACGCCGCGCAGGACCGGTTCGACCGACTCGCGCGCCGCCCGCCGAAGAAGGACGAGGAGTGAGAGGTTAACTGGTTGGGCATCCTATAGTTTCGATATGGTGCCCGGCAGGAACGGGTCGACGGACGACCCCGACGCGGGGACCGTCCTCGCGGCCCTGAACGACGAGCGGTGCCGGCGGCTCATCGCAAGTCTCGACCGCCCGCTCACGGCGACCGAACTCGCCGACCGGTGTGGCATCCCCCAGTCCACCGTCTACCGCAAACTCGAACTGCTCGCCGAAGCAGGCCTCGTCGCCGGCCGGGTCCACTTCGGCCGGGGCAGCCCGCATATCCGGCGGTACTCGCTCGACTTCGAGACGGTGACCGTCAGCCTCAGGCGGGACCGGACGCTGACGGTGGCGGTCGAGAAACCATCGACGGGGCCGGACGAACAGCTCCAGGCGCTCTGGACGGCGGTCCGCGAGCAGCGCTGACTACTCGTAGCGGAGCGCGTCGATGGGGTCGACGTTGGCGGCGTTCCACGCCGGGTAGAGGCCGGCGGCGACGCCGACGCCCAGGCCGACCACCACCGCGATGGCGAACCACTCCGGCGCCAGCACCATCGGCAGGTCGGCGTACCGCGTGGCGGCGTAACCGCCGGCGACGCCCAGCGGCGCGCCGAGGACGACGCCGAGCACGCCGAGGATGACCGCCTCGACCAGGAACAGCTGGAGCACGTCGCGGTTGCGCGCGCCGACGGCCTTCATGATGCCGATCTCCTTGGTGCGCTCGGTCACGCTGACGAGCATGATGTTCGCGATGCCGATGGCGCCCACGACGAGCGAGATGACCGCGATGCCCGTGACGAAGCCGGTCAGCCGGTCGATGAGGCCCTCCAGGCGGTCGATGAGGTCCTCGTTCGTCCGCGCGGTGACGGCGTAGGACTGGGGGACCAGCTGGGCGGCGTCCGAGTCGTCGAGGACGGCCTGTACGCGCTGTTTGACCGCCGCAGTCTCGGTGGGTTCGGCGACGACCGTCACCTGCGGGTAGACGCGCTGGCGGACGCCGAGCGACGGGCTCTCGACGACCGTGTCGTAGAACGGGTCGCTCGGGACGTAGAACCGCGGCTGGGTTGAGAACCCGGCGAACGGGTTGAGCGGACTGCCGCCCTCGATGACGCCCACGACGGTGACGTTCACGGCGTCCCCGGACCGCTGGTTGATGGCGAGTTCGTCGCCGACGGACACGTTCCCGGGGAACAGGCGGACGGCGGCGTCGTTGACGACCACCTCGCGTTCGCCCGACCGGAACGACCGGCCGGCGGTGAACGTCGCGCCGTCCAGGAGGTCGGGCGTCGAGGCGGTCACCTGGCTCCGGGCGACGGTCGTGTTCCGGTAGGTCACGGCCGAGATGGGGACCGTGCCGCTCGGCACCACCGCCCGGACGCCATCGACCGCGCGAAGCCGGGAGACGTCGCGCTCGGTGAACACCGGCTGGGCGGCGCCCGGCGGGCCGCCCTCCTCGCGGGGTTCGGCCAGGACGAACACGTAGTTCGCGCCCTCGCCGCCCACCTCGCTCACCACGTCGGCCTTGACGCTCGTCCCGAGCGTGACGAACGTGATGACGGCGGCGATGCCGATGACGATGCCGAGCGTCGTCAGCGCCGACCAGAGCTTGTGCCCGCGGATGGACCGCAGGCCGATGCGCAGACTCTCCAGGACGTCCATCAGTTCGCCGCCTCCAGTTCCTCGACGCGCTCGACGGCGCCGTCGCGCAGGTGGACGATGCGTTCGGCGTGCTCCGCGATGCGGCGCTCGTGGGTGACCACCAGCAGGGTGTTCCCCTCCTCGTTGAGACGGGCGAACAGCTCCATGATGCGGTCGCCGGTGGTGGTGTCGACGTTGCCCGTGGGCTCGTCGGCGAGCACGAGCGCGGGGTCGGTGGCGAGCGCGCGGGCGATGGCGACGCGCTGGCGCTGGCCGCCCGAGAGTTCGTTCGGGAGGTGGTCGGTCCGGTCGGCGAGGCCGACGTTCGCCAGCAGGTCGCGGGCGCGCTCCACCCGGTCGGCCCGCCGCCAGCCCTGGAACACGAGCGGGAGCGCGACGTTCTCGACGGCGGTGAGCCGGGGCATGAGGTTGAACGTCTGGAAGACGAAGCCGACCTGTCGCCCCCGGACGGTCGCCCGGTCGCGCTCAGGGAGGTCGGTGACGTCCTCGCCGTCGAGGCTGATGGTGCCGGCCGTCGGCGTGTCGAGACAGCCGACGAGGTTCAGGAGGGTGCTCTTGCCGGAGCCGCTCGGCCCCATGACGGCCGTGTACGACCCCGGGGAGGGTGAGCGAGACGTCGTCGAGGGCGACGACCGGTTCCCCGCGGCGGTAGGTCTTCCGGACGGCCGACAGCGAGACGGCGGGCGGGTCGGTCGCGTCCCCGCGCCCGGCCTGGACGCGTGCCATACACCCACAGGCGGCGGCCAGACAGTTCAACCCTTCGCGGGTCGGGATGGTCGACCAGAACCGGAAACCGGGCAGGTCGACCGAACGCGGAAACCGGGCCGGGCCGACCAAACCGTTAAGCGTCGAGCGTCGCTACCAGTGCCCATGCAAGACGGGGACCGGGGAGTGAGCTATCCGGCGGTGGTCGTCGCGGCGCTCGTGGCGCTCGCGGGCGTCGCCGTCGTCGGGATGGCGGCCGAGCAGGGGCCGTCGGCCGAGACGGTCGTCGAGAACGTCGAGCAGCGCTACCAGTCCGCCGACTCGTACGTCACCACCGCCACGGTGACCGTCGCCAACGACACCGCGGAGCGCACGATGCGGGTGCGACTCCAGTTCGCGTCGCCCGACCGCTACCGGTACGAGGTGCTCGCGCCCGCGGACCGCGCCGACACCGTCGCGGGCACGAACGGGACGGTGGCGTGGGTCCACGACGAGACGACCGACGTCACCCGGATACGGCCGCTGAACGAGAGCCAGCGGTCGCTGCTCCAGCCCGGCGGCGCGAGCCTCACCGACGGCCTCGGCGAGAACTACACCGCCGAGCGCGTCGGCACCGAGGCGGTCGACGGCCGGGAGGCGTACGTCCTCGAACTGACGCCGACGAACGAGAGCGCGAACGCGTCCGCGACGGTCTGGGTCGACGCCGAGTCGTGGACGCTCCGCCGCGTGGAGGCGACGCGGACGGGCGAGCGGGCGGGTACCGCCACCGTCGTCTACGAATCCACCACGTTCAACGTGAGCATCCACGAGAGCGCGTTCGAGCCGCCGTCCGAGACCAGCGTCACGTTCGGCGGGTCGTTCGACGCGGAGACCTACAGTTCGGCGGCCGCCGCGCGGGCGAACGCCAGCGTCCCGGTTCCCGGCGTCGACGCACCCGCGGGCTACACGTTCGAACGGGCCGACGTGCTCACCGCGCAGGGCGGCACGACCGTCACGCAGGCGTACACCGACGGGAACGCGAGCCTGCTCGTCGTCACCTCGGACGCGGGCCAGTTCCCCTACCATCGGACGGCGAAGCGGTCACCGTCGGCGACCACAACGCCACCTACGCGACCGCACGCGGCCAGGGCGTCGTCTACTGGGAGGCGGACGGCGTGACCTACGCCGTCGTCGGCGACCTGCCGAAGGCAGACCTGCTCGCCGTCGCGCGGTCCGTCGCCGGATAGGGGCCGGACCGCGTCCCTGGCGGTCCCGGTGACAAGGTATATACCCGACTGGTCGGAATACACCGACAGCAACCGCGCGGCCGGACCGGCCGCGCCCGACCGACCATGTCAGACGTCCCCGAGAACATCACCGTCACCGTCGACGGCCGCACCCTCCCCGTCATCGAGGTGCTGACCGGCCGCGGGTTCATCACCGGCAAGTCCGGGAGTGGCAAGTCCAACACCGCGAGCGTCATCGCGGAGGAACTCCTCGACAACGGGCTGCCGCTGCTCATCGTCGACACCGACGGCGAGTACTACGGCCTCAAGGAGTCCTACGAACTCCTCCACGTCGGCGCGAGCGAGAACTGCGACGCCCAGGTGCGGGCGGCCCACGCCCCGAAGCTCGCGGAACTCGCGCTCGAACAGGGCGTCCCCATCATCCTCGATGTCTCCGGCTTCCTCGACCAGGACGACGCGAACGAACTCGTCCGGAACGTGGTCCGGTCGCTGTTCACCCGCGAGAAGAAGACCAAGCGACCGTTCCTCCTGCTCGTCGAGGAGATACACGAGTACCTGCCGGAGTCCGGCGGCCTCGACGACGTGGGCGAGGTGCTCATCCAGGTCGCCAAGCGCGGCCGCAAGCACGGCCTCGGCCTGGTCGGCATGTCACAGCGCCCGGCGGCCGTGGATAAGGACTTCATCACGCAGTGTGACTGGCTGGTCTGGCACCGCCTCACCTGGGACAACGACACCAAGGTCGTCAAGCAGGTGCTCGGCAGCGAGGCGGCCGAGACCGTGCCGGAACTCGACGACGGGCAGGCCCTGCTGGTCACCGACTGGGACGGCCAGGAGCAGACGGTCCAGTTCCGGCGGAAGCGCACGTTCGACGCGGGCGCCACCCCCGGCCTGGAGGACGTCGAGCGCCCCGACCTCAAGTCGGTCGGCGGCGACCTGGTCGAGGAGCTGAAAGCGCTCAAGGAGAACAACCCGTCCACTTCGGCGGCGACCCAGGAGGAACTCGAGGAGGTCATCGAGGCGAAGAACGAGCGCATCGGCGAACTCCAGGACAAGATCGTCAAGCTCGAACACCACCTCGAGAAGCTGGAGGAGGAACTCCAGAAGGAACGCGACAAGAACGCCCAGTCGGCGCTCCCGACCGCGTCCGAGACGAGCGATGCGGCGGCGACCGAGACGCCGGCGGGCGCGAAACCGACGGCGGGCGACGGCGGCGGCGAGACGGTCATGGTGGAACGCGACAGGCGGCCGATGCCGTCCCTGGAGCGCGACCCGAAGCCCTCGAAGCCGAAGCGACCGTCGATTCCGGAGGCGCCCGACGACGAACCGGACCTGCTCTGGGAGCTGACGCAGTTCTTCGTCTTCGTCTTCGCCACGCTCAAGTTCCGCATCGTGATGTTCGTCCGGTCGGTCGGGCGTGCGTTCACCGGCAGCGTCAGGACGCTCTCGGAGACCGACTGGCGGGACCCCGTCGACACGCTCCGGACGGACGACGGCGTCCAGCGCGCGCTCGCGCTGCTCGGGGTCACGCTGTTACTCGCCGCGGTGCTCGTGCTGGCGGCGTCGCTCTGGCTGTAGTCAGGGGACGCCGAGGTGGCGGCTGCGCTGCAACAGGTAGACCGGACCGGCGAGCAGCGACGACATGACGAGCGCGACGACGAACGCGCCGACCAGTAGCTGCACGAACGAGTCGCCCATCGACTGGCCGACGAGCGACGGGCCGGCCCAGAGGCCGACGAGGCCGACGGCGCCGCCGAGGAGGTAGGCCCACGGGTTGGGTCGCCAGCCGAGGTTCGCCGACCGGACCCGGCGGCTGTCCTCGTAGAGCAGCAGCGTCCCGAGCAGGCAGACCAGGAAGAACGGCACCAGCAGGCCGTAGGCGACCAGTCCGGCCGACCCGGCGCGACCGGTGTCGAGGACGGCGGGGCCGACGGTGGCGGCGACGACGGCAGAACGAGTGCGGCGGCCAGCGGCGCGACGAGCAGCCACCAGCCCTGGAAATCGAGGTCGGGCGTCGGCGTCGCCGGCGGGGATTCGGCGACCGAGACGTCGACGTCCCGGAAGGGTGCGTCGGGCGTCACGACGACCCGTGGCTCGTCGGCACCGGCCAGGTCGATGGTCACCGTCCCGTCCCAGCGCGAAGACGTGAACGTCCGCTCCTCGAAGCCGTCACGGATGTGTATCGTTCCCATTGGTTACCTCCCTGTGGCACACGCGGGGCACTCCCGACCCGGGACGACCCGGCCAGTCGGCCGGCCGTCCGCGCCGTGTGGGTTCTGTTCGGTGACGCCACACCACGATAAATGTAGGTAGCCGACCGGAACTGTAACAGTTCTAGAGCGTTGACCGGCGGAACCGCCAGGCGTCGCGTCGTCGACCGCCGGAACAGTCGGCGTTCCAACCAGTGCAGGATATAAACACCCGCGCCGGGAGCGAACCGTCGACCCGACGAACCCGTCGGTCGCGGACGCAATCGAGCGTGAGTTCTCCGGGCCGTAACTCCCGGCAGGCGCCGGCACCAGCGTCGAACCCGTCGTCTCGCACACGCGCGGTCAGACGCCGCGACGCGGCCGCCTCGCGGGTCACTGTCGGCCGGCGAGCCGCCGGCTGTCGCTTTCTTGCCAGGTGTCGGTCGGTGGCCGGGTCGGACGGGAGAAGACCGTCGAGCCAGTTACATGTCGCCGGGGCCGTCGGCGAGCGGGTCGACCGCGTCGGTGGTCGGTTCCGTCGGTTCGTCGTCCGGTTCGTCGTCGCTGACCGCGAAGTCGCGCCAGAAGCGCAGCCCCCAGTAGCCCAGACCGGAGGCGATGAGGCCCGCGGCGAGGAAGTAGAGGATGAGGCGGCCGGTCAACACCTGCTCGGGGTGCCGGACGGTGAAGACGACGCCTTCGGCGCCGAGCGAGACCAGCACGAAACTCACGATGGCGATGCCGATGCTCCCGAGGATGACCGTCACGCCGTCGTGGCCGCGTTCGTCGAGGAGGAAGACGGCGACGACGAACGCGACGGCCATCGCGAGCACGTAGAACGGCAGGCGTGCACCGACCTGCCCCGCCTGTCCGGTGGCGAGGGCTATCATGCCGATGAAACTCGCGGTCAGCGACACCGTGCTGGCCACCACGACCAGGACGGTCCGCTGGAAGTACGCCCGCTGGAGGACGTGTGCCATGGTCGTCGGGTCACAGTCCGCCGATAAAAACGTATTGGGGTGACGGCGCTACGCCGTCGGGCCGAGTTCGCGCTCCCGGGCTTCGGCCACCGCGGCCTCGACGAACGACGCCTTCCCCGCCCGGTACGCTTCGGGGTCCTCGGGATGCTCGGCGGCCAGGTCGCGCTTGAGCGACTCGTAGCGTCGCGCCGCCTCGGGTTCGGCGCGCAGGTAGTCCCGGAACAGGACGGCGTCGCGCCACCGACTGCTGTCCGACCGGAACACCGAGACGGCGACCGACTGCCCGTCGTCGGGCGTCGCCTCGAAGACGTGCCACCCGTCCCGGTCGGCCTGGTAGGCGAAGCCGGCGCCCGTCAGCGGTTCGATGCAGGCCTCCGCCCGCTCCTCGTCGGGGACGACGACCTGGACGTCGACGATAGGGCGCGCCGCCATGCCCGGCACGGCCGTGCTGCCGACGTGGTCGACGCGCTCGACGTGGTCGCCGACGGCGTCCAGCACCGTCGCCTTCGCCGCCTCGAAATGCTCGGGCCACGCCGGGTCGTACGCCTCGATGGTGATGGGGGTCTGCGGCATCTCCCGCGTTCCAGGCGGAACGTCCCGGGGACCTTAAATCGACGGGCGGCCATCACGACGCGGCTACTCTTTACCGGGGACGAGGTATCCTCTCACATGACCCGACGGGTGCTGGTGGCGTTCGACGACTCCCCGCAGGCCGCGGCGGCCCTGCGGTACGCGCTCGATGAGTACCCGGACGCGGCGGTGACCGTCCTCCACGCCCTCGACCCCACGGCCGTCGGCTTCCGCGGCCGGGCCGGCCTCCTGCTGACCCGCGACGACTGGCGGCGACTCGCCCGACAGGAGGCCGACGACGTGTTCGCGGCGGCCCGCGCTGTCGCCGACGAGTTCGGGACGGACCTGCGGACCGCTCTCCGCGTCGAGAAGCCGGCGCGCGCCGTCGTCGAGTACGCGGACGAACAGTCCGTCGACCACGTCGTCATCGGCACTCACGGGGACGGCGGCGTGACGCGCGTCCTGCTCGGGAGCGTCGCCGAGTCCGTCGTGCGGGAGTCGCCCGTCCCCGTCACCGTCGTCGGGTAGACAGTCGGTGAGTGCGGCCGAAAACGCGGCGTTTTTGCGGGTCAACGTGGTACGAACCGGGTATGGGAAGCAAACTGCTGACCGCCGTCAAGTACGTCCTGGTCCTCGTCCTCCTCGGCTCCGTGCTCGAATGGGCGTCGAACGAAGGCTACCTCTCCCTGCCCGCCCGCCCGGGCGGCTGTGTCCTGCTCGACGAGTAGCGACTACTCGTCACCGGCGTCGAGCGCTTCGACGCGCTCGCGCAACTCGCGGAGCTCCGCCTTCTGCGCCAGCAGCATCGAGACGAGGAGCGCCCGGTGGGGGTCGGCGGCGTTCATGTAGCTGGCGGCGTCCGCGAACCGCCGGGCGTCCTCGAACAGCCGGTCGAAGTCGTCGACGTGCTGGCGACGCAGGCCGCGCCGGAACGACTGCCACTCCTGTTCCTGGCGCCGGACGAAGTCGCGGAACGTCGGGTTGGTTCGCCCCACCTACGCCACCTCCACCAGGCCGAGGCGGAGGGCGACGGTCGCCGGGTCGGCGTCGCGGGCGACGCCGAGCAGTTCCACCCAGTACGGGATGGTGGTCTGCCAGAACCCGTCGTCCCAGTAGACCTGCGTCTCGAAGCCGTCGGCGTCGTAGCGGACGCCGTGGTCGGTGTGGGTCGCCGTCACCTCGGCGTCGGCGTGGTCGGCGACGAGCGCGGCCGCGTCGTCGTCAGCGGACGCCGATAGGAGGACGGGGACGTCGGCTGCGCGGCCGAGTTCGCGGAGGACCGTCAGCGAGGACGCGAGCAGGTCGCGGGCTTCGTAGTCGGGCACGTCGTCGTCCCGGTAGAGCGACGCGACGCAGGGCGCGACCACCAGCGACGCCGTCGCGGGCAGTTCTCGGACCAGGTCGCGGACGAGCGTGTGGTGCTGGTAGGCGGTGAACGCCCGGGCGACGTGGAGGTCGTCGAGTGCGCGCGGCGACGGTGCGAGTTCGTAGAGCGCGTACGTCGAGGCGTCGTTGCGGGCGTCGATCCAGTAGGTCGGGCCGTCGCGCCGCACGTGTTCGGCGACGACGAGGCGGTGGAGCGCCGGCGACCGCGACGGGCGACGCAGCAGCGTCACGCCGTCGTCGAGCGTCGGCACCGTGCGTTCGAGGTGCGGCTGTGAGTGCATCGGTCTCCCCGCTCCGGCTTCGCCCGGTCGCCACGTAAGGGCGCGCCATGCGCGCGGAGTGAAAGTGAAAGTGGACTACCGGAGCCGCCGGAGCGCGAGGAACGCGGCGACGCCGGCGACGAACGCGACGCCCACGTTCGCCACCAGACCGAGGACGCCGACGCCGAGCGTGAGCGCGAGGTTGTCGGTGTCGAGGCCGGCGCGGCCGAGCTGGACCGCGACAAGTGCGAGCACCACGCCCAGCATCGCGAGCGGGAACGCGGCGACGACGCCCGCGCCGACGAGCGCGGCCGCGGCGTAGAGCCCGCCGAGGATGACGTTCGCGCCGGCGGTCCGGGCGCCGAAGGCGTACTTCCCGGCGACGCCGCCGCTGCCGTGACACATCGGCATCCCGCCGACGGGGACGGCGACGAGGTTCATCGCGCCCATGCTCGCGGCGAGTTCGTCCGCCGACACGTCGGCGTCGAAGAAGTCGTCGAGCAGGAGCGAGGTGGCGACGGCGGCGTTGCCGACGGTCATCGCGAGCTGGCCGGCCGTCGCCTGGACGCTCGCTGCGGAGAGCGAGACGGCGGGAGCCTCGACGGCGAGCAGGTTGGTCGGGAGCGCCGGCGAGGAACGCCGACGGTGACGACGGTGACGACGACGCCGCCGGCGAGGACGGCGAGGGCGCTCGCCCGCCGGTAGCCGACGGCGACGGCGATTGCGGCGACGGCGACGCCGAGCGCCGCGAGCGACAGGTCGCCCCACGCGAGGCGAAGGCCGGTTTCGAGGAGGACGAGCGCGACGGCCACCTGGACGCCGCGCACGACCGGTTCCCCGATGTACGGTTCGACGCGGCCGAGCAGGCCCGTCGAGCCGGTGACGAGCAGGACGCCGCCGGCGAGGAGGCCGGCGCCGGCGAGTTCGCCCGTGGTGAGGCCGCCGGCGATGACGAGCGCCGCGAGCGCCTTCATCGGCTCGACGGAGACGGGCACCCCGTAGTAGAGCCCCCAGACCACCTGGAAGACGGCGAACCCGCCCAGGACGTGCGGGAGCGAGAGGTCGGTGAGCGCGGCGACGGCGACGACAACCGGCAGGACGGTGATGGAGTCGCCGACGGCGCCGGTCACCTCCGAGAGGAGAACTGGAGCGACCGGCGTTCGCCCACCGACACCGAGACGGCCATGGTAGGGGCGACGATGTAGACCCCCATAGTGTTGTCGAAAGGTTACCTCAGGGAGATATTCGTCCGATTCGTAACCGCCAGCGGTTTCGTGGCGGCGCGGTCGGCAGGCCACGAACCTGGCCGCTATCCAAACCCCTATGCGGGCGACGGGAGTGGAACCCGGCAATGGCAGGCTGGCAACGACGGGGCACAGCGCCGGGTGAACTACCGACGGCCGGCCCGGGAGTGGCGAGCGCGGGAAGCCGGACGCGGGAGACGCCAGCCGGACGACGGGGCGCATCGCCGGCCGGACGACAGGACGCACCAGCGCCCGGACGACGGGGTGCATCGCCGGCCGGACGACGGGACGGAGCACCGACCGGCCGATGAGGTGGCGGTACCGCCACACCGTCCTCCTGCTGGCGACCCTCGCGTTCTTCGCGACGATGGTGGCGCGGCTGGTCATCAGCCCGGTGGTCCCCGACATCACCGACGAGTTCCGCATCTCGCGGGGCGCCATCGGCCTCGCGCTCACCGGGATGTGGACGGCGTACGCGCTCACGCAGTTCCCGAGCGGCGTGCTCGGCGACCGGTTCGGCGAGCGCCGGGTCATCCTCACGGCCGTCGGGCTGACGGCCGTGACGAGCGCCGTCCTCGCCGTCTCGCCGTCGTTCCCGGTGTTCTTCGCGGTGGTGGTGCTGCTCGGGGCGGCGGCTGGCCTCCACTACAGCGTGGCGACCACGCTGCTGACCAAGCAGTTCGACAGCATCGGCCGGGCCATCGGCGTCCACGTCGCCGGCGGCCCGCTCGCCGGGTTGCTCGCGCCCGTCGCCGCCGCGTACGTCGGCACCCGGTTCGGCTGGCGGGCGGCCATCGCGGTCGGCGCCGTCGTCGCACTGCCCGTGTTCGCCATGTTCTGGTTCGGCGTCCGCTCGACGGTTCCGGACCGACCCGACCAGCCGCTCAAGGAGCGGTTCGACCCCGGCGAAGTCGTGGCGCTCCTGTCGCGACCCACCATCGCGTACACGACGGTGCTGGCGATTATCGGTGCGTTCGCGTGGCAGGCGACGGCCTCGTTCCTGCCGACGTTCCTGGCCCAGCACCACGACCTCTCCCGGACCACCGCCGGCGCGCTCTTCTCGGCGTACTTCGTCGTCCACGGCTCGACCCAGCCCGTGATGGGGTCGCTCTCCGACCGGTTCGGCCGCGACGCCGCCGTCTCGGGGACGATGTTCCTGGGGGTCTTCGGCTACGGCCTGCTCGTCGTCGCCCCGAACCTGCCGACGATACTCGCGGGCGTGGCGGTGGTCGGCCTGGCGATGAGCTGGGGCGCGCCGCTCCAGTCGCGGTTCATGGACAACCTGGGCGACGCCGAACGCGGCGCCGGGTTCGGCCTGGTCCGGACCGTCTACATGGTCGTCGGCGCGCTCGGGAGCGTCGTGGTCGGCGTCCTCTCCGACGTGGCGGGCTGGACCGCCGCGTTCGGCCTGCTCTCGGCGTTCATGGGGCTGGCATTCGCGACCACTCTCGCGAACCGGCTGCTGGGTCTCGACCTGTAGCAGCCACGAGACTTATCCGACGGGCGGTCTAACCTCCCCGGAGATGCCAGGGCTGCCGACGGTACGTATCGACCCCCACGTCCACTCCCGGGGTTCGTACGACGGGAAGGCGCCGGTGGACCTCATCCTGGAGCAGGCGAGCGACGTCGGCCTCGACGCGGTCGTCGTGACGGACCACGACCGCATCGAGGAGTCGCTCCGGGCGGCCGAACGCGCGCCCGAGTACGGCCTCATCGGCGTCCCCGGCGTCGAGGTGTCGACGGCCGACGGCCACCTGCTCGCCATCGGCGTCGACGAACTGCCACAGCCGGGGCGGCCCCTCACCGAGACGGTGGCGAGCGTGCGCGCGCTCGGCGGTGCGGCCGTCGTACCCCACCCGTTCCAGCGGACCAGACACGGCGTGCGGAAGAGCAAGCTGACCGACTGCGACGCCGTCGAGATATACAACGCCTGGCTGTTCACCGGCTACCGCAACCGCCGGGCCAGGCGGTTCGCCAGGCAGCACGGCTACGCGAGCGTCGCCGGCAGCGACGCCCACACCATCAAGACCGTCGGCCGCGCGTCGACGGAGATCGCGTTCAGCCGCGACACCGACCCGGAGAACATCGGGAGCGAGGACGTCGTGGCGGCCATCAAGAACGGCGCGACGGCCATCCACGGCCGGCGGGCGCCCGTCCACCGGAGCGCCGGCCACTACCTCCGCGGCGCGGGCAAGAAGACCTCGTACGTCATCGCGTCGATGGTACCGGGTATCTGACCTGTTTCTCGCGGCGCGAGAGCCACCGAAAGACGTTATTAATTCCGGCCGATACGTTTCGCCAATGGAGTATCTCGTCGTCGAATGTCTCGACTGTGGCAACGTGATGGAGAAATCTCCGGAGGTAGTCGCCGACTGGGCCGCTCTCAAATGCAGTCACTGCCACAACAAGAGCACGCTCGAACTGCTCCGCGACGACGACGGGACGCTCCACACGCGCGAGGCCCCCGACACCGTCACACCTCCGAACGCAGAGTAGCGACTCGCTTCTTCACCTCCAGTCGACACGCTCCGTCCGCCGGGCGAGACCAGTAGGAACTATCCCCCTGAAGCGGCCACTCACGGACATGCGAACGAGTCTCAACGTCCCGGAGTCGGTGCTCGCCGAGTTCGACGAGACGTGGCAGGTCGAGGGGATGGATTCGCGGTCCCGCGCGGTCCGCGAGGCGATGCAGGAGTACGTCGAGTCACACGCCCGTCTCGAAGCCCTCACCGGCGACGTGGCGGCGGTGCTCGCCTACGACTACGACCACGACGCCGTGGTCGACAGCCTCTACGACGTCCAGCACGACTTCGAGGACGTCATCACGGCCACGAACCACGTCCACCACGGCGACTGGTGTCTGGAGACGGTGTTCTGCCACGGGCCGGCCCCGCGGGTCCGCGAACTGGTCTTCCGGCTCCGCGACTTCGACGCCGTCGCCCGGGTGAAAGTGCTGTTGCTCCGTCCAGACGATGCGTGACGGGGCGGTAGCCCCGGTTACAGTCGTTCGAGGTTCGCTGCGCGCGGACCCCGGTCGGCCTGTTCGATGTCGAACTCTACCTCGTCGCCCTCCGACAGGTCCTCGCCGCCGACGTCCTCCATGTGGAAGAAGACGTCCTCTTCCGAGGCGTCGGTCTCGATGAAGCCGTATCGATTCTCCGCGTTGAAATGGGTCACCGTTCCGGTTGGCATGGCGCTCCATCCACCTGTTCGTGGCGAAACAACTTATAGGAGTGTGGCCGTCGGGGGTGGCTGGCCGGGTTCCGGGCGGACCGTCCAGACTCCGGTCAGGTCAAGCCGGGTGCGAGCTGGACCTGTGCCGCCGTCGGGTGGGAGAGCGAGAGCCGCATCGTGACGTCGACGCCCGGGCTCTCTACCTCCTCGAAGCCGAGGCGGCGATAGACGTGGATGGCGCGGTGGTTGTCGCGCTGGACGTCGAGGCAGAGCGCCTCGTGGCCCTCGCTCGCGGCGTACGCGATGGCGTGCCGGGTGAGCTCCGAGCCGATGCCCAGGTCGTGGGAGTCCGGGTGGACGAAGACAGCGAACTCGGGGACGTCGGCGGTCGTCGGCGAGTAGACGGCGTGGCCGACGACGGCGTCGTCCACCGCGACGAAGTTCCGGCCGCGCTCGACGAGTCGGTCGACCCACCGCTCGACCTGCTTGCGGTTGGCGGGCGGGAGCCCCATCGACCGGTGTTCGTGAGGGAAGTCGAGATACATCGCCACGAGCTGGTCGCGGTCGGCCGGTTCGAGCGGGCGGACGATCAGCGCGGCGCCGTACTTGTCCACGAACCGGGGACAGCGGGGCGGACAGTAGGGCGTCCCTTCGCACCCGGAGTGGTCCCACGCCGAGCACGCCACGCCGCTATCGGAGGAGTCGTCCATCCACGTTCACCGGTCATAGATTGGTGCGGTAATCGTATAACGATACCCCCGTCTATGGACGGGGTGGCAACCCGGCGGGAGCGAACGCCGTCGCTGGTCGAGTGACCGAAGTAAAATCGGCAGCGTGGTCGGAATCGATACCGCAGTTCGTGCCGGGGGACCTTACAGGCGCTTGAGGTTCGTCGCTCGCGGGCCCTTCGGGGCCTGCTCGATGTCGAACTCGACTTCCTGACCCTCTTCCAGGTCGGGGCCGCCGATGTCCTCCATGTGGAAGAAGACGTCCTCGTCCGCGTCCTCAGTCTCGATGAAACCGTAACCGCCGGTGTCGTTGAAGAAATCAACCGTACCTTTCGCCATTGCACCTGCACTAAATGGCCGGGCACAGATAAACGTTCCGAGAGAAGTGAAAATGGACAAAACGCCCGAGAATGCGGGAGAGACGCCCGATTACCCGTTTTCGCTCCGGAACAGGGTGCCGTCGCGTTCCGCGAGCACGCCGTCGGCGACGGCACGGTTGAGCGCCACCCTGAACTCCTCTTCGGAGAGTTCGTAGGCGGACATCGCCACCTCCGCCACCTCCGCCTTCCTGACCGGGAACTCGCGGTTGTGCAGCAACCGGAGGACCCGTCGGTAGGTGGCGCGGTCGAGCACGTCGCCTTCGCCGGGACTGCCGGGCGACGACGGTGACTCGGCCGCCGACTCCGACGCTTGCCCGGTCGCCGGTTCGGTCTCGTTCCGGGTCGAGTCGTCGGACTCGTCGTCCCGAGACGGCGCATCGTCGTCGGTCGGTTCCCCGTCTTCGGTCGGGGTCGAGTCGGAGTCCGATTCGTGCTGTCCGGTCAGCGGTGTCTCCGCCGATGCCGCCTCACGGCCCTGGTCCGGTCGTTCGTCGTCCGTTCCGTCGTCGGACTGCGACTCCCCGTCGATGGTGACTTCGCCAGGGCCGGACAAGCGCTCCGGCTCCGCGTCGGACCCGCCGATGGTCACGTCGCCGTGGCGACGCGTCCCGGCCGTCGATGGAGCAGTGTCTGACGACGCATCCGCATCGTCGCCGGGTGAAGGTTCGGACGCGTCGTCGGCGCGTGGAGACCCTGACGCGTTCCGGGCGTCGGTCGAGTCGGCGTTGACCGGTTCCGGCTCCGACGACGTTGCGCCCTCGGCGGCATCGTCTACGACGAACGAAACGAGCGGGCCGGTGAGAGCGTCGAACTTGACGCGGCAGTTCGCACACAGGGTGACGTGTCGCTGGCGGTCCTCGGGCGGGTCGAAGCGCGGCGGGACGACGGGATGGGCTTCGAGCACGTCGCCGACGGCGTGGCCGCAGAAGTAACACTGGGGGTCGGACATCGTTTCGTGCTACGAAGGGGTGGGTCTAAAAGCTCACCCGAGGGGCTGGTAGACCGGGAGCGAGAACAGGTGGGGGACGGCGAAGCCCAGGAGTCGCAGGGCCATCGTCAGCGTGTGCACGCCGAGGAGGACGAACACCGCGCCGAGCGCCCGGTGGACCAGGCGACGGTGCCGGAAGTCCGCCGACTGGAACAGCGTCCCGTAGAGGAACAGCGCCGGGAACGTCCCGAGGCCGAGGACGAACAGCGAGGCGGCGCCGGTCACGGGGTCGGCCTGGGCGAACGCGTAGAGGAACGCGGGATAGAGGAGCGGACACGGGAGGAACCCGTGGACGAACCCGAGGCCGAAGATGCGCGGTCCGCCGACCCAGTTGTCGATGCGCGCGGAGAGGAACCGGTAGGTGCGCGAGAACACCGGTCCGACCACCGGCAGGTCGCCGGAGACGACGGCGCCGGCCCGCCCGGAGAGGTAGCTCGCGCCGGCGAGCACCACGACGACGCCGATGGCGAGGCCCGCAACCCCTCGGACCTCGTTGCCGTACGGGATGGTCACGTCCGCGGTGGCGAACAGGACGCTCCCGAGCAGGCCGAACGCGGCACCGAGCAGGGTGTAGATGGTGACCCGACCGGCGTTGAACAGCAGGTGCTGGCGGAGGACGTACCACGACAGCATCGACTGGCCGGCCCGCGTCCCCTCCTTCGCGTCGATGCGGTCCGAGTAGATGGACACCAGCGGGCCGCACATGCCGAGGCAGTGGCCGGTCCCGAAGATGCCGATGAGGAAGAACAGGCTCAGTTCGACGGTCCTGGTGGTCGGCGACGAACCGGTCGTCACGCACCACCCGCCGGACTGTGCCAATTCCGGGCCGATCATCGCCGACTGCGCATCGTCTCCACGTTGTCGATGAGGCGCTGCGTCGGCGGGTCGTTGCCCGAATAGGCGCGTTCCACCACGGCGTCGTCGTTCGCGAGGAGGACGAGCGCGCGGTGGTCGAACATGTACATGTTCATCCCCTCGGGGTGGGTGCGCCAGAAGCCGACGCCGAACGTGTCGGCCACCACCTGTTTCGCGTGTTCCTTGTCGTCCGGACGGAGGAAGTGCCAGTTCCCGATGTCGAGGTCGACGTTCTCCTGTTCGGCGTACTCCCGGAGGCGTTCCTCGTCGTCGCGCTCCGGGTCGAACGTGACCGGCAGGAAGACGATGTCGTCGCTGTACCCTTCGTTCGCGGCCTGCGCCTGCATGTCCCGCAGGGCGGAGATGAGGAACGGACAGACGGTGGTGCAGTGGCTGTAGAAGAACGTCATCGCGACGAACTTGTCGTCGAACTGGGTCGTGGTTATCTCCTGCCCGGAGAGCGGTGCCGTCAGCGTCACCTCGGGCAGGTCCTGCCCGTACGCGGGCCACGGGAGGTCGGCGCTCCGCGCGCGCTGGTTGTCGGGCTTACCGAGGTACGTGTCGGACCCGCCGCCGATGACGCCGGACAGCGGTCCGAGACAGCCTGCAGTCGATGCAGTGCCGACAGCCGTGAGCGACGCCAGGTAGTCCCGTCGGTTCATTAGCTCCCCGTATATTGAGGCGGTGGATTTGAAAGCGGATTGGTTCGGTTCTCGAAGGCGGCCGGTACCGTATGGCACGGGCTACCGGGCCCAGATACGTTTCCCCTGTTCCCAGATTCTGGGAGCGGTCCGCGCCCTTAAGCGAGTCCCCTCAAACGTTAGGGTGTACAAGAGGCCGCCCGTGAGCCGCGTCTACCCCGCCCCCGACGACGCGACGGGCTTCGAGACGGACTCCCCGGACGACGGCGACATCCCACCATGGTAGACCCAGTCCTCGCCAGCCGACTCCAGTTCGCACTCACGACCATCGTCCACATCATCTTCCCCGTGATGAGCATGGGGCTCGCGCCCTTCCTCGTCTACTTCACGTGGAAGGAGATACGCACCGGCAGACCGATCTACGAACAGCTCAGACGGTTCTGGCTCCGCATCTTCGCGGTGAGCTTCGCCGTCGGGACCGTGACCGGCATCGTCCTGGAGTTCGAGTTCGGCACGAACTTCGCGGCGTTCGCCACGACCGCCGGCGAACTGTTCGGCGGCCCGCTCGCCATCGAGGGCCTGATGGCGTTCATGCTCGAAGCGACGTTCCTCGGCATCTTCGTCTTCGGCCGGGACCGCGTCGGCGACCGCCTCTACCTGCTGTCGGCGGTGCTGGTCGGTCTCGGGACGTGGCTCTCGGCGGTCTGGATCCTGGTCGCGAACTCCTGGATGCAGACGCCCGCGGGCTACGAACTCGTGATGCAGAGCGGCCAGCCGATCGTCACGCTCGTCGACCCGGTCGCGGCCTACGCCAACCCGCGGTTCCCGTGGATGTTCGTCCACATGCAGTCGGCGGCCGTGCTCTCGGTCGCGCTGTTCATGGCGGGCGTCGCCGCCTTCCAGGTGTGGCGCGGCCGCGACACCCGGTTCTGGCGGGCGTCGCTCAAGATAGGGCTGGTGGTCATGCTCGTCGCCGCCCCGTTCCAGGCCATCCACGGCGACGCGTACGGCCGCCACGTCTACGAGACCCAGCCCCAGAAGTTCGCCGCGATGGAGGCGGTCTGGGAGACCGACTCCTACGTCCCGGAGTACATCGTCGCGTTCCCGACGAGCATGGACGACCTCACCGACCCGCGCGCGAAGGAGTTGCTCGGCATCGGCATCCCGGGCGGCGCGTCGTGGCTGGCCAGCGGCGGCGACCCGAACGCCGAGATCACGGGCTTGAACGAGTTCGAGGGGTCGCCGCCGGTGGCCGTCGTCTTCTGGTCGTTCCGTATGATGGTCGGCCTCGGGTTCTGGTTCATCCTCCTCGCGTTCTGGGGCGCCTACCGGTGGTGGTCCGGCGACCTGTTCGAGGACGACCTGCTCCACAAGGCCCTCGCTGGCTCTGCCCTCCTGGGCTTCCTGGCGGTCGAAGTCGGCTGGATCGTCACCGAAGTGGGCCGCCAGCCGTGGGTCATCCAGGGCGTGATGAAGACCAGCGACGGCGTCTCCCCGGGTCTGACCGGCGGTGAGGCGCTGCTCACCCTGGCCGGCTTCGCGGCCGCGTACCTCGGGCTGCTGACCCTCTACGGCTACGTCGTCTTCCGCATCGTCCGGAGCGGCCCACCCGGTGAGGACACCCCGGCCGTCGACGAGCAGACGCCGCCCGCGGGGGTGCCCAGCGATGATTGAAGGGTTCACCGACGGGCCGCTGTTCGGTCTCCCGCTCGTCGAGCTATGGTTCGGGCTGTTGCTGTTCGTCCTGGGGATGTTCCTCGTCCTCGACGGCTTCGACTTCGGTATCGGCGCGCTGTTCCTCGCGCGCGACGACCACGAGGAGAAGGAGACACTGCTCGCGGTCATCGGCCCGTTCTGGGACGGCAACGAGGTGTGGCTCGTGGTGTTCGGCGGCGTGCTGTTCGCCGTCTTCCCGGCGGCGTACGCCGGGCTGTTCTCCCGAAACTACCTCCTGATGTTCGCCATCCTCGGCGCGCTCATCCTGCGCGGGCTGGCCCCCGAGTTCTACGAGCAGCGCGAGGACGCCGCGTGGCAGCGCGCGTGGGGGCTCGCGTTCGGCGTCGGGAGCGTCGCCGCGCCGTTCCTGCTCGGGATGTTCGTCGCGAACTGGATGCTCGGCGCCACCGGCATCGTGACCGTCGCCGGCGTCGTCGTCGGCCTGGCCGTCGTCGCGCTCTCGGTCGCCGACGGCGTGGCGTTCCTGGGCATGAAGACCCGGACGCCGCTTCGCCGCGAGGCGGTGCCGTACGGCATCGGCGGCATCGCGGCGTATCTCGGCCTCGTGGTCGCGGCGCTCGGCTACCTCTACCTGACCCGACCCGACCTCCAGGCCGCGCTCCTCTCGCCCGTCACCCTCGGCGTCGTCGCCGTGTCCGTGGTGCTCGCTGGCGTCTACGTCGTCTTCCTCCGCGACGGCCACTATCTCCTCGCGTTCGTGGCCGTCGCCGGCGTGACGTTCGCCCTCGTGGCGTTCGTCGGCGCGCTGCTCTATCCGATGGTCGACCCGGCCGCAGACCTCAGCGTGGCCGACGCCGCCGTCTCCACCCTACCGCTCAACATCATGACAGTCTTCGGGACGCTGCTCATTCCACTCGTGTTGACATACTTTGCGGTCGTCTACTCCGTGTTCAGTGGCCCTATCGAGGCGGGCGAGACGTACTGACCGGTCAGAATCGACAGAGTTTTTATCGTATTGCGACAACGGCACATTATCAGAGGTGCAATACGAGGAATGTTCGACCTGACCGGTTTCCAGCGTGACCTGCTCTACGTCATCGCTGGACTCGACGAGCCGCACGGACTCGCAATCAAAGAGGAACTCGAGGCGTACTACGAGAGCGAAGTCAATCACGGCCGTCTCTACCCGAACCTCGACACGCTGGTCGACATGGGGCTGGTGGAGAAAGGCGAGATCGACAAGCGCACGAACTACTACAAGCTGACCCGCCGGGGCCAGCGCGAACTCGACGACCGGCTGACCTGGGAGCGCCAGTACGTCGAGGCCTGACGTCTGGTTTCCGTATTGTAGAAACCGTACACAACCCTTATTGCGAACGATGGCGTACGCCCGGCCACGATGAGCGAAACCGACGACATAGAGGAGATACGCGAGCAGAAACGCAAGGAGCTGATGGACAAGCTGGAACGCGGCGAGGACCCCACCGCTCCCGACCCGGAACCCGAGCAGGTGGTCGCGCCCGACTCGCCCATCCACATCGAGAGCAACGACCAGTACCAGGACGTCGTCGACAAGTACGACGTCGTCGTGGTCGACTTCTACGCCGACTGGTGTGGGCCGTGCAAGATGATCGAACCCATCGTGAAGGAGGTGGCGGCGGAGACAGACGCCGCCGTCGCGAAAGTCGACATCGACCGCCTCCAGGGACTCGCCCAGCAGAACGGCATCCGCGGCGTCCCGACGATGTTCGTCTACGCGGACGGCGAACCCGTCAAGCGGTGGGTCGGCGTCCAGGACAAGTCGACCATCGTCGGCACCGTCCAGCAGTACAGCTAACCAGGGACGTTCGCTCCGCACTCTTCTCTCGTCGTTCAGTCGGAACCAGTCCGGCGTCCGCGTAGTCACTGCCGGGTCGTCGAGGGCATCGGCACTGGAGCGTCTTCCGCGTAGCCACGGCCGGGTCGTCGAGCGCGTCGAGTCCCCGTCGGGCGCCGGTCGCGTCGACGGGGATGGTCGGGAGAAGTTTCGAGCGGACCGGGAGTCAGATCATCAACTGGACATCCGAGTCGGCCATGTGCTGGAGGGCGGTGGCCGCGCCGACGCCGTCCGTGACGCCGTCGATGAGGTCCTCGGACTCGTAGTCGAGGAGTTCCATCGTCATCTGGCAGGCCTGCAGGTCGACGCCGCTCTCCAGCGAGAGGTCGATGAGTTCCTTGACGGACGCCGTGCCGTTGTCGTCTATCTCCTTTTTCATCATCCGGGTGGCGACGTCGTCCATGAACGGGAGGACGGCCACCGAGTTCGGAAGGGGCATGCTGGTGTTGCCCACCGCGCTCAGTTTGAGGTTCTCGGCTTTCTCCTCGTGGAGGACGTCGAGGCCCCAGAACGTGTAGAACACCACGACGTCCCAGCCGAACGCCGCGGCGGTGCTCGCGAGGATGAGCGGCGGGTAGGCCATGTCGAGTGACCCTTTCGTCGCGATGATGGTCATCTGCTTCTGGCCGTCGTCGACCTCGGCTTCGAGGTCCTCGACCTGCTGTTCGAGCGCCTCGACTTTGGCCTGCAGGTCGGCGACGGAGTCGGGCCCGACGCCTGTCTCGTCCGAGTTCGCGGTCGATTCGGAGCTCATGCGTTACGCGGACTTCTGCACGTAATGCTTGTAGACGTCGCCGTCCTCGACCTGGTCGAGGAGTTCGACGCCCTCGGTCGTGTCGGCCCAGCCCTCGATGTCGCTCATGCTGCCCGAGTCGGTCGCGAGCACTTCGAGCACCTGGTCGGCGTCGAGGCCGTCCATGGCCTGCTTGGTCTTGACGACCGGCATCGGGCACGATTCACCTTTCACGTCGAGCGTCTCGGCGATGTCGAATTCTACACTCATGCTTGGGAATCACCAGTATATTGGGTGCAGGCCACAATATCCTGCGCCGGATAAAAAGTGTGTCGATTAGTGGGCCATCTCCGCACAACCAGAACCGGTTGCGTCACGTCACCGACCGGGGCTGACCGCCCGTCTATCACGATGCGAGCCATTTTGAATTCGTTCGCGTGTATGCACGGAGAACTGCCGCGACGCGGTATTGCGTAGTATTCAATATACTATGCAAACGCTTATGTGGAACGCCACGCTACGTGTGCCTGCAACATATGAGCGAGATGGACTTCCCCGAACCGGAAGCCGACGTGGAATCGTTCACGCCAGAGCAGCTGAAGGAAGACATCGATGCCGGCGAGGACGTCACGATCCTGGACGTCCGGGCCGAGAACGAGTTCGAGGAGTGGCACATCGACGGCGGGAACGTCGAGATAGCGAACGTGCCCTACTTCGACCTGCTCGAAGGCGTCGACGAGGAAGACCTCGAACGCATCCCCGAGGGCGACCCGCTCGTCGTCCTGTGCGCGAAGGGCGGCTCCAGCGAATACATCGCGGGCATGCTCGCCGACGAAGGTCGCGACGTCGTCCATCTCGAAGAGGGCATGAACGGCTGGGCCACCATCTACGAGGCCTACGAGGTCGAGACGGACAGTGACGCCACCATCCTGCAGTACCAGCGCCCGTCGAGTGGCTGTCTCGCCTACCTCGTCGTCGACGGCGACGAGGCCGCCATCGTCGACCCGCTCCGCGCGTTCACCGACCGCTACCTCGAGGACGCCGACGCGTACGGCGCCGACCTGACGTATGCAATCGACACGCACATCCACGCCGACCACATCTCCGGCGTGCGCGCGCTCGACGACGAAGGCGTCGAGGGCGTCATCCCCGAGCCCGCGACCGACCGCGGCGTCACCTACGCCGACGAGGTCACCACCGTCGAACACGGCGACGTGCTCGAAGTCGGCGACGCCGAGATAGAGGTCGTCTACACGCCGGGCCACACCTCCGGCATGACCTCCTACCTGCTCGACGGCGAGGTCATCGCCACCGGCGACGGCCTGTTCACCGAGAGCGTCGCCCGGCCCGACCTGGAGGAGGGCGACGAGGGCGCCCCGGACGCCGCCAAGCAGCTCTACGAGTCGCTCCAGACCCGCGTCCTCACGCTCGACGACGACGTGCTCGTCGGCGGCGCGCACTTCAGCGACGCGGCCGAGCCCGCCTCGGACGACACCTACACCGCGTCCATCGGCGAACTCACCGAGACGATGGACGCGCTGACGATGGACGAAGAGGAGTTCGTGGAGCTCATCCTCTCGGACATGCCCCCGCGTCCCGCCAACTACGTCGACATCATCGAAACGAACTTGGGTCAGCAGTCCGCAACTGACGACGAAGCGTTCACGCTCGAACTCGGCCCGAACAACTGCGCCGCGAGCCAGGACGCGCTGACCAGCGACTGAACGCCTCTACCGTCGCGGTCCGCAGCTCCATATCATGTTTCCATTCGACGCAATCGCCGTACAGACGCTCGCAACGCTCTTCCCGAACGGGATAGAGCGGTACGCCGTCGGAGGCCTGCTCATCGGCCTCGGCGTGACCGTCATCTATCTCGGGACGGGCATCATCGCGGGAGCGAGCACGTTCCTCGAGTCGTCGCTCTCCTACGTCTCCGGGCTCTCCCGGTTCAACAGACCTGACTATCTCGCCTCCCGTAGCTGGCGCGTCGTGTTCACGCTCAGCATCGTGGCGGGGGCCGGTATCTACGCCGCCCTGTTCACGGGCGACATCTGGACCACGGACGTCCAGTGGTGGCGGCTGCTGGTCGGCGGCTTCCTCGTCGGCGTCGGCACCCGCGTCGGCAAGGGCTGCACGTCCGGTCACGGCGTCTGCGGCGTCGGCTCCCGGTCGCCGACGTCCATCGTGAACGTGGTGACGTTCATGGCGGTGGCCATCGGCACCGCACAGCTCGTGCAGGCGCTGGGGGTGTCGCCATGAGCAGCACCGACCGCAGCCCCCTGTTCATGCTGCTCGTGATCGCGGGCGGCCTCGTCTTCGGGTTCGGACTGGCGTACAGCCACATGGCCCGGCCGGAGGTCGTCCTGGACTTCCTCCAGTTAGAGGACCTCGGCCTGCTGTTCGTGATGGGCGGTGCCGCGGTGGTCACCGGCGTCACGTTCGCCGTCGTCCCCGCGCTCGCGGACCGCGCGCCGGTCACGGGCCGCCAGTACACCAGGCGGCTGAAGTCCTTCGACCAGCGCGTCCTCATGGGCGGCGCGATATTCGGCGTCGGCTGGGGTCTCTCGGGCATCTGCCCGGGGTCCGCGTACGCGAGCGTCGGCATCGGCAACTACCCGATGCTGCTCGGCGTCGCCGGGATGTTCCTCGGCGCGTACGCCCAGGGCCTCTGGCGGTCCTACCGGGCGGACACGAGCGTCTCCGTCGCCGACGCCGACTGAATCGTCCGACCGACCGACTCGACCGTCCGCTCGCTGGCTGTCGCGACTTCTCGAGCCGCCGACGCCGAATCGTTCGTACCATTCCCACACCACCGCCACGTTCTGGTCGGTCGTCGCCCTGATGGGTACCGCGTGAAATGTGCCGTCGCCGAAGAGTCGTGACCACAGAGTGCACAGTGCGCGCGCCGGGTCGCGGGAGCGGCGCGCCAGGAGTTCGCCAGCGGTGCCCGTATTTCCAGGTGTTAGCGATAAGTAATGCGTACCTCACCCAGATGTAGTATTGCGTAGTTATCCCAAAAGCGTTAATAGCGGGTGTGGGGTAAGGGTGATTGGGTAGAATAGTATGAACCACACACAACTGCATCGCGTTGACAGTTGGGGTGACGTCTGAACGATGTTCGGAATCGAGTCGCTGTCCGGGAACGCGTACTCGGCGGCGATGATCGGACTCGTTCTCGCAGAGGCGATGGTCCTCTACGTGGGCTACGGTGCCCTGGAGAGGCTCGTCGGTCCGACGCTCATGGACTTCCTTCGGGGTGACTGAACGATGGAGATACTCGGGGTAGGACTGGAGTTCATCGTCACGTTCGTCAGCCTGGGGCTGATGATCGGCGTCCTGTTCGGCTTCTTCGGCATGGGTGGGTCGTTCCTCGTGACGCCCGCGCTGCTGGTCATGGGCTACGCGCCCAAGGTCGCCGTCGGCAGCGGGCTGGCGTTCGTGTTCGGCACGTCCGTCATCGCGACCCTCAAGCATCGCGACCTGGGGCAGGTCGACTACAAGCTGGGCGTCCTGATGATAGCGGGCACGACCGCAGGCATCGAAGTCGGGAAAGAGATGGTGCTGTACCTGGAGGAACTCGGGATGGCGGGCAACCTCATCTCCGTCGTGTACGTCGTCCTCCTGGGCGGCATCGGGCTCTTCGTGACCCGGGAAGCCCTCAAGGGTGACGGCGGCGGTGGCGTGGAGCACGACGCCGACGCCGAAATCGACGCCGACGACATCCCAGACATCGCCAAGAAGATCCAGTCGTACAACCTCCCGCCGATGATGTCGATTCGCGGCGGCGTCCAGGTCTCCCTCTGGATGGTGCTGGCCGTCGCCTTCGCCACGGGCCTCCTCTCCGGCCTGCTCGGCGTCGGTGGCGGGTTCATCCGGATGCCGGCGCTCTTCTATCTCATCGGCGTCCCGGTCCCCATCGCCATCGGGACCGACCTGTTCGAGATCGTGTTCTCGGGCGGCATCGGGAGCTTCCTCTACGCGCAGTCCGGCGGCGTCAACCTGTCCATCGTCGGGACGCTGCTGGCGGGGAGCGCACTCGGCGCCCGCGTCGGCTCCGCCGCGACGAGCATCGTCGACGAGGGCGAGATCAAGATCTACTTCGGACTCATGCTGCTCGGCGGCGCGGTCGCCGTCGCAGCCCGCCAGATCGGCAACAGCTTCGACATCCCCGTGCTGAACACCGTGAGCTTCGTGCTCATCATCGGCTCGGCGCTGATGGTCAGCGGGGCCGTCGTCTACAGCAGCGTCAAGGCACTCCGCGAGGAGAGCGCGAGTCCGTCGTCGGTCTCCGCCGACTGAACGTCGTTTACCACGGTTTCGTCGGAACCGGTTTTTCGCAGGAACGAGGCCGACAGCGGCTGCCACAGGGAATCGCGGACCAGGCCGTGCTCGCGACGACGACCGGCCGAACGACGTCGCGCCGGTGGTCGGACAATCCCGACGTAGAACCGGCGTGCATCCGGAGAACGGGAGTTGTGTACGGTCCATGCAAACTCTTTTAATGCCGACGAACCTATTCCAGGCATAGCAATGCCAGATTCGATGTCCGAGCAGCTTCAGAAGGACATGCAGTGTGAGGGGCTTCTGGAGTGCATACACGGGTTGAAGGCGCTCGACAAGGAGTGCTTCCGGGCACTGGTCGATAGCGGCGAGCCGCTGACGGTCGACGAGATAGCCGACGCCGTCGAGCGCGAACGCTCGACCGCCTACCGGTCGGTCCAGCGCCTGCTCCAGTCCGGGTTCATCCAGAAGGACCAGGTCAACTACGACCAGGGCGGCTACTACCACGTCTACCATCCCACCGACCCCGACGAGGTCGCCGACGAGATGCAGCGCATGCTGAACGACTGGTACGCCAAGATGGGCCAGCTCATCCAGGAGTTCCGCGACAAGTACGAGGGTGACGCGGACCACGTTCCGGCCGAGACAGTCGAACACTGACCCAGGCGTGACGGTGCCTGCCGCACTCGACGCGTTCCTCGACGACCACGAGGCCGACCTCGTGGCGGCGACCGAGGACCTCGTCGGCATCGACTCCCAGAACCCGCCGGGCGACACGCGCGACGCCGTCGCCTACCTCCGGGACCGGTTCGAGGCGCTCGGCCTGGAGCCCGAAACCGTCGCTGTGGACGACGAGAAGCCGAACCTCCTGGTCACGCTCCCCGGCGAGCGCGACGCCACGCTGCTGTTCAACGGCCATCTCGACACCGTCCCGTTCGATTCCGGCGAGTGGACCTTCGACCCGCTGGGCGAGCGCGAGGGCGACCGGCTCTACGGTCGCGGTACGAACGACATGAAGGGGGCCGTGGCCGCGATGCTCCTCGCGGTGCGCGCGTACGTCGAGACGGGGACGACCCCACCGGTCACGCTCCGGTTCGCGTTCGTCAGCGACGAGGAGACGGGCGGCGAAGCCGGCCTCAGTGCGCTCCTCGAGCGCGGCCTGCTCGACGCTGACGCTGCCGTCATCGGGGAGACGACCTGCGAGCGTGGCCGGCACTCCGTCACAGTCGCCGACCGCGGCAGCATCTGGCTCACGCTCGAAGCGACCGGGGTGGCGGCACACGGTTCCCGGCCGCCGCTCGGGGAGAACGCCATCGACCGCCTGCTGGACGCGGTAGAGGACGTCCGGTCGTTCCTCCGGACGGACCGTCTCACGCTCGAACCGACAGTCGAGTCCATCGTCGAGGAGTCGGTGGCGTTCTACGAGACCCAGATGGACGAGGCGACGGCGAGGCGCCTGTTCGAGTACCCGTCGGTCAACCTCGGGGTCCTCCGGGGCGGCCACACCATCAACCAGGTGCCGGAGAGCGCACGCGCGAAACTCGACGTCCGGGTCGCGCCCGCCGTCGATACGGCTGACATCCTGGCCGAGATCAGGGCCATCCTCGACGACCACGACGGCGTCGAGGTGGCGGCCGCCTCCCGGAGCGTCGGCACGTACGAACCCGTCGACGCCCCCGTCGTCGCAGCGACGGTCGACGTCGCGGAGGCGGTGACCGGCGAACGCATCTACCGGCGGAGCGCGACCGGCGGCGGCGACGCGAAGAAACTCCGGAACGCGGGCGTCTCCACCGTCGAGTTCGCGCTCGGCACCGACACGATGCACGCGGTGGACGAGTACACGTCCGTGGAGGCGCTCGCGGCGAACGCCGCCGTCTACGCCCGACTCCCGTACGCGTTCGTGGCGGCGCTCGACGGCACCGGCGCGCCGTAGCGTGCCACTGCATAGCGCACGTAGTTGTGAGAATCGAGCAATACTGTATCACGGTCGGCGTCGGTTCTGGTAGTTCGCGGCGATTCTCACCGATTGAATTGTATATTCTTCCCAAAACTGTTAAGAAGCTCCTGGCCCTACTGACCGGCGATGGCATCACGCAACGACGCTAACTCCGTTTCATCCTCTTCCTCCACAGACACGCCCGTCCACGTCGAAGAACACACCGACCTCGACGACATCGTGGCCAGCAACCAGGTGGTGCTGGCCGACTTCCACGCCGAGTGGTGTGGGCCCTGCAAGATGCTCGAACCAATCGTCGAGGAACTCGCCGCCGAGACGCCCGTCACCGTGGCGAAGGTCGACGTCGACGAGTTCCCGACCCTGGCCGGCTCCTACCAGGTCCAGGGCGTCCCGACGATGGTCCTGTTCGCCGACGGCGAGATGGTCGAGCGCATCGTCGGCCTCCGAGACAAGTCCACCCTGGAGACGCTCATCAACCAGCACGCGAACTGAACCATGACAGGGAACCTCAACGTCAACATCTCCGGTCCGGACAGCGATACGAACGACGCCGGCACCGACGGGAACGACGGCGACGACGGCGTCCTCGACGTCGTGGTCGCGGGGTCGGGCATCGCCGGCCTCTCCGCCGCGCTCTACGCGGCGCGCGCCGACCTGAACCCCGTCGTCCTCGAAGGCGACGAACCCGGCGGCCAGCTCACCCTCACCACCGACGTGGAGAACTACCTCGGCTTCCCCGAGGGCGTCGGCGGGTTCGACCTGGTCGAACGCGGCAAGAAGCAGGCCAAGCGGTTCGGTGCCGAGTTCCGGCAGGGCGTCATCGTCGACGCCGACCTCTCGGAACGCCCGTTCACCCTCGAACTCAAGTCCGGCGACACCGTCCAGACGCGGTCGCTCATCGTCGCCACCGGCGCGAGCGCCCGCTGGGTCGGCGCCGAGAACGAGGACGAACTCATGGGCTACGGCCTCTCGGCGTGTGCGACGTGTGACGGCGCGTTCCACCGCGGCGACGACGTGCTCGTCGTCGGGGGCGGTGACTCGGCGATGGAGGAAGCCACCTTCCTCACCAAGTTCGCGGACACCGTCTACGTCGTCCACCGGCGCGAGGAGCTTCGCGCCTCCGAGATCATGGCCCGGCGCGCCGAGGAGAACGAGGACATCGAGTTCCTCTGGAACACCGAACTCGTCTCCATCGAGGGCTCCCAGGAGGACGGCGTGACCGGCGCGACGCTGGTCCGCCATCCCGAGGGCTACCCGAAGGAGAAGTTCGACGCCGGCCACGACGACGTCGAGGTGTTCGACATGGACGTGCAGGGCGTCTTCTACGCCATCGGCCACACGCCGAACACGGCGTTCCTGGAGGACACGCCCATCGAACTCGACGCGGAGGGCTACCTCGTGACCGAGACGGGCATGACCTCCGAGACCCAGGTCGAGGGCGTGTTCGCCGCGGGCGACGTGATGGACCCCGACTACCAGCAGGCCGTCACCGCCGCCGGCACCGGCAGCATGGCCGCCCTCGACGCCGAGGAGTGGCTCGACGCCCAGGACCGCGAGCAGGAAGAGGAAGCGACCGTCGAGGCCGTCTGAATCCGCGACCGTAACCACTTCTTTGTCCGCTCCGTCCGAACAGCCATCGGAACGGCGCGACGCCGCGCAACACGATTCACCATGGGACACCACACGTTCGACGCGACGAAGGCGGACAGACTCGAAGACCCTCCCGGTACCGGTACTGCTCCCGGGACGAACTCGTGGCGATGGTCGACCCGCGCCCGACAGCGTGGTCGCCGACCTGGGGAGCGGCACCGGCTTCTTCACCGACGACGTGGCCGCGTTCGCGGCGACGGTCTACGCGGTGGACGTCCAGGACGAGATGCACGCCTACTACCGCGAGAAGGGGCTCCCGGACAACGTCGAGCAGGTGACCGCCGACGTGAGCGACCTCCCGTTCGGCGACGACGAACTCGACGCCGCGTTCTCGACGATGACGTTCCACGAGTTCGCGACCGACGCGGCGCTCGCCGAGGTGGCTCGCGTGCTCGGGCCGGGCGGCCGGTTCGCCGTCGTGGACTGGTCGGCCGAAGGAAGGGGCGAAGACGGCCCGCCGACCGCGGAGCGCTACGACGCTGCGACGGCCCGCGAGTGGCTCACCGACGCCGGCTTCGAGGTGCGCCGGGCGACCGAGCGCCCGGAGACGTTCGCGCTGGCGGCGCGGCTCAGTCCCTGAGTCGCCGGAGCAGCGCAGAGATACCGACGCCCGCCGCGAACAGCACCGCGAGGTTGAACGCGGCGTTGAAGATGGGTTCGTAGTCCGGCGCGACCCAGACCGAGATGGCCCACGACACGCTCCGGTAGAACTCGAAGAGCGCGAACACCGCGAGCAGCGACAGCACCGCGAGCGCCGCCAGGGCGAGCAGGCGCGGCAGGCGGTCGGGGTTCAGGCCCTCTGACTGTTCGGCGGTCGATTCGACGGCGTCCGTCTCGGTGGTGTCTGTCGTCTCGTTCATGGCTGGGACCTCCGGGCGAGCAGCGCGGCGCCGAGCAGCGCCAGCACGGCGACGGCGACGCCGAAACCGGGTTGCCCGGCGCTCTCGGTCGTGGTCTCTCTGGTGGGCGAACCGTCTCGTCCGTCCTCGCGCTCGAAGTCGCCGACGTCGAGGCCGATCTCGCGCGTCGTCTCGTTCACGGTCAGCGTCTCGGTCGGGTTGAGGTTGGCCGCCGACCGCGTCGAGCCGACGATGACGCCGTCCTTCCAGAGCACGGCGTCGAGGTAGTAGTTGTAGCCGTCCGGGACGGTGAGTTCGGCGCTGGGCGTGGCGGTCCGACCCGCCTCGATGGACCCGACGTCGACCGCCACCTGGTCGGCGACGATGTTCGAGTCGGCCTGCCGGGCCTTGAACACGACGCGCACGTCGCCGGCCGGTTCGTCGCCGGCGTTCGTCAGGTGCGCGAGCACGTCCAGAGTGGTGCGGTTCCCGTTCACGTCGGCGACCGAGTACTCGACGACCGGCAGGTCGCTGCCGGACGTCTCCGAGAAGTCGTGGAACCTGACGGGTGTGCGTGCGTACGCGGGCTGGAGCGTCCCGACGCCGCGCACCTCGCGGCTCCCCTGGGCGACCCGGGAGCCGTTCCGGTAGACGATGGTCTCGATGCGGTAGCCGCCCTGCCGGGCGACGGTCAGCGTGGCGTTGACCGACCGCTCCCGGTCGCCGGCCACGGTGCCAACGTCGACGGTGCGGTCGGTCTCGAGCATGCCGGAGTCGAGGCTGACCGCGCGGAACTGGAGGGTGACGTTCTCGGACGGGCCGCCGTAGTGGACGAGGCGGGTGTCGACCCGGAGGTCAGCCGTCGCGCCGGAGACCGCACCGGGCGCGATGACCACCTCCTCGATGTCGAGGCGGCCCGGTCGTTCGGGCTGTTCGGGGCGTGAGACCGCGCCGGGGGCGAGGGCTGCCACCAGCAGCATCGCCACCACGACGACGGCGAAGCCAGCGGCCAGGGCGGTTTCGCGGCTCATGGTTGAGACTCCCATGTCCGCGGTAAGTACTTTCTGTATCGCTGAGAGAAACGGGACGAGAGCGGTAGCGTCGACCTACCGGCCGAGGTAGAGTTCGCCGATCTCCTCGTCTTCGAGGAGTTCGGTGCCGGTGCCGGTGGTCTTTATCTCGCCGCTCGCGAGCACGAACCCGTGGTCGGCGACCGACAGCCCCTTCTCGGCGTTCTGCTCGACGAGCAGGAGCGTCGTGCCGAGGTCGTTCAGGTCCTCGATTCGCTCGAACACCATGTCGATGTACCGGGGTTCGAGGCCGATGGACGGTTCGTCGAGCATCAGGAGTTCCGGTTCGACCATCAGCGACCGGGCGAGTTCGAGCAAGCGGCGCTGGCCGCCGGAGAGCGTTCCCGCCTTCCGGTCGCGGAGGTCGCCGAGGCGGCCGAACTCGTCGTAGAGTTCCTCCGCTCGCCGGTTCGCCTTGCTGTCGTCGTCGAAGACGAACCCGCCCATGAGCATGTTCTCGTGGACGGTCATGTCCGGGAAGACGCTGGCGTCCTGCAGGACGTAGCTCATCCCGGAGACCAGACTCTCCTGGGGGCTCCGCCGGGTCACGTCATCGCCGTCGAACGTGATGGTTCCCTCCATCACGTCCGCGAAGCCGTAGATGGACTTCATCACCGTGCTCTTCCCGGAGCCGTTCGGCCCGATGAGACACGCGATGTCGCCCTCCGGAACCGCGAGGTTCACGTCGTGGATGACCGTCGTGTTGCCGTAGCCGGCGGTGACGTCCCGGACGTCGAGGAGTGGGTCGGTCCCGCTCATCTCACTCACGCCCCAGGTACGCGTCGAGCACGCGGTCGTTCTGCTGTATCTCCGAGGGCGTCCCCTCGGCTATCTCCTCGCCGTGGGCGAGCACGTAGATGCGGTCGGCGATCTCCATCACGAAGTCCATGTTGTGTTCGATGAGGAAGATGGTGACCTCCTCCTCGGTGTTGGCGTCGCGGATGTAGTCGAGTAGCTGCTCGATCATCGAGGGGTTGATACCGCCCGCGGGTTCGTCCATCAGGAGGACGTCCGGGTCGGCCATCAGCGCCATCGCGAACTCCAGGAGCTTCTGCTGGCCGAAGCTCATCCGGCCGGCCTGCACGTCGCGCAGACCCCAGAGGCCGACGTACCGCAGGAGTTCCTCGGCGCGCTCGCGGGCGTCGTCCGACGGCGGTCGGAAGGCCGTGGCCGGCGAGCTATCCGTGCTCGCGCTGACGAGCAGGTTCTTCAGCACCGACATCCCGCCGTAGATGCGGGTGTGCTGGAACATCCGGTAGAGGCCGCCGCGGGCGACGCGGTGTTCGGGCCAGTCCGTGATGCGGTCGTCGCCCAGATAGACCTCGCCGCCGTCGGCGTCCATCGCGCCCGTGATGCAGTTGAACAGCGTCGTCTTCCCGCTGCCGTTCGGGCCGATGAGGCCGACGATTTCGCCCTTGTTGACCTCGATGTCGACGTCGTCGACGGCGACGAGACCACCGAAGGACTTGGTGACGCCCTCGGTGCGGAGCACCGGTCGGCCGGCGTCGGGCGTCGCGCGTGACGCCTCCGTGCTCTGACCACCGTCGGCGACCGGTCGGTCCTCGTCGGCGTCCCAGCCCCCGTCGGTGACGAGCGTGTCGTCGTCGTCCTCCACCGGCTGGCCGCCGTCGGTGCTGGCTTCGGTGTCGTCGTCCGGCGAGGCGGCGCCGGCGGCCTGGCCGCCGTGGCGGAAGTACTCCATGGCGCTCGCGCGCTCCTGGAGCCAGCCGACCAGACCCTCCGGCACGACGATGATGGTCACGATGACGACGGTGCCGAGGACGATGAGCTGCCAGCCCGTGAAGAACATGTCGATGAGGGTGATGGCCCCGGACAGCAGGAACGCGCCGATGACGGGACCGGCGACGGTGCCGGTGCCGCCGATGAGCGCCATCGTGATGAGTTCGACGTTCCAGCCGAGGTTGTAGGCGGTCTGCGGGTCGATGAACGTGTTCCAGAGCCCCCACGCGCCACCGATGAGGCCGGTGAACAGCGCGGAGAGCACCCACGCCGCCGTCTTGTAGTAGGTGGTGTTGACGCCCATCGCGGTCGCCTTCCCCTCGTCGTCGCCGATGGCGTTCAGCACGTAGCCGAACCGGGTCTTCGTGAGGTAGTAGACCACGGCCATCTCGACGACGAGCAGGCCCAGGAACAGGTAGTAGAACGTCGTCTCCGACGGGATGTTCAGGAGTATCTTCCCGCTCGACCCGCCGGTGATGTCCAGGTTCTTGCTGATCTGCTGGGCCGCCAGCAGCACGCCGAGCGTGGAGATGGCGAAGTAGTGGCCGCGGAGGCGGAGCACCACCAGGCCGATGAACAGCGCGAAGACGGCGGCGACCATGCCTGCCGCGACGAACGCGACGGGGAAACCCATCGAGAAGTCCTTCACGAGGATGGCGGTGGTGTACGCGCCGACCCCGAAGAAGGCCATGTTGCCGAAGCTCGGGTAGCCGGTCTGGCCGCCGATGAGGTCCCACGACAGCGCGAGGACGCCGAAGACGAACATCGACATGACGGTCGTCCGCCAGAAGCTGTTCAGGACGCCCAGCGTCGGCAGGACGGCGAACGCGACCAGGAAGCCGCCGAGCAGCGGCCACGCGTAGTCGTCGGCGCTGGCGAGCACCTCGCGGGCGAGTTCACCCTTCGGCATCAGTGCTCACCCTCCACTGACTGGCCGAACAGTCCCTTCGGTTTGACGATGAGCAGCACGATGAGCAGCAGGAAGCTCACCGCGAGCGTCCACGTGCTGCTGATGAGCCCGCTGACGAGTTCCTCGACGGTGCCGAGGAGCAGGCCGCCGACGAGGGCGCCGGGGACGCTCCCGACGCCGCCGAAGACGACGATGATGAAGCTCTTCAGCGTGTAGTTCAGGCCCACCTGCGGGCCTATCTGGAGTATCATCGCGATGAAGCTCCCGGCGCCGGCGGCGATGCCGGCCGAGATGCCGAACGTGATGGCGCGCGTGTGCTCGACGTCGATGCCGACGAGCGCCGCCGCCTCCGGGTTCTGGGAGACGGCGCGGATGGCCCGCCCGGTCCGCGTCCGCTTGAGGAACACGAGCGTCACGACGGTCAGGACGAGCGCGCCGACGAACGCGATGAGTTTGAGCTTCGGGACGACGAGGCCGGCGAGCGTCATCGACGGGTCGGCTAGCTCGACCGAGAGGCTCCGCGGGCTCGCACTCCACGCCCTGATGGCCGCCTGCTGGAGCACGATGCTGATGCCGAAGGTCACCAGCAGGGTCAGGAAGATGTCCTTCCCGGTGACCTGCCGGACGAGCGTCCGGTGGAGCAGGTAGCCGAACCCGAACAGCACCAGGATGGACACCGGCACCGTCGCGAGCGCTATCGCGAGCGACCCGGAGCCGCCGGCGACGAGTTCGACGAGCCAGTAGCTCACGTAGCCGCCGAGCATCACCATCTCGCCGTGGGCGAGGTTGATGATGCCGACGACGCCCCAGATGAGCGCGAAGCCGACGGCCACCGCCGCGAACAGCGCGCCGACCAGCAGTCCGTTCACGACGAACTGAGCGACGCTCATTACCGTTCGTCCCAGGACGGCGTCGGGTAGATGGGTGCGCTCTGCTGCACGGACTCGGGCCAGACGATCTGCTTGCCGGAGTCCGGCTGCCACTGGTAGACGAGCATCTTCTTGTCGATGACGCCGTTGCTGCCGAACGCGATGTTGCCGTACGCGCCCGTGAACTGGATGTCGCGGATGGTGTCACGGACCGCGGTCGGGGTGAGTTCGGGCGCCTGCTGGAGCGCCTTGTGGTAGGTCTGGATGACGCCGGCGCCCGCGGCGTTGTGGTAGTCGGGCTCGTAGCCGTACTCGTCCTGGATGGCGGAGACGAAGTCGGTGGTGGAGCCGTAGACGTAGTCGTCGAAGTCGGCGTTGTTCGCCCACGACGACGGGCCGTAGACGTAGTCGCCGTTCTTCCCGGTCTCGTCCTTGAAACTCTGGTTGAGGCTGCCGACCGTCGCCATCGCCATGTCGACGTTGACGTTCTGGGTTTCGAGCTGTTTCGCCATCACGATGGCGTGTTTCTGGTGGGCGGCCAGGATGAGCATGTCCGCGTCGTTGTCACGGACCTTGCCCAGGTTGGTGGAGAGGTCGGACGTCTCGCTCGGGAACGTCTCGTCGACGACGAGTTCGATGCCGGCGTCATCGAACTTCTGGCGCGCGCCCTCGGCGGTGGACTGGCTGAACGTGTCGTCCTCGGCGAGCAGCGCCGCCGTCTCCGCGGCGGGGTCCTGTGCGGCCGCCATGTCGATGGCGCTGAGCGGGTACTTGTCGGCGGTCGGAAGCAGGCCGAATATCCACTTGTTGCCCTGGCTGAATATCTCCGGGCTCGCGCCGCCGCCTTCGACCATCGGCTTCTGGTTCTGCGCTGCGACCGCGCTCGCGGGCAGCGTGACGGTGCTGGAGTACGGGCCGACGAGGTAGTCGATGCCTTCCTGGTCGATGAGCTCCTGGTAGATGGACTTGCTCTTCGAGGCGTCGGTCTCGTCGTCGCGCAGGACGAGTTCGAGTTCGTAGGACGTGCCGTCGCGCTCGACGCCGCCCATCTCGTTTATCTTGTCGATGGTCAGCTCGTAGGCGTCCTTGTAGAGCTGGCCGAGGTCGGCGTTGTCCCCGGAGAGGCTCATCGAGCCGCCGAGCTTGATGACGTTCTCGCCACCACCGCCGCTCTCGGTCGTGGTCTCGGTGTCGCCGTCACCGCCGCCGTCGCCCCCGTCGCCCCCGTCGCCGCCGCTCCCGCTGTCGTTCTGGGTGCAGCCCGCGAGGCCGGTCAGACCGACGGCGCTCGCGGCCCCGGTGGCTTTCAGGAACTGCCGGCGACGGTACGACTTGCTATCGCTTTGAGTGCCATTCTGTGGCATACCATGAGTTGACTAATGGCCCTATTTATATATTGTGCAATCCCAGCACGGCAACGTTTGCCTCCCGTGGTTTCACGGTGCTTGATATCTGTTTTTATACAGGACGTGGCGGCGGGCTGACGAGTCGGGCGATGCGGCGGAGGGCGAGAAGACACACGGGAACGTACGGGGCGGCCGGGACGGGGACCTCGAGCGTGACTCGACAGGTGCCGTCGGCGAGCGGTTCGACCCGGTGGCCCGTCGCCGGCACGCGAGCGACCCGCCAGGTCCAGTAGTAGGGCGCACACCGCGTGACCTCGAACGGAACCCGGACGCCGACCAGGGTCCGGACCCGTCCGGTCGTCCCTGCCTCGATGTACCGGTCCTCGCACTCGACGGCCGACACCGACGGTCCCCACTCCGGCCAGCGAGTCGTGTCCGTGAGGACGTCCCAGGCGTGGTCGGCCGACGCGTCCACGACCCGCGACACGAGCAGATGGGCACCGTCGCTGGACCGCCGGACGGACGATGACTCGGCCATACGCGTACGACGCGCTCCAGGGAGAAGACGATGGCTCCGTCCCGAAAGACCCGACGGCTACGGCGCAGCGTCGAAGTCGTGGAACGGCTTGTCCGACTCCCGTGAGAGGATGTCGAGCGCGATGGCGGCGCCGTCGCCGACCGAGATGGCGGCCTGAATCTCGTAGACGCGGGTGGTCCACCCGCCGGCGTAGACGCCCTCGACGGACGTGCGGCCGCGGCGGTCGACGGCGACGGTCTGCTCGTCGTGGAACCGCTCGCTCTCGGCTGTCTCGACCCCGACGTCGGCTGCGAGGCCCCGGTCGTTGCCGGTCGCGAGGACGAGGTAGGCACCCTCCCGGGTGTCACCGTCCGCGGTCGTCACCTGGAACCCGGCGTCGGTACGCTCGACGCCGGTGACGCGGGCCGTCGTGAGCACGGCGCCCATCGCCTCGCACTGCTGGCGCGCGGTCGTCATGAACGCCGAGCCGTCTATCGACTCGACGCCGAGGTAGTTGGTGAGATGGGCGTTGTGCATCCGGGTGTCGCCCTCGCCGAACACCTCGACGTCGAGGCCGTTCTTCGCCAGCAGCAGGGCCGCGCTCAGGCCGGTCGGACCGTCGCCGACGACGATGACGTCGCGCATGCCCCGGCGTTGGGAGTCACACGGGAAAAATCACTCGTGACGCCGCAGGGCGAACGCGACCAGCGCGAGTGCGACCACCGCCGCGAGAGTCCCGAAGCCGGTCTGACCAGCAGGGGTGGTCGTCTCGGTTCCCACCGAGACGGTCACCGTCCGCTCGCCCACCGTCACGGTGTGGACCCCAGGGGTGTCGAACTCGGTCGTCACCGAGAGCGTCGACGCCTCGCCGTGGTCGAGGCGGACCCGCTCGGTCGCGACCGGGTGACCGTCCACGGCGAACGTGAACTGCGTGTCGGCGGGGACGTCCGCGAGGTTGTAGACGCGTGCCGTGACCGTCACCGGGTCACCCGGCGCGACGGTGGCGTTCGAGGCCGACGCCGACACGACCGTCGCGTCCGCCGGGTCCCGAACCGTGACGAGGACCACCTCGCTGCCGACAGCCACCTCGTAGATTCCGGGGGCGACGAACGTGTGCGAGAGCGGTGCGCGGGTCTGGTTCCCGGCGCCCAGGTCGCCGGTGGCGGTGTCGACGACGGCGTCTTCGACCGCGAGCGACGCGCGGTACTCGCCGTCTTCACCGCCCGTGTTCTCGACGACGGCGTCGACGGTGAGTCGTTCGCCCACGACGAGCGTCGGCGGCTGTCCGAGGACGGTGCGGTTCCGGTAGGGACCGGCTATCTGCATCCGGGGCGGCGACTCGTCGCCGGTCATCGAGTACTCCATGTGCGCCGGCAGGGTGCTGAACGCCGTCTGGTGGTCCGACTGCGACCAGAGCGATGGGGCGGCCTCCGTGGCGATGAACCGCTCGGCGAACTGCTTTGACTCCTCGCCCCCGACGGCGGTGACGGTCGCGAGGAACTCCCGGTTCGTGATGGTGCCGTTCCGGTCGTTCAGGCGGGCGAACACCTCGGCGGCGGTGTGCCGGGTCCCGGTCGCCGTCCGGACCTCCCGGTCGAGTGCGGCGTAGACGAGCGCTCCCTTGTAGTAGTCGGCGGCGGCGTGCCAGGTGAACGGGTCGGCGAGCACCGCGTCCGCGTACGGACGGTCGCTGCCGAGGGAGAGATGCGACCGGAAGGCGTCGTAGTCGATGTCGCCGTGCTGGAGGGTGAGCAGCGCGGCGTAGTACTCGGCGGTGGCCTCCGAGAGCCACTCGGTCCGGATCGTCGTGTGACCGCGGAAGGTCTGGCGGGTGTGGACGTACTCGTGGAGCCAGATGTTGTCGGGCGACGCGACCGGACTCGTGTCGCGCACCCAGAAGTCCGCCGCGCCGTACTGCACGCCGCCGACGCCCCAGTCGACCGTACCGGTCGGCGCGGCGATGGCCAATACCTCGTCGTCGCGGCCGCCGACGTCGAACCGCTCGGCCGCGAACGCGAGCGAGGAGAGTACCGTCTCGGGCGAGTCGTGCATGGACGCTGCCTCGGGGACGACGAGTGTGAGCGTCTGCCCCGCGACGGTCCGGTTCGCGGACTCGTACGCCCCCAGGTAGGCGATGTCGCCGCCGGTGATTCCCTCGCCGTCGACGGCGACGTGCTTGTCGAGCGAGACGGTGCCCCCGCCCGCCCAGACCCACCGGGTGTACAGCGACGGCACGGGGACGATGGCCCACGGACCGGGGTCGGCGAACGTGTACCCGGAACCGTCGGGCGCGTCCGCGAAGGTGCGTCGCCCGGGCGAGGTCCGGTTCGCGGGCAGCACGAACGTGAGTGCCGGCGCACCCTCGCCGCGCTCCCACTTGTAGCGATGGTCCTCGACGCGCGTGAACCCGTTGCGGGTATCGACATCGGCCGCCAGCGGAAGCTCTATCTCGACGGTTTTGACGTTCGAAGGCACGTCGAAGTCGACGGTGACGTCGACCGACCCGGGCTGGTCCGGCGTCAACGAGAGCGTGGTTGTCCGCACGATTGTCCGGTCGGCTGTCGCCGGGACGCTTGTCCCGGTCGCGTGTTGCGTGTCTGCGACCGACGACGGGCCGGCCGCCGCGCTCGCGGCACTCACCATTGCGAGCGCGACCAGCAGGGCCACCAGCAGGACGGCCGGACGCGGACCCATACGGTAGCCCACTCGGGCAACCGTTATTAGTCTCCCGCGGGCGGCGCGGACTCGACCTCGGCGGGCGCGAACTCCTGGACGAGCGCGCGTTCGACGCCCGAACGCACCGAATCCGTCCCGACGACGACCGCGCGACGCCGGAGCGCTTCGTGGGCGTTCCGGGTCGCGTCGTCGGCGTCGTCGGCGTCCGCGCCGTCCACGACGACGAGGGCGTCGCTCTCGCGTGCGAGTTCGAGGTTGGACCGCGCGCCGGCGGTGAGGTCGAGGTCGGGGACCACGGTCACGTCGGCCGCCCGGACGTGTTCGCGGGCGGCGACGAGCGCGTCGTCGCGGACGGGTTCGAACGGCGGACTCGTCACGGCGTCGAGGCCGAGGGTGCGCGCCGTCTCGTGGTCGCGGCCGTCGCGCGGGACGACCCCGACCGTCACCTCGAAGCCGGCGTCAACGAGGTCCGCGAGGAACGGCGTCGCACCGCCGCCGAGCACGTGGACGTGGAGGTTCCGGTCGGCCGGCGCGTCCGGGAGCGCGGTCACCTGGGTCGCGCCCGTGACCGGGTGGCGGCTGACGACCGCGTTCGCGCCGAACGCCTCGCCGACGGTGTCCGCGGAGAGGACCGACGCGGGGTCGCCGGTGTCCACCAGGCCGCCGTCGGAGAGCAGCGCGAGTTCGTCGCAGTAGCGCGCCGCGAGGTTGAGGTCGTGGATGGCGGCGACGACGGTCGTCCCGGCCTCGTCGACGAGTTCGCGGACGAGTTCGAGCGTGCGGACCTGGTGGTTGATGTCGAGGCTGGCGGTCGGTTCGTCGAGCAGGAGCACGGGAGCGTCCTGGGCGAGCGCGCGGGCGATGAGGACGCGCTGGCGTTCGCCGCCACTAACCGCTGAGACGGGACGGTCGGCGAAGTGGTCGACCTGGGTACGGGCCATCGCGTCGTCGACGCGTCCCGGGTCGGGGTCGGCGCCGAATCGCGGGCGGTGTGGGTGGCGCCCCATCTCGACGAGTTCGCGGACGGAGAAGTCGAAGGCGATGGACGTCTCCTGGGGGACGGTGGCGACGCGCCGACTGGCCGCCCGGGACGACAGCGCGTGCACGTCGTCGCCGTCGACGCGGACCGTGCCCGAGTCCGGGGTGCGCGTCGCGCTGACGGTCTGCAGGAGCGTGGTCTTCCCGGCGCCGTTCGGGCCGACGAGGCCGAGGAACGCGCCGTCGTCGATGGCGAGGTCCACGTCGTCGAGGACGGCGACGCCGCCCAGGCGGACGGTCACGCCGGAGACGTCGACGGTCACAGCGCGTGCACCTCCCGACGGCGGAGGAGGTAGAGGAAGAACGGGGCACCGAGGAACGCCGTGACGACGCCGACGGGGAGTTCGGCGGCGCCCGACCGGGCGACGGTGTCGGTGGCGACGAGGAACGATGCGCCCGCGAGCGCGCTCGCCGGGAGGAGGACGCGGTGGTCGGGGCCGACGAGCAGCCGCATCACGTGCGGGACGATGAGGCCGACGAAACCGATGACGCCGGAGACGGCAACCGCGATGCCGGTGACGACGCTCGCGACGGCGAGCAGGAGGCGCTTGGTGCGCTCCACCTCGACGCCCAGCGAGTGGGCGTCCTCCTCGCCGAGCAGCAGGATGTTGAGGTCGCGGGCGAACGCCCACAGGAGGAAGAAGAACGGGAGCGTGACGACGAGGGCGAGCCCCACCTTCGACCAGCTGCTGTTGTGGAGGTGTCCCATCAGCCAGTAGACGGCGCGGCGGAGGCTCTCGCCGCTGTTGACGAGCATGAACGAGACGACGGCGCCGAGGAACGTCTGGACGGCGACGCCGGCGAGCAGGAGGGTGGCGACGGGCGTGCGACCGCCTTCGGTGGCGATGAGGTAGACGCCGAACGCGGCGAGGAGCGCGCCCGCGAACGCGGCGGCGGGCAGCGCGATGGGTCCCGAGAGCGGCAGGACGATGACGGCGACGGCGCCGACGGCGGCGCCCGAGGACACGCCGATGATGGAGGGGTCGGCCATCGGGTTCCGGAAGAACCCCTGCATCACCGTTCCGGCGGCTGCGAGCGCGAAGCCGACGACGGCACCCAGCGCGATGCGTGGAAGGCGCACCGACATGACGATGGTGCGCTGGGCCGAGGGCGCGTCGTAGGCGAGGCCGGGGAGGCGGTCGAGGATCACGCCGGCGACGACGGCGACGTCGATGGGGACGGGGCCGATGGTGGCGCTCCCGAGGGTCACGGCCGCCAGCAGGACGACTAGCCCCGCGAACCACGCCGACGTTCGCACGCGCTGCCGGACCATGTCTGCAAGTGCAGTTGCTTTAGGTAAATACTTATTGAATAAGGTCGGTGGTCGAAACGGAATGGAACGAGAGGTGCTGTCAGTCGCCGTCGCCTTCCTGTTGCTCGTCGCGGGCGCCGCGCCCGTCGCAGGCGCGGGCGGCGCACAGGAGCAGTGCACGTTCCCGGTGACGTACACCGACGCCACCGGGACCGACGTTACGGTCGAAGAGGAACCGCAGCGCGTCGTCACGCTCGGGCCGAGCGCGGCCCAGACGATGTGGGAGATCGGCGCCGAGGACAAGGTCGTCGGCGTCTCCCAGTACGCCTCCTACCTCGACGGCGCCGGAGACAAGACCGTCGTCACGAGCAAGGACGGCGTCAAGACCGAGCAGGTGGTCGCCCTCGAACCCGACCTCGTGCTCGCCCCGAACATCGTCTCCGAGGACGCCGTCCGGAAGCTCCGCCAGACCGGGCTGACGGTCGTCTACTTCGAGAACGCGCGGACCATCGACGACGTCGCCCAGAAGACGACGACCATCGGCGAACTCACCGGCGAGTGCGAGGGTGCCCGCGAGACAGTGGACTGGATGAACCGCAACGTGGACGCCGTCGAGCAGGCGGTCGCCGACGAGGAGCGCCCGAAGGCACTCTACACGTTCTTCGGTTACACCGCCGGCGACGAGACGTTCATCGACAACATGATTCGAGCCGCCGGCGCGCAGAACGCCGCCGCCGACGCCGACATCACGGGGTACAAGAAAATCAGCGACGAGGTGGTCGTCGAGCAGAACCCCGACTGGCTCGTCCTGAACAGCGACAGCCCGAAACCGCCGTCCTCGGCCGCGTACAACGAGACGACCGCGATACAGGAGAACAACACCGTCGTCGTCGACCGCAACTACATCAGCCAGCCGGCCCCGCGGAGCGTCGTCTACACCGTCCGGAACATGACGAAGGCGTTCCATCCGGAGGCCTACGAGGAACTCGACCAGTACCTGGCGACGGAGACGACGACCCGGACGACCGAGACCACGGCGGACACCGAAGCCGAGGCGTCGACGACCACGACGCCCGACGAGGAGACGGCGCAGCGACGGGTGGACAGCCAGGGTTCGAACCCGTCGCCGTCCTCCTGGCGTTCGCCGCCGTCGCGCTGGTCGCGTCGCGCCGTCGCTGACGACGCCCGTCGCCGGAACGGGAAAGGCCCTTAACCCGGCGGCGTCGTATCACCGGACATGGTTGAGAACGTCCTCTGGCCGGCGTACTTCGACGCGACCCGGTCGCGGAAGGAAGGCCGGCGCGTCCCGCTGGACCTCGCCGTCGAGGACCCGTCGGTCGACGAGATCGCACAGGCGGTGAAGCAGGTCGGCTACGACGCCGTCATCGAGCGCGACAAGGCTTACCCGCGGGACGGCTGGGAGGACAGCGGTCGCGTCCTCGTGAAGGACGCCGACGACGCTACCCGGAGCGACCTGCTCCAGGCCGTGGCGGCGTACGTCACGGCGCTCCGGGACTGATGCAGAAAGCAGGCACGGTGGTCCGGGTCGCCCAGGGGCTCGCCGTCGTCCAGTGCCCCGGACCGGACCACCCCGACATCGGCGCCGAGACGGTGGACGAAGGGCTGGACGTCGCCGGTCGAATCGTCGACGTGTTCGGCCCCGTCGACCGGCCGTACCTCGCCGTCACGCCAGCGAACGGCCGTTCGCTCCCCGGGCTGCTGGGTGCCAAACTCTACGTCCGGTGACGGCTCTCGACTCCGTCGTCCTCCGGTGACGACTCTCGGGGCCGTCGTCCGATTGTATCGCACCCCTCCGCCGGCGCGGAGCGTGTTACTGCTTTACACGGTCGTGGGCATGCCAGTAGGGTTTTAAGCTTCGGCGGAGCGAAGTGAAACTGAGATGGATCCCATAGTGGCCCAGCGACAGGACGCTTCCGAGCGTCAGGAGGGGGTATCGCGAGAGGAGGCCGAGGAGAACCCGCTCGCGGGGATGGAGTATCCCTGCCAGGCGCCGAAGAAACAGGCCTTCAGTCAGCCGTGCCAGGGAACGATGCGCTACGACCCCGACGCGTACGCGTTCGTCTGCGACAGCTGTGGATACGAGGAACCGTTACTGTAGCCGCCGGAACTGCTTGCCGAGGATTTCGACGCCGCGAGCGGCCGCTTCCCGCCGTTGAAGTCACAACTACCAAGGCCGTCGGGTCCATCGCTCGCCACATGAATCAACGGTCGCGCGCCCTCGTCGCCGGACTGGCGGCCATGGCGCTGTTTCTGCTGGTCCAGGTCGGCGCGCTGGCGCTCGTCGAGCCGTTCATGGCGGCCGGCTTCCAGTCGGTCGAGAACCCCGACGACCCGACGAACAGCCTGTTCTACGTCGGCATCCTCCTGGTGGCGACGGCGGCGATGCTCCTCGTCATCAAACTCGATCTGAAGTACCTCCTCCGGGGTTCATCGTCCTCACGAGCGGCCTCGTCTCCGTCTACGTCTTCTCCGTCGTGCTCCCGCCGGTCGTAGTCGGGCTGGGCGGAACGCCCGTCAACGTCGCTCCCTTCGTCGGCGGGGCGGCGGTCGCGCTCGCGCTACTCGTCTACCCCGAGTGGTACGTCATCGACGCCGCGGGTGTCGTCATGGGTGCCGGGGCGGCGGCCATCTTCGGCATCAGCTTCGGCGTCCTGCCCGCCATCGTCCTGCTGACGGTGCTGGCGGTGTACGACGCCATCAGCGTCTACGGCACCGAGCACATGCTCACGCTCGCCTCCGGCGTGATGGAGATGAAGGTGCCGGTCATCCTCGTCATCCCGCTCACGCTCTCCTACTCGTTCATCGAGGAGGCCGCCCGGATGACCAGCGACGGGGCCGAGGCGGCCGGCGACGAAGCGGTGGAAGATGACGCCGAACCGCGCGCCGCCGAACCGGCGAGTTCGGACGGGGGCACCGGTACGCCGGTGGACGGCGGGGACGGCGTCGAGGAAGCGAACGGAGACGGCGAGACGCCGATGGACCGCGACGCGTTCTTCATCGGCCTCGGGGACGCCGTCATGCCGACCATCATGGTGGCGAGCGCGGCGTTCTTCGCCCCGGCTCCGGCGTTCGACGTGGCCGGCCTGGCGCTCAACCTCCCGGCGCTGACGGCGATGGTCGGGACGATGCTGGGGCTCGTCGTCCTGCTCTGGCTGGTGATGAAGGGACGGGCACACGCCGGCCTGCCGCTCCTCAACGGCGGCGCTATCTCGGGCTACCTCGTCGGCGCCGTCGCGGCCGGCATCCCGCTGCTCGACGCGCTCGGCGTCGCCCAGTACCTGTAGGGTCGGTCAGCGCCTTCTCCCGTTCGGTCAGCGCCTTCTACCGACCGGTCAGCGCCTCGCTCGCGGGGGCGAGTGAGATGGTGGTGCCGAGTTCCCGGTCGCGGGCCTTCTCGTAGAGCATGTGGGCGGCGGCGACCGTCTCGATCGCCGTCCCGCCGCTGTCGAAGACCGTTATCTCGTCGTCCGACTCTCGTCCGGGAACCACGCCGGCGACGACCTCGCCGAGTTCCGCGTAGACGTGGTCCTCGTCGACGACGCCCGCTTCGAGCGCGTGCAAGAACGACCCGGCGTCCTGGAACGCCCGGTCGCGCAGGTCGGGGACGTACTTCGCCCGCCGGACGGTCGTCGCGTCGAGTTCGCGTTTCGTCGGGTTGTACTGGCCCATGGCGGTGACGTGCGTGCCGGGTTCGAGCAGGTCGCCGTCGAAGACCGGTTCGGCGGCCGTCGTCGCGGTGATGACGACGTCGGCGCCCTCGACGGCGGCCGCACTGCTCTCGACGGCGGTGACGGCGGCGTCGAGGTCGTCGGCCATCTCGGCGGCGAACGACTCGCGGTGGTCGGCGGTGGGCGAGAAGACCCGGACCGTCTCGAACTCGCGGACCGTCGCCGTGGCCTTCACCTGGCCGCGGGCCTGAGCCCCGCTCCCGATGACGGCGAGCGTCGTGGCGTCCTCGCGGGCGAGTGCGTCGACGCCCACGGCGCCCGTCGCGCCTGTCTTGTAGGGATTCATGCTCGCGCCGTCAAGCAACGCGAGCGGTTCGCCCGACGCCGCGTCGAACAGCGGCGTCATGAACCAGGCGTCGCCGGCGCCGAAGCCGGCGGTGTAGGTGTAGCCGCCCATCGCACCCGTCTCGGGGAGGATGGCGGTGTAGCTCGTGAGCATCCCGGCGGGGTCGTCGCGGGTGAGCGCAGTCCGGGGTTCGGCGGGTGCGCCCTCGCCCCGCTGGCGGTAGGCGTCGCGGACGGCGGTGACGTACTCGGCGGGCGTGGCGAGCCCTGCAAGCTCCTCGCTCCGGAGGAACAGCGCGTCGGTCATACGACGAGAATAGAGGAGAGAGAAGAAAAAGGTGGTCAGTCGGCCGAGTGGACGGGAGCCGAGGACGAGGACGTCGTGGGGACGGACTGCTCGACCGGGCCGTTGACGAAGAGAGCGTGACCGACCAGACCGACCGCCACGAAGCCAGCAATCGGAACTGCAGATGTCAGTGCGAAGCCACCGAAGTGGAGCGTGCCGGTGATGCCGAACAGTGCGAGCGGGATGAGGCCGAGAATGAGGTCGTAGTAGCCTGCCATAATACATTACAATATATGAGAAACAGCTATATAAATATTTCCTATAGGCGAGAGAAATAACTTGAGTTGCCTCAGCAGTGGATATTCATAACTTATCCAGTGGTTCATCATCCGTTTCGAGTGGCACCCACCCCGTCGCAATACGGTGGTTTTCTGTTTCACACCCGGGATTAAACCACCAAGAGAGAGTGTGAAACAATAGCATGGCTCGGCGTCAGCGCCGCTCCCGCCGCCACATTATTCCAGTTTGAGTCGGCAAGGAATTTTGTGAGTGTTGTCGCCAGCGCGCACCCCAGTGCCGCCCCGGTACCAGCGCGCGCAGACCCGGGAGTCTGACTGCCGTCACCTCGGGTCGACCCGCCCTCAGACACCTGCGTAAATGACCGTGACCGTACGCGTTATAGGACGCCTCCACGTCGGGACACGTAACGAGGCCCACCGTGAACCGAAACGACCGTTCCATCGTCACCCTCGTGATGGTCGCACACTCGATGGTCCACACCTACGAGCTATCCATCCCCATCCTCGTGGGGATATGGCTGTCGCAGTTCGGCGTCACCGCCGCCACGATGGGCGTGGTCGTCACCGCCGGCTACGCGCTGTTCGGTCTCGGCGCCATCCCGGGCGGCGTGCTCGCCGACGCAATCGGCTCGCGGTCGCTCATCGTGGCCTGTCTCGCCGGCATGTCGGTGTCGTTCCTCCTGCTGAGCGCGTCGCCGACGCTCCCGGTCATCGCCCTCGCGCTCCTCGTCTGGGGCGCGTCGGCGAGCGTCTACCACCCGTCGGGGCTCTCGCTCATCAGCACCGGCGTCCGGGAGCGCGGGTCCGCGTTCGCCTACCACGGCATCGCCGGCAACCTCGGCATCGCGTTCGGCCCGCTCGCCACAACCGTCTTGCTCCTCTTCTTCGATTGGCGGTACGTCACCGCCATCCTGGCGATTCCCGCGGCGCTCGCCGCGCTGTTCGCCCTGCAGGTGAACTTCGACGAGAAAGCGGCGGTGGAGGCGACGGACGGCGGCGAGAGCAAGGCCGACGCCGGCGTCTCCTCGCTCGCCGAGTTCGTCGCCGAGTCGAAGGTGCTGTTCGCGGGCGCGTTCGTCTTCGTCTTCGGCGTCGTCATCCTCTCGGGGCTCTACTACCGGGGCGTCCTCACGTTCCTCCCGGTCGTGCTCTCCCAGTTCGACCTGTTCCAGCCAGTCGAGGTGGCGGGCCGCACCCTCGAACCGTACCGCTACTTCTACGCCGGCCTGCTGATGGTCGGCGTGTTCGGCCAGTACACCGGCGGGAAGCTGACCGACCGCATCCCGACCGAGTACGGCATCGCCGTCGCGTTCGCCGTGCTCGCGGTGCTCGCGCTCGCGTTCCTCCCCGCCTCGAACGCCGGCCTGGGCGCGTTCCTCGTCGTGGGCGGACTCCTGGGCTTTTTCCTGTTCGTCGTCCAGCCGCTCTACCAGGCCACCGTCGCGGAGTACACGCCCGCCGGGACCAGGGGGCTGTCCTACGGCTACACCTACCTGGGCGTGTTCGGCGTCGGCTCCCTCGGCGCCACCATCGCGGGCGGACTGCTCTCCGTGTCGGCGTCGGCGCTGTTCCTCGCACTCGCCGGGTTCGCCACGGCGGCCGCCGGACTGGGCGCCTACCTCAGCCTGCGGTAGCTACGCCCGCACCCGTCGCACGACGCGGCCGGCGATACGCGGCAGGTAGAGGGCGCCGAACCGGCCGGCGAGCAGGAAGGCGCTCCCGAAGCCGACGGAGACGAGGAAGAAGGAGGGGACAGCCTCGCCGGGGAAGAAACTCGTGTTCCGGAGCAGTTGTGCGACGACGTCGGCGAGCACCCACGGGCCGACGGTGTAGACGACCAGCGCACGAATCGACGACAGGAGGCGGGCGGAGTAGGCCCCGGCGAGCGGCGCGACGAGGAGCCAGCCGACGAAGAAGGGCGTCGCGGTCCCGACGAACCGGTCGGGATGCAGCAGCGGGTTGATGTTGTGACTGAGTTCGCCCACGACGACGAAGGTGAGGAGGACGAGCACGTCGGCGACGACGAAGGTACGGACCGCGCCACGGTCGACGCGCGAGTCCAGAGCGCTCATGTGCGAGTAGTTGTGATGCCGGCGTATTGTGTCTCCCGGTTCACCCCGCGACGCACGCCAGCGTGTAGCCGAACCCGCGCTCGGGCGCATGCGGAGTCAGGCCGGCGTCCCGGCACTTCGCCGCGAGTTCGTCCGCGCTGTAGAACGTGGACGCGAAGCCGACCAGGTGTTCGGCGGCGACGAGCGCACGGCCGCGGAGCGTCGTCGGGTCGAACTCTCGAATCACCAGCACGCCGCCCGGGCGGAGCACCCGCGCGGCCTCCCGGATGGCGGCGTCCGCGTCGCCGAAGTGGTGGAGTGCGTCCACGATGAGGACGGCGTCGACGGCGTCGTCCGGCACCGGTAGCTGACCGGCGTTGCCCTGGACGGTCGTCAGGCCGTGGCCGTTCGCCGTCTCCAGCATCCCGCGCGCCGCGTCGACGACCACCGGGTCTGTCGAGGTCAGCGCTCGCGCGCCGCGACCGGTGCCGCCGCCGACGTCGAGCAGGCGTTCGACCGGTCGGTCGGCGTAGGCGAGTCCCGCGGCCAGTTTGTCGGCGTCGGCCCCGGGAATGACCCAGTCGTAGAACGGTCCGAACCGGTGGAAGATGTGGACGTCGCCGAGCATTGGAAGCAGTAGCCACCCAGGGGAGAAAAACACCGGGTCTATGGCGTCGCCCGCCCAAGCCGACCTCGATGGAGTACGCCGTCCTCGGCTGGCCGGACGACGGGCCGACGCTCCGCCTCGACTGGCGGCGGTTCAGCTACGCCGGCAAGTTCGTGATGTCGAACACCGGGAAGGCCGTGGCCCGCGACGACGGCGACGTGGTGGCGGCCGTCGCGTTCAACGAGGACCGCACCGACCCGGACACCGCTTGGCTCCGGTACGTCACCGTCCGCGACGACCGGCGGGGCGAGGGCGTCGGGTCGTCGCTGGCGGCGTTCGCCACCGACCGCCTCCACGAGCGCGGCTACGACGCGGTCCGCATCGCGGTCAACAACCCGTTCGCCTTCCAGGCGCTCCACAGGGCCGGGTTCGGGTTCACTGGCGAGGAGACGGGCCTGGCCGAACTCGTGCTCGTGCATCCAGCACCCCCGACCGGGCAGCGAGGTACCGGGACGGCCTGGACCGCTACCGGGAACGGGACGAACTCGCGGACGAGGAGCGGGCGTTCCTCGACGCGAAGGCGGAAAGCGACCCGCCTGCGGTGGTCGCGACGCCCGATGGCGAGGGTTGAAATCACCGGGGGACCTACCCGGGAGCGATGGGAAACGCGTCGTTGCGCGATCTGGCGGTCATCGAGGAGGTGTCCTTCGACGAACTGGACGCCGGCGTGGTGGCGGTGGACGCCCACAACTGGCTCTACCGGTACCTGACGACGACGGTGAAGTGGACCCGCGACGAGGTGTACACCACCGACGCGGGCGAGGAGGTGGCGAACCTGGTCGGCGTCGTCCAGGGCCTCCCGAAGTTCTTCGAGCACGACCTCACGCCCGTCTTCGTCTTCGACGGCCAGGTCACCGACCTCAAGGAGGAGGAGATAGCCGAGCGGCGCGAGGCGAAAGAGCGCGCCGAGGAACTCGCCGAGCAGGCCCGCGAGGCCGGCGACGTGGCCGAGGCCGCCCGCATGGAGGCGCGCACCCAGCGCCTCACGTCGGTCATCCACGAGACGACGCGCGAACTCCTCGCGCTGCTCGACGTGCCGGTCGTCGAGGCGCCCGCCGAGGGCGAGGCCCAGGCGTCGCACATGGCGCGCACCGACCCCGACGTGGACTACGTCGGGAGCGAGGACTACGACACGCTCCTGTTCGGCGCACCCGTCACGCTCCGGCAGTTGACGAGCAGCGGGAACCCCGAGCGGATGCTGTTCGACGCCACCCTCGAGAAGCACGACATCACGTGGGAGCAGCTCGTGGACGTCGGCATCCTCTGTGGCACCGACTTCAACGAGGGGCTATCGGGGTTCGGGCCGAAGACGGCGCTCAAACGCGTGAAAGAGCACGGCGACCTCTGGGGCGTGCTGGAGGCCGAGGAGGCCTACATAGAGCACGCGGACGTCATCCGCGACCTGTTCCTCGACCCTGACGTGACCGACGACTACGACCTGGATTACGACCTCGACCCGGACGTGGAGGCCGCCCGGCGGTACGTCGTCGAGGAGTGGCAGGTGGACGCCGACGAGGTGGCCCGCGGGTTCTCGCGCATCGAGGACAGCGTGGTGCAGACCGGCCTCGACCGGTGGACGTGACGCCCCGTCCGTTTTTGTCCACGCCGCCCGTTCGACCGTCCATGGACCTCCAGGAAGTCGCGCGACTCATCGAGGAGCACGTCGAGGACGCAGACGCGTGGGTGACCGACCCCCGTCAGGACGGCGAGCATCTGGCGGCGGTCGTCGTGTCGCCCGCCTTCGAGGGGCAGTCGCTGGTCGAGCAGCACCAGCAGGTGTACGACGCGCTCGGCGAGCACATGACGACGGACATCCACGCCCTCGAACTGAAGACCTACACGCCCGAGGAGTACGAGGCCAGGGAGTCAGACGCCGAACGCTGACGCCGCCGGAGAGGGCGCTCTCGTCGGCTCCGGGCGTCACATTCCCAGTTGTCGAATCGTTTCGGTGGGTTTTACGCGCGTGTCCTGCGTTGGTTCGCCCTGCACATGAGTGACCAGGACTACCGGACGGAGCGGGACAGCCTCGGCGAGATGCAGGTGCCGGCGGACGCCTACTGGGGCGCCCAGACCCAACGGGCGGTGCAGAACTTCCCCATCAGCGGCATCACGTTCAGCCGGCGGTTCGTCCGCGCGCTCGGCGTCATCAAGCAGTCGGCGGCGAAGGCGAACCGCGACCTGGGGCTGATTCCCGAGGACAAGGCCGACGCCATCGTCGAGGCCGCCCAGGAGGTCATCGACGGGGAGCACGACGACCAGTTCCCGGTCGACGTGTTCCAGACGGGGTCGGGCACCTCGTCGAACATGAACGCGAACGAGGTCATCGCCAACCGCGCCACCGAGATATACGGCGGCGAGATGGGCACCCGCGAGATCCACCCGAACGACCACGTCAACTTCGGGCAGTCCTCGAACGACGTCATCCCGACGGCGATGCACGTCTCCGCGCTCGAAGCCGTCCAGAAGGACGTCGAACCCGCTCTGGAGACGCTCCGCGACGCGCTCGCCGCGAAAGAGGAGGAGTTCGACGACGTCGTGAAGACGGGTCGCACGCACCTCCAGGACGCGACGCCCATCCGCCTCGGCCAGGAGTTCGGCGGCTACCGCGCCCAGGTCGAGAAGGGCATCGCCCGCGTCGACCACGTCAAAGCCCACCTGCGCGAACTCGCGCTCGGCGGCACCGCGGTCGGGACGGGCCTGAACACCCACCCCGAGTTCCCGGGCAAGGCCGCCGAGTACATCAGCGAGACGACGGGCATCCAGTTCCGCGAGGCCGACAACCACTTCGAGGCCCAGGCCGCCCACGACGCGATGAGCGAGGCCCACGGCGCGCTCCGCACCGTCGCGGGGTCGCTGAACAAGATGGCGAACGACCTCCGTCTGCTCGCCTCCGGCCCGCGCAACGGCCTCGGCGAGATAGACCAGCCCGAGAACCAGCCCGGAAGCTCCATCATGCCCGGGAAGATAAACCCGGTCGTCGCGGAGGCCGTCAACCAGGTCCACAAGCAGGTCGTCGGCAACGACGCCGCCGTCGCCGCGGGCGCCGCCGAGGGCCAGATCGACCTCAACCTCTACAAACCGGTGCTGGCGTACAACTTCCTCCAGTCGGCCGACCTCATCGCGAACGCGAGCGAGGTGTTCGCCGAGCGGTTCGTCGCGAAACTCGAAGCCGACCGCGAACACTGCGAGGAGCAGGTCGAGCAGAGCATGGCGCTGGCCACCGCGCTCAACCCGACCATCGGCTACGACAAGGCCTCCGAGGTGGCGAAGACCGCGCTCAAGGAGGGGAAGACGGTCCGAGAGGTCGTCATCGAGAAGGGGTACCTCACCGAGGAGGAGGCCGACGAGGTGCTCGACCCGGCGAAGATGACGGAACCGGGCATCCTCGGCCAGGACTGAACGGGGAAAATCCCTTGTCGGCGCGGGACCCACTCACGATTGAATGGTCTCGCGCGCGGAAATCGACCGGCTCCGCACCGAAGCGGACACCATCTTCACGCGGCTCCAGACCGTCCAGGAGGCCCTGGAGCGCGCGCGGTCCAGCGAGGGCGACCACTGGGAGCGCGGCGCAGTCGACGTCGACCTGGAGACGCCGGCCGGCGAGGCTATCACCGTCACGCTCGACCTGGAGCGGCCCGCCGCGGAGAGCGCCCAGGCCCTCTACGAACAGGCCGCCGAGATGGCCGAGCGCCTCGAATCCCGCCAGGCCGTCGCCGGGCCGCTGGCGGCGGTGCCCCGTGACCCGCTGCCGGTGCTGGTCCTCTTCCACCTCGAAGACGGCGACGACTCGCCCCGGCGGATGGCTGGCTCTCTCGGCGCGGCCCCGGAAGCGGTTGCCGATACCTGCGACCGGCTGGAACGCGCGGGACTCCTCGCCGTCGCCGACCGGACCTACCGCCTGACCGACGACGGTGCCGACCTGCTCGCCCACCTGGACACGCAGGAGGGCCGGGAGCGCTTCCTCCGGTGGCTCGACGACGCGAGCACGCTCGCCCGTCGCCTCTGGCGCGGCGGCCCGGACTACGCACGGATGACGGCCGAGGAACTCGGCATGGACCGGACGCGGGTCGAGCGCGTCTACGCCGCGATGGAGCACGTGGGCCTGGTCGAACCGTACGACGGCAGCATCATCAAGGGCGAGGAGCGGAAGCTGAAACCGAAACGCGAGACCCACCGCCACCACACCTACTACGTCACCACCCGGGCGGCCGACCGCATCCTCCGCGACCTGGCGGACTGAACGGGGCGGGGCGGCCCGCCGTGCTGCGACGACCGACCCGGCAGGAATCGCCGGTCGTCACACGTCGCGGCACGTCCGGCCGCGGAGCCAACGGGCTTGCTACTGTGGCGGCGAACGCAGGTATGACCGATTCCGTCGACCCGCGGGCGCCTCGCTTCGGGCAGGCGCTCACCGCGACCGGACTGCTCGCCGCCGTCGTCCTCGGCTTCGCACCGCTCCTCTACGCGGTGACGGCGGTGCTCGTCGTCGCCGTCGCCTCGCGGTGGCGTCTCGACCTCTACGCGGCCCTCTGGCGACGCGTCGTCCGGCCCGTCGTCGGACCACCGGCGGCGACCGAACCGGCGGCACCACACCGGTTCGCGAAGGTGCTGGGAGCGACCGGCACCACGGCGGCGACGCTCCTCACGGTCGCCGGCGTCCCGTTCGCTGGCTACGGAGTCGCGGTCGCGGTGGCCGCCGCGGCCGGTCTCGCCGCGACCACCGGCGTCTGCATCGGCTGCCGGCTGTACCGGCAGGTGTCGTTCCTCCGGCGGCGGAACGTCGTCTGACCGGTCCTTTCTTGTCGATGTGGCGACCCCTTCGGGTATGGAGTCGCTCAACCCGCGCGTCCGCATCGTCTGGGTCGTCGCCGCGGCCACGACGGCGCTGGTCCTCGGCGGCGTGCTCGTCGCCGTCGACGCGTTCCTCGTCGACATCGGCGGCTGGGTCGGTCCTCTCGTCTTCGGCCTCGTGGTGGCCGTCGGCGGCGTGTTCGCCGTGCTCCGCTACCGGATCTGGGGATTCGAGCTACGCGACGACTCGCTGTTCATCTCCCGGGGCGTCCTCACCCGCGTCCGGACCGTCGTCCCGTTCGTCCGCGTCCAGCACGTCGACACCCAGCGCGGCCCCGTCGAGCGCGTCGTCGGCCTGTCGAGCGTCGTTGTCTACACCGCCGGGTCGCGCGGCGCGGACGTGACCATCCCCGGGCTGACGCCGGAACGCGCCGACGCCCTCCAGGAGCGCCTGCGTCGCCTGGCCATCGAGAGCGAGGCCGAGGACGCCGTATGAAGCTCCACCCGCTCTCGGTGCCGTACCGCGTCCTGACGCGCGGTGCGAGCGTCGCCGCCGGCCTGCTGTTCAGTGGCACCGCCGTCTCCGGCGGCATGGCGTGGCTGACGTTCGGCGCCGTCGCCGCCGTGAGCGTGCTGGGTTTCCTCGCGGCAGGGCTCTGGGAGCTGACCTACTACCGACGGTTCGAGTACGAACTCACGGCGGACAGCCTCGACATCGCGTCCGGGGTCGTCTCCCGCCGGAACCGGGAGATTCCGCTCCGGCGCATCCAGAACGTCGACATCCGGCGGAACGTGCTCCAGCGTGCCCTCGGCATCGCCGTCGTGAACCTGGAGACGGCGGGCGGCGGCGAGACGGAGGCCAGCCTCCGGTTCGTCGGCTACGACGAGGCCAAACGTCTCCAGCGGGAGGTCCAGCGCCGGAAACGCGGCGAGCGGGCGGGAGAGGAAACCGGCGAACCCGTCGAAGCGACCGACGTCGAGGTGCTGTTCGAACTCTCGCAGGACGAACTGCTCGTCCTCAGCGGCCTCTCGCTCGACCCGCGCATCCTCTCCGTGCTCGTGTTCGCCGGCCCCGTCCTCGGGTCGTTCGTCCCGACCGAGTTCGTCTCGTCGCTGGCTGGATTCACGCTCCTGCTCGTCCTCGTTGCCGGCGTCCTGCTGGTGGGCGTCGCCGTCTGGCTGACCGGCGCCGCGGTCACGTTCGCCCGGTACTACGGCTTCCGGCTGACCCGCCACGAGGACGAACTCCGGTACGAGCGCGGCCTGCTCCAGCGCTACGACGGCTCCATCCCGCTCGACAAGATCCAGGCAGTCACGCTCCAGGAGAACGTGCTCAAGCGGTACTTCGGCTACGCGACGCTCGCCATCGAGACGGCGGGCTACGGCGGCGGCCAGACCCCGTCGGGCGGGTCGGAGGCGGCCGTCCCGCTGGCCAATCGCGGCCGCGTCCTCGAACTCGCCCGGTCCATCGAGGAGTTCGACGTCGACGTGCCGGTCATCGAGCGGCCGCCGAAGCGCGCCCGCCGCCGGTACGCGATGCGGTACGCGCTCGCCCTGGGCGCGCTGACGGTCGCGCTCTACGGCGTCGACGCGTTCACCGGCCTGGTAGGGCTCTGGTTCACACCGCTCAGCCTGGTGGTGCTCGCGCCCGTCGCCGCCCACCTCAAGTGGCGCCACCGCGGCTACGCGCTCGCCGACGAGCACGTCGTGACCCGGAACGGGTTCTGGTCGCGGTCCACGAAGGTCGTCCCGTTCTACCGGGTGCAGACCGTCATCCAGCGCGAGACCATCTTCCAGCGCCGGTGGGGGCTGGCGAGTGTGGTCGTCGACACCGCGGGGTCGCTCAGCCTGACGCGCCGGCAGGCGGCCGCCGTCGACTTCGACGCGAACGACGCCGAACGGCTGCGGGAGACGGTCCACGACCGCCTCCAGGTCGAACTCGCGCGGCGACGGAGTACGACGAAGGCGGAACCACGGGAGTAGCTACGCGTCGAGGAGCGCCTCGTACCGGGCGCCGGTCTGCTTGAGAACGTCGGTCGTCGTGAGGCGAGCGTGGTCGTAAGGCAGGACGTCGCTCGCGAGGTGGTCGACGTGGGCGTCGACCGTCGCCCGGTCCCGGCCGTGAAGCATCGTAAACAGGTTGTACTGCCAGCCCCGTTCCGGGCGTCGTCGCCGCCGGCAGGCGTAGGTCACGAACGGCAGGCGGCCGGCGGCGACACCCCGGTCGTCGACTTCGGCGGCTGGCACGTCCCAGACGACCATGCTGTTGTTCGAGAACCCCGTCGCCCTGTGGTTCACGACCAGACCGATGCGTTTGATTGCACGCCGGTCCAGGAGGTTCTCGACCGTCGCGAGCACGTCGTCGACGTGGACGCCGAGTTCGTTCGCGAGGTGACGGTAGGGCGTCGCAGTCCCGGGAAAGCCGTCGTGAACGGTTCGAATCAGTCGGGTCGCGATCTGCGAGAGGTCGGTCATCGCGTCCTCACGCACCGGCGTCGGCGACGCCCCGCGAACGCCGGTTTCGCGTTCCCGTGCGACCCGGTCGTCGTTGACGACGGGGAACTCCAGGTCGATGTAGTACTCCGTCCGGAGCGGGAGGACGAGCGCGTCGAGGCCGGTCTCCCGTTCGATTCGGGCGACGACCTCGTCGCGCCGAACGCGCGAACCAGCCGTCACGACGAACCACGTGTTCCAGGCGTGGTCCCGCCGGTAGTTGTGGTTCACCTGGGGGTGTGCGTTGACGGCGTCGGCCACGGCGTCAAAGCGGCCGTCAGGCACCCGGAGCGCCGCCAGGGTCGAACTACCGATGACGGGCGGGTTCAACACCGGGCCGACGCGACGGACCAGTCCCTCGCGGAGGAGTCGCTCGACGCGTTCGAACAGGTCGTCTTCGGCTACGCCGAGTCGGTCGCCGACGACGCGGTACGGGCGCTCGGCGACGGGAAACCCGCTCTGGTAGTCGTCGAGCAGGGAAGCGTCCACCGCGTCGATTCCATCCCGCCAGCCCCGGGAGCGAGCCATCTCAGACCGCCTCGAGCGCCGCGGTCGCGAGCCGTTCCCGGACCGCTTCACGGACTGCGACGACCTCACCGACGATGACGAGCGCCGGGGTTCGATGCCGGCCGCGCGGCGTTCGGCCTCGATGGTGTCCAGGGTGGCCGTCACAGTCGCTTCGTCGTCCCAGGTCGCTTTCTCAACCATCGCCACCGGGAGGTCCGGGGAGACGCCGCGGTCGACGAGCGCGGAGACGACGTCCGGGAGGCGGCGCACGCCCATGAGAACGACCAGCGTCCCGCCTGCGGTCACCGTGTCGGCGAGCGCGTCCCAGTCGAGCATGCTCTCGTCCTTCGAGGAACGCTCGTGACCAGTCACGAAGGTCAGGCTCGACGAATACTCGCGGTGGGTGAGCGGGATGGCGCTCACGCTTCCCGCGGCAACGGGGCTGGTCACGCCCGGCACGATTTCGAAGTCGACGCCCGCTTCGGCGAGGTGTTCGGCCTCTTCGCCGCCCCGGCCGAAGACGAGCGGGTCGCCGCCCTTGAGTCGGACGACCGTCTCGCCGGCCCGGGCGGCCGCGACCATCCGTCGGTTTATGTCGGCCTGTGACGTGCGCTTCCCCGCGGTCGGACCCTTGCTCACGTCGACGACGCGCGTCGACTCCGGGATGGAGGCGACGATGGCGTCACCAGTGAGAGCGTCGTGCAGGACGACGTCGGCCCGGTCGATGAGCCGTCTGGCTTTGAGGGTGAGTAGTTCCGGGTCGCCGGGACCGGACCCGACGAGGTAGACGGTGCCGTGCTGAGCGTCGTTGTCGTTCATGGCTTGTCCTCCGTACGGTGATCGGACTCGGCGGTCCGGCCGGTCGTCCGTCGCGTCGGCGTAGCGGTGGGCGTCACCGACGCGCCGACGGCGCGCCACCACGCCGGTTCGTCGGGCGCCAGAACCGAGTCGACGGCCGCGTTCGCGTCCGAACCGGAGCGAGCGACGGTCGCCGCCGCCTCGACGAACACCGAACACGGCTCCGGGCAGGGAACGTCGCCGTCGACGGTGACGTCGAGCGGGCGGTCCGGCGAGGCGTCCCACGTCGGCGTCTTGATACACCGACGACAGCAGGCGTCGGCGACGGCGGTCACGTCGTCGGGTTCGAGGTCCGCGGCGACCGCCAGTCGCCCGGTTCGCCGCGCCGTCGCCGTCTCGTAGTCGGTCACGGACAGGTCGCCCGTCCGCTCCCGGTGCCAGAGGCGGATGGCGCCGGGATAGATGGCGTCGAGCGTCCGGAGCAGCGCGGCGGGTCCCAGACCGGTCATCGCCCATCCGGTGGGAAGCGACCGTGCGGTGGCCAGGGGCCGGTAGTGGCCGTGGTCGGTCAGTTTCGTCACCCTGCGCGCGACGGTCGGGTCGTCGAACGTGACCAGCGCACCCGGCGGCCGCTCCCGGTCCGCGCGGTGACGGACCGCGTACTCGCGCCCGCCGGGACCGCCGAGCGACGTGCGGACGGCGAGTTCGCCGAACGTCCGCTCGACGCCGGCGACGAGCGCGCGATATCGCTCGTCGGGCGGGTCGTCCCCGCGTTCGAGCCACGCGAGGAACGCTCGTTCGGCGTCTGTCGGCCGGTTCGGAACCGTGCGATGCGGCCGGGCCGTCGCGCCGGCCGCGGTGGCCCGGTCGACGACCACCACGGCGAGGTTCGGGTCGGTCCCGACGGCGTCAGCGACCTGGACGCGGTCGTCGGCGGTGGCGAGGGCCGCGTGCACGTCGCGCCGGGAGTGGAGGCCGTCCGCCGCGAACAGTGGCACGACGACGAGGCGGTCGGTCGGCGTGCGGTCGAACAGCGTCCCCACACCCGGGTCGTCGTCGAGGAACGCCGAGCGGACGGCCGCGAACCGGCCGTCGTCCCGGATTCGCTCGACGTGGCCCCGAACCGCGTCGGCGCTGTCCGGGTTCCGTGACGTGCCGTGACCGACCACCCCGAGGGTGACCTCGGCCGGGTCGGCGTCGTCAAGTGCCGCCATCGCCCGGGAGACGACGAGGTCCGTGACAGCGTCGTGGGTGCCGACCGGGTCCGTGCACGTGACCGTCCCGGACCAGTCGGCCAGTTCGCGGGGGAGCACTTCGTCGACGAAGAAGCCCGCACTCATGAACAGCGGGACGACGTAGACGTCGTCAGCGGCGACGGTCCGGAGCACGTCGCGAAGCGACGGGTCGCCGAACAGGAGCGCGGCACGGACCTCGTCGAACGCGCTCCACGCTCGCAGCCGCCTCGCGTGGTCGCGGACGGGGGCTTCGGACCACGGGTTGCGGTGCGAACCGTGGCCGACGAGCACGAGCCCCTGGGTGGTGTCGCCATCGACGTCGCTCGCGGTGACCGTCGTCACTTCGAGCCACCTCCGTCGACGTCGAACAGGCGACCGGCGGCAGCGACCATGTCGTCGTCGCCCCGTCGGGCCGCTTCGCGGAGCGCCGCCGTCGGGTCGGCGAGCACCCGGCCGACGAGCGCGCTGGCGAACTCCTCCAGTACGGTCTCGGGGTCGGCGTCGCCGTCGTCGAGGCGGTTGCGGGCGCGTTCGAGTTCCCGGTCGCGGTGGGTGGCCGCCTGCCGGTGGATGGCCCGGAGGGCGTCCTCGGCACGGTTCTCGCGCTCCCGGCGCACCAGGCGCCGGACGGCCGCTTCGATGCGGTCCTCGACCTGCGGAACGGCCGCCCGTCGCCGCGACAGGTGCGACTGGACGCGGTCGCCGAGTTCGTCCAGACCGACCACGCGGGCGTCCGGGTGCGCCGTGACGTCCGGATGCACGTCCGACGGCATCGCGAGGTCGACCACCGGAAGGTCGGGCGACGGGAGGTGGTCCGGCCAGAGCACTGGGTCCGCCGACCCGGTCGCGGTGAGCACCGCGTCGACGCCGACGAGCGCGTCTTCGAGTTCGTCAAGCGGCCGGTACTCGCCGTCTGGGCTGGCGAGTTCGCGCGCCGGGGCCGGCGACCGGTTGACCACGTCGACGCGGACGGACCACCGGTTCCGGACGGCTGTGACGGCGGCCCCGGCCATCTCGCCCGCGCCGACGACCGCGACGCGAGACGGCGCACCGTCCAGGAACGCTTCGATGGCGTTGCACCCGGCGCTGGCGTAGCTGACCTCGCCGTCGTTGACGGCCGTCGCGTCGCGGCTCTCGCGGCCCGTCCGGATGGCGGCCCGAGCGACGCGCGAGAGCGCACCGCCCGCGAGACCGGCGGCCTCCGACCGGTCGAGGGCGCGGCGCACCTGCCCGAGGACGTGGTCCTCGCCGACGACAACGCTGTCGAGGCCCGCGGCGACCCGGAACAGGTGTTCGACGGCGTCGAGCCCGGTTTCGGTAGTCGCGTCCGCGGGGTCGTCGAGCGCCCTCGTGGCGGCGTCGAGCGCCGCGTCGACGGCGTCCGGCGTCCGGACCGCGGCGTACACCTCGACGCGGTTACAGGTGGCCAACACCACGCACTCGGTGACGCGGTCGGCGTCCGCGACCGTACGGGCGGCCTCGACGGGTTCGTCCGGCGTCACGGCGTCCAGAGAACACGCCGAGTCGTGCGTGACGCGGAGACACGCCAGCCGGGCGAGACTCTCCGGGACGTCTGCATCGTCGGACGCGGGGTCGGCAGTACTGCGGTCGCTTCGGCTCATGGTTCGGTCGGTGACGCGTTGGCCGCCGGCGGTTCGAAGGCCGGTTCGGTTCCGATGCCGAGTTCGTCGTCGGTCAGGTAGCATCGCGGGTCCGGCGCCCAGAGGTCGCCGTGCACGGCCTCGGCGCGCGCCCGCGAGTTGCCGCCGCAGACGGACTTGTACGGGCAGTCGCCGCACCGTCCCGTCAGGTGCTCCGTGGGTCGCGCGAGGCGCTGCCAGACGTCGCTGTCCGCGAGGATGTCGTCGAGGCGGCGGTCCCGGACGTTCCCGAGGGTGTACCCCGGCAGGAACATGCTCGGATGGACGTCGCCCCGGTGGTCGACGTTCACGACCTTCGGTCCGCCGTCGCCCATCTTGACGACGCGACCCGGGCCGTCGTCGAACAGGAGTTCGCGGGCGCGGTCGGCGGACGCGGGCAGTTCGTCGCGTATCTTGTGGTAGACGTACACCGCGTCCGCGTAGTTGCCGCCCGTGAGCACCTGCATGTCCGGGTGGCTCTCCGCGAGGTCCAGGGTGCGTTCGAAGAGGTAGTCGACGGCCTCGCGTGTTTGCTCCACCGACAGGTCGCGGTCGCGGATGGTCTGGCCGCGCCCGGTGTAGATGAGGTGGAAGACGTTGACGCGGTCCACGTCCATCTCCACCGCGAGGTCGAGGACGGCCGGCAGGTCGGCCACGGTGTCCTCCGTCATCGTCATCCGGATGCCGGTGCTCATCCCGGCGTCCCGGGCGTGCGCCAGTCCGCGACGCGCCCGCTCGAACGCACCGTCGACGCCACGGAACGCGTCGTTGGTCGCGCCGATGCCGTCGAGCGAGACGCCGACGTACTTCATTCCAGCGTCGGCGGCCGCCTCGGCCCGGTCGCGGGTGAGCTTCGTCCCGTTGCTCGACGCGACCGTCCGAACGCCATGCGCGTCGGCGTAGGCCGCTATCTCCTCGACGTCCTCCCGGACGAACGGCTCGCCGCCGCTGAACACGAGCACGGGGACGTCCATCTCGACCAGCGTGTCGACGAACGCCTTCGCCTCGGCGGTCGACAGCTCCTCGGGATGGCGGCGGTCCACCGCGCCGAAGTAGCAGTGCTGGCACGCGAGGTTGCACGCCGGCGTGGTGTTCCAGACGACGAGCGGCACCACTGCGTCGCCCGGTCGACGGTGCCGTTCGTACCGGACCGCGTCCGGCCGGTTGTCGATGCCGCGGACGAGACGGGTCAGGTCGATCATCCGTCCACCTCCGGCGTGAAGATGCCGCTCGGCTGCTCCCCCAGTCCCTCGATACGACGGGCGAGCGTCACGGCATCCGGCTGGCCCGTCGCGAGTGACGCGGTGTCCAGCACGGCGAGACTGCTCGTCGCCATGTTGCCGACGTAGCACTCGCTCCCGTCCCGGGAGAACACGACGTGCAAGGGTTCGCCGCCGACGTCGACGCGACCCGCCACCTCCATCGAGGCCGTCTCGACGATGGTGACGTGGGATGCGTCGTAGGAGTCCACGACGATATACCGGCCGTCGGGGGTGCTCGCGGCGAAGCCGGTGGTCGTCCCGACGTCCACGAACCGGGTGTCCGGTTCGGCGCCGGCGGCGAGCGCGTCGACGTCGACAGCGGCGACGCGCGTGTCCTCCCGCGCCGGGAAGACGGCGAACCGACCCGTCTCGCCGTACGCGAACGCGATACCGTGCGGGTTCTCGCCCGTCTCCACGTTCGTGACGGTTCCCTGCCCGGTATCGACGACCGACGCCACACCGGCGTCGGCGTTGTTCACCGCGAGGAGGTCGGTGCCGGGAACGGGATAGAGGTCGTGGGGGCCAGTCCCCACCGGATAGCGGGCGAGAACGTCCAGGTCGGCGTCCGGCGTGAGCGCGACGACCTCGTCGCGGTGCTTCAGCGCGACGTAGAGCAGTCCGTCGGGGCCGAGCTGCATCCCGGCACACTGCCCGAGCGGTCTGCTACCGACGCGTTCGGGGACGGCGTCGTCCCCGATGCGGTGCGCGACGACGCCGCTCCCGTCCCCGCCAGGCAGGTCGCCCATCGTCCCGACGAACAGGTAGTCGCCGTCCGGCGTGAGCGCGCTCCCGACCGGCGCGGTCCCGAGGTCGTCGACGGTCGCCGTCGGCTCCAGCGTCGGCAGGTCCAGGACTTCCAGGTGGGCGCTCGACAGGTACAGCAGGTACGCGTGGCGGCCGTCGGGGTGGAAGGTGGCGGTGTGTGGATACCGGCCGCTTCCCACGTCGGCGACGACTTCGCCCGCGGCCAGGTCGACGGCGCTAAAGTGGCCGCTCGAAGCGTTCTTCACCAGCGCGAACCGGTCGGCGGGAACGCCGCCGTACGTCGTGGCGTCGGTGGTGAGTCGGGTCATCGGCAATTCCTCCGGTTGGTGAAAAAGCAACTCGACGGGGCGCTGCCGCTCGGAACGGCTATCTCGGCGAGGACCGGGAACTCGTCGCCGCCGTCGGAGAGCGCCGTCGTGTCGAGGACGGTCACCGTGTCGGCGTCCATGTTCGGCACGTAACACGCGCGGCCGTCCGCGGTGAACTGCGCGTGGTGCGGCGACGCGCCGGTCCGGACGCGAGCGCGAACGGCGAGCGTCTCTGCGTCGACGAAGGTGACGCGGTCGTCGTCGTACGCGTCCACGACGACGTGGCTGCCGTCCGGCGTGGCGTCGGTGAACGAGGTGGCTGTCCCTGCGTGATGCGCTCGACGGCCGACGCACCACCCGACCCGCGACGGACCGCGTCCAGGTCGACGACCGTGAGGCCGTCGCCGTCCGTGTCGGAGACGAACCAGCGGTCGTGTGCCGGAACGGCGGTGCCGCCACGCGGGTTCGGTGCGGGGACGTCGGCCAGCAGTTCGCCGTCGAGGGTGTCGACGAACGTGACGCGGCCGGCGTCGACGCCGTTGACGCCGAGCAGGCCGTACGCCTGCGAGTACGCCACGTCCTGCGGGTCGGCGGCCACCGGGAACCGGTCGCGCTCCGCGAACGGCGGAGTGCCGTCCAGGCGGACGATGGCGTTCTCGTCCTTGAGGGCGACCCAGACGGTGTTCGCGGCGTCGACGACGACGCCGGCGGCCTTCCCGACGGGCAGGTGGTCGACGAGCGAGAGCGACCCGTGGCCGGCGTCCGTCTCGAAGACGGTGATGCCGGGCGCGACGCGACCGGGCAGCGGCCCGTACGAGGTGACGAACAGGTACCGACCGCCACGGGTGACCGCGGCTCCGACCGGCGCTTCGCCCACCGCGTCCGTGGTGTCGGTCACCGCGAGCGCCCGGAGGTCCACCACCTCGACGGTGCCGGAGGTCATGAACGGGACGAACGCCCACCGACCGCCCGGGTGGACCGCGACGGCGTGCGGGTGTTTGCCCGACCCGAGTTCGCCGACGCGCTCGTGGGTCTCGGCGTCGACGACGGTGAAGCCCTCGCCGCGCAGGTTCTTCACGAACGCAGCGGGCCGCCTGCCTCGTGGCCAGGCACGCCACGTCGGTCGCCGGTGGAAGCGGTCATGGGCCTCAGTGACCCTGTGACCGGGTGCCAAGGAACTTCCCGGTCGGCGTCTTGAACCCCTCGATCTGGGTCTTCAGTTCGGCCGTCTCGCTGTCGAACACCAGGAGTTTCCCGGCGTCCCACAGGCTGATGTAGACCTCGGAGCCGTCACGCGTGAACTCGGGGTGGATGGCGCGTTTGCCGCCCCACTGACTCGTGTCGATGGTCTCGTGGACCTCGAGGCTCTCGGGATCGATGAGGTAGACGAGCGGGTTCTTGTCCTCGTCGTCGAAGGCGACGTCCGCCCAGACGTACGGGCTGTTGTGGTGTTTCTGGATGAACAGCCCCTTGCCGGGCACGTCGATGACCTTCTCCTGCTCGAACGTCTCGGTGTTCCAGACGGTGACTTTCCGCGCCCCGAAGTGGGTGGTGAACGCCAGATGGCGCTCGTGATCGGTCGCGCCCGGGCCCGGGTGCGGGACGGCCGCAGTGGGGACCTTCGCGGCGAGTTCGCGTTTCTTGGTGTCGACGACGCCGATGACGTTGTCGCCCTGCGACGCGATGAAGAAGTACCGCCCGTCCGGGCCGAAGAAGCCGTCGTGGAGGCGGTTCGCGACGCCGATGTCGGCGACCATCGGGAAGCCGTCCTGCGTGTAGTCGAACAGCTGGACGCGGCCCGCCTCGCCGAGGGCGGCCAGGAACAGCCCTTCCTTCTCGACGTCGTAGAGCGCGTGCACGCTGGCGCTGACCTGCTCGCCGTCGGGATTCTTGCCGCCGGTCTTGATGGTCTTCAGCGGCTCCATCGTCTTCGCGTCGGCGATGAACAGCTGGTCGGGCTTGTAGAAACCGCCGGCGACGTACTGGTTGTCGCGGGAGACGGCGATGTCCCGGGCGTCGAGGCCCGCGCGGACGCGGGCGGCCCGGTTGAACCCGAACAGGTCGACCTTGTACATCCAGCCTTCGCGGGACTGCGTGTAGACGTACGCGCCCTCGCGCGTGCCGTCGACGAGGTTGCTCGGGAAGTCGTGGACGTGGATGGCGCGGCCGACGTCCCCGACGCGACCGATGCGCTCGTGGCGGGTGGTGTCCACGAGCGCGACGGACTCGTTGTCCCGTTCGGTGACCACCATCAGGTCGCGCAGGTCGGCGACGTCGTGCTGTGGCTCCGACGGGAGTTCGCTCTCCTCCATCAGGACCTCGTGCTTCGGGAGGTCGGCCATCGGGTCCTCGGTGGTCGTCTCGCCCGTCGTGGCCGCCGCTGTTGTCGTCGTGTCGTTCGACGACGGGCTGGACGTACAGCCCGCGACAGCGCCCGTGACCGCCGTGATGCCGACGGCCTGCAGGAACCGTCGGCGCTCCGGCGTGATCGGGTTCGGCATCAGCTCGCGGAAATGTGGTGGAATGCCGCCTTCGTCTCCGAGTGATTCGGACTGCTGGTCGTCGGCCGTCTGTGCGGGGGTCTATCTGACTTACCCGACATACACGTGTAGCGTGAGAATCATCACGTATAGACGTGGGAATAAATTCCCGAACATGGAGACATGTAGCTAACATATTCGCTCCGGTTTTAATAGGCGGAATTTACCGCGTCCGAAACCCGAGCGCACCCGAACGTATACGGGGTCGACCTTTTTGCTACGGGTCGTCGAACTGCGAACGAATGGCCGACGTCGACCTCGACAGACGCGACCGCACCGTCCTGAACGCGTACCAGGGCGGCTTCCCCGTCACCGCACGCCCGTTCGAACCGGCCGCAGCGGCGCTGCGCGCACGCGGGTCGACGTCACGGACAGAGAGCTACTGGCCCGCGTTCGTGACCTCGACGAGCGAGGCGTCATCAGCCGATTCGGGCCGCTCGTGAACGCCGACGCTATCGGCGGCACGGCGACGCTCGTCGCGATGCACGCCCCACCGGACCGCTTCGACGCCGTCGCCGCGCAGGTGAACGACCACCGCGAGGTCACGCACAACTACCGGCGTGACCACCCCCACCTCACCATGTGGTTCGTCGTCTCGGTGGCCGACCCGGACAGGGTCGACGACGTGCTGGCCGCTATCGAAGCCGAGACCGGCCAGCGGACGTACAACCTCCCGAAGCGCCGCGAGTTCCACCTCGGCGCGCGGTTCCCCGTCGACGGACCCCTCCACGACGCCGGCGTCGACCTCGGCCACCTCGGCCCGACGGCAGCGCCGACGGACCGAGCGACGCTCACGCCACGCGAACGCGACCTGGTGCTCGAAGTCCAGGACGGACTCCCACCGACGGAGACGCCCTACGGGGACGTCGCCGAAGCGGTCGGCACCGACCGAACCTGGGTGCTCCGCACGCTCAAGCGGTTCCTGGCCGATGGGAAACTGCGTCGCGTGGGCGTCGTCCCGAACCACTACGCGCTCGGCTACACCGAGAACGCGATGACGGTCTGGGACGTCCCCGACGAGGCGGTGGCCGAGGTGGGGGCGGCCGTCGGCGAACTCGAGTTCGTGACCCACTGTTACGAGCGCCCACGACACGGCGACGTCTGGCCGTACAACCTGTTCGCGATGACGCACGGACGGACGGACGCCGAGAGCGAACGACGCGTCGAGAGCGTCCGGGCCACAGTCGAGACACACGTCGACCTCACCGACGACGACTGGCAGACGCTGTTCTCGACGGCGGTTCTGAAGAAGACGGGCATCCGCCTCGCCCGCCGTGCGGCCGCGAACACCGAACCATGATTCCGCTCCTCCACGACTTCACGGGGGCGACGGTGCTGGTCTTCGGCGGTGGTCGCGTCGGCGCTCGGAAAGCACGTCGGTTCGGCCACGAAGCGCGCGTGGTCGTGGTCAGCCCGTCGTTCGCCGACGCCGACTTCGGCGACGCGGAGCGCGTCCGCGCTCGCCCCGACCCCGACGACGTCGACGTGTGGATCGCTCGGGCCGACCCGGCACTCGTCGTGGCAGCGACCGACGACGAGACGGTCAACGGCGCGGTGGCTGCGGCCGCCCGCGACCACGGGTCGCTGGTCAACCGCGCCGACGAGTCGGGCGGTCGAGACGCCGGCGGCGTCGTCGTGCCGGCGACGGTCCGGGACGACCCGGTGGTCGTGGCCGTCGGAACCGGAGCTACCAGTCCTGCGTTGAGTCGGTATCTCCGGAAGGAACTGGAACCGCTACTCGACGGTGCCGGTGCCGTCGCCGACCTCACGGCCGACGTCCGCCGGGACTTGCACGAGTGGGGCGTGCCACCGGAGGCGAGGCGGGCGGTCGTCCGGCGCGTCGTGGAGTCACCAGCGGTCTGGAAGGCCACGAGAACCGGCGGGGACGCCGCTTCAGTCGTCGAAGAACTGGTCGCTGACGCGCTCGAAGAAGAAGGGCGGGACTAGTCGTCGCTCTCGACGGCGACGGCGCTCGGCGACTCGCTGGGTGCGCGGGCCGGGAGTTCGCGCTGCTTGAGGAGTTTATCGACGACGTCCCACGTGAACAGGAGCGCCCCGAGGATGACGAGCACGTCGCCCGGCATGCGCGCCCACATCAGCGTCTGCACGAGCTCCTGGTTGTAGAACGCCAGGCTCCGGGCGGCGGCGTAGCCGTTCGAGAACACCGCCTCTAGCTGGAGCACGCCGACCGGGATGACCGACAGCGCGAGCATGAGCGCGAGACCGATGTTCATCGCCCAGAACGACCGCCGGAGACGGGTGTCGGACCACCGTGCGGCGTCGGTGGTGAACCGGAGGACGTAGGTGCCCATCCCGAGGGCGAGCATGCCGAACGCGCCGAAGAACGCGGCGTGGCCGTGGGCGACCGTGAGGTAGGTGCCGTGTTCGTAGTAGCCGACGACGGGGAAGTTGATGATGGTCCCCAGGATGCCGGCGCCGACGAAGTTCCAGACGCTGCTCGCGATGATGAACAGGAACGGCACCCGGTAGGCGAACGTGTCGCCGGCCGCCTGCATCGACCGGTACTCGTTGAACGCCTCGAACAGGATGATGCCGAGCGGGACGAGTTCGAGGGTGGACCAGATGCTGCTCAGCGGGATCCAGTACTCGGGGAGCGCGACCCACCAGTAGTGGTGGGCGACGCCGATGACGCCGGTGCCCATCACGAGCACCGTCTCCAGCAGGACGGCCTTCTCGGCCGACCGCTTGCTGAGCAGGCGCATGCTCACGAGCACGACGGCGACGGTGGCGACGATGAAGAACTCGAAGACGCCCTCCACCCACATGTGGACGACCCACCACCGCCAGAACTCGGTGACGACGAGGTTGGTCTCCGGCGTGTAGACCAGGCCGGCCATGAACAGGAAGCCGATGCTGCCGGACGCGTACAGCAGCAGGTGGCCGAGGCCGTACCGGGGTTCCTTCTCGAGCAGCGGTCTGAGTGCCCGGAACATCAGCACGGTCCAGAGCAGGAGGCCGACGAGGACGCCCACCTGCCAGACGCGGCCGAGTTCGAGGTACTCCAGCCCCTCGTTGCCGAGGAGCCACCAGAGGCCGTCGCCGATGTAGCCCTGAGTGCCGAGCCAGATGCCGGCGAGGCCGCCGACGCCGACGACGGCGAGCGCGCCGAAGAGGACGTTGACGAGCGTCTTCTGGTGTTTCGGTTCGCGGCCCGTGAGCAGCGGCGCGACGAACAGGCCGGCGCCGAGCCACAGGCTGGCGACCCAGAGGATGGCGGCGTCGATGTGCCAGGTCTTCACGATGGCGAACGGGAACAGCGAGAGGACGTCGACGCCGAGTAGCTCTCCGAGGCCGTAGAACCCGCCGCGTTCGATGTAGTAGTGGGCGAGCACGCCCCCGAGGAGCGTCTGCAGGAGGAACAGCGCGGACCCGAGCAGCACGTACCGGGCGGCGGCTAACTGCGAGGGGACCAGTCTGACGTCGCCGGGGCGCGGGATGTCGAAGTCGGTCGTCTTGGGCTTCGGTAGCTCCACGAAGTAGTAGAGCCAGATGATGGCGCCGACACCCGTCACGAGCATGAACAGGCCGACGACGCTCCAGAGGAACGCGCCGCTCCCGACGCCGTTGCCGGCCGCCGGGACGTACGGCCAGTTGTTGGTGAACGTGGTGTCGCCGCCGGGGCGTTCGGTGTGGGCCATCCAGGCGGTCCAGAGGGCGAAGTCGGCGAACCGTTCGGCCTCGTCGGACGTCTCGACGGTGCCGGCGGGGATGCCGGCCTCTCGGTCGCCCTCGTGGTAGCGCTCGACGTAGTCCTGGCGCACCTGCTCGTGGGCGTACAGTTCGGCGGCCGAGTACTCGACGTGCTGGCCGGAGGTGCTCGACTGGAGCTCCTCCTTCACCGTGGCGTCGATGGCCGTCTTCGCCTCCGCGTCCAGGTCGGCGTAGGGCGTGCCGGTCCGCTCCTGGGCGTAGTACTCGCGCATGTACTCGGCTTTCAGCGCGAGCGCGTCGGCCGTGTAGTCGGTGTCGAAGTAGGCGCCGTGGCCGAGGATGGAGCCCTGGTCCATCAGGCCGTTCGCCTGGAAGACTTCCTTGCCGGTCTGTATCTGGTCGTTCGTTACTACCGTCTCGCCGTCCGGTCCGGTGATGGTCTGGGGGACGGGCGGGGCGGCCTGGTAGGTGTGCCAGGCGCCTGCCCCCATGACCACGAGGTTGACGACGAACACCGTGGCGAGGATCTTTGCGATGGTCGACCGGTCGACTCGCATACGCGAGTTCACCTGGCACGCCGTGATAAACTCGGAATACGATTGCCAGTTATAGACACCGCCACCGAATATATTCGCAGCCATGTTAAAGGCGGAATTAACCTGTCGGGACGCGAACCACCACCGCCCCAGCCCGTCCGAGACGGCCGTTCGACCGTCTCTCGGCCGACGATGCGAACATGTTCGGTAAATGAGTTACGGGCCAGGAGTGAAAGGATACTCGAAGAGCGGTCAGTCGGCCGGTTCGCCGCCGGACGGTGCGCCGGTCGACGCGTCCCCTCGCCCCTTCGAACGACTTACCCATGGCACAGACCCAACAACGCTACGTCGACACCGAATCGCTCGTCAACCTACACTGGGCGGCCATCGCCCTCGCGCTCGTCACCGGCGTCTTGCACGTCTACGCCGGCGTCGTCGAGGGCCGCGTGCCGCTCACCCTCGCCGGCCTCGGCTTCTTCGGCGCCGTCGCGCTCTTCCTCGCGAACTACCGGCGGCGCCTGCTCTACGTCGTCGGCGTCGTCTACACCGGCATCCAGGTGCCGCTCTGGTACGTCGTCAATTCGCCCGAGTTCACCACCGTCGGCTACGTCGACAAGGTCGTGCAGGTCGTGCTCGTCGTCGTGCTGGCGTACCTCTACCTGACCGAGAAGTAGATAGCCGGCCCCGAACGTTTCTTCGCCGCGCCCGAGGCGCCGTGCCGAACAGTGGTCTCAGCGCTCGGCGGTCCGGGCGCCGAGGCGCTCGGCCAGCTGGTCCGAGACGCCCGTGAGGTGGGCGGTCCCGAGGATGGCGACGGCGAGACCACCCATCGTGTTGTAGAACAGGTCGAGCACCGTGTCGTCGAGGCCGTACTGCGTGAGGACGCCCGGGATGCCGAGCAGCCCCGAGACGACGCCGATGTAGAACTCGACGAGTTCCCAGACGACGCCGAACGCCATGACGAACATGAGCAGGTAGGCGAACATGAACTTCGGCGGCATCCGGATGGCGTCGGTGTGCACCTGGAGCGCCCGGGTGGCAGCGTACGCCACGCCCGCCACCAGTGACGACGACAGCGCGTGGGTCAGGTGGTCCCACCACCAAACGGCCTTGTACGGCGTCAGGAAATCGATGCCCGGCAGGGGAAGGGTCCCCAGTGCGTGCAGGAACATGGCGACCGATATCCACAGCACGATGCCGACGTCCATCGTGAACCGGTAGTTCCGCTGCAGCACCGACGGCAGGAACGTCACCAGGAGGCCGACGCCGGCGTTGACGACGACGCCCAGGTTGCCGAGCCACAGCCCGATCGACAGGATGCCGAACATCATGAGCTGGAGTGCGCGCACGAGCACCTCCTGGCGCTCCTTCGAGAGGTGGAGGCGGTCACGGAGCCTCATGCGAACTCCACCTCCCCGGCCGCGAGACGTTCGGCGTCGCGCGCCAGGCGCCGCCGGAAGTACCACCGGAACACGAGGCCCATCACGACGCCGGCGAGCGTCGCGGCGCTGAAGATGTACATCAACTGGTCGTTCGTCTCCACGAACGACGTGCCGAGCATCGCCGCCGACGCCGCGGAGCCGACGGCCCAGAACCCGGCGACGGCCATCGTCGCGATGGCCGTGAAGAAGACAGCGAACCCGGGCGTCATCCGGACCGTGGTGGTCAACTGGAGTGCCACCACGACGAGGAGCGCGAGCGTGGCCGTCCCGATGCCGATGACGAAGTCGCCGAAGAACCCGACCTGCGCTCCGGTCAGCAGATACGGAATCGACGCGAGCAGGAGCAACGGCCACGGTATCGTGTGCTTCCAGTTCCGAGACATCGCCGCCGGAACGATGGCGACGAACGCCGCCGTTCCCGCCGTCGCCGTGGCGACCAGCAGGCCGTTGAAGAAGTTCAGGACTGCCGCCACCACCAGCAGTACCGTCATCAACCACGCCACGGTGGCGTTGATGCGCGCGTCCTTCACGAACCACTCTTCGGGTAGTTGCTGACTCATTGGAATCTCCCCGAGACGCGGGCCGGACTCCCGTGTTCTCCCGCGCTGATACGTGCTCTCGTGGCTTAATCCAACAGACCCGAAACGTGTGGTTGCGTTCAACTTACGGCGGGATGGTAGCCGGATAGTCAACCCAGACGGGGTGAGGCGTCGGCGCCCGATACTGGACGGTTTTTTACCCCTCCGTCGCGCACACGTGACCAATGACCGACTACGACTACGAGGAACTCGGCCTGGTGGCCGGCCTGGAGATCCACCAGCAGCTCGACACCGAGTCCAAGCTGTTCTGCAACTGCCCGACGGCGCTCCGCGAACCCGAGGAGGCGGCCCGCACGTTCACGCGGTACCTCCACCCGACGAAGAGCGAACTCGGCGAGATAGACGAGGCCGCCCTCGAGGAGAGCATGGTCGAACGCGAGTTCGAGTACCTCGCGTACGACACCACCTGCCTGGTGGAGGAAGACGACGAACCGCCCCACCCGATCGACGACGAGGCGATGGAGGTCGCCCTGGAGATAGCCCAGCTCCACGAGATGGACCCGGTCGACCAGGCCCACGTGATGCGGAAGGTGGTCATCGACGGGTCGAACACCTCGGGCTTCCAGCGCACCACGCTCGTCGCGAACGACGGCGTCATCCAGGCGAGCGAGGGACCGGTCGGCATCGAGGACCTGATGCTCGAAGAGGAGAGCGCCCAGCGCGTCGAGGAGACCGAAGCCGGCGTCACGTTCAGCCTCGACCGCCTCGGAATCCCGCTCGTCGAGATCGGCACCAAGCCCGACATCTCCTCGCCCGAGCAGGCCCGCGAGGCCGCCGAGCACATCGGCATGCTCCTGCGCTCCACCGGGAAGGTGAAACGCGGCCTCGGCACCATCCGCCAGGACGTGAACGTCTCCATCGAGGAGGGCGCCCGCGTCGAGATGAAGGGCGTCCAGAGCCTCGACGACATCGACGACCTGGTGCGCCTGGAGGTCCAGCGCCAGGTCGAACTCATCGACGTCGCCGAGACGCTCAAGGACCGCGACGCCGGCGTCGGCGACGTGCAGGAGGTCACCGACGTGTTCGCGGACACCGAGAGCGGCGTCGTCCGGAGTGCGCTCGACGCGGGCGGCGCGGTCTTCGCCGTCCGGCTCGTCGGCTTCGACGGCCTGGTGGGCCGCGAACTCCAGCCCGACCGCCGGCTCGGCACCGAGTTCTCCGACCACGCCAAGCGCCACGGCGCGGGCGGCATCTTCCACACCGACGAACTCCCGTCCTACGGCGTCACCCAGGACGAAGTGGACGCGCTCCGCGACGCCGTCGGCGCCGGCCCCGAGGACGCCGTCGCGATGGTCGCCGCCGACCCCGAGGTGGCCGAGTCGGCCACGGAAGCCGTCGCCGACCGCGCACGCGTCGCCATCGAGGGCGTCCCAGAGGAGACCCGCGACGCCACCGAAGAAGGGACTTCCCGCTACCTCCGGCCGCTCCCCGGGGCGGCGCGGATGTACCCGGAGACCGACGTCCCGCCGGTCGACCTCGACGTGGCGGACGTGGAGACGCCGGAACTCCTCACGGAGAAGGTCGAGCGCTACCAGGACCAGTTCGGTCTCAACGAGGGCCTGGCCGAGCAGGTTGCGTACGGACGTCGCTGGCTGCTGTTCGAGAACGCCGTCACGATGGGGACGGACCCGACGCTCGCGGCCGAGATCGTCGAGGGGAAGGTCACCGAGCTACGGCGCGACGGCGTCCCGGTCGAGAACCTCACCGAAGACCACTTCGTGGCGGTGTTCGGGCTTATCGTGGCCGGCGAGTTGGCGAAGGAGGGCGTCGGCGACCTGCTCGCGGCGCTCGCCGAGAACCCCGACGCCGACCCCGAGGCGCTCGCCGACGAACTGGGGCTCGGCAGCGTCGGCGAGGACGCGGTCCGCGAGACAGTGGTCGAAGTCGTCGAACGGAACGAAGCACAGGTCGAAGAGGAGGGGATGGGCGCGTTCTCCGCGCTGATGGGTGAATGCATGGGCGCGCTTCGGGGGAAGGCCGAGGGCGACCTGGTCAGCAGGGTGCTGCGCGAGGAGATACAGAAGCGCGCCTGAACGGCCGACACGGGTCGGCGTTCGGACAGTCCCTGGTGGGGCGACGGCCAGCTATTTGGTGACACGTGTGGAAGACCGGTACATGCCGGAGGTATTCTACGAGGACATCGCGGTCGGCGACACCCGCGAGTTCGGGAGCTACGAGGTGACCGAGGACGAGGTCCTGTCGTTCGCCGAGCAGTACGACCCGCAGTGGTTCCACACCGACCCGGACGCGGCCGAGGAGTCGATGTACGGCGGCCTGATAGCGAGCGGCTGGCACACGGCGTCGATGGGGATGCGGATGCTCGTCGACGAGTTCCTCGGCGACGCCGCGTCGCTCGGCGCCATCGGCGTCGACGAACTCCGCTGGACGGCGCCGGTCCGACCCGGCGACACGCTCTCCGTGCGGACGGAGGTGCTGGAGAAACGGCCGTCGGAGAGCCAGCCCGACCGGGGCGTCGTCCGCACCCGGATGACCGTCCGCAACCAGGACGGCGACGACGTGCTGTCGATGGAGAGCATCGTCCTGTTCGGGCGGCGCGAGACGGCCTGACCGCAAGCAACCGACCGGTGACTCGACGTGACCGACGGGTTACTCGTCCGTGGCCGCTTCGCCGTCCGTCACGTGGTAGCTGGCCCGGCGCATGATGCCCCGGAGCGTGTTGAGTTCGCGGCCCGTCGGGTGGGCGCGGCCGAGCAGGCGCCGGACGAGGCGCATCGTCTTCTCGTGTTTCTCCGCGGGGTACGCCAGGGAACGGAGGAACTCGTCGAAGTGGTCGTAGAACGCCTCGATCTCGCGTTCGGGCGCGCGCTCGTGGACGGTGTCGGGGAGCTGGGTGTCGTCGAGTGCGAGCGTGCGGAGTTCGTAGAGCGCGACTGTCGCGGCCTGGCCGAGGTTGAGCACGGGGTAGTCGGCGCTCGCCGGGATGGCACACACCTCGTCGAGGCGGGCGAGTTCGTCGTTCGTGAGGCCGACGCGCTCGCGGCCGAAGACGAGGACGGTCGGAGCGTCGACGCCCTGGAGGCTGTCGGCGAGTTCGGCCGGGGTGCGGAACGGGAACCGGACGTGCTTGTTCGCGCTCTCGTTCGTGACGGCGGTGAACCCGACCGTGTGGTAGTTCTCGACGAGGTGGTCGAAGGTGACCTCGTCGTGGTTCGGCAGGACGTCCTCGCGGGCCTGGCCGGCGAAGCCGTACGCCTCGCCGTCCGGGTCGAGTTCCGGCGGGTCGACGAGCAGGAGGTCGGTGAACCCGAAGTTCTTCATCGCCCGGGCGATGGTGCCGACGTTGCCGGGCGTCTTCGCGTCCACGACGGCGACCGCCGGGGTCGTCATGTCGGGTAGTCGGCGTCGAGGTCCACGTCCTTGAGGTCGATGCGGTCCCTCTCGTCGTCCTCCAGGTCGACGACGAAGTCGTAGGGGTCCGCCGTCTCCGGGTCGGGGAGGGACTCTGGTTCGGTCTCGACGTGTTCGACGCCGACGTAGCCCTCGGGCGCGCGGCCGCCGTCTGCGAACCACTCGTGGAACGCCTCTCGGAACTCCCGGGTGCCGGCGTGCTCCTCTCCGCCCTGCTCGAAGAACCAGTAGTAGAAGTCGGATTCGTGGTCGGCACAGACCAGCACCTCCGCCTCCGGTTCGCCGTAGACGACCTGCGGGACGTTGCACTGGTCGAGGTGCTCGTCGCCGTGGACCAGCCAGCACGCGTCACAGGGTTTGTCCACCAGGAGCGTGAGGCGGACGAGTCGGTCGCGGGTGTCCTCGGGGAGCTCCTGCAACGGGCGGAAGTTACCTTCGTCGTCGAACACTTCCTCCTCGTCGAAGCGCCATCCCCGGAGACCGATGCTGACCTTGCTCATGTCCCGGTGTACGTACCGGACCCGTGAAAAAGGGCGCGTCTGCGGTCGGCCGCGCCGGGACCTGTCGACCGCCGGACCGGACCGCATTAGTAGGTCGCTGTCGGAGGGGAGGCATGCGAACTGTCGACGCCGCCGGCCTGGCCATCGGCGACGACCACCCGCCCCGCGTCATGGGCGTCCTCAACGTGAGCACGGAGTCGCCGTACAGTCCGAGCGTCTACGACGACCCCGACGCGGCCGCCGCCTACGTGGACGAGGACCTGCTGGCCGAGGGTGCGGACATCGTGGACGTCGGCCTGGAGTCCGCGAACAAGCGCTTCGACGTGCTCACCGCCGAGGAGGAACTCGACCGACTGGACGTTGCCGTCGAGGCCATCGAGCGCGTCGAGGGCGACGCCGTCTTCTCCATCGAGACACGGTACGCCGAGGTGGCCGACGAAGCGCTCTCCCGGGGTTCGACATGGTGAACGACATCTGCGGGTTCGCCGACCCGGAGATGCCCGCGGTCTGCGAGGCCCACGACGCCGCCGTCGTCAAGATGGCCAGCCCGCCGGACCTGGACCGCCCCGGCGCCATCGAGGACGTGGACGACATCTACGACGCTCTCCGGCGGAACGGCCTCACGGACAAGACCATCGTCGACCCGGCGTTCGGCGGGTGGAGCGAGTCGAAGACACTCGAGGACGACCGCGAGACGTTCCACCGCCTCCGCGAGTTCCGCGGGTTCGACCGCCCCATCCTGGTCTCCATCAACCGGAAGAACTTCCTCGGCGACGTCGTCGGCCGGGACACCGAGGGCCGCCTGCCCGCCAGCCTCGCCGCCACGTCGATGGCCGTGGAGCGCGGCGCTCACGTCGTCCGGACCCACGACGTGGCCGAGACGCTCGACGCGGCGCTCGTCGGCTACGAGTTCCGACGACCCCGGGTCCGGGAGGGGACGGGTTGTCGGTCGAGGAACTCGACGCGACCACCGTCCGCGAGGCGGAGCGTCACCTGGACCGCCTCGGAATCCCGGTCGAGGAGGCCGGCGAGTGCGTCGCGCGGGCGTTCGTCGTCTCTGGCCTCCCGTCCTCGGCGGTCGAACGACTCCGCCGGGCCGCCGACGCGAGCGGTGCGGTCGCAGAATCGAGTGACGGCGACGTGTTCCTCGGCGGCACCGTGGCGGACCTCCGCGAGACCCGCAAGCGCGTCAGACGGGCGTCTGACCCGCTCCAGCGGCTTGCTACCCGTCTCGATGCTGCGTTAAAGTAAGGGAAAACTTATACCGAATGCGGCGAAACGCCGAACTGGAAGCCGGACGACCACGTGGGTAGGGGTACTCAATCGTGGTCCGTCCGGCCCAAAACAAAGGATTATTCGGTGACTGACCGCCGAGCGACAGCCATGGAGTTCGATGAGTGGGAACCCGTCTACGAGGCCATCCTGGCCGACTTCGGGTATCCCCGCGCGGCCGACGAGCGGGCCCGGGACCTGCTGGACGGGCTCTGTCGCCCTTTCGACCCGTCCCGGCTCGACGTCGCCGGCCGGACCGTCGCGGTGGCCGGTGGGTCACCGACGCTCGCCGACGAGATAGACGAGGCGGCCGACGCAGACGTGGTCGTCGCCGCGTCCGTCGCCGCCGACGTGCTCGCCGACCACGGCGTCGGCGTGGACCTGATGGTCACCGACCTCGACAAGAACCCGGGTACGGCGCGGGAACTGACCGAGCGGGGGACGCCCGTCGCCGTCCACGCCCACGGCGACAACGTCCCGGCCGCCCGCGAGCACGTGCCGACGTTCGACGTCGACAACGTCCTGCCGACGACTCAGGCGGCACCCGTGGGCGTGGTCCGGAACTTCGGCGGCTTCACCGACGGCGACCGTGGAGCGTTCCTCGCAGATCACCTCGGGGCTGGCCGTCTGGTCTTCCCCGGCTGGGACTTCGACGACGAGAATCTGTCGCCGAGCAAGCGCCGGAAACTCGGATGGGCCGAGCGCCTGCTCCGGTGGCTGGAGCGACGACGCGGAGAGCGGTTCGCGGTGCTCGACGGCCGGCGCGACGCAATCGACCTGCCAGAGAGCGTGCGGTGATTGCGACGGCCGGGCAGTGACCGCGACGACCGGCCAGCGAACGCGACCGCCGGGCAACGACCGCGAGGAGGGGCAGGACGTGATCCACAGCCAACATGTGGGTCGGTAGCAGTGGGCAAGCTATTAATCGTGAACTATCCTACTGCCTGATATGGCTGGATACGACCAGACACTCCGACCGTTCCAGTGGCGCGCCGAGCGGCTCTACCCCGACCAGGAGATCGTATCGCGGACCCACGAGGGAATCCAGCGGTACACCTACGAGGAGTACGCACGACGGACCCGCCAGCTGCGAACGCGCTGGACGCGGCGGGCGTCGGCGAGGGCGACCGCGTCGCCACGTTCAGCTGGAACCACCACCGGCACTTCGAGATATACTTCGGCGTCCCGAACATGGGCGCCCAGATGCACACCATCAACCCGCTGCTCCCCGACGAGCACGTCCAGTTCATCGTCGAGAACGCCGCGGACAAGATACTGTTCGTGGACCCGTCGCTCCTCGAGAAACTGGAGAGCGCGGCGGCTGACGCCCCCGAGTTCGACGTGGTCGAACAGTACGTCGTCATGGGGAGCGAGGTGCCGGAGACCGCCCTCGACCCGGTGACCGACTACGAGTCGTTCGTCGGCGACCAGCCCGCCGACTACGACTGGCCGGAACTCGACGAGGACCAGCCAGCCGGGATGTGCTACACGTCCGGCACCACCGGCAAGCCGAAGGGCGTCGAGTACACCCAGCAGATGCTCCACGCCCACACGATGGCGTCGCTCGCGCCGCAGGCCTGGAGTTCGACGCCGACGACGTCGTGATGCCCGTCGTCCCGATGTTCCACGCCAACGCGTGGGGCATCCCGTTCACGGCGACGGCCGCCGGCGCGAAACACGTCTACCCCGGCCCCGCGCCCGACCCGGCCGACATCGCCCACCTCATCGAGGAGGAGGGCGTGACGTTCTCCGCGGGCGTGCCGACGGTGTGGCTCGGCCTCCTGGAGTACATGAAGGACAACGAGGTCGACCTCTCGTCGCTGGACCGCATCGTCATCGGCGGGAGCGCCGCGCCGGAGAGCGTCATCAAGACGTTCGACGAGCAGTACGACGTCGAGGTCGTCCACGCGTGGGGCATGACCGAGATGGCGCCGCTGGGCACCGTCTCCCACCTCAAACCCCGGATGGAGGCGTGGGATGGCGACCGGCAGTACGCCAAGTACGTCAAGCAGGGGCTCATCGTGCCCGGCCTCGAGTTCAAGGTCGTCGACGACGACGGCGAGGAGGTGCCGTGGGACGGCGAAGCGTTCGGCGAACTCTACGTCCGCGGCCCGTGGGTCGTCACCGAGTACTTCAAGCGCCCGGACGCGAACAAGTCCGACTTCGAGGGGTCCTGGCTCAAGACCGGCGACATCGTGACCGTCGACGAGGACGGCTACATCCAGATCGTCGACCGCGCGAAGGACGTCATCAAGAGCGGCGGCGAGTGGATATCCTCGGTCGAACTGGAGAACGCGCTGATGGCCCACGACGCCGTCGCCGAGGCGACCGTCATCGGCGTTCCCCACGAGCGCTGGCAGGAGCGCCCCGTCGCGTTCGTCGTCAAGTCCGAGGGGCTGACGTCGACGACGAGCAGATGAAAGACGACCTCGTCGCGATGGTCACCGACGAGTACCCGAAGTGGTGGGCGCCAGACGACGTGGTCTTCATCGACGAGGTGCCGAAGACCGCGACGGGCAAGTTCGACAAGAAGGTGCTCCGCGAGGAGTTCAGCGACGAGTCGCTGGTCGAGGAAGACGCCCGAGGACGCCGCGCCCGAGTAGCAACCCGAAGCCACCGGCCGCCCGTTTTCGAAGACTTATACCCGCGCCCCGACTACGGAGTGGCGAATGGAACCCTCCGCAGACGGGTCGGCGTCCGACCGGCGGACCCGGCACGCCGTCCGCCGCCTGGAGTTCGACGTCGACTGGCCGCCCGGCCACGTCGCCGCCTACCTCGTCGAGGGCGAGGAATCCGTCCTCGTCGACGCCGGCACGCACGAGGCCCACGGCGCCGACGAACTCCGGTCGGGGCTCGCCGCTCACGGCTACGAACCGGCCGACGTCGCCCACGTCGTCGTCACCCACCCGCACGTCGACCACATCGGGCAGGTGCCGGCGCTCCTCGACGCGGCGGACCCGACGCTCTACGCCCCGGCGGGCGTCCGCGAACGCTTCACCCGCGACGTCGACGAGCACGCGGCGACCGTCCGCCGGAACGGACGGGAGGCCGGTCTCGACGGTGACCACCTCGACGAGGCCGTCGAGTGGGTGGTCGCGAACGAGCGACGCGACCGCGACCTGCTCTCCGTGGACGACGTGGACGTCTGGGTCGAGGACGGCGAACGGCTGACGGTCGGCGACCTCACGCTGGAACCGGTGCACGCACCCGGCCACCAGGCCGACCACCTCTGCTACGGGGCGACGCTCGGCGGCGACCGCGTGCTGTTCGCCGGCGACATGGCCATCCGACCGTTCCGCCCGGTCGCACTCCACGACGGGTTCGGCGACGGCGTGCGCGACGCCATCCCGGCGTTCTACGACGCCCTCGACCGTCTCGACGAGGAGGCAGTCGACCGCGTCTTCCCGGGCCACGGCCCCGTGCACGACGAGTACGCCGACGCCATCGACCACTCGCGTCGGAGCCTGGACCGCCTGCTCGACGACGCCCACGCACGCCTCGGAGACGGCGTCTCCACCGCCGTCGAACTCGCCTTCCACCGGAGCGACGACCCGACGCGCGCTCGCTACATGCTCCCCGAGGCGGCGTCGGCGCTCTACCACCTCGAAGCGACCGGCCGAGCGACGTCGTACCTCGACGACGGCGTCCGACAGTACGACCCACAGTGACCGTCCGACAGGCTGGCCGGTGACGGCGCGACCGGGTTCCGGTGGCGGACCGAACGATTATCGTACCGGGGCCGACAGTTTCAGGGGACAATGGATTTCGGCATCGACGGCAAGACGGCGCTCGTGACCGGCGGCGCGGGACGACTCGGCAGCGTCGACGGGACGGTGCTCGCGGCGGAGGGTGCTGAGGTCGTCGTCCTCGACGTGGACCTCGACGGCGCAGAGCAGGTGGCCGCGGAGATACAGGAGGACGGCGGCGACGCCCACGCCGTCGAGTGCGACCTGACCGACCGCGACGACGTGCGGAACACGATTGCGGCGCTCCGCGAGGAGACCGGCGGCATCGACATCCTGGTGAACAACGCCGGATTCGTCGACGCACAGGCCCAGTTGAAGGACTACGACGACGACGTCTGGGACCGCGACGTCGCGGTGAACCTCACCGGCACGTACAACGTCAGCCGCGAGGTGTTCCCGGCGATGTGCGAGCGCGGCTGGGGACGCGTCATCAACATGAGTTCGATGGCGGGCTGGCAGGGTGGCTTCGGCCAGGCGTCCTACGCCGCGACGAAGGCCGCGCTCATCGGCTTCGGAAAGACGATGGCGCTGGAGGGCGCCCGGAACGGCGTCACCGCGAACGTCATCACCCCGAACATCGTCATCGGCGAACTCGCCGACCTGTCGCCCGACCAGCTCGAACAGGTGAGCCCGATGTTCGAGCGTATCCGCCAGGCGACGCCGATGCGCGAACTCGGCCGCGAGGAGGACGTCGCCAACCTCATCGCCTACCTCGCCAGCGAGCAGGCGAGCTACGTTACCGGCCAGGTCATCGGCGTCACGGGCGGCATCGACCTCTTCACCTTCTGACGCCCCGGCCTCACGAGAGCAACCGGGCGACGGTCGTCGGCCCGACGAACCGCGGCACTTCCCTTCGATACTCCTCGTAGGCGTCGCCGTACTGTTCGCGGAGCCAGGGCTCCTCGGCGAACGGGAGCAGCGCCTGCCAGACGACGAACGTCGCGCCGAGCACGGCGACCAGCCGGGAGTCCGCCAGCAGCACCCAGCCCACGGTGGCGACGATGTAGCCGACGTACTGGGGATTCCGCGAGTACCGGTAGCAGCCGTCGGTGTGGAGGTCGCCGGCCAGGCCCGTGGTCTCCTCGCCGCCGAGGTCGCGACCCGCCAGGATGGCCACCGCGAACCCGACGCCGAACGTGACGGCACCGACCACGAGGCTCGCGGGCCGCGGCAGGCCGAGGCTACCCCAGTCGAGGTAGGAGACGCCGAGCATGCAGAGGTCGAAGACGGCGACGAGCAGCCAGTTCAGCCAGTACGCCCACGAGCGCTCGCCGGGCGGCCAGAACCGGTAGTCGGGCGCGAGGACGCTCACGACGAGGCCGGCGATGATGGTGCCGGCCGCGACCAACGCGACCCGGAACAGCGTCCAGAGCATCGGCCGGACCGACATGTCGGCATAGTATAGTTCTTCGGCCTACAGCTCCGACGGCGCCAGCGCTTCCATCGTCTCCTCGGCCAGGTCGGCGGCCGCCTGGTTCGGGACCGTGAGCAGCGGCCGGTCGATGACGGGGTGGTCGGCCAGGTCACGCAACTGGTCGCGGGCCATCTCGGGCGTGCCGGCGACGCCGAGCGCGTCTATCATCGAGTCGGTCACGTGGCCGGCGGCCTCGCCGTGTTCGCCGTCCTGCCAGGCGGCCGCGATGCGGTCGGCCTGGTCGGGGAAGCGTCCGGCGACCGCCCGCCGGTACCCTTCGCCGCTGCCGACGTAGTACGCCAGGTGACCGCGGATGGCGTCCCGGGCCTCGCCGGGGTCGTCGCTGACCGCCGCCGGGACGTACGGCGCCACCTCGATGGCGTCGGGGTCCCGACCCGCCTCTTCGGCCGTCTCCGCGACCGTCTCGAAGGCGTCTCCGAGGTCCGGGAACGGGACGTTGTGGGGAATCCAGCCGTCGGCGAGTCGGCCGACGACCCGGCGGTTCGCCGGCCCGAGGGCGGCGTGGTAGACCGGGACGTCGGCGTCGAGCGGCGGCACGCCGTCGACGGAGAGGAGTTCGCCGTCGTAGGTGACGCGGTCGTCGCCGCCGAGCAGGCGCTTCGCGATGGCGATGGTCTCGTGGGCGCGGCGGACCGGCCGGTCGAACGCCATCCCGTGGATGTTCTCGACGGCCGTGGGCGTGCTCGTGCCGACGCCGAGGACCATCCGGCCGTCCGCGACGCGGTCGACGGTGGCGGCGGCCTGGGCGAGCGCGGCCGGCGTGCGCGAGAAGACGTTGACGATGGCGGTGCCGATGGTAACCGAGTCGGTGCGGGCGGCGACGTCTGCGAGCGTGACGAACGCGTCCGTCCCCCAGAGTTCGCCGAGCCAGACGGAATCGTAGCCCAGGGCTTCGGCTCTCGTGGCGAGGTCGGTCGGTGACGGTTCCTCGACGGGCGGGAGCAGCAGGCCGACGTGCATGTCCGTGCTAATCGTCCACCATCCTCATAAATCCGGGCCGCGGATGGCACCTGCTTCGGCGAGCGCCCGGACGGTTTCGTCGTCGTAGCCGTGCTCGCGAAGGAGTTCGGCGGTGTGCTCGCCCTGCGCCGGAGCCGACCCGCCCCGGTCGGCTGGAGCCTCGGTGCTGATAGCCGGGAAGCCGATGCGTGGCGCTTCGTCGCCTCGCTCGACGAGGCCGCGCGCTGCGACCTGCGGGTGGTCGAGTGCTTCGGTGAGCGTCTGGACCGGGCCGACCGTCGCCTCCACGTCGCCGAGCAGGTCCAGCCACTCGGCCTGCGTGCGTTCGGCGAAGAGAGCCGCGAGTTCCTCGCGGAGCGCCGCCCGTTCGGCCGGGTCCTCGGTCCCGTGGGCGTCGAGCAGGTCCTCGCGGCCGACCGCCTCGCAGAACGCCCGCCAGAACTGCGGTTCGAGCGGGGCGAACGTGACGTACCGGCCGTCCGCCGTCTCGTACACGTCGTACCACGGGAGGCCACCGGTGAGTTCGGTGTCGCCGGGTCGCGGCGCGTCGCCCGCGAACGCCGACGGCGCGATGGCCTGCGAGAAGGAGGTGACGACGTCGGCGAGCGCCACGTCGACGTACTCGCCGCCCGCGTTCCCGAGTTCGCGCGAGAGGAGCGCGCCCACGACGCTGAACGCGGCGAACAGTCCGCCGGCCATGTCAGCGAGCGGGAAGCCCGGAATCTGGGGCGTGGCGTCCTCGTCCTCGCGGGTCAGGTCGAGCAGGCCCGAGAACCCGACGTAGTTGAGGTCGTGACCGGCCCTGTCCGCGAGCGGCCCCTCCTGGCCGTAGCCGGTTATCGAGCAGTAGACGACGTCGTCGTTGCGTTCCCGGACCGTCTCGTAGTCCACTCCCAGGCGCTCGACGACGCCCGGGCGGAAGCTCTCGACGACCACGTCCACGTCCGCGGCGAGCGTGAGGAGCGCCTCGCGCCCACCGTCGGCCTTCAGGTCGATGGCGACGCTCCGCTTCCCGCGGTTCACCGCGTCGAACACCGCGCCGACGCCCGACTCGGTGAACGGCGGGAGCGAGCGAGCGTAGTCGCCCGCGCCGGTGTCTTCGACCTTGACCACCTCGGCGCCGGCGTCGGCCAGGAGTTGCGTCGCGTACGGACCGGGCAGCAGTCGCGTCAGGTCGAGCACGCGCACGCCGTCGAGTCGCATACCGCCACCCACGACACGGCCGGTCTTAAATCGCGTCACACCGCGTGCGGGCCACCGACTCCACGCGAGACCGGGCGCCTACACCGAGCGCGTCAGGCCGCCGTCCACCCGGAGGTTCTGCCCGGTGACGTAGCTCGCGTCGTCGGAGACCAGGTAGGCGACGGCGTCGGCTATCTCGGCGGTCGCGGCGGGCCGACCCATCGGAATCCGGTCGCGCGTCTCGTCGTCCACCTCGTAGCTGTCCACGAACCCGGGGAGGACGGCGTTCATCCGGATGCCGTCGGCGGCGTACCGGTCGGCGTAGAGTTTCGTGAAACTCCCGAGACCGGCCCGGAGCACCGACGACACCGGGAAGTCGGGTGAGGGCTCGAACGCGGAGAACGTCGAGACGTTCACGATGGCGCCGCCGCCCTGCTCCCGCATGACCGGCGTGACGAGGCGCGCCATCCGGACGACGTTGAGGAGGACCAGGTCGAGGCCGGCGTGCCACGCCTCGTCCGGGACGTCGAGCAGGTCACCGGTCGCCGGATGACCGGTGTTGTTGACGACGGCGTCGATTCGGCCGTAGGTGTCCGTCGCCGCCTCGACGAGCGCGGCGAGGTCGTCGGGGTCGGTCACGTCGCCCTCGAAGCCGACGCCGCCGAGGTCGTCGGCGACGTCGATCGCGTTGCCGGATTTCGACAGCAGGACCGGCGTGTATCCGTCGCCGGCGAGTCGGCGTGCGGTCGCCGCGCCGATTCCCTGTCCGGCCGCCGTCACGATAGCTACCTGTTCGGCCATACGGCCAGATGCGTGGGGCGCGGATTAAACGCTCCGTCAGCGGTCGATAGTTAAGACCCCGGCCGTGCATCCTCGGGTATGGCAGACACGCAGGGCGTCGGCTTCGGCGTCGACGAGGAGACCCGCCTCATCCTCGACAGCCTGGACCAGTTCATCGCCCGGGAGGTCGAACCCCTCCAGTCCGACCTCGGCGAGACATACGACAACCCGCGGCTTCGCCATCGGACGGACGGCCGCCTCGTCGACGAGGTGCTCGACGCCATCGAGACCATCCGTCGGAAGAGCGCCGAGGCCGGCTTCTACGCGATGAACCTGCCGGAGGACGTGGGCGGTGGCGGCGTCTCGAACGTCACCTGGTACCGGGCGAAGAAACACGTCGCCGCTTCGGGCGTCCCGCTCGCCGAGCACGTCCTCGCGGGGCCGGAGGGCCCGAAACCGCTCCTGCTCCTCGCGGAGGGCGACCAGGTCGAGCGGTACCTCGAACCGGCCGTCAGGGCGGAGAAGTCGACCGCGTTCGCACAGACCGAACCCGGCGTCGGGTCGGACTCGCCGAACATGTCCACGACCGCCGAACGCGACGGCGACGAGTGGGTGCTCGACGGCACGAAGCAGTGGATAACCAACGGCCCGTACGCCGACTTCGTGCAGGTGTTCGCCCGGACGACGCCCCAGGAGGAGGCCGGCCGGTACGGCGGCATCACCTGCTTCGTCGTGGAGGCCGACGAGTACGAGGTGAGTTCGATGAACAACGCCGTCGGGATGGAGGGGATGCAGGCCGAACTCGTCTTCGACGGCGTCCGCCTGTCCGAGGACCGCGTGCTCGGCGAGGTGGACGCGGGCTTCTACCAGGCGATGGAGTTCCTCTCGCTCGGCCGTCTGGAACTCGGCGCGGAAGCCGTCGGCTACGCCGACCACGTCCTGGAGAAGGCCGTCGACTACGCCGGCGACCGCGAGGCGTTCGGCCGTCCCATCGGGACGTTCCAGCAGATTTCGGCGAAGATCGCCCGCGGCCGGGCGAAGGCGTACGCCGCTGACGCGGCCGGCCTCAGGTGTGCGTGGAAGATGGACCAGGGCGAGGACGTGGTCGAGGACGCGTCCATCTTCAAGTGGTTCGCCACGAACGCGTTCTGGGAGGTGGCCGACGACGTCGTGCAGGTCCACGGCGGCAACGGCGTCGCCGAGGAGAACCCGTTCATGCGCTACCTCCACCTGGCGCGCATCCTCCGCATCGTGGAGGGCACCGACGAGATCCAGTTGAACACCATCGCGAAGCAGTTCGGCGGGTTCTGAAGACGGCGTCGCGATTCACTCCGGGCACGTGCCCTGCACTCGTCGTGGAGCGGGGCGACCGAAACCACCCAGCCGTGGCCGCCCGTCGAACAGGCATGTGAAGTGATAGCATTGAAGAACGCAACAAATGCATTAAAATTCGTGTTAATTCCACAATCTTGTATATAACTATTACGGCCATCTACCACATTATGAGACACATATGTGGTTTATATTTTTTATTAGTGCACAGATATGAACATGGTTGGGAAGCAAAATCCTACTCCGCTGAACGGCTCTAATCTGTCCACGTCACGACGTAATTTCCTCCGGACGGCCGCCTTCCTCGGGTCAGGAGCAGCCGCCCTGACCTCCAGCACGGACGCTGTGAAAGCTGCCACTGCCTCCCGCACCTCGTACACGATAATGGACGGCACCGAACACGAGACGACCGTCCACGTCTACGACTCCGGCAACCGCGGACTCACCACGTTCGTCATCGGCGGCATGCACGGCGACGAAACGTCGGGCTATCTCGCGGCCGACGAGATAGCGACCTGGAGCGTGACGACCGGCAAGCTCGTCGTCATCCCCCGGGCGAACGTCGAGGCGATACAGGCGGGTGTCCGCGGCGTGGGCTACGACCTGAACCGCCAGTTCCCCCGACCGGCGGTGACTGCACACACCCGCTCGCCCAGGCCATCTGGGACGAGGTCGTCCGGCACGACCCCGACTGGGGGTTCGACCTGCACTCCTCGTACGGCATCTACAAGTCCGGTGACGGCGGCGTCGGGCAGGCGATGTTCCCCACCTGGACCGCCCCGGCCCGCAGTAACGGCGAGAACACCGTGGACGACCTCAACGCCGAGTTCGGCCTGACGGGCGACATGGCCTACCGGATGGGCAACACGCTCGACGCCGACGAAGACATGCTCATGCACCGCATCGCCGGTATGCTCGACCGACCGGGCTACATCACGGAGACGACCGAGAAGGCGCCGCTCGACGACCAGGTCCAGTGGCACCTCTACACCGTCGAGCACGCGATGGCGCAGTACGGCCAGGAACGCGGGAACCAGCTCACCGCCACGCCGGAGTCCACCCTCAAGTTCGACGCCGGCACCATCTACATCGACGACTACTGGCAGACCTACGGCGTCGACAACTCCTACTCCAACCCCGTCGTCGTCGCGCCGTCGATAACCCACATCGGCGCCGACCCGGCCCACGCCCGCCTCAAGAACGTGGGCTCGAACAGCTTCGAAGCGCGCGTCGAGGAGTGGGCGTACCTCAACGACCGCCACTACGACGAGTACGCTGGCTACCTGATGTTCGAGGCCGGCACGCACACCACCGACGACGGGAAGCGCATCGAGGTCGGCAGCCGGAACGTCAACCACAACTGGAACACCGCGACCTTCGACGCGTACGCCACCAAGCCGGTCGTGCTCGCGACGCCCCAGACCCGCGTCGGCGAGGACCCGGTGGTGGCCCGCATCCAGAACGTCACCAGGAGCAGCTTCGAGTACCGCGTCCAGGAGGAGGACGCCAACAACGACTGGCACTACGAGGAACTCATGGGCTGGGTCGTGCTCCCCCAGGGCCCGGGCGTCCTCGGCGGCCGGAACTACGAGGCGGGCTACACCGCGACCGACGAGCGCTGGCGCCACATCGACTTCGAGCGGTCGTACGACAACCCGTCGTTCCTCGCGAACACCACGAGCTACAACGGCTGGAACTCGGTCACCGTCCGCTACAAGAACCTGACCTCGACGGGCGTCGACGTGTTCGTCGAAGAAGAGCAGAGCGAAGACCCCGAAACCGGCCACATCCACGAGGACATCGCGTACGTCGTCATCGAAGGCTGACCCGCGAAACCGGGCCGTTTCTCCCCGTCCCGAAACGGTCCTTCCCTTCTCACCATACCGGCCACCGTTTCGAGCGATTCACAGTGACACCGCACGCGGCCTGAGGGCCGCCCACCCGGAGGGTTCCTCCCGAACGTTCCGGCACGATGGAATTGTGTTGGCCGTGCAATATTTAAGACGCGAGCCACAACCGTAGACACACATGAACGAATTACTGCTCCAGATGGGGAGCGGAATGAGCGGGTCGTGGGGGTTCGCGTTCGTCGGCCCCTTCATCGGCCTGCTCGTCATGGGCGCCATCGTAGTGGGGCTCTGGAGCATCGTCAGTGGGTCGAACCACAGGTCTGACGGGAGCGACGCGCTAGAAACGCTCAGAAACCAGTACGCGCGTGGCGAGATAAGCGACGAGGAGTTCGAAGAACGGTCGCGTCGACTCCGCGAACGGTGACGGTCGCTGACCGCCACATAGTATTGTTCGACAAGTGCAAAACAACGTGCGGTTCACGGCTACATTGATGGGAGAGAACGACACCGAAACGTCGGGCGTATCGAGACGACGAGCCCTCCAGATACTCGGCGGCGCTGGGCTTGCCGGTCTTGCAGGCTGCACCTCGGCGGCAGCGCCGTTCACTGAGGGCGACGAGAGTGCAGGTGGGACGGCGAACGGACCGGAACCTCGCGACCCACCGGCCGGTTCGCCCGACACGTCCGTTCAGTTGACCGCCTCGTCCGGGACCGTCGAACCGTCGGCAGACTCGTCCACGACGAACTGGATGTACGGCGACACGTTCCCCGGACCCGAGATCAGGGCGACCGAAGGCGACGTGGTCGGCGTCACGCTGGAGAACCAGCTACCGGCCGACACCACGACGCACTGGCACGGACTCCCCGTCGCCAACGCGATGGACGGCGTTCCGAACGTCACCCAGCAACCGGTCGAGCAGGGGAGTCGTTCGACTACGCGTTCCGGGCCGAACCGCCGGGAACGTACTTCTACCACAGCCACGTCGGCCTCCAGCTCGACCGGGGCCTCCTCGGTCCGCTCGTCGTCGAGGAGTCCGACCCACACGTCGAGTACGACCGCGAGTACGTCGTCGTCCTCGACGACTACCTCCCGCAGGAGCCACGTGCGCCTGACGAAGGAGAGGATTCCGGCAGTTCGGGTGACGGAAGTCTCATGGGTGACGGCGGGATGATGGGCGGCAACCAGATGGGCGGCAACCAGATGGGCGGCATGGTGGACGTCTACCGACCACCCTACGAAGGGATGCTGCTGAACGGTCGGCTCGCTGAGAACGCGCCGACCTTCGAGGTGTCGGAGGGTGACCGGGTGCGGTTCCGGTTCGTCAACGCGAGCAGCGCGACGATGTTCGACGTGCGAACCGCCGGCCACCGGTTCGAGGTCTCCCACGCCGACGGGCGGCCCGTCGAACCGGTGACCGTGGACTCGTTCGCGTTCGGACCCGGCGAACGGTACGACGCTATCGTCACGGCGGACAACCCTGGCTCGTGGGAGATAGCCGCCACCCCGGTCAGAGGGTCCGAGACGCCTGCGCGCGGGATACTCCAGTACGACGGCAGCGAAGGTCAGTCGCCGAAATCGCCGGACACCGGCGGCCGAGAACTCCAGTACGGCGACCTGCAGGCCGTCGAGTCACTGGACGGTCTCGACGGCTCGCCCGACCGGACGTTCGACCTGTCGCTGTCGCCCGGGGGCGACGGGTACTCGTGGACGATAGACGGACAGGTGTATCCGGACGCCGACCCGCTCAGCGTACACCAGGGCGACCACGTCCGCATCAGGATGACCAACCGGAGTCCGGTGCGGCATCCGATGCACCTCCACGGGCACTTCTTCCAGGTCGGCGACGCGGTGAAGGACACGGTCGTCGTCCCGGGCCACATGGGACAGGCGACCATCGACTTCCGCGCCGACAACCCCGGCGACTGGCTGTTCCACTGTCACAACCTCTACCACCTCGAAGCCGGGATGGCACGGGAGATACGGTACACCTGAAAACCCGCTCCCGGTTGCTTTCCGTTCTATCCACCGGGTTACTTGGTAGTCGCCGCCGTTACGCGAGGTATGCAGGAAGCAGTCATCGTCGACGCGGTCCGGACGCCGTTCGGGAAGCGCGACGGCGCGTTCGCGGACCTCCACCCGCAGGACCTCGCCGCCGCGCCGCTGACGGCGCTGGAGCAGCGCGTCGGGTTCGACCCGGAGCCGACCGTCGAGGACGTCATCTACGGCTGCGTGACGCCGACCGACGAGCAGGGCGGGGACATCGCCCGCATCGCACCCCTGGTCGCCGGGTGGGGCGACGACGTGCCGGGCGTCCAGTTGAACCGGATGTGCGGCTCCGGCCAGCAGGCCGTCAACTTCGCGGCGGCGAACGTCCGCGCGGGCTTCCACGACGTGCTCGTCGCGGGCGGCGTCGAGCACATGACCCGGGTGCCGATGTTCTCGGACTGGGGCGACATGAGCCCCTCCTACTTCGACCAGTACGACGAACTCATCCAGCAGGGCGAGAGCGCCGAGCGCATCGCCGAGAAGTGGGGGTTCTCCCGGCGCGACCTCGACGAGATAGCGGTCGAATCCCAGCGACGGTGGCAGGAAGCCTGGGACGACGGCCGCTACGAGTCCCAGATAGCGCCCGTCCAGGTCGAAGACGAGGACGGCGAGACCCACCTCGTCACCGAGGACGGCCATCCCCGTCCCGACAGCACCGTCGAGGGCCTGGGCGACATCCCGCTCGCGTTCCGCGACGAGGGCGACGGCGTCGTCCACGCCGGCAACGCCTCCGGCATCGTCGACGGCGCGAGCGCGGTCCTGGTGACGAGTCGCGAGGCCGCCGAGGAGCACGGCTGGGAGCCGAAGGCGCGCATCGTCCAGACCGAGGTGGTGGGCGTCGACCCCGTGCTGATGCTCACCGGCCCCATCCCCGCCACCGAGCGCGTCCTGGAGAAAACCGACATGACCATCGACGACATCGACCTGTTCGAGGTCAACGAGGCGTTCGCGTCCGTGGTGGCCGCGTGGCTCGAGGAGACCGGCGCGCCCTGGGAGCGGACGAACGTCAACGGCGGCGCCATCGCGCACGGCCACCCGCTCGGCGCGACGGGGGCGGCGCTCGTCACGAAACTCGTCCACGAACTCGAACGCACCGGCCAGGACACCGCGCTCTCCACGATGTGCATCGGGTTCGGCCAGGGCGTCGCCACCATCATCGAGCGCGTCTGAACGGTCCGATCCCGGCTCCTTCCACCGACTTCTCTCGTTCTCGACCCACGAGCGCCGACCTTACCGGGCGTCCTCGACGGCCGCGGCGAGCGCAGGGAGCACCTCCGTCACCGACTCGCGGAACGTGAACGCTGCGCGGTCGGCCACCGGCGTCTCCTCGTCGTTCGCGACGACGAGCGTCGCGCCGCGTCGTTCGGCGGTCCCGGGGAGGGACGCGGCGGGTTCGACCGTGAGCGACGACCCCGCCGCGATGAAGACGTCGCTGCGTTCGGCGAGCGACTGCGCCTCCAGGAGCGCGTGGCGGGGGAGTTGCTCGCCGAAGAGGACGCTGTCGGGCTTGAGGAGGCCGCCGCAGTCGTCGCAGGTCGGCGCGCCGTCGCCGTCGCGCGCCCGCTCCATTACCGGGTCGGCGTCGGTGCGCGCGCCGCAGTGCTGGCAGACGGCGCGGTCGCCGCTCCCGTGGAGTTCGACGACGCGTTCGGAGCCGGCGGCCTGATGGAGGCCGTCGACGTTCTGGGTGACGACGGCGTCGAGGGCACCCTGGGATTCGAGGGTTGCGAGCGCGTCGTGGGCGGGGTTGGGTGCGACGTCCCGGTCGAAGACGGCGTCGTGGAGGGCGAGCCAGTCGGCCCAGAAGCCGTCCGGGTCGCGCTGGAACCGCCAGATGGTGAACTCGTCGGGGTCGTACCGGTCCCAGATGCCGTCGTCGCCCCGGAAATCGGGGATGCCGGAGGCGGTGCTCACCCCGGCGCCGGTCAGCGCGACCACCGTGTCGGCCTCGGCGATGGCCCGGCCGACGCGCCTGTACTGTGGGTTCATGTGGCACACCTACGCCGCGAGGCGATAAAAGCGGCCGGCCTACTCGGAGAGGCGCTCGCCGCCGACGAACAGGCCGGCGTCGTACCGGTCGGCGAACCGGTCGTCGTACTCCATCAACTGGAAGAGGACGCCGCTGGCGTCGCGTGGCGAGACGAACGCCTCGGTCCAGCCGTCGAAGGTCGCGCGGTCGACGACCCGGACGTCGTGGGCTTCCAGGGCGTCGACGACGGCGTCGATGTCGGCCACCTCCAGGGTGACGTGGTGGAGGCCGGGGCCGTGCCGGTCGAGGAACTCGGTCAGGAACGACTCGGTGCCGTCGACGGGTTCGATGAGTTCGACCCGGGAGGCGTCGCCGAGTCGGTAGTACGCCCAGACGAACGTGCCCGTCTCGCTCTCCTCCTCGACGAGTTTCTCTGCGCCGAGCAGTTCGAGCAGCGGTTCGGCGTCCGCGACGGACTCGACGGCGATGCCGACGTGGTCCACCCGGACGCCGGAGTCGACGCTCATCGGTCCGGCGAGAGCGCGGCCAGCGTCGCCGTGATGTCGTCCGGCGTGGCGGCGCGCGGGAAGCCGATGGACACCCGGTCGACGCCCTCGATGCCGGCGAACCGGTCGAGTTGCTCTCGCGCGGCCTCGGGCGTGCCGGTGACCGTGAGTTCGTCGAGCAGGTCGTCGTCGAGCGCGGCCATCGCCTGCTTGTGGTCGCCGGCCTGCCACGCGTCGTAGACCGCGTTCGCGGTCTCCTCGTAGCCCTGCCGGGCGAGCGCGTCGCGGTAGAACGTCCCCATCCCGCCGACGTAGAACGCCGAGTGCTGGCGGACGAGGTTCCGGGCGCGGTCGCCGTCCTCCAGGGCGCAGGCGGTCACCATGAGCGTCGTCTGCACGTCGTCGACGCTCCGGTCGTCCAGGTCGGCGCCGCGTTCGAGGTCCGCGAAGCGGTCCCGGAAGCCGTCGGGCGTGAACATCAGCGCGTGCCAGCCGTCGGCGAAGCGGCCGGCGAGTTCGACCGCTTTCGGACCCATCCCGGTCACGTCGATGCCGGGCGTGGTGTCGGGCGGCCCCTGTCGAAGTCGGAACCCGCCGACCTGGAAGACGTCGCCGTCGTAGGTGACCTCTTCGCCGGCGAGCACCTGTCGGACGATGTCGACGTACTCACGGGTGCGCCGGAGCGGCCGGTCGAACTCCGTGCCGTGCCAGCCTTCGATGACGGCGGGGCCGCTCGGTCCGAGGCCGAGGCGGAACCGGCCGCCGGACGCCTCCTGGAGCGTTGCGGCGGTCTGGCCGACGAGCGCCGGCGAGCGCGAGTAGACCGGGAGGATGCTGGTGCCGATGCCGATGTCGGCGGTGCGCTCGGCGAGCGTCGCGAGCACGGTGACGGCGTCCCGGCCCCAGGTCTCGGGGAGCCAGGCGCGGTGGTAGCCGTGGGCCTCGGCGGCGATGCCGAGGTCGACGAGGTCGTCGAGCGATGACTGTGCGGCGACGGGCAGGTGGACGGTGATGGCTGTGTCGGTCATGGTTCGGGAGGCTGTCGGTCAGCGGGCGTCCCGCTGCGGTGAGCGTCTCGCCCACGACGTAGGAGGCCGCGGGGCTGGCGAGGAACTGGACGACGTCCGCTATCTCGGCTTCCGTGCCGATGCGTCGGTCCACGTCCTCGCGGTCGATGTCGTCGGCGGCGATACCCATCTGGGCTTCGACGCCGGGCGTGGCGACGAACCCGGGCGTGACGGCGTTGACGCGCACGCCGTCGCTCGCCCACTCCGCCGCCAGCGTCCGGGTGAGCGCGTTGACGCCGGCCTTCGCGGCGGCGTAGTGGCTCATCATGGGGGCGCCGTGTTCGCCGGCGAGGCTGGAGACGTTGACGATGACGCCGCCGTCGCCGGCCCGCATCCGCTCGCCGGCGGCCTGCGAGCAGTGGTAGGTGCCGGTGAGGTTGATGTCGAGGATGGTTTGCCAGCCGTTCGGGCTGATGTCCTCGAACGGCGCCACGAAGCTCGCGCCGGCGTTGTTCACGAGGACGTCGACGCCGCCGAACTCCTCGACGGTGGCCGCGACGAGCGCGTCGACGGCGTCCCGGTCGGTGACGTCGCACTCGACGGCGAGCGCGCGGCCGGGCCGGTCGCTGTCGGTGATGCCGTCCGCGACCGGGTCGACGTGGTCCTGGTCGCGCGAGCAGACCACCACGTCGGCGCCGTCGGCGGCGAACCGCTCCGCGACGGTGCGGCCGATGCCGCTGGACGCGCCGGTGACGATGGCCGTCCGGTCGCCGACGCCGAACTGGTCGGTGGTCACGGTCCCACCGCCCTGGCATGTCGGTGCATACACGTCGGGTTCCGGCCGTGCGGTCTTAAAGGTGGACGCGTCGGACGGGCACGGGACGGGCGATACGCTCATGTGGTGTCGTGTTGCGTTACCAAGTGGCATGGATTCGTCAACGTTCTCGCAGGACGCCCGGACCGGCAACGTCGCCCGACTGTTCGACGAGACGGCGGCCGAACGTGGCGACGCGGTCGCCATCGAGCATCGCGGCACCGAACTCGGCTACGACGCCGTCAGCCACCGGACCGCCACGTTCGCCGGCGGCCTCCACGACCGGGGGCTCGACCCCGGCGACCGGCTGCTGCTCTACCTCCCGAACTGTCCGCAGTACGTCGTCGCGGCGCTCGGCGGCTTCAAGGCGGGGACGCCCGTCTCACCGATGAACCCCCAGTACAAGGCCCGGGAGATTGGGCACCAGCTCTCCGACACCGGCGCGAAGGCCGTCGTCACCCACGCGGCGCTCCGCGAACCGCTCGGCGAGGCGCTCGCCGAGAGCGACCTGTCGCCGACGGTCATCACCGTCGGCGACCGGATACCCGACGGCGACGTACCGTTCGACGAGGTGGCGGGCGAACCGACGCTCGTCCCCCGGGACGATGACGACGTGGCGATGCAGCCGTACACCAGCGGCACCACCGGGACGCCGAAGGGCGTCCTGCTCACCCACCGCAACCTCCGGGCGCAGGCGTTCGCCGGGTTCCTGTTCTCCGACCTGCCGCCGGACCGCGACCGCAGCCTCGTCGTGCTGCCGCTCTACCACATCACGGGCTTCGTGCACTCGACGTGGCAGGTGCTCGCGCGCGGCGGCCGCATCTACGTCCGCAGCCCCGCGAACTGGGACGCCGAGGACGCGATGGCGACCATCGAAGCCGAGGACGTCTCGGGGTTCATCGGCGTCTCCGCGATGTTCGTGGACATGGTGGAGACCGACTCGTTCGGCGACTACGACCTCGCGAGCCTCGACAACGTGAGCGAGGGCGGCGCGAAGATGCCGGTCGCGGTCCAGGAGCGCTTCGAGGCCGTCGCGGGCGTCGACCTCAACGAGGGCTACGGGCTCACGGAGACCACGGGCGCGACCCACACGAACGTCGGCGCGACGTTCGGGCCCCGCATCGGGACCGTCGGCCAGCCGCTCCGGATGGTCGACGCGAAAGTCGTCGACGAGTCCGGCGAGGAGGTAGCGCCGGGCGAGACGGGCGAACTCCTCGTCCGGGGACCCATCGTCATGGCGGGCTACCACGACCTGCCGGACGCGACCGAGGCCGCGTTCGACGACCGCGGCTACTTCCGGACGGGCGACGTCGTGCGCTCGGACGGCGACAACTACTTCGAGGTGGTCGACCGGAAGAAACACCTCATCAACACCGCGGGCTACAACGTCTACCCGAGCGAGGTGGAGGGGCTCCTCTTCGAACACGACGCCGTGGTGGACGCCGCCGTCGTCGGCGTCCCGGACGACCGCCGGGGCGAGACGGTGACAGCCTTCGTGGTGCCGGCGCCGGACGCGGACGCCACCCCGGAGGATATCAAGCAGTTCTGCCTCGACAACCTCGCGGAGTACAAGCACCCCCGCGAGGTGTCGTTCGTGGCGGACCTCCCGCGGACGGCGAGCGGCAAGGTCCAGAAGTACAAGCTGGTGGAGCGCGACGCGGACCGTTCGGCGTAGCAGTCAAGGGCGTGACTGCGTACCACGTACCGATGGCGACGACGGAACGGGGGACCGGCCACCGCGAACAGAGCTGGGCGGCCGTGTTCTGGGACATCGGCGGGGTCATCCTCGACCTCGACTCGGTCCGGGACAGCCACCGGTACGTCATCGCGACGCTCATCGACGAGTACGACGTCGACGCCACCTTCGAGGAGGCGGCCGACCGGTGGCGGCGGACCCTCGGCAGCTACTTCAAAGAGCGCGACGGCACCGCGTTCCGGCCCGCCCGCCGAGTCTACGCGCGAGTGGTCGAGGACCTCGTCGGCGAACGCGTGCCCGACTCGGAGTGGCAGGCGCTCTTTCAGGAGGCGCGCGAGCGCCACTTCCGGACGAACCCGAACGCCCGCGAGACCATCGCCACCATCGCCGAGACGGACCTCCACCAGGGCGTCGTGAGCGACATCGACGCCGACGAAGGCCGCCACATCCTCACGCAGTTCGAGGTGTGCGACTACCTCGACGCCGTCACGACCTCCGAGGAGGTGGGGCGGACCAAGCCCGACCCCGCGATGTTCCGGACCGCGCTAGACCGGGCGGGCGTCGCGCCGGAGCGGGCGGTCATGGTCGGCGACCGGTACAGCCACGACATGGCGGGCGCGGCCCGGCAGGGCATCCACACCGTCGCGTACGGCGCGGACGACGGCCCGGCCGTCGACTACGTCGTCGACGACCTGGCCGAGATACTCGACATCCTCGGAGTCGAGTGACGGTGTGACCCCATCCCCGACGGCCGGTGTGCCATCCCCTCACAAAGCTATAACTGGTCGGCCGGACGACACTCCGGCATGACCGACGACCGCGCTCCGTCGAAGCCGTACGGCCGGCTACGCCAGGTGGAGGTGTACACCGCGGGGATGCTCTCCGGGGAGTCACCCGCCCTCCCCGTCTCCTTCGAGGACCTGGAGGCCGCGGCGATGGACGCGCTCGGCCCGGAAGCCCACGCCTACGTCGCGGGCGGCGCCGGGAGCGAGAACACCGTCGACCGGAACCGGTCGGCCCTCGACCGGTGGCGCATCGTCCCGCGGATGCTCCGGGACGTCGCCGAACGCGACCTCTCGGTCGACCTGTTCGGCCGCACCCTCCCGGTGCCCGTCCTGCTCGCCCCCATCGGCGTCCAGTCCATCGTCCACGACGACGCCGAACTCGCGACCGCACGGGCGGCGGCCGACCTTGACGTTCCGTTCGTCCTCAGCACCGTCTCCTCGGAGCCGATGGAGGACGTGGCCGACGAACTCGGCGACGCTCCGGGCTGGTTCCAGCTCTACTGGCCGACCGACCGCGACCTGGCCGAGAGCTTCGTCCGGCGCGCCGAGGACGCGGGCTACGAGGCCATCGTCCTCACGCTCGACACGCCGCTGATGGGGTGGCGCGAGCGCGACGTCGAGCAGGCCTACCTCCCGTTCCTTGACGCCGAGGGCGTCGCCAACTACTTCACCGACCCCGTCTTCCGCGACGGCCTCTCGGTCGACCCCGAGGAGCAGCCGCAGGTCGCCGTCCAGCGGTTCATCGACGTGTTCGGCAACCCGTCGCTGACCTGGGCGGACGTCGAGCACCTCCGCGAGTTCACCGACCTCCCCATCGTCCTGAAGGGCGTCCTCCACCCGGACGACGCCCGGAAAGCAGTGGACCACGGCGCGGACGCCGTCATCGTCTCGAACCACGGCGGCCGACAGGTGGATGGCGCCATCGGCGCCGCGGAGGCGCTCCCACGGGTCGTCCGGGCGGTCAACGGCGACGTCCCCGTGCTCTTCGACAGCGGCGTCCGGCGGGGTGCCGACGCCGTCAAGGCCATCGCGCTCGGCGCGGATGCCGTCCTGCTCGGCCGGCCGTACGTCTACGGCCTCGCGCTCGCCGGCGAGGACGGCGTCCGCGAGGTGCTCCGGAACTTCCTCGCCGACCTGGACGTGACCCTCGGTCTCTGCGGGCAGTCGAGCGTCGCCGGCCTCGACCGGTCGCTCCTCGTCGACGAACGGGAGCTCTAGACCGCGTCGCGCAGGTCGGTGAACAGCGCCTCCTCGCGGTCCGCGAGGTGGTGTGTCTGGTCGGCGGCGTCCGTCAGCGCGTCGGCCATCGCGTCCCCTTCCCGTTCGCTGGCGTCCCGGAGGGTGCGCCCGAGTGTCGTCCAGTCGTCGGCCACGTCGTGCATCCGGTCGGGGAGCGACGCGGGGAGGTCGAGGTCCGAGGCGACCTGGTCGAGGAAGTCCGCGTAGAGGCGGCGGAACGCGCCGCCGCCCGTGCCCCGGCGTTCGACGTTCTGGTAGGCGAACCGGGCGGTCCACGACGCGTCGGGGAACGTCCGCCAGTCGGGCAGGTCGTCCGCGAACGCCCGGATGGCGGCGACGCCTTCGCCACCCCAGCCGACGTCCCCGCCGTCGAGCATCACGTCCGCCGTCCGCCGGACGGACCGGCGGGCAGCCTCGGGGACGGCGACGCCGGGGTCGGGGTCGGTCACCGCCAGCCACCGGTTGGTCAGGGGGCCGGTGAATCCGTGCTCGGAGTTCCATGCGTCGAACAGGTCCGCGCGAGGGATTCGCTGCGGGTCGTCGAACTCGCTGTCAGAGAGCATCACCTCGTCGCCCTCGGCGCCGACGATGACGAGCGTGTGCGGCCCGAAGTGGGTGTCTGTCCCGAAGTAGCCGAGATAGTAGAGGTCGACGAACAGCACGACCGGAACGTCGTCGCTCAGGCGGTCGGTGACGGCAGCCCACGCTGTCTCGGTGTCCTGGCCGGAGCGGTCCTCGTGGGCGAGTTCGAGGTGGTCGAAGAACGACGACTCGAGGCCGGCGTTCCGCCCCATTATCATCCGGCTCGCCGGTCCGGACTCGTAGTAGCCGAAGCCGAGGCCGGCGCCGAGACCGAAGCAGAGCGGTTCGTCGAACCCCCAGTCGTAGAACGTCGCGAGGTTGCGCAGCGAGGCGGACCCGCAGTGGTCGCCCGGCGCGTGTACGTATCCGGAGACCCGCATGCGCCAACGGTCGCAGGCCGGCGTCAAAGCCGTACCGGCGCGGCGGCAGCTATTTCCCCGCCCTGCCCCGAGAGTGTCCCATGGTTGACGCGACCATCACCGCCGTCGACCGCGGCTCAATCACCGCGGACGTCAACTTCATGCTCGAAGGCCACACGATGGCGACCGAGGCCGACCCGAACCCGGACGCCACCCGCATCACGGCGCCGGTCTACAACCTCGTCGTCGACCACCCGGAGGCGACGTTCCTCTGGGACACTGGCTCCCACCCGGAAGCGGGCGACGGCCACTGGCCGACCCCGCTCTACCAGGCGTTCCCGCACCGCGACGCCGACGAACACCACCTCGAGGACGACCTGGACGCGGTCGGCTACGGACTCGACGACGTGGACGCGGTGGTGATGTCCCACCTCCACCTCGACCACGCCGGCGGCCTCTACAACTTCGCCGGCACCGACGTACCCGTCTACGTCCACGAGGCCGAACTCAAGCACGCCTACTTCAGCGCGAAGACGGACGCCGGCGACGGCGCGTATCTCGCGGGCGACTTCGACCACGACCTGAACTGGCAGGTCGTCACCCGACACCGGGAGTCGCTCGTCGAGGACGTCGAGTTCCTCCACCTGCCCGGCCACACGCCCGGTCTCATGGGCCTCCGGCTGGACCTCGCCGAGGACGGGACGGTCATCCTCGCGGGCGACGAGGCGTACCTCCGCGAGAACTACGACGACGAGCACCCGCTGGGGCCGACGCTCACCTGGAGCACCCGCGACTGGTGGGAGAGCCTGCGCCTCCTCAAGGACCTGGAGCGCCGGCACGACGCGACCGTCTTCTGCGGCCACGACCCCGGCGACTTCGAGCGGCTGCAGGCCGGTCTCCGGTGACGGACAGTTCAACGGAGTAACAGCTATTGTGCTTGCCACTGTCTAGCAGTTCCATGCGCGCAGCAGTGCTCCAGGAGTACGGCGAACCGCTCGCAATCGAGGACGTCGACGCCCCGGACCCCGCGCCGGACGGCGCCGTCGTGGCGACCGAGGCGTGTGGCATCTGTCGGTCCGACTGGCACGGCTGGCAGGGCGACTGGGAGTGGCTCGGCATCCGGCCGCCGCCCGGGCAGATTCTCGGCCACGAACCCGCCGGGCGCGTCGTCGCCGTCGGCGAGGACGTCGAGGGGTTCAGCGAAGGCGACCACGTCGCCGTCCCGTTCAACCTCGGCGACGGCACCTGCCACCACTGCCGGTCCGGCCACGCGAACCTCTGTGACAACCTCCTGCCGCTGGGGTTCGTCGAACCGGCGCCGGGCGCGTTCGCCGAGCAGGTCCACGTCCCGAGCGCCGAGTACAACCTCGTCCGCCTGCCGGACGGCGTCTCCTCGACGGACATGGCGGGCCTGGGCTGCCGGTTCATGACGTCGTTCCACGCGCTCGCCCACCGTGCGGACGTGGACGCCGGCGACTGGGTCGCCGTCCACGGCTGCGGCGGCGTCGGCCTCTCGGCGGTCCACATCGCCGACGCGCTCGGTGCGAACGTCGTCGCCGTCGACCTGATGGACGAGAAACTCGACAAGGCCGAGGACCTCGGCGCGACGGCCACCGTGAACGCCGCCGACGCCGACGACGTGCCCGGCGCGGTGAAAGCGGAAGCCGACGGCGGCGTCCAGGTGTCGGTGGACGCGCTCGGCATCGCGGAGACCTGCACCAACTCGGTGCTGAGCGTCGGCAAGCGCGGCCAGCACGTCCAGGTCGGGCTGACGACCAGCGACGAGCAGGGGGCGGTGAGCCTCCCGACCGACCTGATGGTGATGAAGGAGGTGGAGTTCATCGGGTCGCTCGGCATGCCGCCGACCCGGTACGACGAGATATTCCGGATGGTCGCCACCGGGAAACTCGACCCCAGCGCGGTGGTCTCCGAGACCGTCGCGCTCGACGACGTCTCAGCGAAACTCGACGCGATGACCGACTTCGAGACGGTCGGCATCCCGGTCGTCACCGAGTTCTGAGCCGCGCCGTCGTTTCAAGCGGTCGACAGACCTACCCCGGAGCACGCGGTAGCTACAGCCATGACCGGCGACCTGCTGCAGATAGACCGCTCCGAGCGAGCGGCGCGGTACTACCGGAACGCCGTAGATCGACACTGGGACCCCGACGACGTCGACCTGTCGGCCGACCGCGACGCGATGGCCGCCCTCGACGAGGTGGCGTTCCGCGAGTTCCGGACCAGCCTCGCGAAGTTCGGCGCGGGCGAACAGGCCGTCACCGAGGACCTCGCGCCGCTCGCGGTCGTGCTCGAACCGCTCGAAGACCAGCTGTTCGTGACGACCCAGCTCTACGAGGAGGCCAGGCACACCGACTTCTTCGACCGCTACTGGCGCGACGTGGTCCACCCCGCGGAGGAAGACCGCGGCCTGGAGCGCACCTCGCCGACGGACCCGGAGTGGTTCGACGCCGACTACCGGGAGCTGTTCGACCGGAACGAGGCCGCGATGGCCCGCCTGCTGACCGAGGACACGCCGGAGACCCGCGCGGAGGCCTACTGCCACTACCACCTCACCATCGAGGGCGTCCTCGCACAGACCGGCTACTACGGCCTGACGCGGGCGTTCGGCGGCAGGGTCGAGGGGATGCCCGAACTCCCCGGGCTGGTTGACGGCCTCACGCGGATCCGCCAGGACGAAGGCCGGCACGTCGGCTTCGGGATGGCGAAGCTCCGCGAACTCGTCCAGGACGAGGGCGTCGACCCGGCGCTCCTCCACGACACGGTCGGCGACCTCGTCGAACTCGTCCAGGGGACACTCGACTCCGACCTCCCGCCCGAAGAGCAGGCCGTCCCGCCGGAGGAGTTGACGGCGTACGCGGTCCGGAAGCACACCGAGCGCATGGAACAGATAACGGACGCCGCCAGCGACATCCCGACCATCGACGAGTTGACGAGCCTCGACGGATAAAGTCGAGGAGATGGCCTGCCTCGACGGATAAAGTCGAGGAGATGGCCTGCCTCGACGGGTAGGCGTCGCGGAGGTGGCCAGCCTCTCCCCCGCGGTCACCCGGGGACGGACTGACCAGCCCCGACGGTCAGGGCGTGAGGACGACCTTGCCGACACTCTGGCGGCTCTCGACGAACTCGTGGGCGGCGGCCGCCTCCGCGAGCGGGAACGTCTCGCCCACGATCACTTCGAGGTCGCCCGCGCCGAGCAGGTCGGTGAGTTCCGGGACGACCGCGTGGACGCGCCCGGGGTCGTGCTGCATCGTCTGCCCGAGGTGGAACCCGACGACGGACTTGTTCTCGAAGAGGAGCCGGGTGGTGTCGGCGCTTCGCGGGTCGCCGCTGGCGGCGCCGTAGGTAACGATGCGGCCGTACTGGGAGAGCGCGTCGAGGCTCCGGTCGAACGTCTGGCCGTTGACGCCGTCGAGCACGAGGTCGAGCCCCTCGCCGTCGGTGAGACGGTCGACCGCCTCGCGAAAGTCCGTCTCCGTGTAGTCGATGGCGTGGTCGGCGCCGAGGCGTTCCGCGAGGGCGAGTTTCTCGTCGGTGCTCGCGGTGCCGAACACCTCCGCGCCGGCGAGCGCGGCGAGCTGGACGGCGGCGGTACCGACGCCGCCGGCCGCGGCGTGAATCATGACGCGTTCGCCGGCCTGGAGGTCACCCCGGTCGTGGAGGGTGAGGTGCGCGGTGAGGAACTGGACCGGGAAGCCGGCGGCCTCCTCGAAGGAGACGCCGGGCGGGACGTCGAACAGCGCCGCTGCCGGGGCGGTGACGTACTCGGCGTACGCGCGACCGCCCGTCATCGCGACGACGCGCTCGCCCACCTCACGGTCGACGTCCTCGCCGACGGCGTCGATGGTGCCGGCGGCCTCCAGCCCCGGCACGTACGGCGGTTCGGGGCCGCCCGGGTAGTGGCCGCGGCGCTGCATCACGTCCGCGAAGTTGATGCCGGCGGCCGCCACCTCGATGCGGACCTCGCCCGGACCCGGGTCCGGCGTCCCCGTCTCCACCGGTTCGAGCGCGTCGGCGTCGCCGTACTCGCTGACCTGGATTGCTCGCATGCACCAGCGTAGCCGTTCGACCCCCAAAAGAGTGGTAGCTTTATTACACGTCTCGACCGTTGCTACCGCATGGCACGCGACTGTTCGTTCCTCACGGACCTCGACCTGGGGCCCGACCAGGTCTCCTTCGGCGACTCGGACCGCGACAACCACGCCGGCGACTGGGGAACCGAGGAGGCCGACAAGGTCCGGCCCGACGCGGTGGTCTGGCCGGAGTCCACCGCGGACGTCTCGACGGTGCTCGCCGCCGCCAACGAGCGACGCGTCCCGGTGACCCCGTTCGCCGCCGGCACCAGCCTCGAAGGCAACGCCACGCCAGTCCACGCGGGCATCAGCCTCGACCTCACGCGGATGAACGACGTCGTCGAGATACGGCCCGACGACTTCCAGGTCGACGTCGAACCCGGCGTCTACGGGTCGGCGGTGGACGAGGCCGTCGCCCAGCACGGCCTGTTCTTCCCGCCGCTCCCGTCCTCCGGTGACATCTCCACCATCGGGGGCATGATAGCCAACGACGCCAGCGGCATGCAGACCGTGAAGTACGGCGAGATACACGACTGGGTGCTCGAACTCGAGGCGGTGCTGGCCGACGGCACCGTCGTCGAGACGGGGAGTCGGGCGGTCAAGACCTCCAGCGGCTACAACCTCAAGGACCTGCTCGTCGGGAGCGAGGGCACCCTGGCGGTGGTGACCCGCGCGACGCTCGAACTCGCGGGCCGGCCCCGTCAGATTCGGGCTGGGCGGGCGCTGTTCCCCACCCTCGACGACGCCGCCGCGGCCGTCTCCGACGCGGTGCAGTCGGGCGTGGACGTGGCGACCATCGAACTCCTCGACGGCGTCACCGCGAAGATGGCGAACGCGTACACCGGCACCGACCTGCCGGACGCGCCGATGGTGTTCCTGAAGTTCCACGCCGACCACCACGTCGAGCGCGAGATCGAGTTCTGCCGGACGGTGTTCGAGGACCACGGCGTCGAGCGGTTCGAGATAGCGAAGGACGACCGGGAGATGGAGCAACTGTGGGAGGCGCGTCGGGACCTGGCGTTCGCCCTCCGGTCGTACGACCCCGAGTTGACGCCGCTCCACCCGGGCGACATCACCGTCCCCATCAGCGAGTACCCGGGGATGGTGCGGTACGCCAAACAGCTCGAAGCCGAGCACGACCTGCTCATCCCCTGCTTCGGCCACGCGGGCGACGGCAACCTCCACTACTCCATCATGGTCGAGGCGGGCGACGATGAGAGCCGGCACACGGGGGAGTCGGTCTACGACGACATCGTCCGGCGCGCCATCGAGGTGGGCGGGACGGCGACCGGCGAACACGGAATCGGCCTCGGCAAACGCGAGTACCTCGAACTCGAACACGGGGCGGCCGGCGTGGAACTGATGCGCCGGATAAAGCACGTCTTCGACCCGCGCGACACGCTCAACCCGGGGAAGATGTTCCCCGAGACGGCGGCGGGCGAGCGGGTACAGGCCGACCCTTCGGACTGACGGCCGGCACGCCCCCCCCTGACCGTCACCCCGGCGCGGCTACCAGTCGCGGAATCCGACATACACATTTACTAGCTAACATTTTATGGTCGCGGGCGTCGTGTGGTATCCCATGTCACAGGAACAGGCGACCACCGGCGAGACGTCCACCGGACGGTTCTTCGATACCGAATCGCTGACCGGCCTCGACTGGGCGGCCATCGCGCTCGTCCTCGTCACCGGCGTCATCCACGTCTACGTCGGACTCTCGTTCGGCCGCATCATCCTCACGCTGGCCGGCCTGGGCTTCTTCGGCGCCGCCCTCCTCTTCCTCGCGGACGTCCGACGGCGGACCCTCTACCTCGCCGGCATCGTCTACACGGGCATCCAGCTCGTGCTGTTCTTCGTACTGCTCCCGCAGTACCCGGCCATCGGCCTCTTCGACAAGGTGGTGCAGGTCGTGCTCATCGGACTGCTGGCCTACCTCTATCGCCGGTCCACCGCGCCCGTCGACGGACCCGGGGAGAGGCCAAGTCAGTCGTGGACTAGCACGTCGACCACCGACGGGCCCTCCTCCTGGAGGGCCGCCGCGAGCGCGTCCTCGATGCCGTCGGCCGTCTCGACCAGGCGGCCCGACGCGCCGTGGCTCTCCGCGTTCCGCGGGATGTCGACAGGCGGGTCGAAGTCCATGCCGACGAACTCGTGGTCGGCCTCCTCGCCGCCGAACAGCGAGAGCGTGTTGTCCTTGAGGATGCGGTAGTTGCGGTTGTCCGGGACGACCACCGCGAGGTCCACGCCGTAGCGCGCCGCCGAGTAGAGCGTCTGCGGGTAGTAGAGATAGGAGCCGTCGCCGATGAACCCGACGACGCGCCGGGGGTCGGGGCGTCGCTCCTCGGCCATCGCAGCGCCGACGGCCGCCGGGAGGCCGTAGCCCAGGCCGCCGCCCTTGTTCGACACGTACTGCTCGGGGTCGAACGGCCACCGGGTCAGCATCGCGTACTTCGCGGTGACGCCCTCGTCGACCACGTACGCGTCCGGCGCGACGGCGCGCATCGCGTCCACGAGTTCCGCTTTCGACGCCCGCGGGTCGTCCGGACGGGGTTCGCCGGTCATCGCCGCCATCTGCTGTTCGACCATCCCCTTCATCGCCTCGACGCGCTCCAGGCGGGCCGCACGCTCCTCACTGGAGACGCGGTCGGCCATCCGGTCGGCCAACTCGGACAGGACGAGGCCGGGGTCGCCGACGACGGCCGCGTCCGCCGGCTGGTTCTTCCCCACCTGCCAGGCGTCGTCGCTGACGTGGATGCAGGTGGTGTCCGGGCCGACCAGGTCCTGTTCGTGGCGGACGAGCGTCGTGTTCGTCGAGCAGCCGACGAACAGGAGCGTGTCCGTGCTCATCAGCGCCGCCGCGACGTCCTCGTCCGGCGCGATGTACGACACCCACTGGTCGTGGTCGGTCGGGAAGTCGACCTCGCAGGCCAGAATCTCGCCGTGGACGCGCGCGCCGATGGCTTCCGCGAGGTCGACCGCCGCCTCGACGGCGTCCACGCCCGACCGCGCCACGCCGTCGCCGACGACCATCACGGGGTCGTCAGCGTCCGCGAGCAGGTCCGCGGCGTGCGCTACCTGGGCGGGGTCGCCCCGGCCCGCGGACGGGATGTCGCCCAGTCGCTCCGGCTCATCGTCCGTCTCGCTCATCATCACGTCCAGCGGGAGCGCGAGGAAGACGGGACCCGTCGGCGGCGTCATCGCGACGCGGAACGCGCGACGCAGCATCGTCGGGAGCGCCTCGACGTCCAGCACCTCGTCGCTCCACTTCGTGAACTGGTCGGCCATGTCGTAGAGTTCGCCGTGGAGGATTGGCTCCTCGTGCCGGAAGTGGGTGCTGTGGTTGCCCGCCGTCACCACCAGCGGCGCGCCCGTCACCGACGCCCCGTAGAGGTTTCCGAGGCCGTGAGCGAGGCCCGGCGCGACGTGGAGGTTGACGACGCCGACGGGAAGCACCGAGTCGTCGTGGTGGGCGTGGTAGCGCCGCGTCTGGGCGTAGCCGGCCGCCATCCCGACCGCGATGTCCTCGTGGAGGCCGAGCACGTACTCCAGGTCGCTGTCGGCGAGCGCGTCCATCACCGGAAGTTCGGTCGTCCCCGGGTTGCCGAACACCCGGTCGACGCCGTACTGCTCCAGGGCAGCCACGAACAGGTCGGCACCCGTGGTCATCGCCACCACCGCGTGAAGCCGTTGCAGTCCATACGCGCCTGCTACACCGGCGGCGCTAATAAAACTCGAACCGGGACGGAACCTGACAGCGCACGAACCAGCCCGGTGGTCTTATGCGCGCGGCCGACCAACCCTCCCTCGATGACGGAGTACGGACCGGAAGTCCGCGAGTTCGTGCAGTCGGCCATCGACGACCACGGGTTCCTGTCGTGGCTGAACGCCTCCGTGGACGAGTTCGAACCGGGGCACGTCGTGATGAGCGTGCCGTACGATAAGAAACTCGTCAACTCCGGCCCGCAGGTGGACGGCAACGTCCACGGCGGCGTCGCCGCCACGCTCATCGACACCGTCGGCGGCACCGCCGTCCGGAGCGCGCTCGACGAACCGCTCACCGCGGGCGTCGCGACCATCGACCTCAACGTCTCCTACCTCCGCCCGGCCGCGAACGGCCTGGTGGCGACCGGCGACGTCGTCCGCGTCGGGAGCACCGTCGGCGTCGCCGAGGTGACCGTCGAGAGCACAACGCCCGACGGCGAGCAGAAGGAGGTCGCCGTCGGCCGCGGCTCCTACCGCATCTTCCAGGGCTGAACGTCAACCCGCCAACAGCTTCACGGTGGTGCCCGCCCTCCCCGACGTATGCAACTCTTCTGGCACCGGCGGGACCTCCGCGCCGCCGACAACCGCGGGCTGGCGGCCGCAGCGTCGGACGGGCGGGTGGCGCCCGTGTTCGTCTTCGACCCCGACGTGCTCGACCACGCCGCCCCGCCCCGGGTCGCGTTCATGCTCGACGCGCTCGCCGACCTCCGGGACTGGTACCGGGACCGGGACAGCGACCTGCTCCTGGCGCGGGGCGACCCCGCGACCGAACTACCGCGTCTCGCCGACGAGCACGGCGCGGACGGCGTCGTCTGGAACGCAGACTACTCCGGACTGGCGACCGAACGAGACGCGCGCGTCGGCGAGGCGCTGGCCGACGCGGGTCTCGACCACGCCGTCCACGACGACGCGCTCATGCACGAACCGGGGAGCGTGCTGACCCAGCAGGGCGAGCCCTACAACGTCTACACGCCGTTCTGGAAGAACTGGCGCGACCACGAGAAGGACGCGCCCATCGACCCGCCCGCCGGCGACGCCCTGGCCGACGTGGCCGGCGACGCGCTACCGACAGTCGAGGAACTCGGGTTCGAGGAACCGGACGCCGACCTGCCCGCCGGCGGGATGGAGGCCGCCCGCGAACGGGTGGACGCGTTCTTCGACGGCGACGTCTACCGGTACGCCGACGAGCGCGACGTCCCGGCGAGCGACGCTACCTCACGGCTCTCCCAGGACCTGAAGTTCGGTACCGTGGGCATTCGAGCGCTCTGGGAGCGGACGGCGGACGCGAAGGACGCCGCCCCTGACGATGCCGCCGCCGAGTCGGTGGCGCGCTTCCAGTCCCAGTTGGCGTGGCGGGAGTTCTACGCGCACGTCCTCGCGTCCACCCCGTCGGTCGTGACGGAGAACTTCAAGACCTACGAGCGACCCATCGCGTGGCGCGACGACCCGGACGGCCTCCGGGCCTGGAAGGACGGAGAGACCGGCTACCCGTTCGTGGACGCCGGCATGCGCCAGTTGCTCGCCGAGGGGTACGTGCACAACCGCACCCGGATGGTGGTGGCGTCGTTCCTCACGAAGGACCTGCTCGTGGACTGGCGCGCCGGCTACGACTGGTTCCGGGAGTGCCTCGTCGACCACGACACCGCGAACGACAACGGCGGCTGGCAGTGGGCCGCCTCCACCGGCACGGACGCCCAGCCCTACTTCCGCATCTTCAACCCGTCGACCCAGTGTGCACGCTACGACCCGGACGCCGAGTACGTGAAGACGTACGTGCCCGAGCTGCGGGACGCGACGCCCGCCCAGGTCCACGACTGGCCGACGCTCGACCGGGAGGTCCGGGACGCCGTCGCGCCCGACTACCCGGCACCGATAGTCGACCACGCGGAGCGACGCGAGGCCGCAGTCGAGATGTTCGAACGCGCCCGCGACGACGAGTAGAGTCAGGCGACCACTGTCGGCTCACTTGAGACGTTCGAAGCCAGTGCCGCGGGCGTCGTCAGCCGCAACCGCTACTATTTTGATGATAGATTCGGCGATGAATAGATTGGTATACCCGGGGAGACGATTGTCGTGACCGACACTGACGGCAGGCACACGATGGTCACCCAACTCGTCGCGGCGACATTGATGGTGTTCGCGGTGTTTACAGCCGCCGCGCTCGCCGTCCTGGCGTGGCGCCAGCGGCCCCGTCCGGGCGCCGTCCCGTTCGCCGCCATCATGCTCGCCGTCACGGCGTGGGTGGGCGCGTACTCGGCCGGGTTCTGGTCGACGGGACTGGAAACCAAACTGTTCTGGTACCGCCTGGAGTGGCTGGGCGTCGTGAGCCTCCCCGTCGCCTGGATCGGGTTCGCCGCCGAGTACACCGGCCGCGACAGGTACCTCACGCCGAAGTACGTGGCGCTGCTGTCCGTCGTCCCCGCCCTGACGGTGCTGCTGGCGTGGACGAACCCCGCCCACCACCTCGTACTCACCTCGGCGTCCGTCGTCACGTACGGCGAGTTCGCCGTCCTGGAGCGCAACTGGGGGCCGTGGTTCTGGGTGCACATCGTCTACTCGTACAGCCTGCTCGTGGCCGGGGCGGCGCTGTTGTTCCGCCTCGTGGTCGACTCGCGCACACTCTACCGTGGGCAGGCCACCGCCTTGCTCGTCGCGGTCGGCGCACCGTGGGTCGGGAACGTGGCGTACGTCACCGACCTCACCGGCCTCCCCGGGTTCGACCCGACCCCTTCACGTTCGTCATCTCCGGGGTGATGGGGTTGGGCGCGCTCACCCAGTTCCAGCTTCTCGACGCCATCCCGGTCCTCGACCGCACGGCCCAGAACTTCGTCATCGAAGCGATGGACGACGGCGTCGTCGTGGTGGACGCCGACGACCGCATCGTGAACCTGAACCCGCAGGCCGAACGCCTTCTCGGCAACGAAGGGTTCGACGTCGGCGACACGCTCCCGGAGACCTACACGGACCGGGGGACGACGGCGGACGGCGAGGGAGAGGACAGGAACGCCGTGACACCGTTCGCGGTCGACGGGGCCGAGCGCTACTTCGAGGTGGACGTCTCCGACCTCCGGGACTACCACGACCGGGTGACGGGACGCGTCGTCGTCTTCCACGACGTGACCGAACGACTCACTCGCGAGCAGCGCCTCTCCGTGCTCAGCCGGGTGCTCCGCCACAACCTCAGAAACGAGATGAACGTGGTCTACGGCTACGCCGACGGTCTCTCCGTCGAGTCGCCGGCCGACGAGGCGGCTGTCGACCTCATCAAGCGGAAGGCGTTGACGCTGGTCGAACAGGGGTCGAAAGCCCGGGAGATACAGGAGTTCCTGGAGAACGGAAATCCCGGTGGGGACCCGGTGGACATCGGTGCCGCCGTCCGGTCGGTCGTCGCCCGCACCCGGGACGCGTATCCGGACGTAGCCTTCGAACTCGACCTCCCGGACGAGGAGACGGCCTGTCCGGCGGTCGTGGAGTCGGTGGTCGAGAACCTGGTGACCAACGCGGCGAAGCACAACACCGACCCGGACCCGGTCGTGTCCGTGACGGCGCGACGCGACGGGGCGGACGTGGTCGTCGCCGTCGTCGACAACGGCCCCGGCATCCCTCGCGAGGAGCGGGCGGTGCTCGAATCAGGCCGGGAGACCAGCCTCGAACACGGCAGCGGACTCGGCCTCTGGTTCGTCACCTGGGCGGTCGACCACGCGGACGGGAGCGTGTCCTTCGAGGAAGCCGACCCCGGGTCGGCGGTGACCGTTCGTCTCCCGCGCCGACCCACCGGGTGAGTCCCCGGACCGCCCCCACCGACATCAGTTTATTTACAGGAACGGATTTGTGCAGGCCGCCCGACTGGTCGGAGAGGAACCACGAAATTCGGCGGCAAGCGACCACGTACGACCACCGTGGCACGTGCTACCAAACGACTCCTCAAGCTTTAACAGCTAACGAGTTGATATACCGTCTGGAGGCTCTACCAATGAGCAACTACGACCTTCCACCACTCCCGTACGACTACGACGCACTCGAACCGCACATCAGCGAACAGGTCCTGACGTGGCACCACGACACCCACCACCAGGGCTACGTCAACGGCTGGAACAGCGCGGAGGAGACCCTCGAATCCAACCGCCAGTCCGGCGACTTCGGCGACTCCCCGGGCGCCATCCGGAGCGTGACCCACAACGGCTCCGGTCACATCCTCCACGACCTGTTCTGGCAGAGCATGTCCCCGGAGGGCGGCGACCAGCCCACCGGTGACCTCGCGGACCGCATCGAACAGGACTTCGGCTCCTACGACGCCTGGGAGGGCGAGTTCCGCGCCGCGGCCGGCAACGCCAGCGGCTGGGCGCTCCTCGTCTACGACTCGTTCTCGAACCAGCTTCGGAACGTCGTCGTTGACAAGCACGACCAGGGCGCCCTCTGGGGCAGCCACCCCATCCTCGCACTCGACGTCTGGGAGCACTCCTACTACTACGACTACGGTCCCGACCGCGGGAGCTTCGTCGACGCGTTCTTCGAGGTCGTCGACTGGGAGGAGCCCAGCAGTCGCTACCAGCAGGCCGTCGACCTGTTCGAGTAAGCCGAGTCAGTCGACCCACCTGTTCTTTCGACGCTCACGCCGAGCCGCCGGCATCCGGCCCGAGCGACGCGCCGCCGTGCTCGTCGGCCAGGTCGTGGATGAGTCGGTCGAGTTCCGCGTAGTCGTGGCCGCCGTCGCGACGGTCGAAGCTCGCGAGCACGCCGATCTTGTCTGGTTCGTCGACGACGAACGTCCGCACCTGCTCGAACTCGTCGAACCCTCGGACGGTGAAGTGGTAGGAGGCGTAGTAGAGCCGGTCGTACGTGTCCCGGGTGATGAACCCGTACCGTTCGTTGTCGATGAAGGGCTCGACGGCGACGTCCGCGAGTTTCGCCGCCACGTCGTCCCGGAGGAACAGCGCCCGCTCGCCCGTCCTGTCGAACACCCACACGTCCCGCAGGTCGTCGGCGCCGAACGTCCGGAGCGTGGAGACGAGCGCCGCCTGCGCGTCGTTCAGGTCGTCGTCAGTGCCGCCGTCCTCGAGCCCGTCGCGAGCGCCACCCATTTCAGTTCAGTGGTCAATCAGAGTACTGGCATAAAAATTCACGGTTCTCCACGCCCGCGGACCCGGACGTTTTTGGCCCGGCCCCGGCGATATACCGGCATGCCGCGACAGAAATCGTCGTTCGACCAGCTCTACCCCGCGGACTTCTACACGCCCGAGGAGCTGCTCGACCCCGACAAGATGTACAACGTCTACGAGATAGCACGTCTGCTCCAGGGCATCGACGCGGACGCGGAACTCGACGTGGAGACCGAGGAGATACTGCTCGACTGGACCATCCCGTGGGTCATCTACAACCAGGACGACCTCGTGGTGGCCGAACCGCCCACCGAGGACGAACCCGGCTACTACGGCCTGAAGACCGACTAGTAGATGCGTGCCGCCCGGCTCGCGAGTTCGATCGTCCCGTACGGGTCGTCGGTGACGCTCGGGCCGTGACCGGTGTGCATCACCTGCAACGTCTCGTCGGTCGTCGCCAGCAGGCGGTCGATGCTCGCGACGAGTCGGTCGCGGTCGCCCTCCTCGAGGTCGGTCCGCCCGAACCCGCCGTTCTCGAAGACCAGATCGCCCGCGAACAGCGTCCCGGCGCCGCGCGAGTAGAAGCAGAGGTGGTCGTCCTTGTGGCCGGGCGTGTGGAGCGCCGTGTAGACGTGGTCGCCGACGCGCAGTTCCGCCTCGTCCTGGATGGCGTTGTCGACACCGCGCTGGCCGGGGTCGAACCCCCACGCCTCGACGTCGAAGGCGTCTTTCACGGCGTCGAGATTGCCGACGTGGTCCGGGTGCGTGTGCGTGAGGACCACCGCGTCGAGGTCGTCCACCTCGTCCCGGAGGCGGGCGACCGCGTCGAAGTTCGCGCCGGTGTCCACGAGCGTCGTCCGCTCGCCCGTCACCAGGAAGGCGTTGCTGGTGAACGCCTGGACGCCGCGCGCGATGTTCGTGACCATGCGACAGGTATGCGGGTGTCGCGGCTTGTGTCTGTCGGCTGGCCGGCCCAGCGACGAGTCCTCGACGCCCCCTCCCCACTTTCGGGCGGTGTCGTCGCCGCCGCGACTGGTTCGTCTACCCGGACCGACGGAACCAGACCACGGCCCGGCGGTTCGTTCGCGACGACGTGCGGAATGATTTATGTAGGTTCGCACGCGCGGATACGCCAATGAAGGTCGAACTACTCACCGCGACCGAGAACCCGGAGGAGGTCGTCTGCACCGCCGCGCGAAACGACTACAACAGCGCGTTCGTCGGCGAGCAGTCTTTCGAGGAGGTCATGGGCGACATCGAGGGCGACACCATCGAGGAGAAACAGGAGACCCTCATCGGCCACCTCCTGAGCCACGGCCACTACGGCCCGTTCGAGCACGTCCAGGCCACCTTCGCCATCAAAGGGATGAGCCGGTCGTGCATGGCCCAGATAACCCGGCACCGCCACGTCTCCTTCGACGTGCAGTCGATGCGCTACGTCTCGTTCGACGACGTCGACCCGGCGGACGTCGCCGAGGGCGAGATGGTCGTCACGCCGCCGTCGGCCACCGACCCCGACTGGGTGGGCCGCAACCAGAAGACCGGAAGCGTCGACGAGGAGATGGTCGCCGAACGCGAGCGCATCTTCCGGGAGTCCGTCTCCCAGTCCGTCGAGGACTACCAGAAGCTCCTCGACCTCGGGATGCCGCCCGAGGACGCCCGGTTCGTCCTCCCCATCGGCACCGAGGTCAACGTCGTGATGTCGATGAACGCCCGGATGCTGATGCACGTCGCCGACATGCGCGCCGCCGCCGACGCCCAGTGGGAGATCCGCGGGATGACCGAGCAGATACTCGACCTCGCCGAGGAGTGGGCGCCCATCACGTTCGGCTACTACAACGAACACATGAAGAACCGGAAGAACCGGCTCGCACCCTGACGGGCCGCTGTCGTCCGGTTCGAGTCGATGGCCGTCCGGCACGTCACGCTGTGCGGTCGATAGCTATGGACGGTTGGCCCACCGTCCGGTTCCCGCAAAAATGCCGTAATGTACACGTCGTTCGAGGGCCAGGTCCGTACCAGACTCCGTCTGATTCGCTATGTCCTCTCGCCAGCCGACCGACCGTTCGAACGCGACCGGGGTGAGATGGCTGCTCACCGCCGTCCGGAACGACATCGACCGCCTCCACACTGCCTGGATGGGACTGGTCTTCCCCCGACAGGGAGCCTCCGCGCACGCCGTCCTCGGACGGTGGAAGCCGACCACGACGCTCGGACGGACGAAGTACCGGGCCTGGGCGTTGCTCGGACTCGTCGCCGTCCTCGTCGGCTACCCGCTCGCGGTCCTGGGGTTCATGACCCGCTACTACGCCAGGCGAGTCGGCCGCACCGCGCTGGGAATCGGTTTCCTCGGCGTCGTGCTCGTGTCCGTCCTCGGTTGGGGCGGCCTGACCGCAGCCGTGTACCTCCGTGACTTCTCCGTCGAGGGCGTCGTCACGGTCGCCGCCGCGGGGAGCGTCGCGACCGTCTCCGCAGTGCTGGCGATGGCGTTCTCGCGAATCGGCGGCCGGCCGGTGACGGTCCTGTTCGCCTACCCATTCGGCGTGACCGCGCTCTTCCTGCCGCCGGTCGTCGCTGCGCTCTACTCGCCGTCGCTGGCCGAGTTCGTCTTCCCGACCAGCGACCTGCTGGCGATATGGCTCCTCGACAACGTGCTCACCGTGGCCGGCATCGAAACGATGCTGCGTGCCCGGTTCGACCTCGTCGGCCTCGCCTACGTCGGCATGTGGTTCGGAATCGCGGTTCCCGTCGGCTGGCTCCTGGGGTTCCTGGTCGCTCTCGCCGACCTGGTGCGACCCCGGCCCGCCGAGAGCCCCGAAACGGCGTAGCGATGGCGAGCGAAGCGTCGTAACATCCCCCCCCCCAGATAGAGCTGGTTCGTCAGTTCGGTGGGTCAGAGGCACGAAGGGTGGGCACCCCTCCGCGATCCCATCTCCCCCTCAGGGACCGCACGTATGCTAACCGACTCCGCTCCCATATCACCGCTACTTGTCGAGACTGGCCTTTTATCACCCCGGGACTATCAGCGCCCGCCGGTGGCGAGCAACACGTTCTCCAGAATCTTCTCCTCGCCCCGGCGGAGACGCTCGGAGAACGCCTGCTGTGAGATGCCGAGTTCGTCCGCCAGGTCGTCCATCGTCACCCCGCGGGGCGTGGCGAAGTACCCTCGCCGGAGTGCGAGCAGGAGGGCGTCGCGCTGCTCTTCGGTGAGGTCGAACATGCGACCCTGGAGGGACTCCTCGGTGAGGGTGTAGACACGCCCGACGCGCACCGGGATGGCGTGTTCGGTGCAGAAGTTGTAGAAGTCCGCGACGTGCTGATGGTCGAGGAACCGCAACCGGAAGAACCACTCCTCGTTCCCGCGGGCTTCGAGAATCGTCCCCTCGGTGGCCGTGATTCCCTCGATGAGATCCTCGTACTCGCCGGTCCACGCCACCCGGTAGAGCGTGCGGTCGCCGACCCGGTCGAGCACGGTGAGGTTCTCGATGTAGTCGCTCCCCTCGACGCTGGCTTCGAGTTCGGCCTTGCCGCTACGCTCGGTCCAGAAGAACGGCATCACTGTCTCCCCAGACGGGACGATGCGTTCGAGTTCGATGACACCCACGTCTGCGCTGCCGAGGACCTCTCCGAGCGCGAAGTCGTCGTTGTCGACCGTGAACTCCAGGAGAACGCTCATGGGACGAGTGGGGCAGCAACGGTGAAAAGTGTAGTTCCAACATCAGTTGGGTCGGCCCACCCGTGCTCGACAGGACGAGAAACCGTGTGGCGGCCGCGTCACGCTGTGAGTGCGTCCTGGACGAGCGCAGTGTCGGTGTACTGCTGGAACCTGACGGCAGTGCCGTCGCGGAAATCCCAGACGTGGGCCCAGGGAACTCCGGTGAACGCGTTGCCCGTCTCGCGGTCGACGCCGTCGTACTCCCCCAGTACGACGATGGTGTCGCCGGCGTCGACGAACCGCTCGGGAATCACGTCGAACACCGCCATCTGCTCCCCGAGTTGCTCGAACACGCCCGACCTGACTTCGTCCGGGCCGACGTAGGTGCCACCGAACGGAAAGCCGTCGGCGACCACCCACTCGATGTCGTCGGCGAAGAACGACAGCACTGCATCCATGTCTCCGGCGGCGAAGTCGTCGTACCCGGTCCGTACCGTCTGCAGATTCGAAGACACTGCCCGGGAGGTCATCGCGCCATCACCGCATCACCGATTGGTTCGTAGCGCGAGAACGAGAGGCCGTCGCAGACGACGCACGCCCGGGGCGGAATCGCCGAGGCGGTGGCCTGCACGAGACCGCAGTGCTGGCAGACGTGGAGGTGGTTGCGGTTTCCCACGGTCACACCCCCGGAGGCCTGGACGAGTCGTCGGGTACTGGTCCTCCAGTGCTGGTCGGGACGGTTCGTTCTGTCGTGGTTTGCATCCCCGTTCGGAAGTCCGTACGCCGCCCGACGGCATGTAGGCATCTGGTGATTTCGTTCCAGCGGGTGACGGCGTTCCAGGCGCTGCAACGACGGTCGAGTCCGGGCCCTCGACGGGATGTAAATCCTGAAGTACGCCGTTCCCCACGAGAGTGCCATGAGCGAAGCGGACGCCATCGAGAAGGTGGACGACCCGGTCACGGTAGCCTCCTCGTCGCCGACCTCCGGAACCTCGGCGTCGAGGCGGGCGACGTGCTCCTCGTCCACTCGTCGCTGAGCGCCCTGGGGTGGGTGAGCGGCGGAGCGCCGGCGGTCGTCGACGCGCTGCAGGAGGCCGTGACCGAAAGCGGCACCCTCGTGATGCCGACCCACTCCGGGCACTACTCCGACCCCGCAGAGTGGTCGGCGCCGCCGGTTCCCGACCACTGGGTCGAGCAGATACGCGAGACGATGCCGGCCTACCGGCCCGAGGTCACCCCGACCCGCGTGGGGGCGGTTCCGGAGTGCTTCAGGAACTACCCGCGCGTCGTCCGGAGCGACCATCCCACCGTCTCGTTCGCGGCGTGGGGAGCGGACGCCGACGCCGTCGTCGCCGACCACGCCCTCGCCCACCGACTCGGCGAGGACTCGCCGCTGGCGACCGTCTACGACCTGGACGGCGACGTGCTCATGCTCGGGACGGACCACGACACGAACACGTCCTACCACCTCGCGGAGAACCGGGCCGACTACCCGAAGGAGACCGAGCAGGCCGGCGCTCCGGTGCTGGTGGACGGCGAACGCGTCTGGGTCGAGTTCGAGACCATCGAAGAGGACACCGACGACTTCCTCGACCTGGGTGCCGACTTCGAGCGAGACGTCGGACTGGTTGAGGGTCAGGTGGGCGCGGCGACGGCGAAACTCGCGAGCCAGCGCGCACTCGTGGACTACACCGTCGAGTGGTTCGAAGCGAACCGGTAGGCGAGACCCTTCCCGTCCTCGAACCGAGAGCGGCGACCGTCGAACGGCTCTCCTTCGGTGTGGCTGGCGGTGAAAGCGGCGTCCCCGTCAGCAGCTATTCCGGACGACCTGTGGCTCGGGGACGTGCTCTATCCGTTCTATCGACGTGACGGATTCGTTGGACAACACCACGTCGACGCGGTAGACCTCGCCGCCGGTCGCCTGCCTGACCGAAACGGAATCCCCGGCGTCGGAGCTAGCCTCCTCGTAGTGGTGGCCCGTCCGGATGTAGGTGACCGCCGAATCGTTCTCCGGGTCGAAGCAGCCCAGCTCGTAGACGTACGTGTCGTTGACGAGGACCGCCTCGAACTCGTCGCTGGATTCGAGGATGGACGATAGCTGTCGAGTCGCGGGCTCACGTTGGGTCGTTTCGTCGTCCGGTTGCAGCGTCGTCGTTGCGGGGTCGGCGCCGCTGCCCGTCGAGAGACATCCTGCGAGGAGAACGACGGCGGCGAGGCCGACGAACAGTCTGCTGGAGGGCATTATAGATGTCTCGACGACGCCGTTTCTCCCGGTCGAACAAGTACCTTCGGGCACCGCCGGGGCGAGACCTGACAGGCCCCCTCCGACATCGCTGCGAGTTCGAGTCGAGCGCCGCCTGGAGCATCGACGGCCGGACACTCATGCCGAACGTTAACCTCCTGCACGCCCTTTCAGTTGGCCATGGACGTGGTCAATCCGGCGACCGGCGAGCAGATCGAAACGTACGAGGAACACACCCCGGCTGACGTGGACGCGACGCTGGAGCGAGCGGAAGACGCCTTCGACGACTGGCAACATCGACCCGTCCGCGAGCGCGAGGAACTGCTCGCGGAGGCGGGTGCGGTGCTCCGCGAGAACAAGCGGGAGTACGCGGAGCTGATGACCCGGGAGATGGGGAAGCCCGTCACGCAGGCCGTCTCCGAGGTCGAGAAGTGCGCGTGGGCGTGCGACCACTACGCCGAACACGCGAGCGCCTACCTCGAACCCGAACACCACCCGAGTCCACCCGGGACGACGGCGAAGACCGTCTACGAACCGCTCGGGCCCGTGCTCGCGGTGATGCCGTGGAACTTCCCGTTCTGGCAGGTGTTCCGGTTCGCCGCGCCGTACCTCACCGCCGGGAACGTGGGGCTGCTCAAGCACGCCTCGAACGTCCCGGGCTGTGCCGAGGCCATCGAGGACGTGTTCCGCGAGGCGGGCTATCCCGACGGCGTCTTCCAGTCGCTGCTGATTCCGTCGAGCCGCGTCGAGGACGTGCTCGCCGACGACCGGGTCACGGCCGCGACGCTCACCGGGAGCAGTCGAGCGGGACGCGCCATCGCGGCGACGGCGGGCGAACACCTCAAGAAGACGGTGCTCGAACTCGGCGGGAGCGACCCGTACGTCGTGCTCGACGACGCCGACGTCGAGGCGGCGGCCACCACGGGGACGTGGGCGCGCAACCAGAACGGCGGCCAGTCCTGCATCGCCGCCAAGCGGTTCGTGGTCGTCGACGACGTGTACGACGAGTTCGTCGAGCGGTTCGTCGAGCACGTCGAGTCGCTCGCGGTCGGCGACCCGATGGACGACGCGACGGACGTCGGCCCGCAGGCCCGCCAGGACCTGCTTGCGGACCTCCACGACCAGGTCGCGGAGAGCGTCGCGGCGGGCGCGACTGTCGAGACAGGCGGCGAACCGCTCGACCGCGAGGGCGCGTTCTACCCGCCGACCGTCCTCACGGACGTCCCGGAGGGCTGTCCCGCTGACGCCGAGGAGGTGTTCGGTCCCGTGGCGGCCGTCTTCCGCGTCGCCGACGAAGCCGAAGCCGTCGCCAAGGCCAACGACACGGCGTTCGGGCTGGGGGCGAGCATCTGGACGGCTGACCTCGACCGGGCCGACCGCGTCGCCTCGCGCATCGACGCCGGCTGCGTCTACGTGAACGAACTCGTGAAGTCGGACCCACGGGTGCCGTTCGGCGGCGTGAAGGAGTCGGGTTACGGCCGCGAACTCTCCGAGGACGGCATCAAGGAGTTCGTCAACCGGAAGACCGTCTGGCTCCAGCGCGAACCGGACGCCGGCGTCCCGGTGGAGTAGCCATGAAGGCCTCCGACCTCCTCGTCCGGTGTCTCGAAACGGAGGGCGTCGAGCACGTCTTCGGGCTGCCGGGCGAGGAACTCGAAGACCTCCTGTTCTCGCTCCGGTCGTCGGACATCCGGTTCATCCCGGTGCGCCACGAGCAGGGCGCGGCGTTCATGGCCGACGTCCACGGCCGGCTGACGGGCGAAGCCGGCGTCTGCCTCGCGACGCTCGGGCCCGGCGCGACGAACCTGCTCACGGGGTCGCGGACGCCCACCTCGACAAGTCGCCGCTGGTCGCGATAACGGGCCAGGGCGGCCTGGAACGCCTGCACAAGGAGAGCCATCAGGCCCTCGACGTCGTCCACATGTTCGAACCGGTCGTGAAGTGGAACGCCCAGATGACCGACGCCGAGATCATCCCGGAGTCGGTGCGCAAGGCGTTCAAGCTCGCGGAGTACGAGAAACCGGGCGCGACCCACCTCGAGTTCCCCGAGGACGTCGCGGACGAACACGTCGACGCGGAGCCGCTCCCGGCGCGGCCCCGGGTGCGACGCCCCGACCCCGACGCGCAGTCGGTCGACCGGGCCGCCGAACTCGTCGATAACGCCGACGACACGGTGGTGCTCGCGGGCAACGGCGCCGTCCGGACGCCCGCGGCCCGGCGGCTCCAGGAGCTGGTCGACCACGCCGGCCTGCCGGTCGTCGCGACGTACATGGGCAAGGGGCGGTCTCCGACCGACGGGATAGCTCGCTCATGACGCTCGACTCCGGGCCGAACCGCGAGGCGGCGACGGCGATGCGCCGGGCCGACTGCGTCGTCGCGGTCGGCTACGACATCGCCGAACACGACCCGCGATCGTGGAACCCCGACCTCGACAAGACCATCGTCCACGTCGACCACGAGCCCGCCGAAGTGTACGAACACTACAACCCGGACGTGGAACTGGTCGCGGACATCTCCGCCGGCCTCCGCGAACTCCGGGCGCGCCTCGACACGGCGACACCACCCGAGTGGTGTCACGACCTGCGGGAGCGCATCGTCGCGGACGTGCAACGGGAACCCGCACCGGACGAGCCGTTCACGGTGAAAGGCACTCTCCCGTACCTGCGGGACGCGATGGCGGACGCGGACGTCCTGATCTCGGACGTGGGGAGCCACAAGATGGCCATCGCCCAGAACTTCCCGACGTACGAGCCGAACACGTGCATCATCTCGAACGGCCTGGCGAGCATGGGTATCGCCGTCCCCGGCGGCGTCGCCGCCGAACTCGCGGTCGACGCGAACGTCGTGGTCGCGACCGGCGACGGCGGGTTCCTGATGAACGCCGCCGAGATAGAGACCGCGACCCGCCTCGACCTCGGGTACACCATCGTCGTGTTCAACGACGACGATTACGGCCTCATCTCCGAGAAACAGCTCGCACATACGGGCGACAAGTTCGGAACCGGGCTGACGAACCCCGACTTCGAGCTGTTCGCCGAGAGCTTCGGCATCGCCGGCTACCGGCCGGAGACGTGGGCCGAGGTCGAAACCGTCCTCGGGGAGGTCGTCCCGTCGGACGAACTGTCGCTGGTCGAAATCCCCCTCGGCTGACACAGTCGAGCGCGTCGAGAACCCCTCGGCAGGCGGTAGGCTGCATACTGTTATTGAGTTTCGCGTCGGTAGTAACCTGCATGGGGGAGCAAGAGCAACCAGACTCGGGGGAGACTGGGGGCGCGATGACGTCGGACGCCCGGGACGAACTGCGAACCATCGGCTTCCGGATGCGCGAGATTCAACGACTGTTGAGCATGCGCGTGCAGCAGGAGAACAGGCGACTCGAAGCCGACGGGCTCGACCCGGTCGCCGAGGCGACGTTCTTCAAGGGCCACGACGGACGTCTGTCCACAGGCGGCCCGGTGGGGTATCTGATACAGACGCTCGCCGGCCTGGACATCTTCGACGAGGCGCGCGTGACACTCGACGACGGCACGACGATCCGCGGCCGGTGTAACCCGATCACGTACACGCCGAACGAACGACTCCGCATGGAGATTCGACCACGCGACGAGGACGAGCGATACGACCTGCGGGCCAGGTACGCAGACGACGAATGGGACACGCCCGTGGTGCGCCAGTACGTCGACGAGGACAACGACTGGACGGAGCTCGGCGAACTACACGCGATTCGAGCGGTCGAGTGACCCGAGCCGCCCGGTTCGTGTAGGCCGCCATCCACCTGTCACGCCGAGTCGAGGTAGTGGACTGACCGGGTTCGGGCGCCGAACAGACCAATACGCAGTCAGACCAATACGTCCAGATATGGACGCTGAGCTGTACGACTCGCTGGCTGGCCAGACCGCACTTGTGACGGGCGCGACGCGCGGCATCGGGAGGCAGATAGCGGTCGACCTCGCCGCGCATGGCGCGACCGTGTACGCCGGCGCGCGGAACGTCGATGACGTCGACGACGGCGACCTTCGCCCGGTCCGCCTCGACGTGACCGACGAGACCCAGATAGCCGCGGCGACGACCACCATCGCAGACGAGCACGGTGGTCTCGACGTCCTGGTGAACAACGCCGCAGTCCACGGCCCCGGCGGCCGGTACGGCGACCTCGACGGTCAGGAGGTCGAAGCCACGCTCCGGACGAACCTCCACGGACCGATGCAGGTCACGAAGCACGCACTCCCGTTGCTCCGGGCGCGTGACAACGCCCGGGTCGTGAACGTGTCGAGCAGCTCCGGTCAGTTCAGCAGCGAAATCAGCACGTCACACCTCCCGTACGGCATCTCGAAGGCGGGGCTGAACGCGTTCACGACCGCGCTCGCCGCCCAGTACGAGGACCTGCTCGTGAACGCCGTCTGCCCTGGCTGGGTCCGGACCGACATGGGCGGGAGCAGTGCTCCGCGGAGCGTCGAGAAAGGGGCCGAGACGCCCGTCTGGCTGGCGCGGTTCCGCGACGGACCCAGCGGTCACTTCTGGCGGGACGAGGAGATACAGGAGTGGTAATCGCCCGCGTCCATCGGAGGAGACAGCGACCGTCCCGGGGTTCCCGTGGTTGAGCTACCAGTCCGGTTCGACGATACACCGGAACCCGACGTGGTTCGTCGAGGTGTCGATAGGTTCGGGGTAACGAGCCGCCGGCCGGTACCTGAAACAGTAGTTGGGCGCACACAGGTGCGAACCGCCCTTGAGAACCTTCCGGGGCATCTCGGTCGGGTCGCGGGGGTCGACGCTCTGGGCTTCGGACGTCCCGCGTGGGTTCGTCGGCGTGCAACACGCCGGCGATGCTGATTCGTCAGCAGTCGGGTCGTCGCTGTACCAGTCGCGAGTCCACTCCCAGACGTTGCCCGCCACGTCGTAGAGCCCGAAACCGTTCGCGGGGAACGAGCCGACCGGCGACGTGCGCTCGTAGCCGTCCAGTCGTCTGTTCTCCCGGGGGAACTCGCCCTGCCACGTGTTCGCCATCAGTCGGCCGTCGGGGACGTGGTCGTCGCCCCAGACGAACCGCTTGCCGTCGAGACCGCCCCGGGCGGCGCGCTCCCACTGGGCTTCCGTCGGGAGTGTCTTGCCCGCCCACTCGGCGAACGCTTCCGCGTCCTCGTAGGCGACGTGGACGACCGGGTGGTCCATACGGTCCTGGACGCTGCTCTCGGGGCCGAGCGGCTGCCGCCAGTTCGCGTCCGGGACGTACGACCACCACTGGTTCGGGTTCCGGAGGTCGACCGGGCCGTCGGGCGACTCGAAGACGGCCGACCCGGGCACGAGGTCGTCGGCGTCGGCACCCGGGTAGTCCGCGGGGTCGGGGTCGCGCTCGGCGACCGTCACGTACCCCGTGTCCTCGACGAACGCCGCGAACTCGCGGTTCGTCACCGGCGTCCGGTTCATCCAGAAGCCGTCAACCGTGACCTCCCGGACCGGTGCCTCCTCGGGGTAGAACTCCTCGGACCCCTTCCGGAAGCTGCCGCCGGGTATCCACTCCATCTCCGGCTCCGGCGGCTCGCCCGGCGGGTCGCACTCGGCACCGTCAGTCTCCATGAACCAGCCCTCCCGGGTGAAACCACACCTGGAATGGTGACGGCGGCTTCCGGCCTAAATCTTGTCACCTCGATAATAAAATGGCATGCACCTGGCCGCTTGCCGCCGTGCATTCTACCGGTTCGCTCTGAATCCACCTCGTCTGGAAGGCACCAGATTCAGGCCAGTACGGCGAACGCAAGCGGAAGCGTGCTGGCAACTGTTCAGCAGTAGTTGTCCGCATCCGTCACGTTTCGGGGGCAAAGAGCGTAACAACGATTAACCACATAATTGATGATTGTTGACAACATTGGGGGAGGGCGTCGGCGTCTCCGGGGTACCGCGAGAGTCGGGAGTGCACGCAGACCGTACTGCCCGCAGCCACTTTCTCCAGGAGAACGCATGCCAGAACGCGAATTCCACGGCCACATCGGCCGAACGTACGACGAATCGGAACCGTGGTGGCCCGAACAGACGCGAGCCCCGGACGACGCGCCGAACGTCCTGATGGTGGTCCTCGACGACGTCGGGTTCGGACAGCTCGGGTGTTACGGCGGCCTCGTCGACACCCCGAACATCGACCGGCTCGCCGAGAACGGCCTCCGGTACAACAACTTCCACACGACGGCGCTCTGCTCGCCGACCCGGTCGTGCCTGCTCACCGGTCGGAACCACCACTCGAACGCGATGGCGGGCATCGCCGAGATATCGACCGGCTTTCCCGGCTACAACGGTCACATTCCCCACGAGAACGGCTTCCTCTCCGAGATGCTCGTCGAGGAGGGCTACAACACGCACGCGCTCGGCAAGTGGCACCTCGCCCCCGCCGAGGCGACCAGTGCGGCCGGACCCTACGACCAGTGGCCTCTCGGGAGGGGTTCGAGCGGTTCTACGGGTTCCTCGGCGGCGACACCGACCAGTACACCCCGACCCTCGTCCACGACAACCACCAGGTCGAACCACCCGAAACCCCGGAGGAGGGTTACCACTTGACCGAGGACATCGCCCAGCGGGCCATCGAGTTCATCGGCGACGCCAAACAGGTCGACCCCGACAAACCCTTCTTCACGTACTTCTGCCCGGGCGCCTGTCACGCCCCACACCAGGTGCCGAAGGAGTGGGCCGACAAGTACGAGGGCGAGTTCGACATGGGCTGGGACGAAGCCCGTGAGCAGATACTCGAACAGCAGAAGAAGGCGGGTGTCGTCCCGGAGGACACCGACCTCTCGCCGCAGAACCCGGACGTCGACCGCTGGGACTCGCTCGGGGAGGACGAGCAGAAACTCTACGCCCGGATGATGGAGGTGTTCGCGGGCTTCCTCGAACACACCGACGCCCAGATCGGCAAGGTGCTCGACTACCTCGAAGAACTCGGCGAACTCGACAACACCCTCGTGCTGCTGGTCTCCGACAACGGCGCGAGCGCCGAGGGTGGCCCGAGCGGCTCCGTCAACGAGAACCGCTTTTTCAACAACGTCCCGGAGGACTTAGAGGAGAACCTGGAGGCGATGGACGACCTCGGTGGACCGGAGTACTTCAACCACTACCCGTGGGGGTGGACGTGGGCAGGCAACACGCCGTTCCAGCGCTGGAAGCGGGAGACCTACCGCGGCGGTGCGAGCGACCCACTGATCGTCTCGTGGCCCGAGGGAATCGAAGCCGAAGGCGAGGTTCGCGACCAGTTCGTCCACGCCATCGACCTCGTCCCGACCATTCTGGAAGCGACTGGCATCGACGCCCCCGACGAAGTGAAGGGGTACTCCCAGTCGCCTATCGAGGGCACGAGCTTCGCGTACACGTTCGACGAACCGGATGCACCCGAGCAGCACACCACGCAGTACTTCGAGATGCTCGCGACCCGCGCCATCTACCACGACGGCTGGCGCGCGGTCCGGCCGTGGCCGTTCCAGGAACCCATCACGGCCGAGGACCTCTCGGCGACCAGTCTGGAGGAATCGGGGTGGGAACTCTATCACCTGACGGAGGACTTCTCGGAAGCCCACGACGTGGCATCGGAGCACCCCGAGAAGGTGCTCGAACTCGCGCAGTTGTGGTGGACGGAAGCCGGCAAACACGACGTCCTCCCGCTCGACGGACGCGGCACCGAGCGGCTCGCCGAGGCGCGGCCGCAGCCGGGCAAGTCCCGCGACAAATACGTCTACTACCCGGGCACCCAGCACGTCCCCGAGAACGCCGCAGTCAGAGTCTTCAATCGCGACCACAGCATTACTGCCGACCTGACGGTGCCGGTCGGCGGTGCCGAGGGCGTCCTGCTCGCCCACGGCTCTCGCTCGGGTGGGTACACGCTGTACGTCGACGACAACCGGCTGAAGTACGTCCACAACTACGTCGGCGTCGAGGAGTACGATGTCGTCGCCGACGAGATGCTCCCCGAGGGCGACGTCTCCGTCCGGATGGAGTTCGAGGTGACGGGCGACGTGGACCTGTCGAAGGGGAAGGGGACGCCCGGGACCGTGCGGCTCTTCTACGACGACGACCAGGTCGGCGAGGGCGAGATTCCCGTGACGACGCCGATAACGACGGGGCTCACCGCCGGGTTGAGCTGTGGCCGCGACGCCGTCAACGCCGTCACCGACGATTACCGGGACCGCACGCCGTTCGAATTCACGGGCGACATCGCGCGCGTGACCGTCGACGTCAGCGGCGAGCCGTTCGTCCACGAGGAGGCCGAGATGGACCGCATCATGGCGAGGAGTGAGCGACGCGCCCGATACGTCCGTTAGCAACCACGTCAAAAGGGGAGAACCTGACAATGGCCGTCGTCCTCGAATCGCTCGCCACGCTGTCCGTGCTGGTCTTCGTCGTGACCAGCATGCTCGCGATGGGCCTGAGCCTGACCGTCGGCCAGATACTCGACCCGCTCGGAGACGCGGGTCTGGTGGCGAAGGCGCTGTTCGCCAACTTCGTCCTGGTGCCGCTGGCCGCGTACGCCATCCTCGTCGTCGTGCCGCTGAGCGAGGCGCAGGCAATCGGCCTGGTGGTGCTGGCGACAGCGGCCGGCGCACCGTTCCTGCCGAAACTCGTGGAGATGGCCGAAGGCGACATCGCGTTCGGGGTGGGGCTGATGGTCCTCCTGATGGTGGTGACGGTCGTCTTCGTCCCGCTAGTGCTCCCGCTCCTGCTCCCGGGCGTCCAGGTCGACCCGTGGACATCGCGAGTTCGCTGGTCGTGTTGATGCTGATTCCGCTGACAGTCGGCCTGTTCGTGAAGGCGCGCTACGCCGACGCGGCCGACTCGCTACGGCCGGTGATGTCCCAGACGTCCACCACGGCGCTGGTCATCCTGGTCGTGCTCATGCTGGTGCTGAACGTCGACACGCTGGTCAGCGTCATCGGGACCGGGGCGATTCTCGCCCTCGTGGTGCTCATCGCCGTCTCCTTCGTGGTCGGATACCTCCTGGGTGGCCCGGCGCGCGAGACGCAGTCGGTGCTGGGGCTCGGGACCGCCCAGCGAAACGTCTCCGCCGCGCTCGTCGTCGGCGCGCAGAACTTCGACGACCCGGACGTACTGACGATGCTCGTCGTCGGGGCGACGCTGATGGGGCTCCTGATAGTCGTCGCCGGCGAGATGGGGAAGCGAACCGAACGAACCGAGGAGACACGAACGACCGAGGCGACACAACCCGACGAGGTAGCACGATGAGTCCAAGAAGAGGTCGACAGCGACGGGAAGCACGGCGGCAGAACGCCCGGGGAGGAGAAGCCCAGCGGCAGGCAGCCCCGGCACCGGGCGGACCGAAGACACCGACGCGGTACCGGATGCGCGAGAGACTGGTCTCGTTCGGCGACGACTTCGTCATCGAGACGGGGGCGGGCGTCCCGGCGTTCAAGGTCGACGGGAAGGCACTCCGGGTGCGGAACACGATACAGATCCAGGACCGGGCGGGGCGGCCGCTCTACCGCGTCCAGGAGCGCGTCCTCAGGCTCAAGGACACGATGGTTATCGAACGCGACGGTCGGACGGTGGCGACCATCCAGAAGGCGCTCGTGACGCCGCTCCGCGACCGGTTCACTGTTCAAGTCACGGGCGGACCGCCGCTACAGGTCCAGGGGAACATCGTCGACCACGAGTACACCATCACGCGGAACGGGAGAGTCGTCGCCACCGTCTCGAAACGCTGGTTCCGCGTGCGAGACACCTACGGCGTCGAGGTGATGGCGGGAGAGGACCACGCGTTCCTGCTCGCCGTCGCCGCCGCCATCGACACGATGTGACGGGATACAACGAAATCGAGAGAATCATGAACGGACTGCTACCGGCTTCCCGGACGACCGCGCTCGGCATCGCGCTCTCGCTGACGATGCTGGTCATCGGGGGACGGTGATCGGGACAGCCGGATTCGATTCCGGGCCCACGGCCGGCCCCGCGACCGCCCAGACGCAACCACCACCCGGCGTCGCACCCACGCTCTTCCACGACGTCAACGGCGAGGTCGCGGTCGAGGACGGCGAGGTGACCGTTCGCGGTAACGCGACCGGCATCGACAGGGTGCTCGTCGTCGTGGTGGACGACCGGGGACAGATAGCGACGGACCTGGTGTCCGTGGACGACGATTCGTTCGAGGAAGACGTCGCGCTCGTCACGCGGGACGGAGCGCCGTTCAGCGAGGGGGTGGTCGTCGGTGCCGTGTTCTCCCCGGGTCGCGACGGCGTCGTGGGTGACGGGAAAATCGAGGGGTTCACCCGGGCCGACCTGGCGGCGCTCGACGAGAACACCCGGCGGGAACTCGGTGAGCAACTCGCGAACCGGACCGTGACCAAGACGCAGGCGGAGGTGCTGGAACTGTTCTACGAGGAGTCGATAAACGACACCGGGAGCGACGACAGGGCCCTCGTGGACGTGTTCACCTACACGGACGCCCGGGTGGCAATCGATTCCGTGGGTCCGGCGTCCCGGGTGAATCAGACCGACATCGGGAACGTCAGCGTCGGTGAGACGATGACGGTCAGCGGACTCACGAACCGCAAACCCGACGACAACACCATCACAGTCGAGGTGATCGACGGGCCGACGCCCGACGCGTTCGACGTCGCAGTGACCGACACCTGGGGGCTCGACGGCGTCTGGACGGTCGAACTCGAAACCGACGGCGTCGAACCGGGAGCCTACACGCTCGAAGCCAGCGACGGCGACGATTTCGACCGCGTCGCGGTCCGGGTACTCCCCGTCGAGAGAACGCTTCGACGGCGAACGCGACGACCACGAGCCCGTCGGACACGTAGGCGGTAGGCCCCCCCGTTTATTTGTACTCCATCCGGCGTAGCTCGTACCGGTAAGTCCGGCCTTCCTTCTTCACGACGAGATACTGGTCGTCGCCTGCTTTTTCCAGCCTATCGAAGTGGTCGCCGAGGGCGCCCGGATTCAGCGAGGCAGGCGGGCTCTCGACGCCGAAGTGGAGGCGGGCGGTCTGGTGTCGCACGTCGTCGACCTGTCTGGCTTCGACCGCCAGGCGGTCGCCCCGGTCCAGTACGGCGACGTCGCCCGTGAGTTCCCACGTGTTGTCGTTGTATCGCAGCTCCTTCCCCTCGAGGTTCCCCCAGTGCGCTTCGACCATACTCTCAGTTGGCCGCGACTCCCCATCGGCCTTTCGGCGGTCGGCCGAGCGACGCAGGAAACGGCTGGCGGCCCCGTCTTCGGCGAATAAACTGCCGACATCGGAGCCCGGGTTTCAGCGGGATTTATCAGCAAAACTTGCGAAGTGGTAACGGATGCCAGACACACCGGTCGATTACAGTCAGCACGAGGAGGGACGCCACCTGAACTACTGGCGACACGACCCCGCGCTCCAGGCGGCGGCGCGACGCGTCTACCCCGCCGACGAGTTCGCGTGGGCCGAAGACCGCCTCGACGAGTTCGGGGGCGTCGTCGGCCACACCATCGCCGACAACTCGGACGTCGTCGACGCCCACGGTCCCGAACTCCAGACCTACGACAAGCACGGGGACCTCCTGAACGAGGTCCACTACCATCCCGCGCAGTTCGAGAACGAGGAGGCCACGTACACGCGCGGGGTGGTGGCCGACGCGTTCCAGCCGCCGCCCGGCCGCGACGAACCGCTCGGTCTCATCCACACGCTCACGATGCAGTTGCTGCTCTCGTACGCCGACACCGGCCTCGTCTGCCCCGTCTCGATGACCGCCGGCGCCGCGCTCGTCCTCCGGAACCACGACGAGGGCCACCTCGACGAGTACTTCGAGCGCATGACGACCCGCGACTACGACGCCCTCGTCGAGGGTGCGATGTTCCTCACCGAGGAGCAGGGCGGGAGCGACGTCGGCGCGAACGAGACCGTCGCCGAACCGGTCGCGATCCCGCGCCACGCGACCGAAGCCGGGACCGAGACGGCCGAAGCCCATCCGGACGGCGGCGCAGTCGACACCCGGACGTACGCGTTGACCGGCGAGAAGTGGTTCTGCAGCAACATCGACGCCCAGGGCACGCTCGCGCTCGCACGCCGACCCGACGCCCCCGAGGGCTCGAAGGGGCTCTCGCTGTTCCTCGTCCCGCACGAGACGCCCGACGGCGAACTGAACGACCAGACCTACCGCCGCCTCAAGGACAAACTCGGCACCGTCAGCGTGCCGACCGGCGAAGTCGAGTTCCACGACACCGAGGCGTACCTCGTCGGCGAACCCGAGCGCGGGTTCAAGTACATGACGACGATGCTCAACTGGGAGCGCGTCACCAACGCCGTCGGCGCCGTCGGCATCATGGGCCGCGCGCTCGTCGAGAGCAAGGTCCAGGCGGCCACCCGCGAGGCGTTCGGACACGCCATCCAGGAGTTCCCGCTCATGCAGCGCGACCTCGTCGAGATGGCCGTCGACTACGAGGCCGCCCTCGCCTACACGATGGAGGCCGGCCGGTGGCTCGACCGGTACGAACGCGACCACGACGACCGCGAGGCGTTCAAACTGATGCGCACGCTCGTCCCCATCGCGAAACACCGGACCGCCCGCATGGCCATCGACACCGCGTCGTACGCGATGGAGATACAGGGCGGCAACGGCTACGTCAGCGACTTCGTCACCCACCGCCTCCTGCGAGACGCCCAGGTGCTCCCCATCTGGGAGGGCACGTCGAACATCCTCTCGCTCGACCTGCTCCGCGCACTCGAGAAGGAGGACGCCCACGAGGTGCTCATCCCGCTCGTCCAGGGCTACCTCGACGACGCCGACCACGACCTCCTCGCACCGCTCGTCGAAACCGTCCAGTCCGAGTTCGAAGGGCTCCAGGAGGCCCTGCTCACGCTCGCGACGGCCGACGGCGACTACGCCCAGCACGAAGCGAAACAGCTCGCCGACTACGTCTTCGACGTGGTGACCGCAAGCCTCCTGCTGGAGAGCGCACAGGCCGACCTCGACGACGGCGACGCCCGGGCCGCGGCCGTCGCGAAGTGGTTCGTCGAGAACACACTCCAGTCGCCCGAGAAACGCGGCATCACCACCGGCGAGGCGCTCCCGCTCGAAACGTTCGACGCCATCGTCCGGTTCGCCAGCCTCCGCCCCGACGAACTCACCGCGACCACCACCAACTGAACCATGCAGACCATTCCAGACGTCCTCGACCGCGCCCGCACGCTCTTCGGCGACCGCGTCGTCTCCGACGGCCACGCCGACCAGACCTACGCCGAAACGTACACGAACGCCGAACGCCTCGCCGGCACCCTCGCTGACGCCGGCGTCGAGGAGGGCGACGTCGTCGCCGTCGCGGACTGGAACACCCCCGCGTTCCTCGAACTCCTCTACGCCGCCACCGGGATGGGCGCGGTCGTCTACCCGGTCAACCTCAACCTGCCACCCGAACAGATCGGGTACACGCTCCAGAAATCCGACTCGCGGTGGCTGCTCTACTCCGAGGACTTCGCCGGCATCGCCGACGCGTTCCCCGGCGGAACGATGGCGATAGCCGACCTCGACTACGGTGAACGCCGGCCGCTCGACGCCACGGAGGACGACCTCGGCGTGATGTTGTTCACGTCCGGGACGACCGGCCAGCCGAAAGCCATCCGGTACCGCCACCGCGAGATGGTGCAGGGCGCCCTCAGCATCGCCCACCAGCTATCCGAGTACGACACGCCGGCGTCGCTCTCCGGGGACAACACCATCATCCCGGGGATTCCGATGTTCCACATCCTCTCCTGGGGGTCGTCGCTCATCGGGCCGTACCTCGGGGAGAAACTCGTCCTGAGCGGGCGGTTCGACCCCGAGACGATGGCCGGCCTGTTCGAACGCGAGGACGAGCCGTGGACGAACCTCGTCCCGACGATGGTCGGACAGGTCCTCCAGACGGACGCCGACCTCGGCGGGTTGAAACTCGCGACCGGCGGGAGCGCCATCCCGCGCGACCTGATGGACCGGCTGCACGACCGCGGCGTCGAGTTCTCCACCATCTACGGCGGCACCGACATGCTCGCCGCCTCCATCTCCATCCGGACCGACGCCGCCCGCGAGGAGGGGGCTGACTACCTCCGTCGCGTCACCCATCCCGTCCCGTTCGGCGAGTTCCGCCTCGAACGCCACGAGGGGATGGAGGAGGACATGGGCGAGATATACTTCCGGGCGCCCTGGCTCCCGGACGGCTACTACGGGGACCCCGAGAAGACCGCGAACACGTTCGTCGACGGCTGGTTCCGGACCGGCGACGTCGGCCGCCGGACCCGCGACGGCGGCGTGATGGTGCTCGACCGCCTCAAGGACACCATCAAAAGCGGCGGCGAGTGGATTCCGAGCAGCGTCCTCGAATCCGTCATCTCCGAGGTCCCGTCGGTCGCCCAGGTCGCCGTCCTCGGCACCCCGGACGAGGAGTGGGGCGAGCGACCCATCGCGGTGGTCACGGCCGTCGAGGGGAGCGACGTCGACGCCGACGCCATCCGCGAGTACCTCGAAGAGCAGGCAGCGGCTGGGCGCATCAACGAGTGGTGGATACCCGACGCGTTCCACGCCATCGACGAGATGCCGCTCACGAGCACGGGCAAGATAAAGAAAGCGGAACTCGAATCGGAGGTCGACGTCTCGACCACCTGAACGCCGCCGTTCGTCGGAGTAACGGTTTACCCACGCCGGGGAGAACGACCGTGCATGGTCGCCATCGAACCGAACTACTGCCACCAGTGCGGGACCGGACTGGAGACGCGCGCGTTCGATGGCCGCGACCGGGCGTGGTGCCCGGACTGCGAGACGATGCGCTTCCGGAACGCCGTCCCGAGCGCCGGCGTCATCGTCCACGACGACGACCGGGTGCTGCTCATCGAGCGAGCCACCCCGCCGGTCGGCACGTGGGCGCTCCCCGGCGGCCACCCCGAGTACGACGAGGAGCCGGCGGCGGCCGCCGTCCGCGAACTCGAAGAGGAGACCGGCCTCCGCGCCGACCAGTCCGACCTGTCGCTCCTGACGGTGATCCACGGCGTCCACGGCCCCCGCCACTACAACATGATCACGTACACGCTCGACTACGCAGACACGGCCGGCGAGTTGGAACCGAACTGGGAAGCGTCCGACGTGGCGTTCTGGCCGGCCGAGCGAGCGCTCGACTCACCCGATGAGACCAGAGAGATAGACCGCAGGCGCATCGAAATGGTGTTCGACGTCTGAGCGCGACGCTCGGTCGGCCACGCACATCACTGTGACCCGTCTCGTCGAGCCGGGCTATCCGGCGTCCGAGTCGCTCGATTCGGCGGCGGCGGCCTCGTACACCGTCTGTCGGTCCTCGAAGTAGGCCGGCGCGTCGCGGTCGGCCTCGAACCGAATCACGCGCTCCATCGCCTCCCGACCGTCGGCCACGTCGGACTGGAGTTCCTCGGCGAGGCGGGTGTAGCCGGCGGCCAACTCCTGGAACGCGCGCATCCGGGCTTGCTTGGCTTCGACGAGCGCCTGCCGCTCCGCGATGGCGGACTCCAGGTCCTCGACGTCGGGCAGGTCGACGTCGGCCTCGTCCGGGCCGCGGGTCGAGGGGGCGACGCCGTCCCCTCGACTTCGCCCGTGAGGTCGTCGAGGCGGTCGCGTATCGCCGCCACCTCCTCGTCGACGTCGTCGAGCAGGCCGGCGGCGTCTTCGGCCATCGTATCGACGGCCCCCGAGAGGAGACCCGCCTGCGTCCGGCAGTACTCGACGAACTCGTCGACCGACAGCGTCACGTCATCGTCTCCCATGACGGTCCATTGGGGCGTCCATCGGATAGCAGTTGGGACGCCGACCCATCGCCATGACAGAATACGTTTATTCGTCGGGTGGCAACCCTCGGGCACGACCCCACTCCGCCATCTATGACCGACATCCTCGCCGTCTTCCGCGTCGAACACCCCGACCTCGCGCTGACCGAGACCGTCGCCCACGACGAGACCGCAACCATCAGGCCGATCCGCCAGGCCGGCACGGACCCCGAGAGCGACCGCTACCTGTTCTCGGTCACCTCGGAGGACTTCGACCGCTTCGAGGCCGGCCTGGCCGCCGACTCCACGGTCGAGAGCTTCGAGCGCGTGGTCCACCAGGACGAGGCGGTGTACGCGATCACGTACGCCGACCACTCGGTCCTCTTCTCGACGGTCATCGGCCGGCTGAACGGCGTCATCCTGGAGTTCGAGAACGCGGGGACGGCGTGGGTGCTGAAGACCTGGTTCCCGGACCGCGAGGGCGCACAGCGCCTGTGGGAGTACGCGAACGAACACGGCATGGACATCGAACTCGAACGGGTCAACGAGTACGCGAGCGTCGTGTCGAACAGCTACGGGCTGACCCCGACCCAGCGCGAGGCGATACTCGTCGCCCTCGAAGCGGGCTACTTCGACGAACCCCGGCAGGCGACGCTCGAAGACGTGGCCGCCGAACTCGACATCTCACAGCCGTCGGCGGGCGGCCTGCTCCGACGGGGGCTCAAACGGCTCGCGGAGTCGACCATCGCCGAGGAGACGGGGCGAGGAACGTGACCCCAGTCGGGCGGTTTTTTGAGTGACGAACGGCATTCGGGTAGTGTGAACCCGGACGAGTCGACCGATTCGCTGCGGCCGACCAGGAACCGACCGTGGCGGAGCCACGCCTCCGACCGCTCGGCTACGTGGAGAGCGACCCGGTCGTCCGACGCATCGGCGACCGGGACCTCTACCTCGGGAACCTGCTGGCTGCCGACGCGGACGCCCACGACCGGACGTTTAGCTACGTCCTGTCGGCCACGGCGGACGAACAGCCGCTCACGACCCACCACCGGCCGCTGGACGACGGCCCGGACAACGAGTGGGCCGTCTTCGAGGACGCCGTCGACACCGCGAGAACGCTCTACCGTCGCGACGGGTCGGTCCTGGTCCACTGCAAGTCCGGCATCTCCCGGAGCACCACGCTGCTCGCGACCACGCTCGCAGCCGAAGACGACCTGTCGTTCGGCGACGCTCTCGCGACGGTCCAGCGCGCCCGCCCGAGTGCGATGCCACACCCCGCACTCCACGAGCAGGCCATCGTCTACCTGGCGGCAGAAAAGTAATCCTCCCGCGTCCGTGGCCGGTTCGACTGTTCTACCGTCGCGTTTCGAGGCGGTAGCGGTGGACGGCGGGCGGGACGAACAGCGCCGTCAGGAACCGCTCGACGCGGCTCGGTTCGGCGGACGGCTGCGGGCCACCCGGGAGGTAGTAGGCAGCTCTTCGGACGGTTCGTCTCGGCTGGAGGCTGTCGAATCGGTCGTTGCCATATAAGAACGTAACCACCGACCGTCCTTTGCGGTGTTCCACAACCATATAGCGCATTTATGTACCCGTGAGTGGGAGTCTGTATCAATCGAATGGCAGATGTTCACAGCCGTCAATCGGGGCGGAATCGGCGCGTTCCACGGTCGACGAGAACGCCGCAGTTTCGATTCTGACATGGCGTGTCGGCAGTCGATACCGGGACGCTGACACCTGATACGGTGACCATCTCTATACCGCTCGACAGCCAACTGCTGGTATGACCCGCTACGAGGCGACCTTCGACATCGACTCGAAAACCGACGCTCACTCGGTCCGGCTCCTCGTGGAACAGATATACAACGTGTTCCGCGAAGAGCTCCGTGAAACCGGCCAGGACGACGCGGCACTGAACGACACGCTCCAGACCCTGGAGGAGATGCGAGAGGAGTCGAGACGGTCGTCGCCCGGCTCGCTGACGATCATCTTCGAGCAGCACGACGAGAGCTTCGACAACTGACGGGACGGTGTGGCGTCTTGTTCGGGCGTCCCTCTCCCGGCACGTCACGACAGACCGAAGGATTCCCGACGAACGTGTCAGCCGACCCAAACGGCTTTCACGCCGCCCCGTTTCGCACGACACGATGACCGACCCGGACACCGTCTCCACCTACGAGGCGGTCGCCGACCAGTACCATCGCCGACACGCCGACCGGTCCGGCGTCGAAGCCCTCGTCGAGCAGTTCCTCCAGTCGGTCGACGCCACGACCGACGGCTCGACCTCTCGCGTCCTCGACGTCGGCACCGGCCCGGGCTGGGAGTCGGCGACGTTCACCGAACACGGCCACGATACCGTCGGCGTCGACCTCACGCCCGCCTTCCTCGAAATCGCACGCGAGAAGGCGACCCAGGCCGCATTCCTCCGGATGGACATGCGCCGGCTCGGATTACAAAGGAACGCCTTCGACGGCGTGTGGGCCTGCGCGTCACTCCTGCACGTCCCCCGCGAGGACGTCCCCGCGACGCTGTCCGAGTTCCGTCGCGTGCTCCGGCCGGGCGGCGTCGCACTCCTCTCCGTGAAGCGCGGCGACGGCACCACCACCGGCTCCGGCTACGACGGGGACGCCCGCCGGTTCACGCTCTTCCAGCCCGACGAGTTCGAATCGATGGTGGCAGACGCCGGTCTCGACGTCCGTTCGACGACGCCGGGCGACCCGGACCACTGGATTCAGCTCGAAGCAGAGGTGCCGGAAACGTGACCCACCGGACGAGCGAGGCGTTCCTCGAACTCCTCGACGAACTCCGCATCATGGCCCAGGTCGGCCTGGAGTACGCCGACAACCCCTACGACGAGCGACGATACGAACGAACGCTGGAACTCGTCAGCGAGTGGTACGGTCGGGCCTTCGACCTGCCATCCGAGGACGTTCGCGAGCGGTTCGCCCGGGAGGTCGGGTACGTCACGCCGAAGCTGAGCGCCGACGCGGTCGTGGTCGACGACGGCCGGATTCTCCTCCAGCGACGCGCCGACGACGGGACGTGGTGTCTTCCGGGCGGATACACCGAACCGAACGAGTCGCCGCCCGAAACAGCCGTGCGCGAGACGCGCGAGGAGACGGGTCTCCACGTCGAACCGGACGCGCTCGCCGGCACCTACACGCGGAAACCCGGCGAGTACGGCCCTCACTCCCTCGTGATTCACGCCTACCGGTGTTCCGTGACCGGCGGCGACCTCGCGGTGTCACACGAGGGCGAGGACGTCCGGTTCTGGCCGTTCGACGAGGTTCCGGTCTGGCACAAAAACCACGGGGAGATCGCCTCCGACGCCCTGGACGGCGAAAACACGCCGAGCTACTGAGTAGCCCTCGAAACCGGGAGAACAAAACGCGGTTGGCATCGAACTCCCACAGTCGTTTCTCAGGCGCCCCGTCGAACCTGTGGTCCTCCGGGGAGATGATCTCTGCCCGCTCCGAGCGAAGCCGTCGACAGAAACCGGAAAAGTTCGGTGGTCGACGGGTCGTCAGCCAGGTCAGGCGGACTCGTTCTGCGCAGCGTCGGCCACCATCTCGGTCGACGTCCACGGGTCGAAGCGCACGTTCGCCACCCCGGAGGTTCCGCCTTCGGAAACGGCGTCGCCGCTCCCGTCGGCGAGCGCCCCGGTCTCGGGGTCCTCGAACGGCGCGTCCTCGTCGTCCGGACTCGACGGCCCGTCGCCCGCACCCCAGAAGTTCTGCGTCGCGTTCACGGCGTCGTTGTCCTGGTTGTACACGCCGTAATCGGCGTTCCCGGCGATGCGGTTGCGGTGGAGTTCGACCGTCTCCGCACCCGCGTCACTGGTCACGAACGTACACCCATCGCCGTCTTCGGTGGTCCGGGTCTTGTCGCCGACCCGGACGCCGTCGCCGTTGTCCGTGATGGCGTTGTTCGTCACCGATAGCGTACCCGTGCTGTTGTCCACGGCGATACCTGCGTCACTGAACTCCGTGATGGTGTTGCCCTGGATGGCGGTCGTGCCCGCGCCGGTCTGCGTAATCGCCACCCTGACGCCTGTTTCGCCGTTTTCGAGCGCGTTGTCGACGATGACGGTGCCTTCGGGCGTCCGGCTCACCAGGTCGATGCCGACGGTGGCGTTCCGGACGTGGTTCTCGCGAACGGACACGTTCTCGAGAGTCGAGTCGTGCAAGGCGACGCCGATTTCGCCGCCCGAGACGTCGTTCGCCGCGATCGTCGAATCCACGACCGACTCGCCGAACTCGATGGTCCCGTCGGTCACGGCGTTCGACCGCACGGCTGCGTCCGTCGTGTAATCGACGTAGATGGCTGCCACCGTGACGGAGCCGGTCTGGTCGATGTCGTTCCCGGCCACGGTCACGTTGGCTGAGTCGAGCCCCGTCTGGGCGCCGACGACGCGAATGCCCGACGTGGAGAAACCGCTGACCGCGTTCTCCCTGACGACGACGTTCCGTGATTGCACGACCGAAACGCCGTTCTCGTTGCCCCGGAGTTCGTTCCCGACAACGGTCGCGTTGGCGCTCCCGGAGACGGTGACGCCGGTTCCCGTCCGAGTGATCACGTTGTCCGCGATCGTGACACGAGTCGCCCGCCGGGTGCCGACGTCGGTACCACCCCGCGTGAGGTTCGTCAGTTCGTTGCGAACGACGCGCACCTCACCGGCCGTGTCCCAGAAGGAGATGCCCGGCGTGAACGTGACGTTGTCGACGGTGGTGTCGGCCACCGTCACATCGGCGGACTTCGCGACGTCGATTCCTTTCGGGGTGTCGGCGACGGTGCTGTGGGTGATGGTGACGCCGGTGGCGTTCTTCACGAAGATGGCGCCGCCGCGCAGCCGCCCGGTCGTCCCAGCCGAGTCGGGCGCGGCGCCGTCCACCCGGGTGACGTTCTCCAGGCGGACGTCCGAAGCGTACGTCGCTCGAACGCCGGTGTCCCACCCGGTCACGCGAACGTCCCGCACCGTCACGTTCGAGACGGTGGTGGACTCGTCGGCGTCGACGCCAGCCGGCCCGTCGTCGATTTCGATGCCGGCCGACGTCCGGAGTTCGTCTTCTGCGTGGGTGCCGTGGACGGTGTGGCCGTTCCCGTCGATAACCACGTCACTCGCCGTGACGTGGAGGCACGTGGTCGCCGACTCGTTCGAGATGTCGCCCGTGAGGTCGTACGTCCCGGGTTCCGAGATGGTCGTGCACGAATCGATACCGGTCGACCCCGCACCGGACGTGGTCGGCGCCCCCGCCAGGAGCGCCGATACCACGACAACTGCCGATACGAGAACCGTCAAGGGATGGTCGAACGATGGCACGAACCCGTCTACACGACTATCACGGTTTACTATCGAGAACCTAGACTGGCTCGGTGGAGAGACTCGGCGCGCCGATTAGTCAAGTGAACTCACAAATCATTTAAGACAGGTTGAGAAATCACAGTCGTTTCCGATACTCGTACTCCTCGATGTCGAGCTGGTCGTTGTGCGTGGTGGAAGTTCGACGGAACCCCGGGACTCGTAGAAGCTCACTCCGACGTCGTTCGCCGCCATCACCGATAGCTGGAGTGGGTCGAACCCCCGGTCCCGGAGCGCGGTCTCGGCGCGGGCGAGCAACTGACTCCCGATTCCTCGCCCCCGGTGGTCGGGCACGACGTAGATGCGGTAGAGGTGGGCAAGTCCGTCGTCGTCCTCGTCGGGGACCACCTCTGCGAAGCCGACCACCGTCTCGTCGACGACCGCGACGAACAGCGGTCAGTCGTCCCGCTCGATGTCGTCGGCGACCAGTCGCTCCGGGTCGTACCACGACGATACCGTCTCGTCGACGCGCTCCGCGCCGAGGACGGCGTCGTAGGCTGCGTGCCAGGAGTCGCGGGCGACCCGCTGGATGGCTTCGGCGTCACCCACGGTCGCCCGACGGATGGGACACGTCGTCCGTCATCTGGGAACCACGTCCGAAAGGACGCCAAAGAGCGCTTCGAATCGCGCTTGTCCGCCGTCGCCGGTGGCCGACGGAGAGCTGAGAATCCACTCCACTCCGGGGTCGTTGTCGGTCGACTACTGCAGCGCGGTGATACCGTCGTCGCCAGCCAGGTAGATGCCGCCGTCGGCGACCGCAATTTCGCCGGACTGTCCCGTGAGCCGCCAGCGCTCGGCGCCGGAAGTCGCTCCGAGCGCTTCGAGCACGGGTTCGCTTCCGCTCGGTTCCCGCGTCACGTACACGGTGCCGCCGGCGACAGCAAGACTGTTCACCACGACCTTCTCGGTCGACCATCCCTCCTCACCAGTCTCGGCGTCGTGAGCGTGAACTGGCGGGCCGTACGTGTACGCGCCGTAGACGCGTTCCTGGTCGACCGCCGGAAGCACGGGCCCGTCGCCGGCGTCCTCCCAGCGGCGGGTCCCGTCAGCGGCGTCGAACGCGTGCGTCTCGTCGGCACCCTCCACGAGGGCGACCACCGTGCCGCCTCGCACCGCCGGCGGTGCGAGGACGGTTCCAGCGCCGGACAGCGTCACCGACCACAGTTCGGCACCCGCAGCCGCATCGACGGCCACCAGGCTGTATTCGCCCTCGCCGAGGCTCCTGTAGCCGAAGAGCGAGCCGTCCCAGAGCGACGGGCGAACGAGCGCGTCGGTCTCCCACCGAACCTGGCCGCTGGCTGCGTCGAGTGCGTACGTACTATCACCCGAGACGTACACCGTGTCGTCCGCGACGGTCACCCGGGAGGCGGGCGTGTCCGATGCGACCTCCTGTTTCCAGAGCGGTTTCCCGTTCGTCGCGTCGAGAGCGTGGACCTGCCCGTCGGTGGTGCCGACGTAGACGCTGCCGTCGACGACGGCCGGAGTGCCGATCCCGCCGCAGTCGTGGTAGTACTCCCACTGCGTCGATCCGTCGGCGGCGTCGAGGGCGACCACCGTTCCACCGGTGATGTCGCCACTACCGGCCGCGTCGCGGCGCGTCAGCCCCGCGTAGACGGTCCCGTCGACGACGGCCGGTTCCGACGCATCGACCGTGTCGGCGTCCCACTCGGGTTCGAACGACCACGCCACGCTCGGCTTCCCGTCGGGACCGGTCGTCCACGTCGCAGCACGAGCGTGACCCGGCCCGCCACCGTCCATCGACCAGCCGCTCCAGTCGAGGCTGTCCAGGTTTTCACTCGCGGTATCGGTGCTCGCGTTCGTCCCACTATCGGAGGCTGTACCCGTCACGACTGCCGAACCACCCGCGAGGAGGGCGCCGGCAGTCACGAGAAACCGACGACGGTCTATCGAGGTCATTCCACCTCACACCCGCCGCGCCACCGGGTTTACTATCGAGCAGGTAATCGTTTATAACCCATCAACAAACAGGGCGTGTTTCGGCGCCAATCGAACACACAGAACGCGTCGATCCGGCGCGAACAAGCCCTCAGATGAACGAAATCGACCGCAGCAGTCGATTGACGAAGCCGGCCGCCGAACACAACAACAGGTGAGCAAGCGCCCCGCAGAAACGGATCGGAATAACGGGTAGCTAGCCGACAGAATCGTGGGACGGCATGGCGGCACAGGCCCGACGGAAAACACAACCGTTAAAATGGGCCGTCTCCCTACGTTGTAATGCGAAGCACGCTCCGTTAGTGTAGTCCGGCCAATCATATTGCCCTCTCGAGGCAATGACCAGGGTTCAAATCCCTGACGGAGCACTACAGCGACCGAATTCTACGAGGGAGCGAAGCGCGTACGGGCGGGATTTGAACGAGGGACGTCGCAGCCCGCGAGCTGGGCGAGTGGGACCGTCTTCGCGTTGTTCACAATCCCTGACGGCGCAGCGCCAGTATCCTTACACATCCGGCGACGAATCCGTGAGTCGCCACGTCCCCGTATCTCTGAGAGTTCTCCGCCGCCATCGGCGCTTGGACACCTAATCAAGCTGGTCACAGTCGAAAGCCGACTCCACCACAACCCTCGGGACGAAAATCCGCTGCAGCGACCTGACCTCTTGCTGACACCATCCTCTGCATCTCACACGCCGCAATTGTCAGTCGTTGAGGGGTCAGCGCCTATCTGACGTATCTGGCGGGAACCGAGAGGCCGAATTCCTCGGCCGTTCCCGCTACAATTCCCTTCGTGGTGTAGATGTCTGGTTTGTAGTAGAGTGCGTGGGTGACGTCGTGTTCGTCCCGGAGGTGGTCCCTGACTCGGTCGACGTCGTGGCGCTCGAAATAGTTGGGCGTGTAGACGGTGAGGATGTACTCGTCGTACATCGGGAGGTTCTCGTAGCCGAATGCGGTCATCGCCTTCACCGCCCAGATGACGCCTGCCTCCGCGTCAGCGACGAGGTCGGGCCACAGCTGTTCGATGCGTTCTGCTGACCCCGTCACTTGCCACTTGCCGATCGTCTTCTGGTTTTCGAGTGCTTCGCGGTCGATCTCGCGAACGGCCTCGCTGTCCGCTGGTGGTAGATCAGCAGGCTCGACGTCTTCGGGTCGTGCAACGTCGTACTCGGAGAAATACTCGTCACTCCCGATGTTCGGTGCGTCGCTCACGTCTCGACTACGGAGCCAGTACTGCTCTGTCTCGGTGATGTCAAGCGGGGACTGCATGGTTACCTCCGTCTCACCGTCTGGCGGGGTTGAACACCAACGTTCGCCATACGGAGTGAAAGTGAAACTAGACCGTGAGCTCTGCGGGACTATTTTAGCCGGATAGCGTTCGCCAAAGCGGATGAACACCGCTGTCTTCAGCACGCCATCCATGTCTCCCGCTGTTCCGTTACTGGAGGACGTTCCGATGCAGGCCGACCGTCTCGGCAGGTGGCATGTCCGGTGACACTCATCGACGTCGAGGTCACGAGCCATGTGAGCGTTGGGTTAGATTCCCCGTCGAAAAACACGGCAGAGTGGAACGTCAGTTGGTCTGGTGATGAATCGGGTGCCACACCGAGGGACCATCTATTACTTGATTGAAAACTAACGTTATTGAGCAGTGCATTCGCCGCTGGTCGACGTACTGACGTTCGTGCTTATCGGCGGCTTCCATCGGATTCGAAGTGGTCGCGGTCGACCAGGACGACGCGCCCGACTCGTGACGCTCCTCGACCACGACTGTCCGGTACTTCCGGATTGATTTGTAGCCGGCCGTCTCCAGGACGTGGTCAACGTGATGGTGATGCTGCTCGCGACTGAGCAGAATATCCTTCGCGTGTTACAGTCGTCCATAACATGGATCATGTGGGGTTGTTTAGGCGAATCGGGGTCAACGTTATCGGGAATCCCCAGGACCTCATCGCTGAATACCTATTACGCGCGGTTGAACGGCCGTCAGTCAAGGAGGTCATGCATCTGGGCGGCGGCGCTGAGGTATTCGAAGTCACGGTCACCGAAGACGCACGGGTAGCAGGGAAGACACTCCGAACTGCCGACCACGACGGAATAATCGCTGATGATGTCTTGGTAGTTGCTCTCCAACGGGAAGACGAAGTACTCACACCACAGGGTGATACCGAAATCAAAGCGGGTGACCTTCTCCCAGTGTTCTCGAAGCGAGGGTTTGCGTCTGGCGTGATGAGTGCCTTTGCCCCCGAACGAACCCAGAGCGCCATGCGGGCAACTGCCAGTATTAGTGGTCGCGCTCTTTCGAGTGACCCAGGTGATGGATGGCTCTGTGATGCGAGTTATAGGTCAATGGCGCAAATGCTAATCAATGGCTGATCGAAGGGGCCCGTTGTCGAGGAGGCTCTTCGCTGGCCAGTGTATCTCATGTTCGCTGGACTTCGCTGCGTCATCACTGGCATCGTCCTTCTCGTTGTGGCGCTGTCGTATCCAACGCTAGTGGGAGTTTCGAACGCGGTCGGGTACCTGGGGCTCGTATTCCTTCTGGCCGGTTTCCTCGTTCAGTTATCTCGCGGTTAAAGGGCTCATAGCGGAAATCGCGACAGTCTCCGCGTTATTTGATGGGTGGCTGTTGATGCGCAGTACACAAATCTCAGCGAGAGGAATTCCACAATCGAAATTCCACAGGCCTCTAGCAAGCATTAAGTAAATCCACTCCGGGGTCTATTTGTAGAAGCGAAACTGCCAGTCAGTGATTGCTATGCCCTATCCGGAAAACGACTACCGGCTCGACGACATCGACCGCCGCATCTTGTTCGCCCTGATGCAAGATGGACGCAACACGGCCGCCGCATCCATCGCTGAGGACGTCAACGTCTCCGGGGCGACAGTCCGAAACCGGATCCACAACCTCGAAGACCAAGGAATCATCAGCGGTTACCCTCTTCATCTCGACTTCGAACGGGCCGGTGGCAAACTCAAGAACCTCTACCTGTGCAACGTCCCGGTTCCCGAGCGAGAAGCACTCGCCCACCGGGCCCGCGCAATTCCCGGGGTCATCAACGTCCGAACGCTGATGACTGGACGCGAAAACCTCCACGTGATCGCCGTCGGAGAGAGCACCAGCGACCTCCAACGTGTCGCTCGCCGACTCTCACAGGTCGGTATCGAGATCGAAGACGAGGACCTCGTCGAAGACGAGTTCTTCAGCCCGTACACCCCTTCAACCCGGATGGCGGCCGGCAGACCGACGCACCGAACGACTTCATCAGCCTCACCGGGCAGGCACACATCATCGAACTAACCGTCAGGTCAGGGGCACCCATCGCTGGACGCACGCTCGAGGACGCGAGTCAGCAAGGAATTATCGACGACGACACGCTCGTCATCGGCATCGAACGAGAAGACCGGGAGCTTACGCCCCACGGTGACACGGTCGTCCAGCCGGACGACATCGTCACGGTTCTCTCACGGAATCACACTGACGGAACAGAATTCGAAGTCTTCCGAGGTCCGCAGTCCGAAACAGCCAAACGGTGACCAAGTCACCCATGGTTTCTTTCACGAACTACTTCCGCCGCTGGTTCACCCCCGATGCAACCGTCTACGAGTGCCGGAACTGCGGCACTACGCTTGACGCGGAAGCCGAGTCGTGTCCGAACTGTGGGTCCGGAGCCATCAGCTGCTACGACCTGAACTAAATTCATGACCCAGTCATTCACTGACTCGATAGTCGTTCCAGTCGCCAACGAAGAAGATGCCCGGGAAACGGCGGCAGCCCTCGAACCATACCGCGTCGAGGAAGTTACCGTCTTACACGTGGTCGAAAAGGGTGAAGGGGTCCCCGATAAGACGCCGGTAGAGCAGTCCGAACAGGTGGCTGCCGAAGCATTCGCTGCATTTCAGGAAACGTTCCCCGACGCTGAAACAGAAACCACGTACCGACGCGACGTGGTTGCCGGGATCATCGAAGTTGCGACCGACATCGATGCGAGTGCGATCGTCTTCAGGCCGCGTGGAGGTGCACGAATCCTCCAGTTCCTCACCGGCGACCGATCGCTTCGGCTGATTACGGAGGCGAAACGCCCGGTCATCGCACTGTCGGAGGACGGCGATCGATGACAGATAACGACCAGGAGCTTGCGAAAGACCTGGGGTTACTCTCCGCGTTGACCATCGGCATCGGAACGATGATTGGCGCCGGCATATTCGTCCTCCCGGGGCAAGCAGCCGCCGCAGCCGGTCCGGCCGTAGCCCTCTCGTTCGTTGTCGGAGGTGTCATCTCCTCTTCACGGCACTCTCAGCCTCAGAACTGGGCACCGCGATGCCGAAAGCTGGCGGGAGTTACTACTACGTGAACCACGCGCTCGGCCCGTTGTTCGGCTCCATCGCGGGCTGGGGTAACTGGATGGGGCTGGCGTTCGCAAGCGCATTTTATACACTCGGGTTCGGTGAATACCTCGCCACGTTCCTACCGCTACCTGTGCTCGCGTTCGGCCCCGTCAGCCTGACAGCGTTCCAGCTCGGCGCGCTGCTTGCTGGCCTCGTTTTCATCGCCATCAACTACGTCGGCGCGAAGGAAACCGGGCGCGTCCAGATAATCATCGTCACGCTCTTAGTCGCGATTCTCACCGTGTTCTCGGTTCTCGGGTTCCTCCAGGCAGATATCTCGACCCTCCGGCCTTTCTTCCCGTCTGAAACTGGCGGCGCTGCCGCCATCCTCCCGGCGACCGGGCTGGTGTTCGTCTCCTTCCTCGGCTTCGCGAAGATCACGACCGTCGCCGAAGAGCTGAAAAATCCCGGCCGCAACCTTCCCCTGGCAGTCGTCGGGAGCGTCGTCATCGTGACGGTCATGTATGCGGTTATTATGGTCGTGCTGATGGGCGTCATCAACTGGCGTCAGCTCGCCCCGGAGTTCACTACGACACCGGTGCTCGACGTCGCGGAAATCGCATTCGGGACGATTGGGCTTGCGAGCGTTGGGGTGGGACTATTGACGTTCGCCGGATTGTTGGCGACGGCGTCCAGCGCGAACGCGTCGATTCTGGCTTCGTCACGGATCAATTTCGCGATGGGTCGAGACAAACTCATCTCTGACAAACTCAACGCCATCCACCCGAACTTCGCGACTCCGTACCGGAGTATCGCGGTCACGGGCAGCCTCATTCTGGTGTTCATCGTCGTCGGTGACGTGAAGACACTCGCAAAGGCCGGGAGCGTGCTGCACCTCATCGTGTACGGCTTGCTCAACGTTGCACTCATCGTGATGCGTCAGGCAGACGTGACGGACTATCAACCCGAGTTCGAGGTGCCACTGTACCCGGTAGTTCCGATCGTCGGTGCCGTCACGTCGTTCGGCCTCATCGCGTTCATGGAGCCGGTTGAGATCGGTCTCTCGCTGGTGTTCGTTGCCGGTGGCCTCGTCTGGTATTTCGCCTACGCTCGGAGCCAGGCCGACAAGAAAGGAATTCTGAGCCAGTACATTCTCTCTCGACCGGAAGAGATGCCGGCTGCTGCTGTTTCGGCTGCGAGCACGGTGCAGCCGGACGGTGGCGCGTTTCGAGTGATGGTGCCGCTCGCAAATCCACAAACCGAGAAGGACCTCATCACGCTCGCGAGTGCGATCGCTAAACAGCGAGATGGGACCGTGGATGCCGTGCATATCGTCACAGCACCCGATCAGACGTCGCTCGAATACGCAGCCGCCCACGTTGACGAACTCGAAGAGGATTATCACGCGATTCTCGACAAGGCGAAGCACGATGCGGAGACCTTCGGCGTCGACGTTGAAACCCACACCATCCTCTCCCATCGGCTGTTCGAGGAGATCTTCGATGCGGCTGAGACCCACCAGGCCGACCTCGTCGTCATGGGATGGGAGGCAGACACCCACGGTTCGCCCGGCCGCGTTGAGAGTGCACTCGACGAGCTGACGGAGGACATCCCGAGTGATTTCCTGGTGCTCAAAAATCGCGGATTCGACCCCGGTGAGATTCTCGTGCCGACTGCTGGCGGCCCGGATTCCGATCTCTCCGCCGAAGTTGCGAAGTTATTGCGTGCCGAGTACGGTTCGAACATCACGCTGTTACACGTAGCTGATTCGATAGCGGAAGGAGAGAGATTCCTCGAGGAATGGGCTGAGAGCCACGAGCTAGCTGATGCCGATTTACAGGTTGAGACCGGTGACGTTGAGAGTGCAATCGAGCGAGCAGCTGCCCGTTGCTCGATGGTGATTATTGGCGCGACCGAACGTGGCTTACTCTCACGGTTGGTCCGCGGTACCCTGGTCTTGGATGTCGTTGACGACGTCGAGTGTTCGGTATTGCTCGCCGAACGCCCACGGTCCAAAGGCCTCCTTGCCCGACTGATTGGGGACTGACGACAGCACTGCGCGGTGATTCCACTCTCAGGAAAGAGATGTCTCGCCACGTGCGCGCCGGTGCGCTAGGATTTGTGAGCCTAGTGGCGAGACAGTTCGCTAGTACGACCTATGATGGCTTGAAAGTTCGTCATGGAATACGCTAAGGTCAATCGCCATGGAAAGAGCTCATGAGTGCATCGGGCAGAGCAAAGACCCCAGTCTGATTCTGAGACGTTACATGATGAAGAACGCCTCTCGTGGAGGTGGCTTCGAAATGACGGAAGTGGCTTTTCGGTCGAAGATTCTTCCCAATATTTTGCCGTTGTAATTATTATCGGAATTTGAGATTCGCCGGATCGACGGCAGCGTACTCAACACCCTACCCAAATCGGAACTGGATAGATTGCGGTATCTCCTCTCGCGGAGCGGAACCAAAGGGAGAGTCCTCGTCAACCGGCTTGGTGGTGACGAGGCATCCCGCTTGCTCTCTCACAAAATCGGCCACGTCAAGGGGACGACCTACGGGACAGCGATTCGCCTCAAAAAGCACGGCATCGATGTCGAAACCCGATACGTCGATGACGGGGATGATTACATCCGCAGACTATCGGACGGAGAAGACCTCTCAAAAGGCCAACTCGGTGAGAAAGCCGCTTACCAGCTCGTCAAAGAAAATGATGATTATGAAATCCTCACTGACATTGATAAAATCGACGTTCATCAACCCGGCATCGACCTCATCGCTAGAGACACGAAAACGGGAGATATCGTCATAATTGAGGCGAAATTCAGTAGTAGAACTGGAAATATCGGGAAAGGGTATTTACCAGAGACGAAGACGAAAGGACGGCAGATGTCCGATGAATGGATCTTAAAATCGGTTCGCGATATGCGAAGAAAAGAATATTATTAGTGATGAGGTTGCTGGCGAAATTGAAGACGAATTTAGGTTCAGGAATGGCAGAAACATAAAAAAGGAGTTAACGGTTGTAAAGAATACGCCTATGTCTGGTCGTACCGTAACGCGATCGTTAAACGACTTAGATATTGACAAAGTGAATATAGTAAATGCTGGAAAGGTGGTGGGATAATGGACATCTCTACGGATGACATTGAATCTGAGCGTGCGTATGCACTGAAACGATTCGAAAAAATTAGTGCTGGGCTCGAAAACGGGGAGGTAGTAGATGAAAGTCTCTATCTCGCCCATGGTGGGTTAGGAGATTACAGTAAGGAGCTTGGTGTCTGGTCACTCATCGAGGGGGCAACGGCAGAGGCAATCGAGTGGTTCGAAACCGCCGCAGACCACTATACTGAATCCATCCGCGAGCGGCGCGTACACCGCGAGATAATCGAGAAAGCCGCCTGGGGGAACGAACCATACGCGCTCGCGGACGCCATGTTCTCGGCGATTCTCAGCGGTGATGGCGATCTCATCGAAGATGCGGCCCGGACGGCCCTCGACGCCGACGAGACCTACACTGAGGAGTTTCCCGGTACCACGGCGTGGTACTATTTCGCGGTCGGACTCGCCGGGGTTCTTATCGACGAGCCGACCGAGCGAGAGCGGGGGCTGTCGGGCCTGAGGGCAGCCCACGACTCGCTTGCGGCCAAATTCAAACAGTTCTTCGCCGGCCGCATCACTGTCCTCGAAAGCTTCGCCGCCAACGATGCAGCCCGCGTCGAGGAGGGGCTGCAGACCATGCTCGACGACCACGCAGACGATGCACCAGCGAACACCACGTCGCCGGATGAACTAATTTGCGTGCCGGCGATGGCGCTGCTCGTGCTCGCCCGCCGACGCGGCCTCGACGTCGACGTCGAGAGTGAGTACCTGCCCGACACGCTCCCGGAGTAGCGGCCACCGAACAGTTATACCATCATTCTGCGCACCTGGCAGGTATGATGACTGTGGGGTAGCTCCATTGACACGCCAGAAATCACGAGAGTATCGCGAGCAAGCCCACGAGTTGCGGCGGGCCGGTGAGTTCGAAGCCGCGGGCCACGCATACACCAGGGCGGCCTTCGAAGGCCTCGGCGACGTGAATTTCACAACTGGCACGACCGGGTCGTATCTTCGGCGACTCCTGTCGGCGGCCGCGTAGATCTCGTCCAGACTCGTGTCGGCCGGCACGCGAGCGTTCGGGCTCTCACTGCTGTACCGCTGTGCCCTGCCTGACTCGTAGTGGTCGCGGTCGATCACCAACGTCCGGCCGGACTCGTGGTGTTACTTGACCACGATTGTAGAGCGCTCGCGAATTGACTTAGAGTAACAAATACTACCGGAGATGATTATCTGAGAATCTGCTAATTATTGGAGCCGAGTCCAGCAATACCATCGAACACATTGTTTATATTTATAACAAAATATGAAGCATGCAGTGATATACCAATTGGCAAATAAATATACTTCTGTCGAAATCGTCCCATGCGTTATGGCGACAGACGAGCCCACGGAAGGTCACGAGGAGGAATCGATTTCCCGGCAAGAACTGCTCCGACAGTTGGAAAAAGAGTTGTTCAACGGAGGCGGAGCAGGCGGCGGAGGTGGGGGCGACGACTGTGTCTCGCGGTGTGTATGGAGGTGTGGGAAAAATGGAGGCAGTTTCGACAGATGCACGACGTTCTGTGACATCATGTGCAAATGGTTGGACAATCCTCAGGTCTTCCGCTAATCAACAACAGTCGAGGACCACACTGGGTATCGAGCCATCACGCCGTTGGAAGGCGTACGACTTCGGTATAACGGCGAGGGCCTTGTTTAGACGCTTCTGAACGCGTCGGTGAGTGGCTATGTCGGGTGAACAGCATTCGTCCGAGAGTGCCTCTCAAAGTGGTTTCGTTGTTTGGATAACAGCGGGAGAGGACGATCTGCATCGCGTCTAAACAAGGCTGAGGGCGCACATTTCGCATGGACGTAGGCCAGAGCGCGGATATTGGAATTATCCGATGCAGAGGGTTGTTATATGAGCGTGCAGAACCCGGTGGTAAATATGGGGGATTATCAAAAACTTCTCGCAATCGGACTCGTGATAATAGCATCTCCGTTTGTCCACCCGCTCCTCGTTCTGCTCAATGGTCTTCTTCGGATACTCGTCCCCATCGGGTTCGTCACTATGGTTCTCGGTGTGATTGTGATGGTCTCTGAGAAAACGTGAGCGCTCGGCGATTTCAGTTTCACTTTCACTCTCCGTGCATGGCTCGCGCTTAACCACTCTCCCGGGAAATCACGCTCCTGGAGGATGGACCACGGATGCAAGCCAACCCCGACCACCTGCCCGAACTCGACACCGGTCTCACGCTCGTCCACACCGAACAGACCCGCTCACACGCCCTTCACCAGCTCCTCATCGCGGAACTCGTCCGCGAATCCGGCCACACGCTCTGGTTGGACGCCCGCAACCACGCCTCGACGTACACACTCTACGAGATGGCACCAGCCATCGCATCGTCGAGGACATCGAGATCGCGCGAGCGTTCACCGCCTACCAACACCACTCGCTCGTCAAACAACTCGTTGAGGAAGCTTCCCAGGACACGCGGCTCTTGGTCACCCCCGCCATCGGCTCGCTGTATCGCGACGACGAGGTGCCCGACTACTTCGCCCGCGACCTCTTCGAATCCTCGCTCACCGTGCTGGGTGAACTCGCGGACGTCCTCGACGTGCCAGTCCTCATAACCGACGCTCGCGACGATGCGATTGGCGACCTCCTGGTCGAGCACGCCACCCACGAAATCGAGGTCACCAAGACGAGTCTCGGGCTCCGGTTCGAGACCGAGGACTTCGAGACACAACTCTACTGGGATGAGGGCTTTTGGCAGACCACCATCCCGTACTGGGTTGAACTGTTCGGTGCGGTCGGCGAGACGAAGCCCGTCGACGTGGCGCGGCAGTTCGGCCTCACGGACGAATTAGAGGCGTGAGTCAGTCCCTGCGAGTTTCTTCGGCCACGGACCCAAAGCGCAACAGAAGGCATTTATCGCCTATCCGGGTGGTGAAAATATGGAACGGTCCCGTCGAGAGACCCTTCAGGCGCTCGGTGCCGGTGTCGTGACCGGGCTGGCCGGGTGCAGCGCGCTCGGTCCTGGAGATGAACAAGAGTACGCCCCGGTGGTCTTCGAAAACAGCCAGGACCGGAAGCGCGTGATGTCCGTGTCCGTGATCACGGTTCCTCGGTCTGGGCTTGGGTATCAGGAGTTCTTCAGTGAGGTCGCGTTACTTGCACCCGGAGGGGAAGAAACGTTCGAAGAAGGGCTCGTGTTTACAGACACCTCACACGACCTCATGGCACTGGCTGTTCTGGACGACGAAACGGCGATGCGCGAGGAGTTCACGTTCGGGTTCCCCTTCAACGAGCTTCGGGTCTCCATCGACGGCGGGGGTGGCATCCAGATCTCAGCCGTGTAGGCCACCAGTTGTCCGAATCGCTCCGACTGGACCCGCGGTCGAAACACAGCATACAGAGGACTCACCCGCTCGTGTACCGGTCCACCGAGCAGATTACGACGGGCGTGCTGCAACAGGGCACGTGTCTCGCACGGGCGTAGCGATAAATGGGTGGACACTAGAACTACTCGATACAACGGGTTGATATTTGAGCGTGCATATCCCGGTGACGACCATGGAGAGTTATCAGAAACTGTTCGCGATAGGGGTCGTGTTACTGGCGTCTCCGTTCATCCATCCGCTCCTCGTTCTGCTCAATGAGTTTCTTACGTTAGTCGTCCCCGTCGGGTTCGTCACGATAGTTCTCGGTGCGGTTGTGATGATCTCCGAGACAAAGTGAGAACCCCGGTGGACTGAACGGACGCGCCTGCGGGCGAATCGTGACGCACTGAGAATCTCGCCCCCCCCCCCACCCCCGGTCTACAAGGCTTGTGCATCTTGGTGGGTCGAAGCAAGTGAGGGTCGGGTGTCGGAGAGAATTGCTGCATTCGGCACGCCCGTTCTGACGGGAGTGGGGTCGTTCGGGGTGGCCCTGCTGAGTGTACATCGCGAATCGTCCAGCACGACCAGTTCCGAGTCCAGCGATGGAGACACCCGCAGTGTGAACAGTTGCTCTTCACCAGGTCTCTGACAGGGACGGCTGACTGTGGAGCGGTTCAGACGACGACGCAATCACCGATTTTCGGCACCCAAAGGACTTTCCCCCGAGCAGAAAGAGCACGCGGTATGTTGCTCGAACGTGCTGTCAACTTCGGTCTCATTGCGACTCTCGGCGTCGCGTTCTTCTCGCTGGCGACGGGCTACCTGGCCTGGACGGAGTACACCTCGACGATCGGCAACGAACCGGCGTGGTTCCTCATATTCGCGATCGGGCTCGCGGGGTTGGCCGCGAACCTGATGTTCCTGTTCGTCGTCATCGGAGAGTACGTCGACCGGAAGATTGACGCGCGAGGGATTGCCGAGCCATAGAAGTAGAGAAAGACGACGGGACGGGCCGCGCGCTCCTGTTCGGCGTCGGCGTCTTCCTCGGCGCGTCCCAGGTATCGCCCGCTCTCATCGGCGTGGCCACCAAACTCGCGTTGTGGGACTCGCGGGGTTCCTCACCGGACTCCCCGGAACGACCGAACCATCCGCGTGAACGCAAACCGCTTCGTTATCGCTGGGATTCGACCTGATGACTCGCACACCGAACACACCGGGTATTCAATTCCGGATGAGTGTCTGTAGTGCGAACGCCGTCGTAGCCGGAGCGGTACTGGGGATTGTGGTATTTGGTGTCGAGTTGGCTGTCGTGGGCCGGGAGATGTCCACGCTCATCGTTCTCCAGTATATCCTGGCGTTCTTCCCCTCTGGGTGGTGTCTTGCCAGCTCCGGAAACTGGTGGGTAACTACCGAAAATTTCGAATCCGCCCAGAATATCGGTGGGCTGTTCGCAGTTACGCTGCTGCATACGGCGGTCGTCCTCGACGACGAATCGACGGACAGGACCTCCGAGTTTCGAGGATGACTGTCCACAAGACGATGGGTGCAGATGGCTGACGGATGACGGGACGAGCCAGCTCGGCGTCCGCACGCGACTCGGCGTCATCCCGGGGACCCACTGCGTAGGGAACGAAGAGGGAGAGTGTCACTCGTTTCCGCGCTCCCAGCAACTTCCTTGTTCACCAACGGTTCCGTTCGGAACAGGTGGCGTGCAAAATTAATTGTAAGATAGTGGTGTGCCGATTCGGTGGGGCCGCGGTTGGCCCGGCAGCGGTGCTTGCCCGGTTTGGCTGGCTGGTGGCACCAGCCGAGATAGGACGGTACGAGCGCGAACGAGGCGGATAACGTGGCGTACTCGCCGCAAGCGAGTAGAAGGGGAGAGGGGGTGAATAGAGTTGAGTTCTGGACTGTGTGCAATCTCGGCTCGAGTCCGATACGAGGAGCAATCGGACGAAGCGGCCGCCTCGGTCGAGATTCGCCAACTCCCAGTGGCGTCGGTCGCTGGCACGGGGCCACACGCCGACAGTAGTAGTCCCGGCGGGTTAGCAGTCTAGTCCACGGTTCACCACGCACCATCGATTATAATTAATTTTGTCACAGTAGCGCCACACTCGCGGTGCAGAACGCCATTGTGCGAGCTCTCGTGACAAGTTCCGGCGAGTTCGTCTCGTGGCGATAGCGTTTACCGTATCACGAGGACGCTGTCCACCCATTCCGACCGGAAGCGCACGCAGGACGACTCATTGACAGATGGACAGACGAGGAGTCGTGGGGGCGAATATCCCAGCCTTCGACCAGTGCCGGATGGTGCTACTCCACGGTCTCATCCATGGAAAACCGGGAGCGCTGACCGGCAGTCATGGACTCCACCGCTCCCTCGGCAGGCACGGCCACAGGACAAGTCACGTCTCCGAGGATAGCTATGCTGGGCAACGTCTATCTCGTGTTCGAGAGAAGCTGCTCGGAGAGGCGATAACGCTTGTCGCGCGAAACGTCGGGCGGACGCGAACAGCGACGGGAGCCGATACTTCGGCGGAGTCCGTTCCACGCCCCGCAGGTCGCCCTCGACGCCGTGTTCTACGATTTGAGTGCTGGGGGCGTGTCGTGGTACGGGCGGAACGAAGAGGGCGTCGACGAGTACGTCCAGCGTCTCTTCAGCAACGACGTGAACGTCGACGCCGGCCGCGATACGCCACGATGCTGGACGAAGGCGGCGGCATCCTCGTCGACCCCGTCGCGTCCCACGTAGACAGACCGGTGGCTCGCGGTGGCACTGATCGGGTCCGAGGGGGACGAGCAAGCCGAGTGGATGCGAAACCACGCGCCGGACGACGTCGAGGTCATCAACCGGAACTCGGCGTACGCAAGCGTCGGTCCAGTCGGGTGTTCCGTGAGCGCGACGGGTCAGCCGTCTTCGTCGTGAACCGTCTCGTAGTCGTACGCGCCGTCGAAGTCGGGTGGTTTCTCGTTTCGCTTCGCGCTCCAGCCGTCGACGTCGATACGGTACACCGACGTGCGTTCGATGGAGGAGTCGGCGATGGGGTCGTAATCTTCTCCGGGGCGCATGTGTGGGGCGAACTTCTCCATTATCCGTTCGAGCGCGAGGCGTTTCTTCGCAGGGTCCTCGACGAGACCGATCTCGCCGTCGACGACGACGCTCGCGTACTCGACGTCGAAGTCCACCGGCATCGCAGCCGGGAGCAGTCGACCCATACGGCTGACCGTGAGGCTGGCGTCCGGTGAGTCGCCCCGTTCGACGATGGTTCTCGTCCGGCCCGTGTTCGCTCCGTGGAGGAAGATGGCGTGCTCCGCCGGGTCGTAGACGAACAGCTGGTTCACGACGTACGGGGAGCCGTCGTCCACGAGTCCGAGCACGCACGTCGGCTGGCGGGAGAGGAACGCTGCTATCCAGTCGTCGTCTTCCACGGCCCGTTGGGACAGCCTGACGTCGTCGGCGCGGTTCGCCGGGTAATCGTCGCCCATACAGGGGTATCGCGGTACCGTGGGAGAAAGGTTTCGGCGTTTCGTTAGCGACCGGTTTCGGCCGCCGAGGGTGCGATGTACGGGAACTCCCACGACGGGTCGGGGCCGAACCGGTCGAGTCGGAAGGGGTCGAGCGGGAACGGGGTCTCCTCGCCCGTCACCCGGGCTCGAATCGCCCGGCCGATGGCCGGTCCGGCCATGATGCCGAAGCCGTGGAGACCCGTCGCCACCACCAGCCCGGCAGGTGCCTCGTCGGGCGCGTCGATGATTGGCAGGTGGTCCGGCGTGGCGGCGTCACCGGTCGGGCAGGTGTCGTCGCCGACGATGCGCGCATCACGCATCTCGGGGAGACGCGCGGGAACGGTGTCGGCGAGGAGGCGCTGGAACCCCTCCGTCGTCGCCGACCGGACCGACCCCGGGCTGGTCACGTAGTAGGCGCCGCCGCCGACGTGGAGTTCGCCGTTGCGCTCGGGGCGCCAGTAGAGCCGGGAATCCTGGTCCCACGCGATAGGGTAGTCGGTGATTTCGGCGGCAGTGTCGAGGTTCGCCGTCTGGTATCGGAACGGACGCACCGGCATCCCGACGCCCGCGAGGTCAGGTGTCCGCCAGCCTGCCGCGACGACGATGGTGTCGGCCGTGACGTCGCCGTCCGGCGTTTCGACGCCCCGAACACGGCCGTCCGCGACGCGAAGGTCCGTCACCTCGACGCCCGTGCGGACGTCGGCGCCCGCGTCGGCGGCGTCGTCGGCGAGCGAGGTGGCGTACGTGTACGGGTCGACCCAGCCGGCGTCGTCGAACACCATCGCCCCGGTGTGGTCGGCCAGGTCGAACGCGTCCGGGAACTGCTCCTGGAGCGAGTCGGCGGTATGCGCTGTCACGGCGAACTCGCGCTCCCGGAACGCAGCGGCCTCCTCGCGTAGTCCTGCCGCGTCGGGGTCGGTCCGGAGCTGGACGAACGGTCGCTCGTGGAACGTGAACTCGCCCGTGCCGTCGTACGCCCGGAAGAAGTCGACCGCGTACCGTGCCGCCTCCGGTTGCCCCGCCCAGTCGGCGACGACGGTCACCAGCCCGGAGGCGTGTCCGGTGGCCCCGTTCGCTATCTGGTCGGCTTCCAGCACCGCCACGTCGTGGTCGGGGGCCAGTTCGCGCGCCGCGCTGACGCCCGCCAGCCCTCCCCCACGACGAGTACCTCGTAGTCCATGCGTTCGTGTGGTCCGTCGGCATGCCTGATTCTTTCGGTGTGCCAGTCGCCGGCACGGCCTCGTTCACTCCGCCACCGGATTCCGGCTACCGACCGGGCGGACAACCGGGCAGAACTGCTGTTCCGGGAGTGTGCCCGCGTTCTCGGACTGCGGAATCGTAGCAAAGTTTAACGCCTCGGGTCCACCTGCGTGTTGTATGGTAGCGGACGACATCGTTCGCCGCATCGAAGAGGAAGCCATCGACCAGGTCATCGTCGAGTTCCCGGACATCGACGGTGTCGCCCGCTCGAAACGCGTCGACGCCGACTACTTCGTCGAGAAGTTCGATACGGGGTTCTCGATGAACATGCTCCTGCTGGGCGTGTCCTCGATGACCGACGTGCCCGAGGGAACCGGCGTCGGCGAATCGATAAATTTCGCCGACGGGACCGTCCACCCCGTTCCCGAAACCTTCCGGGTCGTACCGTGGCGTGACGACACCGCTCGCGTCCTCTGCACGTACTCGTTCCGCGGCGATACCGCCGGGGCGTACACCCGCGACCTGCTGGCCCGCGTCGTCGACGACAGCCCGGACCTCGACGTCGGCGTCGGGGCCGAACTGGAGTTCCACCTGCTCCGCGAGGCGAACGGCGACGTCGAACCGTTGACCGACGGGAAACACGAGTGTGTGACGCGGGCGACCGAGGCCGCCGACGCCGTCTACGACCGTCTCCGGACGTGGAGCGACGCGATGGACGTTCCCCTCCAGGTGCTGATGCACGAGTACGGCGCGGGGCAGTTCGAGGTGCTCTTCGAACACGGCGGACCGATGCGGACCGCCGACCGGGCGTTCACCTTCCGCGAACTGGTGAAGCGCGCCGCCGACGAAGAGGACCTCACCGGGACGTTCATGGCCGTGCCGTTCACGGGCGCGTCGGCCAACGGCTTCCACCTGCACGTCTCGGCGTTCGACGGCGGCGAGAACGCCTTCGCCGACGGAAACGACCTCTCGGCGACGGGACGCGCGTTCGTCGGCGGCCTCCTCGAACACGCCGACTCGCTCGTCGCGCTCGGCTGTCCGACCATCAACTCGTTCAAGCGATTCACGCCGGGGAGTTTCTCGCCGTACACCCGGTCGTGGGGGTACAACAACCGCACTGCGGCCGTCCGCGTCCCGGAATCCGGACCGCTCCGGGTCGAGAACCGCATCCCCTGCGCCGACGCCAATCCGTATCTCGTCGTCGCGGCGACGCTCGCCGCGGGCTTCCACGGCGTCCGCGAGGAATCGACCCCGGCGACCCCGTAGACGGTGACGCAGCGGGTCAGCGACCACCGCTCGAAGATTCTCAGGAGGTGGCGCTCAGGGCGCTCGAAGACGACGACGTCCTGACGGAGGCGCTGGGCGAGGAGTTCGTTCGGGCGTACACCGCGGTCAAGCGCCGCGAACGCGAGCAGTTCAACGACCACGTCACCGACTGGGAACGGCGGTACCTCGGCGTCCTCTGACAGCGCGAGTCGCGGAACTGGGCCGACTGAGACGTCCGCCCCGGCGGCCGTCCGGCCAGGGCGAGTCCTCAACGTACGTCGTCCGGATTGACTGCTGCTCTGTCGGCACTATTCTCGCATCGCACCGCCGCCGATGGGCTGGAACTCGAAGTCGATGCCCCGGGAGTCGAATCGGCCTGGTCGGCAGACGCCGACCTGGGGCGGTGTGTTGACCCGGCGGAGCGCTCGTGACTGTCGTGGAAACCACCTACAACGGCTGGCCACCGAGACATCTTTATGGGCTAACTGGTACAATCGTAGGTAATGACCGATACGAACTCCGGACGACCGGTCCAGTCGACGAGGCGGTCGCTGCGAATCCTCGAGTTCGTCGAAGAACACGGTCGCGTGCGGCTGACCGACATCGCGTCGGGGCTCGACATCGGACACAGCACGGCGCACAACCACCTGGCGACGCTCGAAACCGAAGGCCTCCTCGTCAGGAACGACGGCGAGTACACGCTCGGGATGAAGCTCCTCAAGTACGGCATGTCTGCCCGTCGAAGCATCCCGTTCATCGAGCCGATTCGGCGGACCGTATTCGAACTCGCCCAGCAGCTGGAACTTGAGGTGGAGTTCCTCGTCGAGGAACACGGTCGCGTCGTCTCGATCGTCGACACGGGACACAAGCTGACGAAGTACTCCACGACCGACACCCACCTGAACGTCGGGAACTTCTACCCGATGACGTGTACGGCCTCCGGCAAAGCGATACTCGCGGCGATGTCCGACGAGCGGGTGGACCGGGTCCTGGAGAGGTGGGGGCTCCCTGCAGCGACGCCGCATTCGATAACGGACCGGGACGCGCTGTACGGACAGCTGGCGGAGATACGGGAGCGAGGCTACTCCAGGGCCAACCAGGAGGTCATCGAGGGGTTCGACAACATCGGCGTCGCGATTACACACCCCGACGGGACGATACTCGGGGCGATTACGGTGGGATGGCCGACCTACCACTTCGAGAACGACGTTCCCCGACGGATCATCGACGAGTTACTCCGCGCGAAGGAGAGCGTCGAAGCGGAGATCGCAGCCACGCAACCGTAGCGACGCGCGTCGACACTCTCCGAGTGGGGAAATCACGAGTTCGAGCGAGACCTGGCAGGGAGACGCCCCTCGTCTCGACGAAGAGCGGGCTGGAGCGGCGGAACAGTTAACCCGACGGTACGGTTCCTTGTGGTAATGCCCGACACGCGATTCGACGCCGTCGTCGTCGGCGGCGGCATCGTCGGTGCGAACTGCGCGCTCCAGCTCGCCCGTGCCGGCGTGGACGATGTCGTCGTTCTCGAACGTGACGCACCAGCGAGCAAGGCCAGCGGCCGCGCAGCGGGGAACCTGACCACGTATCGACACGAGCGGTTCGGGGCGGAGGCGTCTCGCTTCGCGCGTGACCTCTACGAGGAGTACGAACGGGCGTCTGCCGACCTGACGTTCCACCGGGAGACGGCGTACTCCATCGCGTTCAGCGACGAGGGGGCGGCCTACCTCCGGTCGGAGAACGAGTCGACGGCCGTCGAGACTGAGCTGTTGAGCGCCGCCGAACTCGGCACGCGAGAGCCCGCGTTCGCCACCGACGACGTCACAGCGGCGCTCCGGTTCGAGGAAGCAGTCTACACGGACCCGGAACGGTTGACCCTCGCAGCTCACGCCGTCGCCCGCGACGAGGGAGTCACGCTGGAGACCGAAGCGGTGCGGGATTTCGATGTCGACGGGAGACACGTTACCGTGAAGACGACGAACGCCAGGTACGAGGCGCCAGTCGTGGTTGTCGCCGCTGGTGCGTGGACGAAACGGCTCCTCCAGCGAGCCGGGACCGACGTCGCGCTCCGACCGCGAACCAGCCAGATCGCCGTCCTCGAACCCCGAGCCCCGTAGACCTCCCCTGTGGAGCGCACCCGACGTGAGCGTCTACGGTCGGTCGACGCCCGACGGACGGGTGCTGTTCGGTGGCGGCACCACGACGCCGGTGGAGCGTCTCGACGCCTTCCGGCCTCGTGCCCGGGTCCCGTTCCTCCGCCAGGTCGGCGAGCGAGCGCCCGAGATACTCCCGTCTCTCGACGACGCGACGCTCCACGACGACTGGGCAGGACGGGTTTCTGCGACGCCTGACCGGTACCCGTACGTCGGGGAGACCGAAATCGAGGGGCTCTACGTGTGTGGCGGGTTCAACGGCGAGGGAATCTCGAACAGCCCCATCGGCGCCCGGTTGCTCGCCGACCTGGTCGTCGGGAACGAACCGTTCGTCTACCCCGAGCCGTTCGACCCGACGAGGTTCGAGTCCGACGAGCGATTCGAGATACACGACGCCGTCGAGTGGTGGGCCGACCGCTGACGGTAGCCGAGCAGGGTCGGCCGACAGCCATCCGCTTCCGGGCGGGGTTGAACAGGCCGCCAGGTCCGACCGGGAGGCGGTTCGGTAGCGACCCCCGTCGATGAAGCGGCTATCAGTGCCTCCTCGACACCGTCTCGGCGATGCGAGACGGATGTTTCACCAGGCGTGAATCGATGGACGATGCGACGGGACTCGCGAAGGTTCGTGCGAGACGATACCAGGGACCCGGGCGTGACATCCGTAATCGTGTAATGGTTGGGCCGGCTGAGGCGATTCGACCGCTGGTTTTTCACTATGAGTGAAACGAGGGCGAGGAGCGATGGCTCCCTGTAGCCAAACGACGGCGCACAGCGACGGTGGTCGGTGGATGGCACGCCAGAAACGGCCCGGAGTTCACACATGGTGAACTCTCGCGTACCTCCCGAACGTCCGGCGTCCTGCATCGCCGTGAGAGACACGTAACGACGGCCCCTCGTCGGTCACGTCGGCAGTGTCGAACCGGGCGTCGCGGGCCCCGACGGTCAGCTCCCGGTAGCCGCACCGTCAGGACGAACCGCTCGCCTGCGACGCCTCGACCGCCCGGGGGCGTCACGCCAGGTCCGTGGGTCAGGTGCCGATTTCGTCCGGCGATTCGCTGATGAATGGGGAACCGAAGTCCGTGGAACGGTCGTCGAACCGGTCGAGTGCGTACTTCGACATGGGGAACGGAGCTTCTTCGCCCGTCACGAGGAGCGGACGGCCGCGCCGGTCACGGGTGACCCCATGATGCCGAACCCGTGCATCCCCGTCGAGACGATGAGGCCGTCGGGGCACTCCGCCGGCGCGTCGTGAATCGGTCGTTCGTCGGGCGTGGCCGTATCGCCGATGTGGCAGGTGTCTTCGCTGGAAATCCGCGCGTCACCGACGTCGCTGACCTGGGCGGGAATGGTCAGGGCGACGTGGCGCCTGAACCCTTCGGTGGTCGTCGTGCGCACCGACCCGGGGTCGTCCACGAAGTAGGTGCCGCCGCCGACGTGGAGGTCGCCGTTGTGCTCCGGGCGCCAGTAGAGCTGGCTCCGGCTGTCCCAGGCGACGGGGAAGTAGTCGGGGAAGTCGCGCTCGACTTCGAGGTTGACCCACTGGTAGCGGAACGGTCGGATGGGGAGGTCGACCCACTCGGAGACGAACTCCTTCGTGTGCCACCCCATCGCGACCACCACCGTCTCGGCGTCGAACGAACCGGCGTCGGTCTCGACGCCGGTGACGACGCCGTCCTCGGTGGTGACGTCGGTCACCTCGACCCCGGTCTCGAAGTCGGCACCGGCGTCCTCGGCGTCCTCCTTGTACGTCATCGTCAGCGTGTAGGGGTCGACCCAGCCCCCTGCTCTATCTCGATGGCGCCGACGAACCGGTCCAGTTCGAAGACCCCGGGGTATCGGTCTTCGATCTCGTCAGTCGACTCGAAGTAGGTCATCTCGAAGTGCTCGTCGATCCGTTCGGCCTCGGAGCGGGCGCGCTCCTCGTCTCCGTCGGGAACGAGTCGGACGTTCGTTCGCTGCGTGAACTCGAAGTCGCCGGTGCCGTCGTACTCCTCGAAGAAGTCGGCGGCGTACTTGGCGGCCGCCAGGTGGTCGATGTAGTCGTGTGCGACCGAGATGAGGCCGGACGCCTTCGCGGTCGTCGCGCCCGCGATCTGGTCTCTCTCCAGGACGAGGACGTCGTGGTCGTCGGCGAGGTATTTCGCCGCCACGCAACCGTTGATGCCGCCGCCGATGATCGCGACGTCGTAGCTCTCGCTTGGCATGCGTACACACGGCACTGTTCGTGTGATACTAACTCTTTGGATTCCGTGAACTCGCAGGCAGCGCATCATCGACCGCTGTGGCTTCCGATGGGCGTCGCTCAGCGACCGGCACCCTCCATCTCGAAGGTGCCCCGCAGTTCGAACTCGGTCGAACCGTCGGGGAACCGGTCGACGGCGAACGGTTCGACCGGGAACGGCGCGTCTTCGCCGGTGACGGCGGCTCTGACGACCGCCGCGGCCACCGGAGAGTTCACCATCCCGAGGCCGTTGAAGCCGGTCGAGACGACGATCTCGTCCGGCAGTTCGGCTGGTGAGCCCAGCAGCGGGAGAGTGTCGGGCGTGGCCGCGTCGACGCCCGACCACCCGTCGACGAACGCCGCGCGTTCGAACCCGTCGAGGAAGGTGGGCACCGTCGTCGCGACGTGGCGCCGGAACTCGTCGTCGATGCCCGCCCCGGACGCGATAGGTTCGGGGTTGCTCTCGGCGTACTCGCCGCCGCCGACGAGCAGGTCGCCGTTGAGTTCCCCGCGGAAGTAGAGATCCTCCCTGGCGACCCGGCCGAGCGGGAAGCTATCGTCGAGGTGTTCCTCGGGCCGGAGCGTCGCACACTGGAGGCGGAACGGCCGGAGGAGAGGTCGATGTACTCGTCGAGGAACGCCCGCGTCCGCCAGCCGGTGGCTATGACGACGTGACCGGCAGCGAGCGTTCGGTCCGGAAGTTCGACCGACGCCACCGAATCCGCGACGCGAACGTCGCGCACGGGAGTGTTCGCCGAGACGTCGACGCCTCGGTCCTCGGCCGCCTTCTGCAGGGCGACGGTGTATTCGTAGGGTCGACCCAGCCGGTGTCCGCGTACTCCACGACGCCCGCGAACCGCGACGCGTCGAACCAGGGGTACTCGCGCTCCACCTCGTCGGGTTCCAGGAACGAGACGGGGAATCCCTCGTCCGATAGCCGGGCGGCCCGGTCACGCGCGTTCGCTTCGCTGTCCGGCTGGATGAACTCGATCCGCGGGCGTCGATGGAACGAGAAGTTGTGGGTGCCGTCGAACGCCCGGAACCACTCGTTCGCGAAGCGCGCGACGGCTGGCCTGTCGCTATAGAACAGCGTCGGTGCGACGAGGCCGGCCGCCAGTCCCGACGCCTCGCCGGCGATCTGACCCTTGTCGACGACGGCGACGTCGTGGTCGGTCGCGAGGTGGTACGCGGCGGCACAGCCGCTCACGCCACCGCCGACGATGACGACGTCGTAGTCCGTTTCGGAATCTGCCATCGTCGATAGCGTCGAACGCCGGTACCATAAAGGCTGACCGGACTGCGGGAGGACGGACGGGTGGGCCGCGCTACGGAGAGTGCGCCCCGGTCACGTAGTCGCATTCGAAATCGGCCGACCGGTCCTCGAACCGGTCGAGGCCGTGCGGCCCGACCGGAAACGGCGCGGTTTCCCCGGTGACGAGCGAGCGGACCGCGGTCGCGACGAACGGCGAGCACATGATACCACCGACCGGACCGGTGATGGCGACGACGAGACCGTCGGGAGCGTCGCTGGGTGCGTCGATAATCGGGAGGTCGTCGGGCGTAGCAGCGTCACCCGACGGGCAGCAGTCCTCGCCCTTGATTCGGGCGTCTTCGACGTCCTGCACGCGGTCGACGATGGTCTCCGCGACGGCCCTCCGGAAGCTCTCGGTGATGGTGCTGCGGACGTCGCCGGCGTCCTCGACGAAGTAGGTGCCGCCGCCGACGTGGAGGTCGCCGTTGTGCTCCGGCCGCCAGTACGACCGGGACTGTCGGTCCCACGCCATCGGGAACGTCTCGTCGAACGAACGGCCCACCTCGAGGTTCACCGCCTGCCAGCGGAACGGGCGGACCGGAATCTCGACGAGGTCTGAGAGGAGGTCCCTCGTACGCCACCCGGTCGCGCACACCACGTGCTCGGCCGCTATCGTCTCCCCGTCGACGCGCACCCCGGTCACCGCACCGTCCTCGGTTTCGATAGCCTCCACCGGCGTCTCCGTCTCGTAGCGTGCGCCGGCGTCCTCGGCGTCCGCCTTCAGCGTCATCGTGTACGTGTAAGGGTCGACCCAGCCGCAGTCGGCGAACTCCACGCCCCCGACGAACTCGTCGAGCACGAGCGCGTCGGGATGCCGGTCCTCTATCTCCGCGGCCGTCAGATACGTCACTTCGAACCCGTTGGCGGCCATCTCGTGGGCGTGCTCTCGCCCCCACTCCTCCTCGTCGGCGGTGACGAGGTGGAGCCCTGGCCTCGGCGTCAGTTCGAACTGCCCGGTCCCGTCGTAGGAGTGGAAGAACTCCATGGCGTAGGCGGCCGCCCCGGGATACTCGGGGAGGTCGGGGATAGTAGCCACCATCCCGGACGCCTTCGGGGTCGTCTCGCCGCCCGCGGCGCCTGCTTCCAGGACGAGGACGTCGTGGTCGGGGGCGAGCTCTCGGGCCGTCGCACAGCCGATGACCCCACCCCCGACGATGATTACGTCGTACGACTGGGTACGCGACATGGACGTTCTCTCTCGCACATGACGGAAATATCTTTCCTCGGATGCCGGCAGTCGCCAAGGAGCCTCCACCCACCTCGCCTGACCGTCGGCGAACGGGCACGCGGAGAGATGCCGCGTTGCCTCGGAGGGGCCACCCCTGTGATATAATAACAGTGGGCGCGAACCGTGAACCGGAATGACGCTGTGGGACGACATCGGGGCGGAGTATCGGGAGCGCACGCCGACGAGCGAGACGCTGTACGCCGAGACGGGCGACCACGTGCCGGCGGGCGTCGCGAGCACCTATCGGGCGTGGGAGCCCTACCCGCTGTTCATCGAGCGAGCGGAAGGGGCGTATCTCCACGACGTGGACGGGAACTCGTACGTCGACTTCGACATGAACAACTGCGCGGGGATGAGCGGGCACGCCCATCCGGCAGTGACGGACGCCGTGACCGACCAACTCCAGCGCGGGACCCTCTACACCCATCCGCATCGACTGCTCGCCGAGGCGGCGGCGGAACTCAAGAAGCGCTGGGACGCCGTGGACCAGGTCCGGTTCACCAACTCGGGGACCGAGAGCACGATGCACGCCATCCGCGTCGCCCGGGCGTACACGGGGAAGGACAAACTCCTCAAAATCGAAGGGTCCTACCACGGGTGTCACGACTACGTGCTCATGAGCAAGGCGGCACCCCGTCGCCTCCTCGGTCACGCCGAACGCCCGGCCCGCGTCGTCGAGAGCGACGGCGTCCCCGAGAAAACGGCCGAAACCGTCGAGGTCGCGCCGTGGAACGACCTGGACGCCGTCGAACAGATACTCCGGGAGAACGTCAACGAGATCGGCGCGCTCATCGTCGAACCCATCGTCATGAACGTCGGCGTGACCCAGCCGACCGGGGAGTTCCTCCAGGGGCTGCGAGCGCTCTGTGACGAGTACGGCATCGTCCTGATATTCGACGAGGTGAAGACCGGCGTCAAGGTCGCGCCCGGCGGCGCTGCCGAGTACTACGACGTGGAACCGGACCTCGTGGCGATGGCGAAGTCCATCGGCGGCAACTTCCCCGTCGGCGCGTTCGGAGGGAAATCGGAGGTGATGGAGCAGATCACGGACGGCGCCGCCCACTACGGGACCTACAACGGAAATCCGCTCGTCCTGCGGGCCCTCGTCACGCAGCTACGTGACGTCCTCACGGAGTCCGCCTACGCGCACGTCGACCGTCTCGGCGAACGGATGGCCAGCGGCTACGAGGACGTCATGGACGACGAGGGCATCGAGGGACACGTCGAGCACGTCAACTCGCAGGGAACACTCCTCTTCACGGACGAGACCATCGAGAACTACCGTGACTTCCTCGACAACGTCGACCTGGCGTTCCACGAGAACTACTGGTTCGGGATGCTCAACCAGGGGATACTGCCCCACCCGCATCACGCGTCCCAGCAGTGGACCATCAGCGTCCAGCACACCGAAGCCCACGTCGACGAGACCATCGAGGCGTTCAAGCACATCGCCCCGCGACTGGCCGACGCCCAGGAACAGTAATCGAGCCGTTCGAGCACGTCCCGTAGACGAGGTCGGTTAGCTGCCGTTTCGGGCGGGCGACACCACGCAGGGTGTGACAGTCACCCACACATTTATTGTTCCGACTGGTATCGATACGGTATGGGTTACTGGGAGACGCTCGAGGCGGAGTACCGAGAGCGAACGCCGACCAGCGAATCGCTCCACGACGAAGCGCGCGAACACATCCCGAGTGGCGTGGCGAGCACCTCGCGACAGTTCGACCCCTACCCGTTCTACATCGACCATAGCGACGGCGCCTATCTCGAGGACGTCGACGGGAACCGGTATCTCGACTACGACATGAACAACGGTGCGGGGCTCACCGGACACACCCACCCCGAGATAACCGACGCGCTCCACGACCAGATAGACCAGGGAACGCTCTACACGATGCCCCACGAGCTGCTGGCCGAAGCAGCCACGGAGCTGAAAAAGCGATGGGACGCACTCGAGAAAGTCCGATTCACCAACTCGGGGACGGAGGCGACGATGCACGCCATCCGGATGGCGCGGGCGTACACCGGCCGGGACAAGCTCCTGAAGATAGAGGGAACCTACCACGGCGTCCACGACTACGTGATGGTGAGCGGCACCCCGCCGAAAGGGAAGGTCGGCCACCCGAAACGCCCGATGAAGGTCACCGACGGCCACGGCATTCCGGACAAGACGGCCGAGACCGTCGAGATAGCGCCGTTCAACGACCTCGAAGCGACCGAGGACATCATGCGCGACAACCTCAACGAGATCGGCTCGCTCATCGTCGAACCGGTGATGCTGAACAAGTCGGTGACGCCACCGCGGGAGGATTACCTCGCCGGCCTCAAAGACCTCTGTGAGGAGTACGGCGTCGTCCTCATCTTCGACGAGGTGAAGACCGGCGTGAAGGTCGCTCCCGGCGGCGCAGCCGAGTACTACGGCGTCCAGCCCGACATGGTCACGATGGCGAAGTCCATCGGCGGGGAGACGTCCGTCGGCGCGTTCGGCGGGTCGGACGCCATCATGGACCAGATTTCGACCGATTACGCCTGGCACTACGGCACCTACAACGGGAATCCCTTCGTCCTCCGGGCGTTGATTACGGCGCTTCGCGACGTGCTGACCGAGGACGCGTACCGCCACGTCGACGCACTCGGCGAGCGGCTGAAAGCGGGCTACGAGGACGTGATGGCGGATGCCGGAATCACCGGCCAGGTCCGGAACGTGAACTCCCAGGGGATGATCCAGTTCACCGACGCCGACATCACGAACTATCGGGAGTTCATGGCGAACATCGACGACGAGTTCCACCGCCTGTTCTGGTTCGGGATGCTCAACCAGGACATCATCCCGCACCCCTACGGCGCCCGCCAGCAGTGGACCATCAGCGTCCAGCACACCGAAGCCCACGTCGACGAGACCATCGAGGCGTTCAAGCACATCGCCCCGCGACTGGCCGACGCCCAGGGACAGTAATCGGGCCGTCCGGGGCGTCCCGAGCGCAGCTGTTCCGGTCGACAATCTTCGACGCGTTCGAACGGTATCGCAGAAAATCCGGGAGCAGTCCGCGTCGCCCCTGGGAACGCTACGCTACTCGGTCAGGATGACGGTGTGCTCGCTCGACCAGCCCACCGTCACCTCGTCGCCGACCGATAGAAGCCGGCTCTGGTCCGTGAGCTGGACGTCGACGGTCAGTCGCTGTCCGTTCTCCAGTTCGACGACGAACTTCCCGAGGTTCCCCTTGTAGATCGTCTCGACGACCTCGGCGTCGAACACGTTGTCACATTCGTCGGCGTCGGCCCTGATGTGGATCTTCTCGGGGCGCACGGCGAACGAGACGTCGTCCGACGCCCCGGCTTCCGGCTGGACTTCGAAGGAGAATCCGTCGCTCGTGACTTCGGCCGTCCCGTTCCGCTCGGCGTACGTTCCCCGGATGAGGTTCGTCTCGCCGATGAAGTCCGCGACGAACTCGGTCGCCGGCTGCTCGTATATCTCGGCGCTCTCGCCGACCTGCTCGATGCGGCCGTCGTTCATGACGACGATCTTGTCGCTCATCGTGAGCGCCTCCTCCTGGTCGTGGGTGACGTAGATGAACGTCGTGCCGAGCTCCTGCTGGAGGTTCTTCAACTCTATCTGCATGTTCTGCCTGAGCTGCAGGTCGAGTGCTCCGAGCGGCTCGTCGAGGAGCAGGACGGTCGGTTCGGTGATGAGTGCCCGTGCCAGGGCGACGCGCTGTTGTTGTCCGCCGGAGAGTTCTGACGGCTTTCGGTCCTGCATTCCCGGGAGCTCGACGAGTTCGAGCATCTCGGCGACGCGCTCTTCGATCTCGGGGAGGTCTTCCGGCGGACGAGTCGCTTCATCTGCGTGCCGAGCGAGCGGGACGCCGGCGACACTGCGTCCGTCTCACCGCCCTGCATCTGGAGGCCGAACGCGACGTTCTCCCCGACGGTCATGTGGGGGAACAGCGCGTACGACTGGAAGACCATGTCCATGTCGCGTTCGAACGGGGGACGCTCGTTGACCCGCTCGCCGCCGATGTAGATGTCGCCCTCGGTCGGCGTTTCGAGACCGGCGACACACCGCAGCGTCGTCGTCTTCCCGCAACCAGACGGCCCGAGCAGCGTGATGAACTGGCCCTTCTCGATGTCGATGCTCACGTCTTCGACCGCGCGCACGTCGCCGAAGTCCATCGTGACCCCGTCCAACCGGACGTCGTAATCTGCCATGGATGATAGGGGCTTGGGGTTATGCGTTCTTGACCTCGGTCCACGCCTCGGAGAAGTGTTTCGTCGCCTGGCCGACGTTCTCGATGTACTCCATCCGCCCGAGCTGCTCCTCGGTCGGAGAGAAGCCTTCGAGCTTCTCGAAGGCCCACTTGTCGGTGCGGTGTTCCTTCTCGTTCTCGAGAATCGTCGGATAGATCAGCCAGCTCGTGATCTCGGCGTGGACTTTCACGTTGTTGATGTAGTTGAGGAACGCGTGTGCGGCGTTCGGGTGGGGCGCCTCCTTGTCGAGGACGGCGGCGTCCGTCCAGATGACGTTCCCCTCCTCCGGGATGACGAACTCCACCGGGGCTTCGTGGTTGTCGTTCATCAGGTTCCGGTACGCCCCGAACACCTGTCCGTTCCAGCCGTGTGCGGGGCTCACTTCCTTGTTGGTGAGCAGCGACTCGACGTTCGTGGAGTCGTAGGCCTTCACGAGACCGTTTTCCTTCTGCTGGATGAGCAGTTCCTTCGCCTCGTTGATTTTCGCCTCGTCGGTCGTGTTGATGGAGTAGCCGAGCTTGAGGAGCGCGACGCCGATGGTTTCGCGCATGTTGTTGAGCATCGTTATCTGGCCGTCGTACTCCTCGTTGAACATCTCGTCCCAGGTCGGTTCCAGGGGACCGCCCGTCACGTCCGTGTTGTTACCCATCGCCGACCAGCCCCAGTTGTACGGCATCGAGTACGTGCCGGGCGCGTCGCCGGGTTCGTAGTCGACCGACTCGAACTTGTCCTTGAGGTTGCCGTAGTTGGGGATCTTGTCCTTGTTCAGGGTCCGGAGCATCCCCTGCGTGGCCATGATGTTGACCATGAAGTCGCTGGGGAAGATGATGTCGACCTGTCCCGGCCCCAGCGATTTCAGTTTGTTGAACATCGCCTCGTTCGAACTGAAGATCGATACCGACACGTCGATGTCGTACAGCTTCTCGAAGTTCGGGACGATGTCCGTCGGCCAGTAGGCGTTCCACTGGAGTATCGTCAGTTCGTCCTCGACCTGGTCTGCGTAGTCCACCAGTTCGAGGTCGTACTTGTCCATCAGCTCCTGTTTCGACCCGCTGGCCGTCGTCGTGGACGTCTCGCCGGTCGTCGAGGTTGTCGTCTCGGTCGTTTGCTGTCCCCCACTCCCGCCACCGCCGCCGCTGGTGCATCCGGCAAGACCCGTTGCGAGTGCGCTCCCCGACATCCCGAGGATGGCTCTCCTGCTGAGCGCTTTCTGATACAGGTTACCGTGTGCCTTGTTGTCGTTCGCCATTGTCGTCTAAGTGTAGGTTCTATTCCACGTTGTTAAACGTTTCCCCTCTTCCAATCAGTTTACCGAGAGCTCTGTTCGCGGGCGGTTATCGTCGCCCACTCGCGTTCACGCGCTCCCATGCGCTGTGCACGCGCTGACGCCAAACCGGAGCCACAGCGCGCAGTCCACCCAAATGCTTAATGCAATGTGAAAACTTGTCAAGGGCGATGGCGCAACAGACGAAACAGGGGACTCGAGAGAGAATAGGGGATTTTAGCTCTCGAATTACACAGAGCGAATACTTCGGCTTGCTCGTCAACCTCACTCCGGGCGCGTTCTGGCTCACGGTGTTCTTCTTCATTCCGTTGCTCATCATGATGTACTACAGCTTCGGTCAACGAGGCGCCTTCGGGGAGGTGCTGATCGCGCCCCAGTATCTCGGTCTCCAGCAGTACGCGACCTTCTTCGTCCCCGACGACGCGTCTATCGGCCAGGCCGTCTGGTGGACCGTCGCGTGGGTTCTGGAGGCGTTCGTCCCGTTCGAACTCACGAGCGGCCAGCCGACCGTCTACGTGCAGGTGCTGTTCAAGAGCATCAACTTCGGCCTGATCACCACCGCAGTCTCGCTGGCTGTGGGGTACCCGACCGCGTACTTCATCGTGAGGGTGCTTCCCGACCGTCTCCAGCAGCTCGGCCTCGTCGTTCTCCTCCTCCCCTACTGGGCGTCGTATCTCGTTCGCGTCTACGCGCTGAAGCTCCTGACCTTCGAGAACGGACCGATCTTCTACGTCCTCAACGCGCTGCCGTACGTCGATGGAGTGACGCTCGTCTTCACCGACACGGCGGTGATGCTGGGGATGGTGTACATCTACGTTCCGTTCGCGGTGTTGCCGATCTACGCCAATCTCGACGACATCGACTTCACGCTCCGTGAGGCGGCGCTGGTACTCGGGGCGACCCGACTGACTGCGTTCCGGAAGGTTATCCTGCCGCTGTCCGTCCCCGGGATATTCGCGGCGAGCATCCTGGTGTTCATCCCGGCGACCGGCACCTACGTCATCCCCGAGATCCTGGGCGGCGGGGACGCTTCGTTCATCGGGAAGTTCATCGCGGAACAGTTCGGCGCGGCGGGTAACTGGCCGCTCGGCTCCGCGGCCGGGTTCATCTTCACCGGCGTGGTGCTCGTCGCAATCGGTCTCTATCAGCGAGTCATCTCGGGAGGTGACCTGGTATGAGCACCGGAACCGCCGGCGGGAGACTGCTGACGAGAACCGGGAATACGTGGCGGGCAGTCAAGCGAGTCCTCGAGAAGTACGGCAAGCAACTCATCACGCTCGAGGCGATCGCGTTCTACGTCTTCCTCTACCTGCCGATACTGGTCGTCATCGTCACGTCGTTCAACGACGCACAGATCGCCATCGCGTGGAGGGGTTCACGACGAAGTGGTACGAACTGCTTCTCAGTGGACAGAGCACCCGGGTGGTGAACCCCGACGTCGCGTGGGTGGCGTTCAAGAACTCGATGTACATCGGCGTCGTCGCGATGGTCGTCTCGACGGTGTTCGGCACGATGCTCGCGTTCGTCCTGCAGCGGTACGACTTCGTCGGCAAACGACCCTTCACGGGCATCGTCTACATGCCGATCATCATGCCCAGCATCATCATGGGCATCTCCGCGTTGCTCTTCTTCCGCTACGTCGGGATGACGACCGGCATCGGGACGACGATGATCGCCCACATCGCGTTCGACATCTCGTACGTCGCGGTCATCGTCTACGCCAGGCTTGCGAGCTTCAACGTCCTGCTGGAAGAGGCCTCGAAGACCCTCGGCGCGAACAGACTGGAGACGTTCCGCTACGTGACGCTGCCGAACATCATGCCCGCAATCGTTGCGGCAGCCCTGCTCGCGTTCGTCCTCTCGTTCGACGACTTCGTCATCACGTTCTTCGTCGTCGGCACGAAGAACACCCTCCCGGTGTACTTCTTCGGGATGGTGCGGCAGGGAATCGCCCCCGGCGTCAACGTGATCGCGACGCTCATCGTCCTCGCCGCCAGCGGCCTGGTCTTCCTGGCGTGGTATCTCGGCGGCGAGGAGGTAGTGGTCTGAACCGGCCCCTTCTACTCCACCACACGCGCCGGGATGGGCGTCCGCCTCTCCGCGGTGAGCGGAGAACGATACCGCCTGTCGCCGGCCACCGAGGTGATGGTGCTCGCGGCGAACGGCACCACTGCCATCGGGAGAGCGGCGACGGACAGAAGGACCATCCGACGACCGGTGGCGCGTGCTCTTGTCCCCACTGCGAGGCACAGCGCCCCGCCGCGACCACCATCGGAGTCAAGGGGAGGGAGCACGGAGGTGTTCACGTCTCGTGAAACGTCGCGGTTCGCTCCGTGCTGCCGGTTCCGGTAGTGTGGAGCGATACCAGGGCACATGCCGTTACGCACGTACTACTGTAACGAGCAGATTTTTTAGATTGGGGCAGTCTGGCAATTTTACCACGTGTGAAACCCGTGGTTCGCCAGCACCGCGGCCGGACGATGCTTCGCCACCACCGACATCTAAATACAATCCCTCGAACTACGAAATTGAAACGACGAAAAGGTCAGTTAGTCGCGGGCGACGAGAAGGGACTGGCGCGACAGACCCACAGCACCCAGGTCGCGCCGACGGGCCGACGGATGGACGAAACCCGGACACCGATTTCACGATGAGTGAAACCGTGTCGCTCTCCGCCACGACACACGCCACCCGGCGCTGCCGGACGACGAAGCGACACCGAGCACCAGGGGCAAACTGCAGGGTAGCCGTACGACCACAGGTGGCTTTATCTGCCTCGCTCGCAGTAGAACCGGGTATGATACTCGTGCTCGATAGCGAGGTGGATCCGGACTACCGCTATCTCGCCCCGGAGATAGCACGCCTTCTCCCGGACTCTGAGTACCACGTCATCGTCGACGAACTGGAGCACCCGCCCGTCGACCGATTCGACGGTGTCGTCATCTCCGGCAGCACCGACAGCGTCTACAACGACGACCACGGCGAATGGTTCGACGTCGAGATCGACCTCGTTCACCGGTGTATCGCCGACGGCATCCCGTTGCTGGGTGTCTGCTACGGACACCAGCTCATCAACTACGCGCTCGGCGGCCGAGTCGAACACGACGAGCGACGGGCGACGTTCGTGGAGATGACAGAGTACGACCAGGCCGAGAACGGAGTGCTCGCTGGCGTCGAGCCCGTCGTCCCAGTGCTTCACAGCGACCTCGTGACCGAACTGGGCGAAGGGATGGAGTGGGTCGGACGAACCGAGTACGACCAGAACTTCTGTACGCGCCACGCGGACGCACCGGTCTGGACCGTCCAGTTCCACCCCGAGTTCACCGAGCGAATCAGCGGCGAAGCGAGCGACTGGAACCCGGGTGAGCACTCGTTCGCCGAGGTGAACGCACACCGCGTCTTCGACAACTTCGCTCGTCGCTGTGGCGTCGCCGGTTCAGAGTAACGAGCACGGAAGAGCCCTCCGTGGCTGTCGTCGCCCCGTCCGCGCCAGGAGAGCGCCGGATGGGCGGGCGCGACGAGTCGACCCGTGTGACGGCACCCCAACCTATTAGACATCACTCGCGTTCTGTCTGTACGATGAAGCAGCTCGAACGACTGTTCGACCCCCAAGCCGTGGCTGTCATCGGTGCCTCGCAGAACCCGAACAAGCGCGGCCATTCGACGCTGGCGGACCTGCAGCGATGGGGGTACGAGGGCGACATCTACCCGGTGAACCCGAACTACGAGGAGGTCCGCGGCCTGCCAGCGTACGCGTCGGTGCTCGACATCCCAGCACGGGTCGACCTGGCGTTCATCGCGATTCCCGCAGAGTACGTCCCCGAGACGATACGGGAGTGTGGCGAGGCGGGAATCGCGGGCGCCGTCATCAACACCGCGGGGTTCGGGGAAGTGGGGGAGAAAGCCCTCGAGGAGGAACTCGCCGCGGCCGCCGAAGCGGCCGGCGTCCGCATCATCGGACCGAACATCCAGGGGGCGGACTTCGTCCACCAGCACGTCCACCTCCTGGGCGGCGTCCGGACGACGCCCGGCCATCTGGGGCTGATGACCCAGTCCGGGAACATGGGGGTCGCACTCTCGATCGACGCCGAGGACAGGGGAACCGTCGGGTTCAGCTACAACATCGGCGTCGGGAACGAGACCGACCTCGAGTTCTACGAGTACCTCCAGTTCCTCGGCGCGGAGGACAACACCGACGGCGTCGTCGCGTACGTCGAGGGGATGAACGACGGCCGAGCGTTCCTCCGCGAGGCCCGGCGCGTCTCCCGCGAGAAACCCATCGTGGCGTACAAATCCGGCCGGACTGCCGAAGGGCGGGATTCGGCGAAGTCACACACCGCGTCGCTGGCGGGCGACATCGACGTGGTGGAATCGGCCTACCGGCAGGCCGGCGTCCACCCCCTCGACAGCGTCGACCTGCTCGTGCCCGTGGCCGAGGCGCTCACGACCTGCCCGATTCCGGACGGCCCGAACGTGGCCGTGCTCACCGACGGTGGCGGTCACGCCACGGTGACGGCAGACGCCATCGAACGTGCCGGCCTCGAGGTCCCGGACCTGACCCCGGAGACCCAGGAGACGCTCGGAGAGCTGTACGAGCTGTCGCCGAACCTCACCAATCCGGTCGACGTGATGGGGATGTCCGACCACGAGACGATGTGGTACGACACCGCACGCCACCTCCTCGAAGACCCGAACGTCGATGCCCTCCTCATCACGGGAGCGGCGCTCGGTTACGAGGAGTGCTGGAACGAGGACGAGCCCGAACGCGACATCGCCATCGCTCGCAAGCTCGCGGCGCTGGTCGACGAACTCGAGAAACCCGTCGTGTTCAACAGCATGTGGGAGGAACTCGGCTGCTCGACCGCGCTGACACACCTCTCGGAGAACGGCGTGCCGGTGTACGAACGCATCGACACGTCGGTGTCGGCGCTCGAGGCGCTCGCCGAGTACGGCGACCACCTGGCCCACGCCGACGAGAAATCGGATTTCCGCGTCGACGCCGACGGGAACGCGAGTCCCGTCGTCACGGACGCAATCCAGGAGGGGCGGTCGACCCTCTCCGAGTTCGAAGCCAAGACGATGCTCGCCGACCACGGAGCTCCCGTGACGCGGTTCGAGCTCGCGACGACGGCAACGGAAGCCGTGGCCGCCGCCGATAGGTTCGACGGGCCGGTCGCATTGAAGATCGCCTCGCCGGACATTGTCCACAAGACCGAAGCTGGCGGGATCGAACTCGACGTCGAGGGCCGTCAGGCGGTCCGCGACGCGTTCGAGCGGGTCAGCACCAGCGCGCGACTACGACCCGTCCGCGCGGATAGAGGGCGTGCTGGTCTCCCCGATGGTCCCGGACGGGGTCGAACTGCTCGTGGGCGTGGTCGACGACGCCGAAATCGGCCCCGTCGTCACCGTCGGAATCGGCGGCATCCTCGTCGAAGCGGTCGACGACGTCGCGTTTCGAGCGCTCCCGCTCACGGAGTACGACGCCCGGACGATGATCGACGAAATCGAAGCCCAGGCGCTGCTCGACGGCCCCCGTGGCCTTCCGGCAGTCGATAGAGACGAGCTGGTCGCGTTCCTGCGCTCCGTCTCAGATGTCGTGACGACCAATCCCGCGGTCGTGGAGCTGGACATCAACCCGGTGGTCGCGACCGAGAGCGGCCTGTCGATACTCGACGCGAGCCTCGAACTCGACGCGGAGTGACGCGCACGCCGATGCGCCGCGCCGACGACGCCGATGGTACGCGCGACGGTTGTCCCCAGAAAGAAACCGCACTGCCCGGTGACCGAACGACTAGTCCTTCTCGGCGGTGTTCATCCACTCGATGGCCGCGTTCACGCCCTCCTCCTCGACGATGTCGTGGAAGCGGTGGGCGGTTTCGGTCTCAGAGGTCACGGCGAAGAGGTACTCGTCTATCTGGGCGGCGGAGTTCGACCGGTAGCCCTGTGTCTCCTGGATGTCGTTGAGCGTGTCCTTCAGGAGTTTCACGACCGAACTCGGAGTCTTCTTGATGTGGGCGACTTCCTCGTCGACCGCTTCCCGGAGTGCGTCTTCGTCTTCCACGACGCGGTTGATGAGTCCCATCTCCGCGGCCGTTTCGGCGTCGACGTGCTTGCCGCCGTACAGTAGTTCCCGTGCGTGTTTCAGGGAGTCAGTCACGAACGGCAGGACCAGCCGGGGCGGGAGCTCCCCCATGTGGACGTCCGGGAAGCCGAACTCGGAGCGCTCCGTCGCTATCGTCAGGTCACACACCAGTGCCAGGTTGCAGCCGCCCGCGAGCGCGTAGCCATCCACGGCCGCGATGACGGGCAGGTTCAGGTTGTAGACGGTGTCGAGGTGGGTGTACGACGACTTAATGAGGTCGTCCATCGTCTCGATCCCTTCCTCCCCGAAGTCGTACCCCGAGGAGAACGCTCTCCCCTTCCCGGTGAGGACCACTGCACGGACTTCGTCGTCGGCCTCCGCAGTCAGGAGTGCATCCTCCAGTTCCCCGCGCAGCGTCGTGTTCAGCGCGTTGAGGGAATCCTCGTTGTCGAGCGTGATCGTCAGCGTCCGGTCGGCCGTCTCCGTCTCTATGTACTCGTAGTCGGGCACGACCCAGTAGTTCCGGAACAGTCTCCTTATAGATATCGGTGGTTCAGAACCCACTGCGACGGAATCGGGGCCGGTCGAGTCGCACGCGGCGTCGGAGCGGCTCCCAGCCACGACTCTTCTCGGGCCGCATTCAGTGGGGCGAGGCGGGGGCGAGCCGCGCCATCTATCACGTCGTCCGAGTGACCGCTGCGGTGACACATAAGTATTTGAGCGTGGAGTCTGTCACAGCGTTCACGGAGATTCATGGCAGACGGAAACTCGACGGTCGACGACGAGGTCGTCGACCGGATAGACGTGACGGTCGGGGACGAACCGGCAGACGACGTGGTCGAGGAGCTGGTCGCGGCCGACGAACTGCTCGACGTCGGGTCGCCCTTCGTAGCGGGCGAGACGCCGATTCCAGCGTACCAGTTCGCGTGGGGCATCAACAGCGACGAGGACGGGGACCCGAACCACGGGCAACCCCTCGACGACGCCGCCGAGAAGGAACTACTCATCCCCGTCGAGGAGCCCGGTCCGAACGAGGCGCTGGTGTACATGCTCACGTCCGAAATCAACTACAACGACGTCTGGGCGATTACGGGCATTCCCGTCTCGACGTTCGGGAATCACGACCGCGACTGGCACGTCACCGGTTCGGGTGGCCTCGGAATCGTCGCCGACGTGGGCGACGGGACTGCAGTCGACAGCCGTTTCGACGTCGGCGACCTGGTCACCGTCTACTCCGGCCAGTACGACGTGCTCTCGCCGGCGGTGGGGCGCGACCCGATGGCCGCCAACTTCCGCATCCAGGGGTACCAGACGCCGGATGGCTCCCACCAGCAGTTCATGGTCGCCCAGGCGACGCAGCTGTTCGAGCCGCCGACCACGCTCGATTTCGAGGAGGCCGGCAGCTACCTGCTGACGATGGGGACCATCTACCGGGCGCTGTTCAACACGCTCGACGTCGAAGCCGGGTCGAACCTCTTCGTCGAGGGGGCTTCGACGGGGACCGGTCGCGACACGGTCGTCCTCGCGGAGACGCGTGACCTGAACATCACTGGCCTCGTCTCGAGCCCCGAACGCGGTGAACGCGCCCTCGCCGCCGGCGCGGACGCGTACATCAACCGCAAGAGCGACGAGTACGAGGGCACCATGCGGATGGTTCCCCACGACCCGGAGGAGTGGGAGGACTGGCGGGCCGCGGGTGACCCCCTCCTCGAGGAGCTCCGCGAGAAGAACGACGGCGACCTCGCCGATTACGTCGTCTCCCACGCCGGGCAGGCGGCGTTCTCCCGGTCGTACCAACTGCTCGACGACGGCGGGCGTCTCACCTTCTTCGGTGCCTCGACCGGCTACGAACTGGCGTTCCTCGGGAAGGAGGGCGAGGCCACGCCGGGCGAGCTGTACGACCGGACGGGCCTCCGGCCCGGTCAAGGCGTCATGGTCTGGTACGGGACGCCCGACCACGTCTCCGGGACCGGGGACGCCGTCGGCGAGGCCGCCATCGAGAGCGCACTCGACAACCGGGCTCGGGTGGCGGTCGTCACCGAGACGGACGCACAGGCCGAATACGTCGAGTCCGAGTACGACGTCGAGGGGACGGTGAGCGTGGAGACCCTGACAGCAGAGGACGACGACTTCGAACTGGTCGACTCGCTCCCGGCACTCCCGCCGCCGGAGTCGCCCGACCTCCTTCCCACGGTCGGCGCGTACTCGAACAGGATGTTCAAGCCGCTGGGGAAGGCTGTCGGCGGCCTCCTCAGAACCCCGAACAATCCGCGTGGGAACCCCGAGGTCGTCTTCGAGCGCGCCGGACAGAACACCCTCGGCGTGTCGACCATGCTGTGTGCGCCGTTCCAGGGCGAGGTCATCTACTCGGAGGACATGTCCGGGCGGCGCTACTCGTTCTACGCGCCGCAGGTGTGGATGCGCCAGCGGCGCATCGTCATGCCGACGACGGAGATCTTCGGGACCCACATGAAGAACACCTACGAGGTGATGAAGCTCCACGAGGAGATCGAACAGGGAACCATCGACGTGCCGAAGACCAACCTGTCCGCGTGGGAGGACACGCCGAGCGTGCACGAGGACATGTGGAACAACGAACACGAGGAGGGCTCCTACGTCATCAACCACGCCCTCCCCGACCCTGTACCCGAATCCAAGGAGGACCTGCTCGACGCCTGGGAAGAGTGATCGCCACCTCTGCTCCCCGCTCTCCCCCTCACCCCAGCCCACCCTGATGGCCGGTGAGGAAACGATTAAGGTCCGGTAGACTCCTTTTGTTGCCACATGATGCCGGATACCGAGCGGAGAGGGAGCGGGCGATGACCGACGGGCCAGTGGGGTCCGAACCGCTCGTCGTCCGGCCGCCGACGTTCGACGGTTCGGCGGCCGCGAGGATCGCAGAGCGCGAGTTCGGGAAGCAGGGAACGGTGACGGAACTCGGCGGCGAACGGGACCAGAACTTCCGGGTCGATACCGACGACGGCGACGCGTACGTACTGAAGATTTCGAGCCCGGCGGACGACGCCGCGGCACTCGACCTGCAGACGAAGGCGCTTCGGCACGTCTACCGGTCCGCGCCCGACCTGCCGGTGATGCAGATAGTCCCGACGACCGACAGGTCGGCCTGGACGGCGGTCAACGACGGCGACGAGACGTTCCTCGTCCGGATGTTCACACACGTTCCGGGGCGAACTGCATCGGGGAGCGTCCTCGACGAAGACGCGCTGTACGCCTACGGGGCGGTCGTGGCGAGACTCGGGAAGGCCCTTCGTGGATTCTTCCACCCTGAAGCGGAGTACGACATCATCTGGGACCTGCGGCACGCCTCGGAGCTTCGCTCGCTGCTCGACAGCGTCGCCGACGAGGACGACGCGACCTCGCCGAACGCGTCCTGGAACGGTTCGAAACGCGCGTCGAACCGGTGTTCGACACGCTTCGCGCACAGGTGATACACAACGACCTCACGCTGGACAACGTTCTGCTGGACGAGAGTGACCGGGTCAGCGGCATCGTTGACTTCGGCGACCTCACCTACACGGCGCTCGTGAGCGACCTCGTCATGGCACTCGCGAGCGTCATGTACAGCCGCGACGACCCCGTCGAGGCCGCCCAGACCGTCATCAGGGGATACGTCAGCGTCACACCGCTCGAAGACGAGGAAGCCAGTCTCCTGGCGGACCTCGTCGCGGCACGACTCCTCGCGTGGGGCGTCATCGTCGCGTGGCGAATCGACGAACACCCGGAGAAGACCGACCACACCGTCGCCGGCGTCGACGACGGGTGGGACCTGCTCCGGTCGCTCGACGATACAGGTCTCGACGTGGTCGGCCGCCGCCTGCGAACCGCCGCGCTCTCGGCCAACGTCCCGTACGGTCGGACGGACACGGCCGAGCTGGTATCCCGCAGGCGTCGGGTTCTCGGGTCGTCACCCCTCTCGTACCGCGACCCCGTACACTTCGTCGGCGGAGAAGGGTGTGGCTGTTCGACCCGTCCGGTCGCCGCTTCCTCGACGCCTACAACAACGTCCAGGTGGTGGGCCACGCCCATCCCGGGGTCGCCGCCGCGATCGGCGGGCAGGCCCGCAAACTGGCCACCAACACTCGCTACCTGCACGAAGCGCCCGTCACGCTGGCCGAACGCCTCCTGGCGACGATGCCCGACGAACTCGACAGGGTCGTGTTCGTCAACTCCGGGAGCGAAGCCACCGACCTCGCGTGGCGGCTGGCAACCGCTGCTACCGGCGACGACGGCGCCATCGTCTCGGAGAACGCGTACCACGGGATTACCGATGCGGCGACGGCGCTATCACCCGAGATCTGGCCCGACGGCCATCGACCGGACCACGTCGAGACCGTCCCGCCGCCGGTCGAAGCGTCCGCCCGGTGGCGGGCGGGTCGCGACCCCGTCGAGAGCGTGACGGAGTCGCTGGCCGCGCTCGAAGAACGAGGGCTCGGAACCGCCGCGTTCGTGTTCGATTCGCTGTTCACCAGCGACGGAATCCACCCGCCGGACGAAAAACAGCTGAGCCGGATGGTCGAGCGCGTCCACGACGCGGGAGGACTCGTCGTCGCGGACGAGGTGCAGGCCGGCCACGGTCGAAGCGGGTCGAACCTGTGGGGGTTCCAGACCGCAGACGTGGTCCCCGACATCGTCACGATGGGGAAGCCGATGGGCAACGGGCATCCCGTCGCGGCCGTGGCGACGCGGTCGGACGTCGCGGCGACCCTGTTCGACCGGACGGGATTCTTCAGCACGTTCGGCGGGAACCCGGTGTCGTGTGCGGCCGCGTTGGCGGTGCTCGACGAAATCGACGACCAGGACCTGCTGGCTCACGCCACCGCCGTCGGCGAGTACTTGCACACCGGGCTGACGGAGCTGTCGACAGACCACGACCGGATCGGCGAGGTTCGCCAGCAGGGACTGCTGGTCGGCGTCGAACTCGTCCGGGACCGGGAGACGTGGGAGCCTGCACCGGACGAGACGGCGGCTGTCGTCAACGAACTCCGGCAGCGTCGGGTGCTCGTCGGGTCGACCGGCAGCGACGGGAACGTGCTGAAGATCCGCCCGCCGCTGGTGTTCGAACGGAAGCACGCCGACCGCCTCCTGGACGCCCTGGACGACGTTCTCACCGAACGAAGCGGGGGAAACGTCGAGTGACACAGGGATGGGGGACGGCACACCGGGGACGGCTCCGGTGACTCGTCAGTCGAGGAGATTCCGCTTCATCTCGTCGGACAGGTTCGACGTGAACGTCGGGGTGGTCGATATCTCGTCCATGACGAACCTCGAGGAGGTCTCGTTGACGCCGTCGATGCCGACCATCTCCTCGATGACGTCGTTCATCTGCGTCCGGTTCTGGACCCGCGAGATGGCGACGAAGTCGACGTCACCCATGGTGTAGTAGACCCGTTCGACGCCGTCGAGTTCGGCGATTTCGGCCCCGAGACCCTCTGAGTACCCTCGCTCGTGCGTGACCGAAATTTCCGTGATCGCGACCATGTCGAGACCGAACCGCTCGGGGTCGAGGTCTGCCGTCACACCCTCGACGACGCCGTTCTCCTTCAGCTTGTTCAATCGGTAATGGACGGCCGACTTCGAGAGGCCGAGGCGCTCTGCGAGCGTGTCGAGGCTGACCTCGAAGTCGTCTTCGACATACGCCAGCAGTTCGAGGTCGGTCTCGTCGAACTCCTCGGTGTCGGTACCCGTTCGAGACATAGAACCACGTTCAATTTCATCCCATAAAAATGCGCCGTAATTGAAAATTCTCCAGGAGAGCGATGACGACGTGAGAGCGGTGGCGCGCCGTGTACAGGCGTCACGTTCGACGCCCTTCACTCCGGTTTGTTCGCAATGCGTCACTCCCGATAGTGGTGCGAACCATCGGACCGATGGACCGTGCGGAGACGACCCCGAATGGACTGACATCCGGGGACACGCTGCGCGTCGAAATCGGTCCCGGGCCCGTGCAGCCAACGGGCCAGCCCATCAGAATGATATTCTGGTTATCTCGATGAAAATTGGAAATCATCCAGGCGAGAAGAGTGAGAGTGTTCCGCCGGCCGGCGAGCTATCGGGACCCGGCGCACGAACAGCTCAGGCGTCGGGCCAGCGTTCGATGTAGACGGCCCTGGCCGTGTAGAAGTGGAACAGGTCCTCGCTCTGGGCGTGCAGGTCGCCGAAGAACGAGTCCTTCCACCAGCCGAAGGGGAGGTACGCCATCTGCGCAGCCGTTCCCGCGTTCACCACGAGGTTGCCGTCCTCTACCTACGGGCATGGCAGGCACTCCTCTTCGGCGGGGCCGTCGTCGCCATCGGACTCTACATCGCCGCGTCCACGCTCGGCATCATCCCACCGCTCCGCGACTGGGCGTGACTCTCAGTCAGTTCCAGTGCGCGTGAAAACCCAGACGAAGGCAGAATGAACCCCGTGAACACGACGGCCACCGTCTGCTCCAGTGCCGGGGCCGCCAGCAGGTGCGGGAGCGTCACCACCACGCCGAACAGGACGAAACCGGCGAGTCCACCCACGCGAAGCACGGCAGCAAGCCGACTTTGTCCCGGCGGAAGTAGATCCGCAACTCCCAGCAAGACGAAGGCGAACCCGCTGAAAACGTACCCGACTGATGCGTTGAACGGTTCGCCCCAGACGCGCATCTCGAAGGCGCTACCGACGGCGACGGCACTGATTACGACGCCGGCGACAATCGAAATCCAGGAAGCCGGCCACCGGACGGCTCGCTGAACAGGTCGTCCACCAGCCACTGTCGTACGCCCATCGGTTGACACATCGACGAGCGGATAGAAAGGTGTTCCTCCACCGGACACGCGCCGGCGCATCACGGTTCTACTGCTTCGCGGAATAGCTGCTCCAGCGGTCTCTCAGTCCAGGGATTGACAAGACGAAGAGGGTGAACCCATACCCAAAGAGTATCAGCGGCTTTGGCGAAACGTGAATCTCGAAGAGGCGGATGACGACGAAGATGTACCCGTAGACGATGAAGAGATACACGAACCCCGCGATTAACGTATCAATCCATCTGCTGAGGGTTCCAGCTATCGTTCCGAGTACCAGAAGCAGTATTGCGAACGCAACAAATCGCAAATCCTCAGTAAAGAGCGTAGCGAGAAACGAGACGTTAGCGACCAACACCACCAGATCCCCAACGTCGCTAGTTGGACGCAAGGCCCGTACCTCGAAGGCGTTGGTTCGATGGATGCAGTTGGTTATCAGGGGAGAGTTCGGCGGAGTCACAGTGTCCCGGAACGGCAACGAAAGCAACCAGCTCTCTAGCGAAGTCGAGACTCAGGCGAAACAAGCATCGCTGTCGGCGTTGTTCGAAGTCCGACACGGGCCATTGGTTAACCGACATATCTAATTGAAAGATTGACCGCATAAATGTCTTGTGTCGGACAGGATACGGGTGCGTTCGAACGTAGTCCGTGATTCGAAGTCGCGACCATATACGTCAGCAGGGACTTCTCGGCGTGACGTCCGGCGACTGACGATGGAACTCGCGTAGATGAATGATGGATAGACGAGATAGGAGTTCAGCCGGATGTCAAGGTTCATCCGGGAAGCGGGTGACCAAGAGAGTGGCGCCGACGTCGATTCCTGAAAGCCCCAACACCGGCACTCCTGGCCGTGAGTGACTGCAACCGACAGGAGACTACGACCATCGAAATTGGGATTCTGAACTCGACCGACGAACGCCACAACGTCCGCCATGAGCTCCGGGAAAAGGATGACCTCCGATTCGAACATCGCATACGGGTACCACTGCAAACCGTCGAAGCACCCCAGACCGAGACGGTCGTGGCCTTCACCGGTATCACTCTCGGCACCAGGTACACCCCCACCGAGAACCAGAAAGAGGGGTACCGCTCACCGATTCGTACTGAATATACTCCACGCCGAAGTGACGAGCAGAAATCATTTAGCCGCGGTCTGGGTGGAGGTGACTAATGCCCTCCAGCCGTCGAACGTTCCTGGCAGCGAGCGCGAGTTCACTCGCCGGACTCGCCGGGTGCGTTTCACTCGACCGGCCATCCGCCAGCGGGGAGTGGCCGCGCCGCACGCTCACGAACGCCCACACCGGCCACTCGCCCATCGACGGCCCCACCCAGTCACTCCACACCGAATGGCAGCAGTCACGCGACGCCTCCGGGGCCGGTGAGGCATCACCGGTCGTCCAGGATGGCACGCTCTACTACGCGTACTCCGACGATGGACTGTCGGAGAAACAAGCCGGCGTGTGGCTTGAGGCGTTCGACGCCGCGACAGGAGAGTCGCGCTGGGTGACCGAACTCCTCCGGAGCGACGAGTTCCACCACTTCTACCAGTCCGACTCGCTCGTCCTGAGCGGCGACCGCATCCTCATCCAGACCAAGCCCGGACTGAAGGCGGTCGGGACCGACGGCACCGTCCACTGGACGTTCGACAAGCTCTTCAGAGGTCAGCAGGCACCGGACGCCGTACCCCCGATTGTAACCGACGACGTCGTCGTGACCGGCACGTACGGGACGGCTGGACCCGACCAGGTGGAGGCGGTCTACGGGCTCGACCCGGCGACCGGCGAGGAGCGCTGGCGAACCGAGTTCCCGGACCTGAACGGGATGTGGCAGCTCACCGCAGCGGACGGCGTGGTCTACGTCCCGATGACCCGCCCGGACGGACATCTCGTGGCGCTCGACCTCGCGACCGGCGAGGAGCGGTGGCGGCTGCCAGCACCAATCGTGGGCGCCCCCGCGGTCGTCGACGGCACGCTCGCCACGACCCTCTACGAAGGCGAAGACCAGTTTTCCGTTGCAGCCATCGACGTGCAGACCCGAGCGGTTGAGTGGCGGAAACCAGTCGGCTCCCGGTGGGGTGACGCGGGGTTCGCGGTCGCGAACGGCCTGGTGTATCACGTCGCCGGCCTCGGTCTCGAAGCGCGACGACTGCATAACGGCGAGCGCGTCTGGCGGTTCGGCGGACGCACCGACCGAGACGGCAAGCTAAGGAGGAAACGCCCGAGATGGAACCCTACTCCACACCCGTGGTGGCCGGAGGGGCAGTCTACGTACCGGACTGGATTCAGCGCGACACCGTCAACGGCCACCTGTTCGTGGTGGACGCCCGGACCGGCGTCGAGCAGACACGGGTTGGCTTCGGACGGAACCGGGAAGCGGGGCGAACTGTCCCGGCGGTCACGTCCGACCTCGTGTTCGTCGCAACGAAGCGGGGTGAACTGTTCGCGTTCGGTGAGTGCGACTTACCTGTCCTCGGGCGCTGCGTCGTCGATTAATATGTCCACGATGAAGGGCAGAGTGAGGCAACGATTGGTTTCCACGTGCCGAGCGTTTCAGCGTGTTCCACGAAAGACGAGTTCGACCACTTCCCGACTGGGTGAACCGCCGGCAGCCATCGAATGCTGATACATTCACAACACTGCCGAGGACGAGGAACCGGCGGTGGTCGATGGAAACCACGAGGTGTCGATGCAGGAGGTCGGTCGTTCAGGTGTCGGCGTAGAATCGGGCGAGCCCGCAGTCCGGGCAGATGTAGCACGTCAGGTAGCCCCCGCGCAGGTTGAGGGCGCCGAGGATGCCGCCACTCGTCTCGATGCGGATGCCGTCGCCCTGATAGCTCGTCATGTGCTCGGTCTCTTTCATCGCCACGTCACAGTCTGGACAGGAGGGCATAGTTGAGGACACCCAGCGAACGGCAAAAACGTTCTGTCCGTTCAGCTCACGAACAGTTCGTTCGATAGCCGAGAAGACGCCGTAGCGGACTGGTGTGCTGATTAGAGAGCGTAGTCAGCAGCACAGAACCGGCAGGGGACGGACTGACCAACGAACGACTGATTTCCAATCCACGACGTGGATTTCGATACAGAACCGAGAGCTCTCTCTGCGCTCATCCCCTGGGCGGCTCTGTCACCTGAAAGTACTTATCGACAGTCAGAGAGATACACGTGTGTCCGTCTCCCGCCCCGCAGTAGTCGCCCTCCTCGTTGGCCTGGCGTTGCTCGTCAGTCCCGCACTCCTGCTCCAGTTCCAGGAGCCGAACGAATGTGCGAACTACGTCGAACCCGCGACAGACATCGAGCAGGGCGGGGCCACAGTCCCAGTCCTCCAGTACGACGAACTCTCCCCGGACGCTCAGCGCGCGTTCGACCGGGCCCGGTCCGCCGAGCGTTCCGTCATCGTCTACGGCGAGCGATGCCCGGCGGAGTTCTCCTACACCGCCGACCAGCACCGGTACGAGATCGTCGCGGACGGCTCCCGCTACGTCCTCACGACGTACGCCAACGACCTCATCCCCGAGGTGCCGATAGCGGCGGGCGTTCTCGCCTACCTCGGCCTGACCCTCGTCGGAATCGGTCTGGCCACCCGCGACGAAGCCGAGGCACGGTTCCCCGTGTGGGCCGGGGCAGTCAGCCTGGCGACGCTCGTGGGGGTGACCGCGGCCGTCCTCCTCGACCAGGGGCTATGGGTGGCCATCGCCGGGACGGGTATCGTAACAGCCGTCACACTCGTCGGGAGCGGGGCTGCACTGCGCCCCCGTCGAGCCCTCCTCCTGGGCGGTACGTTGGCACTTCTCCCCGGCATCGTGGCCCTTCCGCTGACCGGCGTGAGCGTGGTGTTCCTTGCCCCGGCAGTGGTTCCGCTCTTGCTGGTCGTAGTAGGTGTCGGCGGCAAGACACTCACCGCCGCTATGCAGTAGCGAGCCCGGAGGAAGACCGACTAGAAGCAGTTCCGATATCGGGGCCTTTCGAGGCCCCACTGCGAGCGAATTTCGACCCGAAAGGATGGAATCACCGGTCTGTCTCTCGATGAACGGTTTGGACGGCATTGCGGACACCCTGTGTGGCGACGAGTCGTTCCAGAGGGGCATAATGGGCACGACTGCCCCGGGTAACCGACGAGGGAACGCCCCCGGTCAGTCCAACTTCGAGATCGCTTCGTCGATATCGAACTCTTGGGTCGTATCGGACCCCTCTTCAGTTCGTTCGACTTTCTCCTGCTCCTCGTCTATCTCTACTTCCAGTCCCTCCGTCTCGGTGAACTCCGTGTTAACTCCCCACGGCATGCTACTCGCCCCCGACCTGAATGTAATCAATCGCTGTATTCATCGTGTGTTTCTGACACGGGTGGTTCTATTGAATTCACCGGTGACGTAACGGTGCCCGTTATGCCGGTGGGATGGTAATCTGCGATTACCAATTCTCGGGATGTCCTGAATACGCATACTACGTGTACCGTCCTTCGTTCAGGTCCGAGACGCTATGCTGGCCCGGCGGCGAGAACCGTCTATCGAGAGAGTTCGGCGTCCTCGTTCGTCAGGTACTGGTCGGCGAACGTGACGAACACGACCAGTGCGGCGTACCCGAGCAGGAACAGCACCATCGCATCACTAGCCGGTTCGGCGAATCGCGACCCGACGACGAATCCCGACCGAACGGTGAGCGTCGCGATGACCAGGACGATGCCGACTCTCGCCAATCCATCAGCCATGCGTAAATCAGTACCACACCTCGCAAATAGTTTTTCCACCAACCGGCCAAAGCAAGGCACTGCAGAAACGGTGTCGAATCAGGCGTCGTCGGTACGTTCGTCGAGGTCGAACGTCTCGACGACTATCTTGGAGGGTGCGTTCCCGAGGCACCGTGTCGTGGAGTCGTAACCGGCCTGACCTGTCGTCGCCGAAGTAGGTCCCGACGGTCGCCGTCCCACCGACCGAGAGCGCGTTGAACGCCTGGCGGTCGACGTTGCCGCCGGCGGGGTTCGAACCGTCTTCCGGGACGACGTTGACGTAGAATCGGACGCCCTCGAATCGGGTCGTGAGTTCCTCGTGTAACTGCTCGGACACCGTCAACGCGCCGTTCTCCACGTCCGGGTCGGCGTGCTCGGGGTCGTACTCGCCGTGGAGCAACCCGCGGTCGGGTTCGAACGCCAGCACCGCGACCCCCATCTTCGTCGCCCGACCGACCCGCCGGGGAACCTCGACGTGGACCTGTTTGCGGGTGACGATGCCGGTCGTCCGGTCGAAGAGCGTACAGCCCGCCAGCGCCCCACCGGCGGCCGTTCCGAGTCCCGCAAGCAGCTGACGCCTGGAGGGCATTGCCCGGAGATTCGGCGCTCTCCTGAAAAGAGTTGTGGCGCGTGAACTGTCCGTCCTCCGGGGTGCAGTTGGAACGGAGCGGTACAGCGCCGGGACGAGGTAGGCCGTTACAGGTAGCGAAACGGGGACACAAGGATTTTCACGCGTTCTGCTCAGCGAGTGACATGGAACAGGTCGAGTTGGTCGTCCGGGGCGAGGACGCCTGGACGCTGCCGCGGGCCATCCGGGGATTCCCCGGAACAAACGCGTCGATTACGACGGCGATGGCTTTGCCGTCATCGTCACCGAACAGTACTTCTTCAGGACGAACTCCACCCTCCAGACCACGAGCATCTTCGAACTCGTCGACGATACCACGGTGACGGTCACACTCGTCTCGGGCGGGGCGGGTCCGGCTTGTTACAGCACGACCTGGGGAGCGAAGCGAAGGAGTCGAACAAACTCGTGCGGAACATCGAGGAGTTCTGCCGAGAGCACGGCCTCGAAATCGAGCGTCGGTGAGCAGTCTCCGACGTCGGAAAGGGGTTCAACAACTCCCGTCGTCGTTTTCGAGAGCGCACAGACTCGTGCTGCGGTGGTGTGGGACGGAGATAGAGGACGATGGGGATGCACACGTTGCCCCTGGAGTCCGCACCAACCGGCGACAGGAGACGGAATTTCAACGGCGGCGTTTAGCTACACGAGGGTGCCGAGGATGTCGACCGCTTCCCGCCAGTTCGCGATGCCGAGGAGCACGAACCCGAGGACGAGAAGGGCGATCTCTGTCCGGTCGAGTGGAATGTCTCGTATCCGACGGATTTTCTCGGAGGTGCGAGCGAACAGCGACGGCTTTTGCCAGACGACCAGTCGGTAAGTCGCCGCTGCAACTACCAGGTACGACGTGATTTCGAGGGCACCACTCCGCGTCCAGAGCACCGCGACGGTGGGAGCGATCTTGCCGCCGGCGGAGACGCCGAACGAGTTCGTTCCGAGGAAGATGCCGTAGAGGGCCGCCCAGAACAACGGTGCGACGTACCCGAGAGGGACGGTGCCGATGCGAAAGTGGTTGCCGAAGAGGATCGACCCCATCCCGAGGACGAGGTTCACGAGGATTAGCTGGCCGAAGGTGGCCCACGCGTCCGGCGATTCGGAAACCAGTTCGGGACTGATGACCGCGTCACGGAGCGCTCCCTCGGGGAGGACGACGTAGCTTGCTGTCCAGGCGACGATGAACAGGAGCGTGCCGATGAGCCAGAGTGCGAATATGCGAACGAACACGTTTTCGTGGATGGTGTGATGGAGCAGTGGCAGGCCTCTGGTGTCGGGTGGTGGATTCGTTCGAGTTGCGGATGCCATATTGGTTCCCTCTGACCTAAAAGTACGCTGACAACGACCATATCCATCGGTGTGGGTTCTACGTCGGTGAGAATGCGAGGCGCTGAGCCAACAACCTGTGCCATTTGATACGGTTCCTGAGCCCGAACGTCTGACTGTGGACCGTCCAGGGCCACCAGGCAGTCGGTCGAACCGACGCGTCGATGTCGCACTCCGATGTACGAGAACGGACAACGATCAACCGACTCATTAGGCGGTGCAGCAGCACGGTACCCCTCCACCTCTCCCCAGAGTCGTGGAACCGCGACCGGAGGAACCAGGTCAGCAGCGGATTGACGACGTGCTCGAACACCGGCTTCGGAATCGGTAGTTCGAGCGTGCGAACCGCCGGCGACTCGCTCGTCTCGGTGCGGTCATCGCCCGACTCGAAATTGCTTGTCACGTTTCGGGTTTCGGCGAACGAGCGGTCCCGTCCCGGGAGAACAGGCGACGGCCGACCTACCAGCCCGGGGAGGGGTTTCCAGTCAGATTAATTGTCCGCGGACACGTATATTCGAGCCGTGTGACGTGATGGCTAGCAGCATATCCGACCTGGGTGACGTCATCGCGGGGCTCTTCGTCCTCGCGACGGGGCTACTACTGCTCGCGATAGTGCGGGAAGGCGTCACCGGCGGGAAGATGACGCAGTTTGCGAACGTCGCGACGCAGCTGGCGGCGCCGCTCATCGTGTTCTTGATTCTGCTGTACTTCGTCCTCAAACTCGGGAAATAGGCGAATCTCCGTCCCCCGGAGACGACGCGGCGCCCGACGGGCGGGGCGTGACGAAGCGTTCAGTACTCGAAGCCGTCGTCGACGAGTCGTCGCCATCTCGCCTGTCGATAGCGATAGAAGACGTTCGAGAACAGCCACACGAACAGCGTCAACACGCCGGCGTCGATCTCGACTTCGTCCGTGTACACGGTCTTGCCGTCCGGCGTCTCTCGTATCGTGATGAGGTGGTCCCAGGTCGAAACGATCTGCCCCGACCCGTCGTCGCGGATCCGGTACAGTTGCGCTCCCGGCGTCTGCCGGGTCTCTGGAATCGAGACCCGGATCCACTGCGTCCCCATGGGGACGACCCCGAACAGTTTGAGTTCGACCTGAATCTCGTCGCCGTCGTCGAACCGGTCGGGGAGGTCGGCGCCGTCGACGGGCGTGAACGTGAGGAGGGGGTAGGCGACGTGCTCCAGCAAGGCCGGTTTCTGTACCTCGTCCCACACGCGTTCGGTCGGGGCGTCGAGGAGCGTCGTCACTGAAAGCTCCATGACTGAACGTACCCTGGGGGTTGCTGAAATAGTTTCTCCGAGCGACAATCTCAAACACACGGACGACGAGTGGCCGAGACCGCACGTTGCGTGAGCCTCGCGCGGACTGTACGTGACGGCGCATCACTGTTGTCCGTCCGCGGGTGAATCTAGCGTGTTAAGCCCTGCCACGCCCTAGATTCACTCGTCCCTTACGGGGGTGAGGGACTGCACTCCGACCGCCGGGGCGGTGGGGAGAGGAAGGGGAGACGGAGACTGTTCCCGCGGAAACGCTGGCGGCGCAGTTTCGGATACTCGAACCGGGAAGGGACCACGCTCGGTTTTTTCTGCCCCGTACGGAAATGACGTGACGGCCCGCCTGTCTCAGTCGGACACGACGTCTTTCGATTCGAACGACGCGGGGCGGGTAGGCGAGCGGATACGCTCAAGCCGCTGGACAGCGTACCACCCACCACACTAGTTAGTTCGTCGACACGAAGGGGTGGGGCAGTCGTCGAGCGCACTACACCGACCCATGAGCCAGGAGACACACGGGGACGCGACGCGACACTACTTCATCAGCGACCTGCACATCGGCGGCGACGAGACGCTGCAGGAGGTCGATTTCATGGACGAACTCCTCGCATTCCTCGAGGACCTCGAAACGAGCGACGAGGACGCGGAACTTGTCGTCAACGGCGACGCGTTCGGCCTCTGGGAGTTCACCGAACTCGACGGACTCGAGAAGTTCGACGCGCTCGTCGACCGCTACCCCGGCCTGTTCGACCAGCTCCGGGCGACCGGCGAGCGCGTTCCAATCACGTTCATCCCCGGCAACCACGACTATGAACTCGCGTGCTACCCGGCGTACGTCGACCGACTCGCCGAGTACAACGTCACCCTCGAACAGGAGGTTGTCATCACCCGGGAGGTCGCCGACCGGGTCGTCTGGATCGAACACGGCCAGCAGCGCGACCCGAACAACCGGAGCCCCGACTTCGGGAACCCGTACGCGAACCCGCCGGGATACCACGTGAACCGCCACGTCACGAGTCGGGCGGGGAAGCTCTCGGAGCGCGGGAAGTTCAACTGGCTGAAGGACATCCAGTCGGTGACCCCGATGACCCAGATACCCGACTGGATGCTCTCGAAGTACTTCTACCGGGAGATGAGCCCCGTCCTCCGGTACTCGGCGGTGCCGTTCCTGCTGTTGTTCCAGGTGAGCCTGCTCTACCTCTTCGTGGTGCTGCTCGACGTCTCCGGCGTCTGGTCGTTGCCGGATTCGGTCGTGGCGTCCGTGCTCCGGCGGCTGAGTGTCCTGGGGGCGCTCATCGACTTCGTGTTCGTCGTGAACATCGTCGTCGTCTTCCTCCTCGGCATCCTCGCGATTCCGCTCTTCTTCCTCGCACGGGACGTCCGGAAGACGCTCAGTCGATTCGGACTGGTCGGCAGCGACGACCCCGAGGAGATCAGCGACAGGTACGTCGAAGCAGCCAGAGAGGTGTTCGACGCCCATCCCGCGGTGGCGGTGTTCGTCTACGGCCACACCCACCGCGCCTCCGTCACGGAAGTCGACGACCGGGTCGTCGTGAACACGGGGACGTGGCTGAAGCGACTCCACCGGAAGTCGGTCATCCTCGGGGTGCTTCCCCGGGTGTTCTACCCCACGTACCTCCTGAACTACGTCCGTATCTTCGAGGAGAACGACTCGGTCGTCGTCGAGTACGAGGTCATCGACAAGCCGAACCCGAAGGAGTTGACGCTCCTGGAGCGACTGCTCACGCTCCGCCCGGACGGCAACCAGCCGACACCAGGCCGCACGGTCGTCGGTGGCGTGAGTCAATCGACACGGCCCGCCCACGAACAGTCACCCGGCGACCATCACGCCGGCGGCGGGCGCATCGAGGATTGACGAGAAGACGGCGTCTCCTGCTTCGATTGCGCGAACCGCGCCTCGGGCCGGCTGGAGACCGGGCGGCAACGTGCACGGCCACCACAAAAGGCTTACTCGCTCGATTGGACTGTCACCGATTCGATATGTCACGCCAGTTTCTCCGGGCGAAGCCCCTCCAGGCCGGCAAACTCGTCGCCGTCGTCGTCACCCTCCTCTACTCGACGGGCGTGTTCTTCGGGCTCCTCCCCACGCGAAGTGTCGAGAGTCTCCTTCTCGTCCCCGCCCTCGGTATCGTCCTCGTCCTCGTCGTCGCCGCCGAAACGCTGTTCGCGGGCTACCGACTCCTTCGCGCCGATTGCCCGGTGACCGCCCGACTCGCCGAGCGACCTGCGTACAGCGTCGTCCGCATCGGCGAAGTCCTCGCCGTTGTGCTCTCGATTGGTGGATTCGTCTTCGTCGTCAGCAGAATCCCCAACGGACCCATGGCAGGACCGGGAGCTATCGGTCTCCTGTTCGTCATCGTCGGACTCGGCGTCCTGATTCTCGGGGGCAGCCTCGTCCGGACGCTCACCGAGTACTACTACCACCGCCGGACCGCTGCAGCGTGACTGCCCGGGAAGCCAGGACGCCGGCCCAGTCCCATTCGTTCGGACTCCACTCCCCCCACCACGGTGAGGTGGTTGTGACCGGAGCGGCCACTCCATGTGACGTACTTATTTGGCGGTGTGTCGAGACAGCCCGCGTAGAGCCCTCCACGCTGGCTCTACCACGAGAGTATCCATGGAACTCGAAGATTTCGTCGCGGCGAACGCACCGACCGAAAGCAGCGAGCGGTTCGAACTCGAGAACTGCAAACTCCTCGACATCGACGTCGACGGCACCGTCATCACGAAAGCGGGCTCGATGGTCGCATTCGAAGGCGACCTCTCGTTCACCGGGAAGTCCTCCGCCGAGGGCGGCCTGACCGGCTTCCTGAAGGAGAAAGCGACGAGCGAGGGGACGCCCGTGATGGAGGTCTCCGGGCAGGGGTCCGTCTACGTCGCCGACCAGGCGAAGGAGATACAGCTCCTGTCCCTCGACGAGGACGAGGCCATCTCGGTCAACGGGACGGACGTCCTGGCCTTCGAGGAGCGCGTCTCATACGAGATCAGCGTCATCGGGAGCCTCGGCGGGGCGTCCGCGGCCGGCCTGACGAACGTCTTCCTCTCCGGGCCGGGCGACGTCGCGATCACGACCCACGGCGAACCGGTCGTGCTGACCCCACCCGTCCGGACCGACCCGGAGGCCACCGTCGCGTGGAGCAGCGACCTCTCGCCCAGCATCGAGACGAACCGCAGTCTCAGCGACCTGGTGGGGCAGTCCTCGGACGAGCGCTACCAGCTCACCTTCGAGGGCGACAGCGGCTTCGTCGTCGTCCAGCCCTTCGAGGAAGGCCCCCAGCAGGCCTGATCGAACGGCCACGGAACGTCCGTCTCACCGAATCGAGATTATTCCGCGGGCAGGGTCGGGACTGCCGGACGCGACGGGACGTGCTCCGCTCCATCGCGCGACACGGCCGAACTGCCCCCCTTCCCTCTCGTCGCACTGATTCCAGACGACTAATACGGGGTTGGTTCGTAGGCCGTTCCGTATGGACCGGCGGTCGTATCTGAAGGTGGCCGGGGTTGTCGGCATCGGCGCCTTGGTCGGGTTCGAGCAGTTCCGGCGGTCCGGGCGAGAAGGGCGCGTCTTCTGGCGGCAGATGGCGGTGGACGCCGACGGTGAACCCGGCTCCCTGGTCGTGCTGACGGAGAGTCGCCAGGACGACGGGACGGTCGAGCGAACGGTCCATCCCGACTACAGGACCGCCTTCGAGAACGGGTCACGCGTTCCGAAGACGCTCCACCGAACCCTCCAGCGGCAGTATGGCCTCGACGAACCGTACTATCTCCTCCGATACGAGGGCCACGACTGTAACGGAATCCCCAGCGACGAAGGCGATGGTTTCGTCGAGGTGTCACGGCACGAGTTCAATCGGTTCCAGGTCGGCGACTGCATCAAGAGATGAGCGGGGCACGCGACTCCGGATGGGTGACGCTCGGGATACGGGAGATGACTGCGTTCGTGTCGCGGCGACCGACTCCCACGCGCCGGGACGAAGTACAATAGTTGATAGTTCGAGGATACGTCCTGGTACGTATGAGTACTCACGTCGACTCCGAACCCCGTATCGACGCCCGGGACGGCCGCCACGCGCCGGCGTACGGCCCCATCGACGCCGTCCTCGGCTTCCTCCTGTTCTACTACGTCGTGGACCGCGCGACGCCGACCGTCGTGGCGGTCTTCGCGGACGTGCTCCCGGACGTGTCGCCGTCGCTCGTCGGACTCGGACTCGCGATGCTGCTCTGGTTCATCCTCGTCGTGACCGCCGTCGACCAGGTGCGTCGCCAACTCGCGGCGCTCGGCGTGGGGACACACCACGCCGTCGACTCGGACACCGAGTCCTCCGCGACGTACCCCGCCCAGCAGGCCCTCGGTTACGGCGTGCTGGTGGTCCTCGGCGGGGCCGTCGCCGCGTGGACGTTCGACCGCGGCGTCGAGACCGCAGTGTCGATGATTCGCGTCGTCGCGACGCTCGACGCCGGCGCGTTCGTGCTCGCGGATTTCGTCGTCATGGTCGTCTTCTTCGCCTCCTTCGGACTCGCGACGCACTCCCTCGACAGGCTGGTCATCGGCGGCGTCCGGTCGATGCTCGCCGACTGAAGACCGCATTAGAGCCGGGCGTGACTCACGTACCGGACGGACATCACTGAGAGAGGCACCGACAAACATCCCGCTGGCTGGCACTGCGACCTGACCGGCGGCCGTCAACGGTGGGGGCACTCGACTCGTCCCCAGAGCGTCATCAACACGAATGCGATTACGCCAGCGTTCACCGATGCTCATCAGCCGGGCGGGGACGAGTTCGACGGCGGGCGGTCGTCGGTTCGCGCACCTGCTCAACGTCCGCGGAATCGACGCTCCCTTCGAGTTCTTCCCCTCAGTCGCCCGGAACGGGGATTCACCGCGGAGCGCAGTTGACCCTCAGGGAAGTTGCGACGTCAGGATTCCCACCCACGCAAACCCGGGAAGCCCCAGCGAGTCGTGTACGACGTGGATGATCGTCGCCCACCTGATGGACTTCGTCTGCCACGAGTAGTAGCCCAGCGAGAGCCCGAGAAGGAGCGAGTACAGGATAAAAGAATAGACGCCGCCGGGCATGGGATTCGGACTGGTCGATTGCGGAGCGACGTGCCACAGGGCGAATCCGACGCTCGGGTAGACGTACCCCAACCAGGCGCTCTCCGGGAAGCTACGGACGAACGTCCCGCGCCAGAGCACCTCCTCCGTGACGCCGATTATCACCCCCACCGCCACGGAGACGAGAATGACGGGCACCGTTGCGTCGGTTACGCCTGGGAGAAACCGTACGAAGAAAACGACGACCGGCCCCCACGTTAACAGCCCTATCGTCAACAACTTGCGGTCCCCAAATCGCGGCTCGTGCTCGCGAAACAGGTCGCGAATCCCTCGTACCCCGCCTAACACGACGGCCGGGAGCAGGAGACACCACCCGGCCCAGTAGAGCGCGAACGCCGCGAGATATCCGGCTTCGAAGCCCAGAGAAGCGACGAACCAGTTGAATGCCGCGTACATGGTCGCGGTCAGGAGCGGGGCGTAACGAGCAACAACCACTGCCGGCGCGTGAAACGACTCCGGACGGCTCCGGGATTCACGGCCATTCGAGCCGGGATGAACGGCAACATGTCGTGCATACCGTCCGTTCGGCCGGTTCTTGGATTTTACTCCCTGCAAACCCAGCGGGGTTCCAGTACCCCAGCGACCGACACGCGTGTCGTATCTCACACTGCCGCTCCGAACCGCCTCAACGCGGGCAGATAGAGCACTGTATGCAGCAGAAGACGTGGTGCTGTGTGTCGAGTTTCGAATCGTCCGGGGCTGATGAACGTCGGTTAGTCCGGGGCTGAGGAATGTCAGTTACTCGGCGCGAGGAGAGTCGAGGCCGTAGCCGCCTTCGAGGCGTTCGGTGAGGCGCTGGACGAATCGTGCGGCTGGTGCGCCGTCGACGACGTCGTGGTCGAAGGTGACGGTGAGACTCAGGAACTCCCGGGACCGAAGTTCGCCGTCGACGAGCCGTGGTTTGGAGCCGATGCCGCCGACGGTCAGCTGGAGGGTGTAGTTTGTGGGGCTAATCGCCCAGCCGTTTCCGGTCCCGAACATGCCCACGGAGGTGACCGCGACGCTCCCAGCGAGTCGCTTCCATCGGCCCGGGAACAGTTGGGGAAGTCGCCAGACCTGTCGGCGCAGGAACCCGGGCAGCCAGCGCGTGAGCTTCCCGAGACCGGTCTCCGAGGGCGGTGTCGATGCTGTTTTGACGCGCCGGATCTCGTCGTGGATCGACCGGACTGTCCGCCGATTCGCCCGTCGAACGACGTGGGGGATTCCAATCTGTCCGCTGTGGGTGCTGCGCTCGACGAGGACGTTCACGTCGACGTCCTCGAATTCGTGCATTCGTCCCCGCCAGTCCCGGTACCGCTGGACGTGGGGCTGTTCGTCTACCGTGGCCGCCAGACAGGCGATGACGAACGCGGTGAACGAGAGCTTCGTGCCGGTCTCCGCTTCGAGCGTTCGGAGGCGGTCTCTGGCGTCGGTGACGTCGACCTCGACGAGCCCGTGGACGTTGCTCCGGCGACCCGCCATCTGCATGTAGTCCACGGTCAGCTGTTGTTGCGGAGAGACGCGCTCGAAATCTGTGCCGTGGCCGTCCATAGAGCCCCCATGAGGCACTGCACCATATCCCTGCCCCCGAGATACTGGAGACTCACCGTGAAAATCGCTGTGATAGCGCTCTCAACCGGCACGGTCGCCGGGTCTATCACACTCCGAGGATTGTAACTGAACCCGAGAGGGGAGAACCTCGAAGGCCACTCACCACGTCCGGCACTGCTTTTCGATTTCCTTCCGAGAACGGCCGGTGGCCGTGAGTGGACGCCGCCGAGACGTCGCCCACGGTCACCCGAACTCGTGGCTCAGTTCACTGGAGGTCGAAGCGGTCGAGGTGCATCACCTTGCTCCACGCGTCCACGAAGTCGCGCACGAACTGCTCCTCGCCGTCGTCGGCGCCGTAGACTTCGGCGATGGCGCGAAGCCGGGAGTGCGACCCGAAGATGAGGTCGACGCGAGACGCCTTCCACTTGAGTTCGCCCGTGTCGCGGTCGCGGCCCTCGAACACGTCCCGGGATTCCGAGGCGGGTTCCCACTCCGTGTCCATGCCGAGCAGGTTCACGAAGAAGTCGTTGGTCAGCGTCTCCGGCTGGTCGGTGAAGACGCCGAGGTCGGACTGTCGGTAGTTCGCGTTCAGCGCGCGCATCCCGCCGACGAGCACCGTCATCTCGTCGGCGGTCAGGTTCAGGAGGTGGGCCTTGTCCACCAGCGACTCCTCCGCCGGCCGTTCGAGGTCGTCGCCGAGGTAGTTACGGAACCCGTCGGCGTCCGGTTCGAGCACCTCGAAGGACTCGACGTCGGTCTGTTCCTGCGTGGCGTCGGTGCGGCCGGGTTCGAACGGAACCGTCACGTCGTACCCGGCGTCCGCCGCCGCCTGCTCGACGGCCGCGTTGCCGCCCAGCACGATGAGGTCGGCGAGCGAGACGCGTTTCCCGTCGGACCGCGACCCGTTGAACTCTTCCTGGATCGATTCGAGGGTCCCGAGCACCGTCTCTAGCTGCTCCGGTTCGTTCACGTCCCAGTTCCGCTGGGGTTCGAGGCGGATGCGGGCCCCGTTCGCGCCGCCGCGCTTGTCGCTGTCGCGGTACGTCGACGCCGACGCCCAGGCGGTCTTGGCAAGCTGTGAGATGGACAGGTCCGAATCGAGAATCTCCGCTTTGAGTTCGGCGACGTCCTCGTCCCCGATGAGTTCGTAGTCGGCTTCGGGGAGGGGGTCCTGCCACAGCATCTCCTCGTCGGGGACCTCCGGCCCGAGGAACCGGGACGGCGGGCCCATGTCGCGGTGCACCAGCTTGTACCAGGCCTTCGCGAAGGTCTCCTGGAACTCGACGGGGTTCTCCTGGAAGCGCTCGATTATCTCCCGGTAGTCCGGGTCTCTCTTCAGAGCGATGTCCGTCGTCAGCATCATGGGGTCGACCTTCTCCGACGGGTCGTGGACGTCCGGCACGGAGCCCTGTAGCTCCTCGTCTTTCGGCGCCCACTGCCACGCACCGCCGGGACCCTTCTCCGGCTCCCACTCGTGGTCGAGCAGGTTGCTGATGTAGCCCATGTCCCACTGGATCGGCGCGTCCGTCCAGGGGCCCTCGATGCCACTGGTGATCGTGTCGGGGCCCTTGCCGGAGCCGTACTCGTTCTTCCAGCCGAGACCCTGCTCCTCGATGGGGGCCGCTTCGGGTTCGGGGCCGAGGTTGTCACTGGAGTCGGCACCGTGGACCTTCCCGAACGTGTGTCCGCCGGCAATGAGGGCGACCGTCTCCTCGTCGTCCATCGCCATCCGGCCGAACGACTCCCGGATGTTCTTCGCGGACGCCATCGGGTCCGGTTGACCGTCCGGCCCCTCCGGGTTCACGTAGATGAGTCCCATCACGGTGGCGCCGAGCGGCTCCTGGAGCTGCCCGTCGTCGCTGAAGCGGTCCGAGGCTTCCATCTCGTTCTCGGGCCCCCAGTAGACGGACTCGTCGGGCGCGAACGCGTCCTCGCGGCCGCCCGCGAAGCCGAACGTCTCGAATCCCATCGACTCAAGGGCGACGTTCCCGGCCAGTATCAGCAGGTCGGCCCACGAGAGCTTGCGGCCGTACTTCTGCTTGACCGGCCAGAGCAGTCGGCGCGCCTTGTCGAGGTTCGCGTTGTCGGGCCAGCTGTTGAGAGGTGCAAAGCGCTGTCGCCCGGCGGACGCGCCGCCGCGGCCGTCGCTGGTGCGGTACGTGCCGGCGCTGTGCCACGCCATCCGGATGAACAACGGTCCGTAGTGGCCGTAGTCGGCCGGCCACCAGTCCTGGGACGTCGTCATGACCTCCTCGAGGTCCGCCTTCACGGCGGCGAGGTCGAGCGTCTTGAACTCCTCGGCGTAGTCGAACTCCTCGCCCATCGGGTCGATCTGGCGGGCGTTCTGGTCGAGGATCTCCACCTTCAGCTGGTTCGGCCACCAGTCGTGGTTCGACCCAACCATTACCGGGCGACCTCCGTGTTCTCGTCGGTCGTGTGCGTGAACGTCGCGGACGCTCCTGTCCCCGTGGCGTGGCCGGTGCGCTCGTAGTCGGGCTGGCGCATCGTCTCCAGGTAGTGATAGTCGGGCATGCGTTACCTGTTCTCTGGATACGGAAATTATGTGCTTAAGTGTATCGAAAAGTTCCGTATTCGCATCGAAAGATTCCTGATGTGAGAACAATATTTTGCGAACGTGAAACGGCGGCGGCCCGACTGGAACGGGTCGCTGGCCGGTCGGGGGCGGTGGGGAACGTCCGTCGAAAGCGCCCCGGTAAATCCTTAACCGTGCTCGCCGACCACCGTCGAGTGATGCCGATAGAAACGGACTCGGACGCCTGGCGGGACGGTGCAGAACCCGAGGACCGCCTGAAGAAGCGGGCCCTGGACTTCTTCGTCGACAACCCCGACCGCGCCTTCCACCTCCGGGAGTTGGCCGACGAACTGGTGCAGACCGACTGGGAACGGGCCCACGAACAGGAGCGGACGATCCAGGAGGTCGGCGAGGAGGAGTACTTCCAGAACCTGGACGAGGCCGACGCGCCGCCCGGGGACGCGACCACGGACCTCATCTACACGAACTTCCTCCGGGTACAGCTCCAGTCCCTCGAAGAACAGGGGTTCGTCGAAGCCCGCGAGGTCCCCGTCGAACGCTCCGACATCCCCTACCCCGACTGGGAGACGGTCACCTACTACGCGCTCGCGGAGTGACGAACCGCAGGCGACGGTCGTCGACGGCATTCACTGTCGTGCGTCGTCACGACAACGGCTCGACGGCGTCGCGAACGTCGTCCCGACGGAGGTAGAGGACGACGAACCCCGCGAGGAGGAGTCCGACGCCCCACCAGACCGAGTCGCCGGGCAGTGCGACGAGCAGGAGCGTGACGAGTCCCGACGAGAGCAGCGACCAGCCGAGCGTCGTCTGATACGCCATACGGTCGGCACGCTCGGGAGGGGATAGGGCCCGGGCCTGCGACTGCAAGCGACGTCGGTCCCGGAGCGCCGGCTACTCCGTCGCCAGTCGGTCGTCCAGGAGCGTGGTGAATATCTTGTTCTGGACCTTCCGGAGATGCTGGTGGAGGGTGGGGCTGGCGATGTCGAGCGTCTCGGCGATCTCCTCGGCGGTGCTCTCGCGAGGCCACTCGAAGAAGCCGGCCAGGTACGCCGTCTCGATGGCGACGCGCTGGCGGTCGGTGAGTTCCTCGAAGAGCGCGCCGCGGAACAGCGCGGACGGCTGCTGGTCGCGGCTCATCTGTCGCTGTGCGATCAGTTCCATGGCGGGATAGACGTCCTGGACGAGGTCGATGACGCGGCGGACGTCCGCGCTCGGCGCGAGGTGGACCCGCATGAAGTAGTCCCCGTCCTCGATGCGGACCTGCTGGATGTAGCCGCCGAGCGACGCGATGGTCGAGAGGACCGGCGGGTCGGACACGCTGAGTTCGAAGCGCGTCGCGTCGCCGTCGGACCCGAGCACGGTGACCGAGTCCCAGTGGGGAAGTGCTTCGGATTCGACGACGGCCTCGACCGCTTCGATGGCGTTCCCGGTGGCGGTGCCGTACTCGAGGAAGGCCGTCTCCCCGACCGGAATCGTCCGGTCGAACGTGATGGTGCCGTCGACGGAGACGGGGACGCCGAACGTCCCGAAGAACTCCGGAAGCTGGAACTCGAGTTCGACGACCTCGTCGCTGATGAGGGCGCGTTTGCGCTCGACGGCGGCGATGGCGTGACCGACGACTTCGCCGAGTTGACCGAGGACCGACTGCTCGTCCTCGGTGAACGCGTCCGGACGCTCGGTGTAGACGTTCAACACGCCGTAGAACGTGTCCTCGTAGAGGACCGGCACCGCGGCCGACGACCGGACGTCGCGGGTCTGGGCCTGCTCGTTCCGGTGACGGTCGCTGGACTCGTCCTGGAGGTCCCGGGTGACCTGGAGGTCACGTTCCAGAATCGCCTGCCTCGTCGGGTCGTTGCCGTACTCGTCGGCCGGATCGACGGATATCGTGGTCCCGTCGAGATACCCCTCGACGCCCGCTTCCATCCGGAGGTTCACCGTCTGGGACTGCACGTCGACGTCGCCGATCCACGCGAACGAGTAGGAGTCCGACGCGGCGAGGCGCTCGCAGACGATAGCTTCTATCTCCCCGCGGGTCTGCTGTTCGATGACCGCGTCGGTGACGTCGCGGAAGACGCTGTTGAGTTCGTCGAGGGCGGTGAGCCGTTCGCGCTGGCGTTCGAGCTGTCGTTCGCGCTCCTTGCGCCCGGTGATGTCGCGGACGTAGACCGACACGCCGGTCGTCGAGGGGTAGAACGCGTTCTCGAACCACGAGTCGAGGGGCTCGTAGTAGTCCTCCAGGAAGACGGGTTCCTGCCCCGCGAGTGCCTCTCGCAGCGCGGCCTCGAAGTCGTCGGTGAGGCTGATCGTGTCCCGGATGTCCCGGCCGACGACGTCGGACTCGTCCATACCGAGGAGCGTCTGTGCGCGGTCGTTGACGTAGGTGAACCGGAGCTGCTCGTCGAGGCCGTAGAAACCGTCGGAGATGCGGTCGAACACCTCTTCGCGTTCAGATTCGAGTCCCTTCGGCTGCTGGTCGCGCCGGCGGTCCGGTTCGTCGGGCGAATCGCCCGTCCCGGACCTGGGCCGCCACCACACGCGCCCCCGGGCACCGACTTTCTTGGTTTCGAGGCGGTCGCGGCTGACGAGGGCGTCGAGCCGGTCGTACGTGCTGCGGCGGCCGATGTCGAGGGAGACGGCGACTTCGGCCGTCGTGAGCGGCGTCCCCGGGTTCTCGTCGTCGAAGACGGCTAGCGTCTCCCGGAGACTGTCGGGTAACGGTTCACCAGTCACTACCGGTAGTAACGGCCGGCGGCCCGTATTAATCCTCCGTTGACGGAAGTGGGCGGCTCGTCGCCGTCGGTGAGACCGGCGTGTGTGGGCCGACGGCACCGAACGACTCCATGCCAGACCGGACCCGCTTCGAACCGGTCTACTCCCGTGCCGCTCACCGACCCGGTGGCCCAGTATTCAACGGGTAGTTACTACAGGCACAGCGGATTAGCGATTGCGGCGAGTACAATCCGGTGCGGTCCATCAACGTTGGAGAGTGGAACCGTGGGGGTGGCCCCGGCTCTCGTCATGTCGGGCCGGGGTCAGCCACGATTCGGCCTCGTTTCGTCGCCCACCCAGGGAGAGCGACGGCGCCACAGCGCGTGTCCCGTAGCTGCGTATCTCAGCGTGTGTCTCCCGTCACTGCGTATTTGTGTCGTCGAGCACGAGTCGGCGGCAGAACTATTGGATGCGGCGTCGTGGGCCACGGTAGCGATGAACCAGCCACCCGACTACTGTCCGTACTGCGGCACGGAGGTAGCCGCGGTCGACTCGTCGATGGCGTCGGCGGTCGACACGCCGATGATCTACCGGTGTGAGTCGTGTGACGACTACGTGTTCTACAACCCGACGCCCGGGGGAGCGCCGTCGTCGTGGACGGCGACAGCCTGCTCCTCGTGGAGGATTTCCGCTCGCCGGGCGAGTGGAAACTCCCGTCCGGCCGGATGGAACTCGGCGAATCCCCGCGGGAGGGCGTCGCCCGCGAACTCGAGGAGGAGACCGGCCTCGCGGTCGACCCCGCGGACCTCACGTACTTCTACGACGAATCCGGCGAACCGGTCGAGGAGCAGTACATGGTCGGCATCGACTACGCGGTCCACCGGTCGAAGACGACGGGGACGGTCGAAGCCGGGTCGGACGCGACGCGCGCTCGATTCTTCACCCCGGCGGAGTTCGAGGCCTCGGAGCACGTCATCAAGTACACCCACGTCGACCGGTTCGGGACGGACAGCCTGGAGTGGCTGCTGGCGGAGGCACGGCAAGCCATCGAGGAGTGAGCCGTTCGAGTGGCCGGCCCACCACCTCTGCAACGCGCCTGCCGGTTACTGAATACTTTTCAGACGGTCGGTCATACCCCCACTCGCACATGACTGACCTGGCAGACCTCGACCTCGAGTTCGTCCAGCTCGGGACGACAGGCATACAGACGAGCGAACTCCAGTTCGGCACCTGGCGGTTCGGCAAGGAGACAGAGGAAGGGAACGTCGAGATAGGGGAGGAGCGTGCCTACGAACTCCTCGACGCCTACGAGACGGCCGGCGGGCGATACATCGACACCGCGGACGTCTACGGCGGCGGCGAGAGCGAGCGATGGATCGGGAACTGGCTCGAAGACCGGGACCGGGAGCGGTACACCATCGCCTCGAAGATATACTGGCAGATACGCGAAGGCGACCCGAACAGCCGCGGGACCAACCGCAAGAACGTCCGTCACCGCGTCGACGCCCTCCTCGACCGACTCGACACCGACTACGTCGACGTGCTCTACATCCACCGGTGGGACGACCAGACGTCCGCCCGCGAGATGATGAAGACGCTCAACGGGCTCGTCGAGGCCGGCAAGGTCCACTACCTCGGCGCCTCGACGCTCCGGCCGAACGCCTGGAAGGTGGCGAAGGCGAACGAGATAGCCCGGAGCGAGGGCTGGGAGCCGTTCACGGTCCTCCAGCCCCGGTACAACCTCGTCGACCGCGAGATAGAGGGCGACTACCTGGCGATGGCCCGGGAGGAGGGGCTCGCCGTCTGCCCGTGGAGCCCGCTCGGCCAGGGCTTCCTGACCGGCAAGTACACCCGCGAGGACGGACTCACCGGCGAATCCCGGGCCGCTGAGTCGAGCCGCTTCGAGGACGCCTACCTCACCGAGGAGAACTTCGACCTCCACGACGAACTCGACGCGGTGGCCGACGAGGTCGACGCGACGCCCGCCCAGACCGCCCTCGCGTGGCTCATGCACCGCGACGGCGTCACCGCGCCCATCGTCGGCGCGCGCACCGTCGACCAGCTCGAGGAGAACCTCGCCGCCGCCGAAATCGACCTCTCCGACGAGCAGGTCGACCGGCTCACCCAGGCGAAGGAAGGCCCGTACGCCGGACTGTAACGGGGACCGGCCGGCCGTTTCTTGTTCGTGGAGCCTGACATACGACCATGGGCTACGACACCGTGGCGAAGACGGACGTCGAGTCGGTCGTCCCCGAGGAGTGGGGCGGGATGTGGTTCCTCAAGGACGCCCTCGGCACCGACCACCTCGGGTTCACCGTCCTCGAACTCGAACCCGGCGGCAAGGGGAAAGAGCACGACGAGACGGAGAGCGGCCAGGAGGAGATCTACTACGTGGTCGAGGGGACAGTCGACGTGGAACTCGACGACGGGACGGTCACGCTCGGCGCGGACGAGGCGGTTCGGCTCGACCCCGGCGAGCGCCGCCAGGTTCACAATCGCGGCGACGAACGCGCGAAACTCGTGCTCGCCGGCGCGCCGCTGTGACGACGCCCTCGGACGCTCCGTCCTCGCTTACTCGTCGTCTCCCGGCAGCGCGATGACCGGGACGTCGGCGTCGGTGATGAGTCGCAGCGACCGGTCGCCGGAGAGGAACTGGAGGATGCGCGCGCCGCGCCGCGGCCGGAACGCGACGGCGGTGGCGTCGAGGTCGGCGGCCGCGTCGAGAATCGCCTCGACCACGTCGCGTCGGTAGGTTATCTCCTCGTCCGCGTCGGGGAACGTCTCCTCGAAGGCGTCGAACGCCTCCCGGGCGACTTCCTCGGACTGTTCGACCGGCGTCTTGTCCGGCACGCCCTCGCCTTTCTCCACGACGTGCAGCACGGTCACGCGGTCGGGGTGGTACGGGGCGAGCGCGCGGGCGGTGGCCGTCGCGTCCTCGGCGTCGGCGACCGGGACGAGCAGGTGGCCCAGGAGGCCGCCGGTCGGCCGGTCACTCTCGGAGTCCATACCCTGCGTTCGTCCGGGACCGCCAAAACGGTGTGTGTCCCGCGGTCGCCGGTCGCCGAGAGTCGACCGGGACGGATGCTGTTAACGTCCCGTTTTATCCTGCTTCGTGCCTTCACTGTGCTACCATGTCCGGTAGCGAATTCGACCTGCAGGAGCCCGAACTGACCGCCGACGACCTGCTCGTCCTGGACGACCCACACTTCGGCCCCGACACGGTGGCCGCGGTGACCGGGGCGGCGTCCGGCATCGGGCAGGCGACTGCCGTCGCGCTGGCCGTGAACGGCCTCACCGTCGTCGGGGCGGACGTCGACGAGGGCGGACTCAACGAGACCGTCTCGCTCGCGGACGATGTCGACGCGTCGGGCGAAGTGGTGCCCGTCGCCACCGACCTCACGGACGACTCGGACGTCGAGGCGATGGTCGAGGAAGCGGCCGGCCGCGGGGACCTGCGGTACGTCGCGAACATCGCCGGGATGCAGCACATCGCGTCCATCCCCGAGTTCCCGATGGAGAAGTACGACCTCCTGCTCGACGTGATGTTGCGCGCGCCGTTCCTCGTGTCGAAGTTCGCGATGCCCCACATCCGGGCGACGGACGACGGCGTCGGCGCCATCGGGAACATGTCGTCGGTGCACGGCCACTACGCCACCCAGGACAAACCCGCGTACATCACCGCGAAGCACGGGTTGATGGGGTTGACGCGGGCTATCGCCGCCGAAGGCGAAGGGACCCTCCGGGGTTCTCCGTCTCGGTCGGCTACGTCCTGACGCCGCTGATGGTCGACCAGATAGCGGACACCGCCGAAGAGCGCGGCATCTCCGAGCAGGCGGTCGTCGAGGACGTGATGCTCGGGCAGGCCCGCACGAAGGAGATGATGACGCCCGCGGAGGTCGCGAACCTCTTCACGTTCGGGTTCTCCCGCCACGGGAAGCACCTCAACGGCGGCGACATGCGCTGGGACGGTGGCTACACCACGACGTACGAGTAGCGCCGGGAGAGTTCGAACCAGTCCCCCCCCGACCCCTCACCCGCCCGCCAGATTTCGAGGGTCACCGGTGGTTCGTTCGACGAACAAACTAGTAGACTGATAATAACGTCATTCGAGATCTACACCAACGAATCGCTAGACAGCACCGTGTCTCGATTCGCCAGTTTCCCAGCATCCGATAACGTTAGTTAGTGTTCTTATATTGAATCGCATCGGTGGGGACGTGACATCGAGCAACTCCAACCCGGGCGCGAACCGGCCGGCACCGGGGACGGGTGACCCTGTCGAGAGCGACCAGTCGAGGGCGGGCCGCGCGTTCGACCGACGGTCGTTCCTCAAGGCGGCCAGCATCGGTGCGACGGCCACGCTCGCCGGCTGTCTCGGCGGGAACGCGGGGACGAACGCGACGACCACCGAGCGGTCGACGGAGACGTCCACCCGGACGACCGAGGAGGAGACCACGACCGAGCAACCCGACACCATCACGGTGACCGACTACTACGGCCGGGAGGTCACCGTCTCGTACCCCGTCGAGTCGATGGCGACGCTCAACCCGCACGTCTACTGGGCGGTGAAGGTGCTCGGCGTCGAGGACACGCTCGTCGCCGCGACCGGTGGCGAGATGGAGGCGTATCCGACCCTCGCCGAGGCGCCGGACGTCGGGTGGTACCGCGACCCGAACGTCGAGAAGATAGCCGAACTCAGCCCCGACGTGCTCATCACGCACTGGCGGGGGCCGAAGCCGGAGGCGGAACTCGCGAAACTCCAGGACAAACTCAGCGCCTTCGACACCGCGGTCGTCGGCATCGAGATCGCCGGGATGGAACTCGAGAACATGAAGCTCCTGGCGAAGCTGTACGGCAAGGAGGGCGAACTCGACCCGTTCTTCGAGTGGCGCGAAGAGAAGCTATCGCTCGTCGAGGAGAAGGTCGCCGACATCCCCGACGACGAGAAGCAGACGGTGTTCTTCGAGTCGGATTCGGACATGTGGACGGCGAAACACGACCTGCCCATCTCGGTGGCCGGCGGGAACAACGTCATGACGCAGTTCGCCTCGGAGGAGGAGATGCAGCGGCGCCGCGAGGTACCGGTCGGCCAGGAGAAGATCATGACCGTGGACCCCGATTTCATCCTGCTCGAGGACACGCCGGGTCCGCCCCGGGTCACGGGCTACGCCGCCGCCGACGACGGCCCGGCGGAGAGCTACTTCCAGGAGTTCCTGGACAGACCCGGCGTCGACGAGCTGTCGGCCGTCCAGAACGACCGGGTGCACGTCGTGGACTACAAGCTGCTGTCCGCCGAGAAGAGCTGGCTGGGCGCGCTCTACCTCGGGAAGCTGTTCTACCCCGACCGGTTCAGCGACGTCGACCCGGCCGCCGTCCACGAGGAGTACTACACGAAGTGGATCGGGTCGGACTACCAGGGCACCTACCTGTATCCGTCGCTGGAGTGACCGACCGCCCATCAGTACGGGGCCACGTCGACTAAACGTATTTGGCGACGGCCGCGAAACGAGGTGGTATGTCCGCTATCACCGTCTCGGGCGTCGCCAAACGGTACGGCGACCTCCCGGTCCTCTCGGACCTCTCTTTTACGGTACCGGAGGGCGCGGTCTTCGGGCTCCTCGGCCCGAACGGCGCCGGCAAGACGACCACCATCAACCTCCTCACGGGCGTCGCCGAACCCGACGCCGGCCACATCGACGTGCTCGGCCGGAGCCCCGTCGACGACCCGCTCGGCGTCCGCGAGACGGTGGGCGTCCTCCCCGAGAAGGAGGCGCCGCCGAGTTTCCTGACGCCGCGCGAGTACTTCGCGTTCGTCGCCGGCGTCCGCGAACTCGACCGCGAGACGGTCGCCGACCGCGTCACCGAGTGGGCCGACAGGCTCGGCTTCGCCGACAAACTCGACACCCTCAACAAGGACCTCTCGCGCGGCCAGCAACAGAAGGTGATGCTCGTCCAGGCGTTCCTCCACGACCCCGACCTCGTGTTCATCGACGAACCGCTCGCCAACCTCGACCCGCTCGTCCAGGACGCCGTCAAGGAGTTCATCGTCGCGTACCACGACGCCGGCAACACCGTCGTGCTCTCCACGCACCACCTCGCCGTCGCCGACGACCTCTGCACGGCGGTCGGTATTCTCCACGACGGCCGTCTCGCACGCACCTACCGCCCGGCGTCCGAGGAGACGCTGCACGACGCGTTCCGGGCCGCCGTCGCCGAACCAGCACCCGGCCGACCCACGCGGTGACCGCCGATGCGCTTCCCCCTCGTCGTCGCGGTGTTCCGCGCGATGCTGCGCGAAGAGTGGCGGCTGCACGCGACGCTGTTCGGCGGTCGCCGGTTCGCGCTGTTCCCGCTGACCATCGCCGGGCTCGTCCTCGCCGGCGGCTACATGCTCGCCCGCTCCGGCCTCGACGCCGCGACCATCCACGCAGGAACCCTCGCGTTCGCCCTCGTGCTCGGTCTGCAGACCGGAACCGTCGGCTTCGAGAGCGACGACGCCGTCGAGAACCTGCTGGGCGACGTGACGCTCCTCCTGTTCTCGGCGCGCACGCTCCCGCTGTCTCCCCGCACCCTCGTCACCGTGTTCCTCGTCAAGGACGTCGCCTACTACGCCGTCCTGTTCCTCCTGCCGCTGTCGGTCGGTGCCACCCTCGGTCCCGTCCTCGCCGCGGGAGCCGTCGCAGGCAGCATCGGCGCAAGCCTCGCTCTCTGGCCGGCCACCGTCGTCGCGTTCACGCTCGGCGTCGGCGGCTCGCTGCTCGCGAGCGGTGTGCTCGTCCGCCGTCCGGCGCTGGTCGCCGGCGTCGGACTCGCCGTCCTCGCCGGCCTCGCACTCGCGTTCGGACCGTTCGCAGCCGTCGGGTCGGCTGTCGTCGCAGCCAGCACGCCACCGTACAGCCCGCTCGCCGTCGGCGTGGCTGTGGCGGGCACGCTGACGGTACTGGTGGCGGGCGTCCGTCAGTTCGACGTGAGCGCCGACCACCGACGGCACACCGTCGCCCGCGACGAGTACGCCTGGCTCACCCGGCGTCTCGGCGACGGCCCGCTGCCCTCGCTCGTCGCGAAGACGCTCGTCGACGTCCACCGGAGCAGCGGCGGGGTGTGGAAGCTGGTGGTGTCGAGCGCCGTGCTCATCGTGTCCGTCCACGTCGTCCTGGACGTCGTCACGCAGTGGTTCCCGCTCACGCCGCTGCCGGGCGTCGTCTTCGGCGTCCTCCTCAGCGCGACGGCGTTCCCCACGTACGCGTGGCTGACGCGCGTCGACGACGTGGCCGACTACCGGTTCTATCCCGTCGATTCGCGGCGCCTGCTCGTCGCGAAGGCGTGGGCGTTCGCCCTGCTCGAAGCGCCCGTCGCGCTCGTCTACTACGCCGGCGTGAGCGTCCTCGCCCGTCCCGGACTCGGGGAGTTGCTCGTCGGCGGCGTCCTCCTCGCAGGCGCCGCCGTCTACGTGTTCGCGGTGACCGTCAGGGTCGCCGGCTTCCGGCCGAACGACGCGCTCTTCGACGGCGTCGTGTTCACGAAGTTCACGCTCGCCGTGATGCCCGCGTTCCTGCTCCCGCTCGTCGCCGGGTTCGTCCTCCCCGAACTCACCATCCTCACGGGTGGGGTGCTCGCGCTCTACGGCGCGGGACTGGGCGGCGGTGGCGTCCTTCTCTTCCGACGGGAAATCACTGGGTGAACTACGCCGTCCCGTACAGGTGACAGTTGTCAGGGTGGTCGGTGTGCCGACACGACGACGGCGGGGAGCGCGTCGTCGAGGCAGCGGCCGTGCCGAACAGGACGCCGAGCGCCGACTTCGCGAAACCTTCGAGCGGGCCGGGAGGGAGCAGCCGGCGGGAAAGTGTCGATAGAAAATAATATGGTCGGACCCGGCTATTCCGGGAGTATGCCCTCCTCTCACCCGGACCGACGACGGTCGGCCCGATGGCTCGAACGGTCGCTGGCCGGCGTCGTCGCCGTCGTCGTCCTCGTCGAACTGTGGTTGCTGTTCGGGACGCCGCCGGTAGAGCGGGAGACGGTCCGCATCGCGCTGGCGCTCCTGGTGGCGGTCGCTGCGGTGGTGGGCCTCCTCGTCGGCGTCACGCGGACGGCGGCGTACGTCGCCGGGACCGTTCTCGCACTGCCCGTCGCAGTCGTGTACATCTACACGGGGCTGCTCCTCCCGTGGACGCGGTTGTCGTTCGCCGTCGGGAAGGCGATGGTGGCGTTCCTGCCCTCGATTCCCGTCGTCGGCTCCCGCCTGACCGTCGCGCTGCTCGGTGGGTTCACGCTGACCCAGCGGACCCTGCGGGTCGCGTTCATCTACCATTACGCCGCCGTGGGCCTCGCCGTCGTCGGACTCGTCGTCGGCGTCGGCGTCGCGCTGTGGAACGACACCCCGACCGGGGAGTGAGCGCAGTCCGCTCCGGCCACCACCCGATACCGTTCAGTATCGGTACGCGTAGACGAGGACGAGCGCGAGCGCGGCGAGCGGGATGACGGCGAGTGCGGAGAACATCCGGGGATACGACCCGATGGTCGCGAGCCAGCCGGCGAGCGAGGAGCCGAGGAAGCCGCCCGCGGCCGTCCCGCCGGCCGAGGTGACGCCGTACGCGAGGCCGCGTTCGGATTCGGACGTGTGCCTGGCGACCAGGTTCTGGAGGATGGGCGCGAGCACGGAGATGGAGACGCCGAACAGCGCGATGGCCCCGAACAGCGCCAGGCCTGTCGTGCGGCCGAGCAGCGAGAGTATCCCGGCCGTCGCGAGCAACTGGACGGCGATGACGGCTTCGGTGTCGAATCGTTCGTCGAGGTAGCCGCCGAGCAGCTGGCCGCCGACGCCCACCATGAGCATGAACGAGTAGACCCACCGGCTGGGCGGTATCTCCCGGCCGAACAGGTCGATGGCGCCGACGGTCTCGACGGCCTGGAGGTAGTCCGGGATGAACACGACGGCGCCGCGGTGGTAGGTTCCCTGGAGGAGGTAGATGCCGAGCACGAAGAGGAAGCCGACCGTGAGCAGCGCCTTGATGCGACCCCGGACCTCGAAGCCGCCGTCGGTGACGCTCGCGGACCCGGGCGTCGTGTTCTCCGGGCCGTACAGGTAGAACAGGCCGCCGGAGACGAACAGGACGCCCGCGGCGATGAACATCGTCGTCTGCCAGTCCATGAACGCGAGGAGGATGGCGGTCAGGAGCGGGCCGACGCCGAGGCCGAGGTTCCCCCGATGTTGTGGTAGGCGAACAGGCTGCTGGAGGCGTACGACTGGCGGCTGAGGAGGCTGAACGCCGGCGGGTGGTAGAGCCCGCTCGCCAGGCCGATGCCGAGCAGGGCGAGCACGAGCCCCAGGAACGACCCCGTGAACCCCATGACGAACGCGGCCGCGGCCGTGCCGAAGAGGTACAACCGGAGGAAGTGGACGGAGCCGTACCGGTCCACGAGGATGCCGACCGGGATGGACATCCCGCCGAGGAACACGTAGAGGGCGCCCATCGCGGTCCCGACGGCAGCACGGCTCACCTCGAACTCGCCGAGCCACAGCGGGACGAACAGCGGGAGGGAGGAGACGAGCGCGTGCATGAGGAAGTGCGGGACGAACATCGAGACCAGCAGGCGGTTTTTCCCGGTAGACATCGGCGGTGTTCGAACCCTCGTCCGGGAGCAGTAATGTACGTTTTGATGAATCTGCAAGTGTGAAAACGACCGTCCTGACCCGGAGCGGAACCGGACGGTCACGAGAACAACGTCCAGACCCGCTAGTCGGGCGGTCACGGGCTTCAGGGACGCGAGATTCCGTTTTCCCTGCTCTCGGACGAGTGCCGCGCGGAAACGATGCACCAGTATCGATTACCGCGACCGGCCAGTTCCCGTCGGGCGTCCGGGTGGCGCGCGTATCAGTCGTTCACGCGCTCCGTCGAGGGAACGTAGAGGTCGTCGACGATGTTCTGCCAGTCGTCGAACGGCGGGCCGGACGAGTAGCCGAGTTCGCGGTAGCCGGCGTTGTAGTTCATCACGCTGTCGTACTCCGTCTCCGTGTAGCGCCGGGAGTCGATGCCGTCGAACTCCGAGGAGTGGAGGCCGAGCGAGTGGCCGAGTTCGTGCATGAACACGTGGCCCGTGACGTCCCGGTACTCGGCGTACGACACGACGACCATCTTGCCGGGCGAGGTCACGCCGCCGACCTCCGCGCCGTCGTGCGACGCCGACTCGGCGACGACCGCGTAGTGGTAGCCGTCGCCGGCGTGGTCGAAGTGGGTGTCGTAGAAGTCGGCGACGTCGTTGCCGTCGCCGGGTCGAGTTTCGGCGGATATCTCGTCGGCGGCGTCGAGGCCCTCGTCGTCGTAGACGACGTGGAGCGCGATACCGGAGCGACCGCCGTCGACGCCGACCGGCGCGTCCGCGAACTCGTCCACGACGTCCCGGACATCCGGTTCGGGCAGCCTGGCGGTGTTCGTCTCGTCGACCTCGACGTAGACGTCGATGCGAAGCGGGTCGGCGCCGGGCAGGACGTCCGTCTTCCGGAGTTCGACGCCGTCCCAGAACCCGTCGCCGTCCGTGTCGCGGACGAGCGGGTCCGTCCCGAGTTCGCGCTCCCGGCCGTCGTCAAGTCGGTCGCTGTCGGTGTCCGCAGCCGTCGGGTCGGTTCCCAGCGTGAGTTCCTGGTCGTCGGTGAGGCCGTCGCCGTCCGAATCCGCGCTGTCCGGGTCGGTCCCGTGCTCGTACTCGGCGGCGTCGTCGAGGCCGTCGCCGTCGCCGTCGGCGGCGAGCGGGTCATACCGGAGGGTCACCTCGCGACCGTCGCTCAACCCGTCGCCGTCCGTGTCCACGACGCCGGGGTCGGTGCCGCGCCGGACCTCGTCGCCGTCGTCGAGGCCGTCGCCGTCCGTGTCCGCCGCCAGCGGGTCCGTCCCGAGGTCGAGTTCCCGAGCGTCGTCGACGCCGTCCCCGTCGGTGTCGGCGGCCGTCGGTTCGGTGCCGAGGTCGACCTCGCGGTCGTCGGCCAGCGAGTCGCCGTCGGTGTCGCGTTCGAGCGGGTCGGACCCCAGGTCGCGTTCGCGGCTGTCGGAGAGCGAATCGCCGTCGGAGTCCCGGGATGTCGGGTCGGTTCCCGCCGCCACCTCCTCGCCGTCGGTCAGGCCGTCGCCGTCCGTGTCGGGGTCGGTCGCGTCCAGCGCCAGGGCGACCTCGCGGTCGTCGGTGACCCCGTCCCCGTCGGAGTCCGCCGAGAGCGGGTCTGTGCCGGCCTGTAGCTCGTCGAGCGGCGCGAGCGCGTCGCCGTCAAGGTCGACGACGTTCGTCGGCAGCAGCACGCCCGCGGAGAGCGCCGAGAGGAGGAACGCCCCGACGACGAGCTTCCTGTGCATAGACTGAGGGAACGACTACCGGTAAATAACAATTACCATGTAAGTAACCAGTACGTAATCGGCGTGCAGCGGTGGGGCGGGTCGAACACACTCCGATTGCGGACTCGCGGCGGAGAGCAGGGACCCCGCCCGCACCTGTCACCCGGGAACCAGTAGACTTTCCGGGAGGCGGCGTCTTCACCGAGTCGATGGTCGCTATCGAAACTGGTCTCCGCCTCGTCGGCGGCGTCATACTCCTGCTCGCGAACGGCTTCTTCGTGACCACGGAGTTCGCGCTCACGCGGGTCCGCCAGTTCTCGGAGGACGAGTTCCGGGGCGGCGGTCTCGAACGGGCGTGGGAGATGACCGAGCGGCTCGAGATCTACCTCTCCGGCTGCCAGGTCGGCATCACGATATCGAGCGTCGGCCTCGGCGTCGTCGCCGAACCGGCGCTCGCCGCCGTCATCGACCCGCTCGCCAGGGCTGTCGGGTTCGGCGCGGCGGGCGGCGCCGGCCACACCGCGGCGTCGGTCATCGTGGCGCTGACGGTCATCAACCTCCTGCACGTCATCGTCGGCGAGCAGGCGCCGACGTACCTCGGCATCGAGCGCACGAAGACGGTCGCCCGCTACGGTGCACCGTTGCTCTACTGGTGGACGAGGATAATGTCCCCCGTCATCGTCCTCTCCGACCGGGTAGCCAAGGGGCTGCTCGGGCTGTTCGGCGTCGAAATCGCGCGCTCATGGACCGAGGAGGAACTCGAAGACGAGCCGTCGACGCGGAGCGAGGTACGCCGGCAGATGGGTGACGCGCTGGGGAACGTCGACCTGTCCGAGGAGCGCCGGGAGGAGGTGCTCGGCGCGCTCGACATCGGCGAGATTCCGGTCCGGGACGTCATGATAGACCGGGAGGACGTCGTCGCGGTCTCGACCGCGGTGGACCTGGAGACGAACGTCGACCGGATGGCGGACGCCCCGCACGGCCGCTTCCCGCTGGTCGGCGACTCGCTCGACGAGTTCATCGGCGTCGTCTACACGCCGGCCGTGCTCGGCCACCTCGACGAACTCCGGGAGGAGAATCGACCTGCGGGAACTCGCCGCGCCGCCGATGACGGTCGCGGCGGACACGGTCGTGAGCGACGTCATCGACCAGTTCCAGTCCGAGAACCAGGAACTCGCGCTCGTGGTGGACGACGACCACGTCATCGGACTCGTCACCGCCACGGACGCCTTCGAGCAGATAACCGGCGAACTGGAGGACCCGCTGGACGTCGAGAGCACCTAACTCTGGCCGGTTCTGGCCGCCGCCGGGCGGCACAGGCAGGCTATCGGGCGGGTTCGTACTGGATCCGTTCGACGCTGGCTCGCCAGTACGGCAGGTCGCCGTCGGGCAGGTTCCACTCCACCTCGGCGTCCATCGGAATGTGCAGGCCGTCCCGGTCCTGGTAGTCGTGGAAGTAGCCGGTCCACGGCGCGAAGCTGTCGTCCTCCTGTCTGTACCGGCGCTCGGTGGAGACGCGCTCCACCTCGTTCGCGTCGGAGAAGTGGAAGACGAGGGAGGCGGTGTTCCCCCGGTCTTCGATTGTCGCCCTGGCGGAACGGTCGTCGATGGCCTCCCAGTCGACCCCTGCGTCGGCAGCAGCGCGGTCGGGAACCAGGCGCTCTCCGCGAGATACCGCTGGAGTTCCGCCTCGTTCATCTCCGGGCTGGGGTCCGCGCTGGCGACGGGAACGGCGGACAGGAGCGTGGCGTGCAGGGACCCTTCGCCGTCGGTGTACCGGTCGACGACCCGGGTCGAGACGAACGGTGCCAGTTCGATGTCGGCGTCCCAGACGAAGCCGGGCGGGTCGACGGTGAACCGCTGGGTGGCTTCGAGCGGCTTCCACGCGCCCGTGGTACCGCCCAGCCGGAACTCGCCGCGCTGGTCCAGGCGGACGGCGTCGACGTACGGCCGGCCGTCCTCGATGACGGTGTCGAGGTAGCGGCTGACCGGTTCGGGCAACCCGTCGAGGTCGTCGCGCGTGAACACCGCGTCGGTGCGAGCGTCGGCGTTCGCGGCGAGGCCGGCGACGAACCTCGCTGTCGTCCGCTCGAAGCGGACCTTCCCGACGAGGACGACGACGGCGATGGTGCCGACGAGCAACCCGAGGCCTCGAAGCGCGCGTTTGACCGCCGCGCCCACTCACTCCACCCCCGTGCCGGTCGAGGCGTCCGGGAGGTCGTGCCTGGTCGCGTCGATGCCGAGTTCGCCGAGGGCGGCTTCGAGGTGTTCCTCCTCGGCGTACTCCGCGCCGGCGTCCTCGCGGATGCGCTGGGCGGTCGCCAGGACTTCTCCCCGCCGGTCGTCCGGGACGTCGAACTTGTCGGTGGCGAGTTCGACGACGAGACCGTTGTTGTCCCGGGTGTACACCGAGTGGAAGATGCCGCGGTCGAAGACGTTGTAGCCTCGGCCGTCGGCGTCGAGGGCCGCCAGCACGTCCTCGAACGCCGCCGGCGCGACGCTGAACGAGAGGTGGTGGACGCTCCCGACGCCGCCGTGCTGGGGGCGCGTGGCCGACTCGCGGTCGTCGCTGACGAACACGGTGAGGATGCGGCCGTCGCCGGTGTCGAAGAACAGGTGGGTCTGGGACGGGTCGTCGAGGTTCGGCTGGCGGAGCACCAGCGGCATCCCGAGCAGGTCGCGGTAGAACGCGATAGTGTCCGGGGCGTTGCTCCCCCAGATGGTGACGTGGTCGGTGCCGGTCGTGTGGAACGGGCTGTCCGGTTTCGTCGCGGTCACCGGCTGGTCGTCGGTCATACCGTCCTGTTGGCCGGACAACCAGATAGGGTTATCCACGGCCGGCCACCGTCGCGAGGTGTCGTATTACGCTTCGGCGGAACGGTAATAACGAACGGTTACGGGCGTCGAGGGAGAACCGGGTGGCTGATGACGGAGGCCGTCCGGGGACGACTCCCCGTCGCGAGCGTGTTCAAGTACTACCTGTACAAGGCCACGAAGGCCGTCGAGTTCTACCGGCCCGTGATGTACCTCTACTTCCTCTCACAGGGCCTGTCGTTCACGCACATCGCGACGCTCGAAGCGCTCTACAACCTCACGACGGTGCTGGGCGAGGTGCCGACCGGCTACGTCGGCGACCGGGTGGGTCGCCGGAACAGCCTGCTCGTCGGCACCGCGCTCATCACGGTCACGCTCGTCGGCATCGGGTTCGCGAGCACGTTCGCGGCGCTCGCGGTGCTCTTCGTCGCGTGGTCGATGGGCTACAACTTCCGGTCGGGGAGCGAGGACGCCTGGCTCTACGACACGCTCACCGAGGACCTTTCGGAGAGCGAGTTCGCCCGCGTGCGCGGCCGGGGCGAGTCCGTCGCCCTGGTGGTCGGCGCGGGCGCGGCGGTCGTCGGCGGCTACCTCGGCGGCATCGACCTCGCGTACCCGTTCTTCGTCGCCGCCGGCGTCACCGGTCTGGGTCTCCCGGCCCTGCTCACGATGTCCGAACCGGCGACCTACGAAGACGCCACCCCTGACCGGCTGTCGCTCTCGCGGACGCTCGGCATCGTCCGCGACGCCGTGACCCGCCGCCAGCTCCGTTCGTTCATCCTCTACTACTACGTCCTGTTCGCCGCCGTCCTCTATCTGGTGTTCATCTTCCTCCAGCCCATCTTCGAGACGGTCGCCGTCGACGTCGGCCTGCCCCGGGAGCAGGTCGAACCGGTTCTCGGGTGGTACTACGCTGCCATCAGCCTGGTCGCCGCCGGCCTGAGCTACCAGGCGGGCGCCATCAAGGAGCGCGTCGGCCTCAAGACGTGGTTCCTCACACTCCCGTTCGTCGTCGCCGGGGCGCTCGTCGCGATGTACGTCGTGCCGGTGCTCGCGCTCCCGGCGATGCTGTTCGCCCGCGGCATCGCCGACACGACGCGAGCGCTCGCCAGCCAGTACGTCAACGACCGCATCGAGTCGGTCGGCCGGGCGACCGTGCTGAGCGCGATGGCGATGGTGAGCGGCCTCGCGGTCATCCCGTTCCAGCTGGCGAGCGGCGCGCTCTCCGATTACTCGTCGCCCCTCGCCGCGCTGGCCGTCGCGGGCGTCGTCCTGGCGGTCGGTTCTCTCGTCGTCATCCTGTGGGAGTCGCCGGTCGGGAGTCCCGACCTCGGACAGTCACTCGCGTCTGACGTGGAGTGAGGTTTTTCGGGCTTCGACGACCAGCCGCGACGTCTCGCGAACCGCCGAGCAATCGACTGCCGAACGAAGACCGGCGGTTTCGGCCGCCCACTGTGATTACTATCGGTTGATGTGTGCGCCATCGTATCAGCCACATAGATTACTGGCCGACCATAAGTAGGGAGTGAACGTGTTCCAGTGCCCGAGGGCGGATGTCGAACGACAGCACCCGACACGGCCCCAGACGCAGAATGCGGTCTGTGGCTCAGTCGGGACAGGCGGACAACACATGGCGCGCCCACCTGGAAACGACCAGCACCTCGAACAGTATCAGAATCAGATAGATGTGTTCTCACCGGACAGGAAACGCCTGCAGGTTCAATACCTGAGAGGTGGAACCAGTACGAGATAGAACGATGACACCTGAACGAACCGGAGACGGTCGGCGTCGCTTCCTGACGTACGTCGCGGTGACGTACCTGCTCACGTGGTCCGCGTGGGGCGTGGTCATCGTGCTGGACGTCGGCTCGGCGTCCTCGATTCTCACCTTACTCGGCGGCTTCGGGCCGCTCGTCGCCGCCGCCGTCCTGAGTTGGCGGACGGGGTCGCTCCGCGAGTGGGCGGCGCGCGCCGTCCGATGGCGGGTGTCGGCGCGATGGTGGTTCATCGCCGTCGTCGTCCCGGTCCTGCTGTCGCTGGTCGGGTACGGCGTCTACGTGGCCGTGACCGGTGCGACGCTGGGACTGACCGACGCCCCCGTCTACGTCGTCTACCTCTCGGTCTTCCTCTACGTGTTCTTCGTCGGCGGCGGCCTGAACGAGGAGATGGGCTGGCGGGGCTTCGCCCTCCCCACCTGCTCGACCGCTACAGCGCGTTCGTGGCGGCACTCGTCGTCGGCGTCGTGTGGGCGGGGTGGCACCTCCCCCAGTTCTTCATCCAGGGGTCGAGCCAGAGCGGCTCCTTCGGGCTCTACCTCGTCGGGGTCGTCGGCCTGTCCGTCATCCTGACCTGGTTGTTCGTCAACGCGAGAGGGAGCGTGCTCCTCGTGGTCGTCTTCCACGCCCAGTGGAACACAGTCGAGAGCGGCGTCCTGTTCGACCTCGGGGGACCCGTCGGCCTTACGGGACCAGCGGCGTCGGCGGCCGTCATCTGGCTGTTCGCGCTCGCACTCAGGCTCGCGTTCGGCCCCGACCTGAAGACAGGTCGGGCCCGTGTGAAGCCGGTGGTGGCACCCGCGGGTGGCGACTAGCTCGACGACCGTCTCGCCGCTGGTGCTCGTCGGGACCGACGTCGGCCTGGTACGGCGTGCGTCGGCTGGCTGACCCGTGGACGCCGGGATGGCGTCGCCGTCGTCCGCCGAGTATTACGGAACCACCGGTCCGGTCATAACAAGGACTAATATCACTTGAGTATTCTTTCAATCGTATGGGTCGAACCACCGCATCCGGGTATCTGTCGACGGAATCGCTGACGGGAATCCACTGGCTGGCCGTCGTGCTGGTGCTCGCCACGGCGATACTCCACCTGTATGCCGGGGTCGTCGAGGCCCGGCCACCGCTCACGCTCGCCGGCCTCGGCTACCTCGGCGCAATCGCGCTGTTCCTGGTAGACTACCGTCGACGACTGCTGTACGTGACGGGCATCGCGTACACCGCCATCCAGGTCGTCCTCTGGGTGGCGCTCCGGGCGGGCGAGTTCACGATGGTCGGCTACGTCGACAAGGCCGTCCAGGTGGCGCTCATCGTCGTGCTGGCGTACCTCTACCAGCGCGAACGCTCCGAGCGGGCGTCGGTCGAGCAAGCCCCGGCAGCCTGATTCCGAGCTCTGTCCGCGACAGTATTGTCCAGTTTCGAACTCCTCCTCGCCACCGTCGCGTCGACGGCGGACGGGACGACAGTCGTCATTCTCCGCGTCGAAGGCTCGCAGGGGAGAACCGGGTCGTAGCCGGCGCTCAGCCGGCGACGACGGTGGCGGGAGACGTTCGCGATAGCTGCAACACACAACGGTTATCCGACCGAGGGCGTTGCGTTCGACCATGAGCACGCACGTCGCCATCGTCGGTGCGTACGGCAGTGCCGGTGTCGAAGTCGCGAACGCACTCGTGGACGAACCGGACGTCGAACTCACGCTGATCGACGACGGCGACCCGGGCGGCGGCCTCTGCATCCTCCGGGGCTGCATGCCGTCGAAGGAACTCATCTCGGCGGCCGAACGCCGGTTCGCCGCCCGCGACGAACGCCTGCGCGGCGACCTCCCCGAGGTCGACCTCGAACGCGTCGTCGAACTCAAAGACGAGAACATCTCGACGTACGCGGCCGGCCGCCGGAGCCACGTCGAGTCGCTCGCAGAGCGTGAGAACGTCACGTTCCTCCGGGAGACCGCCCGGTTCGTCGGCGACCGACGGCTCGCCGTCGGCGACCAGGTCCTCGAACCGGACTACGTCGTCGTCGCCACCGGGTCGACCGTGAACGTCCCGCCCATCCCCGGCATCGAGGACGTTCCCGTGCAGACGAGCGCCGACGTGATGGACGCGACCGCGTTCGGCGACTCGGGCGTCGTTGTCGGCCTCGGCTACATCGGCCTGGAACTGGTGCCGTACCTCAGCGAGGCCGCCGGGATGGACCTCACCGTGGTCGAGATGCTCCCGGAGGCGCTGCCGCAGGCCGACGCGCCGTTCGGCGACGCGCTGGTCGAGTTCTACGAGGACGAGTTCGGCGTCGACGTCCACCTGGACACGACGACGAAGCGCGTCGAGGCGACCGACGACGGCGGGGTGCGCGCCGTCATCGAGGGCGACGGCGAGGAGACGACGGTCGAGGCCGACCAGCTGTTCGCGTTCACCGGCCGCACACCGGCGCTCGACGGCCTGAATGTCGAGGCGACGTCGCTCGACCCCGGGCCGGGCTGGGTCGAGGACACGATGCTGGCCCGCGACGACGAGCGCGTGTTCGTCGTCGGGGACGCCAACGGGAGCGAACCCATCCTCCACGTCGCCAAACACGAGGCGTTCACCGCCGCCGAGAACGTCCTCCGCCACCGTGACGGCGAGCCGCTGACCGACCTCGACACCGTCACTCACCAGGTGGTCTTCTCCGGCCTCGGTGAACTGCCGTTCGTCCGCGTCGGCCACTCGGCGGATTCGGCGCGTGAGGCCGGTCTCGACCCGGTGGTCGTCACCCGGGAGATAGCTGGCGAGGGCGTGTTCCGAAGTCGGCACCGGACCGACGGCCTCGCCCGTCTCGTCGTCGCGGCGGACGGCACCGTCCTCGGCTACCAGGGGCTGCACTACCACGCGGACGTGATGGCGAAGACGATGCAGGTCGCCGTCGAGATGGAGCTCGACGTCCGGGAGATTCCCGACCGCGCCTACCACCCGACCACGCCGGAGATACTCGACGGCCTGTTCGTGGACGCAAAACAGGAACTCGACAGATAGCCACCTGCTACCGGCTCCCGCCTGGGCGTCAGCGCTTGTGCGTGAACAGCACCACCTCGCCCTCGTGGGTCGTCGTGCAGAGGTCGAGCATCCGGCTCAGTTCCAGGCTCGTGTACTCCTCGGTGCAGACCACGAGGTCGTCGAACGGTTCGTCGCAGGCCGGACACGCCATCGCCACCGTGTTCTGGTAGGTCTTGACGCCGCCGGCGGACTCGCGCGGCGTCACCGACTGCACCACCTCGCTGTATATCTCGTCGTCCATACCGGTACGCGCGCACCCCGGCGTGTTAATTCTTGGCAAGCGACAGGCCGGGACGCGAACATCAAGGCCTTTCCCCGTCGCTCCACCATCCCCGGCCATGGGAACGGACGACGACCTGTCGGAGTTGATCGGTATCGAAGTCAACGGCGAGGGCATCAGCCCGAAGCGGATGCGCGTCGAGACGGGCAGCGGCGAGATTCTCGTGGGTCGCGACGCCAAACCGCTGGAACTCCTCCTCACGGCGCTCGCTGGCTGCGTCAACTCCGCCGGCCACCAGGTCGCCCGCGACATGGACCTCGACATCGACGAGCTGCACGTGTCCGTGAACGCGGCGTACGACCCGGCGAAGTATCTCGGCGAGGAGACGGACGCACGGGCCGGCTTCGAGGGGTTCGACGTCACGGTCGACGTCGAGTCCGACGCGGACGCGGCGACCATCGACGAGTGGCTGGCGGCCGTCGAGCGACGCTGCCCGGTGAGCGACAACCTCCAGGACGCGACGCCGGTGCGTATCGAGCGGGGCGACAGAGCTGAGTGAGACGGGTCTGAGTGAGGGACGGACGGTCGAGGGGCGGCAGGCGGTCCGGCGCTACGGGTTACTGGCCCCGGGAGCGTTGCCGGTCCGTGCGCTCGGTCAGCGTGGCCTGGTCCTGGACCTCCCGGAGCGCGCGCTCCTGTTCGCCCCGCGCCAGGCCGCCGGATTCGACGTGCCGGCCCGCGTACTGCCAGTCCGGGATGGCGTCCCAGACGCCGCCACGGTCGGCTGGCTCGTCGGGGGTGCCGTGTCTGTAGAAGTAGTACCCGGCGACCAGCACGAACGCCCCCATGACGAGCAGGGCCACCAGCACGAACGACCCACTCGCCGGTAACAGGGGCGCCGCGAGGAACAGCGACGCGAAGAGGGCGACGACGACGGCAGCGCGACGACGGACCGGACGGTGCTGGTCGACATGTCCGACCCTACGCACTACGTGTCAATGAAACTACCCCCTCCCTCCCTCCCTCCGTCGGTGGGGTCACACGCCGTCAGGGGCGACGACGGTGTTCCGGAGCGTGCCGACGCCCTCGTACCATATCTCGACGTCGTCACCGACTTCCAGCACGCCCGGGTTCGCGGGGCTCCCGAACGAGACGACGTCGCCGGGCTTGAACGTGTAGCGCTCGGAGAGGAAGGAGACGATCTCGGTCGGAGAGAACAGCATCTCGTCGGTGTTGGCTTCCTGGCGGCGTTCGCCGGCGACGTGGGTCGTCATGTCGATACCGGTCGGGTCGACGTCGGTCTCGATCCAGGGCCCGAGCGGTGCCGACCCGTCGAAGGCCTTCCGGGCGGTGCGACGCTCCTGGTCGAGCGCGTCGAGGTCGTTCAGGATGGTGTAGCCCCGGATGGCCTCTGCGGCCTCGTCCTCGGTCAGGTCGGTGCACTCCTCGTCGATGACCGCGGCGAGTTCGCCCGCGTAGGTGAGTTCGACCGTCCAGGCGGGGTACTCGATGGGCGCCTCTGGCGGGTGGGCCGAGACGGCGGGCTTGATGAACCAGTCCGGAACCGCCGGGGCGTCGTAGTCCAGGGTGTCGATCTTCGCCCCGAAGTTCCGGCCCGCACAGTAGATGGTCGACGGGGCACACGGCGCGAGGAGCGTCGCCTCGTCGTCGAGGTCGTAGGTGGTCCCGTCGGCCCGGACCGTCCCGTCCTCGTACTCGCCGGTCAGCACGCCGTCCGCTGTCCTGATTCGTGCCAGTCGCATCGTCGGTCCCACTCGACGCCGTGACGCTACCTCTTTCGTTGGAGGCAAATACCGGTAGGCGGTCCCGGGTCGCCCGGCCAGTCTGACAGAGCACCGAGCTGTTGTCGAACGCTCCGAATTATACACGATTAATCGTATGCAGTCTATCCCGTTTCGAGAAAACGGGACGGAGATTTATATTGAGTACGTATAATATATACCTGCGCAGGTTGCCGTCATCTCCCCCCCCCCACTCGAACTCCCTGCGCATCTCTTTGGACAGAGGCACAGCCAGCGGGTCATTTTTAGAGGAACGCCTGCAGACGAGCAGTCTCCAGTTGCGTCTCTGGAACCGGCTTCGCCACCGTCGGTGGGTCATCCTCTCCCCCACAGCGTTATTAGACACGCCTAATTATTTTATTAAAGGAGTCAATTTTATGGTCTAGTCGGGGCTACGGTTTGTATGGGACACGTTCGCACAGACGGGCGGGGATACAGATGCCACCGGTGACCGACGACCAGGCAGCGGCAGTGACGAGAGCCCTCGAAAATCGCCTCCTCGACCGACTCGACGGCGAGACGGCCGTGGACCGTCGCACCGTGCTCGGAAGTCTCGGAATCGCCGGCAGCGCGGCCCTCGGACTCGGTAGCTCCGGCGTGAACGCGGCAGCGGACAGCGGCGACCACGACGACCACGGGAACTTCGGCGCGGTCGACGAGTACCGTAACACGGATTTCGACCCCCACGAGTTCCTGCGCACGTTCAACACGGGTCGAAGCGGGCAGGAGAGCGTCCCCCAGCGCGTCTTCGAGGAGGACGGCCGGACGGTCCGCGAGTTCGAGTTCGTCGCCGTCGACAGGACCATCACCATCGCGCCGGGCGTCGAGTTCGCGTCGTGGGCGTACAACGGCCAGGTGCCGGGGCCGACCATCCGGGCCGTCGAGGGCGACCGCATCCGGGTCACGTTCACGAACTACGGGCGGCACGCGCACACGATCCACCCGCACCTAAAGAACCTCGACCCCCGGATGGACGGCATCCCGCAGAACGGACCGGGCGTGCTCGACACCGGGGAGTCGTTCACCTACGAGTGGCAGGCCGCGCCGGCGGGCGTCCACCTCTACCACTGCCACTCGCTCCCCCTCAAGGAACACGTCCACCGCGGGCTCTACGGGGTCATCGTCGTCGACCCCGACCCCGAGCGCGTGCGCGAGCACCCCGGGAGTACGTGAACTACCAGGGCCCCATCTCCGACGAGTACCGCGACGAACTCGTCGAGTGGGCGAAGGCCCGGAACCACGAGTACCCGGAGAGCGACGCCGTCGACGAGATGGTCGTCGTGATGAACTCCTTCGACACGAACTTCGACGGCGGCAACGAGGTGTACGCCGCGAACACGCGCGCGTTCGCCTACGGCGTCGGAGAGACGGACGGAAAGGGGAACTGGAAACCCGGCGAGACGAAACGCCCCGTCCGCGTCGACCGCGACCGACTCCAGCGCGTCTACCTCGTCAACGTCACGGAGTTCGACCTGGTCAACTCCTTCCACACCCACTCGCAGTTCTTCGACTACTACGACCACGGGACCACGCTCCAGCCGACGAACTCGACCATCGACACGGTCATGCAGTGCCAGGCACAGCGCGGCATCGTCGAGTTGGACTACGCCGACCATCAGCCGGGACTGTACATGTTCCACGCCCACCAGTCCGAGTTCGCGGAACTCGGCTGGATGAGCTTCTTCGAGGTGGTGTAGATGCCGGACGCACGGGACACCACCGCCGACGGCGGCGTCGCAGCCAGTGAAACAGCACAGCCGCTCGGCCTCCCGCGATGGGTCGCCGCGCTGCTCCCGTTCGTGCTGCTCGGCGTCGTGCTCGCGGCGTTCGCGTTCACGTCGCCGCTCGCGGGCGTACAGAGCGGGACGCCGCTCCCGGACGTGACCATCACGCACGCGACGATGCCGACCGACGAGACGGTCGTCCTGCACGTCACGAACAACGGCCCCGACCCGGTCACCATCTCGCAGGTGCTCGTCGACGAGGCCTACTGGAACTTCCAGGTCGAGGGCGCCGGCGGCGACCGGACGCTCCAGCCGCTGGAGCGCGCCACGGTCGTGATTCCGTACCACTGGAACCCGGGCTGGGACCTCGAAATCGCGCTCGTGCTGCCGGACGGCGCGACGTTCCACCACACCATCGTCGCCCCGACCCAGACCCCCGGCTTCAGCCTCGACCTGCTCTGGACGCTCGCGCTCATCGGCCTGTTCGTCGGCGTGATTCCGGTCGCACTCGGGATGCTGTGGTTCCCCTACATCCGGTCGATGAGCGACCGCTGGCTCCACGCCGTCCTGCTGTTCGCCGCCGGCCTGCTCGCGTTCCTCGCCGTCGACGCCGGCTTCGAGGCGTTCGAACTCGCCGACCGGATGCCCGGCGCCTTCGAGGGGCCGGCGCTGGTCGTGTTCGGCGTCCTCGGCGCGCTGCTGCTCGTCCAGGCGGTGAGCGCGTGGCGGAAAGGCCGGGCAGACGCCGGGGACGCACGCGCGAGCAGCGGGCTCTGGGTGGCGTACCTGGTGGCGCTCGGCATCGGCCTCCACAACCTCGCGGAGGGCCTCGCCATCGGGAGTTCGTTCGCGCTCGGCCGCGTCTCGCTCGGCGCGTTCCTCGTCGTCGGGTTCATGCTCCACAACGTCACCGAGGGGCCGGCGGTGGTGGCCCCGATCGCCCGGGGCGAACGCCCGGCCGCGTGGCATTTCGCCGGTCTCGGACTGCTCGCGGGAGCCCCCGTCATCCTCGGCGGCTGGCTCGGGAGCCTCGCCTACTCGCCGACGGTCGGGGCGTTCTTCCTCGCGCTCGGCGTCGGCGCCATCCTCCAGGTGGACTGGGAGATAGCCCGCATGGTCCGGGACGCTGGCGGCCGGGTGGCGAGCGCCCGCAACCTGCTCGCGTTCCTCGCGGGGTTCGCCGTCATGTACGTGACCGGCCTCTTCGTCGCGCTCTGAGAGGGTGGCTCCGCCGGCCTCTCAGACGAAGACGGCGTTGAACACGAGGCCGACGAGGACGCCGATGCCGACGACGGTGGTGGCGTAGACGACGAGCAACCTCGTCTTGAACAGTTTCTTCAGGAGGACGAGGTTCGGGATGCTGACGCCCGCGCCGCCGACGACGAAGGCGAGCACCGTCCCGATGGCGAGGCCCTGCTCGGAGAGCGACGCCGCGATGGGAAGCATCCCGCTCACGCTGACGTAGAGCGGCGCGCCGAGAACCGCCGCGAGCGGCACCGCCAGCGGGTTCTCGGGGCCGGCGACCGTCCGCACCCAGGTCGCGGGGACGGCACCGTGGATGAGCGCTCCCACGGTGATGCCCACGAGGAGGTACGGGACGGTCTCCACGAAGAAGGACAGTGCGCCATCGCCCGCAGCCACGAACCGGTCGCGGTGGGTCCGCGTCGGCTGTTCATCCGCGCTACAACCGCACGACACTGCCCCGCCGTCGGTCGCCACCGTCCGGCCGCCGACCGTGACCTGGACTGCCTTGACCTGGTCGTCGAGGCCGAGGCGGTCGATGACGAGACCGCCTACGACGGCCGCCGCGAACGTGCCCGCGACGTAGAAGACCGCGGTCTCGACGCCGAACAGGCCGAGCAGGAGGAACACCGCTATCTCGTTGACGAGGGGCGAGGCGAGCAGGAACGAGAACGCGAGGCCGAGCGGCGCGCCCGCCTGGAGGAGGCCGGCGAGGACCGGGACGGTCGAACACGAGCAGAACGGCGTGACCGCGCCGAGGGCAGCGGCGGCGACGTTCCCGCTTCCCCGTTCCGGTCCCGGAGCATCGTCTCGATGCGCTCCGGCGGGAGATACTCCTTGGCGAGGCCGACGAGGAACGACGCGCCGATGAACAGCGGGACGAGCGTCACCAGCAGGTGGAGGAAGTAGTCCCACGACGCCGCGAGGGCGGCCATCTGTTCGGGGGTGGTCATGCGTCCTCTCCCATCGCCCGCGCCAGGTCGATGATGCTCAGCGCGGCGGTGTCGGCGATGCGGTAGTACGTCCACTTCCCGTCGCGGCGGGTCCGGACGAGGCCGACGTCTTTCAGTTCACGGAGATGGGTCGCGACGGTCGACTGTGGTGCGTCGAGCACCACCTGTAGCTCGCAGGCGCAGAGCTCACCCTGCCGGAGCGCTTCGAGTATCTGGAGGCGGTTCTCGTTGGCGAGCGCCCGGAAGACCGCCTGCTGGGCCTCCAGGGTCGACTCGTCGAGGCGGAGGTCGCCGAGCGTGTCGAGACGCCGGTCCGTGTCGTCGTAGAGCCGTCGCAGGGTGCGCTGGGCGGACTCCGTGGTGGAACACGCGTCGGTCATATTTGATTTCCCCAATCTGTTCTCCAGTTCAGTCACCCCGGCCGGCGCCGGTGTTCGTCTCTTCTATCACCATCCCGCAGCAACAGCAGCCTTCGTCCGCTTCAGACCCACCAGTGAGCAGTGCCTTCACTTTCGCGAGGATTCCAGTCGAGGTCATACGTATTGGTAAAACCCGATTCGTATTAACCCTTCCTCCCCCACCCCCATCGCTGACAATTACCGACGGGTCGGACGTTGCTGAAAGCGACCCGTGGAGAGCGACGGTCGCTGAATCGTGGTCGTGCCCCTCCTGCGGTCCCGACAGCGCAGTTCCCACGGCGAAAGTCGTAGACGAACCGCTCTCCCAGCCAGTACCACCGGAAGACCAGCGCAGCACGTCGGTCACTCGGACTCGTCGCTCCCCGTCCGTTCGTCCTGCGCGAATCGAGCGCTCGGCGTCGAATCCGGGACGATGGTCCGCTCCTGCATCGGCGTCGTGAACGGGGTGATGGCGGCGGTGCGCTGGGCGACCTTCGAGACGCGGAGCACGTACGCGAACAGGACCGCTAACGGCGCCACGCCGACGGTCAACGCCACCGGGACCAGCGCCGATAGCGTGGTCGGGGCGAGAACAGCGTGCGTCGCCGCAGCGAACTGGTGCATCATGACCATCGAGACCAGGACGGCGGGCACGCCGGTGTAGAGCAACAGTCGCGACATCCGGGCCAGTTCGTCCTGCATGTACAGCGTCTTGAGGTACTGTCGGGCGACGTCGATCTGCTGGAGGCGCACCACGACCTCGTCGAGCGCCGTCCGCACCTCGTCGGGGTACAGGTCCGCGTACTCGGTGGTGAGGCTCCGCGCCTGATAGATCTCGTTCGCGTAGTTGGTCTGGAGCGTGACGGACAACGCTTCGAACAGCCCGACCTCCGACCGGCTCAACAGCGCGTGCACACGCTCGATGTGCGTCCGGAGGTGGGAGACGAGTTCGTCGAGGTCGTCGCGGCCGTCCGTTTCGGAGATATCGTCCAGTTCGTCGTCCAGCGCGTCGAGGGTGTCCTCTGTCCGTTCGAGCAGGAGTTCCAGGAAGTCGGTCGGCGTCACCGGTGCGACCTCGCGGTCTATCTCCTCCTCGACCGCTTCCCGGTACTGGTTCGTCTCCGCTATCTGCTCGCGAAGGTCGCCGGGCGCGCCGAGCTGCTGGGAGATGACGAGCTGGCTGATGGATATCACGATGGTGACGAGCGTGAAGTTCCCGCCGATCAACGCGCCGAACACGGCGAACAACGGCTGCAACCCCTCTTCGGTCAGGCTCGTCGCGACCTCGACTGCCACGAACACGACGAACGCGACGACGAGCAGTCCGCTGGCGATGAGGAGTCGGTTCTCTATCAGGAAGAACCACTCGCGTGGCTCGCTCAGCGGTGCGGAGATGCCGTTTTCGAGCTTCGGGGGCGTGTAGCTCCCGGCGTTCTCACTGGACGAATCCACCGACGATACCGCGACGGGTTCCGGTGCATCCGACGACCCCGACATGGACCAGTATATCGCGTGCGAGCCGGGTAAGTGCCACGGGGACCCCGCCACCGTGTTCTGGCGAGGGACCGTCTCGTGGTCGGGGGCTCCGGAAGGCTACTGGATCGCCGCGCGGAGTCAGTCCCCCGGAACGTCAGGACGACTCGCTGTGGTCCGGTTCGGTTCCGTCGGGCTGGGGACGGCCACCGGGCTGGGCCTCCTCGGCGTCCGGTTCGTATCCGTACGCGTCCCGCGCCTGCTCGGGGGTCACCTTGCCGAGTTCCAGGTCGTGCTCGACGGCGTCGACGCGCCGGTCGGCGGGGTCGCCGTAGCCGCCCGCGCCGGGCGTCCGGATGCTGACCGTGGTTCCGGGCGGGAGTCGGTGAGCCGACTTCTGGGGGAGTTGTTCGCTGGTGCCGTCGGGGTCGATGCGGACCGCGCTGCCGGACTCGCCGTCCTCGCCGCCCGCCAACCCGTAGGGGCGGTGTCGGTGCCGGTCGGCGAGCAGGTTGAACGACGCCTCGTGGTCGCGGACCTGGATGTCGCGGCGCAGGCCGAGACCGCCACGGAACTCGCCCGCGCCGCCGGAGTCCGGCCGGAGTTCGTAGCGCGTGACACGGAGCGGGTAGGCCGTCTCCAGCACCTCGGCTGGCGTGTTCATCGTGTTCGACATGTGGACGTGGACGCCGTCCATGCCGTCCTTGCCGGCGCGACCGCCGAAGCCGCCGCCCTGGGTCTCGTAGAAGGCGTACGGCGAGCCGTCGCGGGGTCCGTCCCGCCGAACGTGACGTTGTTCATCGTGCCCTGCGACCCGGCGACCACGCGCTCGGGGACGACCTCGCCGAAGGCGCCCAGCACGACGTCGGTGACGCGCTGTGACGTCTCCAGGTTCCCGCCGACGACGGCCGCCGGCGGGTCGGGGTTGACGATGGAGCCGTCGGGCGCCTCGATGGTGATTGGTCGGTAACAGCCGTGGTTCGGCGGGATGTCGGGGTCGGTCACGCACCGCACCGCGTAGTAGGTCGCGGAGGCGGTGACCGCGAAGACGGCGTTGACCGGGCCGTCGGTCTGGTCGGCGGTGCCGGTGAAGTCGACGTGGACCTCGTCGCCGTCGACAGTGACCGCGACCTCGATGGGCAGGTCCTCGTTGCCCGCGCCGTCGTCGTCGAGGACGTCCGAGAAGGTGTAGGTGCCGTCCGGGAGCGCCTCGATCTCCGCGCGCATCCGGCGCTCGGAGTAGTCCTTTATCTCCTCGAGGGCGGCGCCGAGTTGCTCGGTCCCGTACTTGTCGACGAGCTCCGTGAACCGGCGGCGGCCGGTCTCGTTGGCGGCCTCCTGGGCGCGCAGGTCGCCCCGGCGCTCGTCGGGCGTCCGGACGTTCGACAGGATAACGTCGAAGACCGCCTCGTTGGGTTCGCCGGCCTCGAACAGCTTCACCGGCGGGATGCGCAGCCCCTCCTGGAATATCTCGGTCGAGTCCGCGGCGACGCTGCCCGCGTGCGAACCGCCGATGTCGGCGTGGTGAGCGCGGTTGGCGGCGAACGCGACGAGGTCGCCGTCCGCGAAGACCGGCGTGACGAGCGTGAGGTCCGGCAGGTGGGCGCCGCCGTCGAACGGGTCGTTCAGCAGGACGGCGTCGCCGGGAACCAGGGTCTCCGGCGGGAAGCGGTCGACGGCCGCCCGCACCGAGAACGGCATCGCACCGAGGTGGACGGGCATGTTCTCGGCCTGGGATATCATCTCGCCCTCGGCGTCGAACAGCGCACACGAGCAGTCGCGGCGCTCCTTGATGTTCGGCGAGTAGCCCGTCCGGATGAGGTTCGCGTTCATCTCCTCGCAGACCGCGATGGCGGCGTTGCGCGTCACTTCCAGCGTGACCGAATCGACCTCGATCTCGTCGTCGCTCATCGGTCCACCTCCACGACGAGGCTCCCGTACTCGTCGACCCGGGCGTGCTGGCCCGGCCGAACGACGACGGTGCTCTCCGCGCCCTCGACGACGGCGGGGCCGTCGAACTCGCCGCCGGGCGGGAGCGCGTCGCGGTCGTAGATGGGCGTGTCGTGATTGCGCTCGTCGAAGCGGACCTCGCGAGTCGACGCGACGGCGTCGTCGACGCTCCCGCCGACAGCGCCGGGGTGCAGGTCCGGCGTCTCGACGACCCCCGGGCGCGAAGCCGGAGCGTGACGAGTTCGATGGGTTCGTCGTCGTAGGCGTGGCCGTACCGCTGGCGGTGGCGGGCGTGAAACCGGTCGGCGATGGCGTCCGTCGCGGCCGCGTCGACGTCGCCCTCGGGCACGGGCACGGAGAGGTCGAAGGACTGGCCGGCGTAGCGCAGGTCGACCGACCGCTCGAACTGCATCCGGTCGGCGGGCAGGTCCTCGACGGCCAGTCGGTCGCGGCCCGCCGCGGCGAACTCGTCGAACGTCTCGCGGAGGTCGGCCGGGTCGACGTCGGCCCACGGGCGCACCTTCGAGGTGCTGAAGTCGTAGAGGATGTCGCTGATGAGGAGGCCGAGCGCCGAGAGGACGCCGGCCGTGCGCGGAACGACCACCGTCGGGATGTCGAGCGCGTCGGCCAGCGTCGTCGCGTGGAGCGGGCCGGCGCCCCCGAACGCGACCAGGCCGAACTCGCGGGGGTCGTAGCCGCGCTCCACCGAGACGACGCGGAGCGCCCGCTCCATGTTCGCGTTCGCGACGTCCAGCACGCCCTGGGCCGCCTCCTCCACGGAGACCCCGAGCGGGTCGGCGAGGTCCGACTCGAAGGCGCGGTGCACGTCCGCCACCGTCACGTCGAGGTCGCCCGACAGGAACGACCCGGGGTCGAGTCGCCCCAGCAGGAGGTGGGCGTCGGTGATCGTCGGCCGGTCGCCGCCGCGACCGTAGCTGATGGGACCGGGGTCAGCACCCGCCGACTTCGGGCCGACGCGCAGCGCGCCGCCCTCGTCCAGCCAGGCGACGGACCCGCCGCCCGCACCGACGGTGTGGATGTCGATCATCGGCACGTTCACGGGGTAGTCGCCGACTTCGACGTCGGTCGCGACCAGCGGGTCGCCGCCCTGGACGAGCGAGACGTCGCAGGAGGTCCCGCCCATGTCCATCGTGACGACGTCGTCGAGGCCGGCCAGGCCGGCGACGTACGTCGCGCCCTGGACGCCCGCGGCCGGGCCGGACAGGAGCGTGTTGACCGGCTGTTCGCGGGCGGCGTCAGCCGTGATGATGCCGCCGTTGGACTGCATTATCTTGAGCTCCGCGGCGATGCCCACGTCGTCGATGCGCGACTCCAGGTTACCGACGTACCGGTCCATCACCGGTTTCAGCGACGCGTTCAGCGCGGTCGTCAGGGTGCGCTCGTACTCGCGTATCTCCGGCAGCACGCTGCTGGACAGCGAGTAGCTCACGTCGAGTCCCTCCTCGACGAGGACGTCGCGGACGCGGCGCTCGTGGGCGTCGTTCTCGAACGAGAACAGCAGACTGATGGCGACGCTGTCGACGTCGGCCGACCGGAGGCGGCGGGCGAGCGCCCGGACCTCGTCCTCGTCGAGTTCGGTGCGGACGCGGCCGCGTTCGTCGAGGCGCTCGGTGACGGCGAACCGGCGGTGGCGTTCGACGACGGGCACCGGTTTCTCCGCCTGGAAGTCGTAGATGTCGGGCCGGGCCTGACGCCCGATTTCGAGCGCGTCGCGGAACCCGGCGGTCGTGACGAGTGCGGTGTCCGCCCACTCCGCTTCGAGGACGGCGTTCGTGGCGACGGTCGTCCCGTGCCCGAGAAAGCCCACGTCGGCGAACCGCAGGCCGTCGCGCTCGCGGAGTTTCTCCAGGCCGTCGATGACCGCCTGTTCCGGCGTGTCCGGGGTCGACGGCGTCTTCGTCACCGCGACGGTCCCGTCGGCGACGGTGACGAGGTCGGTGAACGTGCCGCCGATGTCGACGCCGGCGCGCGCGTCACCGCCGTCCACGGTTCCCTCCGAGGTCGCCGCTGTCGGGCTTCCGGGGTCGGTGTAGCATGGGATTGAACGTCAGCCTCGTGACGCCCGACGCCCGTATAGTTCACGGTTGGCCGGACGGGAGCCGTCCTCAGTCCCCGGTCGTCACGAACCGGAGCCTGAACTCGTAGTACTCGCCGTCGACGAGCAGGAGGCCGCGTTCGTGGTCCTCGGTGAACGCGTCCTTCTCGACGTTCCCGTCGAGGTACGCGCGCCGGTGGAGGTGCTTCAGGAGCGACTGGAACGCCGAGGAGTACGGATGGGTCTCGGCGTGGCCGTCCTGGCCGAACGCGTTCCTGAACACCGAGTACGTCTCCTCGGACAGGTCCTCGCGGTCGAAGCGGGCGTCGACGAGCCGGGCGCGCAGGATCGCCTCCATCCGTTCCGGCGTGTCGGCGACCGGTTCGACGTCGGCCCGGTAGACGGGTTCGTGGAACGTCTCACGGGAAACCGCAACCTCGTAGACGGTGTCGCGGTGTTCGACGTGACTCGGCCCCGACTCGGCGAGGAGACGACTCTCCTCGACGGCCTCCTGGCTCCCGTAGACGTAGCCTCCGCGCTGGACGAGTCCCCACGGGACTCCGCCTTCGTTCCCGCGTGCCCGGGCGGCCTTGTACGCTATCTGGACCGCGACCCGGTCGACCTGTGGCAGGGTCTCACGCTCGACGTACTCGGGTGGCGAGTCGAGTTCGTCGGTTCGACCGACCTCGAACAGGCGGAGGACCGGGTGCGTGGCCTCGCGTTCGTCGACGACGACCGACCCGAGCCGGTAGTACGTCCCGTTCCGCTCGGCGTACTTCGGGTCGCCCTCCCGTGCGTAGAAGGGTTGCTTGACCTGCGTCGTGTACGTCGAGCCGTTGACGGCGGCCGCGAACGCCTCCTCGTCCCAGGGCTGGCGGGTCCGTTCGAGGTCGACGACGTGGCGGTCGCGGAGCGACCCGTCGACGGGAGTGACGGTGAGTCTGAGCTTCCGGGTGGCGGATTCGTCGGTTCCGAGGGCGCCGAGACACCCGCTCGCGGCGGTCGCGGCGAGCCCGGCACCGGCCGCCAGGAACTGCCGGCGAGAGCGATTGGAGGGCATCGTACCGTACGTTCGGAGTGGCCGGGATAATAATTGTCATTGGCAGGCGACGCGACCGGCCGGTATCCACCCCGATGGGACGTGGGCGAACGAGACCCAATCCCCCCCCCCACGCATCCGGCACCCCGCCAGAATTAATAACACGTTGTTCGTTGCAGGCGACGATGGAACATCTCGACGACGTCTCCGTCGAGGAACTACGGCAGGCGCTCGACGAGGTCGACGGCAAGAAGCCCACGAAGCGCCTCGTAGCGGCGATAGCCTACAAGAACGGGGTCTCACAGACCGAACTCGCGGACTGGTACGGGGTGGGCCGGCGGACGATATACGGCTGGCTGAAACGCTTCGAAGACCGCCCGCTGGCCGAGGCCGCCACGGACGCATCACGCCCGGGACGGCCCCGGAAACTCACCGACCACCAACAGAACGAGTTGGAGTCGATGCTCCAGGAGCCGCCGACCGAACACGGGCGCGAAGCGACCGCGTGGACGCCGGGACTCCTGCAGGAGGTCGTCGAAGACCGGTTCGGGGTCGCGTACTCGCAGTCGAGTTGCCGGCGACTGCTGAAGGAAGCAGGCGTTCGATGAGAGGACACGGATGCCGTCGGCTGGCGCGGGGGCACGCAGGGAGTGCATCAGCCAGCAGTCGGCCACGTCTCGAACGGGCGACGAGAACGACGCGGTCGGCCGACGGGAGTACAACTACTTCTGCCGAGACGGCGAGTTCGTCGCCGTCCTGTTCGCCCGCTCAGCAGCCGTGGACCCGACCACTGCGGGCCACCCACAGTGGGCGACGATTTCTGGTCGATAGCCGCCGACCGCCGGCGCGAACTGGGCCGCACACCGCCGGGTACGGACGGATGGTTTACAAACATATGGCTGTTAAATCTGGCGTCGTATCACGGAAAATCCCGCGTCGAACGGACTCGACAATTCCCCCCCGGTGTCGGTACAGGTCGTCGCCCGGACCCCGTGCGTCGACTGGCCCGCACGGGACGGCGGGCGGGCACCGACCAGGTGGAGTCCGACACGTCGACGAACCGGATTCGGCCGGTTCGAATCGACCTTACAGGGCGTCCTTGAGGCGGATCTCGTCGTCGGTGACCGCCTCGACCGACTCCTCCTGGAGCGGGTAGGTGTCGGAATCACTCGCCTGGTCGCCCCACCCCAGTTTCCCCATGAGCGTCTCGGTGATGCCCGGGTCGGGGTCGATGTAGGCGGTGCCGTGTTCGACGTCCACGATGCGACCGACTGTCTCGCTGCCGTGGACGACCTTCTTGCCTTCGTCGTCCTCGGTGATGCTTACTGCCATGCGATTCAGTATTCGGCGGGGAAGGCTGTAACTTCCCGGCCGGCACGTGCAACCCGAGGGCGTGCCTGCCGTCTGCGCCGCAGACGCGACGGTTCTCTGACCGGCTACCGCCCCCTCGTCGCCGTGCCGGTTCGGGACCACGCGTCCGCGGAACTCGGCTCGGTGTCGTCGAACGTCAGGGCCGGTTGTCGTGTTCTCCGGGCGGCGACCCGATGCCAGGCGGGTCCCAGTCGGACCGTTCGAGCCAGCCCTTCTGACCGTGGATGAAGCGGTAGGCCGCCCGCAACAGGCGCTGGGTCGGCCGCCGGTCGACGACCGCGCTGACCCGCCTGTCTTCGATGGCGCGGACGACGCTCTCCGGCGTCAGTTCGTCCGCCTCGACGCGGGTGAACGCGCGACCGACCTCGACCGGGTAGTGGGCGTCGCTTCCCGCGACGAGCGGAAGGTCGCGTTCTCGTGCGAGACGCTGCACCCACTCGTAGGACTCGGTCCCCTTGCCGTTTATCTCGATGGCGTCGAACGGCGCGTCGGCCGCGCGGACCGTGCTGTTCCGGAACGGATGGGCGACGATAGCGGCGCAGTCCCGCTCGTGGGCCAGCGCGACGGTCTCGTGCGGGGTCAGCGCGCCGGGTTCCGTCTCCGTCGGCGGGTCCGGTCCGACGACCAGGAGATGGCCCCGCGTCGTCGTCACTTCGATGCCCGGGATGACTTCGAGTCCTGCTCCGGCCGAGAGTTCCCGATAGTAGTCGTGATTGGTGGTGACGACGGCGTCGAGTCCCCTCGCACGCGCGAACCGTCCGAGGAGCCGTGCGCCCACCGGGTCGAACCGCCGTCCGACGGCCGGGAACCCGTGGAAGAACCTCGTGTGCGTGTGCAGGTCGACGCGGAACATAGCACCTCTACCGGCGGCGACTACTTCTGGGTTCTGGGCGACGAGACGGTGTGATTCGCGATACCGGACGCGGCCAGGGTGGCCTGTCACCCGCCTCAGTCGATGGATATCCCCTCGTCCATCCCGTCGGGGCTGAACCCGTCGGGGTACTGACCCAGCGGCGCGTGGTCGTTCCCGTCGGTCGCCCTGACGTGCTCCCGCAGGCTGGCCCGCGCCCTCGCCCGGGGATTCTCGTCGGGCCTGGCGATACTGACCTTCGACTCCCCACAGATAGGGCACACCCACCGGTAGAGGGTAGTCATCGATACCCCGGGAGGAACCGGAGCCGACCGCCCGTGACCGCGTCAGGCCGATACGGAGCGGGCACTGCGAGAGGGCGTTCGACCGCCCTCGAAGCGTCCGTCGATGGGGTCGGGGCGTACGATGAAGCCACCTCGAATAGCACAACTGACCGTTGGGAGACCCCGGAGAATAACGTAGCTGGCTGTAATGACAGGGTCTTCTCACCTCTTCCGGCGCCCTCCCCTCCCCCTCACCGGGCCGAGTTCTCCGGTCCCTCGACGGTGAGGGCGTGCTCCACCAGGTTGGCGTGAGCCCGGTGGAGGCGGTCGGACACAGCCTGCTGGGAGATGCCGAGCCGCTCGGCCAGCTCGGCGTGCGTGACCTGCCGGGGAGTTCGTAGTAGCCCGCGTCGAGGGCGGCGACCAGCGTGTCGTGTTGCGTCTTCGTCAACCCGAACCGACCGGTGGCCATCGGGTCGTCGGGCCGGTAGATGCGCTGGACGGACACCGAGAGGTCGTGGTCGGCACAGTAATCCCGGAAGTCGTCGATGCGGCGCGGGTCGTCGAAGCGCAGTCGGACGGACCAGGTGTCGTCCCGACCGCTGGCCTCCAGAATCACCATGTCGACCTCCCGGTACGCGTCGACGAGGCCAGTACCCGTCCCCGTCCAGTCGGACCGGTAGAGCCTCGCGTCGCCGAGGTCGTCAACCTGGACGACGTTCTCCACGGTCGGGTCCTCCCGGATGGCTGTTTCGAACGAATCGTAGTCCCCCTCAGCAATCCAGAAGTAGGGCGTGACGCGGTTGTCCGGATGTGCGACGACGCGCTCTATCTCGACGTCCATCTCCGGCGACGCACTGAGCGTGTTCGAGAGCAGGAACTCGGACGCCGGCACGGTGATGTCTACGATGATGCTCATGCGAACGTGGGACCGACCCCGTACGGGAACCCGTTGGCGTTCGACGTGGTTAGGTTCGGCGGTCGAAAACGGAAACGCTCCCCGGGAACCACGCTCAAGCGCCGACCTGACGGGGCGGCGCGAACGGAGCACGACGCGTCGCTGCAACGTGGTCGATAGGCGCGTTCACCGGAGATGACCGTCCGACGCCTCGTCGAAGCCCACTATCATAGCCAACAGACTAATCCGTCCGGCAGGTCTCTCACCGACGCGGTGTGGGGGAATTTCAATGTACTCAGGTAGTAATCTCCAGCGGTGCCGGAAGCACGAGAACGGGAACACAGGCAACGGGAGCGGGAGGTGTGGCCGATGAGCCTGTTCGTCGAGTTCGGTCTCGAGACGCCCGTCCTGCGAACGGCCATCGAACGCGTTCCGAACACGAACGTCTCTATCGAACAGCAGACGCGCACGCCAGATGGACACACCAACTTGACCGTCTACGCCGAGGGCGGTGAACTACCATCGTTCGAAGCGGGCCTGGACGACGACGAGACTGTCGCCGACGTCACCGTGCTCGGGAGCGGCGACGACGGACGCCTGTACCAGGTCGAGTTGAGCGAGGCCGGGGAGGCCGCCGCGACGTACGACGACTGGGCGGAGATGAACGCTGTCTTCCTCTCCTCGCATCGATACAGAAACGGCTGGCGGGTGCAGATGTACTTCCACGATCGGGAGGCCTTCCAGCGGTACGCATCCCGGTGTGAAGACCAAGACCTCGGGTTCTCGTTGTGCCGTATCAGCGACCTGAGCGACCACTGGGAACGGCAGGATTACGGGCTGACCGAACTGCAGACAGAGTCGCTCGTCCGCGCGTTCCAGGCAGGGCACTACTCGGTCCCGCGCGAAACGGACCTCCAGGAGCTCGCGAGCTCGATGGACGTCTCCCACCAGGCGCTCTCCGAGCGACTGCGACGCGGCGTGCAGTCACTCATCAGGAACACCCTGATCGAATGGGACAGCGACCCGACTGTCGAGTCGATAGCCAACCTCGACGCGGACGAACAGTTCCCCTCCACGCCCGCGACGGGCGTGGTCGGCGGACGGCACGACTGGTAGCGGGGTCGCCAGGCCGGAACGAAGGCTACCGAGCCGTTCGAGCCCGGCGGCCGCGTATCGGCTCGGTTGGACCGCCGACGCTACGTGGCGTCTGCAGGCACCGGACTTACCTCTCGCAGTGCCCTTGTACCGTCCATGGCGTTAATCGAATCAATCGTCGTGTTCCTGATCAGCCTCCTGATCGGGGCGTTCGGAATTTACGTCGGCGCACGCATCATCACGAACACCGAGAGCTTCGGGAAAGGAGTCGTCACCGCACTCATCGGCGCGATAGTCTGGGCGGTCGTCGGACTGCTGTTCGGGTGGGTGCCGTTCCTCGGGCCGCTGCTGGCGCTCCTGGCGTACGTCGCCGTCGTGAACTGGCAGTACCCCGGCGGGTGGGCGAGCGCGGCTGCTATCTCGCTCATCGCGTGGGTCGCCGCCCTCGTGGTCCTCTACGTGCTCGGGGTCCTGGGCATCGTCGGATTCGAAGCGCTGGGCGTCCCGGGAGCGTAACGAACCGACGACTGCACGCCACCGTCTGATTCTTTCGAGAGTCGCCGACCGAGAGCGACGCGAAACGGCGCGGCGGTGACCGCGTGTCGACTGGGACGACCGCGACCGGTGCGCGTCTCCACGTTACCGACCACGTTTCCGAGACCGGTTCACCGGACGGTGACTGGCTGCTCGGCAGGTCGGCTGTGACGTGTTCGCCGAAGCCGTCTGTGTATTCCGGTCGAAAGAAGGGTTCGCGATGCGAACAGAACGCTCGGTCGTCGCGGACTCAGTACTGTCGGGACTGATAGGAGCGGCCACGTTCGTGCTGGCGACCGGACTCCCGTCCTCTCTCCTGATACATTAGACTGCCACCACTCTGGCCGCCCTGTCCCTGCTGCCCGAACTGGCCACCGTGCTGACCCTGGTGGCCCTGGTGCCCCGGCTGGCCGTACTGCTGCCCGGACTGACCGTGTCGCTCGAACTGACTCGTCTGGTGGCTCTGCTGCCCGTACTGGCCCTGCTGGCCGTACTGCCCGAACTGGCCACCGTGTCGGGCGTGCTGACCTTGCTGGCCCTGCTGACCTCCGTGTTGGCCGTACTGACCCTGCTGACCTCCGTGTTGGCCGTACTGACCCTGCTGGCCCTGCTGACCCTGGTGACCGGACTGGCGCCCATATTGGCCGTACTCCTGACCTCCGTGCTGGCCGTACTGGCCCTGGCCCTGCTGACCTTGCTGGCCGTACCGACCACCCTGACCGTACTGACCCTGCTGGGCCTGGTATCCGGACTGGCCGTGCTGACCGAACTGCTGGCCGCCCTGCTGACCCTGCTGGCCGTACCGACCACCCTGACCGTACTGACCCTGCTGGCCCTGCGGGGTCTGGTAACCGGACTGACCCTGCTGACCGTACTGGCCCTGCTGAGTGTGGCGTCCGCCCTGCTGGCCGTATTGATTCTGGTGACCGTACTGGCCCTGCTGGCCATACTGACTCTGCTGACCTCCGTGTTGGCCGTACTGGCCCTGCTGGCCCTGCTGGCCCTGCTGACCGTACCGACCACCCTGACCGTACTGGCCCTGCTGGCCACCGTGCTGACCGAACTGGCTCTGTTGCCCGTGCTGTCCTTGCGACTCGTATCGGGAGCTACCGTAGTGCTCTTCTCGGCGCTGGGGACGGTTTGAATGGTTCATCGGTTTTCTAATTATCCGGGCGCTGCTACGGGTTATGCCTCTCGGAGAGGTGTTCGAACCCGTACCAGCGGCCCACCAACAGAGTGCGGAGCTACGTGCATAGGCGTTCGGCCTTCTTGAGCAACGTCGCCGTGTTTTCGAGCGCCGATTCGTGCGTGAACGCCCGGTGAACCCGCTGCATCGTCCGTCGGCCCGTTCTCACTCGGCTCCGTTTCACGGGTCTGTGTCAGCGCGTCCGATGCCCGCGCTGGACCACGGCGTGGAAACCTACCACGTCCACGACGGCATCCGTGTGTAGCGAAACGGTCTCCACGGCCCCCCCCCCTTCACACCCGCGGGAGTCGCCATAAGTAATCACTCGATTTATGTTCGACAAACGGTCGTGGCGCTCCGCGCCCGAGAGCCATCCCGGCGTCGTGTCCTCCGTCCGAAAAATGTGAAGCGAGCGAAGGGATCGATGTGGCTGCCAACTGCTCGCCCGAGCGCGCCGCCCCGGGGCTGAAACCGTATGGCCGAGGGGCGCCGATTCGGCGTCCAGGGGGAATCGTCGTCAATGGACTCCCAACAGTCGGACAGAGCGGGCGGACGTTCATGACCGGCTGACTCCTCGCAGGGCGCACGGAGAGAGCCGGGAATCCGACGGTCTGACGGCCAGTACGCTGGCGAGGTCGCCGGAATGACCCTCACCCCCACGTACTGGGTCGTCCTCGTCCGCGCTCAACTGCCGCCACAGTCCCGAACGTCGCCTGGCCCAGCCCCGGTTCGACGGAGACAAGGTGGGAAATTACTTTCAAAGAGAAGTCGGGGCGTCGGCGTGTCATCGTGGTCGCTTCGACGGCGAACGTACGCAGGCTGTAGTTCTGCACTGCGTATTCGCGCTCCCTCGTTCGGCGGTTGGTGGCAGTGGAAACCACGCCGGTAGCGACTGATTACGGTACAGATAGCTGCCGGTTACTGTCCCGATGAGGATAGGTGTGGTCCACTCACGGGCAGTCTTTCTGTAGAGACTCGTCACGAAGTTGATGCTGATTTCGCCAAATCCGTTTATCCGAGGTCGTCGTCAGGACGTTCGGGGTGGGGGAACCCCGGATTGACCATGGAAACAGAACCGAACCGAACGGGAATCGACGAACGCCGGCGGTCCGTCCTGAAGGCCGTCGGAGCGGGGGTACTGCTCGCCGGCTTCGGCGGTGGAACCGCCGCGGCGACGTCGCGCTCGATGGCAGAACACGGCATCGGGACGACGCTCACGAGCGCCATCAGCATCGACGCGGAAGCGAACACGGTCACGCTGCCACTGTACCGCGGACGATCGGCCGACGGCAGATCCGTCTACTTCGTCCTCACCGAGTCCTCGGACCTCGACCGGGCGACCGAACTCGGGGTGAACTGGGCACCGAAGCTCCAGAACGCCCTCGGAACGCCGGCGGTCCAGGAGGTGCAGGGCACCTCAGACGACGGCAGGTTCGAACCGCAGAACCAGCGCACGACCTTCGCGGGAACCGTGGATTTCGGCCCGGAGCGCCGGGTCGAACCGGGGCCCGAGGGGTTCCCGCTCGACACCGAGCGGACGCAACCGGGGTCCGTCGGCGACGCCGCGTACAGCCCGTTTGTCACGACCGGTGACGGCGTCGTCTACAACGCGCCGCACGTCGCCAACGAAACGGGCGTCCACGACAGCGTCGTGGGCGAGATGGACACGAGCGCGATGGAGGTGACCATCGAACTCGTCGAGGGCTTCTACGAGGACCGGTTGACCCACTACGTCAGCCTCGACGCGTACCCCGCCGACGTTGCCGCACTCGAAGGCGCGACGTTCGCCGACACGCTCAGCACGGCGCCGACGGCTGGCGACCGGTCCCTGGACGGGTCGGCGCGCGAACCCATCTTCCCCGTGGTGAACGGGCCGATGGGCGCTGACAACCCCGAGCGACAGGGGCTCCGGTCCGCGGTGGCGGGTGAAGGCGGTCCGCTGAACGTCGTCCGGTCCGAGCAGGTGTGCGGCGACCCCGGCGACCCGACGGACTGCTCGGTCCACTACAGCCCGCTCTGGGACGTCCACCCGGTGGTCTGGACCGACGAGGCCATCGAGGGCGGCCGACGGACCCGTCTGATTTCCCACGAGGAGATAATCGACCGCTTCGTCGCGGGCGACCTGGCGAGCGCCGCCGCTGACGGGCCGGTGAACACGCAGGTCGGGAACATCCGTGGGGCAGTCGCGGCGGTCAACTGTCCCATCGTCCTCGTCGAAGCGGAGGAAGAGGAGGAGGAGGAAGGAATGGGTGAAAACGGAACGGACGAGGGCGGAATGGGGTGAGGACGGACCGAACGAGAACGAGGACGTTCCAGTCCACGCCTCGGCCCCGGAACGCGAATCGTCGGTCGGTCAGGCGACGTCGGCGTCTGCCAGTTGTGCGACGTTGACGTCGCCGGTGAGCTGCCGGTGGGGATACGGCATGTCGATGCCTTCGGCGTCGAACCGTTCCTTGACGGCCGTGACGAACGCCGCCCGAACTGCCCCGGGACTGGTCTCGTCGGGGTCGACCCAGACGCGACCGGTGAGGATGACGGCGGAGTCGCCCAGCCCGGTCACCAGCACGTCGGGGGCTGGCTCGTCGAGCACGCCGTCGATGGCTTCGCCCGCTTCGAGGACGACGTCCTGAGCGTGGGCGATGTCGTCCGCGTAGCCGATGCCGAACTCGGCGGTCACCCGGAGGGTGTCGTTCGCGACGGGGTTCACGACGGCGTTGTTGGCGAGTTCGGAGTTCGGGACGGTGACCTGTTCGTTGTCGAACGTGTCGAGTGTCGTGACGCGAAGCTGGATGTCGCGCACGACGCCGGCGTTGTCGTTCCACTCGATCCAGTCGCCGGACTGGAAGGGTTCGTCCTTGAGGATGAAGACGCCCGCGACGAAGTTCGAGATGAGGTCCTGGGTCGCGAACCCGACGGCGAGCGTGAGCGCACCGGCGAGGGTCGCGAACGCCACCAGGATGGTGCCGAACCCGGCGACGGTCGCGGCCAGCGCGACAGCAGCGGCGAGCGCGGTCACGCGGGCGACGCTCGCGGCCAGGCTCACCACGTCCGGCTTGAACCCTCTCGATTCGAGCGCGCGCTCGGTGAGACGCACGAGGAGCGACCGGCCGACCCAGTACGCGACGGCGAACGCCACCAGGAACACGGCGACGGTGACGAGGAATCCGACGAGCGCGTCCGCGTACTGACTGACGTCCGGTACCGCCTGGAGAACGACGTATGGTTGCAGCCCCGCTGACATAACCGACCCATCGCGTCGGGGGAAATAACTATGTATCCGATATGTCGTCGGTCCAGGGCCGACGTCCCGTGACGTGGCTCGTTCCCCGTAGTCCAGTAGCGGTTTCGCCGTTCACGTGCCACCTCGTCGGACCGAGGGACCGCTGACGGACCTGAACCCCTGCGCGGCCGAGACGCCGCCGAGGGCCTGGGCTCGTTCGGGGAAGTTCCCGCGGGCGTCGAGGGGCGACGACGTCCAGGAACTGTCACAGAGTAGACGGACGGCGACGCCGATGTGCACGTGTTGACACTCCGCCCGGCGACGAATCCGACGACCGACCGTCGGATTATGGTGCTATTCGGTAGACGGCGAGTCGGTCGGGCGCGATGATACGGTCCGGTTTACCCGACCCACTGACACGTCACGTCAGAATAGGCACACATTAATTAAATCACAATTGGCTGTAAAAACATCCATGGAAACGGGCGTGGCGCCGTCGGGCGCCACCCTGGAATCCACCTCAACCTATGGCATACGAACCACAGTATCAGTCGGGTAACGCTGACAGGACGATCTCGTCGTACGGCAGACTCATCGCGTGGCTCACGACGCAGGGCGAACGGGCAGGAAACGTGCTCATGTACAGTTCGGCGTACCTCGCGTTCGTCGCGATCATCGAAGTCACCGTCGTCATGACCGTGCTCTCGCTCCCGCCGAATCTCGCGCCGGTCGTGGGTGGCCTCGTCACCTTCGCCGTCTACGCCAACGACCGCCTCGCAGACGCTGACACCGACGCCGTGTCGAACCCCCAGCAGGCCGCGTTCGTGCGCCGGCACCGGGACGTGCTCTACGTGCTCGCGTCGCTCTCCTACGGCGTCGGCCTCTCGCTCTCGGTCCTCGGCGGCCCGGTGGCGCTCGGCATCACGCTCCTCCCCGGTCTCGTCTGGGTGCTCTACGCGTCGGGTGCGGTCCCCGCCATCGGCCGCTACGTCCGGCGGCTCAAGGACCACCTCGTCGTCAACACCGCGGTGGTCGCACTCGCGTGGGCGGTGTCCCTGACGTTCCTCCCCTCGCGTTCGCCGACGCGCCGGTCACGCCGGCCGTCGGCGTCGTGTTCGCGTACTTCTTCCTCCGGTCGTTCGTCGACACCGAACTGCCGAACGTCCACGACGTCGAAGCCGACCGCGCCATCGGCGTGGCGACGATTCCCGTCGTGTTCGGCGTCCGGCGGACGCGCCAGGTCCTCTACGGCGTCGACCTCCTCACGGCCAGTCTGGTCGGGTTCGCCGCGCTCGCCGGCTACCTGTCCACCGCGCTCGCGGGCGCGCTCCTCGTCGGCCTCGTCTACTCGCTCGGCGTGACGTCGCTCGTCGGCCGCATCGACGACGAGGAACTGCTCTCACACGCCGTCGAGTTCGAGTACGTGGTCGTCGCCGTCGCGCTCGCCCCGGTCGTCTTCGGCCTCTAACGCCGTCCGTTACTCCCCGTTTTTCTGCCACGTTGCAATCGCTTAATAAGGGATGAGCAAGATGGTGGCGGTACCGAACAACAGTGAGACCGCTGACACTGGTGCTGCTCGCAACCATCGCCATCGGCTCGACGGCCACGCTCCTCGCGTGGCGCGAGCGACCGGAACCGGGAGCCACGCCGCTCGTCGCGCTGCTCGTCGGACAGAGCTGGTGGTCGGCGTTCTTCGTCTTCGAACTCGAGGCGTCGACGCTCGGCGCGAAGGTGCTGTGGTCGGACGTCCAGTGGGTCGGCGTCGTGCTGATTCCCGTCGCCTGGCTGCTGTTCGCCCTGGAGTACACGGGGAAAGACCGGTTCACCCGGCCGCGCTACGTGGCGCTGCTCTCGGTCATCCCCGCGATAACCGTCGTGCTCGCGATGACCGGCGAGTACCACAACCTGCTGTACGTCGATTCGCGGCTCGTCGAACGCCAGGGAATCCTGGTGCTCAGCCGGACCGGCGGTCCGTGGTACTGGGTCATCGCGGCGTACACCTACATCCTGGGGCTGCTCGGGATGTTCCAGCTCATCGGCCTCGTCCAGAGCGACGCGCTCCCGTTCCGCGGCCAGAGCATCGCCCTGCTCGTCGGCGCGACGGCTCCGCTGGCGAGCAACGTGCTCTTCCTCATGGGCGTCATCCCGATCCCGGGGCTCGACCCGACGCCCATCGCGTTCACCATCTCGGGCGTCGCCTTCCTCGGCGCGATAACGCGCTTCAGGCTCCTCGGCACGAGCCCCTCCCCGAACCGGCGCGCGAGCCGTCTCGTGTTCAGGCGGATGCAGGAGGGCGCGATCGTCGTCGACAGCCACGACTACCTGGTCGACATGAACGAGAGCGCGGCGGCCGTCCTCGGAACGACGCCGCGCGAGGCGCTCGGATACCCGGCCTCAGAGGTCGTCCCTCGATACGAGTATCTGCCGGAGGACGGGGCGACGTCGGACCTCGTCACCATCAGCGGCCCGAACGGCGACCGGCCGTACGACGTCATGGTGTCCCGCATCGACGACTTCCACGGCCGCACCATCGGCCGCGTCATCACCTTCCACGACGTCAGCGAGCACCTCCGACAGCAGCAGCGCCTCGAAGTGCTCACCCGGCTCGTCCGCCACAACATCCGCACCGAGACGAACCTCATCCACGGCTACGCCGACCTGATGACGGGCGGCGACGGCGCGCACAACGCAGCCATCGTGAAAGACCACGCCCTCCGCATCGCCGAGATGGGTGAGAAAGCCAGGCAGATAATCGACATGTTCGAGCAGGGACGGAAGCCGGCGGAGCCGACGTCGCTCGCCAGCCTCCTCGACGACGCCGTCGCGCCGGTCCGGAAGGCGCATCCGGACGTCACCGTCGTCTGCGAGCCCGTCCCCGACCACGTCTACGTCGCCGGCGTCCTGGAGGACGTGTTCTCGAACCTCGTCGAGAACGCCGCCGAACACAACACGAACCCCGACCCCCACGTGTGGGTCAGCGTCGAGGCGCGCGACGAGCGGGTCAGGGTCGCCGTCGCGGACGATGGCCCCGGCATCGACGACTACGAGCGGTCCGTCCTTGAGCGCGGGACGGAGACCCAGCTCGAACACGGCAGCGGCCTCGGCCTCTGGCTGGCGAAGTGGGGGACGGACATCGGCGGCGGGACCATCTCGTTCGAGGAGAACTCGCCGACCGGGTCCGTCGTCACCGTGACGGTTCCCAGGCTGTCCCGTGACGTCGGCGGTCAGGACCGAGACGACGAGGCGCCAGCGTCACCCCCGCCGGAGACCTCCTCGTGAACCAGGTCGGAGTGGGTTCGACTGAGGCGTGTTTCGACCGCCGTCACGCAACGACCTCGACGGTCCGGTCACCCGCGCGGCGGCCCCGAGTCTCCTCCCGCCACCGTCACACGGGTAGCCGCACTCCACGGCCGAATCGGCCACGGCATCCCCGCCCACGGGGAACGGTCCACTCGAACGTCGCCGGACCGGGGTCGGGCACGGCGTCGGTCAGGAGATGTCCACGCGCTCGAAGTACTCGGCGCTGAGCATCACCAGGACGACGGCGGCGACGAGGAGGACGGCGATGCCGCCCCAGTCGACGTCCGTCTCGACCAGAATCTCGACGGTGTCGTAGTACCGGGAGAACGCGACGTCGCCGAGCCGCTCGTAGTCGGTGTCGACGGTCACCACGTCCACGAGGAACATCGCGAAGACGCCGCCGGCACCCGTCATCTGCGCCCGGCGGACGGAGTCGAACGCGACGGACGCGACGAGGCCGAGGGCGGCGCACGCGAGCAGGTACGCTATCGCGAGGACGTGGAGGAGCGCCAGGTCGGTAAACCGGATGGACTCGTCGACGACGCCGACGCCGACGTAGGTGCCGACCAGGAGGACGGCGTTCACGGCGACCATGCTCGGCACCAGCGAGAGGTACTTGCCGACGACGACCCGGCTTCGGGAGACGGGATTGGCGAGCAGGAGGTCGATGGAGCCGTCCTCGACGTCGCCCGCGACGGACGACGCGGCGGCGTACGCGAAGTACATCCCGAGCACCAGGAGGACGAGGAACTGGTACATCTCGGAGGCGAGAAAGCCCTCGATGGTGGTGTACCACTCCGCCTCGCCGACGAAGGCGCGCCGTATCTCGGGCGGGAGGCTCTCGATGTAGGACTGGATGTCGACGGCGGCCTCGCTGATGGAGGGGAAGATGGCGACGACGAGGCCGCTGTAGGCGAGGACGACGACGGAGAGGTAGAGGGTGCCCCTGACCCGGCGCCGGGACTCGAAGGCCGTGACGTCAAACATCCTGGCCCACCTCCGGCGCGCCGGCCTCGGCGGCGCGCTCGTCGTCCTCGAACCCCTCCTCGCCGTAGAAGTGGATGAAGACGTCTTCGAGGGACGTCTCCCGGATTTCGAGGTTCCGGACGGAGTAGTCGTGGAGGCGGTCGACGAGGGCGTCGTACTGGTCGGTCAGGATGAGCGAGTAGCTCCCGTCGTCCTCGACGGTCACCTGCGCGACGCCCTCGAACGCGAAGACCGACGGGTCCGGCGACTCCGCCAGGTCGACCGAGACGACCTTGCCGCTCTTCCGGAGGAGTGCGTCGATGGCTTCGAGGGCGACCAGTCGGCCGTCCCGGATGATGGCGACGCGGTCGCAGGTCCGCCGCACCTCGCTGAGGATGTGCGACGAGAAGAAGACGGTGACGCCGCGGGCGCGCTCCTCGTCGAGGAGGTCGTAGAACTCGTTCTGGAGGAGCGGGTCGAGGCCCGACGTGGGTTCGTCCATGACGACCAGGGCCGGGTCGTGCATGAACGCCTGGACGATGGCGAGTTTCTGGCGGTTGCCGCTGGAGTACTCCTTGACGGCGCGGTCCTCGGGGATGGGGAACCGCTCCAGGAGTTCCTCGCGGCGGTCGTCGCCCTTGAGGCGTCCGAAGTAGTCGAGGACGCGCTCGCCGGTGCTGTTCTCGTAGAAGGAGACGTCGCCCGGGATGTAGCCGACGTCGGCTTTCGCGTCGAGGAGCGCGGCGCGGTCGGTGACGTCCCGGCCGAGGAGTGTCGCCCCGCCGCTCGTCGGGGTGAGCAGGCCGAGCAGCGCGCGAATCGTGGTGGACTTCCCCGACCCGTTCGGCCCGAGGAAGCCGAACACCTCGCCCCGCTCGACGGCGAACGAGACGTCCTCGCAGCCCCGGACGTCGCCGTAGTACTTCGTGAGGCCGTCGACCTCGATGACGGGTGAATCGGTCACGCTCTAACTATAGGGACGTCAACCATTTACTTTGAACGCCGGTAGCGTACTGACGCGACGAACAGTGCGCGTGCGACCGCGCAGGTCGAAAGAACGGGGCCGCCGGTCCTACCGCGTCTCGCCGAACGTCGCGACGAGGTCACCGTCCACGTACCGGTTCTGCTGGTAGCCGAGGGCGTTCGTGAGAATCGTGTGGCCCAGGAAGGTGGCAGTGTATTCGAGGAGGCCGAACGGGTGGAGGGCGGTCTGGTTCGCCGGGGGAGGAGCGCGCCGACGACGTGGATGCCGGTCCGGTCGCCGCCCGTGAGCGACCCGGCGGCGACGTACTCGGTGGCCGGAGTCGGCACGTCGAACGGGTTGTCCTCGGCGAGGCCAGCGACGGTGCCGCCCGCAGCCCTGAACGACGCCGGGTCCACGCCGACGAGCGGCGTCGTTCCCGGGACGCTGATTGGGTAGCCGAGTGGCGCTGGTTTCACGAGTTCGGCCTGGACGGGACGGGTGCCGTCGAGCAGCGGGTGGTCCTCGTTCCGCTCGACGAGGAACGCGGAGAACGCCGTGGTGACGGTGACGTCCGCCGGTGCGATGCCGGCCGCGTACCGGTTCTGCATCGGCCCGAGGAGGCGCACGCCGCGGTCCGTGAGGACGAGATTGCCGCCCGCGTCGACGTAGGCGTCGAGGGCGGCGACGTAGTCGGCGTCGTCGACGCCGTCGTCGTGGGTCACGACGAGGTTATCGACGGCGACGTTCGTGGTGCCGTCGCGCAGGAGTGCGCCGTCGGCGACGTCCGCGACGGAGAGCGCGGCGACGTGGTCGTCGGCCCGGTTGCCGTCCGACCACCCGCCGTCCCCGCCACCGGTCTCGCCGGGACCGTCGAGTTCGTCGGCGTAGTCCTCGAAGTACGAGAGCGGCGAGACGTCGTACGCCCGCTGGTCGTATCCGAGGACAGCCCCCGGGTCGGGGGCACTGACCGTCTCGTCGCCGGCGGCGACCAGGACGGTCGAATCGACAGTCGCGGACGCACGCGTTCCCGTGGCTTTCACCTCGACCGTCCAGGTACCTGCCGACGGCCGGTCGACCGTCCAGGACACCCGGCTGTCGGCGTCCTCAACCGAGTTGTGCGTCCGGACGACGCGGCCGGTCGGCGACCGTAGTTTCGCGAGCAGTCCCGTTTCGCCGTGGACCGTGACCGAAAGTTCCCGGGCGTCCCGGGGGACCGAGAGGTCGGTCGTGGTGGGTTTCGGCCCTGCGTCGACGACGGTGGAGTGGTGGATGCGGTCGGCGTCGACCGTCTCCAGGGCCGTTGAGCGTCGCCGGACCGAGTCGGTGTGGACGTACGCGAGGTCGGCGTTGCCCGTCTCGATGGTCGCGGACACCTCGCGGGCAGCGTGCTCCACCGTCGAGCGGATGACGGTCCGATAGCCGGTGACCCAGAGGTCGACGAGCCAGTCGTCGAACGGCCGTCGACGGAAGACGCGGTTGTCCCACCCCATCTCGTGGGCCATCATCTGGATGCCGAGGCCGCCCTGCTCCTCCGGGTGACTCATCCACGAGATGAGCGTCCCGCTCGTGGTGTACCCGATGGTGTCGAGGATGGTGCCGTACGTGTAGGCGCTCTCCGGGGTCGGGAGTGCGCTGCCGGGGAAGCCCCACGCGTCGCCGTACCGGTCGTTCAGGTCCCTGAAGTTGTCGGCGTTCGCCGCGAGTTTCTCCGAGAGCGCGTCGTCGAGGCGGCGTTCCGTCCGGAGGTTGAGTTCGTAGAGGTCGTGGAACTCCTCGTTCGTGTACTGGTCGTTGACGATGAGGCCCTCGACGAACTCCGTCGACCAGAACATGCCGTGCAGGTCCGACCCGGTCGAGAGGTTCTCGTACGACCGGAGATGCTCGACGATGTCGAGTGCGTCCGGGACGGTGTCCTCGTACACCGTCGGCACGTCGGCGTCGACGCCCGGTGCGTCGTCACGCAGGTTCGCGCCGTCGGGTTCGGCCGGGTAGTGGCCGGCGTCGATCCAGCCCACGGTCGGGTACTGGCGGTTCGGGTCGACGCCGGTCGCCGTCTGCCGCTTGAACGAGTTGTGGACCTGCTGGCCGGCGTCGTCTTTCACGAGGTACTGGTGGTTGCGGGCCACCCAGCCGTCCGGGTTGGCGAAGAGGAACAGGAGCGCGACGTCGTCGAGGAGCGCCTCGACGTCCGGGTGGTCGCCCGTCAGTAACTCCTCGATGAACCGGGTGCCGGCCTCGACGCCGGAGCGCTCGTCGCCGTGGATGGAGAGGACGAACAGGACCTTTTCCTTCTCCGCGAACGACTCCCGGTCGGTCACGTCGTTCGCGATTTCGGCGACGTGTATCTCCTTCGGGTCGTGCTCGTCGAGGAAGAGGTTCCGGTGCCCGGGGCTCTCCCCGATGGCGGTCACGTGCAGTCGGTCGCCGTGTTCGGCTTCGAGGTGGCCGAGGCCGTCGACGGCCTGCTCGTAGTCGGCGTAGTCGACGCTGTCCTCGACGGCGGGGAACACTCCGTCGGGGTAGTGGCCGAGTCGCCAGAACGGGTTCGACCCGGGCGAGTATTCCAGCGACGCGAGCGACGGGATGTCGCCGACGGTCGCGACCTCAGCGAGAGTTAGCGGCGCGTACGCGGCGACGACCGGTTCCGTCGTCGTGCGAGCGTCGATGCCCGCGGCCGCGAGCGCGTCGAGGCCCGTCTCGCTGTCGAACGTGGCGAGCGTCGGCACGGCGTAGTCGTCGGGGGTGTGGGTGACGACGAACTCGTAGAGGTCCGTCGCCGCGTCCGGAATCGTGCCGGTCGGCGCCGCGTCGGCGGCACCCGGGAGTGCGAGCGCGCCCCCGGTGGCGGCGGAGACCCGGAGGAACGTCCGTCGGGAGACGGGTGCGTCGGCGAATCCGTCGGTCCGGTCGTCGGGTGCGGTGCTGTCGGTGGGGTCTGTCGGCTCTCGATTGCGTACCATTTGCTTCCCTCCCCGAGGCGTGTTACCAACCACCAATAAATAAAATTTTCTAACGGACGCCTGTATTAAAGTCGCGTCGGCAGAATCTCCCGGTGGACGCCCCGATGAAGCGGTGCGCCCACGGGAAGAGTATTGGTACCAGAGCACATACACGACGAGAGGTGGGGAAGCATGTCGAACGTCCAGGAACTCGTGGCCCTCCTCGACGACGCGGACTCGCTGGCGGTCGTGAGCCACGACAACCCCGACCCGGACAGCCTGGCCAGCGCGCTCGCACTCGTGACTATCGCCGGACGGAGCGGCGTCGACGACGTGGACATCCTGTACGGTGGCGAGATATCCCACCAGCAGAACCGGGTGTTCATCAACCTCTTCGACATCGAGATGATGGCGCTGTCCGACGTGGACCTCGCAACGTACGAACTGGTGGCGTTCGTGGACCACTCGATACCCGGAAAGAACACGCAGGTGCAGGCCGGGGCGACCCCAGACATCGTCATCGACCACCACCCGGTGGCCGAACCGGTCACCGCGACGTACGTCGACCGGCGGGAGGATACGGCGCGACCACGTCGGTCTTCGTGGACTACATCCGGGACCTCGACATCGACCCGCGGCCGAAACTCGCGTCGGCGCTCCTGTTCGCCCTGCACCGCGAACGCATCGACTACGTCCGGCGACCGACCATCAAGGAGTACGAGGCGGCGGGGTTCCTCTATCCCCACGTCGAGCAGGGTTTTCTCGACCAGATGTACGGCGCCGCGTTCACGCCGGCGACCCTCGACGCCATCGGGGAAGCCATCCGGGACCGCCGGATTCGCGGGTCGACCCTCGTCACCTGCGTCGGGCGAACCCCGGAGCGGGATTCGCTCCCGCAGGCCGCCGACTACCTGCTGACCCTGGAGGGCATCAACACGGTCCTGGTGTTCGGCCTGGTCGACGGCACGGTCCACATGAGCGCCCGGTCCATCGACCCGCGCGTCGACATGGGCGAGATACTCACGCAGGCGTTCGGCGACGTCGGGTCCACCGGCGGCCACCAGGACATGGCCGGCGCGCAGATACCCCTCGGCCTGTTCGCCGACCACGCCGACGACGACGCCGACGTCATCCCGTTCGTCTCGAAGCGCGTCGAGAGCCGGTTCTTCGAGGCGATGCGACTGGAAGAGGAGTCCGGACCGGACTGAGAGTCGCGACGTCCGGACGCGACCGGCGTTAGTATCAGTTTCATTAACATACTTTAGACAGATAGCTAGTGATAACTCGCCTACCCGGACCACCGCCGGGAGAACTGCAGTTCCGGGCGTGAGGTCGAAGGACGACGGCTCACCCGCCGGTCGCATGGAGCGGGTTTCTGGCAGGTATTCCGTCTGGTGACGGGACGCCTTGGCGGAGAGCGATCGACCCCCCATCGAGGGAAGGGGCGAAAAATAGACGATTCCATAGTCTCCAGAGGAATCACCCACAGATGCCCCAATACAATCGAGATTTCCCCCAGTTCCCCCAGTGAAAGAGCCAGGAAGTAGAGAATCCGGCCAGAAACCCGGAAAGGAAAATATCAGAGATGCGACTTTGAAAAGGACAGTATTACGTCACTGGTACAACCCCCGGCCGACCGGGTGGTTCGAGCGGTCGCGGGGAGCGGGAGACCGACCCCCGGCAGGCCCGTCAGTCGAGGTTCTGCAGTTCCTCGTTGAGTTTCGGCACGACCTCGTGGAGGTCGGCGAGGACGGCGTAGTCCGCCTTCTGGATGATGGCGGCCTCCGGGTCCGTGTTGATGGCGAGGATGTTCTCTGCGCCCTTGCAGCCGACCATGTGCTGGACGGCGCCGCTGATGCCCGCTGCGATGTAGAGGTCGGGGGCTATCTTGGCGCCGGTCTGGCCGATCTGGTCGTCGTGTGGCCGCCAGCCCTCGTTGACGGCGGCCCGGGAGGAGCCGACCGCGCCGTTCAGCAGGTCGGCGAGCTCCTCGAGCTGGTCGAAGTCCTCGGCGTTGCCGACGCCGCGACCGCCGCCGACGACGACCCGGGCTTCCCCGAGCGGGACGCCCTCGACGTCGGACTCCTCGACGCGGTCGACCCGGACGACGAGGTCCGAGTCGTCGAGCGCCGGCGTGAACGTCGCTATCTCCGCGGCCCCCGTCTCGGCCGCCGGCTGGGCGGACACCTCGTGCGGGACGACGGTGAGGAGCTTCGTCGGTGCGGTCAGCCGCGCCTTCTCCTTGAGGCTGCCGCCCCAGCGCTGGCGGGTGAGTTCGTACGCCTCACCGGTCGACTCGACGTCGACGGTGGCGGCGGCCATCGGCAGGTCGCGCCGGGCCGCGACGTGGGCGAGGACCTCGTTGCCGCGGTCCGAGCCGGGCGCCACGACCGCCGCCGGGTCCGCGTCTTCGAGGAGCTGGCTCACGCTCTCGGCCCACGCCTCGGGAGCGTACGCGTCGAGCGCGTCGTGTTCGACGACGTGGACGGTGCTGACGCCGTAGGGAGCTACTTCGCCGGCCACGGCGTCCGCGCCGTCGCCGAAGACCACGACGTCGAGGGATTCGCCTTCCTGGTCGGCGACGTCGCGTGCGAGCGTGAGCGCTTCGAGGGACTCCTCGTCCGGCGTGCCGTCGTCGTGTTCGACGAGTGCGAGCACCACCTCAGATCACCTCCAGGTCCTGGAGCACGTCGATGACGTCCGACGCGGCGTCCGGGCTCTCGCCGAGTATCTCCGCGCGGCTGTCGTCCTGTTCGGGCACCTCCAGGCGGACCTTCTCGAGGCCGCCGCCGTCGTGTTCGGGCTCCATGCGTTCGATGTCGTGTTTCTTCGCCTGCATGCGGCCGCGGATGGACGGGTATCGCGGCGTGTTCAGGCCCTCCTTCACCGTGAAGACGGCGGGCAGCGGCACCTCGTACACCTCGGAGCCGCCGGAGACGTCCCGCTTCGCGATGGCGGTGCCGTCCTCGACGTCGAGGGATTTGACGCCCGCGACGACGGGCAGGTCGAGTTCGTGGGCAACGCGGACGCCGACCTGGTAGTTCTGGGCGTCCGCGGCCTCGTTCCCGAACAGGAGCAGGTCGTACTCCGTGCCCGCCTCCGCCTTCTCGCGGACGGCGTCCGCGATGGCGCGGGCGGTCGCCCGCGGGCCCCACTCCTCGTCGTCGGACTCCAGGAGCGTCGCCTCGTCGACGCCCATCGCGAGTGCGGTCCGGAGCTGTTCGGTCGCGTCCTCCGAGCCGAGCGTCAGCGCCGTCGCGGAGCCGCCGTGGTCCTCGACGGCCTGGACGGCCTCCTCGACCGCACACTCCTCGTGCGGGCTCATCGTGAAGCCGAGGCTCGTGGTGTCGATTGTCTGGTGGTCGTCGGTCAGTACGATCTTCGCGCCGGTGTCCGGCACGCGCTTGATACAGGCCAGAGTTTCCATGGTGTGTTTCGTTGCAGCGGAGCGGGCGACCGACCCGGCCGCCCGCCACCCCTCGGTTGCCGGTCTAGCTACGGATGCGTTCGTTCTCCGGGTCGAACAGCGGGCGACTGCCGGCGACCTCGACGGTCACCGGGTAGTGGTCGCCCATGTACTCGACGAGGAGCTGCTGACCCTCCTCGGCGTACTCCGGCGGGAGGTACGCCATCAGGAGGTGCTTGCCGACCGACGGGCCGGTCCCGGCGCTCGTGACGTAGGACCGGCGGCCCTCGTCGTCGACGATGACCTCGCCGTCCTGGGTCAGGATGGGCTCGTTCCCCAGCATGAACCGCCGCTCGCCGTCCGAGGACTCGTGGTCGTCGACGGAGAGCGTGCAGAGCGTCGCCGCGTTCTCCTCCTCGATGGCCTGCTGGTAGGCCTCCTTGCCGATGAAGTCGGCGTCCTTGACGCCGTGGAAGGTCAGGCCGGCCTCGGCCGGGTTGTACTCGAGTTCGAGTTCGTGGCCGTAGAGCCGATAGCCCTTCTCCATGCGGCCGGTCGTCCCGTAGACGCCCATGCCGATGGGCCGGATGTCGTACTCCTGGCCGGCCTCCCAGATGACGTCCCAGAGCCGCTGGCCTTCGTCCATCGGCGCGTATATCTCCCAGCCGAGTTCGCCGACGTAGGAGATGCGCATCGCCCACGCGTCCACCTCGCCGATGGTGACCTCCTGGGCAGTGTACGGCGGGAACGCCTCGTCGGACATGTCCTCCTCGGCGACCGAGTCGACGACCTTGCGGGCGTCCGGCCCCCAGACGCCGAGCGTGGTCAGCGTGCTGGTCTGGTCGATGACCCGGACGTCGCCGTCGTCGGGCAGGTGGCTCTTGAACCACTGCTTGTCGGCGCCGCCCATGCCGCCGCCGGTGATGACGCGGTAGTGGTCGTCGGCGATGCGGGCGATGGTCAGGTCGGAGCGGAAGCCGGCGTTCTCGTCGAGGATGGGCGTGTAGACGGTCTTGCCGACGTCGACGTCCATCCGGCCGACCGCGATGCGTTCGAGGGACTCCATCGCGTCGTCGCCGACGACGTCGAAGATGGTGAAGCCCATGTCGCCGACCATGCCGACCTTGTCGCGCAGGTGCATGTGCTCGCCGAGGATGATCTCCGACCACCAGCGCGAGTCCCACTCGTTCGGCCGGCGGAGGTCGGCTATCTCGTCCTCGTACCGGTCGACGAGGTCGGCGTTGGACTCGAACCACTGCGGACGCTCCCACCCGGCGGCCTCGAAGAACTCGGCGTCGAGTTCCTGCTGGCGCGCGTAGAACGGACTCGTCCGGAGCGGGCGCGAGGACTGCCACTGCTCGCTCGGGTGGACGATGCCGTAGATCTTCTGGAAGCCCTCGTTGGCGCGCTCCTTGACGTACTGCTTCGAGGTGCCGTACTCGTAGAACCGGTTGATGTTCGACCCGTGGAGGTCGATGTCCGGGTAGCCCCGGGTCATCCACTGGGCGACGTTCTCGCTGATGGCGGGCGCCTCCTTGATCCAGATGGCGGCGACCGACCAGAGGCCGTCGACGTCCTGGATGGGGCCGAGCAGCGGCGCGCCGTCCGGCGTGACCGAGAGCAGGCCGTCGATGGAGTGGCGGATGCCGACGTCCGGGTCGTCGAGGAGTTCCGGCACGATCTCGAGCGAGTGCTCGAAGGAGTCCTCGAAGGCGTCCTCGGTGAGCGGCGGCTGCGTCGGCGAGAGCGGCGCCTCGTCGATGGACGGGATGTCCTCGACGTCCCACAGGATGGGGCGGTGCTCGTAGGAGCCGACCTCCATGTCGTTCCCGCTCGGCCGCTCGTACATCTGCGTGTCCATGTCGCGGACGACGGGGTAGTTTATCTCGCCCTCCTGCTCCTCGAACAGCGGGATGGGGCCGACGCTAATCATCTGGTGGACGGCCGGCGTGAGCGGAATCTTGACGCCGGCCATCTCGGCTATCTTCGGGCTCCAGAGCCCGGCCGCGATGGCGACCCGGTCGGCCTCCACCGTGCCGCGGTCCGTCTCGACGGCCTTGATTTCGCCGTCCTCCACCACCATGTCCTGGACCTCGGTGTTCGGGAAGACGGAGAGAGCGCCCTTGTCCTTCGCCCGTTCGCGCCAGACCGTACCGGCGTGGAGCGGGTCACACGTCCCGGCGTCCGGGCTGTAGAACCCGGCCTTGACGATGTCCGTGTTGATGTAGGGGACGAGTTCCTCGACCTCCTCCGGCGTGAGGAGTTCCGCGCGTTCGCCCCACGCCTTCGCGGACTGGACCCGGCGCTTGAGTTCCTCGACGCGTTCCTCGGTGCGGGCGACCTCGATGCCGCCGCTCTTCTCGAAGACGCCCATCTCGTCGTACTGGTCGCGGGACTCCTGGGTGAGATGGGTCATCTCCTTCGAGTGCTCGACCGGGAAGATGAAGTTCGACGCGTGACCGGTCGACCCGCCCGGGTCCGGGAGCGGCCCCTTGTCGATGAGGACGATGTCGTCCACGCCCTGCTCCGAGAGGTGGTAGGCGAGACTGTTCCCGACGACCCCGGCGCCGATGATGACCGTGTCGGCGTTCGGCGGGAGCTGCTTCGAGCTCATCGACGACCCCCGTTCGTCCGACGGACCGGTCGATAGCTCCTGCTCTCAGCAGTGTCCACCAGGTATGCTGTAGGCCAACCCATGACAGATTTTTCGTTCGTGCCCCTACTAAAAAGTAGTGACCCTCCAGAGTTGAGCCCTTTTAAATATCCACCCCGGGAGCGTTCGGGATTCGGCGGTCAGTCGATGGGTTCCTCGACGACGACGTACTCGCCGAAGTCCTCGAGCGTGCCGACCGGCGGCGCCCCGAACATGAGCCACTGCCGGTCGTCGTCCGCGGTGTTCAGCAGTTTCCGCGGGACATCGGCCGCGACGCGGACGACGCCGTTCTCCGGCACCTCGACGACGTCGCCGTCTATCTTCACTTCGCCCGACCCGTTCAACGGGACGTATAGCTCCTCCTGGCGCTCGTGGCGATGGTACTCCAGTTCCTCCCCGGGCGCGAGCGTCAGGGCGTTCACCCGCATCTCGGTGGCACCGAGCGACGGCGTCAGCTTCCGGTGCAGCACCCCGGACTCCGGAAACGGCTCCGCGTCGACGTCGTCGATGCCGACGACGCTGTACCCGTCGACCATGTCCGGGGGTTCAGTCGCGAGTGGAAAAAGCGTTCCTGCGTTCGAAGCGTTCCTGCGTTCGAAGCGCTCCTGCGTTCGCACCGACCGGCAGCGCACCCTCGACACCACATCGTACAAGCCACCTGACCGGACGAGGACGGGTGCCAGTTATTTTAGGGGCCGGCACCGTAGGACGCGGGCATGGCAGGAAGTAGCTTGCACTGCGAGACCTGCGGGAAGCCGGTCACCGTCGAGGAGAAGGACCCGCCGGGACAGCTGATACTGCTCTGCAACCACACCACGGAGCTCTACTCGCTGGACGAGTACTCCGCCTCGAACCTGCCGACGGCCGGCGACCGGCCGGACGCGTGGGTCAGCGAGTGAGCTACGCCGAGACGCTGGCCCGGAGCCGTTCGACGACCTGGTCGCGGGTGACGTTCCGGTGGGACTCCATCGCGAGCTGGCCGACGACGAGGTCGAGGAGGTTGTGTTCGCGCAGGAGGTCCTGGGCGGTCTCCCGTTCGACGTCCATGCGCTGCTGGACCTCGTAGAGGGTGCGCGACCGCCGGATGACCTCGATGAACTCGTCGACGCTCAGGCCGTCCGGCAGGCCGACGCCGTCCGCGACCACGACGGGTTCACCGCCGGTTCCGGACTCTGGCGAGACCTGGTCTTCCTCGGCGGTCTCGTCGATGGCGTCGGCATCCTCCGACACGGCCGGTTCGTCGCCGCCGACCGGGTCGTCGTCCCGGTCTTCGCTCTGGCCTGACGCGTCGCCGGTGTTGTAGGACGTGGGTTCGTGGACGCCGGCGTCGGTCATGTAGCGTCGGACCGTCTCCGCCGTCACGTCCATGTCTATCTCCGCGGCCATCTCGGCGAACGTGTCGCAGGCGTCGTACACGGCCGCCAGGTACTCGTGGTCGTCGAAGGCTGGGACGTCCGGGTTCCGGCGCTCGATTCGCCGGTCGTCGGCGTCCTCGTCTCCGTCGCCGGCACGCTCGTCGCGGTCGGTCCCGGTTTCGGACGGACTGGCCGCGTCCTCGCCTCCTCGACGCCGGCGTCGCCACGCCCGTCGAAGCCGTCCTCGACGTCGCCACCGTCCGACGTCGACACCTGCACCGAGACGACGACGACCAGGTCACCGCCCGTCGCGTGCGTCTCACCGACGGCGACCGAGAGGTCGTCCCGGCGGAGCGCCGGCGGGACGAGCGGCGAGGACGCGACGACGTCGAGTCGCAACGCGCCGTCGCCGTCGACGGTGGCGGACCGCAAACCGATGGCGTCGTCCGTCGCGTCGAACGCCTCGTGGAGGGGCGTTCTGAGTTCGACGTCGACAGTCAGTTCGTCGGAGGCCGGCGCGTCGCTCCCCTCGACGGACGCGACGTCCCATCGCCGGCGCTCCCAGTGTTCGAGCAGTTGCGTCACCGACCGGAACGCGCCACCCATCGACATGGTACTTCTTCTCGAAATGTGTCACAGTGTCACGGGGTAAAGCTCCGGGTTGAATACTGCGGGCATATATGGTGAGCACTGGCCACCCCGAAATATATAGCTTGGATGATGCGAATCGGTCGACAGGTTCACACCCGTAACGATGTGAGAATCACGGCGGGTCGGCCCGCGCCTGCGTCGCCCTGACGACGTTCCGCAGGAGCATCGCCATCGTCATCGGGCCGACGCCGCCCGGAACGGGCGTCATCGCGTCGACGTGGCCCGCCGTCGCGTCGAACGCCACGTCGCCGACGAACTCGACGCCGTCCGGCCCCTCGACGCGGTTCGCGCTGACGTCGACGACTGTCGCGTCGTCGCCGACCATCGTCTCGTCCACGAGGCCCGGCCGCCCGGCCGCCGTCACCAGGACGTCTGCCTGGCGGGTCTTCGCGCCGAGGTCCTCGGTGTGGGAGTGGCAGACGGTGACGGTGGCGTCGCCGTACTCCTTCCGGAGCAGGAGATTGGCGAGCGGCCGGCCGATGACGGTGGACCGGCCGACGACGACCACGTCGGCACCGGCGACGGTGACGTCGTAGGCGTCCAGGAGTTCCAGCACGGCGAGCGGCGTCGCCGGAACGAACCGGGGTCGCCGACGACGAGGCGGCCGACGTTCTCGGGGTGGAAGGCGTCGACGTCCTTCTCGGGGGCGACCCGTCGCCGGACCGCCATCTCGTCGACGTGGTCGGGGAGCGGCGCCTGGACGAACACGCCGTCGACGTCGGGGTCGGCACTCACCTCCTCCACGGCCGCGTAGAGGTCGTCGGCGGGCGCATCAGGAGCGACGTCGACGTCGACCGTCTCGACGCCCCAGTCCGGGAAAGCGTCGCGTTTCAGGTCCATGAACGTCCGGTCGGCGGGGTCGTCGCTCATGAGGACTGTCGCCACGCGGGGTGTGACGCCGGCATCGGCCAGGGTCGCTATCTCATCGGTCATCCGCGACTCGACCGCGGAGGCGGGCGACCGGCCGTCGAGGACGCGCGTCATCGGTGGAGAACGGTTGCAGTGGAGTTCACGTGAGCGACACCAGTTGCGAACGGGTTGTCGGCGGCCGGGCTTGAGTGTTCGGCCCGACGCGACGACCCGAACCACAACAGGTCAATCAGCCGACATTCTGCCAGAGTCCGGGGAAGGCGTCGGCGAGGACGCTCCGGCCGACGGCGACCCGGCAGTCAGCCTCGGGCGTGGCCACGCAGAGGAGGACGAACCCGTCCGCACGCTGGCCGGCGTCGAGTGCTCGTGGCTCGGCGACGTACGACACCTCGCCGTCGAGCAGGCGGCCCGTGCAACTCACGCACCGTCCCTCGCGACAGCCGTACCGCAGGCCGACAGACGTGTCGTCGGTCGCTGCGAGAAGCGTCTCGTCCGGGTCGACCGCCACGACGTCCGTCTCGCCGTCGTCGTGGACGAACTCGACGCGGTGCCGCTGGCCGTCCTCGACCATGCATCGGACCGAACCGCGCCGGAGACATGACTGCTTCGCCCGACACATCGTATCACCCACCCGATCGTTCGAGGCCGTCGATGGGGCGGTGTGAGGTTTTATCAGGTGGGTCGTGCTACCGAGGAACGCATGGCCGAACAACCAGCGTGTCCGCACTGCGGCGGCGAGGTCATCGACGACCACGGCCTCGAGCAGTGCCTGCGATGCTCGTGGGTCAGGAAGCACCCCGCCGACTGAGACGTGCGAACCGACGCGCCGAACCGTCCGACCACACGCCCACCGAATCGGTGAGCGACTGCCGTCCTTTCTCTACGCCGCTCCTATCGCGCTCAGGCGTCGGAGACACCAGACGGAGTTAGCGGCTCGGACGCGACAGGCGTCTCGTCGTCGACGACGTCCAGGAGGTCGAGTCGGTCGAGCAGCGCCCGCGACGGGCGGCCGTCCTGGCCCCAGTCGCGTTCGGCGTAGTACCGCTGGACCAGCGAGTCGAACCCGTCAGGGTCGACGGCCTGCCCGTCCGCCGGACCGCCGTGCAGCGGCTCCGAGAACACCGACGGGAGGCCGTCGTCCTCGCGGTCGAATCCCTCGCGCACGTTGAACAGGCGCGTGAGCGTCCAGATGCGCTCGCCGACCGTCCGGAGCTCTTCTGCGTCGTAGGCGAGGCCGACGGCGGCCAGCCACTCCGCGCCGAGGTCCTCGGAGAGCACGTCGCCTGAGAAGTCGTCCGCGACGAGACTCCAGAGCACCGACCGGACGTTCTGTTCGCTGACGACGGCCCGGACCCGGTCGGCGTCGGTCCACTCCTCGCGGTGGAACGCCTCGGTTTCGACCGGGAGTGCGCGGCGATGGCAGGCACCGCGGTCGCTCGTCGCGTACGCGAGCGCCATCCCTTCGGCTCCGCGCGGGTCGTAGGCGGGCGACTCCATCGCCTTCACCGTCGGGACGAGGTCGTGGCCGCGGTACCGGTCCGCGGCAACCTCGACGCCGTCGGCGAGCGCGTCGCCCAGCGGTCCGTCGCGGGTCGCGATGGCCTCCAGGAGGTCGCGGGCAGCCTCGTCGTCGCCGAAGGACAGCGACCGGTCGAGGTAGCCCTCCTGGCTGGCGCGGACCGCCCACGCGACGGCGCTCCCGGCGCTGATGACGTCCATGCCGAGTCGGTCGCAGGTCCGGCCGAGGGTGGCGACGGCGTCGAACTCGTCGACGCCCAGGCCCGCGCCGAGCGACATCGCGGTCGCACCCCGGGGACGTGGTCGCCGTCGTCGGTCGAGACCCGGAACCCGCCGGCGACGGCGTCGTCGTACTCCCGCCCGGTCGCCCGGTCGCGTGCCGCCTCGATGCCGATGTCGTCGGTGCCTTCGAAGACGCCCTCCTGCCACCCGCGCGTCGAGAGGACGCCGACCTCGTTCGCGAAGTCGACGGTTTCGAGCGTTCCGCTCGCCGACTGCCACCGACCCACGTCGCCGTCGAGGTAGCGCTCGGTGTACTCCTCGCGAAGGCGGTCGAGGGCTTCGGGGCGGTCGCCCCGGGCGACGACGGCTTCGAGGCGCTTGCTGCCCATCACGGCCCCGGCACCACCGCGTCCGGCGTGGTGTTCGCCGCGGTCGGAGGCGATGGTGGCGTACCGGACGCGGTTCTCGCCCGCCGGCCCGATGCACGCCACCTCGGCGTCCGGGAAGGCGTCGCACGTCTCGACTGCGTCCGCCCCAACCAGGTCGTCCGCGGGAACGAGCGTCGCCGAACCGTCCGCCACCTCGATGGCCAGCGGCCGCTCGGCGCGGCCCGTGATGACCAGGCCGAGATTGGGGGCGAGCGCACCGGCGAGGCTGGCGGCGAACTCGCCGCCGCTGTATGAGTCGAGGAACGCGCCCGTCAGGGGCGACTTCGTCACGGCGGCGTAGCGCGCCTCGCCGGGGAGCAGCCCCGAGAGCGGCCCGAGCATGAACAGCAGGGCGTTCTCTGGACCGAGGGGGTCTGCGCCTGCGTCGAGTTCCTCGTAGAGGTAGCGAGCGCCCAGCCCCTTCCCGCCGACGAACCGGCGGCGCCAGCGCTCCGGGATGGACTCGCTTGTGACCGTCTCGGCGGTCAGGTTCACCCGGAGGAGGCGGCCGGGGACGCCGTCTGTCATCTCTCCAGACGAAGGCCGAGACGATGTTAAGAGTTTCCCATGGACACCCGCGTTGCCGGGTGACGCGGGCGTCCACGTCCAATTCGGCCCGTCGCCCCTCGCTCGAACCGTCGGCGGGACTACTCCACGACGGCGACGAGCGGGTCGGGCGCGTACATCTGTGCGAGCACGACGCGCGGGACGTCGACGCGTTCGTGGACCGCCCGTGCGACGTCTCGCGCGGTCTCCTCCAGGTCCGCGTCGTCGACCTTGTTGACGACCGGAACGACCGTCGCGTCGTCGGGAACGTCCTTCAGTCCGCCGTCCTCGCTCGCGAGCACTGCCGCGACGTCCGCCGGTCGGATGGTGTCGCCGACGTCGAGTCCCGTGATGGCGGCGACCCGTTCGGGGCGATGGACGGCGTCTTCGGAGAGTGGTTCGCCGACGACGTGAGCGCTCGCGATGGGGAGGACGGTGTCGGCGGAGGCCGGAATCTGCGGTTCGTGCTCGCCGGGTGCCTTGAACTCGCGGGTCCGGGCGCCGTCGGCCTTCACGAGCACCGTCTGGGCCACGTCGGCCGCGCCTATCTCGTCGACGACCGCGGGGTCGTAGCCGAGGTAGCGGTCCGACCGCTCTCGCTCGGGCACGACGCCGACCGGCCACTCGTCGGCGTTCGCGATGGCCGCGACGGGGTCGCCGGTCACGGCGACGTCGGCGACGAACGGGTCGAAGATGGGGATGCGCACCGTGGCCGTCACGACGGCCCGGTCGAGGCGCTCGGCGAGCGCGTACAGCGTCGACTTCTTGCCGCCCGCGCCGACCGCGCAGACGGTCCCGCGCTCTGCCCCGAGCGCCGCGACGAAATCCATGGCGGTGGTCGGGGTTCCGGGGAGAAAAAGCTGTGCGTTCCGGGGGCAGTCGCGGCGACGGCGCCGCCAACACGAGCTGTTAGTATGTTGGTGGGTCGTGGTTGCGGCGGCTGTGGTCCTTCGACCGGCGTCGAACCCGCCGTCCGCCTGCGACAACCTTTTTGATGGGCGCTTTCGATTTCCCGGTAGCACGACCATGAGCGAGGAACCAACCGTCCGCTTCCATCCCGGGGAGACGACGGTGTCGGTCGAGGAGGGCACGACGCTCCTGGCGGCCGCCGAACGCGCCGGGCTGAGCATCGAGAGTCTGTGCGGTGGCGAGGGCCTGTGCGGGACGTGCAAGGTCGTCGTCGACGACGGCGCGGACTGTCTCTCGGATCCGACCGACGCCGACGAGATGCTCCTCTCGGACGAGCAGTTAGCCGACGGCTACCGGCTCTCGTGCCGGGCGAGCGTCCAGGGCGGTGCCGTCGAGACGACGGTGCCGAGCGTCTCCCAGAACACGGGCGGGGTCGTCCTCACCGAAGGCCACGAACTCGAGTTCGACATCGACCCGGCGGTGAAGAACTACCACCTCGAACTCGTCGCGCCGTCCCTGGAGGACAACGTCGCCGACCTCGAACGCGTGACAGAGGGGCTCGCAGACGCCTACGACCTCGACGTGGACGAGATGGACCACCTCGTCCACCGGGAGCTACCGAACGACCTGCGCGCCGAGTCGACAGACGACACGCTGGACGTCACCGTGACGGTGTACGACGAAACGGAGGTGGTCGACGTCACGCCGGGCTACGACGAGCGCCGGTACGGCCTCGCGGTCGACCTCGGCACGACGACGCTGGCGGTCTACCTCGTCGACCTGCAGACGGGCGACCGGCTGGCGGTGAGTTCGCGGCTCAACCCCCAGAGCAAGTTCGGCGGCGACCTGATGACCCGCGTCCGGTACACCCGGCGGAACGACGGCGGCCGGCAGGAACTCCAGGACTCCATCGTCGAGGGCGTCAACGGGTGCATCGACGAAGTACTGACGGAAGCGGACGTGGCCGCCGACCGGGTCTACGAGACGGTGTTCGTCGGCAACACCGCGATGCACCACCTCTTCCTCGGGCTGGAGCCGTCCTACGTCGCCGGGTCGCCGTACGTCGCCGCGAACCACGCGCCGGTTCAGGTGAAAGCACGCGAACTCGGTCTCGACGTCAACCCGTCGGGCTACGTCTACTGGCTCCCCATCAGCGGCGGCTGGGTCGGCCCGGACAAGGTGTCCGTGCTCCTCGTCGCCGGCCACTACAAGGAAGACGAGATGACCGTCTGCATCGACATCGGCACGAACGGCGAGATATCCGTCGGGAACGCCGAGAAGATGTGGGTGACCTCCGCGCCGGCCGGCCCGGCGCTGGAGGGCGCCGAGATAACCCACGGCGTCCGCGCCCAGGACGGCGCCATCGAGGCCGTCTCCATCGACCCGGAGACGCTCGAACCGACCTGCGAGGTCATCGGCGGCGGCCGGCCGAACGGCATCTGCGGGTCGGGCGTCATCGACGCGCTGGCCGAACTGTTCCGGACCGGCGTCGTCGACCAGCGCGGCCAGTTCCGCGAGTCGCTGCTCGACCATCCCCGCCTCCGCCGGAACGAGGACGACGTGGTCGAGTACGTGCTCGTCGCCGACGACCGGTCGAGCATCGACGGCGACGTCGTCCTGACGCAGAACGACATCCGCCAGATTCAGCGCGCGAAAGCCGCCATCCAGGCCGGGACGCGTGTCTTGATGCAGGAACTCGGCGTCGAGGAGGTGGACCGCGTGATGCTCGCCGGCGGGTTCGGCAACTACATCGACCCCGAGTCCGCGATGACCGTCGGCCTCTACCCCGACGTCGCCCTGGAGAAAGTCGAGTCGCTCGGGAACGCCGCGGGCATCGGCGCACAGCTCGCGCTCCTGAACACCGACGCCCGCGAGGAAGCCGAATCCATCGTCGACCAGGTGGAGTACTTCGAGATAGCGGGCACCGACGTGTTCCAGGACAACTTCATGGAGTCGATGTACCTCCCGCACAAGGACTTCGACGTCTACCCCCGGGTCAGGGAGCGCGTGCGGGCCGTCCGCGAGCTGGACGACGCCGCGACGACGGAGTAGGTCTCCGACCGCAGGCTTATTAGACCGACCGGGGTAGTAGGCACCGATGCTCGGCGTCGTCGCCTGCGAGTCGCTGTACAGCGAACTCGACGCGCTCGTCCCGGACGCGGACGTGCGCTACGTCCCCGCAGAACTCCACGAGTTCCCGGTCAACGTCCCGAACCAGGCGGCCATCGCCGACCACGTCCAGCGGCGCGTCGACGAACTCGACCGGCCGGACGTCGACCGCATCCTCGTCCTCTACGCGAACAGCGGCGGCGGGCTCCGGGGGTGTCGGCCGACCGGACGCCGCTGTTCGTCTCGCGGGCCGACGACTGCATCTCGCTGTTCACTCACCGGGTCGAACAGTGGACGATGGGCGAACCCAAGGCGTTCGGCACCTACTACCTCACGCGGGGCTGGATCGACGCCGGCGTGGACAGCTACAAGCTCTACCGGGCGTACCGCGGCGAGGAGGCGGCCCTGCTCGACTGGTTCGACCGGGCGGCGTCCCGTCATCCCGACCTCCGCGTGACGTGGCCGGACGGCGACCGGTACGCGGCCGCGCTCGAACGAGGCTACGAGCTGTCACCCGACCTCGTCGGCCGGTTCTTCCACGAGGTCGTCCAGTACTACGAACGCGTGAAGCTCGTCGACACCGGCCGGCTCTACGAGTTCCACCACGAGTATGCGGCGACGGTCCGGTCGTTCGTCGAGGACCTGTCCGCCGAGCACGGCGACGGCCACACCGTCGACCTGCAGGTAATCGACGGCGACCGGTCGCTGCTGGAGTCGTTCCTCGAAGCGACCGACGACAGCCCGGAGTACCTCGACCGGTATCCGCCGGGGACACCGGTCGAGTGACCGTGGCGGCCCGGCCCGACTCCCGTCGTGCCCTTAAACGGCGTAACACGCATCCCGAAACTATATCCATCGTCGCGTCGCCGTTCCGTGTGGAGAGCATGACACGGGACGAAGTCTCGTACCTGCTCGACGACCCGCGGTTCGAACTCCTCCCGTTCGCGGGCTTCGACGAGCAGGTGCGGCATCTGCCGGACGGCGCAACGGTCGCGCTCACCGCCTCCCCGGAGAAGGGGCTCGGGGTGACGCTGGAGCGGGCTGAAGAACTCGCCGCGAAGGGCTACGACGTGTCGGCGCACATCGCCGCACGGAGCGTCCGCGACGAAGAACACCTGGAAGAGATAGCCCGGCGGCTCACCGACGCCGGCATCACGGACATCTTCGTGCCGGGTGGCGACAACGAGGAGCCGGCCGGCGAGTTCGACTCCGCCTACGCCCTCCTCACGACGCTGGAGGAGCTCGACTACTCGTTCGACGAGGTGGGCATCACGGGGTACCCCGAGGGCCACCAGTTCATCGACGACGAGACGCTGGCCGAGCACCTCGCGAAGAAGGAGCCCTACGCGACGTACATCGTCACCCAGCTCTGTTTCGACCCCGAGGACGTCGTCGAGTGGACCGCCGAGATTCGCGAGCGGGGTATCGACCTGCCGGTGCACGTGGGCGTCCCCGGCGTGATGAAGTACCAGCGCCTGCTGAACATCTCCCGGAAGGTCGGCGTCGGCGACTCCATCCACTTCCTCCGGAAGACGACCGGCATCCTCGGTTTCGTCCGGCAGCTCGTCGGCTCCCGCGGCAAGTACACCCCGGACAACTTCGTGGAGGGGCTGGCCCCTACGTCGACGACCCCGAGTACAGGATAGACGGCGTCCACCTCTACACCTTCAACCAGGTGCCGGACACGGAGTCCTGGCGGAAGGACCGGCTGGAAGGGAACGATTCGAAGCTCTCGGTGTTGCCCTGACGGCGGCGTCCCGGAAACACATACCATCATCGAGCCGTCACGTCTCGGTCCGTCTCCCGCCGCGGCTGCTCACGGGAAACCGCCGCGTTCGGGCCGCTATCGCCCGCTGAGCCGGCGTGGGAAAGCTATAAAGCGCTGGTGCTGATGGCTTCTACCGATGTTCACCTTCGAAGCGGAGCAGGAAGTCTACGATATCAACGGCGTCAAGATCGGCGGTCAGCCCGGGGAGCATCCGACGGCCATGGTCGGCAGCATCTTCTACAAGGGCGACCCCATCCTGGAGGACCCGAAGACCGGCGAGTTCGACGAGGAGGGCGCCCGCGAGGCGATTCGCAAGGTGGAAGAACTCTCCGAGGAGACCGGGAACCCCGCCATCCTCGACGTCATCGGGGACAGCCCCGAAGCGCTCATCAAGCACGTCGACTTCGTCGCCGAGGAGTCCGACCTGCCGATGTTCGTGGACGGCCCGACGCCGAGCATCCGGGCGGCGGCGACCCGGCACGTCGGCGAGGTGGGCCTCCAGGACCGCGCCATCTACAACTCGATGGAGTCGAGCACGAAGGAGGCGGAGAAGGAGATAGAGGCGATGCAGGAGGCCGGCATCGAGGCGGCGGTGCTCCTCAGCATCGACACGCGGAACCTCACCCTCCAGGGCCGGTTCGACGCCCTGGAGAAGAACCTGGAGATGGCGGAGAAGGCCGGCGTGGAGAAGACGCTCGTCGACCCCGCCGTCATCGACATCCCGGACGCGGGCTTCGCGGCGAAGGCCATCTACGAGATAAAGGACCGGTACGGCATCCCGGCCGGCTGTTCGCCGCACAACGAGGTGGTTCGGTGGGGGCAGACGGGCGAGATGAGCGACCGGTCGAAGGCGCTCCGCCAGGCCGTCGCCAACTCCGTCATCGAGTTCCTGGGCGCGGACTTCAACCTGTACGGCACCATCCACAGCGCCGAGGACATGTACGCGGTCGTCTCCCAGGCCGACGCGTACGTCGGCTACGCGGCCCAGATGGGCGAGCAACGCCGCCCGCCCAGCGACCACCCGCTGTTCAAGATATACCGGAAGGGCGGCCAGTAGTCGGCGCTTCGGCGTCGAACGACCCAATCCACGAACAAGGCTGTCGGACCTCACCCCGCAAGACGCCCCGTCTGCGTCCGTCACGCCCCGTGTTCCGCTTCCGTTCACGTCAGTTCCACCGCCCCGCAGGTCGTCGTCCAGCCAGTGGCGGGTCCGTCCGGCCGACGTTCCCGGCATCCGGGCCTCGCAACAAGTTACAAATACCGCGAGTGTCCCTGTTTAGCTACGACGAACTACCGACACGTCACCAGTAGCCATGACTCAGATAATCGACGGGAACGCGGTCGCCGACCGAATTCGCACCGACCTCCAGGACAGCATCGACACGCTCGTCGACGCGGGCGTCACACCCGGCCTCGCCACCGTCCTCATGAGCGACGACGGGGCGAGCGAGACGTACGTCTCGATGAAGCAGAAGGCCTGCGAGGAGGTGGGCATCAACGGGCTGCACTACGAACTCGACCCGGACGCGCCGGCCGAGGAACTGTTCTCCACCATCGACGAGTTGAACGCCGACCCCGACGTCCACGGCATCCTCGTCCAGATGCCCGTCCCCGACCACGTCGACAAACGCGAAGTCCTCCAGCGCATCGACCCCGAGAAGGACGTCGACGGCTTCCACCCCGAGAACGTCGGCCGTCTCGTCGCCGGGAACGCCCGCTTCAAACCCTGCACGCCCCATGGCGTCCAGAAGCTCCTGGAGGACGCCGGCGTCGACCCCGACGGCAAGGACGTGGTGGTGCTCGGCCGGTCGGATATCGTGGGCAAGCCGATGACGAACCTCCTCATCCAGAAAGCCCAGGGCGGCAACGCCACCGTCACCGTCTGTCACTCCCACACCGAGAACCTCGCGGAGAAGACCCGGCAGGCCGACGTCGTCATCGCGGCGGCGGGCGTGCCCGAACTCGTCGACGGCTCGATGCTCAACGACGGCGTGACCGTCATCGACGTCGGCGTGAATCGCGTGGACGCCGATAACGAGAAGGGCTACGAACTCGTCGGCGACGTCGACTTCGACAGCGCAAAGGAGAAAGCCAGCGCCATCACGCCCGTCCCCGGCGGCGTCGGTCCGATGACCATCACGATGCTGCTCTACAACACCGTCAAGGCCGCCGGCATCCAGGAGGACGTGCCGGTAGACCTGCCCTGACGCGGGAGCACGGGACCAACCAAGACGTGGCAGTATCCAGTCATTTTAGGGAGTGGGGTGTCAGGCCGCCACGCTTAGCATCGTCGAGTGCGAGCGGTCGTGTATGTCTCCCCAGCTCCCGGGTGCGGTCGCGTTCGAGGACATCGAACGGGCGGCCGAGCGCCTGGACGACGAGACGGTGGTGAAACGCACCCCGGTGGAGTTGAGCACGTCGCTCGGCGAGATGGTCGGCGGCGACGTCCACCTGAAGATGGAGCACCTGCAGTGGACGGGGTCGTTCAAGACCCGGGGCGCGTACAACAAGATCAAGCAGTCTGTGGCCGACGGCGACGTGGACGAGGTGGTCGCGGCGAGCGCGGGCAACCACGCCCAGGGCGTCGCGCTCGCGGCGACCCGACTCGGCGTGGATTCGACCATCGTGATGCCGAAGACCGCACCGCAGACGAAGATAGACGCGACCCGGGGCTACGGGGCGACGGTCGAACTCGTCGGTCAGGACTTCCAGGAGGCGATGGCGTACGCGCAGGACCAGACCGACGCCGCCGGCGTGGAGTTCGTCCACGCGTACGACGACCCCGCCATCGTCGCCGGCCAGGGGACACTCGGCATCGAGATGTACGAGGACCTGCCCGCAGTCGACACCGTCGTCGTCCCCATCGGCGGTGGCGGTCTCATCGCGGGCATCGCGACGGCGTTCGCGGAACTCGCACCTGACGTGCGCGTCGTCGGCGTGCAGGCCGTCGACGCGGCCACCGTCCCGGACAGCCTCGACAAGGGCATCCCGATGACCCTCGACGACGTCGCCACTATCGCGGACGGCATCGCCACCGGCGGCATCTCCGAACTCACCTACTCGGCCATCGAGGAACACGTCGACGAGGTGGTGACGGTCACCGACAACGAGATAGCGAAGGCCGTGCTCGTCCTGATGGAGCGCGCGAAGCAGATAGTCGAGGGCGGGGCGGCGCCCGTCGCCGCGATGCTCGGCGACGACCTTGACGTGACGGGAGAGACGGTCATGCCGGTGCTCTCCGGCGGGAACCTCGACATGACGATGCTCCAGACGGTCCTGGTCCACGCGCTGACCGACCGCGAGCAGATTCTCCGCCTCCAGGTGCGCATCGACGACGTGCCCGGAAAGATGGAGGAGATAGCGGGCGTCATCGCCGACCACGGCGCGAACATCCAGACCGTCGAGCACAACCGCGCCGTCGCCGACCTCGACGTGGGCGAAGCCTACCTCGTGTTCCGCATCGAGACGGCCGGGTTCGAGCACGCACACGACATCGTCCAGGCCGTCGAGGACCGGGGATACGAGGTCAAACACGTGAACCGGGACCGGGCCGCGCGCTGACCGGCCGGCGAACCTCGTCTCGCCGACGACCGGACCCCCATATCACAACGATATCGTTGTGAAACGGAGGTGGCCGGCAGCGCCGCCGGTGCGACCGAATCCCGCCGTACACCCCGGAACCGGCAAAGCAGGCTGGATTCGGAAGCAGCAACCTTTATGATTGAGAGTGCGGACGACTGACGTGGGTGGTCACAACACATGGCCGAAGACGAGCGAGAGGACTATCTAGACCAGGCCGACGACCGGGCCGCCGGCGTCGAAGACCAGCTCCTGCTGGACATCCAGCAGTCCATCGTCGACCTCGACGAGGAGAAGACCGAGGAGCTGACCAAACAGGCTATCGACGAAGGGTACGACCCCCTCGACATCCTGCAGGACGGCCTGACGGCCGGCGTGAAGACCGTCGGCGACAAGTTCGGCCGGGGTGAGGTGTTCCTGCCGGAGCTAGCGATGTCGGCGGACTGCATGCGAGCAGGCGTCCAGCACGTCGACCCGCTCCTCGCCGAGATGGACCTCGGCGACGACGACAAGAACGGGCTGGTCGTCATCGGCACCGTCGACGAGGACATCCACAACATCGGGAAGAACATCCTCGTGACGATGCTCAAGGCGAACGGCTTCGACGTCGTCGACCTCGGCGTCGAGATACCGAACGAGGAGTTCGTGGAGGCGGTCAGGGAGCACGACCCGGACATCCTCGGGATGTCGGCGCTGATGACGATGACGATGGACCACCAGGCCGAGGTCATCGACCTGCTCGAGGAGGAAGGCCTGCGTGACGACGTGAAGGTGATGGTCGGCGGCGCGCCGACCTCGAAGGAGTGGATGGAGGAGATCGGCGCCGACGGCTACGGCGACAACGCGGACTCCGCCGTGAAGTCCGCCGAGCGACTGCTCGAGGAGATCCGCGGGCAGTCCACCGAGTCCACTGAGGCGAAACAGACCAGCTGAGCGCCTTCGAACGGGAAGCGTACCGGAAGACGCTGTCCGATTCCACCGGGGGACAGTCGAGTAGGCGGTTGAAGCGGTCCACCGATTCTGCGGCCGCGAGTGGTCGGAGCCCGGGGTTGACGCGGACGTTCCGCCGCGACGAACGCGGTCACGGCTCCCTGTCGAACACCCTCTCGTCGGTGAGCGTCCACGAAATCGACCTCCGTGACGGGAAGTAAACGCATCCCGTCGACAACTGGCGTGTTCTGAGCATTCACCGAGGAGACAACGGGTAGGGTCGTCGACGGAACGTGGTCGCCACCCCAGCGCGGCTCACGACCCGTCAAACCGCCCTGTGACCGGTTTCGCGTCGCTCAGCGGCGCTGTACGGTTCGATTCTTCAGTAACTTTTATATCAATAGGTGAGAATCGGTGGCATGGGTGAACCTGCCAAGTGGAGGAGTATGATACGGAAGTTCCTCTCGACTCGGCCGACGGACGCCGGTGTGGTGGCGGACGAACGTCCGAATCCGGCGGGACGTCGGCCTGAACGGGGATGACGATGGTTCCGGTCAGTGACCATCACACTCCACGCGGGCTGGCGCGACGGCGTGACGAAGCGGACGACCGTCGGACTTCCGAGGCCCCGGACGGGACGACGCAGTTTCGACGGGTTCCGCAGCAGACCAGCGGAATCGTCGCCTGGACCGCTACGCTCCTCGACGGGACGAACGTACAGGGACACAGGCACACACGATAGAGTTCACGATACAGACGAGATACGCACACGAAACATGAGCCAGTTACAGGGACTCGACGACGGTTTCGGAACGGAGGGCAAACATGGCTGACGGAGACGGGTCGACGGGCGAATCCGAGGGGCTCCAGGTGGAGCTGTTCCACCCGGACTCCGAACGCGAACCGGGCGACACCAACATCCAGGGGTTCGGTTTCGACGTCCACCCGGTGGTGTTCCCGGTCTCCGCGCTGATCATCGTACTGTTCGTCGCCGTGACGATACTGATGGGCGACTCCGCCGCCCAGGCGTACACCGACATCTTCAACTTCATCAACGCGAACTTCGGCTGGTTCTACATCCTGGCGGTGAACGTGTTCATCGGCGCGCTCCTGTTCTTCGCCTTCAGCAAGTACGGCAAGATCAGGATCGGCGGCGTCGAAGCCGAGACGGAGTTCAGCACGTTCTCGTGGGTCGCCATGCTGTTCAGCGCCGGGATGGGTATCGGCCTGATGTTCTGGAGCGTGGCGGAGCCGATGTGGCATCTCGGTACCGGCGGCGGGAACCTCTTCGCGGCCGAACCCCAGACCGGTGAAGCCGCGGCGGCCGCGATGGGCGTCACGTTCTACCACTGGGGCTTCCACCCGTGGGCCATCTACGGGCTGGTCGCCCTCGGGCTGGCGTTCTTCTCGTTCAACCGCGGGCTGCCACTGACCTTCCGATCGGTGTTCTACCCGCTGCTCGGCGACCGCATCTACGGGTGGCCGGGCCACGTCATCGACCTGGTGACGGTCTTCGCGACGATATTCGGCCTCGGCACGTCGCTCGGTCTCGGCGCCCAGCAGATCAACGCCGGGCTGTCAATCGTGTCGGAGACCATCGCCGGCTCCTCGCTGGTGCCGGTGAACACCGGTTCGCAGGTCGCTATCATCGCGGTCATCACCTTGATCGCGACCGCGTCCGTCGCGGCCGGCCTCCAGAGGGGCGTCAAGCGCCTGAGCACGATCAACATGTACATCATGCTGATCTTCCTCGGGTTCATGCTCGTGGCGGGGCCGACGCTCTACCTGCTGGACGCCGTCGTCCAGGACGTCGGGTTCTACCTGCAGAACCTGGCGTACATGTCCTTCTTCACCGGGAGTTTCACCGGCGACGGAGTGACGGGCGGCTACGAGAACTGGCAGCACTTCTGGACGATATTCTACTGGGGCTGGTGGATCGCGTGGTCGCCGTTCGTCGGCCTGTTCATCGCCCGCATCTCGAAGGGGCGCACGGTCCGCGAGATGGTGCTCGGCGTGCTCATGCTCCCGACCGCCTTCTCGTTCGTGTGGCTCGGGACCTTCGGCGGCGCGGCGCTCTACGCCCAGCAGGTGCTCGGCGGCACCATCTTCCAGACCGTCACCGGCGACGGGCCGAACACCGGCAACGCGTACGCCATGTTCGAGATGCTGGGGTCCTACCCGCTCACGACGTTAACGTCCATCGTCGCGGTGACGCTGGTCGTGACGTTCTTCGTCACGTCCTCGGACTCCGGGTCGCTGGTCGTCGACCACCTGACCTCGGGCGGCAAGCACGACGTCCCGCGCACCCAGCGCATCTTCTGGGCGCTCACGGAGGGCGCCGTCGCGGCGACGCTGCTCGTCGGCGGTGGCCTGAGCGCCCTGCAGACCGCGTCCATCACGACCGGTCTCCCGTTCGCCGCCATCCTGCTCCTGATGGTGTACACGGTCTACCTGGGGCTCTCGAACGAGTTCGAGATCCTCCAGTCCGAGGAGTTCAGGGAGCGCATCGGCGAGATAAGCGAGGAGAGATGACGGTATCCCGCAGCGGCAGTGACGTCGTCACCGGCGTCAAGGAAGGGGTGACTCGCCGACGGACGACTGACCCCACCGAGTCGATTCGGCCGCTGTTTTTCGCGTTTTTCGGCTCCGACAGCTCAGTAGTACTTCCACTCGTCGTCCTGTCGGCCGCGACTGACCTCGTCCTCGTCCGCGGCCTCGTCGGCGTCGCCGGGCCACTGGATTCCGTCGCCGGTCATGCTGCGGTAGGCGATGCCACCCATCGCCACGATGATGAGCACGAGGACGACCATCCCGGCGAGCGCCACGAGATTCGCGACGGACTCCAGCAGGCCCGACTCGACGACCACCACCGGGAGCGCGGGAGACGGCATACCGGACCAACGGTCTCCAGGGGGATGAGTGTTAGGCAGTACCAGGGGCGGGCCGGGTCACGCCGGATGGCAGTGGTGCCGGGACACAATCGACGGGGAACGGCGTCAGGCGTCGGCGTCCGGGTCGATGTCGACGTCGCGGGCGGCGTGCAGCCACTCCTCCGTCGGTCCGCCGACGCCGAACGACGCGACGAGGAGCCAGACGGCCAGGGCGAGCGGGAACACGGGGACGAGCCACACGACGCCGCTGATTGCGGCACCGACGGCGACGCCGAGGCGGTGTCGTCGTTCGCCGGCGACCTCGGTCAGTTTGACGCCGACGACCGTGAATCCGAAGCTCGTCAGCGTCAGGAGCAGCACGCCGAGCGCGACGGTGACGACGTCGACGGCCGGCGCGCTGACCTGGGAGAGCTGCGTGATGATGTAGAGCCCGAAGAAGACGACGATGATGAGGGCGACCAGCCCGTAGACGATGGATTTCGCGGGCGAGGCCGTCGAGAGCGCGACGGCGTGGTCGACGAACTCCTCGGACAGGGTGAGCAGGACCCAGCCGAACAGCAACACCAGGACGAACGACCCGGCGACGCGGGCGAGCATCGAAGCGTCAGTGACGAGCGACGGACCGACGGTCTGTGCGGCTGCCACGCCGGGCAGGACTGCAAGCACGGACGCCGTCCCCAGCAACCGACCCGGAACGTCCAGTGACATGCTGGAGCGTAGCACAGGTGGTGGTGAAAAGCTATCGGAACGTCAGCCGTCGTTGTTCCCGTCGTTCGAGCGAAACGTGTGCGGGTCACGGTCCGTCGCCTGGCGGCAGTCGCCGCCCCCGACAGGCGATTTATAACGGTCGACCACGAAGGTTCGCCACCGGGCTGTCGACGTGAGTGAGCATGCTCGAACGACTCAAACGCCTCGTCCACCTGGTCGTCGAACCGCTGCGGGCGGACGACGAGATAGAGCATTTCCGCCTCTCGGTCCCGGAGACGCACACGACCACGATAGACGGGGACGCGGGGTGGGGGCACGGCCACCGGCCGTGCTGGCGTGTCCGGACTGTGGCAGCCAGATACTCCAGCGCCGCTCCTGGCAGAACATCGACTGTCCCGACTGCCGGTTCGAGGTCTCGAACTGGGAGTTCACCGACGTGGAGCTAGTCGCGTTCGTCTGCCCGAACTGCGACCACCCCATGGAAGACGGCCAGCGCCACCCCCACGTGTTCGACGTGCCGGAGTGGGCGACGTGTCACGACTGCCGATACCACTGGGAGTACGCCAACGCACTCTAACGGGGAGAGCCACCGGGAGGCCGTCGTCGAATCGGCGAGGGCTGACGGAGAACGCCGAGGGGAAAGTATAATCCGGCGGTCGTGCATCTGCCCGTACGAACCGGGTGAGCTACAGATGACGAACCTGATGCGAACGTTCCTGGCGGTCGCCGCCGTCGCGCTGATGCTGTTCGCGGTCGGCGCCATGCTGGTCGACGAGTTCATGGTCGCCGGGGTGAGCTTCCTCGGAGCTACCTTCGCCATCTACTACCGGGAGACGAGGGCGTAGACCCTCGCGAGGGTCGCTCGACGCCCGACCGTTCGGCGGACGCCCCACGTCCGTCGTCGGACGGCGTCAGGGACCGAAAAGACCGGCGGATTACTCGTTCTGGCTCCGTCGGAGCGTGGTCACCGGGACGTCCGCCGTCCTGACGACCTTCTCGGCGGTGCTCCCCAGTAGCCCGCCCACGCTGCCGCGGTAGCCGGTGCCCATCACGATGCCGTCGATGTCGTTCTCCTCCACGTAGTCGTTAATCTTCTCGTAGACGGACGGGCCGGCCTTCACGACGGTGACGCAGTCGACGCCGGCCTCGTCGGCCATGTCGGCCACCTCGCCGGCGATGCCCTGGCCGTACTCCCTGGCTCGCTCCTGCTGGTCCTCCATCGGCTCGGACAGCCACGGGTTGCCGCCCTCCTTGATGACGTAGAGTGCGTGCACCGTCGAGCCGAGTTCGCGCGCCAGGTCGACGGCGTGGCGTGCGCCTTTCCGTGCTTCTTTGCTACCGTCCGTCGGGACGAGGATGCGCTCGTACATGACCGGGCCTCCTATTGCCGTGTTCACAAGTCACAATCAAATAGTTTATGATGAGGGACCGAAATGCCATCCCGAGACGCCGTCACCGATAGTCAGCCTCCTGACATCAACGGTCGGCGAGGAGTGTAACGTGCGTGGCAGGGCCGCAGAACCGCCCGGTGGTCGTCCGCCACGGTGTGGCGCCAGTCCAGTGATGATGCCGATTGGAAGCGTCGAATCGCCCGCGTCTCCTCCGTCGCCCGCGTCTCGCCTCGCCCACAGCACCGAGCAGGCTCGGTCGTCAGTGCGGGACCGCCTGCTCGCCGTAGACGGGGAACGTCTCGCAGAGGCGTTCGACGTCCTGTGCGACCCGCCGGCGCGTCGCGTCGTCGTCCGGCGCATCGAGCACGTCGACGATGTGGTCGGCGACCGTCTCCATCTCGGACTCCTCGAATCCGCGGGTGGTGAGTGCGGGCGTGCCGACCCGGATGCCGCTGGTGACCATCGGCGAGCGCGTCTCGCCGGGGACGGTGTTCTTGTTCACGACGATGCCGACGTCCTCCAGGGCTTCCTCGGCGGCCTCGCCTGTGACGTCTGGATGGGAGTCGCGGAGGTCGACCAGCACGAGGTGCTTGTCGGTGCCGCCGCTGACGAGCGAGAGGCCGCGCTCCCGGAACGCCGACGCGAGCGCTGTCGCGTTGGCGACGACCTGTTCGGCGTACGCCCGGAAGGCGTCGGTCTCGGCCTCGCCGAAGCCGACGGCCTTGCCCGCGACGTTGTGCATCAGGGGGCCGCCCTGGCCGCCCGGGAACACCGCCGAGTCGACGTCGTCGGCGTACTCGTCGTGGGTGAGAATCATCCCGCCGCGACCCGCGCGGATGGTCTTGTGCGTGGACCCGGTCACGAAGTCGGCGTGGTGGATGGGGTTCGCGTGGACGCCCGCCGCGACGAGGCCGGTGACGTGCGCGACGTCGGCGAGGTGGAAGGCGTCCACCTCGTCGGCGACCGCCTTGATGCGCTCGAAATCGAACTCCCGGGGGTAGGCCGAGGAACCGGACACGACGATGTCGGGGTCGAACGCGCGGGCGTGGTCCGCGAGGCCGTCGTAGTCGACGTAGCCCGTCTCGGGGTCCACCTCGTACTGCTCGACGTCGTACAGCTGTCCGGAGAAGTTCACCGAATGGCCGTGGGAGAGGTGGCCGCCGTGTGCGAGCGACAGCGAGAGGATGCGGTCGCCGGGGTCGAGCGCCGCGAAGTAGACGCCCATGTTCGCCTGCGTGCCGCTGTGGGGCTGGACGTTCGCGTGTTCGGCGTCGAACAGGCGTTTCGCGCGCTCGATGGCGAGGCGCTCCACCTCGTCGACGTGCTCGCAGCCGCCGTAGTAGCGCTCGCCCGGGTAGCCCTCGGCGTACTTGTTCGTGAGGACGCTCCCCTGGGCTTCGAGGACGGCCGGCGAGGCGTGGTTCTCGGATGCGATCATCCCGAGCGTGGATTCCTGGCGCTCCCGCTCGTTCGCTATCGCGTCCCGAACCTGCGGGTCGACGTCCGCCAGCGTGCGGTCGAACGACATGTGCCACCAGTGGACGAACCCGGGGAAGTATCTTTCGCGGTGACAGACGCCGACCCTCGAACCGACAGCATCGCAACTGGTTGTGGTTGGGCGGCGGCGAGCGCCGGTCGACCAGCAACCGTTAAGGAACAGGTGGGTCACGTCGGAGCCATGAAGCGCGTGATTGCGACCGACGACGCGCCCGCGGCGGTCGGCGCGTACAGCCAGGCGACCACGGACGGGAACCTCGTGTTCACGGCCGGTCAGCTCCCGCTGACGCCCGACGGCGAACTGCTCGACGACGCGCCGGTCGCCGACCAGACCGAACGCTGTCTCGCCAACGTCGAAGCCATCCTCGAAGCCGAGGGACTGGACATGGGCGACGTGCTCAAGGCGACCATCTTCCTCGACGACGTCGACGACTTCGACGAGATGAACGAGACGTACGCGTCGTTCTTCGACGAGGAACCGCCGGCACGCAGCGCCGTCGAGGTGGGGAGCGTCCCGAAGGGTGCCGCCGTCGAGATAGAGGTCGTCGCCGCCCAGCGAGACTGAAAGCCGTCCAGAGCCGCACGTTCCTGGCCGGTCGGCGCAGTCGATTAGCAGACGAAGAGCGGTGGCTTCGGCCAGCGCACCTGGCTAGCACCCCGTCTGCGTGACACTGACTTCCACTAGGTTGATGGTGCTCCCCTCCGTTACCACCCACAGAGTCTCCCATGAGCAGCGACCAGGAGAAGACCCACACGATCTGTCCGTACTGCGGCGTCGGCTGCGGCCTCGCGCTCACCGAGGGCGAGGAGGAAGGCGACGTACAGCTAGCGCGCTGGGATGAAGCCCCTGTAAATAAGGGGGCACTCTGCATCAAGGGCGGGTCGGCGACCGAGGTCGTCAACCACGAGGACCGACTGAAGGAGCCACTCATCAAGGAGGACGGCGAGTTCCGGGAGGCGTCCTGGGACGAGGCGCTCTCGCTCGTGGTCGAGGAACTCGACCGCATCCGGGAGGAGTACGGCCCGGACGCGACGGGCTTTTCGCCTCCTCGCAGGTGATGAACGAGGAGAGCTACCTGATGCAGAAGCTCGCCCGCCAGTACGGCACCAACAACGTCGACAACTGCACGCGCATGTGTCACGCGTCCACCGTCGCCGCCCTCGGCGAGAGCCTCGGCATGGGCGCGATGACCAACAGCATGCAGGACCTCAAGGACGACGCCGACGTCTACTGGGTCCAGGGCGCCAACCCGGCCGAGAACCACGTCATCGCCCACAGCCAGTACTTCAAGAAGGCGGCGAACGACGGCACGTTCGTCATCCAGGTCGACCCCCACGAGAACAAGACCACCCGCGACACCGACCTCCACCTGCGGCTGAAGCCCGGCACCGACATCCCGCTGCTGAACGCCGTCCTGAAGACCATCCTCGACGAGGGCTGGTACGACGAGGCGTTCATCCGGGAGCGCACCGAGCAGTTCGACGAGCTACAGAAGCGCCTCGCCGACTTCGACAAGGAGCAGGCCGCAGAGGAGGCGGGCGTCCCGCTGGAGGACATCGAGACGGCGGCGGAGGCCTACGCGACGGCCGACAACGCCGCCATCTTCACCGGGATGGGGATGAGCCAGCACACCTGCGGCACCGACAACGTCCAGAACCTCATCAACCTCGCGCTCGCCACCGGCAACCTCGGCAAGCCCGGCACGGGCGTCAACCCGCTCCGCGGCCAGAACAACGTCCAGGGGACCTGTGACGTCGGCGCCCTGCCGAGCGTGCTCCCCGGCTACCTCTCGGTGGACGACGACGAGGCCCGCGAGAGCGTGGAGGAGGTCTGGGGCTTCGAGGTGCCCGAAGAACCCGGCCTCACCAACGTCGAGATAACGCACGCCGCCGGTGACGACATCCGGGGGCTGTACGTCATGGGCGAGAACCCCGTGATGAGCGAACCGAACAGCAACAAGGCCGAGGCGCTCCTCCAGGAGATGGAGCTGCTGGTCGTCCAGGACATCTTCATGACGGAGACGGCGGAACTCGCCGACGTCGTCCTGCCCGCCACCTCGTGGGCCGAGCGCGAGGGAACGGTCACGAACACCGACCGGCGCGTCCAGCGGATGCGGGCGGCGACGCGCGTGCCGGGGAACACGAAACACGACTTCGAGATACTCACCGAGGTCGGCTCCCGTCTGTTCGGCCACGGCTGGGACTTCGACGGCGCCGAGGACGTGTTCGAGGAGATACGCGAGGTGACGCCCATCTACCGCGGCATCACCTACGACCGCATCGGCATCGAGGGCGTCCAGTGGCCGTGCTACGACGAGGACGACGAGGGCGAACCCTACCTCTACCAGGAGTCCTTCGAGACGCCGAACGGCCTCGGCAAGTTCCGCGCGGTCCGCCACCAGCCACCGGACGAGGTGGAGGACGACGAGTTCCCGTTCGTGCTCTCGACCGGCCGTATCGAGCAGCACTACAACACCGGTGCGATGAGCACGCGCTCGAAGACGCTGTCCCGCGTCGTCCCGGAGAACTTCGTCGAGATACACCCCGACGACGCCGAGCGCCTCGGCATCGAGGACGGCGACATGGTCGTCATCTCCTCGCGGCGCGGTGAGGTGCGCATCAAGGCGGACGTCACCGACGGCGTCAAGCCGGGCGTCCTCTGGTCGACGCCGCACTTCCCGGACGCACCCATCAACAAACTCACGAACGACGCGCTCGACCCGGTGGCGAAGATTCCCGAGTACAAGGCCGCCGGCGGCGACATCGCCGTGGACGTCGAACCCGCGGACTCGGCTGAGACGGCCGGCGACTGACGGCCCCGCCACGACGTTGCCAGCCGACCATGGGTCGTCCCCGTGACGGCTGAAACCGCCGCAATCACTCCGTCGCTGCTCCTCGCTTTCGGTCTCGAACACGCGTCGGTGTTCGCCTCGAACGGCCCGAAAGAATTCACACCGATAGAGCTGTTATTCCGCGCCCGGTAACGGGCGGGGTGGTCCGGTCAGAACAGGCCGGAGATGGTGCCGTCCTCGTCGATGTCCATGTCGGCGGCGGCCGGGCGAGCGGGCAGGCCCGGCAGCGTCAGCACGTCGCCGGTGAGGGCGACGAGGAATCCGGCGCCGGCCGACGGGTATATCTCGCGGACGTCGAGCGTCCAGTCGGTCGGGACGCCCTTCTTGCTGGCGTCGTCGCTGAGGGAGTGGAACGTCTTCGACATCACGACCGGCATGTCGTCCATGCCGAGGTCCTCGAGTCGCGCGATGTCGTCCTCGGCGCTGCCGACGTAGTTGACGCCGTCCGCGCCGTAAATCTGGGTGGCGACGGTCTCTATCTTCTCCTTGATGGAGTCCTCGGTGTCGTAGAGGAACTCGAACTCGGAGTCGGACTCCTCGATGGAGGTCTTGATCTTCTCCGCGAGTTCGATGCCGCCCTCGCCGCCGTCGCCGAAGACGGTGGACTCGGCGGCCTCGACACCGAGGTCCTCCTCGCAGTGGTCGACGACCGCCTGGACCTCCTCGTCGGCGTCGCCCGGGAACCGGTTGATGGCGACGACGACCGGGACGCCGAACTGCTGGAGGTTCCGGACGTGCTTGTCGAGATTGGGGAAGCCGGCCTTCACCGCCTCGACGTCGGCCTCGTCGAGTTCGTCGAAGTCGGCCGGCCACATGTCGTTGCCGTGGTACTTCAGCGCGCGGATGGACGCGACGATGGTGACCGCGGACGGCTCGACGTCGCCGAACCGGCTGACCACGTTCATGAACTTCTCCGCGCCGAGGTCCGACCCGAAGCCGGCCTCCGTGATGAGGTAGTCCGAGAGGCCCGCGGCCACCTCGTCGGCGATGAGCGAGTTCGTGCCGTGGGCGATGTTCGCGAACGGGCCGCCGTGGACGAACGCGGGCGTCCCCTCGATGGTCTGGACGACGTTCGGCTTGAGGGCGTCCCGGAGGAGGATGGTGACCGCGCCGGTGGCGTCGATGTCGTCGACGGTGACCGGGTTGTCGTCCTCGTCGTACGCGACGATGATGCGGGCGACGCGCTCCTTGAGGTCGGCGAGGCTGTCGGCGAGACACAGCACCGCCATCAGTTCGGACGCGGCCGTCAGGAGGAAGCCGTCCTCGCGGGGGACGCCGCCCGTCTCGCCGCCGAGGCCGGCGACGGTCTGACGGAGCGCGCGGTCGTTCATGTCGATTGCGCGCTTCCACTCGACCTTGTTCACGTCGACGTTCAGGTCGTTACCCTTCGAGATGTGGGCGTCGAGCATCGCCGAGATGAGGTTGTGCGCCGCGGTGAGCGCGTGGATGTCGCCCGTGAAGTGGAGGTTGATGTCCTCCATCGGGAGCACCTGCGACCACCCGCCGCCCGCCGCGCCGCCCTTCACGCCGAACACGGGGCCGAGCGACGGCTCCCGGATGGCGATGAGCGCGTTCTCGCCGAGCTGGTTGAACGCCTGGCCGAGGCCGACGGTGGTGACCGTCTTCCTCGCCTTTCGGCGTCGGCGTCATCCCAGTCACCAGTACCACGTCGCTGTCGCCGGACGACTCCTCGCGCAGGCGCTCGATGGTCTCCATCTTGAGCTTCGCCTTGTGCTCGCCGTAGAGTTCGAGGTCGTCCTGTGCGAGGCCGAACGGCTCCACGACCTCCCATATCGGGTCCGGGTCGACCGACTGTGCAATCTCGTAATCCGTCGGTATCGAAGACTCCTGCTCCTCAGACGACATATCACCGGCAATATTTCGGTGCGCGGCTCTTGAAGGTTGCCGTTAGCGTTTCCCAGCGGACAGGATGTGTTTCCGGGGTCGGGTCGAGACGCCCCGGGTGACGCGGACGGCACGAGACGGACGCGAACGAACCGAGACGGAGCGGACGGCGATGGAAACGGACGAGACGAATGGCGATGGAAACGGACGAGACGAGGACCGACCGAGACGAGAAGGAGGCCGAGTCGCGGTGTCGTCAGTAGGCGGTCTTCGAGGCTTCCTCGACGTACGCGTCGAGTTCGCGCTTGATGTCCTCGTCGAGTTCGGGCTCCTCGTACGCGTCGAGGCGGTTCTGGACGCGGTCGTGACCCATCTCGAAGGCCGACTTCGCGCCGTCCTCCTCCCAGTCGCCGTGCGAGCGCTTGTCCACGACGTCCGAGCGGTAGAGTTCGGTCTTCGAGTGGGTGAGGGTGTGGCGCTCGCTCAGGAAGTGGCCGGCCGGTTCCACCGACTCCATCAGGTCGAAGGCGAAGCTCTCCTCGTCGATGGCGAACCCGTCCTTGAACCGGTCGAGGTACCGGATCATCTCGCAGTCCAGCACGAGTTTCTCCGGCGAGATGGTGGAGTAGGACTCCAGGATGCCACACGAGTGGAGCATGAAGTCGATGCCGGCGAACTCCGCCGCCGACAGCGTCAGCATCGACTCGAACCCACCCTGGTAGTCGACGGTCTTGCTGTCGGTGAGGCTGCCGCCCGCCCGCGACGGGATGCCGTAGTACCGGCCCATCTGGCCGGCGAAGGAGATGAAGAGGGCGGACTCCGGGCTCCCGATGGACAGCGAGCCGTACCGCACGTCGATGTTGGACGACGGGACGCCGTAGACGACGGGCGTCCCGGGGTTGATGAGCTGGGCGAGCGTGATGCCCATGAGGTTCTCCGCGTTCGCCTGCGCGAGCGACCCGGCGATGGTCGCCGGCCCGGACGCCCCCGCCATCGTGAACGACGAGACGACCGGCGGCTGGCCGTTCTCCGCGAGCGTGACGAGGCCGCCGAGCATCTTCGTGTCGAGGCTCCGCGGCGGCACGGTGTTGACGAGGCCGGCGGCGTACGGCTTGCTCAGGTCGGGGTCGTCGACGGCGGCGCCGACCATGTCGAGGTTCGCCTGGGTGCGGTCCGCGCCGTACGGCGACACCATCGGCACCTTGTCGGTCAGCGAGAGCGACCGCTTGACCATCTCCAGGTGCTTGACCTCCTGGTCGACGTCGTTCGGCTCGCAGACGTTGTAGCCGGTGGAGGTGAGCACGTCCTCGGTCTGGACCAGTTTCAGCAGGGTCTCGTAGTCCTCGACCTGGGACTTCCGGCGGCCGTCCTCGAAGGTTCGGATGTTCGGCGGGCCGTAGCCGGGCGCCCGGAGCGGCGTGGACGACCCCTCGCCGATGGTGACGTCGTTGTCGGAGTTCCGGGCGTGGAGCGTGAACGAGGACGGCGCCTCGGCGGCCGCCTCCTCGACGACCTCTCGCGGCATGGTCACGACGTTGTCGTCGTGGATCTCGCCCCCGTTGTCGGCGAGTACCTCCAGCGCCCTGTCGTGGTTCATCTTGACGCCGACGTTCTCGATGATGTGCATCGCCGCCTCGTGGATGGCCTCCTCGCCCTCCGCAGACAGCCTGTCGAGTGATGGCACTGCCTGTGTCTCTGTGTCGTAGTCTTTCATCCTGCCAGGTCCCACTTCCGGTGACGGCACTATAAAGATTTCCGGGCAACGGCCGTCAGGCCTCCGCTACGCCTGTCACCGGCGGCCGGCAGACAACGGCCGTCCGGTCGTCGCCGTCGCCATCGCGTCCCTCGACGTGACAGCGAGCCGTTACGTGTTGGTTCGGGAAGCGTCCGGGAAACCGCACGCGGGAGCCTCGAACGGCGTCGATAGCTTAATAGCCGTCCCCAAGAGTCCGTTTGACATGGAGTATCACGAGGCCGCGTCGTACCTCCACAGCCTCAAACATCTCCGTCCGAAACTCGGGACGGAGACCACCGCCGCGATGCTCGAGTTCCTCGGCGACCCCCACGAGGGCGTCTCGTACGTCCAGGTCGCGGGGTCGAACGGGAAGGGCAGCACGGCCCGGATGGTCGAGCAGGTGCTTCGGGAGGCGGGCTTCGACGTCGGCCTCTACACGTCGCCGGACCTCAACGACTTCCGCGAGCGCGTCACCGTGAACGGCCGGAAGATATCGCGACAGGAGGTCGCGGCGTTCGCGTCGGCGATTCGACCGTGCGTGACGCGGCGGGCCGTGGCCGGCGACGCGCCGACGTTCTTCGAGGTGACGACCGTCATGGCCCTCCAGCATTTCGGGAACCGGGACGTGGACGTGGCGGTGCTGGAGGTGGGTATCGGCGGGCGGTACGACGCGACGAGCGTCGTCGACCCGGTGGCGAGCGCGGTCACGAGCGTCAGCCTGGAGCACACGGACATCATCGGGGAGACGGTCGAGGAGATAGCCCGCGACAAGGCACAGGTCGCGCCCGGCGACCGACCGCTCGTGACGGGCACCTCGGGGGCCGCTATCGACGCGATACGCGACGAGACGGACGTGGTGACCGTCGGCGAGGAGGACGCCGACGTCCTGGTCGCCGAGGGCGGCCTGGCGTCGGTCGCCGAGACGGCGGTGTCGGTCACGGGCCCCGACTGGCACGTCGAGACGTCGCTCCCGCTCCTGGGCGCCCACCAGGCGGCGAACGCCGGCGTGGCGGCCACCCTCGCCCGGCAGGTGGCGGCCGTCGACGAGCGGACCATCGCGACCGGGCTGCGGAAGGCGTCGTGGCCGGGCCGGGTCGAGGTGATGGGCCGGGACCCGCTCGTCGTCCTCGACGGCGCGCACAACCCCGACGCGTCGGCGAAACTCGCGGGCGTCCTCGCCCGGTTCGACTACGACGACCTCCACCTCGTCTTCGGCGCGATGCGCGACAAGGACCACGTCCGTATGCGCGAGGCGCTCCCGACCCCCGACACGGTCGCCGTCTGCCGTCCGGACGTGGACCGGGCGGAGAATCCGGACACGCTCGCCGCCCTGTTCGAGGCGGGCGACGCCGGCGCGGTGACGACGCGGTCGTCCGTCCTCGACGCAACCGAGGCCGTCATCGACCGGGCGGAACCGGACGACCTGGTGCTCGTCACCGGGTCGCTCAGGATGGTCGCGGAGGCCCGGGACCGATGGACGCGCACGCCAGTCGCGAAGCGGGTCGACTCCCGGGAGGACGCCTGCACCGTCATCGAACGCTCGACGGTCCCCGACGCGGAGGCCGACCGCTTCGCCGACCGGGCGGTCCACCGGACCGTGCGCCTGCGGGTCCGGGACGCCCAGGCTGACGACCTCCAGGAGGCGATGCTGGCGGCGGGCGGCCACTGCGCCGTCTCCGGGCTGGCGGGGGTCGAGGGACGCGTCGAGGTGCTGCTCGCCGGCACCCGCGAGCAGTACGGCCGACTGCTCGACGAACTCGACGCACGCGACCAGGGACTCTCGCACGTCGCGAGTCAGGTCAGGCGCGTCATCGACGCCGACGAGAGCGCCGACGCACCGGACTACCCCTGGGAGGAGGGAACGGCGGTCATGGGCATCCTGAACGTCACGCCCGACAGCTTCCACGACGGCGGCGAGTACGTCGACCACGACGACGCGGTTCGTCGCGCGAAGGAGATGGTCGCGGACGGCGCTGACATCGTCGACGTCGGCGGCGAGAGCACTCGACCGGGCGCCGACCCGGTGTCTCCAGAGGACGAGCGTGACCGGGTCGTCCCCGTCGTCGAGGCGCTCCAGGACCTCGACGCGATGGTGTCCGTCGACACCCGGCACGCGAGCGTCGCGGAGGCCGCCCTGGACGCCGGCGCCGACCTGGTGAACGACGTGACCGGGCTCGAAGACCCGGCGATGCGGCACGTCGTCGCGGCGGCCGACGTCCCGGTCGTGGTGATGCACAGCGTGGACGCACCGGTGAACCCGGACCGGACCGTGGCCTACGACGACGTGGTCGCGGACGTCCTCGACGAACTGACCGAACGCCTCCTGCTCGCCGAGCGCGCCGGCATCGACCGGGAGAACGTCGTGGTCGACCCCGGCCTCGGCTTCGGGAAGCAGGCTACCGAGAGCTTCGCGCTGCTCGACCGCCTCGACGAGTTCCGGGCGCTCGGCTGTCCCGTGATGGTCGGCCACTCCCACAAGTCGATGTTCGACCACGTCGGCGCCGACCACGGCGAACGCCTCCCGCCGACGATAGCGGCGACCGCGCTCGCGACCGAGCGCGGGGCCGACGTCGTCCGGGCCCACGACGTCGCCGAGAACGTCGCGGCGGTTCGCACCGCCGAAGCGACGAGCCGGGAGCCCTGAGTCAGGCCGCGACCGCCGAGTCCACCTCGACGCAGGTGTACGTGTCCGCGAGTTCGTTTGCCTCCTCCGGGAGCGTCGCCGCGACGACGTAGCGGGCGTGCTGGCTGAAGAAGTCGAGAAGCGCCCGGATGCGGTCGGCGTCGAGCATCTCGATGGCGTCGATGACGACCACCGGCACCTCGTCGGCCACGTCGTGGACGATGTAGCCCGCGAGGGCGACGACGAGGCCGACCACCTCGCGCTCGCTCTTGCTGAGGTGTTCGATGACGTCCTCGTAGGCCGCGCCGTCCTCGGTGGTCCGGACGACGTGGAGTTCGAAGTCGGCGTCCGCCGGGCCGTCGCCGCGGGCCACGCGTTCGACCCACACTCGCTCCAGGTTCTCGTAGTCGAGGCGGTCGAGCACCGTCTGCATGCACTCGTTGATGGTGGCGACCGTCTCGCGTTCGACGGCCTGGATGCGGTCGCGCTGCTCGGTCAGCCGGTCCCGGACCGACTCGCGTTCGGCGACCAGCGACTCGCGCTCCGCCAGCGCCTCCTCTATCTCGACGCGCTCCTCGCGGACGGCGGTCAGTTTGGACTCGACCTGGCCGCGTTCGTACTCGAGTTGGCTCGCCTCCTGGTGGAGGTCGACGACGTCGGTGTCGCGGAGGTCTTCCGTGTCCGCGACGGCCGCCTCCAGGTCGGCGACCTGGTCGTCCAGCGCGTCGCGGTCGTCCCGCAGGTCGGCGAGCGTCCGCTCCCGGGACGCTATCTCGCGCTCTATCTCGCGGACGCGGTCGGCGAGCTCTTCGCGTTCGGTCTCCGCCGCCTGGACGGTGCGTTTCTTCTCCGTCAGCGACTGTATCTCCTCCTCGATGGCGCGGCGCTGCTCGCGCTTCTCCTGGAGTATCTCCTGGACCACCTCGACCTGCTCGGCGATCTGGGCGCGCTCGACGGTGCTCCCGCAGGTCCAGCACGCGATTGTCCTCGACGCGGGGTCGAGTTCGGCGACCACGTCGTCGTTCGACACGGTGTCGGGCAGCGGTCCCTCGTCCTCGAGGAGCTGCCGGTTCATCTCGACGATGGGGCTGAGCGAGGAGATGGTGTTCGACAGGACAGTCTTCTGCTGGCGGAGCTGGTCTATCTCGTGTTCGACGTCCGCCAGGGCGTCGTCGACGCCGTCGTCGTCGAGCGATTCGAGCCGATCCCGGACCGTTTTACGTTCCTCTCGGAGGAGTCGAGCGCGCTCTCCTGTGTCCGGATGCGGTCGCGGACGGTCTCGCGTTCGGTCCGTTTTGCCTCCAGGTCGTCGAGGAGCGTCCGTACCTCGGTCGAGGCTGCCTGGTCGGCCTCGGCGTCCTGTATGCGCTGGCGGACGTCCGCCAGGTCGGCCTCGACGGCGTCGAGGTCGTCCTCGAGTCGCTGCTCCCGCGCCTCGACGGACGGAAGGCGGTCTTCGAGGCGCTCGACCTCGTCGAGGCGCTCGGCGACCGAGGCCTTCCGGGCCTCAAGCCGGCTGATTTCGGCCTCTATCTCGTCGGTGTCGACCGGTCGCATGAGGAGGTCGTGGAGGTCGCCGTCGCCGACGACCGCCCGCCGGACGGGGTTCATCTCGTCGAGCGAGGCGAACAGCCGGCACCGGTCGCGTTCGTCGCTGAACGGCGTGCCGTCGGTCACGACGCCCCCGTCCCGGCGGGACACCTCCAGAGCGTACTCCTCGCCGTCGATGTCGAGACGTATCTCGCCGTGGTCCACGTCGCCTTTCAACGTCGGGTCGGGGCCGCCGAGCACCGCCATCAGGCCCTGGAGAAGCGAGGACTTGTTGGACGCGTTCGCACCGGAGAGGACGGTGACGCCCGGTTCGAAGGCGATGCGGCCGGCGGCGATGCCGCCGATGTTGGCGACCGCGACGGAGAGGTGACCGCGGCCGGTAACAGCCGTATCAGCGTTATTTCCCGTTGTCTCTTTCATAATTACTACTGGAGGCGCGGCGAAACCCCTGTCGGTCCTGGCGCGTACTCGGTTCCCCACTTAGTAACCTGTAGTATTGAAAGTTGTGCTTTATATACCCCGGCGCGGGCCGCCCCGGGCGCTACATTGCCGGAGCCGTTGACAGTCCACGACCCGCTCACGCGTCGTCGGTCCCGGAAGGGTCGGCGTCCGACGAGTAGCACTCGCAGTGGCCGCGTTCCAGTAACTGCGAGACGGAGTACTCGCGGCCACACGCCTCGCAGGCGACCCGCGCGCTCACGGTGAGATCGAGGTCACCCGTCCGGAGTTCCCCGACGAGCGGAGGCGGGACAGCGTCTGGTCGATGACCGCCTCGGACCGCGAGAGCAGGCTGAAGATGGTGTCTCCCGCGTCGGACCGGTCGAGCGTCGACTCTCGTGCGGTGTCCACCCCGAGGCAGTCCCTGAGGTGGGTCCGGACGGTCTGGTAGCTGACGAAATCCTCGAACAGCGCGTCGGGGTCGACGCCGCTGCGTTCGAGGCGGTCGATGGCTTCCGTCCGAGCGCCGGCGCTGACGTCGTCTGCCGTGAGCAGTCGGTAGGTGTTCGCCACCTCGCCCTGGAGCGTCTCGACGCGCTCCGTCCGGAGTTCGTCAGCCAGCACGCGACGGTTGAAGAGCGATTCGAGGTCCCGGAGGCTGACGCCGTCCTCCTCGCGCCGCCGCCGGAGTTCGACGTCGACGCCGTCCAGCCCCCGCCGTTCGACCACCCGGTCGATCTTGCAGCCGTCCACGTTCGTATCAGTCATACTACCATCGAATTATCTGTTCATTGATTGTTTTGCTGCGGGTCGAATCGTCGTCCGGCCGACCCGTCGACCCCGATTCGAGTGCACGCCCTGACGTACGACGCACGGGGTAAAAATCAACCGCCCGTTCCAACCCCGCGACGTGCGGTGCCCCCGCACCACAGCAAACATATGTGTGGTGGGTCCAATTGACGTAGAACGGCCACCGGCCCGCCGTCACGGGCGAACCGTCCCACCCGAAACCGACCAGACCACCATGACAACCGTCGCGCGAGTCCACATCGAACATCCCGACCTCGCGCTCACCCCGACCATCCGGGCGATGCCGGAAGGAACCATCCGGGTCGTCTCGCGGACCGGCACCGACCCGGAGCACGCGACGTTCCCGTTTCTCGTGACCTGCCGGAACTGGGGGCCTTCGAGTCCGCGCTCGAACGCGACCGGACGGTCGCGTCGTTCGACCGCGTGGCCGCCGAGGGGGACAGTCGGCTCTACCAGATCAGCCACACGGACGAGACGGAGCTCCTGACGCCGAAGACGACGGAGGTCGGCGGCATCATGGTCGAGGCCGAGAGCAGCTACGGGGGATGGCTGGTCGAACTCCGACTGCCGGACCACGAGGCGCTCCACGCGATATGGGAGTACGCGAGCGAACGCGGGTTCCAGTTCGATCTCGTCGAGGTCTACCAGGAGGCAGACGACGCCGACGAGGGGCCGTTCGGCCTCACGGACCGCCAGCGCGAGACGCTGCTGATGGCCTACGAGAGGGGCTACTTCGAGCAGCCCCGGGAGACGTCGCTCGAGGAACTGGCCGACGCACTCGACGTCTCCCAGACGGCGGTCAGCGGGCTCCTGCGACGCGGTATCGAACGGCTCATCGAGGCGACCCTCTTCGTCGAGGAGTGAGCGGGCGGCGTCTGCGGTATAAAGACCTCCAATACTACACCTGAACACTCATCCAGCTGTCAGTCGGTAGGCTCGGTATGTCCGGAGCTACCATTGACCAGGGGTCCGAGCGGGTGACCCACCACGTCCACCACGACTGGCGGCGGGACGGCCCGGTGAGCGAGACCATCGTGGACGCGGTGAGCGGGTACGAGGGCGTCGACGCCGACAAACTGCCGCCGCTCGACCGGAGCGTCAACCCGGAGGCGCTCGACCACATCTTCGACGCGACGGACGCCGACGCCCACAGCGCGGGCAGTTTGACCTTCTCCTACAGCGGCTACGTCGTGCTGGTGATGAGCACCGGACAGATACTCATCCGGGAGCCGGCCGGCACGTAGTATAGAAAAACCGATATAGTTGTTGTAACTTATTGGATATAGTGAGTGGTCCGGGTGATGGTCACTCCTGTTCGACGATGGTGGCGCCGACGAGTTTCGTCAGTCCCCGGCGGAGCCGGCCGCTCGCGGCGGTCGGTGAGATGCCGAGTTCCTCGGCGAGGTCGACCAGCGACGCGTCCCGCGGCTCCTTGAAGTACCCCTCGGTGTAGGCGACCATCAGCGCCTCCCGCTGTTCGTCGGTGAGGCCGAACGTCTCGCCGAACTCGGTGTCGTCTATCTGGTAGAGTTCCAGCACGTCGAACCGGAACGACCGCTCCCGGGCGTGCTCCCAGACGGTGTTCAGCGCCTGGCGGTCCGGGAGCTGCCACCGCTCCACCCAGCCGCCGTCGCCGCTTCGCGCTTCGAGCGAGATGCCGCCTACCTCCGTGACCGTCGGGGCGACGAGCTTCGCCGCTTCGGTGAAGATGACGCCGTAGAGACGCTGGTCCCCCTGCTCGGACGTGAGGTGGGCTTCTTCGACGGTGTGGTCGGCCTCGAACGCCGCGTCGAGGGCGTCGCGGGTGCCGCCCCGTACCAGGAAGAAGTTCATGTTGTGTTCGGGGTCGGTGCCGGCCTCGGGCATCACCCGGACGGTCACCTCCGGGAGGGACGTGATGGTGTCGGCGAGCGCCATGTCCGGGTGGGAGAAGAAGATCTTCGTGATGATTGTCATAGCGGTGGACTGGTCGACGGGCCGGCAGACGGTTCTGTAGCGAGGGTAGCGGTCGGGACGCTATCGGTCGTCTCGGACGGACGCCACGTACCGGTCGGCGTTCCTGCCTGCGTACTGGTCGGGGTCCGGTGCACGTCGTACTGGTAACCCCGACGGTGGTATAAGTAGGTATCTCAACCGGCCGACGACTGGCTGCGGTGGGGGTGGACGGACGGACGGAGAGCGGTCGTGGATGGGTGGTCACGTGACCGCGCTCCATCGACGGCGTCACCGTCCGGAGCTACCGCGGACGACGCCGCCACGTCCGACACCCGCTGTGCCGTCTGACCGACTGCGTTCTACCCAGCGTACTCGCACCTAATAAAACAACCGAAATTTCACTAATACAAGTTCGTTTTTTCAGTCGGCGTGTCGTTTCGACTACCCGCCCCGGCCGTCGACCCGCTCGACGAACGCGTCGAGCGACTCCTGGGCGTGGGCGGCGACGCGCTCGCCGTACTCCCAGAGCACGTCGTTGAACGCGTCTCGCTCGGGTTCGTCGAGGCTCTCCTCGCCGCGGTAGTCCTCGTACGGTATCTCCGGGTGGTAGGTGCAGACGACCCGGAACTCGCTCTCCTCGCTGACGGTGGTGCCGGCGACGATGCCGTAGCTGTCGGCCCCCAGATGCCGTCGCCACCGCCCCTGGCCAGGTCGGAGTCGATGCAGTCCAGCGTCCGGAGTTTCTCGGCCGTGAGCATCGCGTCGTCCCCTCGAACAGCTCGCCGTACGCCCGGTCGCGCGCGACGACCACCCACTCGTCGAGGTGGTCGCGGGCCCGCCGGAGCAGCTCCCGTTCACTCGCCGATGCCATACCGGACGTACGGCCTCGAAACGGATAATCTCCGCCCGTCGTTCGGTGCCGCGTGGTCCGGTCACTCGGGTACCGGTGGCTTCACTCGCTCGCGTCCCGCTGGCGGACGCGCCGCGGACTCGTCCACGCGAGGTCACGGCCCCGGGCAACATCGAGGAAGCTCTTCAGCTTCACCAGGTCGACGAACTGCTGGTAGCCGATGGCGAGCAACGGGGCGACGACGAGCAACCGCCGGTCCTCGTCGGTCCAGTGGACGACGAGAGCGGCGATGGTCGTCTGGACGGCGACGAACGCGCCGAACACGGTCAGCACCTGTGCGAACCTCCCGGCAGCGACGCCGGCGAGGACCAGACCGACGACGACAGCGCCGGCGAACGGGACGAGCGTCGAGGAGACCAGATGGAGAGGGTAGACGAACCGATGGAGGTTGCCGCTGTCCGCGTCGGCCAGGACGTCGCGGTGTTTGAGCAGCGTCCGGTAGTTGCCGCGATACCATCGCAGTCGCTGGCGGTAGAGGTCCCGCCACGTCGCGGGCGCCTCCGTCCGAACGCGGGCATCGCTCTGCCGGACCGCCACGTCGGCTTTCAGGGACTGGAGGGTCGCGTCGAAGTCCTCGGTCAGCGTGTCCGGGTCGAACGCGCCGATGTCGTCGAGGACGTCGCGCCGGAACGCGCCGAGGCACCCCGGGACGACGGGGACGGCCCCGAACGCGTCGAACGCCTGGCGGTAGGTGTGGATGCCGGCGACGTACTCGACGGCCTGTAGCCGGGTGAGGAGTCCCGACCGGTTCGTCACCGACACGGCCCCGGCGACGGCACCGACGTCGGGGTCGGCCAGCAGGTCGCCGACGAGCGTCCTGAGCGCGTCCCGTTCGACGACGCTATCGGCGTCGACGGTCACGACGACGTCGCCGGTGGCGAACAGCAGGCCGTAGTTCAGCGCCGAGTGCTTCCCCCGTTCTCGCGGCGGACGACCCGAACCGCGTCGTCGCGGTACTGGCTGGCTTCCCGGTAGGTCCCGTCGGTGCTGCCGTCGTCGACCACGACTATCTCCCGCTTCTCGGCGGGATAGTCGGCGTCGAGCAGCGCGCCGACGCACCGGCCGACGTAGCCTGCCTCGTTGTACGCGGGAACGACGACCGATATCTCGGGCAGGGAGGCGTCGGACCGGTCCGTCGGCTCGTCGTTCGTCCGACGCCAGTACGCGACCGGCACGATGAACCCGACGTGGACGAGGACCACGACGAGCGCGACCACGAGCAGGACGGGGACCGGCGCGAAGGCCCGTGACGGCGGCGCGAGCGCGAGGAAGGCCGTCACCCCGGCTACGACGGGAGCGACCCAGGTGGGAAACGGCGACAGCAGGTTCGCGACCGTTTCGGGTCGGCGGAGGACCGCGACGCCGTAGAGCGCGACGGCGAGCGCGACGGCGAGACTCGTCCGGAGCATCCACCACGGGAGCAGGAGGGAGAGCGACCCGACGGTGAGCGCGAGGAGGCCGAACAGGACGACGGTGACGAGGTCCGGACGTGCGGACGTCTGGCGGCTCATCGTTCGCTCCCGGGAAGCGTCCGTGGCTGGCGGGGCGATGGCGACTCGGCCGTACGCTCGGCAGTGGCGGGCGCCACCACGCCGACGACGTAGTCGGGGTCGTCGAACCGTGCGAGACACGCCTCGCAGTCGTACAGTTCGCCGACGACGCTGAAGCCGGGACTGGCTGCCGGTCCGGTGACGTCGCAGTCGGGACACCGGTAGCCGCCGTCCACCTGGACGGCGTCCAGTGGACGAACACTCCCACACGGTCGGTGTTCCACGACCTCTCGTCGGTCGACGGCCGTCGCGGCACAGTCGGGACAGGCGACGGTCACCCGGAGTTCGCGGTCGGGATACTCGGGGACGGGATACCGACGCGTGACGTCCGACCGGTGCCGGGTGGCGGCCCCGTCAGGGGGCCAGACCGGGCCTCGCTCGTTGCGGCCTGTGCGGCGGTGGCGAGTCGCGGGAGGAGGCCCCAGTTCACCACGTCCCGTCACCTCCCCGCGACGAGGCAGGTTCGTTCCCCGGGACCCCTCGGCGTGCGGCGGCGTTGGTGGGCGGCAGGGCATCAGGGTCGGGGTTTGGACGGTCGTACCAAGGCTATACACTCTGTAGACAGGCCAGCGAGCTTGGGTGACCGATAGCTGGTACGTATAGGGTACGTACGACGGCCGGTAGGCGGTGACTGTTTGCCGGGACCGGTCAGTCAGTCCCGGCCCGGGCGAGAGCGGGGGCGGACCACGACTCCGCCCAGGTGGTCCAGACGCGCCACCAGGTCGTCCAGCCCCGGAGCCAGGAGGAGAACAGGGCGTGCTGGTGGACCGTCCCGGGCGCCGACGATTCGTCTGCCGGCGTCTCCGGGTCGTCGAACACGGGCCGGACCGTGATGGTCGTCTCGCAGTCCGGACACCGGTACTCGGCGCGGTCGGCGAACTCGACGAGCACCCAGTCGCCGTCGACGAGGCTCTCGTGGTCGCAGGCCGGGCAGAAGAGGACCGCCTTCCGGTACGGCGCACCGGTGCTCCCCGGGGACAACGTGGAAGGGCGGGGCATGACACCCGTCATAGGGGACCACCGGGCATAACCCTGGTGTGGAGGCCGATGGCACCTCGCTTTCGGACAGTTGATGGCCGCCACCAGGGATACATTCACCCTGTTTCTGGTAACTACATCACAACTTCCCCACCGATAAGTTACACATAGCTATATCCGACGCCGTACCAAACCAGAAACTAACTGTGGCCATCGTGGACCTGGTGAAGGCGTTCGTCTCCGAACGGAGCGCGAACTACGACCCGTTCGAATGCCGGCACTGCGGGACGTCGTTCGGCGACCCGCCCGAGGCCTGCCCCGTCTGCGGCTCCCCCGACGTCGCACGCATCGCCGTCGAGGAGTGACCGGCGTCGGACTTTTCCCGTCGGTCGTCGAGGGAGCGATATGGAGTACCTCAGGCAGACGCTCGCCGCGGCGCCCGTGATTCGGCGCGGGGAGTACCGGTACTTCGTCCATCCCGTGACCGACGGCATCCCGCTCGTGGAGCCACGGCTCATGCGGGAGATCGTCGACGGCGTCCTCGACCGCGTCGACGTCGACGCTGTAGACAAGATACTCACCGCGGAAGCGATGGGCATCCATCACGCGACGGCCGTCTCCCTCGAAGCCGACGTCCCGTTCGTCGTCGCCCGCAAGCGTTCCTACGGGTTCGAGGACGAGGTCGCGGTCCACCAGGTCACGGGCTACGCCGAAGGGGAACTCTACGTCAACAACGTCCACGAGGGCGACCGGGTGCTCCTCGTGGACGACGTCGTCGCGACCGGCGGCACGCTCCGCGCGCTCTGCGACGCCCTGGACCGCATCGGTGCCGACGTCGTGGACATCGTCACCGTCGTCCGTCGCGCGGCCGACGAACCGCTCGACCTGCCGACCCCGGTGAAGAGCCTGGTCGACGTGGACGTGGTCGACGGCGAAGTCTTGGTCCTCGACGACGCGGACTGACGACGCCGGTCACGCGGGCAGGACCGGCACCTCGGAGCTACGGATGACGCGGTCGGTCGTGCTGCCCACGTGAACGGGTTTCCGCCCCGATATGCCGTGTTTCCCGATGACGATGAGGTCGACGTCGTGTTCCTCGGAGTACGCGAGGATGACCTCGCACGGCACGCCCCGCCGGACGGACGCGACCACGTCCAGCCCCCGCTCCTCGGCTGCCGCGGCCACCTCGCTGACGAGTGACTCCCCCGTCTCCTCGACCTGCTCGATGGCGAGTTCGTCCGACCCGAACGCACAGAGCGGACCGAACCGTCGTTCGTCGACGACGAACAGCACGTGGACGCACGCCCCGTAGCGTTCGGCGATGTCCAGGCCGTGTTCCATTCCCCTGTGTGCTCCCTTGCTCCCGTCCGTCGGAATCAGCACCTCCCCAATCATACTTCACAATTAATCGGGCAAAATCATGAATCGCCGACCGGGTTCCCACACCGTGGGAATCGGTGGCACCCGGCAGGCGCCGCCATCGCTCGGTTTTGAACGCACCTGGACGGCCAGGGACCCACGCGCCGACTACGTCCCCGACGGATAGCCGAACGGGAGCAGGTAGAGGGGTGCGAGGTCGGCGGGCAGGTCAAGCGTCGACGAGAGCATCGCGTCGTCGAACGCGCCGACGGGACACGTCGCCAGACCGCGGCCCTCGCAGGCGAGGTGGACGTTCTCCGCGGCGTGCCCGGCTTCCATGTGGACGTATCGCTCGCCGTGGGCTGGGTACTCGCGGGTCGTCCGGTCGTAGTTCGCCGCGAGCACCAGCGTCGCCGGTGCGGCCCGGACCACGTCCTGGCCGCCCGCCGCCCGGACGAGTGCTTCGTAGCCGTCGGCCGCGACGACGGACGTCAGCGCGTGGTCAGCCGGGTCGTACCGGTAGACGCCCGGGTCGAGGCCGTCGCCGTTCCGAACCACGAGGAACGCGACCAGCGGATAGGTCGCGCCGGCGCTGGGGCTGGCGCGCATCTCGACGCCCATCCGGCCGTGGGTGATTCCCTGCGCAGCCCACAGCAACTGCCCGGCGTCGCCTGCGGTGATGGGGCGGTCGGCGAACGACCGACGGCTCGCCCGGGCGGCGATGGCCTGCTCGACGCTCACGTGGCCGTCCGTCTCGGGGTCCGGCAGCACCATGGTCGCCATGGCTGCCGTTGGACGGCGACCGCTATAGGCGTCCGGTACGGCGATCGTTCTATGGTCGTCGCCGTCGAAGCCCTGTCCATGACCGACGTGCGAGCCCTCGCCGCCGACGGCGTGGTGCTGGTCGACGGGAAGCTACTGCTCATGGAGCGGAACCATCCGCCGTTCGAGGGCCACTGGGTGCTCCCCGGTGGGCTGGTCGAGCGCGACGAGACCGCCCGGGAGGCTTGCGCCCGCGAAGTCGAAGAGGAGGTCGGCCTCGCCGTCGAGCCGGTGTCGTTCGTCGGCCTCTACGACGACCCGGGTCGGGACGAACGCGGCACCGTCAGCGCAGCCTTCCTGTGCGAGCCGCTGGACGACGGCGACCCCGAGGCCCGGGAGGAGGCTCGCCAGGTCGGCCTGTTCGACCTCGACTCGCTCCCGGCGATGGGCTTCGACCACGAACGAATCGTCGCCGACGCCCTCGACCGGTAGCTCACGCCGTCCACCGCTGCCACGCCTCGAACACGCACTCGACGACCACCTCTGGGGACAGGTCGTCGGTGTCGACGGTCAGGTCCGCGTCCGGCTCCTCGAACTCGCGCCAGACGACGTGGACGCCGCGCTCGGAGATGGGGTCCTCGCGCTCGCGGTTCCGCCGGACGCACGTCTCCTCGCTCGCCCGGAGGGAGACGACCCTGACGTCGTCGAGTCGCCGGAACTGCTCGCGCCACTCCCGCTTGTAGAACGTCCCGTCGAGGAGCCAGTGTGCGTCCGACCCCTGGACCGCCTCGAACATCCGGTCGTAGGGGTGGCGTCCGTAGTCGTCGGAGTGGAGCACGCGGACCGGAATCGTCTCGTCCGCGAGGCGCTGCTGGAGCATCGTGGTGACCGTCGTCTTGCCGACGCCCGGCGGCCCACAGACGAGGACTATCACGGTCGTCCGTTCGTCGGCGAGCGGGAAACGCGTTCGGTGCCGGCGGGCGGTATCCGGCTGAAGGAGAACGCGCGGATCTCGACGTTCGTCCCGCGCTCGCGCCGCCCTTCGTTCGAATGCGCTCTTCGCGACGTGGTCGGTGAGGCCAACACCAACACTCATCAGGGAATCTATCGAACCCGGAGACATGAGCCGGGACCTCGACGACTCATCCGAGTACGTCCTCGACGACATCGACCGCGGGATTCTGTACGAACTCCAGCAGGACGCTCGCAACACGACGGCCCAGGAGATAGCCGACGCCGTCGATGTGTCGCCGAGCACGGTGCGCAACCGGATCGCGAACCTCGAAGACAACGACATCATCGAAGGCTACCACCCCAAGATAAACTACGAGCGGGCGGGCTTCGCGCTCCGCGTGCTGTTCGTCGGGACCGCCCCACCCAAGAACCGCGACAGCCTCGCCAAGGCGTGTCTGAAAGTCGCGGGCGTGGTGGACGTCCGGGAGATGCTGACCAGCCGGCGCAACCTCTACATCGAAGCGGTCGCCACGAGCACCAGCGACCTGACCGCCATCACCCAGGAGCTCATCGACCTCGACATCGAGATTCTGAGCTCGGAGATAATCTCGAGCCAGTACTCCCAGCCGTTCGGCGAACTCGAATTCTGATCTCCTGCCCCCACGCACCGCCCCCACGCGTTCGAGTCTGTTAATTTCGCAATATTCGAATCCGATTTCCCGATATCCACACGCGATTGCCCGATTTTCCAGCAACGCATATAAACACAGGTTCGGGTGTTGCGTTATCCCCATCCAATTGGATGCGGTTTCCGCAACCTATATGTGTGTGCGGGTTTACCTCTCTCAGAAGGGGAAGGCGGTGGACACCAACGAGGGGGGGGAAGTCTTCCACGTGCCCAGGCCCCTTCTACGCCGATACCGCCCGCGGGTTTGCCTCTCTCGCGGGGAATTCACCAGGCAGATGGGGGAGGAGCCTCGCCCGACCCGTTTTCCGGTCGTCAGTTCCGGTACTAGTACGAGCGATATCGATGCCCTGAGACGTCCTCAAGAGAGGAGGACGCGCCTTCGGGAGAGGTGACGCCTGCACGTCCGTTCGTTTCGTCCCTCTCCCCCCCCCTCTCATCATTCACCCGCAGAAGTCCTGCGTGGCGTACACCTGGCCGTCGTCGGTTATCCAGACGCCGACGCCCTCCGAGGACCAGTAGTCCGAGAGGATGTTCCGCCGGTGTCCGTCGGAGTTCATCCACTGATCGACGATGGCCTGTGCGACCTGGTCGTTCGTCCGGTAGCGGTCGGTGCCGTCGTCGGACTGGACGTACTGGTCGACCCAGTTCATCGCGATGTTCTCGCCGTACGCCGAGCAGGCCGAGTCGTCCACGGCCCCCTCGTACCGGTCCCACGGACCTTCGCCCTCCGGGTTCTGGTGCGAGAAGTAGTCACGGGCCGCCATGTCCTCGCTGTGCGCCCGCGACACCGACCGAATCGCCCCGCTGTGACTCAGCGTCTGCAGTCCGTTCTCGGTCCGGATGCGGTTGACCTTCTCGTGGACGAGTCGCTCGACCTCGTCCGACGTCACCGTCACCGAGTCGTTGACCCGGTAGCTCGACGGTCCGGGGTCGTCCGGGTCGACGGCCCGAGTCGTCGTGGTCGTAGTCGGCTCAATCGTCGTCGTGGTTGTCGTCGTTGTCGGCTCAGGCGTAATCGTCGTTGTCGTCGTGGTCGTAGTCGGCTCAGGTGTCGTAGTCGTCGTGGTCGGCTCCGGAGTCGTAGTGGTCGGCTCCGGAGTCGTCGTGGTTGGCTCCGGAGTCGTCGTGGTCGGTTCCGGAGTCGTCGTGGTTGGCTCCGGAGTCGTCGTTGGAACTGGGGTCGTAGTCGTCGGCTCAGAAGTCGTGGTCGTCGGCTCAGGGGTGGCCGTTGTCGTCGGTCCCGGGGTCGTGGAGGATGCAGGCGTGGTGACAGTCGATGGCGTCGGTGGCGACGTGGTGGTCGCCGGAGTCGGTTGCGTGGACGGGCGCGGCGAAGACGGCGCGGACGGCGATTCGCCGCCACCCGACGAAGGATTCTGCGTCGACGGTGAGACCGCGTTCTCCGGCGGCGCGGAAGACGGCGTCGAAGCTGTCGGCGGTGGAGTGTTCTCGGGCGTTCCGGTCGACGAGCCCTGCGCCTTCGACTGGTCATCGATGGCCGATTCGGCGGGGGTAGACTGCGCCGAAGGGACGGTCGTACTGGCGGCAGCCGAGGTACGCGGCTGGTCGATCGTGGTCGCGTCGGCCTGTGGCGTCGGGAGAGCGATGCTGTCGGTCGCGCCGCACCCGGCGAGTGCGAGCATGAGGGCGACACTCAGTGCGGCCCAGGGGTTGGACATCCGTATGCGTCCGCGCTCAACCAAAGAAATTAGAACTGTCGTTTTTCGGGCGCACAGCCCTCGAAAACCCGATATCTCCGATTCTAGAGATGGGGTCGCTCCCGGTTAGTTGGTGCTGATGGCGGTGGGCGTCGAACTGTCAGAACTGTGCGTGGGCCAGTCGGCGCAGATACTGCTCGTACGTTCCTCGTGCTCGTCGCCACCGTCGTAGTGTTCCTGTCCATCGAGACGGCGGGAACCGCGGGATGGGGCTTCTCGTTCTGTCACCCGTCGCGATTGGCTATCGGGATGTTCCTGCTGGAGGCCTCGCGGTCCGAGCGGTCCGCGTGACGAGTGGCAGACCCGGTGCGGCGGGCCGGCATGTGTCGACCGGCCTACGCTCGCCACCGGAGGACCGGGGTCACGAGGCGTTCCTGGAGTGTCACGTCGCCGTAGCGACGGCGCACCCACGCGGTGATGGCGACCGACCCGACCAGTATCGCGCCGAGTCCGACGAGGCCGGCTTCCGGGCCGAACGGTCCGCCGGTGACGACGCGAGGCCCGTGCTGTTCGACCGCGACGAGGGTCGCCGCGGACTGGCTACCGCTCACGGGGAAGCCGAACACGGGACCCTGGAAGAAGTTCCACGTGACGTGGACGCCGACGGGGATGGCGAGTTCACCCGTGAGGACGTAGCCGATGGCGAGGAAGACGCCGGCGAAGGAGATGCCGAGCGTGCTGACGAGCGTCGCGTTCGGGTTGAAGAAGTGGAGAACGCCGAACACGAGCGACGAGACGACGGTGGCGGCGACGATGGCGGCTACCGGACGGACGCGGTCGAACCACTGCAGGCCCTCCGCGAGGTTCCGGAGGAGGTAGCCCCGGAGCAGGAGTTCCTCGTAGACGCCGACGGACACGAAGAACACGAACGTCGCGAGGAACTCCGCGGCGAACGACCGGCCCGGTACCGCCGTCTGGACGGTGCCGGTGACGGTGACCCACCCGGCCGCGAGTTCGACGAGGAAGACGAGGGTCATGAGGGCGGCGCCCAGGACGAGGCCGAATCCGAGGTCGAGCCACCAGTCCCGGCCGAGGTGGAAGCCGTAGTCCGGGAACCGGCGCCTGTCGAGGACGTAGTTGCCGAGCCAGATCGCGCCGACGAAGACCGCCCCCGTCAGCACGCCGCCGACGGCGCGGACGACGGCCGGGAGCAGCGAGTCGGGGGCCGATTCGAGCGCGGACCGGAGCAGGGGGAACAGCGAATTGAACAGCAGGTTGACGCCGACGGCGAGGCCGACGATGAGCGCGACCTGGAGGGCGAGACGCCAGGGTGCGCGAAGCCGCCGCTGGTCGTCGTTCCAGAAGAATCGGGTGACCATACCCTACCGTCACGGATGAGTGACATAAAACGGATGGCTGCGACGGGCAGGACTTACTCCCGGACGACGTGGCCGTCGAGATACGACCGGGTCTTGTCGGTCGTCGAGCGCATTATCTTCGTGAACTCGACGACGCGTTCGCCGTCCTCGGTCCGGTCGTCGTGGACATCTGCTGGAGCCCCATGTCGTCGAAGTGCGCGAACAGGTCGTCGACGACGTCCGGGTCGGCACGCACGGTGTGGCGTTCGCCGACCACCTCGCCGTCGGCCACCCGTTCGAACGTGTCGACCATCGGCTCCAGGATGGCCTCGCCGAGCGCGTGTGCGCGCTCCCGGACCGCCTCCTCGTCCTCTCCCCACTCGACGGCCTGGAACCCCTCGCGGATGAGCCGCCGGAACATGAAATCGCGGCCGTAGTCGAACGGGAGCGAGAACGCGAACGCCAGGTTCCCCTGCTGGGCGGCCGACGTGGTGTACTTGAGCTGACGGCGCCCGTCCGGCGACTTCATCACCACCCCTTCGCGGCCTTCCTGGTCGAGGTTGCGGACGACGTCGGCAACTGCCGCGGGCGCCTCGTCCAGGTCGAACGCCCCGAAGTACGGCACCTGGGGGAAGCCGTAGTCATCGAGCAGTTCCCGTCGTTCGGCGACGGGGAGCGGGTCGCCGGACTGGCGGTCCCGGACGTCGAACAGGCGGATGGCGACCGAGTCCACGTCGGGGTAGTCGTGTTCGGTGTACGGGTTCTCCGGGCCGTACATCTCGCCGCAGAGCATCAGCTCCGGGTGGTCGTCGAAGAACGGTTCGAGGTCGAGGAGCCGCTCGGCTTTGTGCGTGGTGTACGGGCAGACCAGCCCGCTCCGGCTGAACGCGAGCGTCTCGCCCTCGACGCGTGCGATGCGGGTGTTGTACCCGTTCAGCTTCTCCTCGACGACGATTTCGCCGTCGAACTGGCGCGAAACGCCCGTCTCCAGCACCAGCGTCCGGGGTATCTTCGGGAACCCCCGCACCACGCCGTCCTCGACGAGCACGGTGCCGCGCTCGACGTTGTGGCGGTAGTCAGGCAGATACCGGTAGGCGAGCCCGTGGAACTCGCCCTGCTTGAAGTGCTGCTCGACGCTCTCGAACTTCTCCGCCGTCATCCCGAGCAGCGAGTGGTACTCCATCCCCGGGCATCTACGCACCCCGGGCAGATATAGCCCGGGCCACAACGGTCGAAGCGTGGTCGGGCGGGCGTAGGTTTTTGCCGTCTCGCTGTCGAGTAGTCGGTAATGCCCGACTATCCGCTCAAACAGCGCTTCGTCCTCGACACCTCGGCGTTCATCACCGAGGAGATACGGGAGGACGACGAGAGTCTGGGCGAGGCGCTCGACCGTCTGCTGGACCTCATCTCGGAGGCGAAACTCCGGCTGAACATCTCGTGTTACATCCCGCCGACCACCTACCGGGAACTCGAGACCATCCTCCAGGACCGCGACATCCCCGAGGAGACGTTCACGAAGCTCAACACCTGGGTCATCAAGAAGAACCCGGGCCGGTTCGAGGTGATGATTCCCGCGGCCATCGTCTACGAGTTCATCGGCGAACTCAGCGACCGGATGAACCGCGGGCTCCGCGTGTCCGAGAAGGCCGTGCGCAAGGCCCACGAAACCAGCGGCGAGACGCTCGCCGACCACGACCACATGACCGACGTGGACAAGGTCATCTCGGACCTGCGAACCGAGTACCGGTCGGCGCTCCGGCAGGGCTTGCTCGACTCCCGGGAGGACTTCGACCTGCTCATCCTCGCGCGGGAACTCGGCGCCGGCGTCGTGACCGAGGACCGGGGCATCATGAACTGGGCAGAGGACTTCGGCCTGCGCTACCTCCAGGGGCGCGACTTCCCCGGCCTGCTCGAGGAGTATCTCGCCGCCGAGGGGCGCATCGGGAACTGAGATGGGCATACGGTCGTGGACGACGCTCGCGGATACGGTCGCCGAGGGCCGCGAGGACGAGTTCTACTTGCTCTGGATAGCGGCGACGGCGGCCTACGGCGTCGGCGACGTGGTGACGACGGTGGCGCTGGTGTGGTACAGTCCGACCGTGGCCGAGGGCAACCCCTGGTCCGATACGCTGTCGAATCCTTCGGCCTCGCGGGTCTCGTCGGTATCAAACTCCTCGCGTTCGCGGTCTGCCTGGGCGTCAGCCTCTACGGCGCCCGGGCGTGGCAGGACCGCCTCACCTACTACGTGCCGCCGCTTGCCCTCCTCGTCATCGGGACCTTCCTCACCGTCTTCAACGTCCGACTGATGGCGGGGTAGCGGTCAGCCACCGGTGGTCGCCCGTCCGGTCGTCGTGACGTAGATGCCGGTGAGGACGATGGCGCCGCCGAGCACCTCGCCGACGCCGGGGAACTCGCTGAAGACGGCCATCGCGAGGATGGTACTGCCGACGGGTTCCCCGAGGAGGGAGACGCTGACGACGCTCGATTCGACGTACTTGAGCGCCCAGTTGATGGCCGTGTGGCCGAAGATGCCCGGACCGACCGCCATCCCGAGGAAAAGCGCCCACTCGACGGGCGGATACCCGCCGAGGGCGAGGCCGTTGCCGACGACGAGACCCAGGAGGACGACGGTGCAGGCGCTGTAGACGATGAGGACGTAGGGGACGAGAGAGACGCGCTGGCGGAGCGACCGGCCCACGAGGACGTACGCAGCCGCGAAGATGGCGCCCGCGACGGCGAGGGCGTCGCCGTAGAGCGGGGCGGGGCCGGTGCCGCCGTCGAGCAGGCCGCCGACGGACATCACGACCGACCCGGTGACGGCGACGAGGATGCCGCCGACCATGCGGCCGGTGACGCGTTCGCCGAGCACGAGCGCCGCGCCGAGCGCGACGAACAGGGGTTGGGACTGCACGAGCGTCACCGACGCCGCGACGCTCGTCCACGAGAGGCTCTCGAACCAGGTGGCGAAGTGGGCGGCGAGCGCGACGCCCGTGACGACGGCGATGCCGAAGTCGCGGCCGGACAGCTTCCGGAACTCGTCCCGGTAGCCCGTGAGCGCGAACGGCGCGATGAGGAAGGTCGTGAACAGCACGCGATAGAACGCCTTGACGAGGTTCGGGGCGGCGCTGGCCTTCACGAGGATGGCGCTCGTGCTCACCGCGACGATGGCCACCCCGATGACGGCCATCGGGCTGGCGTGCGTCTCGGCCCACGAGCGGATGGCGGTCGACACGCACCTGTCTCGTCGCCTGTACAGGATAGTGATTTCGGAGGCGGCGAACGCGACGCCCTACTCGGCGTCGGACGGCACGTCGAAGTCGTGAAACGGTTCGCCCATGTCGGTCGACAGGATGTCGAGGGCGGCCGCGGCGCCGTCGCCGGCGGAGATGACGGCCTGTATCTTCTGCGGGCGGACCGCCCATCCTGCCGCGTAGACGCCGTCGACCGACGTGTGCATGTCGAGGTCGACGTCGATGGCGCCTTCGTCGGTCGTGTCGCAGCCGAGCGATTCGGCGAGGTCGCGGGCCCGGCCGGTCGCGAAGACGACGTACTCGGCGTCGTACTCCTCGTCGGCGGTGACCGTGAACCGCTCCTCGTCGGCGGCCACGTCCGTCACCTCTGCGTCGACGACGTTCACGTCGAACTCCCGTATCTGGTCGTGGCCGATGTCGACGAACGCGTCGCCGTCGGTGTCGGGCGCGCCGAGGTAGTTGAACAGGTACGCGGCGTGGAGCGCCGTCTCCCCGGTGTCGAACAGCGTGGTCTCCAGGCCGTTCTTCGCCGTCAGCAGGGCGGCGCTCATGCCGGCGGGACCGCCGCCGATAACTGCTACGTCAGTCATGTGTTACCATGGGACGGCCGGCAGGATAAATGTGTGCGACACGTCAGGACCGGCCGGTTTCGAGGAGTTCCCGGGTGCGGCGGTGGCGGCCGTCGAAGAAGTACGCGAAGAACGGCGGCGCGAGCGGGTCGGCGATGCCGCCGAGGGGCGTGCGATACTCGACCCGGTCGCGGACGAGCGTCTCGTCGCCGTCGCCGAAGAACTGGTGGGTGTGCCGCCAGACCGGGAACGGTCCCTCCGTCATCTCGTCGCGGAAGAACGCCGTCCCGTCGCGTTCCTCGCGGTCGGTGATGACGGACGTCCAGCGCTGTCGCGGCCCCACGTCGAACGGGCGCACCGAGAGTCGGACGCGGGTTCCGACGTCAGGACGTCGGGGTTCTCCTCGCCGTCCGGGCCGACGACGCGCTCGACGCGCAGGTGCATCCAGTGAGGCGTCAGCGCGACGAGGCCGTCGATGGACGAGTGGAACTCCCAGACCCGGTCGAGCGGTGCACGGACCCGGGTCTCGCGCTCGAAGGTCGCCATGGCCGGAGTAGGGCAGCGAGACACAAAACGCTGTGGCAGCGGCGAACCGGGAGAGAAGAATCACCAGGACGGGCGAGGGTTCGGATACGTCCCGGAAGAGGTCGTCTGCGTTACTTCAACCGTTCCTGGAGGAACGACGGGTGGGCGGCGGTGACGCCGTCGATGGGGACGATGGCTTCGCTGATGATGTCGCCGAGCGCGTCGCCGTCGGACGCCCTGACTTCCGCCATCAGCATGTGGTCGCCGCTGGAGGTCCAGAGCGCGCGGACCGCGTCGAGGCCCTTGAGGTGGCGGGTGACCTCGACGTATCGCTCGCTCGCCACCTCGATGCCGACGAGGGCGATGCTCTGGCTCGACAGCTTCTTCGGGTCGACGTCGGCGGAGTAGCCGACGATGACGCCCTCGCTCTCGAGTTTGTCGATGTACTTGCGGACGGTCGGCTTGGAGACGTCGGCACGCCTGGCTATCTCGGCGTACGACGCCTGGGCGTCCTCCTCCAGGGCCGCGAGAATCCGGTCCTCGGTAGACGTAGATTTGGAGCTCACGTTGGTACTCTTTTGGCCCAGACGAAAAAATATCTTCCGAACGAGCAAAGAAAGTACGCGATTTTTTAGGCCAACCGAAAAATCGGGAGCGTTCCGTTGTCGCGACGCGAACAGACGTTGGTGGAGCCGGGACTACTTGTGGCGGTCCATGAAGTCGAAGGACCGTTCCCACTCGTAGCCGTCGTCGAAGTACCGCTCGGCGAGCGGCTCCTCGGGCATGTCGCCGCGGTGCTGCTTCTCCGCCTGGTAGGACCGGCGGTCGTCGTCGACGAAGTACCGGCCGGTGAGCACCTTGCCCTCGTAGAGCGCCGACTCCGTCTCCGCCATCATGTCGGCCGCCTCGCGGCGGTCGTGGACGTCGAAGTCGTAGTCGTCGCTGTCCTGCACGTCGATGTACGGGACGTACTGGCGGGCGTCCTTGTTCCAGGTCGGACACTGCGTCAGGAAGTCGATGTGGGCGAAGCCGTCGTGCTGGATGGCCTCGACGAGGATGTCCTTCGCCTGGTTCGGGTTGACCGCCGCCGTCCGGGCGATGTACGACGCACCCGCCGACAGGCTCATCGAGAGCGGCCGGATCGGGTCCTTCGCGTTGCCCTTGGGCTGGGTCTTCGACTTGTGCCCCTTCGGGCTGGTGGGCGACGACTGGCCCTTCGTCAGGCCGAAGACCTCGTTGTTGAACACGATGTAGGTGATGTCGTGGTTCTCGCGGGCGGTGTGCATGAAGTGGTTGCCACCGATACCGTAGCCGTCACCGTCGCCGCCCGCCGCGACGACCTCCACGCCGGGGTTGGCGAGCTTCGCCGCCCGGGCCACCGGGAGCGACCGCCCGTGGATGGAGTGGAAGCCGTAGCTGTCGAAGTACGACGAGAGCTTGCCCGAGCAGCCGATGCCCGTGGCGACCAGGACCTCGTCCTGGTTCTTGCCGAGCTCCGCCATGGCTCCCTTCAGCGCCTTCAGGACGCCGAAGTCGCCACAGCCCGGACACCAGGTCGGCTGGGGTTCGAGCCCGGGCGTGAACTCGTTCTGGTCGATCTCTCGCTCCTCACCGATTGCGCTGAATGCACTCATGGTTAGTCACCTGCTGCGTGTTCGAGACGCGTCTGAGACACGGGCGTCTCCGTGCCGCCGCCGAGTTCGATCTCGACCGCTTCGGCCACCTCGGCCGGCTCGAACGGGTTGCCGTTGTACTTGAGCAGGCTCGAGAGCTTGGGGCCGTAGTCGCCGAGTTCCTTCTGGATGAGCCCGCGAAGCTGTGCGCTCGCGTTCATCTCGACGACCATCACCTGGTCGACGCTCTCGATGAACTCGCGGAGGTCCCGCTCGGGGAACGGCACCATGTCGCTCATGCCGAGGGCCTTCACCGAGTGGCCGTCCTCGACGAGTTCGTCGATGGCCTCCTCGACGGTGCCCTGCTGGCTACCCCACGCGATGACGCCGAAGTCGGCGTCCTCGGGCCCGTAGACGGTCTGGTGGCTCTCCTCCTGCGAGTCGAGGTCCTCGCGGATGGCCTCGAGTTTGCGCATCCGGCGGTCCACCTGCATCACGCGGTTCGTCGGGTCCTCGCTGATGTGGCCCGGCGGGTTGTGCTCGTTGCCGGACGCCAGGAACCGGCCGCCCTTCTGCCCGGGGACCGTCCGCGGGCTGACGCCGTTCTCGGGGTCGTACTGGTAGCGGTGGAACTTGCCCGAAGCGTCGTGGGCCGCCTCCTCGATCTCCTCCTCGGTCAGCACGCTGCCGAGGTCCGGGTTCGGTTCCCGGTCGAAGAAGCTCACCGGGACGTTGCGGTACTCGCCCGAGAGCTTCTGGTCGTAGAGGACGATGGTCGGAATCTGGTACTCGTAGGCGATCTGGAACGCGCGGCGGGTCTGCTCGTAGCACTCCTTCGGGCCACCGGGGGCGAACGCGACGCGGTGGTGGTCGCCCTGGCTCGTGTAGAGGACGTGCTCGAGGTCGCCCTGTTCGGTCTTCGTCGGCATGCCCGTCGACGGACCGGCGCGCATCGCCTCGACGAGGACGAGCGGCGTCTCGGTCATCTCGGCGAGACCAAGGGGCTCGGACATCAGCGCGAACCCGCCGCCGGACGACCCGCTCATGGCCTTCACGCCGGCGTGGCTCGCGCCCACCGCCAGCGACGCCGCCGCGATCTCGTCCTCGACCTGCTCGTGGATGCCGCCGAGGTCCGGCAGATTCTGGGACATGATGGTGAACACGTCCGTCCACGGCGTCATCGGGTAGCCGGAGATGAACCGGCAGCCCTCGTCGATGGCGCCGTAGGCGATGCCGTGACTCCCCGAGATGAGCACCTGCTCCTCGTCGTGTTCGCCCTCGGGAACGCGGAGGTCGTGGGTGAACTCGAACTCCTCCTTGGTCATCTCGTAGGTGTCCTCGAGGATCTCGATGTTCTGCTCGAGGACCTCCCCGCTCATGGCCTCCTCCATCAGTTCCTCGAAGTAGGAGAGCTCCATGTCGAGGAGCGCCGCCGTCACACCCACGCCGGCGGTGTTCCGCATGACCTCGCGCCCGTGCTCGCGAGCTATCTCGCGGAGGTTCACCGGGTAGACGTTCCAGTCATTCTCCTCGACGCGCTCGTCGAAGTCCTCGACCTCGTCCACGTCGATGAGCCCCTCGTCGTAGACGATGACCCCGCCCTCGCGCAGGTCGTCGAGGTTCTCCGACAGCGGCTTGACCTCCTCGTTGCCGTAGTAGGCACCCTCCGAGGGGTTCCGTGCGAAGCTGTCGCCCAGTGCGACGAGGAAGTTGTAGCCGTCGCCACGCGATTTGACGTCGAATCCGGCCGCACGTACCTCGACGTACGTGTGACCGCCCCGGATTCGAGACGGATAGTGGCGATGGGTGAATACGTGCAGCCCGGCACGCATCAGCGCCTTCGTGAAGTTCTGGCTCGTCGAGTCGATCCCGTCACCGGAACCTCCCGCGATTCGCCAGATGAGTTCGTTGTCAGTCATATTTGCAGCTCCTGGCCCCCGGTGGGCCGCTAATTCGTTGGTTTGGGGTGCTCGGGTAAAATCGTTTGCCATTCATTGACAAGCAATTATGATGAAGGATTGGTTCAACGGTTGGTTAAAACGAGGGTCTATCCACTTATCGGCCAGAATTTCCGGCGACTGGTGGACGAATGGGCACCCCATCTGAGAAGCTTTCCGGAACCGAAAGGAGAGAATCGTCCGACCTGTCTCCGTAATTTTTTAAATTAGAACATAAGTCCAATTCTGGATAGGTAGATGAGACTCCGACTCGCCCTCGCAATTGTCTCCCTCGTCTCCGTCGCCGCCGTGCCGGCTGGCGGTATGGCGAACGAGACGCCGCTCGCGGACGCCGGCCTCGACCAGTCCGTCGAGAAGTACGACACCGTCTATCTCGACGCGAGCGGTTCGCGCGACCCGGACGGCCGAATCGCCTCCTACGAGTGGACCATCACCGACCCCGAAGGCAATCACGTCCAGCCTGCCAGCCCCGACCAGGCGCGAGCAGAGTTCGTTCCCGACACCGTCGGCACCTACGAAGTGACCGTCACCGTCACCGACGACGACGGAGCGACCGCCAGCGACACTCTCTACGTCGACGTCACCCCAGGCGCACCGCCGACGGTTTCCCTGTCGGGCCCGGGCACCATCACGGCCGGAAACATGGCGTCGTTCACGATGACTGCCGACGCAGGCAGTGCGTCCTCGACCACCTGTCGTGGTACGTCGACGGCACGCTTATCGACACCGCTCCACTCGACGGCGGGCACGGGCAGAATTCGCTCGAACGGCCGTTTTCCGTCGCCGGAAGCCACACCGTCACCGCCGTCGTCGAAGACGAGGACGGTCAGACGGCCAGCGCGTCACACACGGTCCAGGTTACCGCGGAGAGCAGCGGTTCCACCGGTGCAGGCGGTACCACCGCCACTCCCGTACTCGACGGCGAACAGCTACTGACGGGCCAGGCACCGTTCACCGACACCTACCGCGTTACCGCGGCCGGCGGCCTCGACGGCGTCCGCGACGTGACCTGGTGGAAAGACGGCAGCAGGGCCGGAAGCGGTACCAGTAATCACGTCTCCTGGACGCCGGGCGACCATCGCCTGTACGCCGTCGTCGAATACCGCGATGGGACGTCGCAGGTAGCCCGGTTCGCGGACGGTTCGACTGGTGTCACCGTCGACCCGCAGCCGAGGGTACAGGTCGCGCAGTTGAATGCACGCGGTCGAATCGACGGACGGACGCGAGCCACCGACCCCTACGGAAACATCAAACGGCTCTCCGTCGCAATCAACGGCACTACCGTCGCCACGCGGGAGGTCAGTCCGATCGAAGCGCGAGACGACGCTGGGAACCGACTCGTCACCTCCTTCGCCCGGCAGACCGTCACCGCCGGCGACCAGTACCAGGTACGGATTCGCGCCGAAGACTACCGAGGACAGGAGACAACTGTCACCCGGGTCGTGACCGCCAAAGGCCTCCCCGAGATCGTCTCCTCCGAGTTCGTCAACGACCCCGTCGACTCCTACCATCCCAGGATCGACCCCGAGCGGTACGTGGCTCATCACGTGTTGAAGATCGATCTGAACGGTGTCGACCCGCAGAATATTTCTATTGAGCCAGATAGTTCGGAAGAAAATCTAAAAAAGATCAACAATTATCGAGTTAAGGACGGCAAATCAGTTTCAAATAGATATCTATACTACCATACATATTGGGCAGGGAGTATCCCAAAAATTATTTAATCACCCATAACATATCATATTCTGGACGAACATCATTCGACGACTATATTGACTCGGATTTCAACGTCACCCCCAGTCCACCCGAAATGCGCATCGATCCCGTTACAGACGGGACAGACGTCGATCCGAAAAGCTGGGGAATGACGGTGGATGCAGGTCGATCGTTCGATCCGGATGGAACAGAGTTAGCGTTCCTCTGGCAGCAGGGTGCAGTCCCGATTACGGAAGACAACACCACCGCGAAGTTCGACTCTCTCGACCGAGCAGGACTTGTAATCAAGGACGACCTGGGGCTGACGACGAGTCGGAGATTCGACTTTCACGACTACTTCAATCCCGGGGTCGCTGAAGTCGAGGAAGTATCCGAGGGGCCATATCGACCAAACGATACTGTCCGATTCCGGGTGAGAACACGCCTCTACAAGTTCACCAAGGACACCTACCACATCTCCCTTGGCATCAGGGATGGCTCGGATGCGGCGACGATCCAGCGGTGGGAAAAGCGGAACACGGGGATGACTACGAACGTCGAAACGCGAGACCACAACTACTACGAGGGCGTCATTCGAGTCGAAGCGAAACACCTCCGCCAGGAGAGTGCCGGCCCGACGGTAGAGTTATTCAACCGTGAATCGCCGGAGAAGACCGAGAGGCGGGTGTCACTCCCAGACGTTACCGTCCTCAAGGAAGTCGACAGGCGCGTCACGAACGTCTCGATCCAGAACATCTCCTACCTGGTGAAACAACCCCAGTACAGCGAGAGAACGACCCAGCACCAGTGGAGGCTTCGAGAGCTACTCGCGGCGGGATACCACGTCCGGAAAACCACCCTGGGAGGAACGAAATACACCATCGAACGACGGGAGAAGATCCAGAGCGCCAAGTTCGAAACGGAGACCATGTCGTTCTCGAAGCGGGGACGTAGAAATCTGTATCTCGACATGCACCCGGACTGGGAGAGAAGCGGTTCGAAGACCGTCACCAGGCAGTGGCAGACGACCGAACGAGAATGGCGGGACTCGAAGACCGGGAAGGGAACGTTCACCGGTGAAACGCGTCGAGTCCAGGTATCTCCACCCGAATACCGTGTCTATCGACAGTACCGATACGAGTACGAGGTGACGAAGACGGACACCCGGACGGTCACGCGAACCCGGACCATCTCCGTGCCGGAGACGCGGCACAGAACGGTCGTGAAATGTAATGCGTACTTCGGCTGCTATGAGGCAACGGAAACCTACACCGTGATGGAGACCCGGACCACCTCGTACGAGGTCCGGGAGGAGTACTCGTACACTGTCACGAAAACAGACACGTACTGGTCCGAGAACAGGCGACACCTCGAGCACGAGTTCACGGGTGAGACTCGTCGTGAGAAGATCCAGGACGCGACGTACAAACGACAGTACCTGTACGAATACCAGGAGCAGCACTCGGAATCCGTCGACGTGTATCAGGCCGAACACCGGTACCAAGTCCAGTCCGCCAAATATCGATGGTCGACGTATCGGACAGTTCGCAGCCGAGCTGCAGCGCTTTCACTGACGACCGACGACGACATGCGGATTGCTGAGCGGAGTCCAGCGAAACAGTGGGTTCTGGCCAAACAAACGGGAGTGGACTATACGAGGAGCAGTGAGTATCAGAACCCATCTCATGTACTTTCCAGCCGCGTCAAAGCAACTGCAGAAGTTGTCCGCTATTATCAACCGTCCACAGAGAGTGGCAATAAAATATCAAAAACGAAAACGAGGAGTAAAGAGTTCGTGTTCGCTGGCCCCATCACGAAACAATCAATAAGTAGAATCAAATCCGAGTGGAATAAAACCAGCAATAGGGATGAAGTAGGAATATGGTAAGAAAAAATTTATTTCTGCTAAAAGTACTGGTGTCGATTATCATCTGTATGGGTGGTATTACGCCCCTAACGAGTGGAATGGTGGACAGTGAACCAAATCCAGCAATTGGACTAGAGTCAACGAGGGGCGTTCAGTACGACGCAACGTTTAATCAGTCTACAAATGTGGTAAGAATAGAAGCAACAAATCCTGAAGGAGATAATAAAAAATCGGTGTATGTCGTAACAGTTGACAATCGAAGGGCAGAACGGGCTCATGTTGAGCTCTCCCCTACGAAAGCAAAAGTTACACCATAAATATATCAGACTCCCTATCAGTTACCCAAGATAACCACACGATCGTCGTCTCCACGTTTGGAGACTACGACTACATCAATTTCACCCGCGACATCAACTCCACAAACCCCGGACCGGTTCCAACACCGCAGATTACGGACGTGGAAGTCGGTAAGGGCACGATAGATGGAGAGCCGTCTACTGTCGCCTACGTGACGGTGGCGAATCCGACCAACCAGCTCTACTCGATGAAGTTGCTCGTCCACACGCAGGGAACCGACGGGAGTTTCTACGGAGCGGCGATGCCGACTGGCGAGAACGAGACGATCAAAGTCGAGCTACTGGAGGACCTGGAGGCGTACACCGAATCCGACGCGAAGATCGCGGGCGAGGCACGATTGTACGTGAACAGGCCGTCGATGCAGGAGGGGGCGCTCGACCAGGTCGAGTTCGTGGGCGAGATAGACGGGGAGACGAGCCACTGGAACACGTCCTACGAGCCGGTGCGGGGTCCGTGGCGAGAGAACCGCTACCACTACGAGAACGAGAGCGTTCCGGAACCCGGCGAGCAGGTTCTGCCTGACCAACTCCGCATTCCTGCGCTCGCGGCACTCGGTTTCGTCGGTCTGCTGCTCGTCCGGCGGCTAACGTCGTAGTCGAGGGTTGACGCCCGGAGTCGACCGAATTCTGGCTCGTTCCGAAACCACCAGGTCACATCGGCTAGCGTTTCGTGGTCGCTCCGACGGAATCGTTCTGATCTCCAAACCTGCCGCCGGCCGTCTGCCTTCCGCTCGAAGCCGAAAGCCCGGAAAGGCGCCCGACCGTCCGTTGGAATGCAAGACGAGACGGCACAGGTTGCGAGACGAGCGTTCTGCCGACGATGCAAACTCAACCAATGCCACTCGAAACACTCATCAAGCAGATCGAGCACGCGTTCGCACCGGCCCGACACGTGCTGAAGCCCATCTTCTCGAATCCGTGGGTGCTGGGCGTGTGGGCGATGTTCGTCGCGGCGTCGCTCGGCGTTCTGTGGTGGGACGTCCGGAAGCGGAACCAGGCACTACCGTCGATGATGAAGTTCGTCTGGACGCTGGTCGTGCTCTACTCCGGGCCGTTCGGGCTCGCAGTCTACTGGTACGCGGGGCGCACGCAGATCAGTCACGACTCGCTGTGGCGCCGCGGGTTCCGGTCGACCTCCCACTGCTATTCGGGGTGTGGCGCCGGGGAAGTGACGGGCATCGCCATCGCCCAGGGAGTGCTCGCGATGTCGCTGCTCGGAGTAGCGGCCGTCACGTTCACCCTCGCGTACATTGCCGGGTACGCGCTCACGGTCGGGCCGCTGATGCAGGAAGGCGAGTCCTTCGCGCGGGCGATGAAGGACGCACTCTACAGCGAGACGCCGAGCATCACGATCATGGAGATCACGGCCATCGGGACCGACCTGCTGCTGGCGAGCCAGGCGAAGATGAACCAGCCCCTGTTCTGGGCTTCGCTGGCGTTCTCGCTGTCGGTCGGGTTCGTCGCCGCGTGGCCGGTGAACGTCCTGCTGGTGAAGCTCGGCGTCAAGGAGGGGATGCAGAACCCCGCGGAGATGAAGCAGAGTCGGGGACAGGCGAGCGCCGCCGATTGACCACTCACTCCTCGTTGTGGTAGTAGATGGTCCGCATGTTGCGGTAGATTTCGGCGGGCGAGGTTTCCTCGTCGGGGTCGTAGAGGTCGCTCACGCGGTAGAGCATCGCCGCGAGGTGCTCGCTCTCCGGGGAGTCGCCGCGCACGTCCTCGGCGACGTCGCGGAGGAGCGCGACCCGGTCGGGGTCGTCCGCGAAGCGGTCGGCGGTCATGCTACTCCTGGAGTTTGTTCCGGTTGGTGATGCCGACGTTGTTGGCGACGTTGGCGACGAGCGTGCGGAACGCCTCGCCGGTCGGGTTGTCCTCGTCGAGGACGACGGGCAGGCCGTCGTCGCCGCCGGTGCGGACGGCCGGGTCGAGCGGAAGCGTTCCGAGGAACGGGAGGTCGTTCTCGGCGGCGAACTCCTCGCCGCCGCCGGAGCCGAAGATGTCGTGTTCGCCACCGCAGTCGGGACACCGGAACGTGCTCATGTTCTCCGTGATGCCGAGCACGACGGTGTTGTGTTCGCCGAACATCCGGAGGCCCTTGCGGGCGTCGTCGATGGCGACGCCCTGGGGCGTGGTGACGATGACGGCGCCGGTCAGCGGCACGCTCTGGAGCAGGGTGAGCTGGGTGTCGCCGGTGCCGGGCGGGAGGTCGACGATGAGGTAGTCGAGTTCGCCCCACTCGACGTCGTCCAGGAGCTGGGTGATGAACTTGTGGACCATGGCGCCGCGCCAGATGACGGGGTCGTCCTCGCCGACGAGGAACGCCATGCTCATCAACTTGACGCCGAACTTCTCGGGCGGGACTATCTTCTCCTCCTCGGTCACGGCCGGCTGTTCGTCGGCGGCGACCATCCGCGGGACGTTCGGGCCGTAGACGTCGGCGTCGAACAGGCCGACGCGCGCGCCGCGGCCGGCGAGGCCGGCGGCGAGGTTGACGGCGACGGTCGACTTCCCGACGCCGCCCTTGCCGGAGGCGACCGCGATGACGTTCTTGACGCCCGAGATGGCGGAGCTCTGGGCGCCCGCGGACTGCTCGAACCGGGCGGAGAGGTCGGGTTCGAGGCCGGCGTCGGTGAGCACCTCACGTACGCGGTCGGCTATCTCCGTCTCGTTGGGGGCGTACGGAGCGCCGAGCGCGAGCGAGACGTGGACGGTGTCGCCGTCGAGTTCGATGTCGTTGACGAGGTTGAGCGAGACGATGTCGTCGCCGAGGTCCGGGTCTTCGACCTGCCGCAGCAGGTCCCGAACGTCCTCCGTGTCCATGTGCCGACGTAGGGTGGTGCCGGTCGAAAAGGCTTGTGACACGACTGGCGGGCGAACCCCGGCGGAACGAAACCACATCCAGTTACATCTCCCGGTAATGCACCCACTGATTTATGCGTATTCAGTGATTACGAGCAGGTAATGCTCGTCGACTCGTTCGGACGCGAAGTGACCGGCGTCCGAGTCTCACTCACCGACCGCTGTAACTTCGACTGCGTCTACTGTCACAACGAGGGGCTGGGTGACACCCGCGGCCCGATGGAGGCCCAGGACGACGAGATGTCGGCTGACGACGTCGTGCGGTTCCTGGAGGTCGCCCGCGAGTTCGACGTCGAGAAGGTGAAGTTCACCGGCGGGGAACCGATGCTCCGCCAGGACCTCGAGGAGATAATCCGTCGCACGCCCGACGAGATGGAGGTGTCGCTGACCACCAACGGCACGTTCCTGCCCGGGCGCGCCGAGGCACTCGTCGAGGCGGGACTGGAGCGCGTGAACGTCTCCCAGGACGCGCTCGACCCGGAGGCGTTCGCCGAGGTCACCCAGAGCGGCGCGTACGACCGCGTCATCGAGGGCGTCGAAGCGGCACTGGACGCCGGGCTCGACCCGGTGAAGCTCAACATGGTCGTGTTCGAGCAGACCGCGGGTTACGTCCCGCAGATGGTCGACCACGTCGCCGAGAACGACGGGCTCCAGCTCCAGCTCATCGAGTACATGCCGGAGCTGACGGGCCGGCCCGAGTGGGCCGTGGACATCGACCGGGTACACGAGTGGCTGGCCGATCGCGCCGACCGCGTCGAGGTCCGCGACATGCACGACCGGAAGCGGTACTGGGTCGGCGGCGGCATGGTCGAGATCGTCGATCCCGTCGAGAACGAGAACTTCTGTGCGAACTGCCACCGCGTCCGCGTGACCCACGAAGGCTACCTCAAGGGCTGTCTCAACCGGAACGACGACCTCCGGAGCATGGGCGAGATGACGAGAGCGGAGATCCGCGAGACGTTCCGCGAGACGGTCCGGAACCGCGTGCCGTTCTACGGCGAGTACATGGTCAAGAACGGCGACGGCGAGTGGGAGGTCAACGACAAGTACATCGAAGCCGTCGAGGCCTGACCACCGCGTCGCCCACCCTGGATTTACCGCGGTCTGTGACCCGCCGACAACCCGCCCGGCCTTTCGTTGCGTTTAAGTCCCCGAACGGGTTACGGTGAATCGCAATAGCCTGTAGGGGTGTACGCCCCGAGTCCGAGAGGGCGACAGTACACGAACGCACACGGTGTCGTGGTAGCCAAGTCGGCCCAAGGCGCATGGTTGCTAACCATGTGGCGTCAAGCCTCCGGGGTTCGAATCCCCGCCACGACGCTTTACCCAACCACCAAACTATGAGTTCGGAAGAACCAGCGGACGAGTCGGGGGACGACGAGGACCTCCGATACTTCGTCCGGATAGGGCAGACAGACCTCGACGGTACCAAGACCGTCGAGCGAGCCCTCACTGAAATGAACGGAATCGGTCGCCGGGCCTCGCGTATCATCGCGAGCAAGGCGGAGATCGACCGGACCGCGACCTTCGGCCGCCTCGACGACGACGAGATCGACCGCATCGTCAGTCTCGTCGAGAACTACGCGGAGGAGGTCCCGGACTGGCTCGCCAACCGCCAGAACGACGTCTACACCGGCGAAACGAACCACATCACCGGCAACGACGTGTCGCTGTCCCGTCAGCAGGACGTCAACCGGATGCGCATGATTCGCTCGTACAAGGGCATCCGGCACGAGCGCGGGCAGAAGGTCCGCGGACAGCGCACGAAGTCGACCGGTCGCACCGAAGGGACCGTCGGCGTGAACATCGAGTCCATCATCGAAGAGACCGAAGAGGGTGGTGAGTGATGGCGCTTCCCGGTGAGAACACCAAGTTCTACGAGACGCCGAACCACCCGTTCCAGGGCGAGCGCATCAACGAGGAACACGGCCTCGTCGGTCGCTACGGCCTGAAGAACAAAGAAGAGCTCTGGCGCGCCCAGTCCGAACTGCGCTCCTACCGGCGCGAGGCCCGCAAACTGCTCGGCCTCATCGGCGAAGCCGCCGGCGAGGACGAGGAGTTCATCGCGCGCCTCAAACGCATCGGCGTCCTCGACCGCGAGGACGGCCTCGACGACGTCCTGTCGCTGGACGTGACCGACGTGCTGGAGCGCCGTCTCCAGACGCTGGTCTACCGGAAGGGCCTGGCGAACACGCCGAAGCAGGCACGCCAGTTCGTCTCCCACGGCCACATCCTCGTGGGCGACCACCGCGTCACCGCGCCGTCCTACAAGGTCGACATCGCCGAGGAGGACGACATCGGCTTCGACGACACCAGCCCCCTGACCGACGAGCTCCACCCGGAGCGCGCGGAGGGGCAGGAGTGACACCATGAGTGACAGCGAATCCAACTGGGGCATCGCCCACATCCACGCCTCGTTCAACAACACCATCATCACCATCACCGACCAGACCGGCGCCGAGACGCTGGCGAAGTCGAGCGGTGGGTCGGTCGTGAAGCAGAACCGCGACGAGGCGTCGCCGTACGCGGCCATGCAGATGGCGGAGAAGGTGGCCGAGGACGTCAAAGAACAGGGCATCGAGAAAGTGCACGTTCGCGTCCGCGGTCCGGGCGGCAACCTGCAGCGCAACCCGGGACCGGGCGCCCAGGCCGCCATCCGCGCCCTGGCCCGCGCCGGCCTCGAGATCGGCCGCATCGAAGACGTGACCCCCATCCCGCACGACGGGACCCGACCGCCGAAGAACAGCGGCTACTGAAACCATGGCACAGGACTTCGACGTCGAGTTCATCGACCGCGACGACCGGAAGGCGCGGTTCGTGGTGCGCGGGCTGTCGCCCGCGTTCGCCAACGGCATCCGCCGGGCCATCGTCGCCGACGTGCCGACCCTGTCCATCGACACCGTCCGGTTCATCGAGAACTCGAGCGTGATGTTCGACGAGCAGATCGCGCTGCGACTCGGTCTCGTCCCGCTCACGACGCCGGACGACTACGAGGCGGGCGAGACGGTCACGCTCAGCCTCGACGTCTCCGGACCCGGAACGGCCTACTCGGGTGACATCGTCACCAGCGACGAACTGGTCGAACCCGCCGACAAGAACGTCCCCATCATCGACCTCAAGGACGACCAGCGCCTCGAGTTCGAAGCCGACGCGGTGATGGGTCGCGGTCGCGACCACGCCAAACACCAGGGCGGTGTCGCGGTCGGCTACCGCCACCTCCAGCAGGTGGAGGTCGTGGGCGACCGCGACGAGTACGCCGACGACGAACCGAACATCGTCCGCGGCGTCATCGAGGACGACGGCGAACTCGTCCCGAGCGAGGAGTTCGACAACGACCTCCGGAACCGGTTCCCCGGCAAAGAGGTCGAAGTCCAGGACGTGCCCAACGCGTTCGTCTTCCACGTCGAGTCAGACGGGTCGATGCCCGTCGAGGAACTCGTGGGTCGCGCGGTCACCAGCCTGAACGCGCGGGCGAACGAACTCGAAGAGAAGGTCACGCTGTAACGATGCAGACCCCGACCCACACCACCGGCGTTCGCCCGACCGGCGAGCGTCGCGTGCCGGCCAATCGACGGCCGGCAACCGAAATTGGTTTTACGGGTCGGGTTATACGGAATAGTGCCCGCAAGGGAGAAACGACTTCTCGGTGGGCGTGCAGGGATAGCCAAGTCAGGCCAAAGGCGCAGCGTTCAGGGCGCTGTCTCGTAGGAGTTCGCAGGTTCAAATCCTGCTCCCTGCACTCCACGGTTCCTTCCTATTATCAACATCAGGAGATCGGAGCATGAGCAAGACAAGTCCGAGGCTCAGCAGTGTTATCGCCGAGCTGAAGTCCGCCGCCCGCGTCGCGGGTGGGGACGTCTGGCGAGACGTGGCAGACCGCCTCGAGAAGCCGCGCCGGACCCACGCCGAGGTCAACCTCTCTCGCATCGAGCGCTACGCTCGCGAGGAGGAGACCGTCGTCGTGCCCGGCAAGGTGCTCGGCAGTGGCGTATTGCAGAAGAACATCACGGTCGCAGCAGTCGACTTCTCGTCGACCGCGAAGACCAAAATCCAGCAGGCCGACGGCGAGGTGCTGTCGATCGAACAGCTGGTCGACCAGAACCCCGAGGGTTCGAACGTGCGGGTGATCCGATGAGTCTCGCAGAGTTCGACGCGGACCTGGTCGTGGACGCACGCGACTGCATCCTCGGTCGCGTCGCCAGCAACGTCGCGGAGCGCGCGCTCGCCGGCGAGAAGGTGGCCATCGTGAACGCGGAGGAGGCCGTCATCACCGGCAGCCGCGAGGACGTCATCGGGAAGTACCGGAAGCGAGCGGAGCTCGGCTCCGACCGCGGCCCGTACTACCCGAAGCGCCCGGACCGCATCTTCAAGCGGGCCGTTCGTGGCATGCTGCCGTACAAGACCGACCGCGGGCGCGAGGCGTTCGAGAACGTGCGCGTCTACGTCGGCAACCCCTACGACGAGGACGGCGAGGTGCTCGACGGCACCTCGCTCGACCGCCTCTCGAACATCCGCTTCGTCCACCTGGGCGAGGTGAGCGAGAAACTGGGTGCTAACGTCACATGGTAACGAACACGTCAGGGAAGAAGAAGACGGCCATCGCTCGCGCGACCGTGACCGACGGGAAGGGTCGCGTCCGAATCAACTCCACGCCGGTCGAACTCGTGGAACCCGAGATGGCCCGGCTGAAGATGCTGGAGCCGTTCCGCATCGCCGGCGACGACCTGCGCGACGGCGTCGACGTCGACGTCGACATCCACGGTGGCGGCATCAGCGGGCAGGCGGACGCCGTCCGCACCGCCATCGCCCGCGGCCTGGTCGAGCACCTCGGCGACGCCGAACTCCGCGACGCGTACATGGAGTTCGACCGCTCGCTGCTGGTCAACGACGTGCGCCAGTCCGAGTCGAAGAAGTGGGGCGGCCCCGGCGCCCGGGCCCGCTACCAGAAATCCTACCGCTGAGGTGATACAACCATGATGGTCCCAGTCCGGTGTTTCACGTGCGGCAACGTCATCGGCGAGTACTGGGAGGAGTACAAGGCGCGGGCAGCCACCCACCAGGGTGACGAGAACCCCGAGGTCGTCCTCGACGACCTCGGCCTCGAGCGGTACTGCTGCCGGCGCATGTTCGTCTCGCATCACGACCTCGTCGACGTCGTCTCACCCTACCAGTAATGCCAGCACGACAGCGATACAACCGGTACGAGAAGGCCCGCATCATCGGCGCGCGAGCGTTGCAGGTGTCCTACGGTGCGCCGGTGCTCGTCGACACCGACCAGTCCGAACCCATCCTCATCGCGGCCGAGGAGTACGACGCAGGCGTCCTGCCGTTCACGGTGCGACGAGGCAAGCAATGACGCGCATCGAGACCGTCCGGCTTCGCGAGGTGCTCGACTCCCGCGGGAACCGCACCGTCGAAGCCGACGTGCTCACCGAGAGCGGTGGGTTCGGCCGGGCGGCCGCGCCGAGTGGCGCGAGCACGGGCGAGTACGAGGCGATCGAACTGCCGGCGGACGAGGCTATCGCCGCGGCCCGCCAGCACGCCGTCCCCCGGCTCGAAGACCGCGTCTACGCCGGCGACCAGCGAGAGGTCGACGCCGCGCTGCGTGCGGCCGACGGCACCGAGGACTTCTCCACCATCGGCGCGAACAGCGCGGTCGCCATCAGCATGGCCGCCGCGAAGGCGGGCGCCGACATGCTCGGCGCGCCGCTCTACCAGCATCTCGGCGGCGCGTTCCGGGGCGACACGTTCCCGGTGCCGCTGGGCAACGTCATCGGCGGCGGCGAACACGCCGCCGACGCGACGGACATCCAGGAGTTCCTCGCTGCGCCCGTCGGCGCGCCGAGCGTCCAGGACGCCGTCTTCGCGAACGCGGCCGTCCACCACGAGGTCAGCGACCTGCTCGCGGAACGCGGCGTTCCCGCGGCGAAAGGCGACGAGGGCGCGTGGGCGCCGTCCATCGACGACGCCGAAGCCTTCGAGGTCGTGGCCGAAGCGGTCGAGACGGTCAGCGACGACGTGGGCTTCGACATCAAGTTCGGGCTCGACGTGGCGGCCTCCGAGTTCTTCGAGGACGGCGCGTACGAGTACAGCGACGCCACCCGCTCCACGGAGGAGCAGGTCGAGTACGTCGCGGGCCTGGTCGACGAGTACGACCTGGTCTACGTCGAGGACCCGCTGGAGGAGAACGACTACGAGGGCTTCGCGGCTCTCACCGACCGCGTCGGGAGCGACGCGCTGGTCTGCGGCGACGACCTGTTCGTCACCAACACCGACCGGCTGGAGCGCGGCATCGAGGAGGGTGCGGCGAACAGCATCCTCGTCAAGCCGAACCAGATCGGCACGCTCAGCGACGCGTTCGACGCGGTCGAACTCGCGGTCAGGAACGGCTACGACCCCGTCATCTCCCACCGGAGCGGTGAGACGGAGGACGCCACCATCGCACACCTCGCCGTCGCGACCGACGCCCCGTTCATCAAGACGGGCGCCGTCGGCGGCGAGCGAACCGCCAAACTGAACGAACTCATCAGAATCGCAGACGAGGCGCTATGACTGACAACGAACCAGAGCAGGACGCCGAAGTGGTCGAAGCGTCGGCCGACGACCTCGAAGAGGAGGCGGCGGTCGACGAGGAGGCCACCGAGGAGTCCGAACCGACAGTAGCACAGAACGAGGACGTCATGTCCGACGAAGACGTCGACCTGCTCATCCCGGTCGAGGACTACCTCGCGGCGGGCGTCCACATCGGGACCCAGCAGAAGACCCGCGACATGGAGCGGTTCATCCACCGCGTCCGCACCGACGGGCTCTACGTCCTCGACGTGAGCAAGACCGACGAGCGCATCCGGACGGCGGCGAGTTTCCTCGCCGACTACGACCCGGAGCAGATACTCGTCACGTCCTCGCGCCAGTACGGCCGGTTCCCGGCCGAGAAGTTCGCCGAGGCGGTCGGGGCGCGCGCCCGCACCGGGCGGTTCATCCCGGGTACGCTCACCAACCCGCAGTACAAGGGCTACATCGAGCCCGACGTGGTCGTGGTGACCGACCCCATCGGCGACGCGCAGGCGGTGAAGGAGGCCATCACGGTCGGCATCCCGGTCATCGCGATGTGCGACTCGAACAACCAGACGAGCAACGTCGACCTGGTCGTCCCGACCAACAACAAGGGTCGCAAGGCGCTGTCGGTCGTCTACTGGCTGCTCGCCAACGAGACGCTCGACCGCCGCGGCGCGGAGCCGACCTACGCGCTCGACGACTTCGAGAGCGAGATTTAAGCGGCTGCCTTTCTTCCGGTTCGTTCGGAAGCACTCTTATGGACGGACGGTAGTCACACCTGTATGGTCACTTCGAGCGCCCCGGGGAAGGTCTATCTCTTCGGCGAGCACGCCGTCGTCTACGGCGAGCCCGCCGTCCCCTGCGCCATCGAGCGCCGCGCCACGGTCACGGTGAACGAGCGCTCCGACGGGCGGTTGCGGGTCCACGCCCGCGACCTGAGCCTCGACGGGTTCACGGTCGAGTACAGCGGCGGCACCGGCGACGCGCCCGACGTCGACGTCTCGGAGTCGCTGGTCCAGGCGGCCATGGGGTACGTCGACGCCGCCATCGAGCAGGCGCGCGACGCGGCGGACGCCCCCGACGCCGGCTTCGACGTCGAGGTGGGGAGCGACATCCCGCTGGGCGCGGGCCTCGGCTCCTCGGCGGCCGTCGTCGTCGCGGCCATCGACGCGGCCACCCGCGAACTCGGCGTCGTCCTCGACCCCGAGGAGATAGCGGACCGCGCCTACCGGGTCGAACACGAGGTGCAGGACGGGCAGGCCTCCCGGGCGGACACCTTCTGCTCGGCGATGGGCGGAGCGGTGCGCGTCGAAGGCGACGACTGCCGCACCATCGACGCGCCGCCGCTCCCGTTCGTCATCGGCTACGACGGCGGCGCGGGCGACACCGGCGCGCTCGTCGCGGGCGTCCGACAGCTCCGCGAGGAGTACGCGTTCGCGGCGGACACCGTCGCCACCATCGGTGACCTGGTCCGGGAGGGCGAGCGCGCGCTCGCCGAGGGGAACGTTGCGGAACTCGGCGAACTCATGGACTTCAACCACGGCCTCCTGTCGGCGCTCGGCGTCTCCTCGCGGTCGCTCGACCAGATGGTGTGGGCGTCGCGGAGCGCGGGCGCGCTCGGCGCGAAGCTGACCGGCGCGGGCGGCGGCGGCTGCATCGTCGCCCTCGACGAGACGGACGAGACGGAGACGGCGCTCAAGTTCACGCCCGGCGTCGAGGACGCGTTCCGCGCGGAGCTCGACACGGACGGCGTGCGGGTGGAGGAGGCATGACGGTCGTCCTGAAGCTGGGCGGAAGCGTCGTCACCGAGAAGGACCGGCCGGAGACGGTCGCCGACGACGCACTCGACGACCTGGTCGCGACCATCGCGGCGTCGGGCGTCGACGACCTCGTGCTCGTCCACGGCGGCGGGAGCTTCGGCCACCATCACGCCAGCGAACACGGCGTCTCCGACGGGTCGGGCAGCCACGACGCCGCGGCCGCGTTCGCCATCCACGACGCGATGAAGCGGCTGAACGACGCGGTGCTCGCACGCCTCCACGACGCGGGCGTGCCCGCGCTCCCGGTGCACCCGCTCAGCGCCGCCAGCCGGGACGCCGACGGCGACCTGTCGCTCCCGGTGGGGCAGGTGCGGACGATGCTCGACGAGGGGTTCGTGCCGGTGCTCCACGGCGACGTCGTCGCGCACGCGGGCGAGGGCGTGACCATCGTGAGCGGGGACGAACTCGTGGTGGAACTCGCCCGCGGCCTGGACGCCGACCGCGTGGGGCTGTGCTCCACCGTCCCGGGCGTGCTCGACGCCGACGGCGCGGTCATCCCCGACATCGCCTCGTTCGACGCGGTGGCGGACGTGCTCGGCGGGAGTGCCGCGACGGACGTGACCGGCGGGATGGCGGCGAAGGTGCGCGCGCTCCTCGCGCTCGACGCGCCCGCGTTCGTGTTCGGACCGGCCGCACTCGAAGCGTTCTTGAGTGGGGAGCGAGCAGGGTCACGTATCGGCGCGGCCTGACACCCTGTTGTTTTTAACAGCCGGGGTCGTACGGCCACTAAGAGCGACGCAGGCACGCGGGGCCGACCCGCGTGCGGGACCATCGACCGACGTGCTGCAAGACGCCGGGGTCGCTGGCCCCGTTGCCGCCTGCATTTGGATGCACTCACCGCGGAACGCGGCTTTCGGTGCTACGAACTATGGAAATCGAGATCGCAACCATCGGCGGTTACGAGGAAGTCGGCCGGCAGATGACTGCCGTCCGAGCGGGCGACGACGTCGTCATCTTCGACATGGGGCTCAACCTGTCGAAGGTGCTGCTGCACGACAACGTCGAGACAGAGCGGATGCACAGCCTCGACCTCATCGACATGGGCGCCATCCCGGACGACCGGGTCATGTCCGAACTCGAGGGCGACGTGCAGGCCATCGTGCCGACCCACGGCCACCTCGACCACATCGGGGCCATCAGCAAGCTCGCCCACCGGTACGACGCGCCCATCGTGGCGACGCCGTTCACCATCGAACTGGTCAAGGGCCAGCTCGAGGGCGAGCAGAAGTTCGGCGTGGAGAACGACCTGGTGAAGATGGAGGCGGGCGAGACGATGTCCATCGGCGAACGGACCGAACTCGAGTTCGTCCACGTCACCCACTCCATCATCGGCGCCATCAACCCCGTCCTCCACACGCCGGAGGGCGCCATCGTCTACGGCCTCGACAAGCGCATCGACAACTCGCCGGTCCTCGAGGACCCGTTCGACATGCAGCGGTTCCGCGAAATCGGCCGCGAGGGCAACGGCGTGCTCGCGTACATCGAGGACTGCACGAACGCCGGGAAGAAGGGCCGGACGCCCAGCGAGTCCGTGGCCCGCCACGAGCTTCGTGACGTGCTGACGAGCATCGAGGACTACTCGGGCGGCATCGTCGCCACGACGTTCTCCAGTCACATCTCCCGGGTCCACAGCCTCGTGGAGTTCGCCAAGGAGATCGGTCGGAAGCCGGTGCTGCTCGGGCGGTCGATGGAGCGGTACTCCGGGACCGCCGAGCGCCTCGGCTTCGTGGAGTTCCCCGAGGACCTCGGGATGTACGGCCACCGCAAGAGCGTGGACCGCACGTTCAAGCGCATCATGAAGGACGGCAAGGGCAACTACCTGCCCATCGTCACCGGCCACCAGGGCGAGCCGCGCGCGATGCTCACCCGGATGGGGCGCGGCGAGACGCCGTACGAACTGGAACCCGGCGACAAGGTCGTCTTCTCGGCGCGGGTCATCCCCGAGCCGACCAACGAGGGCCAGCGCTACCAGTCCGAGCGCCTGCTCCAGATGCAGGGCGCACGCATCTACGACGACGTCCACGTCTCCGGCCACCTGCGCCAGGAGGGCCACTACCAGATGCTCGAGGCGCTCCAGCCCCAGCACGTCATCCCGGCCCACCAGGACCTCAAGGGCTTCGCGCCGTACGTCGACCTGGCGGAGAGCATGGGCTACTCGTCCGGTCGCGACCTGCACATCACCCGGAACGGGAACCGGATCACCCTCGTGGAGTGATATGACCCCGGAAGCGCGAGAGAACGTCGTGCTCTCGGCGATTCGGGAGCGTCGCGACCAGGTCAACCTGGCCATCGACGAGATGCTCCCCCAGCAGGAGCCGGACCGCCTCTACGAGGCGTCGCGCTACCTGCTGGAGGCGGGTGGCAAGCGGCTTCGACCGACGGTGCTGCTGCTGGTCGCCGAAGCGCTCGCCGACCGGCCGGTGGACGAACTCGACTACCGGTCGTTCCCAGACCTCGACGGCGGCGAGATAGATATCATGGCGGCCGCGGTGAGCGTGGAGGTCATCCAGTCGTTCACGCTCATCCACGACGACATCATGGACGACGACGACCTGCGTCGTGGCGTGCCGTCGGTCCACCGGGCCTACGACGAGGAGACCGCCATCCTCGCCGGCGACACGCTCTACTCGAAGGCGTTCGAGATAATGCTCGCCACGGGCGCGCCGGCCGAGCGGTCGGTCCGTGCGCTCGACCGACTGGCGACGACCTGCACCCGCATCTGCGAGGGGCAGTCCCTCGACGTCTCCTTCGAGTCGCGGCCGGACGTCGTGCCCGAGGAGTATCTGGAGATGATTCAGCTGAAGACCGCGGTGCTGTACGCCGCGGCGGCGAGCGTGCCCGCCATCCTGCTCGGCGCGGACGACGAGACGGTGGCGGCGCTCTACCAGTACGGCCTCGACGTCGGCCGGGCGTTCCAGATACAGGACGACGTGCTGGACCTGACGGTACCGAGCGAGGAGCTGGGGAAGCAGCGCGGGAGCGACCTGGTCGAGAACAAGCAGACCATCATCACGCTTCACGCCCGCGACAACGGCGTGGACGTGGACGGCCTCGTGGACGCCGACACCGTCGACGGGGTCACCGAAGCGGACATCGACGAGGCCGTCGCCATCCTCGAGGAGGCCGGCAGCATCGATTACGCGCGGCGGACTGCCCAGGACCTCGTCGAGAGCGGGAAGCGCGAACTCGACGTGCTCCCGGACAACGACGCCCGGGACACGCTCCGGGCCATCGCCGACTACCTCATCGAGCGCGGCTACTGGTCAGCGCTCGTTGACTTCGAGCACGCGGCCGGCGGCCACCGTCTGGCCCATGTCTCTGATGGCGAAACTCCCCAGTTCGGGGATGTCGCCCGACGGTTCGATGCTGAGTGGCTTCTGCGGGCGGACGGTCACGATGGCGGCGTCGCCGCTCTTGATGAAGTCCGGGTGTTCCTCCAGCACCTCGCCGGAGGCGGGGTCGATCTTCTGGTCGATGGACTCCAGCGTGCAGGCGACCTGTGCGGTGTGGGCGTGGAAGACCGGGGTGTAGCCCGCGGTGATGACGCTCGGGTGCTGCATCACGACGATCTGGGCCTGGAACGTCTCCGCCACGGTCGGCGGGTCGTCGGCGGGACCACAGACGTCGCCGCGGCGGATGTCGTCCTTGCCGATGCCGCGCACGTTGAACCCGACGTTGTCGCCGGGCACCGCCTCGTCAATCTCCTCGTGGTGCATCTCGATGGTCTTCACCTCGCCGCTGACGTCGCTCGGCTGGAACGAGACGTCGTCGCCCGGCCGCATGGTCCCGGTCTCGACGCGGCCGACGGGGACGGTGCCGATGCCGGAGATGGTGTAGACGTCCTGGATGGGGACGCGCAGCGGCGCGTCCGTCGGCGGTTCGGGTACCGGCAGGCTGTTGAGCGCTTCGAGGATGGTCGGGCCGTCGTACCAGGACGTGTTGTCGCTCCGCCCGGAGACGTTGTCGCCCTCGAAGGCGGAGATGGGGATGAAGCTGGCGTCGTCGGTGCTGAACCGCACCTGGTCGAGCAGTCCCTTCACCTCCTCGACGACCTCGCGGTAGCGCGACTCGTCGTAGTCGACGAGGTCCATCTTGTTGACCGCGACGATGAGTTCGTTGATGCCGAGCGTGCGCGAGAGGAAGACGTGTTCGCGGGTCTGCGGCGCCACCCCGTCGTCTGCCGCCACGACCAGGATCGCGTTGTCGGCCTGGCTCGCGCCCGTGATCATGTTCTTCACGAAGTCGCGGTGACCCGGTGTGTCGACGATGGTGAAGTAGTACTCGTCGGTGTCGAACTCCTGGTGGGCGATGTCGATGGTCAGGCCGCGCTCGCGCTCCTCGGCGAGGTTGTCCATCACGTAGGCGAACTCGAAGCCGCCCTTACCCTTCTCCTCTGCCTCCTCGCGGTACTGCTCGATGAGGTGGTCCGGCACGTTCCCCGTCTCGAACAGCAGGCGCCCGACCAGCGTACTCTTCCCGTGGTCGACGTGGCCGATGATGGCCAGGTTCTGGTGGGGCTTGTCGTGGGCCATGGTAACACTCCCAGAGAGATGCTACGCGGCCAACAAGATAAGTCCTGTCGGCCGCTCGCGGAAGAGTGTTCGGACACGCCTGTAGCCGAACTATCCCACGTCGACCGTGATACCTCGAAAGCCCCCGGGCGCTCGGGGGCTGCGACTCGCTGTGCGCGCTCGCTACGCTCGCGTGCTTACGTCGTCTCGCTCCCCAAGCGCCCGGCCCCTTTCAGTCCCAACCGAGCCTGGTCCGGCCGACCACCGGCGGTGGGTGGGACTGAAAGGGGCGGCGTGGTGGACGACGGGCCGAAGCAAGCACCGCAGCGTAGCGAGGAGCACAGCGAAGCCCCCGAGTCCAGCACGCCGGGGCTTTCGAGGTATTCCCCGCGGTTCCAGTCCAGGTTCAGCGGACATCAAAACACTACCCGACCACACCGACCTGCCGGGAGGACACGCCAGTTCCCTGCTCCGACCCGGTGGAATCCACGCCAGTTTTGAGCCTCGCCGCAGAAAACCACGCCAATGGACGACGAACTCCGAGCGCAGGTCCTCGAGGAGGCCGAGAAGTATGCGCTCTACAACGCGCTGAAACACGACAGCGACGCGCAGGTCGGTGCCATCATGGGGCCGCTGATGGGCGACAACCCGGCGTTCCGCGAACACGGCGACGAGGTGCCGGGCGTCGTCGCCCAGGCGGTCGAGTCCGTGAACGGGATGGGGCGGACCGAGCGGCGCGAACGCCTCGCGGAACTCGCACCCGACCTGGTCGAGGACCTCGAATCCGAGGACGAGGAAGACGAGCAGGCGCTTCCGGACCTGCCGAACGCCGACGAGTACGACGAGATACGGATGCGGTCGGCGCCGAACCCGAACGGACCGTGGCACATCGGTCACGCGCGGATGCCGGCGGTCATCGGGACGTACAAGGACCTCTACGACGGCTGGTTCTGCGTCCGGTTCGACGACACCGACCCGGAGACCAAGCGCCCGGACCTCGACGCGTACGACGCCATCCTGGACGCCGTCGACTACCTCGGCTTCGAACCCGACGAGGTGTTCCTGGCGAGCGACCGCCTGGAGACCTACTACGACTACGCCCGCGAACTCATCGGCGAGGGCGGCGCGTACACCTGCTCGTGTCCGGCCGAGGAGTTCTCCGACCTGAAGAACGCGGGCGAGGCCTGCCCGCACCGCGACAAGGACGTGGCGACGTCGCTCGCGGAGTTCGAGTCGATGATAGCCGGCGAGTACGACGCCGGCGAGATGGTGCTCCGCGTCAAGACCGACATCACGCACAAGAACCCCGCGCTCCGTGACTTCGTCGCGTTCCGCATCGTCGACACGCCCCACCCGCGCGAGGAGGCCGCGGAGTACCGGTGCTGGCCGATGCTCGACTTCCAGTCGGGCATCGACGACCACCTGGTCGGCGTCACCCACATCATCCGGGGCATCGACCTCCAGGACTCGGCCCGTCGCCAGCAGTTCGTCTACGACTACTTCGGGTGGGAGTACCCAGAGGTCATCCACTGGGGCCACGTCCAGGTGGACGAGTACGACGTGAAGATGTCGACCTCGACCATCAAGCAGCTCATCGACGACGGCGAACTCGACGGCTGGGACGACCCGCGCGCCCCGACCATCGCGAGCCTGCGCCGCCGGGGCATCCGCGGCGAGGCCATCACGGAGGCGATGGTGGAACTCGGCACGTCGACGAGCAACGTCGACCTCTCGATGAGCGCCATCTACTCGAAGAACCGCGACCGCATAGACGACGAGACCGACCGGTGTTTCCTCGTGCGCGACGGCGTGGAACTCGAACTCGACGGCGGGCCGGACGTCGCCCACCCGCCGGTCCACCCCGACCACGAGGAGCGCGGGCGGCGCGACATCCCGGTCGGCGACGCCGTCCTGCTGGAGGACCGCGACGTCCCGGAGGACGGCGAGCGCGTCTGGCTGAAGGGGCTGGGCTGCGTGCGCTACTCCGGCCACGACCTGGAGTACACCGGCGACGACATCAGCGCCGTCCGCGAGGAGGGCGTGCCGGTCGTCCACTGGGTGCCCGCGGACGCGAACCGGCCGGTGACGATGCGGACGATGGACGGCGACGTCAAGGGCCGCGCCGAACCCGGCCTCGCGGAGTACGACGTGGACGACGTGGTCCAGTTCGAGCGCGTCGGCTTCGCCCGCGTCGACGCCCACGAGGACGGCCGGACGGTCGTCTACTACGCCCACCCCTGACCGCCCGTCATCCCCGGCCAATTGCTCCCGGAACCGGTCACTCCCAGTCGTCTTCGGCGCCCTCCAGCGGCGTCGCCACCACGCCGTCCTGCTGGACGAGCGCCCGGGCGTGGGCGGTGCAGACGTCGCGGTCCTCGGCCCACGGCACGTGGAGGCGCACCGCGGCCGGCCGGTCGCAGCCCTCCTCCGAACAGCGTCCCATGGCCGCGACTACGACGCGGAGCCTAACAGTTCCAACTCCTGTAATTCGGTAACAAAGCACACAGACATTTGTCCGTCCGAGTCGTCCTCTCGGGGATGACACGGCAACTACTCGTCGCGATGGCGGTGGTGACCGTCCTCGCGTCGGGGGTCGCGGGCGCGGCTGCCGGCCCCGGACCGGCCGCATCCGGGTCGGCGGTCGCCCATCAGGGGAGCAGTGTGACTTCGACCGACTCTACGACGACACGATACCGTCCGTCGTCACGGTCAGGGTCTGGAACGAGCGCGGCGACGTCGCCCTCGGGTCGGGGTGGGTGTACGAGGCGAACGAATCACGGGCGCTCGTCGTGACAAACTGGCACGTCGTCGAGCGGTCGCTCGGCGGCGACGTCCAGTTCAGCGACGGCCAGTGGCGGCGCATCGACGAACTGGTCGGCGTCGACTTCTTCAGCGACCTCGCGGTGCTCAGCGTCGAGGACCCGCCCGGGAACGTCTCCGCGCTCCCGGTGGCCTCGGACCGCCTCGACCAGGGCGAGGAGGTGGTCGCGTTCGGGAGCCCGCTCGGGCTGGAAGGGTCGATCACGCGCGGCATCGTGAGCGCCGTGAACCGGTCGTTAGCCGTCCAGAACCGCACCATCGCAGACGCCGTCCAGATAGACACGCCCATCAGTCCCGGCAGCAGCGGCGGGCCGCTCGTGGACTGCGGCGGCGACGTGGTCGGCGTCAACTTCGCCGGCGTCGCCGGCGAGGACGTCAACTTCGCCATCTCGTCGGCGATGGTCCGCCAGGTGGTGCCGGCCATCGTCGAGAACGGTACCTACAACCACTCCTACCTCGGGGTCCGGGGCGTCACGCTCTCGCCGACCATGGCCCGGGTCAACGGCCTGAACCGGAGCCAGGGCGTGCTCGTCGTCAGCACGGTGGCGGGGGCACCCGCGAGCATCGTGCTCCGGGGAGCCCCGCGACTGAGCGCGTGACCGGCATCCCGGTGGGCGGCGACGTCATCGTGGCCGTCGACGGGACGCCGACCCCCTCACAGGACGCGCTCGCCCAGTACCTCTTCAGGGAGACGCGCCCCGGCGAGACGGTCACGCTCACCGTCGTCCGCGGCGGCGAGCGACTCCGAATCGCGGTCGAACTCGGCCAGCGGAGCCTCCCGCGGGAGCGCACGCCGTCGATATGAGTCGGCGGCCTGGTTGAAACCCTCACGCTGCGATAGGTTTCCACGGTCGTGCTGAATACAGAGCGCGTCTCGGTCACGAGGGTTGGTTATCACTGACCTAGTCGAATCAATCGGTTCAGGAAGGGACGTTGACGGAGGACACTACCCGTCGCCACTGTCTGAGGCATCGGCCATCCAGATCCCGGTCGCCACACCGAATACCGTCAAGCCAAAGCCCAGCGCCCCTGCGCCGAAATGAAACTCGGGGCCGAGGCCCTGTGCGAGTGAGAGGACACCGAACGTCGCTCCCCCAGACAGTACTGCGGATGGCACCTGGCTGTCGAAGTTGCGGCCCCACAGCAGGGCAGGATATCTAAGCATGACCGCGACTCCAACACCATAGATGACGAATATCCCGGCCAGGAGTACAATCGAATGGGACTCGAAAGCCACGCCGCCGGTGACGAGAACGGCGACGAGAACGGCGATACCATACCGTGGAACCCGATGCATGTCACGACGTATGAGGAAGAAGCATCTAAATAACGGATGGATTTTCTCCGACCGAGCAGCACATACAACTGCGCCCAAGTATGTCGATTCAGTATGGCGTTTGATGGTTTCTCCGGGACCGTCCGAGTTGCCGTAGCACTGCTCGTCGGACTTGCGACGATCGGGTATGGCGCGTACAGCTACAGTGTGCAGTCTTCGGCTCTGGACTCCGCAACGGAGGTGGATGCCACCGTAACCGACATCTCGGTAGAAAAGAACGACGGGAAGGGGGTCACGTATACTCCGCACGCGACGTTCACCTACACCTACGAGGGAGAAACCTACACCTCCTCGAACGTGTATCCCGGGAAGCTCCCGAGAGAGTTCGGCTCAAGAGAAGACGCCAGATTCGAACTGAAAGGGTACGAGCCGGGTGAAGCGGTGACGGCGTACGTCCCACCGGACTCCCCGAAAACGCGTTCCTCGAGCACAAGAGCACCAACAAGCCGTTACTCGTGATTGGGTTCGGCATCCTCGTCGTCCTCGGCGCGGGTCGGTCGGCCCTCAAGGAATAACACCGCCGACAGTCAGTGCTCTTCCTGCAGATACTGGTCTACTAAACGCATCATTGTATGCAGCACACCATTCTTACAGTATTCGGAGAGTTTCAACAGAACCACAACAATAACTCCTAATCCTGTGTAGACCAGCGTATGTCCTCCATCGACTCGTTTCCCACGAAACGTGGGGTCGCCAGCTTCCAGCACGGCTTTCTCGTGGTCGAAGAGTCGTTCCCCGGCTACGTGCGGTCACTCTACCAGAACTATTGGGAGAGTGATGCCTGGTGGCGCAGGGTGGTTTTCATCGGCTTCACACTCTGGCCGCTCTTCGCACTTGGATGGCTCATCTCTGTGTTCCTCAGGGGTCGCCTTCTGCTCGTCATCGTGCTTCTCCTCATCATCGCCATCGCCAGGGTCGGTTACTATGCACGTGGGTTCCGTTCGCCCTGCCACCTCCCTCTCGACCAAGTTGAGTCCGTCGCCGCGACGAGGGGACTGAAGGGACTGACTCGTCCTCGGATCGACCTCACGTATCACGAGGACGGGTCGACCTACAAGCGCCGACTCAACCTGTCATCAATCTATACGCCGGGCGGCGAAGCGGCTTTCGAGCAGGCAATCGAGGCGTTCATCGAACGCGGATTCGAGGTCACGTAGCGACCGGAACGCATGCCTAGTCACCCCAATCCACTCCGTAACACACGAGGACGACGTACTACCGTATTCCGGCATTCATCTCTCACTGGAGGTCGGCGATCGTTGTTCTACAGCAGTCCCGTTAGTTCGAGGCCTGAGACCGATGGACTCGACCACCACGAATGGACAGCCAGCCGCCGATTCTCCCTCCGATCTCTCCGAGGAGCACGGCCATCCCGAACCCGAATACGGTAATCCCAAACGCCATACCAGCACTCACCGCCGAAAACCACCGTGGATTAGGCATCCCAATCACAACGGGTAAAATGTCGATAAGCATCCAGACCAATGGGAGTCCACCGACGAGACCGGCGCGGGCCCCGACCCCGCGACCGTCACCTAACCTGCGTTTCGCCAGGTAGCCGGCGAGGAGGCCGCCAAAAAGCACCGGAGCGAGTGATATCTCGGATCCCGACTGCCAGTAGCTCGCCGTCGTGAACGGGACGGAGGCCAGACCACCGATAGTGGCGTATCTCCACTTGTCGCTGATCGATTGCAGGGGAATCTCGGTGGTAGTCATATAGTGGCACGGTTGTTATTCAAAAGACATGTAGGTGTCGCTGTGTTGAACTCATCCGCTGTATCCATCACGCGGTTGCTACCGACTGACGAGGGTTCAACAGAGCCGAATCAGACGAACACGACGACGAGGAACGCCACCAGCATCACGCCGGTGAGGACCACCTGCATCACGGCGGACGCCAGGATGCCGACGGTCGCGTAGAGCGCGGTCCGGACCCCGTCTCGACGTCGTCGTGACGCCGGAACTCGAGCAGGAACACGGCCACCGGGATGCCGACCACCATCGCCACCGGTCCGAGCGTGAACAGGAGGACGACGCCGACGAGACCGGCGAGCACAGAGGTCAGCAGCGATGCGCCGCCCGCGCTGGCGCCGATGGGGCCGCCGAAGTAGTCCATCACGGTGGCGAACCCACCGACGAGCGTGAACCCGACGACAGCGACGACGCCGGGGTCGGTGAAGCCGGTGTGCCACCAGTAGAGGTAGACGCCGGCGAGCGAGAGCGGCGCGCCCGGGAGGAGCGGGACGACGCTGCCGACGACGCCGAGCACGAGGAGGGCGACGGCCAGGAGGACGACGAGGTCGACCATACCCGGGGTTGTCGGTGCCGGCGGTTAGCCGTTGCGGGAGCGGAACCGGTCGCGTTCGGCGTGCGCCGTCTCGTCGCCGTAGGCGTCCACGAGCGGCTGGTAGGCGCGGCCGAGCGCCCGCATGCACTCGCCGTTCGAGTGGAACCCGAGGCGGTCGGCCACGGCCGGCCACGGGTGGGCCTGGAGCACCTTCAGAACGAGCAAGCGTTCCTCGCGGGCCGACAGCAGGTCGGGGTCGGTGGGGTCGATGAGGTGGGCGACCGCGACCTCGCGGAACGGGTCCGGGTCCACGTCGTAGAGGCCGGGGCCGTAGGCGGCGCCGGCGACCACCCGCCAGTCGTGGGACGTGAGGTCGGGCGCCACCGTCGCGTCGGTCGCGCGGAGGGCGGCCCGGGCGACGTCCGGGTCGAGGTCGTCGAGCGGGTCGGCGAGCACGCCCGCGACGCGGTCGGCGAACCAGGTCGCGTGGTGGTCGTGGACGGCGCGGCCCGCGTCGGTCGTCGGCGAGAGCATCAGCGCGGAGTACTCGCCGCTCGACTCGTTCCGGGTGGTCGAGAGGTGGACCGTCGAGTAATCGTTCTCGTCCCAGAACCGGAGGAGGTCGGGGTGGCGCCGTAGCCGACCCCGAGCCAGTCGACGTCTCCTTCGAGTTCCTCGCGGACCGCGGCGAGCAGGCGGGAGCCGAGGCCGCGCGAGCGGACGGCGTGGTGGGTCGCGATGCGGAGCACCCTGACGCCCTGCGGGACGGCAGCGTCTTCGTCGCGGAGCTGACTCGTGAGGACGTCCGGGAGCATGTTCCCGCGGACGCGGCCGCCCTCGTACATGTGTTTCCGGAGGTCCGCCGGGAGGTTCCCCTCGCGGGCGAGCAGGGCGACGGACGCGACGTGGCCGTCCACCGTCAGCGCCCGGACCGAGAGGTTCGGCGCGTCGAGCAGGCGGGCGAGGTCGCTCGGCTCCGTCCGGTAGTGGGCGTAGACGAGGAGGCCGAACACCTCGCGCAGCAGGTGCTCGTCGGCGAGCATTTCGTCGGCGTCGAACGCCCGGTAGGTCGCCGTCTCCGGGGTCGCGTCGGCGACGAGCGGGTCGACCGCCGGGCGGGCGTCGAGCAGGAGCGCCCGGAACGCCCACACCTCGACGGGGTCGCCCGGCGCGTACCTGATGGGGTCGTCGAGGCGGGCTTCGTGGACCTCGTGGCGACGCTCCGCGAGGCGGTCCCGGAACCGGACGTCGAAGCCCCGGCCCGCGCCCTCGTAGCCGTGGACGGTCGTGACGAACGCGACGCGGTCGGCGTCGAGGAAGGATTCGAGCAGGCGGACCGGGAGCGCGGCCGCCTCGTCCACGACGACGACGTCGGGGTCGCCGGGCAGGGCAGCGGCGTCCGCCGGGAGCGCGAACCGGACGCGGCCGCCTCCGGTCGCGGTGACCGTCCGTGGCGGGTCGCCGTCGGTGGTGTGGAGCGCGTCGAGGGTCCGGAGGAGGTCGGCCGCCCGCGCGAACACCTCGGCGGCGCTCCGGTACTCGCGGGCGGTGACGAGCACGTCCTCGCCCTCCAGGGCGAGCGCCGCGGCGGCGAGGCCGGCGGCGCTCGACTTCCCGCGGCCGCGGTCGGCCTCGACGACGAGCGCGGCGGGCGAGTCGCGGAGCGCCTCGAAGGCGTGGACCGCCTCGACCTGGTCCCGGGTGCGACACGCGTCGTAGACCGCGGTCGGGAAGGCGTGAGCGCCCGGCGGGGCCGGCGGCGTCGGCGCGGGGCGGGGTGCCGGGTCGGTGAGGCCGTCGCGTTCGACGGTGCCGGCGTCCACGTCCACGATAGCGACGCCGTCGTGGTCGCGGAGGGTGGCGACGAGGCGCTCCCGGAAGCGGCCGGACACGTCGCTCACGTCGTACGGCGGGACGGCGAGTCCCTCGTCGAACCCGTCGCGGTGGTCGGGCCAGTCGTCGAGGGAGGGCGTCAGCAGGACGAGCAGGCCACCGCCGTCGACGGCGCCGACGACGCGACCCAGGGCGTTCGGGCGGCACTCGTCGTGCAGGTCGACCACGACCGCCTCGCGGGTCGTCCCGAGCAGTCGGTCGGCGTTGGCGACCGGGACCTGCTCGCAGCCGAGGGCGTCCCGGGGGCCGACGAGCGTCGTGGCGTCGCGGCTGACGTTCGCGGCCCGGAGCGCGTCGTCGGCGGCGTCGTAGCCGGCGTCGCGGTCTCCGGCGAGGACGAGGAGGCGTCGCTCGTCGGTGGCCTCGGCCTCCGCCCGGAGCGCAGACGCGACGTCGGCGGACATGGAGTGGAGTTGGACGGAACCGCTAAAGGGCGTTTCCCTCGACGCCGTGTCGCGGAGTCGCACGGCGTGGCGGCATTGAAAGCCCTTTTATGCGATGGCTACGCTATTAGCGTCTACAGCCCGCGCGAGGGTTGATGATGCTCCCTGCCGACAGGGAACCACGACCGGCAGGGAAGTCGAGCCACTCGCGGGGAGACAGGTGAACAACCGATGCCAGTATACGTAGACTACGACGTCCCGACGGACCTCCAGGAGCGATCGCTCGAGGTCCTCGAGGTCGCACGCGACACCGGTACCGTCAAGAAAGGAACCAACGAGACGACGAAGGCCGTCGAGCGGGGCAACGCCCTGCTCGTCTTCGTCGCCGAGGACGTCCAGCCCGAGGAGATAGTGATGCACCTCCCGGAGCTCGCCGACGAGAAGGGGATTCCCTCATCTTCATCGAGCAGCAGGACGACCTCGGTCACGCCGCCGGCCTCGAGGTCGGCAGCGCGGCGGCCGCCATCGTCGACGCCGGGCAGTCCTCGGAGAACGTCGAGGACATCTCGAAGAAGGTCGAGGACCTCCGATAAGGCACCATGAGCGCAGAACAGCCCGCCGACGACTCCACCTCCGCCGAGGTCATCGAGGTCGTCGGCAAGACCGGCATGCACGGTGAAGCGATGCAGGTCAAGTGCCGCATCCAGGAGGGCTCCAACCAGGGCCGAATCATCACGCGGAACGTGCTCGGTCCCGTCCGCGAGGGCGACGTCCTCCAGCTCCGCGAGACGGCACGTGAAGCCGACTCCATCGGAGGCCAGTGACGATGCCCCAGACTCGAACCTGTGACTACTGCGGCGAGGACATCGAGCCCGGCACGGGTACGATGTTCGTCTACACGGACGGACGCACCGTCCACTTCTGCTCGTCGAAGTGCGAGAAGAACGCCGAACTGGGCCGCGAGGCCCGCGACGTGGAGTGGACCGCCGAAGGGCAGGAGAGCGAGCGATGACCGACGAGCGAACCTTCGTGATGGTCAAGCCCGACGGCGTCCAGCGCGGTATCGTCGGCGAGGTCGTCTCCCGGCTCGAAGACCGCGGTCTGAAGCTGGTGGGCGCGAAGTTCATGCAGATCGACCAGGACCTCGCCCACGAACACTACGGTGAACACGAGGGCAAGCCGTTCTTCGACGGCCTCGTCTCCTTCATCACGTCCGGCCCCGTCATGGCGATGGTCTGGGAGGGCCAGGACGCCACCCGCCAGGTCCGCCAGATGATGGGCGCGACCGACCCGGCCGATGCCGCCCCCGGCACCATCCGGGGCGACTACGGTCTCGACCTGGGTCGCAACGTCATCCACGGCTCGGACCACGAGGACCCGGGCGCCAACGAGCGCGAGATCTCGCTGTTCTTCGACGAGGACGAACTCGTCGACTACGAGCGCATCGACGAACCCTGGCTCTACGAGTAGCCGGACCGTCGACGTACCGCGACCGACCGATTCGATTCGTTTTTCCGCCGCCGGCCCGCGACCGCGCCGGAGTCGGCCAGTAACCCACCCCCGACCAGTTACCAACGGGACGTATCTGGAAACCAACATGCCGGAAACCGTTGCCGCGAAGCGCTGGGTGAACGTGTCAGGCGTTGACGACCCACCCGGAGGGGAAAACAATGAGCGACGCACAGACGCCGGAATCGGGAACGCACGAACACCACGAACACCCGGAGGTAGAGGGGCCGGGCTACGCCACCCCGCAGGCCGCCATCGAGCAAAGCGAACGCGAGACGATCGCCTACGTGCCGGGGCTCTACGTCGGGACCGACGTCGACGCGCCGGACTTCCTGGCGGTCGTCGACCTCGACCCGTCGTCCGACACGTACCAGGAGGTCGTCGACCGGGTCGAGATGCCGAACAAGGGCGACGAACTCCACCACTTCGGCTGGAACGCCTGCTCGTCCTCGTGTCACGTCGAGGGGCTGGAACGCCGGCACCTCATCGTCCCGGGGAACCGCTCCTCGCGACTCCACGTCATCGACACCCAGGACCGCCACAACCCGGAGATGGTGAAGGTCATCGAACCCGAGGAGGTGTTCGAACACGACCTGTCCGCGCCGCACACGGTGCACTGCGCGCCGGAGGGGAAGATACTCGTCAGCATGCTCGGGAACGCCGACGGCGACCTGCCGGGCGGCTTCCTCGAACTCAACGACGACTTCGAGGTGGTGGGTCGGTGGGACCACCCCGGCGACATCGACAAGAACTACGACTTCTGGTACCAGCCGCGCCAGAACGTGATGGTCTCCTCGGAGTGGGCGGCGCCGAACGTCTACCAGCCGGGCTTCGACTTCGACGACCTGGAGGCAGGCCGGTACGGCCACAGCCTCAACGTCTGGAACTGGGAGGACCAGACCCTCGAACAGACGCTCGACCTGGGCGAGGAGGGCCAGATTCCGCTCGAAGTGCGGTTCCTGCACACGCCGGAGAGCACCCACGGCTACGTGACGGCCGCGCTCTCGTCGAACATCTTCCACTTCTACCGGAAGGACGGCGAGTGGCACGCCGACAAGGTCGTGGACGTGGAACCGCGCGAACACGAGGACTGGGACATGCCGGTCCCCGGCCTCATCACTGACATGCTCGTCTCGATGGACGACCGGTACATGTTCTTCAGCGACTGGCTCCACGGCGACGTGCGGATGTACGACATCAGCGACCCGTCGAACCCGCGCCTGACCGACCAGGTGTGGGCGGGCGGCCTCTACGGCCCCCGGCATCCGACGGGCGAGGACGACCGGCCGGTCGTCGCCGGCCCGCAGATGATCCAGCTGTCGCTCGACGGCGAGCGCCTCTACTGGACCACGTCGCTCTACTCCACCTGGGACAACCAGTTCTTCCCGGAGGAGGGCGAACTCGGGTCGGTGATGCTGAAGGCGGACGTGAACCCGCGGCGGGGGACGATGGAACTCGACACCGACTTCCTCGTCGACTTCGGCGAGATGCCGGACGGCCCGGCCCGCGCCCACGAGATACGGTGGCCGGACGGCGACTGCACCAGCGACGTCTGGATGTGAGCTACCGCGTCGCGGTGACGTGGCCCGACGACACGGGCGAGGTCTTGCTCGTGGCGGCCGACGAGACGGTGCTGGAGGCGGCGGAAGCGGCGGGCGTCGGCCTGCCCTTCGGCTGCCGGACCGGCGCGTGTTCGACCTGCACCGGCCGCGTCCGCGAGGGCCGGGTCGCCCACCGCAAGCCGCCCATCGCGCTGAAAGACCGCCACCTGGAGCAGGGCTACGTCCTGCTCTGCCTCGCGGAACCGCGCAGCGACTGCGAGATAGCGGTCGGAACGGCGGTCCAGTCCGAACTGGTGTCGAACCCGTGGAAGTGAGCAACTGGTAGACTCGATTATGCCATCGGACGACGTATCGTGTCGCATGGTTGCACTGGGCAAGCAGCGTGCCTGGGAGCGCCGACTGCCATCCCTGGCCGTGTTGTCGATGCTGGTAGCGACCGGTGTCGCGAGCGCCCACGACACGCACGCGGGCGGGACCGCCGTCTCGTTCGGGCTGGTCGCCGCCGCCTCCGTCGCCGTGAGCCTCGGCGCCGGCGTGGCGCTCGTCGCCGCACTCGGCCCGGGCGTCGGCCACGGACGGCTGCTCGGCCGGCTGGTGCCCGCGCTCCTGCTGGCGCTCGGCACCCTCTCGCTGGCGCTCGCGGTCGGCCAGGCGGTGGCGCTCGCGCTCGTCTGCGCCGGCGGCGGCGCGACCGTCGCCTGGGTCACCCGCGGGCGCGGCGTGTCGGGCCACGGGTGTGCGGACGCGACATTGGGCGCCGTGTTCCTCCACCGGACCGTCGAAGGTGTGCTCCTCGCCGGCATCTACGCCGCCAGCGCGGCGCTCGGCGTCGTCGGCGCCGTCGTCCTGACCGTCCACGCCGTCGCGGAGACCGTCGCCGTCGGCAGCCTGTTCTCGCACGCCGGTCGTGGTCGGGCGCTGGCCGCGATGACCGCCATCCACCTCGGGTTCCTGGCCGGGGCCGCCATCGGCCTCCTGGCGACGACCGGTCTCCCGGCCGCCCTCGACGTCGCCGTGCTCGCGGCCGTCGGCGGCGTCCTGCTGGTCGCCGGCGTGACCGAACTCGGCGTCGGGGCCGCACCGCCCGTCGCCCATCTGGAGTCGTAGCCGCCCGAAATCAGTCCGCTTTTCGCCCGGCGTCGCGTCTCACCGACCGACATGACCGTTCCGGGGCTCCTCCCGCTCCACGGCGGCGGCATGCCGCCGCTCGTCGCGGCGCTGTTCGCCGTCGTCGTGTTCGGGCCGGCGGTGGCCGTGCTGGTCGCCGGACTCGCCGACAGCGACGCGGCCGCCGGCGACTACCTCGTGGCGGGTGCCGTCTCCGTCGTCCTGCCCGCCGGCCTCTGGGGCGAGCACGTCCTCTCGACCGGCCACCTCGGCGTGCCCTCGCTGTCGCCGGTACTGCTCGCCGCGCCGGCCGCCCACCTCTACGCCCGTCGGTCGGCGGGCCGTCGGCAGCTGGCGCACCTGGCGTTCGTCTACTGGCCGCTCGGCCTGCTGTCTGTCTACGGCGTCGCGGCACTGTTCGAGACGCTCTAGTCCGGCAGGTCGAACTGCGGGTTCCACGCGACCTCCCAGAGGAACCCGTCCGGGTCCGCGAAGTAGCCCGAGTAGCCGCCCCACTCCTTCTCCTCGGGCGGGCAGACGACGGACGCGCCGCCGGCTTCGACCTCTTCGAGCAGTGCGTCCACGGCCTCCCGGCTCCCGACGTTGTGCGCGAGCGTGAACCCGCGGAACCCCGACCTCTCCCTGTCGGGTTCGACGCACGCGTCGTCGGCCAGGTCCTCCCACGGGTAGAGCGCGAGCCAGCAGCCCGCCGTCTCGAAGAACGAGATGCCGTCGTCGCCCTCCTGCATCGGCAGGTCGAGGACATCCCGGTAGAACCGCGTGGCTCGCTGGAGGTTGTCCGTGCCGAGCGTGACGACGCTGATTCGAGGGTCCATCGCCGCCGGTACGCCCCGGGAGGAGAAAAAGCTGGTCGGCCCACAGGCGGTCGGTCAGTGGCCGTCAGTCGGCCGTCCCCGTCAGTCGTCCGCGCTCGCGGACGGATGGCCGACGTCGATGGTGCCGGCGTCGAGTTCGGCCTCGACCTCGCGGACGGCCTGCACCATGTTCTCCATCTTCCGGTAGGCGACCTCGCGCGGGAGGAGTTTGAGCCCGCAGTCCGGGCTGACGGTCAGCCGCTCGGGCGGGACGAGTTCGAGACCTTTCTGTATGTGCTCCTTTATCTCCTCGACGGACTCCACGGTGGCGTCGTGCACGTCGACGACGCCGAGCGCGAGGTCGAGGGTGAACTCGGGGTCCTTGAACGTGTCTAGCTGGGCGAAGCCGTCGTTGGCGAGTTCGACGTCGAACTCGTCGACGGGGAAGTCGAGCACCTCGGGGTAGATGCGGGAGTAGTCGCCGTAGCAGACGTGGAGGCCGATGCGCACGTCGTCGTCGATGTCGGCGACGATGCGCTCCAGGGCTTCGCCGACGATGGCGTGGTCGTCCGGCGTGGTGGCGAGCGCGGGTTCGTCGATCTGGACGTACCGGGCGCCGGCGTCCACCAGCTTCTCGATCTCGAGGTTCACGAGGTCGGCGAGCGCGTAGGTCAGCTCCTCGTCGTCATCGTAGGCTTCGTTGAAGCTCCAGGACGCGAGCGTGTACGGCCCCGTGATGGGCACCTTGACGGGCCGGGAGGCGACGTCGCTGGTGAACAGGTACTCGTCGACCAGCCAGGGCTCGTCGTAGTCGACCTCGTCGACCACCGAGGGCTTGTCGAAGTAGTTGTGCCCCCAGACCTTGACGGGGCCGTTGAACTCGTAGCCCCGGATGCGGTCGGCGAAGTACTCCACCATCTCGTTGCGGCGCATCTCGCCGTCGACGACCACGTCGAGGCCGGAGCGCTCGTGTTCACCGGTGACGAGGCGGGCGGCGTCGTCGGCGGCCTCCTGCCAGTGGTCGTCGGTGAAGTCGGCGTCGGGGTCCTCGTGCTGGTCGCGGGCGCGGTCGAGCCACTTCGGCTTCGGGTAGCTGCCGACGACGGTGGTCAGCAGGAAGTGGTCGTGCGGGTGGTCGTCGGGCCGGAACTGCTCGCGGGTCACGCTTCCACCTCCTGCCGCCGGGCGGCCTCGCCGAGGGCGGCGAGCTTCTCCTCGAACCGGTTCACGGGCAGGTAGAACAGTTCGGTGTTCGGCGTGGCGTAGACGGTGTCGAACTCCATGACGGGCGGGGTCTGGTCCTGGAACCAGTCGACGCGTTCGAGGACGGTGTCGGCGGACTCGACGAGCGTGTTCTGGCCGTCGACGAGGCCGAGCGAGACGTCGTCCTTGGTGCCGTACTCGCCGACGAGGTAGACCGCGCGCTCGTGGTCGGCTATCAGGTCGTAGCCGACGGCGTCAACGTCGGCGTCGAGCAGGTGGGCGTGGACCGTCTCGGTGAGCGCGCCCCAGTAGGTCTGGACGACGACGTCGGCGTCGGTGGCCGAGGCGACCGCGTCGACAGCCTCGCTGGCGCGTTCGTCGAGTCCGTCGCCGGGCGGGTTGGTCACGAGCGACGGCTCCAGGAGGAACAGCGTCTCCACGTCGTCGGGGAACGCGGCGACCTCGCCGGCGAGGAACTCGCCGACGGCGCCCAGGAACTCGTCTTCGTCGCCGTAGTACTCGTCGGTGGCGAGGTCGGCCAGCGAGTAGGGGCCGGGCGCGACGGCCTGGAGGTCGTCGGTGAGTGCCGCGGCGGTTTCGAGGTCGGCCGCCATGTCGCCGTCGAAGTCGAGGTCGTCGACGACCACGGGGTCGCGGTAGAAGTTGTTGTTGTCGTAGTAGCGGACGATGCCGCCGGTCTCGACGCTGTCGTGGATGGTCAGCGGATGGGCGAGCATGTCGTCCCACCGGAGCTGCCCTTCGACGACGCGGTCCAGGCCGGCGTCGTGCTGGGCCGAGACGACCTCCTCGCGGGCCTCCTCGTAGACGGCGACTACCTCGTCGTCCTCGTCGCCGGTGATGAGGTCGTGTTTCTGGTGCCCCTTGAGGTGGCCGAGCCGGTCCTTGGCCCAGTCGGGGAGGGGTACAAGCCTGTCGACGTCGCTACGAGCTCTGACATGCGGTTGTGCGAAGTAGGTGATGTCGACGCTTAATATTTCCCCCACCGGCAAATTATCGTCAGTAATCTCCCGAGGTCAGTCCCGGACCAGTTTCAGCACCGTCAGCGTCTCGAACGGGAACGAGTGGTCGGCGACGGCGGCCGCCCCGAAGCCGTTCTCGGACGCGCGCTCGACCACCTCGTCGACGCCCGTGACCGTGCTGACGAGCACGAGGACGAACCCGCCGGGTCGCAGGACGCGACCCACGCCGTCGAGGAACGGGTCGATGACCACCCGACCCGTCTCGCCGCCTGAGAGCGCCACCTCCATCCAGTCGTCGTGCTCCTCGTCGGGGCCGGTCGGGAGGTACGGCGGGTTGAACAGCACCACGTCGAAGGCGGCGTCGACGAACGGCTCCGTGAGGTCGCCTCGGACCACCCGGACGCCGCGCTCGCTGGCCTGCCGGCAGGCGTGCGGGTTGAGGTCGCTCGCCACGACCAGCGCCCCCGTCTCCTCGGCGACGCGGTCCGCGACGTAGCCCGACCCGGTGCCGACCTCCAGTACGCGGTGTTCGGCCGACACCTGGTCGAGAGCGGCGTCGGCCAGCAAGCGGGAGTCCTCCGCCGGCTGATAGACCTCCGTCTCGACGTCCCGCCGTTCGGCGAGGTCAGTCATCACCGTCGCCGGCCCCCTCCGGTGACAGCGCCATCCCGGACGGCGCCCCGTCGACCCGGAAGCCGTCGGTCTCCTCGCGGCCGGTGAGTTCGCGCTGCGGGAACGGTATCTTCACGCCGCCGTCGTCGAAGGCGTCCTTCACCGCGCCGATGACCGCCGTCTGGGCGCGCCACTTCCGGCGCGCGCTCGGCTTGTCGATCCAGAACCGCAGGCCGAGGACGACCGCCGAGTCGCCGAACCGCTTGAACACGACCTGCGGCTGGGGGACGGTGAGGATGGCGTCCACGTCGCGCATCGCGTCCTTCGCCAGTTCCACCGACTCGTCGAGGTCGGCGTCGTAGTCCACGCCCACCTCGACGTTCAGGCGGAGGCGGCCCTTCCGCGAGCGGTTGACGATGTTGCTCCCGCTGACGTTGTCGTTCGGCAGCATCACGTACTCGCCGTCGAACGTCTGGACGCGCGTGTTGACGATGGTGATGTCGGTGACGATGCCCTCGACGTCGTCGATCTCGACCCAGTCGCCGATCTCGAACGGCCGGGAGAACATCAGCACGAACCCCGCGAGCATCGCGCCGAGCGTCTGCCGGGCCGCCATGCCGACCACGATGCCCATGAACCCCGCCCCGATGAGGAGGCCGCCGATTTCGACGTCCCAGAGGCTCAGGATGACGACCCCAGCGAAGCCGTACGCGACGACCTGCAGGACCCGGTAGCTCACCTCGGCCTGGTGGTCGGTGAACTGGTCGCGGCGCGCCACCACCTGGTTGACGAAGCGGTGGAGCGTGCCGGTGGCGACGTAGACCGCGCCCAGGAGCGCGAGCGAGAGCACGGTCCGTGACGCCGCAATGAACGGCGAGTTCAGCGCGGTTGCGACCTGGTCGACGAGCAGCTGGGCCTCGAAGAGGACGACGAGCGACGCACCGACCAGGGTGGCCGCGCCGAGCACGATGGCGGCCTGGAGCACGTCCACGAGGTGGCGGTTGTACCGCTCGCGAGCGACGCCGGCCAGCCGCCACACGACGACCGAGAGGAGGATGAACCCGAAGAGGATGGCGGCGGCGACGCCCGCCCGTTGACTCGGCGTGGAGAACTGCCCGAGCGCCGCCTCCCAGGGAAGACTCATCCCGCATCACCGCCGACGCGCGCGGCGAGGGTGGCGATGGCGGCGAAATCGGCGGGGGTGAGCTTCTCGGGACGCTTCCGAAGCGTCTCCTCGTCGAGCGCCTCGACCACGGCGTCGGGGTCGGCGAGACCGGAGATGTGGGCGGTGTTCCGGATGGCGTTCCGCACCGTCTTGCGGCGCTGGGTGAACAGCGCCTTCACGAAGTCGAGGAAGAACGCCTCGTCATCGACCTCGTAGTCGGGCGACCGTGGCAGAAGGCGGACGACCGCGCTCTCGACGCGCGGCTGCGGGTCGAAGGCCTCCTTCGGGACGTGCTCGACGACCTCGACGTCCGCGTAGTGCTGGGCGGTCACGCTCAGGCGGCCGTACTCCTTCGTCCCGGCGTCGGCGGCCATCCGGTCGGCGAACTCGCGCTGGAACATCAGGAGGAGCGGCTTCCCCAGCGGGAGGAGGCGGAACGCTATCTCGCTGGAGATGCCGTACGGGAGATTCGAGATGGAGGCGGTGAAGTCGGGGAGGTCGACGTCGAGGGCGTCGCCTTCCAGCAGGGTGAGCCGACCCGCCGCAACCTCGTCGGCGAACTCGGCCCGGAGGAACGACGCGAGTTCGGGGTCGCGCTCGACGGCGGTGACGTGGTCGGCGACCGCGAGCAGGCGGTCGGTGAGCGCACCCGTCCCCGCGCCGACCTCCAGGACGTGCGAGAGGTCGGCGTCGACCGCCTGGAGGTAGGACGGGATGCGGTCGAGCACGCGGTCGTCGACCAGGAAATGCTGGTCCCGGTCGGGTAGTCCCCGGCGGGCGCGACGGATGAGCGCGTCCGGGTCCCTCGGCTCAGTCATTACGCCCCGTAGACAGTCGAACGGTGTTAAACCCTGCGCGTGCGGATCAGCCGACGAAACGCCGGTACTTGAGGTCCTCGTCGCGTATCTCTTCGATGATGCGCTCGATGAGTATCTCGCGCGGCCGGTGGAGCCCGGAGACGCGCTGCTCCATCTCCTCGAAGCTCTCGAACGGCCCGCGCTTTCGCTCCTCCAGGATGTTGTTCCGGAGTTTCTTCCCGATGCCGGGCAGCAGGTTCAGCTGGTGGAGCCGGAGCGTGATGGGCTGGGCCTCGTTGTAGAAGTCGACGAACCGCTCCTCGTCCCGGTCCACGATGTTCTCCACCACGGGTTCGAGCTCCGACCGGGAGCTACTCGACAGGTCGTCGAACGAGACCGGATGCCTGTCCTCGATGCGGTCGTCGGGCGGGTCGATGGCGACCCGGTCCTCGATGTTGAGCCCCGACTCCTTCTCGAGGGCGAGCTCGTACAGCTTGAAGTCGGACTCGCCGATGACGAACGCCACCGGCGACTTCTGGTACTGGGGCCGGTCGTCGTCGGAGCGACCGTACGGGAGATAATCCAGGATAACGGCGAACTCCTGACCGACCTCGGAGTCGTCCTCGCTCATGTCCTCCTCTACGCCGACGCGGACCTTAAATAGTCGGTGGTCAGACGTACTTCGCGACGACGTTGAGAACCTCGTCGAGTTCGTCGCCGGAGAGCGAGTAGCGCTCCTGGGCGTAGACCGAGCGGAGTTCGTTGCGGGACTGCGGGAGCAGGTCGGCGATCTTGTACGCGGTCTTCTCGTCGACCTTCTCGATGGCCAGCAGTTCCTCGACGAGGTCCCGGGACTCCGCGGCGTCGAGGACGGCGAACCGGTTGACGTGGTCGATGGCGCGGGCGAGTTCGTAGCGAAGCTCGCGGTCCTCGTCGGCGACGCGCTCTGCCTCGACGTCGGCCAGCAGTTCCTTCGCCTCCGCCGTGGTGAGGTACTGCTCGTCGGACTTCTCCTTGAAGATGGTCATGCGTTTACTGCTGGGCGCGGAGGTGAGCGGGCTTCGCGACGAGGGTCTTCTGCTTGCCGCCGTCGTTGATCTCGATGCGGTAGGCGGCGCCCTGTTTGCCGGCGACGGTGCCGGTCTGGCCGTTGAACCGGGGGTGGAAGCGGCCGCCCGGGACGCTCGGGTCTATCTTGAGGTGGACCTTCTGGCCCTCCTCGAACTGCTGGACTGCGCGCTGCGGCGGGGAGGTCCCCGCTCCCGTGGCTTGTTCGACAGCTTCTCTCGCGTGCCGGTGAGGGGTCCGTTGGAGTTCGGCATAATCGTATCCGCCTCTTGTCCGCTGACGTTTATAAAACGTGCGTTCTCGGAGAGGCGGCCCAGGGGACGGAAAGAGGTAACCCGGCCCGCGCACACCTGCCGGGTATGGCCGACGACCCCAGCCACGCCTTCGAGACGCGAGCCATCCACGCGGGCCAGACGCCCGACGAGGAGACGGGCGCGCTGATGACGCCCATCTACGCCAACTCGACGTACGTCCAGGACGCCCCGGGCGACCACCGCGGCTACGAGTACTCACGGACCGGGAACCCCACCCGGACCGACCTGGAGGCGAACCTCGCCAGCCTGGAAGGCGGCCGGTTCGGCCGGGCGTTCGCCAGCGGCATGGCCGCCATCAACACCGTCCTCAACCTGCTCTCGGCCGGCGACCACGTCGTCACCGGCGACGACGTCTACGGCGGCACCCACCGCATCTTCACCCAGGTCTACGAGGAGTACGACCTCTCCTTCAGCTTCGTCGACACCACCGACCCGGACGCCGTGGCCGACGCGATGCGTGAGGACACCGAACTCGTCTGGCTGGAGACGCCGACGAATCCCCTCCTCAACGTCGTCGACATCGACGCCGTCGCCCGGGTAGCCCACGACCACGACGCGCTCTGCGCCGTCGACAACACGTTCGCCACCCCTACCTCCAGCGCCCCCTCGAACACGGGGCCGACGTCGTCGCCCACTCGCTGACGAAGTACCTCGGCGGCCACTCCGACCTGGTCGCGGGCGCCCTGGTCACCGACGACCCCGACCTGGACGAACGCCTCGGCTTCTACCAGAACAGCGTCGGCGGGACCCCGAGCCCGTTCGACGCGTTCCTCGTCCTGCGCGGCACCAAGAGCCTCGGCGTCCGGATGGACCGCCACTGCGAGAACGCCCGGACCATCGCGTCGTGGCTGGCCGACCACCCGGCCGTCGAGCGCGTCTACTACCCCGGCCTCGAATCCCACCCCGGCCACGAACTGGCCGCCGACCAGATGGACGACTTCGGCGGGATGCTGAGCTTCGAACTCGACGCCAGCCTGGACGAGGCGAGCCAGGTCGTGTCGCGGACCGAGGTGTTCACGCTCGCCGAGAGCCTCGGCGGCGTCGAGAGCCTCATCGAGCAGCCCGCGGCGATGACCCACGCCGCGGTCCCGAAGGAAGAGCGCGAGGCGGCGGGGCTCCGCGACGGCCTCATCCGGGTCAGCGTCGGCATCGAACACGTCGACGACCTGGTCGCCGACCTGGACCAGGCCATCGACGCCGTCCTCGACTGACCAGGACGACCCTATCGTGATATGGCCGGCGGCCGTAGACGGTCCCATGTCACTCCCGCACGGCGTCCACGCACTGTCCCAGACCGTCGCACAGGCCGACCGCGAGGTGACCATCCACCCCGCCGCGGTCGAAACCGACCGGGGCCTCCTGCTCCTCGACGCGGGCTACCCGGGCGAAGCTGACCAGATGGAGTCGACCCTCCGAGACGAGGGGTTCGGGTGGGACGACGTCTGGGCGGTGCTCGTCACCCACCAGGACGGCGACCACGCGGGCGGCCTCCGCGAGGTGGTCGACCGCTCCGGTGCGTTCGTCGCCGCCCACCACGCCTGCGCGCCGTACGTCGACGGCCGCGAGGACCCCATCAAGGGCACCGGCGACCGCTACCCGCCGGTCCCCGTCGACGTGGAACTGGTCGACCGCGTCACGTTCCGGACGGCCGCCGGCCCGATGCGCATCGTGTTCACGCCGGGGCACGCGCCCGGCCACGTCGCGCTCCACTTCCCGGAGGCCGGCTTCCTGGTCGCCGCCGACGCGCTGACCGCCCAGGACGGCGCGCTCGCCGGCCCGAGCGAGCGGTTCACTCCCGACATGGCCAAGGCGGCCGACTCCGTCGGCGTCCTCGCCGGACTCGACTTCGACCGGACGCTCTGCTACCACGGCGGCCTCGTCGACGACGGCGCAAAAGCGGCCGCCGACATCCACGACTCGCTCGTGGAGTGACGGACGACCGGAAAAGGAATCAGCCGTTCAGATACGGCCGACGTTCTCGACGCTGACGCTCTCGACGCCCTCGACGGAGGTGAACGCCTCCTCGACGGCCTCGGTGCCGCCCGCGTCGTCGGGGACGATGACGGTCGGCAGGAGCGCGATGAGGCCGAACGCGACGTCGTCGCGTTCGAAGCCGTTTATCTTCGCGCCCTCCGGCAGGGCCGCCTCGAGGCGGTCCTGGAGTTCGTCCAGGTCGATCTCCGGGCTGTTCGGCATGACCTTGAGTTTGGCTGCGACTTTTCCCATGGTTCAGGGCCCCGTGAACCCGCACTCGGGGCATTCGTAGAGGTTGCTCTGCTTGCGGCACTTCGCACACCGGTAGATCTGGTGGCCGCAGTCCGGACACTTGAAGGAAGCCGCGTTCGTGCCGGAGATGTTGATTCCGCACGAGACGCACTTCCGCGTCGTGTGCTGGCGGGACTGGCTCATACCCGTACGTGGTCCGGGCGCTTTTTAACCGTTGTTCTTTGCCACCGAAAGCCCTCGCGCCCGCCCGGCGGGCGGGCGCTCGCCCTTTCGATGTCCGCCAGGACCGCCGTTTCGCGGCCGGACAGTCGGAGCACTGGCCCTTTGGCCTGCACTGAGACCGCCGTTTCGCGGTCGTCGGCTGCGACAACAGGAACTCCATCCACGCCGCCAGCCAAGGTACGTAGATTTAAACGCGGTGGCGAGCAAGCGTCGCGTATGACCGAACACGAGGGTGGTTCGCCGGCGTCGACCCCGACGACGTCGACGCGGCGGCGGCCCGCGTCCGCGACGGCGAGGCCGACGCGCCCCGGGACTGGCCGGCGCTCGCCGTCGAAGCGGGGTTCGCGGCGGACGAGTCGGCGTACTACGAGGTGCTCCACGAGGCCGCGATGGCGGCGACCCGGGCGGCGGTGACCGAGCGGGAGCGGGCGGACGACCAGCAGCTCATCCACGCCGTCCGCGCGATGGACGACCTGGACCGGACGGCGAACGAACTCGCCGAGCGACTGTCCGAGTGGGCGGGGAGCCTGTTCCCGGACGCGAGCACGGGCGTGGAGTACGCGCGGGCGCTCGCGGAGCAGGACCCGTCGTCGCCGGTCGAAGAGCGCGTCGTCGGCCTGGCCGAACGCGTCGCCGCCCTCGCCGACGAGAGCGACCGGACGCGGGCGTTCATCGAGCAGCGTGCACCCGACGTGGCGCCGAACCTCGCCAGGATGGCCGGACCGGTGCTCGCGAGTCGCCTGCTGGCGCTGGCCGGCGGGCTGGAGTCGCTCGCCAAGATGCCGAGCGGCACCGTCCAGGTGCTCGGCGCGGAGGACGCGCTGTTCGCCCACCTGCGCGGCCAGGCGCCGTCGCCGAAACACGGCGTCATCTTCACCCACGAGTACGTCCGGGGGACGACCCGCGAGGACCGCGGGTCGGCGGCGCGGGCGCTCGCCGGGAAGCTGAGCATCGCGGCGCGAGTCGACCACTACGCGGGCGACCTGCGGCCGGACCTCCACGATGAGCTCGACGAGCGCATCCAGCGCATCCGGGCGCGGGAGGACGACCGATGACCCTGCCGGACGGCGTGGCGTACCACGCGTTCGACGGCAGGGAGGCGCTGGCGACCCGGGGACCGGCCGTGTACGGCGAACCGACCGACGGCGAGTGGCGGCGGTGGAACCCACACCGCTCGAAGCTCGGTGCGACATTCGAACTCGACGTTGAGACGGGACTCGCGGGCGGCGACAGCGTGCTGTATCTCGGGGCGGCGAGCGGGACCACCGTCAGTCACGTCGCGGACTTCGCGGGGCCGACCTACGCCGTGGAGTTCGCACCCCGGCCCGCCCGGGACCTGCTCGACGCGGCGGCGGACCGCCCGAACCTGTTCCCGCTGCTGAAGGACGCGCGGAAGCCGCGGACGTACGCGCACGTGGTGGAGTCCAGCCTCGACGCTATCGTCCAGGACGTCGCGACGCGTGGCCAGGCGCGCGTCGCGGTCGAGAACCGCCGGTTCCTCGCGGACGACGGACGGCTGGTGGCGGCGTTCAAGGCCCGGAGCGAGGACGTCACGCGCGACCCGGCGGCCGTGTTCGACGACGTGCTCGACGCGCTCGAACCGGCCTACGAGGTGGTGGCGTCCGAGCGCATGGAGCCGTATCACGCCGACCACCTCGCCGTCGTCGCGACGCCGCGGTGACCGGCTGGCTCCGACGAACCGCCGTGAACCTGCGGGAACGGCCGCGTCCCGAACGCTTTATCCGGAACGGGTGCTACAACCGGAACGGATGGCTACGGGTTCCCCGGAGAATTTCACGGAGCTGGGCACGGTCGGCATCGAGGAGGAGTTCTTCGTCGTCGACGAGCGCGGGCGACCCACGGCCGGGTCGGACGAACTCGTCTACGAGGGCGACCCGCCGGAACTCCTCTCGGGTCGCATCGACCACGAACTGTTCAAGTTCGTGCTGGAGACCCAGACGCCCAAGCTCGACGGCCCCTCGGAGGTCCGGGACACCGTTCACGACGTCCGGGAGGCGCTCGTCGAGTACGCGGCCGAGCACGGGTTCCAGGTGGCGGCCGCCGGTCTCCACCCGGCCGCGAAATGGCGCGAACTCGAGCACGCCGAGAAACCACGCTACCGCGCCCAGCTCGACCGCATCCAGTATCCACAGCACCGAAACACCACGGCGGGCCTCCACGTCCACGTCGGCGTGGACGACCCCGACAAGGCGGTCTGGATAGCGAACGAGATACGATGGTACCTGCCGGTGATACTCGCACTGTCGGCGAACTCGCCGTACTGGAACGGGTTCGACACCGGTCTGCAGTCCGCCCGGGCGAAGGTGTTCGAGAACCTCCCGAACACCGGCATGCCGGCGGCGTTCGACGACTACGACGACTTCTCGTCGTTCGAACGCCTGATGCTGGAGAGCGGCTCCATCAACGACAGGGGCGAACTCTGGTGGGACGTGCGTCCGCACACGGGCCACGGCACGGTCGAGGTCCGGACGCCGGACGCCCAGCACGACCCCGAGATCACCGTCGCGTTCGTGGAGTACGTCCACGCCGTCGTCATCGACCTGGCCGAACGCTACGAGGACGGCGAGGTGGGCTACTGCCACCGACCGGAACTCCTCGACGAGAACAAGTGGCGAGCGCTCCGGTACGGGCGCGACGCCTCGTTCATCCGGCGGGGGCGGACCGGCGAGGTCAGCCTCGACGAGGTGGTGGACCGCGAGTGCCAGCGCCTGGGCGTGAGCGGCCTCCGCGAGGTGTACGACGCCGAGTCCGGCGCGGACAGACAGCGACGTATCCGGTCGGAGAGCGGGTTAGACGGGCTCAGCGATGCGTTGATTCTGTAGGCAAGCTTTTTACCCGACGGTATACTTTTGTCGTCTGTGAGACGACGCATGTCCGAGGACACCAACACATCGGAGGACGTCACCGTCGAGGACACGCCACTCGAGAAACACCGCGACCGGCTGGAGGAGGAGGCCGACCGCGCGGTCACCCAGTTCGACGAAGGCGTCGTCGACATCCTGTCGTGGCTGCTCGACACCGAGACGAGGGCGCGCATCTACGTGTATCTGCGCCAGCATCCCGGCAGCACGAGCGAGGAGGTGGCCGAGGGCACCGGTCTCTACCCGAGCACGGTCCGCGAGGCGCTCGCGGAACTCGCCGAGGAAGGGACGGTGTCCCGCCAGAAGCGCCAGCACGAGGGCGCGGGCAACAACCCCTACGAGTACACGGCGATGGCGCCGAGCCAGCTCGTCGGCGACGCAATCGGTCAGCTCCAGGACGAGCTGAACCGGCTCATCACCCTCGACCCCTACGAGGGGAAGCGGGCGGACCACGACGAGACCCGCGAGGAACCGGTCCGCATCCAGGTCGAGACCGCCGAGGACGAGGACGACGAGTAACCGCATCCGAAGGTGCTAAACGCTCGGGGGTCGTCGGCCGGGGTATGAACGTCGCCCTGGGCGGCACCTTCGACCCCATCCACGACGGCCACCGGGCGCTGTTCGAGCGGGCCTTCGAACTCGGCGACGTGACCGTCGGCCTGACGAGCGACGACCTTGCGCCGAAAACTCGCAACGAACACCGCTACGTCCGCCCGTACGACGAACGACGGGCCGACCTGGCGGCGGAACTCGAATCGTTCGCGGAGCGGTACGACCGGGAGTACACCGTCCGGACGCTGACGGAGCCGACGGGCATCGCAACGGAACCCCAGTTCGACGCCCTCGTGGTCTCGCCCGAGACGGTCGCTGGCGGCGAGCGCATCAACGAACTCCGGACGGAGCGCGGCCACGACCCACTCCGCATCGAGGTCGTCGACCACGTGCTCGCCGAGGACGGCGAGATCATCTCCAGCACCCGCATCGTGAACGGCGAGATCGACGAACACGGCAACAAGACCCCGGAGCGCGAGGGCCGCCCCGGGTCGACCCCGACTGACTACCAGCCGGGCGGTTCGAGGCCCGCCTCTTCGAGGACGTTCTTCCATCGCTGCTGGATGGTGAGCCGTGCGACCCCCATCGCGTCGGCGACGGCACCCTGGGAGCGGCCGTCCCCGGCGATGAGCGCACCGGCGTAGAGGCTGGCCGCGAGCACCGCCCGCTTCGAGCGGTCGCCGTCGGGCGCCATAGAGAGGAAGAGGTCCCGGGCGTTCGACCGCGCGTCGCTCCCCAGGTCGAGGCGGTCGGCCGCCCGGTCGAGTTCGGCCAGCCACTCCGCCTGGTCGACGGCGTCACGCGCCCGGTACATGGCAACTCCTTGGGCCGGTTTCGTATTTAAACTCTCGGCGGGGAGCGATAGCTACTTATCGACGGCAGCGGGAAGCCTCATCCGAGCGCGGGTAGCCAAGCCAGGCCAACGGCGCAGCGCTTAGGACGCTGTCTCGTAGGAGTCCGCCGGTTCGAATCCGGTCCCGCGCATGAGCGAACGAAGTGAGCGAAGAGCAGGACCGGTTCGAACCCGGGGAGACGCAGCGCGAACGACGTGAGCGACCGTCTCCACTCGGTTCGAATCCGGTCCCGCGCATTCTTCGGCTCGAACGGACGTGAGAGCCGTGAGAATCGCCACGGATTCGAAGTAGACCGAGGTTCTGCGCGGGGACGCAGGTCCTCGGGCGTGGTTCGAATCCGGTCCCGCGCACGGTTCCACCGCCTGCTCGTTCCGAACTGAAGAAGCCTCGATAACACCTGTCCGGCCGCGAGAAAAACCGCTTGACGGGAGCGACCTGGCTGAGAACGATGCGCATGAAGCCCACAAACCTTTTCTTCGGCGGTTGAGTGGATACGGACAATGGTAGATCTACGGGACCTCGTGTCGGATATAGTGGACGACGTCGACGCGCTCTTCCTGTTCTCGCCCAGCGCGTCGTACTACGAGCGGGCGGCTGAGCTGAACGACATCGAGGTGGTCGTGGTCGGGAAGGAGAACAACGTGGGTGCGAGCCAGTTCGTGGAGCTCCCGCTGGATTTCAAGGACGTCCGCGAGCGCATCCGGTTCGGGATCGAGGGCGCGATGGCCCAGTCGCTCGTCGAGGACGGCGACACGGTGGTCTGCACGACGGGCCTGTTCACCAGCGACGTCGACATGGTCAGCCGGGTGCGGGCCGACGAGTCGAACCGGTCCGGCGTCTACGGCCTGTTCTCGAGCTCGCGGGCGGACCCGGCCGTCATCAACGACGTGCTCGACGTGGCGGTGGAACTCGGCAAGAAGGGGCAGAAAGGCGAACCCGTCGGGGCGCTGTTCGTGGTCGGCGACGCGGGCAAGGTGATGAACAAGTCCCGGCCGCTGTCGTACAACCCGTTCGAGAAGTCCCACGTCCACGTCGGCGACCCCATCGTGAACGTGATGTTGAAGGAGTTCTCGCGGCTGGACGGCGCGTTCGTCATCAGCGACTCGGGGAAGATCGTGAGCGCGTACCGCTACCTCGAACCGTCCGCCGAGGGCGTGGACATCCCGAAAGGGCTCGGTGCACGGCACATGGCTGCGGGCGCCATCACGCGGGACACGAACGCCATCGCCATCGTCCTGAGCGAGAGCGACGGCCTCGTCCGTGCGTTCAAGGGCGGTGAACTCGTCCTCGAACTCGACCCGGAGGAGTACTGATGGCCATCGACTGGCGAGTGGTACTGGTGGAGCAGAGCCAGTACGCCCTGGCGCTGGTCGTGCTGGTGACGGGTCTCGTCTCGGGCTATCTCATCGGGAAGCTGAACAAGCGCATCCTCGTCGCCGTGGGCGTGCCGGGTGCCGTCGAGGGGACGACGGTCGAGCGTACCTTCCGGAGCATCGGCACGTCGACGGTGACGGTGTTCGCGCGCCTGAGTTCGTGGTTCATCTACGGGTTCACCATCGTGGCGACGCTCCACTTCGCGGGCCTGATGAACGCCACGGACCTCTGGATGCGGACGACCGGGTTCATCCCGGACCTGTTCCTGGCCGTGATAGCGCTCGCGCTGGGCTTCGTCGTCGGCGACAAGGCGAAACTGACTGTCAGCGAGTACCTCCGGGGCGTGAAACTCCCCGAGATCGGCATCGTCCCCCGCGTCGTCAAGTACAGCATCGTCTACCTGGCGGCGCTGGTCGCCCTCGGTCAGATCGGCATCGCGGTGGAGGCGCTCATCGTGCTGTTCGCGGCGTACGTCGTCGCGCTCATCCTGTTCGGCGCGCTGGCGTTCAAGGACCTGCTCGCGGCGGGCGCGGCGGGCATCTATCTCCTGCTCAACCAGCCGTACGGCATCGGTGACAACGTGGAGATCGGCCGCCGGAAGGGCATCGTCCAGGAGGTCACGGTGTTCGTCACGCACGTCGAGGACGACGGCAAGGAGTACATCGTCCCGAACCACCTGGTGTTCCGGGAGGGCGTCGTCCGCGTCCGGTCCTAGTCCTCGTCGGTCGTCGGTTCGGCGGGGACGCCGGCCACCGTCGTCCCCGGCGGGACGTCGCGGGTCACGAGCGAGTTGGCGGCGACGCTGGCGTCCGCGCCGACGTGCACGCCGGGGAGGATGACGGTGCCGGCACCCACCATCGCGCGTTCGCCGATGACCACCTCGCCGGTGCGGTACTCGTCCTGGAGGAACTCGTGGCAGAGGATGGTGGCGTCGTAGCCGACGATGGCGTGGTCCTCGACGGTGATGAGGTCCGGCCAGAACACGTCGGGCGTCGCCTCCAGGCCGAAGGAGACGCCGCGGCCGACCGTCATCCCGATGCGCCGGTAGAGCCAGTTCTTGAGGCGGAGGCTCGGCGAGTGGCGGGCCAGCACGATGGCGGCGTAGTTGACCGCGACGCGGAGCGGACTCCGCGCCCGGACCCACGACCGGAGCGAGTTGTGGGGTCCCGGCGTTGGATGGTGGGAGATGCGGTCGTGACGGCTCACGGCGTGTCGTTCTCCGGCGGGTGGCTTCAACCTGACCCTCCGGCCACGTGTTTTCGACGATCGACGTGGCCGTGATTTAATATCGTCGAACTCAATCAGTCGAACGACGAGATGAGCATTCAACAGTTGCCGAAGGGGACAGCGACCCTTCCCGACGACATCGAGTCGCCCCGCGCGAAACTGGTCTACCTCTACCTGGCGACGGGCGGCGAAGCGACGCTCGACGACCTGCAGGCCGGCCTCGGCCTCAAGCAGATAACCCTCTACAGCGTCCTCGGCACCCTGCGGGAGCGAGGCCTGGTCCGCTTCGAAGGGAACACCTACGCACCCGCCGAGTGAGCCACGGGAGTCACCCGTGGACGGGCCTGAACTCGCCGGTGATGTCCCACGAGTGGATGCAGTAGACTTCCCCGACGGTGTCGTCCTCGACGACCCAGTTCTCCTCGGTGGCGTCCCACCGCTCGCGCCGGCCGCACTCCTGGCAGGTCCGCTGTTCCGGCACGCGAATCGTGCTGGCCATCGACTGGATGCAGGACCCGCTCCTACATAAACTGTGCCCGGCGCGAGCGGCGGGACAGCTATACCCCTCCGTACCCTCGGGTAAGGCATGATTACCACCGTCGCCGGACTCGAAGCGTGGCTCCGGACGCTTCCCGTCTGGCAGAGCGTGGGGCTCCTCCTCGTCGTCTCACTGCTCGCCTCGCGGTTCGTCGCCGTGTTCGGCATCGCCGCGGTCCGGCAGGTCGTCCGGCGAACCGAGACCCGGTACGACGACATCGTGTTCGAGGAACTCCGCCTGCCGGTCACCGTCTCCGTCGCCCTCGCGGGCCTCTACGTCGCCGGTAGCTGGCTCGACCTCTCCTCGACTCTGGCGACCGGGCAGGGGATGACGGAGTTCTACCTGCGTGCGGGGACGCTCTCCGTGCTCGCGGTGTTCTGGGCGCGGGCGCTGATGCGCATCGGCGACCGCATCATCGAGGTGGACGACGGGAAGGGTACGAAAAGCGACTTCCTCCCCATCTTCGAGAACCTCTGGGATTTCGGGCTCATCGTCGGCACGCTCGGCGTGCTGCTCGCGCTGTGGAAGGTCGACGTTACCCCGCTGCTCGCGTCCGCGGGCATCGCCGGCATCGCCGTCGGGTTCGCCGCGAAGGACACCGTCGCGAACTTCTTCGGGAGCATCGCGCTCTACGTCGACGACACCTACCGGGTGGGCGACTACGTCGTCCTCGACTCCGGGGAGGCGGGCACCGTCCTCGACATCAGCATCCGGAGCACCCGACTGCTGACCCGCGACAACGTCGTGGTGACGGTGCCGAACTCGGTGCTCAACTCGGCGCGCATCGTCAACCAGTCCGCACCCGTCCAGAAGAAGCGCATCAAGGTTCCCATCGGCGTCGCCTACGGCACCGACCTGGAGACGGTGGAGGAGACGCTCCGCCAGGTCGCGGCCGCCGAGGACCTCGTGCTCGACACGCCCCATCCCCGACCCCGGTTCCGGCGGTTCGGCGACTCGGCGCTCGAGTACGAACTGCTCGCGTGGGTCGGCCACCCGATGAGCGAGGGACGGGCGGTCCACAACCTGAACCGCGCCATCTACCGGGCGTTCGACGCAGCGAACGTCGAAATCCCGTACCCGCAGCGCGAACTCACCATCCGGGACGGCGAACGCCGGGAGGCCGACGCTCCAGGCGACGGCGAGCACCTGTCGGTCTGACCGCCACGTCGGCCGCCGACTGTCGCCGTTCTCCTCCGGTCCTGTGCTCGTGAGCGACCGCGACCCCGGTTCTGGTTACCGGTAGACGTCGAGTGTGACGTCCGCGACGACGGTGCCGCCGTTGAAGTCGGGTTTCGGTGCCGCCTCGCCGCGGTCCGTGTTGTCCAGCAGGAAGTAGTACGTGTCGGCGGTCACTTCGAGCGACGCCGTCGCGTGTTCGGTCGCGAGCGTGCTGCCCTCCTCGGAGTAGTCGAACGGCTGGTCCTGCTTGTACTTCGCGTACTCGGCGTCCGACAGCAGGAACACGTCGATGGCGGCTCCTTCCGTGACCGTCGCCTCGTACTCGACCGTCGCCGGTCCGTTGAGGTCGATGGTCCAGTAGTTGTGGCCGCCACCCCGGATGCGCGCGGATTCGTCGACGGAGCCGATGGTGCCCGTCTTCGTCGTCGTGTCGGGTTCCCGAGAGTCGCCGGCGTCGCCGAGACAGCCGGCCAGCGCGACTGCCGCCGACCCCGCGAGGAAGCGACGACGTGTTCTCTTCGACATACAGTAGCAGAAAAATTCACCGGGGAAATAGCTTTCCGTAAGGACGAGACGACCGGACCGCGACGGCGGCCGACGCGTCGCTCGAAGAGCGGTCGACAGAGAGTGGGGGATCGCCTGACGGCGACTCGCCGTCGAGAGGCGGGCAGGGGTGGGGGAGGGGGAAGTCCCTGCGCAACTTCAGGTTGATTGAGTGGGTGCAAAAAGAGACACCCCGGTTATCGGGGGCGTTAAGACTGCCCTGCGGTCCGTCGGCGACGTCAGCGGGAGCAGGAGCCCAAAGATTCATACTATTGTGGTCATTAACCAATACTGCAGGCGCGTTTGCCCGCGTCGGCACGTGCCAGCCTGGACAACTGGCGCCTCCTACACCTTTCACGCTTCCTGCCCGCTCGTGAGTCGTGGAATCGACAGTCAATACCACTCCGTCGAAAAGCCGTGCCTACCGCCCGCCGTCCCGGCCGGCCGGCGGGGCTATTTGCGGTCGACATCGCGTTTATGTGAGTCCCACGAGTAGCCACCGACCATGGGGATGAAACTACTCGGCGACGACACGGCGGACACCATCGTCCAGACCTGCCGGGCCGCCATCGGCGACAGCCTCCGCTCGGTGACGTTCTTCACGCGAGACGACTACGACCAGCTCTACCTCCGGGAGGACCTGGAACGCGACGCCGACCTGAGTAGTTTCGTCGGCTACGAGTGGCGCGGCTTCCAGACGGCCCAGGACCTCTACGACCGCACCGAACTCGGCGACTACCGGTACACCATCCGCGCGTTCGAGAACGGCTACCTCGTCCGGGTCGCCTCGGAGCGCGAGGGCGTGTTCGTGACGACCGACGAGGTCACCATCCAGAACTTCGAGGAGGTCTCGACGGCGCTCAGCACGATGCTCGCCGACCGCCTCGGCGACTGACCGACCGCTCCTCGACGTGCGGACGACGTCGGTACCTGACACCGGGAGTAGCCGTGAGCCGCGTGAAAAGCCGAGTCGTCGCGTGCCGCGTCGCCCGTCGCCCCTACCCGACGGACGACGCGGCCGCCCGGACTCCTCCCCTCGATGCTACCACGACGAGGACGCCCGGGCCGGTCCCCGCGTGGGAGCGTTCGTGATAACGCACCAACAGGTGATAAAGCCGGCAGTCCTTTCACCGGCGTCGAACCCGAATAGGGACAGCCTACCCGGGCCGCGTCGCCACGACGACGCCGACCGGCCGGCCGGGCGGGTCAGTCGAGGTCGCCGAGGAACGCGGTTGCCTGCTCCTCGCCGCGGCGCCGCATCTCCCGGAGGAACGCCGGGTCGCGGTCCACCTTGGTCGAGCAGTGGAACGCGCGCTCGACCGCTATCTTCCGTATCTCGACGCGCTTGTACCGGTCGGCGGGGAGGTGACCGGCGTCGACCCAGTCGTTGACCGTCTCGATGAACCGGAGTTCCTGGTTCAGCGAGATATTGCCGGAGAGTTCGTTGCGCCGGTCGGCTATCTCCTCGAGGGACTTCGGTTCGCCCTCGCGGTCCTGCGGGTTGATCTGGACCACCCATATCTCGTCGGGTTTGCGGCCGCGAGCGCCCTCCAGGAAGTCGTTGACGGGCGGGTTCTGGGAGAACAGGCCGTCCCAGTGCCAGTGGTCGTGGATCTCCACGGCGCGGTAGATGTCGGGCACCGCGGCGGACGCGAGCACCGCGTCGGCGGTCACCTCGCCGTCCCGGAACGTCTCGAAGTCGCCCTCGTTGAGGTTGACCGTCCCGACGATGAGCTGCGGGCTGTCGGGGTCGACCAGGTCGGCGAGGCGGTCGAAGTCGACGTGGTCCTCCAGAGTCTCCCGGAGACGCTCCTGTCCCCACTTCGAGAGCGGCGTGTAGTAGGGGCTGACCTCGGGCACCGGCACGCCGGAACTCGCCACCCGCGACCCCCAGACCAGCCAGTCGTTGAAGACGCGGTCGGCGGGCGTCGTCGCGGCGATGGCCTCCCAGACCGAATCGAGCAGGGACCGCGCCCGGTCGGGGCCGCCGGTGAGCAGGCCGTACCACGCGACGACCGCACAGATGGCGCCGCCCGAGGTCCCGCTCAGGCCGGTGAGTTCGTAGCCCGGCGGCAGGTCCCGGACCAGGCACTTGAGGACGCCCGCCGAGAACGCGGTGTGGCTCCCGCCACCCTGGCAGGCGACGGCCACCGCGGTGTCGTCCGCGTCGCTCATCGGTCAAGTGCTCCCGTGGCTGTCCCCCGCCGGACAGACTGGCGCCGCCGGGGTCGGTCCGGGAAGACGCCCGCGTGGAAGCCGGTGCGGGGCACGTGTCACTGACGGCCATCACATCCAGTACTGCTAACACCTCGAACGGCCTTATAGCCACCTCCGCGAGCGCTCACGGGAGCGACCGGCAGGTCACAACGTTGAACTCGTCAGCCTGCGAACGGTCCGGGAACGATGCGAGTCTGCCTGCCCACCACCGAGGACGACGGCGCGGACGCACCGGTCTCCGAACACTTCGGTCACGCGCCGTTCTACACCGTCGTCGACACCGACGATGACACCGTGGAGACGGTCGAGAACACGAGCAAGCACCGGGGCGGCACGGGGTCGCCGCCGGAACTCGTCGCGGGTCTGGACGTCGACGCCGTCCTGACCGACCACGTCGGCAAGGGCGCTATCACCCGGTTCGACCGGCACGGCATCGAGGTCTACGGGGACGCGTCGGGAACGGTCGCGGAAGCCGTCGCGGCCTGGGAGGCAGGCGACCTCCCGCAGATTACCCTGGAGAACGTAGCCGAGTTCGGGCACGGCGACCACGGCCATCACGACCACGGTCACGGCCACGGCCACGACCACGACCACGACCACGGCCATCAGTAGGGCAACTGCTACTGCACTCGCCGACGAAGAGACGGGCAAGGCGCGACGGGCGCCGCGGGCGGAAACCAGTGCGACCGTCGCGTGGACCAGATGACCGAGTCCGACGACGCAGAGGACCTCGACGACGTCGACGCCGGCCGGGAGGCCGACGGTGACACCGACGGAGCGGAGAGCGAGGCGGACGGCGGCGAGGAAGCGACCGGGAGCGCGCGACGGCTGCCGGGGTTCCAGAGCGCTGCCCCGAGTGCGGGTCCGGGGACGTCGTCGAGGACCACGAACGGGGCGAGATCGTCTGCGGGAACTGCGGGCTGGTGCTCGCGGAGTCGCGCATCGACCACGGCCCCGAGTGGCGTGCCTACGACCAGCGCGAGCGGGAGGCGCGGGAGCGGGTCGGCGCACCGACGACGTGGCGGCGTCACGACCGCGGGCTGACGGCGGACGTGGGCTGGGGCGAGGCCTACGACCGGTCGTCGACGCTGGAGCGGCGCGAGCAGATGGAGCGACTCCGCGAGTGGCAGCGCCGGATGCGGGCAGTCGGGGCCGAACGACGCCTCCGGTTCGCGCTCGGGGAACTGGAACGGATGGCGAGCGCGCTCGACGTGCCGGCGCCGACCCGCGAGGTGGCGGCGGTCATCTTCCGGCGGGCGCGGGACGAGGGCCTGCTTCCGGGCCGGAGCATCGAGGCGATGGCGTCGGCATCGCTCTACGCGGCGTGCCGGCAGGACGAGGTGCCGCGGTCGCTCGACCAGGTGGCGGGCGTCTCACGGGTCGACCGGATGGCGGTCGCCCGGGCATACCGACAGCTCTCCCGGGAACTCGACCTGCGGTTGACGCCGGCGGACCCGGCGTCGTTCGTGCCCCAGATAGCCTCCGAACTCGGCGTGAGCGACGCGGTGGAGCGCCGGGCCATCGAGATCGTCAGGGAGACGGCCGCGATGGACCTCACGAGCGGGAAGTCGCCGAAGGGGTACGCGGCCGCCGCGGTCTACCTCGCGTCGCTGCTGGTCGGCGAGGCGGTGACCCAGCGCGAGGTCTGCGACGTCGCGGACGTCGCGGAGGTCACCATCCGCGACCGGTACCGCGAGCAGGCGACGGCACTCGGCGTGGACGTCTGAACCCGGATGACTCAAACGGTTCTTGTACTCATGCAGACACATATGCCGGCGGCGGTCGAACGACCACGTGTATGTCACGTGACACAGCCACCCTCCTCGGCGCGTTCGTCCTCGGCGCACTGCTCGTCGCGAGCGTCGTCGTGGCCGGACTGCCCGCGAACGCCCTCTCCGACGACCCCGCGTCGGTCGACAAGTCGACGCCCGGCGAGTCGATAACCGTCTCCGCGTCCGGCCAGGCGGGTGCCCAACCCGACACGGCGGTGCTCCGCCTGGCCGTGACCGCCACGGCCGACGACGCCACCACGGCACGTCGCCAGGTGGCAGAGAACGTCTCGTCGATGCGGGCGGCGCTCGCCGAGGCCGGCGTCGAGTCGAGCCAGATTCGCACCCTCGATTACGACCTCCGCCAGCGCCGGCCGCGCGACGAGCGCACCGGCGACGCCGAGGTCGAGTACTACGCGAGCCACGCCTTCGAGGTCCGGGTGACCGACCTGGAGACGGCCGGCACCGTCATCGACGCGGCCGTGGACGGCGGCGCGACGAACGTCCACGACGTGTCGTTCACGCTCTCGGAGGACCGCCGCCGTAGCCTGCGCCAGCAGGCCCTCGAAGACGCGATGGACAACGCGCGCGGCCAGGCGGACGTGCTCGCCGACCGGTCGAGCCTCACCATCACCGGCGTCCACACGGTCACCACGAGCGAGGTGCGGTACCCCGGGCCCGTGCTGGAGACGGCGGCGTCCGCTGGCGACGCCGCCACCGACCTCGCCGCCGGCCCCGTGACCGTCACGGCGACGGTCCAGGTCACCTACGACGCGAGCGCGTGACCACTATTTAAACGACCACGAATTCGTGGTCGTGCGTACTTGGCCCGTGATGACGTGGAACACGCCATGCTCGACAGCCTCGCGGACGAGGTCGCAATCGTGAGTCGCCACCTCCAGATACTCCAGCTCGTCGACCGGGACGGCCCCATCGGCATCGTCCGCCTCTCGAAGCGGACCGACCACCCGCATCACAAGGTTCGCTACTCGCTGCGCGTCCTGGAGGAGAACGACCTGGTCGAACCCACGCCACAGGGCGCCGTCCTGACGACGGGAGGGGAGTCGTTCGTCGACGACGCCGCCGGCCGCATCGCGGGCCTGGAGACGCGAGTCACGTCGGTCGTGTCCGACCTCGCCCGCGAACGGTCGGCCGGCCAGACGGCGGACTAGTCGACGGGAACGCGCGAGACGCCCCGACGCGACCCGTCCCGGGGCTGCGGGCGCTCGCCGAGCGTCAGCGTCTCGGTCCGGCGCTCGCCGCCGCGCACCAGGTCGACGCGCACCGTCTCGCCCGGCCGCGTCTCCGTGATGAGATACCGGGTCAGTTCCTCGGTCGACCGGACCTCGTGGCCGTCGAGGCCGACGACCACGTCGCCGCCGACCGGGAGTTTCCGGCCGCGGACGACGCGGGTCGAGTCACAGCCACGGAGTGCGCCGTCCGGGTCGACGCGCGCCTCGACGACGAGCACGCCCCGCGCCTCGTCGAGGCCGTTGGCGTCGGCGACGGCCGGCGAGACGTCGAGGGTGCGCACGCGGAGGTAGGCGTGCCGGCACTCGCCGTCCGCGACGAGGTCCGGGAGGACGCGGTGGACGATAGCGGGCGAGAGCGCGAACCCGATGTTGTCGCCCTGTCTGGCGCGGTTGACGCCCACGACTTCGCCGTCGAGGGTGACCAGCGGGCCGCCGCTGTTCCCGGGGTTGATGGCGGCGTCGGTCTGGACGGCGTCCGGGATGCTGAAGCCGTTCCCGGTCGGGAGCGAGCGACTGGTGGCGCTGACGATGCCGGTGGTCATCGACCCGTCGAGCCCCATCGGGTTCCCGAGCGCGACGACGCGCTGCCCCGGGAGCGGGTTCTCGTCGGCGACGACCAGCGGCCGGGCGTACGCGGGCCGGTCCGCGACGCGGACGACCGCCAGGTCGGTGTAGGCGTCGACGCCGACGACGCGGCCGGTCCGCCAGTCGCCCTCGCTGAACCGGAGGTCGACCTCGGTGGCCCCGCCGACGACGTGCTGGTTCGTCACGACGTGGTCGTCGTCGACGACGAACCCCGACCCGGCCCCGGTCGTCGGCTGGTCGCCGCGATGGTCCGTCACGTAGACGGAGACGACGGAGGGTATCGTTTCGCGGTAGAGTTCGGTGTAGGATTTCTCGTCGGTCATCACGGTGTGGCGGCCGGCGCGGCGGCCGCCCGATTCCCCGAGGTAGGGGGCGAGTCGTGATAACGTGTGCGCCGTCACCCGACGTCGGGGCGGACCACGTCGACGCCGAGTCTCTTGCAGGCGCGTTCCACGACGCGGTCGGAGCCCCGGGCGAGGAGCACGAGGCCGGCCACGTCGACGTTCCAGTTGTCCCGGATGAGTTCGCGGTAGGCGACCAGTCGGCCGATGCCGGTCATGTCCGGCGGGCCGGGCGACGCGACGACCAGCACCGCCGTCTCGCCATCGAAGACGGTCCGGGCGGCGACGTTCCGGAACCCGCGGCGGCCGCTCGGTCGCTTGCTCTCGTCGACGAACTCGACGCCGGACCGGTTGAACCGATAGCGTTCGGGCGGGTCCGGGTCGCGAGAGACGAGACAGACGGCGTCGACGTGGTCCGTGCCGTCGGTCACGATGCCGGCCTGCTCCTCCAGCACGTAGCCGACGGGCACGTCCAGCCACCAGTCCCCGGTGGGGGCGTCCGCCGACTGGACGAACGACGCGAGGAGGGTGTCGGGGTCGACCATACGGCCCGTGCGAAGAGGAGCGAGGTAAAGGTTCGCTCGACGTCGTCCCGCCAGGGGAGTCCAGGGTGGGGAGTCAATAGCTCACGACCCTTACACGTCCTGTTCATGACCGACCCAGTGCTTCCCGAACAGGCCGAGAGCGAACTCGTCACCGCGTCCCGTACCGGCATCGGCGACTCCCTCCGGAGCGTCGTCTACTTCACGCCGGACAGCATGGACCTGCTCTACGTCCGGTCCGACCTGCGACCCGACGACGAGTCTCGAATCATCGAGGGAGCTTCATCGAGAGCGAACGCGTCGGGTTCGACGACCGGGAGACGTACAACAAGGCCTCGGCCCGGCCGAACTCGGAGCCCGAAATCGGGGCCTACGAGTTCACCATCCGGGTGTTCGAGGACGGGTTCGTCAACCGCGTCATCAGCGGCGACCGGGGCGTCCTGCTCATCACGGACGGCCTCGACGTCGCCGCCTTCGAGCAGGTGGCCGTCTCCATCCGGACGCTCCTCGAAGGCCTCGACGGGGAGTGACCGGCGCCGACCGCCGGACTATTTATTAGTGGACTGGCCGGATGCTACCAGTGTGACCGTCTACGAGACCACCCTGCCGGGCGTCGGCAAGAAGTTCGCGGTGGACCTGGAGGACGGCGGCCAGCTCGTCGTCGTCATCCACAACACCGGCAGCCGCGAGGTGTTCCGGCGCGACGACCCCGACGCCGACGCCGAGAAACTGTTCGAACTCTCCGACCCGATGGCCCGCCAGGTCGGAACCATCCTCGAGGGCGCGTACTTCCAGCCCGTCCGCACCGACAGCATCCGCACCGTGCTCGACGACGACACCGTCATCGAGTGGGTGACGGTCGCCGAGTCGTCGCCGCTGGCCGGCCTGACGCTCCAGGACGCCGACGTCCGGCAGCGAACCGGTGCGTCCATCATCGCCATCCAGCGCGACGAGCGGACCATCGCGAACCCCGAATCCGACACCCGCATCGAGGCGGACGACACGCTCGTCGCGCTCGGCGGCCGCGAGGCGTGTCTGGACCTGAAAGAACTCGCCGAGGGAAGCGAGGAGTAACCGACAGATGGCGGCCGCGCCGCTCCTCGAAGTGGGCGTGATGTTCGGTGCGCTGGCGCTCGCCGGCGCCGTCGCACACGTCGTCGGGCAGTCGGTCATCCCGTTCTACATCCTGGCCGGCATCGCCGCCGGCCCGGGGCTGTCGGCCGCCGGCCTGCCCGCCGTCCAGAACGGCGAGTTCGTCCAGGTGATGGCGCTCCTGGGTATCGTCTTCCTCCTGTTCTTCCTGGGCCTTGAGTTCAGCCCCGACCGCCTCGTCGAGAGCGGCCCGACGATCACGAAGGCGGGGGTGGTGGACCTCGCGGTCAACCTCCCCGTCGGCGTCGTGCTCGGGCTGGCGCTCGGCTGGTCGGTGCTGGAGGCGCTGTTGCTCGGCGGCATCGTCTACATCTCGTCGAGCGCCGTCATCACGAAGTCGCTCATCGACCTGGGCTGGATAGCGAACGCGGAGAGCGAACCTATCCTCGGGACGCTCGTCTTCGAGGACCTGTTCATGGCCGTCTTCCTCGCCGTGATGTCGGTGGTCGTCCTCGGCGAGAGCGACCCGTCGGTGCTCGTGATGGACGTGGGCGTCGCGCTGGCCTTCCTCGGCCTGCTGGTGCTCGTCGTCTACTACGGGACCGACTGGTTCGAGCGCGCGCTCGCCGCCGGGACCGAGGAACTGTTCGTCCTCCGGGCGGTCGGCGTGACCGTCTTCGTCGCCGGCGTCGCGCTCGCGGTCGGCGTGAGCGAGGCGGTGGCGGCGTTCTTCGTCGGCATGGCGTTCAGCGCCACCGGCCACGTCGAGGGCCTGGAGCGGACGCTCTCGCCGCTGCGCGACGTGTTCGCCGCGGTGTTCTTCTTCTGGATCGGGCTCACGACCGACCCCACCCTGTTCGTCGGCGTCGCGGGCCTGCTCGCGGTGGCGGTAGTGGTGACGACGGCGACGAAGTTCGTCAGCGGGTTCGCCGGCGGACGACTCTACGGCCTCGACGACCGGCGGTCGGTCCGCGTCGGCACCGCCATGGTGACCCGGGGGAGTTCTCGCTGGTCATCGCAGCGCTGGCCGCCTCGGGCACCGGGACGGTGCTCACCCAGACCATCCCGGCGTTCGCCGTCGGCTACGTCCTCCTGATGAGCACGCTCGGGACCGGCCTGATGCAGTACGCACACGTGTTCGAGGGCGTCGTCGGGGCCGAATGACGGCGTCCCGGCCTGGCGGCTCGGGAACGTGAGAACGGGTCGGGCCGAGTGGCCCGCCCGGAGTGATGACAGTTCGGATATGCAGCGCTCTCGCGTGCAGGCGGTGGTTCTCGACGGCCGCACCTGAGGTTGTCCGCGAACATATTCGGACGGAGTCGCGTCGAACCGATGCTGCCGGCGGCCGGTCTTTCTTTCGACACTCGTCGGTGTCGGAGCCACGTCACGCGGTTCCATACCACAAGGGCTATACTCGACTACCCGGTTCTCCTCACCGGGTTAATCATCCCCTACTCCCCCTCTATGGCAGCAGAATCTCCCCCGATAACGGACCAGACGAGGCACACACAGACGATCACGGCCGACGAGATAGAGCAGTTCGCGGCGCTGAGCGGCGACGAGAACCCCGTGCACCTCGACGAGAGCGCGGCCGCCGACACGCGGTTCGGCGAGCGCATCGCCCACGGCATCCTGGTCGCCGGGTCCATCAGCGCCGCCCTCGCGAAGATAGAGGGCACGGTCATCTACCTCGACCAGGACCTCTCGTTCGAGCGACCCGTCTACGTCGGCGACGACGTCACGGCGGTCTGCGAACTCGAAGCGGACCTCGGCGGCGGCCGGTACCGCTACGCCACGACCGTGGTGAACCAGGACGGCGACGTCGTCATCGACGGCAGCGCGGTCGTGCTGGTCGAACCGGCCGACTGAACCGGCCCGGTCACTCCTCCTGTACCAGTTCCCGGACGTGGTCGTAGAGCGCCGGCCGGTGCTCGCGGAGCAGCGAGAGGTCGTCTTCGAGGCGGTCGGTGACGCGCCGCTCGACCCGGGATTCCGCGCGGTGGGCTTCGGCGTCGTCGACGTCGGCGTCGCCCGCGAGGATGTCGCGTTCGCGGTCGGAGAGCAAGGCCTGGTGGTCGCTCCCCTGGGGATGGTGCTCGGTCGGGTCGTCCGACAGGCCGGGTTCGAGTTCGGCCGCGAGGCCGACGAGGACCATCTCCACGACGTCGAGGTGAGACAGCGACCGGTCGAGGAGTTCCTCCTGGTCGCAGGCGTGACACTGCACGGAGAGCGCGGGCAGCATCGACCGGAGGTCGGTGAGCTCGGCGAGCATCGAGGAGATAGGTGCGATGGCGCCCGTGTCGGCGTAGACGCCGGTCGCGTACTGCTCGGCGAGGAACCGGCCGTCCGCGGTGAAGTAGTCGTTGATCGTTTCGCCGTCCGTGCCGCACTGCCGGGACGCGAGTTCGTGTACCCGGCGTATCTTCTGTCTTCTGTGGTCCGTGTGAACCTGCCCCATCGACAGTAGTTCACACGCTGTCGTGCATAAACCTAACTCCGAAGGTGTTCAGTGCCGGTTTCCGGGGCAGTCCAGGGTGCCGTCGCTCGCCAGGTAGCAGAGGTAGTAGGGCCGGCCACCCACTTGGGCACTTGGGTCGTGGCGGCCGGCCCGTAGTCCCAATCGGGACACGTTGACGTCGGCTCCGTCGAGTAAAGTAAGCTGTGATTTCCGACGGTAAGCGACTCCTGTCCGACAGGTCTGGACACGGTCGATCACCGCCGGGGAGCAGCCGTCGGACCAGGCGTTCGTGACCCGTAACCTACTGGTAACGACCGAGACGGGAAAGCGAAAGCTACCGAAAGTAAGCCCGCATTAATTCCGGCGAAGGAACTATTCCAGTGGCGCGCCTTCGTCCAGGTGCGACCATTCCGGCGCGTCGGACCGGAGTCCCCCGAACTATCTCCCCCCCCCATCTCGGTTCCGGCGACGCCCTCGGTCCTGCCACCGATGGTCGCACTACGAGGCGCTCCACCTCGTCCCGTCCCCTCTTCCCCCATCCCCTGTTCCCCCGCTGATATCTCGGAGACCGGCTACGCGAAGTCGCCGAGGCCTGACTGCGGGTCGTCGACCGGTTCGACGACCCCGGGCCGGTCGTTCGACGGGTCGTTCACGGCCGTCGAGACGGGATGCGCGTGCATGTCCTCGCCGTCGTACGGGTCGAGCAACCCCTGTAACTCGCCGGGGTCGTCGGCCGCCAGCCACCGGTCCTCCTCGTCGGGCGCCAGCACCACCGGCATCCGGTCGTGGATGGGCGCCATCAGGTCGTTCGCGTCCGTGGTCACGATGGTCACCGTCCGCCGGACGTCGTCGTTCGACGACCACTCCTCCCAGAGGCCCGCCATCGCGAACGGGTCGTCCTCGCCGAGGACCACCCGGTAGGGCTGCTTGGGACCGCGCGGCCGTTCCTGCCACTCGTAGAAGCCGTCCGCGAGGACGAGACACCGGCGGCGGTCGAACGCGTCGCGGAAACTCGGCTTCTCCGCCACCGTCTCCCCGCGGGCGTTGATGGGTTTCGACCAGTCGTCCGGGTCCTCGACCCAGTGGGGAATCAGCCCCCACTCCAGTTCGTCGATGACGGCGGGCGCGTCGTTCCGAATCACCGCGACGTCGTCGCCCGGCGCGACGTTGTACCGCGGTTCGAACGCCCGGGTCGGGGTGGCGTCGAACCGCTCGGCGAGGTCACCCGCCGGCGTGAACAGCGAGAACCGACCACACATGGACGAGGGTACGTCGGCCACCTACTTCCGTGTTGACGTGGCACCGGCCTGGTGGTGCAGGTCACGGCTCGGTGTCCCCGTCCCGGACGTCACGCGAGCGCTCACCTGTCGCCGGGTTATCCGTCTCCCCGTCGGAGCCGTCGTCCGACGCGTCGCCGGCCGGTCGGCCTTCGAGCAGGCCGGTGCGCAGCAGATGCCGGAGGATGACGACGATGCCGTTCGAGGTGCCGTTGCCGACGACGGCCTGTTCGGCCTCCTCGGACTTGCCTTCGGCCGGCCGCGACCCGACCACGATGGTCTGCTTGTCCACGAGGAGGAGTCGCGTGATGAGCGTCCCGCCCGGGTTCGACTTCACGGGAACCCACGACAGGTCGGAGACGAAGACGTCGGCTCCCGATATCCGGTCGAGGATAGCCGTCCTGGTGGCTTCGTTCACCGTGCCGATGATGACCCTGACGCCCCGGTCGACGGCGTCGCTCAGGGCGTCGTAGAACTCGCCCGTGATGGCCGTCTCGTCGCCGACGACCAGGATTATCTCGCTCGTCGCTTCCTCGGCGAGTCGCATCGACCGGGTGTTGATCGCCTCGTGGTTGTTGAGACTCCATATCTCGCCGACCGGCGGGGACTCGCTGTCGGTCGAGGCGTCCGGGAGGTCCTCGAGTTTGTCCGTGAGCGACGACACCCGCGATTCGTACTCCCGGGTGAGCAGCGACGCGGCCTCCTCGACGCTCGCGGCGCGGTACTGCCGGGGGCTCGAATGCTGGACGTCGACCAGCCCCTTCGCTTCGAGCACCCGGATGGCGTCGTAGACGCGCGTCCGCGGGACGTCGGTCACTTCGCTTATCTCCTTCGCCGTCCCTTTCGGTAAGCGGGTGAGGGCGACGTAGCATTTCGCCTCGTACTCCTTGAGGCCGAGCTGTTGCAGTAGCTCGACCGATTCAGTCTGTAGATTGCTTGACATGGGCCCAACCACGATCTGTTCTGTTCCAGTTTTCTTTTCGGGCACCCCACAATGATTCTTTCTGCAGGACCTGCAAGAGAATCGTTCCCCCGACGTGAGCCAGCGCTCGAACCGGTGCGACAGTCCGTCCACGCTCCGCAGTGTAATCGAGGGGATAATACTCGTTATACTAGCCTGGCAGGCATAAATGCTACTAGTAGAACGCCAGACAGGTTCGGCATTCGCCAAAGTGCGGCCAGCAGGTTCGGGAAAACGGAATTCGGTTCTGTGGAAGACCGACGAAATATCTCTGCGAGTGTGGAAACCGAAGTCTCCCGGTGGCGGTGCGGTGTCGGGGTAGCGACCGTCACTCCTCGTCGGCGTAGACGAAGTGGTCGAACGGCTGGACGCGTGTCTGGCGGAGTATCTCCGAACTCTCTATCTCCAGTCCGATGCTGTGAATCGCGTCCGAGATGCGGACCATGTCGCTGGTGCTCGTGCCGACCACGTCGATGTGGATGTTGCGCCGCCCGGTGAGCATCTCGCGGACGTCCACCACGCCCTTGATGTCGAGCACCCGTTCGACGGCCTCGCCACGGACCATCGGGTCGGCCGTGACCACGAAGACGGTTCGGAGCGGGAGCCCCGCGGCCTCGTAATCGATTTCCGGGTGGTAGCCCCTGATGACGCCTATCGCTTCGAGGTTGTCGATGCGGTTCCGGATGGTGCTCGCCGACACGCCGACCTGCTCGGCTATCTCCTGGGCGGTCGTGTGTCGAGCCTCCTTCTGGAGCAGGTGGAGAATCCCCCTGTCGACGTCGTCCAGGTCGTACTCCATACTACGCCATGACGGAGAGGAGAGATATAACCGTACCCCGGACGACCGACGCCGACGGGTTCCCAGACCGGGGAATTCGCCGGCGGTCGCCACCCGAACGGCGTCCGAAACGCTACCGACAGGACCCAGCCCGTCGCGCCCGAGCGTCCGTTCACTCGGTTCCTCACACAACAGTAAAGTGGGCCACCTCCGTACCACGTCATGGCACACCCTCTTGGCCCAACCACGGACGGTGTGCCAGACTGTCGCCTTCGCGCGACAGTTTCAAAGAGACCGTAAGAGCCCCCCCCCCCTGCGGCCTCTGCCCCTCCCCGACACAGAGGCCACACCGAGAGTAGGCGCGGGGGACCCGTTATCATTGTGTTTTTACAGATAAGGGTGTGTGTGAGGATTCGGATGAATAGGGTCGTTCCGGGTCGGCCGACGGCACCCCGCTCCCGGAAGCGGCGTCGAGCGGAGACAGGGGTGACAGGGCGACTGGCCGAACGGGACCGACGCGACCGGATTGCGACCGGACGGTCACTCACCCGGCCCGTCTGTCACTGCCGGCCCTTGAACGAGATGTCGCCGTGTCCGATCCACTCGTTCGTCACGCCATCGTACAGCGCGTCGAACACGCCGTCGTCCGGGGTTCGACGCGCACACGACTGGCAGTAGAACCCCGAGTCCATCACCTCCCAGTTGGCGTGGCCGTTCGGGCAGGTGTACCGCCACCGCTCGGTCCGTTCCCCTAAGTCGATGCTCACTCCCATAGCAACCTGAACGCAACTACCTGGCAGGTAAAAGCCGCCAGCCATGCACGGAGTGAAAGTGAAAGTGAACGCAGTCGAGCGGACCATCCCCGGCGTCGAATCCCGCAGTCCGCCGACGGACCCGTCACCCGCCTGTCGTGATGGGGAACAGTTATTCGTCCGCCACGCGACGGTTCGAGAGCTGAACAGGTGGTCCTACCGATATGTCCAGTGATTCTACCCCTCCAACCGTCCTGGTCGTCGAGGACGAACCCGACCTCCGCGACCTCTACCGCACCTGGTTAGAGTCCTCGTACACCGTGCACACGGCCGCGTCCGGCGCCGAAGCGCTCGACGCCCTCGACGAGAGCACGGACATCGTCCTGCTCGACCGGGGGCTCCCGGACGCGCCCGGATGTGAGGTGGTCGCCGCCATCCGGGAGCGCGAGTGTGACTGCCTGGTGGCGATGGTGACCGCCTTCGACCCCGACGTCGACGTGATAGACGTCGACTTCGACGACTACGTCACCAAACCCCTCGGAGGACGAGTTGCTCGCGCTCGTCCACCGGTTACAGACGCGGCGCTACTACGACGACCGCCTCCAGGAGTACTTCGGCGTCGTCACCAGGCTGGCGGTCCTCGAAACCGAACTCCCCGAGCAGGACCTGGAGGCGACGGGAGAGTACCGGGCGTTGCTCGACAAGGCCGAGACCATGCGGGAGCAGCTCGCCGACGTGCTCCAGCACCTGGACGGCGACGACGCGTTCCTCACGGCGGTCAAAGAGTCGCCGCACGGAGACCGAGATACAACCAGGTAGTACCAGACAATAATACACGCGACGGCGGGCTTAAATTAGGTAAACGGTTTTGTCGGGTGGCCTTCGTTCTTCAAGCGGTTGCGCACAGCGTTGCAGCGGAACCGTAGAGGCACAGTCCCTCTCCCTCGTTCCCCTTCGACCTCCTCTCGTCACGAGACACGGCACGCGAGCAAGATGCGAACAGCCAGGGGTGGGATTTGAACCCACGATATCCCGATTACAAGTCGGGTGCTTGAACCGCCCAAGCTCCCCTGGCGCGACCGCATCTTGTCCCTACTCCCTTGAGTGCGTATCGCTTTCTATCTCTTTCTCGAGTTCCACCCGGTGGAGGTCGTAGCCGGCCTCGCGGTAGAGGCGACGGGCGGCGTCGTTCGTCGCCATCGCGGAGAGCGCGACGACCGACGCCCCTTCGTCGGCGAGCGCGTCCTCCGCTTCGGCGAGCAGGCGAGAGCCGATGCCGGCCTCGCGGTAGTCCGGGTCGACGTAGAGGTTGTCGACGACGCCGCGCGTCGCGTCCTGGGCGTAGAAACCGGACTCGATGTGGAACATGACGAACCCGACGAGGTCGGTACCAATCCGCGCCACCAGCACGTCGTCGGACACGACGTACTGGGCGAGCAAGTCGCGGGCCGACGAGCGGTTCGGCCCGGCGAGCAGGTGAGAGCCGTGGGGCTGCTGGCTCCGGACCAGCGCCACCCAGAGGTCGACGAGCGGGTCCAGGTCGTCGGCGCCGGGTGCCTCGATGGCGAGCATTCAGTAGTCGCGGAGTACGTCGACGGCGGGCAAAGCGTCTCCGGTGAGCATCCGAAGGGCGGCGCCACCGCCCGTGCTGACGTGGTCGAACCCGGCGAGTCCGAAGTGGCGGATGGCCGCGGCGGTGTCGCCGCCGCCCACGATGCTGAACTCGGCGTCGGTCGCGGCGACGAACAGGTCGCGGGTCCCGTCGGCGAACAGGTCGTCCTCGAAGACGCCGGCGGGGCCGTTGAGGATGGCCGTCCCCGCGTTCGCGAGCACCTCGCGGTACTCCTCGACGGTCCGCGAGCCGATGTCCATCGCGGCGCCCGCGCCGGAGGGCACCTCGTCGGTCGGAAGTTCGCGGCGCTCGCCGTCCTGTTCGACGGCGACGTCCTGGGGAGACGGATGCGGTCGCCGAACTCGTCGAGCAGGCCGACCGCACGGTCTATCTCGTCCCAGTAGCCGTTGTCGTGGATGAACGCGGCCGTCTCGTCGCCGAGGTCGACGTCGGCGGCCAGCAGGAAGACGTTCCCGATGACGCCCGTCGTGAGGATAGTGTCGGCCAGGTCGCGTTCGAGCACGTGGCGGGCGACGGTGAGCGAGTCGGGGACCTTCGCGCCGCCGAGGACGTACACCCGGGGCGTCGGCGACTCGTCGATGTTGCCGAGCACGTCGAGTTCGCGCTCCATCACCCGGCCCGCGTAGCCGGTCACGCTGACGGGGAAGCCCACGAGCGACGGCTGGGAGCGGTGGGCGGCCGCGAACGCGTCGTTCACGTAGGCGTCGAACTCGGGTGCGAGGCGACGGACCAGGTGCGTCTCGGCCGCGCGCTCCGGTTCGAACTCCATGTACTCCTCGCTGTAGAACCGGGTGTTCTCCAGCACGACGGCCTCGCCGGGGCCGAGGTCGCGCACTCGCTCGCGCGCGTCGGCCGAGAACGTGGCGTCGGTGTAGCCGACGGGGAACGAGAGCATCTCGTCGAGGCGCTCGGCGTGAGCTTCGAGGCCGGTGAAGCTGTCGCCGCCGGGGCGGCCCTGGTGGGCGAGCACGGCGACGCGGCCGCCCCGTTCGAGGAGTTCGGCGAGCGTGTCGACGTGCGCCTGCAGGCGGGCGTCGTCGGCGAGGTCGCCGGCGTCCGTGAGCGGGCTGTTGATGTCGACCCGAACCCCGATTCGGGCGCCGTCGACGGCCAGGTCGTCGAGGGTCCGCAGTTGCATACGTCTCGGGTTCCGACGGGACCGGCCAAAGTAGTTTCTGTCCAGTCTGGCCGCCCACCGTTCGGCGGTCGAACTGTCCGCGGACAGACGAGAATCGGCGTGCGAAACCGGGACACAGTAAGAAAGGTTTAATACTCCGACCGGGTGCTTTCTAACCATGTCGAGGTATGACAATGTCTGACGTTACTCAAATGTATTCTCGCGGACGTGATTACGTCGTCGAACAGCCCATCGTAGTACTCGTCTCACTCGTCGCCGCGCTTCTCGTTGTCGACCTGGTGACAGACCTCGCGACGGGCGCGGTCAAGTTCTCGAACGTCGGCGTGCTGGTGTGGCGGGGCGTCGTCAACGGCCTCGTCATCGGACTCGCCGGCGTCGGCCTCTCGATGACCTACAGCATCCTGAACTTCGCCAACTTCGCACACGGCGACTACATCTCCAGCGGCGCGTTCGCCGGCTGGGCCACGGCGTTCGTCATCGCCGGGTTCGGCACCCACGACATCGGCAACCTGGCGCTGGTCGGGGCAGGCGGCAACGTCTACTCCTCGCAACTCGGCACCAGCATCACGAACACGCCGCTCGCCATCATCGCCGGCATCGTCATCTCCGGCGTCGCGACCATCCTCCTCGCGCTCGCCATCGACCGACTGGTCTACAAGCCGATGCGCGGCCAGGAGGGCATCTCGCTGCTCATCGCGAGCATCGGGGTCGCGTTCGCACTCCGGTATCTCATCGTCTTCGTCTTCGACCAGTCGGTCCGGTCGGTGGCCGAGACGCCGCCGAGTCTCAAGGTTCCGTTCATCGACGGCACGCTGACCATGAGCTATCACGAACTCACGCTCGTCGCGTGCGCCATCGGCCTCATGCTCGGCGTCCACTTCCTGCTCCAGCGCACGAAACTCGGCAAGGCGATGCGGGCGATGTCCGACAACAAGGACCTCGCGCAGGTCACCGGCATCCCCACCGAGTACGTCATCCGGTGGACGTGGATCATCGGCGCCGGGCTGGCCGGCGTCGCCGGCTACCTCGCCGTGCTCGAAGCCGGCACCATCGCGTTCAACCGCGGCTGGATACTGCTGTTGCTCATCTTCGCCGCGGTCATCCTGGGCGGCATCGGCTCCATCTACGGCGCCATCTTCGGTGGCCTCATCATCGGTCTGGCCGACACCGTCTCCCAGCTCTGGATCCCCTCCGATTTCACCCAGGCCGCCGCGTTCGGGCTGATGATCCTCATCCTGCTGTTCCGGCCGTCCGGGCTGTTCGCCGGGAGGTCGACGGCATGAGCGACGAACCCGTCGGCGACGCGGCCGGGTCGGCCGCCGACCAGGTGAGAGGAGTCCTCGCCGACTTCTGGGCGAACGACGGCGCGAAGATGGCCGGGACGATGATAGCCATCTACGCGCTGTTCGTCATCATCGGCACCCTGCTCGGCTACGACCTGAACGGGCAGGTCAACACGCTCAGACGCATCACGTTCCTGACCGCCGTCTACGCGATGGCCGTGCTCGCGCTCAACCTCCACTGGGGGTACACCGGACTGTTCAACATCGGCGTCTCCGGGTTCATGGCCGTCGGCGTCTACACGATGGCGATGGTGACCGCCGCGCCCGGCGGCCGGGTCCCGGGCCTCGGCTGGCCGCTCTGGGCCGGCATCGTCCTCGGGATGGCCGCGGCCGCGTTCGTCGGCCTGCTCGCGGCGCTCCCGGCGCTCCGCCTGCGCGCGGACTACCTCGCAATCGTGACCATCGCCATCTCCGAGATAATCAGGTACTCCTACCTCTCGACGGCGTTCCAGAACTTCACCCTCGCCGGGGTCGAACTCGGCACGGGCGGCGGCAGCGGCATCGGCATCGCGAAAGCGCCGAACGTCGTGCTCGTCGACGCGGTGCTGGAGAACCCCGTCGGAGAGGCGATTCTGACGCCGCTGTTCGAGTTCACACAACAACTGGGCGTCGTCCCGAACGTGATGCGGGGGTGGGTGTACGCCGCCATCCTGCTCGCTTCCGTGGGGGCGTTCTACTGGCTGCTGATGCGCATCGGCTTCTCGCCGTTCGGGCGCGTCCTCAAGGCCATCCGGGAGGACGAGGACGTCGCGAGCGCCCTCGGGAAGAACACCCGCCGGTTCAAGATCAAGTCGTTCATGGTCGGGTGTGCGCTGATGGGGCTGGCCGGCATCCTCTGGATGGGGTCTCGCGGGTTCATCAACCCCAACTCGTTCCTGCCCCAGGTCACGTTCTTCGTGTGGATAGCGCTCATCATCGGCGGCGCGGGGTCGAACACGGGCGGCGTCCTCGGCGGCGCGCTGTTCGCGAGCATCCTGTTCGAGGGGCCGCGGTTCCTCGCCCGCATCCTCAACCAGAACTTCGACCTGGGGAGCGCCCCGTCGACGTTCGCCGGCGCGGTCGGTCCCCTCTTCGGCGACCCGATGACCGTCGTCCTCGGGCCCGTCGCGTTCCCGTTCTTCAACGTCGTCCCGCTCGCGTCGTTCTCGCTCGCGAACATCGAACCGCTCCGCCTCATCCTGATGGGCGTCGTGCTCATCTACCTGATGCAGAACCGGCCCGAGGGCCTGCTCGGCCACCGCAAGGAGACGGCGGCGAGCATCGACCTCGCCCGGCCGGAACCGCGCGGGACGGCCGCCGCGACCGACGGGGGTGAGGACGAATGAGCGATTCGTCGACCGAACAGCCGACCACGGAGGACGTTCCCCCGATGCCCGACGCCGACACGCCGCTCGTCGTCGAGGACCTGGAGAAGCACTTCGGCGGCATCACGGCCGTCGACGGCGCGTCGTTCGCCGTCGAACGTGGCACGCTGACCGGCCTCATCGGGCCGAACGGTGCCGGCAAGTCCACGACGTTCAACCTCATCACCGGCTTCCACCAGCCCGACGGCGGGACGGTCACGTTCAACGGCGAGGACGTCACCGGCGTCCGACCGCACGAACTCGCCGACAAGGGCCTCGTCCGCACGTTCCAGATAGCGCGCGAACTCTCGGACATGACCGTGCTGGAGAACATGATGCTCGCGCCGAAACACCAGACCGGCGAGGCGCTCTGGCGGTCGGTCACGCCGGGGTTCCGGGGAACGTCCGCGACGAGGAGGCCGAGATACTCGAGCGCGCGTGGGACACCCTGGACTTCTTCGACATCGACCACCTGGCCGAGGAGTACGCCGGCAACCTCTCCGGCGGTCAGCGGAAGCTCCTGGAGATGGCGCGCGCGCTGATGACCGACCCGGAGATGCTGCTACTCGACGAGCCGTTCGCCGGCGTCAACCCGACGCTGGAGGAGCGCCTACTCGACCACGTCCACGAACTCCGCGAGGAGGATACACGTTCCTCCTGGTGGAACACGACATGGACCTCATCATGCAGAACTGCGAGCGCGTCATCGTGATGCACCAGGGCCGCATCCTCGCGGACGGCTCGCCGGAGGAGATCAAGTCCGACGAACGCGTCATCGACGCGTACCTCGGGGTGAGGTCTGATGGCGCTGCTCGACGTCGAACAGCTCGACGCGGGCTACGGCGACCTCCAGATTCTCACCGACGTCGACCTGTCGGTCGCGGACGGCGAGTACGTCACCATCGTCGGCCCGAACGGCGCCGGCAAGTCCACGGTGATGAAATCCGTCTTCGGACTCACCACCCTCATGGGCGGCACGGTCACGTTCAAGGACACCGAGATCAGCGGGATGCGACCGGAGCGGATCATCCACGAAGGGCTGGGCTACGTCCCCCAGAACGACAACGTGTTCCCGAACCTCACCGTGGAGGAGAACCTGGAGATGGGCGCGTACATCCTCGACGAGGTGCCCGAGGACTCCCTCCGGATGGTCTACGACCGATTCCCCATCCTGGAGGAACGCAAGACCCAGAAGGCCGGCACCATGTCCGGCGGCCAGCAGCAGATGCTCGCGATGGGTCGGGCGCTGATGCTCGACCCCGACCTCCTCCTGCTCGACGAGCCGAGTGCGGGACTCGCACCCGACCTGGTCGACGAGATGTTCGACAAGATAGACGAGATAAACGACGCCGGCACCGCCGTCCTGATGGTCGAGCAGAACGCCAAGGAGGCGCTCCGCCGGTGCGACCGGGGCTACGTGCTCGTGGACGGACAGAACCGCTTCGTCGACAGCGGCCGGGCACTCCTGGACGACCAGGAGGTCCGCCAGCAGTTCCTCGGCGGCTGACCGTCTCGTTTTCGCGGTTCACGGCCCAGCCACAGCGCGGCCCGGACCACCCAGCCACACCCAACCGACCGCTTCCGAGAAAGCAGTGATCCGAGCCGCGTCGCTGCCCAACTGGCGTCGAAAGAAACGAGTGCTGTGTCGGACTACCCGAACGTGACGGTGTCGGTGATCTCGATGCCGGACTCGGTGTCCGGGGCGAACTTCCAGACGTCGAAGGCCACGCCGACCACGTCGCCGTTCTCGTCGAACTTGATGGCGCTGGACGCGCCCTGGTAGTTGACGTCCTCGCCGTTGGCGGCCATCCGGATGCCCTCCGCGAGGTTGTCCGGGCCGATTTCGGTGCCGCCGTCCGCGACGTTCCGCATGTTGTCGGCGATGGCGGGGCCGCTGTTCTCGCCGGCCCTCGCGTTGGCGAGGAGCAGGACCGCGGCGGCGTCGTACGCGTGAGCGGTGAAGACGCCAGGTTCCTCGCCGTACTCGTCCTTGTAGAGCTGGTTGAACGCGTCGGCGTTCGGGCCGCCGGACTGCGGGGCGGTCCCGGTCACGTTCTCCATCGGGTTCCCGATCTGCTTCTGCATCTTCGGGTCCTTCAGGCCGTCCGTCACGAGTATCTGCGTGCCGTCGCCGAAGTCGGCGTAGTAGTCCTTGAACATCTGGGTCCCGCTGGCCGGGTACCCGATGATGATGAGCGTGTCGGGGCCGTCCGACAGCGCGCTCTGGAGCTTCGAGGTGTACGATGACTTCTGCTTCTCGAAGGACACCTGCGTCTGGACGGTGCCGCCCTGGTCCCCCTCGAAGGCGTTCGTGAAGCTCTGGGAGAGGCCCTGGCCGTAGTCGTTGTTGACGTACATCGTGGCCGCGGTGCTCGCTTCGAGCTGCTCGGCGGCGACCTGGGCCATCACCTGGCCCTGGAGTGCGTCGCTCGGAGCCGTCCGGAAGAAGAAGTCGTTGTCGTCGAGATTCGTCAGGCTCGGCGCCGTGCTGGCCGGCGAGCACGCGACGACCTGGCTCGGGATGAACACCTGCTTTGCGACCTGGGTCGAGACGCCCGAGGACGCCGCGCCGACGACGGCCGGGTAGCCCGCGTTCACGAGCGCGTTCGCCGCGCTGATGCCGGCCTGTGGCGACGTCTGGGTGTCCTCCTGCTGCATGTCGATGGAGAGGCCGCCGAGGTCCGCCCCTTCGAGTTGCTTCGCCGGCAGGATGCCCGCGTTCCGGATGGGCTTGCCGACGGAACCGAGGTCGCCCGTGACCGGCTGCAGGACGCCGTACTTGAGCGGCGTGCTCCGGCTGGACCCGCCGCTCTCCGTCGTCTGCTCGCCGTCGCCGCTCTCCGTCGTCTCCTCCGTGGTGGTCTCCTCTCCGTCACCGCCACCGCCGCCGGTACACCCGGCGACGCCGAGAATCGCCGCACTGCCTACTCCTGCGAGGAACTTGCGCCTGTCGATACCGTGTGACATACAGGCAAAGTACAAGTCCGCACTTATAAATCTATCTTCAGCGGCACAAAGAGCGTCAAAAGAGCACGCGAGGCGCCTCAAACCTCCAGGCAATCAGAACAGATAAGCTGACCGTTGAAGTTCGAGAGCTCCCGGGTGAGCGAGCCACAGATCTCGCAGATGGACTGGTTCGAGTACTCGCCGTCGCCCGCCACCGCGGCCGCCTGCTGCTCGACGGGTTCCTGCGGGGCTTGCTCGGGGGTCGCGGCCAGCGACGCCGACGCGGTCACCACGTCGCGGGCGTCCACTGCCCCACCATCTCGTCGCCCTCGCAGACGAGGACCGCCCGGATGCCGTCGGACATCGCCGAGACGGCCTCGTCGATCGAACTCTCCGGGGAGAGCACGGGCGGGACGGCGGACATCACCTCACCGACCGACCGCTCCAGGTCGAAGGTCCCGTCGGCGACGAGGTCGATGACGTCGCCCGCAGTCAGCACCCCGGTGGGTTCCTGGCCGTGGAGGACCACGGCGAGTTCGGCGCTCTCCTCGCGCATGAGGCCGAGCGCCGCGCCCACCTCGTCGGACTCGCTGACCCCCACGAACTCCCGGTTCATCACGTCCTTCAGTATAACGTTTTCGTTCATGATGGATAGTTCCCCGCAGGCAGTCTAAAAGCTATCCCCGACACGGTTATCAGGCTCTCCGCCGTACGTAGTAGGTTGCCAGACGGCCGGGTCGCTCGCCGGCAGCAAACGGGAGATTCAAGCCGTTCTTCTCGCAAGGCATGCACGATGACCATCCCCTCGTTCGTCATCGGCATCGCCGGCGGGACCGGCGCGGGGAAGACCACCGTCGCCCGCGAGATCACCGCCGAGGTCGGCGAGGCCGTGACCCGCATCCCCCTCGACAACTACTACGAGGACCTGAGCCACCTGCCGTTCGACGAGCGGAAGACCGCCAACTACGACCACCCCTCGGCCTTCGAGTGGGAACTCCTCCGCGACCACCTGAACGCGCTCCTCGAAGGGCGGGCCGTCGAGATGCCCCAGTACGACTTCTCCGAGCACGTCCGCAAGGACGAGCGCGTCGCCGTCGAACCCACGGACGTCATCGTCATCGAGGGCATCCTGGCGCTCTACGACGAGCAGTTGAACGACATGCTCGACCTCCACGTCTACGTCGAGACAGACGCCGACGTGCGCATCCTCCGGCGCATCCGCCGCGACGTGGTGGACCGCGGCCGCGAACTCGAAGGCGTCATCGACCAGTACCTCTCGACGGTGAAGCCGATGCACGAGCAGTTCGTCGCGCCGACGAAGAAACACGCCGACATCATCATCCCGGAGGGCGCCAACTCGGTGGCGGTCAGCCTCCTGGAGGAGAAGGTGCTCGCGGAGACGGGCGCCGAAGCCATCGCCGAGTGGGTCGACAACCCCGAAGAACTGTTCCGCGGCGCGCTGGACTCCGACCAGGCGACCGTGCCGGTCTCGGCGGTCCAGTAGCCGGCCTCGCGCATCCCGCGGCCGACGGCCTTGTGGAAGTCCACGAAGTCCACGAACTCGTCCTGGTCGACGTGCTCGAATATCTCGGCGACGCTCACGACGGTCTCGTAGTCGAGGCGGACCGGTTCGTCGCCGTGTTCGGCCACGAACTCCTCCTTCTGGAGCGGGAAGTCCTCGGCGTCGTCGACCTTCTTGGCCAGCACCGCCTGGCCGTACTTGCGCATCCCCTCGCTCCCTTCGTCGCCGTCGGGGTCGTGGGGCCAGTCGCGGGATGAGTCGTCAGCGCTTGCCATACGCGTACGTGCGAAGGGCGGCCCCAAAACGGTTACTCTCCCGTCCTCCGGAGCGCCGGACCGCCGTGAGGCGTTCACGCCCCCGCTCGTGGCGGAAGCCAGGGTTCTGTCTGTCAACCCCTCCGGAGACACCACCGGTGGTGCTGCCCGTATCGTCGGCGGTCAGCACGCTTCGGCGCTGGTCCCCCTCAGTCTCGAAGCGGCGGCTCGTCGAACGCCGCGTCACACTCCCGGCAGACGACGATGACGCGGGCGTCCGCGCCGAGTGTTGTGTGCAGGTCCTCGGAGCCACACGCGGGACACGGCGCGGGGACGTGCTCATCGCCGCAGTCCGGGCAGACGAACGTGGGTCGGTCCCCGCCGGCGTCCAGGCGCACGTCCTCGTGGCCGCACGCGGGACACGCCACCGGAATCCGCACGTCCTCGCTGTCTCGGGGCGCACCCATCGCGAGTACGACCAGGTCGGTGTCGGCGTCGTTCCGGCCCGACTGGAACTCGCCGGGCGCGAACCGGATGGCCTCGCCGGCGCCGACGGTCACCTCGCCGGCCTCGCGTCCGTCCGCCCCCTCGACGAGCGTCTCGAAGGTCGCTTCGCCCGCGAGCACGACGAACACCTCCTCCTGGTCCGCGTGAGCGTGGAGTCCCGCCGGGAGTTCCTCGCCGGAGGCGACGCTGAACCGGTTGATGGCGACGTCCGTCGTCCCCAGGGGTGAAGACAGCACGTGACGGTCGACGCCGGCCCCGAACCGGTCCGGCTCCACGTCGTCGATTGCTACCGTCTCCATGGCCGTCAGGTCGGACAGCTCTCACAAAGGTATGGGGGTCAGTACGTCGATAGCCGCTCCCGACTCCACGAGAGAGCCGGGTCGCACTCACAGAAAACGGTGAGGCTGGGATTTGAACCCAGGAGGCATGACGCCACCTGCTTTCAAGGCAGGCGCGATGGGCCGCTCCGCCACCTCACCACGGGCGGTAGTTGCAGTTCCGCGCGTATAAGATGTGTCGGTTCGGGCGACCGGCGCGGGCGCGTCGGGTCGGACTACCGGACCAGGCGGCGCTCGCCGTCCGCCACTTCGACCCGCAGACCGAGGTCCTCGACGAGCGCCGTCGTGTACGTCGGAACGATGCGGCCGGCGGCGCGGCGCGCGCGGAGGACGGAGACGAGCGACAGCAGGTCCTCGCCCGTCTCGACCTTCGTCAACTGGGCCATGAAGTCGACGTCGAGGCTGGCGTCGACGCTCCGGTCGACAGCGGTTTCGAGCGCCGGCGGCGCGTACACGTCCGTGAAGTCGATGGGTTCCCCCAGCCCGAGGAAGTAGAGGCGGCCGCCCTCCGAGGGACCGACGACGACGTCGCTGTGGCGGAGCTTCATCGCGGCGCTGTCTATCTCCGTGCGGAGGAGCATCGGGGCGTCGGCCTCCACGATGGCGACGGTAGCCACGTCCTCGTCGTCGAGGAGATGGGTGGCGGCGTTGCCCGCCCGGGCGGCGAACGTCGAACCTACCTGCGGTTCCAGCCGGTAGTCCGCGGTGTCGTCGTGGCGGCTCGCGCCCTCGGCCAGCGTCTCCTCGAGGAGCGCGCGGAGTTCCTCCTCGGGCGTCTCGTCCGTCTGGTGCTCCTCGGGGAGTTCGTCCTCGGGCGGGTAGTTGACGATGACCTCCTCGCCGCCGCTCCGGAGGGACGCGAGGAGCGTGTCGCGGAGCATCGCTTCGGCGAGGTCGGCGGCCTCGGCGGCCGACAGCGGCGACGTTTCCGCGAGTTCCGGGAGGACGAGCCCCTCCCTGGGCGGGTCGGCCATGATGACGACGACGGTCACGCAGCCACCTCCGGCGAAACGAGGTCGGAACGCGGAGCGAGCGACATACCCGTAGCTGGGGACAGCACGCCCTTCAAAGTCGCCATTTCGCGACGAGGAGAGATTCGCCGGTTACCGGGCGAGCGCGTCGGCGACCTTCTCCACGGGGTGGGGCGGCTTCTCGCCCTCCCGCTCGCCGATCTGGGTCCGGCAGGAGGCGCCGGGAGCCGTGACCGAATCGCCGGGACTTGCCGATATCTGGTCGGCGAGGATGTCGCCCATCGCCTGCGAGAGGTCGTAGTGTTCGGCCTCGTAGCCGAAGCTCCCGGCCATCCCACAGCAGCTACTGTCGAGGTGGTCGACGTCGTAGCCGGCGCGCGCGAGGACGTTCGCGGCGTGGTGGTCGCGGTTGAGCGCCTTCTGGTTGCAGTGGCCGTGGTAGGTGAGGTGGTCGCCCGCACCGTCGAAGTCGAGGCGGTCGTCCACGCGGTGGACGTCGACGTACTCCAGCACGCCGTACGCGTTCGCGCCGACCGAGAGGACGTCCTGGCCGTCGAGCAGGTCGGCGTACTCGTCCTGGAACATGGCGGCGTCCGACGGTTCGACGAAGACGACCGACCAGCCGTCCTCGACGTACGGCAGCAGGCGCTCGACGTTCGCCTCGGCCCGGTCGCGGGCCACGTCGAGGAAGCCCTTCGAGTACGCGGCGCGACCGCTCGGAGCGGTCCAGTCCGGCACGCGGACGTGGACGTCCGCCGCCTCCAGCACCTCGACGGCAGCCTTCCCCGGCCCCGGATAGCTGTAGTTCGTGTACGTGTCCGGGAAGAGGATGACGCGGTCCTCGGCGTCGGCCTCCGGAACGCGGCTGCCGCGGCCGTCGGCCCAGTCGACGAGCGTCTCGGCCGTGAACGACGGCAGGTCGCGGTCGGCGGCGATGCCGACGGTGCGCTCCATCAGGGCGCCGCTCCCGGGGAGGGCAGAGAGCCAGTTCGAGACCGGCGCGAGACTGCTCCCGAGCGCGGAGAGACGGTCGACGTTCGCGAACAGGCGGTCGCGGAGGCTGGAGCCCTCCCGGTCGTGGTACTGGTGTTTGACCTCGGCCCGGAGTTTCGCCAGGTCGACGCCCGTCGGGCAGTCCGACGAGCAGCCCTTGCACCCCACGCAGAGGTCGAGCACCTCCTCCTGGAACCGGTCGGAGTAGAGTTCCTCCTCGGGCAGGTCGCCGCTGATGGCGGCCCGGAGCATGTTCGCCCGGCCACGGGTGGACTGTATCTCCTCGCGGGACGCCCGGTAGGTCGGGCACATCACGTCGGAGTCGGTCTGCCGGCAGGTGCCACAGCCGTTGCAGAGTTCGACGAGGTGGGAGAAGCCGCCCTCCTCGGAGAAGTCGAGCGTGGTCTGTGGCTCCAGGGACTGGTAGTCGGCGCCGTACCGGAGGTGCTCGCGCATGTCGGCGGGGTCCTCGTCGCGGAAGACGACCTTCCCCGGGTTCATGAGCCAGTCCGGGTCGGCGGCGGTCTTGACGTCCTTGAACGCGGCCCAGAGGTCCGGGCCGTACATCTTCGGGTTGAACTCGGTGCGCGCGAGGCCGTCGCCGTGTTCGCCCGAGAACGCGCCGTGGTGTTCGAGCACCAGGTCGGTGACGGCCTCCGTGATGGAGTGCATCTTCTCGATGCCGTCCGCCTCCTTGAGCGTGAGGATGGGCCGGATGTGGAGCGTGCCGCTACCGGCGTGGGCGAAGTAGGCCGCCGACGTGCCGTGGTCTTCCAGTATCTCCTCGAACCCCTGGGCGTACTCGGCGAGTTCCTCCGGGGGAACGGTGGCGTCCTCGATGAACGGGTAGGGTTTCGGGTCGCCTTCGAGGCTCATCAGGAGCGGGATGGCGGCCTTCCGGAGCTTCCAGAGGTCGGCCTGGTCCTCGTCGGTGAACGCCTCCAGCACCTCGAAGGCGTCGCCGTTCACCACGAACCGGTCGTTCGTCTGGGCGACGGCCGCCTGGAAGTCCTCGACGAGTTCGGAGTCCCACTCCAGCATGAGCGCCGCGGCGGTACCCTCCGGTATCGGCTCGGCGTACTGGGCGAACTCCGTGGACTCGCTGGCGAGCCGGAACACCTCGTCGTCCATCAGTTCGACCGCGCTCACGTCGTACTCCAGGGCGACGGGGACGGCGGCGAGCGCGTCGATGAGGTCGTCGAAACAGTAGAGTGCGAGCGCCGTCTCCTCGGGTTTCGTGACGAGGCTCACGGTCGCCGACACGATGACGCCGAGCGTTCCCTCCGCGCCGACGAACAGCTTCGAGAGGTTGATGACCTCGTCGCCGTCGTCGTTCTCGGAGATCACCTTCTGGAGATTGTAGCCGCTGACCGACCGCTTCAACTCTGGGTAGCGCTCGGCTATCTCCTCGCGGTTCTCCTCGACGGCCTCGCGGACGGCCCGGTAGAGGTCGGCCTCCAGGTCGTCCTTGCCGACGATATCGTCCCACTCCGCTGAGTCGAGGACGACCTCCCGCGTGTGGACGAGCGACCCGTCGGCGAGCACCACGTCGAGTTCCTCGGTGTAGGCGTCGGTGATGCCGTACCGGACCGAGTGGGCGCCCGTCGAGTTGTTCCCGATGCCGCCGCCGACCGTCGCCCGGTTGGAGGACGCCGGGTCGGGCGCGAACTTCAGCCCCCACTGGGCGAGGTGGTCGTCGAGGTGGTCCTGGACGACGCCTGGCTGGACCGTCGCCCGGCGACCCTCGGGGTCGACGTCCAGGATGTCGTCCATGTGCCGCGAGAGGTCGAGGACGACTGCGCCGGGGCCGACGGCCTGCCCGGCCAGCGACGACCCGGTGCCGCGCGGGAGGACCGGCGTCCCGTGCCGGGCCGCCACGCGGACGGCCGCCTGCACGTCGCCGGCGTCTCTCGGGAACACCACGCCGGCGGGCCGGGCGCGGTAGATGCTCCCGTCGGTCGCGTAGAGTATCTGGGCGTACTCGTCGAACCGGACCGCACCCTCGACCGCCGACCGGAGGTCGTCCGCGAGACGCGCGTACGCCTCGTCGTCGGAGTGGTCGTGGCCGAGCGCCTCCCGGGAGAGATGGACGTCGACCTGTCCCGTGTCATCAATGGCCATATATCGAACGCTAAGGAACGTCCATGCATAAATCGGGGTGTTGTTTTCGAAACTTGCGGGCCGGACGAAACGCCGTCGGATTTTATGTCGCCCCGCCCACGATACGATAGTGATTCACACCCATGGTGGCCGACGACGTCGAACAGGAACTCGCGGCACCGCAACTGAAGGCACTGCTCCGCCGAGGAGAGCGCGACCCGGCGTCGCTGTGGAGTGACGTCGCGTCCGAACTCAACTGGTTCGCCCCGTGGGAGGACGTGTACCAGGAGAACGGTGTCGGCGACTTCAGGTGGTTCGCCGGCGGGAGGACGAACATCTCGTACAACGCCCTCGACTACCACGTCGAACAGGGTCGGGGGAACCAGGCGGCGCTCGTCTACGAAACCGGCGAGCGCGACGAACGAGCGGTCTACACCTACCGCCAGCTCCGCCACGAGGTCGAGCGGGTGGCGGCGATGCTCCGGGCGTTCGGTGTCGAACGCGGCGACCCGGTCACCATCTACATGCCGATGTGCCCGGAGGCGGTGACGGCGATGCTGGCGTGCACGCGTATCGGCGCCATCCACTCCGTCGTGTTCGGCGGCTTCGGTGCCAGCGCGCTCGCCGACCGCATCGAACTCGCCGGGTCGAGCCTCCTGCTCACCGCCGACGTCGGCTACCGGAACGGCGACGTGGTCGACCTCAAGCGCATCGTGGACAAGACCCTCGACGAACACGAGGCCGCCGCGAGCAACATCGACGACGTCGTGGTGCTCGAACGCGGTGACGGCGTCGACCTCCGGGAGCGCGACGTGACCTGGAAGGACGCACTGGCACGCGGAGAAGGCGAGGACACCGGCCACGTGGAGACGGCCGCGACCGACCCGGCGTTCATCCTGCCCACGTCGGGGACGACCGGGAAGCCGAAGGGGACCGTCCACCAGCACGGCGGCTACCAGGTCCACGTCTACGCGATGGCGGACTGGACGTTCGGGATGACGCCCTCGGACGTCTGGTACGCCACCTCCGACGTCGGCTGGATCGTCGGCCACTCGTACATCGTCTACGCGCCCATGCTGGTCGGCGCGACGACGGTCGTCTACGAGGGGACGCCGGTCTACCCCGACGCCGGCGTGTGGTGGGACCTCGTGGAGCGCAACGGCGTCACGAAGATATTCACCGCGCCGACGGCCGTCCGCGCGCTGAGCGGCTACGACGACGCGTTCCACGAGCGTGCCGACCTCTCGTCGCTGGACGCCGTCTTCTCGGCCGGCGAGCCGCTGAACCCGCCGGCGTGGCGGTGGCTCCAGAAGGAGGTGCTCGACGACGCCGTGCCCGTCATCGACCACATGTGGCAGACCGAGACCGGCGGACCCATCATCGGCAACCCGTACGGTATCGACATGGTCCCCATCCGGCCCGGGTCTGCGGGCATCCCGCTCCCTGGCGTCCAGGTCGACGTGGTCGATTTCGACGGGAACCCGGTCGAACGCGGCGAGGACGGCGCGCTCGTCGTCACCGAGCCGTTCCCGGGGATGACGCCGACGCTCTGGGAAGGCGAGGAGCGCTACCGGCGCGAGTACTGGGAGCAGATAGACGGGGTCTACTGGGTCGGCGACGCCGTCTCGATGGACGAGGACGGCTACCTCTGGTTCAGCGGACGTGCCGACGAGGTCATCACCATCGCCGGCCACCGCATCGGTCCGACCGACATCGAGGACGCGCTCGTGAGCCACGACGACGTCGTCGAGGCGGCCGTCGTCGGCAAGCCCGACCCGGAGAAGACCGAGGTCGCGGCGGCGTTCGTCGTGCTCCGCGAGGGCGTCGACGGGGACGAGAGCCTCGAAGCGGAGCTCCGACAGGAGGTCCGTGACGGCGTCGGCCCCATCGCGGTCGTCGGCGACCTCCAGTTCGTCGACCAGCTACCGAAGACCCGGTCCGGGAAGATAATGCGGCGGACCATCCGGGACATCATGCTCGACCACGACCTGGGCGACGTCTCCACCATGGAGGACGAGACGGCCGTCGAGGAGATAGCGGACGCCGTGGCGGACATCGAGGTGGACGCCGAGGACTGAATTTAAGTATCGGCCAGGAGAGGGGTCGAGTATGCAGTGGCTGAAACTCGTCGCCGGCCTCTCGGTGCTGGCCGTCGTGCTGTGGGGTATCGGCGCTATCGCCGTGTTCGCACCCGTCGTCGCCGGGAGCACGGCGTCGGTCGCAACCGTCGCCGTCGCCGCCGTCGTCGTCGCCGTCGTGGTGGTCTGGGGCGCGAAGGGTCGCCGGTGGCGCGAGAACCCGTACTGGTAGTCGGCGACCGCGAAGGAGTCCGCGCCGGCAGGAGCGACCGAGCGAGCGGGGTGGTCAGCGGCCGCGACGGCCCTTCGTCTGCCGGTAGTCGCGACCCAGGAGCGCGCTGAACGACTCGACGAACACCTCGGTCTGTTCGTCGGACTGCTCGGCGGGGTGGACCATCGGCACGAGTTCGAACCCCCGGCCCCTGATTTCGGTGGCGTGCTGGGCCGCCACGTCCAGGTCCTCGGCGCGCGTCGTGGTGTACTCCGTGCCGAGTTCCGCCAGCGCGCGCTGGCCGACCGGCACCAGGATCTCGGGGTTTATCATGCGTATCTCCGCGTTCAGGTACGGTTCGCACGTCGCCACCTCGTCGTCAGTCGCGGGCCGGTCCGGATGCCGACACCGCGCGAGGTACGTGAGGAAGACGTTGTCCAGGTCGGGTTCGGCGGCGTCGGGCGGCGACGCACTCAGGCCCAGGCGGCCGAGTATCGACTGAAGGCGCTCGCCCGCCGCGTCGCCCGTGAACGGGACCCCCGTCCGCTCCGTCGCGGCGCTCGGCGTCTCGCCGACGAAGAGGAAGTCGGCGCCCACGTCGCCGTAGCCGTGGACGACCCGCTCGCGGGCGTCTGCGAGGCCGGGGCAGTTCGTGCAGTCCTCGTCCATCGAGAACGGATTGAACGGCGTCTCCTGGTTGGCGTCCATTGCGGGCACGTCGGGTACCGACGGCAAAAAGCGAACGGATTGGGCGGCGGACCGGCAGGTGGGCGGCGAACCGCCCCGAGTGACGACCGGGAGCGGACCCCGCCCGGCTACCGGACCGTCAACACCGGCTGGGCGGCGTCCCTGACGACGCGCTCGGTGGTGCTGCCGAGGAGCGCCGTCGCCGCCCCCGATTCGCCGTGGGCGCCCATCGTTATCAGGTCGATATCGCTGCCGCCGGCGTAGTCGAGCAGTTCCTCGGACGGCGCCCCGGTCAGCACCGTCGTCGTCACCGGCACGTCCGCCTCGGCCGCCAGGTCCGCGACGGCGTCGGTCGCCCGCTCCCCGGCTTCCGTGAGCGGTCCCTTGATGCTCCGCGGGCTGTCCGTCAGGTCGTAGACGCTCTCGTCCACGACGTAGACGGCGTGGAGCGTCGCGCCGGAGCGTTCGGCGACCGCGATGGCGTGGTCGACCGCCACGAGCGACTCGTCGCTGCCGTCCGTCGGCACCAGCACGTCGTCGTAGAGCGTGACGCCCGCTGTCGGGTCCACGTTGCCGTCGACGCGCGCCGAGAGCACCGGCACGTCGGCCGTCCGGAGCACGTTCGCGGTTGTGCTCCCGAGCCAGGGATGCGCCGGGATGCGGTCGCCGTGCGAGCCGAGCACGACGAGGTCCACGTCGTGCTCGCGGGCGTACTCCACGACGACCTCGCTCGGCACGCCCTCGCGGATAGCGCGCGTCACCGAGAGGCCGAGGTCGGCGGCCTGCTCCTCGACGGTCGCCGTCGCGCCCCGGCCGTGTTTCTCCGCGGCGGTGACCACCTCCTCGGCGAGGTCGTCGGGAAGCCGTCCGTTCTCGCGCGTGTCGACCACGTAGAGCGCGTGTACGTCGGCGTCGAACGCGTCCGCGAACGCGAGGCCGTGGCCCACTGCTCGCTCCGTCCCTGGACTCCCGTCTGTCGCGATGAGTACGTTGGCGTACATCGTCCCCCGTCACGCCTACGGGGTCCAGCGACAAAGCCTTCAGGCGACCCGGCTACTCGTTGTCGGGGCTGTGCGGGTGGTAGTCGGTGTCGTACGCGCCCGGCCGGTCGTCGAGGCGGTCCGGGTTGACGTGGCCGCCCAGGAGCATGAAGTCCACGAGCGTGAGCGCGAGCATCGCCTCGACGACGGGGACGCCCCGCGGCGGGAGCACCGGGTCGTGCCGGCCGATGACCTGTATCTCCTTCTCCTCGCCCGTCTCCCAGTCCACGGTCGTCTGCTCCTTCGGGATGGAGGTGGGCGCGTGGAGGGTCACCTCGCCGTAGACCGGCTGCCCGGTGGAGATGCCGCCCTGGATGCCGCCGTGGGCGTTGCCGACCGGCGTCGGGTCGCCGGCGTCGTCGAACGTCCAGTCCTCGTTCCGCTCGCTCCCGGTGTACCGGCGGGCGTCCCGCCCCAGGCCGAACTCGAAGGCGGTGGCGGCCGGGACCGCCATCATCGCCTGGCCGAGGCGGGCCGACAGCGAGTCGAACCGGGGTGCGCCGAGCCCCGGGGAGGCCCCGCGCCTCGAAGTAGATGCTGCCGCCGATGGAGTCGCCTTCCTGCTGGTACTCCTCGATGGCAGCCAGCATCTCCTCGGCGGTCTCGGGGTGGGCACACCGCACGTCGTTCGCCTCGGCGTGCTCGACCATCTCCTCGAAGGAGACGTCGGGCGCTTCGACGTCGCCGATCTGGTTGACGTGGGCCTTGAGTTCGACGCCCTCGTGGGCGAGAATCTGCTTGGCGACCGCGCCCGCGGCGACCCAGTTGACGGTCTCGCGTGCGCTGGACCGCCCGCCGCCGCCCCAGTTCCGCGTGCCGAACTTCGCCGAGTAGGTGAAGTCGCCGTGGCTCGGCCGGGGCGCGGTGACGAACGGTTCGTACTTCCCGGAGCGGGCGTCCTTGTTCTGGATGACCATCCCGATGGGCGTCCCCGTGGTGTAGCCGTCCTGGAGGCCGCTGTTGATGGTCACGGCGTCGGGTTCGTCGCGGCTCGTCGTTATCATCGACTGACCGGGCTTCCGGCGGTCGAGTTCGCGCTGGACGTCGTCCTCGTCGAGTTCGAGGCCGGCCGGACAGCCGGAGACGGTGACGCCCATGGCTGGCCCGTGGCTCTCGCCGTAGGTCGTCACCTGGAACAGCCGGCCGAAGCGGTTCCCGTTCATTACGCCGTACTCGTCGGCCGCCGCTTATAACCGTTGCACAAGGTGCAAGCCTGGCGGCTCACGCCAGGTCGGCGAGAGTCGCCGCCGCGAACGGCACCAGCATCTCCTCGCGGGTGAGCCCGCCGTGCCGGCCGACGTGCCCGAGTGACCGGTCCGTGAAGCAGAGGCCGCGGTCCCGGTGGACGGCCACCAGGTCCGGGAGGTGTGCCTCGAACCGGGCCGAGGGTGCCCGGTCGCCGAACAGGCTCCGGTTCCGGACTGCGTCCCGGTCGAAGGTTCGCAGGTCGAACGCGTCGTGGAGGGACGCGTCGAGGACGTCAACGTGGCCGTCGCGGACGAGGAACTGCGCGTTGCGCGAACTTCCGAGCGGCGGGATGGGGTCGCCGTCGCCGTCGCGCCGGAGGTGCGTCCAGAGGTCGTCGTGCTCGCGGAGGTCCACGCTGTCGCGGGTGTCGACGTGGCCGTGGTCGGCGGTGACCACGAGGAGCGTGTTCGCGGCCGTCTCGTCGTCGAGAGCGGCGAGTTCCCGGCGCAGGCTCTCGGTCACCGCCGAAAGCTGGGCGCGGTACGCCGCCGACCCGGTGCCGTTCCGGTGGGCGGCGGTGTCGACGTTCGGGACGTACGCGTAGACGTAGGACGGTCCCGACCCGGCCGCGAGCGTCTCCCGCACCAGGACCGCCATCTCGGCCACGTCCGCGTAGGGCGTGACGGTCGCGCCCGTCGTGACCTGATTCGTGTACGCGCCGCCGACCGTCTCCGCTGGCTGCACGACGGTCGGGGCGACGCCGTCGGCCGCGAGGCGCTGATAGATGGAGTCGGCGTCGACCAGGAGGTCGGGGTCGGCGCGGTCGCCGAACGCCTCCTCGGCGAGGGTGCCGTCGAGGGTGGTGAACGGGAGCGGCCGGAGCACCGCGTCGAGGTCGGGATAGTACTGGTACCAGCCGAGCACGCCGTGTTCGACCGGCTGGCGGCCGGTGTGCATCGTCGTGATGGCCGCCGCCGTCTCCGAGGGGTAGATGGTGGTCAGCGGCGTCACGGTGCCGGCCGCCGCCAGGTCCGCGAGGAACCGGTGGTCGCCCTGGTCGCGCTTCCAGTGCTCCCAGCCGAAGCCGTCGACGAGCACCACGACGACGTTGTCGACGTCGGTGGGCACGCCCTCGAACACGTCGCCCGGGAGTGGCCGGTCGGCGGCCGCGCCGAGGACGGCCGCCACGGTGTCGGGCACGTTCGCGAAACAGTAGTCGTCGTAGGCGGGGAAGACGGCGCCGTCCTCCGCGTGCGCGTCGAGCAGTTCGGCCTCGACCCGGTCGCGTCGCATCGGTCTCACGTCGACCGGCCGGGAGAAGAAGCTACTGGTGGGTCAGGCGTCGACGTCCGCGCCGGCCTCGAAGAGCACGTCGAAGAAGTCCGGGAACGACACGTCGACGTGTTCGGCGCCCTCGACGGTCGTCTCGCCGTCCGCGACCAGGCCGGCGACGGCGAGCGACATGACGATGCGGTGGTCGGCGTGGCCGGACACCCGGGCGCCGGTCAGGTCGGACTCGCCGCCGTGGACGACGAGCGTGTCCTGGGACTCCTCGACGCTCGCGCCGAGCGTCGCGAGTTCGCTCGCCATCGCGCTCACGCGGTCGGTCTCCTTGTACCGGACGTGCTCGCAGTTCGTCAGCCGGGTCGTCCCGTCGGCGGCCGCGCCGAGGACGGCGAGCGTCGGCAGCAGGTCGGGGTGGCGGACACGTCCACCTCGACGCCCTGGAGCGGCGACGCGCGGACGAGGACGACGCCGTCGTTCTGCCGCCAGTCGACGTCGGCGCCCATCCGGTCGAGGATGTCGACGATAGCGGCGTCGCCCTGGGCGCTCGGGTAGACGCCGTGGACCTGGAGTTCCTCGTCGGCGGCGAGCGCACCGGCCGCGAGCAGGTACGACGCCGACGAGAAGTCCCCGGGGACGGTGTACTCGCCGTCGGTCGGCTCGTAGAACTGGCCGCCCGCGACCCGGAAGCCGTCGTCGGTCGTCCCGGCCTCGACGCCGAAGTGGCGGAGCACGTCGAGCGTGACGTCGACGTAGGGGCGGATTTCAGCGGCGTCGTGACGGCGACGTCGACGCCCTCCTCGGTGACGGCGCCCGCCATCAGGAGTGCGGTGATGAACTGGGAGGAGACGTCGCCGGGGATGGCGACCCGGCCGCCGTGAATCGGTCCCCGGACGACGAGCGGCGCTTGCCCATTCCGGCGGGTGCTCTCGACGCGCCCGCCGAGCTGCTGGACGGCGTCCATCAGCGGGCCCTGGGGCCGGGACCGGAGCGACCGGTCCCCGGTGAGCACCGTCATGCCGTCGGCGAGCGCGGCCGTCGCGGTGGCGAGGCGCATGGTCGTGCCGCTGTTCTCGCAGTCCACGACGTCGGCGGGCACGTCGGGGCGGCCGTCGAACCCGGCGACGTCCAGGCCGTCGCTGGTGCGTTCGACACTGCCGCCGAACGCCTCGACGGCGCGCATCGTCGCCCGGGTGTCGGCGCTCACCAGCGGGTCGCGGACGAGCGCGCCGCTCGCGAACCCGGCGGCGAGGATGGCCCGGTGGGTGTAGCTCTTCGACGGCGGGGCGTGGACGGTGCCCCGGACCGTCGACTGGGTGACCGTGGCGTCCATGTGGTGACCATTGCCACGCCGCCCCATGACAGTTCCGGACCCGGTAGGATTTTGTCGGTCCCGGCGGGATGGACGGTATGCGACCCGACCTGACGCGACTCGACGACGCCCTCGACGACGCGGACGTCGACGGGTTCCTGCTCGACGCGGATTCCGGCGTGTCCGACCAGCGCTACCTCTCCGGGTTCGACGCGAGCGACCCGTTCGTCACGCTCTACACGCCCGACGCGCTCGCCCTCCTCGTCTCCGGCCTGGAGTACGCCCGGGCGAAGGCAGAGAGCGACGCCGACGAGGTCCGCCGGTGGGCGGACTACGACTTCCGGGGAAGGTCGACGAGTACGGCCCCGAGACCGCCCGCGGGAAGGTCCTGCTGGAGTTCCTCGACGAGTTCGACGTCGAGTCGGTCGCCGCCCCGAAGCGGTTCCCGCTCCACACCGCCGACACCCTCCGCGACGACGGCGTCGAGGTCGTCGTGGACACCGACGACGTCGTCACGACCATCCGGGCGACCAAGGCCGACGAGGAACTCGACCACATCCGCGAGGCACAGGCAGCCAACGAGACGGCGATGCACGCCGCCGAGGACCTGCTCGCCGCCGCCGTCGTCCGGGACGGCGTCCTCCACTACGACGGCGAGCCGCTCACGAGCGAGCGCGTGAAGCAGGAGATAGAGCTGACGCTGCTCCGCGACGGCTACGCGCTCGACGAGACCATCGTCGCCTGCGGGTCGTCCGCCGCCGTCCCCCACGATACGGGCAGTGGCCCGCTGGAGGCCGACGAGGCCATCATCGTCGACATCTTCCCACGCGATAAGGAGACGAACTACCACGCCGACATGACCCGGACGTTCGTCAAGGGCGAGCCGTCCGAGGAGATACAGGACTGGTACGACCTGACCGAGACGGCCGTCGAAGCCGCCTTCGACGCCATCGAACCGGGTGCCACCGGCGAGGACGTGCACGACGCGGTCTGTGACGTGTACGAGGACGCCGGCCACCCCACGCTCCGGAGCGACCAGTCGACGGAGACGGGCTTCATCCACAGCACCGGGCACGGCGTCGGCCTCGACGTCCACGAACTCCCGAGCGTCTCCTCGGCCGGCACGGAACTCGAACCCGGGCACGTCATCACCGTCGAACCCGGCCTCTACGACCCGGACGTCGGCGGCGTTCGCATCGAGGACCTGGTGGTCGTGACCGAGGACGGCTTCGAGAACCTGACCGACTACCCGAAACGGCTCGTCATCGTCGACAGCGTATAGGCGTTCCCGGAAGGGTCCCGATCAGTTGTGAACAAATCTCTTCCCTACCGGCGAGACACCGGACGCATCGAGCGAATACATCAGTAAGAGACGTCAGCGAGAACCAACACGCGACAACTTCGACCACTTCGAAAGCCCCGACGTGCTGGACTCGGGGGCCTCGCTGTCGTTCGAAAGACGCTCCGCGTCTTTCGTGATGACAAAAGAGCTTCGCTCTTTGAACCACGCTCCTCACTGCGTTGCGGTGCTTCCGTCGGCCGCCGTCGTCCACCACGCCGCCCCTTTCAGTCCCACCCACCGCCCGGTGGCCGGCCGGGCCAGGCTCACGTGGTGGGACTGAAAGGGGCGAGGGCTTTCGAGGTATCGGTCACTGTCGCATCTTCGGTGCATCCCGAAGCGAAACAAGTCCCCGACCGTGTAGCCGAACCCTTTGCCGTGGGACAGGCTATCCCCGGCCGATGGACGTACTCATCGTCGGGGCGGGCGCCATGGGGCGCTGGTTCGCGGGGGCCGTCGAGCGCGACGTGGCCTTCGCGGACGTGGACCCGGCGGCCGCCGAGGACGCCGCGGCGGCGGTCGGCGGGCGCGCCAGGGCCGTCCCCTCGACACCGACGAGAGCTTCGGGGTGGTCTGCGTGGCGGTGCCCATCCCGGACGCCGTCGCCACCATCGAGGAGCACGCGTCGCAGGCCCAGCAGGCGGTGGTGGACGTGACGGGCGCGATGGGGCCGCCGCTCGCCGCGATGGCGCGGACCGCGCCGGCGCGGGAGCGCATGAGCCTCCACCCCTGTTCGGCCCGGAGAACGGCCCCGGGAACGTCGCCGTCGTGACGGGCGCACCCGGTCCGGCGACCGACGGCATCAGGCGGGCGCTCGAAGACGCCGGCAACGTGCTCGTCGAGACGACGGCCGAGGAGCACGACGAGGCGATGAAGACGGTGCAGGGCGGGCCCACGCCGCCATCCTGGCGTTCGCGATGGCGGCCGACGAGGTGCCCGAGGGCTTCGAGACACCGGTCTACGAGGGGCTGACGGCGCTCGTCGACCAGGTGACGGCCGGGAACCCGCGGGTCTACTCGGACATCCAGGAGACGTTCGACGGCGCCGCCGACGTCGCCGAGGCCGCACGGACGCTCGCCGAGAGCGACGCCGAGACGTTCGCCGCCCGCTACGACGAGTTGCGATGAGCGTGCGCGACCAGGTGGTGGCGAACGCGAAGTACCTCCGGAGCGTCCGCCCCATCGACCCCGCCGAGGTAGACGAGTACGTCGCAGAGCACCCCGGCGAGGACGCCGTCAGGGACGTCCTCCGGGACGAAGCCGTCGACTTGGGCCTCGTGGAGCGCGACGACGGGACGTTCGTCCCCGTCGAGGAGGGCGCCGTCGCGCCGACGTTCCGGGGCGTCCGGGCGTTCCCGGACCGGTACGCCGACCGCCTCGAATCGCTGCTGGTCGACCGGTTCGGCGACCGGTGGTACCACGGCGACGCCGGCGACGCACTCCGGGCGGCCATCCGCCGCCTCAAGGAGCGGTACTACCGCCAGCATCCCGTCGAGTACGACGCCACCGCGGCGCTGGGCTACGCCGTCTACCACCTGCCGGACAACTACGCCGTCGCCCAGTACGCCGTCGACGACCTGGGGCGGGCGGGCCTCCTGCCCCGGTCGCTTCGGGTGCTGGACGTGGGCGCGGGCGTCGGCGGCCCCGCGCTCGGCCTCCACGACTACCTGCCCGACGACGCGCTCGTCGACTACCACGCGGTCGAACCGAGCGCGGCCGTCGACGTGCTCCGACCGATGCTCGCCGAGACCGGCCACAACTTCCACACGACGGTCCACCGGGAGACGGCGGAAGCCTTCGACCCGGACGGCGAGTACGACCTCCTGCTGTTCGCGAACGTGCTGAACGAACTCGACGACCCGATGTCGGTGGTGGAGCGCTACCTCGACCACCTCGCGCCCGACGGCGCCCTCCTCGCCGTCGCGCCCGCCGACCTGAACACCAGCACCGGCCTCCGCGAGGTCGAACGAGCGGTCGCCGACGGCCGGGAGCGCGTCGTCTACTCGCCGACGGTGCGCCTCTGGGACGGCTACCAGCCCGCCGACCGCGGCTGGTCGTTCGACGTCAAGCCCGACCTCGCGGTGCCGTCGTTCCAGCGCCGACTCGCGTCCGCGGCCGACGAGGACGGCGACGCGTACGTGAACGTCGACGTGCAGTACTCCCACTTCGTCCTCCGCACCGACGGCAGACGCCGGTACGACGTCGACCTCGACGCGAGCGCGGTGGCGCGGATGGCCGACATGGAACGCCACGTCACCCGGCGCGTGGACTGCGTGGCCGTGAAACTGAGCCACTCGTTGAGCGACGACGGCAACCCCGTGTTCAAGGTGGGCGACGGGAGCGAGACCGTCGAACAGTACGCCGTCCTCGTGAAGGAGACGTCGCTGAACGACGCGCTCGCCCGGGCGAACTACGGCGACCTGCTCGCATTCGAGAACGTCCTCGTGCTGTGGAACGACGACGAAGCGGCGTACAACCTCGTCGTGGACGAGGAGACGGTCGTGGACGTGGCGGCCGCCGCGTAGCGGAGCGCTTTTCGCCCGGGGTGCCGACGTGGCTGGTATGGACGACCGCCCGGAGATCCTGCTGACGAACGACGACGGGATCGACAGTCCCGGCATCCGCGCGCTCTACGAGGGCCTCTCCGACGTCGGCGAGGTGACGACCGTCGCTCCGGCCACCGACCAGAGCGCGGTCGGCCGCGCGCTCTCCTACGAGGTCGACGTCCACGAGCACGAACTCGGCTACGCCGTCGACGGGACGCCGAGCGACTGCGTGGTCGCCGGTCTGGAGGCGTTCGACCCCGACCCCGACATCGTCGTCGCCGGCGTGAACCGTGGCGCGAACATCGGCATGTACGTCCTCGGTCGGTCGGGCACCGTGAGCGCCGCCGTCGAGTCGGCGTTCTTCGGCGTCCCCGCCATCGCCGCGTCGCTCTACCTCCCGCAGGACCAGTTCCAGCGCGAGACCACGACGGACGACTACGAGGAGGCGGTCGCCGCCACCCGCCACCTCGTCGACAACGCGCTGGGCGCCGGCGTCTTCGAGACCGCCGACTACCTGAACGTGAACGCGCCGCTCCCGACCGACGAGCGGCCGCGGATGGAGATAACCAGCCCCTCCCACGCCTACGAGATGACCGCCAGCAACGACGGCGGCACCGTGAAACTCCACGACCGGATGTGGGACCGGATGGCCGAAGGCGACATCCCCGACCCGGAGGGGACCGACCGCAGGGCCGTCGTCGAGGGACGGGTCAGCGTCTCGCCGCTCACCGCTCCCCACACCTCCGAACACCACGAAGCCCTCGACGACCTCGCCGCCTCCTTCTAGAGGTCGCGGGCGAGCACGAGCACGTCGTAGCTCGCGGCGCCCATCTCGTAGACGTCCTCGCCGACCACCTCGAACCCGTGGTCGTCGTAGAACGACCGGCCGACCTCGTTGTCCGGGAGCACGCCGAGTTTCAGCCGGTCCAGCCGGTCCGGTAGTTGCTCGACGCCGCGCTCCAGGAGCGCCGTGCCCGCCCCTTCCCGCCAGCAGTCGGGGGCGACGTAGAGCGAGTGGAGCAGCGCCTCGTCGTCGCCGACGTACCCCTCGCGGCAGGCGTCGCCCCACGTGAACTGCGCGAACCCGACGACGCCGTCGCCGTCGTCGCCGACCAGGTAGACCACGTCCTCGCGGTCGGCGGCCTCCCCAGCCAGTCCGCGAGTTCCTTCATGAACGACGGGCCCTCGACGGACTCCACGATGGTCTCGTCCTCGACGACGCCGGCGTACGCGGCGCGAGTCGACGTGGCGGCGACGCGCTGGACGTCGGCGGCGTCGTCGGGGTCGGCCTGGCGAACGTGCATGGCCACCTGGTCACCGGCCGGCGGCAAAATGGCCGTGGTGCTACAGGTTGTCCGCATCGTTCGGGTACGTGCCTGACTGGCTGCCGGCCAGTTGTTCGGGCACCGGCCGGCCGAGGCCGCCGACTTGCGAGCCGTTACTGCCGACCGGCCCGCGGCAAACCCAAGGAATCTACTCCCCGGAGCGTGTCTGTCTCCCCATGCAGCACACAGTCGTCGAGTTGTTGCAGCAGAACGCGGCCCACGCCGAGGAGTTCCGGACCCGGTTCGACGACGTCCAGGACGGCCAGCACCCCGACGTGGTCACCGTCTCGTGCTCGGACTCCCGCGTCCTGCAGGACCACCTGTGGGGGAACGAACGGCCCGGACACGTCTTCACGTGCAGCAACATCGGGAACCGCGTCGTCCAGCGAACCGACGCCGGGGAGGTGGTCTCCGGTGACGTCCTCTACCCGGTCGAACACACGGGAACGGAGACCATCATCGTCGTCGGCCACACCGGGTGCGGCGCGGTGACGGCGACGTACGACGACCTCACCGATGGGATTTCCGAGCCCGCGGGCATCGAGTACTCGCTCTCACTCCTGAAACCGCGCCTCGAAGCAGGCGTCGAGGCGCTTCCCCCGAACTCGACCGTGCTGGGGCCATCAATCGGCTCGTCGAGTACAACGTCGACCGGCAGGTCGAGTTCCTCCTGGCGAGCGACGACGTCCCGGACGACGTGACCGTCGTCGGCGTCGTCTACGACTTCCAGGACGTGTACTCGGGACAGCGAGGCGAGGTCCACGTCATCAACGTCGACGGCGAGACGGACGTCGAACGGCTTCGGGACGACCACCCGGAGGTCGAATCGCGCATCGAGCGCCTGTGGGAGTACTGACCGACCCAGCGTAATCGGCCGGTTCGGTCCCCTTCGGAATGTAACAGTACGTTTACGGTTTCTGGAACGAACGGACAACCGTGAATACTATCATCGGCCCGAATCTGCCGGAACCGCAGTTCAGCGCCGTCAAGACGCTCTGGGAGGATATCGCGGACGAGTTCGGCGAGGACAGCATCGGGGTTCAGTACGAGGACGTCAACCCCTATCCGCACATCACCATGTACGCTCTCGACGACGCGGCGGCAGTCGGCACGATCGCGTCGGCAGTCGAATCAGCCGTCGAGCATCACGACCCCTTTACCGTCACCACCGACGGCGTCGGCGTCTTCCCCGGAAACAACGTCTGGCTTCCCGTCGGCAAATCCCCGCAACTCCTGGAACTCCACAGAGACGTCGTCGAGGCCGTCCACCCGTTGGGGACTGCACCAGTTCCCTACTACGAACCCCACCGGTGGTTCCCGCACGTCGGCTTCGCACTCCAGGTCGCTGACGAGCAGATCGGCGACGTCGTCTCGTTCCTGTTGGGCTACGACCTCGAGTGGGAGATCCCGATAGACGACATCTCCATCACGCGAAAGCCCACTCCAGAGGCTGCCCACGAACTCGAAGCGACGATAGAGCTCTAGGCGACGTGGACCAGGACACCAGTTCGCTCGGCAGACGAATCAGAGAGATGAACGACAGTCTACCGACTCTCGCTGCCCGACCTTGTTCAAATAGATGAGATCCACCATACATGTAACTGCAAGAAATTCAGTCGTCGTCGGCAGTGTATGCGCCACCCCGGCGCTTGATTCGAGCGACCACCATGCGCTGTTCGTTTCGACGGAACGTCACAGCCAGACGGAACTCTCCAACTCGTACTTTCTTGTGCGGGCTGTTCTGGAGCGGTTCCCCGTAATCCGGTGGGTCACGCCACGGCGATTCGACGATCTCGCCCAGTTTGTCCAGTATCCGGTCTTGCTCCTGCGGCGAGAGTGAGGCGAGGTCGTCCTGTGCCTTCGGTGTGAGTTCCCACGTCCAGTCGTCGTCACTCATCGCCGTCCGTCCCGAACTGCTCGCGGGCTTCCTCGGCGCTCATCGTGCGCCCTTCGCGGATGTCCTCCTCGGCTCGGAGGAGAGCGACGAGTTCGTCCCGGTCGAACGTCGGGAACTCGGTCGCATCCCTGAGTGTGTAGCGGATAAACTCGCTCCGGCTGTTGAAGCCACGCCCCTGCCACGTCTCGTCGATCTCGTCGAGGAACGACTGCGTGACCTTGAAGTTCACCGTGACGATCTCGTCGTCTCCGTTGTTTCCGGTGGTTGCTCCAGACATACGTTGGTATTACGCATGTGTTACCAAAGCCGTTTCGACGATTGTGTTCTCATCGTGGACCATCGAAACTCACCGAAGGAGCGGGCCAGAAAAGGATATGTCGGTAGAGATATAATTGAGTCTATGGACAGCGCCCTCCGTAACACCCTGTGGAACCGAGCAGTGTTGCTCGTGTTTGCCCTGCCCGCAGTCGGCTACCTTGGATTTCTCTCACAATTTCTGGTAGGTGAGCCGACGGGGGTGCTTCGAGCGATCCTTCTTGCCCTGTTCGTGTTCGCGTTACCTATCATGGCACTCTACGGAACCCTGCTTGGTGGGATTACTCCCGTCGACCAAGGACTCGGGACGGTCGGGTTCTTTCTCTTCGCCTACCTAGTCGCAGTCGTGCTTGTCTGGGCTGCCCGACGCGGCAGAACACTCGTCCGAGGTCGCCGCCCAGCGAGGAACGACAATGGAACGGTAGAGTAGCGTGGGTGGGCCTGTCGTACCCAGTCCGAACTCATCCCTGACTTCTCGACGAGGAGTGGCTCGTAGGTGGGCGGAGACTGCGCGATAGAACGAATCGGTCACGGCCTCAAATTTTGGGAAATAGAGAGGTCTACGGACAGCAGTTCGGGGCCAGTGAGACAGAATATGGTACATTTCATCGAACCCGAATCGAGAGAACAGCTATCGGAAGAAAATTTTGAGGGCTAAACGGGCCTCATACGACTTGTATTGCTGGATTTCGACCTACCGACTCTCTCGTTGCTCTACCTTGTTCAACTCGATGAGCAGCCGGAAGATGGCCTTCACGAGGTTGGCGTCGACGTCGAACCGCTCGGCGTTCTCGCCGGCGCGCTCCATCACGCGCTCCTCCTGTGCCTCGTCGGTCGTCGGCAGGTCGCGGTCGGCCTTGACCTGTGCGATGGTGTCGGCGACGTAGGTGCGTCGCGCGATGAGTTCCACGAGGTCGTGGTCTATCTCCTCGATCTCGGCCCGGAGTTCGTCCAGGCTCATCTCGTCCGTGCGCCGTCGGTCTGTGTCGTCGTGAGCCATGTGGTTCCGTCCCGTTCGTTCCAGGTTTCCTGCACCGTTTCGAGCGCGTCACGGTCGCCGACCGCCACGTAGCTGGGGCCGGTCCCCGACAGCGAGACGCCGTCGGCGAGCGGGAGCGCGTCCACCATCGGCGCGGTGGGCTGGTCGAGCGCCGCGGCGAACGCGAAGCCGTTGACGGTCATCGCGGTCTGGTACCGGCCGGCGAGCGCGAGTTCCTCGACGAGGATGGCCATCGGTTCGACGCGCCGGCATCGCTCCACGTCGGCGTCCGCGCTGAACGCCTGCTCGGGCGGCGTCCAGACGAGCACGTCCCAGTCCACCGCCTCGCGATGGAGGAGCACGTCCTCGGTGTTGTCGGTGACCGTGACCCCGCCGAGCATGCTGGCACTCGCGTCGTCGTACGCGCCGGTGACGGTGACGCCTACCGCCCGGGCGGCGCGGACGCCTATCTGAGCGGCGTTCTCGCGGGCCACCTCGTCGGCCTTCCCGAGGGCGTCGAGCGTGGCGAGCACCGTGGCGTTGGCCGCCGCACTCGAACTCTTCAGGCCGGAGGCCATCGGCACCTCGCTCTCGGTCCGCACCGTGCCGCCCGGGTCGCCGTCGCCGTGGAGGTTCACGGTGAACTCGACGCACTTCTCGACGAGGCGGGTGTCGGCGTCCGGGTGGCCGGCCACCTCACCGGTCACGTCGTCGGCGTCCGGGTCGAGGTGGACCTCGGCGGTGGTGTAGGCGTCGATGGCGAAGGCCGACCCGGTGCCGGTGGCGAGCGCGTTGAGCACCGTCCCGGCGGCGGGCGCCTCGGCGCGGCCGTCCATGTCCGTTACTCCCCGGGAGTCCACTTACGGTTGGCGGTAGCGGCCGTGTTCGCGGAACGGCGGGCTTTTGGCGGTCCGGCGGGAAGCCTGGGACATGAGTGTGCGGAACGACATCGCTCCGAGCACGGTGGGCGTCGAGTTCGGCGAGCGGGGCATCGTGGTCGAGTACACCGACGGCCGGCGGGCGCACTACCTGGCGGAACCGGAGGAGGTCACGGGGACGGTCCGGGTCAGCGCGAGCATGAACGTGCAGGTGCTGGTGACCGACCCCTCGGAGACGGAGGGCGTGATGGTCTACGTGAACGACCGGAAGACGAGCGACGAGATACTGGAGTCCTCGGGCGTCGGTCGCCTCATGCTGGAACCGGGCGACGAGGAGGAACTGTTCCCGGGCGTCGTCGTCCGCGGCGACGACTACGCGGTCGAGGTGGAGGCCGACACGACCGAGGCGAGAGGGCGGGTCTTCGTCTTCGAGGAGGACGAACTCGGCGAGCGCGCCTACGAGTTCGTCGACGGGGAGTAGGGTCTACTGGAGGTACGACGGCTCCTCGGCGTCGCAGTTCGCCTCGTGCTGCCTGGCGTCGTCGGCGCTGTCGAACATCATCCCGCACATCTCGCAGGCGTACCACGTGATGCCATCGCGCTCCGTCTTCCGGACCATGTTTTACAATCTGACGCATGTGGACAAAGGCGTTACCCCGGAGAGGAACCGTTTAGCACCTCCGGGGACAAGGCGGTGACATGACCGACCAGGACGACGCCGTGGAACTCGTCGTCCGCGAGGCGGCCGCCCGCGACGCCGGCCGTGGCATCGTCCGCCTCCCGCAGGCCGTCCAGCGACGGCTCGGCGTGCTCAGCGGCGAGACTGTCGTCATCGAGGGGGACCGGACGACCGTCGCGAAGATATGGCCCGGGGACCGCGACCTGCGGGACGGCGAACTCCGCATCGACGGGCAGACCCGCGCCAACGCTGGCGCTCGCGTGGGCGACCCCGTCCGCGTCCGGAAGGCGAGCGTCGAGCAGGCCGAGCGCGTCGAACTCACGCCGGCCGGCCCCACGCCGGGCGACACGGAGAGCCTCGCGGAGGCGGCGAAGCGCTCGCTGCTCGACCGGCCGGTGAGCACGGGCGAGCGGGTGCGGGTGGACGCCCTCGGCACCGCCGGCGAGTTCGAGGTGACGGCCACGACGCCCCGGGGACCCGTCGTCGTCACCGAGCGCACCGTCGTCGAGGTGCCGGCGTCGAAACGCGACCGGACGCCGGAGCGCCGCGTCGGCGTCACCTACGAGGACATCGGCGGCCTCGACGAGGAACTCGAACTGGTGCGCGAACTCGTCGAACTCCCGGTGAGCGAACCCGGCCTCTTCCGACGCCTCGGCATCGAACCGCCGGCGGGCGTGCTGCTCCACGGGCCGCCCGGCACCGGGAAGACGCTCATCGCGAAGGCCGTCGCGAACGAGGCCGACGCCCACTTCATCTCCATCTCCGGCCCCGAGATCGTCTCGAAGTACAAGGGCGAGAGCGAGGAGCGCCTGCGCGAGGTGTTCCAGGAGGCGCGCGACGAAGCGCCGTCCATCGTCTTCTTCGACGAGATCGACAGCGTCGCCGGCCGCCGCGAGGACGACGCCGACATGGAGAGCCGCGTCGTCGCCCAGCTCCTCTCGCTGATGGACGGTCTGGAGACGCGCGGCGAGGTGGTCGTCATCGGCGCGACCAACCGCGTGGACGCCATCGACCCGGCGCTCCGCCGCCCCGGCCGGTTCGACCGGGAGATAGAGGTTGGCGTCCCGGGCGTCGAGGGACGCCACGAGGTGCTGGAGATACACACCCGCGGGATGCCGCTGGCCGACGACGTCGACCTCGACGCCATCGCAGAGCGCACGTACGGCTTCGTCGGCGCGGACATCCAGGCGCTCGCGACCGAGGCGGCGATGCACGCGCTCAGGCGGGTCCGCGACGGCGAGGTGGACGCCGAGGACGTTCGGGTGACCCGGGCGGACTTCGAGCGCGCGCTCGGGAGCGTCGAGCCGTCGGCGATGCGCGAGTTCGTCGCGGAGCTCCCGGCGACGAGCTTCGACGACATCGGCGGCCTCGACGAGGCGAAGGCCACGCTCCGGGAGGCCATCGAGTGGCCGCTCTCCTACCGGAACCTGTTCGAGGCGACGGCCACGACGCCGCCGACGGGCATCCTGCTCTACGGCCCGCCCGGCACCGGCAAGACGATGCTCGCGCGCGCAATCGCCCACGAGAGCGGCGTGAACGTCATCCACGTCGCCGGCCCGGAACTCGTGGACAAGTACGTCGGCGAGTCAGAGAAGGCCGTCCGCGAGGTGTTCGACCGCGCGCGCCAGACCGCCCCCACCATCGTCTTCTTCGACGAGATAGACGCCATCGCGGCGCGCCGGGGCGACGGCAGCCACGAGGTGGCCGAACGCGTCGTCTCCCAGTTGCTCACTGAACTCGACGGCGTCCAGGGCAACCCGAACCTGGTCGTGCTCGCGGCGACCAACCGCCGGGAAGCCATCGACCCGGCGCTCCTCCGGCCCGGCCGCCTGGAGGCCCACGTCGAGGTGCCCGTCCCGGACGAGGAGGGTCGCCGCGCCGTCCTCCGGGTCCACACCGAGGGGAAGCCGCTGGCCGACGACGTCGACCTCGACGGTCTGGCGGCCGACCTCCAGGGCTACTCGGGCGCGGACATCGCGTCGCTGGTCCGCCAGGCGTCGATGCTCGCCATCCGGGAGGCCGCCGCCGAACAGGGCGTCGAGATGGCGAACGAGCGCGCCGACGAGATACGGATTCGAGCCGACCACTTCCAGGCGGCGAGAGAGCGCGTCGGGCCGCGTCAGTCCCAGTAGATGGCGGTCGCGCGGTGACGGTCGCCGTAGGCTTCGAGTCCCGTCCCGAGGACGGGTGTGAGATTGAAGTCGTCGTAGAGGGTCGTGTGGGTGTAGTCCACGAACGTGACGGGCACCACCAGGTCGCCGTCCTCGCGTACGACGCTCGCGATGGCGGTGTACACGTGCTTGTGTCGCTCGTCGTGGACGCGTCCGGCGACGACCGGGGTCCGCTGGTCGAACGCCGGGACGGCGTGGAGTGCCTCCATAGACCGGTAGGTGAACTCGTAACAGAACATCCCGGCGTGGCGGTCGTCGAGCAGCGCGGGAAACGAGACGTTCGCGCGGAAGTACTTCCGGAGCGGGACGGTCCCGAACAGGACGTTGTCGGTGATGGAGCCGGCGAGGTACCGGGGGACGTCGTAGTCGGTGTGTTCGTTGAACGCCTCCATCAGTCCCTGGACGACGGCTCTCGGTTCGTCGGGGGCCGCGCCCGTGAACTCGCGGACGGTGTCGGGAGCCGTCGCCCATCCGCTCCGGACGAGGTCGGTGGTGAACCCGCGGGCGTCGGCCGTGTGAACGCGTTCGAAGAAGGGGTCGAGGCGGGAGAACGCGAACACGTAATCGCCGCTCCGGAGCGCACCGATGTCGGCGACGATCTGCTCGACTGGACCGCCGGCGAGACCGAGTTCGTCGTCGACAGCCGCGGCCTCGGCCGTCGTCGCGGACGACAGCGAGAGGGTCGCCGACGTCTCGCCGGCGGCGTCGAGGACTCGGAGCCGGTCACCGTCCCGGTCCAGGGTGTGGTCGCCGACCTGCCGCTCCCAGCGCTCCGTCGCACCGAACCGCTCGCGGGCGAGCGAGTCGAGGTCCTGGTTCAGAAGGTTCTCGTCGTAGCCGATGAGGACGTTGTCGACGGCTTTGCCACCCCCGACCAGGAGCAGTCCGCCGCCGAACAGCTTCAGCACGTCCCGTCGTTCCATGGACCGTGATTGCCGACGGGCGGGCAAATATCTCGTGGTCCGAGATGCAGAACGGCCTATCCGGTCGGCAGTTCGACGACGCCGAGCTGCTGCATGAGCGTGAGGCCGTCGCTCAGATGCCAGGACTCGACGACCATGCCGTCCTCGACGCGGTCGATGAAGACGCCCTCGAACTCGACAGACGCCCCGGTGGGCTCCATGTCCTCCCACTGGCCCTCGTGGGTGCCCGTGAACGTCCACGTGCCCGCGATGAACGCCTCGGCTTCGAACACGGTGTCGAAGGTGAGTTCGGCGTCCGGGAAGGCAGCGAGCGTCGCCCGGACCCAGGTTTCGTATCCCTCTACGCCGTGGATGTCCTCGTCGCCGAGCATGTGGCCGACGAACTCCTCGGCGATGAACTCCTCGACGAGGTCGAGGTCACCTTCGTTCCAGACATCCTCGACGGCGTCCAGTATCTCCTGTTGCTCTACTGATGCCATAGTTCCCCTCCGACCAGTGGTACGACGGACAGGTCGATAGCTCCGGACCTGTCCGGCCAGGGCGCTACTTGCCTTCCAGGGCGCTACTTGCCCTCCAGGGCGCTACTTCGTCCGGGCGAGGACCGTCTCGCCTGCCCGGACCTTGTCGCCGCGTTCGACGGTCACGTCTGCCCTGGTGTACTCGGCCGGCAGCACCACGTCGGCCCGACTCCCGAACGCGATGTGGCCGATGCGGTCGCCCCGCGCCAGGTCGTCGCCCGGTTCCACGTACGGGTGGATGCGCCGGGCGAACCAGCCGGCGATGAGGACGACCCGGAACTCGTCGAACTGAACGGTGACGCGCTCGTTCCGGTCGGAGTCCTTCGAGAACGCGGGCCGGTGAGCGCCGGGCGTGTGGGTCACGTCCCGGACGACGCCGTCGAGCGGCGCGCGGTTGACGTGCACGTCGGTGACGTTCATGAACACGCCGACGCGGACGCGGCCGTCCTCCTCGCGGACCACGGACACCTTGCCGTCCGCGGGCGCGACGACGCCCGACGACGGCGGGTTGCGCTCCGGGTCGCGGAAGAACAGCAGGACGGCGACGGTGAGCGCGAGGGCGGCGACACTCCCTGCCGGGGTGAAGAACGCGAGGGGGACGGCCGCGAGCAGGGGCAGGGCCGCGTAGCGCCAGGCGCCGGAAGCCAGGTCCATGCGCGTGGCGTTGTCCGGCGCGGCTAATGCCCTTTCGGGTTTCGCGGCGGCCCGGCCACGCGTTCGGGAAGGTTCACGGTCGTGGGCGTCCAGAACGGATACGTCGATGTCGCTCGGGAGTGTCCGCGCGCGACCGGTCGTGCTGGGGTTCGCGGTCGCCGGCGTCCTCCTCGGCGCCCTGCTGGTCGTCGTCGGCGTCGACGACGTGGCCGCCGCGATGAGCGGTGCGCGGCCGCTCCCGATGGTCACCGCGGCGGGCGTCGTCGTCCTGTGGCTGCTCGCGTGGGCGGCCACGTTCCGGGTCGTCCTGGACGCGATGGCCGTCCGATACACCGGCCGCGAGACGCTGCTCGGCTACCTGACGCTCGTGTTCGCCAACAACGTGCTGCCCATCGCCCTGCTCGGCGGCGAGGCGCTGACCGCGCTGGCGATAGCGCGTGCGACCGGCGGGCGGTTCGAGTCGACCCTCGCGGCGCTCGCGAGCGTCGACGCCATCAACTACCTGCCCGTCCCCACGCTGGCGGTGTTCGGCCTCGCGTACTTCGGCGCGACCGCCGTCCTCGGTCGACCCGGCCCGGCGGTCGCAGGCGTCCTGCTCGCGGTCGGCCTCGGCGTCCTCGGCCTGTCCGTCGTGGCGTGGCGGTACCGGGACCGACTCCGGGAGGCGGCGGTGGTCGGCGTGACCGGCGTGCTCGGTGGAATCGGTCGCGTCGTCCCCGGCCTGACGCCGCCGACGGCCCGAGTGGTCCACGACGGCGTGACCGCGTTCGGCCGGAGCGTCGTCCGCGTCGCGTCCGACCGCCCGCGACTCGCGCTGGCGCTCGCGCTCGGCCTGTCGGGATGGCTCCTCCAGGGGGCAGCGCTCTGGCTCTCGCTGTCGGCACTCGACCACGTCGTGCCGGCCGCCGTCGCGCTCTTCGTCGTCCCGCTCGCCGCCGTGGCTGACGTAGTCCCCGTCCCCGGCGGTCTGGGCGGGGTCGAGGCGACGCTCGTCTTCCTCATCGTCACCACGACCGGCATCCCGGTGGCCGACGCGACGGCCGCGACGCTCCTGTACCGCGTCGTCACCTACTGGCTCCCCACGCTCGTCGGCGGCGCCGCGGCCGCCGTCCTGACCGACACACCGGCCGCCGAACCCGCCGGATAGTCCGACGCCGCCGCCTGCGTCGTCGCTGTGGGCGCTGGCCGCCGTCGCCCGTAAGTAGAAGTAGCTGGCGGGCCGACAGGACGCCATGAACCGGTGGGAGCGCGGCACCGGACCGCACCCGGTCGCGTGGCCGACGGTCGCCCGCCTCTCCCTGCTCTATCTGGCGGTGTCGCTCGCCTACGCCGTCGCCACCTCGGCGGTCATCATGGTACGCGTCGCCGCGGACGGGAGCCTCGTCACGAAGGACGTCCCGTTCGACGCCGCCATCGGGTCCCTCGGGCCGTACGAGCAGTTCCTGCTGTTCGTCCTGACCGTCGTCTACCTCGCCGTCACGTTCGCGCTCGTGCAGGTGTTCCGCAGTCGCACCCTCGCCGACTGACCGGCCGGAAACGGAGAGGCTTACGTTCCGGACGCCCAAGGACGACCGTGTCCCGACGAGCAGTCATCTTCGACATGGACGGCGTCATCGTCGACTCCGAGCGCTACTGGGTCGAGGAGATGGACGCCATCCTCGACGAGGCCCTCGACACCGACGCGGTGACCCACGAGGACGTCAAGGGCGTGAACGTCCTCGACCAGTACGACCAGCTATCGGCCGACTACGACGTGCAGGTGAGCCGCGAGGAGTACTTCAACCTGTACGACCGCCGCGCGGAGACCGTCTACACCGAGCAGGCGTCGCTTCTCGACGGCTTCCACGACCTGCTCGGCGCGCTCGACGACCGCGGCGTCCCGGTCGCCGTCGCCACGTCGTCGTTCCCGCAGTGGATCGAGATGGTGGTCGACCGGTTCGACCTCGCGGGACGGTTCGACGCGGTGGTCAGCGCCGCCGACCTCGACGTGCCCGGCAAGCCCGAACCCGCCATCTACGAGATAACCGCCGACCGACTCGGCGTCTCGCCCGCCGACTGCGTCGTGGTGGAGGACTCCCCGGCGGGCGTCGAGGCGGCGACCCGGGCCGGCACCTACACCATCGGCTACCAGCGCGACGCGGCCGCCGAGGACGACCTCTCGCGGGCCGACGAGGTGGCCGTCGGCGCGGCCGACCTCCGGGAGCGGGTGCTCGCGGCCGTCGACGGCTGACCGGCTGTCAGACGATTGTCTGACGGTCGTGCGACCTGTTTCGGGTGGAACACGTCCGTGTTCCGACGCCCGTCATACTACCGTCAGACGTACGTGCGACTCGTTTCGACTGGAGAACCGGTCAGTCCCAGAACGCTTTCGTCCGGGCGTACTCGCGCTCCCGGGCGAGGATGTCCCGGTAGAAGTCGGCCTCGTCCTCGCGGTGTTTGTTGATGATGCGCGCGGCGTTCTGCGGGCCGACGCCCCGACCCGCCAGCGCGACCACCGCGCGCTTCCCGTGGCTCTGGACGAGACTCGCCCGCCGGAACGCCCGCCTGGTGAGGTCGTCCTGCTCTTCGTCTTTCTCCTCGGCGCGCACCGCGCGCACCGTCTCCTCGTCCCAGGGGTTGAGCGAGGCTATCTGGGTGGACCCGCACTCCGGGCACTCCGGCTGGTCGCGGACGCGACCCACCTTCGTCGTGGTCTTCCACTCCGTGCAGTGAACACACAGCAGTATCGTGCGGTCGTCCTTGATGCGCTCGCGCACCGTCTGCACGACGCTGGCGTCGGCGTCCTCCGGCGCGAGGAGTTCCTGTCCGCTCGACCGGCCGTCGACGCCGATGGGCGTCCGCTCCCGGACGGTCATCACCGACAGGTCGTCGGCCTGGACGGCCGCGAGCACCTCGCTCGCCCGCTCCACGTCCAGGTCGTCGTGGAACACCTCGCGGACCGACTCGTCGTACATCGGGGTGTCCTCCAGGGCGGCGAGCACCCGGTTCAGCGAGACGGGGCCGCCGTCGTTCTGCCACCGCTTGAGCGCGCCGAACTTCGCGGCGACCTGGGAGAGCGTGAACTTCAGCGAGTCCGACCGCTTGAGGCTCAACTCGATGAGCGGTTCGACGTGGTCGGGGTCGGTGTCGTTCAGCACCTCGACCACGTCGCGAGCGCCGACGCCCGGCGGGAGTTCGAGTTCGATGCGGTACGGGTCGGTGTCCATCCCGACGGTCGACCCGGTGCGCTGGCCGAGCAGGGCCGCGAGCATGCGGCCGAGCGTCTCGTTCGTCTTGTGACCGAACGCGGCGTTCACGACGACGGTTCGGCCCTGGCGTTCGACGACGATGCGGTCGGCCGTCGGCACCGGCTGGTCGGCCTCGACCTGTCGCTCCAGGGGGCCGAGGGCCTCGCCGGCGGTGTGCTCGTCGGTCGGGTAGCGCGCGGTGAACTCGCGGGCGACGCTGTCACGGGTCGCTCCCGCCCGGAACTGGGGTTCGCCGACCGACCGCATCTCGCCCACCTCCTGGGCGACGTCGAACGGGACCGGAATCTCCTCGCCGACCCACGACGGCACCTCGCCGGTCGGGTCCTCGATGGGGCTGACGTTCACGCGCTGCTCGTCGTCGTCCACCTCGGCGATGCGCCACATCTCGCCGCGCTGGATGAATATCTCGCCGGGTTCCGCGAAGTTGACGACGAACCGCTCGTCGAGCGTGCCGACCTGCCGGCCGGACGCCATGTCGTGGACGTCGTAGGTCTCCTCGTCCGGTATCATCGACAGGTTCGCGTAGAAGTACTGCCAGGTGCCCCCGGTCTTCTCCAGGCTGTCGGCGTCCTCGTCCACCCAGACGACGCGGTTCCGGCCGAGTTCGCGGGTGACGGCCTTGAACTGCTCCTGGGTGAGGTCGCGGAACGGGTACGCCCGGGTGACGACCTCGTACGCCCGTCGGGCGCCGACGTCGCCGAAGTCCATCACGAGGCCGACCACCTGGTTGGCGACGGTGTCGAGACTGCCGTGGTGGATGTCCGACGTCTCGACGTCGCCGTCGACCGCGCGCCGCGCGATGGCGAGCGCTTCGAGGGTGTCGTCCGGCGAGCCGGTGATGATGGTGCCCCGCGACACCTCGTCCTGGCGGTGGCCGGCCCGCCCGACCCGCTGGAGCAGGCGCGCCACCTCGCGTGGGCTGGAGTACTGGACGACGTGGTCGATGCGGCCGACGTCGATGCCGAGTTCCATCGACGACGTGCAGAGCAGGGCGTCGACGTCGCCGGCCTTGAACGCGTCCTCGACCTCGATGCGGGCGTCCTTCGAGAGCGACCCGTGGTGGACGCCGATGTTCGCGCCGAGTTCGTTGAACCGCGACCCGAGCGCCTCGGCTGTCTGCCGGGTGTTCACGAAGATGAGCGTCGAGTCGTGCTCGTCGACGATGTCCCGGATTGCCCGGACGTGGCTCGCCATCTCGGGGTCGGTCATCAGCTTGCGGGCGAGCTTCTCGTCGGCCTCGGTCACCTCGGGTTCGTGGACGGTGAACTCGACCTTGCTCCCGGCGTCCACCTCCCGGATGGCACAGCCCCGGTCGCCGGTCAGGAACTTCCCGACCTCCTCGGGGTCGCCGACGGTGGCCGACAGCCCGATGCGCTGGAACGGCCCGGCGAGTTCGCGCAGGCGCTCCAGCCCGATGGTGAGCTGGGCGCCGCGCTTCGCGCTCGCGAGTTCGTGCACCTCGTCCACGACGACGTGCTCGACGTCCGAGAGGCCGAGCCGGAGCTTCTCGCCCGTGAGCATCGCCTGGAGGGTCTCGGGCGTCGTGATGAGCACGTCCGGCGGGTCGTTCGCCTGCTTCTGTCGGTGGTACTGCGTGGTGTCGCCGTGGCGGACGTCCACCTCGACGCCGAGCGTCTCGCCCCACCACTCCAGGCGGTCGAGCATGTCGCGGTTGAGCGCGCGGAGCGGCGTGATGTAGAGCGCCTGGAACCCGAACACCGGGTCGCGGTCCGCGATGGCGTCGAACACCGGGAGCATCGCCGTCTCCGTCTTCCCGGTGCCCGTGGGCGCGATGACGAGCGAGTGCTCGCCGTCGACCAGCGGCGGGAGCGCCCGGCGCTGTGGCTCCGTGGGTTCGTCGAACCCGCGCTCCCGGAGGGCGTCCCGGACCTGGGGACCGAGCAGGTCGAAGACCGACGCCGACCGCGCCCCTGTCATCGGCCCGGGGGTAGTGGCGGCAGGAGGTTAAGCGCGTTGCTCGCCTACACGCCGGCGTACGGGCCGAGACGCGTGCCGTCGAGCAGGTAGGCCTGGCCGTCGGGGAGCGCGTCCGGCAGGAACGGCGCGAGGAACCCCTGGCCGGGGACGTTCACCCACGTCCCGCTCGTCAGGTCGTTGAACGCCGGGAAGACGACGAGTTCGTCGCCGACGGACACGTCCGCCCCGGCGTGCTCCTCGAACGGGGCCGCCCGGAGCGACCCCCGGAGCCAGACCCGCTCGACCTGGCTGCCGCCCACCGCGTCCTCCAGGCGGACCGCCGGGTGCTCGTGACCCATGCAGACCACGTCCGCCGCCAGCACCTCGGGGTCGGGCCACGTGTGCCCGTGCGTGAAGCCGACGTCCCCCAGCCGCACACCGCTCCCCGGCGTGACCGCCACGTCCAGCACGTCCTCCACGTCGCCGTCGTGGTTGCCCTTCACGAGCGTCACCGGCACCGGGAGCGCGTCCACGAGGTCCTGGAGCTCCGTCCGCTCCTCGCGGGCCGGCCGACCGATGTCGTGGCCCAGGTCGCCCAGGAAGACCACGCGGTCGGGGTCCGTCTCCGCGACCAGTCCGAGCACGTCCTCGCGCCGGCGGTCGGCGCGGCTCCGCACCTCGATGCCCTGCTCGTACCGGAACGCGAGTTCGATGCCGGCGTGGTAGTCGGCGACGACCAGCGCGCGCTCGTCGCCCAGGTCCGCGACGGCGGCGGGCGCCCCCGGCACCGGCTCGACGAGCGCCATCAGATGGAGACGATGGTGTCGTCGTCCGGTTCGTAGCACCGGCCGCTCATCAGCGCGTCCTGGATGGCCGCCTCCACGTCGTCGGCCGTGACGCCGTACTCCGCGGCGACCGTGTCCACGAGGTCAGCCCGGTCCGCCCCGGAGCCGTCGTCGAGGTCCTGCATCGTCTCCATCACCGCATCCTCCAGGTCGACGTCCGCCGCCTGTGCGGTCTCGACGTCGTCTTCGGCGTCCTCGTCGGCCTCGTCGGCCTCGTCCCCGGACGGTTCCGTCTCCGCGTCCGGTTCCGGGCCCTCATCTGGTTCCGGTTCAGTCTCGGACTCGGGCTCCGGTTCGGACGCCGCCCCCGGCTCGGACTCGGGTGCGGACTCCGATTCGGATTCGGAATCCGGACCGGGTTCGGACGCCGGCGCCGAGTCACCCGCGTCCGCCTGCTCGTCCGCGTCGGCCGCGGGTTCGGGGTCCGGTACGTCGATGTCGGCCTCGCCCTGCTCCGGGATGTCGTTGCCGGACGAGAAGCCCATGTCGTAGTTCTCCTCTATCTCGGCGCGCTCCTCCTCGTCGAACTCGTACATCTCGTCGGTCGCCGGGTCCGCACCGCCGCCCGCGTCCGCGTCGTCGGCCGACGCGGCCGGCTCCTCGGGTTCCGGGTTCGCCGTGTCAGGTTCGGGTTCCGGCTCTGTCGAATCCGACCCGGTTTCGGGCTCCTGCTCCGTCGAGGCCGACCCGGTTTCGGGCTCCTGCTCCGTCGAGGCCGGTTCGGAGTCGGTCGAAGTCGCGTCCGACTGGCTTCCGCCTCCCGGCGCCGCGGTGGCCGCGGCCGACTCCTCAGGCTCCGAGTCCGCTTCAGACTCGGGTTCCGGGTCCGCTTCCGTCTCCGACTCCGTTTCCGGCTCGGAATCAGCTTCGACTGCGGATTCGTCGGCGGTCGTCGCGGACGTGTCCGAATCCGCGTCCGTGGACGCCGTCGAGGACGCGTCCGTCGCCGCCGCGACGTCGGCCAGTGCGTCCACGTCGAACTCCAGGTCGACGTCGCCGCCCTCGTCGGGGGCGAGCGACAGTTCCCCGGCCTCCTCGCGCTCGTCCGCGACGACGCGCACCGCGTCGAGTGCGAGGTCGCGGACCGCCGCGAGATAGCCGGTCGTGGTGCCGTACTCCGCGATGGCGGCCGGGATGCCGGCCGCGAGGCCGTCGTCGACGCCGGCCTCGGCGAGCACGGCCTGGAGGTCGTCGCCGCGCTCCGGACGGTCCAGTGCGGCGGCGGCCGTACCCACGCGGTCGACGGTCTGCTCGGCGGTCTGCACCACCCACCGGTCGCGGGTGTCGGCGTCCACCTCGTTGATGCTCTCCGGGCGGATGGACGTGTAGACGACGTCCGAGTCCTCCGGCTGGAAGGTACGTGCCTTGCCCGTGACCGCGACGAACGCGGGCGGGGTGGCGCGTTCGAGGAACGCCATCGCGTCGGGCTGGTACTGGCCGGCGTAGACGACGAACGCGCCAGTCGGGTCGACCACGCGCGCCCGGAGGACGCCGTCGCCGACCTCCTCGATCTCGGTGAGGACGCCCACGACGAACAGCCGATTCACGCGCGCGCCCGTCGGCGTGACGACGTAGTTCGGGGCGCGCTCCTCGTCGCTCTCCGAGTAGGAGAACGACGCGTCGTCGTACTCGGCGGCGAACAGGCGCCACGCGACCTCGCGGGTGCCGGCGCCGGCGCTCATGCGTCCACCTCCGAGAGGAAGGCCCGCGCACGGTCGGCCGGGTCGTCGTCCGTGTGGTCGAAGGTCATCGCCTCCAGGTTGGCGCCGTAGTCGTCGACGCTCAGGTTCCCCCGGATGCGGTACTCGCGGCCGACGATGCGGTCGCGGATGGTGTCGGCGACCACCTCCTGGTCCATCGCCTCGCGGGCCTGCTCGCGGGCCTGCTCCAGGCCGCCGCCGTAGACCTGCTCGGTGAGTTCGTCGTCGAGGATGGCGGTGACCGCGCGGGTGCCGTCGTCGAGGATGGCCTTCACGCGCAGGTCGTCCTCGCCGTCGACCTCGCCGTGCGTCCGGCACTGGCCCTTCTGGATGACGCGGCCGCACTGCGGGCAGCGCTGGATGAGCCCGGAGCCGTCGCGCACCTCGATGACGTTCCCCTCGACCTCGACGTCGTAGGCGCCGCCGCGCTCGACGGCCTCGCGGATGGACATGCTGACCGGACCGCTCTCCTCGACGTCGCGGTCGATTGTCGAGACGGTGGAGAACTCCGAGAAGTTGACCGACGGCACGCCCCGGAACTCGCGGACGTAGACGTTCTCGACCCGGAGGTTCGCGCCCTCGACGACCGCGTCGTGCGGGTCCCAGTCGGTGAACGGGAGGCGGGCCGTCTCGTCGGCGATGACGCCCGAGAGTATCTCCGTCTCGCCGTCCCGGCCGTCGATGACGCGGGACTCGGACTCCACGACGGTCACCTCGACGTTCGCGCCGCGGTCCCCGGGTTCGAGGCTCACCAGGTCGGCGTCGCCGCCGACATCGAAGGCGACGTCGAGGTCCTCGTCTGCGAGCGCGACCGAACTCGACTCGCCGAAGTTGAGTTCGGGCCGGCCGCCCCACTCGCGGACGCCCGCGTTCCCGATGGTGACGGTGGTACCCGGCTCCAGGCCGAAGTCCTCCCACGCGGTGTAGGATATCTTCCCGGTCTCGTCGGCGAGTTCGCCCTCGAAGATGACGTGGTCCTGACCCTGGTAGCGGATGGAGCGCTGGCCGACGGTCAGCACCGTCGCCGTGACGGTGACGTTGCCCGTGTCCGGCGTGACGTCGGCGATGGACGCGGCGGACGGCGCGCCGCCACCGCCGCCGTCGTCGCCGTACTTGCGCCGGAGGCTCTGCTTGGCCTCCTCCACCGGGACGCTGTACTCGATGAGGTTCTGCAGGCTGCGTTTGACCTCCTGTTTGTCAACGCCGAGGTCGGAGGCGAGTTCCTCGGCATGTTGGTCGACGTTCATCAGTTGTCCCTTCTCGAGGCGTCGCAAAAAGGGTTCGCCACCGCCCCGGACCGACCGAAAACAGTTTTCGGCAGCCAGACCAATCACCACGCATGCACGTCGCCGTCAACGCCGCGATGAGCGCCGACGGGAAGCTCTCCTCGCGGCGACGGAGCCAGGTCGCCATCTCCGGTCCCGACGACTTCGACCGCGTGGACCGCCTCCGGGCGGAGAGCGACGCGGTGATGGTCGGGGTCGGGACGGTGCTCGCGGACGACCCGAGTCTCACCCTCGACGACCCCGACCGCGTCGCCGAACGGGAGGCACGCGGCGAACCACCCCACCCGGCCCGCGTCGTCGCCGACTCGCGCGCCCGGACGCCCACCGACGCCGCCGTCCTCGACGGCGAGGCGACCACCTACCTCCTCGTGAGCAAGGTCGCCGACGACGACCACATCGCCGCTCTGGAGAACGCCGGCGCGGAAATCGTCACCGCGGGCGCCCAGCTGGTCGACCTCCGGGACGCGTTCGACGAACTCGAATCCCGGGGCGTCGAACGGCTCATGGTCGAGGGCGGCGGCGAACTCATCTTCTCGCTGTTCCACGACAACCTGGTCGACGAGCTATCCGTCTACGTCGGGAACGTCGTCATCGGCGGGGCGGACGCGCCGACGCTCGCCGACGGCAAGGGGTTCGTCGAGCAGTTCCCGTCGCTGTCGCTCGACGACGTGTCGCGCGTCGACGACGGTGTCCTGCTCGAATGGACCGTCGACTGGTGCTGGTGGCCGGTGGCCTCGGCGTAGGAGACGCCGAACCGCTCCTCGAACAGGTCCATCGCCTTGTCCTCGATGGCCTGGAGCTCCTCGTCGACCTCGCCCTGTTCGTGGTGGACCACCGCGTGCGCGCGGCCGGCGAACGCGAGCATCGTGATGTCGGTGACGACCTGGACCGAGGACTCGTCGCCCTCCGAGAAGATGTCGATGAGCTCCGACGGGATGGTGAGTTCGTCCGTGTCGCCGGCTTCCGATTCGATGGTGAACGTCTCCGTCTCGACGTCGGTCATACCCCCACTTCGGCCCCCGGGGTTATGTGATTGCGGGTCCGTCTCCGGTCAGTCGTCTGACTCCGCCGCCGACGTCTCGCCGGTCGAGGTGGTCGCGATGCCCCCGTCGCTCAGGTAGTCGTCCGCGTCCAGCGCCGCCTTACAGCCCATGCCGCCAGCGGTGATGGCCTGCTGGTAGTGGTAGTCCACCACGTCGCCGGCACCGAAGATGCCGTCGACGTCGGTCTTCGTCTGGCCGCCGCCGCGCCCGCCCTCGGTCAGGATGTAGCCCTCGTCGTCGAACTCGACGCCGGTGCCTTCGAGATACTCGGTGTTCGGCGTGTGACCGATGGCGAGGAAGACCGCGCCGACGTCCATCTCGAAGGACTCCGTGTCGGGGTCGTCGAGTCTGTCCGTCGGGTGGCCCTCGGGGTTGCGGACGAGCGAGACGGTGTCGACGCCCTCCTCGGGCGACCCGTTGATCTCGGTGACTTCGGTGTTCCGGAGCACCTCTATCTCGCCGGCGTCGACCTTCTCCATCACGCGGTCGATCCAGTAGTCCTCGGCGCGGAACTCCTCGCGCCGGTGGGCGATGTAGACCTTGCTCGCGAACTTCGTGAGGAAGTGGGCTTCCTCCATCGCGGCGTCGCCGCCGCCGACGACGATCATCTCCTCGTCGCGGAAGAACGCGCCGTCGCAGGTCGCACACGTCGAGACACCGTAGCCCATGAGTTCGTCCTCGCCGGGGATGCCGAGCGTGCGGGCGCTCGCGCCGCTCGCCGCGATGAACGCGTCCGCCGTGTAGACGTCGCCGTTGCTCATCGTCACGCGGAACGGGCGCGTCGAGTCGTCGACGGACTCCACGACGCCGTTGACGACGTCCGCGCCGAACTGCTTGGCCTGCGCTTTCATCTTGTTCACCAGGTCCGGCCCCGCGATGCCGTCCGGGAAGCCCGGGTAGTTGGCGACGTCCGTGGTGAGGGTCAACTGGCCGCCGGGTTCGACGCCCTCGATGACCAGCGGCTCGTTGTTCGACCGGCCGGCGTAGATGGCGGCCGTCAGCCCGGCGATGCCGGTGCCGGCGACGATCAGCTTCCGGTGCTCTCGAACCCCTCGCCGTCGGCGGCGACCTGGACGCCGAGCAGTTCGTCGAGTTCGCCCGTCCGGTCGAGTGCGTGCGTGTCGTCCCAGCCGCCGACGAGTTCGTCGTCGACGAACACCTCGGGCGCCGTCTCGCGGCCGTCCGACCGCGATTTCATCTCCGCGAACAGCGCCGGGTCGCCGGAGACGTTGTACTCCACGTAGTCGACCCCTTCGCGTCGAAGAGGTCCTTCGCGCGGTCGCAGTACGGGCAGTTGTCCTTCGTGTATATCTCCACGCGGGGGTGGTCGGTCATACACACATCTGGTGCATCGGCGACCATTTACCTTGCGGCACCGGAAGCAAGGCCTTTGACCGCGCCGTCCGCAGGGCGAGTATGGCCGCTGACCTCGAAGAGAAGACCGACCGCTACGAGCGACTCCTCGCGGAGGCCCTCGACGCCGCCACCGTCGCCGCGGCGCCCGACACGCCGCTCGCGGCGGCCGCCGCCGAGTTCGAGGAGATGGCGACGTCGTATCTCGCCGACGGCCGCCACTTCCGCGACGAGGACGACCTGGTGAACGCGCTCGCGGCGTTCTCCTACGGCCACGCGTGGCTCGACGCCGGCGCCCGCATCGGCCTGTTCGACGTCCCCACCGACGGCCACCTGTTCACCGTGTAAGGCCCCGCCCGGACCGGCGAGCAGGGCCAGACCGCCGGCGGGCCGGCGCGCTGGCCGCGCCGCCACCCGTGGGCTTACAAGGAGTGCTGAAGTCTAACGAACTGATGGAGGCCGTCCTGTGGTACGTGCTGACCGGAACCCGGGGCGGGCCGAACCGGGTCCGTCTCCTCCGGGCGGTCGACGAGCGGCCGCGGAACGCGAACCAGCTCGCCGAACAGCTCGACCTCGACTACAAGACGGTCCGCCACCACCTCGACGTGCTCGAGGAGAACGGCATCGTCGAGGACAGCGGCGACGAGTACGGCGCGGTCTACCTGCCCACCGACCAGGCCCGGAGCAACTGGGACGTCGTCGAGGCCATCTTCGAGGAGGTGGCCGACGAACGATGACGAGAATTGGGAAAGCGTATAACCGGCCTCGCTGCTTTGGGGGTAGGTGATGGCGGTCTGGACCGACGTGATGTGCCTCGCCGCCGGCCTCAACGTCCTGTTACTGCTGGTGCTCGGCGTGGTCTGGGGACGGAACTACCGGGAGTTGCACTCCAAGCACGCCCTCGGCCTCCTCGTCTTCGGCGGCCTGCTGCTCGCGGAGAACCTGCTCGCGCTCTACTACTTCCTCGCCCACCCGATGCTCCACGCCTGGTTCGCGAACCTCGACTCCACGCCCGGCGTGGCGATGATGCTGCTCCGCCTGCTCGAGTCCGCCGCGCTCGTCTTCCTCACGTGGGTGACCCTCGACTGACCGGGCCGTGGCGAGTCGCCCGACGCCGACCACCCCAGGTAGGTTTATCCTTCCGCTCGTCCAACATTTAGCCATGTTCGAGGACCGCGTGGACGCCGGGCGACAGCTCGCACAGCTCCTCGACGAGCACGACGTCGACATCGACGTGGTCCTGGCGGTGCCCCGCGGCGGCCTCCCCGTCGGCCGAGCGGTCGCCGACGCCTTCGACGTGCCGCTCGACATCGTGGCGGCGAAGAAGCTCGGCGCACCCGGCAACCCGGAGCTCGCCATCGGCGCGGCGGCGAGCGACGGAAGCGTCTGGCTGAACGACGGCCTCATCGACCGGCTGGGTATCGGCGAGGGCTACGTCGAAAGTGAACGCAAGCGGGCGGCCGAGACCGCCCGCCAGAAGGTCGACCGCTACCGGCAGGGGCGCGAGGAGATAGACCTGGCGGGGAAGCGCGTCGCCATCGTCGACGACGGCGTCGCCACGGGAGCGACGACGACGGCGTGCATCGAGCGCGTGAAGAACGCCGACGCGGCGTACGTCCTCCTGGCGGTGCCGGTCGGGCCGCCCGACACCGTCGAGCGGCTCCGCGGCGTCGCCGACGAGGTCATCTGCGACGAGACGCCGCCGCATTTCAGCGCGGTGGGTCAGTTCTACCGGTCGTTCGCGCAGGTCACCGACGAGGAGGCCGTGGCGTACCTCGAACGGTAGTTCGCGCAAACACTTTTGCCGTCACCGACCACAGGAGGAGGTATGAACGAGGCGTACGTGCGACTTCTCTGTCCGAACTGCTCCAAGGGCTGGGAGCGCAAGCCGGCCGAACTCCCCGCCCCGGGCGAACGCTACAGCTGCCCGGCCTGCGATGCGACCCACACGCTCGCCGAGTTCATGCGGACCGACCGCGACCTGGAGACGTTGAAGCGCCTCCAGTAGTCACTGCGGGACCGACGACCGGGCGCCGCACGCCTCACACCGGAGCAACAGCACGTCTTCCTCGCGTTCGAGACGCGTGTCCGGCAGGCCGCACTCCGGGCAGAGCACGTACGTGTCGACGTACTCGTCGAGGGCGTCCTGGATGCGGTCCTGGCCGAACTCGCCCGTGAGTCGCGCGCGCCCGCTCTCGTCGATCTGGGCGCTGGTGCCGACCTCGTTCTGGAGGAACTTCAGGACGTGGCGCTCGTCGCGCGCGAGGCGGTCCAGCGTCGCCTGGAAGTTCTCGTAGACGGTGACGTTGCCCTCCTTGCGCACCTCCGCCGCGGGCACGTCGAAGCGCTCGCCGGTCGCGTCCGTGTCGGGGGTCTCCGAGAGAGCGCGCTCCAGGTGGTCGTCGTAGTCCATGCCTAGAGATTAATATGGTGGTTGTATAAGCCTTTCAGACCGCGGTGAATGGCAAGCCCTATGGCGGTCGTCTGGTCATCAGCCTGTTGTTTACAGAATATAACACACTCGAATATATGCATGAACGTGTGTTAACGGTCCTCAAGATAATAATATAACCCTGCACCCGTTAGGGTCGATTGCTCATGAAGAAGCAGGAGCTCATCCATCTTCACGGCCTGCTTGCAGAGGTAGGAAATCACGTAGAGATGCGACTGGGAGACGAGCCGAATCTCGACAAGTACGAGTCCCTCGGCATTCGGCCGACATCCATCCACAAATCGAAAACCGACCACAAGGCTGCTGTTTTTGCGCTCGCTGAAGGTATCACCGGCCAAATGACTTCGGCGGAAGCCGAAACCATCCCCGCGCAGGCCGACTGACGGAACTGCAGCGGACTCGCCGACGTACTCCTACACCCCGAAGCGACGCGTAACGGCACGGGCGACGCCTGGCCGACCCAGCGACGCCTGACCGGCAGAGCGGCTGCTCCGGACGTCAACCTGTGAACGCGCACGCGTAGAAAACGGCCGGACGCCGGCCGGCGAACCGTGGACTCCGAGTTGTCGATGGCGGTTACTCGTCGAGCAGTTCGTCGAACTCCGGGAGGACGTCGTCGTCCGAGTCGCTCTCCGCGGACGGTGCGTCGTCCTCGTCGGACGTGGTGTCGGCCGGTTCGGAGTCGGCCTCCTCGGCCTCGTCGTCATCCTCGTCGTCTTCGAGGACCTCGACTTCGAGGACGGTGAGCGGGACGTTCGTGAGCCGCTGGCCGATCTCCTTGCGTGCGATGCGGGAGGCGTGCTCCTCGCGCTCGACGTTGAAGACCGTCATCTCGAGTTCGAGCGCCACGAGGCTCTCGTCGGCGGCGATGAACGCCGATTCGAGCGGTTCGCCGCAGTGCGGACAGTGGCGGTCGGCCATGTTTATCTCGACGTAGTTCAGGTCCGGGTTGAGCATCTCGCCGGTCTTCGAGATGGCGATCCGGACCGCCTCGTCGGGCCCCTCCACGTCGTAGACGGGAACCGCCGCCTCGACGACAACTCTGCAGTCCATGGTTGTACATCTGATATACGCGGCCCACATAAAGAAACTTGGCCCAGAACCGAAAGGTTCCCGAGCGAGCGCGCCGAAATCGGCCCGATGGAGACGGGAACCATCCCGCTCTCGACGGTCCCCGGCGGGTTCGACCTCCAGTCCACCCTCGAGAGCGGGCAGACGTTCCGGTGGCGTCGCGACGACGGCCAGACCTACGACGAACCGGTCGCCTACGGCGGCGACGCGTGGTACGCCTCCGTCGTGGACGGCGAGGTCGTCCGCGTCCGCCAGGTCGACGACCGCCTGGAGTGGGAGTCGACCACGGACGCAACGCCCATCCTCCGCCGCCAGCTCCGCCTGGACGACGACCTCGACGCCATCCTCGACGCCGTTCCGGACGACCCGCTGCTCGACAGGGCCGTCGACGCCTTCCCGGGGATGCACATCGTGAACGACCCGTTCTTCCCGACGCTGGTGTCGTTCATCTGCTCGGCCCAGATGCGCGTCGAACGCATCCACCGGATGCAGGTCGACCTCGCGGAGACGTACGGCGACCCGGTCGAACTCGACGGCCGGACCTACTACGGCTACCCGACCCCGGACCGACTCGCGGCGGCCACCGAGGCCGACCTGCGCGACCTGCGACTCGGCTACCGCGCCCCCTACGTCAAACAGTCGGCCGAACTGCTCGCGTCCGGCGAGGTGACGCCCGAGGACGTCGCGGGCCTGCCGTACGAGGAGGCCCGGGAGGCGCTCACGGCGTTCGTCGGCGTCGGGGACAAGGTCGCTGACTGCGTGCTGTTGTTCTCGCTGGGCTACCTGGAGGCGGTGCCCCTCGACACCTGGATACAGCAAGCCATCGCCGAGCACTACCCCGACTGCGACCGTGGCGGCTACGCCGAGACGTCGCGGGCCATCCGCGAGCGGTTCGGCGGCCGGCATGCCGGCTACGTCCAGACCTACGTGTTCCACTACCTCCGGACCGGCGGCACGGCCTGACCTTTTTCACTCGCGGGACCCCACGGTTCTCCCATGACAGACGACCGTACGCGCGCACACGTGTTCGTCTCCGGCCGGGTCCAGGGCGTCTACTACCGCGCGAACACCCGGGAGCAGGCCCGCGACCGCGACGTCGACGGCTGGGTCCGGAACCTCGACGACGGCCGGGTCGAAGCGGTCTTCGAGGGCGACGAGGACGCCGTCGAGGAACTGGTCGAGTGGTGTCACACCGGCAGCCCGTCCGCGATGGTCGAGGACGTCGACGTCGAGTACGCCGAACCGCAGGGCGAGACGGGCTTCGAGGTGCGGTACTGACCCAGGAGTTAACCCGTCCGGGTTCGAACCGCCGGGCATGATCACGAGCGAGCGGATGGCCGCCGTGGACCGGAACGCGGCGGCGCTCGGCGTCAGCCAGGCGAAGCTGATGGAGTCGGCCGGCAACGCCGTCGCCCGTGCGGTGCAGGACGTGGCCGACCCAGGTGCCAGCGTCGCCGTCGTCGCCGGGCGGGGAACAACGGCGGCGACGGTTTCGTGGCGGCGCGCTTTCTCGACGGGTACGACGTGACCGTCTACCTGCTCGGCCGTCCGGAGACCATCACCACCGACGTCGCACGGGAGAACTGGGACGCCCTCCAGAACGCCGAGTACGACGCCCGGACCGTCACCGACTCGCAGGCCCTCGACCTCGGCACGCCGGACGTCGTCGTGGACGCGATGCTCGGGACCGGCATCACGGGCGACCTTCGGGAACCGGCGCGCTCGGCGGCCCAGGCCGTCAACGCGACGGACGCGACGGTCGTCGCCGTCGACGTGCCGTCCGGGGTGGACGCCGACACCGGCGACGCCGCCCCGAACGCCGTCGCGGCCGACCGGGTCGTCACCTTCCACGACCTGAAACCCGGGCTGGCCGACCGCGACGACGTGACCGTCGCGGACATCGGCATCCCGGAGGCGGCCGAGTTGTTCGTCGGGCCGGGCGACCTCCTGTCGCTCCACCGGGACCAGCAGAGCCACAAGGGCGACCACGGCCGGGTGATGGTCGTCGGCGGCGGCCCGTACACCGGTGCGCCGGCGTTGAGCGCGCAGGCAGCCCTCCGGGGCGGGGCCGACCTGGCGTACGTCGCCGCGCCGAACAGGGTCGCCCGCGAGATCCAGGGTTACAGCGAGGACCTCATCGTGGAGCCGTTCGTCGGCGACTACCTCAAGCCGGAGCACGTCGACGACCTGCTCGACGACGCCGCGGACCGCGACGTGGTGGTGTTCGGGCCGGGACTCGGTGACGCGAAGGCGACCCGGTCGGCCGTCGCCGAGTTCCTCGCCGAGTACGGCGGGCGGGCCGTCGTGGACGCCGACGCCCTCCAGGTCGTCCCCGAGGTGGACACCGACGCGACGCTCGTCTGCACGCCCCACCAGGGCGAACTCGCGGAGATGGGCGGCCCCCGGGCCGACGACTGGCGGGAGCGCGCCGACCTGGTGGCGGCGTTCGCCGACGACCTCGGCCACACGCTCCTGGTGAAGGGCGCGTACGACGTCGTGAGCGACGGCGAGACGACGCGCGTCAACCGGACCGGGAACCCGGGGATGACCGTCGGCGGCACGGGGGACGTGCTCGCCGGGGTGACGGGCGCCCTGCTGGCGACCAACGACCCCGTCGAGGCGGCCAGCATCGGCGCGTACGTCAACGGTCGGGCGGGCGACGCCGTGCTGGAGGAGGCGGGCTACGGCCTGGTCGCGTCCGACCTGCTTACGAGGCTCCCGCACGCACTGTGGGGTGAACGATGACGGACGACCTGACCCACACGACCGAGGAGGGCGACGTCCAGATGGTCGACGTCGGCGACAAGCCCGACACCGCCCGGCGCGCGGTCGCCCGGGGCGAGATTCACCTCTCGGCGTCGACGATAGCAGCCATCCGCGAGGACAGCGTCGAGAAGGGCGACGTGCTGGCGACGGCGCGCGTCGGCGCCGTCCAGGCCGTCAAGCACACCTGGGAGACCATCCCGATGTGCCACCAGATACCCATCACGAACGTCGACACCGCCTTCGACGTGCAGGACGACCGGGTCGTCCTGGAGGTGACCGTCGGCACCGTCGGAAAGACCGGCTGCGAGATGGAGGCCCTCCAGGGCGTGACCACCGGTCTGAACGTCGTCTGGGACATGGTGAAGGCCGCTGAGAAGGACGCCGACGGCCAGTACCCGGGCACCGCCATCCGGGACGTCCGGGTGGTCGCGAAGGAGAAACGCAGCCTCTAGCCGGGGACGGCGACCACCACGTCGACGGGCAGCCCCCACGAGGTGGCCCGGCCCGTCTTCTCGACCGCGAACCCGGCTTCCGTCAGGTGTTCGCGCACGTAGATGGGACGGCAGTCGACGAGCGCCGGCCAGCGCCGGTGGGTCCACTCGTAGGCGCGTTCGGTCACGCCGGGCGACGGCGTCTTCGCGAGCGAGACGACCGCGAGGCGGCCGTCCGGACCGAGGACGCGCCGGACTTCCGCGAGCACGTCGGGGATGTACGGCGTGTCGAACAGTTCCAGCGTGAAGCTCAACAGCACCGCGTCGACGGAGTCCTCCGGGAACGGCAGATGCAGGGCGTCGCCCCGGACGACGCCGGTCCGGTCGGCGACGCCCGCCTCGCGGGCGTTTCGTCGGGCGGCCTCGCACATGCCGGCCGAGAGATCGAGGCCGTAGACGCGCCCCGACGGGCCGACGCGGCCGGCGATGCCGGGCAGGGCCGCGCCGGTGCCGGTGCCGACGTCGAGGACGGTTTCGCCCGGTTCGAGGGTGAGCGCGTCGACGGCGGCCTGGCGGTACTCGCGTTCGAACGGGTCGGCGAGCAGCCCGTACCAGTCGCTCAGTCTGTCGTACGTGTCGGCGGCCGCGGTCCGGGGTCGCATGACGCGACTCTCGGGCGACCGAACCACGGTCAGGACTCCGCGAGGTCGCTGGCCTTCGAGCGCGACTGCTGGACCACGGCGGGCCGCGCCTCGAAGTCGATGACGACCTGGTCGTCGCCGTAGCTCACGTCGTTGACGTGGGCGTGGTCGTGGACCCACGACACCACGCTCATCGTGTCGTCGGTCATCGGCAGCACCAGGCGTTCGCGCTCGTGGTTCGGGAGCGCCCGCTCGATGCGTTCGCGGAGTTCGTCCAGGCCGGTCTCCTCCTGGGCGCTGATGGCGACCGGGTTCGGCGCGAGCGCGGACAGCGCCTCGCGCTTCTCGTGGAGTTCCGCCTCCGAGACCTTGTCCACCTTGTTGAGGACGGTGACGATGGGCGCCTCGTTGCGCTCGTAGAGGGTGTCGTGGCTCGTCACCAGTTTCTCGCGTATCTCCTCGACGGGGTCGCTCACGTCCACCACCAGGAGGACGAGGTCGGCGTGGTAGACCGACTCCAGGGTGGACTTGAACGACTCCACCAGCCAGTGCGGCAGGTCGGAGATGAACCCGACGGTGTCGGTGAGGAGGACGTCGCGGCGGTCGAGGCTCAGCCGCCGTGTGGTGGTGCCCAGCGTCGTGAACAGCCGGTCCTGGGCCTCCGCGGTCGGGTCGAGGTCGGGGTGCAGGTCGTCGTTCTCGCCGACCTGCATCTCGTCGGCGAGCGCCTGCATCAGCGTGGACTTGCCGGCGTTGGTGTAGCCCGCGAGCGCGACGAGGTCGAAGCCGAGTTCGCGGCGCTGGTCCCGCCGGTGCTCCTCGGTCTTCTCGATGCGGGAGAGTTCGTCCCGGATGTTGCTGATGCGGTCCTTGATGTCCTGCTCGCGGCCCTCGTCGTACTCGCCCAGTCCCATGAACCCGGGGTGTTCCTCGCGCCGGGCGAGACTGACCTTCGCCTCGACGCGCGGGAGTTCGTAGCGGAGTTCGGCGAGTTCGACCTGTAGCTGGGCTTTCCGGGTGGAGGCACGCTGGCCGAAGATGTCGAGGATGAGCGTGAACCGGTCGATGACGTCGACGCCGTCCGGGAGTCGCTGTCCGAGGTTGTAGGTCTGGTAGGGACCCAGCCGGTTGTCGAAGATGACCGCGTCGGCGCCGGCCGCCCGGACCCGTTCGGCGAGTTCCGCCACCTTCCTCGCCGAGCTGGAGCGCGGGGTCGGCGCTCCGCGACTGGGTCACCTCGTCGACGACGTCGTACCCAGCCGCCCGGGCGAGGTCGCGTATCTCCCCGGTGTCGGCGGTACCGGCGTCGACGCGCTTCGCGATGACTGCCGTTCCGTGGGGTGGTTGGCCTGTCACTCGCCGTGGACGTAGGCACCGAGTCTACTTAAATCCGGCCCGGTCCCGCCCCACAAAAGCCTTGAGGGAGCGCTGCCCTTGGATGACCATGGCCATTGATATCAATTTCACGTCGCTCGGCCTCGAGTTCGGCGGCGGGGCCGTCATCGGCGGCATCATCGGCTTCGCGGCGAAGAAGATCGCGAAGGTCATCGCCGTCATCGTCGGCCTCGAACTTGCCATGTTCAAGTTCCTGGAGTCGGAGGGCTACCTCACCGTCCGCTGGGACCGCCTGACGAACGGTGCGCTCGAAGCCAGCCAGGCCGCCCAGAGCAACGGCGTCCCGTCGTGGGTCCACAGCCTGCTCTCCACGCTCTCGGTCGGCGCGGGCTTCACCGGCGGCTTCCTGCTCGGCTTCAAGAAGGGATAACCGCCGCCGTCGGTCGCACTGGTCGCACGGTCCCGCGTTCCCGACCGTGTTACCGCGTTCGGATGTCGTCCTCGTCCTTGATGATGCGCGTCTCCGCCTCGCCACTGGTGAGTTCGTTCACCAGGTTGTAGAACTCGTTCTGCATGCCGGCCGGGAACTCCACGACCCCGATCCACGACCCGTCTGGCTGCCACTCCTCGCGCTCCAGGTCGCCGAACTCGCGGATGCGCGCCTGGGCGCTCCCGGCGTGCTCGGCGGGCACCTGCACCGCGACCTGCACCTCGTCGAACCGGATGGGGATGACCGGTCGGAGCGCTTCGAGTGCGTCGTCGACCTGCGACTCGACGGTCTCCATCGGGTCGACGCGGAAACCGGCCTGCTCCAGGGCGCTCTCGATGCGCTCGGGCGGGTGGGGCGCGTTGTCCATCTGCGGGTTGACGGCGTTCCGCGTTATCTTGTTCACGAGCTGTTTGTGCTTCTGGTCCTGCATCTCGCGGCGCTGTTCGGCGGTTATCTGTATCTCGCCGCGCTCGATGACCTCCGGGATTATCTCCATCGGGTCGGTCGTGCCGAAGACCGTCTCAAGGTCCTCCTCGGCGGGTCGGTCGCCACGGCTCGCGTTCTCGAACACGTCGCGGGCGGCGATGACGTCCTCGAGTTCGCCCTCGAACTCGCCGCGTTTCATCGCGAGTGCGGCGTCCGGGTCGACCAGTACCTCGAACCGCGCACCGTGGGATTCGAGCCGCGCCGTCACGGCCTCGTCAAGCGATATCATACCCTGAACCTACCGCCGCCCCGATAAAAGGTGTTCCGACGGGAACACGGCGGACGGTAGCGACTCCAGACCGTGACGACGTCGAGACGTACTGCGGGACCGGCGCGGTGCCGGCGAACGGAGTCGAGCCGGCGGGTTACTCTTCTGCGGCGCCCTCGTCCTCTTCCGGTTCGGCGATGTCGAGGTCAGTGAGGTACTCGGAGACCTCGTCGTCGGTGAGTTCGAGGAACTGCTTCGACTCGGCGTCGACGGTCGCCATGCCGACGCCCTTCGCGCTGAGCACGCCGTCGTTGATCTCGGCGAGCGCCTTGAGGGCGAGTTTGACCGCGCCGTCGAGGTCCATGTCATCGGAGTAGTTCTCCTCGAGGTAGGTCTGGATGTCGCTCCGGTCGGCGCCGATGGCGAGCGCCTTCCACTCGTACGGCGTCCCGGAGGGGTCGGTCTCGTAGAGGCGGGGTTCGCCGTTCTCGATGCCGCCGATGATGAGCGCCACGCCGAACGGCCGGGCGCCGCCGACCTGCGTGTACTGCTGGATGTGGTCGGTGACGTCCTTCGTCAGCGACTCGACGCCGATGGGCTCGCCGTAGCGAAGCCGGTTGACCTGGGCGTCGCGCCGCGCGAAGTCGATGAGCTGGCGGGCGTCGGCGACGTGACCCGCGCTCGCGATGCCGATGTGGTCGTCGGCCTTGTGTATCTTCTCGACGCTGGTCCGCTCCATCAGCGGCGAGCGGATGCGCTTGTCGACGGCGAGAACGACGCCGTCGTTTGCTCGGATGCCGATGCTCGCAGTCCCGCGCTTGACGGCCTCGCGGGCGTACTCCACCTGGTACAGGCGACCGTCCGGGGAGAAGATCGTAATCCCGCGGTCGTAGGCCTGCTGTTGCGCTTGTCCCTGCATAGTATCACTCGATATCGAGTCCCGTCGCGCCCGTGAACGCGTCGTCCGTCCGGATGTCGAGGAGTCCGTCGCGCTCGATTGCCCGACGGTCCGCGTTCCTGAACACGACCGTCTTCTCCTCCGATGGTTCTGCTGGCCCGCCTATATACTTTTCCTCACAGGCACGGACCGTGCCGCTTATCCCCCTGACGTGGACGCCGACGGGTTGCCCTCGGACGGCGGACACACAGGCGATGGCCGCGCGAGCGTCGTCCTCGTGGCCGTGGCGGACCCGAACCACGGCCTCGCCGGCGCCGCCCCGGAAGTCGAACCGGAGCACCCGGAGGTCGGCGTCGGCGCTCCCCGGGTCGCCGAGCAGGTTCTGGGCGGCGAACCAGAGGCTCCGCTGGAACTCCCGCCGGGAGACGTCGGCGTCCGGCCACGCCTCGATGCCGACGGCGAGGTAGCGCCACCGCGGCCGGAGGTGTTTCGGGAGGTGTTTCATACGCGCTCGGCCACCAGCACCCCGACCTGGTCGTGGACGCGTTCGACGGCGGTGACGGCGAACCCGGCGTCGGTCAGCGCGTCCACGAGCGTCCCGACCGTCGCCGGGTCGTCGACCTCGGGGCTGTAGAACGGCTCCTCGGGGTCCGGCAGGCCGAAGAACATCACGTCGCCGAGCACGAACCGGCGGGCGCCGAGGTCGGCGATGGTCAGGATGGCCTCGCGTTTCTCCTCGTCGTCGAGGTGGTGCATGGCGAAGTTCGAGACGACCACGTCCGCCCGGTCGACGTTCGGCTCCCGGAACGTGCCCTGGCCGAACGAGACGTTGTCGAGACCCACCTCGTCGGCCTTCCGACGGGCCTGGTCCATCATCCCCTCGCTGATGTCGCGGCCCACGACCGCCTTCGCGTCGGACGCGAGCGCGAGCGCCACCGCCCCCGTGCCTGTTCCGATGTCGAGCACCACGTCGTCCGGTCCGGGTCTGGCGTGCTCGACGACGAGGCTCACGCTCGCCCGGTACTCGGGCGTCGCGTCGTCGTCGTAGTCGGCCGCTGCCTCGTCGAACCGGGCGGCGTGCTCCTCACGGCTCTTCTTCATACCTGCCCCGTTTGACCCCCGGCCCAATGAACGAATCGGAGAGGCGCTCCCGGTTCCGGGCGACGACGACCCCCACTCCCGCAGGCCGGCCTCGACCTGGTCCGCGGTGAAGCCGACGGTTTCGCCGACGGCGAGGAGTTCGCGGGGCGCGCGGAGCTGGAGGTGGCTGGTCGGGGCGGCGCTCACGACGTACGGCACGTCGTACTGTTCGACGAGTTCCCGGAGTTTGCGCAGCGACCGGAGCGCCTGCACGCGGGGACCGCCGCTCTCGCGGAGCACCGGCCCGAAGTCGAACTCCACCCGGACGTCGTGTTCGACCGCGGCCTTCGCGAGGACGTGGTTGAAGTCGCCGTCGCCGGCCATCGGCGACGCCAGGACGTCGATGCGGTCGGACTCGACCGCGAACCGGTTCAGGCCGGGCGTGCCGCCGCGGAGCAGCAGGACGGGGTACTCGGGGCGGAAACCGCCGAGGTAGCCGCTGGCCCGCGACGGGTCGGGGGCGCGAATCTCAAGGCCGGACGCCACGTCCACGCCGGCGGCCTCCGAGACGGCGTCGGCGTCGAACGACAGGCGGTCGTCGGTGTTCGCCCGCACGACGACGCCGTCGTAGCCGTACCGGGCGGCTGTGGCCGCGAACCGGGACGGCGTCGTCTCCCCGTCGGGGGAGACGTGGACGGCTTCGAACATGCGTCGGCCAACGCGGTGGGGGCCTAAAACCGGCACGGTTTGGGGGCTCGCGGCGGCTCGGGCGTCGCTCTACCCGGTCGCACGGTCGGCGCAGAATTGCTAGTTAGTCCGACAGTACGCTTATCCGGGCTAGTCGCTCACTAGCACACAATGGTGGACTCGGGGAGCGAGACATCGCCGACGGCGAGACAGACGCGGAGATAGACGTGTCGCTCGCGACGATGGAGCGCGGCGAACCGGCGGACGAGTGGCGCTACGAGGCCATCGTCGACGCCGTCGGCGACGGCGTCTACCAGCTCGACGCACTGGGCCGCATCGTCACCGTCAACGACGCCATCGTGTCGCTCACCGGCTACGACCGGGAGACGCTCGTGGGGAGACACGTCTCGCTGCTGATGAGCGAGACCGACATCGACCGGACCGAGGCCGTCATCCGGAACCTGCTCGAAACCGACGAACGCTCCGCTCGCTCCATCGAGGTGCACATCGGCACCGTCGACGGCGACCCGGTCCCGTGCGAACTCCGGCTGACCGTCGTCACGGACGACGACGGCGCCCTGGACTCGACGGTGGGCGTCGTCCGCGACGTCACGGACCGGCGCGAGCGAAAGCGCGCGCTCCACGAGGCACAGGAGAAGTACCGGTCGGTCGTCGACGACGTGCTCGACCAGTCCGCGGACGTGGGCGTGTTCATCCTCGACGACGAGTTCCGGGTCGCGTGGATGAACGAGGCCATCGAGAACTACTTCGGCGTCGACCGGGCCGACGTCGTCGGTCGGGACAAGCGCACGGTCATCGACGAGAAGATAGCCGGGACCGTCGAGAACGCGGCGACGTTCGCGGAGACGGTGGTGGCGACGTACGAAGACAACACCTACACCGAGCAGTTCGAGTGCCACGTCCTGCCCGGCGGCGGGCGACGGGAACGCTACCTCGAACACCGGAGCCGACCCATCGAGTCCGGCTACTACGAGGGCGGACGGGTGGAACTCTACTACGACGTGACCGACCGTCGCGAGACCGAACTCCGGATGCGCCACGAGAAAGAGCGGTTCCGGTCGCTCGTGGACGCCGTCCGGGAGTACGCCATCATCATGCTCGACGCGGACGGGAACGTCGTGAGCTGGAACGACGGCGCCGAACAGCTCACCGGCTACCGGAGCGAGGAGATACTCGGCGAGCACTTCTCGGCGTTCTTCCAGGAGGAGGACGTCGAGCAGGGCGTCCCGGCGCAGGTGCAGGCCGCCGCCGTCTCCGCCGGGAAGTTCCGGACGGAGACCTGGCGCGTGCGGAAGGACGGCTCCCGGTTCCTCGGCGAACTCACGTTGACGCCGCTCTGGAACGACGACGGGAGCCTCCGGGGTTCGCGACGGTCACCCGCGACATGACCGACCAGCGGGAGCGCGAGGCGGAACTCCGCAGGGAGCGCGACCTCTCCGAGCGCATCCTGGAGAGCAGTCCCGTCGCCATCGCCGTCTTCGACGCCGAGGGAAACGCGGTGCGGGTCAACCCGGAGGCCCGGGAGCACCTGCAGACCGACGATGACGGCAACGTGTCGTCCATCAACAGCGAGCAGTGGGAGCTGTACGACGAGGACGGCGAACTGATTCCGACCGACGAGCGACCGCTCAACCGGGTCGTCGCCACCGGAGAGCCGGTCTACGGCTGGCAGGGAACCATCCACCGACCCGACGGGAAGCGGCTGTGGATGATGCTGAACGCGGTCCCGATTACGGGCTCCGACGGCGACGTGGACCAGGTCGTGTTCTCGGGCGAGGACATCACCGAACTCAAGGAGCGCGAGCGCACCCTGGAACGCCAGCGCGACGAACTCGCGTCGCTCAACCACGTCAACGAGGTCATCCGGAAGATAAACCGGACGCTGGTGGACGCCACGTCGCGCGACGAGATACTCGCCACCGTCTGCGACCAGCTCGCGGACGCCGACCCGTACGTCTTCGCGTGGATCGGCAAGGTCAACCGGCATACGGACCGCATCGAACCCCAGGCGTGGGCCGGCGGCAACGAGTCCTACCTCGACGGGGTCGAGATCACCATCGGCGACGGCGAGACGCCGCAGGGGCCGGGCGGGCGTGCGGTGGCGACCGGCGAGGTGGCGGTCGTCCAGGACATCCGCACCGACGACGCGTTCGAACCCTGGCGGGAGCACGCGCTCGACCACGGGTTCCGGTCGGTCGCCGCCATCCCCGTCCGCTTCGAGGAACGGCTCTACGGCGTTCTCGGCATCTACGCCGACCGGCCGACCGTCTTCGACGAGCGGGAGCGCGCCGTGCTGGCGGAACTCGGCGGGACCATCGGCCACGCCCTCAACGCGCTCGAACGGAAGGAGGCGCTGATGGGCGACAGCGTCATCGAGATAGAGCTCCGCTCCGAGGAGGCCGCGCGCCCGCTGACGGAGGCAGGCGGCGAGGAAGGCCGCGCCGTCTTCGAACGCACCATCCCCGTCGGCGACGATGCCTACCTCCAGTACGTCCGCCTGGAGGGCATCGACTCGGAGACGTTCTGCCGCGTCATCGACGAACTCCCGCAGTTCGACAACTGCCGCGTCATCGACGACCGCGAGGAGGACGCTCATCCAGGTGCTGGGGTCGCACCCACCCATCACGTCGACGGTCGCGACCTACGGCGGACGGGTGCGGTCGGTCGCCATCGAGGACGGCGTGCTCCAGCTGGTCGCCGAACTCCCGCACAGTACGGACGTCCGCCAGGCCGTCGAAGCCATCCGGTCGGTCTACGCCGACGTCGAGGTGGTCTCCCAGAGTTCGACCACCCGGACCAACCTGCCCGAACCCGCGTTCCGGTCCGTGCTCGGCGAACTCACCGACCGCCAGCGGGCGGCCCTCGAGGCCGCGTACTTCTCGGGGTACTTCGACTGGCCGCGGGGGTCGACGGCCGAGGAGATAGCCGACTCGCTCGGCATCTCCTCGCCCACCTTCCACCAGCACTTCCGGAAGGCCGAACGGAAGCTGCTGGAGTCCATCCTCGCCGACGGCGACGAGTGACCGCCCACCGACTACCTACACACCTAGCCCGACCCTTGATTGAGGCGTACCGTCTTCCACCACCCACGGGGATACACTATCATGAGCGATGAAATCGGTGCGGGGGATTCGAGTGAGCGACCGGACGAGCGGACGCGGCCGCCGTGGCCCGACCGGGCGGACACGTCGCTCTCGCTCGACGCCGCCTTCGACGTGCTGTCGGACCGGCGCCGCCGGTTCGTCCTCCACTACCTGATGGACGAGCCGGACGAGCCGGTCACGACGGACGAACTCGTCGACAAGGTCCTCGAATGGGAGGCGGACGACGACAGGGGCGACGACTACCGCCAGCGGGTCACCGTCAACCTCCACCACGTCCACCTCCCGAAGCTGGCCGACGCGAACGTCGTCGACTACGACCCTCGCTCGGAGACCGTCCGCTACTGGGGACAGCCCGTCGTCGAAGAGTACGCCGAGCACGTGGCACAGGCCGACCTCCAGGGTCGGTGAATCGGGAGCGCCGATAAAACCGGGGTCGGTCGGGGCCGCCGCGAGGGTTCTCAGGCCGACGCGAGCGTCGCGGAGAGCGATATCTCCGTCCCGGCGAGCGCCTTCGAGACCGGACAGTTCGCCTTGGCGTCCTCGGCGAACTCCATGAACTCGCTCTCCTCGATCTCCGGCACCATGGCCTCCGTCTCGAGTTCGACTCTCGTGATGGCGAAGTCGCCCTCGACCTGTTCGAGGTGGACGACGGCTTCGGTGTCGACGCTCTCCGGCGAGAACCCCGCTTCTTCGAGGACACCTGCCAGCGCCATCGAGAAGCAGCCGGCGTGGGCGGCGCCGATGAGTTCCTCGGGGTTAGTGCCGTCACCTTCCTCGAACCGCGACCGGAAGCTGTAGGCACCCTCGTAGGCACCACTGCCGAACTCCATCGAACCGTCGCCGTCTCGTAGTTTGCCGTTCCACCTGGCGTGTGCTGTTCGGGTTGGCATACTGTATCTCCCCGGGAGTGTTGTCGACGGCCGAGAACTACAAGCTACCGGTCGGGGGCGGCCCGTCAGTGCGACGTGAAGCCGTCGATGACGTTGCCGCAGTCCGGACACGTCACGAGTTCCGCGCCGGTGGTCTTGCTGCCGAGGTCACCGTCGGGGCGTCTCGGCTGGACGTTCGTCGAACCGATGAGGTCGGAACCGCAGTATGGACACTGTTCCATTCGTTCACCAACCACGTGCTGTGGTAACGGTTAGCACAGTCGGGGGGACGGTCAATAAAGCTTGTTGCGGAAATCTCCGGGGCTACAGCGCCTCGCGGAGGTTCTCGACCGCCGTCTCGCGCTTCGCGGGGTACGCCTCGACCTTCCCCCGGAGCGCGATGCCCGTGCCGAGTTCGGTCTCGCCGTGATAGGCCGCCTGCTTGTCGAGGTGGGCGAAAAACGAGCAGTTCTCGTCCACGCGGTCGGCGAGTTCGTCGCGGAGACGGTCGACATTCCCGCCGGTCCGGAGCTGTTCCAGCACGTGCCGGATCTCGTCGGCCCGCTCGACGCGGGCCGAGAGCACGACGATGCGGTCGCCGTGATGGCCCGTGCTCGTCTGGCGCTCCAGTTCGACGTCCTCGGGCAGGAAGTGGCGGAGCGCGCGTTCGACGCGCTGTTCGTCCTCCGTCTCGTAGCAGAACGCCCTGACGTCGATGTAGTGGAACGGAACCGAACTCATCGGAGACCCGGACCGTCGTTACTCCTCGTCCTCGTCGGCGAGTTCGAGCTGGTCCTCCGGGACGCCCGCCTCCTGGCCGTCCTCGAAGCTGATGGTGTAGGTGGCGTCGCCGAACATCGTCTCCATCACCTGGGTGACGGTGCCGACCTCGCCGTCGTACTCGCTGTGCTTGTCGTGCAGAACGACGCGGTCGTCCTCTTCGAAGCTCATGGCGTCAGGTTGCGTCGCGCCGGTTAAAAACCGTCTGATTCGGTCGCCGGGGTCCAAACTGTTAATGGCGTACGCACCGAACCTCGACACAATGACACACACCTGCCCTCCACTCCGCGAACCGGCCGACGACCGCCCCAGGCGACCCGGACGACCGTAGGCCGATGCCCGTCGACGACCTGTGGTATCTCGCGAGCCAGGCCGAACAGCGCGCCGAACAGGCCTACCACCGGCTCCGGGACGCCCACGACCAGTTCCTGGAGTTCGACCGCACCCGGCGGGTGAGCCGCCGCCGGTTCCGCACGCTCGCACGGCGCATCAACCGGACGGGCGCGCCGTACGGCGCACACACCCTCGTCTACCGGTCGTCGGGCGAACTCCTGCTGGTGCGCCACGACGGCGTCGGCATGTGGGTGCTCCCGGGCGGCGGCGTGGACGGCGGCGAGTCGTTCCTCGAAGCCGCCCGGCGCGAACTCGACGAGGAAGCCGGCGTCGACGCCGACTACGAGGGGCTGGCGATGGTGTCGCGCGTGAACATCGAGTGGCGGGGCCACGACACGTGGGGCGTCCTGCCGGTGTTCCGCGCCCGGGCGCCCGAGGAAGCGACCCCGAAGTCCGGGACCCCGACGACGAGATATCGGCCGCGCGCTGGTTCACCGACCTCCCCGAGGACACCCGCGACCGGGGCGACCTGCAGACGTGGCGCGAGCAGTCGCTCTCGTCTGCGCCGTAGCTACTCCTCGCCGAACGTGACGCCCTCCCGGGCGTCGGCCCGGAGCCGCCGGACGGCGGCACGGGCGTTGCCGGCGTCGTAGCCGAAGTAGACGTCGGTCGCGTACGCGTCGGCCACCTCCGCCGCGTGGACCAGGTTGTCGAGGTCGACGTCCACGGCGTAGAGTTCGACGCTGAACGGCACGTCGAGAGCGTCCGCGAACCCCTTCGCGAGAATCTCCAGCCAGTAGGTCGTCGTGTACGCCATGTCGTAGATGGGGACGACGAACTCGTCGACGTGGGCTTCGAGCGCGTCGAGGTCGATGCCCGCGCGCTCGTAGAGGTGGCCAGGGTACGGGTCGGGGTAGAGCGTGAGGTAGGTCCGGCCGGGGATGCGGTCGGCGGCCTCGGCGACGAAGTCGGTGATGACGCCCGCCCGCCACTCGTACCAGTCGTCGGTGTCGCTCGCCGCGAACCCCGTCTCGCACCGCTCGCAGTGGCAGTAGCCGTCGCGCGGGAAGCCGACGTCGTCGAGGCGCACGTCCGGGTTGGCGGCGACGGCGTCGTCGATGGATTCGAACAGGCCCTCGCGGTAGCGGTCGGCCGACGGGCAGATGTACGACCAGTCGAAGTACGGCTCCTCCCGGGTGGCGCGGTTGCCGTCCGCGTCGACCGGGACCAGGTCGGGGTCCCCGGACGCCGCGGCGTTGTCGCCGAAGCAGGAGACCATGTTCACCGCGTCCGCGACCGGTTCGGCGTACCGGCCGGTGACGTCCTTGACCTCGTAGAAGCCGCGGTCGAACTCCGACCACGAGAGCTCCTCCTCGTTGCGCGTGACGACGCCGAACATGCACGTCGGTCGGGTGCGCGCACGGAAAAAGGCTCAGATGATGAGCTGGAGATACCGGTAGAACACCCAGACCGAGAACGAGGGGGTCACGGCGACGAGGCTCAGCGCCACCGCGTGGTGGAGTGACGGCGCGAAGTAGACGCCGCCGAGGCCGAAGCCGACGTACGCCGCAACCCAGAACCAGTTCGAGTCCGGGTGCGGCCGGGGAGCGAACCACTCCATGCGCTCTCCTTCGCCCGTCGGAGCGTAAATCTTTGCCCGAAACGCGTCCGAAAATAGCGGTGTCGTGGCCTCCTGGGCGGGTTCGTGACCGCCCACTCGCCCGACGGCCGTCTCTCGACTGTGCGGCTCCCCGGCACCCATCTCTCCGAAAAGTTACGTGTTCGCGACGCGGCGGTTCGCCGTCGCCTACTCGACCTCTATTTCCGTCTCATCACTGCTGAGAATCCGCCAGATGAGCGATACGAGGATGAGCGCGACGGCCACTTTCAGGAGTCTCTTGGACATACCTGTATGTTCGGCGACTCACTATAAATTACTTGGGGCTATCCTCACCCGGTGGCGATGTGGTCGGCGATGTCCTCCCGGACGATGGTGCCGCAGTACTCACACCGCACGCCGTCGTCGAGCACCTCGAACTTCGAGGCGACCGGTTCGTTCGCGGTGGTGATGCAGTCGTGGTTCGGACAGGCGAGCACGCCGGCGACGCGCTCGGGGCGCTCGACGCGCTTCTTCTCCGCCACCTCGTACTCCCGGATGATGTTGATGGTGGCGTCCGGCGCGATGAGCGAGAGGACGTCCACCTCGTCCTGGCTGAGTTCGCGGCCCTCGACCTTGACGACGTCCTTGCGGCCCATCCGGTCGCTCGGGACGTTCATCCCGAGGCTCACGCTCTCGCCGCCGGAGCCGTCGATGCCGAGGATGGTCAGCACGTTGAGCGCCTGCCCGCCCGTGACGTGGTCGATGACGGTGCCGTTCTTGATCTTGGTGACGCGGAGTTCGCGGTCGCTCATCGGTCGCCTCCCAGTAGCAGGTCGAGCAGCGCCATCCGGACCGGTACGCCGTTGTGGGCCTGCTCGAAGTAGTTCGCGTGGACGGTGTCGTCCACCTCGGGCGCTATCTCGTCCACCCGCGGGAGCGGGTGCATGATGGACAGGTCGTCTCTCGCGTCTTCGAGCGTCGCCTCGTCTATCTGGTACTCGCCGGCGACCTGCCGGTACTCGTTCTCGTCGGGGAACCGCTCGCGCTGGATGCGCGTGACGTAGAGCACGTCCAGCGACGGGAGCACCGCCTCCAGGTCCTCGTGCTCCCGGACCTGCGCGCCCGCCTGGTGCAGGTCGTAGCGCACGTTGCGCGGGAGTTTCAGGCTCTCCGGGCTGATGAAGTGCTGGTGGGCGTCGAAGTTGGTCAGCGCGTGGGCGAGCGAGTGGACCGTCCGGCCGTACTTCAGGTCGCCCATGATGCCGATGGAGAGGTCGTCGAGGCCCGCGTTCTCCTGGATGGTGTACAGGTCGAGCATCGTCTGCGTGGGGTGGTGGCCCGCGCCGTCGCCAGCGTTCAGCAGCGGGACGTCGACGAACTCGCTCGCCATCTGGGCCGCGCCCTGACTGGGGTGACGGAGCACGATGGCGTCGGCGTACCCCTCGATGACACGGACGGTGTCAGCGAGCGTCTCGCCTTTCTTCACGCTCGACCCCTCGACCGACCCCATGTCGATGGTGCCGCCCCCGAGTCGCTTGATGGCGGTCTCGAAGCTCATCTTCGTCCGCGTGCTGGGTTCGAAGAAGAGCAGCGCGAGCAACGCGTCCGGATGCCGGTCCCGGAACGCCCCCATGTCCTCGTCGATGGCCGCCGCGTGGTCGAGCACGGACTCGATGTCCGCACGCGACAGCTGTTTGGCGGTGATCAGGTGTTCGTGCCGCATCGGTGATACAGCGTCGCCCCGTCGCCTTGAATCTCCCGACCCGAGGATTCAAACCGGATGCCGGGGCCAGTCGAGGCCATGCTGGCCGTCGCCGGCGGGAAGGGCGGGTGCGGGAAGACGACGACGGCGCTCGGCCTCGCGGCCGCGTTCGCCGACCAGCGCCGCCGACCGCTCGCGGTGGACGCCGACGCCGACATGCCGAACCTCCACGCGGTGGCCGACGTGGCGGCCGACCGCGACGAACCCCGCCTCGACGCCGTCGCGACCGGCACCTCGCCACGCGACGCCGCCCGTCCGTCCGGCCGGTTCCCGGGCGTGGACGTGCTGCCCGGCACACCCGGGGTCGACCTGGCGGCCGCACTGCGAGCGCTCCGCGGCCTCGACCGGCCGGTGGTCGTCGACACCGCGGCGGGCGCGAGCGAGGTGGCCGTCCACCCGCTCCGGGCGGCGGACGCCGCGTTCGTCGTGACGACGCCCCGGCCACAGTCAGTGGAGGACGCCCTCAAGACGGCGGCGATGGCCCGCGCGCTGGACACGCCGGTCGCCGGCGTAGTGGTGAACCGCGCGGACGACGTGCCCGACGGCGTCGCCGCCGCCTTCGACGCGCCGGTGGTCGCGGTCCTCCCGGCGGTCGGACGCCGGCCGCTCTCGGACCCGCGGGTGCAGGCCGCGCTCGACGGCCTCGCGGCTGACTGGTCGCCTGACCGGCCGGAGAAACAGGGCTGACGGGCCTTACTCCTCGGTCGCTTCGTCGGCGTCGGCCTCGTCGACCTCGACGTCTTCGAGTTCGCCTTCGAGTTCCTCGGCGATGTCGTCTGCGTCGACGTTCGCGCCTTCGAGAATCTCGTCGGCGTCCACGTCGACGTCGCCGAGCGCGCTCTCGACGTCACCCAGGCCGCCCATGCCGCCCATGCCACCCATGCCGGCGGGCTGGCCGTCGATGATGTCCTGGACGATGACGCGGTCGATGTCCAGGCGGTCGATGATCTCCTGGGCTATCTGCTGCTTGGAGAACATCCACTGCTGGTTCATCGTCAGCTGGGGCGTGCTCTCGACGTAGAGGGTCTCCTTCTCGACGGTCTCGTCGTCCTCCTCGACCTCGTCGGTCTCGATGTGCATCTCGGGCTTGAGGTCGAAGTACATCTGGAACAGGCCCTGGGCCCTGTCGAGGGGTCCTCGACCACGTCGACGACCTCGAAGTCGTACTCGATGTCCTCGCCGGCGAGGGCGTGGTTGAAGTCCACGCGTGCGCGCCCGCCGATGACCGTCTCGACGTGGCCGTGCTGGCCGTCGATGTCGACGTGGGCGCCGGGGTAGCGGTTGTCCTCGGGAATCTTGTCCGCGCTGACGGTGCGGACCTGGTCGGGGTCGTGCTCGCCGAACGCTTCGGCGGCGGGCACGGTCACGTTCCCGGAGTGGCCGACTTCGTTGCCGATGATGGCGTCCTCGACGGCCTCGAACAGGTGGCCGGCGCCGAGGATGATGGTCCGGGGCTCGAACGTGTGCTCCTCGGTGTCGATGCCCTCCTCCTCGGCGACGTCGAGGTCGGTCGTGTCGACGAGTTCGTCGCCCTCGACGGTGCGCGCCGTGTACGCCAGCTTGATGAAGTCGCCGTCCTGGAGGCCGCCTTCGGCCTCTTCTTCGGCGTCCTCCTGTTCGGCCTCGGCGTCCTCCGTTTCGGCCTCGGCGTCTTCCGGTTCGGCCTCGTCGGCGTCCGGCGCGACGACCTCTTGTTCTTCCTCAGCTTCCGGCTCGTCCGCCGGTTCGGACTCCTGTTCGTCACTCATACAGGGTACGAGTCGCGTTCGCCCCTTAAGAATCACGTTTCGCCCCGGGTCGCGAGGTTAACGGTGCCCGGGGGCGACCGTGGGCACATGTACGAGGTCGAACTGAAGGTGCGAGCCGACCACGAGGCGGTCAGGCAGGCGCTCTCCGGGGTGGACGCCGACGCCCGGGGGACCGTGGTCCAGGAGGACACCTACTACGACGCGCCCCACCGAGAGTTCGCGGAGACCGACGAGGCGCTCCGGGTGCGCCGGGAGCGCCGCGACGGCGAGGAGACGGCGCGCCTGACCTACAAGGGGCCGCTCGTCGAGGCCGAATCGAAGACGCGCCGGGAGGTCGAGACGGGCGTGGAGAGCGCGGACGACGCCGACGCCATCCTGTCGGCGGTCGGGTTCACCCCGGCGGCGACGGTCCGCAAGGAGCGCACCCGGTTCGCCGTCGGCGAGTACACCGTGACGCTCGACGACGTGGACGGCCTCGGCGAGTTCGTGGAGGTGGAGACCGAAGCAGACGAGGTCGAACCCGCCCGCGAGGGCGCCCGCGACCTGCTGGAGCGTCTCGGCCTCGACCCGGACGACCACGTCCGCACGTCGTATCTCGGCCTGCTCCTCGGCTGATTACCCGTGAGCATAGTTTCTCCACCGGTTCTTTTCGCAAGTTATAGAACGGGCTGGCGGCTATCCTGACATAATGAGCAACCGAAACATCCGCGTAGAGCCCGTCCAGCGCGGCGCAGTCGAGGACCAGGAGGTCGAGATCGTCGAACGAAAGGGCATCGGCCACCCTGACTCCATCTGCGACGGCATCGCCGAGAGCGTCTCCGAGGCGCTCGCCCGGGCGTACCTCGACCGGGTCGGCAAGGTCCTCCACTACAACACCGACGAGACCCAGCTCGTCGCCGGCACCGCCGCGCCCGCGTTCGGCGGCGGCGAGGTCATCGAGCCCATCTACATCCTCATCGTCGGCCGGGCGACCAAACACTACGAGGGCACCACCATCCCCGTGGACGCCATCGCGCTGGAGACCGCGCGCGACTACCTCCGCGAGAACATCCCGAACCTCGACCTGGAGTCCGACGTCATCATCGACGTCAAACTCGGCGAGGGCAGCGGCGACCTCCAGGACGTGTTCGGCGAGGACGGGAAGACCGTCCCGATGGCCAACGACACCAGCTTCGGCGTCGGCCACGCCCCGCTCACCCAGACCGAACAGCTCGTCTTCGAGACCGAGCACCGCCTCAACACCGAGTTCCACGACCAGCATCCCGCGCTCGGCCAGGACGTGAAGGTGATGGGGAAACGCGAGGGCGACGTCATCGACCTCACCGTCGCCGCCGCGCTGGTCGACACCTACGTCGCGAACATGGAGGCCTACAAGGGCGAGGTGGAGGCCATCCGCGAGTTCGTCTCCGGCATCGCCGCCGATTACACCGACCGCGACGTGCGCGTCCACGTGAACACCGCCGACGACTACGAGGAGGGTTCCATCTACCTCACGGTCACCGGCACCAGCGCCGAGCAGGGCGACGACGGCTCGGTCGGCCGCGGCAACCGCGCGAACGGCCTCATCACGCCGAACCGGCCGATGAGCATGGAGGCGACCAGCGGGAAGAACCCCGTCAACCACATCGGGAAGATATACAACCTCCTCAGCACCGAGATAGCGCACACGGTCGTCGACGAGGTGGACGGCATCCGCGACCTCCGCGTCCGCCTGCTCAGCCAGATCGGCAAGCCCATCGACGAACCGCATCTCGCCGACGCCCACGTCGTCACCGAGGACGGCGTCGCCATCTCGGACATCGACTCCGAAGTCGCCGCCATCATCGACGACCAGCTCGCGAACGTGACCGACCTCACCGAGCGCGTCATCGACGGCGAGCTACGGACGTTCTGAACCCGAAGGCTGTTTAGTACCCGGTCGTCTGGATTGGAGTATGAAGCCGCCCGGGGCCGACACCGTGCTCGTCCGCCACGGCGACATCGGCGTCAAGAGCCGCAAGGTCCAGCGTGCGATGGAGCGGAAGCTCCGGAAGAACCTGGCCGCGCTGCTCGACGACCGCGAGGTCCCGTACGAGACGGTGGAGCGCCAGTGGACCCGCATCATGGTTCGGACGGACGAGGCCCACGTCGAGGCAGCGACGGCGGCCGCCAGCGACACGTTCGGCGTCGTCTCCGCGAGCCCCGCCATCTCCCGCCCGCCGGAGAAGGACGCCATCCTGGACGCGCTCGCCGCGACAGCACGCGAATCGTACACCGGCGGGACGTTCGGCGTGACGGCCCGCCGTGCCGGCAACCCCGAGGACCACCCGTTCACCAGCCAGGACCTCGAGCGCGACGGTGGCACCGCCGTCTGGGAGGCCGTCGAGGACGAGTTCGAACCCGAGGTCGACCTCGACGACCCGGACCTCTGGTTCCACGTCGAGGCGCGGCCGGACGAGGCGTTCGTCTTCCTGGAGAAACGCGACGGTCCGGGCGGCCTTCCGCTGGGCACCCAGGGCCGCCTCGTCGCCCTCGTGAGCGGCGGCATCGACTCGCCCGTCGCCGCCTGGGAGGCGATGAAACGCGGGGCCGAGATAGTTCCCGTCTACGTCGACCTGGGCGACTACGGCGGCCCCGACCACGTCGCGCGCGCCGTCGAGACGGTGCGGACGCTCGCGACGTACGCCCCGGACCGCGACATGCGCGTGCGGCGGGTTCCGGCGGGCGACGCCATCGACCGCCTCGTCCGCGAGGTGGGCGACACGCGGATGCTCTCCGCACGCCGGTTCATGCTCCGGGTCGCCGAGCACGTCGCCGACGCCGAGGGGGCAGACGGCATCGTCACCGGCGAGGCCATCGGCCAGAAGTCGAGCCAGACGGCGCGCAACCTCTCGGTCACCACTCGCGCGACCGACCTGCCCGTCCACCGGCCGCTGCTCACCCGCGACAAACAGGAGATAATCGCCCAGGCGCGGGCCATCGGCACCTACGACGACTCGACGATTCCCGCGGGCTGTGACCGCATCGCGCCGGACTACCCCGAGACGAACGCCTCGGTGGAGAAGGTCGTGGCCGCCGAACCCGGCGACCTGTTCGACCTGGCCGCCGAGGTGGCCGACGAAGTCGAACTGCTCGGGGTGGAGCCCGAGCCGGTGGAGGCACCATGACGCGGGTCTGCCTCGTCGGCAAGTCCGAAGTCGACCTCCGGACGGAACTGCTCACGAGGGAGACGTCGCGGGCCGCGCTCGCGAGCTACGACCTCGACAGCCCGTTCGAGAACGCGCTGGCCGTCGACACCATCAGCCTCGGCCAGGCGGTGTCGCTGCTGAACGACCTCAACTGGTATCTGGTGCGGTTCACCGACGCCGCACTGGTGCTCGAACCGAGCGTCAGCGAGGAGGAGTGGCTCTCCCGGCCGCTGGCGCGCGCCATCCGCGACAGCGAGGTCGACCCGGACGAGACGGGCGACCTCCTCAAGGTGTACGGCGTCGCGGACGGCCGCCTGGTCGAGCCGATGTTCGTCCAGCGCGTCGAGGACGGCTCCTCCCGGAGTACGACCTCCGGGAGGTCGAGGACACCGTCCGCGTCCGGGTGACGGGCGACGAGTTCCAGTGACCGTCTCTTGCCGCCGTGAACGAACCGGCCAGCGACGCCGACGCCCGCGAGTCGTCGCCACACGAGCGGACCGGCGACTCAGTCGAAGGTGCCGGCGGTGAGGTAGCGCTCGCCGCTGTCCGGGAAGAGCGTGACGACGAGCGGGTCCTCGCGGTCGCCGGCGAGGCGCTCTGCGACCCGGGTCGCGGCGGTGAACGCGGCGCCGCTGGACTGGCCGACCAGGATACCCTCTTCGCGCGCGAGCCGTCGGCACTGCTCCTCCGCGGCGGCGAGTTCGACCGTCTCCACCTCGTCGATGAGGTCCACGTCGAGCAACTCGCTCACGAAGCCGGGCCCCATCCCCTGGAAGTCGTCGTCCCCGGCCTCCCCGGTCGAGAGCACGGGGTTCGCCGCGGGCTCGACGGCGACGACGGTGAGGTCGGGGAACGCCTCCCGGAGGCGTGAGGCGGTGCCCGTGATGGTGCCGCCGGTGCCGACGGTGGCGACGAACGCGTCGACGGTGCGGCCCTCGACCTGGTCGAGGATCTCCTCGGCGGTGGTCTCGTAGTGGGCCTGCGGGTTCGCGTCGTTCACGAACTGGCCGAGCTGGACGGCGCCCGTCTCCGCCTGGATCTCGTCCGCCCGGTCGCGGGCGGTCGTCATCCCGCCCTCGACGAGTTCGATGTCGGCGCCGTACGCCCGGAGCAGGCGGCGGCGCTCCTCGGACATCGACGCCGGCATGACGATGGTGAGGTCGTAGCCGCGCGCGGCCGAGACGAGCGCGAGACCGATGCCCGTGTTGCCGCTCGTCGGTTCGACCAGCGGGTCGCCGGGTTCGATAAGGCCGTCCTGTTCGGCCGCCCACACCATGTAGAGCGCCGGACGGTCCTTCGCCGACCCACCCGGGTTGAACGACTCCACCTTCGCGGCGACCGTCGCCCCCGGCGGCGACGGGACGCGCACCAGCGGGGTGCCGATGGTCTCCAGGATGCTGTCTCTCATCGGCGCGGCGTAAGTCGCGGACCCTTATACCCGTGGTGGACGCCGGCAGCACGTGCCGGCGCCGTCGCCGGCGACGAGTCGGCGAAGTTAGTAATCTCGGCTTTACGGCGCGTTTCGGCCGTCCTACTATCGGTATTCCGCGAATAACAAAGGTAACGTTTGCTGTCAGTTCGGTATGCTCAGCATGGTCAAGGAATCCGAGCGTTCGAGTCGCCGCATAAACCGACGTACAGTGCTCAAGACGGTGGGATTGGCCGTCGCCGGCAGCACGTTCTCCGCCAGCGCGGCAGGGCAGGAGGGGGACAGTCAATTCTCGCTTACCCAGGGTGACCGGTGCATCCCGCTGACGCCGCTCCAGGGGAGCCAACCCGTCGAAGAGCTTTACGACTACAGGTACCCGATGGACCGGTTCGACGGACCGCCCGGGTCGCAGGGGTTCACGTACAGTTCCCACGGGACGACGAGCCTCCAGCGGCCCGACACCAGCATCATGTTCCTCTACGAGGGACCGAACGGCCTGAGTCTCGTCGTCGTGCACGGTGCACTCGCCGACGGGAGCACCGCCGGCGCGGTCACGTTCCGTCTCAGCGGCATGCCGTCGAGCGGTAGCTGGCTGGTGAAAGACGACTACTACACCCAGAACGGCCAGCAGGTCGAGTCGAACCACGACGTGTGGAACGTCGGCGGGTCCAGCCACACCATCGACTGGACGTGGGCCGAGGGCCGGACCGACGGGGCGCGTTCCGCGGCCTCGGCAGCGACGTAAACATCACGATAGACCCCGGGTTCAACGAGGACGCCCGCCTGTACGGGGAGTACTACACCGGCGAGATTACGGGCTGGGAGGTGCTCTCGGGCAGCCTCAGCAACCCGGACCGCACCCGGCTGAACATGGGCCAGGCGGTCCAGATCACGAGCGGCGGTTGCGGCGAGCAGCCGCCCGAGAAACAGCCAGAAGAACCCAAGGAGCCCGAGAAGCCGAAGACGCCCGAGGAGGACGTCGAGGACGTGATGCCCGACGACAACGTCGAGGTGGACGGCGACGGCAACGTCAACGTCGACGACAAGGTGAAGATCGACGACAAGGGCAACGTCAACGTCAACGACAAAGTCCAGGTCGACGGGAAGGGCAACGTGAAGGTCGGTGACGACGTCGATATCGGCCCCGGGAAGGGGAAGGCGAAAGGCATCGACAAGGGCAACGGCAAGGCGAAAGGCATCGAGAAAGGCAACGGCAAGGCGAAAGGCATCGTCGACGAGGTCAAGGAGAAGGTCCGGGGCGATGACGACGAGGACGAGGACGAGTAGCGCCGTTCGCCGCTGACCTCGTGCCATTTTCTGGCCCTGTACCACCGACCGACCGGTATTGCGGGTGCCACGCAAGTTAAGCCGCTCCGTCTCGAACGCTCGGGGTAGATGACGCTGCAAGCGATGGAACCGAACCCGGACTGGGACCCGGCGGCGAACGCCGAGACGGTCGCGGTGCTCCGGTCGCTCCGCGACGAGGTCACCTACAGGGTGTGGGGTGCCGACTGGTGTGGCGACTGCCGGTACCAGCTACCGGATTTCGCGGCGGCGCTCGACGCGGCGGACGTGCCCGAAGAGCGCGTCGAACAGTTCCCGGTCGACGACGAGAAGGCGGGCGAACACACCGAAGAGTACGGCGTCGAGTTCATCCCGACGATCGTCGTCGAGCGCGACGGCGAGGAGGTGGCGCGGTTCGTGGAGCGCGAGGAGGTGCCGGCCGCCGACTACCTCGCCGACCGGCTAGCCGACCTCGCGGCCACCGTCTAGTTCTCCCGCAGCCATTCGAGGGCGGCGGTCACGTCGTGTTCCGGCGGCGAACACGTGAAGTTCCGGCACGCGTAGACGGTCGGTTCGTCGTCGCGCGCCTCCCGGCCCGCCCAGATGGGCGGCGCCTCGGCCAGGTCGAGTGCGTCCAGCCAGGCCGCGAGGTCGTCGTCGGTCGGTGGCCGCCTGGCGAGGAGTCGCCCGGGCAGGTAGGTCGTCCCGATGCGCTCGCGCCACTCGTCGGGGAGCGACGCGGCCGCGACGGTGAGTTCCGGGAGTCCCGCCGTCTCGGCGTCCGCGGCGACGACGAGCGACGCGTGCTGGCCTGGGTTCCGGCGGACGGTCGCACCGTGCGTCTCGACGACCGCCCTGCGACGTCCGCGAACCGCTCGTGGGGGACGAACTGCGAGAGCGCGGCGAGCGTCTGCGCGGCGACGCCGACCGGCGACGGCGTGGACTGGTCGTGGAGTTCCTGTGACCGCGCGATGAGGGGTTCGCCGCTCTCCGGCGTGAAGTAGAGCGTGCCGGCGTCGGCGTCCCAGAACTCCGCCTCGACGACCCGCGCCAGGTCCACCGCGAACGAGAGGTGGGCGACGTCGCCGGTGGCCTGGTAGAGGTCGAGGGCGCCCCTGGCGAGGAACGCGTAGTCCTCCAGGTAGCCCTGGATGGCGACGTCGCCGTCCTTGTACCGGCGTGCGAGTCGGTCGCCGTCCCAGAGGTGTTCGCGGACGAACGAGAGGGCGTCGACGGCGGGCGCCGCGTAGCGGTCGTCGAGGACGACGGCGGCTTCGGCGAGCGTCGACACCATGAGGCCGTTCCAGCCGGCGAGTATCTTCTCGTCGCGGGCCGGGCGGACGCGCCCGGCGCGGGCGGCGAACACCTGCTCGCGGGCGTCCTCGATGGCGGCTTCGACCCGTTCGGGCGCGAGGCCGTACGCGTCGGCCAGGTCGTCGATGGACGCGGCGACGGTCAGCACCGTCGTCCCCTCGAAGTTGCCCGACGCAGTCACGCCGTAGCGGTCGCAGAACAGTTCGGCGGCCGTCTCGTCGGCGACGGCGTCGTGGACCTGGCCGGGCGTCCAGACGTAGAACTTGCCCTCCTCGCCCTCGGAGCGGGCGTCGAGCGTGCTGTAGAAGCCGCCGTCGGGGTGGGTGAGTTCGCGCTCGACGAACGCGACCGTCTCCCGGACGGCGTCGGCGTAGCGGTCGTCGCCGGTGACCTGGTAGCCCGCGAGCAGCACCCGGGGGATGGCGGCGTTGTCGTACAGCATCTTCTCGAAGTGGGGGACCGTCCACTTGCGGTCGGTGGCGTACCGGTGGAAGCCGCCGCCGACGTGGTCGTAGATGCCGCCGTCGACCATCGCGTCGAGGGCTTCGACGGCCACCTCCCGGTAGGTTTCGCGACCGGTGCGCTCCCACGCCCGGAACAGCAGGTCGACGCGGGTCGGCTGTGGGAACTTCGGCGACCGGCCGAAGCCGCCGTGCTCGCGGTCTGCGCTCTGGACGACGGCCTGGGCGGCGGTGTCCAAGAGGTGCTCGTCGGGTTCGGCCGAGGGCTGGTCGGGGACGGACTCGACTTCGCCCGCGAGCGCGTCGGTCCACTCCGCGGCGCGCTCCTCGAGTTTCTCGCGCTCTGCGTGCCAGGAGGACGCGATGCCGGTGAGCACGTCCAGGAAGCCGGGCATCCCCTGGCGGGCCTGCCGGGGAAGTAGGTGCCGACGTAGAACGGCCGCTGGTCGGGCGTGAGCCAGACGGAGAGCGGCCAGCCGCCGCGGCCGGAGACCAGCTGGCTGACGGTCTGGTAGATGCTGTCGACGTCCGGGCGCTCCTCGCGGTCGACCTTGACGGGGACGAAGTTCTCGTTGAGGACGCGTGCGACCTCCTCGTCCTCGAAGCTCTCCTCGGCCATCACGTGACACCAGTGGCAGGCGGAGTAGCCGACGCTGAGGAAGATGGGGACGTCGCGCTCCCGGGCGGCCGCCAGCGCGGTCTCGTCCCAGGGCTGCCAGTGGACCGGGTTGTCCGCGTGCTGGCGGAGGTAGGGGCTCTCCTCCTCGTCGAGGCGGTTCCGGCGGGTCGGGTCGTGCATGGTTCCGATTACGGGGGCACGGCACGTAAACCTCCTGTGAAACCCGAAAGACCGGGTCGTCGCCGAACGACCACGGGCACAGCGCCGCCGGGTCGAGCGTCAGTAAGCACGTTCGTGTACAGGTTCGCGGCGTTCAAGGACAACCTTTACACTCCCGTGCGTACCTCACTCGGGTATGTCCGAGACCGTACTCCTGGTCGGTGGCGGCGGGCGCGAACACGCACTCGCCCGCGCGCTCGCCGACTCGGCCGACCTCTACGCCTGCGCCGGCAACCGCAACCCCGGCATCGCTCGCCTCGCCGAGGGCTTCGAGACGCTCGACACCACGGACGCCGACGCCGTCGTGGCGTACGCGGAGGACGTGGGTGCGACCGTCGCCGTCGTCGGCCCGGAGGGCCCTCGCCGCGGGCGTCGTTGACGCCCTCGACGCGGCCGGCGTCTACGCGTTCGGCCCGCGCCAGTCCGAGGCCCGCATCGAGACGGACAAGGCGTTCCAGCGCCGGTTCATGCGGGACAACGACATCCCGGGCTGTCCGGACTTCGCGGTGTTCGAGGACGTGGACGCCGCCTGCGAGTACGTCGACGAGTACGACGGCGACCTGGCGGTCAAGCCCGCCGGCCTCACCGGCGGGAAGGGCGTGCGCGTCACCGGCGACCAGGTCACGAAGGCGGAAGCCAAGGCCTACCTCCGCGAGCGCGACTACGACCGCGTCGTCCTCGAAGAGCGCCTGGTCGGCGAGGAGTTCACCGTCCAGGCCGTCGTCGCGAACGGCGACGTCCGGGTCACGCCCGCCGTCCAGGACCACAAACGCGCCTACGAGGGCGACGAAGGCCCGAACACCGGCGGCATGGGAAGCTACAGCGACGCCACCCCGTTCCTGCCGTTCATGACCCGGGCGGACTACGACGCCGCCGTCGACGTCATCGAGGCCACCGTGGACGCGCTCGACGGCTACAAGGGCGTCCTCTACGGCCAGTTCATGCTCACCGCCGACGGCCCGAAGGTCGTCGAGTTCAACGCCCGGTTCGGCGACCCCGAGGCGATGAACACCCTCCCCGTGCTGGAGACGCCGTTCCTCGACGTGATCACGGCCGCCCGCGACGGCGACCCGCTGCCGGAACTCGCGTTCGCCGACCAGGCGACCGTCTGCAAGTACGCCGTCCCCGAGGGCTATCCGACCGACCCGAAAGCGGGTGCGAAAGTCCACGTTGACGAAGCGAGCGTGGCTCGCGTCGTGCAGCGAGCCACGGACGAGGCGAGCGGGGAGCAGAGCGACCCGCGAGACAGTGCCGGCGACGCCCTGCTGTTCTACGCCAGCGTCGACGACCGCGAGGACGGCGTCTACACGACCACCTCCCGGTCGTTCGCGGTCGTCGGCGTCGCCGACACCATCACCGACGCCGAGGTCATCGCCGAGGACGCGCTCGCCGTCGCCGGCGAGGAGGGCCTCCACGTGCGCCACGACATCGGGAAGCCCGACCTCGTGCAGCGACGCATCGACCACATGGCGGCGCTTCGGGGCGAGTAGACCCGGTTCTCGCGTCGCGGGTTCGTCCCGAGAACAGGCCAGGCGAATCCATTAGCCACCGCTTTCATTAGTTCCGCGCGACAAGTCAACAGGTGATGACGAGTCATCAGGTGACCGACCTGCTCCGGAAGGCGTACAGCGACGAGATAGAGACCGTGATGAACTACCTGACCAACTCCATCGTGCTCGACGGCGTCCGGGCCGAGGAGATAAAGCAGTCCCTCCAGCAGGACATCCAGGAGGAACTCAACCACGCAGAGATGCTCGGCAACCGCCTCAAGCAGCTCGACGAGCGGCCGCCCGCGTCCGCGGAGTTCGAGGCGCGCCAGCACAGCCTCCAGCCGCCCGAGGACAGCACCGACGTCATCTCGGTCATCAACGGCGTCATCGACGCCGAGAACGACGCCATCGACACGTACCGGTCGCTCATCGAGGCCGCCCGGGACGCCGACGACCCGGTGACCGAGGACCTCGCGGTCACCGTCCTCTCCGACGAGGAAGCCCACCGCACCGAGTTCAAGGGCTTCCGGAAGGAGTACCAGGCCGACTGAGCTGTCGGGACCCGATTCGGAAGTCGAACTGTTTTTATCCGCAGGGGAAGACGAACGTGGCGGCATGAACTACACCATCGTCGTCGCCGCCACCCTCACGGGACTCGTGACGGGCGGCGTCTTCCGGTTCCTCCAGATACCGATTCCCGCTCCGCCGACGTTCGCGGGCGTGATGGGTATCGTCGGCATCTACCTCGGCTACAAACTCGTGGAGTGGCTCGGCGTCGGCTTCGACCTGCTCGCGGCGCTCGGCGTCCAGTAGCCTGCTCCGGGAACGGTACGCTCGGACGCCATCGCGGCGCACCACCCTCCGACCGGGCACCCGGGACAGTCACACTCGACACATTCTTATCGGCGGTTCTCGAAGAGAAATCAACTGAACCAGCATGAACGACGCGATAGCGACGGTCGTGCGACTCCTCACCGTCCTCGTGTACGTGTTCGTCGTCGCCGTGTCCGGGACGATACTCGTCGCGGACCCGACCAGCGCGCTGCTCGTGCCGCTCTACCTGGGAGCCGTCCTCGCGGCCGGCCACACACTCCAGACGGAGTCGACGACCGCGATGGGGCGCGCGACGACCGGGTTCGTCGGTGTCGTCGTCCTGTTCGTCGTGCTCGCCGGCTTCAGCGCGGTCCTGGACCGGTCGCTCGGCGTCCTGCACGCTGACGCCGTCGTCGCGGGCGTCCTCGCCGTCGCGTTCGCGGCACTCTACGTGGTCGCCGTTCGCCGGCAGTGAGAAATCGCGGTGTGGCCGTGGACGGCCGGGGCGAAGAGGCCGGGACCTCAGTAGGACCGCTCTTTCGGCTCGTAGGTCTTCGACTCGCCCTCGAGGATGACGGGCTTGTAGTAGAGTTCGGGGGAGCCGTCGTTCCAGGTGACGACGGTGTGCTTGAGCCACTCGTCGTCCTTGCGCTCCTGGTGGTTCTTGCGCCAGTGGGCGCCGCGGAACTCGGTGCGGGCGAGCGCGCCCATCGTGATTATCTCCGCGATGTCGATGATGTTCCGGGTCTCCAGCGTGTGGATGAGGTCGGTGTTGAACGTCCGGGACTTGTCCGCCACGTAGACGTCCTGGTAGCGCTTGCGAGCCTCGCGGATGTCCTTCAGCGCCTGCTTGAGGCCCTCCTCCTCGCGGAAGACGTTGACGTTCCGGGTCATCGTCAACTGGACCTCCTTGCGGACGTCGGCGTGCTGGACGCCCTCGTCTTTCTCCATGAGGGTGGCGACGCGCTCGCGCTCGGCCTCGATGGCGGATTCGACGACCTCGTCGGCCTCGACCATCGCGCCGTCCGCGGCGACGTCCGGTTCGTCGCCCATGTCGCCGAGCGGGACCGGCGAGTCGACCTCGCCTGGCTCGGCGTCCGCCGTCTCGCCCGTCTTGATCTCGGGTTCGCCGAGGTCGGCGCCGGCGGCGTGGCGGCCGGCGCGCGCGCCGAACACGGTGAGCTCCGGGAGCGCGTTCCCGCCGAGGCGGTTCGCGCCGTGGACGCTCACGCAGGCCGTCTCACCGACGGCGTAGAGGCCGTCGAGTGCGGTCTCGCCGTGCTCGTTGGTCTCGATGCCGCCCATGGCGTAGTGCTGGCCGGGCTTGACCGGCATCGGCTCCTCGAGCGGGTCGACGCCCTCGAAGTCGCGGGCGAGGTGGATGATGTTCTCCAGGCGGTCGCGGATGCGCTCCTCGCCGAGGTGGCGCATGTCGAGGTGGACGTAGTCGTCCTCGATGCCGCGGCCCTCGTTGACCTCCGTGAGCTCCGCGCGGGCGACGACGTCGCGGCTCGCGAGTTCGCCGACGTTGTTCGCGTAGCCGTACTCGAACATGAACCGCTCGTCGTTCTTGTTGTAGAGGATGCCGCCCTCGCCGCGGACGCCCTCGGTGATGAGGACGCCGGTCGAGGGGAGCGTCGTCGGGTGGAACTGGATGAACTCCAGGTCCTCGATGGGGACGCCGGCGCGGTAGGCCATCGCCACGCCGTCACCGGTGTTGGCGACGGCGTTCGTGGTGTGGTCGTAGGCCTGGCCGAGGCCGCCGGTCGCCAGGATGACGCCGTTCCGGGCCTTGAAGCCGTCGATGGTGCCGGTCTGGATGTCGATGGCGACGACGCCGTGGACGTGGCGGTCCTCGGGGTCGTCGTGGCCGGAGACCGCGAGCTGGGTGACCGACCACTCGTCGTAGACCGTGATGCCGCGCTTGACCAGCTGTTCGTAGAGCGTGTGGAGGAGCTGGTGGCCGGTTTCCGCGCCCGCGTACGTGGTGCGCGGGAACGAGAGCCCGCCGAACGGGCGCTGGGACATCCGGCCGTCGTCGTCGCGGGAGAAGGCCATGCCCCAGTGTTCGAGCTGGACGACCTCCTTCGGGCTGTCCTTCGTCAGGGTCTCGATGGCCGGGGCGTCGCCCAGGTAGTCCGACCCCTTCATCGTGTCGTAGGCGTGGTCCTCCCAGGAGTCGCCCTCGCGGAGCGCCGCGTTGATGCCGCCCTCGGCCGCGCCGGTGTGGCTGCGGACCGGGTGGAGTTTGCTCACGATGGCGACGTCGGCACCCTCCTCGTGGGCCGCGATTGCCGCCCGCAGGCCGGCGCCGCCGGCGCCGACAACGATGACGTCGTGTTCGTACATGATTTGAGTTACCAGAATTTCAGGTTCTGCTTCACGGCTTCCCGCTTGAGCTCCTGGATGTGCTCGGTCAGCGGGATGTCCTTCGGACAGACGTTCGTGCACGAGAACTGGGTCTGGCACCGCCAGACGCCGTGTTCGTCCTCGATTATCTGTAGGCGATGCTCCTGCATATCTTCACCCTCTCGCTCGTCGAAGTAGAACCGGTAGGCCTTGTTGAGCGCCGCCGGCCCGAGATACTCGTTGTCGCCGGCCGCGATGTTGCACGAGGACATGCACGCACCACACCAGATACAGCGTGTGCTCATCTTGACCTTCTCGCGGTTCTCGCGGGTCTGCCGCTGCTCCTCGAGTTCGTCCTTCGGGAGGTCGTTGGTCTGGAAGTAGGGTTCGACCGCCTCCATCTGGTCGTAGAAGTGCTCCATGTCGACGACCAGGTCTTTGACGACTTCGCGGTGGGGGAGCGGCTCGATGCGCACCGGCTGGTCGAGGTCCGATATCTGCGTCTGGCAGCCCAGGCGCTGGCTCCCGTTGACGAAGAACGCGTCGGAGCCACACACCGCCATCCGGCACGAGTGCCGGAACGTCAGGCTGGAGTCGAACTCGTCGCGCGCGAGGATGAGCGCGTCGAGTACCGTCATCCCCTTCTTGAACGGGACGTGGAAGTCGTCGAACCGCGGCTCCTGCTTGCCGGCGACCTCGGGGTCGTACCGGAACACCTTGAGGTGGGCCGTCTTCTGCTCGGACGCCGCTTCGCTCCCGGCGCGGGCGCCCTGGCGGGCCTCCTTGGCCTGCATCCGGCGCACCTGCGGCTCGGGGACGGTCTCCCCGGACTCTTCCTCCTCGGGTTCGGCTTCGGCTTCTTGGCTTTGCGTACTCATGTTAGAACCCCGCGAGTGCGTTCGCGACGCGGAAGCCCTGGACGACCAGCGCGAGCGTGACCACCACGAGGGTCCACTTCACGACGCGTTTCTGCGTGCCGGCCAGTCCCTGGTTGACGAGCGCGTTGTAGACGCCGTTGACGCCGTGGAACGCCGCCGTGACGAGGAACAGCACCATCGTCAGGTAGTAGCCGAGCTGGCTCATCCGGAACTGGCTGCCCGCGAACTCGATGTCGGCGGCGTGGTTGAGGAAGTGGAGATTGAAGAAGTGGAACGCGAGCACGACCACCAGAAACGCCGCGGTGACGCGCTGGAGCAGCCACGTCAGTGTGTTCCGCTCGAAGGAGGAGTAGCGCTCGGCCATCTCAGAACGCCCCCTGGAGGAACGTCGGGATGCTCGCGAGTGCGATGAGCGCGGTCACGACGAGCGACACGTAGAAGCTCTTGTCCTGTGCCTCCAGGCCGATGCCGAGGTCGACGAACAACAGACGGACGCCGTTGAGGATGTGGAACACGGCGACCGACAGCAGCCCGACCTCCAGGATGCGGACCACCAGGACCGCCTCCAGGCTCTGGAGCGTGTTCGTGTACGTCGTGGCGTCGACTGTCGCCGTACTCAGCACGGCGATGTGGGTGAACAGGTAGCCGATGAGCACCCAACCCGTAAACTTATGGAAAATCCAGGCCCACATCCCGGCCGAAAACTCCCGCCATCGGCCGAAGTCCTCGATGAGGCCCCGGTCATACGACTGACTCATACCAAGTTGAGCCTGCGGAGCCTACTCACATAGAAGTTACTACCTCGTCGCGAGGCGTCCAGCCGTCACGACGCGGGGTCCTCGGGCGGCATCGGCAGGTTCCCGTTCTGCTCGCGCACGTACGCCCGGCGGGTCGGCTCGTCGAGTTCGACCAGGTGACAGAGCGGGTTCCCGGGGTAGACCACGGGGTTCTCGAGGACGCCGACCATCAGGCCGGTGAACGGCGCCTCCACGACGGTCTGTTCGTCCTTGAACGGGTCGGAGATGGTGGCGATGCGGTCACCCTCCTCGACCAGACTGCCGCGCTCGGGGTGCATCTCGACCAGGCCGCCGGCGTCGGCGCGAAGCCAGGTCTTGTTCTCGGACTCGATGATGGTGCGCCACCCGGGCCAGCGCACCGGCTCCGCCGGGTACATGTCGTACTCGGCGAAGACGCTCGCGACGCCGTCGAGCGCCTGGTCGATGAGGTCGCGCTGGAACCGGTGTGCCTCGCCCATCTCGATGGTGATGGTGGGCGTGTCGGCTTTCAGCGCCTCGCCCCGGAGCGAGCCGTCCGGCGCCGAACTCGATATGATGACGTTCGTCCCGAACGACCGGGCGAGCCGGCTCGACTCGCTGTCGTCCATGTCGCCGCGGACGTGGATCATGTTCGTCCGGCCGCGGGTCGAGGTGTGGAAGTCAAGCCCCAGGTCGCACGGCTCGATGAAGTTCGTGAATATCTGGTAGGCCATGCGCTTGGCGCCGGTGCTGTCCGGCGAACCGGGGAACGACCGGTTCAGGTCGCGGTCGTAGATGGGGAGATACCGCTGCTGTGCGAGGAAGCCGGGGACGTTCAGGATGGGCATGCAGATGAGGGTGCCCTGGAGGTTGGTGTGGTCCCACTCGTGGGCCACCGTGCGCACCACCTCGATGCCGTTGAGTTCGTCGCCGTGTGCCGCCGCGGAGATGAACACCGTCGGCCCCGGTTTCTCGCCGTTGATGATGGTCACCGGGACCCGGACCGGGTCGCCCAGGTAGGTCTCGCTGATGGAGTACCGGATGTTCTGCGTCTCACCTGGCTCGACTTTCCCGCCGTTGTAGGTGAACGCACCATCCGCTTGGTCGCCCATGCTACCTCCTCCGGGGTCCTGATATAAAAGGGTACCAGCCTGGATACGACCGAGAGGCGACGGACGGGGGAGGTGACGTGACCCAACCCGGGCGGGAGTAGGCACCACCTACCGCGAGTCGACAGTCGCATTCCGCGCACACCGGCCGGACCGTCAGTCGAACGCGAACGGACGCCATCTGCGCCACCTGACATGGCGGGACGGGGCGCCGACCGTCCGACCGGCCGGCGGTGTCGTGGACAGGGCGCAGTTCGTATTAGACGCGTGGGAGGTTCCCGAGCGGAAACGGTACGGTAACGCGCCCAGAGCGCCATCAACAGTACTTTACCGGTTGCTCGGGAAGATATATCCGATGCGTTCCGACCCAGTTCGCGTGGGGGTACTGAGCCTGCACAACAGCAAAGAGACGAAGGCCATCCTCAACGCCGTCGAGGCGCTCGGCCACCAGCCCGAGTGGATCCGCGAGGAGAACCTGGCCATCAGCATCGAGGACGGCGAGGTGTCCATCGAACCGGACGTCGACGTCGTGCTCAACCGACTCCTGCTCTCGAACACCGAGGAGCCGTGTGAGGGCCTGGGCCTCATCAACGTGTTCGACGACCTCGTCCCCGTGCTCAACCAGCCCGAGGACGTCCTGACCGCAATCCACAAGTTCGCCACGGCGACGTCGCTCGCGTCGGAGGACCTCCGCGTCCCCGACGCGCTGCTCGCTCTCGACGCGAACCGGCTGAACGACGGCCGGGACGCGTTCGGCGAGGAGGCCGTCTTCAAGACGTCCATCGGCACCCACGGCGGCGGCACCTGGAAGGTGGGTCCCGGCGAGCAGGTCAACCCGAAGGTCGGCGAGCGGTACGCCTTCCTCCAGGACCTCATCGAGAACAAGAAGGACGGCAACGAGGACCTCCGCGTCTACGTCGTCGACGGCCAGATAATCGGCGCGATGCGCCGCACGGCCCCGGAGAACGACTGGCGCACCAACGTCGCCCTCGGCGGCGACGTCGAGGACGTGACCGACTCGCTCCCCGAGGAGGCCGCCGACGCGGCCGTCCGGGCGACGCGCGCGGTCGGCCTCGACTACTCGGGCGTCGACCTGGTCGAGGGCACCGACGGCTGGTACGTCCTCGAGGTCAACCCGACGGCGGGCTTCAAGGGCCTGTTCAAGGCCACGGGCATCAGCCCCGCGCCGTACATCGCGAAGGTCGGCATCGAGGCGGCGGGCGCCACGGTTCCCGACGAGGAGGTCGAGCACCTCGCCGGCCACCTCGACGATTCGACGCCGGCGTCGATGCCGCGGAAGCTGACCGAGCGCCGCGACGAGGTGCGCGTCATCGGCTACACCGACGAGGTGCTGGTCAGCGGGACCAGCGGCACGGAGCGCGTCGTCGCGAAGTCCGACACGGGCGCCAGCCGCACCAGCATCGACACGAAGCTCGCCGCCCAGATCGGCGCGGGCCCCATCAAGAGCATGACCCGCGTGAAGTCCGGCAGCCTCAAGTCGGGCAAGGCCCGCCCCGTCGTGGACCTCGTCGTCGGCATCGGCGGCGACCGCCACACGGTCTCGGCGAGCCTCGAGGACCGCGGCCACATGGACTACCCGCTGCTGCTGGGTCGGGACATCCTCCAGCACTACCAGGTCGACGTCCGCCGCCGCTACGACGAGGAGACCGAGAACGACGAAGAGGAAGAAGAGGAGTGACGCCGCCGGGACGCCGGTCGCGTCGGTCCGGGTAGGCGGGGGACGGCCGTTTTTCGAACTATTCCGAATCGTCCAGGATGCGGTCCGCGAGTTCCTGGGCCGCGGCGACGTGCTCGTCGGCCTCGGCGTTCTCCGTCTCGCCGACGTTCGCGAGCAGGTCCCTGACGTGCTCGATTCGCTCGCGGACGGTCGCCGCGGGCAGGTCGGCCGCCGCCACGTCCGCCGTCACCGCCTCCGCCTCGCCGAGCCACCGGTTCGCCCGGTGGTCGATAGCGAGGTCGGCGGTGGCGGCGAGATGGTCGTGGAGGTCGTCGACCAGGCGCTGGAGGTCGTCGGTCATCCTGTCCGGGTTGGGGCCGGAACGCCGTCGGCGTTACGGTCCGGGGCCTCCGTGACGGTTCGGTTCGTCCACGAACCCGCCGGCGGTCAGTCGTGCGAGGGCGACCGGAGGGCCGCGACCGCGAGCCAGGCCTGCACCGGCGAGACGACCGCAGTCGCGGCGAGGAGCGCGAGCGACACCGGGAGCCGGAATTCGGGATGTCCGGTGGCGAGGAAGAACCCGTGGGCGACGACGGCGAAGAGGCCGGCGCCGGCGAGCAGGAGCGCGAACCAGTCGCCGGTGCGCCGCCCGGCGACGAGCAGGCCGTAGCCGTACAGGAACGCGAGCAGGAGGACGAAGTTGAGCACGAGGAAGAGTTGAATCCCGCCTGGAAGCCCGAACAGGGTCCACTCCTCCCAGAACGCCGAATCTATCTCGTGTGTGAACAGGAGTGCGGCGTTGAGGAGATAGAGGGTCGTGCTCCACCGGTGCGTGTCGGCCATACGGTACGTCAGTTCGCGGTCGCCACCGATAAATCCGGCCGGGCGTCGTGCCCGGAGCCGACCGGGCGTCAGTCGACCGGGCGTCAGTCGACCGGGCGTCAGTCGACAGCCCGCCAGAGGTAGCGGCTGGCGTAGCTCCGGTACGGGCGCCACACCTCGGCCCGGTCGACCATCTCGGCGCGGGTCATCTCGCCGACGACGGCCTCCATCCCGCGCCGGATGCCCAGGTCCTCGACCGGGAAGACGTCCTCGCGTGCGAGGACGAAGATGAGGAACATCTTCGCGGTCCACGTCCCGACGCCGGTGATGGTCGTCAGGTCGTCGATGACCTCGTCGTCGGTCATGTCGGCGTAGTCGGCGATGGCGACGCCGTCGTCGAAGTGGGCGGCCACGCTCCGGACGTAGCGGACCTTCTGGCTGGAGAGGCCGACGTCCCGGAGCGCGTCCTCGTCGGCCGCAAGCAGGCCGTCCGGGGTCACCTCGAACCGGTCGAACAGCCGGTCGCGGATGGCCGCCGCCGACGCGGTGGAGAGCTGCTGGTTGACGATGGAGACGACGAGGCGCTCGAACGGGTCGGACGCGGGTTCGATGAGTATCTCGCCGTGCTCGTCGACGAGCGGGCGGAGCGCCGGGTCCTGCCGGAGGAACTCGTACGGGTCGGCGGTCACGGTCGGAAGGAGGTACCGGTGGCCCAAGTCGCTTCCGGAGGAAGCCTTAGGTAGACGCCGGACTTCCTCCCGGTGACCGATGGCAGATACCGACAGCCCGACGCCGGAAGCGGCGTTCGCGGCCCTCGGGAACGAACACCGTGTCGCAATCCTCGAGACGCTCGTGGCCGCCGCCGAGGACGGAGAGCGCACGCTCACGTTCTCGGAGCTCTACAACCGCGTGGACGTCGGCAGTTCGCCCCAGTTCGCCTACCACCTCGACAAACTCGACGGGTTGTTCGTGGTGGCGTCCGAGGACGGCTACCGACTGACCCAGGCGGGCGAGAAGGTGGCGCGTGCGGTCCGGTCGGGCGTCTACAACGAACGACCGTCCTTCGAGCCGACGGCCGTCGACGGCGCGTGCCCGCACTGTGACGCCACGGAGCTCCTGGCGTCGTTCCGGGAGCCGCTGTTGACGGTGTCGTGTGAGGACTGCGACCGCCAGCTCGTCTCGTACAACCTGCCGCCGGGCCAGGGGCCCGACCGGGAGCCGATGGCGGTGCTCCGGGCGGCCGACCGGCAGGTGCGACACGAGTACGCCGCCGCGGTCGACGGCGTCTGCCCGGAGTGTGGCGGGACGACTGACGTCGCGGTCCACGAGAAGGACGCCCCGGACCCCGGAACGCAGTACGCGGTGGTGACGTGCCGGACCTGTGGCCTCCGGGTGTTCGCACCTGTCGGCGTTCGCCTGCTCTCGCATCCGTCGGTGGTCGCCTTCTACTGGGAGCGCGGCGTGGACGTGACGGCGGTTCCGCTCTGGTCGATCCACTCGGTCCTCGACGAGTGGGAGACCACGGTGACCCGGACCGACCCGCTCGAACTGCGCGTGGTTGTGTCACACGAGGGGGACGAACTCCGACTGTCGGTCGACGAGACGCTCGCAGTCAGCCCACTGAACGCCTAAAGAAGATTTTAGTTGGCCGGCCAGCATTTGTAACGATAACAACAAGTTATTTGTCCGCACCCTGCGTCACTCCACGTATGACCTCCCCGAAAGACTGGATTCGAGAGCACCGCATAGCGGCGTTCTTCCTCCTGACGTACGCCATCACGTGGACCATCGACCTCGCCGTCCTCGCCAGCGGGATGGAGCCCTCGTGGACGCGATGGATTTTCGCCGGCTTCCTGAGCGCGCTCGGACCGGTGTTCGCCGCCGCCATCGTCCTGCGTGCGAGCGGCGACAGCCTCCGTGAGTGGGCGCTCCAGGCCGTCCGGTGGCGGGTCCACCCCAAGTGGTACGTGGCCGCTCTCGGCATCCCCGCCACCATCGCGCTCGGGTCGGGCGTCGTCGGCGCGTACTTCGGCAGCCCCGTCGACTTCGGGAACTTCTCCCCGGACCTCATCACGCTCGGCATCGGCGTCGTGCTGGCGACCCTCCTCGGCGGCGGCCAGGAGGAACTCGGTTGGCGCGGGTTCGCCCAGCCTGAACTCCAGGCCCGCTACGGTGCGCTCCGCGCCGCCGTCGTCATCGGCGTGCTCTGGGGCGGCTGGCATCTCCCCTGTTCGTCGACCCGTCCGCCCCGCACTCCCAGTGGCCGCTCGCCGCCCAGGCCGCCTACTTCGTCGGCATCACCGGCTTCTCGGTGCTGCTGGCCTGGATCTACAACGGCTCCGGCGGGAGCGTGCTGCTCGCGATGCTGATGCACGGCGCCGACAACGCGATGGGCGGCCTCGTGCCGGTCGACCTCGACATCGCGATGGTCGACGGGACGCTCGACTGGGCGCTCCTCGCACCGATGAACGTCTCCCACGCGTTCATCACGTGGCTGCTCGCGCTCGTCGTCCTCGGCGTCGCCGGCACCGGCCTGCTCGCTCGTCGACGCGGCCCCACCGCCTTTGTCGCCGGCGCTGGACGGGCGACCACGGAGGACTGACGATGCCGGCAATCGAAACCACCGACCTCACGAAGCGCTACGGCACCGACGTCCTCGCCGTCCAGGACCTCGACCTCACGGTCCACGAGGGCGAAGTGTTCGGGTTCCTCGGGCCGAACGGCGCAGGCAAATCCACCACCATCGACATGCTCCTCGACTACGTCCGCCCCACCGCCGGGTCCGCGTCCGTCCTCGGGTTCGACGCCCAGCGCGAGACCCAGCGCATCCACGAGCGCGTGGGCATCCTCCCCGACGGCTACGGCCTCTACGACCGGCTCGCCGGTCGGAAACACCTCGAGTTCGCCATCGACCTGAAAGGAGCGAGCGACGACCCGGACGACATCCTCGACCGGGTCGGCCTCGACGTGAGTGCCGCCGAGCGGCCGGCCGGCGACTACTCGGCGGGGATGCGCCAGCGCCTCGCGCTCGGGATGGCGCTGGTCGGCGACCCCGACCTTCTCGTCCTCGACGAACCGACGAACGGCCTCGACCCGCACGGCATCCGCGAGATGCGCTCGCTCATCCGGGCCGAAGCCGACCGCGGGAAGACCGTGTTCTTCTCCAGCCACATCCTCTCGCAGGTCGAGGCGGTCTGCGACCGCGTCGGCATCATGAACGACGGACGGCTGGTCGCCGTCGACACCATCGACGGCCTCCGTGACGCCGTCGGCACCGGGTCGCTTCTCGAACTCAGGGTCGACCGGTCGGTCGACGACGCCACGCTCGACGGCATCGACGGCGTCTCCGACGTGGCCGTCGAGGACCACACCGTCCGCGCCACCGTGACCGAACCGACGGCGAAAGCCGTCGTCGTCAACCGGGTGGAGGAGACGGGTGCCACGGTGCTCGACATCACCACCCGGGAGTCCACGCTCGAAGACCTGTTCACCGTCTACACAGAGGAGGTGGAGGCATGAACTGGCTCGTCGTCGCGCGCAAGGACTTCGCGGACGCGGTGCGCTCCCGGATGCTGTGGTCCATCACCGCCATCTTCACCGTCATGATAGCGGGCACCGTCGTCCTCCCGCAGTTCATCCCCGAGACCGAGCCGACGGCCGCGATGGGGCTCGGCATCGCCGCCGAGTTCGCCGGCATGCTCGTCCCGATTACGGCGCTCGTCGCCGCCTACCTCGCCATCGCCGGCGAACGCGAGTCGGGGTCCATCAAACTCCTGCTCGGCCTCCCGCCGTCGCGCGGCGAAGTCGTCGTCGGGAAACTCGTCGGCCGGGCCGGGGTCGTGGCCCTCGCCGTGCTCGCGTCGTTCGCCGTCGCCGGCGTCGCCACGGCCGGCCTCTACGGCTCGCTGCCCGTGACCGAGTTCCTGCTGGTGACAGGGCTCACGCTGTTCCTCGGCGTCACGTTCGTCAGCGTCGCCATCGGCATCTCATCCGCGACCAGCACCCGCTCCCGGGCGATGACGTTCGCGGTCGGCGTCTACCTCGTCGTCAGCCTGCTCTGGGACCTGATTCCGCAGGGCCTCTACCTCGCGCTGGTCGGCGGCTTCCCGACGCCCCCACACCCGGAGTGGTTCCTGGTCATCCAGCGACTCAGCCCCTCCAGTGCGTACTCGGCCGGCGTCGCCGCCTCCCTCATCCCCGAGGTCGCGACCGGCCCCGCCTACCTCGGCCTGCCGTTCACGCTCGCCGTCATGACGGCGTGGACGCTCGTCCCCCTGGCGCTCGGCTACCTCTGGTTCCGGCGGGCCGACCTGAGCTGAGCCGTCGCTCGGCGACAGCGGTCGTCGAAGAAATGAACGGGCGGCGGGTTCAGAAGCCCTTGCCGAGCAGTTCGCGCGCGATGATGTTCTTCTGGATCTCCGTGGTGCCCTCGTAGATCTGGGTGATCTTCGCGTCGCGGTAGAACCGCTCGACCGGGAAGTCGTTGACGTAGCCGGAGCCGCCGTGGATCTGGACGGCCTCGTCGGCGACGTGGACCGCGGTGCGGGAGGCGAACTCCTTGGCCATCGACGCGAGCGCCGTCAGCTGGTCGTCGGCGTTGTTGATGGACCACGCGGACTTGTAGGTCAGCTGGCGGGCGGCCTCCGTCCGGGTGTACATGTCGGCGAGCTTGTGCTGGATGGCCTGGAAGTCGCTGATGGGGCGGCCGAACTGCTCGCGCTCCTGGGCGTAGTCGAGGGCGGCCTCGCTCGCGCCCTTCGCGATGCCGACGCCCTGGGCGGCGACCATCGTCCGGGTCTCGTCGAAGAACTGCATCAGCTGGAGGAAGCCCATGCCGCGGTTGCCGATGAGGTTCTCCTCGGGCACGCGCACGTCGTCGAGGATGAGTTCCGCGGTGTCGCTCGCGCGGATGCCGAGCTTGCCCGTAATCTTCTCGGATTTGAAGCCGTCGCGGTCGGACTCCACGATGATCTGGGAGAAGCCGGAGTAGCGGTCCTCGACCTCGGGGTCGGTCTGGACCATCACGACGAAGTAGTCGCCGACGGTGCCGTTCGTGATCCACATCTTGTTGCCGTTGATGACCCACTCGTCGCCGTCCTTCTCGGCGGTGGTGGAGACCGAGGAGACGTCTGAGCCGGTGTCGGGTTCGCTGATGGCGGTCCCCATGACGGCGTCGCCCTCCGCGATGGGCGTGAGGTACTGCTCTTTCTGCTCCTCGGTGCCGAACTCCATGATGGAGTCCGCGCCGAACGCCGCGCTCGTGATGGACAGCCCGATGCCGGGGTCCACCGCGAACAGCTCCTCGATGATGACGGCGAGTTCGACCGGCGAGTAGCCGGCGCCGCCGTACTCGATGGGGATGCCCGCGCCGGTGAGGCCCATCTCCGCGGCCTTGTCCATGATGTCGTACGGGTACTTCTCCTCCTGGTCGTACTCGGTGGCCACGGGCTCGATCTCGTTCTCGGCGAACCGTCGCACTTCGTCGCGGACGGCCTGCTGCTCGTCGGTCAGGTCGAAGTCCATGGCCCTACCAAGGGCGGACGGCGTATAAAGTTTTTACAACCTGATGTAAACTTGTAAAGCGTTGTTCGGCGCTCCGAGAGAAACGTTGAAACCGGAGGCGGTAGACCATCTTGCTATGGAGCTCGACGACGTCAACACCATCACCGTTCTCGGCGCCGGCAACATGGGCCACGGCATCGCGGAGGTCGCCGCACTCGCGGGATTCGACGTGAACCTGCGCGACATCAAGGAGGAGTTCGTGCAGAACGGCTACGACCAGATCGAGTGGAGCCTCGGGAAGCTCGCGGAGAACGAGCAGATATCCGAGGAGGAGGCCGACGCGGCGCTCGACCGCATCACGCCGCTCGTCGACTTCGAGGAAGCCGCCAAGGACGCCGACTTCGTCATCGAGGCGGTCCCCGAGAAGATGGACATCAAGAAGGACGTGTACACGGAGCTGGAGGAGTACGCGCCCGACCACGCCGTCTTCGCGACGAACACGTCCAGCCTCTCGGTCACGGAGCTCTCCGAGGTCACCGAGCGCCCCGAGCGGTTCTGCGGGATGCACTTCTTCAACCCGCCGGTCCGGATGCAGCTCGTCGAGGTCATCTCCGGCGAACACACCGACGACGAGATACTCGACCTGACCGAGGAACTCGCCGAGGCGATGGGCAAGACGCCGGTCCGCGTCCGCAAGGACAGCCCCGGGTTCATCGTCAACCGCGTGGGTGTGCCGCTCATGAACGAGGCCGCGTGGCTGGTCTACGAGGACCGGGCCACCGTCGAGGAGGTCGACAGCACGACCAAACACGACATGGGCCTCCCGATGGGGAGCTTCGAACTCGCGGACCACGTCGGCATCGACGTCAACCTCGACGTGCTCGAATACGTCCACGAGGTCCTGGGCGAGGCCTACGAGCCGTGTCCGCTGCTCGCGGAGAAAGTCGAAGCGGAGGAACTCGGCAAGAAGACCGGGAAGGGCTTCTACGACTACGAGGACGGCGGCGTCGAGATTCCGATGGACGCCGGCAGCGACGAGGTCGAGGCCATCCTGGTGGCGATGATGGCGAACGAGGTCGCGAAACTCGTCGCGAACGACGTGGCGGACCCGGCCGAGATAGACGAAGCCGTCATGCTCGGGCTGGCGTTCCCCGAAGGCCCCGCGAAGATGGCGGACAAGCACGGCGTCGCCGACCTCGTTGACGCACTCGACGAAGCCCACGAGGAGTACGGCCACCCGCGCTACGAGGTCACCGACTACCTCCGCGAGGTCGCCGAGGAGGGCGGCTTCTACGGCGGCGACGAGGAAGGCGAGGAGCGCTCCTACGAGGTCATCTCGGTCTCCGTCGACGGCAAGGTCGGCCACATCGAGATCGACCGCCCGCACCGGATGAACACCATCACGGTGGACATGATAGACGAGATAGACGACGCGCTCGACGCGTTCGTCGATGACGACGACGTGCGCGCCGTCCTCGTCACCGGCGCGGGCGACCGCGCGTTCTCCGCCGGTTTCGACGCCACCACCGCCGCGCCCGGCAGCGGCGTCGAGGCCGCGGACATGTCCCGGAAGGGCCAGCAGGTCTTCGGCCGGTTAGAGGAGATACCGATGCCCGTGCTCGCCGCCATCGACGGCTACTGTCTCGGCGGCGGCATGGAGTTCGCCACCTGCGCCGACATGCGCATCGCGAGCGAGCGCTCGAAGTTCGGCCAGCCCGAGCACAACCTCGGCCTGCTCCCGGGCTGGGGCGGCACCCAGCGCCTGCGCCACATCGTCGGCGAGGGTCGCGCGAAGGAGATCATCTTCACCGCGAAGAACGACTACGACCCCGAGACGATGTACGACTACGGCTTCGTCAACGAGGTCGTCGCCAACGACGAGTTCGAGGACCGCGCGTGGGAGCTCGCCCGCGACCTGGCGGCCGGCCCGCCCATCGCCCAGAAGTTCACGAAGCGCGCGATGCTCGCCGGTCGCGACGACACGGACGCCGGCCTCGAAGTCGAATCTGCCGCCTTCGGCCACCTCTTCATGACCGACGACGTCTGGGAGGGCCTGGCGGCGTTCCAGCAGGACCGCGACCCCGAGTTCCAGGGCAAGTAACCGCCGGACGGCCGCGCGGTACGCGGCCACAGGGTCGCGCGATAACGGAATTCTTTTATCCGTCTGCCCGGAACGAACTGATGCGATAGCTCGGACGGGTGGCCGTGCCCGACCGACGTGACGCACGCTCCGTTGGTGTAGTCCGGCCAATCATTTCGGCCTTTCGAGCCGATGACCTGGGTTCAAATCCCAGACGGAGCAGTTTTCGAACGAAGTGAGAAACTGCGGAGGGCGGGATTTGAACGAGAGAAGTCCCAATACGCGAGCGAAGCGAGCGGGACCGTCTTCGCGTTGTTCAAATCCCAGACGATTTTCCGAAAACGCCACCAACTTTTGTCGCCCCGGTGCCACGTCCCCGCATGGACATCCGGACGAAGCGCATCTACGACGGCCCGGAACCGGACGACGGTGCTCGCGTCCTGGTGGACCGGCTCTGGCCGCGGGGGTCAGCAAGGCGGACGCGGCGCTGGACAACTGGGCCAGAGAGGTAGCGCCGAGCGACGAACTGCGGGAGTGGTTCGACCACGACCCGGAGCGGTGGGGCGAGTTCCAGGAGCGGTACGCGGCCGAACTCGAAGGGAAGGAGGCCGTCCTCAGGGAAGAGGTGCTGGAGGTGGCGGACGGCGACCGGGTGACGTTGCTCTACGCGGCCACTGACACCGACCACAACAACGCGATAGCCCTCCGGCGGTTCGTCGAGCGACGCCTGGTCGACGATGCAGACGAGTGACTCGGGTGGGGTCAGACGAGGAGTTCGGGGCTCTCGTACTGGCCGGTGATGCGGGCGAAGACGGCGCCGAGGATGTAGCCGTAGAGCAGGTGGGTGACGACGGAGAAGCCGAGGAACACCGCCAGGTCGAGGCCGGTGTAAAGGCGGGCGAACGCGATGACGAACCCCATCCAGAGCACGGCGGCGAACAGGAGCGCCTGGCGGACCCGGGTGCGGCCGGGGAAGTAGAGGCCGAGGGTGACGTAGAACAGCGGCCACGCGAGCGCCCCGGCGGCGAAGAACATGAGGAAGCCGAACAGCACGCTGCCGCCGCCGGTCGTGAGTTCAGCGACGGTCTGGAACACCTGCAGGTCGGCGTCGGCGACGACGGTGACGACGAGCAGGATGGCCGTCATCACGAGCGTCCCGAGGACGCCGCCCGCGATGCCCGCCATCGCGTTCCGCCCGAGCGGTTCGGTCTGTACCCGGCGCTCCTCGACTGCCTCCGATGGTGTTTCGGTTTCCGTCATGAGAACTCCCCGTTCACGCCCACTGGTGTACGGTGGCCAAGCCAACCCCGGAGCCCAGCCGTCCCGTGTGAACGAGTCTCGTAGGTCGAGCACTCGCTTAAGGATTCGTACCAGTCCGTTGACGGGGTGGGGGAGCGGCGCAGGTGGGGCTGGTCGGCGCGGGAGACGGCACAGCCTCCGCGGGCCATCCTGGGTGCAAGACGTTTTACCAGTCGGGTGCGCAAGAGGTGACCATGGTCGAGCACACGCGGTCCCTCGGCTTCCGGGTGGCCTTCGCACTCGGGCTCGGGACGATGATCGCCGCCGGCATCTTCTCGCTGTCGGGGACGGCCGTCGCCGCCATCGGCAGCAGCGCGGTCATCGCGTTCGTCATCGCGGCGATCATCGCGAGCATCACGGCAGCCTCCTACTCCGAGTTCGCCTCCATCTACTCGGAGAACGGCGGCGGCTACCTCTTCAGCTCCCGGACGTTCGAGGACCGCGATTTCCTGGTCTATACGGTCGGTGCGTCGCTGTTCATGGGCTACACGGGCACCACGGCGTTCTACCTCGCGACGATGGACGAGTGGTTCGTCGAGTTCGTCATCCCGCACGGCTGGCCGGTCCCGCACGGGACCGTCGGCGTCCTGACGGCGGTCGTGCTCGGGGCGTTGAACGCGAAGGGGACCGAGGAGAGCGGCACGTTCCAGGTGGTCGTCACCGGGGCGAAGGTCGCCGTCCTGCTCGCGTTCATCGGCGGCGCGTTCGCCTACAAACCGCCCGCGGAGACCATCGGCACGTTCACGAGCAGTTTCTCCACCGACGCCGCCGGCATCGTCACCATCGCGGCGCTGGCGTTCATCACGTTCTTCGGGTTCTCCGCCATCGCGGCGAGCGCCGGCGAGATAATCGAGCCCCGGAGGACGGTGCCGCGAGCTATCGCCGCGAGCATCGTCACCGTCACCGTGCTCTACATCTTCGTCATCGTGGCGATGATCAACTCACCCATCCCCGCCGAGGTCATCGCCCAGGAGGGCGAGACGGCGATGGGGCGGGTCGCGGAGGCGTTCCTCGGCTCCATCGGGATGAACCTCATCGTCGCGGGCGCCATCTTCAGCATGGTGAGCGCGTCGAACGCCAGCATCCTCGCGGCCACCGGTATCGGCGCGCTCATGGGCCGCCAGGGCCAGGCGCCCCGGCGGTTCTCGCGCATCCACCCCGACTACGGCACGCCGTTCTGGAGCGTCACGACCGCGACCGCGACCATCGTCGCGCTCATCGCGCTGTTCATCGGCGTCTTCCCCGCCGAGGGTGGGCTGCTGGGCCTCAATCTCGGGCTGACCGCGCTCACGGGCTTCGCGACGCTGAACCTGCTCGCGCCGCTCTCGCTGGTCAACGGCGCGCTCATCTACTCGCGACGGCGCTATCCCGAACTCGAACGCCCGGTCAGGGTGCCACTCGTCCCGCTGGTCCCCGTCCTGGGCATCGTCGCCAACCTGGCGCTCATCACGAACCTGCCGGTGGACGGCGCGGTCACGGGCGTCCTGGTCGTCGCGGGCCTCTCCGTCGCGTACCTCGCCTGGGGCGGCGCGCCCGACGTCGAGGAGCTGTTCGAGCGCGTGGTCGAGCCGTCGGGCACCGCCCGCTCGACCGCGGGCCAGTCGGACGCGGCGGGAACGGACACCGCCGAGGAGGCCAGCGGCGACCGCTACCGCATCCTCGTCCCCATCGCCCGACCCCATACGGCGCCCCGTCACGTCCGCCTCGCGGCGACGGTCGGCGCTCTCCGGGACGGCGAACCGATCATCCAGGTCGTCAACGTGACGAACATCCCGGACCAGACGCCGAACGAGATGGTGGGCGACCTGGCGAAGCGCCGCGCAGACCGCCTGCGCGAGGCACTCGACGGCGTCGACGTCGACGCCGAGGTCACCGTCGAGGGACACATCTGTCGGGACGTCGCGTTCGACATCGTCCAGACCGCCCGCGACGACGGCGCCGACCTCATCGTGATGGGCTACGCCGAGGAGCATCCGGACATCGCGGAGACGGTGCAGTACGACGCGCCCTGCGACGTGCTCTACTCGAACGGCCTCGCCGAAGCCGGGAGCTTCGAGACGGTGAACGTCGGGGCGGGCGGCGGCCCTCACCATCGCGCGCTCCTGCCGCTGGTGAACGCGCTCGGCCGGTCCGGAGCCGACGTCCACGTCATCAACGTCTCGCCGACGGCGGACACCGGCGGCACGGCCGAGGACGTGCACGACACGCTCGACGACCTCCCCGACACGGAGACCATCCAGGTCCACTCGGTCCAGGCGGCGTCGGTGGCCGAGGGCTCGTCGACACCGCGGCAAAGACCGGCGGCGTGCTCGTCATCGGGGCGACGCGCACCCGGCGGCTCCGGCGGTGGGTGTTCGGGAGCACCCCGACCGCGTCATCGACCTGGCTGACGCCGCGGGCGTACCGGTCATCGTCTACGCGAACGTCTCCAGCATCCAGGGACAGGTCGAGGACTACCTCTTCCCCGTCTATCGGTACGTCAAACGTCTCCGGTCCGGCCGCCGCCCCATCGCGAACGGCGAGACGCGCGAGCAGTGACCGGCAAGGGGGTGCTTCGCCTTCGATAGTCACGGTTCGAACGTCGCCCCACCACTCGCGAGAGGTAACCCGACGCTGAGGACGACAGTTACGGGTTACTGGGCGTGAAATCGCGGGCCTCGGACCGGGGTCGTTCCAACCTCCCGGCGTTCCATCATGAGCAAGTAGCTATGAGATAAATGAGGTTTTTACGGCGGCGGCGGCGAGAATGACGACGATAATAATTCCGCGCCACTGGTATCAGCAGGCAATAACAATATCGGATAGGCTCATTTGACCGTCTGGGTGTCATCACCCAATGAGCGCACTACGCAAGTTCGGCGTCCTGTTGGCCGTGCTCCTCACGGCATCGGTCGTAGTCAGTGGGGGCGCACTGGCCACAAGTGACGACGACTTCCAGGACGCGGACTCGGAAGCAGCAACACGAACGTCCAGTACGCGGACCAGGACGCAGCCATCTACCAGGCACAGGATGGCATCACGCAGACGAACGCCGCCCTGGCCGCGGGTGAACAGGAGAACGAGAACGAAGACGTCGAAGTCGAGCAAGAGCAGGAAGCTGAGCTCGAGCAGGAGATCGAGCAGGACCAGGACGTCTGGCAGTACGCGGACTCCGAAGCCGAGAACGAGTTCGAGCTCGACTTCTAAACCTGCATCGAGCCATTTTTTGGTGAATCGGCGATGAACACAACCGACGGCGTCAGCGGAACGAGTGGGGGAAGGAGCCGACGCGTTCTGTTCGCCGTCACGTTCACGATACTCCTCGCCGGGAGCGGTGCATCGCTCGCACAGACCGGCGACCAGTGTGACGAGAACGTCGAGACCCACGTCCACGTCGAGCCGCTATCGGGCGACGTCGTCCGGATCGGCGGCGACGGCTGGCTCACCACCGTGTTCCGGTCGTTCGACTCGACGTGTCGAGACGAGGGAACGAACAGCTGGTCCACCGACGAGGGCGACGGTCAGGAGTCCCGCGTCGAAGTGTCCCAGCACGTGAGCAGTGACGGCGGGGACGTCGAGGCGTCCCAGCACGTGTCGGTCGAGAGTTCGAATAGTCAGGTACACCGGGAGCAGCACGTCAGCGTCGAATCCAGCGTCGACGATGGCGGGTGACGGTACCGCCGCGCTGCTCGCCTTCTTTCGCGTGCTGACGCCGGAGCGACAGCTACAATCAATGGACGAGACAGCACGATACCTTCGCGGTTCGTTCGTCGTGGCCGTCACCGTCCTGGTCGTCATCGGCATGGCGACCGGCGGGGCGCTCGCGGCGGAGAACACACAGGAACAGGACACGGACGTGAACCAGAGCGCGACCCAGGTACAGGTCGGTACAGACCAGACACAGCAGGTCGTTCAGAGTTCGGTCAACGCGATGATGCAGGAGCAGGCCGGCGCCGACGACAGCCAGCAGCAGAGCCAGTCGGCCGACCAGTCCGCCGTCCAGCTACAGGTCGGCGAGGACAACACCCAGGCGCAGGCCCAGGTCGCCAGTCAGGTGGCCGAACAAGCCCAGGCTGGTGACGGCAACGACCAGCGCCAGGACCAGCGCCAGGACCAGGACGCTGCGCAGGCCCAGGCCGGCGAGGGCAACACCCAGACCGGCGCTCAGGTGGCCGACCAGAGCCAGGGCCAGGCGCAGCTCGGCGACGACCACACCCAGGAGCAGTCCCAGGCCCAGGACCAGGACCAGGCCCAGGTCCAGGCCGGCGAGGACAACACCCAGAGCCAGTCCCAGGAGGCGACCCAGGGGCAGGCCCAGGTCCAGGCCGGTGACGCGGGCATGCAGGTGCAGGGCCAGGGTAGCCAGCAGACCCAGGACGGCAACGAGGAGCGCACCCAGGGCCAGACCCAGGTGCAGGTCGACTGGCAGACCCCCGGTGGCGACGGCCAGTCCGCCGGCGTCCAGTACCAGGTGCAGGGCGACGCGGAAGACGGGTCGCTCAGCTACCAGGCCCAGTCCTCGGTGGGCGACGACAGCGGGTCGAGCCAGGGTCAGCGCCAGCAGGGCGAGCAGGTCGGCGACGACCAGTCGCAGAGCCAGTCCCAGGACGGGCAGACGCAGTCGCAGGGTGACGACGGCCAGACGCAGTCCCAGGACGACGACGGCCCACAGCAGTCGGGTTCGTACGACCTCGGTAGTGGTTCGGACGACGGCGACGGCGAGCAGGCCCAGGGCCAGACCCAGGACCAGCAACAGGAGCAGTCCCAGACGTAAGCCGACCGAACACTAATTCTTTCGTACGCCCGTCACGGGCGGGATGGTAGCCACGCGGACACGACCGCTGACCGGACAGTATCAACCAGCGAAGAGAACGACGTCCGGGACGGGTCGCCCGACGGTCGTGAACGCCGGCGTTACCGGTATCGGGTCGAGGTCGCCGCGAAAAATCGGTGGATGGCTGGTTACGCCGGAGCGATGGTGAGGGTGCCGTCGCCGCCGTAGACGAGTTCCACGGCCGTCTGCGTGAGCGACACCGACCCGTCGGCCTCGACGTCTATCTGCTGCTGTGCCTGCTGGGTCTCCTCGCCGGTCGTCGACTGCGCCTGGGTCTGCGTGGACTCGTCGTCACCGCTCGTCTGCTCCTGGGTCTGCGTCTGGTCCTGGGAGCCGTCGTCGGCGTCCGCGGTTCCGTCACCGACGTCGGCGGTGTCGCCGCCCCTCTCGTAGATGATCTGGACGAGCGTCTGGTAGACCGTCACGTTGCCGTCGGCCTCGACGTCAATCTGCTGCTGTGCCTGCTGGGAGGTCGACCCGTTCGCCGTCGTCTCGCTCGTCTGCGCCTGGGTCTGGGAGACGACCACGTCGCCGTCGTCGGTGGACTGGGCCTGCTCCTGGGTCTGGCTCTGCGTGCTGTTCTCGCCGGACTGGGTCTGGTTCTGCGTCTGCGTCTGGTCCTGGTCGACGCCCGACCCGTCGGCGACCTGCGTCTGGTCCTGGTCCTGGGCCTGGGTCTGGTTCTCCCCGGACTGGGCCTGGGTCTGCTCCTGGGCCTGGTCCTGGTCGACGGTCCCGTTGTCCGTCTGTGCCGCGGCCTGCGCCTGGTCCTGGTCCTGGACCTGCGTGCTGTTCGCGCCGGACTGGGCCTGGGTCTGCTCCTGGGCCTGGTCCTGGTCTATCGTCTGGTTGCCGTCGTCGCCCGTCTGGTTCTGCGCGGCGGCCTGCGCCTGGTCCTGGTCCTGGGCCTGGGTCTGGTTCTCCCCGCTCTGACCCTGGGCCTGCGTCTGGTTCGCGTCCTGTTCGACGGCCTGGTCGTTCCCGGACCCGGTCTGGTTCTGCGCGACGGCCTGCGACTGGCCCTGTCCCTGGGCCTGCGTGCTGTTCGCACCCGACTGGCCCTGCGCCTGTGACTGGGACGCGTTCTGCGCCTGCGACTGGTCGTTGCGCTGCCCGTCCTGGGCCTGCGTCGCGTCCTGGTCCTGGGACTGTCCCTGGGCCTGGGTCTGGTTCGTCCCTGACTGGTCCTGCGCCTGCCCCTGGGCCTGCTGCTGGTCCTGGGCCTGCGCGTTGTCGGTCCCGGACTGGTCCTGACTGCTGTCCTGGGTCTGGGACTGGGCCTGGTGGGCCTCGTTCCGGACGCCCGTCTCCGGCGGACCGTCCTGCCGGTCCGTCTCGTCGCCCTGCTGGTCGTCATCTGACTGGTCGTCGTCCGACCGGTCGTCGGCGTTCCGGTCGGTCTGCTCGTCGTTATCGTCGTCATCGTCGGCGTCGTCCGTCTTCTTCTCGTCCACCGGCGACCGCTCCGTCTCGCCGTCATCAGCGCGCCGGTCCCGGTCATCGTCGGCGTCGTCGTCCGGTTCCAGCGACTGCGTCTGGCTCTCGTTCTCGGTCGCGTCGTCCTCGCGGACCGACGTGGCGTTCCCGGACCGATGTTTCAGGTCGTCGGTCCCGGTGGCCCCGGGTCCGTCGTCGGTGACCGTCACCTCCAACCGGTCGTCGGTCGCGTTCGCGTTCGCTGGCGGCGCTGTCGTCGATGCGTTCGTCGCAAGCGCCTCCTGACAGCCGGTCTGGTTCTGCGGGACGGCGGTGCCGTTCACCGCCGCCTCGTCGGCGGGACCCGCAGCCGCGTCGGCCGCCGGTCCCCCGACGTATCCAGCGGCGCCGACGGCAGCGCCGACGACGCCGCCGACCAGCAACAGTGCGACGGCCGCGCCGAGCACGAGGTACCCCCGCCACAGGCTCCCCGGCCCGCGGAACCGCGTTTCGCTTCTCTTACCGCTTCGTTGTCGGTCGATTCGTTCGCATTCATCTGTGACGAGGAGGTGAACCCCTCGCCGTCCGCCACGCCGAAGAAGGGCTTTGTTATAAATCGGGTAAGACGAGGATATACAACGGCTCTTCTGTGGTAGCCGGTTGCTACCGCTATCTGCGGTGGGCGAGTCGTACAAAAAATGACGGCGTTCGTCGAACGAAACAGCCCGTATCGTGTGGGCTGCGGTGGACCGATTCAGGACTCCTGGGTCTGGTCCTGCGACTGGGTCTGCGTGCCGGAGTCGGCGCCGTCGGTCGAGCCTGATTCGACCGAACCGGACTCGCCGGTGCCGCCGTCCTGCGTCTGACCGTCGTCGGTCTGCGACTGGGTCATCCCGTCGCTGGCCTGCGTCTGGCCGTCGTCGGTCTGCTCCTGCGTCTGGCTCTGCGTGCCGTCGGAGCTACCGTCTGCGGACGTCTGGCCCTGGATCTGGGACATCGTGCCGTCGGTGTCCTGGATGGTGCTGCTCTGCACCTGCGAGGCCCCGTCGAGGCTCAGCGACTCGCTGTCGCCGCTGACCTGGGACTGGAGCTGGTTCTGCTGTTCCGAGGTGGTGCCGTCGGAACTCGACTGCTCCTGGGTCTCGCCCTGGACCTGGACTTCATTTCCCTCGAACTGGAGTTGACCCTGGGTCTGGAGCTGGCCCTGGTTCTGGGTCTGCGTGTTGTCGGACCCGTCCTGGGTCTGCTCCTGGGTCTGGTCCTGGTTCTGCGTCTGGCTCTGGTCCTGGTCGTCGCCGACCTGGACCTGCGTCTGGTCCTGCTGTTCAGTCTGGGACTGGTCCTGGTCGTTGTTCGTCCCGGACTGGTCCTGCTCCTGGTACTTCTCCTGGGTCTGGTCCTGGGTCTGGTCGTTGTCGTCGCCGTACTGACCCTGTTCCTGACTCTGGTCGGCGGTCTGCTCCTGGTTCTGGTCGTTGCTCTCGCCGTCCTGCGTCTGGAACTGGGTGTCGTTCTGGGCCTGACTCTGGTCCTGGTCGTTGTTCATCCCGTCCTGTGCCTGGGTCTGCTCCTGGCTGTCAGTCTGGGACTGGGTCTCCGTGCTGTTGTCAGCACGCTGGGTCTGGCCCTCCTTCTGGCGCTGCTGCTGGTCCTGGGTCTGGTCGTTCTCGGCACCAGACTGGGTCTGGGACTGGCCCTGACCCGCGACCTGGTCCTGGTCCTGGGTGTTGTTCGTCCCGGCCTGCCACTCGATCTGGCGCTGGTTCTGGGACTCACCCTGGTCCTGGGTGTTGTTCTCGCCGAACTGACCCTGGGTCTGGCTCTGGCCACCGGCCTGGCTCTGGTCCTGGTCGTTGTAGGACCCGCGCTGGTTGGCCGTCTGGGCCTGCGACTGACCCTGACCCTGGTTCTGCTCGTTGTTCGTGCCGTCCTGGGCCTGCGTCTGGCCCTGGCCGGCGTCCTGGGTCTGGGCCTGGCTGCTGTTGTCGGCTATCTGGCCCTGGTTCGCGCGCTGGCTCTGGGACTGCCCCTGGTTCTGCTCGTTGGCGTCACCGTACTGGGTCTGTCCCTGGGTCTGGCCACCGGCCTGGGCCTGCGTCTGGTCGTTCCAGCCGCCGGCCTGGTACTGCTCCTGGTACCGGTACTGGCCCTGACCCTGGTTCTGTTCGTTGTCGTCGCCGAACTGGCCCTGCGTCTGGCTCTGGGCGACGGCCTGGTCCTGGTCCTGGACGTTGTACCAGCCGTCCTGGTCCTGGGTCTGGCGGACCGTCTGGCCCTGACCCTGGTTCTGGACGTTGCCGTCACCGATCTGACCCTGGCTCTCGGTCTGACCGACCGCCTGGGTCTGGAGCTGGGCGTTGTACGAGCCGTCCTGCGCCTGGCTCTGCTCGACGCCCTGGCTCTGGCCCTGCGCCTGGGTGTTGTTCGCGCCGAACTGACCCTGGACCTGGTTCTGGCCGACGGACTGGCCCTGGCCCTGCGCGTTGAACGACCCGTTCTGGGTCTGCGCCTGGGCGAGGCCCTGTGACTGCGCCTGCGCCTGCGACATGTTCACGCCCTCCTGGGCCTGAAGCTGCGCGGACTCGGCGTTCTGGGTCTGGGCCTGCAGGTTGTGGTGGCCGTACTGCTCCTGGACCTGTTCGAGGACCTGGACGGCCACCTGGCTCTGAGCGAGGTAGTCGCCGACCTGCGCCTGGTCCTGGTTCAGGACCGCGCTCTGGGCCTGCGCCTGCTCGTTGAACCAGCCGAACTGGATCTGGGCCTGGCTCTCGGCCTGGACGCCCAGCTGGGTCTGGACGCTGTGGTTCGCCAGCTGATGCTGGGTCTGCGACAGCTCCTCCTGCTGGGCCTCGGCCTGGGTCTGGTTGTGACCTTCCTGGGCCTGGGCTTGCTGTTCGTACTGTGCGACGCTCTGGCCTTGCGCGTTGCCGCTGCCGGCCTGGGACTGGGCCTGGTCGAGCCCTTGGGCCTGTCCCTGGGTCTGGCTCTGGTCGGCGCCCGTCTGCGCCTGGGTCTGTGACTGCGTCTGACCCAGGGGCAGCGAGCCGACGTCGACATCGCCGCCGCCCATCCCGAATGTGGATGCAGCGACGCCCATGCCGCTCGTCACGACCAGCGCCACGACAGCGACCACGAGCAGGCGCCCACCGCGCGAGGCGAGGGCGGCTGCTGGGCCGCGTTTCGCTTTGCTTACCGTGTCGGTATCGGAGTCTTGCCTTGGTTGCATTGTCTGTACCGCGGGTGTCCCGACGGCCGTACTCACCTTTGTTATAAGACGACTGAAACGACGGGCCGAAACCGTAGGAACCGACAACTATCGGCGGTAGGCAGTCGTTACCCGCGTGACAAAGCTGAGCGTACCGTCCGAATACCGTCGTGATGGGCTCTGAACGGCGATTTGCGTCGCGGCGCGAGGGAAAGTACCACGGTCTTAACCTGCTCGCGCGGCGGCGACCGCCTCAGATGCGGTCGTCAGGCTCGTGCTTCGACGCCATCCGGTCGGCCTCTGCTGCGTACCGGTCGCGCTCCTCCGGGTCGGTCACCGCGCCCAGGTTCGACGGGTCCACCGTCACCGACGCCGTGGTGTCGCGGTCGTCGCCGAAACTCGTCAGCGCCCGCTCCTTCCGGAAGTACCGCCGGCCGTCGGGCGTCGCGTAGGTCAGGATGATGAGGTTCTGCTCGTCGTCGGAGTAGGTCCGTTCGACCAGCCAGACCCGCACCTCGTCGCTCATGGCTGGACCGTAGTCGCGTCGGCCGGAAATAGCTTGAGTCCGCCGGGAGGGCTGCCGGTTCGGCCGGGACCGCCAGACCTTACCCCGTCGGGGCCAACTCCCGGGTATGCCGACACTCGACGACCTTCCCGACGACTGGGTCGTCTGGAACGACGAACCCGGCGGGCAGAGCATCGTCGTCTACCGGCCGGACGTCTTCGACAGCACGGCCTTCCCGGCGTCCTGCCTCCCGACGCTCACCGTCAGCCGGACCGACCCGCGCCGGCGAGGGCCGCCCGGGAGCGACACCGGGCGGGGCTGGTACGTCGCGCTCTACCTCGAACCCGACGTGCGCGTCAAGGACCTCGACGGCGAGTTCCCCTCCCGGACCGCAGCCGTCGAGAACGCCGTCTCGGTCGCTGACGCGTTCGCCGACGGCGAGGTGGACTACCGGGCCGCATACCAGCTTCCCGAGGAGGAGTACCTCGCGAAACTCGACGACCTCACGGGGCGGGAGCCTTAACCCGGCCCGTCGCCAACCCCACGCCATGTCGAAGATCACGCTCGTCGGGACCCGGCTTGCCGAGGCGGGGACCGAGTTCGTCTACCACGGCGAGGCGGACGCCTGCGAGGGGTGCCCCTACCGGAACCAGTGTCTCAACCTCGCGGAGGGCGCCCGGTATCGCGTGACCGAGGTCCGGCAGGGCGGCCAGGTGCTCGAGTGCGGCGTCCACGACGAGGGGGTCGTGGCCGTCGAGGTGGAGTCCGCTCCCGTGCGCGCGAACGTTCCCTCCCGGGTCGCGTACGCCGGCAGCAAAGCCCAGCTCGCGGGTGCGTGCCCGCACACGGAGTGTCCGAGCCACGAGTACTGCGTGCCGGCGGGGGCGTCGTTCGACGAGGAGTACCGCATCGGCGAGGTCGTCGGCGAGCCGCCCCACGAGTTCTGCATGCTCGACCGCGACCTGACGCTCGTCGAGTTCGCGCCGCGCGAGGACTAGTCGAGGACGCCGACGCGCTCGGCCTCGTAGCCGAACACGTCCTGGTAGCCGTACGGCGACATCAACACCGGGTAGAACCCTTCCTCGGCGACCAGTATCTCGTCGTCGGCGGCCGCGAACCGCTCGCCGGGGTCGACGCGCTCGAAGTTCCGCGCGAACACCTCGTACTCGTTCGCGGCACCCTTCGGAACCGGGCGCATCAGTCGGTAGACCGGCAGGCCGTCGCGCTCGCCGGGACGCCAGCCGACGTCGCCGACGTTCGGGTCGGCGAGGACGCCCGTGGCCGCCAGGAACTCCTGACCAGCCGGTAGCCGTTCTCCTTGGCGTCGTCCGACCCCTGGAGGCCGCACTCCACTTCGACGGTCGGCGCGGCCGCGAACAGCCGACCCTCGACGAACGGACCGGTCTCGACGACCGACGCGATGGAGAGGCGTTCGACGATGGACTCCGTCGCCCTGTCGAGTGATTCGACGACGGCGAACGGCTGGGCGGAGGACTGCGTGGAGTGGAGCGAGAGGATGGTGAGCCCGCGGAGCTCCGCCACGAGCCGGTGGGCGAGGCGGCCCTCGTGGGTGTCGGCGTCGGGGCTGCCGGGGAACGCGCGGTTCAGGTCCTCGTCGACGTACCGGACGCCCTGTTCGATGGCACGCTCGTTCGCGAGCACGAGTTTCACGGGCCGGTCGACCGCCGGGTCGTCGGCCAGTAGCGACTCGACGGCCGCGACCCCGCACGGCTCGTCGCCGTGGATGCCGCCGACGACCGCCACCTCGGGCGTGCCCGTCCCGAGCTGCTCGACTCTCATCGACGCAACCTGACGGTCCCGGGGAATAAGTGGTTTGAGGTTCCGGTTCAGTCGAGGGCTTCCGCGAACGCGTAGTCCGCCTCGCGCGCAGTCGGGCGCTCGCCGTCGAGGGTAATCTGCCAGCCGTCGAGTGTCGCCGGGTCCTGGATGGCGTTTGTCATCCGGGTCCTGACGTCGAGCAGGTCCACGCCGTAGAAGTCGTTCGGGACGCCGTGGAGGTACTGGAGGGCGGTCTCGAACAGCGACCGCATCCCGTCGTCGTTCTCGAAGTCGACGTGCTTGTACGCGCCCGCCGCGACCTGGACCATCCCGTGGAGGAACTTGCTCTCGGTGGTGCCCGCGCCGTAGTTGTACCACTCGTCCTCGAAGCAGTCGTGCGATTCGTGGTACTCCCCGGCGTTGAAGAGGCGGACGCCGTGGTTGACGGCCCGCCGGAGCGTGGCGTGCTCCCACTGGCCCGCGTCGGCGTGCCACCCGGTCGGGGTGCCGACGGGCGGCCCGACGCTCGGGTCGCGGGTGTGCTCGTCCATACGGCGTCTTGCGGCCAGAGGCGGGTAATTCCGTCGGTGGCCCCGGCGGCGCGGGACTCGCGGCCCACAGCTATCAGAGAGCCAACTGGTAACTGCGCCGAAGTGGTCGAAGAACGTAGCTGACAGCATGGCCAACACGAACGTCCCGGGATGGGCGTCGCTGGGGCCGGACGAGGAGGTGGCCTGGTTCGGGCGGCCGAGCCCGTACCTCCAGCGGAAGTGGCTCCTCATCGCGGCCGGCGTCGGCCTGCTCGGCGTCGCCGGCTACTTCGTCCTCCCGCCGCGCATCCAGGTGCTGGGACTCGCGGGTATCGCCGGTGGGGTCGCACTCGGAGTCGCCGCGGCCGTGCTGTACCGGAGCGTCAACTACCTCGTCACCTCGGAGAAGGTCTACCGGAAGCGCGGACTGGTTCGCAGGTCGGTCGACACCGTCCGACTCGACCGCATCCAGAACGTCCGGTTCCAGCAGACGTTCTTCCAGCGACTCATCTCGTGTGGCGACGTGTTCATCGAGACGGCGGGGACCGGCGGCACGGAACTCGTCCTCCGGAGCGTCTACCACCCCGAGGAGGTGAACAGCCTGCTCCTGGACCGAGAGGCCCGGACGGCCGACCGCGAGGGTCCGGGCGGGTCGGGGACGTCCGGGACGGCTCCCGACGACCGCTCCACGGGCGCCGGGCAGTAGGGTGTCGGTTTCGCAACGCTAAAGCGGAGCCGTCACTTCGTCCCGGTTGCGTGCGAGGGTAGCCAAGCCTGGAAACGGCGGCGGACTCAAGATCCGCTCCTGTAGAGGTCCAAGGGTTCAAATCCCTTCCCTCGCATCGTGTGCCCACCTCACCTCGGTGGGCCGTGCGAGGAAGGATTCGAATCAGGGAGCAGGTCTCCTGCGACCGTGGTTCAAATCTCTTCCCTCGCATCGCAAGATGCGGAAGCACCGTTCGGAGCGGTCTTCCCTCGCAACACTACTCTCGAACCGAACCCGATAGCTCGCGCTGACCGCACGCCGTCGTGGCTGGTAGCACGGGGAAAGGAAAACGGCAGGTCGAGGACGAAATCCGTCCTCGCACCCGTCATCTCGGCCCTCCGAGTGGCAACGCCAATGCCGAGGAGAGAGGAGGGATACCGAGGTGGTTTGCAGCACCGGGCCGCGTCTCTGACCAGGAGACCGGCCGTGGGGCCGCACCCGACAGTTGGGGCCGCCGCCAAATAAGCCCTTGGAAGGCAGTAATACCTCGCTACCACGTGGTACGTACAGCCTACTGCGCGTCGAGGCAGGCGGGGCGGACCGTCCGTCCAGTGTTGGGGCCCGCGGCGGGCGGCCCCGGGAGGGTCAGGTCGTAACTTTGCATGGTCCCGCGTCGAAGAACTGGCTGTGACACGGAATCGAGAGACCGGCGGGCCGACCGTCGAGATGGGGGAGCGGTACGTCGAACTGATGGACCGGAACGTCGACGCACAGTCGGCGTTCGTCGACGCCTGGCAGGCGGGGATGGAGGCGCAGGTGGCGCTCGTGAACGCCTGGCAGAAGAGCGTCACGGCGATGACCGCCTGGAGTCAGGCGACCGAGGCGTGGAACGCCGCCTGGAACGGGCCGGCGGTCCGGAACGAGGACCGGGAGGACCCGCTCGCGCTGCCGGGGCGGACCGAACACAGTCGCCGCCGCACCGACCGACCCGAGAACGCGCGCGTCGCCGACCTGGAGCGCCGCCAGGACGCCGTCGAGTACAAACTCGACCGCATCCTCGACGCCGTCGAGCGCTGACTACCAGCCCGGGTCGTCCACGTCCAGGCGCGTCAACCCGAGGTCCCGAGCGTGGGCTACGACCTCGGCGTACTCCGCGCGGGAGACGCGCCGGTCGATGGCCTCGTAGCGGTCGTCGCGGGGGACGCGGTAGGCGGGCCGGTACTGCGCCATCAGGTTGACGTAGGTGTCGGGAGAGAGTTCCTCGGCGACGAACGCGAGGATGCGTTTCGCGCTCTCGACGTGGCCGGGCATGACGAGGTGGCGGACGAGCAGGCCGCCGGTCGCGAGGCCGTCCGCGTCGGTCGTCAGGTCGCCGACCTGGCGGTGCATCTCGCGGAGCGACGCCCGGGCGTGGTCCCAGTAGTCGGGGGCGCCCGAGTACCGGCGGGCGGCCTCGTCGTCGGCCCACTTCACGTCCGGCATGTAGATGTCGACGACGCCGTCGAGGAGTTCGAGGACGGTGGGGTTCTCGTAGCCGCCGCAGTTCCAGACGACCGGTATCGAGAGGCCGCGGTCGCTTGCGATGCGTACGGCGTCCGCCAGCGTCGGCGCGAAGTGGGTCGGCGTGACAAAGTTGACGTTGTGACACCCCCGGGCCGCCAGGTCGAGGATGCGTTCGACGATGGCCTCGGGGGTCGTCGCCCGGCCGTCGCCCTCCTGGCTGACGTCGTAGTTCTGGCAGAACGCACACCGCAGATTGCAGTGGGAGAGGAAGACGGTGCCGCTCCCGCGGGTGCCGGAGAGGCACGCCTCCTCGCCGGTGTGCGCGAACGCGGACGCAACGACGGCGGTGTCGTCGACGCCGCAGACGCCCGTCTTGCCCGCCGTCCGGTCGACGCCGCAGGCGTGGGCGCACAGGTCGCAGTCGGCGTACCGCTCCCGGAGCGCCGCGACGCGACGGTCGAACTCGTCAGGGTCCAGCTGCCGGTACCGCGGCGTGCCGAGAGCGCTCATCTGGACTCACCGGTCGAGATACGGTCCCTCCGGGCAAGTGAGACGCGACTGTTCCCACGCGGTGGGACGCGACGACGCCATCTGGGCGGTAAGGTTTAGCTCTCGTCCGTCGAACAGTGTATCATGCAAGCAATTACCACACTGGTCTGTCCGCTCTGCGAGCACGAGTACGAAGAGGAGCGGAAACTCCGCCGTCACCTGATGAAACGCCACCTGAAGAGCGATATCGTGGCCGCCCTCATCGACGAGGACGGCCCGTCGACCCGAGGCTATTAAAAGCCGACCCGAACACGTTCTGCCGAATCACCAGGGCGTGGGAACAGTGGCCGCGTCTTTAGCTTCGATTGGTGCATTCCTCTGCGTACGCGTGTGACACCGCGTGCACCGGGCAACTCGTCCGAAGGGGAACGCGGACCTCAGGTCCGCCTTTTGGAGGACCTATCACGCGACAGCGGCCGCTCCACCGCGCCGGGAGCACCGACCGGGCGAACCGGCGACGCTTTTCACTCAGGCGGTCGGAGTGGACGTCATGGAGATAGACACGGGAGAGCGCGCGGAACGCGCCCTGAAGGCCGCCCGCGCGGGTGCCGCCGTCGCCGAGCACCGCTTCCGGACCGGCATCGACGTGGAGCGCAAATCCGGCCGGACCGACGTGGTGACCCAGGCCGACCGCGACGCCCAGCGCCGGGTCATCGAGGTCATCCGGGAGGCGTTCCCGGACGACGCCATCGTCGGCGAGGAGGAGGACGAACGGAAGACGGTGCCCGACGAGGGACCGGCGTGGGTCATCGACCCCATCGACGGCACGAACAACTACGTCAGGAACGTCCCGCTGTGGGCGACGAGCGTCGCGGCGGTCGTCGACGGCGAGGCGGTCGCCGGCGTCAACGTCGTCCCGGCCCTCGGCGACGAGTACGTCTCCACCCCGGACGGGACGACCCTGAACGGCGACCCCGTGAGCGTGAGCGACCGCGAGCATCTCGTCGAGTTCGTGGTCGTGCCGACGCTGTGGTGGGGCCTGGACCGGCGCGACGCGTACGCGGCCGCCGCCCGCGAGATAGTGGACCGAGTCGGCGACATGCGGCGGTACGGGTCGGCCCAGCTCGAACTCAGCATGGTGGCGGCCGGCCAGATAGAGGGCGCCATCTCCGACATCCGGGCGAACCCGTGGGACACCGTCGCCGGCGTCCACATGGTCCGGCAGGCCGGCGGCACCGTCACCGACGTCGACGGCGACCCGTGGGAGCCAGGGTGCCGGGGCTGGTCGCGTCGAACGGCACCCGCCACGACGAACTGCTGGCGGCCACGCAGGCCATCGCGTCGCGGTAACGTTCGGGTCGGAACGAAAGGATATTGGGGCCGGCAGTCAGCAAACGAGCATGGAACTGGATGACACGGACCGCGCCATCCTCCGGGCGTTGCAGGAGAACGCGCGCACGCCGTTCAGCGAGATAGCGCGCCGCATCGACATGTCGAGTGCCACGGTCCACGACCGGGTGAAGCGGATGGAGGAGGCCGGCGTCATCACGGGTTACCACGCGAAAGTCGACCCCGGAAGGTCGGCCTCGGCACGTCGGCCATCGTCGGCCTGCGCGTGGAGCAGGGCCGCGAGGAGGAGACCCTCGAACGCCTCCAGGACGTCGAGGGCGTCCAGCAGATCATCCTCACCACCGGCGAGTGGGACGTCATCGTGCGCCTCTACGCGAAGGACACCGACGAACTCCGCGAACTGATGTTCGACAACATCGCCCAGATGGAGGGGTTCGCCCGGTCGCAGACGATGGTGGTGCTCGGCACGCCGTACGACGACCCCGAACTCCCCGTGTAGTCACCGTCCGCCCGCACACCGGTTGAGGCCGGACCCCTGACCGGTTGAGACCGGAACTCTGAAACGGGGCGTGTGCGGATGACACACCAATGGATTTCGAGAACGTAGACGCGGAGCGGACGTGGGCCGCCGCCGTCGTGGCCGTCGTCGTCGCCCTGGTCGGCGGGTCGCTCCTCTTCCCCGACACGGTCTACGCGGGCTTCATCTGGCAGTACTTCTGGGGGCCGGTGTACGCCGACGCGAACGGTGCGCTCTGTGCGGTCTGGGACGGCGGCGCCCGGACCCTCCTCACCTCGTCGGCGGCCTGCCAGGCCGCGACCGGCCCGGTCGCGTACCCCGGCTACACCATCGTCTCCGAGATCGGGTACATGGTGACGCTGCTGTTCATGCTGGTGGGCGTCGTGTTCCTGCTCCGCCGCCTGGACGTGGGCGAGGAACGGAGCCTGTTCTACGGCCTGCTCCCGTTCATGTTCTTCGGCGGCGCGCTCCGCGTGGTCGAGGACGCGATGGACGCGCTCGCGCCGAACGCGCCCATCACCTACCCGCTGAACACGCTCCTCATCAGCCCCATCATCTACTTCACCGTGTTCGCACTCGCCGTCGGCGCGCTGGTGGCGGCGGTCTGGGTCGGCCGCCGGACCGGCCGGGAGTACGAGCGCGTGCTGTTCGGCATCGGGGCCGTGGTGCTGGGCCTCACGCTCGGCTACCTGCTGGCGCTGGCGGCCACGACCACCGAGGTCGGCTTCCACCCGCAGTTCACCCTGCTCACGCTCGGCATCGCGACGGTCGTCACGGCCGGCGTCTGGTGGCTCCTGGAGAGCTACTGGCCGGTGGTCAACCTCGGGACCGGATTCATGGGCGCCATCATCATCTGGGGGCACGCCGTCGACGGCACCGCGAACGTCATCGGCCTCGACTGGGCGCGGGAACTCGGCCTCGGCGCCGACCTCGTCTCCAAGCATCCGGTCAACGCCGCCGTCGTCGACGTCACCGCCGCCGTCCTGCCCGCGTCCGTCGTCACCGTCACGGGCGACGCGTGGCCGTTCCTCCTCGTGAAACTGGTCGCGGCCGTGCTGGTGGTCTGGGTGTTCGACGAGACCATCTTCGAGGAGAGCCCCGGTACACCATCCTCCTGCTCATCGCGGTGCTCGCGGTCGGTCTCGGCCCCGGCACCCGGGACATGCTCCGGATGACCTTCCAGATCTAGGGGTACGGGTGGTAGGGCCGGTCGAGCCGCGGCCGGAACCCGAGGTCGCGGGGCACCGTCTTCGCTCGCTCGCCGAAGTAGGCGTCGCCCGTGAACAGCGGCTGGGCTTCCGGCGCGAGGACGCGCACCGCCTCGAACCCGAGCGAGTCGATGTCTCTGGGCGTGATGCGCGCGGCGTACGTCTCGACGCCGGCGTCGGCGAGACGACCCACGACCGCGTCGAGTTCGTCCGCGCCCGTCGGGACGTCGGCCGGCCCGACGCTGGCCGCCGGAACCGTCTCGTCGACGTCGACCAGGCCGCGGACCTCGCGCGGGAGGTCGGCGTACCGGCCGATGGCGCCGCCGGCCTCCCGGGAGCGGTCCGGTCCCATGCTCCGGAGCTCCATCCAGTTCTGGAGCGCCTCGGTCAGCGCCGACCGCGCGGCCGCCGCGGCGTCGAGGTCGGCGGCGGAGCCGAGCGCGAACCGGGGCCAGTCGCCGTCGCGATGGACCGCCACCGCCACCACGGGGACGTCGACGTCCTGGGTGACGACCAGCGGCGTGACCGAAAGGTCCTCGGCGCGCGCCCGGCGCGCGACGGTCCGGAACGTCTCGTCGGCCACGGAGAGCCCCATCGGCTCGAAGGTGGAGTACCACGCGAGCATCGTGGCGTCGCGTTCGACGACCTCGTAGAGCCCCGAGAGCATCGCCTCCACGGGCGAGTTGCCGAGACCGAGCCCGGTCGTGATGGCGGGCTTGAACCGTTCCTCGGGCGGCGGGAACTGGACGAACTCCGCGAGGAGGTGAGCGGGGTCGCCCGACGACAGTTCCTCGCCGGGGACCCAGGCAACGGCCTCGTCCGGGTCGAGGTCCGGGTAGCCGTCCGGGCGCACGAACCGGCCGGGGGTGACGGGGTTCGCCACGTCCTCCGCGGGCGCGACGGTGAACTCGGCCTCGCGGTAGACGCCCGCGCTGTACCGCTCCAGCGCCTCGCCGAGTGCCTTCATGTACGCCTCGTTCCAGTCCGCGCCGACGCCCGCCGCCTGGGACGCCGCGGACGCGTCGCTGAAGCCGGCGGTGTCGCCGCTCACCGCGAGGTAGTACGGCGCAGGGAACGAGTGCTGTTCGCCGACGCCGGTGACGACGCCCACGCGGTCGTCGACGGCGAGTTCCGCCCGACCGAGGGCGTTCTCCAGGCCGACCGCGCGGTGCTCGCGAAGGAGCGTCCGGTCGCGCTCGCCGTCGCAGACCGGACAGCCCGGGACGGGCAGGAAGCGGCGGCGCGCGTGCGGTAGCTCGACTACTTCGCCCGCGAAGGGGTCGCCCGAGAGCGACCCGACGACCCGACGGCCGGCGACGGCACCAGCGAGGCGCGCGTCGCTCTTCGTCGCGGTCGGACGGGACGCGGGGTCGCCCTCGGCGGCCGCGTCCACCCGCGTCCGCAGGCAGTGATAGCAGCCGCTGTCCGGCGTGAACCCGGAGACAGCGGCCGAGACGTCGTCCATCGGTCGGCCGCCGACGCCGCCGAGTTCGACGGCGACCCACGGGACGCCCGCGTCGACGGCGACCCGGTTGGCCTGCTCGAACCCGTCGCTGCCGGCGAGGCCCACGACGACGGCGAAAGTAGCGTCGGCGATGCCGTCGATGCCGGACGTGGCGACCGGGACGTCGACGTCCGCGAGCGCGGCCTCGACGGCCTCGACGGCCGGTCCGGAGCCGACGACGGCGACCGTCATCGGTCCCTCCCGTAGCGCTGGCTGGTGTGCATGCGCGGGGAGACGAAAGAGAGAAAGAAAAGCGCCGTGGTCGCCGTCAGGCGAGGATGCTCTGGGCGACGTTGGCGAGTTCGTCCGTGTCGGCGTCCACGAGACGGCTGTCCGCCAGCTTCAGGCGGAGCCGCGGGCGGCCGACGTCGATGGGGACCTTCTCGGTGTCGATGAGACCCATGTCCTCGAGTTTGGTCTTCGTGCGGGAGAACGTCGCCTTGCTGGCGATGCCGACGTCCTCGCCCCACTTGCTGATGTCGTAGAGGAGCACGCGGTTCTTCGCGGCGACGAGCAGGCTGATGGTCACCTCGTCGAGTCCCTCGCCGTTGCCGCGGGCGGTCTCCAGGGACGTCAGCACGCCGTTGAAGTCGTTCTCTGCCTCGGCGCTGATCTCGTCGCGGAGCGTGGTGCGGACCTGCGAGATTGGCGGCGTGCGGAGCGTGAACTCGCTCGCGGCGTCCCACTCGGCGTCGTACGCGTCGCGGGCGGCGTCCACGAACTCGGCGTCGTCGGCGACGAGGCCGCCGACGTGGTCGCCGGCCTGGACGAGCGAGACGACCTGGTCTTCGGTGACGAGCAGCGAACTCTGCGGGAGGTCGGTGACGGTGCGGAGCGTCAGGCGGCCCGCGTCGATGAGGTCGGCGGCGTTGCTGGCGACGATGAAGTCGTCCATCACGCCCTTGAGCATGTCCTCGTCGGCGAGCACGCGGATGGCGGGCAGGTCGCCGTCGAACTCGATGGCGGTCTCGACGAGGCGCTCGACGACGTCCTCGGCGGGGTTTACGACGAGCAGTTCGTCCGGAGCCTCCTCGAGGACGCCGGTTATGATATCGTCAACGCGGGTACTCAGTAAATTCGATGTCATCGCTATTTGGGTCTAAAGGGCGACAGCATATTTAATTTTATCGACCCGTCCAGGCTGAAAGGAGTGTCTGCCGTCTATTTCATTCGATTTTACCTCTAAATTTACCTATACAGGCGTTTTTCATACCAGTTGAATCGGCGAAAGATTCATTGCCGGTAAGTAAGTAGTATGTAACCGTCATGTCACGCATCGACATGCGCAAACGGCTCGCATCGCAACCGAAGGTGGCATCGACGCTGTTCGCGGCGGTAACGGTCCTCTCGCTCACGGTGTCGACGAACGCCGGGGTCGGCGCCTACCCGGGCCCCTGAGAGAGGCGGTCGGATAGCTCCGTCGACCAGTAGAGGTCGCCGTCGAACAGCACGGGCATCTCCGCCCGTTCGAGGAACGCGACGAGGTCGGTCCGTTCGAGCACGAACGACGACTCGTTCCCCCACAGGTAGGACTGCTCGTTCTCCGTGACGTAGGTCTGGTAGTGGCCGCCAGTAGCGCGGGCCATGTACGCCTCGCCGACGAGGTCGAAACGACCGTCGTCCCGGGGCGTGACCTCCGCGAGCATCGGGATGTTGTTGGCCGACTGGACGAGCGTGTGGGTGCCGTCGCCCACCACCGCGTAGTCCTTCCCCATCATGATGCGCCGTCTCGCCAGCCGGAGCGCCTGCTCGAAGCTGAACCCGTTGACGAGCAGGCGGGCGAACGTCGTGCCGACCTTCGCCGCCGGCCGGTCGAGCACCTCGCGGAGCGTGACGGCGCCCGCGACGCTCCCCTTCCGGACGAGTTCCAGCCCCTCGTAGTAGGACCCGCAGGCGTTCAGGAAGAACGTCTGCGTGTTGCTCTCCTCCACGTCCTCGATGGCGAGGTTACCGTTGGTGCACCGCAGACCGTCGCTCTCGCAGTGGCCGATGTAGTGGACGAAGTCGTTCTCCTCGGCGAACACCGCGGCGAGTTCCGCCCGCGAGAGGTTCTCGTGGAAGGTGACGTCGATGGGCAGGTCGGCGGCGCGGCGGCGGTAGATCTCGGCCACCTCGGCGTGCTCGGAGTCCATGTCGCGGTCGTTGAGCACGACGGTCACCGAGCGTTCGCCGCCGTCGCCACGTTCGAGGAACCCCAGGCGGTTCGTGAACGCCGCCGGGAGCGCCTTGAACACGTCGATGGGGGTTCGGTCGGCCATCCAGCCGTGGCACCGGCCGCGCTGGAGACGCGGCTTCACGAGGTCGACCATGGGGACGTCGGTGGTCGGCGACCGGTAGAAGTCGTCGAGCGACATCGTCATCAGCTCCCGGGACTCCAACTCGGTGGTCTCGGGCAGGTAGACGAGCGCGAGGCGGTCCAGGAGGAACGGGAGGCTCCGGACGTTCGTCATCGTCGGCGCGACGTGCATCGCGAGATGCCACTCCGGCAGGCGGTCGGCGACGCGGTCGAACGGCGCGTCGAGGTAGGCGACGAGACGGTCGGCCGGCGTCCGGTCGAGGAGCGACGGGGCGTCCAGGTCGAGTTCGTCGAGCAGGGCGTACTCCGCGAGGTCGGTGCCGTACGTCCCCGCGTTACGGACCAGCGCGTCGAGCCAGAAGCTCCGCACGAGCAGGTCCGCCACCGTCTCCTGGAGGCGGTCCGGGTCGAACTCGTGGCGGCGGTCGGACGCCTGGAGATGTGGCGTCGCCGACCGGTCGACGGTCACCGACGCGCCCAGGTAGTAGGCCAGCGGCGCGGCGACGAGGAGCGCGTCGAGCGTCGCCGGCACGTGCAGGTCGATGTCCGTGTCGGGCGTCGCCTCGACCACCTCCTCCGGGACGTCGTACGCCTCCCCGAACTCGACGAGCGGCGGATGGCGACGCATCGTCGGGAACGACCGGTTCGGGCCGGTCGTCCGGTGGGCCGAAGCCATGTGGCCGATGGCGGTGGCGACGCCCTCGACGGACTCGGGCACCGTGACCGTCGCCTCGGGGAAGGAGACGGGACTCCGGAACCCCAGGGTGACCGCGCGTCGCTCGGGGAACGTCAGCACGAGCGCCTCGTAGTTGTCGGTCTTCCGCACCGTCGCGGGGCCGGAGAACCGCACGTACGCCATCAACCCCGCGTAGAGGTAGAGCTGGTACTCGCCGGCGTCGAGGTCGTACTCGCCGGTCTGGCTCCCGAGTTCGGTGGTCTCGTCGCGGTCGACGTCGGTGAGCGTCGCGAATCCCGACGGGAACCGGAGCCGGGTCGTGGTCCCCGTGACGGTGGTGTCGACCGGCCCCTGGATGTCTCTGGTCGACCCACCTCGCCGCCAGTCCGGGGTGCGTACGGCGAGTTCGGTCTTCGCGCGGTCGACTGCGCGAACGCCCGAACCCGTCACCTCCCACCGTATCACGTCACCTCAGATTCCCCACCTGCCCATATATTTCTGTCGGCAGGCAAGGGCATTTAACGCCGAAAGGTAGACTTATACGCGGCCTGCTCCGTGTCATTCACATGCATTACAACCGGGTCCACGAGGTCGACCAGGCGGTCGCGAGCGCCCTCCGCAGCGAGCGGAAGCGCCAGCAGGACACTCTCGCCATGATCGCCAGCGAGAACCACGTCAGCGAGGCGGTGATGGAGGCCCAGGGCAGCGTCCTCACGAACAAGTACGCCGAGGGCTACCCCGGCGAGCGCTACTACGCCGGCTGCGAGAACGCCGACCGCGTCGAGAACCTCGCCATCGAGCGCGCGAAGAAACTCTGGGGTGCCGAGCACGTCAACGTCCAGCCCCACAGCGGCACGCAGGCGAACATGGCCGTCTACTTCGCGACCCTCGACCCCGGCGACCGCATCCTCTCTCTGGACCTCTCCCACGGCGGTCACCTCTCCCACGGCCACCCCGCCAACTTCACCGGTAAGCTCTACGACGTCGAGAACTACGAGGTGGACGCCGAGACGGGCTACCTCGATTACGACGGCCTCGCGGACCACGCCCGCGCGTTCGACCCCGACATCATCGTGTCCGGCTTCTCGGCCTACCCCCGCACGGTCGACTGGGAGCGCATCCAGGCCGTCGCCGACGAGGTGGACGCCTACCACCTCGCCGACATCGCCCACATCACCGGCCTCGTCGCGACGGGCGAGCATCCCTCGCCGGTCGGCGTCGCGGACTTCGTGACCGGGTCGACGCACAAGACCATCCGCGCGGGCCGCGGCGGCATCGTCATGACCGACGCCGAGCATGCCAAGGCCATCGACTCGGCGGTGTTCCCGGGTGGCCAGGGCGGCCCCCTGATGCACAACGTCGCGGGCAAGGCCGTCGGCTTCGGCGAGGCGCTCGAACCCGAGTTCGAGGAGTACACCGCCCAGGTCGTCCGGAACGCCAAGGCGCTCGGCGACCGACTCGAGGAGCGCGGCCTCCACCTGGTGTCGGGCGGCACCGACACCCACCTCGTACTGGTCGACCTCCGGGAGTCCCACCCCGACGTCACCGGCAAGGACGCCGAGGAGGCCCTGGAGGAGGTGGGCATCGTCCTGAACAAGAACACCGTCCCCGGCGAGACGCGCTCGCCGTTCGTCGCCAGCGGCATCCGGGCCGGTACGCCCGCGCTCACCACCCGCGGGTTCGACGAGGACGCCACCCGGCGGGTCGCCGACCTCATCGTGGACGTCGTCGAGAACCCGGACGACGAGGGCGTCAAGGAGGACGTCGCGAGCGAGGTCGAGACGCTCACCGACGCGTTCCCGCTGTACGAGTAGTTCTCACCGGTCTCCGAACCCGCTCGTGAAGATGGCGAGGTACTCGGAGGCGTCGCGGGTCGCCGCGAGTTCGACCGACTCGACCCACTTCACCCACTGGAAGCCGCGGCGCCCGGGCGCGACCAGGCGCACCGGGAAGCCGTGGGCGTGCGAGAGGCGCTCCTCGCCGACGTGCGTCGCCAGGAGCGCGTTCCGGGCCTCCGCGACGGGGAGACTCCACCGGTAGCCCGTGACCGACCGGAACTGGACCCAGCGAGCGGCCGGGGTGGCGCCGGCCTCGTCGAGCAGGTCGCCGACGCGGACGCCCGTCCAGTCCTGCACCGAGTACCAGCCGCTGGTGCAGTCGAGCGTCGCCCGTTCGCCCGCGCCGGCCGCGAGCACGTCGTCGTAGTCGAGGTGGAGGTCGCGTTCGACCGCGCCGTGGACGCGCAGCGACCAGTCGGCCGCGTCGACGGGGTCGGGGTCGTCCGCGACCCAGCTGGTCGCTGGGAACCGGTTGCCGGAGAGGCTGTCGGCCTCGCTGGAGCCGGTGAACCGGCGGTCGGCGCCGGGCGTCCCGAGCAGGGCGCTGGCGGCCTGCTGGACCGACCACGCGAGCGACCCGAACGCCGCGAGGCCGACGAGTGCGAGGACGGTCCGGCGCTGCCGGACGTCGCGGACCGTCGGCGTCCGCCACCGGTAGGCGAGGTGGACGGCCACCAGCGGCACCAGCACCAGACCGAGGAACACGTGGAGGTTCAGCAGGTTCCAGGCGAGGACGGCCACGTCCGCGCCGACGACCCAGGCGACGCCGGTGCCGAGCGCACCCAGCGCGACGACGGCGAGCAGCGCGGAGAACGCCGTCCGCCGCGTCCACCGACCGGTCAATCGTCGCCGGACGCGCCAGAGCTTCCACGCCAGCAGGACGACCAGCGTCAGGCCCGCCATCCCGTGGACGACGAAGACGGCGCGCTGCGAGGGCCGGCCGGCGCTGAAGCTCACGACCCCGGAGGCCACCTGGAAGAGGACCACCGCGAGGATGGTCCAGTCCACGAGTCGCGGCGGCAGCGAGAATCTCGTCATTCGGTACCGTGCCACAGGATTGGGACGGCTCGCATATGAGGGTTGCCGCGGACCCAGTCACCGGAGCACCCACGTTCGTGGATACTGCCGCCGGAAGTTCCGGCCGGTGTATGCACGGATGAGAGCGTTGAAGGGACGGGAGGGGGAAGGATTCGCCAATGACGGACGTCATCGACGGGAACGCGGTCGCCGACCGGATTCGCACCGACCTCCAGGGCAGCATCGACGCGCTCGTCGACGCGGGCGTCACCCCCGGCCTCGCCACCGTCCTCATGAGCGACGACCCCGCCAGCGAGACGTACGTCTCGATGAAACAGCGCGACTGCGAGGCGGTCGGCATCGACGGCGTCCACGTCGAGATAGACCCGGACGCGCCGGCCGAGGAGCTGTTCTCCACCATCGACGAGTTGAACGCCGACCCCGACGTCCACGGCATCCTCGTCCAGATGCCCGTCCCCGACCACGTCGACAAGCGCGAAGTCCTCCAGCGCATCGACCCCGAGAAGGACGTCGACGGCTTCCACCCCGAGAACGTCGGCCGCCTCGTCGCCGGCGACCCACTCTACAAACCCTGCACGCCCCACGGCGTCCAGAAGCTCCTGGAGGACGCCGGCGTCGAAACCGAGGGCGCCGACGTCGTCGTGCTGGGGCGGTCGGACATCGTGGGCAAGCCGATGGCGAACCTCCTCATCCAGAAAGCCCAGGGCGGCAACGCTACCGTCACCGTCTGCCATTCGCGCACGAAGAACCTCGCGGAGAAGACCCGGCAGGCCGACGTCGTCATCGCGGCGGCGGGCGTGCCCGAACTCGTCGACGGCTCGATGCTCTCCGACGGCGTGACCGTCATCGACGTCGGCGTGAACCGCGTCGAGGCCGACACCGAGAAGGGCTACGAACTCGTCGGCGACGTCGACTTCGACAGCGCAAAGGAGAAAGCCAGCGCCATCACGCCCGTCCCCGGCGGCGTCGGTCCCATGACGCGCGCGATGCTGCTGTACAACACCGTCAAGGCCGCCGGCATCCAGCACGACGTCCCCGTCGAACTCCCCTGAGTCCGGTCGTCACTCCAGGCGCGCGAGATGCTCGCGGGCCTGCTCTATCGCGAGTTCGTCGCCGTCGACGAGGTACGTCGCGAGTTCGCGCGTCGCTCGCACCAGGCGCTCGGCGTCGTCCGGCGACACGTCGCCCTCCAGCGCGCGGACGCGCCGGACGTGGTCGCCGAGGCGTTCGTTGACCTCGCGGGCGGTCGGGTCCTCGTGGTCGTCGAGCCAGGTGGCGAGTTCGCGCCGGTACTCGCGGACCGCCGTCGAGTAGGAGAGCCCCTCGCGTCACGCAGGGACGGGGGCACGTCGCCGGGGTCCGGACGCTCGCCGTCGGGCGCGCCGCGGAGTAACTGCAGGAAGTAGAGTTCCTCGGGGTCGTCGACCTCCAGTGCGTTGGCGACGACGTCGGCGACGACGCGGAGTTCCTGGGCCGCCAGGTAGGTGTCGTCGAGCGGCTTGAGGTCGCCCGCGTGGACGAACCCGCGCCGGCGCACGTACTCGCGGACGACCTCGCTCGCGTCCTCGGCCGCGCGCCAGACCGGCTCCGAGGCCGCCGTCGCCTGCACGTCTGTCAGGTCGAGGGAGACCGGCGCGTCGGTGTGGTGCTCCCGGTCGCCGACGCCGACGCTCCGGATGCTCCCGCACTGCGGACAGTTCACGCTCCCGGTCTCGTAGTACGACCACCGCGTCCCGCACTCGGTGCACTCCCGTTCGCCGCGGACCTCCATGTTCGTGGGTTGGGCCGCGCAGGCTAAAACCCCGTGTTCGACCACAGCCGGGTCGCCCTACCACTCGCGTTCGTCGAGGGCGAGCGCTGCATCGCCGCCGGCCACGTAGACGGTGCCGTCGGAGACGCGGGGCGTGGTGACCGGCCGGGCGTCCTCGCCCGTCGGGTACGTCCAGCGGTGCTCGCCGTCGGCAGTGTACGCGATGACGGCACCGTCCGTGTCCGGTCCCGTGACGGTGGTGCTGACGTAGACGCCGTCGTCGGTCACGCCGGGTGCGACCTGGCCGTACGACTCCGCGGGGGTGTACCAGCGCTCCTCACCGGTCTGTGCGTCGAGTGCGACCACCGCGCCGTTCGGGGTGCCCGAGTGGGGACCGACGTTGTAGCTCCCGGCGCCGGCGGTCGCGTAGACGGTCTCGTCGTGGAGGGTCACGCCGTTCGTCAGCGGCAGGTCGTAAGTCCAGCGTCTATCGCCGTCGTCGAAGTCCAGGGCGACGACGCCCTCGCCGCCAGCGCCGCCGTCCCCGACGGCGCAGTAGAGCGCGTCACCGGTCGCGAAGCCGATGGCGTCGTCCTCGACGGTGGCCTCCCAGCGCCGAGTGCCGGTCGCGGGGTCGAACGCCCGGACGAAGCCACCGGTCGCGTCGTCCCGGTGGAGGGCGACGTACAGGCTGGTTCCATCGGTCGCCAGCGCTTCGACCCGCTGGTCGAGCGGGGCCGTCCACAGAACGCCGCCGGCGGCGGCGTCGAACGCGACGAGACCGTCGTCGGCGGTCACGAACAGCCGTCCGTCGGCGACCACGGGCGTCGCGACGAGAATCGCGCGCTCGTCCAGGGCGGGAATGCGTCCGAGCGTGACGCGCCAGCGTTCCTCCCCGTCGAACCCGACCGCCGCGATTTCCTGGTCCCCGACGTAGACCGCGTCGTCGCCGGCGGCGACGCCGTGCCGGAGATGGTCGCCGACGTGGTGGCCCCACTGTGGGTCGCCCGAGTCGAGGTCGAGGGCCAGCAGGCGACCGTCCGAGGTGAGGAACAGGCGGCCGTCGGCGATTGTCGTCGACTGGCCGACGAGCGAGGCCCCATCGAGGGGCGAACGCCAGCGCTCCCACACCGGCGAGAGACGCGGGACGGTGACGGTGCCGGTGTAGCCGGCGGCGAGGCCGGCGGTGCCGAGGCCGATGGCGGCGAGGACCGAGCGCCTGGAGGGGTGGCGGGACACGCGTAACACCTCACACCACCGGTACAAATAGGCTCGGCGTCCGTCGCCGAGCAGGCGGGAGCGGACGGCGGAGGTGGTGAACGGCGGCGGTCGGACAGTCGCACCTGCACGACCCCCGCCATTTATCATCCCGCGGTGGCGTAGAATCTGCCACATGTCGACAGAGAGTTCGACTCTCGTAGACGCCGAGGATAGAGGAAGCCGCAGCGACGCGGCTGGTCGAGAAATTCTCCGCCGAAACTGACTCGACGCGGGACGCGAGCGGGCGACCCGCCAGTGACGACGCCGTCGATTCGGACGCAGTCACTGCCGACCCGGACGCCGACACAGTCCAGCCGGGCGCCGTTAGCGCCGAACCGGACGGCGTCGCGGTCCGGATGGATGGGCGGGTCCACGAACTCAGCAGGCGCGAGGCGGAGGAGCTACGTCGCGCGCTCGCAGACGCGTTGACCGAGCGCCACGAGTTCGTCCAGACCGCGGGCGAGCACCGCGAGGACGGGAGCTACGTCGTCTCGCGGCGCGCCGCGAACTCGCGGGGCCACCGGAAGGTGTTCGACTCGTTCGACGAACTCGCCCGGCTGTTCGGCCGCCTGCCCGAGGAGTTCACCGCCGACGACCTGACCCGGACCGGCATCACCGGCGGGCGCCGCCACATGGTGCTCTGGCACGTCGTCGAGCACCCCGGCTTCGACTGCGAACTGGCGGCCCGCCAGCCGCTGACGGCCCGGAAGACCGGAGGCGGATAGCAGTCCAGTCGCTCCAGGTGGTGTCGCGGCACGGGCGACGGTCGCCGACGAAGGCTTTAACGCGTCCGCGGCGGGTGGGTCCACCATGCCGCAGCCACAGCCGTCGACGTTCTCCATCGTCGCCAGGGACCCCGAGAAAGACGCAGTCGGCGTCGCCGTCCAGTCGAAGTTCGTCAGCGTCGGCTCCGTCGTCCCGTTCGCGAGCGCGGACGCCGGGGCCATCGCCACCCAGAGCTTCGCGAACGTCGCCTACGGCCCGGACGGGCAGCGATGCTCCGGGACGGCGCGGACGCCGGGACGGTCGTCGAAGAGCTGACCGCGGCGGACGACGAGGCGCCCTCTCGTCAGGTCGGCGTGGTCGGCCAGGACGGCTCCGTCGCCGCGTTCACCGGCGAGGAGTGTTTCGACTACGCCGGCGACATCCAGGGCGACACCTACACCGTCCAGGGCAACATCCTGGAGAACCGCGAGACACTGACGGCGATGGCGGACGCCTACGAGACGGCCGAGGGCGGCCTGCCGGAGAGACTGCTCGCGGCGCTCCACGCCGGCAACGAGGCGGGCGGCGACAAGCGCGGCGAGCAGAGCGCCGCGCTGTCCGTCGTCAAGCCCGAGGGCGGCTACGACGGGAAGAACGACCGCTGGATCGACGTGCGCGTCGACGACCACGACCACCCCATCGACGAACTCGAGCGCGTGTTCAAGCTCTACGACGTCACGCTCCTGGAGCGCGAGCGACCAGACGAGTTCCGGGAACTCCGGGGCGAGACGGCGACGAACGTCGCGGGCGTGCTGACGGAACTCGGCTTCGACGCGGGCGCGCCCGGCCCGACGCTGGGCGACGCCGGCCGCGACGCCCTGGAGGAGTTCCGGGGCATGAACAACTTCGAGAACCACTCGCTCGAAGCCCTGGAGGACGCTATCGCGCGCGGATGGGGCGACGCGGAGGGGACCGGCGAGCGCCGCCTGGTCGACGCCATCTGGCGCGGCCTCTCGGCGTTCGACCGCAAGTAGTTCACCGGAGCAACCCGTATTCCGGGGTATGCGAGACGAGGAGGAGATACGCGAGCAGTACGAGTTCCTCGCGGAGCAACTCGACAGCGACGAGATGCGTCACGAGGGCATCAGGCAGATGTTCACCTACTACAAGCGAGCGCTCGGCTGGGTGCTCGAGGAGGAGTACATCTAATCTGTCGCCCACGAAACCGCGCAAATCACGGGGTTGGTCGGAAATTTTAAGTTCATGGGGGCGGTTTGTTCACGTGACGCTTCGCTTTGGAGGGCCGAAGCGTCAGCGGGGACCAATTCAGGGCGGCAAGCGGTTTCGCGGGGATATTCCCCGCGAAGTCCGCTTCCTTTTGACGAAATCGACGCTCGAGCGGCCGCTGTTTCCACGCACGTAATGCCGATATCGGGTAGCAGCGTCGCTGTACGGTTCAGCCGCGGGCCCGGACACGCCACCAGTCACGGAAGCGGCGCCGGACGGAGACCGTCGCGGTGACGTTCGTCTCCGTTCGTCGGGCCTGTCAGATTCAGGTTCATGTCAACGAAACCATCCCTACCGTGCAACAACGTTGACAGTACGTGAAACGTGCCAGCCCCTCAACCGGTCAGGTCCGTGGCGGCACGTCCGGGCCGGTTACCAGAGCAGGCCCGGCCAGACGAAGGTGAACAGCGTCCAGATGAGGCCGGTGAGCACCAGCGTCATCAGCACGTTGAGCACCATGCCCGCCCGCATCATGTGGCGCTGGCGGAGGTAGCCGCTGCCGAAGACGATGGCGTTCGGCGGCGTGGCGACCGGGAGCGCGAACGCGAAACTCGCGGCGAGCGCCCCGCTGACCGCGAGGAAGATGGCCGCGGACGTCTTCGCCAGGCCGAGCGTGCCGGCGAGCACGCCCCCGATGCCGATGAGGATGGGGACGATGATGGTCGCGGTCGCGGTGTTCGAGGTCATCTCCGTGAGGAAGATGACCAGCAGGACGATGGCGCCGACGATGAGCACGATGGGCGCGCCCACCAGGTCGGTGAACACCGTCTTCGCGATCCACTCGGTTGCGCCCGTCTTCGCGAACGCGTCGGCGAGGGCGATGCCGCCGCCGAACAGCAGGATGGTGCCCCAGTCGATGTCGACGATGTCGTCCCAGTCGACGGTGTCGGCCAGCACGAGCGCCGGGATGGCGTAGAGGCCGACCATCACGTAGTAGAGCAGTCCCTGGTGGCCGTCGGTGGTGCCGAAGACGGTGGCGCCGTCACCGCCGAAGATGGTGGTGTACCAGGTCGCGGGCAGGACGCCCTCGAAGGCGATGTCGAACCCGCCAAGCACCCACAGGCCGGCGGTGCCGGCGAAGATGTAGGCGACGCGCTTCCCGCGCTTGTCGAGTGCACCCTCCTCGCGGAGGTACTCGCGGGCCTGCTCGCGCGCGCCGCTGACGTCGGTGATCTGCGGCGGGTAGAGGCGGAACGTGAGCAGGTACCAGACCAGCGGGAGCGTGATGATGACCACCGGCATCCCGATGAGCATCCAGTCGACAAACCCGATCTCGAAGCCGAGCATCTGCTTGAGCTGGGCGGCGACGACGGCGTTCGGCGGCGTGCCGATGAGGGTGCCGACGCCGCCGACGCTCGCCGCGTAGGCGGTGCCGAGCAGCGTGGCGATCTGCATGTTCGAGAACGCCTGGGCTTCGGCGTCCTCCTCGTGGACCTGTTCGCGTCCGAGCACCTGGGCGAGGACGCCGAGCGCGATGGGCGTCATCATCGCGGTGGTGGCGGTGTTGGACACCCACATCGAGAGGAACGCCGTCGCCACCATGATGGCGAGGATGAGCATGCGCGGCGAGGAGCCCATCTTGGTCATGATCCAGAGCGCGATGCGCCGGTCGATGTTGTACTTCTGGAGCGCGTTCGCTATCATGAACCCGGCGACGAACAGGAAGATGAGATGGTCTGCGAACCCCGAGAGCGCCGGGTCGATGTCGTTGTAGACGCCGAAGGCGGTGAGCAACACCGGAATCGAGAGCGCCGTCACGGCGAGGGGCATGGCACCGGTCACCCAGAGCAGGCCGGCGAAGTACATGGTCGCGATAGCGTACTGCCCCTTCAGGGTCAATCCCTCCGGGGTCGGAAGCATGGCGATGACCGCCGCCCCGGCGACGGCGAGCGCGAACATCGCCAAACGCCCGCGTTCGGACTTCACGTCGAGCTGTATCATTGATACAGTGTATCATTTTCGAATGCGATACTTAACGATTATCAAATCCAGAGGCGGACGTTACCACCCCTCACGCGGAAATAAAGACCCGTCATGATTGGGGAGGGGACGCCTGCGGCCGAGTCCGCGGTAACCGGCGTGAGCGGTGGCAGCAGGAGGAGACAGGAGTTCAGAACTGGTCGACGAGAGCGCGTATCTGCCCGTCGTCGAGTTCCTCGGCGTAGAGGTCGAACAGGGTGTGGCACCGCTCGGGCGACAGCATCCGGTCGCCGCGCTCGAGCATCGAGACGTGGGCCTGGAGGAGGCCGTCGACCTCGCGTTCGACCGCGCGCTGCTCGTAGCCCGCGGCGACGCGGAGGAGTCGCCACGCGAGCGGCGTGAGGTCGTCGACGTCGACGTCGTGGTGCCCGGCGCTCGACTCGCCCATCAGTACGACGTTCGGGGAGACGCCATAATAAATCGTTACGGGTGACTACGAGATGTCGAGCGGGCCGTCCCCGCCGCCGTCCTCGTCCCACTCCAGTTCGAACTCGACGCTCAGTTCGCCCGGACCGCCCGACCGCGGGGTCTCGCGTTCGGCTTTCACCTCGAAGGTGACCGTCTCCGGCGGGTCGAGGGTTATCTCTTGGGTGCCCGCGTTCAGGGTGATGCCGTCGCCGGCGTCAGCTTGTCCGCCACCGTCCGGAGGTAGGCCGCCACGTCGGCGCGACTCCGGGACGTCTCGTGTTCGAAGAGAACCTCTTCAGGCATGTTGAGACCGACGCGGCGGAGCGGTATAAGCCTGCGGCCGGACGGCGACACCGCCACTTGTTGCCGGTTTTCAATTAGTTGTCAGACGCTTGCCCGCGGAGAGTCGGGTAATACGGCCGTTATACTTATCTTATCCCGAAACAAAACATTTTACGAGAAAGACAGATGCACGACTTGACAGGATTTCAACGCGACCTGCTGTACGTCATCGCCGGGCTCGAGGAGCCACACGGGCTGGCCATCAAGGAGGAACTCGAGGAGTACTACGAGAGCGAGATCCACCACGGCCGCCTCTACCCCAACCTCGACACCCTCGTCGACAAGGGCCTCGTGGAGAAAGGACAGCGCGACCAGCGGACGAACTACTACAAGCTGACGCGACGCGGCCGACGCGAACTCGACGCACGCCAGGAGTGGGAGGACCAGTACCTCGGCTCCGAAGCAGAGTAACCGCCGGACGGTCGCCGTCTCAGGCCGGGGCGTCCGTGCCGTCCTGGACCTCGCCCTCGTCAGTCCCCTCCGCGTCCTCCACGTTCTCCGGTGCCGCGCCCGTGAGGCCGACCTCCACGCCGATGACGTCGCCGAGTTCCTGCGGTTCTATCGGCCGCCCGGCCACGAGTTCCGGCAGGATGAGGCGGACGAAGTGAACCAGGAGGACCAGCAGCATCGGCCCGAGGAAGATGCCGTACCAGCCGAACAGGAGCGGGCCGAAGATGTACGCGAACATCACCATCCCGAGGTGGAGACCGCGACCCGAGACGTACGGCCGGAGCACGAGGTCCGGGATGACGTCCACGATGAGGAACGACACCGTCACGAACAGCGTCGGGAACCACAGCAGTCGCGGCGAGGTGTTGACCGCGAGCACCGACAGGTAGGCGCCGACGGGCACGTAAATCAGCTTCATCCCGATGACGGGGACGAGGCTCGCGATGCCGGTCAGCAGGCCGAGCAGGGTCGGATACGGTATCGGCAGCGACGGCGGCGCCACCATCGCCAGCGCGTTGTAGGAGATGGCGCCGATGATGCCGGTGAGCGCGGCGTTGAGGATGTTGCCGAAGAAGATGTTGCTGAAGTCGTGGTCGACCTGTCGGGCGTACGTCTCGACGACGCCGTCCTCGTCGGCGAACCGTCGCCGGAACCACACCCCGAGGCGTTCGTCGTCCCGGAGGAGGTAGAACGCGATGCCGATCATGATGAACAGGTGGAGCGCGGCGTTGCCGACGAAGCCGACGTAGTTCAGCGACTGGTCGAAGATGTCCTGGACGACGTTCACGCCGTTCGGGTCGTTCAGGATGCTCTGGGGTCCTCCGCGATGGTCGAGACGTCGATGTAGGGTTTCAGCAGCGTCTCGAACTGCCCGAAGTCGCGGCCCGTCGCGAACGCGTTGAACTCCTGGAGGCCGATGGCGAGCGTGTACGCCAGCAGCAGGAGCGCGGGGAGGGCGAGCGTGAACAGCGCGACGGCCGCCGCGAGGCTGGGCGGGCGGATGCGCCGACGGAGACGCCGGTAGACGGGCCGGGTCGCGTAGTAGATGAACAGGCCGAAGACGAACGTGCCGATGAACGAGTAGATGACGAAGGCGAGCACGGCGGCGAGGACGAACCCCAGGACCCACCACACCAGCCGCGACCGATTCATCGACTGCACCGAGACCATACCGTATCGCGCGTAGTCACCCAGTAAAAGTGTTCCCACGACGTCGCACCTAGACAGACCCTTTAAGCGATAGCGGGGGAACCAACGGGGGTGACTGGCGTCGTCGACCTCTTCGCGAACGCACCAATCGACAGCCGGGTGGTCAAACTCGCGCTGGCGATAGCGCTCGGTCTCTTCCTGGGGCTGGAACGGGAGTGGTCACAGAAGGCCGCGGGCATCCGGACGTTCGCGCTCGTCAGCGTCCTCGGCGCGATGTTCACCTTCTACGACACCGGCCGGTGTGAGGCCACCGGTAGCTGTCTCCCGGTGCTCACCGGCATCGGCGGCCTCCTGGTCGTCCTGCTCGTCGGCGTCCTCATGGTGAACGGCCTGCTGGACGACGACGAGGGCCTCCACCTCACGACCGCGGTGAGCATGATGGTGGCGTACGGCGTCGGCGTGCTGGTGGCCGTCGGCGACATCCTCCCCGCGACCGTGGTCGCGGTGTCCAGCAGCCTCCTGCTCGTGTTCAAACGCGAGCTACACAGCTTCGCGTGGGGGCTCTCCCGGGAGGAACTCCGGTCGACCATCGAGTTCTCCATTCTCGCGTTCGTCGTCTACCCGCTCCTGCCGGCGGAACCCGTCACGCCCCTCGGCATCGAGCCCCGCGTGGTGTGGCTGATGGTCGTCACCGTCGCCGGCATCGGCATCGTGAACTACGCCATCGTCAACGCGTACGGCGGCCGCGGAGTCGCCGTCACGGGCTTCTTCGGTGGTCTGGCCTCCTCGACGGCCGTCGTCGGGACGATGCTCGACCACGTCCGACAGCGCCCCGAAGCGGCCAGGTACGCCGTCGCGGCGGTGCTGCTCGCGGACGCGGCGATGGCGCTCCGCAACCTCGCCATCGCCATCGCGTTCACCGCCTCGGGCGACGTTCTCGTCGGCGCAATCGCGCCCCTCGGCGCGCTCGTCATCGGGAGCGTCGTCATCGTCGCGGTGACCGCCGACTGGTCGGAGGAGGTCGAGATATCGCTGGACAGCCCGTTCTCGCTCCGGAACGCGCTCGGGTTCGGCGTGCTGTTCCTGCTGGTCATCGTCGCCGGCACGCTCGCCCAGGCGCGGTTCGGCACGGTCGGCTTCCTCGTGACCGCCGCCCTCTCGGGGCTGGTGTCGAGTGCGAGCGCGACGACGACGGCCGTCGTGCTCTACCGGAGCGGGTCGCTCGGCCACGACGCCGCCGTCCTCGCGGTGCTCCTCGCCACCGCTGCGAGCCTCGGGGTCAAGGCGGCGCTGACCGTCACCGCGTCCTCCCGGACGTTCACGACCAGAGTGGTCGCGTGGACCGCCGCACTGTTCGTCCTCGCGGGGGTATCACTATCGTGATGCTCGGATGAGTATTGCCGCGACCATAACGAATGGCTTAATGTCGGCGTTTCCGTCGGTTTCCGCATGGACCGCCATACTGCGGAGCCAAGCGTGCGACGCATGCCGGGCGAGAAAGCCCGGGAGTGGGTAGAGTTCCACCACCGCTACGCCGCACCGAGCACCTACGTCTACGATTTCGTCTGGGACCTGACTGCTGACGCGGAAGGGCCGTTCGTCACCGACGTCGACGGCAACGTGCTCATGGACTTCACGAGCCACGTGGCGGCCGCCCCGTTCGGCTACAACAACCCGAAGATACTCGACCGACTGGAGGCCTACGACCTCGTCGACCCCAACAAGTTCGCCGGCCAGGACTTCTACGCCAGCGGCGGCGGGTCGCCCGAGGACCCCGACTTCCCCAGCCCCACCCAGTTGATGGAGCGGCTCATCGACGCGACGGACCACTACGGCATGGACCGGGTCTTCCTCTCCAACTCGGGCGCCGAGGCCGTCGAGAACGCCATCAAGATAGCCTACCAGAGCGGCGGTCACCGCGCGTTCACGTTCGACGGCGCGTTCCACGGACGCACGCTCGGCGCGCTCTCGCTCAACCGCTCGAAGGCCGTCCACCGGAAGGGCTACCCGGAGATACCGGGCGTCGTCAGCGTGCCGTACTGCTCCTGTGAGGGCGAGTGCACCTGCGGCTGGCAGACCGACGGGCCCGGCGGCAACGCCATCGCGGACAAACTCCACCCGGAGCGCGGCGTCATCGACCCCGACGAGGTCGCCTACATCATCCTCGAACCCCAGCAGGGCGAGGGCGGCTACCGCGTCCCGAACGACGAGTTCATCCAGGACATCGTCGACCTCCAGCGGACCTACGACATCACCGTCATCGACGACGAGATACAGGCCGGCCTCGGCCGGACCGGCGAGATGTGGGGCGTCGACCACACCGCGCTCGAACCCGACGTCATCACGAGCGCGAAGGGCCTGCGCGTCGGCGCGACCGTCTCCCGGTCGGACGTCTTCCCCGAGGAGAAGGGCCGTCTCTCCTCGACGTGGGGCGCGGGCGACGTCCTGTCGGCCGCCCAGGGCGTCGCCACCATCGACGCCATCCGCGAACACGACGTCCTCGACAACGTCACCGAGCGCGGCCGCCAGTTGACCGAACTCATCGAGGACGCAGACCAGGACTCCGTGGTCGACGTGCGCGGTCGCGGCCTGATGCTCGGCGTCGAGTTCGACACAAAGGCGCGCCGCGAGGCGGTCGTCAAGGCGGCGCTCAAGCGCGGCCTGCTCACCCTCGGCTGTGGCTACAAGACCCTGCGACTGCTCCCGCCGCTCGACGTGACCGAGCGCGAGATAGAACTCGGCGCGGACCTCGTGCTCCAGGCCATCGACGAGGCGGAGGGTGAGAACCCGATGGAGACGACCGACACCTCGGACGTCTCGTAACCGCCTCCGTCCCGGACTGTTCTCGGTGAGGTTAGAACTGGTAGCGGCGCTCGTCGTCGCGCTGGGGGTACTCGACGTTGCCGCCGGTCATCTCCTCGAAGGTCATCCCGGAGAGGTACTCGTCGTAGGTGACGTCGTAGGCGCTCCGGAGGTGGAAGTCGAGGTTCCCGGTGTCGACGGTCGACCGGAACAGGAGGTGGACGGCCCGGCGGACGAGTTCGTCCGGGTCGTCGGCGTCGAGTGCGGTCATCAGCATCGCGAGTTCCGTGCGCGTCTCGCGGTCCAGGTCCACCGCGAGGGACTCGTCGAGGTCGGCGTAGGTCGCGTCCACGTCGTCGGTGAGGTCGTCGAGGCTCATACCCGGGTAGTGGAACGCCGGCCGGGAAACGGCTTTCGGGTGCGGACGCGGTGGCCCCACTCAGAGCGGTTCACCGCAGTGGTGGCACGCGTCGCGGTCGGCGTCGTTCCGCGACCCGCAGTTCGGGCAGTTGGCGCGGTCCGGCAGGTCGGCACCGACCACGTCGACAAAGGAGAGCACGACGCCGATGCCGACGAACGCGAACCCGACGACGAGGAGGCCGAACAGGCCGATGACCTCGCGGAACACCAGCAGGCCCGTGAGCGCGATGATGCCGACGCCGAGGAGGACGATGGAACGGGAGAACGAATCCATGTCCCGAACATCGACGCGTCGAGGGTAAATCTTTGGCAGGGGGTTCGACGTGGCCGGTCCGGAACCGCTACGCGTAAGCGGGGGCGGGCGTAACCCCGGTGTGATGACCGACGCGCCCGAGTGGTCGCTGCCCGACGACGTGGACGCGGTCCGGGAGGCGCTGGTGGCGTGGTACGAGGCCGACCACCGCGAGTTCCCGTGGCGGGCGACCGACGACCCCTACGAGATACTCGTCTCGGAGGTGATGAGCCAGCAGACCCAGCTCGGCCGGGTCGTCGAGGCGTGGACGGCGTTCCTCGACCGGTGGCCGACCGTCGACGCGCTCGCGGCCGCGGACCGCGCGGACGTGGTCGGCTTCTGGACCGAGCACCGCCTCGGCTACAACAACCGCGCGAAGTACCTCCACCGGGCGGCCGGCCAGGTGGTCGGCGAGTACGACGGCGAGTTCCCGACCGACCCCGACGAACTGGAGAACCTCACCGGCGTCGGGCCGTACACGGCGAACGCGGTGGCGAGTTTCGCGTTCGACAACGGCGACGCCGTGGTCGACACGAACGTCAAGCGCGTGCTCTACCGCGCGTTCGACGTGCCGGACGACGACGCGGCGTTCGAGGCGGCCGCGCCGGCGCTGATGCCCGACGGCGAGTCCCGCGTCTGGAACAACGCCATCATGGAGCTCGGCGGCGTCGCCTGCGAGAAGACGCCGCGGTGCGACGAGGCTGGCTGTCCGTGGCGGCAGTGGTGTAGCGCGTACGCCACCGGGGACTTCTCCGCGCCGGACGTACCCGAGCAGTCGCCGTTCGACGGGAGCCGACGCCAGTTCCGGGGCCGCGTCGTGCGCGCGCTCACCGAGTACGACGCGCTCCCGCTGGACGAACTCGGGCCGCGCGTTCGCGTGGATTACTCGCCCGACGGCGAGCACGGCCGCGAGTGGCTCCGGGGCCTGCTCGCGGACCTGGCCGACGACGGCCTGGTCGAACTCGACGAGGAGAAGAGACGGTTGCGCGCCTGCGACGGTGACTCAGTCGAACTGGACGGTGAACACCGGGACCTTCGCCGCCCGGATGACCTTCTCGGTGACGCTGCCCAGGAGGAGGCGGTCGGCGCCCCGCCGGCCGTGGGTCGGCATCACGACCAGGTCGATGTCGTACTGGTCGACGTAGTCGAGGATGGTGCGCACGGGGTCGCCCTGCTCGACGACGTCGACGACGGTGACGCCGTCGGCTTCGGCGCGTTCGACGACCTCCTGGACGGCCATCTCCCCGCTCGCGAGGACGTCGACCACCTCGTCCTCGAAGGTGACCGTGCTGTACCGGGCGGTGTCGGCGACGTACAGCACGTGGAGGGTGGCGTCGTATCGTCGCGCCAGGTCGATGGCGTGGTCGAGCGCGGCATCGGCGCCGTCGCTCCCGTCTGTCGGCAGCAGAATGTCGTCGTACATACCCCAGAGATGGCGCCCCAGGGTAGTCAAGCCACCGGCGTCGCACACCACACGGCCGCGAGTAATTAACCCCGGCGCGCGGAGTGTTTATCCCGCTGGTGGCCCGAACGGATGGCATGGTAGACACACACGTAGTGGGCGTCTGCGGGAGCCTCCGGGACGGTAGCTACACCCGCGTCGCCGTACAGCGGGCTCTCGACGCGGCCGCCGACCTCGGCGCGACCACCGACCTCGTCGACCTGCGCGACCTCGACGTGCCGGTCTACGACCCGGTCCGCGACGAACCGGGCGACGTCGCCGACCTCACGCGCCGCATCCGCGAGGCCGACGCCGTCGTCCTCGGCACGCCGATGTACCACGGCTCGTACTCGTCGCCGCTGAAGACCGCGCTCGACTACTGCGGCTTCGACGAGTTCGAACACACGACCGTCGGCCTGCTCGCCGTCGCCGGCGGGAGCTTCCCGGTCACCGCCCTGGAGCATCTCCGGTCGGTCTGCCGCGCGCTCGACGCGTGGGTGCTCCCGTACCAGGCGGCGGTGCCGAACTCGCGGAGCGCGGTCGTCGACGGCGACATCCGTGACGAGCGACTCGCCGAACGCGTCGACACCCTGGGGCGGCGGGTCGTCCAGTACGCCGACATCAAGCCCGACCCCGCGACGTTCGAGAGCGGCCAGAACGTTGGCGCCGGCGACTGAATGATAAACCGTTTTGGTGCTCGCTGGCACCGGAACCGGTATGCACGCCATCACCAACAGCGGGTGGGTCGAGGTCATCTCGGGGAGCATGTTCTCCGGGAAGACCGAGGAGCTGTTACGTCGCCTGCGCCGCGCCGAGATAGCCGGCCAGGAGGTGGCCGCGTTCAAGCCGGCCATCGACGACCGCTACGACACCACCGCCGTCGGCACCCACGACGGCCGCACCTGGGAGGCGTCGGTCGTCGAACCCGACGCCGAAGGCGTGTGGCGGATTCCCGACGCGCTCAACGGCGAGCAGGTGGTGGCCATCGACGAGGCCAACTTCTTCCCCGGCGAACTCGTCGACGTCGCCCAGACGCTCGCCGCCGACGGCCGGCGCGTCATCGTGAGCGGCCTCGACCAGACCTACCGCGGCGAGCCGTTCGACCCCGTCCCGCAGCTGATGGCGATCGCGGAGTACGTGGACAAACTCCAGGCCATCTGCAGCGTCTGCGGCGAACCGGCGACGCGCAACCAGCGGCTCGTGGACGGCGAACCCGCCCACGTCGACGACGAGACCATCGTCGTCGGGGCCGAAGAGTCCTACGAGGCCCGGTGCCGGAACTGCCACGTCGTGCGCGGGGAGTGAGATGACCCAGTGGGTCACCGACGCCGAGGGCGGACGGGCGCGCGGCCCGCGAGCCATCGCCCGTGCGTGGGTCGAGGTGATGGTCCGACCCCGACGGTTCTTCCGGGCGGCGGTCAACCCCGGCGACCAGGCGCCCGGCCTCCTGTTCGGGATGGCGGTGGTGCTCGTGGAGGAGGCGATCCGGCTTGCGCTCCAGCCCGGCGGGCCGCCGGTGTACGGCGGCCGCCCCGCCCTGTCGGTCGTGGTCGTCCTCGGCGTCGCGGTGCTCGTCGTCGCGCCGCTCGCCCTCCACCTCGTCGCGGCGCTCCAGACCGTCGTCCTCGTCGTCTTCGTGCGCGACCGGGCGGGCGTGAGCGAGACGGTCCAGGTCCTCGCCTACGCCATCGCGCCGTGTGCGTTCGCGGGCGTCCCCGTCCCGGGCGTCCGCATCGCGTGTGCCCTCTACGGCGCGGCCCTCCTCGCCATCGGGATGAGCGAACTCCACGACACGCCGCTGTGGAAGGGCGTAGTCGTCACGCTGCTGCCCGCGGTCGTCGTGTTCGGCTACGGGTTCCGGGCGTTCGCGGCGGCCGCGACGCTCTGGCCCGGCGTGTTCGGCGAGTTCGTCCCCCGGCGTCCCGGATAGTTTAGGTGCCGGGGGACCGAAGCGCGGGTATGCTGAACCTGCTGCTCGACGACTTCATGGCGGAGTTCAAGGACGGGACGCTCAAGCACGTCGGCCCGACCAGCCAGAGCGCGACGGCGAAGCTCTACGACGTGACCGACCTGGAGGTCAGGGAGTTCGGCGACGAGCGCGTGAAACTCGCCTTCGAGGACGACGAGGGCAACGTGGTCCACGTCGCGCTGTTCCCCGACCAGGCCCGGAAACTGGTAGACGGCATCGAGTCCCTCGAGGACGACAGCCGGGTGTTCGAGTAGCAAGCGAATTCGACAACCGTTTTAGGCCGCGTCTGTTCTTTCGAACCATAATAATGGGTTCGTGTATCATCTGCGGTGCCTCCGTCCAGGGCAACATCTGTGACACGCACGAAGAAGACGTCGTCTTCGAGTTCAAGGGGAACCGTCCCGACCAGCTGTCCGCCGCCGCTACTACCGCGGCGAAGTCGACGGGGTCGCCGATTTCGGCGTCTTCGTCGACATCGGGCCGAGCGTGACGGGCCTCCTCCACGCGAGCGAACTCGACCGACGGCTGGAGTCCTACGACTTCCAGCGCGGCGACGAACTGTACGTCCAGGTGCTCAACGTCCACGACAACGGCAACATCGACCTGGGATGGTCCATCCGCCAGTCCCCGCGCGACTTCCGCGGGAAACTCGTCCAGGAAGCCGACGGTAGCGACCACCTCCCGGAGGAGACGACCGACGAATCGACCGGCGACGAATCGGCGAGCGCCGACGAGCAGTCCACGGCCACAGACGGGGACGCCGGTCGCGACGAACCGGCCGCCGAGGTGCAGGCGAGCGCGGGCGGTGCCGGCGCGGCCCAGGAAGCAGCACGCGAGACCGACGAGATGACCCGGGGTGGCGACCGGTCGGCGTCGGAAGCCGGACAGGCGACCGAGAACGGCTCGATGGCGGCCCAGGTCGAACTCGCGAAGGTCAACGACCTCTCCGACCGCGTCGGCGACGTGGTTCGGCTGGAGGGCGAAATCGTCGGCGCCCGGCAGACCAGCGGTCCGACCGTCTTCGAACTCGGCGACGAGACGGGCGTCGTGGACTGCGCGGCGTTCGTCGAGGCGGGCGTTCGAGCGTACCCCGAAGTCGACGTCGGGGACTTCGTCCGCCTCGAAGGCGAGGTCGAACTCCGCCACAACGAACTCCAGGTCGAGACCGAGACGCTGGTCGAACTCGAAGGCGAGGACCGCGCGACCGTCGAGGACCGTCTGGAGGCGGCCGTCCACGAGGAAGCCCGTCCCGAGAGCACCGACCTGCTCGCCGAGGACGCCGTCGTCGAGCGCGTCCACGACGAGATAATCGAGGCGGCGACGACCATCCGGCGGGCCGTCATCGAGTCCCGCCCGGTCATCGTCCGCCACACCGCGACCGTGGAGGGCTACGCCGGCGGCGCCGCCATCGAGCGCGCGGTCCTCCCGCTGGTCCGCGAGAAGCACGCCCAGAGCGACGCCGAGTACCACTACTTCGACCGGCGGCCGCTCGAAGACGGCCGCTACGACATGGACGCCGCGACGGGCGACGTCACGTCGATGCTCGACAACGCGAACCGCCACGACGAGAAGCACCCGCTGTTCGTGCTCGTCGGCGCGGGGAGCACCCGCGAGAGCCTCGACGGCTTCGAACTGCTCGACATCTACGACGCGAAGCGCGTCGTCGTCGACGGCACGATGGCCGACGACGAGGTCGCCGACGCCGTCGACGTCATCGTGAACCCGACGCTGAACGGCGGTGGCGGGACGACCGCCGGCGCGCTCGGCGCACAGGTCGCGGTCCACGTCAACGACGACGTGCGCGACGACCTGCGCCACCTGCCCGCGGTGAGCTTCTGGGACGACACGCCCGACGTGTACGCGGAGCTGGCAGTCGAGAGCGGTTACGACGCCGAGGAGGCCGCGCAGCTCCGGAACGCCGTCGCGCTGGAGGCGTTCTACCAGTCCTACGAGGACAAGCGCGAACTCATCGCCGACCTGTTCTGGGACGAGAAGAACCGGTCGCTCGCCGCCCACGTGAGCAACCAGTTCCAGAAGGCCCTCGACCGCGAGATCGACACCGCCCGCCCGCACCTCGACGAGCGCGAGGTCGACGGCGTCTCCTTCGCGGTGCTCGACACGGACGCGTTCACGCACCGCTACTCGTTCCCGCGCATCGACATCCTGCTCGACGAACTCCACCGCCGCGAGCGCGAGGCCGTCGAGGGGCCGTTCGTCACGGTCACCGTCGGCACGGACGAACTCCGCCTCCGGAGCACCCAGCCCGTCGACCTGCGCGCCGTCGGCGAGACGGTCGCCGAGCGGGTGCCGGACGCCGGCGTGACGCCCGTCGGCACGACCGACGGCAGCATCGAGTTCGTCGTGGGCGAGCGCGACGCCGTCGTCGACGCCGTCGTCGACGTCGTGGCCGAGCGCCTGTAGGCTGACGACACGCTTATGCTCGGGACGCTACGAGTAACCCCAATGAGTTCGGAGGCCGTCGAGTCGGAGGCGTTCGAGCGGGCGTGTGAGGAGCTCGTCGAGCGCATCCTGGCCGGCGAGGTGGAGCGCGACGACGTCGAGTCGGCGAAGCTCGAGGTCTGCTCGAAGCACTCCGCGCCGAAGGTCCCGAAGAACTCGGAGCTCATCGACTTCGGCCCGGACGACCGGCGGGAGGAACTTGAGGCCGTGCTCCGGCGGAAGCCCGTCCGGACGGCGTCCGGCGTGACGCCGGTCGCCATCATGACCAGCCCGAAGCTCTGCCCGCACGGGAAGTGTCTCTACTGTCCGGGCGGCCCGGCCTCGGAGTTCTCCAGCGCGCAGAGCTACACCGGCCACGAGCCGGCGGCCGCCCGCGGCGTCCAGAACGACTACGACCCGTACGGCCAGGTGACGCTCCGCCTGGAACAGCTCCGCGAGATCGGTCATCCCGTGGACAAGGTGGAGCTCATCCTGATGGGCGGGACGATGACCGCGCGCTCACACGACTACCAGGAGTGGTTCGTGAAGCGCGCGCTGGAGGCGTTGAACGACTACGACGCGACGAAGACCCCGGAGCCGGCGGAGGGCGAGAGCTTCGCCCAGGACCCCGACGAGTACGCGTTCCGCTACCTGGAGGACGTCGTCGCGGAGAACGAGACGGGCGACGTGCGGAACGTCGCCACCACGTTCGAGACGAAGCCGGACTGGTGTGACCCCGAGCAGATAGACCGGATGCTCCGCCTCGGCGGCACCAAGGTCGAGGTGGGCGTGCAGACGACCTTCGAGCGCATCAACCGCGAGATGCACCGGGGGCACGGCGTTCAGGCGTCCATCGACGCGAACCGCCGGCTGCGCGACGCCGGGTTCAAGGTCGGCTTCCACATGATGCCCGGCCAGCCCGGCATGACCCGGGAGATGAGCCTGGAGGACTTCCGCCAGCTCTTCGAGGACCCGCAGTGGCGGCCGGACTACCTCAAGATATACCCGACGCTGGTGGTGCGCGGCACCCGCATCTACGACATGTGGCGCCGGGGCGAGTACGAACCGCTCACGAACGACGAAGCTGCGGAACTCGTCGCGGAAGTCAAATCCATCATCCCGAAGTACGTCCGGCTCCAGCGCGTCCAGCGCGACATCCCCGCGGACTTCATCGACGCCGGCGTCTGGAAGTCCAACCTCCGCCAGCTCGCCCGACAGCGCATGGACGACCACGGGTGGACCTGCGACTGCATCCGGTGCCGGGAGGTCGGGATGAACGACGATGACCCCGAGCGCGTCGAGCGCGACGTCCTCACGTACGAGGCGGCGGGCGGCACCGAGCAGTTCGTCAGCTACGAGGACCCCGACAAGGACCTGCTCGTGGGCTTCCTCCGCCTGCGCTTCCCGAACGACCCGGTGCGCCGCGAACTCGAGGACGCCGCGCTCGTCCGCGAACTCCACGTCTACGGGAACGAGGTCGGCTTCGACGCCGGCCCGAGCGAGGGCGAGGACGGCGAGGACTGGCAGCACCGGGGCTACGGCCGGAAGCTGATGCAGACCGCCGAGGAACTCGCCGCCGACGCCGGCTACGACAAGCTGAGCGTCATCTCGGGCATCGGTGCCCGCGAGTACTACCGGACCAAGCTCGGCTACCACCAGGACGGCCCGTACGTCAGCAAGCGGCTCTAACTATCGAGAACAACTGGCCTTGACCACCGGTTCCATTTTGGTCCAGCTTTTGCAAGGGAGCGAGCGAAGCGAGCGACCGCAGGAAAAGGTGGGACGTCCGCACGTCAGCAAGCGCCTCTGTCCACCGGTTCCATTTTGGTCCAGCTTTTGCAAGGGAGCGAGCGAAGCGAGCGACCGCAGGAAAAGGTGGGGTGGACCGCGGTTGAACGACACGTCTTTCCGACCGCTCCGGATAGGGGTGGGCATGGACCAGAAGCGGGAGATGACGAGCGTCGACCTCGTCGCTCTCGTCGCGGAACTCCGCGACTACGTGGGTGCGAAGGTCGACAAGGCCTACCTCTACGGCGACGACCTGGTACGGCTGAAGCTCCGGGATTTCGACCGCGGGCGGGTCGAACTCCTGCTGGAGGTGGGCGACCCGAAGCGCGCCCACGTCGCCCGGCCGGAGCACGTGCCCGACGCGCCGGGGCGGCCGCCGAACTTCGCGATGATGCTCCGGAACCGGCTGTCGGGGGCGGACCTGGCGGCGGTGAGCCAGTACGGCTTCGACCGCATCCTGGAGTTCGAGTTCCGCCGCGAGGACGAGGACACGCGCATCGTCGTGGAGCTGTTCGGCGAGGGGAACGTCGCGGTGCTCGACCAGCACGGCACCGTCGTTGACAGCCTGGAGACGGTTCGGCTCAAGTCGCGGACGGTCGCGCCGGGTTCGCGCTACGAGTTCCCGTCGGCCCGCACCAACCCCTGGAGACGGACTACGAGACGTTCGCCGGTGAGATGCGTGACTCCGACACCGACCTGGTGCGGACGCTGGCGACCCAGCTCAACTTCGGCGGGCTCTACGCCGAGGAGGTCTGCACCCGGGCGGGCGTCGAGAAGACGAAGGCCATCGCGGACGCGGGCGACGAGGAGTTCGAGGCGCTGTACGGCGCGATGGAGCGCCTGTTCGACCCGCTCCGCGAGGGCGACATCGACCCCCGGCTCTACCGCGAGGACGACCGGCCGGTGGACGTCACCCCCATCCCGCTGGAGGAGTACGGCCACCTCGCCTCGGAGGCCTACGACACGTTCAACGACGCGCTCGACGACTACTTCACGAACCTGGAGCGCACCACCGACGAGACGGCGACCGACCAGCGCCCGGACTTCGAGGCCCAGATAGCCAAACAGCAGCGCATCATCGACCAGCAGGAGGGCGCCATCGAGGAGTTCGACGAGCAGGCCGCCGCGGAGCGCGAGAAGGCCGAACTCCTCTACGCGAACTACGACCTGGTGGACGAGATACTCAGGACCGTCCGGGCCGCCCGGGCCGACAGCGTCCCGTGGGCGGACATCGAGGCGACGTTCGCGGAGGGCGCCGAGCGCGGCATCGACGCCGCCGCGGCCGTCGAAGGCGTCTCCCCCGAACAGGGGACGGTGACGGTCCGGCTCGACGACGCGACGGTCACGCTCGACCCGGAGATGGGCGTCGAGAAGAACGCCAACCGGCTCTACCAGGAGGCAAAGCGCATCCAGGAGAAGAAGGAGGGCGCGCTCGCCGCCATCGAGGACACCCGGGAGGAACTCGAAGCCGTCAAGCGACGCGCCGAGGAGTGGGAGGCGCCCGACGAGGCCGAAGGAGAGCCGAAGGACGTCGACTGGCTCGCCCGGTCCTCCATCCCGATCCGGAAGCAGGACACCTGGTACGAGCGGTTCAGGTGGTTCCGGACGAGCGACGGCTTCCTCGTGCTCGGCGGCCGGAACGCCGACCAGAACGAGGAACTCGTGAAGAAGTACATGGACCGCCACGACCTGTTCTTCCACGCGCAGGCCCACGGCGGCCCGGTCACCGTCCTCAAGACGTCGGAGCCGAGCGAGCCGAGCACCGACGTGGACGTGCCGGAGCGGAGCAAGCGCGAGGCGGCGCAGTTCGCGGTGACCTACTCGTCGGTCTGGAAGGAGAACAAGTTCAGCGGCGACGTCTACATGGTCTCGCCCGACCAGGTGAGCAAGACGCCGGAGAGCGGCGAGTACCTGGAGAAAGGCGGGTTCGTCGTCCGCGGCGACCGCACCTACTTCCGCGACGTCCCGGTGGGGTGTGCCGTCGGCATCACCTGCGAACCGGAGACGCGGGTCGTCGGCGGACCGCCGGACCCCGTCGAACCCCGGGCCGAGACCACCATCGAGGTCGAACCCGGGCGGTACGCCCAGGGCGACGTCGCCAAGCGCATCTACCGCGAGTTCCGCGAGCGGTTCGCCGACACCACGTTCGTCCGGAAGGTGGCGAGTCCCGACCTCATCCAGGAGTTCCTGCCGCCCGGCACCAGCCGAATCAAGGAGTAGCCGGTCGCTCCCCCCCCCCCCACCATCCTCTCCATCCGACGGTTTCGCCAGTCCCCCATCCTCCCCGTCCGACGGTTTCGCCAGTCCCCCATCCTCTCCGTCCGACGGATTCGCCAGTCGCCGGCCGACCCTGGCTGGGCAGCCACTCGAAGCGCGTATTTGCCCGCAAAGAGGTAGCGACTCGGACGAAATCGGCCGATTCGAGCGCATCTTTATGCCGTGAGCGAGCGTACAGGTAGGTGGACTATCTGTTGGTGGTCCGGTGATACTAATGCTAAGCGAGGCGCTCAACTATCCGGCTGAAGGGGACGACGCGATCACGAAGATACTCATCGGCAGCTTCCTGGTACTGCTGAGCCCGCTGCTCGTTCCGGCCGTCCTGGCGTACGGCTACGGGATGCGCATCCTGCGCGAGGCGGCCGGCGGTGACGTCGAGGAGCCGCCGATGTTCGAGAACTGGATGGAGCTGTTCGTCGACGGCCTGAAGGCGTTCGTCGTGTTCATCGCCTACCAGATCATCCCGGCCGTCATCGCGGCCGTGCTCGTCGGGGAGCGGTGGTCGCCATCCTGACCGGCCAGGAGGGCCTGCAGGTGCTCGGCGCCGCCGGCATCGTCGGTGGGCTGACCATCGCGTTCCTGCTGGCGCTCGCGTTCTCGTACGTCATCCCGGCGGCGCTCGTCGCCGTCGCGACGACCGGCCGTCTCGGCGCCGGGTTCGCGTTCGGCGACCTCCGGCCGGTGCTCGCCAGCGGCAAGTACGCCACCGGCTGGCTGCTCGGCCTGCTGGTCTGGTTCGTCGCCGGCTTCCTCGTCGGTGCCATCAACGGCGTGCTGCCCCTCGTCGGCGCCATCCCGGCGGCCGTCGTGGGATTCTACGCCCTGGTGTCGGCGTCGTACATCTACGGCCGGGCGTACGCCGAGGCGCAGGCCGTCGAGGTGGAGCCCTCGGAGACGACCGGTCCCGAGTCGCCCGCCTGAGAATCCGGTTTTTCGGTCAGTCGCAGTCCTGTCCGGCGACGCCGCCGTCCGTCACGGTGACGGGTCGGTCGCGGACGCTCCGCTTGTCGTAGCGGCCGTGGAGGTGGGTGCGCACGTCCGCGAGGAACGGGCTGACGACGTTCCACTTGAGCACGGAGAAGCCCACGAGGATGACGGTGAACCCGAGCACCGTGGTGGACGCGACGGGTTCGCCGAGCAGCAGCCAGCCGGTGACGGCGGCGAACGCGGGCGTCACGTAGTTGACGAGGCTGATCTCGACGGGGCCGAGGCGCTCCAGCAGGTGGAAGTAGATGACGAAACCGGCGGCGCTCGCGACCAGCGCGAGGTAGACCAGCGAGACGACGACGGGTGCCGACCACTCGACGGCGGCAAGCGACTCGCTCGGGAGCGCGGCGCTGGTCGCGTGGAGCAGTCCAGCGCCGACGAGCATCATCCACGCCTGGGCGGGCACGATGGGGAGGTGGCCGGGCATGCGAACGGTGAGGACGGAGCCGAGCGCGAAACTCGCCATCGCGATGGCGAGAATCGCGACGCCGAGCGCCTGGTCGTCGAGCGCGGCGGGATTCGGCTGGGCGATGATGGTCACGCCGAGCAGGCCGAGGACCGCGCCGAGGCCGGTCCGGAGTCGGAGGTGCGTCCGGGGCAGCAGCGCCCAGGCGAACACCGGCGTCAGCACTGGCGTGATACTGGCGACGACGGCGCCGATGGTGCCGGTGACGTACTGCTGGCCGACGAACAGCAGCGAGAAGTGGACGCCGATGAGGAGCGCGCCGCCGACGACCACGAACTCCCACTCCTCGCGACTCTGTGGCCGCCAGCGGTCGCTGGTGGCGAGCGCCACGGCGAGCAGCGCGACGCCGGCCAGGTCGTACCGGAACGCGGCGAACAGCACGGGCGGGATGCCCGTCAGGCCGGTCTTGATTGCGACGAACGATGCGCCCCACACTCCTGCGAGCGTGAGGAAGAGAGCCGTATCGCGATGTTTCATCAGTTCCATGATATAGTGTTCGTGTGGAGGGCCGTTCAGTTGGTACCAGCCGTAAAAGCGGCGTGTACTTGAAATTTGCCGGATAAGGAGTACCACACCAGCCAGTACCATGAGAGCCTTTCTCTCAGACAGATTGAATATAATCATTCCGAACGAACCGCCACGAACGACCGTGTACGTCCGGGTGGCGGAGCGCGGCAGGGTCCCGGGCTCGGCGCGGCGAAGGCCGGCCTGTCGGCGGGAACACGTCGAATAGCAGGGCACTTACCGCGCGAGAACGCACCGTCACCCATGCAGGTCAAACAGCGGGAACAGGGCGAGGGGCGGGCCGAGCGCATCACGCTCGTGCCGGAGAGCCTCGACGACCTCTGGCATCTCACCTACCTCCTGGAGCCGGGCGACGAGGTGTCCGGCGACACCACCCGCCGCATCCAGCGCGCCGACGACCAGATGCGGGACACCGGCGGCGAGCGCGAGCACCTCCACGTCACCATCGACGTCGACGACGTGGAGTTCCACAAGTTCGCCAACCGGGTGCGGGTGGGCGGCGTCATCGTCGGCTGCTCCCGCGAGGACCAGCTCGGCCAGCACCACACGCTCAACGTCGAGGAGCGCACCGAGATAACCGTCGAGAAGGTGTGGAAGGCCGACCAGCTCGACCGCCTCGACGACGCCGTGGAGGCGAGCGAGAACCCGGACGTCGCCATCGTCACCGTCGAGGAGGGCGAAGCCCACATCCACACCGTCGCCCAGTACGGCGTCGACGAGTACACCACGTTCACGGGGACGACCGGGAAGGGCGAGTACGCCCGCGGGCGCGAGGAGCTGTTCGCCGACCTGCTCTCCGCGCTCGAACACCTCCAGGTCGACGCCATCATCCTCGCCGGTCCGGGGTTCACCAAGCAGGACGCCCTCGACTACATCGAGGAGAACGACCCCGAACTGACCGAGAAGATAACCACGGTGGACACCAGCGCGGTCGGCGGCCGGGGCGTCCACGAGGTTCTCAAACGCGGCGCCGTCGAGGACGTGCAGGCCGAGTCCCGCATCAGCGAGGAGGCCGAACTCATCGACGAGCTCATGACCCGGATGGCGACGGGCGAGAAGGCCGCCTACGGCATCGACGAGGTCCAGGAGGCCGTCGAGTTCGGCGCCGTGGAGACCCTGCTCGTCCTCGACGACCGGCTCCGGAAAGAACGCGGCACCAGCGGCGACTGGGCGGTGGACGTCAACGAACTCATCACGCAGGTCGAACAGAAGGGCGGCGAGGTGACCGTCTTCTCCCACGAGTTCGAGCCCGGCCAGCAGCTCCGGAACCTCGGCGGCATCGGCGCGCTCCTCCGCTACCGCCTGCAGTAACCCGATTCGCTATCGCCGGAGCTACACGTCGACGGTGAGGCCGTCGCGGGCGAACCGGACGTCGCCGTCGTACTGTTCGCGGATGGAGTCGAGCATCTCGTCGTGTTTCCCGTTCGTGTGCGGGTAGAGGTGGCTGAGATAGACCCGTCCGATGTCCATGCCGGCGAGCGACGCGCCGAGCTGGGCGGGCGTCGGGTGGTTCGAGACGTCTATCTCGTCGGGGAATGAGGCGTCGTGGACGAGGACGTCCGAGCCGTCGGCGAACTCCGCGAGGCCGGGGAACGCCTCGGTGTCCCCCGAGTAGGTCACGCTGTCGTCGAACCGGTAGGCGTGGCAGTACATCGAGTGGCGGGTCTCCTTCGCGTCGACGTCGAACCCCTTCACCTGGAACGACTCGGCACCGACCTCCCGGACCGTGAGGTCCACGCGGTCCTGGAGGTAGTCGTGGACGCCGAGCAGGCCGTCGACGAGTTCGACGGTGCCGTTCGGGCCGACGACGGTCAGGTCCTCCTCGCCCGCCAGCCACCGCGCCTTCAGCAGCGGCAGCAGGTCGGCGACGTGGTCGAGGTGGTGGTGGGTGAGCAGGACGGTGTCGACGCCGGCGTACCCGGCGTCCGTGCCGGCGAGGCGGTTGAGGACGCCGCTCCCGACGTCGACGAGGAGGCGGCGGTCGTCGTCCGCCAGCAGGATGCCGGTCTGGACGCGGTCCGGGACGGGCATCGCGCTCCCGGTACCGAGGAAGGTGATTCGCATAGTAGCATCCGCGACGCCGAGGCTGAAAACGGTTTCCCGACGGGGACTGGGTGGCTTGCAGGTGAACCAACCACGAAGCGGCGGACAATACTTCGAAAGCCCCGGCGTGCTGGACTCGAGGCCTCGCTGTGCGCCTCGCTTTGCTGCGGTGCTTACTTCGGCCGCCGTCGTCCACCACGCCGCCCCTTTCAGTCCTACCCGCCATTGTTGGCCGGGCCAGGCTCCGGGTGGGACTGAAAGGGGCCGGGTGCTCGGGGAGCGAGACGAAGTAAGCACGCGAGTGGCGCGAGCGCGCGCAACGAGTCGCAGCCCCCGAGCGCCCGGGGGCTTTCGAGGAAGTCACAGCGGTCGTGCACACTCCCCTGCAGACGTCATCTGACCACTTACACTCCGCTGCCCAACGCACTTATCCGGGGGCTCCGTAGCCGGAACCGATGGATGGGAACGCGCCGTCCGGCGAGGACCGGCGCATCGAGTCGGCGCCCGACGCCGACGTGCTCGAACTGCTGGAACCGGCCGTCAGGGAGTGGTGGGTCGACCAGTTCGGCGCGTACGTCGAGGAGAACGACGGCTACTTCACGCCGCCCCAGAAGGAGGCCATCCCGCTCATCCACGAGGGGACGAACGCGCTCATCGCCGCGCCGACGGGGAGCGGGAAGACGCTCGCGAGCTTCACCGCTATCCTGAACGAACTGTTCCGCCGCGAGCGCGAGGACGGCCTGGAGAACTCGGTCTACTGCCTCTACGTCTCGCCGCTCAAGTCGCTCGCCAACGACATCCACCGCAACCTCGAGGTGCCCCTGGAAGGCATCCGCGAACGGCTCCGGGAGCGCGGCGACGACGTCGGGTCGGTGCGCCACGCCATCCGCCACGGCGACACGGACAGCAGCACTCGCCAGGCGATGCTGGAGGAGACGCCCCACATCCTGAACACCACGCCGGAGACGCTCGCCATCCTGCTCAACTCGCCGAAGTTCCGGGAGAAGCTCGCCACCGTCGAGTACGTCATCGTCGACGAGATACACAGCCTCGCGGACTCGAAGCGCGGCACCCACCTCGCGGTGAGTCTGGAGCGCCTGGCGAACCGGACCGAGGGGACGCCGGTCCGCGTCGGCTGCTCGGCGACGGTCGAACCGCTCGACACCATCGCGGAGTTCCTCGTCGGCTACGAGGGCGGCGAGCCCCGCGAGTACGAGGTCGTGGACACGCGGTTCGTGCGCGACTTCGACGTGGAACTGGTCACCCCCGCCGACGACCTCATCGACACGCCCGGGTCGGTCGTCCGCGAGCGGTTCTACGACCGGCTGGACCGGCTGATAGCCGCCCACGAGACCACCATCGTGTTCACCAACACGCGGTCGGGCGCCGAGCGCGTGCTCCACCACCTCCGGGAGCGCGGCGCGTACGACGAGGAGAACTCGGGCTGTCACCACGGCTCGCTCTCGAAAGAGCGCCGCCAGGACGTCGAAGGGCGGCTGAAGGAGGGCGTCCTCGACGTGGTGACCACCTCGACGAGCCTCGAACTCGGCATCGACATGCCGGACGTGGACCTGGTGGTGCAGGTCGGCAGCCCGAAGTCGGTGGCGGCGCTCCTCCAGCGCGTCGGGCGGGCCGGCCACCGCCTCGGCCAGACCGTCACCGGCCGGGTCATCGCGCTCAACCGGGACGAACTCGTGGAGACGGCGGTGATGCTCCGGAAGGCCGAGGAGGGGTTCGTGGACCGCGTGTTCGTCCCGGAGAACGCCCACGACGTCGCCGCCCAGCACGTCTACGGCATGGCCATCAACGCGGTCCGACCGGAGTCCGAGGTGAAGGCGACGCTCCGCCGGGCCTACCCGTACCGGAACTTCCCGGAGGCGTCCTTCGAGAGCCTGCTGCGCTACCTCACCGCGGACTACCCCGGCCTGGAGGACCGGAACGTCTACGCGAAGGTGTGGCGCGACGAGAACGACCCGCCGGACGGCGAGCACCACTACCCCGACTTCCCGGTGGGCGAGACGCTCGTCGGCCGGCGCGGCCGCCTGGCGCGGGTCATCTACATGACGAACATCGGGACCATCCCCGACAGCTTCTCCATCGACGTCTACACCCGCCAGGGCAAGGAGTGGGTCGGCGACCTGGACGAGGGCTACCTCGACACGCTCGACGCCGGCGACGTGTTCGTCCTCGGCGGCGAGCGCTACGAGTACCGCTACCGCCGGGGGTCGAAGGTGTACGTCGACCCGTCGAACCGCCGGCCGACGGTGCCGTCGTGGTACTCCGAGCGCCTCCCGCTCTCCTACGACCTCGGCCGGGAGATAGCCGCCTTCCAGGGCGACCTGCTCGACCGCCTCGACCGCGGCGGGAAGCCGCTCGTCCGGGACTGGCTCCGGGAGTTCCCCATCGACGAGAACAGCGTGCGCGCCGTGGCCCGCCTGTTCGACGAGCAGGTGCGCTACGCCGGCAGGGAGAGCGTGAGCACGCTCGACCGCATCGCCATCGAGCAGGTGCTCGACCGCGACGAGTACGAGCGCAACTACTACGTCCACACCACCTACGGCCGGCAGTTCAACGAGGGGCTCTCCCGGGTCGTCGCCTACCGGTGTGCCCAGGAGGCCAACGCGAACGTGAAACTCGCGGTCGCGGACAACGGCTTCTCCATCTCGATGCCGCTCAACCGGAAACTCGACCTGCTCGGCATCGTCGAGGGCATCGACCCCGCCGACGTTCGAGGCTACCTGCGCGCGAGCCTCGACGGCACCGACCTCCTCAAGCGCCACTTCCGCATCAACGCCACGCGGTCGCTGATGATACTCAAGCGGTACAAGGGCTACGAGAAGTCCGCGAGCCAGCAGCAGGTCTCCAGCGAGATGCTGCTCGGCCTCGCCGAGGACCTCGACGAGTTCGCGGTCATCGAGGAGACCTACCGCGAGATAATCGAGGACAAACTCAACCTCGCGGGCATCGAGGAGGTGCTCGCCGGCGTGGCCGCCGGCGACATCGAGGTGCTGGAGCAGACCGTCGCCTCGCCGACGCCGCGGGCGTTCGGCCTCGCGACGCTGATGGCGAGCGACGTGGTCATCGCCGAGGACGAGGAAGCCGTCCTCAAGGAGTTCCACCGGCGCGTGCTCCGGGAGATAGAGGGGGCCGCGGACCCGGCGACTGACTGACTACCGACTCGCCCACTCGACCATCCGGCCGTACCGGTCGTCCGAGCGGAGCGCGCTCGCGTCGCCGACGAGCACGAGTGCCTTCTTCGCGCGGGTGAGCGCGACGTTCATCCGGCGGTAGTCCTCGAAGATAGGGCCGTCGAGGTCGCCGGTCGCGACGAACGAGACGACGATGACCTCCTTGCTCGACCCCTGGAACCGGTCGACGGTGTCGACGGTCACGTCGCCCGGGACGCGCCGGGTTATCTCGGCGACCTGGGCGCGGTAGGGTGCGATGACGCCGACGTCCTCGCGCGGGACGCCCGCGGCGGCGAACTGCTCGACGACCTCGGCCACCCGGTCTGCTTCGACGGCGTCGGTGTGGCGGGCGGCGTCGCCCTTGACCTGGACGAACGAGACGACGTCCCGCAGGTCGGCCGGGAGGGCGTCGGGGTCCACGCCGTCGAGGTCGGCGAGCGTCTGGGAGGCGACATCGCGGGTCGCCGGCCGGAGCGCGCCGCCGTAGAACTCCCGGGAGGAGAACGCCTGGATGCGCTGGGCCATCCGGTACTGGCGGTCGAGCATCACCGACGCCTCGGGGTACCGCTCGACCAGGCGCTCGAACAGCGACGTGGCGAGGCCGTTCTCGGCGCGGACGACCGGCGGTAGCTGTTCGTGGTCGCCGACGAGGACGAACCGGTCGGCGCGGTTGACGGCCGCGAGCGTGTCGGGTTCGGTCAACTGGGACGCCTCGTCGACGAGGGCGACGTCGAAGGACTGGGCGCGCATGATGCGCGACCCGCAGGTGGCGGTGGTCGCGGCGACCACGGACGCCGAGGCGAGGGCGTCGGCGCGCTCCTGGGGGTCGCCGCCCCTGTCGAGACGGACGTCCTGCATGTCCTCGCGGACGCCCGTCTCGGTGCCGACGCGCGCGATGTCCTCGACGCCCTGGTCGCGGACGGCCTCCAGGGCGTTGTCGACGGCGCGGTTGGTGAACGCCGACAGGAGCACGCGCTCGCCGCGGTCGACGAGTTCCCGCACGATGCTCGCGATGGTGTAGGTCTTGCCGGTGCCCGGCGGCCCGTGAATCAACGCCAGGTCTTCGGCGTTCAGCGCGAGGTTCACCGCCTCGTTCTGGGCGTCGTTGTTCGGGACGTACTCGCCGTGTTCGTCGCGGAACGCGGGTCGGTGCGGCCGAACAGCACGTCCTTGCGGTGTTCGTCGCCCTTCAGCAGGAAGTCGTGGAGCGCGGTGAGCATCCGGTCGACCGAGAGCTCCGAGGGGTAGACGTCGAGTCGCCGGAGGTCGAGCGGTTCGTCGGCGGTCACGACGACGTCGGCGCCGTCGAGGCGTTCGACCCGGCCGAGTTCGGCGTCGCCGGCGACGGGGTCGCCGTCGCTGGCGAGCACCACGTCGCCCTCGCGTATCTTGGAGACGACCTCGGGGTCGCGCTCCGCGAACAGGCGCCACCGGCCGTCGTCGGTGGGTTCGCGGCCCGCCGGTTCGAGGTCGACGAGCGCCCTGTCGTCGTCCGCGCGCTCGGCGGCAGTCTGCTCCCAGAGTTTGGCGTACTCGCGGTGGGCTTCCCGGCGCTCCTCCTCGATGCGACGGTACTGGGTGTCGAAGTACGCGCGCTCCTCGTCGGGAAGCGGCGTGCCGACCTGGCCGGCCTTCGACTCCTGGTCGAGGCGGCCGGCGACCACCATGCAGGCGTCGCGCTCGAAGCAGTACTGGCACTTCGCGTCCGCCTCGAACCCCGTCGGCACCGACATGTCGTGCTCCATCGCCGCTATCTCGTTGCGCTTCCGGACGACGAACGCGAGCAGGCCGTGGCCGATGGCGAACTCCTTGGCCGGCGAGAGGTCGCCGGACTCCTCGGTGCGTTCGACGGCGGCGTTCTTCGTGTACAGCAGGGTGCCGGTGTCGGACTGGACGTCGCGTTCGGTGAGCAGGAGCGCGTAGCCCGCCGCCTGGATCTTGTCGTGGAACCGTGGGTCGCGGTTGGTGTTCTTCCCGGTCTTGAGTTCGACCGGCATCCCGCGCCGGAGGGCGTCCGCCCGGCCCTTGATGCCGAAGCGGGGGCTGATGAGGGTGTACTCGCTCCGCCAGTCGTCCTCGTCGGTGAGCACGCCCTGCTGGAGCCAGCCCTCGATGGCGCTCACGTTCGCCCGGACCTCGGCCTCGACAGCCTCGCGCTCGCGGTCGAGCAGGCCGAGTTCCAGCCCCGCCTCCGCGACGCGCTCCTCGATGGACTCGTCCAGGTCGCGGCCCCGGAGCAGGTCGCCGAACACCTCGTGGATGATGGTCCCTTTCGTCACCGGGTACGCGAGCGGGACGCCCGTCAGCTTGTTCAGGTAGTACATCCGCGGGCACTGCACCCACGACCGCACGTCGGTCACGTCCACGAGGAAGGAGGGTTCGACCACGACGAACGAGTCGCCGGTGGTCGAGTACTGCGTCTCGCCCCGGTACTCGCGCTCCTCGGCGTCGGTGACGACGAGTTCCATCCCCGGCTCCAGGTAGTCGGCGGACTCCGACCACTTGCCCCAGAGCGTGACGGTGACGGCGTCGCCAGCCTCGTCCCCGTCGGGACGCACTTCGACCTCGACGAGGTCGCTCTCGCCGTATGACGTCTCGACGCTCCGGACGTCGCCGACCGACAGCACAGACCCCCGTACGTTCACTACACGGTCGTCTCGCCGCAGGCTGAAAAACCCTGTCGCTTCCGGGGACTGACGACCGGTCCCGCCGGGACCACCTTCAGCCCCGGGTGTCGTCCGTCGAGCCTACTCCGGCAGCGACCGCGGACGCTCCGGGTTCACGAGGTGGTAGAGCAGGTCGACGTCGGCGACGGTCGGTTCGCCGGCCATCACCTCCGTGAACTCGCGGATGAGTTCGTCGTCCGGGTCGTCGACGATGTCCTGGAACACCTCGTAGACGCGTTCGCCGTCCTCGGCCTCGATGTAGTAGACCACGTAGTCGCCGTCGTCGGTCTCCTCCAGGAACGCCGACTCGGTGTAGACGCCCTCGCGCTGGATGAGACCAACCACCTCGTCGTCCCCGAGTGCGTCGCGCGCCCCGGAGAGCAGTTCTCTCGCCCGCTCCGTCTCGCCCGGTTCGATAGGCTGTCTGACCAGCACCACGTCGACCATGCCCGCGTGTCGTCAGTTCCGGTCCATAAACGTTGCCCGGTCGACGGGTATCGCGTCGGCCTGGACCCGCGAGGACAACAATCGCTCCTGGGGCCGCGAGGACAACCGTCGCTCCCGGACTGGCATGAGACGGCAGTCGCTCACAGCGCGGAGACAGAGAGAAAGTGTTACCGGACCCGGACCGGGTCAGCCGTACTTGTAGGTGACGCCGGTGCCGTTCTCGGGGTACTCCCAGTGGACGTTGTTGTAGGAGCACGCGAACCGGCAGCTACCGCATTCGAGGCAGTTCTCGTACGCGATGGTCGGCGCCTCGCCGTCCTCCTTGTGCCACACGTCCGCCGGGCAGACGTTCACGCAGTCGTTCGTGTCGCAGCGGTCGGCACAGAGGCCGGCGACCTTGACGCCGAGGTGGGATTCCTCGTGGTCCTTGTACTTGACCGTGTAGAGGCGGTCCTCGGTCGACATGTTCTCTACGCCCGGTACCTGGGGTCTGCTGGGTGACTGACTCTGGCTCATGATAACACCTTCTTGTACTTCCACGCGAGTTTCGCGGCGCCCACGTAGCCGCCGAGCGCGTTCATCAGGTGGGACTTGGCGTTCTCCGCGTGCTGTTCTTTCGGCCGGCGGTCCATCCTGAAGTACTCCGTCTCGGCCGCCGCGAGCGCCCGCGGCAGGTCCTTGAACAGGAACTCCTTGTCGTCGGCCATCGTGTCGTGGAACCAGGAGTAGTGCTCCAGGTTCTGGACCACGAAGGAGTTCTTCAGGTCGCGCGGGTACTGCGCCAGCGCGTCGGCATCGGTCCGGCCCTTCGAGACGGCCTTCGCCACCGCCTTGCCGGCGTGGTAGCCGCTCTCGACCGCCATGTTCGTGCCTTCGAGGTGGACGCCGTTGTTGAACACGAGGCCGGCGGCGTCGCCGACGATGACCCCGCCGTCGTGGACGAGGTCCGGCATCGCTTCCGCGCCGCCCTCCGGGATGGCGTGGGCGGAGTACTCCACCACGCGGCCGTCGCGGAGCAGCGGCGCGACCGACGGATGGGTCTTGAACGCGTTCAGCGTCTCCTCGGGCGACTGGCCCTGCACGGCGTCCTCGATGCGGTAGGCCACGCCGACGCTGACGGTGCGCTTGTTCGTGTAGATGAAGCCACCGCCGAACGCGTCGCCGACGGCGCCGTCGCCGAAGTACTGGAACGCGGCGCCCGCGTCGTCGTGGACGCGGAACCGGTCCTGGATGACCTCCTTGTCGAACTTGAGCACCTCCTTCGCGGCGACGGCCACGTCCTTGCGGTCCTGGGCGTCCTTGAGGCCGGCGCCCTCGCTCACGAGCGAGTTGGCGCCTTCCGCGAGCACGACCATCGGCGCGCGGATGGTGCCGTCGGGACGGTCGGTCTCGACGCCGACGATGGTGCCGTTCTCGCGGAGCAGGCCCGTCACCGTCGTCTCGGTGATGAGCGTCGCGCCCGCCTCCTCGGCCTGTTCGGCGAACCAGGTGTCGAAGTCGCCCCTGAGGACGGTGTACGAGTCGTTGTGGGGTTCGTCGTGCCACTCGCCGGGTCGCATCGAGACCGCCGTCTCGTCGGCCTCGGTGAGGACGCTGAACCGTCGCTCGGCGATGTAGCGCTCGAGGGGCGCGCCGTCGAGGTCCACGAGGTCGCGGACCGTCGGCGTGTAGAGCACGCCGCCGAACATGTTCTTCGCGCCGGGGGAGTTACCGCGCTCGAGCATCAGGACGTCGAGTCCCTCGCGCGCCATCGTCAGCGCTGCCGCCGAGCCGGCGAGCCCCGCCCCGACGACGATCGCGTCGAACGTGTCGTCGTAGTTGGGTTCACTCATGCTGCTGCCTCCGGTTTCTCTTGTTCGAGCGCCTCGATTATCGCCGGGAGCACCTCGAACATGTCGCCGACGATGCCGTAGTCGGCGTTGTCGAAGATGGGGGCGTTCGGGTCGGTGTTGATGGCGATGACCGTCTCGCTGTCGTTCATGCCTTCGAGGTGCTGGATGGCGCCGCTGATGCCACACGCGATGTAGAGGGCGGGCCGGACCGTCTTGCCGGTCTGTCCGACCTGGCGGGCGCCCTCTATCCAGCCCTCCTCGACCGCCTCGCGGCTGGCGGCGACTTCGCCGCCGAGCAGGTCCGCGAGTTCGAACAGCGGGTCGAAGTTGCCGTCGGTGCCGTGGCCGCCCGCCACGATTATCTCGGCGTCGGTGATGTCGGTCACGTCGCCGACGTGGCGTTCGAGGACGCGGGTGAGCGCGTCCGCGTCGTCGACGACGACGTCGACGTGGAGTATCTCACCTTCGCGGTCGGGGTCGGCATCGGCCTGGTCGAAGACGCCGGCGCGCACCGTCGCCATCTGCGGGCGATGCTCCTCGCACTTGATGGTCGCCATGGCGTCGCCGCCGAACGTCGGCCGCTTCGCCAGGAGCAGGCCGTCGTCGTCCACGTCGAGTTCCGTGCAGTCGGCGGTCAGGCCGGCGTGTGCCGGCACCGCCACGCGGCCCGCGAAGTCGCGGCCGGTGTGGGTCCCGCCGATGAGGACGATGTCGGGCTTGTACTCCTCGACCATCGCGCGGAACTGGGTCCCGTACGGGTCGGCGCGATACGGCTCGAACACCGGGTCGTCGGCCACGAGCACGCTGTCGGCGCCGCGTGCGATGGCCTCCTCGGCGATGTCGTCGACGCCGTCGCCGAAGACGAGCGCGACGAGGTCCTCGCCGTTTTCGTCGGCGAGCCGTCGGCCCTCGGCGAGCAGTTCCCACGACACGTTCGCGACGTCGCCGTCGTGCTGCTCGATGAAGACCCAGACGTTCTCGTACTCGTCGACGTTCACTTCGCCGCTCATGAGACCACCTCCGTCTCCCGGAGGGCCTCTACCAGTTCGTCGACCGAGTCGACGACCTTCTGTTCGCGTTCGACGGGGTCAGCCGTGTCCATCCCGCCGACGGACGTGGGCGAGACGGAGAGGCCGACCTGGTCTTTGATGCCGAGGTCCTCGGCGGAGAACTCCTGGGGTTCGAACTCGGTCTCCGCGAATATCTTCCGGTGGAGGCCGGCGATGCGCGGCTGGTTCGCGCCGAACTCCATCGCGACCACGACTGGGAGCGTCGCGGCTATCTTCTCGTAGCCACCCTCGACGGAGCGCTTGGCGACGACCTCGCCCGCGTCGGCGTCGAACGCGAGTTCCTCGACGTAGGTCAGCTGCGCCCATTCGTTGTGGGCGGCGATGCCGGGGGCACCTGGCCGGTCGAGGAGTCGGTGGACTCCTCGCCGCAGATGACGACGTCGGCGTCGAGCTCCTCGGCCGCCCGGGCCAGCGCGAGGCTGGTCGGCCAGGTGTCGGAGCCAGCGAAGGCGCGGTCGGTGATGAGGACGCCGTCGTCGGCGCCCATCGCGACCGCCTCCTGGAGGACTTCGGTCGCCCACGGCGGCCCCATCGTCACGGCCGTCACCCGGGCGTCGTCCATCTCCGCGGCGAGGTCGAGGGCGGCCTCGACCGCGTTGTAGTCGGGACTGTTCATCACCGCGTCCGCGTCGGCTCTGTTGAGAGTGCCCGTTTCGGGATCGATCGAGACGTCGTCCGCGTCCGGGACTTGCTTTACGCAGACGACTATATGGTATTCATCTGTCATTTATGGTGTCCGGTCCGATGGACCGCCTCCTGTTCCGAAAGTAGGGTCGTTATATAGTATACCTCGTACACAATTCCCAGCCACTGAGAAGCGAGACGTTTTAACGTGCGAATCACAAACAAGCACGGTCCCCGCCCGCACGGGAATCCCGAACGGCCGGCGGTGCAGTTTTGCCCTCGGCGAACCAGGTAGGTGACACATGTACGACCGCATCCTGGTGCCGACCGACGGGAGCGACGAGATGGCGGCCGTCGTCCCGCACGTACTGCGCCTCGCCGAACAGTTCGAGGCGACGCTGCACGTCCTTTCCGTCGTCGACGAGAGCGCGCTTACCTTCGAGATGGCGGCGGACCGACGCCAGCGACTCGAAGACGAACTGGAGGCCGAGGCGAGACGGGCCACCGACCGGATAGCGAACCGCGCCGAGGACGCCGGCATCGACGTCGTGACGACCGTCCGCCACGGGAAACCGCCCGAGGAGATAGTCCGGTACGCGGGCGACGCCGACGTCGAGATGATTGTCATGGGGACGCACGGCCGCTCGGGCGTCGACCGTCACCTGATGGGGAGCGTCGCCGAGCGCGTCGTCCGGACCGCGGAGGTGCCGGTGCTCACCGTCCGCGTCGCCGAGGACGCCGTCGCCGTCGGCGACCGCAACGAGGCCATCGCGGTGGCGCGCCAGGCGCTCGCCGACGACGGCCACGAACTCGCCACGGTGCCGGAGGACCCGTACCGCGAGCGGTTCACGTGGGTCGTCCGGGCGGAGACCGAGGCCGGCGACGTCTTCAACGTCCACGTCGACGCGGCCAGCGGCGAGGCGCGACTCGCCCGCATCTCGGCGACCGACGAGGAGTAACCGACCGACATCTTCAACCGCCTCCGGCCGGAACCCGCGACCATGCGGGTACGTGACTGGCGGGACGTCGTCAACGACGTGGTGGACCAGCGCGTCGACCCCGACGGCTGGCGCGCCATCGCGGGCGACCGGCGGCAGGGGCTCGGCGAGGACTTCTACCTCGGCCACCCTCGGGGCGGCGTCTACCTGCTGAAGACGTACGCGAAGAACCCCTACGAGGTGAGAGGCGTCGGCTCGCAGGTCGCGCGAAAACTCGACGACGAGATCGGGAGCTACCTCCCGGCGGAGGACGGGAGCGGGCGGTTCGCCGTCCAGTCGCCGCCCGAGGACGAGGACGACGCCGAGCAGAAGGCGCGGGCGCTGGAGGAGGTCGTGCAGGCCCACGCCGACGCGCCGACGACGCCCGCCGACCTGTTCGACGACGTGATGGAGACGCTGGAGAGCCCCGCGTTCGGGCCGATGGACTACGACATGACGGACCGACCCGACGGGCTCGACGGCCTCGCCGACACGTTCGAGGAGGCCGAACGGCTGCTCGACGCCGAACTCGACGACCTGGTCGACGAGGACGGCACCGACCGCGGCTTCATGTAGTCAGGCCACGCGGGCGAGCCACCGGCCCGGGTCGTCGAGTTCTGCCGCCGTCGGGAGGTTCTCCGGGCGCTCCCAGACCAGGTTCGCGGTGGCGATGCCGTGGGAGGCGGCCACCGACTCGAAGAACGCCTTCCCGCGCTCGTACTGGCGGCGCTTGAGCCCCATGCCGAGGAGTCGCCGGAGCAGCCGCGAGAGCGGCGTGCGGCCCCGGCGGCGCTCCTCCAGTTTGTCCCTGAGGTCCTGGTACTCGTCGTCGAAGGCGTGGTCCATGAGGAGTTCGGCGTAGCCCTCGACGGCGGTCATGGTGGTGTCGAGTTCCTGGAACGCGTGGCGGTCGAACCCGCCGTGGGCGAGGCTCTCGAGGCCCGCCTCCATCTTGGCCTCCAGGTGCTCGGGCAGCCACGGGGCGGCGCCGAACTCGGCGGCGTGGCTCACCTCGTGGAAGGCGATCCATCGCCGGAACCGGTCCTCGGGGACGTCGAGGACGCGGGCGACGCGCTGGACGTTCGGGTGGACGAAGTAGAGGCGGTGGTCGGGCGCGCCCTCGGCGAGCAGGAGCGGGTCGTACTGGCCGAGGACGTTGTTGGCGAGGAAGGAGAACGTCGTCGCCATCGTCGCGGTGTTGACGACGCGGGCGGCGCCCGGGAACACGCGCGGCTGGCGCTCGAAGATGTCGAGGACGCGCCGGAAGGTGTCGACGTTGGCGTCGATCCAGTGGTGACGGTTCTGGACCTCCACGACGCGCGGCACGTCGAACTCCAGGTCGGCCACCTCGCGGATGCGAGCGCGGGCGTCCCGGACGTCGCTGGCGTACCCTTCCTCCTCGGCCGGCGTCATCGCAAGCGACCCCGGCGTCGTGGCTGCCTTCGCCGCCTCCGTCACGGCGTTCCAGTCGACCGACCCGTCGCCGGCGGAGGTGGACGCCAGCGCCCGAACGCTCTCGTACAGACTCATCTGGTTATTTCGTTGTGCCCCGCCGGACAAAAAGACTTGGCCTGACTACGAGACGTCGAACTCTTCGAGGTCCTGCTGTTCGTCGTCGCCGCCCCGCATCTTGCGGACCACGAGCGCCGCCACGACGAGGAACACCAGACCGAGCGCCGGACCGAGCATCGACCGGCCCGACCCGGAGTCGGTCTCGTAGTCGTACTCGCCGTCGGTCCCGTCGGCCACCTCGATGCCGGTTTCACTACCTGGTTCCGCCGTCTCGTCGCCGATGTGCGGCGCGAACGTGAACTCGGAGTCGTGGAAGTGGAGGTCGATTATCCCCATACCTCTCAGTTCGACGACTAAAGCCTTAGCCGTTGTGGCGGCGCGGCGATGTTTCGCTTCGAAGCTTTGATGCCGGTGTCACGGATACCCACGGTATGGACGAACCACAGCGCGCGTTCCTCGAACGCCTGCTCGACACGCCGAGTCCGTCGGGGTTCGAGGCCGCCGGCCAGCGCATCTGGGTCGACTACGTCGGCGAGTTCGCCGACGAGGTCCGCACCGACGCCTACGGCAACGCGGTCGCCGTCTACGAGGGGAGCGAGGACGGCCCCGAACTCGCCTTCGCCGGCCACGCCGACGAGATCGGCTTCATCGTGACCCGCATCGGCGACGAGGGCTACGAGGACGAGGGGTTCGTGAACATCGCCCCCATCGGCGGGTCCGACCCGACGGTCACCCGCGGCCAGCACGTCGAGGTTCACACCGACGACGGCCCCGTGAACGGCGTCATCGGGCAGGTGGCCATCCACCTGCGGGACGGCGAGGACGACGTGGACGACATCGCCGAGATGTACGTCGACGTCGGCGCCGAGGACGAGGCTGCGGCCCGCGACCTGGTCGAGGTCGGCGACCCCGTGACGTTCGCCACGACGCTCCGCGAACTCGACGGCACCCGACTCGCCGCCCGGGGCATGGACAACCGGGTCGGCGTCTGGACCGCGGCCGACGCGCTCCGGCAGGCCGCCGAGGCCGGCGTCGACGCCACCGTCTACGCGGTCAGCACGGTGCAGGAGGAGGTCGGCGTCCAGGGCGCGAAGATGGTCGGCTTCGACCTCGACCCGGACGCGGTCGTCGCCATCGACGTGACCCACGCGGTGGACGCGCCGAGCGTCGAACGGTCGAAGCACGGCGAGGTGGAGGTCGGCGAGGGGCCGGTCGTCGGCCGCGGCAGCGCGAACCACCCCGTGGTCGTGCAGGCGGTGCGCGAGGCGGCCGAGGACGCCGGCATCGACGTGCAGTTGCAGGCCGCCGGCACCCGGACCGGCACCGACGCCGACGCGTTCTACACCCAGCGGTCGGGCATCCCGGCGCTCAACCTCTCCATCCCGAACCGGTACATGCACACGCCGGTCGAGGTCGTGGACACCGAGGACCTGACCGACGCGGCGGCCCTGCTCGCGGCGTTCGCGGACCACGCCGCCGAGTTCGACGGGTTCAGCGTCCAGGTGTAGGTCCGGTACGTTTAAGCGCCTGACCGATGCGCACTGTTGTATGAGCGGACGACCGCTGGACGTTCTCGAGGAGGCGCTGAACCAGGAGGTCACCGTGCTGTTGAAAGGGGGCGACGAGTACACCGGCGTCCTCAGCGGCTACGACCAGCACATGAACCTCGTCATCGAGGGTGAAGACATAACCGTTATACGCGGCGACAACGTCGTCACCATCAAACCATGACCGGCGCAGGAACCCCGAGTCAGGGGAAGAAGAACAAGACGACGCACGTGAAATGTCGACGGTGCGGCGAGAAGTCCTACCACGTGAAGAAGAAGAAGTGCTCGGCGTGTGGCTTCGGTAAATCCGAGAAGCGCCGCGAGTACGCCTGGCAGGGCAAGGCCGGCGACAACTGACGGCCCGTCTTCTCACTCTCGAACCCGCCGCGGTAGCCTGCGGTGGGTGCGCGCCGGGAGGTTGCACGAACGTGCATATTTTCAGGCAGGGCAGAGGAGTTTAGGACACGATTGCGAGGGTTTTAACCTGCTGGACCTCGCTACGGGCACCTATGGCAAACGCCCGGGACGAGTGGCAGTCTCCCGCGGACGGGATGACGGAGAAGTGCGGGGTGGTCGGCGCCTCCCTCGCCGACCGCGACGCCGCACTTCCCATCTACTACGCCCTCTACGCCCTGCAGCACCGCGGCCAGGAGTCGGCGGGCATCGTCACCCACGACGGATTCCAGCAGCACGACCACGTCGAGATGGGGCTGGTCGGGGACGCGTTCACCCAGGACGACATCGCGGGCCTCTCCGGGAGCGCAGGCATCGGCCACGTCCGGTACCCGACGGCGGGCAGCGTCGACCGGTCGAACGCCCAGCCGTTCACCGTCTCGTTCAAGAGCGGGTCGCTCGCGCTCAGCCACAACGGCAACCTCGTGAACGCCGACGAGATACGCGACGAACTCGAGGACATGGGGCACGCGTTCACCTCGAACGGCGACACCGAGGTCATCGCCCACGACCTGGCGCGCAACCTCCTGGAGGCCGACCTGGTGCGCGCGCTCAAGCGGACGATGGAGCGCATCCACGGCTCCTACTCGCTGACCATCATGCACGACGACACCGTCCTCGGCGTCCGCGACCCGCAGGGGAACCGGCCGCTCGTCGTCGGGAAGGTGGAGGACGGCTACGTACTCGCCTCCGAGAGCGCGGCCATCGACACCCTCGACGGCGAACTCGTCCGGGACGTCGAACCCGGCGAACTCGTCGTCCTCCACAGGGACGGCTCCGGCTTCGACAGCTACCGGCTGTTCGAGGCCGAGCACAGCGCCCACTGCTTCTTCGAGTACGTCTACTTCGCCCGGCCGGACAGCGTCCTCGACGGACGACTCGTCTACGAGGTGCGCCGCGAACTCGGCCGCAAACTCTGGGCGGAGAGCGGCATCGAGACGGACGTCGTGATGCCGGTGCCCGACTCGGGGCGTGCGTTCGCCTCGGGCTACGCCGAGGCCGCGAACGAGGCGGGGCGGGACGCCGGCGCGGACGGCGACGTCGTGGAGTTCGCCGAGGGCCTGATGAAGAACCGGTACGTCGGCCGGACGTTCATCATGCCGACCCAGGAGGCCCGCGAGCGCGCGGTCCGGCTGAAGCTCAACCCCATCAAGAGCACCGTCGAGGGGAAGACGGTCACCCTCATCGACGACAGCGTCGTCCGGGGCACCACCTCGACCCAGCTCGTCCAGTTGCTCAAGGACGTCGGCGCGGAGGAGGTCCACCTCCGCATCGGCTCCCCGCCCATCGTCTCGCCGTGCTATCTCGGCATCAACATGGCGACCCGGGAGGAGCTCATCGCCGCCGAGCGGACCGTCCCCGAGATAGCCGACGCCGTCGCCGCAGACAGCCTGGCCTACCTCTCGCTGGAGGCCATCTCGGACGCCATCGGCACCGAACGCGCCGACCTCTGCATGGGGTGTGTCACCGGCGAGTACCCCTACGACATCGAGGGCGAGGCGAAGGACCGCGACGTCACTCGACCGGTCATCGGCGACGACTGACCGGGCGCACAGCCGGGTCGGCACGGCGTCGTCGGCCCAACCGGGAAGGCTTATTATCGGGCGGTCACGACGGCGAACGAATGCCGAGACGCCACGCCCTCCTCGTCGTCGCGCTGGTCCTCCTCGCCGGCTGCTCGGGCGCGTCCCCGACCGGCGCGGGCGACGCGGCGACGACCACCGGAGCGACGACAGCAGCGACCGAGACGGAAACGAGCGGCGAAACCGGGACCCCGGAGACAGCCTCGCCCCGGGCGTCACCGAAGCGGGCGTCAACGCGAGCGAACTCGTGGCGGCCCACCGGACCGCCATCGAGGAGACGGGCCACGAGTACCGGCTGTCGCTGAACATGACCGTCGAGGAGGCCGTCCAAGACGCGACGCTCGTCTCCAACAACACTAAAAACGTCCGGGTCACCGGCGGGCTGACCGAGTATCGCGTCCGGAGCGAAACGCAGGGAACCATCAGGGGGACGACCACCGTCGAGGAGCGAGACGAGTGGTCGAACGGGTCGGTGCGCCTGCTCCGCACCACGCAGGGCGACCGGACCACCTACGCCCGCCTCTCGCCGCTCGGCCAGGAGGGCCGGGCCGAACGCGAGTCGCGTCTCACCGAGTGGCTCACGCTCAGGGACGCGCTCGCCGCCGGGAACTTCACGGTCGCCGAGGTGTCCGCGGACGGCAGCCGCATCACGCTGACGGCGGAGGAACCCGCACCCGGCACGCAGAACGTCTCCCGCTTCACGGGGACGGTCGTCGTCGACGACGACGGCCGCATCCGCCGGCTGACGACTCGCAAGGTCGGCACGCTCGAAGACGGACGAGCCATCGCGGTCGACACCCGCTACCGCCTGCTGGAGACGAGCGTCGACGGGGTGGAGCGCCCGGACTGGTTCGAGCAGGCGATGGCGTCCCAGGGCTGAACGGTCAGTAGACGACGTAGAGCAGCGCGTAGACGACCGTTCCGAGGACGAACGACGTGAGCCACAGCGACGCCGCGACGCGACCGATGCGCGGGTGCCGGCTCAGCGGTATCTCGCTCACCGGCCGGGTCACCGCGAGCAGGAGGACGTAGTAGAGGAGGGGGATGGCGACGACGGCGAGGAGCATGTGGACGGCGAGCACCGGGAGGTAGACGAACCGGTAGACGGACTGGGGTCCGGGAACCCAGTCGGACCTTCGACGGCGACCTTGTAGAGGTAGAGGACGAGGAAGGCCACGAACAGCACCAGCCCCGCCACCATCGCGGCGCGGTGTTTCGCCACCTCGCCCCGGCGGATCCAGCGCCAGCCGAGGCCGATGACGGCGACGGCGGTGACGCTGATGGCGGCGTTCAGGTGGGGGATGGCGTGGAGGAACGCCTCGGAGGCCCGGGGGATGGAATCACGGGGGACGACGCCGAGGACGGCGCCGAAGACCAGCGCGAGCGAGACGACGGTCAGCAGGGCCGTGAGTTCCGGCACCCGCTCTCGTGCATGCTGCATCGGGTGGCCGTATGGATTCCACGGCGAAAGCAGTTGTGACCCCACACTCGTGGTGACGACCACCAGACGGCGGGGAAATGAAAGGGCTTTTATCGGGCCGGTGGCTATCCGAGAATGCGAAACGACCGCGGTGCGTGGGTAGCCAAGCCAGGCCAACGGCGCAGCGTTGAGGGCGCTGTCCCGTAGGGGTCCGCCGGTTCAAATCCGGTCCCACGCACTATCACAGTGCAGGTGCACTCCCTACCAGGGATTCAGCACCCACGCAAATTCTCACGGCGCCACTCACCTAGCTACCAGCGTGTTCTGTTACGCCTGTGAGTGATTCTACACGACCGTGACCACCTCGAAAGCCCCGGCGTGCTGGACTCGGGGGCCTCGCTGTGCTCCTCGGCCTTCGGCCTGCGGTGCTTACGTCGGCCGCCGTCGTCCACCACGCCGCCCCTTTCAGTCCCCCCCGTCGGTGGCTGGCCGGGCCAGGTTCCGGGTGGGACTGAAAGGGGCCGACCGTCTGGGGGCTTTCGAGGTATCGACATCCGTTTCAACCCTGATTCGACCGTCGGCGAGACAGTTCTGGACGGCGTCTCCCGGTGTCGGTGCCCGAACAGTTAACGTCCGTGACCACCGTCAGGTAGCCCATGGACTCGCGACCGCTGCGACTCCCGGATTCGGAGTACGAAACCCGCGTCGAGCGGGTGCGCGACCGTCTCGCCGCCGACGGGTTCGACGCGCTCTGCCTGTTCGGGGCGACGAGCATCGAGTGGCTGACAGGCTTCCACCACCTCCAGACCGAGCGGCCGGTCTGCCTGGCGGTGACCGACGAGACGGTGGAGATAGCCGTGCCGCGCCTGGAGCGCGACCGGGCGCGGAACGACGCGTTCCCCGTGCTGGAGACGGTCCACCACTACTACGACTACCCGGGTGACGGCGACGGGAACTTCTACGAGCATCCGGCCCGCACCCCGGAGGCGACCATCGCCGGGATGCTCGACGGCCTGGACGTGGCACGGGTCGCCGCCGACGCGGACGGCGCGCCCGGCACCTGGGGCTACAGCGGGCCGTCGCTCGCGGAGGCGGCGGGCGTCGAAGTGGCGACGGTCGACTGGATAACCGAGTGGCGGAAGACGAAGTCGGCGGCCGAACTTGACCTGCTCCGGGAGTCGGGCCGGTGGACGAATCTCGCCCACCGCCGCCTCGCGGAGGCCGTCGCACCCGGACGCCACGAACTCCGCGTGTCGACGGAGGCGAGTCTCGACGCGTCGATGGCGATGCTCGACGCGCTCGGCGACCGGTACGACTCCCGGCTTCGCGGCGAACTACCGGCGCGGGCGATGTTCCTGTCCGGGCCGAACACGGCGCTCCCGCACGGTCTGACCGCGAACCGGCGGCTGGAGGAGGGCGACGTGCTCGTCACCGGTGCGTCCGCGGACGTGGCGGGCTACGGCGTCGAACTCGAACGCACCATGTTCGTCGGCACGCCCACGGACAGCCAGCAGCACTACTTCGAGGTGATGCTGGAGGCACAGACCGTCGGCCTCGAGGCGTGCGGCCCGGGCGTCCCGCTGGCGGACGTCGACCAGGCCGTCCACGACTACCTCGACGAGCAGGGCGTCCTCGAGTACGCCCAGCACCACACCGGCCACAACCTCGGCCTGGAGGGGCACGAACCGGACTACATCGACCGGGGCAGCGAGGCGGTGATGGAACCGGGCCACGTCTACTCCATCGAACCCGGCATCTACGTCCCCGGCGAGGGCGGGTTCCGGCACTCGGACACCGTCGCCATCACCGAGGACGGCGTCGAGCCGCTGACCTACTACCCGCGGACGCTCGCCGAGAACGTCATCCCCATCTAACGGCCGGTCGGCGGACGCTTCCGACGTCGGTCAGCCGATGGTCTGGACGGGGATGTCGGTCCGCCGGATGACTCTGTCGGCGGTGCTGCCGATGACGATGTTGCTCAGGTCGGAGCGACCCCGGCTTCCCATCACCACCAGGTCGACGTCGTGTTCGTCGAGGTACTCGATGATGGTGTCCGACGGGACGCCGGAGTCTACCTTGGTGACGGTCTCGACGCCGGCATCGCCGGCCATCTCGACGATGCGCTGGACGGCCTCCTCCCCGCGTCCACGGAGCAGGTCCTTCGTCTCCACGATGTCGTCGGGGATGGCGGTGAAGCCTATCTCCCCCATGTCGACGACGTAGAGGACGTGGAGCGTCGCGTCGTAGTTCTTCGCCAGGTCGATGCCGTGTTCGGCGGCCTCCTCGGCGAGGCTGCTGCCGTCGGTCGGGACGAGGATGTTCTGGTACATGCTCGATTGTAGATATTGGTCGGCGGACACGATAACCGTTCGCGTCGGACGTGGGGGAGTGTTGTCAGGACGACGAACGTGTCTGGGATTTCCACTGGCGAACCGGCGTTTCGAACGGGTGCATCGCCCGAATTCTCCCGGAATAGATGCGAACCCAACGATTAATATAGGCGGTGTCTGTCTCTTGAAACAACGACCGACCCGGTGCCGCCGGCGTCTCGCCCGGCGACCGGCGACCATCGATGTCTCTCACACGACTGACACAGCGCCGTCGACGCCACGAGGGTGAGCCGCGGTGAGCGCGACGGCGACCGCCCGGGACCTCGACGAGACCTTCCGGCAGGTCGTCGCGGCCGTCCGGGCGTGGGAGCCGGACACCGCGACGACGCTCCCTATCGCGACGGACCTCCAGTCGCATCTCGACCGGTCGCTCGCCGACGCGGAGCGACACGAGGTGCGCGCGCATCCCGGCGGCGAGTCGGTGGACGTGAGCGTCGACGGCACCATCGCCGTCGCCGTCTTCCGCGAGTTCAACGCGGGCACCGTCGGCGAGTTCCAGAACGTCGTGGGCGCCATCAGCCAGCGGTTCGACTACCTCGTCATCTACGGCTTCGACCTGCCGGCGAAGGACCTCGACCGGTGGCGGATGGGGAAGCTGAAGTACACCGCCGACCGGTCGAACGTCCGCGACATCGCCTACGTCCGGCGGTCGGAGGGAGTCGAAGAGACGACGAGTTCGTGGCCGAGCGGGCTCTGGCGGTTCGCCGAGGCGACGGTGGCGGTGCTCGCCGTCCTCATCGGTATCGAGATCGGATTCCTGCTCGAACTGTGGTTCGGCGGCACGGCCCCCTGTTGAGCCCCACGGCCACGCTCGTGCTGGTCATCGCGCTCCCGGCCGCCATCGTCTGGCTCTACGAGAACACCGACCTGTGAGTCGGGTGCCCCGAGGCGGGGTATTGAAATGCCGGGTGTGCGTATAGGCCTCCATATGCCAAAGTACTCCACGGGCGGGTCGTCCGGCGGAGGAGGCGGGCGGACCTGCGAACTCTGCGGGAAGCCCGCCGACAGCCTGACGCCGGCGAACGTCGCGGGAGCGAAACTCGACGTCTGCGAGGAGTGTGCCGACCACAGCGACACGGCACACGGACGCGACAAGGAGAGCCGCCGGACAAAGACCGCACAGCGCGGCCGGAAGACCGCCCAGAACATCGCGCGGGCCAGCGACGCCGTCGGCGGCGACTCCACCCACTGGGAGGAGGAGGGCACGAACTACGAGCGCGACCGCCTCCCGTATCTCGTCCGCGACTACGGCCAGCGCGTCACCGCCGCCCGGCAGGACGCCGGCCTCCAGCGCGACGAACTCGCCGCGGAACTCGACGTCGACGAGAACGACCTCTTCGCCGTCGAACAGGGCCGCGCGAACCAGGCGAACGTCGGCGGGTCGGTCATCCGGAAACTCGAAGAACGCCTCGACGTGGCGCTCGTCGACGAGTAGACCACGCCGCTTGCCACGAGGGCCGCCCTTTTTGCCCCCGGCACGTCACACCGTGACGATGACCGACTACCGCGCACCAGCCGAGCCGACGGTGCGGTCGTTCGAGGCGACCGTCGAAGCCGTCGACGGCCGCGACGTGTGGCTCGACCGGACCTACTTCTACGCGGAGGGCGGCGGCCAGCCCGCCGACCGCGGCACCATCGACGGCGTGCAGGTCGAGGACGTGCAGAAGGCCGACGGCGACGTCGTCCACACGCTCACGGAAGCGCCCGCGTTCGACGCCGGCGACGGCGTCGTCGGCGAGATAGACGACGTGTTCCGCACCTACTGCATGCGCGCCCACACCGCGAGCCACGTGCTCTACGGGGCGGGCCGCCGGGTGCTGGACGACGTCGGCTACGGCGGGTTCGACATCGACGACGAGAAGGTCCGCGTGGACTTCACGACCTCGACCGACATCGACGACGAGGTGCTGGTCGAACTCGAACGCCTCACCAACCGCGCCGTCTGGGACTCCCGGGCGGTCTCGTGGGAGGAGGTGTCGAAGGAGGAGGCGCTGGCCGACGACGACATCGCGTTCAACGTCGCGACCGAGGAGGGCGTGTTCAGCGACTCGGACACCGTCCGCGTCGTGACCGTCGAGGACTGGGACGTCGCGGCCTGCGGCGGCACCCACGTCCCGAACACCGAGGAGATCGGCCCGGTGACCCTCCTCGACCGGTCGAACCCCGGGGAGGGACTGACCCGGGTCGAGTTCACCGTCGGCCCGTCGGCCGTCGAGCGGCGCGCCGAAGAGCGCTCCGCGGCGATGCGCGCCGCGCGCGTCCTCGGCGTCGGGGTCGACGACCTGCCGGACGAGGCCGAGCGCGTCCTCGGCGAACTCGACGACCTGGAGGCCGAACTCGCCGCGCTCAAGGACGAGGTGCTCGACGCGCGCCTCGGCGACCTGACGGCCGTCGAGCGCGACGGGAAGCAGTGGCTCGTCGGCGCCGTCGACGGGTTCGGTCCGAACGAGGTCGGCGACCGCATCAAGCCGCTGGCGGGCGACGAGGCGGACGTCGTCGCACTCAGCGGCGGCGACGGCGGCGCGTACGTCGTCGTCGCGTCGACGGGGGACGTGGACGCCGGCGACGTGGTGAGCGAGGTCACCGGCGAGTTCGGTGGCGGGGGCGGCGGCAGTCCGACGTTCGCCCAGGGCGGCGGGATGGACGCCGAACCGGACGACGTGATCGCCTACCTCAGCGGATAGTCACTTCTCGCCCGCCACCGCGGGTAGTCACTCCTCGTCCATCGCGCCGACGAGCGCCCGGGCCAGGGAGAGGAACGTCACCACGAGGAAGAGCGCGAACGTCGTGAGCAGGGCGGGGGCGAACGCGTCGGCCAGGGCCGCCGGTAGCGGGATGCCGGCGAGCACGTCGAGGGTCGCGTAGCCGACGACGAGCGCGACGAGGACGGGCACCCAGCCGAGGGGCGTCGCCGGGACGTACCGTCCGGGGGCCATACGCCCCGTCCGGCGCGCGAATCAATCATCTTTTTCCACCCACGACACCCAGAGGGCGTATGCAACTCTCCGAGGAGCAGCGGACCATCCGGGACGTGGTCCACGAGTTCGCCGTCAACGAGATCCGGCCGACGGCCCCGGAGGCCGACCGGGAGGAGTCGTTCCCAGAGGACGTCTGGGACGGCCTGGCCGAGATGGAGATGACGGCGATGACGGTCCCCGAGGAGTACGGCGGCCTCGACGTCGAGCACCTCACCTACAGTATCGTGAACGAGGAGGTCGCCTACGGCCAGCTCGCGGTCGCGACGGCGCTCTCGGTCCACGCGCTCGCCACCTCCTGCATCGCGGAGTTCGGCGACGAAGACCAGAAGGAGCGGTGGCTCCCGGACATGGCCGAGGGCCGGCCCGTCGGCGCGTTCGCGCTCTCGGAGCCGGAAGCGGGGTCGAACCCGGCCCAGATGACGACCGAGGCCCGCCGCGAGGGCGACGAGTTCGTCATCAACGGGAAGAAGCAGTGGATAACCAACGGCGAGCGGTCGGGCGTCGTGGTGCTGTTCGCGAAGACGGACCGCGACGACCCGGACACCATCACGCAGTTCGTCGTCCCGAAGGACGTCGACGGCCTGGAGGTCGGGAAGAAGAGGAGAAACTCGGCCTGCGGGCGAGCGACACGACGTCGCTCATCTTCGACGACGTGCACATCCCGGCGGCGAACCAGCTCACGCCGGAGGGCGAGGGCTGCGCGCGGCGCTCTCCATCCTCACCGGCGGCCGCATCGGCATCGCGAGCCAGTCGGTCGGCCTGGCCCAGTCCGCCCTCGACGCCGCCGTCGACTACGCGGGCGAACGCGAGCAGTTCGACAGGCCGCTCGACCGGATTCAGACCATCCGGCACAAGCTCGCGGACATGCACACGAACGTGCAGGCCGCGCGGCTGCTCACCCGGGACGCGGCCGCACGCCGCGACGCCGGCGAGGACGTGCGGACGGCGGCGAGCGTGGCGAAGTACTTCGCGAGCGAGGCGGCGGTCGACGTGGCGAACGAGGCGGTCCAGATACACGGCGGCTACGGCTACACCACCGACTTCCCGGTCGAACGCCTCTACCGCGACTCGAAGATTCTGCCCATCTACGAGGGGACCAGCGAGATACAGAAGGAAGTCATCGCCCGCGGCCTCGTCGACTGACCGGTCCGGGTTTGTATCTCAAGGAGTCTGTTTTGTCTACGGCATAAACGAGACTGAAACGGCTGACGATACCTCGAAAGCCCCGGCGTGCTGGACTCGGGGGCCTCGCTGCGCGCTTCGCTCACTTCGTTCGCTGCAGTGCTTGCGTCGGCCGCCGTCGTCCACCGCGCCGCCCCTTTCATTCCCACCCGCCGCCCGTGGCTGGACGAACCAAGCTCGGGTGGGACTGAAAGGGGCCGGGCGTTCGACCCGGCCCGGACGAAGCAAGCACCGCCCGAAGGGCGGCGCGCAGCGAGGCCCGGCCGGGTCGAACGGCCGGGGGCTTTCGGGGAAGAAGCAGTCGTCGCGTGACAGTCCCCGAAAGCGTCTCTGAACTCTATCGGCTGGCCGGCCCGAAGTTCCTTTTACCCGGGGTCGCCTCGGTAGGGACGTGACAGCAACGGAGTACGACGCGGTCGTCTACGACCTCGACGGCACGCTCGTCCGGCTCGACGTCGACTGGGGGCGGTCGAGCGCGAGATGGTGGCCCACCTGACCGACGCCGGGGTCGAGGCGACCTACGACGATACGCCCTGGGAGCTCCTGGACCTCGCCGAGTCCGTCGGCCGGTACGACGACCTCCACGGCATCATCGCCGCCCACGAGCGGGACGGCGCGCGCACCTCCGAGCGCCTGCCGCTGGCCGACGACCTCGCCGACTGCGAGCGACCGGTCGGCGTCGTCTCGCTCAACGCCGAGGACGCCTGCCACATCGCCCTGGAGCAGCACGGCCTCGCGGAGTACGTCGACGTGGTCGTCGGCCGCGACTCGGTCGCCACCAGGAAACCCCATCCCGAGCCCTTGCTCACGGCCGTCCGGGGGCTGGAGGCGTCGCCGGAGCGCACGCTCTTCGTCGGGGACTCGCCAAGCGACGAGACAACCGCGGACCGCGCCGGGACCGCGTTCAGGTACGCGTAGCCCGGCGTCGGGCGTAGAAGAAGACGGCGACGGCCGTCACCAGCCAGATGACGGCGCCGACCCGGATGGCGAACTCGGCGCGGGCGGCCCACGTGGCGAGGTCCGTCGCGAGCGAGAGCGCCGCCACGACGGGTGCGCCGACCAGGATGGTGAGGACGAACGTGGTCTGCATCACCCAGGCGTAGTCGACGCCGTCCGGGTCGTGGGTCTCGACGGGTTGCACTGTCCGGTCCTGCGAGCGCCGGGCATACCGGTGTTTCGGTTCGGATGGCCTACGTTTATCTCGCTGGCTGTCCAGCGTCCGGTATGCCAACGGTACGGGACCTGCAGGCGAAGGCGGGCGAGGAGCCCATCACGATGCTCACCGCGTACGACGCGCCGACGGCCCGCGTCGTGGACGAGGCGGGCATCGACCTCATCCTCGTCGGCGACAGCATGGGCAACGCGGCCCTGGGATACGACACCACACTTCCCGTGACCGTCGACGAGATGGCGAGTCACACTGCGGCGGTGGCGCGGGCGACCGAGGACGCGCTCGTGGTCGCGGACATGCCGTTCCTGAGTTTCGGCGTGGACGACGCCGAGAGCGTCCGCAACGCCGGCCGCATGATAAAGGAGGCTGGCGCGGGAGCGGTCAAACTGGAGAGCGGGCCGCACACCGTCGAGATAACCCGGAAGATGGTCGACGTGGGCATCCCGGTGATGGCCCACCTCGGGCTCACCCCGCAGCGCGTGAACCAGTTGGGTGGGTACGCCCGGCAGGGGACGACGAAGGAGGCGGCCCGGACGATGCTCGACCTGGCCCGCGACCACGAGGACGCCGGCGCGTTCTCGCTGGTGCTGGAGCACGTCCCCGCGAACGTCGCGGCCCAGATAACCGACGCGCTCGACGTACCGACCATCGGCATCGGCGCGGGGCCGGACTGCGACGGCCAGGTGCTCGTCATCAACGACGTCGTCGGGACGAGCGACCGGGTGCCGCCGTTCGCCGAGTCGTTCGGCGACGTGCAGTCGGAGATGGAGCGCGCGGTGGCGGAGTTCCGCGACGCCGTCGACGGCGGGGAGTTCCCGGCCGACGAGCACAGCCACGTCGACGAGGACCTCGACGAACTCTACTGGTCGACGCGGTCGGCCAGGAACGACGAGAGGGCGTCGTTGAACGCGTTGGGCTGTTCGAGCATGGAGAGGTGGGCGGCGTCCGGGACGGTCGTCCACGCGCCGTCGGGGACGTTCTCGGCGACGAACTCGTGGTACCAGGGCGGGGTGAGGCCGTCGTGTTCGCCGGTGAACGCGAACGTCGGCTGGGTCACCTCGTCGAGTCGGTCCCGGACGTCGTAGGTGTCACACGACGCGAAGTCGCGGTGGGTGACGGCCCCGCCCACGTCCCGCATCGACTCCTTGGAGAGTGCGACGTACCGGTCGTCGGGGTCGTGGAAGAGCAGGTCGTCGCCGTGGAGGACTTCGACGGCCGCCGGGTAGTCGTTCGCGAGCATGTCGAGCAGGTCGTCGCGGACGGCGAGTTTCGCGCCGGAGCCCGCGAGCACGACGGCGTCCGGGTCGGCGCCGTGCTCCAGCACGGCCGTCATGACGACGGCCCCGCCGAGCGAGTTGCCGACGAACACGGCGACGTCCTCCTCGTCGGCGACGGCGAGCACGTCTTCGGCGTACGCGGACAGCGTCTCCGGGCCGGCGGGCGCGTCGACGTCGTCCGAGGCGCCGTGACCGCTCAGGTCGAGGGCGACGACCGGCCGGTCGCCGGAGAGGCGGCTTATCTGGGCTTTCCAGACCTCGTGGGTGCCGCCGCTACCGTGAACGAGGAGGACTGGTGCGCCGTCGCCGCCGCGGTCCGCGCGCCGGTAGGCGGTCGTCCGACCGTGGTGGGTGACCGAATCCATGCCGGACGTTACTCGCGGCCGTCACATAAAAGACGACGCCACGCGTAGGTGCTGGCACGGGCCAATGCGTGGGGTCACCACGCCCCCAGGTGTGAACCGCAATTCCACCGTCCGCGTAGAGGCGCTCTCTGCTGGTGGTTTTCACCGATGGATTTTTATAGTTGTTTCACTAACCTCTGGTTAGGATTCAGATGACCCACCTCCAGTTTACCGACCGCGACGAGTGGATGGCACGCCGGTACGACTACGGCGACAGTGTGGTCATCGTCGCCGACATCGGCGTCGACGACGACGCCGTCACCGTCGACGTGCTCGACGACACCGCTATCGTCGTCATCGAGCACGACGGCGAGTCTACCCAGAGCGAGCTTGCACTCCCCGAGGGGGACGCGCAAGTGTTTATGAACAACGGCATTCTCACCATCCAGATAGAGCTATGAAGCTAACGGTCAAGCCGCTCAAACAGAAGGACGCCGGCCGAGGGCTCGCCGCCATCGACCGACAGGCCATGCAGGAACTCGGCCTGGAGAACGGCGACTACATCGTCATCGAGGGGAAGGACACCGGCCGGGCCGTGGCGCGCGTCTGGCCCGGCTACCCCGAGGACGGAGGCCAGGGCGTCATCCGCATCGACGGACGACTCCGGCAGGAAGCCGACGTCGGCATCGACGACCGCGTGAGCGTCGAGAAAGCCGACATCAAGCCCGCGACCGCCATCACGGTCGCGCTCCCGCAGAACCTCCGCATCCGCGGCGACATCTCGCCGTACATCCGCGACAAGCTGAGCGGCCGCCCGGTCACGACCGGCCAGACGGTCCCGTTCTCGCTCGGGTTCGGCGGCCTCGGCGGCATGTCCGGCCAGCAGGTCCCGCTCAAGATAGCGGGCACCGAACCGAGCGGCACCGTCGTGGTGACCGACTCGACCGAGATCAACGTGAGCGAGCGCCCCGCCGAGGAGATAACCACGGAGCGCGAGCGCGCCGAGACCCCGAGCGTCACCTACGAGGACATCGGCGGCCTCGACAACGAACTCGAACAGGTCCGCGAGATGATCGAGCTGCCGATGCGCCACCCCGAGCTGTTCCAGCAGCTCGGCATCGAGCCGCCGAAGGGCGTGCTGCTCCACGGCCCGCCGGGCACCGGCAAGACGCTCATCGCGAAGGCCGTCGCCAACGAGATAGACGCCAACTTCCAGACCATCTCCGGGCCGGAGATCATGTCGAAGTACTACGGCGAGAGCGAAGAACAGCTCCGGGACGTCTTCGACGAGGCCGAGGAGAACGCGCCCGCCATCGTCTTCATCGACGAACTCGACTCCATCGCGCCGAAGCGCGGCGAGACCAGCGGCGACGTCGAGCGCCGCGTCGTCGCCCAGCTCCTCTCGCTGATGGACGGCCTCGAGGAGCGCGGGAACGTCATCGTCATCGGCGCGACCAACCGCGTTGACGCCATCGACCCGGCGCTCCGGCGCGGCGGCCGGTTCGACCGCGAGATCGAGATCGGCGTCCCCGACCGCGAGGGCCGCAAAGAGATACTCCAGGTCCACACGCGCGGGATGCCGCTGGCCGACGGCGTCGACCTCGAAGCGTTCGCCGACAGCACCCACGGCTTCGTCGGCGCGGACATCGAGACCCTCGCGAAGGAGGCCGCGATGAACTCGCTCCGGCGCATCCGCCCGCAGCTCGACCTCGAGGCCGACGAGATAGACGCCGAGGTGCTCGAGTCGATGCGGGTCACCGAGGACGACTTCAAGGATGCGATGAAGGGCATCGAGCCCTCGGCGCTCCGCGAGGTGTTCGTCGAGGTGCCCGACGTCACCTGGAAGGACGTCGGCGGCCTCGAGGAGACCAAAGACCGCCTCCAGGAGACCATCCAGTGGCCGCTCGACTACCCCGAGGTCTTCCGCGAGATGGACCTCCAGGCGGCGAAGGGCGTCCTGCTCTACGGGCCGCCCGGCACCGGCAAGACCCTGCTCGCGAAGGCCGTCGCGAACGAGGCCGAGAGCAACTTCATCTCCATCAAGGGCCCGGAACTCCTCTCGAAGTGGGTCGGCGAGTCCGAGAAGGGCGTCCGCGAGGTGTTCAGCAAGGCCCGCGAGAACGCGCCGACGGTGGTGTTCTTCGACGAGATAGACTCCATCGCCACCGAGCGCGGCCGCACGTCCGGGGACTCGGGCGTCAGCGAGCGGGTCGTCTCACAGCTCCTCTCCGAACTCGACGGCCTCGAAGAGCTCGAGGACGTGGTCGTCGTCGCCACCACCAACCGCCCCGACCTCATCGACTCCGCGCTCCTGCGGCCCGGCCGCCTGGACCGCCACGTCCACGTGCCGGTGCCGGACGAGGAGGCGCGTCGCGCCATCTTCGAGGTCCACACCCGCAACAAGCCGCTGGCCGACGGCGTCGACCTCGACTGGCTCGCGAAGCGGACCGAGAACTACGTCGGCGCCGACATCGAGGCGGTCTGCCGCGAGGCCGCGATGGCCGCCACCCGCGAGTTCGTCAACAGCGTCCCGCGGGAGGAGGCCGCCGAGTCCGTCGGTAACGTCCGCATCACCCGCGAGCACTTCGAGGACGCGCTCAAGCAGGTCACCCCGAGCGTCGACGAGGACGTCCGCCGCCGCTACGAGCAGATCGAGGAGCGGATGAAGAAGGCGACCACCGAGGAGGCCGACGAGGCCACCGGCCGGTCGTTCATGTAGCGCGAGCGGACAGCGAACGTCGGTCCCGCGTTTTTTGTTGCAGGTGTTTTCGACCCTGCGGCGACGACGAACTGTCGCTCTCCGTCAGTCGTCCTGAGCCCCGGACGGGTCCGCGACCGGGTCGCGGGTGTTGCACCGACCGCACCGCGCGGCGTTCGGCGTCACCTCGGCGCCGCAGTTCCGGCAGGTGGGCTGTTCGTCCGGGAAGCCGGGGTCGTCGACGCCGTACCGGTAGCTGATGGCCCTGTCGAGGAGCTTCGACCCGACGTAGGCCGCCGCGAAGACGCCGACGAGGATGAGCAGGCTGCTCACCGAGAACAGCTGCTGGAGGCCCTCCTGGCCGAAGAAGAACCGGACGACCCAGAAGCCGATGAACGCTATCCAGAGGTACCGGCGGGGGCTGGTCCGCGACTCACCGGCCACGGCGGGTCACCCGTGGTGGAACCGGGGCGGGACACGACTGGTACATGACGTACCGTAAATACGAACGGGCAAAAACGCTTGCGGTGGCGGTCGTCCGCGCCAGAACCACCGCACAGGCCCGGACAGCCAGTCACTCCAGTCGCTCGGCGGCTTCGCGCTGGAGGAGCGGCTGGGCGTTCTCCTCGGGCAGGGTCACCACGTCGTCGGCCTCCAGGCGGTAGACCCGCTCGTCGATGCCGAGAATCTCGCCGACGTCGCGGGTCACGCGCACCGTCGTCCGGTGGAGGTCCTGCCCGGCGTCCTCGTCGGCCAGCGCCCCGTCCGGTTCCGCTCCGGCGTCGCCCGCCGTCTCGTCGCCGGTCGCCGCTTCGGCGCTCTGGCCGTCGCCCATGAGGTCCGCCGCGTTCACGTCCGGTTCGCCCGCGGGCGGGGTGTCCGGCGGGGGTGCCGGCGCGTCGGTCGTCGCTTCTGGTGGCTCGGTGCCGGCGCCCGCCGTCTCGCTGTCGGCGGCCGCGTCGTCGTCCGTCTCACCGGCCAGCACGGCGAGGACGTGGTCTTTGTTCTGCTGGATGCGGTCGACGAGGTCGTTGTAGAGGCGGCGCTCCTCCTTCGTGAGGCCCTCCTCGTCGCCGGACATGCCGGCGGCGGCGAGGCTGGCGTGCTTGACGATCTTGCCGACGCGACGCTCGTAGATGGCCTCGACGACCTGCTCTGCCATCGTTATCTCGTCGGTGAGGCGGTTCACCTCGGGCGAGGCGAACGGGTCGTCGGCGCTGGACGCAGCGCGCTCGCGCTCCTCCTTGAGGCCCTGGATGTACGCCGCGGTCTCGTCGTAGAACGAGTCGCGCAGGTCCTGCAGGCTGTCGGTCGCCCGCTCCCGGTTCTGCACGCCGCGGAGTTCGTCCAGATTCATTCTTTCCCCTTCTCTGCCCAGCCGCGAGCCATCAGGAAGACGGCCGCGTACTCGGGTAAGCTTACCTTACCCTCGTCCACAGTAAATGTTTCCCCGTTGAGAGTCACGGTCCGGGACGCCGTCGCCTCGACGGTGACCTCGTGGCCGACGAACGTCTCCGGGACCGCGTCGGTCAGCGGGTCGAACGCGTCGAGGTCGTCGCGGTCGATGCGCAGCACCCGGAGGCCGCTGCCGCCGTGGAGGCTGCCCGGCAGGCGGATGAGCCGGTGGGTGTCGGTGGTCACCGGCTCGTCGATGCTCGCGCGCTCCCGGTCGACGGCGTCGGTCATCGCGATGCGGGCCAGCTGGTAGAACGCCGGGTGGACGTCGATGTTGCCCGCCTGTATCTCCTCGTAGTTGTTCCGGGCGGCCTTGAGCGCGGCCGCCGCCTTCTTCTCGCCGATGCCCTCGAACCCCTGGAGGCGGTCGATGGCGTCCTCCTCGGGCACGTCGAGCAGGTCGTCCACCAGGTCGCAGACCCGGCGGTGGGCGCGCCTGCTCCACCCGCCGGACGTGCGGAACGTCCGCTTGGTCGTCGGGTTCTGGAGACCGATGCCCTCGACGGACTGCTCGTCGACGATGGACTCGAAGGCGAGGCCGTTCCCCTGGACGTAGTCCACTATCTCGCGGCGCTGGTCGCTCTCCAGGTCGCGGACGTGCTCGTCGCGGATGTGGACGTGGTAGCCCCGGCCGCCGGAGAACGCGACGGTGACGTCCTCGAAACCGAAGTCGTCCTCCAGGAAGTCGAGCAGGCGGAACAATGCGTCCTTGCACTTCGCCAGCATGTCGGCGTATGAGTCCTCGCCGAGGGTCACGTTCGGGAGGTGGTCGGCGTCGAGGTCGAAGACGAGGTCGGAGTCGCGCCAGCCCTTCTCGGCCATCGTGTTCGCGCCGGGCGTCTCGTACCGGCCGGCCGAGAAGTAGACGTGTCGCGGGCGCTCGCGCTTGAGGAACTCCCCGAGGTCGCCGAGGTCCAGCGTCGACTGGTGGCGGACCATCGTGGTGTCCGGCCCGGCCGTCCACGGGATGTACCCCCACTCGCGGTCGTCGGCCGCGGGGGTGGCGTGACGGTCGCGCGCCGGTAGTAGTCCCGGAACCGGCCGCGAAGGTACGCCCGCGTTCGCTCCTCCATGTGCGCCCCAGATAGGGTAAGCCGGGGTTAAAGCGTTACCTCTTGCTCGCCGAACCCGGAAACGCTGGCTTTCGACCGGTAAGTGCGGGTTACCGGGCAGGAACGGCCGTGAGACGGCGCTGCCGCTCTGGGCTCGAACCGGTGGCGGCCGTCAGCGGCGGAAGATCTCGGAGAGACGGTCGCGGAGTCGCGACTCGTCGCCGAGACGGAGGTAGAAGGCGGCGCCGCCGTCCTCGTAGTAGTTCTCGATGCGGCGCTCGACCGTGAACCCGAGATGCTCGTAGAAGGCGATGGCGTTCTCGTTCGTCGTCCGGGCGTGGCAGGTCACCCGGCGGGAGTCGTCGGCGACCTCGGCGACGAGTCGTTCGCCGAACCCCTCGCCGCGGTACTCCTCTGCCACCGCGAGAAAGAGGATGTAGCCGTCGCGACGTGCGGCGGCGAACCCGACGAGCTGGTCGTCGGCGTCCACGAACGCGTGGACGGTGGAGCGACGGTACGCGTCGGAGAAGAAGCCGTGTCGCTGCTGGAGGAACCCTTCCTCCTCGCGGATGCGTTCTTTCAGTTCCCAGGCCTGGTCCACGTAGTCGTCGCTGCCAGGCGGGACGACCCGTTTCTCGACGGTGGCGCTCACTGCCTTGGAGTAATGGGTTGGTGAATATAATTCCACCGTCACCGGGTGCCACACCGACGGCAGGCAGGCGGCTTTTTCCCGGCGTCGGACGAAGCTGAACGCATGACCGACGCGCAGTTCAGCCTGCAGGAGCACACCGCGGACGTGGCGGTGGCGGCGACGGGCGATTCGCTCGGCGACGTGTTCGCCGCGGTGGCCGACGGCCTGACGGCCGCGATGTGCGAGGACGTGCCGGCGACCGGCGGCGACCGGTTCGCCGTCGAACTCGACGCGGAGAGCCGCGAAGCCCTCCTCTTCGACTACCTCGACCAGCTCATCTACGAGCGGGACGTGCGCGAGGTGCTGCCCGCCGACAACGACGCGACCGTCACGCAGGCAGGCGACCGGTGGCGCGTCGAGGCGAGCGCCCGCGGCGTCCCGCTCGCGGACGTCGTCGCCCGCGAGGTGAAGGCGGTGACCTACTCCGAGATGGCACTGGAGCGGACCGACGACGGCTGGCGCGCGTACGTCGTCTTCGACGTGTGACGGCCCGATAGACGAAACCTATTCCCGGTCGCCGGCACGATATACGACCATGACAACGTTCGAGGCCGGCGAGTTCACGCTCAACGAGGAGCGCGAGTTCGTCTGGGAGATAGAGCGCGAGGACGGGATGCACGTGCCGGCGCGCGTCCTGGCGAGCGAGGCGCTGCTCGAAGAGATTTCGGGGGACAAGACCATCGAGCAGATACGCAACGTCGCCCACCTGCCCGGCATCCAGGACCACGCCATCTGCATGCCGGACGGCCACCAGGGCTACGGCTTCCCGGTGGGCGGCGTCGCCGCCATCGACGCCGAGGACGGCTGTATCTCGCCCGGAGGAGTCGGCTACGACATTAATTGCGGCGTGAGAATGGTGAAAACTAATCTCACGTACGACGACGTGCAGGGCAAGGAGGAGGAACTCGTGAACGCCCTCTTCGACGCCATCCCGTCCGGTCTGGGCGGTGGCGGCGTCGTCGAGACGGACCAGGCGACCATCGAGGAGATACTCGACCGGGGGATGGACTGGGCGCTGGAGCACGGCTACGCCGTCGAGGACGACCTGGAGCACTGCGAGGACGGCGGCTACCGGCCGGACGCCGAACCCGACAAGGTCTCGCAGAAGGCCAAGGACCGCGGCCGCAAGCAGGTCGGGAGCCTCGGAAGCGGGAACCACTTCCTGGAGGTCCAGCGCGTCACGGACGTCTTCCTGGAGGACGTGGCCGACGCGTACGGCCTCGAAGCGGACCAGGTCGTCGTCCTCATCCACACCGGGTCGCGGGGGCTCGGTCACCAGGTGTGCACGGACTACCTCCGGAAGATAGAGCAGGAGCACGCCGACCTGCTCGAGGAGCTTCCCGACAAGGAACTGGCGGCGGCGCCCGCCGGGAGCGAACTCGCCGAGGACTACTACGGCGCGATGTGCGCCGCCATCAACTTCGCGTGGACGAACAGACAGCTCGTGATGCACGCGACCCGGCAGGTGTTCGAGGACGTGTTCGACACGCCGTGGCAGGACCTCGACATGCACCTGCTCTACGACGTCGCGCACAACATCGCGAAGAAGGAGACCCACACCGTGGACGGCGAGGAGAAGGAGCTCTACGTCCACCGGAAGGGCGCGACGAGGGCGTTCCCGGCCGGCCACCCGGAGGTGCCGACGGCCTACCGCGACGTCGGCCAGCCCGTCATCATCCCGGGGAGCATGGGCACGGGAAGCTACGTCCTCCGGGGCGGCGAGGAGTCGATGGGCCTGACGTTCGGGTCGACGGCCCACGGCGCCGGCCGCCTGATGAGCCGGACCCAGGCGAAAAAGCAGTTCTGGGGCGGCGACGTCCAGGAGGAACTCCGCGAGCAGCAGCACATCTACGTGAAGGCTCAGAGCGGCGCCACCGTCGCCGAGGAGGCGCCCGGCGTCTACAAGGACGTGGACGAGGTGGTCCGCGTCTCGGACGCGCTCGGCATCGGCGACAAGGTGGCGCTGACCCGCCCTATCGTGAACATCAAGGGCTGACACGCCGACCCCGGCGCTCGGTCTTCCCGACGGCCACTGTTTTCACCGCCCGGCCCGAACGCCGGGACATGACGCGACCTGAAGTCGGCGCCGGCGTCGCCGACGTGGACCTCGGCGGACGAACCGTGCTCGTGACGGGTGCCACCTCGGGCGTGGGCCGCGAGACGGCGCTGGCACTCGGCCGCCTCGGCGCCCGCGTGCTCGTCCACGGCCGCGACCGGGACCGCGGCCGCGAGACGGTCGCCGCGCTCCGCGACGACGGCGTCCCGGACCCGGTGTTCCTGGCGGCTGACTTCGCCGACCTGGACGCCGTCCGCGGGCTGGCGGCGCGGGTCCGCGAGGAGACCGACGGACTGGACGTGCTCGTCAACAACGCCGGGGCGCACTTCCAGGCGGGGACGCTGACCGACGCGGGCGTCGAGCGCACGTTCGCCGTCAACCACCTCGCGCCGTTCCTCCTGACCAACCTGCTCATCCCCGCCGTCCCCGCGGACGGACGTATCGTCACCGTCTCCTCGGCGCTCCACAGCGACGCCACCCTCGACCTCGACGCCGTCCGGTCGGTCGACGGCTACGACGGGCTGGCGGCGTACAGCCGGTCGAAGCTCGCGAACGTGCTGTTCACGATGGAACTGGCCCGCCGCCTCGACGACCGGACCGCGACCGTCCTCCACCCCGGGTTCGTGCCCGGCAGCTCCATCTGGCGGGACGCGCGGCTCCACGTCCGACTGCTCATGGCCGTGCTCGACGCCGTCCCGCAGGCACTCACCGGCGGCCGGGTGAGCACGCCGGCGCAGGCCGCCGAGACCAGCGTCTACCTGGCGGCGTCACCAGCCGTCGCCGACGTGACGGGCGCTTACTTCGCGGACTGCGAACGGAAACAGCCGGGCCGGGCGGCGCGCGACGAGACGGCACAGCAGGAGCTCTGGGCGTTCAGCGAGGACGTCGCGGGACTCGCCGAGACGGAGACGCCGTCGCCGTAGTCACTCAACGATGGACGACCGGGTCAGACGGCGTCCGGCACGGGCTGTCCTTCGACCTCCCGACCGTCCTCGTAGCGGACGTAGTTCAGGTAGAACGGCGTCCCGCAGCCGGTGCAGCCGATGCGCACGCCGTCGGCCGCTTCGACGTTCTCCTCCGGGGCGACGTACGTCCAGCCCGCGAGCGGGTAGGGCGTCACGGACTTGTCCGAGAGGTAGGCGTCGCGGTCGAGGGTTCGCAGGGTGCCACACCGCGGGCAGTAGTAGCTCACCGGTACCATGGGCGTCGTAGGCGCCGGAGCGGCTTATCGTTCTCCCGGAAGAACTTTGCCCGGAAGCGGCGACGTGTACCACATGATAGACGAAACCGCCGAGGAGATACGGGAGATGCAGACCCACTCCTCCTCGGTCGTCGCCGTCAAGGCCGCCCGGGCGCTGACGGAGCTCGCCGACCGCGAGTTCGCCACGGTCGAGGAGTACGTCCGCGCGCTGGAGCGCAACACCGGCGCGCTCCGCCGGGCGAACCCCTCCCACGCCTCCCTCCACACCACCCAGCGCGAGATCCTCGACGCGGTCACCGAGGCCGACCCGCAGACCGTCGACGAGGCGAAAGCGGTGACACTCGACGCCGTCGAATCGGTGGTCGAGACGGTCGAGGCCGCCAAACACGCCGCCGCCGAGGAACTCGCAGCCCACCTCGAGGACGGCATGACCCTGCTCACCCACGACTACTCGTCGACGGTGCTGGAGGGCGTCGAGCGCGCCGCCGCCGACGGCGCCTACCTCACGGTCTACGTCACGGAGGCCCGGCCCCGCTATCTCGGCCGGAAAACCGCGCGCACGCTCGCCGCCGTTGACCGCGTCGACCCCCACCTCATCGTGGACGGTGCGTCCGGTCACTTCCTGCCCGAGATGGACGAGGTCGTCATCGGGATGGACTGCATCGTGGACGACGTGCTCTACAACCGCGTCGGCACCTACCCGCTGGCGGCGACGGCCGCCGACGTGGGCGTCCCCGTGACGGTGGCGGGGTCGAGCGCGAAGATAGTGGACGGGGGCTTCCTGTTCGAGAACGACTTCCGGTCCCCGAGCGAGGTCATCCTGGAACCGCCCGAGGGCTTCGGCGTGGAGAACCCGGCGTACGACGCGACGCCGACCCGCCTCCTCGACCGCGTCGTGACCGACGACGGCGTCCAGCAGGTGTAGGCGGCCAGTTCGTCGCGGTCAGGCCGGTGGCTCGTCGCTGTCGATTCTGATGGTGTGTGCTTCGACGTCCTCGTAGGCAGCGACGCGGCCGCCGATGGCGACCCGTTCACCGGCGGATTCGACCGTGAACGACGCCACCTCGCCCTGGTCGCTGTACGCGGTGTCGACGACGCGCCCGGAGACCGTCCGGGGTCGCCCGAGAGCACGTCGCGGCCCTCGACGGTGGCGTAGACGTCGCCCGACATCTCGCGTATCTCCTTGACGCATCGCCTGATGGAGGCGTACTGGCGCGGAAACGGCCGGCCGTCGCCCTCGCCCGTGAGCAGGTCGTCCGCCGTCGACCAGATGACCGTCCCGAAGAAGCCCAGGACGAGGAAGCCGAGCGCCGACCGGTTGAAGATGACAGCGTACCGGTCGGCGTCGTTCCGGATGGCGTCCTGGGTGGCGTAGATGGAGTACTCGCCGTCGGCCACGGCGAGCACGGGCGTCATCCGGCCACGCCGCGCCCGCGCCACCGTCGCGACGCGGTCGTAGTCGAAGGCCGACGGGTCGGTCACCTCCGCGGCGGGCGTCACGACGAGTTCGACACTCACGCCCCGGTCGCTCGCGGCCGCCAGGTCGTCCGCGAACCGGTCGAGCAGGTCGGGCGTGAGCGAGAGTGCGAGTTCGTAGGTGGCGTGGTCGATGACGTCCCGCAGATAGCGCAGGATGGTCGACCGGGACTTGACGAGGCTGGCGGCCTCCGTGTCACGGGCGGGTGCGGTGTAGTGGGTCTCCAGCGACGACACCAGGTCCGTCAGCGACGACTGCAGCCCCGAGAACGCCTCCGAGGGTCGACGGCGACCACCTTCATCGGCCGCGACTCCCGGAGTTCCACGAGACCGCGGTCGCCGAGACTCCGCACGGTGTCGTAGACCCGCGGCTGGGGGATGTCCGTCTCGTCGGCGATCTCCGAGGCGGTGAGTTCGCCGTGCTGGAGCACGGCGAGGTACGCCTCGATCTCGTACTCGCCGAGGTCGAACGCCGCGCCGACACGTGCGAGCGCCGCGCGGAGGTCCTCTTCGCTCATGTGGGCCACCACGAGCAAGACGTAAATGAATGACCCGGAACGAGCCAGCGGTCCGCCCCGTCGGCGGCCTCGGCGGTCGGAAGCCGACCGCCCTCCACCCCCCCCTCCCCGGGGGAGTCGTCGCTGGCGGCCACGGCGAATCGCCGTAGGGTGACTACATGTACATCCGGTCTTCCGGGCGCTGCTGTTCGGACACGGATTCGAGTCGCGACCCCAGTTCCGCGTAGTACTCCCTGACCTCGTCGGCGAACGCCTGGAGCGGTTCCGTGTCCACCGCGAGGTCGTAGAGGCCGGCGACGGCGGAGACGAGGCGGATGGCGGCCTGCACGTCGGGCACCTGCGGGTGGACGGGCGTCACCAGGACGCCGACGGCCAGGTCGGAGTCCATCCCGCGCTCGACGAGACGGGCGTTCACGCCGTCGAGGAAGCCGTTGCCCATCGGGGTGACGGTCCCGTCGCCGAGGCGGCGGGACTGGTAGTCGCGGGTGGCGATGTAGAACGCCTTGTGGTCCTCGGGGCCGTGGGCGACGGGAATGCCGGAGAGGACGGTGACCTCGGAGACGCCCCTGTCGGTCGTCCAGTCGAGGATGGCGTTGCTGAACGGCTGGGCCGCGAACATCGGCACGAACAGCTCCCCCACCAGGACCGTGACGTCGAGGTCCGGTCGGGAGAAAAAGCGCGTGTGGTGCCGGGGCGTGCCGTCCTCGAACGGCGTGATGGCCGGCAACTGGTCGACGGACACGTGGCCGGTCACCTCCAGGTCGAGGTGGTCGACGAGGAAGTCGGCGGCGGTGAGGCCGGCGAGCCCGTAGTTCGAGAAACCGACGACCAGCGACTCGCTCGGCGCCGTTTCGTGGGTTATCTCGAACGACGGTGCCGCCAGCGGAATCGACTGTGAATCGTAGGTCAACGGCTCTTGGTCCATACGTGACTCGTCAGCCGGCGAGGACTTAGCCGTTCGCCCGACGACGACCGTTCAGTTCTCCCCGTAGGACAACCGTTTTGTCGCACCCCCGTCATGGTGGGGCTATGCCGACTGATGGCCTGGCCGGACTGCTACCGGAGTGGGTGGACCCGCAGTGGGTGGCGTGGCTGGCCGCCGTCCTCGTCCTCGCCGCGGGCGTCTACCTCTCGCGGCTGAGCGGCCGGCTGCTCGGCCGTCGGGTCGCCCGCCGGTTCCAGCGGCCCAGCATGACCCGCACCGTCCTCCGGGGCATCCGGACCGGGGTGCTGATCGTCGCGGTGATGTTCGCGGTCGTCGTCGCCGGCTACCCGATACCCGACATCGTCCTCTCGGTGACGGTGTTCTCTGCCGTGCTCGGTATCATCCTCGCCCCCATCGTGGGGAGCGTCATCAACGGGCTGTTCGTGCTCGCCGACCAGCCCTACGAGATCGGCGACATGATAGAGCTGGTCGACACCGGCGAACGCGGCTACGTCGAGGACATCACCATCCGGTACACGAAGATATTCACGATGGCGAACGCGTTCCTCGTCATCCCGAACGCCAACATGCGCGAGCGCGACGTCATCAACTACTCCGCCGAGGACGAGCGCACGCGCCTCTCGCTCGAACTCCTCGTGACCTACGAGGGCGACCTGGAGGAAGCCCGCGAACTGATGGAGGCGGCGGCTGTGGAGGCCGAGGGCGTCATCGCGGGCGGCCCGGACATCCGCATCGGGAGCGCGCGCTACCCGGCCGCGCCCACCGCCTACATCAAGGACTACGCCGACCACGGCGTCCTGCTCGACCTCCGCTACTGGCTGAAGGAGCCGTACTACATGGGCAGGGTGCGGTCGGCCGTCGAGGAACTCGTGTGGGAGCGCCTCGACGACGCCGACGTGACCATCGCGTACCCGCACAGCCACCTGGTCTTCGACGAGACCAGCGGCGAAGCGCGGGTGTCGGTGTCCCACCGCGACGACCGCCGGACGCCGCCCGAACCGCCGGGGCCGCCCGACGGCCCGCGTCGCGAGTAGTCAGACGGAGACGATGACGACCTCGGCGTCGAGCTGGTCCCGCAGGAACCGCTCGATGTCGGGGTCGCCGACCAGCTTCCGGACGGTGCGCTGCCACCGGCTCACCTGCTTCTGGCCGATGACGACCACGTCGGCGTGTTCGGCCGCCACCTCGTCGAGGATGGTCTGCTCGACCAGGAACCCGCCGCGGACGACGTAGCGCGTCCGGCGGACGTGGCCGAACTCGCGTTTGACGGCGCGCTTGAGGTCGGTTCGGGTCACCTTCCCGCCCTCCTGGTAGAGGTTGACGTGGAGGACCGTCAGGTCGGCGTCGCGCTCCTGGGCGATGCGGATGGCTTCGGCGAGTGTCCGGCGGGAGTGCGCCGACAGCGGGTACCGGACGGGGACGACGACGCGGTTCATTGGCGAATCAGAAGCCCTCCTGGTTGGTCAAACTTACCGTCCGTCGGGGAGTCCCCGGCGGCGGATTCGGCCCTCGATTCCGGCTTCGACGCCGAATTCCCGCGCGTAGGCGGCGAGCACCTCGTACTGGGTGTCGAGGCGGGCGACGCGGTGGTCTGTCGTGAGGACGGGGAACTCGTGGTCGGTGAAGAACAGGTAGTCGGTCGTCGCGACGGTGTAGGTGGCGTCCGGGTCGACGGGCTCGCCGGCGACGCGCACGTCCTCGAGTTCGCCGTGGGTGTGGTCCCAGACCAGACTCGCGCCGCTGACGTGGGCGTGCCACCACTCCGGTTCGCCGAAACCGAGGTTCCGGCCGCTGCCCTGCCGGAGCAGTTCCCGGAGTTCGGCCCCGGTGAGTTCGGCCACCGCGACGGGTTCGTCGAACGGGACGACGCTGATGAGGTCCCGGACGCGGACGGCGCCGTCGAGCGCCGGCCCTTCGCGGATGCCGCCGCTGTTCTGGAGACCGACGTCGGCGTCGGCCGCCCACCGGTAGGCGTCGGCCACGAAGTTCCCGATGCGGCTCTCACCGCGGTAGACGGTTCGGCTCGACCGTTCGAGCGGTTCGGGCGCGTGCCCGACGACGTCGTCCAGGCCGGCAGCGGCCATCCGGTCGCGGAGCGCGTCGGCGACGGACTCGTCGAGCGGCGCGTCGGCCACCTCGTGACGCACCACGTCGACGTCGCCGTTCTCGAAGACGAGTTCCAGGAGGACGTGCCCGTTCGCGCCAGGCCGGGTGAGGAGCGTGTCGTTCACGCGTTCGACGCGCTCGGAGTGGACGTGGCCGCCGAGGACGGCGTCGACGTCCACCTCGACGGCGAGTTCCTCGTCGCCGCGACCCAGGTGCGAGAGCGCGACGACGTGGTCCACGCCCTCGTCGCGGAGGGCGTCGACGGCGCGCGCGGCGGCCTCGTGCGGGTCGGTAAGGCGGAGGTCGGCGGCGGTCGGATTCATCGCGGGCGTGTCGGCGTCGGTGACACCGAACACGCCGACCCGGGTGTCGTTGCGCTCGACGACGGTGTGCGGGACGACGCCGTCGTCGTTCCCGAACCGGCTCCCGTTCAGGTGGACGTTGGCGCTGACCCATGTCTGTGGCGAGTCGCGCACGAGTTCGCGGGTCCGGTCGAGGCCGAAGTCGAAGTCGTGGTTCCCGAACGTCTCGACGTCGGGGCTGACGGCGTCGAAGAAGTCGAGGGACTGCCGTCCCTCGGTGACGAGCGCGAGGACGCCCGGCCCGGTGTTGTCGCCGGTGCCCGCGACGAGCGTGTCCTCGTCGCGCAGGTCGGCGACGAGGCCGGCGAGGCGGCCGATGCGGTCCGGGTCGTCGTAGGCGTTCTCGACGTCGGAGTAGTGGAGGACGCGAAGCGGCATCGCCCCGAGGTAGGACACCACCCCGGTAAACTCCTTCGGGAGCGGACAGTTACTGTTCGCTGATGACTTTCCGGAGCTTTCCGCTCGCGGAATCGCGGCGGGGCGGCTCCGTCGCGTGCTCGATGGTCACGCCGATGACGTCTCGCTCCGCAAGGAACGACGACAGGGCGGCCGCGACCCGGTCGTACACGGCCTGCTCGTCGGCGTTCCCCTCGGCCGTCAGTCGCACCCGGAGCGTCGCGGGAGCAGTCTGGACGAGCTGGACGCTGTGGACGCCGACCGCCTTCTCGGCGACGCTCCCGATTGCCAGCGGGAACACCGTCACCGGGTCGCCGGCGTCGTCGACGAACGAGAGCAGGTCGTCCGACCGACCGGCCACCTCGACGACCGGGAGCGGACTGCCGCACTCGCAGGGCTCCTCGTGGACGGTGACGCTGTCGCCGAGGTCGTACCGGACGATGGGCTGGACGTGGTTCGCGAGGTTGGTGAGGAGGACGGTGGTTGACTGCACCCCGGGCGGGACGGGGTCGTAGTTCGCGTCGACCGGTTCGAGGACGACCCAGTCGGCGTTGACGTGGAGGTTGCCCGCCGCGCACTCGTAGGCCGCGCCGGTGAACTCGGTGGCGCCGTAGTTCTCGCGCACCGTGCAGTCGAACGCGTCGGCGATCTCGCGCTTGACCGCCCGGGAGACGGTCTCCGCGCTGACGACGAGCAGCGCCGGGTCGATGTCGAGGCGGCCGGCCGCCTGCTCCCGGGCGAGCGCGTGGAGCACCGTGGCGTAGCCGACCAGCATCGCGGGCTGGAACGCGTCGAGTTCGGCGACGAGGTCCTCGAACGGCTGCTGGACCGAGAACGCGCGGACGCGGTCGGCGTTCACTGTCGATTCCTTGCGGTCGCGTTCGACGGACGCGACGGCGGCGTAGTGCCCGCCGGTCACGGCGACGATGCCCTCGCGGGCGCCGTTCCGGACGATTCCGGGGACGTCACGCAGCGAGAGCCAGGACAGGCCAGCCCGGAACGCGCCGAGGGCACCGAGCACCGCCATCTCGCGGTCGTCCTTGAGGAAGACGCCGGGTTCGCCCGTCGTTCCGGAGGTCGTCCAGACGGGATACCGGTCGAGGAACAGGTCGCCGACCCGGGACTCGTCGGCCACGAACGCGTCGACGTCGGCCTTCGTCACCACCGGGTCGGTGACGACGTCGTCGAAGTTCGCCATCAGCTCCGGCTTGGTCACCGGCGGTAGCTCCCTGAGCGAGGACGCGTTCTCGGGGACGTCGGCGTAGTGACGCCGGTAGAAGCGCGAGTGGCGACGCGCGAACGCCACGACGTCCCGCGCTCGACGTCGCTGTCGCGATTCGATGCCGGCCCGGTCGTCCTTCGTCGCCCGCCAGACGTCCCAGTAGACGCCGAGCCGTTCGCTGTGGTCCATGCCGACGCTACGGTTCGTGACCGAATAACTATTCTGGTTATAGAGTCATAGAACTGGCGTCGGCCGAGTCGCCAACGCTAAACCGCGGTGCCGTGTACCGGGGAGGTGATGCAGACGCGGACGACAGCGGAGGGCGCGACGGTGTACGTCGCCGAGGACGAGGGCGAACGCGGCGCGAAGGGGCCGTTCTTCGTGGTCTACCGGACCCGGGGCCGCGAGCGGCGCTACGGCTGGCTCTGTGCGAACTGCGACTCCCTGGACAACGCGATGGACACGATGGGCCGCATCAAGTGCAACGTCTGCGGGAACATGCGGAAGCCCAGCGAGTGGGACGCGGCCCACGAGTGAGCGCGGCGGGCCGATACCTGCCCGCAGGACCCTTCGACCGGATTCGTAGGCCGGCGTCGGTGTTGCTCGCAAACCGCAAGACGGGGCGGCGGTGGGCGGCGGACGAACACTTATTACCCAGGCAGGCGAACGTCCACGTGGATGAGTGGTGTTACCATCCCACCAGCCGAAGAGGCGAGGTCGATATTCTCGAACCTCGGCTACACCGTGAACGAGGAGGGGACCGAGTTCCGCGCCACGCGAGACTGGAAGGAGGTGCAGGTCACGCCGGTGACCGAGGAGGTACAGACCCCCGAGGAGGGGACCCTCCGCTGTTTCGTCACCTGGGAGGAGTACGCGCCGGACCTCACCCGGAAACTACGACAGGCGAACCCGCAGTACGAGTGGGCGATAATCAGCGTCCAGGACGGAGGCGACTACGAGGTCGCCCGCGCACCGTCCGCCGGGAAGTAGCTACGGCAGTTCGTCGGCCGTCGCGGCCATCCCGGCCTCGGCGTCCACGTCCGCACCCGCATTTTCGAGCACGTCACCCAGCGCACTGACGAGATACGCGACGTTGCCGGGTCGCGCCGAGTAGCCCATCGAGCCGATGCGGAGTATCTCACCGGCCAGGTCGCCGAGGCCGCCAGCAATCTCGATGTCGTACTCGTCGAGGAGCGCGCCGATGACCTCGCCGTCGTCCACGCCCGCCGGGACGCGGACGGCGTTGAGGCTCGGGAGCCAGTACTCGTCGGGCGCGTTCATCTCCAGGCCCATCGCCTCGACGCCCGCCTTCAGCGCACCGGCGACGCGGCGGTGGCGGGCCCACCGCTCCTCGATGCCCTCCTCGGCGACGAGGCGGAGCGCCTCGCGCATCGCGTAGACGTTCGTGATGGGGGCGGTGTGGTGGTAGGCGCGCTCCTCGCCCCAGTAGCCTTCGAGCAGCGAGAGGTCGAGATACCACGACCGGCTGGGCTCCTCGCGGGCCAGCACCTTGTCCATCGCGCGGTCGTTGAGCGTGATCGGGCTGGCGCCCGGCGGAGCGGAGAGGCATTTCTGGGCGCCCGAGTACGCCACGTCGATACCCCAGTCGTCGACGCGGAGTTCGACGCCGCCGAGCGACGTGACGGTGTCCGCGACGACGAGCGCGTCGTGGTCGTGGGCGACGGCGGTCAGGTCCGAGACGTGCGGCTGGAGGACGCCCGTGCTCGTCTCCGCGTGGACGAAGCCGAACACGTCCGGCTGGTGGGCGTCGAAGGCCGTCTCGACGTCGGCCGGGTCGAGCGGTTCGCCCCACGGCGCGTCGACGGTGACGACGTCCCCGCCGGCCCGGCGCGCCATCTCGGCCATCCGGCCGCCGAAGTAGCCGTTCGACGGCACCAGCATCGTGTCGCCCGGTTCGACCAGGTTGCCGACCGCGGCCTCCATCGCGGCCGACCCGGTGCCGCTGACCGGGATGGTCCACTGGTTGTCCGTCCGGAACGTGTACCGGAGCAGGTCCTGCACCTCGTCCATCATCTCGACGAACGACGGGTCGAGGTGGCCGACGAGCGGCGTGCTCATCGCGCGGAGCACCCGGGGGTGTACCTCGCTCGGGCCGGGGCCCATCAGCGTGCGGTTCGGGGGTGTGAGTTCACCGACGTCCGGCGGCGTGTCCATGAACGAAACTACCCACATCAGCGGCAAAAACGTGGCGAGTTACGCGGACGCATGCTAAAGCTTACCACCGCTGTGGCCGAAGCCGGTCCATGCTCCAGACCGGAATCACCGACGTAGTGGGCGCAGCGTTCGACCAGTTCGTCGCCGACGTCACCGCCGCCATCCCGTTGTTCGTCGCCGGACTGCTGTTCCTGGTCGTGGCGTGGGTCGGCGTCGCGGTCACGATGCGCGTCGTGCGGGCAGTCCTCGGCCGGATGTTCGACGACGAACCCGTCTACGCGCAGTTCGTCGGGGCCGTCGTCTCCGCCGTGCTCTGGTTCACGGTCGCGCTCGCGTTCCTCTCGGTCGTCGGCCTCGACGAACTCGCGGCCGCACTCGGCACCGCCACCGGCTTCCTGGCGCTCGGCGTCTCCTACGCCCTCTCCGGCATGATAGCCGACGCCGTCGCCGGCGTCTACCTGCTCCGGGACCCCGACTTCAACCCCGGCGACACCGTCACCGCCGGCGACATGACCGGCGAAGTGAAACGCATCGAACTCCGGAAGACACGCCTCGACGTCGGCGGCGACACGGTCGTCCGGGCGAACGCGGACATCGAGAAGCGGTGGACCAGGGTGACCGACTGACACAGGAGGCTTATAGCGCACCGTCCCCTACCTGCTCACATGTTCGTCGGCCACGCGGCGCTCGCGTTCGGCGCCGCCGCCCTCGTGGCCCGCGGTTTCGGCCGGTCCCGACGGGACGCGCTCGCGCTCGGCGTCGTCGCCGGCCTGTTCGCCACGGTCCCCGACGTGGACATGGTGTACGCCGTCGTCGGGCTGGTGAGCGTCGGCCTCGCCGACGTGTGGACGATGACGGGCGCGTTCTGGGGCCATTCCACCGTCGTCCACCGCGCCATCACGCACTCGCTCGTGTTCGCCGTGCCGGCCGCCGCCGCGTTCACGCTCTGGCCGACCCGCCGCGTCCTGGCGCTCGCCGTCCTCGCCGGCCTCGTCGCCGTCTCGTTCGCGGTCAGCGGCGTCCTCGGCGCCGCCGTGATGCTCGCGTTCGCGGCGGCGGGCGTGCTCGTGAGCGAGGCCGCCGCGTGGTTCACCGGCGCCGACGGCCGCGCCCTGTTCGGCGCGTCCCTGCTCGGCCTTGCGTCCCACCCGTTCGGCGACGTGTTCACCGGGTCGCCGCCTCAGTTCCTCTACCCGTTCGACGCCACCCTGCTCGCCGCCCGCGTCGCGCCGTTCCCCGAACCGACGCTCAACCTGCTCACGGCGTTCGGCGCGGAGCTCGCCGCCATCTGGTTCGGCGTGCTCGTCTTCGCGTGGCTGACCGAGCGCGACCCGTTCGCGCACGTCAACCCGCGCGCCGTCGCCGGCGTGGCCTACGTCGTCGCCGTCCCGTTCGTCCCGGCGCCCACCTTCGACGTCTCCTACCAGTTCGTGTTCTCGGTCCTGTCCGTCGGGTTCGTGGGCGCGATGCCGCAGGTCGACCTCGACCTCCCCGACGCGATGACCGCGGTGACGACCGGCCTGGCCGCGGTGACGCTCGCGGTCGTCGCCTACACCGCGGTCTTCCTCGCGGTCTGAGCCCACACCATTCATACCACGTCACTTCGATAGGCAGGGTATGCAGAGGTCGGGTCGCGTCGGAGAGATGCTGGAGGACGAACGGTCGAACGGCCTGCTGGCCTGGCTGCTGACCGGGTTCGTCGGACTGGTCGCCGCGCAGAACCTCCTCCAGGGCGACATGCTCTGGGCCGGGTTCACCGCCGCCATCGCGGTCCTCGCGCTGGTGCCGCCGGTCGCCTACCGCGACCCGCGCGTGATGCTCCCGTGGGAGGTGCTGCTGCTCGCGGTCCTGCCCGTGCTCGGCCACGTGTTCGCCACGTTCATCCTCACGCTCAAACTGACCGCGTACCTCTCGGTGGCGGCGCTCGCGCTCGTCGTCGCCGTCGAACTCCACGTGTTCACGCCCGTCCGGATGACAGACTGGTTCGCCGTGCTGTTCGTCGTCATCGCGACGATGGCCACCGCGGGCGTCTGGGCCGTCGTGCAGTGGCTCTCCGACGTCTACCTCGGGACGGCGTTCATCGTGAGCGAGGCGGCCCTGATGTGGGACTTCGTCGCCGCCACCGCGGCGGGACTGCTCGCGGGCGTCGTCTTCGAACTCTACTTCCGGCGGCGGGCGCGCGCCGAGGCACGCATCCCGGAGGAGGCCGCACTGTGAGGTGGCGCGACCGCATCGGCGTTACCGTCCGCCGCCAGCGCCAGATATGCCGGCTGATGCAGTTGAGCCTCGTCGGCTTCTTCTTCATCGGCCTGGACCGCGGCGAACCCGGCATCGTCGTGAACAGCCTCGTCGCCCTCGGCGTGACCTACCTCCCCGCGGTGCTGGAGCGGGACTACCAGATCCCGATGGACGCCGGCCTGACCCTCTGGATAACCACGGCCGTCTTCCTCCACGCGCTCGGCACGCTCGGGCCGTACACCGCCGTCTCGTGGTGGGACCACGTCACGCACGTCCTCTCGTCGTCGGTGGTCGCCGCGACCGGCTACGCGTTCACGCGCGCCATCGACCTCCACACCGACGACATCCGCCTGCCGCCGCGGTTCATGTTCGCGTTCATCCTGCTGTTCGTCGTGGCGTTCGGCGTGCTCTGGGAGGTCATCGAGTTCGGCGTGGGCGGCGCCTCCGCCATGCTCGGAACGGGGCACGTCCTCACCCAGTACGGCCTGGCGGACACGATGAACGACCTCCTGTTCGACATCCTGGGCGGCGTGGTGGTGGCTATCTGGGGCACCGCCTACCTCACGGACGTCGTCGGGGCGATAACCAGTCGGCTCCAGGCCGCCGAACGCGGCGGGTAATTTTAAGGCTCGGTGACACGACTATCGAGACGCCATGGTGTTCAAGAAGATCACCCTCATCGGGCGGAGCGACGAGAGTTTCGACCGCGCCGTCGACGACGCCATCGACCGCGCCGAGAAGACCCTGCAGAACGTCCACTGGGTCGAGGTCGAGGAACTCGGCGTCGAGGTGGCGTCGGTGGAGAACCGGGAGTACCAGGCGGAAGTAGAGGTGGCCTTCGAGGTCGAGGAGCGCGAGGACCTGTAGGCTACGTCCTGAAGCTCTCGCCGCAGCCACACTCGCTCTCCACGTTCGGGTTCTCGACGTGGAAGCCGGCGCCCTGGAGTCCGCTCTCGTAGTCGAGACTGCTGCCGTCGACGTACCGGATGCTCGCCGGGTCGACGAACACCCGGAGGCCGTGGTGCTCGAAGACGTGGTCGTCGGACTCCGGGCCGTGGTCGAAGCGCATCCCGTAGGAGAGGCCGGCACAGCCGCCCTGCTGGACGAACAGGCGGAGTCCCGCCTCGTCGGTGTCCAGGCCTTCGCCCTCCAGCAGCGACAGCGCCTCGCCGGCGGCCGACTCGCTGACCTGGATGCCCGCGACGTCCTCGCTCCCGGTGGTCGTGCTCATGGGTATGCCATTCGGTCACAGACAGTTAACCGTGTCGCCCGGCGTAACCGTTCGGCGTGCTCAGAACTCGAGGGCACCGACCCACGCGTCCTCCCCGTGGCTCGGACACCACGCGTGATGGTTCTCGGTGCACCGCGGGTCCATGTGCCACCCGCACTCGCACCAGACCTCGTAGGCCCGGTCGTCGATTCGCCGCTCGCAGAGTTTGCAGCGTCCCCCCACCATACAGGAAACTAACACGTCTGCAGGCATAACCGCTCTCGGTCCCCCGACGACATGTCACCCGGCCGCCCACTCGTCGCCTACTCGTCGCGGAACCGCTCGCGGACGCTCGCGGCGTGGGCCTCCAGGCCCTCCGCCTCCGCGAGCGTCGTGACGGCGTCGCTGAGGTCGGCGAGGGCGTCCTCGGAGAGGCGCTGGACCGTCGTGGAGCGCAGGAACGAGTCCACCGAGAGGCCGCCCGTCACCTTCGCGAGACCGTTCGTCGGCAGGACGTGGTTCGTGCCGGACGCGTAGTCGCCGGCGGCGACCGGCGTGTACGGCCCGAGGAAGACGCTCCCGGCGCTGTCGATGCGGTCGAGCACCGCGTCATCGTCGGCCGTCTGGATGGAGAGGTGCTCGGCGGCGTACTCCTCGGCGAACAGGATGGCCTCGCTCATCGACCGCGCGACGAACACGCCGCTCGCGTCGCCGTCGAGCGCCTGCTCGATGACGTCGGCGCGCTCGCGCTCGGCGGCCTGGGTTTCGATCTCCTCGACGACGGCCTCGGCGAACGTCTCGTCGTCGGTGACCGTCACGACGCTCGCGTGCGGGTCGTGTTCGGCCTGGGCGACCATGTCCGCCGCGACGAACGCGGGGTCGGCCGTCTCGTCCGCGACCACCATGACCTCGCTCGGCCCGGCGAGGAAGTCGATGGCGACGTCGCCCTGCACCTCGGCCTTCGCCGCAGTGACCCACCGGTTACCAGGCCCGACCACCTTCTGCACCCGGTCCACCGTCTCGGTGCCGTACGCCAGCGCCGCGACGGCCTGCGCGCCGCCGACGCCGTAGACGGCGTCCGCGCCCGCGACGTGGATGGCCGCGAGCGTCACCGGGTTCACCTCCTCGGCCGGCGGCGTCGCGACCACCACCTGGTCGACGCCCGCGACCTTCGCCGGCACGACGCCCATCAGCGCACTCGACGGGTAGGCGGCGGTGCCGCCCGGCGCGTAGACGCCGACGCGCTCCAGCGGGCGGAACCGGCGGCCGAGTTCGCGGCCGTCGAAGTCGGCCCGCCAGTCTTCGGGCATCTGCGCCTCGTGGAACGCGCGGATGTTCGCTGCCGCCGTCTCGATGGCCGCCAGCGTCTCGTCGTCGACGCGGTCGACCGCGCGTTCGGCCTCGTCGGTGATGTCGAGGTTGCCGACCTCCACGCCGTCGAACTCCCGCGAGAACTCGCGGAGCGCCACGTCGCCCTCGTCGCGGACGCGGGCGACGATGTCCCGCACGTCGCCCCGCACGTCCGCGATGCCGGCGTCGCGGTCGAAGAGCGCGCGACGCTCGGCCATCGTGAGGTCCGCCGTCCGTCGTGGGTTCATGAACGGAGAGAACGGACGCGGCCGAAAAACGGTTTCCATCGGTGCGAGAACGGGTCGGTTCGAGGCCGGCGAGGGCGTGAGGTCGGTTACGCCCTGATGTCTGCCCACACGAGTCGGTGGTCGGAGGCGGCGCTGACGTCGTCGCCGAGGCCGCGCTTCCTGGCGTTGTCCGCCGGCCAGACGACCGCCGAATCCCGGAGCGAGAGGTCCGGGGACGGGAGCACGTAATCGATCTGCTCGACGACGCCCTCGAAGTCGCCGCCGAACCGCGTCGCGTACGGGAGGCCGCGCTGTGCGCCGCCGGGACTCGTCGGGAGGCGCCGGGTGTCGAAGTCGTCGTTCTCGAAGAAGAACCGCTGTGCCGGATGGAGGGGGCGGTCGGTGCCCGGCCCGGCGTTCATGTCGCCCATCAGCACGTACGAGGCGTCGTCGGCGAGGCCGCCGGCGGTGCCGTCGTCGTCGTAGATGTAGTCGGCGCCCGCGACGTAGTCCGCGAAGAAGCGGACCTCGTCGTGGTTCCACCGTCCGTTGAAGTTGTTCACGCCGTCGTAGGTCGGCGGCGTCGGGTGGGCGAACAGGCCGTGGACCGTCCCGCCGTCGGTCTGGAACGGCACGTCGATGTGCGTCTTCGAGGAGAGCCGGTAGATGTCGGTCTCCTCCTCGGTGAGGTAGAGGCCGTCCGTGCTGACGTCGTCGTCGGACGCCAGCGGAATCAGGTTGTCGGGCATGTCCGCCCAGCGGAACTCCCGGAACGACCGGACGTTCGCCTCGTCGATAGGGACTTTGCTCGCGATGGCGAACGCGTAGTGGCCGGGGTAGACCCCGAACCCGTACGCGTCGCCGGGGCGTTCGCCCGCGGTGCCGTCCTTGTTGAAGTCGTAGTCCTGTTCGGGGAGGACGCCGGTGTTGCTCGGCGGCTGGAGCGTGTACGGGTAGTCGATGCCGTCGAGATGCTCGCGCTGGGGGACGCTGAGGTAGTTCTCGACGAACGCCTCGATGTTGGTCCGGTCGGTGTGCTCGCCCTGCTGGACGTTGTTGGTGAGTTCGTTGACGACGAGCACGTCCGGTCGGACCTCCTGGATGACGCGGGCGGCGGCCGCCGCCTGCGGGTCGCCCGGCTGCTGGACCTGCTCTGTCTCCAGTTCGATGACGTTGAACGCCGCGTACCGCGTGGCGTCGGCCTGCCCGGTAGCGCTCGCCGACCCGACGAACCCGGTTACCGCCGCCGTACCGCCGACCGTCCGCAGGAACTGTCGCCGCGTGGTATCGTACACCATACATCGTGCCTACATAAAAATAACATAAATTAATTGTGGCCGAGCGAATCGGATAGTCGCCGTCGCGGGGTCGGTCCGCGCCGGGCGACGCTATCGCCGCGCGAACAGTCGCCGGAGCGACGAGGTGATGCCGAGGTTCCGCTTCGCCATGATGACCGTCCCTTCGGCCCGCTGGCCGACCGCCTCCGGAATCGAGCCGAAGACGAGTTGCTGGAAGAGCCCTTCGCGAGTGGCACCGATGATGGTCAGGTCGTGCTCCGAGGATACCTCGACGATGCCGTCGACGACGTCCGTGCTTTCGACGAGCCGCGTGTCACAGGACACGTCGTCGAGCGACGCGGCGACGTCCTCGACGGAGGCCGAGGCAGCCTCGCGCTGTTTGTCGGTCACGTCGGGTTCGACGACGGACAGCACCGTAATCGACGCCCCCGTCGTGTGGGCGATGGCGCGAGCCACCTCGGCGGCGTACTCGGCGTGTGGACCACCCGCAGTCGGTACGAGGATGGAATCCGGCAGGCCGTCGGCCCCCATGCGTTCGACGAGGACGTCACAGTCGGCGTTGCGGACGACCTGGTCGACGGTCGACCCGAGAACGACGTCGCGCCGCCACTGTTCGCGGCCACGCCACCCCAGCAGGACCGCGTCGGAGTCGTACTGGGTTATGGTGTGGAGGATGGCCGCGTCGACGTGGTGGCCGATGCGGACGATGCCGTTGACCGGGACGTCCTCGCCGCTCCCGCCGGCCGTCGTCTCCATCGCCTCCTCCAGTATCTCCTGTCGCTTCCGGGCTTCGGCTTGCCCGGCCGACAGCGGCGTCTGGTCGGGGAGGTCCACCACCGACAGGACGAGTATCTCGCCGTTCCTGTCGGCTGCGATGTCGCGGGCGGTGCGCATCAACTGCTCGACGTGGTCGGGGTTCGCGATGGGGACCAGCAGTTGATAGTCGCGGCTGTCGGGGTTGGTCTGCTGGATGACCGTCGGCGTCTCGCGTTCGAAGGCCTCCTCGTCGGGCGTGCCGATGACGAGGAACCACGCGGCGATTCCGACGAGTTCCGCGAGCACGCCGAACAGGAGCGCTGCCCGGTCCACGTTGGCGATGAGTACCAGGTTCGCGAGGAGCGCGACCGCCGGGACGAACGGGACGGCCGGCACTTCGAAGCCGCGGTCGATGTCGGGGTACTTCTGCCGGGAGCGTACGATAGCGATGTTCACGACGATGAGGCCGGTCAGGAGCATGAAGTCCGCGAAGTGGGCGATGGCCTCGATGCCCATGTGGAACGAGAGCAGGTCGGTGTGGATGGTCGTCGTCCCGAAGACCACCTCCGGCAGGACGGTGAAGAAGAAGATGAAGAACGTGATGAGGCCGCCGGTCAGCAGCACCGACCAGTACGGCGTGTTGAACGACGGGTGGAGCTGCTGGAACCGGCTCGGAAGGTGGTCCCGGCGGCTCATCGCGAGTTTCACGCGGGAGCCCGCGAGCACCGTCGCGTTCGCCGCCGACAGCATCGAGAACAGCGCGCCGACGATGATGACGTAGAAGCCGACGTCCCCGAGGTAGAACGAGGCGGCGTACCCCATCGCGAGTTCGCCGTTCTCCGTGATGAACTCCTCCGCGCCGGCGGCGTTCGTGACGCCGTCGACGACGGAAATCAGTAACTCCAGGTAGTCGGGGTTGTTGATGGCGAGCGTCACGACCAGCACGACCAGCGCGTAGACGATGGTGACGAAACCCATCGAGATGAATATCGCTCGCGGGACGTTCCGGCCGGGGTCCTCTATCTCCTCGGCGTTGGTGGCGATGGCCTCGAACCCGAAGAACGTGATGAACACGAGCGCCGACGTCAGGCCGATCTGTCGGTACTTCGTGAGGTTCTCGGCGACCGACTGCTGGATGGTCGTCGCGTCGAACGCCTGGAGGCCGCCGTAGAGGAAGACGACGATGAGGATGACCTTCATCGCGGTCACGAGAATCTGGAACTGGCCGGACTCCTCGGTCCCCTTGAGGTTCAGCGCGACGAGGAGGCCGAGGATGACGAGGCCGGATAGCCAGAACGGCAGCGCGTCCTGGAGGCCCGTCGAGAAGAGCGGGACGATGAACCGGTCGAACCAGTCGGAGAACGACGCCAGGTAGAACGCCGCGCTGGCCGGATACCCCAAGATCATCGACCAGCCGACGATGTAGGTCAGGTTCGAGTCGAACGTGTTGGCGACGTAGGCGTATCCGCCGCCGGATTCGGGGTAGATGGACGCGAACTCCGCGTACGCGAACGCGGTGAAGGAGGCCACGATAGCCGCGATGACGAACGCGACGATGGCCATCGCACCGACGTTGGACACCGCCAGACCCGAGAGGACGAAGATGCCGGCGGCGATCATGGTGCCGACGCCGAGGGCGATGGCTCCGACGATACCGATATCCCGGTCCAGCTCGGTTTCGACACCGGTGCGCTCTTGGCTCACAGTTCCTCACAGGTCGGGCAGAATTTAAAAATCGGCCGGAATCCCCCTCTGTCCAAACCGGCCATCGTCGAACGTATGTAGCGTACGGAAATGTCGCCCGGAACACTAACGACCGGTCTCATCCCGTGGCGGCGTGCCGCGTCGACCGGGAAACCCTCGTGCCGGGCGTGCGTCGTCCGGCAGGACGACGGCTTTCGAGCCGGTGGTAACCGGCGGTTGCGTCGTCCCGACGGACGACGGCTTTTGTGTGTCGCGTGCCCGGGTTCTCCGCTCGTCATCGCGCCCTGGACGGGCGTGCTCGGGCGGGGACTTGAGGCACGCAGGCGAGTGTAGGTGCCGGCGGGGATTAAGAACTACGCATCCCCGGGTTCGACGGCGTCATCGTGGAGCTGGTAGACCTCCTCCTTCGACCGGCAGACGCCGCAGACGGGCTCTGCGAGCCCTTCTTCGGTGAGTTCGGCGAGCGACTCGCGGGCCTCCAGCGTGGAGATGCGGGCCTCGTCGGCTATCTCCGAGGGCGCCAGCGGCCCGCGGTTGGACAGCACGACGCGCACGAGTTTCGCCGTGCACGAGAGGCTCGGTCCACACTCGTCGCTCATCACCGGGTCGTACTTGACCTGGTGCAAAAACCCTTGGCAAACCGGCGAGTCCCGGCGGTGTCGCGGACGGAGAACAACGCTTACCACCCGACCGGTCGAACCGGCCACTCGATGACACTCTCCGAGTCGGACGGCCCAGACGTCGTCGTGCTGCGGACCGGCACCCACGGCATCCCGATGAGCGAGTACGCCGACGCGCTCCGCGAGCGACTTCGGACCTCGACGTGCGCCACGCGCGCACGCCGGCCGAGGAGCGCGAACTGGTCCGCGAGGCACCCGTCGTCACGGGCGTCAGCATCGACGAGGACCTGCTCGCAGCGGCCGAGGACCTCCGCCTGTTCGCGTGTGCGTTCGCGGGCTACGAGCACCTGCCGCTCGACGCACTCGCCGAGCGCGACGTCGTCGTGACGAACGCCGCCGGCATCCACGCGCCGAGCATCGCCGAGCAGGTGGTCGGGAACATCCTGGTGTTCGCCCGCCGCCTCCACGAGGGCTGGCGCCGCCGGGAGCGCCGCGAGTGGCGCCACTACCAGGCGTTCGAGTTGACGGGCAAGACGGTGACGGTGGTCGGCATGGGCGCCATCGGCCAGGCGGTCGTCCAGCGCCTCCAGGGGTTCGAGGTGGAGACCATCGGCGTCCGGTACACGCCCGAGAAGGGTGGCCCGACGGACGAGGTGGTCGGGTTCGACGAAGACGCGTTCCACGACGCGCTCGCCCGGACCGACTACCTCGTCGTCGCCACGCCCCTCACCGACACCACCAGGGGACTCATCGGCCCCGAGGAGCTGGCCACCCTCGACCCGCAGGCGGTGCTCGTCAACGTCGCCCGGGGGAGGTGGTCCAGACGGACGCGCTCGTCTCGGAGCTCCGAATCCAGGGCCTCCGCGGGGCGGCCCTCGACGTGACCGACCCCGAGCCCCTCCCGGAGGACCACCCGCTCTGGACGATGGAGAACGTGCTGGTGACGCCGCACAACGCCGGCCACACGCCGAAACACTGGGACCGTCTGGCCGACATCCTCGCGCGGAACGTCGAGCGGGTGCGCGAGTCGGGCTACGCCGACCTGGAGAACCAGGTCCTGTAGTCAGTCGCCGTACTGGCCGACGAGGAACGTCGGCAGCACGACGCCGACGCCGAACAGCACCGCGAGGAGGACCGCCTGGCTGTCGGTGACCGCGCGGGCGCCCAGCCACAGCAGGACGGCGAGAACCACGAAGGTGAGGGTCAGGCGGGTTTCGCGGTCGACCATGGCGGAACGTGTCCTCCCGCCATCATAAATCAGTCGGGAGTCGATTCGTCGCCGCCCACCGCGTCCGCGATGGCGGCCGCGACGTCTTTGGGGAGGACCAGCAGGTACGGGGCGCCCGCGCCGCCAGCACCGGGTCCGTAGGAGAGCCAGCAGACGGCGGTGTCGCCGACGTGCCACCGGCGAACGCCCGCCAGCGAGTCGAGGGAGATACTGCGACCCTGGAGCGTGACCGTCCCGGCCGCCGGGTCGAGCGTGCCCTCGGTCGTCAGGAGGTTGGTGGCGACGGGCGGCACCATCAGTCCGGCGGCGAGCGCGACGAGGAGCCAGACGCCGGACCGCGCCGCGACGACGAGCAGTCCGGCGGCGACGAGCACCGCCACTGCGACCCACGCCGGATGCAGGTGGCGGACGCCGGGGCCCGGGAGCGACGGTCGCTGGTCGGGGTCAGAGAGCATCGGCCAGAGGTAGAGCAGGGAGAGCGGGCCGCCGACGAACACGAGGAGGACGACCAGGCCGACCTGCGCCAGGTCGAGTCCCGCCAGCGCGACCCGGACGAGGAGCGCCATCGCCAGCAGCCCCATCCCGCCGAGGAACCCGACGAACGCGTAGAGCGGGAGCCTGGCGAGGCGGGCGTTCGCCGGCGTCCGAGACCACTCGATGGCTGTCACGACGGGTCGTTCGAACCGGGCCGTGAAAACAGTGCAGGGAGAACGGTTACAGCCAGCCCTCGTCGGCGAGGAGTTCGCCGTTCAGGATGCTCGCGCCGGCGGCCCCGCGGATGGTGTTGTGGGAGAGCGTGTTGTACTGGAGGCCGAACGCGGACTCCTGGACGCCGCCGACGGACACCTGCATGCCGTCGCCGAGCTGCCGGTCGAGGCGCGGCTGGGGGCGGTCCGGGTCGTCGAAGACGTGGATGAGCGGGTCCGGGGAGTGGGGCAGGTCGAGGGACGGCACCTCGCGGAACGCCTTTTTGGCCTCCTCGGGGGAGACGTCCGCGTCCGTCTCCGCCCAGACGTTCTCCAGGTGACCGTCCTGGGTGGCGACCCGGTTGCAGGACGCCGACACCTCGACGTCGTGCCAGGTGACCTCCGCGCCGTCGAACTCGCCGAGGAGGCGCCGGGACTCGGTCTCCATCTTCTCCTCCTCCCCGCCGATGTGGGGGAGGGCGTTGTCGAGGATCTCCATCGAGGTGACCCCGGAGTAGCCGGCGCCGGAGACGGCCTGGAGGGTGGCGACGTGGACGCGTTCGAGGCCGAACTGCCGAAGACCCGCGAGCGACGGCACCATCGTGATGGTCGAGCAGTTCGGGTTCTTCACGAGCGCGCCGTCCCAGCCGCGTTCGTCCCGCTGGACCTCGATGAGGCCGAGGTGGTCGCCGTTGATCTCGGGGATGACGAGCGGGACGTCCTCGGCGAGGCGGTCGTTCGACGAGTTCGAGGAGACGACGTAGCCCGCCTCCGCGAAGCCGGGTTCGACCTGCTCGGCGACGCTCGACGGCAGCGAGGAGAACAGGAGGTCGACGTCGTCGGGGACGGCGTCGGGTTCAGTCGGCTGTACCGTCAGGTCCGCGACGTCGTCGGGAATCGGCGTGTCGAGCCGCCACTTCGCCGCCTCGCGGTAGGGTTTGCCCGCGCTCGTGGCGGAGGCGGTGACGGCTGCGAGTTCGAACTCGGGGTGGTCGTCGAGCAGCTGGATGAACCGCTGCCCGACTGCACCGGTGGCTCCCAGGATTCCGACCTTCTTGGACATTATCCACAGATAGGGGCGAGAGCGGGCAAATCCCTTTGGGTACTGGTAGCACTTGCTCCGCGGCGAGAATCAGTTCAGCTTGTGGGCGATGTAGCCCGCGATGCGGTTCCGGACGTCCTTCGATTCGATGTTGGTGAGTTCGGTGACGCTGTCCTTGTTGTGCTCGAAGTCGGAGCTGAACGCGTCGGGGTACTGCTCCAGGAGCAGCTTCCCCGTCTTCTTCACGTAGCTGGGTTTGATTGCCATATGAAGTGGCGTTGCCCGTCCAGCGGTTAAAGGATTCGTTCCGCCGTCGCGGCGGCTCCCAGTCGACGAGGGCGGCCAGTCGGTCGAGTGCGGCCTGCTCGCGGTCCCCGCCGGCGGTCCGCACGACGCCGGCGAAGTAGTCGAGGCGGTCCCGTAGCGTCGCGTCGTCGTATGCCCGCACGCCGAGCCGCGACGCCGCCACCGTCGCCTCCACGACGGCGTTGTAGCCGCGGTTCGTCGTCGGCACCGTCTCCCGGACGACGGCCGCGTCGACCGGCCGGAGCGCCCACTCCTCCCACCGGGTGTCGCCGGACGCGCCCGCGTCGACCTGGTCGACTTCGACCTCGACCCACGCCGCCGCGTCGTCCAGCACAGCGTCCTCGACCTCGTGGACGTCGAGGGCCGCCTCGACGAACAGCACCGGGTCGGTGGTGAACTGGACGACGCCGCCGCCCTGCCGGTGGAAGTTCCGCCGGGTGCGGGTGTTTCCCCACGTCCGGGCGGTCACGGGGTCGCCGGCGTGGAGGCCGAGCGCGGCCGCGTTCCACAGCCCGTTCGGCCCGAGCGTCGTGACCACGGACTCGGTGACGCCGCGGAGGACGACCGGCCAGTCGGCCCCGGTCATAGTTCGAGCCCGTGGGCTTCCAGCGCGACGAACAGGCTGGCGGCGACGATATCGGCGGTCGTCCCCGGGTTGACCCCGCGCTCGACGAGTTCGTCGCCGAACGCGGCCACCGCCTCCCGCTCGGCGTCGAGCAGGTCGGCCGCACGCTCGCGGACCCACTCGGCGGTCTCCTGGTCGTGTTTCTTCGCGACGAACGTGTCGGGTTCCGCTGCGAGGAGTTCGAGGAACGCCCGGGCCGCCCGGTCGGCCACGGGTCCGTCGTCGTCGGTGATGCGTTCGCCCGTCCGGAACGCGCGCTCGAAGCCGTTCACCCACTCGGCGGCGACGCCGTCCTCGGGCGCGCTCATCGCCAGCACGTCGTAGAGGGTGAGGCCGCGCTCCTCCAGGGCGGGAATCGCGTCCGCGCCCCGGCGCACGTCCAGGTCGTCGACGTCCGGCGGCAGATCGGCGACGAACACGTCCACGTGTTCGAAGGCGCGGTAGAACGACGCGGCGTCCGGGAGCGTGGTCGCCTCGACGATGCTGGTCGCCGAGGTACGGTCGAGGACGCCGCGACTCGCCGCCTGCACCAGCGGCACCAGCAGCAGGAGCGCGCCGAACTGGGTGTTGCCGCCGGACTGGTCGCTCATGCCGGCGACGGCCGTCTCGAACGCCGTCCCGACGGGTGCGCCGTCGCCCGCCATCCGGAGGCCGTCCTGGGCACCCACCGCGCCGGCGAGGAACTGCTCGAAGCGCAGGTCCTCGAAGTCGCGCTCGCGGTCGACGTTCCCGGGTTTCGGGGTGCCGGCCACCTCCAGCAGGAGCGCGAGTTCGGCGTTCTGGGCGGGCGTCCTCACGCGAACCACCCCTCGACGGCGGCGCTCACGCGCTTCCGGACGACGGGGTCGTCGCTCGGCCGGCCGACGCTCACCGCGTCCGCCCCGTACGCCAGGTACTCACGGACGGTCGCGGCGTCCCGCACGCCGTTGTTCGCCACGACGAACAGGTCGGCGGCGTCGACGACGTCGGCGACGACGTGCTCGGAATCCATCGCGTCCACGTGAAAGAGGTCGGCGCCGGCCGCCTCGACCGTCCGCGCGAGGGCTGGCAGGTCGACGCCGTCGAGTTCGGCGCGCACCTTCACGCTCACCGTCGCACCCGCGTCGGCCGCGGCGGCCACCTGGTCGGCGAGCCGGTCGGGGTCGCGGAGCAGCGACTCGCCCGCGCCGACCGCGCACATCTCGTCCTGCCGGCAGTGGGCGTTGATTTCGAGGACCGCGTCGTGGTCGGCGCAGACCCGGGCTGCCGCCCGGATTGGGTCGAGGGTCGCACTCCGGACGTTGAACCCGGCCCGGATGGGAGCGTCGTCGAGACGCGCGAGCTGGTCGTCGACGAATCCGACGGGGTCGTCCGGCAGGAACTCGTTCCGGTCGCGGGCGACGAGTGCGCGGGCCGCCTCCCGGGTCGCGTCGTCCAGCGCGATGCCGCCCAGGAACGCTATGCCGGCGTCGTCGACGGCGTCGAGCGCCCACGCGGCGTCGGACTCGCCGCTGAGGCTGGCGAGCGCGAGGCGGGGCTGGAACATCACGCCACCTCCAGGGCGTCGGCGACGGCGCGCGCGACGCGCTCGGCGTCCGCGTCGTCGTCCATCCGGGTGTCGGTGCGCACCACCGGCCGGTCGAGGTCGGTGCCGTCCGCGTCGTCGAGGACGAACGCGTCCACGAACGGATAGGCGTCCGCGACGCCGCGCGTACTCGGCTCGTAGCCCACCGCCGCCATCAGCTTCGCCGCGGGCCCGGAGAACACCTGGTCCTCGACGAACGGCGAGACGGCGACCACCGGCGTCTCGTCGAGCGCCGCCCGGAACCCGTCGAGGGCGAGCATCGGCCCGATGCTCGTCACGGGGTTCGACGGGCCGATGACCACCGGGTCGGCGAGCGCGTCGAGCGCCGCCGGCGTGGCCGTCGCGTCGTCAGCCCCCGGAACTCGACGCCCTCGACGGCGGGGTCGCCGCCGTGAGCGACCCAGAACGCCTGGAAGTGCTGTTCGCCGTCTGGCGTGTGGACGATGCTCGCCACCGGGTCGTCGCTCATCGGGACGAGGTCGACGTCGAGGTCGAACGCGGCCGCGAGCGTGCGCGTGACCTCGGTGAGCGAGTGACCCTCGTCGAGGAGGCTGGTCCGGGTGACGTGGACCGCGCGGTCCCGGTCGCCGATGAGCATGAACTCCGCGACGCCCGAGAACCGCCGCCACCGCGCGATGTCCCGGCCCGCCGTCTGGCGGTCCGCCGGGAGGTAGCGCGGGCCGCCGTCGAGACCGGCCGCCTCCGCGAGCGCGTGGAGTTCGCGGTGGGTCTCCTCGGTGTCGCTCGCGATGCCCCACCACCGGTCGCGGTCGAGGGCGCCGCCGCCCTCGAACAGCACGGTGTCGAGGTCCGGGCAGACGAGGAGGCCGCCGAGTTCCACGTCGTCGCCGGTGTTGCCGACGACGGTGACGTCGGCGGGGTCGAACACCGACCGCGCCCCGGCGAGGAGCTTCGGCGTCCCCGTCCCGCCGGAGAGGAACGTAACCATACGCCGTCGTAAGCGGCGGGGACCTGATAAACGCTTACACCGACCGCTATCGGCCGGCGGGGTCACACGTACGCCGAACTACCAGTCGAAGGGCTACCCGCCGAGTGGGGCTGCCCTCCCTGCCGGCCTACTCGTCGAGAGGGTCCATCGCGCCGCGCTGGCGGAGCCACTCCCTGGTCCGGCCGGTGACGACCACGTCCGCGTCCTGGAGGTCCGCCACCGTCGCCGACCCGGTGACGAACATCGCCGTCCGGAGCTCCGCGACGAGGTCCTCCACGACCTCGACGACGGCGTCGGCGCCCTGGCCCGCAGGCCGGAGGAACGGCTTCGCCAGCCCGCCGGCCCGCGCCCCGAGCGCGATTGCTTTCGCCACGTCGAGCCCCGACCGGACCCCGCCGCTGGCGACGACCTGCGGGTGGACTTCGGCCGCCTCGACGGTGCTCGCCACCGTGGGCACGCCCCACGCCCGGAACGTCGTGCCGAGGCGCTCGCCCCGGCGCTCGCCGGACGCGGCCGCGCGGTAGGCTTCGACGCCCGACCACGTGGTGCCGCCCTGGCCGGCTACGTCGATAGCGTCGACGCCTGCGTCGACCAGTCGCTCGGCGGTCGCCCGCGAGATGCCGTTGCCCGTCTCCTTCACGAGGACGGGCACGCTGAGGTCGGCGGCGACGCGCTCGATAGCGTCGAGCACGCCGCGGGCGTCGACGTCGCCCTCCGGCTGGACCGCCTCCTGGAGGAAGTTGAGGTGGACGGCCATCGCGTCCGCGTCGATCATCTCGACGGCCTCCTCGACCCGTTCGACGCCGTACTCCGGAAGCTGAGCCGCGCCGATGTTGCCGTAGACGAACGCGTCGGGCGCCGCGTCACGGACGACCGAGAACGACTCGACGGTGGCGGCGTCCTCCAGGCCGGCGCGCTGGCTGCCGACGCCCATCGCGATGCCAGTCTCCCCGGCGGCCTTCGCGAGCGCCCGGTTGATCTTCGTCGCGTTCGGATGGCCGCCGGTCATGCTCTCGATGAGGATGGGTGCCTGGAGCCGGTGCCCGAGCAGGTCCACCGTCGTGTCGACCGCGTCCCGGTGGAGTTCCGGGAGCGCCTCGTGGACGAGGCGGACGTCCGCGAACCCCGCGCCAGTCGTCTCCACGTCCTCCTCCGCCACGATGCGGAGATGGTCGTCCTTCCGGTCTGAGGTGCCCGACATTGGTGTTAGGGCAGGTTTCGACACCGCGAGCATAAACGTACGGACATCGGTTCGGGTTCGTCGTGTACTGTCTTGCCGTTGAGTTCGATGACGCTACAGACAGCCCGAAAGCCCTACAGGCCACTACAGACAGCCCGAAAGCCCCACACGAAACCGCCACAGACAGCCCGAAAGCCCCACACGAAACCGCCACAGACAGCCCGAAAGCCCCACACGAAACCGCCACAGACAGCCCGAAAGCCCCACACGAAACCGCCACAGACAGCCCGAAAGCCCCGGCCGGGTGCGCTCCCGCGGCTCGCTGCGCGCTTCGCTCACTTCGTTCGCTCCAGTGCTTGTGTCGCCGGGGTTCGCGCACCCGGCCGCCCCTTTCAATCCCACCCGACGCCGGCGTTCCGGTGAGCGCTCGACCCGCCAGCCACACGGGTGGGACTGAAAGGGGCCGGGCGCTCGGCGAGCGAGACGACGTAAGGACCGCAGGAGCGCAGCGACGAGGACCGCAACGAGTCGCAGCCGTCGAGCGCCCGGGGGCTTTCGGGCTGGTCGCAGTGCAATCGACCATATCGACACTAACCGATGACCGCTTCTCCGGCAGGTTCCCATCGAATCGTGCGAACAGTTAACATCGGCGGCATCGACGACCCGGTATGTCAGATGCCGATGCAGCAGGAGTCGTCATCGTCGGGGCCGGCGTCGTGGGCTGTGCGGCCGCCCGCGAACTCGCCCCGGACCACGACGTGCACGTCGTCGACGCCGGACAGGTCGCCGGTGCGACCACGGCGAAGGCCTCCGGCCTCGTCTCCATCGTCGCGGACTACCCCGAGCACCCGGACGCCGCCCGGTACGCGATGCGGTTCTTCCGGGAGTACGACGGCACCGGCCAGTTCTCGTTCACCGAGCGCCCGAGCGTCAGCCTCGCGACCGAGGACGGCCTCGACGACGCGTGGGCGTTCGGCGAGCAGGTCGCCGAGCACGGGTTCGACGTGACGTTCCACGACCGGGCGAGCCTCGAAGACCGGTTCCCGGGCGTGTTCGACCTCGACACGTTCGCGGGCGGCGTCGAGTACGCCGACACCGGCTGGGTCGACCCGTACACGTTCGCCACGACGCTCCAGGCCGACGCCGAGGACCGGGGTGCGACGTTCGAGACCGGGACCGAAGTGACCGGTGTGCTCGTCGAGGACGACGCGGTCGCGGGCGTGCAGACCGAACGCGGCCCCATTCACGCCGACCACGTCGTGGTCGCCGCGGGCTGGCGGACCCGCGACCTGGTGGCGGAGTTCGTCGAGATTCCGACCCGGCCGTTCCGCTACCAGTGGGTGAACGTCGAGACCGACCGGGCGTTCGGCGACGACTACCCCATCGCGTGGGAGCGTCTCACCCGGTTCTACTGGCGGCCCGAGCACAACGGCGACCTCCACGTCGGCGGCGGCACCTACTTCGTCGACCCGCCGGGCGACGTGCGCTCGGGCGCGACGGCGGCGTTCAAGCGGACGGTCGCCGAGCACGTCACCGACTACCTCCAGGGCATCGACGACGCGCGGCTCTCTGGGGACGCCACGTGTCCGACCGGCGACGCGGCGACCCCGGACGGCTACCCCGTCCTGGACGCGCCGTCCGACGCGCCCGACGGTCTGGTGGTCGCCACTGGGATGCACGGGTTCGGCATCATGGCGGCGCCCGTCGCCGGGCGGGCGGTCCGGGCGCTGGTGGCAGGCGAGGACGCCCCCTTCCCGGTCGACGGGTTCGCCCTCGACCGGTTCGACTCGCGGACCGCAGACTTCGAGTCGGCGTACATCCGCGAACCAGGGTCGGAGTGGGAGTGACTCAGGCGGCGGTGCGCTCCTTCGCGTCGGCCACCCACGACGGCTCCTCGACGGTCGTCTCGCCGACGGCGGTGTACGTCCGCACGATGGCGAACGACTGGGTGCCGATCGGCGTGTCCACGGTCAGGTGGGCGTCGGTGCGCGTCACGAGGCCGTCCTCGCGGGCGTAGAGCCGGATGGAGACGTTCGTCGACCGGTTTATCTCGTCGGCGAACGCGGTCTCGGTGACGTTGGTCTCGTTCGCCTCGTACACCCAGACCGTCTCGCCGTCGAGGGTCGTGGTGCCGTTCTGCGCGAACTCGTACCGCGTCGTGAGGTTCGCGAAGTCGGTGCCGGTGAACCGGGAGACGTTCGGACGCTCGTCGAGGCGCTCGTAGCGGGCGTCGCTGCCCGTGCCGAGGCGCTGGTAGCCCGGTCCGTCCGGCGGGACGTACACCGCCATCTCCCCGAACGCGCTGTCGGCGGTGACGAGCGTGGTGTTCGCCTCGCGGTCCATCTTCACCGTGGCGTTCACGTTCGTCGACTGGTCGAAGAGGGTCGTGTTCGTGGTCGAGTCGTAGGTGTAGCTGCCGGCGTCCTGCAGGGCCGCTGTGTGGCGGGCGTCCATCTCGGTTCCGTTCAGGGGCGTCTCGTACGGCGCACCGCCGCCGGGCAGGCCGGTACAGCCGGCGAGGACGACGGTGGCGAGGACGAGGAGGGCGGCGACGTGCGAGCGGTGCATGGTTGCGACGACACACCCCGGCGAAAAATACCCTCCGCTTCGGCCGCGAGTTTTTACGGGAAGCCGCCGAACCTCCGGGCGATGAAGACCATCAAGGACAGCGTCCACGACTACATCCGGGTCGAGGGCGTCGCGGCGACGCTGCTGGACACGCCGCCCGTCCAGCGGCTACGCCGCATCCGCCAGCTCGGGACGGTGCCGCTGGTCTACCCTCCGCGAACCACACCCGGTTCGAGCACAGCCTCGGCGTCTACCACCTCACCGGGCTGGCACTCGACCACCTCGGCATCGCGGGTCGGGAGGCCGAACGCATCCGGGCGGCGGCGCTCCTCCACGACGTCGGCCACGGCCCGTTCAGCCACAACATCGAGGAGCTCATCCACCGGCACACCGGCAAGTACCACGACGACGTCCACGACCTGGTCACCGAGGGCGCCGTCGCCGAGGCCCTCGACGCCCACGACCTCGACCCGGCGACGGTCGCCGACCGCATCGGCGGCGAGGGGAGTTCGCCCAGCTCGTCGCGGGCGAACTCGACGTGGACCGGATGGACTACCTGGTGCGCGACGCCCACCACACCGGCGTCCCGTACGGCACCATCGACCACGGCCGCCTTCTCCGCGAACTCGTGTTCGTCGACGGCGAACTCGTCCTCGACGAGGGGAACGTCCAGGCGGCCGAGAGCCTGCTGGTCGCCCGGGCGCTCATGAACCCGACCGTCTACAACCACCACGTCGCCCGCATCAGCAAGGGGATGCTCCGGCGGGCGAGCGAGCGCCTGCTCGACGCCGGCGAGGTGGACGGCGAGGGACTCCGCCGGATGGACGACGCCCAGCTGCTCGTCGCGCTGCGACGCACCCCGGAGACGGCGGCGTACGGCGAGCGGCTGGCGAACCGCGACCTCTACAAGCGCGCCGTGTGGGCGGAGATGCCCGACGTGGACGGCGACGTCGTGGACGCCGACCACGAGACCGTCAGGTCGCTGGAGGACGACGTCGCGGCGGCGGCCGACGTCGACCCCGGCCACGTCATCCTCGACGTGCCGGACCGGCCGAGCATGCGCGAATCCACCACCCGGGTGCTGGTCAACGGCGAGATACGCCGCCTCGGCGAGCAGTCCACGCTCGTGAGCGCGCTGCGCGCCGCCCAGCGCGAGCAGTGGCGTCTGGGTGTCTACGCGCCCGCCGACCACGTCGCGGACGTCGGGCACGCCGCCGAGCGCGTGCTCGGCCTGGAGACCGACGGCGCCCTGGTCTCCGAGGTCGGCCGGTCGGGCGTCCACACCACGCTCGACGAGTTCGAGTGACCCGGGCGATTCAAGGGACCTCGGGGTAATCCACCGATATGCACCTCGAAGGCACCGTGCTCCGCGGCCCCGAGTTCGAGCCCGTGGAGGGACGGGTGGTCGTCGACGACGGCGAGATAGCGGCCGTCGAGGAGGAGTCCGTCGAGAGCGACGACGTCGTCCTCCCGGCGTTCGTGAACGCCCACACCCACATCGGCGACGCCATCGCGAAGGAGGCGGGTGCCGGACTCGACCTCGACGACCTGGTCGCGCCGCCGGACGGCCTGAAACACCGCCTGCTCCGGGCGGCGTCCCGCGAGGAGAAAGTCGAGGCGATGCGGCGCGCGATGCGAGTCATGGCCGCCACGGGCACCGGGACGTTCCTGGAGTTCCGCGAGGGCGGCGTCGAGGGCGTCTACGCGCTCCGCGAGGCGGCCCAGGGCGTCGACGTGGAACCGTTCCTGTTCGGCCGCGGCGACGCCGACGTGCTGGAGGTGGCCGACGGCTACGGCGCCAGCGGCGCACGCGACGGCGAGTTCGGCCCGCAGCGCAAAGCCGCCGGCAAGCTGGAGAAGCCGTTCGCCATCCACGCCGGCGAGCGCGACAGCGCGGACATCAATCCCGCACTCGACCTCGGCCCGGACCTCCTGGTCCACATGGTCCACGCCGAAGGCCTCCACCTCGACCGGGTGGAGGACAGCCACGTTCCGGTGGCGGTCTGCCCCCGGTCGAACCTGGTGACGGGCGTCGGCCTGCCGCCGGTCGAGGAGCTGTTCGAGCGGACCACGCTCGCGCTCGGCACGGACAACGTCATGCTCAACAGCCCGTCGATGTTCCGCGAGATGGAGTTCACGGCGAAGCTGTTCGACGTGTCCGCCCTCGACGTGCTCCGGATGGCGACGGTCGCCGGCGCGGAAGCGGTCGGCCTGAACCGGGGCGTCGTCGAACCCGGGCGCGACGCGAAGCTCCTGGTGCTCGACGGCGACTCGGACAACCTCTCGGGCGCCCAGGACCTCATCAGGGCGGTCGTCCGTCGGGCTGGCGCCGCCGACGTGAAAGAGGTAGTGCTGTAGCGGGAACGCTTAAGACGGGGGAATGGGAAGCTTTGGCAAGGACCGTGAACGGGCTCTACGAGCGGATACTGGTGCCGACTGACGGGTCGACGGGGACCACCCGGGCCGCGAAACACGCCGTCGACCTGGCGGCCGCCCACAACGCCACCATCCACGCCGTCTACGTGCTCAACACCGCGAGCTTCGCCAGCCTCCCGATGGAGACGTCGTGGGAGGGCGTCTCCGACATGCTCCAGAACGAGGGCGAAGCGGCGCTCGACGAGGTGGCGGAGATAGCGAAACCACGGGACGTGCCGGTGATGCGCGTGCTCCTCGACGGGTCGCCGAGCAAGGAGATCATCCGGTACGCCGAGGCCGAAGATTGTGACCTCATCGTGATGGGCACCCACGGCCGCGGCGGCATCGACCGCCTCCTGCTCGGGAGCGTCGCGGAGAAGGTCGTCCGCTCCTCGAACGTGCCCGTGCTGACGGTGCGCATGAGCGACGAGGACGTCGAGGAGTAGTCAGACCGGCCGGAGGTGCTCGCAGTCGCCGGTGTGGACGGTGACCCGCTCGTCGCCGGTGTCCACGACCAGCGCGCCCGTCGCCGTCACCGCGACCGCCTCGCCGACCACCTCGCCGTCCGGGAGTTCGACGCGGACCCGCCGCCCGAGCGTGTCGGCCCGCTCGCGCCACGCGGCGAGGACGGCGTCGGGGTCCGTCCGGAGGTCGTCGAACCGCTCCAGCAGTCGCTGCACGAACCGGCGTCGGTCGACCGACCCCGCCTCCGCCTGGAGGCTCGTCGCGCCCTCGGGGAGGGCGTCGGCGGCGACGTTCGCGTTGACGCCGATACCGATGACGACCCACGAGACGCGGCTGGCCTCGCCCTCCATCTCGGTGAGGATGCCGGCGAGTTTCGCGCCGCCCCGCTCGCCGCCGGCCCCCACGAGCACGTCGTTCGGCCACTTGATGTGGGCGTCCACGCCGGCCTCGCGGGCGGCGTCCGCGACGGCGACGGCGGCGGCGAGCGTGAGCAGTGGCACCCGGGCGGGCGGCAGGTCGGGCCGGAGCACGAGGCTCAGCCAGACGCCACCCGACGGCGAGTCCCACGCACGCCGGAGGCGGCCGCGGCCGCCCGTCTGCTCGTCCGCCAGCACGACGACGTCCGCCGCGCCGTCGGCGGCGAGTTCCCGGGCGCGGTCGTTCGTGCTCGGGATGGCGTCGTGGTACTCGACGGTGAACGGCGCGTCGAGGCCGAACTCGACCGCGAGACCGCCGAACTCGGGCACCGACGCGAGCGAGTAGCCGTCGTCGTCGCTCTCCACGTCGAACCCGGCGTCGCGGAGGGCGTCCACGTGCTTCCAGACGGCCGCCCGCGAGATGCCCAGGTCGTCGGCCAGAGCCGGCCCGCTCACGGGCCCGTCGGCAAGCGCCTCCAGCACGGCACGGCGCGTGTCGTTCATGCGCGACGCTACGCAGGCCGGTGACAAGAAGAAACTGCTCCGGGGTCAGTCGATGACGACGAGCACGTCGCCCATGTCGACGCTCTCGCCCTCGTTGACGGCGACCTGGGTGACGGTGCCGCCGCGGGACGCGACGATGTCGTTCTCCATCTTCATCGCCTCCAGCACCAGGAGCGTGTCGCCGGGCGAGACCTCGTCGCCCTCGCTGACGGCGACGTTCAGGATGGTGCCCTGCATCTCGGCGGTGACGCTCTCGCCCTCGCCCTCGACGACCGTGTCGCCGCCGTCCTCGTCGTCGGACGGGCCGGCACCGGTCGGGCGCTGGGGCTGCTGGGAGCCGCCGCCCGTCGCGGCGAGCTGGGCCGCGCCGCGCTCCTCCAGGTTGACCTGGAAGCGCTTGCCGTTCACCTCGACGGTGAACTCGCGCTCGACGGCCTCCTCGTCCTCGGCCGCCCCGCCCACGTCCTCGGGCCCCCACTGCTCGACGGCCTCGGCGATGCGGTCCGGGTCGAGCACGTCGTCGAGGTACTTCGTGGTGTGCTCGCCGTTGCGGAACGCCGAGTCCTCCAGCATCAGGCGGTGGAACGGGATGGTGGTGTGGACGCCCTCGATGTCGAACTCGCGGAGCGCACGCTCGCTCCGGGCCAGCACCTCCTCGCGGTCGCCGGCCTTCACGATGAGCTTCGCTATCATCGAGTCGTAGTCGCCGCTTATTTCGTCGCCCTGGCGGATGGCGTCGTCGACGCGGACGCCGATGCCGCCCGCCGGGTCGTAGGTGGAGAGCGTGCCGGGCGTCGGCGAGAAGTCGTTCGCGGGGTTCTCCGCGTTGATGCGGTACTCGACGGCGTGACCGTCGATGGTGACGTCCTCCTGGTCGAAGGATATCTCCTCGCCGGCGGCGACCCGGAGCTGCCACTTCACGATGTCGATGCCCGTGATCTCCTCGGAGACGGTGTGCTCCACCTGGATGCGGGTGTTGACCTCCATGAAGTAGAACTCGCCCTCCTCCACGAGGAACTCGACCGTCCCGGCGTTCCGGTAGTCGGCGGCGTCGACGCCCCGGCGGGCCGCCTCGCCGATAGCCTCGCGCATCTCGTCGTCGATGGCGGGGCTGGGCGCCTCCTCGATGACCTTCTGGTGGCGGCGCTGGAGCGAGCAGTCGCGTTCGCCGAGGTGGCGCACGTTGCCGTGCTCGTCGGCGATGATCTGGACCTCGATGTGGCGCGGGGACTCCAGGTACTTCTCGACGTAGACCGACGGGTTGTCGAAGTACGCCTCGCCCTCGCGCTTGGCGCTCTCGAACTGGGCTTCGACCTCCTCGGGCCCCTGCACCACCTTCAGCCCGCGGCCACCGCCGCCGCCCTCGGCCTTGATGGCGACCGGGTAGCCGTACTCCTCGCCGATCTCCTTGACCTCGTCGGCGGACTCGGCGGGTTCGGTGGTGCCCGGGACGACGGGCACGTCGGCGTCCTGCATGAGCGCGCGGGCCTTCGTCTTCTCGCCCAGGCGCTGCATGGCGTCTGCCGGCGGCCCGATCCACGTGACCTCGCTCTCCTCGACCTTGCGGGCGAACGACGCGTTCTCCGCGAGGAAGCCGTAGCCCGGATGGATGGCGTCGGCGCCGGCCTTCCGGGCGGCGTCGAGGATGGCGTCCTGGTCGAGATACGATTCGGCGGCGCGGGCGGGCCCGACGTTGTACGCTTCGTCGGCGTACCGGACGTGCCCGGCGTGCTTGTCGGCGTCGCTGTAGATGGCGACGGTGCCGACGCCCAACTCCTCGGCCGCTCGCATGACGCGTACCGCGATTTCTCCGCGGTTGGCGACGAGAACCTTGTCGAACATTTTATCGGTATTTCGGCTGTTACTTACCTCATTCTATCGGTTCGACCCGCGGCCGCCCACGCGTTCGTGGGCGCGTCCCGGGTGACGCGAACGCTCCGGCGCTGCAGTGTGTCTATCCGGCCCGTGAACGACCAGCGCTCGCCGTCCCAGGTGGCCGCTGCTTCGCCGTCGGCCGCCGCAGCGAGCGCGCTGAGGTGGGCGCTGATGGCGGCCGCGATGGCGGCAGCCTCCTCGTCGCTGGCGTCGTCCGGGACGGCGAACTCAAAGCGGGATGTTGCCATGTTTCTTGTCGGGCTGGGACTGGCGCTTGGTCGCGAGCATCTCCAGGTCGGCGACGAGGCGCGGCCGGGTCTCCTGGGGCTCGATGACGTCGTCGAGGAAGCCGCGGTCGGCCGCCGTGTACGGGTTCGCGAACTGCTCGCGGTACTCCGCGACGAGCTGTTCGCGCTTCTCGTCCGGGTCCGCGGCCTCCGAGAGTTCGTCCCGGTAGAGGATGTTGACGGCGCCCTCCGGCCCCATCACGGCGATCTCGGCGGTCGGCCACGCGTAGTTCACGTCGGCGTCGACGTGCTTCGAGGCCATGACGTCGTACGCGCCGCCGTAGGCCTTCCGCGTGATGACGGTCAGCAGCGGGACGGTCGCCTCGGAGTAGGCGTAGAGGAGCTTCGCGCCGCGCCGGATGATGCCGTTGTGCTCCTGGTCGGTGCCGGGCATGAACCCGGGCACGTCCACGAACGTGACGATGGGGATGTTGAACGAATCGCAGAAGCGCACGAATCGAGCGCCCTTCTCGCTGGAGTTGATGTCGAGCGTGCCGGCGTTCACGCGCGGCTGGTTGGCGACGACGCCGACCGACCGGCCGTCGAGGCGCGCGAACCCGACGACGATGTTCTTCGCGAACTCCTCCTGCACCTCGAAGAAGGAGCCCTCGTCCATCACGCGCTCGACGACGTTCCGGATGTCGTAGGGCTTCTGGGGCTGGTCCGGCACTATCTCCTCGAGTTCGTCGTCGCGGCGGTCCGGGTCGTCCCACGGCTCCAGGCGCGGCGGGTCCTCGACGTTGTTCTGCGGGATGTAGGAGAGCAGGCGCTTGATGTCGTCGAGGGCCTCCTCCTCGGACTCCGCCGCGAAGTGGGCGACACCGCTCTCGGAGGTGTGGGCCACCGCGCCGCCGAGTTCGTCGAAGGTCACCTCCTCGCCCGTGACGGTCTTGATGACGTCCGGGCCGGTGATGAACATGTGGCTTGAGTCCTTCACCATGAACGTGAAGTCGGTGATGGCTGGCGAGTAGACCGCGCCGCCAGCACACGGCCCCATGATGGCCGATATCTGGGGTACGACGCCGCTCGCCTGCTGGTTCCGGTGGAAGACGTCGCCGTAGCCGCCGAGGCTCTCGACGCCCTCCTGGATGCGGGCGCCCGCCGAGTCGTTCAGCCCGATGACGGGCGCGCCCACCTCCATCGCCTTGTCCATCACCTTCACGACCTTCTCGGCGAACACCTCGCCGAGCGACCCGCCGAACACGGTGAAGTCGTGGGCGAAGACGAAGACGGTGCGCCCGTCTATCTCGCCGTGGCCGGTGACGACGCCGTCCCCCGGTATCTGCTTCTCCTCCATCCCGAAGTTGTGGGAGCGATGGGTGCGGAGTTTGTCGAACTCCTGGAAGGTGCCGTCGTCGAGGAGGTAGTCGATGCGCTCGCGGGCCGTCATCTTCCCCTTCTCGTGCTGTGCCTCGATGCGGTCCTCACCGCCGCCCGTCTCGGCCTCCTGCTTGCGCTCGCGGAGGTCCTCGATGCGTTCGTCCATCGTCATGCGTCAGGCCTCGCGGTCACTAGCCGAACGGACAACCGAGGCCACAAAAGGGTTCCGTAACCGGACGACCTACCGACCCCGGGCCGGGATGACCGACTGCGGGCGGCGCAGGCCGACGAACGCACCCAGTCCGAGGGCGGCCGTCAGCGCGACGGTGAGCGCGACGTCCACCGAGAGGCCGAACGCGCTGAAGACGCCCGTGAGGAGCGTGAACAGGAGGAACAGCGGGAGCACCACGCCGACGGCGTAGAGCCACGGCGTCCCGAGCGCGCTGGCGAGCGGGCCGGCGCCGGTCGTGAACTCGTCGAGGGCGTCCCGGCCGAGCACCCAGCCGACGAACAGGAGGAACGCGAGCAGGCCGCCGGTGAGCAGCAGGTCGACGAGCGTGCTCGCGACGAAGTCGAAGACGCCCGGGTTGAGCGCGTTGACGCCGCCGGTGACCAGGAACAGCACCGAGAGGCCGGCGACGGCCCGGCGACGGGAGACGCCGAACTCGTCGACGAGGTAGGAGACGGGTATCTCCAGCATGCTGATGGAACTCGACAGCGCGGCGAGGGTCACCACGCCGAAGAACACGGCGGCGATGAGGCGGCCGGCCGGGAGCGTGCTGAACGCGCCCGCGATGGAGACGAACAGCGCGCCCGGGCCGCCGGCGCCGGGTTCGATGCCCTGCGCGAACAGGAGCGGGAAAACGACGAAGCCGGCGAGCACGCCGACGAACGTGTTGAGGAAGCCGATGGTGACGCCGTCGACGGGGAGCGACCGGTCCTCGCCGAGGTACGAGGCGTAGGTTATCATCGTGCCCGCGCCGACCGAGAGCGTGAACAGCGCCTGCCCGGCGGCCGCGATGAGCACGTCGAAGAAGTTCGCGCGGAGGTAGGCCGCGTCGAACGCGAGGTAGAACTCGAGGCCCGCGCCGGCGCCAGGCCGGGTGACCGCCCACGCCGCGAGGCCGACGAGCAGGACGACGATGGCCGGCATCATCACCTTCGTCGCCACCTCGATGCCGCGCCGGACGCCCGCGAGGACGATGAGCGCGGTGACAAGGAGGAAGACGACGTGGAAGCCGGCGGCCTGCCAGCCGAACGAGATGGAGTCGAAGTAAGCGCCGGGCTGGGCGAAGTAGGCGCCCGTGACGCTGCCGAGGAAGTAGCGCACGATCCAGCCGCCGACGACGCTGTAGAACGACAGCAGGAAGATGGCGGTCACGACCGTGATGAGGCCGACTCGCCCCCACGTCTTCGACCCGGAGAGCGATTCGAGCGCGCCGACGGGGTTGCGTTTGGCGCGCCGGCCGATGACGAACTCGCCGAGCAGGCCGGGGACGCCCACGCCGACGACGATGAGCAGGTAGAGCAGGAGGAACGCGCTGCCGCCTTGTTCGGCGGTCATCCACGGGAACCGCCAGATGTTGCCGAGACCGACGGCGCTGCCGACGGCGGCGAGGATGAAGCCGACCCTCGTCGCCCAGGACTCGCGTGTCATTGCGTCTCAATCGCAGAGGTGGCCTAAAGACGGTTTCGAAGTTCGAATCTTTCAAACCGCCGAAAACAAGGAGTATACCTCCCGAATACCGCGGGTTCTGTATTAACGTTCGGGAAGAATCGGGGTGGTCGGTGACGATTCGTCAGCCGAGGAAGAACGGCTGCTGGATGACGCCGCCGAGTATCAGCAGCGACTGGATGCCGAGCACGAGCGTGAACAGGACCGCGCCCGGGATGACGAGGCGGACGAACCAGAGCCACGTCACGTCGAAGGCCCTGCTGACCGTCGAGCCCTGCCGTATCTCGTCGAGGGAGTCATGGCCGACGACCCAGCCGACGAAGATGGACAGCGCGAGCACCGAGATGGGCAGGATGAGGTTGTACGCGATGTCGTTGTACCAGGTGAGCGTCGTCAGCCCGTCCATCCCGAAGATGCCGGTGGCGCTCGGGACGCCGAACAGGAAGATGACGCCGGCGAGGGTGCCGGCGACCTGGACCCGGGAGTAGTTCGAGTTCTCGATGAGGTAGGCGGTCACGACCTCCAGGAGGCTGATGGAGGAGGAGAGCGCCGCGAGCAGCAGCACCAGGAAGAACACGAACCCGAGGACGCGGCCGGACGTGCCGAGGCCCGCGAACGCGGCACCGAGCGTGGTGAACGCCGTCCCCGCGCCGCCGGCGCCCGCGAGGTCGATCTGCGGGTCGAAGTGGAACAGGACGGGGAAGACGACGAAGCCGGCGAGCACGCCGACGAACGTGTTGAGGACGACGATGATGCTCCCGTCGGCGGGGAGGCTGTCGTCCTCGCCGAGGTAGGAGGCGTAGGTTATCATCGCGCCCATGCCGAGCGAGAGCGTGAAGAACGCCTGGCCGACGGCGTACGGGATGATGCTGCCGAGGTTGGCGGTGAGTTCGCCGAGGTCGGGCGCGAGGTAGAACTCGTAGCCGACGCCGGCGTTACTGAGGGTGGACGCCCAGATGCCGATGCCGAGGAGGAGGACGACGATGCTCGGCACCATTAACTTCGTCGCGCGCTCGATGCCGTGCTCGATGCCGAACGCGACGATGCCGAAGGTGAGCAGCAAGAAGAGGGCGTGGAGGGCGACGGCGTCCCACCCCATCGCGATGCTCATGAAGTACTCGCCCGCGCCGGTCGACCCGAAGTAGGCGCCGGTGGCGGTGCCGTAGACGTACCGGATGACCCAGCCGCCGACGACGCTGTAGAACGCCAGGATCCAGAACGCGGCGAACGCGCCGATGCCGCCGGCGAAACTCCACTCGCGGTGGCCGAGTTCGGCGATGGCGTCGATGGGGTTCTTGCGGCCGCGACGCCCGACGACGAACTCGGAGAGCATCGCGGGGAGGCCGATGAGCAGTACCACGACGAGGTAGACGATGAGGAACGCCGCCCCGCCGTTTCGGCCGGCCTGGAAGGGGAACCCCCAGATGTTGCCGAGGCCGACGGCGCTGCCGACGGCGGCGAGGATGAATCCGAGTCTCGTCGTCCAGGTCTCTCGTTCTGCCATGTGTATACCTGCCATAACCGGACAGCACCTTATAAACGGCCCGATATGCGGAGGGATATCAAGACGCCCGATACTGATTCTCACCCGACATGCCGAAACGATTATATATGACAAATGTTGCCATGTGCCGGATTCGCGCCCACCGACCGCAGGCGGCTTCGGCGACGGCCGACCCGCGTCAGGCTTCGCCGTAGACCGGCACCGCCGCGCCGCTGGTGACGGACGCGGCGTCGCTGCAGAGGAACAGCATCACGCGGGCTATTTCCTCCGGAGCCACCCACTCGTCGAAGTCGGCGTCCGGAATCATCTCGCGGTTCATCGGCGTGTCGATGACGCTGGGCATGACGGCGTTCGCCCGCACCTCGCCCAGGTTCTCCTCGGCGATGGTCTCCGTGAGCAGACGGACGCCCGCCTTCGACGCCCGGTACGGACCGTCGCCCTCGCCGCCTTCGAGCGACGCGCGGGCGCTGACGCTCACGATGGCGCCGTCGCGCTCGCGGAGGTGCGGGAGCGCGTGCTTCGACGCCAGGAACATCGTCTTGAGGTTCACGTCGAACAGCAGGTCGAACGTCCCGACGTCCGTCTCGTCGATGGGCGACCCGCCCTTCCAGGTCCCCGCGATGTTCAGCAGGCAGTCGAGGCCGCCGTGGTCGTCCACCACCGCGTCGACGACGCGTTCGACGTCGTCCTCGTCGGTGAAATCCCCCTCGTAGAACTCGACGACGCCCGGGTCGAGTTCCGCGTCCTCACTCGTCGGTGCCACGATGTCGGTCCCGCAGACGGTCGCACCCGCGTCGGCGAACGTCCCCGCCACCGCGCTCCCCAGCGCACCGCTCGCGCCCGTGACGAGGACGACGCTGTCGCCGAAGTCGAACTCCGCGTGCATGGAGAACAGTGTCGGCCGGACGTCAGATAAAGCTCGCGGCGGTCAGCAGAGGTATTTAGAGACGCTGGCAAGGATGACGCACGGCGACTGCAACTCCTCGAAAGCCCCGACGTGCTGCACTCGGGGGCCTCGCTGCGCGCCGCCCTGCGGGCGGTGCTTGCTTCGGCCGCCGTCGTCCAGCACGCCGCCCCTTTCAGTCCCACCCACGGTGGCCGGCCGGCCCAGGCTCCGGGTGGGACTGAAAGGGGCCGGGCGTTCGACCCGGCCCGGACGACGTCGTCGCGAACGCAGTGAGCGACGGCCAGCGAGACACAAAGTGTCTCGCCAGGCAAGCACTGCAGCGAACGCAGTGAGCGAAGCGCGCAGCGAGGCCCGGCCGGTCGAACGCCCGGGGGCTTTCGAGGTGTCGCCCGCCGATTCAACCCGGATTCAACGTTAATGAGATAGTCTCCTCAGGGTTCGACGACGAGTTTGCCGAAGAAGCTGTCCTCCATGACCGCGCGCTGGGCCTCGCCGGCCTCGTCGAACGAGTAGGTGCGCGCGACGTCGGGCACCACCTCGCCGGCGGCCATCAGGCGGGCGAGACGGCCGAGGCGGGCGGCGATGTCCGGGTTGTTGTACATGCTCATCAGGTGGATTTCGAGTTCCTTCGCGCGCGCCGCGGGCACGTCCGTGAACCCGGCGGCGAGGTCGGTGTTGCCGATGCCCGCGACGCGGGCGCCCTGTGCGGCCACGTCCGCGTCGAACTGGAGGTAGTCGTCGAGACGGTGGTCGAGGATGACCTCGGGTGCGCCCTCGGCGGTGACGGCGTCCGCCAGGTCGTCGCGGTGGTAGTCGAAGACGGCGTCGGCGCCCAGGTCGGTCAGGCGGTCGTGGTACTCGGGACTGGCGGTGGTGACGACGTGCGCGCCGGCCGCGCTGGCCAGCTGGACCGCGACGTGGCCGACGCCGCCGCTGCCGCCGTGGACGAGCGCAATCTGAGCGGGGCCGACGTCGCCGTGGTCGACGAGCGCCTGCCAGGCGGTCACGCCGACGAGCGCGACGGCGGCGCCCTCGGCGAACGAGACGCCGTCGGGGAGGTGGGCGACGCGGTCGGTCGGCACGGTGGCCTGCTCGGCGAAGGAGCCCTGGCCGCTGGCGGAGACGCCGGTGCCGAACACCCGGTCGCCGACGTCGAACTCGTCCACGTCGTCGCCGACGGCGTCCACGACGCCGGCGACGTCGTCGCCTGGGACCATCGGGAGCGTCGGCGGCTCGTAGGAGCCCTCGCGGAAGTAGGTGTCCACCGGGTTGACGCTCGCGGCGCGGACGTCGACGCGGACCTGGTCGGGTGCCGGCGTCGGCGCGTCCACGTCGTCGACCTGCAGTACGTCGGGACCGCCGTGTTCGTGGTAGCGTACGGCTCGCATGTCCGGTGGAACGGGGCCCGGGAAAATAAAGGTGCGAGAGCCGGCAGGCCGCCGGGGGCCGTCCCGGTTCAGGTAAATCTCGCCGGGAGGCGCGCCGAGAGACGGAACGATATGTGTGGGCTTTAAGCACAGCGCAGACCGATTTTCTGCCCGCATGAGGCTTCACGAGTATCAGGCGAAGCAGGTCTTCGCCGACGCTGGCGTCCCGACGCCGGCGTCGGCCCTCGCCGAATCGGTCGACGAGGTGGTCGCGGTGGCCGACGACATCGGCTACCCCGTCGCCGTCAAGGCGCAGGTACACGTCGGCGGCCGCGGCAAGGCGGGCGGCATCAAGCTCGCCGAGGACGCCGACGAGGCCCGGTCGGTCGCCGAGGACATCCTCGGGATGGACCTCAAGGGGTACACGGTCAACAAGGTGCTCGTCGAGGAGGCCGTCGACTTCACCGACGAACTCTACGTCGGCGTCACCATGGACCGCGGCGAAGGCGAGCCGGTGGCGATGGTCTCCACGAAAGGCGGCGTGAACATCGAGGAGGTGGCCGCGGAGACGCCCGAGGCCATCGCCCGCGAGCACGTCGACCCCGCGTTCGGGATGCACCCCTACCAGGCGCGCAAGGCCGTCTACGACGCGGGCGTCGACCGCGAACTCGCCGGCGACGTCTCGAAGGTGCTGAGCACGCTGTTCAGCCTGTGGGACGACCAGGACGCCAGCGACGCCGAGATCAACCCGCTGATGGTCACGAGCGACGACGAGGTCGTCGCCGCGGACGCCGTCCTCAACATCGACGACGACGCGCTGTTCCGCCACCCGGACCTCGCGGAGATGGAGGAGGAGAGCTACGAGGACGACCTCGAACGCAAGGCCGGCGAGTACGGCTTCGACTACGTCCGCCTCGACGGCAACGTCGGCATCATCGGCAACGGCGCGGGACTGGTCATGACGACGCTCGACCTCGTCGACCACTACGGCGGGGCACCCGCGAACTTCCTCGACATCGGCGGCGGTGCGAAGGCCGAACGCGTCGTGAACGCCCTGGACATGGTGTTCTCGGACGACAACGTCGACGCGGTCGTGTTCAACATCTTCGGCGGCATCACGCGCGGCGACGAGGTTGCCAAGGGCATCAACGAGGCGCTCGGCGAGTTCGACGAGATACCGAAGCCCGTCGTCGTCCGCCTCGCCGGCACGAACGCCGTGGAGGGCCGCGAGATACTGAACGACGAACTGGTCACGGTCGAGGAAACGCTCGAAGACGCCGTGAAGCGTGCGGTCAGCTACGCCGAAGAGGTGAACCAATGAGCATTCTCGTCGACGACGACACCCGCGTCGTGGTGCAGGGCATCACGGGCGGCGAGGGCAAGTTCCACACCGAGCAGATGGTCGAGTACGGCACCAACGTGGTCGCCGGCGCGGTCCCCGGCAAGGGCGGCCAGTCGGTCGACGGCATCCCCGTCTACGACACGGTCGAACAGGCCGTCGAGGAGGAGGACGCCAACGCCGCCGTCGTGTTCGTCCCGCCGGCGTTCGCCGCGGACGCCATCTTCGAGGCGCTCGACACCGACGTCGACCTGGTGGTCGCCATCACGGAGGGCATCCCCACCCAGGACATGAGCAAGGTCCACAAGCGCCTGGAGGAGGTCGACACCGAACTCATCGGCCCGAACTGCCCGGGCATCATCACGCCGGGCGAGGCGAAACTCGGCATCCTGCCGGGCAACATCTTCTCCGAAGGCAACGTCGGCCTCGTCTCCCGGTCGGGCACGCTGACCTACCAGGTGGTCGACAACCTGACCAAGCGCGGCATCGGCCAGTCCACCGCGGTCGGCATCGGCGGCGACCCCATCATCGGCACCAGCTTCATCGACGCGCTGGAGCACTTCGAGAACGACCCCGAGACGGAGGCGGTCGTGATGTGCGGCGAGATCGGCGGCGAGGACGAGGAGGAAGCCGCTCAGTTCATCGCCCAGGAGATGGACACGCCGGTCGCCGGCTTCATCGCGGGCCGCACGGCACCGCCCGGCAAGCGCATGGGCCACGCGGGCGCCATCGTCTCCGGGTCGGGCACCGGCACCGCCGAGAGCAAGATTGAGGCGCTGAACGACGCGGGCGTCCCGGTCGGCGACACTCCCGAAGAGGTCGCCGACTACATCGAGGACTTCCTGTAGACTCACCGTCCCGTTTTTTCGCGACCGCTCGCCCAGCGGCGGCACCGTTATTGTGGCTCGGCCGGTTCGTCGGCGTATGCCCGAGAGTCCGTTCGACGTGACCCTGCGCGTCGGCGAGGTGGTCGACGCCGAACCGTTCCCTGAGACGAACAAGCCGGAGATGCAGAAACTCCGCATCGACCTCGGCGACGAGACGGTGCAGTCGGCCGCCCAGACCGGCTACCACTACGACCCCGCGGACCTCGTGGGGAAGCAGGTGCTCTGTGCGACGAACCTCGGGTCGGTGCACATCGCGGGCTACCGGTCGGAGGTGCTGACCGTCGGCGTGCCGGGCGACGACGGCAACCCGGTGCTCGTCACGCCCGACGAGGAGGTACCCCTGGGCGGGGCGCTCTACTGACCGCTCCCCCCCCCCCGCCTCCCAGCCCCTGGACACGCCGACCGGCAGGCGTCGCGCTGGCCGGTAGCGTCAACAGGCCCGGGTGAGAAACACACGCCCATGCAAGCAGTTGTCTTCGACGGCTTCGGCGGCCCCGAGAACGTCTCCGTCCGCGAAGTGGCGGACCCCGTCCCCGGACCGGGCGAAGCGGTCGTCGACGTGGCGGCGTGCTCCCTGAACCACCACGACCTCTGGATTCTGGAGGAAGGGGGCGTGACGGACCCGTTCACGCCCGGCGTCGACGTCGCCGGGACGGTGGCCGCGGTCGGCGACGGCGTCAGCGCGGTCGCACCCGGCGACCGGGTCGTGCTCTGCCCGAACCTGGCCTGCGGGACGTGTCGCCACTGCCGGGACGGCCCCGAGAACCGGTGTGCCGAGTACGAAATCTACCACGGCGGTCTCGCGGAGCAGGCGCTCGTGCAGGCCGACCGCCTGGTCGCGCTGCCCGACGAGGTGTCGCTGACCGACGCCGCGGCGCTCCCCGTCGCCTACATGACCGCCTGGCACATGCTCCGCCGGGCGGACGCGACAGCCGGCGACCTGGTGTTCGTCCCGGGCGCTACCGGCGGCGTCGGCGTGGCCGCCGTCCAGCTTATCGACGTTATCGGCGGACGCTCCATCGGGACCTCGTCGTCCCGGGCGAAACTCGACCGCCTGGAAGCGGTGGGTGCCGACCACGTCGTCCACTCGGACGACCCTGCCGAGGTCAGGGAGGCCGTGGAGGCCATCGGCCCCGTCGACGTGACGCTCAACCACCTCGGCGGGCCGTTCACCGGGGTCGGCCTGACGTGCTCCGGCGTGACGGGACGATGGCGGTGTGCGGCCGGACGGCGGGTGCCACCTCGGAAATCGACGTGCGAGAGCTCTACTGGGAGCACAAGCAGGTCGTCGGGAGCACGATGGGGACGCAGGCGGACCTCGAACGACTCGTCGACCTCGTGGCCGACGGCGCGTTCGAACCCGTCGTCGGCGACGAGTACGACCTCGCCGACGCCGGAACGGCGTTCGAGGCGATGCAGGACCGAGAGCTGTTCGGGAAGCTCCTGGTGCGGCCAGATTAGACCTTGAAGTCCGGGAACTCCGCCGACTCCGAGGTGGGGCACTCGCCACAGTAGATGGTCACGGTACCGCCGTGGGTCGAGAAGAGGTGGTCTGTGCTCCCGCAGTCCGGACACCGGACGACGCCGTCCTCGTCGCGCCACCGGTCTTCCAGCGCGGCCGTGGCTGCCGCCTCGTCCTCGTGCATCGGTCGAGAGTTCTCGACGGCCGTATTTCAGCCCACTGGTCCTCAGACCGGGAGCCACGCCGACGGGTGGTCGGGCTGCCAGAGGTCCCACCGCTGCTCTGGACCTTCGTCGGTCACCCGGAGTTCGACCAGGCCGTCGAACAGGGGTTCGAGCAGACGGACGACGCGGGCGTCGCGGGCGACGGGGAGCGTGACGTGGACCAGGCCGTCGGCGTTCCGGACGACGCCGGTGAGGAGGTGGAGGAACCGGAAGAGGACGAGGTCGTCGTGGTCGAGGAGCGGCGCGAGCGAGTTCACGCCGACCCGGAGTTCGGCCGCGTCGAGACCGTCGGCGGCCCGGTCGAACTCCCGGACGGCGTCGAGGACCGCCGTCCCGAGCGACGTGAGATCGTCGGTGGTGGTGACGTCGACGGCGGCGGACTCCGGGGCGAGGTGGGCGCCCACCGCGCTGCTTCGGGAGCCGGTGCGGTGGCGGACGACCCGGAGGTCGCCGCGGCCGGCGCCGCCGAAGTGATCGATGGCGTACCCGGGGTCGGCGTCGGTTGCGACGAGGAGCCGTCGCCGGACCTGGGTCCGGTCGCCGAGGAGGCGCCTGCTGGCCCGGTCGTGGACGCGGTCCGGGACGGCGCCGACGACGAGGAGCGCGGCGCCGCGGTCCTTCAGGGACGCGAGGGCGGCGACGAATCGCCTAACTGAGAGGTCGTCGTCCCGCTCGTCACTCCCTGACATACGTAATCTATCTACCCCACCGGAGATAAAAATTATTGATTTCCAGGTAGATACACAACTATCCCCCGTCTGCCCGAACGTGGTCGGAACAGCGGTCCGCCCCTGGACATCCAGGTGAGTATTTATCCGAGAACGATATTCTCACGAGGCTGAAATGGTGTTATGCACTGCCTAACCCATCCGACGCGGTTGTCCTCTGATTTGCGATACTTTTTCTGCTCTCCCGGTCATGTAATATGCACCGTGCCCTCACAACAGACCGACGGGGTGGGGCAAGCCGGGGAGGAGCAGCTGCGCGTTTCGTTCGAACCGCTCGCGAGCGACGACGGCATCGACATCGTCGACCCGATCGAGCGCCACCGCTACTCCCTCTACACCCCGTCGCCGGTCTCGGCGGCGGCCGTCGACCCCGACCGCTTCCGGTTCCCGGTCGACGCCGCCGTCAGCGTCCACACGGACGCCATCACCCTCCCGACCGTCGTGGCCGTCTACGTCCGCGACGACGAGGGGACGATGCTCGCCGAGGCCGAGCACTTCGCCCACGAGGAGTTCCCCGACGGCACCTACTGTCTCGAACTCTGTGCCCCCATCAAGCTCTACGTCCGGGTGAGCGCCCCGCTCACCGTCTCGGCCGACGCCGAACGGACCGCCATCGAGTTCGGCGAGGAGACCGAGGTCGCCATCGGCGCCCGGTCCCACCACGAGCACCCCGCCGGCACCATCACGACCACCGACGACCCGGTCGACATGATGGCCGCCGTCTCCGCGCTCGGGTCCGCGCTCAAGACCACGACCGTCGAGCGCTCCTACCCCACCCTCCGGGGCCACCCGCCGACCATCGAACTCGGCGACGAACTCGACATCCCCGAGGGGCTCGCCCCGCCGGACACCGGCGTCCGCATCGAACTGCCGCCGGACTACGGCCACGTCTTCGTCGCCGCGCCGCTTGCCTACTACCTCGGCGCGACGCTCGTGCCCGGGCCCGAGGCCCGCATCGTCACCGACGCCGGGTTCGAGTACGCCCTCGAATCGCCGCTGGGCTTCGAACGCGAGGTCGAGCGCGTCCTCAAGCAGACGTTCTTCCTCGACTGCGTCACCCGCACGGAGGGCTACTACCAGGTCGACCTCCACGAGCGGCGCGCCATCGAGCGCGAGGTCGACCTCGACTTCGCCGACCTCTACGACCGTTCGCTCGCCGAACAGCTCGAGGCCTACCTCTCGGTGCCCTACGATGTGATCGCAGACCACGTTCCGGACTGGAAGCTCAGCACCCACGTCCGGCCCACCGCGGACAGCGTCGAGATGCTCCCGTTCGTCGTGAACGACCTCGCCGTCGTCCACACGCCGCGGTCCCACGAGGTCGCCGGCTCCGAACTCCAGTCCGCCGCCGTCGAGGAGTTCATGCGCGACGGCGCCTTCACCCGGAGCGCGTCGTCGAGTGCACCCGACGTCGGCAGCTTCGTTCAGCCCGACACCACTGACTCGCTCGAACAGGTCTGGATCGGCGACGGCACGCCCATCGGCGCGAGCAAGGCGCTCCCGGACGCCTACCGTCACCGTCTCGACCGAGCGCCGGCGGACGGCGACATCGACATCACCGTCGTCTGCAACGACGCCGAGATGATGGAGGAGCGCGACATCGTGGACCGCGTCTACGGGTCGCGCAAGAACCTCCCGTTCGACGTCACCATCCACCGGGGGCTCACGAAGGACGAACTCCGGGACGTGCTCACCGCCCAGAACGACTTCTTCCACTACATCGGCCACGTGGACGAGAACGGGTTCGAGTGCACCGACGGCACCTTCGACGCCCGAACGCTCGACGAGGTGGGCGTCGACGCGTTCTTCCTGAACGCGTGTTCCTCCTACGAGCAGGGCCTGGCGCTCATCGAGCGCGGGAGCATCGGCGGCGTCGTCACCGTCAGCGACGTCATCAACAGCGGCGCGGTCCGCATCGGCGCCACGATGGCCCGCCTCCTCAACGGCGGCTTCCCGCTCCGCGTCGCGCTCACCATCGCCAAAGAGGAGAGCGTCGTCGGCGGCCAGTACACCGTCATCGGCGACGGCGGCCTGGCCATCGCGCAGTCCGAGAGCGGTGCGCCGAACATGAGCGAGATTATTTCCCTTGATGACGGCTACAGAATCGAGATTACCGCGTACCCGACGATTCAGAGAGGCATGGGGAGCCTGATTATCCCATACATCGACGGTAACGCCCAGCACTTCCTGAACTCGAATACGATTAGCTTCGAGCTATCAAAGGGTCAACTTGTTGACTACCTTCGACTTGAGAACATCCCAGTGAAATTCGACGGCGAGTTACTCTGGAGTTACGATCTGGATATCGATCGAATATAATCAGGGGCCGCCAGTAACGCCCATATTTGCAGCAGCAACCGACCCGGCCTGCGACATGAGCAGGAACAGGGTGAACAGCACGCCAATCATCCGGGGGTTCTCCGCGAGGTACGACGAGATGTTTTCCTCTGACATTGCAGATGTTAGATTCCCCGCTCACGATATGAATATTTTCAAATGTTATTGATAGGAAATTTATGCATTTTACGCCGTATCAGCATAACGAAAATTAGACAGTGCTGCAATGCGGCCGGAAATCAGGGTTAGTAGACAACCAACCGACATCTAAGACGGTATTTCGAGAGCTACGGCCACCATCGAAGGCCTCCGAGCGCTGCCAAAACCGGGCGACCGAGCCACCGTCAGCTTTTGGCCGTTCGAGCCGAACCCCCTGCCATGGCGCTCCTCATCGGAACGGAAGATGGAGTGTATCGCGCGCGGGAGGGGGACGGGGCCCAGGCCGAGCAGGTACTCGACGCGGGGCGAGTGCTCAGGGTGCGTCGGTTCGACGCCGTCGACGGCGTGTTCGCAGCGACGCAGACGGGACTGTACCGGTCGCACGACCGAGGAGATTCGTGGACCGACCTGGGCGTGCCGCGAACCGAGGTGTACTCGGTGGCGCCGAACCCGGACGGGTCGCGCCTCTACGCCGGGACGCATCCAGCCCATCTCTACGTCTCGACTGACGACGGTGACTCGTGGACGGAACTGGACGGATTCCAGGATCTCCCCTCGCGTGCGGAGTGGCACACGCCCCGCCACCGGAACGAAGCGCACGTGCGGAGCCTCGGGACGCATTCAGACGTGCCCGACCGGGTGGTGGCAGGCGTCGAGGTGGGCGGCGTCCACGTGAGCGACGACCGGGGCGAGACGTGGGTGGAACGCCGGAACGGCGTCCACGACGACGTGCATCACGTGCTCGTTCGCGACGCAGACACGTACGTGGCTTCCTGCGGCGGCGGCCTCTATCTCACGCGCGACGCCGGTCAGTCGTGGCCCGCGCGCCTCGACGCCACGCTCGACCGCAACTACTTCCGGGAGGCGTTCTGGCACGACGGCGTGCTCTACGCCGCGGCCGCCCGGTCCGCACCGCCGACGTGGCGCGGCGACCGAGGTGCGGACGCGGCGCTGTACGAGTCCACCGACATGGGCGACTCCTTCCGGGAGGTCCCGTATCCAGGCGGGCCCGAGGAGGTCGTCCTGGCCTGGACGGCCCACCAGGGCACCGTAGTGGCAGGAACGCACGGCGGTCGCCTCATCCGACGGGCCGGCGACGGGCGATGGACGGAACTCGGAGCGGTGCCGGCGAGCATTCATTCGCTGGCGAGCGTGTAGAGTCGGCGGCGCGCCGCACCCGTCGGACGTCCCAGTCCCGTCGAATCCCGGAAACAGCTTTCCGTCCGGGGTGAGTCCCCGGACGTATGGCAGATCCCACCGTTCTCATCCGTCTCGACCTCCTCATCGCGCTCGTCGCGCTGGCGACGGTGCTGCTCGCCATCGTCGTCCTCGCCGTCGTCCCCTTCGTCGTCGGGCTCGTGGTCCTCGTCGTCCTCGGCCTGCTCTTCGGTCTCGCGTGGCGCGGCTACGTCCGCGGCCTCCGGGACCGGACGGCGACGCCAGAGTGAGTCGAACGGCCGACGACGCGCCACGGCTGGTGGCGGCTGGTCACGGCAACGCGAGCCGAAAACGGAAGTTGGGCGGGGCAGATTCGAACCTACGGAAGACGGTCCACTCACTTGGGTCGCCGACTGTGACTGGCGGGCTCGCACCTCGCTACGCTCGATGCGACTGCCGACCTGTTCTGTGCCACCGGACAAAGGACGACACAAGTATTCTCACCGCGAGCGAACGCAGTGAGCGAGCGGGCCAAGGAGGCCCCGGAGGGGCCGACGCTGTGCTTTTGGTGGAGCTTTTGCAAGGGAGCAGTCGCTCTGCGACTGCGACCGCAGCAAAAGGTCCATGGGTTGGGGCAGATTCGAACTGCCGACCTGCTCCGTGTGAAGGAGCCGTCATAACCTGGCTAGACCACCAACCCCAGGCAGGGAAACGTAGCCCTGGCTGTGACTTAAGACTTGCTAAGCGGCACCGGAAAATCGGCCGACCGCGCCGGTGGGCGCGTGCTTACTCGCTGCCGCTGCGGTAGTCGGTGATGCGCTGTCGGGCGTCGCTGATGGCCTTGCGGGCGTCGCCTTCGGCGCGGCTTTCGAGCGTCTTCAGCTCCTCCTGGAGCTTGTCGAGGCGACCCGGTTCGGGCTCCTCCTCGCGCCCGGTCATCTCGCGGAAGCGCTCCTCGAGGGGTTCGAGTTCCTCGCGGACGCCGGCCTTGGCGGTGTCGAGCGCGCGGGACAGGTAGTATCGTGCGTCTTCGAAATGCTTGTTCATATCAGTAATTAGGTTCGTCACAAATAAATCCCTTTTGGCTGTGAGAGGGGGCCAGCGGTCCGCCGACCCCCTGTAAGCTGTCAGACTATCAAAACGAGGGGCGCGCGGCGACAACGTTTAGCCCGCGCGCGGAGAGCCACTGATATGCTCGCCGTCACCTGCCATCGACCGCCCCGGACGCCAGCCGACAGCTCCTATCACGCGAATCGCCGGTTCGCCGGCGTGAGACACGGATGAACGACCTCCAGGCGGTCGCGCTCGGGCAGGCAGACGCCGACCTCGTGGTCCGCGGCGGCACCGTCTTCCGGTCGGAGCGCCGTGACTTCGCCGACCGGGACGTCGCCGTCGTCGACGGACGCGTGGCCGCGCTCTTCGAGGACGCGAGCCACGTCGTCGGGGACGAGACCACCGTCGTCGACGCGACGGACTGCGTCGTCACGCCGGGCTTCGTCGACGCGCACACGCACGTCGACTACCACCACGTGTTCGAAGCCGTCTACCACCACGTGCTCGCGGGTGGGACGACCGCCGTCGTCTCGGAGGCGGCGGGCATCGGCGCGCTGTTCGACGAGCGAGGCGTCGAGGAACTGCTCGCTGCCACCGCGGACCTGCCCATCGACCTCCGGGTCACGGTGCCGACAGCCGGCTTCGTGGACACCTTCGAACCCCAGCGACTCGACGCCGACGGCGAGGACGCCATGCTCGCGTGCCTCGACGACGACCGGGTGGTCGGCGTGGGCGAAACGCCGTGGATCCACCTCGTCGGCCACGACTCGCCCGTCGAGCGCCTCTACGACCGGGCTCGCACCGTCGGCAAACCCATCTCGGGCCACGGCGCTGGCTGCCGCGGTGAGAAACTGACCGCGTTCGCGTCCATCGTCGACAACGACCACGAGTCCATCGCGGGCGAGGAGGTGGTCGAACGCGTCGAGAACGGCATCCACGCCATCGGACGCTCGGGCAGCATCCGCGACGACGTCCAGGCGCTCGCGGACGGCTACCGCGAACTCGGTGCCGACGAACTCTCCTCTCCACCGACGGGATGTGGCCTGCCGACCTCGTCGACCTGGGCTACATGGACGAGGTGCTCCGCCGGGCCATCGACGCTGGCGTCGACCCCGCGGACGCCCTGCTAATGGCGACGCGCAATCCGGCCCGTCACTTCGGCCTGTCCGACCGCGGCTCGCTCTCCCCGGAAGTGTCGCGGACGTCGTGGTCCTCGACGACCTCGAATCCGTCGCGGTCCGGACCGTCGTCAGCGGCGGCGACGTCGTCGTCGAGGACGGCGACCCGCTCGTCGGCCCGCGCGAGCACGAGTACCCGGACGCGTTCACCGACTCGGCCCGGGTCGACGCGTCGCCGGAGGCGTTCCGGGTCGCCGCCGACGCGGCGACGGACGGTCGGGTCCGGGCAATCGAGTACCGCCAGGGTCTCCTCTCCGCCGAGACCGCCGTCGAACCCCGTATGGAGGACGGCGAACTCCACGCCGCCCCCGAGAACGACGTCCTGAAGGCGACCCTCCTCGACCGACACCCGGACGGCGACGGCACCGGGTTCACCGGGTTCCTCACGGGATTCGGGATGGACGAGGGCGCGGTGGCGTCGACCATCATCTGGGAGACGCCGGGTGTGCTCGCCGTCGGCACCGACGACGCCGACATGCAGGCCGCCGTGGACCGCGTCGAGGCGATGGGCGGTGGCTGGGCCGTCGTCCACGACGGCGACCTCCGCGTCGACCTGCCTGCGCCGTTCGGCGGCTTCTGCGCCGTCGGCGACGTGGAGGAGACGGTCGAGCGCTACGACGCCGTCGAGGCCGCCCTCCGCGACCTGGGGGCGTCCGTGGAGCGCCCGATGCTCGCGCTCCAGACGCTCACCTTCACGGGCGTGCCGACGCTGAAACTCTCCTTCTCGGGCTACGCCGACATCCTCGCCCAGCGAACCGTCGGGCTGGCGCTCGACTGACTACTCCTCGAACTCCTCTGCTCGCGGTTCCGACCCCGACGTCGATTCCGACTCCGCCGCCGTCTCCCCAGTTTCCGGTTCGGTCGTCTCGGCGCCGTGCTCGTGGACGGCCCGGACCTGCTGGTACGGGAAGAAGTGGCGGCCGTCGCCGGTCGAGAGCCAGACGCCGGTGTCGTACCACTCGACCGCGTCGCCGGTCACCGGCTCGGTGTACTGTTTGTCGTACGACACCAGGTGAACGGTGTACTGCGGGCGCTGTGCCATACGAAAGGGTACGCGTTCCCCCGCAAAATAGTCGGGGGCTCAATACGTCGGCTGTTCTTCCGGTTCGCCCTCACGGGCGTTGACGACCCGGGCGAGCACGAACAAAGCGTCCGAGAGGCGGTTGAGGTAGGTGACCGCCTCCGGATTGACGTCTTCCTCGGCCGCGAGCGCGACGGCACGGCGCTCGGCGCGTCGGCAGACAGTGCGGGCGTGGTGGAGGTCGGCGCCGTGCTGGCTGCCCCCGGCAGGATGAAATGCGTGAGCGGGTCGAGTTCCTCGTCGTAGGCGTCCATCCAGTCCTCCAGGGTCTCGGCGTGGTCGGCACGCACCTGCGGGTCGTCATCGTCCGGGTCGGGGTTTGCCAGGTCGGCCTGCACGACGTGGAGGTGGTTCTGGACGGTACGAAGGTGGTCGTCGACGTCGTCGAAGCCGGTGGGCCGGACGCGGCCGACGAGCGCGTTCACCTCGTCGACGGTGCCGTAGGCCTCGATGCGAGGGCTCGCCTTCGAGACCCGCGACAGGTCGCGCAGGTCGGTCTGGCCCTCGTCGCCGCGCCCCGTGTAGATGGTCATGCAACAGACACCGGTCCGCGACCACTTAACTTCCGACGAACGGGAACTACGACCCGCCCACGAGCGTCCGGTCGACGTAGGTCACGATGTTCTCGCTCTCGGCCATCACGACCCCGTGCCCCTCGTCGACGAGGACGGGAACCTGCCGCTGACCGCTCACGCGTTTCACCTCGTCCCGGCCGGAGTGCAGCGCCTCGACCCACCGCGTCTCGTACTCGACGCCGCCCTCCTCGAGCACGTCGTGGACTCGCTCGCAGAACGGGCAGCCGTCGAGGGCGTACAGGATGACGCTCATGGCGGATGCCAGGGCCGCCAGGGGCAAAGCGTTCGGGGTGCCGACCGACGGCCTACCACTCTGGCGTCGGCGTCTGCTGCCACCCGGGTCGCTGTGTCTGCTGTGGCGGCGTCTGGGCCTGCTGCCAGTCCGGTGGCTGCTGGTACTGGGGCGGCGATGGCTGGTGCTGCTGTCGGGGCGGTTGGTACTGTTGTGGGGACTGCTGGAACGGCTGTGTCGGGTGTCGTTGTTGGGACTGTTGAGCCTGCGGTGGCGCCTGGTACTGCTGCTGCCCGCCGGGTCGCCTGTCCGGGCCGGCGGTCGCCTCCAGTGCGTCGACGTAACTCCGGACCGCCGACCGCGCGAGGTCGATGGACTGGCGCTGGACGGCGGCCTGGAACTCGAGGTTCTCCAGCAGCAGGCGCGCGACGTCGCGCTGGAACGAGGTGAACTGCTGGAGCGGCGCGGACAGCGACCGCTGGAACAGCTGCTGTCCCTCGGTGGTCATCTGCTGTGCTTCCTCGACCGGAGTGGCGTATGTCGAACTCATGAATCGTGACGCCGGGCAGAACGCTGCCCGGACCACCGGGTCTGACACCGGCGCGCCCGATAAATCGCGCACACCGTTTCACGGCGTCCTGCGCGCTCCCCGGCCCGTGTTGCGGTGTAGGCCGGACTTACCCGGAGGGGGCGGACGGTTCGACGGAGTCGGTAGTACGGCAACGACGTCGTCGAGAGGGACTGAATCGGGGTTGAAGCGCTCGTACTGCCGAAAATCACGGAAACAGAACGTATTCGTCGCCCCATCGCCGACGAAACGCGAGAGGATTTCGTATATCGTCATGCGATTTATTCCACGGTCGCCGGGGAAACCAGTATGTTAAACTGTCCTGCCGGCGGAGGGTCGAACATGAGCCTCGAGATGGAGCACGAGTGCCCGGAATGCGGGACCGAGCGCACATTCTACCGCTCGGCGAGCACCTCCCTTCACCTGGGGACGAAGACGAAGTGGTACTGCACCGAGTGCGACTACGGCCTCATCCTCATCAACGGCATCGACTCGACTGCCTGAACTGATAGCAACCCATCCGGAACGGCCGGACTCTGTTTCTCGCGCGTGAGCGACTGCCTTCGTACCGGGGTTCTTCCCGGAGAACAGATCGGCGAGTCCAATAGCCGATACTCTGTGGCGGCCCGCCGGCAGGGCGAGTTGTCTTGCAGCCCCCCCCCCGGCAAAGCGGGCAGACGGTCGACCGACAAAGCTGGTTGGCAGTCGACTGAGCCACCCGAGTCACAGGCATCAGTGCCGAGAGCTACGTCGTCAACCAGAGGGCTACTTCTGACGGCGGTGGCTCGCCGACGTTCGTTCGCATCGTGGTAGATACGGACTCAACCCTGTCCTCCCCCCTGTCCAGCTCGGCGAACGAGAAGTCCCATCGCGGTCGAACGAACCAGCGAAATCGCCGCCCTGGAGCAGGCCGTCGGCTGTCGAGTAGCGGGTTCGTAAATCATATTTCGCGATAGCAAATCGGCAGCCTGGAAGTTGAGACTACACTGGGTTTACTGGGCCTGTAATGTGTGTATTCGGTCGAATCGACGAGCGTGAACTGCCTCAAATCGCTCTCCAACCAGGCGTTCTTGTTGCACTGCCAATCATATGGCCGAATGTTTGAGACTTCCAGCAGTGTAGCCACCCAGACGCCCCGCTACCTTGGTTAGAGTACCTTACTACCCGATCCCGGTCTTCTTCAGCAGCGTTAGCGTATTGTCGGCCGTCACGATCGGCGAATGTTCGGATTCACCGGTCAACTCGACCTGCACGAGTAGATCCACCGCTCGCCAAATCGAGTACAGCAGACACGCGAATGCGAAGTAGAAGAACCGCAACCCGAAATGCTTCGACGTCGTCGCGGCCATGAATCGGTGTCCCGCTGGAGTAACCGCTTGGCTTGGACTTTCTCGCTGGTCTACATCCGCTTTGGGACGACGTAGGAGAGCCCGCGCTGGCTGATCATCTCTAGGACGTGCTGGCTATCGAACTCGCGGTCCATCAGGACGTTATCGACGTAAACGAGCTCTTTAGCCGACTCCAGTAAGTCCTCAACGTTCTCTTTTCGTGACTCGCCTTTCCGCACCGGGCGAGCATCGAGGACGAGCGGGAACTCGCGAGCGACTGTGGAGAGGTAGCGCATACTCCTTTCGTATCCCGGCCGCCCGTGGTTCTCGGAGCATCTGACCGCAGAAGACCAGTGCGGTATCCATCCCTACAAGTGCCCGCACGTCCGTAATTGACTATGGTCGAACTGATCTCTCTCGGCGGACTGCTCCTCGCGTTCTTCCTCGTCATCATGAACGGGGTCTTCGTAGCTGCGGAGTTCGCGTTCGTCAAAGTCCGTCCCACGCAGGTGAACGCACTCGTCGAACGCGGGAAACCGGGGGCCGCACTCGTGCAGGACATCATCCAAGATCTGGATGGCTATCTGGCGGTCAGTCAACTCGGCATCACGCTCTCGTCACTCGGTCTCGGCTGGATCGGTGAGCCGGCCGTGGCAGCACTCATCGAACCGGCCCTCGGTCAGTTTCTTCCTTCGGGGACGATCCATCTCGTGGCGTTCGCCCTCGGATTCGGCTTCATTACGTTCCTCCACGTGGTGTTCGGCGAACTCGCACCGAAGACGTTCGCTATTCAGGAGGCCACGCGTGTCGCGCTCCTCCTGCCCCGCTCATGAAGTTCTTCTACTACGTATTCGTGCCCGGCATCATCGTCTTCAACGGCACGGCCAACTACTTCACCCGCCTCGCCGGTGTCTCCCCGGCCTCCGAGAGCGAGGAAACCCACACCGAATCTGAGATTCGGATGATCCTCACCCGCTCGGAGGAGACGGGACACATCGACCTCGACGAAGTCGAGATGATCGAGAACGTCTTCGAACTCGGGGATACGGTCGCTCGCGAGGTCATGGTTCCGCGTCCAGACGTCGAAACCGTGACTGCCTCGATGCCACTCTCGGAACTCCGGTCGGTTGCCGCCACCGGGGCATACACGCGCTATCTCGTACTCGACGAGGACGCGAATCAACCGCTTGGATTCGTCCACGCCAAGGACATCCTGCGAGCGAGCGAAGTCGAGACGGAGCAGGACAGCACGGTCACAGCGCGTGAGCTCGCACGAGCGGTCCTCACAGTCCCGGAAACACGTCGGATCGACACGATCCTCGCCGACTTTCAGACGCGTGGGGAAGGCCAGATGGCCGTCGTCGTCGACGAGTGGGGCGTCTTCGAGGGCATCGTGACCATCGAGGACATCCTCGAAGAGATCGTGGGCGATATCCAGGACGAATTCGACACGGGTGCTCAGGAGCCCTCGATCGAACAGAGAAGCGACGGAACGTACGTCGTCGACGGAGGGGCCCCCATCCAGGACGTGAACGACCAAATCGACTCTCGATTCGAGAGCGACGACGTGGAGACGATCGGTGGATTGGTCTTCAGTCGCCTCGGCAGAGTTCCTGAAGTGGGCGACCAAATCGAAGAGGACGGGTACGTCCTTCAGGTCGAGGCGGTCGATGACACGCGAATCGAGCGGCTCGTGATTCAGGAGGCAGAGGCGATACAGGAAACGGACGACGAGTAGCGCCCGAGTCCAGTTCGGGACAGCAACGAAACGGCCCCAGGGCGATTCGAGAGCCGTGAACGAACCCGTCAGGGTGAGTGCGCTCCAGCAGACGGGGGCGGCAGCGCTTCTCGGAGACCTCGTTGCTTCGACCGCGGTGTTCTTGCCAGCAATCGGTGTTCTCTGGGTGTTCTACGTCGCGACTGGCCTGTTGACGAGCGTCATCAGTAACGACGCGAGCGTCGTGTTGATGATTCCCGTCGCGGCCAGCGCGGCCCAGTCGGTCGGTGCGAACGCGTTCGCGTTCGTCCTCGCCGTGACATTCGCCGCCTCGACGGCGTTCATGACGTCGGTCGGCTACCAGACCAACCTGTTCGTCTACAGTCCCGGTGGCTACACGTTCTCGGACTTCATCCGCGTTGGTGCGCCGTTACAGTTGCTCCTGTCGGTCGTCACCGTCGCCGGGATCGCGTTCTTCTGGGGTGTCCGCGCTTGACACAGATGTTCTGGCTCAGATGTAGAATACGGCCCCAGAGCGTTCTCTTCACCGTGTGTTTACTCGTCCGTTATGAAGTGTGGGTCATTCATCTGTACCGTATAGACACGCTCTCTCGGGACGTACGTGTACTCGTCGTCGCCGTAATGAATTTGCCAGTGATCCTCTCGGTAGTTCAGTTGTTCGTCGTCGATCTCCTCCGAGACAGGGTCATCCACGCCCTGGTAGACAATTGTTGCCATGACCTAGTGTTGAGCGGCCACGTGCATAACGTGGAGGGCCATCGTCACTAGAAAGGGTCGTGAACGGGAGCGTTCTGCACACCCGCTGAGGAACCATTGCTCCCGTCATCCCTGCCGGAGACACGTGTTACAGGTGTAACAGCACTGGTCATGTCGATAGCGGCCAAACGGTCGAGGGTGTATCTATCGTCAGAGCATCGTTATCCTACCCGTTGCTCTGATCTACCGTACGAACGTTGATTGACCTGGCCGTCCTCCTAGAATTATGGCAGAGTTCCCAGACGAGCGCCAGCTCGTACTCCGTGCGCGGTCCCAGTTGGACCAGTGGACGAGAAATGCCCGAATGGAGGCGTACACTGAACTGTTCGAAGGCGACGACCCCATCCTCTCGTCCGAAGAGATACAACTGCTCGACGCGCTCGACTCCGAACTGGAGCGAGAGGGCGGCGATGGTGTCTGGGGAACCGATCAGTACGGAATCCACACGACCGGGACATCGAGTTCGGATACCTCACTCGGCGTCGTTTGTGTGTACCACCCACAAATAACCAAGGACTCCGTCCTTCGTGGGGCCGACGATCTCGAGGACGAGACCGAAGAGCGACTCAACGCTGCACTCTGGAGATATAGCGAACGGGTTGCAACACTCATCGAAGCAAAACTCGATGAATTCATCCGTCAGACCCAGTAGGATGCCCCAGTCAGGTTCACTTTTGAGTGATCGTACGCGTCAATTTCATCCGGCGGGGGATTCCACCATCGACGGCGCAGCGGAAAACCGTTCTTGGCTCTATGTATCCGAGACGTTCACACCCGCCGAGCGTCCACACAGTTATCTGAACTGGGCGCCTACTTCTAAAGATGCCAGACGACAATCGTGGCCGTCACGAGAATCAAGCCGACGAACAGCGACAACAGCCAGAGCGGACGCGAGAGGAGGTACGTGACCGCACCCGTGAAGCCCGAGCGATGAGCGGCGACCCTGGTGGGCGGCTTGGCGGTCTCGACGAGGCGCTCGAAGCACAGGACTATCCAATCACGACGGACGAATTGGTCGAGGCCTATGGCGACTACGAGATCGAAACCCAGGGTGGGACGGAATCCCTCGAAGAAGTGCTTGCTCCAACCGAAAACCAAACGTACGACTCCGCCGATGACGTTCGAAGCCGGATACTGGGACTGATACATCGATAAACCCAGAGTCTCGATACTGGGAGTGATCACTGACCTGATCACCATCGACATTCGACTTTCTCACGACATTACTTCCTCCTTCTGCTCCCACCACTCCGCTTCGAGGGGGCGCGTAGACTGGTCCACCTTTCGGGGTGGTCAAACGCCTGCAAGAAGGGGCCCCGGACGGATCGTCTGCACCCATTCTTGGATGACATATAGTAGCCGTTGCAAGTCAGTGCACGGACGACTGCACACTGTCGTGCGGTCGGCCGTGTAAACAGTTGCAACGGCTACTATAGGATACTCGTCGCCAACCGAATCGAGTAGCGACAGGAACTGACGACGCTCGCATACGACTGATCCCTGATCAGAGGAGCACGACCTGCGCCAGTCCAAGAAAGATGAAGAACCCGAGGACGTCAGTCGCGGTGGTGATGAAGACAGTCGCCGACGTGGCCGGATCGTAGCCGAGCCGATCCAGTACGAGCGGAACGAGTGCGCCGAAGAACCCGGCGATGACGAGATTCAGCACCATCGCGATGCCGATGACCAGCCCCAACAACGGACTCTGGTTGAACAGGGTGGCGATGACAGCCACGATAATACCGGTAATCACGCCGTTCACAGCCCCTGCAAGCACCTCGTTGTCGATGGCGCGCCACCCTGTTCGAAGCGAGATCTGCTCCAGTGCGATGCCGCGGACCGTCACAGCCATCGACTGTGTCCCGGCGTTCCCACCCATCCCCGCGACGACCGGCACTGGTTAACCGTACGGGAAGCTCACGTATTAGCGTATTCCACTCGTTAACACCAGTACAGACCACGAGGCCCGGACTCGCTTTGACAGGTAAGGGAGTGTGCCAGCCAGCAACGGTTGCTCGTTTGTTTGTCGATACCGATTCGACTACCCGCCGAGCCACCAGCCATAGAGCTGTGCCTGCTCGTCAGTGTCGGGATGCTTCTTCGACTGGCCGTAGGTCTTCCCCTTGAGAAGCTGGCGTTCGACAGCGTTCACAGACAGACGGAGGGCGTGGGACGCACCGTACCCCTCCCCATCGGCCGTGAAGTAACCGCGGTCAGTGACCAGTCGAATCCGTGCCAGCACCAGCGGCACGCCCCGCGACTGTTCCTTGTGCTCCTGCAGTTCGATACTGGCCTTGATGACGCTCATCTCGCCGTACTTCGAGGTCACGTCCTCGATCAGTGCGGAGACGTCGTCGTAGTCCATGCCCTCCAGAAGCTCGAGGCCGAACACCTGCACGGCGTTCCGATCGTCGCGCTCCCAGGTGAGCGCCTCGATGACATCCGTCTTCGTGATGATACCGACTGGCTCACCGGTCCCGTCGGCCGTGACGATGAGCGAGGAGATCTCCCGCTCGAACATCGTCTCGACGACCTCGTCGAGCGGAGCGCTCCGATCGACGGTGAAGACTGCGTCGGACATCAGGTTCCGTACCGGCAGGTCGAGCATTCGGTCGGAATCGCCCTCGCGCGCCCCGAACCCGCCACGGTTTTGTCCGCCACCGCCGCGGCCACCGGAGCCACCCGACGACCCGCCCTGGCTCTTGCTGCCGCCCCGTGTCGTGAACTCGATGACGTCGTACAGGCTCAGCACGCCCGCGAGGTCGTCCCCGTCGACGACCGGGAGATGGGCGATTCCGGCTTCTCGAAGCAGATTGAGCGCTTTCCCGATCGTGGTCTCAGGGGTCGCACTGACCAATTCCGCCGTGTACGCGTCGTCGACGGTCGCTGCGTCGAGAAACGGACGGACAGCCTCGAGCACGGCATCGCCAGTCACCACACCGACGACACGGTCCTCGCGGAGTACGGGGAGCATTTTGGCGCCGCTCCCGATCATGAGTCTCGCGACCTCGCGGACGTCCTCGGTGCGATCGACCGTCGGGACGTGCTGGACCTGTGAGCCGACCTTCGCAGACGGCTGGTTGGACGAGGACGCCAGCTGTCGGCGACTCACGATGCCGCGATACTCGTCGCCGTCCGTTACGATGACGGCATCGAGCTCCTGGTTCTCGAACGCCCCGGCGACTTTCGAGAGAGGGGTTCCGATGTCGAACTCGGTGAACTTCGGTGAGAGTATCTCGGAGATATCCATGGGTAACTCTCTAGTGTGAGGGGTGCAGGACGGTTATGCCTGTCCCAGCCCTGATATGTGAGGGAGAGACGCGCGAAGTGGTGTTTGAGTGAGATATCTAACTGCGTCGGCCATATGCATTGAGACAGGCAGTCTCAACTACTGGGCAGCCTCGCGACTGGAGCCAGTTTACCGGGTGTTCGCGGGGCGCCACTCAGATGGCGGCTGTTCGCGGAAAAGTCGGGTTTGGGGATGGACGCCGTCTCGGTCAGACCCCGGACGTCTCGCCCGTCGTCGGGGTGGCTCTCGCGGCGTTCCGGCCGCCGCGGGCGACCAGCATCATCGAGATGCCCGAGGAGAGCAGGTGGACGCCGAACAGCAGGCCGACGGCCCACGCCGCGGAACTCGGGAGGCCGGCCCAGATGAGGCCGGCGAGAACGAGCGACACGACGCCGCTCGCGATGACCCAGCCCCAGCCCTGCTCGGGCCGGATGCGGACGCCCATGACGATCTCCACGAGCCCGCCGACGAGCAGGAACGCGATCAGCAGGACGGTGAGCGTCGCGAGGCCGAGCACCGGGTTGGCGAGCAGGCTGATGCCGGCGACGACGTAGATGATGGCGAGAACGATCTGGACGAGCGACCCCGTCCAGCGACGGGCGGAGAACGCGTTGACGACGTGTGCGATGGCTCCCACGACCAGGAGCCCACCGAGCAGTAACGAGAGCGCGACGCCGGTCACGAACGGGAAGATGACGGCGAGGAGTCCCATCACTGCCATGATGGCGCCGGCGCCCATCATGTACTCCCAGCCCTCCTCGATGGTGGTCTGTTCTGCGGCTCCGACCTCGGTTCCGGTTCCGGCGTCAGTACTCATGGTATCCCAGAGGAGTTGGTCCGAGACGGGCATAGGGATGGTTACAGACTCTCTACCGATGGTGGCCAGGAACGGAGGCGTACGTGCCGGAAACGTCCTTGTCAAGACCGGAATCGTGCCGAGTACGTCCCGGACGCCTGCACCGTATCCCCCGATGCAGGTGTCACTCGCCCTGGAGCTGGTCGGCGATGCGAGGCACCATCTTCCCCATCCAGTGGAACGTACCGTGGCGGACGAACCCGTACCGGTCGGTCAGCCGCTCGATGAGGTCGCGGTCCTCGTCGGTAATCGCGACGAGGTGGACCAGCGGATGCCCCGGGAGCACCCGGGGGTTGGCGAGGATGCCGACGAGCATGCCCGTGAACGGGGCGGTGACCACGTGTTCCTCCTGTTTGAAGTAGTCCGACACCGTGCAGATGGTCTCGCCCTCCTCGACGATGGGGTAGGGGCCCCACTTCATCTCGACCAGGCCGCCGTGGTCGGCGCGAATCCACCGTTTCTCCTCGTTCGTCTCGACGACCCGGGTCCAGCCCCCGCGCTGGGGAGTCGCGTCGGGGTACATGTCGTAAGCGTCGAGGACGTTCTCGACCATCTGGAGGCCGAGGTCGATGAGCATCGGCTGGAACCGGTTTGCCTCACCCATCTCGACGGTGACGGTCGGGATGCCGTCCTCGGTGGCGACCCGGCGGAGCATCCCCTGGAACCGGCCCCGGAGAGCACCAGGCCGCCGCCCATGGCTTCGACGAGTTCCTGGATGCCTTCGTCGGCCATGTCGGCCCGCGAGTGGACCACGGTCATCCGGTTGCGGGTCGACGTGTGGAAGTCGAGGCCCACGTCACACCGGCTGACGAACCGGCTGTATATCACGTCGGCCATGCGCGACGCCGTCGACCCGGACGCCGACCCCGGGAACGCGCGGTTGAGGTCCTGGTCGTAGATGGGCAGGTAGCGCTGCTGGGCGATGTAGCCGGGCACGTTGATGACGTGCAGGCAGACGATGGTGCCGTGCAGGTCGGCGGGCCGGTACCGGTCGGCCACCTCCTGGAGCACCTTGACGCCGTTCACCTCGTCGCCGTGCATCGCGGCACCCAGGAACAGGCGAGGTCCCGGATGCTCCCCGTTGATGATGGTGACCGGGAGTTCGACGGGTCGGCCGAGGTACGTCTCGCCGATCTCGTAGTCGATGTGTCGTTTCTCGCCCGGGTCGACCTCCGCGTCGTAGCGGAACGGCCGGGCTTCGTCGGTGCTCATCGGGTCGCCCTCTCGCGGCAGGAATCTGATATGGCGTCCATTGCTCCCCTCCGGAACGTCAACGGGGTTCGAGGGGGAACGGCAAAAGGAATCACACCCGATAGTTACCAGCTACGGAGTCGCGAAGCGGTCGCTCTCTCGGGAGCGCTGCACGAAAAACACGAATCGGGACAGGTGGTTCAGGCGCTGGGCGTTTCACCGGCCGGCGGGCTGGTGCTGTCGGCCAGCTTCCGGCTGCTCCGGGCCACGACCATCATCGAGACGCCCGAGGAGAGCAGACCGATGCCGAACAGCAGGCCGACGGCCCACGCCGCGGAACTCGGGAGGCCGGTCCAGATGAGGCCGGCGACCAGCAGCGACAGGACGCCGCTCGCCATCATCCATCCCCAGCCCGTCTGGCCGCGGAGCTGGAAGCCCATCACGAGCTCCACCACGCCGTCGACCACGAAGAACGCGATCAGCAGGATGGTGAGCGTCGCGAGGCCGAGCACCGGGTTGGCGAGCAGGCTGATGCCGGCGAACACGTAGAGGACGCCGAGCAGCACCTGCCAGATGAACCCCTTCCAGCCCTGCGCGGAGAACGCGTGGGCGAAGTGGAGGATGCTTCCCACCACCAGCAGCGCTCCCAGGAGGATGGACAGCGAGATGCCCGTCACGAACGGGAAGATGATGGCCAGCACGCCCAGCAACGCCAGGAGGACGCCGGCCCCCATCATCGTCCGCCAGCTCCCTACCAGCTCCATCGATTCTATCGTCTCGTCAGTTCCGGCGACGTCAGTACTCATTGAAATTCCCCGGTAGATAGATGGTCAGCCAGGGGATAACCGATGTTACCTGATTGATACCTCGCGGAGAAGCGACAGCGACTGTGACGACCAAAACGGCTAACTTGGGGGCGACCAACTGGCCGGTATGGCGCAGTCCAGTGATCGTTTTTGCCGGTCGCACAGCCGCTGAGCCGACGCCCGAGCAGCGCCACCGTCGCCTCGTCGACCAGCCGCCGAGTGCGAAACTCGTGTTCAAGGTGCTCGAACTCGACGCACCGCTCACCCAGCAGGAGATAGCCGAGCGCACGCGGCTGTCGCCCCGGACGACGCGGCACGCCATCGCGTTGCTCCGGGACGCCGACCTGGTGGCCGAACGCGTCTACGTGCCGGACGCGAGAAAACGCATCTTCGAACCGGAGGCCGTGGCCGAGTCGGGCTGACCGGCGGTCGCCGACTCAGGGCGACTCGACGAACGTGCGCGTGAAGTCGTCCACGGGGATGACCGAGTAGTCGACGGTGAGGGTGTCTTTCGTCGCGCGGATGCGACCCACGAACTCGGAGACGTCCTCGAGGGTGCCCTCCAGGATGAACAGCTCCATGCAGTAGTGGTTGCCGACGTGGCTGTGGAAGTTGGTGACGACGAGCGTCTCGTACTCGTGTCGCAGGTGCATCATGCGCTCCTCGACGGCGGTGGTCTCGTAGTCGAAGAGCACAGTCACGATGCCCATCAGCTCCCGCCCCTCGAGTTTCCGGTTCTCGAACTCGCCGAGGAGGTTGCGGGCCGCCTCGCGAACCACCTCGCTCCGCCCGGTGTAGCCGTGTTCGCCGGCGAACTCGTCGATGCGGTCGAGGAGTTCGTCCGGCATGGAGACGCTGACGACGGTCATGTATTAACTCGATGGGGCAGAACTATTAAGGATTATCGGCTACCGGGCCATATCCGGCGGTCGAATAATAACATCGCGAGGTTCCGGCGGTAATCAGTCTGACGTAAGACCGGCGACGAGCCGGCACGCCGCCAGCGAGTCAGGTCACTCCTCGTCGAGTGCCTGCCAGGAGAGGCGGGGGTTCCGGGCCGCGCTGGCCTGGTCGATGCGCCGGGCGGTGGTGCGCCGCGGCGCGTCGGCGAGCGTCGCCTCGTCCTCGCCGGCCACGGCGTTGAACGCCGTGGCGAGGTGGTCGAGCGTGTCCCGGTTCTCTATCTCCGTCGGCTCCGTCATCAGCGCCTCGGAGACGATTTCCGGCCACTTGGTCGTCGGCGGGTGGACGCCGTAGTCGAGCATGCGCTTGGCGACGTCGGCGGCGTCCTGGTCGCCCGCGCTGGCGACGAACTCGTGGTGGAACGGCCGGTACGGCACCTCGTACTCGATCTGGCTCGCGAGGTAGTTCGCGTTGAGCACGGCCTTCGCGCTCGCCTCGAGCAGGCCGGCGTCGCCCAGGCGGGCGATGTAGGCGTAGGTCTTCAGCAGGACGAGCCAGTTGCCGTCGAAGCCGTGGACCTTGCCGATGGACTGGGCGGGTTCGAACGTCTCGTAGCCGCCGTTCGACTCGCGGACGCGCGGCGACGGCAGGAACTCCGCGAGGTCCTCGACGACACCCACCGGCCCCGCGCCGGGGCCGCCCCCGCCGTGGGGCGTGGCGAACGTCTTGTGCACGTTGTAGTGCATGATGTCGAAGCCCATGTCGCCCGGCCGGACGCGGCCGAGCAGCGCGTTGAGGTTCGCGCCGTCGTAGTAGAGCAGGCCGCCCGCGTCGTGGACGGTCTCCGCGATGTCCTCGATGTCGCGCTCGAACAGGCCGAGCGTGTTCGGGTTCGTGAGCATGAACAGCGCCGTCGAGTCGCCGACGGCGGCCTGGAGCGCGTCGCAGTCGACGCGCCCATCCTCGCCGCTCGGAATCTCGACCACGTCGAAGCCGGCCATCGCCGCGCTCGCCGGGTTGGTGCCGTGGGCGCTGTCCGGGACGATGACCTCGGTGCGCTGGTCGCCTTCGCCGTTCGCCTCGTGGTAGGCGCGCGCGACGTGGATGCCGGTGAACTCGCCGGCGGCGCCCGCCGGCGGCTGGAGCGTGACGGCGTCCATCCCGCCGATGCGACCGAGGTAGTCCTGGAGGTGGTAGAGGAGTTCGAGGGTGCCCTGCACCGTGGCGTCCGGGCGGTCCGGGTGGACCGCCGCGCTCGGGAGCGCCGCCAGGTCCTCCGTGAACTTGGGGTTGTACTTCATCGTGCAGGAGCCCAGCGGGTACGGCCCGCTGTCCACCCCGTAGTTCATCTGCGAGAGCCGGGTGTAGTGCCGGGCGAGTTCGGGTTCCGTGAGGTCCGGCAGTTCCAGGGCGTCCCGCGTCAGGTCGTCCGGCAGCGGCGAGTCCTCCACCTCGACCCGGGTGCCGTCCTTCTCGGAGAGCAGCGGTTCGTAGGTGTCGCCCTCGCGCCACCGCGCCTGGTCGTATCTCATCGCGCCACCTCCTCGAACGCGGCGACCAGGTCGGCCGTCGCGTGCTCGTTCACGTCGGTGACGCAGACCTGGACCTCGTGCTCGCCGACCTCGTGGACGGCGAAGCCTTCGGCCGCCAGGTCCTCGACGATGGCGGGGGCTGGCTGGTCGGTGTGGGCGACGAACTCCCGGAAGTGGTGGCGGTCGTCGACGGGCGCCTGAACGCCGCTGATGTCGTCGAGGTCCGCGGCCACGTCGCGCGGGAGTTCGACCATGCGCTCGGCCAGGTCGACCAGGCCCGTCGGGCCGAGGGAGGCGGCGTGGATGGCGGTCCGGAGCGCGACCCACGCCTGGTTGGTGCAGATGTTGCTCGTCGCGCGCTCCCGCCGGATGTGCTGTTCGCGGGTCTGGAGCGTGAGCGTGTACGCCCGGTTACCGTCGGCGTCCTCGCTCGCGCCGACGAGGCGACCCGGCACCTGCCGGAGGTAGTCCTCGTGGGTGGCGAACATGCCGAGCCCCATGCCGTAGGCGGTGGGGAGGCCGAGCACGCTCGCGTCGCCGACGACGACGTCGGCGCCGGCGTCGGCCGGTTGCTCCAGCAGCGCGAGCGCCACCGGGTCGGAGCCGACCGTGAACAGCGCGTCGTGCTCGTGGGCCAGCTCGCCGACGGCGTCGAGGTTCTCCTCGATGGTACCCCGGGACGTGGGCGTCTCCGCGTACACCATCACCACGTCGTCGTCCAGGGCCGCCGCGAGGCCGTCGATGTCGACGTTGGCGGCGTCGGTCGGGTAGGTGTCGACCACCAGGTCGCCGCCGATGGCGTAGTTCTCCAGGACGCGCCGCCGGTCCTCCAGCAGGATGTCCGGGACGAGCACGCGGTCGCCGTCGACCTGCCGGACGCGGCGGGCGAGCAGCGCCGCCTCGCCGAGCGCGGTCGCGGCGTCGTAGACCGACGCGTTGGCTATCTCCAGGCCCGTGAGTTCGACCAGCATCGACTGGTACTCGAACAGCGCCTGGAGGAACCCCTGGGTTATCTCGGGCTGGTACTGCGTGTACGAGGTCAAAAACTCCTGGCGGAGCGAGAGGTGGTCGACCAGCGACGGGACGTAGTGGGCGTAGTGGCCGCGGCCCAGGAACTCCGTCAGGTCGTGGTTCCGCGAGAGGATGCGTCGCACCTCCTCGCGGACCTCGGGTTCGGAGCGCGCCTCGATGCCGAACTCGCCGTCGAACCGGACGGCGTCGGGCACGTCGAACAGCTCCTCGACGTCGTCGACGCCGACGGCGTCCAGCATCGCCGCCGTCTCTGCGTCCGTATGAGGCGCGTACGGACTGCCTGCGTTACGGCTCATTCTGTCTGTCCGCGGTACTCCTCCGGCGTGAGGATGTCGTCGAGTTCCGACTCGTCGGCGAGCTCGACCTCGACGAGCCAGCCGTCGCCGAACGGGTCCTCGTTCACGAGTTCCGGTTCGGCCTCCAGGTCGTCGTTGACCGCGACGACCTCGCCGCTGACCGGCGAGTAGAGGTCCGAGACCGCCTTGATGGACTCGATGACGCCGAACTCCTCGTTCTGGACGAGTTCGTCGCCCACGTCGGGGAGTTCGACGAACACGATGTCGCCGAGTTCGTCCTGCGCGAAGTCGCTGATGCCGATGCGCGCGGTGTCGTCGGTCGCGCGAACCCATTCGTGCGTTTCCAGGTAGTGCAGGTCGTCGGGTACGTCGAAGCTCATCTAGTATCCCTCCAGGAACGGTGTTGATTCAATCTTTGCCTTTTTCGACCGGCCGCGGATGAGCAGCCGGACGTCGGTGCCGGGGTCGGCGTACTCGGTCGGGACGTAGCCCAGGCCGATGGGCGCGTCCATCGTGGGGCTCATCGTCCCGCTGGTCACCTCGCCGATGATCTCGTCGTCCGTCGTGGCGATGTCGTAGCCCTGCCGGGGGACGCCCCGGTCGATGAGCCGGAAGCCGACGAACCGCTCGTCGACGCCCTCCGCCTTCGCCTGCTCCAGGACGTCCCGGCCGACGAACTCGGTGTCGAGTTTGACCGCGAACGCCACCCCCGCCTCGTAGGGGTTCCGGGGGTTGGTGTCGGGGTTGAAGTCCTGCCCCGAGAGCAGGAAGCCCATCTCCATGCGGAGCGTGTCGCGGGCGCCGAGCCCGCAGGGCTGACAGTCGAACGCGTTCCAGACCGCCTCGGACTCCCCGGCCGGGAAGAGGAGTTCGAAGCCGTCCTCGCCGGTGTAGCCCGACCGGGCCACCAGGGTACGGACGCCGCCGACGGTGGCGTACGCCGCCTCGAACCATCCGAGGTCCCGTATCGCCGGCCCGGTCGCGTCGGCGACCTGGTCCGGCGAGTCCGGCCCCTGCACGGCGACCATGCCGTACTCGGTCGTCGCGTTGTGGACCTCGGCGTCGAGGTCCCACTCGTCCCGGTGGTCGACCCACCGGTCGTACATCTGCTCGTCGTGGCCGGCGTTCGGGATGAACAGGTAGTCGGCGTCGCCGTCCTCCGGGAGGCGGTAGACGACCGTGTCGTCGAGGATGACGCCGTCCTCGTCGGTTATCATCGCGTACTGTGCCTCGCCGGGGTCGAGTGCGCTCACGTCGTTCGTCGTCAGACGCTGCAGCAGCGTCGTGGCGTCGGGGCCGGACACCTCTATCTCGCCCATGTGCGAGACGTCGAAGATGCCGGCGGACTCCCGGACGCTGGCGTGTTCCTCGCGGATCGAATCGAACTCCACGGGCATCTCCCACCCGCCGAACTCGGTGAACTTCGCTCCACGGGCGTCGTGGACGTCGCGTAGCGGCGGCTTCCGTAGGCCCATATCTAAGAGTTGGACCGCGGCAAATAATGGTTTGGCATGTCGGAACGACACGGGGAGGAATCGACGTGAGCGGCCGACACAGTTGCTCTCGCCGTTGATTTGGTCGTGCCGGAGTGCGAAAAACTGCGGTGGGGTGGGGAGTGGGGCGGACGAACCGTGCCACCACAGGGGGGAGCGTGTGGCCGTCGCCCGGTCGCCCGGGCGCGGCCCGGGCCGCCCTGGTCCCGTCCCCCTACGTAAACCTTCGGACAGTCACGCGGGTTCGACGATTATCCGGCCGTCGCGCTGCTTGAACACCAGGCGGTCGCCGACTTCGACCTCCTCGCCGGCCGCCTCGAACTCCTCGCGCACCGCCTTGATGAGGCTGATTCGCCACCGGTCGGTCACCTTCGTCGTCCCGAGGATGCGCTCGTCGGTCATCGGCGAAAGAGACGGCATCGGAACTATTATGCACTCGTAGCTATTTCGCCGAAATAGTCACAAATGACTATCGACGGGCGGCCGTCGGGCGGGGTGCGCGGGTCGGAGCAGCGCTCCCGGAGCGGGAGCCGCGTGGTGCTGTCCCCCGGGCTCGTGGGCAGCTTCGACGGCGTCCACTGGCACGTTCCGGTGGTCGTTCGCGCCCGGAAGGCCGACGCCGACTGGGAGTACCTCTACCACGGCGGGAGCCTCGCCGACGCGGGCGCGCTGGCCGTCGCCGCGGTCAGGCGGCGGCGTCCCGACGAGGTGTGGCTCCAGGATGGCGCGCACCTCGCATCCCGGTGGCCCAGGCTCACCGGGCGCGTCGAGCGCGCACTCTCGGCCGCTGCCGGCGACGTGGGCGCGTCGCTGGTCGAGCGCGCGGCGGACGCCCGGCGCGAGAAGTAGCCGAATGTCTCCACCGGCTGCTCGCCGGTCGGGTTCAGCCGGAATCGTACGCGACGAGGAGCGCGGCCGGGTCGCCGGCGACGTCGGTGCTGGAGCAGTCGACACACCGCAGCGCGAGCGACCAGTCCGGGTCGGTGAAACCGTCGGGACCGTGCCTGACGGCCAGGTCGACGAGCAGGTCGAAGCGGTCGGCGTTCCCGCAGTTGTGGCAGGTAGGCATGTGGCTCAGACCGGCGGTCGTGTTCGAGTGCCGGTCGTCCCGTCGTGGTCGCGTACCGGTATGTAAGTTTAGGCCTACTCCTCGGACTCCTCGTCCGGCCCCCGACCGTTGGCGCTGACCGACGGCACGTCGAGGCCGAACTCCGCGGCCCGGTCGCGCCAGAACTCCTCGTACCCCTCGCCCCGGCTCTTCACGGTGGTCTCGCCGGAGTAGACGTAGTCGAGTTTGAGGTCGGCCTCGTTGAGCAGGCGCCCGCCGACGTCGTCGCTGATGAGGCCGGTCCGCATCGCGTCCATGATGGCGCTCTTCTCCTCGGTGAGGACGCGGCGTTCGCCGACGAGCAGTTCCTCCCGCCGGATGTCGGGGTGCTCCCGGAGGAGCTGGGCGATGGCCGCGTTGAGGTCCTCCTTCTCGCGGCCGTACTCCTGGGCGAAGTCCTCGTAGACGGAGTCAGGGAGTTCACCACGGTCGTGGAGGCTCTCGGCGGCGGAGAGCGCGGCGTCGGCCGCGCGGGCGCGCCCGACGAGGAGTTCGTACAGCTCCTCGGACTCCGAGCGGGTGACGACGCCGAGGGCGTCGAGGAGCCGCCGCATCGAGAGGCCCTGGACGACGAGGCTGAACGCGGCGACGCCGAACACCATCGCGCGTAGCTCCTCGCGGAACGGGATGGACGCCGGGAGCCCGAGCACGAGCGCGATGGGGATGGAGGCGTGGAGGCCGCCCCACACGAGCACGTGCTGGTAGTCGAGGCTCACGGGCTGGGGGAGCGCGCGGTTCACCGCTCCCATGATGGGGTAGACGATGGCGGCGCGCGCGGCGAGCACGAGCACCACCGCGATGGCGATGAGGTCGGCGTGTTCGACGAGCTGACCGACGGGCGTCGCGGCACCGATGAGCAGGAAGATGAGCGTGTTGACCAGGAACGCCGCCGTCTCCCACGTGTTGAAGATGGATATCTTGGTCTGCGGGCTCATCGCGTACTCGGCGCCGCGGTTCCCGATGAACAGGCCCGCGACGACGGTGGCGATGACGCCGCTGACGTGGAGGTAGTGTTCGGCGAGCAGGAAGCTCCCGTACGCGAGGATGAGCGTGAGGACGATCTCGGTCATGTGCTCGTCGAGGTTGACCATCACGCGGTAGACGGCGTAACCGGCGGCGAGGCCGACGAGCAGACCGCCGACGCTGGAGATGGCGATGCCGACGGCGACGTCGCCGAGGCGGGCGGGCGTGACGAGGTCCTCGAAGGCCAGGCCCTGCTGCTGGGATTCGAGCACGAGCGCGAGGAGCGCGGAGTAGAGGACGACGCCGACGCCGTCGTTGATGAGGCTCTCGCCTTCGACGATGACCGAGAGCCGGTCGGGCGCGCCGAGTTCCTCGAAGAGCGCGAGCACGGACACCGGGTCGGTCGGGAGTATCATCGAGGCGAACAGGAGCGCGATGACCAGCGGGAACCCGAAGGCGTACTCGCCCGCGAAGCCGAGCAGGACGACGGAGACGACGAGGCCGGGGATGGCGAGCGCGAGGATGGGGAGGGTGTTGACCCGGAAGTGTTCGAGGTTCGTGGTCGCCGCGCCCTCGAACAGGAGCGGCGGGAGGAGGACGAGCAGGATGAAGTCGTGGGAGAGTTCGATGCCGAGCGGGACGCCGACGATGGAGACGGCGAAGCCCGCGAGCAGGAGGGCGATGGTGTACGGGAACCGGCCGACCTTCGCGACGAAGATGCCGACGGCGGCCCCGATGATGAACACCGTGAGGAGGTTCAGGAGTTCGGCTTCGATGCCGGCGACAGCCATACCCGCCTCTTGACAGGCAGGCGTTAAAACCGTTTGATGTCGGGCGCGGGGGTCACCGGGGGCCGAGGTCGACGGGACAGCCTCGTATCTCGCCGCCCCGCATACCGTCGGCCAGCCAGTAGATGGAGAGCACGAGCGCGGCGACGGCCACCAGGACGAGTTCGAGGCCTTCGAGCGGCAGGAGGGTGAGCGCGCCCGCGACGCCGAACAGCGAGAGGAGGCCGGCGAGCACGACGGGGCCGCAGGCGGCACACCCCGCCCCGAGGGTGGCGAAGAGGACGCCCAGGACGCCGCTGCCGCCTTCGCGGGCGCCGAGGCCGTGCTCCCGGAGGTGGTAGACGACGAGGGCCACGTCCACGCCCACGAGCGCGGCCGCCAGGACGAGGACGAAGCCGGTCGTGGCGTCGAAGGAGGTGCCGAGGAAGGGGAAGAGGCCGAGCAAGGCGGTGACGCGGTCGGCGGGGGCCAGCGGGAGGCGGACGGCCACGTCGAGGGCGAACGTGAGGTTCTGCGCGAGGACGAACACCGTGAGCGCTATCAGGGCGGCGACGACCGCGAGGGCGGCGTAGACGGGGCCGGAGAGCACCAGGCGGGTGGTGCGGGCCATCAGCCGCCAGTCGCGGCGGCGGGTCGGGAGGCGGACGGCGGTCATAGCCCGAGCGCGCTCCTGACGACGTCGAAGCTGACGCTCCCGGCGGCTTTCGTCTGGTACTGCCCGTCCCGGAAGAGGAACACCGTGGGGGTGGTGCGGCCGGCGCCCGCTTCCTCGCCGGCGTCGAGGTCGACCTGCACGGCGTCGTCGTAGGCGTTCGCTTCGGCGTCCGCGACGACGGCGTCGGCGTCGACGTCCGTCTCGGCGGCGAGGAACGACCGCGTCCGGTCGAGCACGTTGTCCTCGTCGAACGCGCGCTGGGTCTCGAAGTAGTGGCCGGCGAGCGCCCAGAACGCGGCGGCGTCGCGGGCGAACGTCGCCTCCAGGGCCTGCGTCGCGGGTTCGCCCCACGGGTAGACGACGGGATAGCCGCGGAAGACGAACGCCGCCTGCCCGGTGTCGACGAGTTCCGTCCGTATCTTCGGGACCGTCTCCCGCTCGAAGACGGCACACCGCGGACACGACGGGTCCTCGAAGGCGACGATGGTGGCGGTGGCGCTCGCTGGGTCCGGTCCGAGGCGTGGCTGGTCGGCCACGCCGGCGAGGGCCGGGTGGTCGGCGAGCGAGGGTCCGCCGTCGTTCGCGGTCGTTCCGTCCTCGACGCCCATCCCGGCCTGACCGCCGAGACAGCCAGCCAGCGACGCGGCTCCTGCACCGAAGGCGGCGAGGAAGCGGCGTCGCGACGGGGAGACCACGTCGCGCCCGTTCTGAGTCATGTTCACATCCACCAAGGACGCGCGGCTAAAAGGGCGTTGTTCCAAATCCCTACCAAATGCGGGGGAACTGGGCGGCCGGCAGGCGGTTCACTCGTACTCGGTGATGGTGAGCGTGTAGCCGCCGCTCCCGCTGTAGGAGTCCACCAGGACGTGGAGGTCGGTGGACGTGTCGGGGTTGTCGATGGTGATGGACTCCTGACTGTCGGTCGTCCACGACCGGTAGTCGTAGTCGCTCGTGGTCGGGCACGACGTCGAACTCTCGTTGACGTAGAGGTCGAAGTCGGCGTCCGCCGGGCCGGAGAGCTCCACGACCACCTGGCTCGGGTCCGCGTACTCCCACGCGTAGGTCCAGCAGTCCGAGTCCCAGTAGCCGCTGAGCGAGTCGTCGACCGACGAGGTGGTCGAACCGCCGCCCCCGCCCCCGCCGCCACCGCCGCCGCTACCGGGTTCGGTGGTGACGGCGTTCTCGGCGTCGGCGCGACCGCTGCCCTGCTTGTCCGAGGACAGTCCCATGTCGACGGCGGTGTCCTCGAGGTGGGCGCGCAGGTCGGCGTTCGAGAGGCTCCACTGGGCCTGCGTGAGCGCGGCCACGCCCGCGACGACGGGCGTCGCCATCGACGTGCCGGAGAGCTTCTCGTAGCTCCCGCGGGCGTCCGTCGTTGAGGAGAGCACGTCGGTGCCCGGCGCACACAGCTCTATCTCGCTGCCGTAGTTGGAGTACGACGCGATGCTACCGTCCGCGTCGAGCGCGGAGATGGCGACGCACTCGCTGTACGCCGCCGGGTAGGACACGGGCGAGCCGTAGTCGTTGCCGGCGGCCGCGACGATGAGCGAGCCGTTGTCGTACGCGTACGAGACGGCGTTCTTCATCGTGTTCGTGTAGCCGCCGCCACCCAGGGAGAGGTTGATGACGTCCGCACCCTGGTCGGCGGCCCACTCGATGGCGTCCGCGATGTCCGAGGTGGACCCGCTCCCGCCCTCGTCGAGGGCGCGGCCGGAGAGGAGCGTCGAGTCGCTGACGCCGGCGACGCCGGTCCCGTTGTCGGTGACGCCCGCGGCGATGCCCGAGACGTGGGTGCCGTGGTACTCGTCCGAGGGGACGTCCGGGTACGGGTCGCTGTCGCTGTCCACGAAGTCGTGGCCCTTGTCGGAGCCGAAGTGGTCCGCGAGGTCTTCGTGGTCGTACTGGACGCCGGTGTCGACGACGGCGACGGTGACGCCGAGGTCGCCCAGCGTCGTGTCCCAGGCCGCGTCCGCGTTCACCATCTGGGGCGCGTACTGGTCGGAGAACCGGGGGTCGTCCGGCGTCAGCAGCGCCTCGTGGGTGGCGTTCCGCTCGGCGTACTTGACGTGGTCCTCCCCGGTGACGCGGTCCATGAACCGCTCGCGGGCCGCGTCGGCCGCGTCGTCGGGGAACGCGACGGCGACGTACCGGAGCGTCTCGTTCACGTGCTCGATGCGGGCGTGGTCGGGGACGTGCTCGGCGACGGCCGCGCGCACGTCGTCGGCCGTGGCGGAGACGCCGACGAGCACCTCGCCCTCTTTCGGCCCGGGGTCGCGCCCGGGCGTGCCGGCGGCGACGCCGAGGCCGAGCGAGGCCCCCGCGGCGCCGGTGAGTTTCAGGAACGTTCTGCGTGCCAGGTCCGTACCAGGTCGTGTCATGGTACGTGTTTGACATCCACACACCCACAGATTAAATTTTCTAAATAACCTAGTTAAAAATATTTTAATATGTTTTGGATTAATCGGGCGGCGGAACCGCCATCGCTTTAGCCCGGGCCGGACGATGGGACGGCATGGGACGCCTCCGGGGGCTGTTCGGCCGTTCGTCGAGCGTCGCGCTGTTCGTCGACGGACCGAACGTGCTCCGCAGCGAGTTCGACGTCGACCTCGACGACGTGCGCGCGGCCGCCGAGCAGGCCGGCCGTCTCGACGTCGCGCGCCTCTACCTCAACGAACACGCCACCCCCGGCCTCATCCAGGCCGCCGAGGCCCGCGGGTTCGAGGTGGTCGTGACCAGCGGCGACGTGGACGTGAAACTCGCCATCGACGCCACCGAACTCGCCGTCGAGGAGGCCGTGGACGTGCTCGCCATCGCCTCCCGCGACACCGACTTCAAGCCCGTCGTCGAGAAGGCAGCGAAGCGCGGCATCAGGACGCTCGCCATCGCCCCCGGCGAACACGGCCGGTCGGACGCGCTCCGCAACGCCGCCCACGAGGCCGTCGTCCTCGACGACGAGTGAAACCGCCGACGTTTTTTCGCCGCGCCCGCTGGATAGCGTATGAGCCGAGACCTGGGGACGCCGGTCCTGGACAACCACCTCCACCTGGACCCGCGACACGGCCGGGGCATGGACGCCGTCGACGAGTTCGCCCGGAGCGGCGGCACCCACCTGCTCGTCGTCAACAAGCCGTCGTGGCATCTCGGTCCGGTGCCGGCCGACGAGGACGACTTCCGCGCGGTGTTCGACGAGACGGTCGAGACGGTCGAAGCGGCCGCCGACCGCCTCGACGGCACCGCCTGGCCCGTGCTCGGCGTGCATCCCGCGCTCGTCTCGCAACTCGTCGACGACGGCATGACGCCCGGGAAGCCCGCGACCTGATGACCGCGGGCCTGGAGGTGGCTGCCGAGTACGTCGCCGACGGCCCCGCGCTCGCGCTGAAGTCCGGCCGCCCGCACTACGACGTCGAGGACGCCGTCTGGGAGGCGTCGAACGCGGTGCTCCGGCGCGCGCTGGAACTCGGCGCCGAAACCGGCTCGGCCGTTCAGTTGCACACCGAGTCCACCGAGGACCTCACCGAGGTCGGCGACTGGGCGGAGGACGCCGGCCTCCCGCGCGAGCGCGTCGTCAAGCACTTCGCCGGCGGGCGACTCGACGGCGGCGTGATTCCGAGCGTCATCAGCCGGCGCGACGAACTCGAACGCGCGGTCCGGCGCGAGAATCCGTTCCTGATGGAGACCGACTTCATCGACGACCCCGACCGACCCGGCGCGGTCCTCGGACCGAAGACCGTCCCGCGCCGCGTGAAGTGGCTGCAGGAGGAGGGATATCACGACGCCGTCGACCTCGCGCACGTCGAAACCCCCGGCGAGTGTATGGGATTGACACCCGTGGGACGCTCGGCTGAGGGAAAGAAAGGCATTTGAGTCGGCCAGCGCACTCTCAATCTATGAGCGCGCCCGAGGAGGAGTTCTACTCCGACGAACGCTGGCAGAACTGGCTCGACCGCCTGCGCGACGAGACGATCGACCCCGAGGACGAGGATTCCGCCCGCCTCCTGCTCAACCTGCAGGACGACATCGCCATCGCCGTCGCCAAGATACTCACCGCCTACGAGGACGGCGACATCGACGAGGACGAGGCAATCGACGAGCTCGTCACCATCCGCGACATCGTGCTCGCGGAACCCGACATCGAAGACGAGGAGAAACTCATGCTCCTCGACGGCGTCCAGACCAGCCTCGTCTGCGTCTTCTACGCCGCCGAGCAGTTCATCGTCGACGGCGTGGCCGACGAGGCGGACGTCCACGGCTACGTCGCGGCGGCCAGCGACGCCGAAGCCGAAGAGGAGTTCGACCAGGCGCTCGGCCTCGCGGCGTGTGCCGGCACGCGCATCATCGACGGCGAGGAACTCGACATGAGCGTCACCGAGGACCTGGAGTACGGCCTGGTGACCGAGTGGGTGAACGGCCTCGACAGCCTCCAGACCGCGCTCAGCGACCCGAAGGTCGTCGAAGAGGACTAGGGTCGAAGGTCGGTTACGGCACGACGAAGTACGTCGCCGACTCGCCGTCGTCGAAGACCAGCGTCAGCACGAAGAAATCGCCCTTTGCTACCTGCTTGTTCCCGCCACTGAACGCGACGGTGACGTCCGTCTCCTGGTTCGCAGGCAGGACGATGGGGTCGTCGGCGAACGTCTCGAACGAGCCACCGACCGTGAGCGAGGGGTAGCCGGCGGGGTCCTCGAACGTCATGGTCGACGGGGGACCTTTCTTCGATGTGGTGTAGTAGAAGTTCACGCGCGCCGCCGTGACGTTCTTCTCGGAGCTTGCGGTGTTGTCGAAGGTCATCACGACCTGATTTTTCTCGCCACCCGAACCCGCTGTCTCGTCGGCCAGCACGACGCTCCCCGTGCCGCCCGGGTTCAACTCGCCGCCGACCCCGCCGCCGGCGTCGACGTCGACGTCGAACGTCGTGGACTTCGCCGGGCCGGCGCCGATGCTCGCGTTCACGGTGGCCGACGTCGTGCTCCGGAAGGTGGCCGTCGCGCGGCCCTCGGCTCCCGTCGTCACGTTCACCGACGAGTCACCGGTCGACGCGAACGAACCGGCCGACGCGTCGAACGTGACGGTGGCGTCGGAGACGGGGTTGTTGAACGCGTCGCGCACCTCGACGGTGAGCGGGGTGGCCGACCCGTTCCGGAGGTCGACCGTCGCGTCACCGACCGGGACGACGTACTGCGGACTCGGGCGCGACACGCGCGACCGGTCGGACTCGCTCCGTAACGCGACGCTCGCGAGGCGGAGTTCGTAGGTGGCGTCGCCCTCGAACGTGACGGTGACGGTGCCCGGCGTCGGCCCGGCGCGCACGGCGGTGACGTACCGGTCCGACCGGGTGCCGTCGGGGTCGCGTTCGTCCGCGAGCGCGGTCCGCCAGTCGGCGACGGTCCGGTCGGTCGGGAGGGTGAGCGTGACCGGCGTGCCGTTCTCGCCGGTCACGCTCACGGTGCGGACGTGGGCGCTCACCGGGACGGCCGTGACGCTGGCCGAGTCGCCGCCCTGCGCGACGTCGCCCGCGACGGTCACCAGCGAGATACGGTTGCCCACGACGACCGGCTGGTCGGTGAGTGGGACGGTGCGGTTCGGGCCGAAGTCCCGGAAGACGGTGCCGTGTTCGACGACCACGGGACCGGCGTTCAGTACGTTGTAGGCGGGCTGGAAGGCCACCCGGCGGGTGGCGTACGTCCGGGGCGACCCGTTCCAGTACGCCTGGACGGTCCCGGGTTCGGTCGCGGTCGCGGTCACGTTCGAGAGCGTCACCGTGGCCGGGTCGCCGGTGACGAGCGCTCCGCTGGCGGGTGGCGGGTTCACGAACAGCAGTCGCGGCGGGTAGCGCGACCCCGTCTTGACGGTGACCGCCCGGGTCGTGTCGCCGCCCGCGGCGGTCAGGACGGCGTTCCGGAGGTCCGTCACGTCCGCGGACGCCGTCTCGTAGTCGTTGAACTCCACCGCCTTGTTCTCCTGGGGGACGGCGGCCGCCTGGACGTACGAGAGCGCGACGACGAGCACGGCGAACAGCATGATGGCCCCGACCTGGACCGACTGACCACGGCCGTCGTCGCGGAGGGTCATAGAACCGGTATGGCCAGGCAGGTAGATAAAAGCAGTTACTGGTCGCATCGGGTGGTGACGCCGACGTCGCCGGGTTGTTCGACGTTCGACGACATCTCCATCGACAAACCCATATAGCCAGTCTCTGAACCGTTAAGGTATGACTGCCGTCGGCATCGACGCTGTCGAAATCTGGACGGGAAAGCTCAAACTCGACCTGCCGAAGGAGTTCGCGCCGGTCAAAGGCGAGGACCCCGAGAAGTACACGAAAGGCCTGGGCCTGTACGCGAGTTCCTTCCCGGACGCCTACGAGGACATCGTCACGATGGGTGCGAACGCCGCCTATCGCCTGATGCAGCGCAAGGGACTGACCCCCGACGACGTCGGCCGCATCGACGTCGCCACCGAGAGCGCGTTCGACAACTCCAAGCCCGTCTCGACGTACGTCGCTGGCTGCCTGGAGCAGGTGTTCGACGGCGACTTCCACCACGCGAACAAGGGCGAGCGCAAGTTCGCGTGCATCTCCGGCACGCAGAGCCTCGACGACGCGTACAACTGGATCCGCGCCGGCCGGAACCGCGGCCGGGGCGCCATCGTCATCACGACCGACACCGCGCTCTACGCACGCGGCGACGCCGGCGAGGCCACCCAGGGTGCCGGCGCCGTCGCGATGTACATCGCCGAGGACCCGGACCTCGTCGAGTTGAGCCCGGAGCAGGGCTTCGGGAGCGCGGACGAGACGGACTTCCTCAAGCCGAACCAGCAGTTCCCGAGCGTCGACGGCAAGCGCTCGATGCAGGTCTACCTCGCCCGGATGCGCGAGGCACTCCAGGACTTCGAGTCCGTCGCCGGCGACACCCACCCCGACGACTACGCCTACATCCCGTTCCACACCCCGTTCCCGGGGATGGTCCGGAAGGCCGGCCTGCTCGGCTACCGCCACATGATTCGCGGCACCGAAGTCGAGGAGGAACTCGCGGACGACATCGGCTTCCAGCCCCGCCGGGACGAGTACGACGACGAGGACGCGTGGCACGAGGCCGTGCGCGAGTACACGGAGGCGCTCAAGGACACCCAGGAGTACCGCGACTGGTACGACCGCGTCATCGACCCGACCCTCGACATCTCGCGGGACGTCGGTAACTGGTACACGAGTTCCGTCCACATCGCGCGCGCCAGCGCACTGCTCTCCGCCAAGCGGAACGGCGTCGACCTCTCCGGTCAGAAGCTCCTGGTCGGGTCCTACGGCAGCGGCGCCCAGGCCGAGGTCCACGAGGAGTACGTCGTCGACGGCTGGGAGGAGGAGATCAACGCCCTGAACGTGGACGAACAGCTCGACGACCGGTACGACATCACGTTCGACGAGTACGAGGTCGTCCACGACCGCCACAACCACGAGAAGGACGTCGAGATGGAGCCGTTCACGGTCCCGGACGGCGAGTTCGTCTTCAACGGCTGGGGCCCGATGAACGAGCGGAAGTACGAGTACGTCGAGTAGAAGCGCCGACGGCCGACGGTCGTCTGTTTTCCGGTTCGTCGCGGTGGCGAGCCCGTGTGGCGGGTCGCTACGGGAGTTCCCGGATGCGGTCGAGCAGGTCGTCGAGCGGCATGTCGGTGATGGCCAGCGAGTAGCCGTCGATGGCGGCGAGCTTGGGGGCGTGCTCCCAGAGGTCGTCCTCGGTCATGCCGTGGAGGACGACGGCGTTCGGCGTCGGGTTGACGACGCGCATCGCGACCAGCGGCGATTCGCCGCGGGAGACGTTCGTGAACACGAGCGCGCGGTTGGTGCTCTGGCCGTAGAGCCGGTAGAACTCGTCGCTGGAGAGGCGGGTGATGGCCTGGATGGAGTCGATGACGGTGTGGCCGCTGATGCGGTCGCGGTCGCCGGGCGCGACCTGGGTCGCCTCGACGGCCTCGTAGAACCGTTCGAGGGGAATCGTCGTCGGGTACTCGCGGAGGTCGAGGACGATGTCGCTCTCGAACCCGGCGGAGAGCACGCGGGCGTACTGCCGGATGCGGTCGCCGCCCCGGCGTTCGTCGATGTCGAGGAGCGCGACGACGACGCGGCTGATGACGCCGATGCCCGGGCTCTCGCGACGCCCGCTCTCGTAGTCGCTGATGACCGACGAGGAGACGTCGAGCTGGCGGGCGAGTTCGGTCTGCGAGACGTCGAAGTCGGTGCGCCACTTGCGTATCGTCGCGCCCGGGTCGTCGCTGAGCGTGATCTCGCCCGCTATCTTGCCGGCGAGGTCCGAGCGCGCGTCCGGTCCCGGCTGGGTCATATCACGGCTCTCGCCGCCGGGCCGAAAAGCGTATCGAAACGAGGGTTCGACGGTTGCCGAACCCGCAAAGGACTTACCGCCGGCTTCCGACCAAGGCAGTAATGCCATCGACCGTCGTGCACGTCGCGCTCGGCGGCATCCTCGCGGCATCGCTCCTCGGCGACGAGTTCGACGGGCGGGCGCTTGCGGTGGTGCTCGGTGCGGCGGCGCTCCCCGACATCGACACGTTACTCGGCTGGTGGGTGCAGGGCGGCCATCGGGCGTTGCTCCACACGACGCTCATCCCGCTCGTCGTCGGCGGCGTCCTGCTCTACGACCTCCGCCTGCGTGAACGGTCCGTCGTCCGGACGCGGTGGGGCGAACGCGGGTCCCGCATCGCGGTGGTCAGCCTCGCGGCGTTCGCCGTCGCCGGCATCGGCCCGGACCTGCTGAGCAACGGCGTGAACGTGTTCTACCCCTCCACGACCAGTTCTATCGCCTCGACGGCCACCTGCTGCTGTCGAACCAGCGCGGCGTCGTCCAGACGTTCGTGGAACTGCCGGACCCACAGCCACCCGGCGGTGGCGGCGGTGGCGCCCCGAACGCGGGTGGAACCGCCGTCGGGTCGACCCAGGAGGTGCACTACCGGACCGGTTTCGACGCGGCCGCCGGCGAGGACCCCGAGAACGTCGAGCGCACGTTCCCCATCGTCCAGTCCGGGATGGAACTCCTCGTCGTGCTCACCGGCCTGTTCGTGACGACGGTGCGACTCCGCGAATCGCACAACAGGTAACACCCCGGGGACGAACCCCGGAGCATGATTCGACCGTACGACGCGACCCGCGACGCCGACGGGCTCTGGGCGCTGAAGCGGGCGTTCGAACTCGGCCTCGGCGCCGGTACCGGCGGCGACGAGAAGGCGGCGACCTACCGGGAGAAACTCGACGGCGACTACCGCGGGCGCTACCTCGCGTGGGTGGACCGGTGTGTCGCGGACGACGAGCGATGCGTCCAGGTCGCCGAGGTGGACGGCGACCTGGTCGGCTACGTGTTCGTCCTGCCCGAGGACCTAGCGATGATATGGGACGCGGCCGTCCTGAACGAGGTGTTCGTGGACCCCGCTCATCGTGGGACCGGGGTCGCCGACGACCTGTTCGCGGCGGCGCTCGCGCTCGCCCGCGACCAGGACCTGCCGCTCGACCGGATAGTGCTCGACGTGGACGAGGCGAACGAACGCGCCCAGGCGTTCTACCGACGCCACGGCTTCGACCACTGGGGCGAGATGGTCGCGCGGCCGCTCACCGAATGAACGACCCGAGCGCGCCGCCGATACCGCCGAACGCCGCCGGGTAGACGAGGCCCGCGAGCAGGACGCCCGTCACCGCGTCGACGCCGATGGAGGCGTTCTCGATGCTGTGGACGGTCAGGAAGACGCCCAGCACGGCCAGCACGAAGTAGCCGGGGACGACCGCGAGTCCTGCCTTGAGGCCGTCGACGGGTTCGGCGGTGTCTGCCGCGAGCGCGACGACGAGGCCCGCCAGGACCAGGAGGAGCGGCGGGAGGAGGTAGAGCAGAGTGAGGTTGCCCTCCGAGGACGAGATGAGGTTCTGGGAGGCCTTCGACCCGGCACCGGGGAGCGGGTAGGTGACCGTCACGAAGTGGGCGTTGTAGAACAGCCACGCGACTGCCTTCCAGGCCGGGATGGAGCCCTGGCCGAACAGTTCGAGGATGGCGTTGAGGTTGGCGAGGGCGTCGCGGACGTTCGAGACCTGCCAGGCGTACGTCACGAGGTAGCCCAGCAGGTAGGCGGCGACGCCGCCGACCGCACCGAACGCGTAGGGGGAGGGGAGTTTCGGGACATCACGGCAGGCTCTCTCCCCACCACCGAAAGGTCTTCTGGCCGGCGTGTCAACCGTCCACAGCCGGCACGGCGGTCGAGCGATTCGGTCGCGAACGGCCGGCCAGGGGCGTCGGTACCCCGTACGCAGGTGGACAGTATCCGTCAACCTCGTTTTATTCTGATTCGTCGCCTCTCCAACATCATGCGTCTGGTGCAGGTGCTCATCCCGGACGGGAAGCGGAAGCCGGTGCTGGCCACGCTCGACGACGAGGGCGTCGACTACGCCGTCTTCGACGAGACGGGACGCGGCGACTTCGAGGCGATGGTGTCGTTCGCGATACCGCCGAGCGGCGTGGAACCGGTGCTCGACCGACTGTACGCCGCCGGCATCCGGGAGGAGGCCTACACCATCGTGTCCACGCCGGACACCGTCGTCTCCGAACGGATCACGGAGCTCGAAGGCCGGTACACCGGCCTGCGCATCGCCCGCGACGAACTCCGGGCGCGCGCCCTCGACCTCGCCCCGGCGACCTCGACGTACGTCGCGTTCCTCGTGCTCAGCACGCTCATCGCGACGACCGGCCTGCTGCTCGACTCCGCCGCGACCATCATCGGCGCGATGGTCGTCGCGCCGCTGATGGGGCCGGCTATCTCCGCGAGCGTCGGAACGGTCATCGACGACCGCGACCTCGCGTCCCGGGGCGTCGCACTCCAGGTCGGCGGCCTCCTGCTCGCCATCGCCGTCGGTGCCGTCATCGGGTTCGTCGTCAAGGAGTCCGTGCTCATCCCGCCGGGGACCGACATCCGCCAGATATCACAGGTGGCCGAGCGCACGAGTCCGAACTTCCTGTCGCTGTTCCTGGCCATCGGCTCCGGGCTGGCGGGAGCCATCAGCGTCATGCGCGAGGGCGGGTCGGCGCTGGTCGGCGTCGCCATTGCCGTGGCGCTCATCCCGCCCGCCGCCACCGCCGGGCTGGGCATCGCGTGGGGGTTGCCGGGCGTCGCCATCGCCGCCGCCGTGCTGGTGGTCGTGAACCTGCTCTCCATCAACGTCTCCGCGCTCATCCTCTTCTGGCTGTCGGGCTACCGGCCGGAGACGACGGAGGCCGTCGGTCGGGCGCGGGCCGCCGTGATAACCCGTGCAGCGGTCCTCCTCGTCGCCATCGCGCTGCTCTCGGTCGTGCTGGGGCTGGTCACCTTCGCGTCGTTCCAGGCCACGTCCTTCCAGCAGCAGACGACCGCGGAGGTGGCGTCGATGTTCGACGAGGAACCGGCGTTCGCCGAGATGACCTTCGAGAGCGCCGAGGTCGTCTACAAGCCCAGCGACATCCTGCTCGACAACCCGGCACGGGTGACTGTCATCGCGGGCATCCCGTCGGGGTACGAGCCGCCACCCGACGTCGCCCGGCGCATCGACGACAGGCTCACCGAGACGGGCGGCGTGGAGACGGACGTCAGGGTCGGGTTCGTCGAGGCACAGCAGACCGGCGACGTCAGGGGTACAGCGAGGCAGGCGGTCAGGGTCGACTACCGCACCCCTGACAGGAGACCAGCCGTTCTGCCACCGGACTTCCGCCGGCCGACCGGCCGTATCGACCGGACGAACCGGACGGTCAGCACGAGGCCGGCCAGACTCAGGACGGAGAAGATGACGACCTGGGACGGTGGGACGGGCTGGCCGTCGCGGAGCATGAACACGACCATGGACAGCACGGCCAGTCCGAGCGTGGTGCCCTTCACGAGGAGGACGCCGGTGAACACGTAGCCCCAGGGGCGGCGTCGCCGCAGGAGGACCGCGGAGACGACGAACGCCGGCAGGACGACGGCCAGGTCGAGCGAGTAGATGACGTTCACGGGGAGGCCCGTCGCCGCGATGCTCGGCGGGACGGTGCCGGCGAGGCTCGCGGGGACGAGTTCGGACAGCCACGCGAACCCGACCAGGACGGCGACGAGCACCTGGTAGCCGACGTACGGGCGGACCGACCCGAGGTCGACCGCTCGCTGGAGCGTCCGGGGGTCGACGCGGGCGACGGCGCCGACGAACGTGAACAGCGTCAGCCCGAACAGCGCGACGTAGACGAGGTAGAGCGGGTTGAACGCGGTCATGAACGCGTAGGACGCGTAGGTGTACAGCAGGTAGCCGGTCACCCCGAGCCAGACGACGTACCCCCGGAGCGACCCGCGAACGGCCGCGTACAGGCCGACGGCGAGCGCGGGGAGAGCGACCACGAGGGTCAACAGGTCCTGGCCGAGGACCTGCGGGACGAGGACCGGCGCGTCGCGGTAGAACCCCTCGACGAACAGGCCGGTTCCGGTCGCCACGACGGCCAGCGCGAGCGTCGCGAGCGACGCGGCGACGTACGACCGGGGGACCGACACCCGGGGGCGCGTCATTCGGCCTCCTCCGGTCGCCGGTCGCCGGCGACTCGTCGCCGCGTTCCGACTCGACGAACGCCGCGACGTCGGCGGCGAACTGGTCGACCTCGTCCCAGTCGGTGTACTCGTAGTCCCGGGCGGTGTCCGTGTCGCCGGTCGTCCGCTTGGCGACCTGCTTGACCATCTGCCGCATGAGGAAGCCGTACTCGGAGTAGCGGAGCGCGCCGCCGAAGACCGCGACGCGGTCGGGGTGCCAGTCGGTCTCGGCGACGAACTCGTCGACGTAGCCCGCGGCCTTGGCCTTGCTCTCCTCGTCCGGGAGCGCGACCGACAGGCAGACCAGGAAGAACGCCGACGGCCGCGTCGCCAGCGCGTCCCGGTTCGCGTCCACGAACTCGCGGACGGACTGCTGCGGTCTGTCGCCGTGGATGGACGTCCCGACGACGACGGCGTCGAAGTCGGCGACGGCCACGTCGGCGGGTGGTGCAGCGGCGTCGACCGCGGTGGCGTCGTGGCCACGCGCTTCGAGCGCGTCGACGATTCGGTCCGCGACCTTCGCGGTCTGACCCTCACCGGTGCCGTACAGGACGAGGAAGGATGTCATGGTTTCACGCCCGTAGAGAGGTTGCAGAGGAGCGTATAGCCGCCCTCGTGTTCCCACCGTTCGAGAAACCGACACGACTGCCGCGCCGTGCCACGCGACGGGCTGTCGCACCCCCGACACCGTTCTTGCAATGGGAGAATCGTCGTCCGGCATGACGTCCCTGGACGACCTCTTTCCACGTGGAGAACGACGATGTCACAGATAGAGTCCACGGAGTTCGAGGCCGGTACCGTAGCCAGGGCCGTCGGCGACAGCCGACGGCTCGCGGGCGTGTTCTTCTTCCTCCTCGCCGCGCAGTTCATGACCGTCATCATGCTCGGCGCGGCGATGGTCCCCGGGTACGACTTCAACCAGGCCGCCATCAGCGACCTCGGCGTGTTCGCTGAGACGGCGGTGCTGTTCAACGTCTCGCTCGTGGTCGTCGGCCTGTTCAACCTCCTGGGCGGGTACTTCTTCTACCGCATCCACGGCGCGCGCTGGCTCGCGGCGCTGTTCGCCCTGGCCGGCGTCGGCGCCGCCGGGGCGGGCGTCGTCCCGCTCGACAACCCGACTGGACTCCACGGACTGTTCGCGCTCCTGGCGTTCGTCTTCTTCAACGTGCAGGCCATCGGGACCGCCACCCGTCTCGCCGGTCCGATGAAGGCCATCTCCGTCCTCGCCGGCGTGCTGGGCCTCGCCTTCGTGGTCCTCATGGCGCTCGGCGACGGCGGCAACGCCGCCCTGTTCGGCCCCATCGGCCACGGCGGGACCGAGCGGATGATCGTCTACCCGCCGATGGTGTGGCTCATCGCCTTCGGCGGCTACCTCATGGCCGCCGGCGCGGACGACCCGGTGGCCTCACGCACTGGCGGCGGAGAACTCGCCGAGTGAGGTACTCCCTCGCCCCCTCCTCCTCCCCGCCGCGGTTCGTAGTCGGTGCGGCCGGACGGCCGTTCGACTCGGACCCGGGCGTGGAGTTACAGTTCCTCGATGTACGGCGCAACGTCGTCGTCGCTCGCGTCCCGGCCGTGGACGTCCCTGAGATGCGACCGGGCGGCCTCGAATATCGACTCCCTGAACTCGCTGTAGATGATGACGTCGCAGTCCGCGACGTCCCGGCACTCGAAGCGATAGCGGGCGTTGTCCATGTGGCGTAAAGCACGCACGACAGAATAAAGGGTCGCCACCGACGTCCCGCACGCCGTGCTTTATTCCGATGCCCGACATACCTACCAGCGATGGCTGGGCTCCGAACGTTTCTCGCCGACCCGTGGACCATCCGGACCGTCCTCTCCATCGTCGCCGGCGCGGTCACCGCACTCATCGTCGTCCGGACGACCTTCTTCCTCCACGGCCAGCGGGACCTGTTCAAGGCCACCAGGGCCATCGTCTCGGAGCTGGAACACGACGCCGAGAAGCTGGCACGGCTCTCCCGTCTCCTGCAGGACGACATGCGGCGACAGCAGGTCGACCTGCCGGTCGAGGTACCCGCCGGGACGACGATGGAGATACGGTACGTGCTCTCGCTGCCCGGCTCGCTGAACACCACCGCGTTCGACCAGTTGCGGCAGTCCGGGCGCCTCGAAGCCCTGTCGCCGGAGATGCGGCAGGAGCTGTTCGACCTCTACGACGCCATCGACCGCATCAACCGGCTGCGCGAGCACCGCGAGTCGCTCCACTACAACAACGTGGAGAACGTCCACGTCGTCATCGACCCGTCCGAACTCGACGTCGAACCGGGGACGACGGTGACGGAGGGCGACCTCCCGCCGCCGGTCAGAGACCGGCTGGACGCCCTCCGCCAGCTACGGCGTGCGACGAGGGGAATCAACACGTCCATACTCCGCCTCGTCGCCGCCGTCAGTTCGCCGGCGATGGTCGCGGACCTCGAACTGGAGGAGTTCGCGGAGTCGAACCCGGCCCGCGCGCCGGACGGAACGAACCCGACGGCCGCGGAGCGCGACGTCCCCACCATCCAGGAGATGATAGCGAAACTCGAGGCCGTCGAACGGGCGTCGTTCTGGTCTCGATTCGTGTGACTGCGAGGCGAACGCGACGGGGTCGGCCGCTCGCCGCGCGGTCGGTCCAGCGGGCTTTTTGCCCCCGGTGAGTACGTGACGTATGATGCTCGTCACTGGTATCGTCGCGCGGCACGCCGCGCCGTCGGAACGACTTCTCCGGCTCGCACGCGGGTTGACGAACGCATGGTAGACTGGACGGAGAAGTACCGCCCCGGGACGCTGGCGGAGGTCCGCGGGAACAACAAGGCCCGCGACGCCCTCGAGGAGTGGGCGGAGACGTGGGAGGACCACCGGAAGGCGGTCATCGTCCACGGCAGTCCGGGCGTGGGGAAGACGTCGGCGGCGCACGCGCTCGCGAACGACATGGAGTGGTCGGTCATCGAGTTGAACGCGAGCGACCAGCGCACGGCGAAGGTCATCAAGCGCGTGGCGGGCGAGGCGGCGAAGAGCGGCACGCTCACCGAGGGGTCGAGCGGTCGGAAGGTGGTCATCCTCGACGAGGCCGACAACATCCACGGCACCTACGACCGGGGCGGCAGCCGGGAGATAACCCGGCTGGTGAAGAGCGCGACCCAGCCGATGGTGCTCATCGCGAACGAGTTCTACGACATGAGCAACGCGCTCCGGAACGCCTGCGAGGACATCGAGTTCCGCGACGTGTCCAAGCGCTCCATCGTGCCCGTGCTCCGGGACATCTGCCGGCGCGAGGGCGTCGAGTACGAGGACGACGCCCTGGACGCCATCGCGGAGAAGAACAGCGGCGACCTGCGCTCGGCGGTCAACGACCTGCAGGCGCTCGCCGAGCAGACGCGGACGCTCACGGCGGACGACGTGATGACCGGGGACCGCGACCGGTCGAGCGGCATCTTCGAGTTCATGGACGCGCTGTTCAAGGAGGAGGACGCCCAGGGCGCCCTCTACGCGTCCTACGACGTGGACGAGACGCCGGACGACCTCATCAACTGGATCGAGGACAACGTCCCGAAGGACTACCACGGCGAGGAGCTCGCGGCCGCCTACGGCTACCTGTCGAAGGCCGACCGGTGGCTCGGCCGGGTGCGGGCGACGCAGAACTACTCCTACTGGCGGTACGCCGGCGACAACATGACAGCGGGCGTGGCCGCCGCCCGGATGGAGGAGAAAGGCGGGTGGACCCGCTACGGGGCGCCGAGCTACTGGCGGAAGCTGGGTAGCTCCCGGGGAGCCGGAGCACCCGCGATTACGTCGCCCGGAAGATAGCCGAGAAGAGCGGCGTGAGCATGAGCACGGCGCGCCGCGAGGTGATGCCGTTCCTGGCGGTCATGACCCACCACTGCAAGAACCGCGCGCTCACCGTCGCGATGACGGCGCGCTACGACCTGGACGCCGAACACGTCTCGTTCGTCACGGGCAGCGGCAAGACCACGAACAAGGTCCAGGGCATCGTCGAGGACGCAGCGGAACTGAAAGAGGAGGCGGCGATGGAGCACTCGATGGGCGCGTTCGAGGGGACGGCCAGCGACGACGACGTGGACATCGAGGACCTCTCGGGCGACGACGGCGAGGACGGCGACGCCGAGGACGAGACCGAAGACGACCAAGCGGAGGACGACGAGAGCCAGACCGGACTCAACGACTTCTTCTGAGCCCCCTCGATTTTTGGGCGCCTGCATCGAAGGTGGCTCATGCGCGCCGTCGTGCTCCGCGAGTACGGAGAACCGCTCGAAGTCGAGGAGGTCGTCGACCCGGAACCCGACGGGGACGGGGTGGTCATCGAGACGGAGGCGTGTGGCATCTGCCGGAGCGACTGGCACGCCTGGCAGGGCCACGGCGAGTGGGTGGGCGACGCTCCGCCGTCCGGGCAGGTGCTCGGTCACGAGCCCGTCGGGAGGGTGGTCGCCGTCGGCGACCAGGTCCAGACGCTCGCCGAGGGCGACCGCATCGCGGTCCCGTTCAACCTCGGCGACGGCACCTGCCACCACTGCCTGAACGGCCACGGCAACGTCTGCGAGAACGGCCTCGCGCTCGGCTTCGAACCCGACGCGCCCGGGGCGTTCGCCGAGTTCGTCCACGTCCCGGCGGCCGACTACAACGCCGTCGTCCTGCCGGAGTCCGTCTCCGCGGAGGCGATGGCGGGGCTGGGCTGCCGGTTCATGACCGCGTACCACGCGCTCGCCCACCGCGCGGACCTCACGCCGGGCGACTGGGTCGCCGTCCACGGCTGCGGCGGGGTCGGCCTCTCGGCGGTCCACCTGGCGGACGCGCTCGGTGCGAACGTCGTCGCCGTGGACGTGCAGGACGAGAAGCTGTCGAAGGCCCGCGAACTGGGTGCACGCGAGGTGGTGAACGCCGACGAGGCGGACGTGGTCGAAGCCATCAAGCGCGTCACTGACGGGGGCGCGGACGTCTCCATCGACGCGCTCGGCATCGCGGAGACGGCCCGGAACTCGGTGGCGTGCCTGGACCGGCGCGGCGAACACGTCCAGGTCGGCCTGACGACGGACGAGGAGCGCGGCGAGGTGTCGCTCCCGACTGACCTGATGGCGATGACGGAGCTCTCCTTCCACGGCGCCCGCGGGATGCCGCCGACCCGGTACGACGAACTCCTCGCGCTGGTGGAGGCCGGGAAGGTGGACCCCGGGAAGATAGTGACGCGGACCGTGACCCTCGACGACGTCCCCGACCGCCTGGCGGCGATGAGCGACTACGACACGGTCGGCGTCGAGGTCGTGACCGAGTTCTGACGGGGACCGACCCGAGGGGGCGCGAACAGAACGCATTTATCAACCCACGTAGTATTTCAAACTATGACTTCTGTCAGTAAGCCGGTCGTGAGCGGAGTCGTGGCGACGGTCGTTTCCACAGCGGTGGCGTCGGCCGCCGCCGGTCGCCGGCAGGGACTCAGCGTCGGTCTCGCGACCGGAAGCGCCGTCGCACTCGCCGTCTGGGTCGTGGAACGCCGCCGGAACGCGACGTCGCGCAGCCAGACGGAGATGGGCGCAGTCTCGGGTCGCTGATCCGGCGGTCAGAGGCCCATATCCGGCTGGTAAGCGACTCTACCGGCCCACCGGCCCGCTCCCTGACGGCGAACTCGTGGAACCGCGTTCGGTCGCCCTGGAGGTGGAGACACAGCCACGACAGAAAATATAAGAATACATATGATAACTACATAAGAATGCTTATAATTGGGCGCATCTCCGCGTGCTCGTTCGAGCGTCTGCTCTCGCCCGACGCGACCCGGCGAGCCGGACCGTTACAGGAGTATAACTGTAACGGGCCGGCGCCCACGGCGAACTACTCGACCTGCTGTGTGACTGTTTCACCCCGCGGGCCGTCGACAGACCGGCGCGGATACACGCGGTCGGCGACAGTGGTAGAACATCTGGGAGTAGACCCTGGCGGACCGTTCGGTAGCGTCGTCTTTCACTCGGTAGTCTGCCGGAGCCCGGCGAACTGACGGGCGGGGCCTCGGCGTCGACGTCGCACAGCACGTCGGATAGGATATGGATACCACGACAGGACCGGGGATAACGGCTCGCAAACGCGCCGGCCCCCGGAGGAAGGGCGAATTGACGCCTGGCCGAACCCCGACCGGACCGGCCCGGCCGAACCCGCCGGAGAGCACCGGGACGGCTCGAACCCCCGTCTCCCACAGGCGACGACGGTTGCACCCGCCGGGCCCATAACTAAGTGCTCTCGCCCGGAACAGCCGTCAACGCGTGACTGTTCGGGGACGGACAGCGACGCGACGGTCAACATGACACGACGCACAGCCAAACCGCGAGGCGTCGAACCGCACGACGGACCACCACGGGACGAGACGGCGGCCTCCAGGGTGACCGACCAGTGGAGATGAACACGCTCCGCGAGTCCCTCGACGAGCGACTCGATTACCCCATCGACCTGGCGGGCGTTCGCGAGGAGATCGGCGACGAGCTGCTCGAAGCGCCGGACGCCGAGGACTCGACCACCGTCGGAGACGTGCTCGCCATCTACGAGGAGGACACCTACGAGTCGGCGGACGAACTCCACCAGGCCATCCTCTCGAACCTCCCCGACGAGTACGTCGGCCGGAAGCACTACAGCGACCGGGGCACGACTGCCGAGAACAGCGGAACCGACGAACCGACCGACGAGGAGGACCAGTCGTTCTGACCGAACCACCCGTGGACGTCGACACCTACCTCGACGACTTCGGCCGTCGGAACTGGCAGTCGGCCGACGAGGGGACGGTCCGATTCGCCATGCTCGGTCTCGGCTGGTGGACGCGGGAGCACGCGATTCCCGCGGTGGCGAACGCAGAGCTCTGCGAGACGACCGTCGCCGTCAGCAGCGACCGGGAGAAAGCGGCGGCGGTCGCCGACGGGACGGAGACGGTCGAGCAGTCACTCACCTACGAGGAGTTCCACGACGGCGCGGCCGCCGACGCGTACGACGCCGTGTACGTCAGCACGCCGAACGCCCTCCACCTGCCGTACGTCGAAACCGCGGCGTCGCTCGGGAAGCACGTGCTCTGCGAGAAACCGATGGAGGCGACGGTCGAGCGCGCCGAGTCGATGGTCGAGGCCTGCGATTCGGGCGGCGTCCGGCTGATGGTCGCCTACCGGATGCAGACGGAGCCGGCCGTCCGCCGGATGCGGGACCTCGTCGCGGCCGGGGCGGTCGGCGACCCGGTCTACGTCGAGAGCCACATGACCCAGCGCCTCTTCGACGTCGACCCGGACCCGGACCAGTGGCGGCTCGACCCGGAACTCGTCGGAGCGGGCACGTCGGTCACGGACCTCGGCATCTACGCCATCAACACCGCTCGGTTCGTCCTCGACGACGACCCGGTCGCCGTCCAGTCGATGCTCCGTTCGGACGACGACGCCTTCGACAGCGTCCCCGACGAGCACGCGACGTTCGAACTCGCGTTCGGAGACGGGGCGCTCGCGTCGGCCGCGGCGAGCCAGAACGCGCAGGCGAGCGGGCGGTTCGCCGTCGTCGGCACGGACGGGAGTCTCGTGTTCGACCCGGCGTTCTTCCAGGACGACTGTCGGACGCTCGTCGTCGAGCGTGGGCAGACGACGGCGGAGTTCGCCGCCGAACCCGTCGACCAGATGGTCGAGGAGTTCGACTACTTCGCCGACCGGATACTCACCGACCGACCGATAGTCCCCGACGGGGAGCACGCCCTCACGGACATGCGGACGATAGCGGCGATATACGAGGCGGGCGAGACCGGCGCGAGAGTCGACCTGTGAACGACCACGGCCGAGGCCGCGGGCGAGACCACCTCGTCGGGTCGGCCGAATCTGCCGGGACTGCCGAATCCTCGCACCCCGGCCACCGTCGGAACCGGCGACCGGGGGCGCAGATGGCTGGGCTTAACCAGAATAGTTTGCCCAAACGGTTATCCGGCGGGGCACAGTAGCCGGAGGGGCGAAGGAGGGGTTTGGGTAGATGCAAGACAGGGAATCGACAGCGGAGACTGGTACAGCTACGAGACGGCGTTTCCTCGAGACGACGGCGGCCGCCGGCGCCACGGCGGGTCTCGCCGGGTGCATCTACGGTAGCGGGGGAGTGCGGCCGGGACGGTCGTCCAGTTCGCGGCCGACTCGGGGGCCTACGAGGCACAGTCCGACATCAACGACGCGCTACACGACGCGGGCCTGTCGAAGGACATCAGCGTCGAAGTCCTCGCCGGACAGTCCGACACGGCCCAGTCCCAGTTCAGTCAGTGGCTCTCGGCTGGCCTCGAACAGCCCTCGCTGCTGCGGATGGACAGCGGCTGGACCATCCCCTTCATCCTCCGGGACCAGGTGGCGAACCTCAGCGAGGCGCTGCCGGACGTCGCGAGCACAGTGAAAGACGAGTACTTCGACGCGACGGTGTCGACCGTGACGGGACCGGACGGCGACGTCTTCGGCGTCCCGCTGTTCTCGGATTTCGGCCTGATGCTGTACCGGAAAGACCTGGTGGAGCAGGCCGGGTTCGACCCGAGCGGGTGGGCGACGTCGCCGCTGTCGTGGGAGCGGTTCGCCCGCATCACCGACGAGACGAAGCGGAACGCCGACACGGACTACGGCTTCACGTTCCAGGCGATGGTGTACGAGGGGCTGTCCTGTTGCACGTTCACCGAGTTCATGACGACCCACGGCGGGTCGTACTTCGGCGCGCGCGAGAACCTCATCGGCAACGTCGACGAGCGACCGGTGACCGTCGACGCTGACCCGGTGCTCCGGGCGAACAGGATGGTGCGGACGTTCATCCACGGCCCCGACGACCCGCACGCCCTCGACGAGTTCGCCGGCCCCATCGCGCCGACGGCGGTGCTGTCGTGGTCGGAGTCGCCCTCGCTCTCGGCGTTCACCGACGGGAACGCGGTCATGCACCGCAACTGGCCGTACTCGGTGCTCAGCGCCGGTGCGAAGGACGCGTTCGGCGAGAACCTCGGCGTGATGCCCATCCCGTACGGCGTCCGCCCCGGTCAGGCCGCCTTCCCAGGGATGGGCGGGTCGCGGTCCGCGCTCGGCGGCTGGCACGTCACGCTCAACCCGAACGCGAAACACCGCGACGCCGCACTCGAGGTGCTGAAGGCGATGTCAGCCGACAGCTTCAACCTGAAGCTGATGGAGGTGCTCGGCTACGTCCCGCCCAAGCCCGGCCTGCTCGACACCCGGGAGGCCCGGAACGTCCCCGTGATGGGGCGGTACGTCGACACGCTCCGGTTCGCCGGCCAGCACGCGATGCCGCGGCCGGTGTCCGTCGTCTGGCCGCTGGAGTCGCCGCGAATCGCCCAGAAGGTGAGCGCGTCGTTCAGCGGTAGCCAGTCGCCGGAGCGGGCGATGACCGACCTCGCGGGGCTGCTGACGGATATCGAGAACAGTGCGAACAAGCCGCCATCGTAAACCATGTCAAGCGAAACAGACGGATTCAGTCACCGACGTCGAACCGGCGTCACCGGAACCGCCGTCCGCCGCATCGAGAACCTGAGCGAGACGCAGTTCGCGTATCTACTGCTGGCCCCGATGCTGCTCCTCATGAGCGTCATCGCGCTCTGGCCGCTCCTCCGGACGTTCACCATCTCGCTGCACGCCGACGCGCTGTACGGGGCCGACCCCCTCGGCCAGTTCGTCGGGTTCCAGAACTACGTCGCGCTGCTGACCGGCGAGATAGACGCACAGCTCACGCGGCCGTTCTTCGACCTGGACCAGCCGTTCGAGAGCGCGCTCACGGTGACGTTCATCTTCACCATCGTGAGCGTCGCCTTCGAGACCATCATCGGGTTCGGGCAGGCGCTCGTGCTCGACCAGGACTTCCGGGGCCGGCGGTGGCTCCGCGTCGCCATCATCCTGCCGTGGGCGGTGCCCATCGTCATCCAGGGCATGATATTCTTCCTGCTGTTCCAGCCGGGCGTCGGGTTCCTCGTGGAACCGCTCCAGAACCTCGGCGTGTTCTCGTCGACGCCGACGGCCAACAGCGTCGACTCGACCATCATCGTCATCGTCGCGGACGTGTGGAAGACGTCGGCGTTCATGGCGCTCATCATCCTCGCGGGGCTCCAGAGCGTCGACCGCAGCCTCTACGACGTCGCCAGGGTCGAAGGCGCGTCGGTCTGGCAGCAGTTCCGCCGGGTCACGCTCCCGCTGATCATGCCCGCGGTGCTCATCGCGATGCTGTTCCGGACCATCGCCGCGATGCGCATCTTCGGGCTCATCGAGACGGTGTCGAGCTGTAGCACGGTGCCGTCGCTGTCGTGTCTCGTCGTCACGACGTTCGGGGCACGCCAGTACGGGACCGCCGCCGCCATCGCGTTCGTCACGGCCGTCATCATCGGCATCTTCGTGATGGTGTACATCGTGAAATACGCCGACACGGACACGGGAGGGTTCTGAGATGTCCACCGACACCGACGGCCCGTTCAGCCGGTGGGTCGACGACGCCATCGCCCAGCCCGGAAAGGCCTATCGCGCGATGTTCTACGTCGTGACGATATTCTTCCTGTTCACGACGCTGTTCCCGCTCTACTGGCTCCTGGTGCTCGCGCTCACCCCGCAGGACGCCATGACGAACGTGGGGCTGCTGCCGAACGGGTTCAACCCGGAGGCGTTCGCTACCGTCTTCGAGACGGTGCCGTTCCACCTCTACATGCTGAACAGCATCATCATCGGGCTGCTCACGACGGCCATCGTGCTCGTGTTCGCGAGCCTCGCGGGCTACGTGTTCGGCCGGCTGGAGTTCCCCGGGAAGGGGCCGCTGATGCTCCTCATCCTGGCGGTGTCGTACTTCCCGCCGGCGGCGTTCCTCCTGCCGCTGTTCCGGCTGTTCACCGCGAACGTGACGTTCTTCACGCTGCCCGGCGGGGAGGCGGTCACCAGCCCGATGCTGTTCAACACGCCGGGTGCGATGGTGCTGCCGTACAGCGCGCTGTTCATGCCGCTGTCCATCTTCATCCTGACGACGTTCTACGGCCAGATTCCGGACGGCCTGGAGAAGGCGGCGCGCATCGAGGGCACGAGCCGTCTGGGTGCGCTCGTCCGCGTCATCATGCCGCTGTCGGCGCCCGGCGTGGCGACAGCGGGCGTGCTGACGTTCATCGCGGTCTACAACGAGTTCTTCTTCGGCTTCCTGATGACCGACGGCCAGGTACAGAACTGGGCGCCCATCGTCTGGGGCATCCTGCGATTCCAGGGCCAGTACGCGGACCTGTACAACCTCATGGCGGCCGCGAGCATCATCGGCATCATCCCGGTGGCCATCATCGTGGTCGCCGCCCAGGAGAAGATCGTGAGCGGCCTCACCGCAGGCGCACTCAAGGAGTGATACACATGGGAGACGTTACACTACAACATCTGGTGAAGCAGTACGACGAGGAAACGGCAGTCAACGACATGAACCTCGAGATAGAGGACGGCGAGTTCGTGACCCTCGTCGGCCCGTCCGGGTGCGGGAAGTCCACCACCATCGAGATGATAGCGGGCCTCACGAAGCCCACCGACGGGAAGGTGTTCATCAGCGGGGAGGACGTGACCGACCTCCCACCGATGGACCGGCGGATAGCGATGGTGTTCCAGAACATCGCGCTGTTCCCGCACATGGACGTCTACGACAACATCAGCTTCGGGCTCCGGTTGCGGGACTTCGACAAGGACGAGATAGACCGCCGGGTGGAGCACGCAGCCGAGACGGTCCAGCTGACGGGATGCTCGACCGGATGCCCGACGAGCTATCCGGTGGCCAGCGCCAGCGCGTCGCCATCGCACGCGCCATCGTGCGCGAACCCGAGGTCTTCCTCATGGACGAACCCCTCGCCAACCTCGACGCCGCCCTTCGCGTCCACATGCGCACCGAACTCCAGCGCCTCCACCAGGAACTCGACACCACCATCGTCTACGTCACCCACGACCAGGAGGAGGCGATGACGATGTCCGACCGCATCGCCGTCATCGACGACGGCGAACTCCAGCAGTTCGCCGACCCGTTGACCTGCTACCGGGAGCCGGCGAACCGGTTCGTCGCGGGGTTCATCGGCTCGCCCAGCATGAACTTCTTCGAGGGCGAACTCTCCGACGGTGCGGTCCGGACGCCGTTCTTCGACATCGCCGTCGAGGACGACCTCGACCTGTCGGACGGACAGGACGTCACGCTCGGCATCCGCCCGGAGAACGTCGCCCACACCGACTCGATGGACGAACTCGACGACCCGACCGAGCCGTTCGAGGCGACCATCGACGTGGTCGAGCCGATCGGCGACGAGGTGTTCGTCTACCTGACGCTCGAACCGGACGAGGACCACCGGGAGATGGAGGGGTCGGACGCCGACCTCATGATGAGCGTGCCGCCGGACCCGTCGCTGACCGACAAGGTCGAAGGGCGGTCGATATCGGTCTGTATCGACCGGTCGAAGGTCCACCTGTTCGACGGCGCGTCCGGCGACGCCATCGTCCACGGCCTCGCGCCGGAACAGCGACAGGAGACATCGGTCCAGGAGACCGACCAGCGCTGACACCGGTCCGGTACTACTCCGAGACCCAGTTCACGACCGACGCCTCCGGGTCCGTGTCGCCGGTCGGGCAGACGACCGTCCCGACCCGTCGGCCGCCCGCGGGTACGTTCTCGAGCGGGAGCTGAATCAAACCACGCCCACTGTTTCGGTCGGTACAGCGGGGTTTCGAACGCGTCGATGCGCGTGACGACCGGTAGTCAGAGGGTACTACCGGCCTGGTCGGGTCGTCTGTGGCCCACTGGAGACTCCACCAGGCAGAACGCGAGGTAGGTAGTTCCGGCCCCGTCTCGCGGCGGCACCACTCTCGACGACGGCAGCGGCCGTCGGCCAAAGAGTTATTGGGAAAATCGCCTAACCAGGGTGACGGTCATCGATAGCGGTCACGAGCGCAGGAGAGCGTCCCTGGCCGACGGATGGCCGGATAACCATGCACGGACAGCCACCGAACGCAGCCCCGCGGTCGGACGCCACCGGGGAGCACCGATGACGAGAGCAGCGACGAGCGATTACTGGTACAAGAACGCCATCTTCTACGAGGTCGACGTGGAGACGTTCCGCGACGCGGACGGCGACGGCGTCGGCGACTTCCAGGGACTCGTCAGCAGACTCGACTACCTCGAACGGCTCGGCGTCGACTGCCTGTGGCTCCCGCCGTTCTACCCGTCCCCCGGCCGCGACAACGGATACGACGTGGCGGACTACTACGACGTCGACAGCCGATACGGAACCCTCGGCGATTTCGTCACGCTCGTCCACGAAGCGCACTCGCGAGGCCTCCACGTTCTCATCGACATGGTCGTGAACCACACCTCCGACGAACATCCGTGGTTCCGGGCGGCACGGCGCGGCGAGGAACCGTACCGCGACTACTACGTGTGGTCGGCGGACCCGCCGGAACCCGACGCAGCACCCATCTTCCCGGACAGCGAGGACAGCGTCTGGACGTACGACGACGAGGCGGAAGCGTACTACTACCACCGGTTCTACGACTTCGAGCCGGGGTTGAACCTCTCGAACCCGGACGTCAGGGCGGAGATACGGAAGATAATGGGGTTCTGGCTGGCGGTCGGCGTCGACGGTTTCCGGTTCGACGCCGCCCCCATCATGATCAGCAAGAAGGGGCTCGAATCCACGGCGATGGAACGGCCACACGACGTGTTCAAGGAGTTCCGCAGGTTCGTGGAGCGGCGGAGCGAGAACGTCGTCCTGCTCGGTGAGGCGGGCGGTGGGCCGACGGAGGTCGGCGCGTTCTACGGCGACGGCGACGAACTGGACATGCTGTTCAACTTCCTGCTGGCCGACTACGTCTTCCACTCGCTGGCGACAGGCGACTCCGGGACGCTCGCCCAGGGGCTGGAGACCCTCCCCGAACTGCCGGAGACAGGACAGTGGGCTACCTTCCTGCGCAACCACGACGAACTCAACCTCGAGTGGCTCACCGAGTCACAGCGGCAGGACGTCTTCGACGCCTTCGCGCCGAGCGAGGAGGGACGCGTCTTCGGGCGGGGCATCCGGCGCCGACTCGCCCCGATGCTCGACGGCGACCGACAGCGGATACTCCAGGCGTTCAGCCTGCTGCTGACGCTGCCCGGCGCACCGCTCATCTACTACGGCGACGAGATAGGGATGGGCGACGACCTGTCGCTCGACGGCCGGTCGGCCGTCCGGACGCCGATGCAGTGGACGGACGGACACAACGCCGGGTTCTCCCCGGCCCCGTCGGAGGAGCTACCCCTGCCGGTCATCGACGACGGTCCGTACGGGTACGAGACGGTGAACGTCGAGGCCCAGCGACAGGACGAGAACTCGCTGTTGACGGAGCTGGAACGCCTCATCTGGACGCGGAAGGAGCATCCGGAGTTCGGATGGGGAGAGTACGAGATTCTCGACACGGGCTCCCACGCCGTGTTCGCCCACAGGTGTGCCGGAGAGAGTGCGTCGATAGCGCTCCACAACTTCGGCGACGAACCGCACGCGGTGACCCTCGAACTCGAGACCGACGCGACGCGACTCATCGACGTCCTCAAGGCCCGACGACACGCCGTCGAGGACGGACGCGTCGGGTTCGAACTCGACGCCTACGACTACCGGTGGCTCTCCGAAGTCGAGTGACTCTCACGGAGCCCGGTGCTGCGAGGTGAGAGCGGTCGGTTTCACGGACGGCCCCGGCCGGTCGGGCTACACGTTCAGCCGGACGGTGTCGTCGGTGATATTCGAGACGTACGGGTCGGGTAGCTCGTGGACCTGCCGGTTCACGGTGCCGTCCCAGCCGAGTTCGGAGAGCGTGTCCGGGCCGGCGTCCGGACCGACCTCGACGTACAGCATCCCGTTCCGGACGTCGCTGACGGTGCCGACGGTGACGCCGGCCTGGTCGACGACGCGCTTTCCCACGTGTTTCTCGGTGAACTGGGCGCCCATGCATGAGCATCGGGGCTCAGACACGAAATCGTTTGGGGGCGGCCCGGCGTCGGGTGGTGGCCATGCGGCTTTTCCCACTGGGCGTCCTGGTTGCGAGCGCAATGGCGAACGCACCGGAGATCCAGACCGTCGAGCAGAGCGACGACTACTACCACGTTCGGTTCAGGGACCCGGATTCGTTCTCGACCATCCGGACGCCCGACTGGGCGGCGAACGCGGCCGGGGCGGTCGTCGACGGGAGCGAGGTCCGGATGGGGAAGCGGGCGGACGGCGACGACTGGTCGGTCGAAAGCGTACTGTTGCCGGTCGACGGCACCGACCGCGACGACGTCGAATCCCAGGCGCGGCGAATCGTCGAGAAGGTAGAGTCGTGACGCCACGACGACCACCGTCCGTGGAGACACTCACGGAGGGAGCCGGATGGTCGTGACGTTCACCGGAGACGACGAGGGGAAGACCGTCGTCAACAAGGACGGCGACGAGATAGGCGTCATCAAGGAGGTACGCACCGGAACGGCCTACGTCGACCCCGACCCGAACCTCCTGGACACTATCAGGTCGAAGCTGAGCTGGGACCAGACCGGCGGGGGACGTATCCGCTGGAGGCCGACCGCGTCGAATCCATGACCGACGACGAAGTGCGCCTCGGACGGCTGTAGGACTCCCCGCCAGCGGCCGGATGCGACACGCGAGCGACGGGTTCTGCACCTCGCCACTGCACGCGTCGTCCCGACAGTCCACCGGAGCCCAGGCGCGTTGGCGGACAGTATAAGGCCACGGGCGCCGTCTGGGAGAACAGTACCGTGCACGAACGCCCGAACGCGATTCGTCAGCGACGGCCGATGCAGTGCCACGCACCGGACGTTCACGAACGCGGACGGTTCGGTCCGGTGGCGTCCCACCGGTCGGCGCGTCGCAGGCCGAGCGACGAGGTGACCGGATAGATGGCCCAGGACGACTACTACCGGCGAGCGGAGTCGACCGAGTCGACCGGCCCGGGGACTACCTCCTCGCCGTCAAGCGACAGGTCAGGAAGTCGCTCCGCTGGGCGCTCGTCTACGCGAACCGGGGCGTGCTCACGCTGCTCATCGAGTTCGTCATCTTCGCGGGCCTCATCGCCGTGGGCACCGTCTGGGAGTTCGAGGTGCAGGTGCTGGTGACGGAGACGCTCGCCGTCCAGACGCTGTTCAACACGCTGCTGGGCGGGATGATACTGCTCGTCTCCATCGTGGTGTCCATCAACTCCATCGTGCTGACCCAGGAGGTGTCGTCGCTCGGGACCCAGAAAAAACGCATCGAGGACACCATCGAGTTCCGGCAGAACCTGGAGAACACCGCCGAGATGGGGGTGAGCCCCGTCGAACCGAAGGCGTTTCTGAGCTTCGTCCTGTCGGGACTGCGGAACAACAGCAGCGCCATCGACCACTTCGCGGGCGAGAACCGGAATCAACGCCTCCGGATGGAGGTGGAGGCCTACCTCGACGACATCAACCAGCAGGTCGAACGGATGAGCGACCGCCTGGAAGGTATCGACCCCCGGTCGAAGAACGTCCTGTTCATCGGCCTGGAGTACTCCTACTCGTGGCAGATATACACCGCTCGCCGGTTTCAGACGGAGTACGCGGACGAACTCTCGGACGGCGAACTCGACGCGTTCGACGAACTCATCCGGATGCTGAAGTTCTTCGCGACCGGTCTGGAGTACTTCAAGACGCTGTACATCAAGCGCGAACTCGCGAACCTCTCGAGTTCGCTGCTGCTCGTCTCGCTCCCCGCCATCGTGTTCACCTCCTACGCACTGCTCGCCCTCGACGCCCAGGCCTTCCCCTCCTTCACGGTGTTCTCGCTGTCGCGCCACCTCCTGTACGTGAGCCTCGGCTACACCATCGCGTTCTCGCCGTTCGTCCTCCTCTCGACGTACATCATCCGGGTCGTCATCGTGTCCCAGTACTCCCTGGCGGCCGGCCCGTTCGTCCACGACCCGGCGAGGGGGAAGCGGACGAGGCAGTGACGATTCACCACCCGGGCGGCGGCATCGCCCCCCCCCCCCCCGGTCCGTATCCTGAGTCGGGGAATGATAGTACGGAAGCGGCCCAGAGAGCAACAGTCCGGCGCAGGGTCGAGAGAACCAGTAGAGTATCCAAGAGTAACGAAGATAGATTAGATTCTGTAGACGTTCAAGCCAAAAGATACGACGCGAGGCACCAGGACGAGAAATCCATCGTAGACGGATTCACATCGGCGAGATATGGCCCATCCTCGTTTCCCCAGACGAACGACGGCAGAACGAGGAGGAAAAGTCCAGATGTGGGGTAATCCCGTAGAAGAGGCGTCGAAAACCGACTTCACACCCCAGCAATGAGAAATCGCAAAGAGCCACCAGTACAGCAAGTCCCATATCTACATAATGTAGTTTAGACCGATAGAATCGAGCAGGAGGGCACGATAGGACGCCGGGCTGTTCGCCCCGACCGGGGTCGCAGGTTCGTGTATGTAGTTGGGGACGTTCGGTGAGACGGCGTCGCTAAAGCGGCGATTGTAGCTATCAGAACGTATTTGAATGTTCGTAGACAATTCTCCGGTCGAACACGATGAGACGTGCCCTCCACGGATTGGTCGTCGTATCGCTCGTCCTGGCGTCGGTCGCCGCGGTTCCCGCGAGCGGCGCCGGTGCAGACGCCTCGTTCGAAGCGAACGTCGTTTCCGTCACCGCCGGTGAGACCGCCGAGATACCGGTGACGCTGGCGGAAGCGGACGCCGCCGTCGTGACCGTCGGCGACCCGGACGAAGTGAACTACGAGGCGGTCGTCGTCATCGAGGACGGAGACGGCGACGGCACCGTCACGCTCCAGTTCAATACGACCACCGCGGGCCGGAGCGACGCGTTCGGCGTCGCGGCCGACGCCGACACCGTGAGCGTCGCGAACGAATCGTCGCTCTCCGTCGACGGGCCGCTCGACGCCGGAGACTACGACCTCGCCGTCCACCCCGGCACCGACCCGGCGGCGGACGACCAGTCGGACGTCGCCACCCTCGTCATCCAGGAGACCGGACCGTCGAAGAAGTCGTCCACCACGACCGACGCGCCCGGTCCGAACGCCGGGTACGTCGACGACCTTGCGGACGGCGTCGTGGTCGCGCCGGCGCAGAACCAGACCATCACCGGAAGCGTCGACGTCGACGAAGGGACGGAGCAGCGGTCCGCGTCCGCAGCAGCGGGTCGAGTCCGTTCCTCAAGACCCGGTCAGTGACCGCCGGCGAGAACGGGACGTTCAGCGCCGCGTTCGACTTCAGCGGCGTCCCGAACGGGACCGAGTTCACCGTGAGCGTTCACGCCGGAAGCCAGACGCTGACGGAAGCCGACGGCCGCCTCGATAGCTCGCCGCCCACGACGACCGCGAGCGACGGACAGCCCGGGTTCACCGCCGTTCTGGGCGTGCTCGCGCTCGTCGGGACCGCACTCCTCGCGATGCGGGGCCGCGAGTAGCCCGGTCGCCACTGACCGGGTTTTCGTGCCGACACGGCAAGCGGACACGCGCTTCTCTCCCGTCGGAGTGGGTGGCTGACTGCCCGTCCGGCAACCAGGGTTATAATGATAGAAGCTACACATTAGCTGTGCCCACCGAAGACGACGCGGCCGGGACGGTCGTCGAAGTCGAGTTCCAGGTGGCCGACCCGCGCTACCCACTGGTCTCGCTTCCGGCCAGAGTCGACGCCCACGTGCAGGTCGAACAGATCATCCCACGAGGGGCGGCGCGTACGCGACTATCTACAGTTTCACGGGTGCGTCGCCCGAACGCGTCGCGGCGCTCATCGACGAGCAGGAGGATTTCGAGGCGCGCCTCATCAGTAGCCAGACCGACGCCGGCCTCGTCGAGGTGCTCGTGACCGACCCCGAAGCCCACTTCATCGCGGCGCTCGCGGAAGCCGGCGCCATCCCGCGTCGCCTCTGGAGCGCCGACGGCACCGCACACATCGTGGCGGAGATTCCGCCGGCGTACCCGCCAGGCGACGTCGTCGACGAGTTCCTCGCCGCCCACCCGTCCGTCGAGGTGGTGGCGCGACGCCAGCGGGAGTACTCCACGCCGCTGTTCACCAGGCGCGAGTTCCAGGTCGCCATCGAGGAGGTCCTGACGCCTCGCCAGCGCGAAGTGCTCTGGACCGCCTACGAGAGCGGCTACTTCGAGTGGCCGCGGCGCTACTCCGGCGAGGAGATAGCCGACGAACTCGGGGTCTCCCACCCCACGTTCTCCCAGCACCTCCGGAAGGCCGAACTGAAGGTGTTCTCGCTGCTCTTCGCCGGGTTCGAGATGGACGAGTAGCTGGTGGACGGTCCCGCCGGTTCCGACTCGCGCCCTCCCTCCACGAAGAACGGCGACCGTCGCACCTGCCCTCACCCGTCCGTGCTCGCCCGGCCGTCCTCGGGGGCTGTGCCGGACGGGGAGACGTTCTGGTTCAGGCTGAAGCGGTTCGTCGGGTCGTACGCGTCCTTCAGCGCGACCATCCGCTCGTACGACGGACCGAACGTGGTCCGCATCGCGTCCTCACCCTCCTCGAAGAACCCGGGGAAGTTGAAGTAGACCGACCCGTCGGAGAACTCGCGCATGTCCGCGAGGCAGTCGCGCACCCAGGCGACGTTGGCGTCGTCCTCGCCCGGTCGCTCCCAGTTCGCCTCCACGTTGAGCAGGAAGGGGGCGTGTCGCCCGGCGAACGCGCTCTCCTCGGGGCCGACCCGGGCGATTGCACCGCCTAACTGCCAGACGTCGACCGTCGAGAGGGGTGAGGGGGCGGCGGCCACCCACTCGCCGAGCCGGTCGATGGCGGCGTCCGGGAGTCCGTCGACGTAGAGCGACTTCCAGTAGTAGCGCATCCCGTCGGGGTAGTCCTCGTCGAGGAGCCGCTGGAAGTCGGCGTAGGGCATCGTCCCGCCGACGTCGGCGATGGGCTCCGCGAACTCCCGGAGGGGCGCCAGCGCTCGCTCGCCCTCGTCGGCCGGTCCAGCGTAACAGCCCATGATGGCGATTTTCGGCTCGTGGACGGCGTCCGCCGGGAAGAGGTCCTCGTCGGGTATCACGCCCGCGAACGCGAGCGTGCTCGCCTCGTCGGGCGCCGACGCGGCGTACTCGCGGTACGCCCGGAGAACGGCCGCCATCTGGTTGGCGGGGTAGAACACCAGGCAGGTCGCCACCGCCGGGCCGACGGGGTGGAGGTCGAACTCGAAGGACGTGACCACGCCGAAGTTGCCGCCGCCACCGCGGACGCCCCAGAACAGGTCCGGGTGCTCGTCCTCGCTGGCGGTCAGGAACTCGCCGTCGGCCGTCACGAGGTCCACCGACCGGAGGTTGTCACAGCTGAGGCCGTACTTCCGCCGGAGGTGTCCCATCCCGCCGCCGAGCGTGAGGCCGGCCACCCCGGTGTCCGAGACGACGCCGCCCGGCGTCGCGAGGCCGAACGTCTGTGTCTCGTGGTCGACGTCCGCCCACGTGGCGCCGGCCTCGACCCGCGCGGTCTTCGAGTCGGGGTCCACCCGGACGCCCGTCATCTCCGAGAGGTCGACGACGATGCCGCCGTCGCAGACCGCGCTTCCGGCGACGTTGTGGCCGCCGCCCCGGACCGCCACGAGCAGGTCGTGGTCGCGGGCGAACTCCACCGCCCGGACGACGTCGCCGACGCCCGCACACCGGGCGATGAGCGCCGGATACCTGTCTATCATCCCGTTCCACACCGCGCGGGCGTCGTCGTAGTCGGCGTCGCCGGGTCGAATCAGTCGCCCGCGAAGCGCCGCCTCGAACTGTTGTGCGGTCCCGTCGTCGACACGCTGCGTTGCCATGTGACTGCGTAGGGAGCGACGGCGGTTGGCCTCACCTGTCAATCATCGTTCGGCGTCGAGAGCACTGTTTCAGCCCGTGAGACGGGTTCCAGCCCCCGAACGAGACGGGGACTATCGTCCGAGAAGGCCGCCCACCTATTCGGCCAGTTTCGCGTCCAGCCAGCCCGCGAACTGGTGGCGGAGGCCGAGAATCCGGAGGCCCATCGTCCGGTGGCCGGCCGGATACCGGGTCGCCGACACGCCCGGCCAGGCCGCGAGCAGCTCCTCGACCGTGTCGGGCGAAACCTGCCGGTCCCATTCACCGTAGACGACGCGGACGGCGGACGCGTCCGGGACGGGGTCGCCGAGCAGATTCGGCGTGATGGGTCGGGTCGCCGCCCGGAGGTCTGCGTCCGAGAACCCGGCGCGGCGCGCGGCCCGCCGCATCCCCTCGCTATCGGCGCGCGCCGGATGATCTCGAAGAAGTCGACCGCGGGAATCGCGAGCACGCCACCGTCGACGTCGGCCATCGTGAGCGACTGCGCGGCGACGTTCCCGCCGAGGCTGATGCCGAAGAGGTAGACGTCGTCGTATCCTTCGTCGCGGAGCGTGGCGACGAGCGCCCGCACGTCGGCGACAGCCTGGATCATGCCGTCGACGAACCGGGGAACGTCGCCGGACAGGAGGTACTGGCCGGAGTACTCGGAGTCGGCGGGGGCGCGCCCCATGTGGTACGGCGCCGCCATCCCGAACACGTGGACGTCCCGGCGAAGCAGCGGTACCGAAAGGAGGCGTTCGGCCGTGAAGTCCGGAGCGAACGCGCCGTGGTTCATGATGATGGCTGTCGACGCGGACTCGTGTCCGTCGCCGTGCCACCGGACGCCCCGGACCTCGTCGTTCTCCGGGTGAGCCGTCTGGACCGGCGACGGAAACGCGAACGACCGCTCGATGCGCAGCGCGCGACTGGGCGGGAGGCGGTTCCACACCGACCGAACCCGCTCCGGCGACCCGAAGGACACGGCTACGGGTTCGACAGGGGGATGGACGTCCCCGGGTTCGACGTCGACGAACCGCTCGACGTCCGCCGTCCGGGACGCGACCGACGCCTGGGGCTTCCGGGACCGGACCCAGCCTTCGAGACCGTCGAGAGCCTCGTGCACGTTCATACCGGTAGCTCACCCGCGACGGACGTAAAACGGTCGGCGGCGAGGCTCGTTCCTCGCCCGTTTCGTCGTCCTCTTGCCCTGGAACGACGCTCACCCGGCCGGGGTTCGTTCCACCGACGGCGGCGAGTCCGCTCTCACCCCATCATGTCCCGGATGTGGTCGAGCACCGCGGCGTGTTCGTCCTGGGGGCTGAACAGGACGAAGTCGGTGTCCTCGTCCGCACGGACGGTGTGTCCCGGCGGCCAGTAGAACATGTCACCCGCCACGTCCTTCTCCTCGGTGTCGTCGGAGAAGGTGACGGTGAGCGCCCCGTCGACCACGTACCCCCAGTGCGGGCACTGGCACAGGTCGCCCTCCAGTCCTTCGAGCAGTGCCGTGATGTCGGTTCCGCCCGCGAGCGTGAAGTACTCGGCAGCGATGTCCCCGTACCCGCTCGCGTCCCCGAACCCCTGCTGGTGCCGGGCCACGGCGTTCGGGCTGTCGATTCTGGCGGGAATGTCTTCTTTTGCGATGTGCATGCCAACCCGTAGAAACGTGCGATTCGACGGTAGCCTTATCGTCGGGATTGTTACCGGTTCGTCGCGGGCCTCTCGACGCCACGCTGTCGGGTGGTATCGTCAAAAGAGAGACCGAGAGGCGTCGCTACGATGCCGGGGTCACGCCATCGACGGTTCGGGCGACTTCGCCTCCATCTCGTCAAGGAAGTATATCTCGGGGTCGCCGACGACGCCCGCCTCGTCCATCACCTCGCGGAGGCCGGACTCCTCGAGGAACCGGCGTGCGTTCTCCGCGTCGTCCCACTCGAACAGGACGACGACTTCGTTCGGGTCGTCGGCGACGGTGAACAGCCGGTAGCCCTGCGACCCGTACTCCATCCGGGTGCTCGCGTGCTCGTCGAAGGCCGATTTCCACGCCTCAAAGTCCTGGACGGTGTGCTTGATCAGAACGTCTGCCATTATTTATCACCAATAATCATGTACAACCCGCGAGAGCTTATAGGTATATGACGTTTCGGGGAGAGATGGCCGTGGCAGGCGTCCGGGACAGGGGAGTATCGGCCCATGGAGGTGCCAGAAGTGCGTCGCGGTTCGGGGTCGTCTGGACCGTCCCCGGGTACGTCGAGTAGAGAATACGGGTCGATGAGAGATACTGTCGAGAGAAGCGGTTCAATCGACGTTCGTGGTCGGTTCGGCGCTCACCTCGTCCGGACTGTCGGTTTCGTCGCCACCCCACTCGAAGGTGCGCTGGAAGTACAGCGCGACGTTGACGAGCGCGAGGAGCACGGGCACCTCGATGAGCGGTCCGATGACGGTCGTGAACGCGACGCCGGACGCGACGCCGAAGACCGCGACGGCGGCGGCGATTGCGAGCTCGAAGTTGTTCGAGGCGGCCGTGAAGCTGATCGCCGTGGTGGTCGAGTAGTCCGCACCGATCTCCCGCCCCATCCAGAAGCTCACGAAGAACATCACCACGAAGTAGATGGCCAGCGGCACCGCCACCAACACCACGTCGCTCGGCTGACCGACGATGCGCTCGCCCTGGAGGGCGAACATCACGATGACCGTGAACAGGAGCGCGACGAGCGTGAGCGGGCTGATCCGGGGTTCGAACTCCGTCTCGTACCACTCTTCGCTCTTGACCCGGGTGCCGACGTACCGGGAGAGGATGCCCGCGGCGAACGGAATCCCGAGGTAGATCGCTATCGCCCGGAACACCTGCAGTGGCGTGATGCCGAACTGGGCGATGCCCGCGACCAGGCCGTCGAGTCCGAGCAGCGGCGGGAGGAACAGCGCGAAGAACCAGACGTACACGCCGTAGGTGAGGATCTGGAAGACGCTGTTGAACGCGACCAGCCCGGCGGCGTACTCGGGGAGCCCTCGGCGAGTTCGTTCCAGACCAGCACCATCGCGATGCAGCGCGCCATCCCGATGAAGATGAGCCCGAGGAAGAACTCGGGGCGGGCGGGGAAGCCGGGGACCAGCCCGCTGAAGAACACGAGCGCGAGCGCCACCATCACCGTCGGGCCGATGAGCCAGTTCTGGACGAGACTCAGCCCGAGGACGCGCGTGTTCCGGAACACCGTGGGGAGCTGGCCGTAGTCGACTTTCGCCAGTGGCGGATACATCATCAGTATCAGGCCGATCTCCACGAGGTGGAGGTCCTGGATGGGCTGGGTCACCGACGGCGCGACGTACCCGAGGCCGACGCCGACCGCCATCGCGCCGAGAATCCAGACGGTGAGGTACTTGTCGAGAAAGCCCATCGACCGTGGGTCGCCACAGCTCTCACAGTCGCACGCCGGTCCGTGGTCGTGGGCGTCCGCCGGGACGTCACTCACGAGCGACCACTCCGTCGAGGAGCGTCACGATGGCGACCGCACCGTTCGATGCACGGTACTTCCGCCAGCGCCCGTCCTTGCGGCGCGTGATCAGGCCCGCGTCCACCAACTCCGAGAGGGCGTGACTGATGGCGCTCTCGCTGGCGTCGACCATCGCGTTCAGCTCACACACGCAGAGTTCGCCGTCCGCGGCGACGAGCAGGCGCACGAGCTTGTACCGGGTCTCGTTGGCGAGGGCGGTGAGCACGTCGATGTCGGCCCCGATGCGCCCTGTCGAAAGCACCTGTTCGAGCGCGTCGAGTTCGTCGAGCCGTTCGTCGACGTCCTTCGGACGACAGTCCTCGAGTTCCTCGTCGAGATACCGCTGGAGGCGACGCGTCGCAGTAGTCATCACCCACAATTGAATTCGTGGTCAATTAATCCTTGCGACTGAACGAATCGTTTGACCGCCATCAGACGCACCTCAAGAGTATTCTCAGCCACGGAAGACCGGTCTCGTCTTCTATGCGGATGGAGCACTTTAGTTGAACAAGGAATGAATCACGTGCCGGTAGAAACACACCGCCACAGCGTGCCAACTCGCTGGGCCGGCGGCAGCGGAGCGGCCCCTCGTTCATCGGCGGGTATGGTGAAAACGGGCACATCATATATCCTGTTCTGGGGGCTCAGCTTCCAGTCGAAGATGGCGTCATTCAGTCCGCTCGTCCGGCTGACGACCAGATAGTGCCCTGTCTCGGTAACGTTCGGACTGCCCTCGAACGACCCGGTTGACAGTCGATGGCGTTCTCGGCACATCGTATCTGGCCTGTTGTGAGTGCGAGCAAGTGAATGATGCTGAGTGAGACCTCGAAACAACAGGCGTGTTCATCCCACGCGCTACGGCTCGAAGTTGGGCGAGAGAAGCCCTGCAACGCGATTAGTCCGCGTCCGATAACAGATGAAATGGGACCGCTGTGATTCGAACACAGGTCCTACGCACCCCATGCGCAGAGGATACCAAGCTACCCCACGGTCCCGCGCGTTCGGAAGAACGACCGACCCGATGTTAAGGGCTTCGTTTCGGCCCGGACCCACGGCCGGCGGCGGTGTCAGACCAGGACGCGTTCCAGGTCGACGACGGTGCCAGCGTCGGCCTCGGGGTCGCCGACCATGGTGCCGAGGCAGACGGCGGCCTCGTTCGGGGTGTAGCAGGCGACCAGGTCGCCCTGGTCGGCGGGGTCGGCGTCGATGACGCCCGGCGCGTAGACCGGGGCGCCGTTGGCGACTTCGCGGGCGGCGCTCGGCGCGACCGTCACGCTCGGGAGGTGGACGAGGGCGCGTTCGCCGGGGTGGACGACGTCGCGGAGCCAGTCTGCGTCGCCGTCCTCGCGGTAGGTCGCGAGCGCGTCGGCCAGGTCGTGGAGGGTCGCGAGGTCGCGGTCGTCGAACGGGTCGGTCGCGGTCCGGCGAAGGTGGCCCATGTGGGCGCCGGTGCCGAGCGCCAGGCCGACGTCGTGGCAGAGCTTCCTGACGTAGGTCCCGCTCTCACACCGGATGTGCAGGAGCGCCTGCCGGTCCCGGACTTCGAGCACGTCGAGGTCGTGTATCTCGCGCACGCGGAGGCGGCGGGACACCGCGCTCTTCCGCGGCGGTTTCTGGAATATCTCGCCTTCGAACTCGCCCACGATGGCGTCGAGGTCGGCCGGCGGGGTGTCGTGGAGTTCGAGGACGGCGACGTACTCCTTCGTGCCCTCGAGGAGCGCGGGCGCGAGGCGGGTCGCGGCACCGGTCAGGACGGGGAGACAGCCCGTGACCTTCGGGTCGAGGGTGCCGGCGTGCGCGGCTTTCTCGACGCCGACGAGGTCGCGGACCCACGCCGAAACCTGGTGGGCCGAGGGACCGGGCGGCTTGTCGAGGTTGACCACGCCGAAGCCGAGCAGGTCCTCGACCGTCCGCTCGTCCGGCGGGTCCCTGAGCATGGTCAGAACTCGTAGCGGACGCCCTCGACCGGCATCGCGCCCTCGTCGCCCGCCGGCGTGTAGCGGTCGACGGCTTCGGTCACGATGGCGAGCACGGCGTCGGCGTCCCACCGGGCGGTGTTGAGCGAGAGGTCGTAGATGGAGAGGTCGTCGAACGGGATGTCGTAGTACTCGCGGTAGCGCCGCTTCTCGCTTCGCTCCCGGGTCCCGGTCTGTTCGCGGGCCGCCTCGGGCGAGACGTCCTCGCGGTCCGCGATGCGTTCGGCGCGGGCGTCGAGCGGCGCGCCGAGCCAGATGCGGATGTCGGCGTGGTCGCCAGCGAGCCAGCCGGCGAGCCGCGACTCCAGCACCACGTCGTCCCGGGTCTTCGCCGTCTCGCGGAGGCGGCGGTCCAGGTCGCGGTCGATCTGGTCGTCGCGCTCGGCGAGTTCGTTGAACTCGGCGAGGGAGAGGTCGCGCTCGGCGGCGAGTTCGCGGAAGATGTCGCCCCCGCTGACGTGCTCGTAGCCGAGCTGGTCGGCCAGGGCGGACGCGACGGTACTCGTCCCGCTTCCGGGCGGTCCGGATACGGTCAGCAACATATCACTCCTCCGGCGGCCCGCGACAAAGAGGTTTTGAAACCGCCGCGCCGGGACGGCTCACGTCGGCGTGGTCTGGATGTTCAGCGACTTCCGGATGACCTGGGTGAAGCTCATCGAACTCAGGAAGTACCAGACGATCCACGCCGGCATGATGAGCACGGTGTCGTTGAGGTTGACCTCGCCGGCCAGCGGCATCACGACCAGCAGTTCGGCCTGCGGGATGAGGTCGGCGCCCAGCTTCCAGTACATCCACAGGAACACCGGGATGGTGAGGAGCATGATCCACACCATCGGCCGGAACTGCTCTTTGAACATGCCGGCCTGGTCGCCCATGGCCTCCATCTGCTCCTCGCGGATGCGGTCGAGTTCCGCGTCGTCGCCGCGTTCCTTCGCGGCCTTCTCGCGCTCGCGTATCTCTTTCATCTGCTCCTGGTAGGCGCTCATCTTCTCCATGTCCATCAGGTTCGCCTGGAGGAGCGTGGAGTAGAGACCCGTCACCACGGCGAGCACCATGATGACCGCGTAGAACGGGAGCACCGCGTCGAGCGGGCCGAGGAGGAGGTCCATCCCGCCGCCGATTATCTCGCGCACGCTGCCGATGGAGTAGCCAGCGAACAGGCCGACGGAGGCGAGCGCGGCGAGCTTGTCCCACTTCGACCAGCTACTGCTCTCGACGTCGTCGGTGGGCGACGACACCTCGCCGTCGCCCTCGACGACGTCGCGGACGGCGTCGGGGTCGGCGAGCGTGAACCCCTCGTCGGCGTCGACGAGGATGCCCTTCTCGATGAGCCGCCCCCACTGGCCGCTGGTCAGGTCGCCTTTCACGTCGCTCCACTGCAGCTCCCCGTTCTCGCCCTGGTGGAGAACGGTCTCCAGGGCGTCGGCCATCGCGGGGTCCTCGTCGACGAGGGTCCGTACTTTCTCGACTGTCCGTGCCATCGTATGAGGCTCCGTTAGAGTCCGTCGCTAATCAACCTTTTACTCCCCGTCTCGGGCGGCGACCGCCTCGTGGACGTCCTCCCAGACGCCGTCGGGGCTCTGTTCGCCGTCTATCTCCACGAGGTCGCCTTCGTCGCGGTAGAACTCGACGACGGGCGCGGTGTTCTCGTGGTAGACGCGGATGCGTTCGCGGACGACCTCCTCGGTGTCGTCGTCGCGCTGGACGAGTTCGGCGCCGCACTCGTCGCAGACGCCGGCCTCCTCGGGCGGGCTGAACTCGAGGTGGTAGGTGGCGCCGCACTCCGAGCAGACCCGGCGACCGGTCAGGCGACGGGTGAGTTCGGACTCGCTCACGTCGAGGTAGAGGACGGCGTCGAGGTCGGTGATGTCCGCGAGGAACTCGGCCTGGTCGAGGTTCCGGGGGTAGCCGTCGAGGATGAAGCCGTCCGCCTCGCCGACCTCCTTCTCGACGATCTCGTTGACCACGGCGTCGGGGACGAGTTCGCCCGACTCCATGTACTCGCGGGGCGTGCCGTAGTCGGTCTCCATGTCCTTGTTCGCACGGAGGATGTCGCCGGTGGTGATGTGCTGGACGCCGAACGCCTCGGCGACGCGCTTGCTCTGGGTTCCTTTCCCGGCACCGGGGGCACCGAGGATGAGAACGCGGGGGTCGCTCATACTAGCAGCGTTCAGCCTCGCGGTTTAAAGAGTTAAAGAATGCGGCCAGCTTTCTCCGCCGGCACGACGGACCGGGTGAGGAAAGTCCTTAAGCGATGACTCCGAAAGCGCCGGTATGAACGCCCTGTCACCAGGCACCCACGTCACCGACGCCCATCCACCATGACCGAGCCACTCCTCTCTCACGTCGTCGTACCCGTCGCGGACGAATCGGACGCCGCCGCGACCTGCGACGCCATCGTGCCGCGCGTCGCGGAGTCCGGCGGGCGAATCACGGCCGTCCACGTCATCGAGAAGGCGGGCGGCGCCCCAGACAAGGCGTCGGTCGAGCAGCGCGAACTCGTCGCAGAGGAGGCCTTCGACGTGGTCGTGGAGCGCTGCGAGGCGGCCGGCGTCCCGGTCGAGACGGACGTCGTCTTCCACACCGACGTCGTCGAGGCCATCCTGGTGGCGGGCCGCAAGGCGGACGCCTCCGCCATCGTCTTCCGTCCGCGCGAGGGGAGTCGCTGGCTCGACCTGCTCACCGGCGACGTCGCCCACGACCTCGTGAAGCGCGCCGACCGCCCGGTACTCGTGCTCCCGACGGAGGACGATGACTGACGAAGAACTCGCGAAGGACCTCGGACCGCTCGCCGCGCTGACCATCGGGGTCGGGACGATGATCGGCGCCGGCATCTTCGTCCTCCCCGGACCCGCCGTCGCCCAGGCCGGCCCCATCGTCATCCTGTCGTTCGTGGTCGGCGGCGTCATCGCGCTGTTCACCGCGATGTCCGCGAGCGAACTCGGCACCGCGATGCCGAAGGCCGGCGGCGCGTACTACTACATCAACCACGCGCTCGGCCCGCTGTTCGGCTCCATCGCCGGCTGGGGCAACTGGATGGGGCTGGCGTTCGCCTCGGCGTTCTACGCGCTCGGCTTCGGCCAGTACGTCCGCGAGTTCCTGCCCGTCCCGGGCGTCGACCTGCTGGTCGTCACCCTCTCGCCCAGCCAGCTCGGCGCGCTGTTCGCCGGACTCGTCTTCATCGGCGTCAACTACGTCGGCGCGAAGGAGACCGGCAACCTCCAGAACGCCATCGTCATCACGCTCGTCGCCATCCTCGGCGTGTTCACGGTCGCGGGCGCGTTCAACGCCAACACGACGGCGCTGTTCCCGCTCACGCCCGAGGGGAAGGGCGCAGAGGTGCTGCTTCCCGCCACCGCGCTCGTGTTCGTCTCCTTCCTCGGGTTCGTCCAGATAACGTCCGTCGGGGAGGAGATAAAGAACCCCGGCCGGAACCTGCCGCTCGCGGTCATCGGGAGCGTGCTCATCGTCACGACGCTCTACGCGCTCGTGCTCCTCGTGCTCCTCGCGGCGGCCGAACCCGGGATGGTCGCCGGGAACGAGACGGCAGTGGTCGACGTGGCCCGACTGCTGCTCGGCCCGCTCGGCGCGGCGGCGCTCACGTTCGCGGGGCTGCTCGCCACCGCGTCGAGCGCGAACGCGTCCATCCTCGCGTCCTCGCGCATCAACTTCGCGATGGGGCGGGACAAGATCGTCACCGACTCGCTGAACGAGATCCATCCCCGGTTCGCGACGCCGTACCGCTCCATCGCGGTCACGGGCGGTCTCATCCTGCTGTTCATCGTCATCGGCGACGTCGCCACCCTGGCGAAGGCCGGCAGCGTCCTCCACCTCATCATCTACGGCCTGCTCAACCTCGCGCTCATCGTGATGCGCGAGTCGAAGGCCACCGACTACGACCCCGACTACCGCATCCCGCTCTACCCCGTGGTCCCCATCCTGGGCGCGCTCACGTCGTTCGGCCTCATCGCGTTCATGGCGACCATCGAGATAGCGCTGAGCCTGCTGTTCGTCGCGGGCGCCGTGCTCTGGTACTTCTTCTACGCGCGCAAGCACACGGAGAAGCAGGGCATCCTCGGGAAACTCATCCTCCGTCGCTCCGAGGAGATGCCGGACGCCGCCGTCTCCGCGGCGTCCTCGGTCCAGCCCGACGGCGGCACCTTCCGGGTGATGGTCCCGCTCGCGAACCCGGAACACCAGCACGACCTCATCTCGCTTGCGAGCGCCGTCGCGAGCGCGAAGGGCGGCGAACTCGTCGCCGTCCACATCGTGACGGTGCCGGACCAGACCGCGCTCGCGAGCGGCGCCGAGCACATCGACGAACTCGACGCCGAGTCGAAGGACCTCCTGGCGGCCGCCAAGCGGGACGCCGAGACGTTCGGCGTGCCCGTGGAGACTCACACCCTCATCTCCCACCGCTCGTTCGAGGAGATATTCGACGCCGCCCGGCAGTACGACGCCGACATGACCATCCTCGGCTGGGGCCCGGACGCCCACGGTTCGCCGGGGCGTGCCGAGAGCGCCATCGACGAACTCACCCAGGGGCCGCCGTGTGACTGCCTGGTGTTCAAGGACCGCGGCTTCGACCCGTCGCGCGTCCTCGTCCCGACCGCGGGCGGCCCGGACTCGGACCTCAGCGCCGAGATAGCGCGGGTGCTCCGCGCGGAGTACGGTTCGGAGGTCACGCTCCTCCACGTCGCCCGGGACGACCGCGAGGCCGCCGAATCGTTCCTGGAGGAGTGGGCGGCCGACCACGAACTCGCGGACGCGAACCTGGTGGTCGACACCGGCGACGACGTCGAGGCGGCCATCGAACGCGAGGCCGAGGACTCCACGCTGGTCATCATCGGCGCCACCGAGCGCGGCCTGCTCTCGCGGCTGCTCACCGGGACGCTCGTGATGGACGTCGTGGACGACGTCGACTGCTCGGTGCTGCTGGCCGAGCGGACGCGGAAGCGGTCGCTGTTCCAGCGGCTGTTCGGGCGGTAGCCGACGCCGCGAGAGCGTACCACTGACCCATCCGGTGCGCTCCTCGACCGCTGATTCGTTCTGCTCGCCGAGACGAACAGTCGTGCGGCCCCGGCAGACCAGTCAGGACCGCCAGTAGGCGTCGGTGAGCAACACCAGGACGGGCAGAATCTCGAGCCGGCCGAGCCACATCAGGCCGACCATCACGAGCTTCGACGCGTCCGAGAACGCGAGGTAGTTGTTCATCGGGCCGACGACGCCGAACCCCGGGCCGACGTTCCCAAGGGTGGCGGCAACCGCGCTCATCGCATCGAACGGCGTGATGACTTCGGCGACGCGCGCCGAGTCCACGATGATGACGAGCGTCGCCAGGAAGAACGCCACGATGTAGAGCAGGGTGAACGCGTAGATACCCCGGATGGCACGTTCGTCGAGGGCGCGCCCGCCGAGCCGCACCGGCTTGACGGCCTCCGGGTGGACGGTGGTGAACAGCTCCCGGTAGAGCGCCTTGAGGATGACCAGCCACCGCACTATCTTGATGGCGCCGCCGGTGCTGCCCGCGCTCCCGCCGATGAACATCGCGAGCAGCAGGACGAACTGGCTGGTCTCGTTCCACAGGTTGAAGTCCATGCTGGCGTAGCCCGTGGTCGTCACGATGGAGACGACCTGGAAGGCGGCGTGGCGCAGCGACGACTCGACGTTCCCGGCGACGGTGCCGACGTTCTCGATGCCGACGAGGGCCGGGTCGAGGAAGAGCAACCCGGAGACGATGGCCGTCAGGACGCCGAGCACGCCGAGGTAGAACCGGAACTCGGCGTCCCGCCAGAGGTGTTCGGTCTCGCCGTTGAGCACGTGCCAGAACAGCGCGAAGTTGGTGCCGGCCGCCATCATGAACGGGATGATGACCCACTGGACCGCCGCGGAGAACGCCTCGATGCTCCGGGCCTCCGGCGAGAAACCGCCGGTCGCCATCGTGGTGAACCCGTGGGCGACGGCCTGGTACAGCGTCATGTTCGGCGCGAGTCCCGCGAGGTGGAGGCCGTAGAGCAGGGCGATCTCGAGGCCGGTGATGCCGAGGTAGGCCTTCCAGAGCGCGCGGGCGGTCTGTGCGATGCGCGGCGTCAGCTTCTGGAGGCCGGGCCCGGGGGCTTCCGCGTCCATCAGCTGGGCGCCCCCGACCGAGAGCTTCGGCAGGATGGCGACCGCGAGCACGACGATGCCCATGCCGCCGAGCCACTGGGTCTGCTGGCGCCAGAGCATCACGGCCGGGGAGTGGGCCGCGAACGAGATGTCGGCCATCACGGTCGCCCCGGTGGTCGTGAACCCGCTCATGCTCTCGAACAGCGCGTTCACCGGGTCGGCGACCGAGCCGCGGCCGGCGACCACGTACGGGAGCGCCCCGACGACGCTCACCGCGAGCCAGGTCAGCGCGACCATCAGGAAGCCCTCGCGGGAGCCCATGTCGGGGTCGGTGTCGAGTCGCTCCATCGCGAGGCCGACGGCAACGGCCATCACGATGGTCGCGGCGATTGGTACGATACCCTCGCCGTCGTAGACCGCCAGCGCGAACGGAAGCGCGAGCGGGACGGCGAGCCACTTCACCACCGTCCCGACGAGGCTACAGCTCGCTCGCCAGTCGACGCGCAGCGTCATAGCTTCGCCGTGACCTCCGCGATGCGGTCGGCGCGCACGAAGATGACGACGTGGTCGCCCGGCTCGATGACGGTGTCGCCGCGCGGCGTGACGAGTTCGCCGTTCCTGGTGAGCGCTCCGATGACGATGCCAGCCGGCAGGTCGCCGACCACCTCGCGGATGGGGCGGCCGACCAGCACGCTCCCGTCCTCCACCTCGAACTCCAGCACCTCCGCGAGGTCGGCCTCGATGATGGCGACGTTCTCGGCCTGCTGTTCCCGGGTGAACCGGGTTATCTCCTCGGCGGTCACCTCGCGGGGGTTGACCGCGACGTCGATGCCCACCGTCTCGAACAGGTCGACGTACTGGCCCTGGTCCACGACGGCGACGGTGCGCTTGGCGCCGAGCTGGCGGGCCAGCAGCGAGACGAGCAGGCTCTGCTCGTCGCTGGCGAGCGACGCGATGACCAGGTCGGCGTCGCCGACGTGCTCGCGCTCCAGGAAGTCGATGTCGGTCGCGTCGTGCTGCATCACGGTGGTGTCGGGGAGGTCCTCGGCCAGCTGGCGGGCCCGGTCGGGGTCGGACTCGATGAGACGCGGCGAGAAGCCGCGCTGTTCGAGCAGCCTGGCGGTCAGGAAGCCGATGGCGCTCCCACCCACGATGACCACGTCCTGGACGTCGCCGGAGGTGGCCTCGGGCGCCACCGCCGCAGCGAACCCCTGGACGCTCTCCGGACTGCCGATGACGACGACCCGGTCGCCCTCGTTGATGACGGTCTGCCCGGTCGGTATCTCCACCTCGCCGTTCCGGAGGACGGCGGCGAAGGTGAGCGACTCGAACCGGTCGGCCTGCTGGACGGTCTGGTCGGCGACCGGGCTGCCGGTCGGCACCTCGAACTCCGCCATCTGGACCCGGCCGCCGGCGAACGGGTCGACGTCGAGCGCCGTCGGCAGGCCGATGACGTTCACGATGGCCTGGGCGCTCAGCAGGTTGGTGGAGACCATGAAGTCCACGCCGAACGCGCCGTGGTTGCGCTGCCACGTGTCGAGATACGCCGTCTTCTTCACGCGGGCGATGGTGAACGCGTCCGAGATGGTCTTGACCGTACCGCAGGTCGCGAGGTTGGTCTCGTCGTCGTCCGTGCTGGCGATGAGGATGTCGGCTTTCTCGACGCCGGCGTCCTCCAGGCTCTCCAGCGACGTGCCGTCGCCTTCGAGGGCGAGCACGTCGTACCGGTAGGTGAGCGAGTCGACGCGGTCCGGGTCGATGTCGATGACCACTATCTCGTGGCTCTCCGCGAGGCTCGCGGCGATGCTCGACCCGACCTCGCCAGCACCCACGACGAGGATGCGCATTATCGACGCCCCCGACTTTCCATGGGCCGGTGTTTTCACCCGCGGCCTAAGACCGTTTCCGTCACCGTTTGCTTATAAAGGTCCGTCCCGGGCCGGCCGGCGACGGCGCTGGTCCATTCCACGAATGGGCCAGAACCACTATTTAGCCGTCTGTCCAACTCCGACGTGGGTTTCACTCACCCAGACCACTGCCCGACCCGCCGCTCTCAGCGGGTGCCTGCCGCCGTCGGGCGGCCACGCGCAACACGTGGCCACCCGGAGTATCCTTTCGACAGACGTCCACCCAGACAGAGCCGCCGTCGTCACGGCAGCTCCGAACCGCCACGCGCCACGGAGCCGCTGCTCTCGAGCAGAACCGTGAGCGGGCTGCGAGATGACTCAGATCAGGGTTCGACAGGCCCGCTCGCACTGGTGCGCTGTTGAGCGCACCCGGAGGTAGCCCCCGTGTCGGGATAAACGCTCTACCTGCGTTCAGGGGCGGTTTAAATAGGAGGCGGGGTCAGGACGTGCCCGTGGACCGGTCCCGGCCCTCCGGGTGGCCGGTCTCGGACGCGTGGACTTCGAGGAGGTGGACGTCGAACGCGACGCGCTCGCCGGCGAGTTCGTGGTTGAAGTCGACGGTGACCGCGTCGTCGGTCACGTCCACCACCCATCCCGCGTCGCCGGCCTCGCTCCGGACGAGCGCGCCTTCCTCGGCCGTGGCGTCGCTCCGGGCTTCGATGTCGTCCCTGGGCACGGTCACGACCATCGATTCGTCGCGTTCGCCGTACGCCTCATCGGGTTCGAGGACGACCGTCCGGGTCTCGCCCTGGTCCATCGCGGCGACGGCGGCCTCGATGCCGGGAAGCAGGTGGCCCTCGCCGACGCGGAACTCGAGGGTTTGAAATCGCGGTGGTCGTGGTAGACGCCCTCGTCGAGGGCGACGTCGACGTCCGTCGTCTCGAACACCTCGCCGGCGTCCGGGCCGTCGACGAGTCGCCCGGTCAGGTGGACGATGGCGATCTCGCCCGGGTCAGGCACCGTCGCCCTCCTCGACGGTGCAGGTGACCGCGTGGGGCATGTAGGCGTTGTTGGCGTAGCCCTTGACGTTCCAGGGGAACTGGTCGTTCTCGATGGCGGCGTTCTGGGAGGCGTCGGCGTCCGGGCTGGAGACGGTCGCCGGCTGGGTGAACCCCTGGTCGTCCGTCGCGCGCGAGGCGAGCGTGTGCTCGCCGGGTTCCGGGTCCCAGACGTAGCGGAACTGCTGCCACGCGGTCGTGGTGTACGCGGGCCCGTAGAACTCGGCCTCGTTCCAGGACTCGCCGCCGTCGGTCGACACCTCGACCGTCTCGACGGCGTCGTCGCCGGCCCACGCGACACCGACTATCTCTATCGTGCCGTCAGGCCGGGGCGAGACGGTCTGTCCCTCGCCGGGGTAGCCGATGAGCGACTTCACCAGCTGGTCGTAGCAGTACGGGTGGGTGACCGACTCGGACTCCATCTGCCCCTGGGTGTCGAACTCGTCGATGGTCTCGTTGAACTCGGGGTCGTCGACGCCCTGGGGGTAGATGCGGTAGGAGTACTGCTGCCAGTGGGTGTAGAGTCGGCCGCCCTCCGGTTCCCACTCCTCGTTCGGGAAGACCATCATCTCCATCACGTGCATCCGGTCGACCCACTTCACGTTGTTGTTGCCGAACCAGCCGGGGACGAGCAGCCGCACCGGGAAGCCGTGCTCCTTCGGGAGCGCCGACCCGTTCATCTCGTAGGCCAGGATGCAGTCCTCCATCACCTTCTCCATCGGGATGGACCGGGTGAAGATGTCCTCGCCGTCGGGCGCCTCGCCACCCATCACGGTCAGGTAGTTCCCTTCGGCCGTGTCGGCGCCGTACTCGTCGAGAATCGCGCTCACCGGCGTCCCGGTCCAGACGGTGTTGCCGACGGCGCCGAACCCCCACTGGTTGCCGCCCACCTGCGGGTCGAAGTACGACCGGCCGTTGCCCGAGCACTGCATCGTGTGGGCGACCGACTCCGTGCCGTAGGAGAACTTGAGCTCCTCCATCGAGAGCTCCACCTCGCTGTCCACGAGACCGGTGAGCGAGACGGACCACTCGCTCTCCTGGATGTCCGGCGACGGGTAGTGGTTCCGGATGTAGAACTCCTCGTTCGGCGTGAGGTAGCTCGCGTACGTCGACCGGTCGGCCGCCTGCGCGTTCTCCGGTTCGGGCGAGAGTATCTCCAGCCCGGGGTACTTCTCCTCGAGTGGCACCTCGGTCTGCTGTTCGGTCGTGGTCTCTGCTTCGGTGGTCGTTCCCTCCTGGGCCCGGCCGCTGCATCCCGCGAGCACGCCGACGCCGGCGAGCATCCCGGTCGCCTGCAGGAACCGGCGGCGTTCGAGGAACCGACCGCGCTTCGACTTCGAGGACCCCGGCCCGTCGTCGGTTGACTGCCCTTGTGGCATGGGAACTAATGACAGAACAATCGACGGTAAAATGTCGGTTGGCGCTCACCAACGGGCCGCTACTCGGTAACGGTGATCTGGCCGACCATCCCCTGGCCGGCGTGGGGGGCACAGACGTAGGTGTACTCGCCGGGGACCTCGAAGACGTGCTCGAACGTCGCGTCCACCGGCATGATCGAGAAGTGGTCCTCGCCGTAGTAGGACGCGAACGGCTCGGCGTCCTCGGGGCTCGACACCCTGTCGGAGGACCCCGGTTTGGTCGTCACGTTGTGCCCAGTGCTCATCGCCGTCCACCGGACCGCGTCACACACCTGGATCTCTATCTGCTCGGGTTCGAACCGGAGCCGTTTCTCGGGGCCGACGGCGACCTCCGTGACGCAGCTCTCCCCGTCGGACGTCGTGGTCCCCGTCCCGTTCTCCTGTGCCGCGCTGCCGATACAGCCCGCCACCGACAGCGTCGCCGCCGTACCGGTCAGCCGTAGGAACGATCGTCTGTCCACCATCGTGACCGTCAGAAGTGGGGCGATCCCCAAGTATGCTCAGTTGGCGTGCGCCAACGGAGCGTCGGGACGCCGCCTGGCCCGAACGCGGTACGCCCGGGCCGACCAACCGGCAGGCGACTGGTTCAAAGAAAGCAACGGTGCAGGCAAGCAACGAACCGGTAGCTGGCAGGTAGCCGGCACGCGTCGGGCAGCCACTGTTTTGGAGCGGGCCGGCGTGCCATTGTCACGCACGACCGGGGCGGAGACAGCATGCGTGAACTCACGCTCACCATCGGCTACCAGCCCGGGGTCGACCCGGTCATGGACACGTTCATCGAGTATCCCGACCTCGTGTCGTCGTCGGTCGACAGCTGTGCGAGCCGGGACCGGTTCTGGCGCATCGAACGGTTCGACGGGCCGCCAGAGGCCCTCGACCGCATCGAACGCGTCCGCCTCGACGACGCCGGCAAGGAGGAGATGACCCGGACGACCTGCGGGGCGACCCGGTCACACGACCTCATCGAGCGGTCCCAGAACTCGCGAGTCATCTACACGTACGTCGAACACCTTCACCGGTGTGACTCCGTCGTCGGCCTCGCCGCCCGCCACCTCGACCCCGGCATGGTGTTCCAGTCGCGACGCCACGGCCGGTACCACACCTGGCGGCTCCTCATCCGGTCGAAGGAGAACGTCGGCGTGTTCTACGACGCCGTCAAGGACCACCTCCGCGACGAACTCACCCTCCACCTGGACCGGCTCTGCGAGGCGGAGAGCTGGAGCATCGACTCGCTCGCCGCCGTCTCGATGGCCGACGAACAGCGGGAGGCCCTGCGGGTCGCCGTCGAACACGGCTACTACGAGACGCCCCGTCAGGTCACCATCGACGACCTCGCCGCCGAGATGGACGTCCCCACCTCGACCGTCTCCTACCGGCTCCGCCGGGCGGAAGCCCAGCTCGCCCGGGGATTCGTCAGCGACCGGCCGCGGGAGTCGACGCCGGAGTACGCCGCCTCGGAACTCCGCGAGTAGGCCGCGCCGACGGGACCGAATCAGGGGACGAGTCCAGCCTGCACCACGATGTAGATGGCGAGCAGAACGACCAGCAGCCCGAAGACCGTCGCGACGAACTGGGCGAGCGAGGACGACTGGTTCGACGACCGACCGGACGACGACCCGCGCGACGACCGGCCGGACGACGATTCGGACGAAACGGCGGTCGCCGCGGGCCGACCGTCGGCGGACCGACTCGCTGCCGTTCCCGACGAGGCGCGTCGCTTCGCCGGCGCGTCCTTCAACTCCTCCAACCGGGCCGTGGCCTGGTCGACGTCGAAGCGTTCGGTCCGGGATTCGCCGTCACCCTCGTCCACCACGTCGAGTTCCACGGGCGTGAGCAGCGGGTCGTCGCACTCCGGACACGCCCGCGGGTCGGCGGCGTAGAGCCGCGTCCCGCAGTTCTCGCACTCCCACTCGATTTCGCCGCTCATCACGTGCACCGGTCGCACCTCGACACCTTATTTCCGCCGACTCCCGCGCCGGGGTAATGCGTGGGTCGGGCGGCGGATGAGTCTCTGGCGAACCAGAGGCAACCCCGCGGTACTCCAACTCCTCGGTCCGTCACTCGGCGACAGGTCACGGAGACGAATCCATCGGCTGCCTCGATTCGGGTCCCGTACGGACGGCCAAGCTGAAACGGGTGACTATCTCGTCTGCTCGAAGTGCCCGAGGCCAGGGCCTCAACGGCGGCGTGTGCCCGGTATAGCGTTGTCTTCGGTGTTCTACTCGCAGTCTGTCGTTCCCGACGTCCATATCGAGAACTGGCCTTCGGGCGTTATCCGGACTTCGACGTCGATGCAATCCGACTCGTGAGTCGGTGCCGGATGCAGCTGTGCGTCGAATTCGCCGGAGCCGTCTGCAAATTCGCCGGTGACGCGATGGGGTGCGACGGTCGACGGGAAATCGTCTCCGAGGACCGCTAATGAGTCGTATCCGGCCTTTCGGGGTGCGAGGGCGACTTCCGTCTCGATTATCGTCTCTCCATCCCTCTCAACCTGGACCGATATGGTGTGGCGGGTTTCGTCGAGGTTCCGGGCGACGACAGTGTGTAACGCGACACTCGGGACATCTGCGTCGTTTAGGCACCCGGCCAGCCAAGCGGATAGACCGACGCCGAGTGTCTGGAGGGTATTTCGGCGGGAACGCCTCATAATTTTCACTACCAGTATCGGAAATAAATTCCTTCCGGGGCGCTACAACGCGAGAAGAACGTCGAATTCGGACTCCCACTCAGGTCGAGAGTGAATCGAACCCGGTGGGAACGGTGCAGATATTCGGGTGCTTCAGCCGAACATCTGGCGCATCATAACAGGGAATGAGTAAAGTATGAGTGCCTCTACAGGGCCGTATGGCCCGCATCAATATCGAGGTTGCGAAGTCGACGAAGCGCGACTGGATGGATTTTGTCGAGAAACATGATGAATACTCTTCGTTAACACATCTTATCAATCTCTCTGTGAACCACGAGATACGCGAACAAGAAGGTGAACGTCCCCGAGGAGGCAATAGTGATAGTGGGGCAGTGGCGGCAAACACCGAGGGTATGGAGCGTCAGATGGAATCTATGCAGGCGTCAATCGCGGAACTCGCTGACACCGTTGATAGGCTCGAGCTCAGCAACAGCAACCAACTTTCAAAGGATCACATCAAGCAATTGATGCACGAAGCCATTGGATATCTCCCATCGATTCCACGCGATGGCAGCTTGGCTGAACTCACTCAGATCACTGCACAATCTCCGGAAGAGCGAGCAAGGCAGTCAGGGAATGTAGAGGATATCGCGTCCGCGATGGGCGTCGATACGTTCGATATCGAAGTCGCGTTGAGCCGTGCAGAGCGCGATGTGCCACATGTCAAGGTGACGCGCGAGGATGGTACACGCCGGTACTACCAGGTCCAATAAATGTCGTTCGTAACAGAAAACACGCCCGAAGAAGCAATCGAGTGGTTGGAACGATATGGCCTACACGATGATGGGAGCGCCGAGTCTGATGCGCTCATGGAACCAGCTCACCGCAAGTTGTTCACTCAGTATGTTGAACACATGCTTCACAGCCCGGAATCCACCCGTCAAACACGTATTTCGTGTGCGCACACCTGGCTGCAATGGCTCGAAGACCGGGGTGTGATTGCTGACAAAGCTGAGCAGGAGCACATGTTCCACTATGTTGATGGGATGCTCGCAAATGACCTTGCACATGCTTCTATCGGAAGTAGAGTCGATACAGTGGTGTTGATGTATGAATGGGGGTATCGTCGTGGCTATTTCGATGAGAATCCGTACCGTGGCTTTGAGCTCGAATCAGAATACTCATCTGAAGGCATCAATCGCGGGTTCCCGAAACAAGTCCGGGTTTTACGGGAGAAAGATCCAGAAGCTGAGCCCATTATCTCAATTTCCAAGGAGCAAGTTGAGAAATTAATCGAGCACTCCGGGACTCCACGGGCTAGAAATCAATTGTGCAACCGTCTCCTTTGGCAAACGGGGCTCAGGACTTCTGAGCTGGCTTCGGTATTGATTGAGAACATCGATGAGGAAGAGCGTTCGATTACGGTACGATCAGCGAAGGTGCCTATTGATGACGAGGAACACCCGCCATATCGGACGGTGTATTATCAAGAGAACTTGGAGTATGCGATGTGGGAATGGCTACATGGTGGGGCGCGAGAGTCGTTATATAGCGGGGATGAGGAACTCGATGAGAACAAGGGTCATTTGTTATTGACCCGGCAGAACTCAAAAATGCGTCCAAGTCATATTTCACGGACTGTGAAGGAGAGCGCCATTCGAGCGGGTATCAACGAAGTGTTGTATATCGATGCAGCGGGCAAACGTAGGTGGATGGTAACAGGGCACACAATTCGTCACAGCTTCGCAACATTTTGCGCGAATGGAGATGGCGGGACACAGGAGCCGATGCCGCTTCACACGTTGAAATATCTATTATCGCATCGTTCGATGGACACAACACTTAAATACCTGTGGCCAGACGGGAACGTCCGCCAGAAGCACGCGCAGCGGTATGGTCCTCGATAAGTGAACACTTGAATGGGCCTTCCAAGAGTAATCGTGGTTAGTGACTGTAACATCACAGCCACCGTGGTTTGTGACGGTCACGAGCCCTAGTGACGTGTGACGGTCACGAGTCCCGGTGACACATGTTTACCACACGTGACAAAATTAAATAATTGGGCTATTGGTAATAATTAAGTGGCGGGGGAGAATATGATGCGAATGTAATGAGGAGGTCTTCCGACGAGGTGATAGAAGAGTGGTTGTCAGAAGAAGGAATTGATGAGTGGCACGAGTTCACTTTTTTCACGATGTTGACGGTGGGTGGCGGACAAGCCTCAGGGGCGAAAATTATGACGTTGACACGCTTCCGGAGGCCTTGGAGGCGTTTGCGGACAAGTTACGGTCGAATTCTAATTAGTAAAAGACGATCAGATGCCTATTAAAATCGGCCCTGACGACAAGTCGGAAAATATCCGTCCTGGAACAGACGAGGCAGAACTACTGAAGTTTCTCTACCGACATCGCGGGTGGGCATACAGTCGCCGGGAACTCTTAACGGAGATAGAAATGTCGTATGCGAGTGTTCACAAAGCCCTTAGCCGCCTCAGCAAGAAAGGACTTATCGGGGAAATAGACGGGCATTACCACGCCCTCGAGGTTGACGACATCGCGCGTCGTGTGGCTAGTCTTCATTCGCTCGATGCGATAAGCGATGACCTGAGTGACGACGAGCCCTTCACGCGGGACGAAGTGGACGCGCTCCCCGACATGCCCTTTCGGCCCGATCCGGAGCGATATGGCGGCTACGACCGGGAAGAGGCACTGAGGAGGTCGGAGTTACCCCCGGACCGTAAGCCGAGAGGGGAGGTAGACGAGGAGTAGTGTCGTAGAAGCTCGTTAGTCGTCGAGGAACCAGGTTTCTCGGGTCGAAAGAAGGAGGGTGATTGGTGTTGTAGGAGCGAAGAAACGCCGCTGATTGTCGCTTTTTGCACTATTCGAGGTTTCGACGACGATGTCAGTCTGAGAGTCTAGTATCAGAATCTAAATCTGAGTTCGTGTTCGGACTGGAATCCGCCCGGGACTATACCTAAGAAGGTACGAATCCTCTTTTTCGAGGTATCATTTGCTGGTAGTTCCCATTCGCGAGTGACGCCCCGATCAACATATTGTCGCGCGTGCCGTTGGCCAGTGACCCGGGGCTGTGACGCGTGCCTGTGAGTCGAGACTGTGACCTGTGAGAGTCACGCCTGACTGTGATGTTTCACAGTGACCCGTGAACTGCCAGTGATGAAGCGAGGAGTGCCCGTCGCAGTCACGAAGCGAGGTACTCATCTATCCACCTACAGGGAAGTCAGGCCCAAGCAGGGGATCAGTAGAGTTGCTTGTAAGCGTCTACGACCTTGTCTCGGTGGGTCTCAAGCCCGTGTACAGTGTATTGTCCCCAGTTCACTTCGTCGAACATCCCCGTTCCGTCGTTCGGGTGAACCTCCCGTACTCGGCGAAGTTGGAGGGTCTTCATCGTTTTCTCCCTGCTCGCTTTTCGGGCTTCATAATCACGGAGTTCGATATCACTGTGTGGAGGCACCTGGCCGAGGAGTCCGCCTTCGATTTTTGGTGTGTTCTTTGCTGGAATGAACACGAGCCCGCCGTCCCGGCACAGGTCGTACATATTGTCCATCGATGTTTCCCAGTCATCTTCGGGGCTTGCTGCGGTAGAGACGGATGCCCCGACGCCCCAGTCGATGCCGAATCGCCGTTGTTTGTACATCTCGAGGCGCGCATCGTCTGAGATGCCTGCCTTGTCGAGTCCGACCATCACGTTCGCGAACGATACAGGATCAGTGCGAGGGTCTTCCAGCATGCAATCCTTTCTGTCAAAGGGTATAGTCAATAATCTTCTCCTCAGAGAGTTCCTTTATCTGTGAGTTGTGCGTGTGAGTCGAGGCTGTGACCTGTGGGAGTCACACCTGCCTGTGAGGTGTGAGAGTCACATATGCGTGTGATTCGGCACTGTGACCCGTCACTGTGGCCCCGCCAGTGATGAAGCGAGGTGCGTGTGTCGATTTCATTTCGAATATTGCGTCTTCACTTCGACGCTACCCCCTTCATTTCGACAACGGTTCCTCACAGTGACGAAGCGAGGTGTGCTGTGACCACCTCGTGAGCAGTTAGTGCTAGCCGGCTAGACCGACGCGAGACAGTTGCTCCTGCTTGGAATCGAGCAAAGCACCCTCTGGTGGGTGTTCACCTTTCTCGATTTTCGCCGCTGTCGGGCTTGATCAAGTCCCGCCAGAGGTCGCTTTGGTCGCATTCGCGGCGATTCTCGTTGCCGCGGTTCAAGAGCGAATGCAGTTTCTCGGAAGTGCAGGGCAATGAGTGACGGTGATGTTCGTGGAAAACCGTCCTACTCTTCTACGGCTTCATCGGTGATGTGATCCGCCTCTGCGTATAATTCTTCGATTTCCTCTTTCGTCGGTTCGTTCCAGTCCCGTTCATCCATCGATGATTCATCCTCCGCGGGTTCCACAAACACGTAGATTACGTAGGATTCAACTGGTGGTGAACCAACGCTGGCTTCCCCGTGACGGAAATTATGGACAACATCCTCAACGATGTAAGTCCCATCTTGTGGTCGTTCCTCGGCATCGGTAGAGGGTTCTGGCTGCACAAATATTTCTTCACCAACTCGCGGGACTTGTCGGGTATCGTCTAGGGAAAGGTAACGAGATCTCTCCCACTAGGTGCCTTGATAGAAACCAGTGCTGGATCAGAATCTTCTCCGGGCATACCTATGTTCATGGTACTGCTAGCAGGGTGGTGTTCTGTGGGGAGTTGATTGTTTCGCTCGACATTCAACTCCGACAAGAGACTTCTGGCAGTGTCGTAGAATAGGTCATTCTCCGAAACTGTGGGTGGTTCGAGGTTGGGTTGTGGGGGTCGAATAGATGGATTTCGGGATTATTTCGGCGGGCGGTTGGTTGGTCAGAAGCATTAAATGTCGTAGATTCCTAGAATATACTAGAATACGACATGGCAAATACAGCCCTCCAACGCACAGAACGACAACTGGATTCGATGTTGAATCACTCGGCCCTTCAGATGGTCGGACTACTTGCTACAGGCACCGTCGCCGCCACCAACCTCAGTGAGCCAATCGCGGGAATAGCTGGAATCGTCGCTTTGGCGTATGCCTACATCTTAATCGCGGGACCTGAGGTGAGCAGCTGATGCAGCTCGAACCACACAATCAGAAAGACGGCTACCGCGTCTGGCTCGAACCCACCGAACAAGACCTCCTTCGAGAGTACTACGAGGAAGATGCTCGCCGCAAGCTGGCGATCTCGTTAATGCTCCACGGCCTCCGGAGCGAAGAGGTCCCAAGAGTGACGAAGGAGAACGTGCGCAGTCTCGTGAGCGAAGAGGAAGCGTACAAGCTGGGGATTTTCGGCAAGGACACCACTGGGAAGAAGAAGGACGGAAAGTGGCGTGAGACGCCTATTGATCGCGATACGAAGCAGCTGATCTACACGCTCGCCGCCCTCCCGGGGATGCACAAGGACGATCCAGTGATCGACGTGGGAAAGCGCACGGTCCAGCGCTGGGTGACGGAAGCCGCGGAGGAACTCGCCGCCGAGACCGGGGACGACGACTGGCTCGAATTGTCAGCCCATGATCTCAGACGGAGCTGGGCAACTACCGTTTTTTATCGCCTCAACGGCTCTGACGTTGCGAAGTCCGTTATTATGCGGTGGGGCGGGTGGTCCAATCAGCAGGTCTTTGAACAGAATTACCTCGGTAGGGAACCGGATGAGTTGGCTGCTGCATTGATGACTAAAGCTGGGCTACGATAGTCTCCTATCCTCTTTCCCTATCTCACATCTCTGTTGTTGGTCTCCCGCTACGAAGATGATGAGAGACGATTCGTTATTCCTGCTACTACGAGAGAACATCTAGGATAACGCTAGACAATCTTTATGATATGAAGGCTCGATAGTCTATCTGGTGAAAGCCATATGATCGTGGAAGTGAGCGCGAAGGTCGAGATAGACGAAGATAGTCCTGAAGCCATGAATCGTTTGACGCAGGCCCTCAGTACGCTAGGAGCCCTCGAAGGAACAGATGTTGGTGTCGAATCAGTCGATGAAGATGAAGCCAAGGGGGATGAGGAAACGAAATCACTCGACGAAATCCTCGAAGAGCTCCCAAGCGATGAGCATCGATACGTTTACCGAGCGCTGATTCAGGAGTCTGGCCACTCCCGACGAGTAATTCATCGCAAAGCATGCGAACTAGAGGGGTCGCCCTTCGATGACTTCGATCCGGACAAGGAGACGTCTGAAAGGGGAGAGATAGGTAATAAGCTGTGGAGTCTACAGAGCCGGGGATATGCAAAGCACGATGGAAACCGTTGGTACCCCATTCCGGAACAGTTCACGAACAGCGCTTTAGGCTGGTAACACAGTCAGACCCCCTCTCAGGCCCGTTCAATCACTCCGCGATTTCGAGCACACCTACCAAGGACGATAATCATAAAGGTCATTCTCACTAATCTGTAAAGAACTAACAATGGCAAGCTACCGAGCCTGGGTGAAAGTAGGGCTCTTCCTGAGCTCCTATATCCCCCTTTGGCTTGCAATGAGCCTCAAAACACATAACACCACATTCACCATCAGAAACGTTACTCTCCCGTGGGTTGCCATTGTATTCTTCCTCCTCGCAATAGCCTCTGGAATAGTACTCTGGGAAGCACTCTCCATCCGAAAAACACGCGAACCGAAATTTCGCGACATTGAGTCCTACAAGAGCCGTCACGACCTCCTCACCAGCTACCTCATTGCCTACATATTTCCGTTCATCAATCTCAACTACACCACGTGGGAAAACTGGGTAATCTTCATCATGTTCTTCTTTGTGCTCGCCGCCATCCAAATCCGGTCAACACACCTTCACGTCAATCCAATGCTGGCCGCACTCGGCTACGACATTTACGAGTTTGAGGACGGAAGTCGAGGGACTAATCTCCTTGTTGCGGACAAAGACATCAATCTAGAGCAAGATGCTGTGATGACGGTGGAACTCGGAAGTCACGTATACATGACCGTAAGAAATAGATAGTTTACTTGTCCTCCCTAGTCAGAAGGTAATCATGACGGATATTAATGCCCTATCTGAAGCTAGAACCTTTGCGATGGGGGCCGGGCTCACGCGAGAACTCCTCGTAGCCCGAAAGCAGGATACTGACCCGTCTTCTTTTGAGTTTGGGGAGGTCCCGATTCACCGGCCAATAGGTAACGATATCCATGACTTGGTGAAGAACCGTCTTGAGGAGCAGATTAGTGAGGTGCAGGATGCGAAGAAGACGATTGAGGAGTATAAGCTCTCAAACATTCATCGGGACCCAACGCCTGTCCAGTACTGTCCTCGAGACGACTTCCCGATGTTCGATAAGGTAGAAGAGTTACTCACGGGGAGTGAGTTCTCGGATTCGTCGTATGAAGAACCTCGCCCGGATTTTCAGGTGATTCGACTGAGCAACCGTCGCGGGAAGCACTTGTTGGCCTTTCGGATGTACACAAACCATCAGATAATAAAGATGAATCGCCGGGCTTTGATGGTTCTTAAAGGCAAAGAGTACAACAAAGTCGGTAGCGGTGAGCTCGTGAAGCTTCCCAAGAAAATTGATGCAATCTACTTTGATGGGATATTCTTCGTGTTCAGGCAACGCAATTTTGAAGACAGCTTCGACTGGGTTGAGGAACTCGAGGAAAAAGCTAACGAGACGTTCGACACCATCGAAGACAGTGATGTATTGATTCATAATATGGGTGAGTTCCGGGAGCGAGTATTCAATCATCGAACGAAAATGCGGAAGCTGTACGAGGTTTCGGAGAACGGAATCACTTCGGACCTCGATTTGGATACTGCGAAAGATATCATCGATAAGTTCGGTTTGAATTTGACTGTGAAAAAGAACGGTGCAGGGGAAGAAGGAATCGAACTCCCCGATGGGAACGCGGTCTGGGACGTAATTCGGTTGTTCAATAACGATCACCTGGTGTCTCCTGTTGATGCGTCTCGATTTCAGGTGTTCGGGAAAGAGAAACGGTGAACAGGCTATTCGCTATGGATTAGTGGTGTAGAGTGCCGTCCTTCTTGGCACACAAGAATCACCGCCACAGTGACTAGAATAGCTTATAGTATAGAGGAAGAAGTCACGGTTCCGGCCACCCAAGCATCCCAAGTAGCACCCATCCCCGCGGCGAGTACAAGCACTTCCAGCGCCGGTGATTGGTGGCATAGATTAATATTGTCATAGTTCTGTCTCTGAAACAACAATGCGAAAGGGGCCACGGTCGGGGAGGCCTGGGCCAGGATATCCTCGTCGGAGAAGAGGGTTCGATTGGCGACGATGGCTGGCGAACGCTCCACTTCGGCAGTTCCTTTTAGTTACAACCGTCGGACTTCCGCTCGTGTTTCTTGCCTTGGTTTTGCTGACACCCTACCTCATTGCAGTCGGTATTGTATCCGCGCTGGTGTTCAGCTTAGCACTCATGAAGGTTGGAGGGATTGGGATAAGCGCAGTCTCTTTCCTTGAGAGAACCGGAGAGTACGAAGCACCTCCATGGTTTCCATATATCAAATGGGGGACGGCCCCAATGCGTATCATCGATAGCTCACTCTCATTTTACGAAATGGCGAAGGAACTGCTGGAGAACCGGTTGCGCTAACATTTCTCCACCTTGGTTGTCACCGGTAATTCACGACCAGCTGAGTGAGTAGACTTAGTATCAGTAAGCGGTGTTTAGTTTCAAGCTGTGGAAAACATTCATAGTTCGACACAAATTGGTTCAATCATGGCGTCTCGAAGCACACCAACGCCAAATCCGGGCACCGCAGGTGAACTGGGTGCAAGAGCACTCCAAGGAGCAATCCTCTTCGGGCTCATTCTCCCGATCGTCCAGTACTTCCTCTGGAAGTTGATGGTGGATATCCCGGCGTCGTCCGATGTTCTCTCACAACCCCCAAATGCCTGGCTATACATCAGTTTGCTCGGAATTCTCCCACCGCTCGCGTTCGTGCTAACAATCGCATTTGCAACATCGGAAGCAGGAATTGCTGGAGGAGCGGCTTACGTGTTGATGTGGCTTGTAGCCCAGCAATTCTTTGCAAGTCCCATACTCACCGTCTACATCATAACCGGGCTGGCGCTGGGGTTGTTTGTGTACTTAGCGCTGAAGGCCCTCGGCAGCCGAGGCCATCACAGGCGTCAATCTGGTAGACCGCCTATTCGGTGATTCCACCAGGGCTTATTGAATAGCTGTTGTGAGCCGCCGACCCATGTCGAACGCGAGAACGATGGCGACCACAAACAGTATTGCTCGCATCCATTGTGTTGGGTTGAGGTGGCCAGAAAGACCGAGTGCTCCTACTGAGATCATACTGGTGGCGAGTAAGAAAATCAAGACTTGGCGAAGACCGAGCGTGGCCATACTATCTCTTTGATAACGAAGATAGTACTTATTGGTTGGTTCGTGGGCGGTGGGCGTCCCACAGTTCGCTGCGGGCCCATGCGTTGATGCGACGCTCGTCAGGAGTTAGACGCTGCTCAGCGTGTTTGTTCAGGATATCTTGGAGTCGCCGCCGGTCTCGCTTCGAGAGCACTTGCTCTCTATTGATTTTATCAAGCAACCGCTGGTAGTCGGCTAGCGTCGGATTGACGAGTCGGCAGTATTTGATTGCGGCACGCACGGCTTTTTCTTGGCCAGGCTCAAGTAACGTATCTGGATCTGCCTGTTGCGAATTTTCTCCGGTGTTCAGGGAATCCGCACTCATTTTGCACCATCACCTATGTATGCGAATATCGTGTTTGGATGGTTTTCCGTTATGCAGGCTTCACACACCCAGTATTCATTGCCTTCAAACCAGTGTCTGCGTCCCTTGCAGAAGCCTTTGTACCGTCCGCAATCGTGGCAGAAACCGTTCTTTTGTAATTCGTTGATGTCGCGTCTCGTTTGATTGTTGCGCGTCATACTTGGATGGATGCGACGCTGTGGGGACCAATCAGCAGTCGTCGCGAAGGACCCATCGTGGAATTGAACCACGTTTGTGCCACCAGGCAGGGCCGATAGCTGTCGGCTAGTGTGTGGCTTTAAATCCAGACTTCGTAGTCATCGTTGACGGAGCTGTTGTCGGCGTCGATTATGTCGGTGGATGGGTGGGTTGTTTCGATGTGGTAGCCAAGATTTTGGACGTGTTGGAGTACTTCGAGGGGGATGTCGGTGATGTCACCGGGTTTGTCGAGGAGGCCGTCACGGACTTCTGCGGTGCCGCCGTTGGTTTGGAAGCTGTAGTAGCGATGTCGGTACTGGATCATTAGACGGTCATCGGACGTGTGTCGATAGTGGTTGACGTGTCCGGGGGCTGCGCGACGTGCTGCATTTTGAATGTACATTGTTTATTTCCCTTCTTACAACCTTGCATAATAGTGCCAGGGATATATACTTGGCGCAGATTTCACCCCCAATGAAATTAAGTCCAACAGAGGTGAAATAAACCACATGGTACGAACACGAAACGAAAAGAACGGGCGCTTCATTAACGGACATCGACCTGACGACGTGCTTGCCAAAATGGAACAAGGAGAGATTTACAGCACACGCGACATAGCTATGTCTCTTGACATCCCCTACAGAACCGCCAAACGGTATCTTGATACTCTTTCTGATGCAGGAAAAATCGAACGAGAACTCCTGAACAGCACAACCGCGATTTGGATTCGTTACGACTGATCCTGGAGTTTTCGCTGACTCTGATTGAGCATGTTAGTCATATCCTCGACGAAATCTTCCTGAAGCCGATGTTCGAAATATACATCAACGTGGTTCATTAGATCTTGGACACCGTCACCATCGAGACCGCCCTGGATGACTGCTACAACATGTACATCATCACCAAATTCCCGCCGCCAACCGTTGGCTTTGTCTCGAACCTCGCTTGTTCTTTTGTACGCATCAATGGCTACACCCATTGACTTGTCCTCGACAAACACGATAACATCATCAGATGGGCGATACGCAACGTCTGCTTTTTGGTATCCTCCCCTGCAACCCGCGACTCAGGGACATACGTCCCAACCTCAATGTCGTTCTTTGACGAAATGAGGCCCTTATGACTTGAACGGGTGTAACCCGCCTGTTTTAAAGCTTTGATAGTTTTCTGTTCTTGCTCTGCCGCCCTCGCATTCCGGTAGTTTGTCTCGGCCCGCTGTTCAGCAACCTTGTCTGAAACCCATAGGCGCGACCATTTTATGGCCTCTTCCTCGTCGACATTGTCTTTGAACACCCAAGGAGCCTTTTCTGGTGAGAGATTTTCCGCAGCGAACGCAGCGATAGATTCTGCGGTGTCAGTATTCGGAGTCCTAACCTCACCTTGGTCGAAACTTTCATAGTCTCTAGTCGACCTCAGACCAACGAGAGCACCGAATTTCATTTGACTGATTGTCGGTTTCACTAAGAAACGGAGAATCATCACGATACGAGGGTCGTCTCGAATGACCTCCGCAGTAATGTCGCGGAAGTTGTCTGTCTTTTCCGCTGTGATGTCATATAGGTCCGCTGCCTTCTGAAGATTATTGTCGTACTCCTCACGAATATAGGTTAAGTAGGTGTTGCGTTCAATCTCACCGCTACGTTCTGCTTCCTCGTCGATTTCATTAGGATCCGATAGCACAAACTAACCGTTGCGTTAATTCCATGAAGTAGTTTTATTGGAATATTTCTAGCTAGTAGAATCTCTCCACCAAGGACCGATACTGGTCGAAGATTATTTCTACTTGGTGGAAGAAGTAGAAACGTAGTGTTTGCTGACACAATGGCGATAGAACTACAAAAGTTCAAGGCCGATAGGGAGAGTATCCCGAGAACATGGGCAACGATGAAGAGCGGGAGAAATACAAGTCCATTAAGGTCTATGAGTCAACATACAAGCGACTTCGGAGCCACGGGAACATGGGGGAAAGTTTCGATGATCTCATTAACAGGGTGCTCGATGTGTACGAGAGCGAATCAAGAGATGCAGGTGGCGAATGAGTGAAGCAGTAACGATGCGTACTGTTGTTGAAGAGGCCGGTGAGCACATTCGTGCTGCAATAAACGACGCACCGACATCGTTGCAGGATGAGGTTGCAGAGTGGATAGAACTTCATGGTCTCGCACGGCTTGAGGAACCCCAGCAAATCCTGGCCCGGCAGTCTGCGCTAAATCTATTACTGAAAGCCACGCTCTACGAGCACTACCATGAGAACACCCCAGACACTACTCTCCCAGATTTCGATGCGGCGTCTGCACGAGAAAATTTCGAGACAGCACATGAATTGACTGGAGAGGCAGCGTTTAGCGAATATCTACTCGATGAACTCGTTTGGCTCACCCCCACGAACGAGCTCTCAGACCTTCTTGATTCACGTGAACAATTGCTGAAATCCGATGAGCCAGCGGAAAAAATCGGTCGCCTTTTCGAAATAATCACACCCCAAGAATCGCGTCGCAAACTTGGACAATTCAGAACCCCGCCAAAGGTGGCCGACATTATGGCTGCGTGGTGTGTTCAAGAAAGCGACGACACAATCTTAGACCCGGGAATGGGCGCAGGTGCACTCTCAGCAGCTGCGTACAAACGCAAGCTGGACCGGTCTCCAGATGCGTCCCTGGCCGATATGCACGGAATTGACCTGAACGAACTCGCCTTGGTGATGGCCGCCACGTCACTTCGGTTGTTGGATCACGGTGGGCCCCATAGGCTTCAGATTGGTGACTTCCTTGCTCTTGAACCGAACGAGATTGATCAAGTGGACGCAGTAATCAGCAATCCACCGTATTCACGCCATCATGAACTTTCAGACGAGTACAAAGCTCGGATAAACGAGCAAGTGGAACAGGAGCTCGGGCGTGACGTGAGTGCGCTGTCACCCATGTACGCATACTTTTACTACCATATCGAGAAGTTCCTCTCAGACGATGGTTATGCGTCATTCATCACTCCTTCCGAGTTCCTCGAAACCAGCTATGGTGAGTCGTTGAAACGATACCTGGCGGATGACTTTGACATCAGAGCGCTGGTTCTGTTCGACCGAGGAGAGGATTCGGTGTTTGCGGAAGCGATGACGACGAGCCTTGTGAGTTTCCTCAGAAAACCAGGTGATGACGATGCGGATGAATTATCGCGGTTCATTCGTGTAGACGAATTCCCGGGCGAAGACGTGTTGATGACGGCAATCAACGACGGTGTTGAAGGTGAGACAGATTGGGGTTTCATTAATATTGTGCGCCAAGAGGAGCTGGAAGCCGAGGATAAATGGACTGAGTTTTTCGACCCGATCGATGTTGATACGAGTCAACTGACTCCACTGTCAGAGCTTGCAACCGTGAACCGTGGAATTGCGACTGGTTCAAATGCATTTTTCTGTTTGACCCAAAGTCAAGTCGACAATTGGAGTATCGAGGAAGAGTTCCTTTCACCGTTAATCCGGAATTCGAGGAGTGTTCCTGCTTATGACTACCGTCATGAGGACTGGGAACGTCAGCGGAGTGATGGTGATGAAGTGTGGCTATTGTATCATCTGGAACAACTTGACTGGGACGCGGACTCATACCAACAGCGGGAGAACACGACTGGCATTGCTCGATTGGATGATTACACCACTGGCTCGTCAAGCGACGATGACCCCGAGCATCCGAACGTTGTCGACTATCTCAAGCATGGGATGACCGATGATGTGGCGGCTCACGACAGTTATCTTGCACGGAATCGAGATCCTTGGTATGTTACAGACCGACGCAATCCGCCTTCTATACTTGTGACATACATGTCTCGTGGAGGTAGTCGATTCATTCTCAATGAGTCCTCTGCGAGGAATTTAAACAATCTCCACGGTATCTACGTAGATGTCGATCTGACTGATAATGAGCTGAAGGCACTGCTAGCTTATCTGAATTCGGGGTTTGCCAATGACGTGGTAAAGAGAAGCGGGCGTACATACAGTACCGGAATGGACAAGATTGAACCGAACGAACTGGAGGAAATTCCGGTGCTTGATCCACGTGGTCTCAATAATGAGACAACGGATAGGCTTGCTCAGTTATTTGATGAACTTCGGGAGGTGGCGCGTAAAGACGAGGATGGCATCGAAGCGGTAGTTACAAAGATTGATGCGCTATTGGAGCAGGAACTTCAGTAGGATTGCTGCATGGATTAGTTGAGGGCGCGTTTGACGGCGAGGTGCGCTTCATAGAACGCTTCGATATTGCTGAGGGGCTCTACTACTTTTTCGTGTTCGTTATAACGAACTGCCCCGGCGTCATGAAGCCGGGGTGCGTGTTGTTGAATAATACTGATATAGCAGCGAGAGTAATCGTCGCCTTGAGTTGCTAGATGATTAGCAACGTCACTTATCGGGATCTCGTCTTCTTTGTGGTTGACCAGGTAATTGATGACGTGCCGACGACGTTCATTCGATAATACGGAGTATGCATCACTGATTGGAATACTATCCACGTTGTCTGTTTCCGGCGTTTTGAGGGGGTTACGTAGCTTTCTGAGGAGTCTCATCGGTTACAACTGAGACTTCCCAAACGCTAGTAATAAAACCCCGGACCAGGGGTTACTGACTCTCGCCGAGTGGAATCTCACCACCAAGGTGATGCCACCCTAGTAGGGTTATTTCATAGGTATGTTGACTGTCGTAATCGGGCCTCCAAATCGGCTGAAGTTCAGCCAGACTATCTCGCACGGTAGCGAAGTCTTCGCAATCAACCCCCTCTGCCACGCTAGGACTCGAGGCGTGACATTAATGAGAAATACCCGATAGGGTCGTGAGCGAACGTATGTACCATGTCCTCGGCCAATTGTCGATTCGACAAATTTCTCCCAACAACACTAGCATGCTTATTAATGCCACCCTAAAAATGTCAATCCACATGTTAATATAGTCCTAATCTAAAAGAAGACGGTGATTTACAAACGTATAAAAGAATTAATATTAGCTAACGAAACCCATGCTGCATCCTTTTGGACACTACAGACATCGATACGTCGCGACATCCTCCGTCTCAATGGTTTTCTAACGTACTGTACATCGCGGATTCACGAGCGTTGCTACGACCCCTTCACCCGCTAGTCGCCACATCACTGCACGGTTCCGTCAACCAGTTCATCGAATGGTTCGAGACCGTCAGCTGCCCCACAGCTACTACATGACATGGGACGGCGATCGTGGTCGTCTGCGTCGATGACTCCATCGAGGTTGTTATCTTTTCTCTAACTTTATTAAAATATGTAAAATACAGTATCTACACTAGTATCTGTGTGACGCGAGCATCTGAAAACCGCGAGCAGAAATGCTGAAACCCGCACCGAGAAGAGTCGGCTAGGACAATAGTCCCAGCCGAGAAGAGCGAGTGAATAATCCCCCAGAGACAATCATATGTCACTATGAATCTGCGTGTGTTTGCTCGCCAGCGCCCTAAAGGGGCGACTGAATATAGGTCCCGGCTAGCATTAAACGCAGCGGGGAAAATGGTAAAAATTAGTTGTGGCGGCCAACACAGATTCGAAGAGCGGGGAACGCTATCCGAGCTCTGATCCCAACGTATCCTCTTTACCACCTGCTTTTCGATGTCTTGGAGTCGAATCTCGCTCAGCAAGCTAAGCGCTTTTGACTTGTAGTCCCCTCCAACTGTGTTCATGAAAAGAAGAGATGTCCCGGTTGCCACCCGGGTCGTGTTACAATCCCGGGACACCTATGTGTCCCTAGTATATATTTAGATTCTGATAGACTTAAATACTACGCCTGTCGTGCAGTTGCTACCATGAATTAGAGTGGCGAGGGAGCCACCCCTCGCCTGTTGCAACCCCAACAATGTCGAATGACGTTTTCTGGTTGCAAGACACCTGACCGTAGGTGCCGGTGAATGAGTTCACCGTCACGGGTCAAATTTGTGTCGATATACCAGTATGGAACACGCCACAAAAGGCATGACAACAAATAACGTGGGCAGGCTGGGCAAGCACAATTTTTAGTGTGGGTGCCCACCAAAACAGTCGCGAGAGGCCCTGAAACGATTGGATAAGTGGGGTGGGCAGGCAGGGCACCCATATTTAGTTATGTTAGGATATGGATAGAGAAAAATCCTATAGTACATTGCGAAGAGATACCCGATTTACCCGTCCAGCCTGCCCACCCGGCTAATCCTGTCGCTACACATGGTCTGCCGGTGTTTTTGATGGGCACCCTTGGTTTCCCTAAGGAACTCGTGCCTGCCCCACTGTACTTTGGAGTGTCGATACTTTCCTGCGGCAACTACTTCGGGCGAGGTAATTACGAGATGCCCAAGAGTTAATACAAACTGGTTGGTAAGTATGGGTAAGTAACAGACGGTGAGCCCGCGACCGGCGCACTTGCCATGCGCCTGCTTTTCCGTGTGTTGCAATCCCAACAATGTCCGCAAATGATGACATAGAGGACAGCAGCGCGGATGCTGTCCCGACGACAGAAGAACAGACTCAGAACAACGAAAGTGCCACGGGCGCAAGCTCTAACGGATATCAGAAGAACGTTCAGTTCGGTGATCCAGAGAGCGATGGGACAGTCGGTGCAATGGTCCCAGAAGAAACAACGACGGACTCTACACTCGCCGGTGGTTCCACTGATGGGATAACGGAAGAAACCAGTGGCGAAGCGAATAAATCCTCCCCGGTGACTCCGCCGACAAGGATTCACACGCACAAAGCGGGGACAACGACGAAAGTGAAGGTGAGTCAGGACTGACGCTTCGTGAAGAAATCGTTGACTACATTCGTGACCTGCTCGCGGACAAGGGTGCGATAGACCTCGAGCTCGCGAGGTACAAGGTCGCTGACGCGGTTGGTGAAGACCCTGAAGATGTGGCGGAGTTAGTGAATGAAGTCACGGAGGCTGAGGATGGTGACGTAACCGGGCTTAGTACAACAGGTCTGCCCACTGGACTGCGCGGAGCTGCGACATGGGAGACAGTCCGTAGTACGTATTCTGCGGTGACCGGGCAAAACAATATGTCTCCGTTCAGTACTATCGGTGAGAAGAAACGGAAGGCGCGTCGGCTTGCGGTTGAGCGTCTTGAGGAGGACTACGGTTGGTTGATGTACATAGCTGAAGAGACCGGTGAGGAGGAGTTGTACTACTACAATGAGGACACAGGGGAGTTCGAGAAAGACGACGGGAAATTGAAAAACACTCTCGTCGAAAATCTACCGGACGCGTACGATAGGACCGAGTATCGTGAAATCAAGGACCGGCTTGAAGGCAAAAACCGTGCTGGGTACGATCAGGTGAACGGTCGGCACATCGAGGGTGACTCGATGTTTCTGAATGTGACGAACGGTGTGCTTCGTATCGACCCAGAAACTGCGAGTGGGCCTCATGACTGGGAGCTGTTGGAGCATGACCGCAAGTACCGATTCATCAGTCAGAGCGTTGATGCGGCATACGACCCGCAACGGGCCGACATGGAATTTGTCTACAACTGGGTTTCTGGCTTATTCGAGCGAGAGGACCATGAAAAGGTTCTCGGTGAGTTGTTTGGTATGACACTGGTTCCGGACCAGCGGTTCAAGGCGTTTGGGATGTTTTCGGGCGCGACCGACTCTGGAAAGTCTACTGCGCTGAACGCGTGGGAAAACGTTCTGACGCAAGACAACATCAGTGGCGTTGAGTTCAAAGACCTTGCCGAGGGGGAATTCCAATCCAGCGAGCTGTTCAGGGAGGGCGGTCGGATGCTTAACGCTGGGCCCGATATCAGCGATAAGAAAATCACAGAGACCGGCGCGTTGAAAACGTACACATCACCCGACTTCACCTACCATAACGTGAAGAACACTTGGGGGATCAACGCGAAAGTCATGACCTCGCAACTGTACGTTGCGAATATTCTCCCCTTGTTGCCGGCTGATAACGGTGCCATTCCCCGTCGGATCAAACACCTGCACTTCCCGTTCCAATTTAAATCGGTGTACTCCGACGAATACGACGAGAACGATCCGTATATTAAGGAGGCTGATCCGGATATTGAGGAGAAGTTGAAGCGCCCTGATGTACAGAATGCGCTGTTGCTGTTTGCACTTGAGGGGCTCTATCGTCTACACCAAAGTAATGGTGAGTTCAGCTTCGAGAAGGACGAACACACGCGCTGGGTCGAGTATTTAGCGCGTGCAGACATCATCGGAGAGTTCGCCGTGGATTGCCTGAAAAACACGGACGTGGCGAATGCGGATGGATACATCTATCTGACGCTGGACGAGCTGCACGAGACGTATAAGAACTGGGCAATTGACAAGGGGCATGAAATTAAACACCGTAATCAGTTCGGCAAATTACTGAATCAGGTTCGGACGCACGAGATCTATTCAGACCGGTCTCGGTCGGTTGGTGATGATTCGAAGAAGACTCCGATTCGTCTTCGCATTGCGCCTGATAGGAAGGGGTGGGAGTATGCGCCAACAGCGGTGAAGGAACGGCTGGCGGAGGAGTTCGATTACGGCCCACTCTCTGAGTCATGGATGAACGGTGGGTTCGGGGAAGGTAATCCTCCGCAGGTAAACCGAGAGGGTTACTTCAACGATTTGGCGTCGAATTTGGCTGCTGATGGTGGCCGTGAGGCATTCGCTACGGTTGTGAATGCTATTGCTCGTTTGAACGAAGAAAACTCGTCAGTGGCTAATGACGTGGCAATTTCAGGTCGGTGTCACGAAATGACAGGTGGGGGTCTAGACGTGCGGGATGTAATCGAGGCTTTGGACACCCTTCATGAAAGTGGGGTCGTTGAGCGGGACGAGAATGGTGTCTACCACGTTGTTGATGACCTGTCAGGTGCTGCCTGAATTTTAGGTGTGTCCGTTATCGATGCGAGGACGATTTTCGTGGTTGTTGATATATCTATAAATTATTTGACTATGCGAATTTGAGGGGTTTTGGTCATCTTGGTTTGGTTGACTAACTCCCTTTTGCATAGTCGTCAATTAGTGCATAGTCGGGGTTTCTTTGGGACAAAAATCGGGACTATGCAAAGGCTGTCCGTCGCTATTTGCCCGTCGTATTGTCGATACAATGCCCGTTTCGAGGAGGACGGGTAATATACGAGAATGGCTTACAATTGTAGCGAGGTGCTTCCGTCTCTATTTGGGGGTCGTAGCGGGCAAACGGTACCCAATTAGAGTTTCTTTCACGTTTTCTACTAGTGTCGAAACAACATTGGCTACCAATGTAGCGAGGATGGGTGTGGAAAATTCGCTGTTCTTCTCTAAATGGTGGTCGAATCGACCATAAGACCCCCGTCACTTTCGTAGTAGCGGTGATGTCGACTAGACTCGGTTTTCCCAGCGAAAACGGGTTATAAGATATTGATTGGTAATATGTTTGCCATGAACCAGTTCGGTAGTCACCGATATGATTACGTGCCTGGAGTTTGACTCTCCAAATAGCATGACCCCTCAACCAGACCCCCAACGCGATGACGGCGAATTGAACCCCATAGAGGCGCTCAGCGCTCTCGAGGAGACGTCACGCGCGAACATCATCGCAGATATCGTCGGCCACCCAAAAGGAATGCCGAGCAAGACGGAGATCGACCACATGAACCCGAGCCTCGCTCCATCCACCATCAGTGGCCACCTCAACACGCTCCAAAAGAAAGGACTCATTGAGAGCGCAGAATGGGGACGAGAAGGCCACCCCAAGAGCGCGCCCCGCAAATTCTACTACATCACGGAACAGGCACACGAACTGTTCGATAGGAACAACCTCTTCGACGAGAATGCCTACCGAGACGCGTACGCCGAAGTGAAGAAACCAGCAGAAATCCGTGCCGCAGAAACTGCGGAACGCCCTGCTGTGAGTGTCTCAACCGTTCAGATCGGGTAACCTCTCCACTCTGCCTGCGGCATTTTCTCGCGGTCCCCTTCTCACGATTGGTGTTTTGCATCTCAGGTCAGTGATGAAGCGAGGTGTGGGTTACTAGTTTCGCGGAAGTGTTTAATATCACTACACTTTACTTTGAAACGAAGATATAGTCGAAGCTACAGCGCGGTTGGTCCCCGCTGACGTAACGCGACGTTCAGTCGGCAATAGAACAACAGGAGAAAAACAGAATCATGGTAAGCAATAAAATTGACAGTATCGACGTCCCATTTCTCGCAGTTTACGCCCTCATGGGCGTTCTCACAACCGGAATCGGGACATTCACGCTCTTCGGATTCGACTTCAATCGAGTACTCGCAACGCTCGTCGGGTTCGACGTACGCGCAGCATTCCTCGCATCCGTCGTCAGCCTAGTCGCCATCGGCGCGACCAACGAGATCGACCCAACAGATCTCAAAACAGAGCAACGCGCCCTCCTCGGAGCAACCCTCTTCGTGATGCTAATCTCGAACTGGGTGCCCGAAGTGCACACCGCAATCACTGGGAACGACATCATCGGTCTCCCAGTGTTCATTCTCTACACGGCGGCGGCTGCATCGGTATCCTACCTTGGGTGACCACCTATGACAAGCGACGCACCGTCTGACAAACACGGGTACCCCACTCTCAGTCGCATCACTCGAATTGGACTTGCAGTCCTGATTGTCTTGACTGCAATGATATCCGGACCAGCTGCCGCAGACCCATGGCTCGAAGAAGGCGAATGCGGCGACGTCGACCAGTTCCTCAAAATTGTATCATTCAACAATCTAAATCAGCACTGTGTGCTGACATCCTCGGAACAAATCACCGAGATGAAGCAGTTGGACGCCGAGCAAACAGAACTGGACATCTACGAAGGGGCCGTGGCGACACGCTCGAACGAACGCGCGTTCTTGGACCTGAACGGTAACTACATGATGGACACCGAGTCCGTCGCGTACAGCAAAGCACGCGCCGCAATCGCTGAAGAATACGAATCTGGCGGAACAGAAGATGAGGCGCACCTCGCAGCGAAGCAAGCGATAAACGACTATTATAGTCAAAAGCAGTTGCAGATGGTCGCGAAGTGGAATATCACGGTCTCCGAAGTGGAATATCTGGCGAACACGTCCGCGATGGAGACCGGGATTCAAGACGACTACATCTACAACGAATTCGCGTACTCCACGCCGTACCGGCACGCTATCTACGACTTCAACACCACCACCGTGGAATTGGTGAATGGCACTGAGGTCACAATTAAGACGCTTTGGGCGGGGCGCAGTGCGCCAGACCCGACCGCTGAAGGTCGGTATATGACGCCGGAGTCCGGGGTTGGTTGGGAAGACAATACCGCGGATTACAACGGGTTGTTCGTGCGCCCACCAATGTCTGACTACGACCATCGGATGGTGATGAATTTCACCAAATGGAAGAATCAGTGGACAGGCATTGAGACTCGGTCGGACCGGCTAATTGCTAACGCTGACGTGCTCGTCAACAACACGTATCCCGCGTTGCAGAACGGGACGCTGGCCCCCTCTGATGTTGTTGACTCTTCGACGATCTCGCAGGAGTATGCGACTCGGTACAACGACTCTGGGTACTACGTTCACGCGTATGCCGCAATAGCGGGTTCTGGGATGGAATACGTTGATCTGAATACGACGGCAACGATGACTCTCCAGACCTCCGACGGGAAGACCTACGAGGGTCTTCTCGCCGCAAGAGATGCTCCAGCGGGGGATACGTTGTCGGGCAAACGTACGACCCCGCTGACTACGATGGTCAGGAGCTATTCTTGACAGTCGATGGGAACCAGTTGACGCTGACAGAACCGTTCACTATTACGAGTGCGACGGACCGTAATAACAACCAGTTGTCAACTGTTGACGTCGTCGAGCACAACTACACAACGACGAACACAACCGAAATGCAGCAGCTCATCGCTGACATGGCTGAGTTGCGTCAAGAAGTCGAGAGCCGCGAACCAACAACCGGCGCAACAGGAACCGAGACCGCCGATATCTCGATGAAGCAACTCGCCGCGATTGCAGCAGTCCTCCTCGGTCTCACACTACTCGTACAGTCACAGAAACAACACTAACTACTAAGAGAAAAATGAATCAAATCAAACAATTCACAGAATCGATTGGATCCACACTAGTCGTGATCCTGCTAATAGCATCGGTCTTCTCGAGCAGCGTGCTCGCCGCAGCGTATGCGGACGTCACCATCGAGAATGCAATAAGTGAAACAACAGACGGTACCGTCCAAGTCGCGTTTGACGTGAACGCATCGACCTCCAGCGAGAACGTCTCACTCAACACATTGACGGAGACAGACACCGGTCAGAACATCAGTCTGTCGCAAACCGTTGATGCTGGGTCTACCGTTACGCTGCACACCGCAAACGGTACAGATGACACCAGCAACATCTATCTCAATTGGTCGGCGGATCTCCCTCTCGCGGGGAATCTTACTCTCGACTACACCGTTAACGGTACATCCTACAGTGAGACAGTGTCGTACGATTTCGACGCTGACAACGACGGTGTTGCCGACAACAATGACGACTACCCTGACAATGCCCCGGTCAATTACACACACGACGCTAGCGATAATGAGACAGTATCGTCGGTGTACGTGACCGCCGAAAACGGGTCGTTCGCCGTCTCAGTGTACGGTATCGATACTGACGGGAATGAGACCCAAGTTGGGAATAATTCGTTCACGGTTGATGGATCAGAGATGACTGAAATCACGGTCGAGAATGGCACGTATGACCAGTATCGTGTCCAGATTGAAGGTAACGCTACTGTGACCGACCATGGCCTCATCTACAGTGCCGACACAGGTGCGACTAGTAACGAGTCATCAATCACTCCCGAGCAGCTCCTCGGCGGTGGCGCGATTGTCGTTGGCATCGTGCTCGTGGTGTATCTGCGAGACTAACAGCTCTCATCCCCCGCGTTAATTTCTTTAGTAACCATCTCGAAATAAAAGTAGGAGAGAAAATCATGAAACGAAAGAACAGAATCACCAAACGAGCAAGCCACATTGGTCCTCTCGCCGTTCTATTAATAGCGCTACTCGCGCTTACCGGCAGCGTCACAGCGGTAACGTACAATGACCGCGTTCCCGTCTTTAGCTCTGATTTTAACCAGCAAGAAGACGAGATCAGTCTACTGGGAACGAGTAGTTGGGCCACATCGAACAGCCAAGTCGTAATCGGCGGGTCGAATAATGGCGGAATCAAGCTAGATGGGGAGTGCCGAACGAGGAGCGTTGGGCAGTCCGCTGGAACGAGAGCGCGAGCGGTAGTGGCTCGGGATCAAAGCTCCAATTCTACGTGGATGCAGTTGATACAGCGGCCCCGTCTAATGGGTATCAGGTACAGGTGAATCGCGGGAGTAACGAAATCAATCTTCACCGGTACAATAGTGGTGCGCAGACGACGGTTGCGCAAAACGCGTCAGTACCCCTTGGAAGCGAACTGCATCAATTCGATGTCGTGTTTGAAGACGCGAACCCGTCGGATTCGAATGCCACGATAACGGTCTACATGGATGGTGTTGAATCACTGGCGGCGGTTGTTGACACGACTACCATTGACTACACCACTGAAGACGAATTTGGTCTTACGCAGTGGAATGGTGGAACATCTGGCATTGCGCATTATATTGGCGATTTCGCGGTGTGGGGCGACGATAAAGTTGATTCTGACGGTGATGGTGCGTATGACTACGAAGATTCGTATCCAAACAATACCGCCGAGTCGTACTTGATTAGTGCGACGGAAAACAAAACCGTCGAATCAGCATACATCGAAGCAACCAACGGTAGTTTCGAATTCGCCGTCTATGGCCTCAACAATACTACGAACGAGCAAATCCTGTTAGTCGAAAAACAGTCAGAGACAGTCGGTTCGACAACGCTCGTTACGCGTGCTGTCCCGACCGGGTATGACCAGTACAAAATCACTTATCATGGGAACGCAACCCTCGAATCGCACGGGTTGCTCTACACTGCCAACATTGGTACAAGTGGTGTAAGTGAGGAATCGTTTTGGGCTGGAATTAATGGAGTAACGGACAATCAGGGCGCGTTACAGGCACAAAACATCCTGCTTGGTCTACTCATCATCGGCGTAGCCCTGTTACTCTGGTTCACGGAGGTAACGCACTAATGGTGTTCCTCCTTGATCTCATCCTCGACTTCGCGAGACCTCTGCTCGTAGTTACAGCGGTTGTTCTCATTGCACAGATTCTCGGAATTGATCTCGCTGGGATAGCGCTTTCGTACCTCCAAGGAGTGCTCAGCCCAGTATAGCGCGACTAACGGAGGATTCCAATATGACTCAATTAAAGAATATACTCACTGTTGCGGTTGTTCTCATCGCGTTATCAATGATGGTTGGTGCTGCTGGCGCGGCCCCTGGAACGACCACAAACACAACAGCAACGAACGCTTCAACGACGCCGGATAGCCAGACTACTACTCAGGTGACAACTGCGGGGGCGTCATCAACCACGACGAACTCTCTCGAACAGCGAATCGAGGATGAGGTCGCAAACGCGGTCGGAACAACGACGACAACGACTGATTCAGACTGCATCGAAGTCACTGTCAAGGGCACAGAGACCTGTGTGCCACGGTTTTACCACCGGGTGGATAATGTAACTGAGGTTGTGGCCGTTGACTGGGACGGACGCACGACAACGATTGTTCTCAACTCGAGCATGCCAGCACAGAGGGTGTCGGTTGTGGATACGCACTCGATTAAGTCGTCCGGGTCAGGGGACGTCACGTATCAGAGCGTGCTACTTCGTCGTGGATTGAACGTGGTCCGGATTAATGCCGAAGCGGAAAGCGGGGATAAGACCCTCACGATTGGCACGAGTAAAGATTTAGACTATATTAGTGACCCGGAGAAGCCGTTTCTGGCTGATGGGTTGAGGACGCGTCACCTCTATATCTCTGCGTTCGGGGGCAGTCTAGGATCGCTGTTCGTCGCGACGGCCTACGCCTATCTTCGGTGGCGGAAACTGTCGAAAAAGTGGACAGATGTCTTCAAGAGGTACAAACCATGAATCGCAAAAAACCGACGCCAACACGTGCGGAGATTGCAGAGACGATGCGGTTGGGAGCTGCGAAGGCAGGAGTGCAGAAAGCAAAAATATACTCCAGTACGGGCCTCGTGGCGCTCTCGATGATCTTCATAGGGTTCTGGGTTCTCTCAGGTCGGCAAATCGTTATCAGCGACGAAATGAAGATTCTAGCGGTGACCACAATCGGGTTCGGAGTCGTGTCTGCGCCCTATATGATTACGTTCGTGAAGAAAATCTGGAACCCACCACAAGTGTTCGTGGTCCGCGTCAATATCACAAAACAACACCTTGTGCGGGTGTTTACTGGATCGCCAGAGCTTTGGGACGAGGTTGACGTCGTCACGGGGGAATCCTACAATTTCGCAGTCGGGAATAAAATGGTGTATATTGTCACCAACTTCGTCCACGTTGACGATCTTGACCCTGGCTCGGAATTCGCAAACCATGTGCCGGATGATGCAGCGGGGTATGTGGCGTCTGGTTCGTGGTTGGGCGAGGCCGCTGACGCAGAGATTGTGCATGCACGTCACCGCATAGAGAAAAACCGACGTCGGAACGACATACGGGCTCGTGTTGGTGACAAAATATTGGCCACGATGGAGACCGTCGGTCGAAATTCAGAGTTGCGGCATCATCAGTCATTGACAGAGCATTCTATCCGCTCGAATCTGTTCGACGGTGATGGGATGCTGGATGAAATCAAGAATGAAATTCCGGAGCTTCGTGAGCTCAACGAGGGGAAATCGGTCGTAGAAATTGTTGAAGACGAGGTTGACCGGCAAATGCAGGAGCTCAACACAGACAACCCTGGGGCTGGTGATCGCGAATGAGTAATGATAACCGGTGGGTTTCTGCGGAGCTTCGCGAAGCGCTTAGCCGGGGCGACTTGCCCGCGCTAGCCGAAGCAGGGTTGTTAGAACAGACAGATCTCGAGTACCTCCTGTCATTTAAACGCTCTGTTGCTAATGCGGAGGATACCGACCGCTACCAAGAGTTGTTGATGCAGGCGGTGTCGAAGAAACTCAACAAGGCCGTCGAACACGGTAACTTGAGCGTGATGAGTCACGCGAATGGGATATCGAAAAAACGCATCGACGCAACCGGGTACACTCGACTCGTCAAGGCCATCAAGCCCGCTGCGCACCAAGTTCTGTTCAAAGGACCGAAAGGGTCTGGGAAATCAACAAAAGCCATTGATCTTACCAAAGAATTGCATGCCGAGTTCAATGGGGATTTGAAGGTGATGACGAATATCAAAGGCCCAGACGAGCACGAGGATGTGCGATTCGGGGAGGCGATGAGCGAGTTTCTCGAGTTCGCAAACGAGTCTGGTGAGAAGGTGATTGTTGCGGACGAGATGAGTACTGTGGCGAACCACTGGATTAGCGGTCCGGACGTGCAACAGCAGTTCGGACGCGCGATTAATGCGCTCCGGAAGGGGTCTGGCGGCAGTACGCGCCTATTCATTATTGGGCACGAACACGACACCGACATCCACCCCATCCTGCGCGAGCAGAGCGACGTGGTGATTCAAGCAGACGGGAAGAAGGACGAAGGGTTGATTGACAAGGTGACGGTGTTCAAGGGCTGGCAAGCGTATAAGAAGAGTGAGGACTGGTTTCGTGTCCGAGGGCTGCGAGACGTTCCACAGTCGTCTCCGTGGTCGTTCGATACGAACTACTTTGCGCACTTTGAATTTGATTTGGACGAGCCAGCGAAGCAAATTCAGCGTGGTCGTCTTGTCGATAACTGGGAGGACTATCAGGGCGGCGAGGGCGGTGAAGAAGACGGGGTAGAGGTGCGTGTGAAGTGTCGAGGAGTGAAGAAAGATGGTACAGGGTGTGGGTCGATGACGCCGCATGAGTCGGGATTTTGTGAGTGGCATCGAGACCAGTGGGACGGCGCGGGCAGCGACCCACGCTTCAACGAGTAGGTACCTTGGCCTCGCGTGCGCGCCCACGCATAGCCCCGTCGATAGGGGTGGGGGTCCGTCCGTCCGGTAACCACCATCCACACGCTGTTTTTACTCTGTTTCTGGAATATTCGGTGTGAACACTAACAAGTACAAGCAATATCTTCCGGAAAATCACAAAAACGGGAGCGGGAACGCGTCACGCGCCAGAATTCGCAGTCGCTCCAAAGAAATTCTTAGCAGGTTTGTTCATAACTTGGTGCGCTGAGCGGGTATTGCTCCGTCAAGTACTGTTCTACGATTGCTCCGGAGAAAGAATACGACGAGGTTGGTTCACTCAATGCGGCTCTTGGTTAAATCCGCTTAACAGACTAACCAACAACTAAACAAGCGGCAAAATTACCCGCGTTGAGTAGGGTTTGAGTGCCCTATCCAAACATCTGGCGCATCATCGGGTGCATCTCCATGAGCTGCTCCTCGGCGATCTCCTCGTACAGCTTGTACGTGATGGAGATGGTGAGCAGCAGCCCGGTACCGGAGACGCCGCCGATGGTGCCCAGCATGTTGGCGAGCACGGCGAGCAGGCCGACGAGCGCGCCCCCGAGGACCGTGACCTGGGGGATGTAGCGCTCCATGACCTTCTCGATGACGCCGGTGTTGGTGCGGAACCCGGGTATCTGCATCCCGGAGTTCTTGATCTGTTTTGCGGTTGCTTCCGGCCCCATGTCGGTGGTCTCGACCCAGAAGACGGCGAAGATGGCGCCGCCGACGATCATGAACGTCAGGTCGATTGCGACCCGGAGGAGCACCTGCCAGGGTTCGGCCCCGGTGGTGCCGAGCCACCACATCCACTGCTGGGGGCTCTGTATCGGGTTGAGGTAGTAGAACAGCCCGGCGACGGGCTGCCCCTGGTCGTAGACCGCGGCCCACGCCGGCAGGTTGGTCGTCGAGTCCAGGATGCGCCCCAGGAACTGGATGTTGGCCTGGAGCGCGCGGACGAGAATCATCGGCAGGACGCTCGCGTAGATGAGCTTCACGGGGAAGCGACCGCGAGCACCCTTCACCTGGGCGTGCTTGAGCGGAATCTCGACGCGGACGCTCTCTGCGTACACGACGATGCCGAAGATGAGCAGCGTCGTGAGCAGCGGGAGCAGGCCCGCACTCGAGTCGAACAGCAGGAACTCGAGGCCGGCGGAGCTCAGCAGCGCCGGTGCGCCTTCGAGGCTCCCGGTTATCAGCGCTATCCAGGTGGGGATGAACCCGCCGGCGCCTTCGCCGCCCCAGTAGATGAACCCGCCCACGAGGCTCTGGCTGACGCCGGCGACGATGAACAGCCCGATGCCGGAGCCGACGCCCCACTTGCTCACGACCTCGTCCATGTAGAGGATGAGCATGCCGCCGACGGCTATCTGGAGGAACATGATGCTCTTGACCCCCATGACGCCGCCGGGGAACGTCGCGGCGAGCGCCTGGTCGGCGGGCAGGAAGCCGCCGAGGAACACCATCGGGATGCCCGTGAGGAATATCATCACGACCACGAGCGCCTTCTGGAGGCCCTGGTATATCATCTGGTCACGCGGGTCGTTCGTGTCCAGGCCCAGCAGGTCGGCGCCGCCGAGCAGCTGGAGGACGATGCTCGCGGTGACGATGGGGCCGATACCGAGCTGGAGCACGGTGCCCTGCCCGCCGGCGAGCAGCGCGCGGAACTGGCCGAACAGGTCGTCGGCGCCCTGCCCCATCCCGTACAGCGAGACGTTCGTCAGGAAGAAGTACAGGACGAGGATGCCCGCCGTCCACGTTAGCTTGCGCTTGAAGGGGACGTGGCCCTCCGGGCGGCGCACGCCGGGGAAGCGGGTCAGGACGGGTTCAGCGGCCTCCTTCCATCCCATGGGTTACTCCTCGCTCTCTTCGGTGGTCGCTCTGTCGGTCAGGATGGCTTCGCCGCCCTCGCCCTCGATGAGCGAGACCGCGCTCTCGGAGAACGCGTCCGCGACGACCTCCAGGCGATTGCGCACCTGGCCGCCGCCGAGCACCTTCACGACGTCGGCGTCGTGGCCGTCCTCGACGACGTCGCGCGCGTCGAGGCGGTAGCCGCCGTCGGTCTCCTCGGCGAGGCCGTCGGCCGCGTAGAGCGCCGCGTTCTCGTCGAGTTCGTTGACGTCCACGGTGCGGACGTCGTCCTGCACCTTCTCCGGACGCTTGAAGCCGGTCTTCCCGAGCGGTCCGTAGTTCTGCTGTTCGTGTTTGCGTCGGCCAGCGTTCCCGCGCCCGCCGCGGTTGCCCGCGCCGCGGCGGTTCTTGTGCGTACCGCCGCCGTGCGTGCGGGAGCCGCGCTGACGTCGTTTCTTGTTCGTCATGGTTATCGCATCGACTTGAGGAGTCCGTCTATCTCCTCGGTGTTATGCTTACCGAGTTCGCCGCCCTCACGGGTGGGGTGCTTGATGCCGTCGTGGCCACCACGCGGGGGTGCAGCCGGAGCACCGGCGAGAGACCCTGCTCGCGGAGCGTCGTCTCCTCGGCGACGAGCGCCGCGGCGAGCGCCGCGACGTCGTCGTACTCGGTGTTCTCGGCGACCCACTCGTCGTCGATGTCGGCGTCACCCTCGACGGGTTCGGCGCGACGGCGGACGAGGGTCTCGACGACCTCCTGGCTCGGCTCGCCGTAGGCGACGTAGTCGTTCACCTTCGTTATCATCCCGCGGTAGGTCTCCGTGTCCGGGACGAACGTGGCGTGGTTCACCTTGTGGACGTTGAGCATCCCGAGGGTGTCACGCACCGTCCCGCGCATGTCGACCTCGCCGCGAAGCTGGACGACGGCCTGCATCACTCGATCACCTCGCGCTCTTCGAGTGCGTGCTGGGGGACGCGGGCTTCCGCGGTCGCCTTGAGGGCGTTGAACGTCGCCTTCGCGAAGTTGACCGTGGTCCGGGTCTTCCCGGAGCTACGCGTCCAGATGTCCTCGATGCCCGCGAGTTCGAGCACGTTGCGGACGGTCTCCCCGCCCGCCAGCCCGAGCCCGCGCGGAGCCGGGATGAGCTCCACCTCGACGCTGCCGGCCTTGCCGACCGTGCGCAGCGCGACCGTGTGGGGACGGCCACAGCCACACTCCCAGGACCCGCAGCCCCGGGAGACGTCGATGATGTTCATCTTCGCTATCTCGATCGCCTTCTGGATGGCGCCGCCGACCTGGTCGTCGCGGCCCTCGGCGAACCCGACGTAGCCGTCGCGGTTGCCGACGGCGACGACACACCGGAACTTCACCCGGCGGCCGGAGTCGGTCATGCGCTGGACCATGTTGATGTCCAGCACCTCGTCGTCGAGCCCGGGCAGCAGCTGGTCGACGATCTCCGGCTCCTTCAGCGGGAGCCCGGAGGCGAGGGCGGCCTCCATCGTGTCGATGTCGCCCTCCTGCACGAGTCGGCCGAGCCGCGTCTTCGGCTCCCAGGCGTCGTCGTAGTCGTTTCGTGCCATTGGTTAGTTGTCCTCCTGTAGTGTCTCGAGCACCTCGTCGAAGTGCTCGGGCAGTTCCGTCGCGTCGAACTCGCTGTAGAGCGGTTCCTCGCGCATCTCGGCGTACTCGGCGATGTGCTCGCCGCGGGTGCGGTCCCAGTCCGCGAAGACGCTCTCGTTGTGCGGGACGTCGAGTCCCGCGTCGATAGCGCCTTCCTGGACTGCGAACACCTTCGAGCCGGGGGTCGCCGTGTTGAGGCCGATGTCGAGCACTGCTTCGTCCAGGCCGGCGTCGACCGCGCGCTTGCCGGCGAGATAGCCGGTCAGGTACGCGGCGGGCAGGTTGCCCGTCGGCGCCTCCCAGCCGTAGTCGGCCAGGTCGCTGGAGTGAGCGCTCGTCACTGTCTCGTCGCCCTGAGGACTGGTCACGACCAGCTGCACCATAGTGTGCTTGTTGCTCTTGCGAGCGACAAGCCGGGGCTTCCCGGATTTCAGCAGGCGCAACCTCTGATGGTAGTCGGTCCGGACCTCACGGCGACGGCGCATCGGAACCTTGTATCGTGGTCCTGTCGCCATCACTGATCACCGTAATGTTCGTCGATGTAGTTCAGCAGCCGTCGCACGCTGTCGAACTCGCCGCCGCGGGCCTTGTTGTAGAGGTCGCGGTACTGGCTCGGGGTGAGGTCCCCGTCGTCGCGGAGTTCGCGGAGCGTGCGTCGCTGCGCGCGGATACTGTCCTTCCAGGCGTCCTTGCGGTTCTGGCGGCCGCCCGCCTTCCCGCGCCGGGAGCCGGGGCCCTTCCGGTGGCCGTACGAGCGCTTCGCGTTGCGCTCGCGGGCGCGGCCACGCGAGTTGCCCCGCTTGTCCTTCGCCCGGATGATGCCCTGGTCGACGAGCTCGCGGATGTCTTCGCGAGTGATCGCGTCGACGATCTCGTCCTGGGCGTCGGGGTCGAACCAGACGCGGTTCTTCCCGACGTCGAGGACGTCGGCCGCGAGTCGTTTCTGTGCGCTCAGGTCACTCATCGTCGGTCACCTCGACTTCGACGTAGGTTGGGTTGAGCACGCGGATTTCGCGGTCCTCGGCGACCTCCTCGATGCGCTCGCGCTTGCGAGCGCCGACCTTCGACGCGATGCGGACCGCTTCCGTGTCGGGGTCCACGCCGTCGAGGTCGTCGGGGTTGTGCACGCGCACTTCCTCGAACCCGGAGGGGTGTTTGCCGCGGACGGCCTTCGGCGTGCGGTAGCCCGCCTCGACCATGTCGCCTTTGCCCTTGATGCCGCGGCGCTGCTTCGAGAGGTTGCCGCGGGGCTTGCGCCAGGACGTCGGCGTGCGCTTTTTCTTGTGGTAGTCCTGCCGGTTGAACTGCGGCTTGCCCTGCCGGTGGCGCTGGGCGAGGAGGCGGCCCTCCTCGTCGCCGAGTTCCGGCTGCTTGTCCGCGTAGCCTCGCGGCTGGAGTTCGGTCTCTACGTCCTCTGCCTCCGCTTCCTCGGCTTCCTCGACGTCGGCCTCTTCGACTTCGGCCTCGGCCGCCTCGTCCTCGGTGACTTCGAGGCTGCCGACGTCGGCCTTGATACGCGCGGCGAGCGCGTTGCCGATGCCGTCGACCTCTGCGAGGTCGCTCTGGCTGGCCCGCTTGACGTCCTCGATGGAGTCGTAGCCGGCCTCGCGGAGCGAGTCGGCCTTGCTCGGGCCGACGCCGCTGATGTCTTCGAGTTCCTGTGGTTCCTCGTCTGCCATCTATCAGGCACCTCCCTTGCTGGGCTTCTCGACGATGTAGACGCCGTCCTGGAAGACGCGGGTGTCCTTGTCCTTGACGCGCGTCAACTGCTCGATGTCCCCAGCGGTCTGTCCGACGGCCTCCTTGTCGGGGCCGCTCAGGACGACTTCCTCGCCGTCGACCTGGACCTGGGTGTCGCCGTGCACTCTCGTGCGGCGCGGCGACTTCTCGCCCAGGAAGTTCTCGATGACGACTTCGTCGCCCTCGGCGCGGACCTGCATCGGGAAGTGGGAGTAGTGGACTGCCATCCGGTACTCCCAGCCCTCGGTCACGCCGTGGAGCATGTTCTCGACGTGGCTCTGGAACGTCTTCATCGTCGCCGTGGTCTTCGCGTCCTCGGCGTCGCTCTCGATGACGACGGTCCCGTCCTCGACGCTGACGGTCACGTCGGGGAACCAGAGCCGTCGCGTGACGGCACCGTTCGGTCCCTCGACCGTCAGTTCGAGACGGTCCACGTCGGCGGTCACCTCGTCCGGAATCTCGACTTCGTTCCGTGGCATGGTTAGTACACGTACGCGATGACCTGGCCACCGATGCCAGCCTCGCGGGCGTCGTAGTGACTCATGACGCCCTGGCTGGTCGTGAGGACGAGCGTGCCGTAGTCGCGAGCCGGGAGGAACCGCTTCTCCCACTTCTCGAACTCGTCGACCCCCACGGAGTAGCGGGGTTTCACCGGGCCACACTCGTTGATGGCTCCTTCAGTTCGACCTCGAACTTGCCGGCCTTGCCGTCCTCGACGTACTCGAAACCGTCGATGTAACCACGGTCGTAGAGTACCTCGAGGACGCTGCCGATAAGATTCGAGGCGGGCGATATTGTCTGCGTCAGGTGACCGACGCTCTCGGCGTTGTTCATGCCGGCGAGCGCGTCACTGAGTGGGTCGTTCCCTGTCATTGTTAGCTGTACTTCTTGAATCCCATCGGTCGGGCGATCTCGCGGAAGCACTGTCGGCAGAGCCAGATGTCGTACTTGCCGACGAGGCCCTGCTTGCGGCCACACCGGCGGCACGCGTGGTGCTGGCCGGTCTCCTCCGCGCGCTCCTCGCCTTCTGCTTCACTCATCAGTTAACCTCCACGTCGAAGTTGGCCTCGAGGAACGCGATGGCGTCCTCGGTCGTGAGTCGGTGTTTCGACGGGACCTGTCGCGAGCGCTTGTCGCGCTTCGTGATGCGGTAGCCGGGACGGACCAGGTTGACGGTCACGTCCAGGCCGTAGATCCCGACGTTCGGGTCGTACTCCTGGCTGGGGAACTCGGTGTGCTCGTCGATGCCGAAGCTGACGTTCCCCGTCTCGTCGAACTGGGTGCGCGAGAGGGTCGCCAGCGGGAGCGCACGCTCGAGGAACTCCTCGGCCTGCTCGCCGCGGAGCGTGACCTTCGCGCCGATGGGCGTCCCCTGGCGGATGCCGAACTCGGGGTTCGTCTCCTTCGCCAGCGTCTGGACGGGTTCCTGGCCGGTGACGGCCTGGATTATCTCCTCGGCGTTCTGGAGTTCGACGCCGCCCTGGCCGACGCCCATGTGGACGACGACCTTCTCGATGCGCGGTTCGCGCATCTCGTGGAACTCGGCCTCCGACATCAGGCCTCACCCCCGGTGAACTTCTCGTCGATGACGACGACGTACTCCTCGACCGTCTCGAACTCGCCGTCCTCGGTCTCGACCCGGACGGTGTTCGACGAACTGCCGGGCGTGACCTGGACCTCCGCGAGCGTGCCGACGTCGCCCGCGTGGGCGCCGTCGACCGCGGTCACGAGCGCGCCCTCCTCGTAGACGAAGTGGGCGACGATCTCGTTGGTCTCGTTCTCGACGACGACGGAGTCGCCGGTGCTGTACTCGCTGCCGTCCTCGACGAGCAGGTTCTGCCCGTCGTGGAGGTTCAGCTGGGTCTCGCCGCCGCCGACCAGCCGCTTGTCGACGATCTTGCCGAGTTTGCTGTCCGCGGCGTCGGCGTCGATGGACGTCAGGCCGAGGCGGCCGCCCTCGTCCGGGAAGATGCGGTAGTGTTCGTCCCGGTCGGGGAAGGACAGCAGGTCGAACATGCCGATGGGACGGCGGACGTCGCTCACCGACTGTCCGTTCACGAGCACGCCCTCGTGGTTGAGGGCGTACTTGGCTTCCTTCGTCGTGTCGACGTAGCCGAGGACGTCCCGCAGGACGATGACCAGCGGAACGCCGGCCTTGCCGTGCGGACCTTCGGCCTTGACGGTGAACGTGGCGGTCTTCCGCTCGACCGGCCACGCGTTCGGAACCGAGAGTCGCTTCTGGTGTTTCGTCATTCGTTATCTCCTCCAGTCGGGCCACGCGGCGCTCGTCGTCGAGGTCGAGTTCGGTGACGCGGAGGTTGCTCGCGTCCAGCGGACGCGGCACCTCCTCGCCGTCGGACTTCTCGACGGTGACGCCCTCGACGCGGACGACCGCGTCCTTGAGGTCGACGTCCATGACCTCGCCTTCCTCGCCGGCGAAGTCGCCGCGGAGCACCTCGACGGTGTCGCCCGCGTTGACGCGCACGCGACGCTTGCCGTACTCCTCGCGGAGGTCGTCGGACAGGGTCGCGCGCACCTGCTTCTGGCGCTCGTGCAGCGGAGCCTGTGCCTTGTTCTTCCGCTGTTTGCGTGGTTGTCGAGTCATACTATCATCGTGGCTGTACTCGCGATGCTGCCGAATCGCTCGGCGACCTCGCGCGCGATGGGGCCCTTGATCTCGGTCCCCCGCGGCTCGTCGAGGTCGTCGATGATGACGGCGGCGTTGTCCTGGAACTTCACCCGCGTCCCGTCGGGGCGGCGGATGGGCTTGCGCTGGCGGACCACGACGGCCTCCAGCACCTGGCGGCGCATCTCCGGCGTGCCTTTCACGACGGAGACGGTCACCTTGTCGCCCACGCCGGCCTTCGGGTGGCGGTTGACGGTGCCGTGGTATCCGGCCACGCTGATGACGCGAAGTTCGCGCGCGCCGGTGTTGTCGGCGCACGTCAGGATGGAGCCCTTCTCGAGCCCCTGGGTCACGTCTGCCTTCAGCGCGTCCATTATGCTTCACCTCCCGTCTGCTCGACGACCACGTGTGATTTGGTCTTCGAGAGCGGTCGGGTCTCTGCGATGCGTACCGTGTCGCCGACTTCGAGTTCGAGACACGACGGTGCGTGCGCCGCGATGCGCGACCGCCGCTTCATGTAGCGGTCGTACTTCGGGACGAACACGTCGTACTCGCGCTCGACGACTACGGTCTTCTCCATCGCCGTCGAAGCCACTGTGCCTTCGATAAGCTGTCCGCGAACCGGCAGCGTGCCGTGGAACGGACAGTTATCGTCGGAACAGGACTCCTCCGGTTCCGGTACGTTCAGTCCTAGTGCCATTTCGAATTCACTCCGTTTTCAGTGCGTCGGGCGGGTCGTGAGAGCAGTGTCGCGCCGTCCACCGTAACGTAGGCCACGTCCTCGCCGTCGGGTTCGGACGCGGTCCCGGCGCCCTCGCGGGTCGCCGCGGCTTCATCTAACGCGAACTCGTAGGTGGTGCCCCGTTTGGGCACCTGCTTGACACCCGACTCGGTGGCGATGAGGAGCGTCCCCATCGTCTCCCTGACGACACGGCCCGCGATGCCGACCCGCGACGGGTCCGTCGACTCGACGACCCGCACGGACAGGCCCGCGAGTTCGTGTTTCAGCAGGGTGTCGGGTGTCAGCGCCATCTTACTCCTCGGTGCTCTCTTCGGACGTGCCGGTCACGTCGCCTTCCTCGTTCTGGATGGTCTTGATGCGCGCGATGGTGCGCTTGAGTTCCCCGATGCGACCGGGGTTCTCCGGCATGCCGCCCGCCGCCTTCACGGCCTTCGAGTTGAGCAGCTCGGTCTCGAGCTCCTCGAGTTCGGCCTCTCGCTCGGCCGGCGTCATGTCGCGAATCTCCTGGGGGTGGAGGATAGCCATTTACTCCTCCACCTCCTCGTCCATCTCGTCGAGCAGCTCCTCGGCTTCCGCTTCGGTCTCCTCGTCGAGTTCCTCGAACTCCTCGTCGACGTCGGCTTCGAGTTCGTCGAGTTCCTCCTCGACGGAGGTGTCGTCGGGCGCGGTCGGCGAAGCGCCTTCCTCGGCTTCGAGGTCCTCTTCGACGATCTCCTCTTCGGCGACCTCGGCGGCCTCGGCCGGCGTCTCCGCTTCGTCCTCGGGTTCGGCCACGGCTTCCTCGTCGCCGCTACCTTCGAGCAGTTCTTCGAGTTCCTCGCCCTCTTCCTCGACGACGAGGTCCTCGATGTCGGCGTCCTCGTGGATGGCGAAGTCGTCCGGCAGGTCGGCCTCCGGCGGGATGATCTTCACCGTGACGCCGATGGTGCCGAGCTTCATGACCGCGACGCCCTGGCCCTCGTCGACGATGGTCTCCGCGGGCTCGCCGTTGTGCTTGATGTAGCCGCGGGAGAACTTCTCGACGCGGGAGCGCGCACCGGTCACCTTGCCGGAGAGCACGATCTCGACGCCGAGCGCGCCGGCCTCCATGATGCGGTCGGCCGTGACGTGGCCGGCCTTCCGGAAGTACCAGCCGCGTTCGAGCGCGTTCGCGAGGCGGTCCGCGACGATGCGGGCGTTCAGGTCGGGTTCGTCGACCTCCTGGACGTCGATCTGCGGGTCCTCGAGGTCGAATCGTTCGCCGAGTTCGCGGGTGATCTTCCGGATGTTCTTGCCACCCTTGCCGATGACCATGCCCGGCTTCTCGGCCTTGAGGACGATCTGGGTCCCCATCGGCGTGTGGGCGACCTCCATGCCGCCGTAGCCGGCGCGGCCCAGTTCGTCGGCGAAGAACTCGTCGATCTGGGAGCGCTGAAGCCCCTCCTCGATGAATTCGAGTTCGTCCGCCATTACTCCTCGACCTCCTCGAGGACGAGTTCGACGTCACAGAGCGTGGTGTTCCACTCGGTCGCGCGACCGAACGCGCGGGGCTTGCGGCCCTGGCGCTCGTCGACCTTGTGGGCTGCGACGTGCTTGATGGTCATCGCCTCGCCCTCGAACCCCTGGTGGTCGGCGTTGCCGATGCCGTTCTCCAGCAGGTCGATGAAGGCCTCGCTGGCCTTCTTCGGGAAGCGACCGGCGTCCCAGCCGTCCATCCCTTTCCGGTGACCGACACCGGAGTTGTGCGACCGGAACGGGACCGGCGTCTCGCCGGCCGCGACGGCCTCGAGATGCTCGATGGCGTCGCCGGCGGTCATGCCCTTGATCGCGCGGGCGATCTCCTTGCTGTGCTTGAGACTGATGGGCCGCTCCCGGAGCATCGCCTTGGCGGTGGTCTCGGGGTCGGCCTCGACGCTGTAGCTGATTCCCATGGTTATTTGAGTGGCACGAACTTCGAGGAGCGGGTCGCCCCGATGCCTGCCTGTCCGTGCTCGACGGACGTCCGGGTGAGCTGGAACTCGCCGAGGTAGTGCCCGATCATCTCGGGTTTGACCTCGACGCGCTCGAACTCCGTGCCGTTGTGGACCGCGAACGTCTTGCCGACGAACCCCGGCAGCACCGGCATGTCGCGCAGGTGCGTGCGGATGGGGTTGTTGGCGGTCTCCTCGGCGGAGCGCTCGCGACCCTTCTCCAGGAGCTTCTCCTGGTCCGGGGTCAGCCCGCGTTCGATGGTTCGCCGCTGTCGAGCGGGGAGCAGTTCCGCGACCTCCTCGAGACTCATCTCCTGCAGCTCGTCGAGGTCGTGACCGCGGTAGGTGAACTCTCCTCGCGGCCGGTTCGGTAATCGGAGCTCATTTGTTCTTTCCTCCTCGACCGGATTTGCCGCCGCGACCGGTGCGCTTCGACGCGATGTCACCGACCTTGCGGCCCGGCGGTGCGTGCCGCGAGACGGACTTGGGTCGGCCCGGGTGCTGCCGGCCGCCGCCACCGAACGGGTGGTCGACGGCGTTCATGGCGACACCGCGGACGCGAGGCCACTTCGTCCCGCGAGCCCGCATCTTGTGGTGTTTCTTGCCTGCCTTCACGTACGGCTTCTCGGTCCGGCCGCCGCCCGCGACCACGCCGATGGTGGCGCGGCACTGGGGCGACAGGCGCTTGACCTCGCCGCTGGGCAGCTGGACGACGGCGGCGTCGCGCTCGTGGGTGATGAGCGTGGCGTTCACGCCGGACGAGCGGGCGAACGTGCCGCCGTCACCGGGCTGGGACTCCACGTTCGAGACCGGCACCCCTTCCGGGATTTCGGCCAGCGGGAGCGTGTTGCCCGGCTCGATGGCTGCCGTGATGCCGACTTCGACGGTGTCGCCGACGCCGACGCCCTCGGCCGCGAGCACCATCCGCTGGTCGCCGTCCTCGAACTCGACGACGGCGACGGGGGCGCTGCGGGCGGGGTCGTGTTCGATGTCGACGACGGTGCCGGCGATGACGTCGTCGTCCGCTACCTTGTGGTCCAGCTTCGCCTTGTACCGGTGCGACGGGGCGCGGAACGTCGGCGTCCCGCGACCTCGGCGCTGTCCCTGAATTCTGCGTCCCATGGTTAGAACACCCCTATCCTGGAAGCGACTTCCTGGGCGTCGTCGTCCGCGGAGAGCGTGATGATGGCCTTCTTCTGGCCCTTCATCGTCACCATCGTGTTGACGTCGTCGACGGTGACGTCGTAGCGACGCTCGACCTCCTCGCGGATCTCGGGCTTGGTGGCGTCGAGGTCGACGACGAACTGGAGCTTGTTGTCGAAGTCCATCAGGTTCATCGCCTTCTCGGTGACCAGCGGGTAGTCGATGACGGTCATCGGTCGGCCACCTCCTCGACGGCGCTCTCGGTCCACACGGTGAGCCGGCCCGGGTGTGCACCCGGCGCCAGGTCCTCCGCGTTGACCTCGCGACCTGTCGCCACGTCCGCGCCCGCCAGGTTCCGGGCGGCCTTCGACGGGCCGGCCGCACTGGAGGTCACGAACAGGATGGACTTCGGTCGCTTGTACTTGCGCCCGCGGAGCTTGCCCTGTCCCGCTCGGACCGTGCGGTCGTCGGCGCGCTCGATGTCGGCGTCGACGCCGAGCGCTTCGAGCAGCGCGACGACCTCCTGGTCTTCACGAGGTCCTCGAACTCGTCGGATACGACCAGCGGCAGTTCGACGCCGTCGTCGAACCGGTGGCCGCGCTCGCGGACGAGGTCCACGTCCGCCGTCGCCGCGATGGCGCTGCGGGTGGCGAGCTTTCGCTCCTTGTCGTTGACGTTCAGCGTGCGGTCCTTCTGGACTTTCGGCGGGTGTGCGCGTCGGCCCCCGACGGTGTGCGGGACGCGGGCGCCACGTCCGTTGATACGGGGAACGTGGGCCATGCCGCGGCCGCTACCGAAGGATTCGGCGGGGGTGCGCATCCCGGCGTACTCGTCGCTGCCGTAGTCCTGTGTCCGGTTTGCCTGCGCGGCGAGTACGGCACGTCGGATGAGGTCCGGGCGGTAGTCGGTGTCGAAGACCGCCGGGAGCTCGAGGGTGCCGTCGTCGTCGCCGTCCAGGTTTCGGATTGTCGCCTGCATACTTTACCCCTGGTTCGACTTGGTGCTCACGTACCGGACCTCGGGGTCCAGCCGCGGCGATTCGGTCGGGCGGATGGCCGGCCGGAAGCGCACGAGACGCTTCTTCGGACCGGGCAGCGAGCCCTTGATGAGCGCGTACGGCCCGTCGACCTCGCCGTAGTTGGTGAAGCCGCCCTCGGCGTTGACGTCGTCGCCGTCGCCGAGCGAGATGAGCCGCTTGTTCAGTTCCGTGCGCTGGTGGTAGCCGGTCTGGCCCTGCTGGGGAACCGTCGAGCGAACGCGGCTCGGGTTCCACGGGCCGAGGTTACCGATGCGGCGCCGCCAGCCCTGGCGGGCGTGCTTGCCCTTGCGTTTCTGGACGCCCCAGCGCTTGACGGGCCCCTGGAGGCCCTTGCCCTTGGTGACGCCGCTGACGTCGAGGTACTCGCCGGGGCGGAAGATGTCCGCCATGTCGACGACGCCGCCCTCGTCGAGGAGGTCGAACGCGAACTCGACCCGGTCCTCGACGGAGCCGCCGCCGACCCGGTTCTCCATGACGTCGGGTTTCTTCTTCGGGACGCTCTTGACCGCGCCGGGCACCGTGTGGGTGATGACGCGGACGTCGGCGACCCGACCGTCTTCGAGTGCCGCTTCTATCTCGTCGCGGGCTGCCTGGGCGTCGTGTCCTTCCGGGGCGTTGACCGCACGGGAGAGGTCCTCGTGCAGGTCGTCGGCCCACACCTCCGTGATCGGCTTCTTGCCGTACGGGGTGTCTTCGTACGCGCGGACTGCGGCTACGCGCATCTGCGGGGTCTCGACGATAGTCACCGGCACCGACGTCTCCATGCCCTCCGTGGGCGCGTTGGGCTTGTCGTCGACGAGGACGACGTGGGTCATCCCCACCTTGTAGCCCGCGAAGCCCTGGAGGCCTGGCTGGCCGTCATCGTCGGGCCACGACTTGATGCGCGGGACCTCGCTGGCCGCGCGCTTCCGTGGACCGAAGCCCATCGAGCCTTTTCGTGGTCTGTTTGATTGTGGCATCGTATCACTCCGTGAGCGTGAGCAGCGAGAGCGACGCGAACATCGCTTCTTCAGTCCGTATCGTCTTGCTGCCCTGATGCGGAACCGTGTTGAGCCAGAAGTCGAACCCACCGGGTGCGCCGGTATTCGGGTCGCCCTCACCGACCGCCGACGGCTCGATGCCGAGGATTTCGGGGAGTCCTCGGCCGGGTGAGCCGAACGCGACGGTCGTGCCGGTACGCTGGACGCGGCTGACCAGTCGTCCCAGCCGCGACACCGTGACGGGGGTGCCGTGGCGTGACGTGGCGATTCGCGTGCCCGCGTCCTCGCGCTCGAGGGCGTCCTCCAGGCCCATTCGAAGCACGTCGAACCCCGGTGGGGGTTCGTCCGTGAGCTTCGCACGGACCGGACGTCGCGAAGAGACCCTGATGGTAACGCGCTCCCCTCCTCGACCGCCATCTCCGGCGGTGCGATGAGGGAGATCGGGTGTTGCATTCCGCAATTGACCCGAACGCGCCCTTCAGATCCGACCTGGGTCACGATTCCCTGTCTTAACGACCCCGAACCGCTCGATCCGGAGCCGGTCTGTGATGGAAGGCGAAGCGGCGGCAGGACGCCGACGTACTCCAGTTCGTCGCGCTTGCCGAAGACCTCCTTTCGGAGGTATGGCGGCGTCGCGGCGTACCGAAGCACGGTTTCGACGAACCCGTCACCCCATCGCCGCTCCCCTCGGAATCGGGGAAGACGACGAGTCGGTCGGCCCGGAAGACCGCCGCCGCACGGGCGACGTAGCCGAGTTTGCGAGTCGCCTCGCGCTTGTCCTCGGCTTCCCGGACGACGGATGACGGCACGAGTACGCTGACTGTCATGCCGGAACGCGTCCGCGCTTCATCACGAGACTGTAGCGTGGATACCGGACCCTTGTTTAAAAGGGTGGCGTTTCTTCCTGTGGCTGACACTCGGTCTCACGCCGCCTCCCGCCAGTCAACCCGGTCGTGAGACGTGTTGGCTAGGACCCCGTCCCCCGCTGCCGATTCCGCCCGACTTTCGCAACCCTTATGTCCGAGTCGGGCACAGTTGTAGTTGCGAAGCGCGCTGGTAGTGTAGTGGTATCACGTGACCTTGCCATGGTCACAACCTGGGTTCAAATCCCAGCCAGCGCAGTTCTGTCGTCTCTACTCGTCGAGCGACGCCCGTGTCGCTCGACACGACTGAACGCGGTCGCTGGGATTTGAATCAGGGAGAACCGCAGTCGTCCGAGCGGAGCGAGGACGAAGCGTTCGACCGTGGTTCAAATCCCAGCCAGCGCAGTTCTACGTCATCACCGTTCGAGCAGCGCGTTTCATCGCGCTGCGACTCGTGATGACGGTGAATGCGTCCGGATTTGAACCCTGCCAGTCGCACGCCCGGAAGCGCAACGCAGTGAGCATCCCGGACCGTCTGGCTCCGGTTCAAATCCCAGCCAGCGCAGTTCTACCGAGCACAACTCGCCGAGAGACGCTTGTGTCTCTCGGCACCGTGTGAGGCTGTCTGCGGAAGGGATTTGAACGAGAGAAGTCGCAGCCCGCGCAGCCGAGCGCCAGCGAGGCGAGCAGGACCGTCTTCGCGTAGTTCAAATCCCAGCCAGCGCAGTTCTCTCGACCTCTACCGCCAGTACAATCCGTCAAACGCCACCCGCCGACCGCCAGTAAACGCCGTCTTACTTCTCCCAGACTGTCCTCACAGCCACGGCGAGTGAGACGACCAGCCAGGCGGCCAGGCCGAGCAGGTTGGCGGCGGGGGCGGCGGCGCGGGCCGACGAGGTGGAGACGACGCCGGCCACCGTCTCCAGGACGAGGCCGCGGTAGGCGCTGTTGGGGCTGGCGGCGAGGAGCCAGACGAGGGTGTCGTCGGAGACGACGCCGCCGGCGAGGCCGGCGATGATACCGAGGTCGAGGCCGATGACGAGTACGACGAGGAAGCCGACGGCGAGCGCGAGCGCCTCCCGGGTGCTGCGCGACGCGGCGGAGACGGCGAGCGCGACGGCGAGGACGACGAGCGCGAAGATGGACGTGAGCACGACGAACCGGAAGTAGAGCAGGACGGAGTCGCCGCCGGCGTGCTGGGCGATGAACGACGGGCCACCCCCGCCGGTCAGCACGACGATGACGACGGCGACGAGCAGCGGGAGGATGACCGACGCGAGGAGCGCGGTGGCGCGGCCGACGTAGACGCCGAGCGCGAGCGTGAGCTTCGAGACGGGGTAGGTGCGGAGCATCTCCATCTCGCCGCGCTGGGTGTCGGCGAGCACGGCGCGGTAGCCGAACGCGAACGCGAGCACCGGCACCAGCAGCTCCATCATCGGCAGGAGGTCGAGGGTGGTGGGGACGTACCGGCCGCCGGTGGACCCGCCGGTCAGGGTGGTGCCGACGACGACGGCGGCGAAGCCGAGGACGAGGAACGCGAACGTCGGCGTCCGCACCACCGTCTGGAGTTCGCGGTCGACCAGGACGAACAGGCGCTCGGGGTCGGGGCCGTTCACGCGTCATCACCCCGGCGGCCGGTCCGGACGGTCAGGCCGCCGTCTTTCCGGACGAGGGCGGAGAACGCCGCGCCGAGCGAGTCCGTCCCGGTCTCGCTGGCGAGGTCGGCCGGCGACCCCCTGGCGACGATGTGGCCGTCGTCGAGGAGCACGACGCGGTCGGTCACGGTTTCGACGGCGGCGAGGTCGTGGGTCGCGAGCAGGACGGCGACGCCCGCGTCGGCCAGGTCGTCGATGACCTCGAAGATGTGCTCGGTCATCTCGGGGTCGAGGCCGCTGGTGGGTTCGTCGAGCACGACGACCGGCGGGTCGCCGATGGTGGTCTGGGCGAGCGCGAGGAGGCGGGTCATCCCGCCGGAGAGCGCGCCGACCCGTCGGTCGTGCACGTCCCGGAGTCCGACCTGCTCCAGGCGGGCGGCCAGGTCGCCGTCGTTCACGAGGTTGGCGTAGAACGAGAGCGTCTCCGCCACCGAGAACCGCGGCCGGAATGCGGGCTGCTGGGGCAGGTAGCCGACGGTCCGTTCGGCGTCGACCGCCAGGTCGACCCGGCCGGTGGTGGGCCGGAGCAGGCCGGCGACGATGCGGAGCAGCGTCGTCTTGCCCGACCCGTTCGGGCCGATGAGCGCCGTGATGGTGCCCGCCGGCAGGTCGAAGGAGACGTCGTCGAGGACGGTGAGGTCGCCGAACGACTTGCCGACGGCGTCGACGCTGGCGACCGGCTGTGCGTGTTCGTCGGTGGAGTCGGGGTGGGCTGCTGTCGTCATGGCTGCTGTTCGGCTGCTGGCTTCCGGGTGGCGTTCACGGCCGCGAGTGCGTCCGGGTCGACGGGGCTGGCCCGCGGCGCGGTGTCGACGACGCCGGTGGGTCGCATCGCCGGGACGGTGTCCTGGAGACGACGGAGTATCGTCACCGCGGGCGCCCGCACGAGGCTGGGGCCGCCGTCGACGCGGACGGCCCGGCTGTCGACGGTGCCGCTCGGGTGGAACGTCCGGTCGAGTGTCCCGTCACCGTTTCGGTCTGCGCCGGGCGCGCCGGACCAGTAGTTGCCCCGGCCGTCGCGCGACCAGACCCGGAGCGGGCCGACGGTGGCGACGACGTACCGGTCGTTGGCGGCGACGTCGTTGTCGTAGACGGCGTTCGTCGGGATGATGGTGGCGGCGCGGACGCCGACGTCGTTGTGGGCGACGACGTTCCCCACGAAGACGGTGCGCTTGCCGGCGACGTGGAGGCCGTAGCGGTTGTCGACGACGACGTTGTCGGCGACGAACGAGTCGCTGCCGGCCGGGACGACGCCCGATTGGCTCCGCCGCACGTCGTTCCCGACGAGGGCGTTGCCCTCCGGCCCGGTCATCACGATGACGCCGGCGTCCGTCTCCCGGACGGCGTTGTCGGCGACGAGCGTGTCCGAGGTGTACATCTCGTGGACGCCGAAGCGCATGTTCGTCATGTGGTTGTCGCGGACGACCATCCCGCCGCCGCGATGGGAGTAGACGGCGTCGCGGCCGCCCGTGAACGTCGAATTCTGGATGACGGGCCGCGACCGCATCACCATCACGCCCATGAAGCCGTCCTGCCAGGTTTCGGACCCGTGGACGGTCACGCCGTCGACGACCGGGTCCCGGGCGTCCCGGAGGACGACGCCGTTCGCGGGCGTCGTGATGGACACGTCGTGGACGAGCGACCCGTCGGCGCCGTCGAGTTCGACTGCGGCGTCGCCGTAGCCGTAGGCTAACTGGACGGAGATGTCCCACGCGCCGGTGTCCACGTCGGGCGTGTTCTCGATGCTGACGTTGTCGCCGACGCCCGTGACGCGGACCGACGAGAGGGCGACCCGGGGCGAGTTCACCCGGACGACGCTCCCGTTTCCGTCGCCGCGGAGCGTCGTCGCGTTCCCGGCGCCTCGGACGGTGACCGGTTTCGAGACGGTCAGGTTCGTCGGGTAGGTGCCGGCGGGCACCCGGACGGTGGTGTTCGGCGGCGCCCGCTCGACGGCCGCCTGGATCGTGGGGGCGTCCTCGCCGACGGTCACGGAGACTGGCCGGTCGAGGAGGGTGCGGGCGTCGGCCACCGTCTCGTTCGCCCACGCGTGCCGGTCGGCCACGCGCTCGCGCCAGGCCGCGGCGTCGGAGGAGCGGTCGGCCACGTCCCGCTGGCGGACCGCCGCCCACGGTTCGATGGTGCCGCCGTGGGCGGCGACGAACGCCTCGGCGGCCGCCCGGTCGGAGAACGGGACGATGGCGGGGCCAGCCGTCGTCCGGGCCTCGCTCCCCACGACGAAGGAGGCGTCTTCGGCCTGGACCCATCGGCGGCGGTCGGACGCGTTCAGGTAGCCCTCGTCGGTCAGGCGGAGGTCCATCCTGGCGTAGTCGGTGACGTAGATGGCGAGCGGCATGCCGAACTGCTGGTCGTGGGCGTCGCGGTCGAGTTCCGCGACCAGCGACTCGACGCCGTAGTAGCCCACGACGTACTCGTACTGGGAGTAGAACGCCTGCGCACGCGGGATGTCGTAGCCCTGGCCCCTGGCCGAGACGATCTGGACGCCCGTCATCCCCATGGTGACGGCGTCGTCGAACCGGGCGGGTCGCGGGTCGGCGCCGGCGGTCGGGTCGACCGCGAACGCGGCGCTGCTCGCGACGAGCACCACGGCCAGGGCGACGGTGAGATGCCTCGACCGCATCCTACCGGCCGGCGTCCCCGTGTCTCGCCGCCGGGAGCCACCCGGCTGCGCTCCGTTCGTGCATCGCTACGCGATTGCACGGGTCGCGCACAGATGACTGCCAGGTTTCTCAGATTCCGAAAACCCGCCGGGGGTCTTTATCAACCCGGGTCCAACTCCCACGGGTACTCTGGACGATGGCTCCCAACAGCAACAGCGACGACCCGGCCGCCCGGTGCGACCCACGCGACAGAGTCTCCCGGCGTACGGTGCTCCGCACCGGAACTGCGCTCGCCCTCCCCGCGCTCGCCGGCTGTCTCGGCGGCGACGGCGGCGAACGACCCGACCCGGTCGCCGTCAGCGACCGGTGGGCCTGTGACGTCTGTGGCATGGTCATCGTCCGCCATCCGGGACCGAACGGCGAGATATACTACCGCGACAACGCTCCCGCGGGCCACGACAACCCCGCCCGGTTCTGTTCGGTCAAGCAGTGCATGTTCAGCTACTACTTCGAGCACGAGGACCTCGGCTGGGAGACGGCCGGCGTCTACGTCACCGACTACTCGGTCACCGACTACAACCTCAGCGCCGAGCAGGGCACCACGTACATCTCCTCGCACACCGAAGCCGAGTCGTTCGTCGTCGCCCAGGACGCCTTCTTCGTCGTCGGCGCGGACGTCTACGGCGCGATGGGGAGGACTTCGTGCCGTTCTCGGAGGAGAGCGACGCGCGGGCGTTCGCCGACGAACACGGCGGCGACGTGCTCGGGTTCGACGACATCAACCCGAGCCTGATCGCCCGGTAGGGGAAACGGCTTTCGGCTCGCCGGCCGACAGGCCAGCCATGACAGTCATCGCGATGCTGAGCGTCGCTCCGGTGCGCGAGGGCGACATGGCCGAGGACGTCGCGGCGGCCATCGCCGCGCTCGACGAGTTCGACGTGGCCTACGAGACCAACCCGATGTCGACGGTCATCGAGGCCGACGACGTCGACGAACTGCTCGCCGCCGTCGCCGCCGCCCACAAGGCCGTCGACGCGGACCGCGTGAGCACCGTCCTGAAGATAGACGACAAGCGGACCGAGACCCTCCGCGCCCAGGACAAGGTGGACGCCGTCGAGCAGGTACTGGGTCGGAAACCGAAGCGCGACCGGGGCGAGTGAGACCGGGCTTCACCACGAGCACACCGGCCATCGGGACAGGTTCGCCCGGGCGGCGTCAACGAGGACCGAAACGCTACCGCACCGCGGCCAGGTCGACGAACACGTCTCGGTCGGCGGTGAGCCAGGTCGCCATCCGCTCGAAGCCGGTCAGCGCGGGGTCGTAGAGCGTGCAGCGGTCGGGCCGGTTCTCGTACTCGACGACGGCGGCGCGGAGTTCGACGGCCGGGTGGTCGGGTTCGTCCGTCGTCGTCCCGCCAGTGCCGGGCCGGCCGCGGCCCGCTTCGAAGCTACCAGACATGGTGGTGTGGCGTCCGGGGACGCCAGGATGTTGACGGCGGCGCTCCTCATTAACCGCTGCTATGAGGGGTCTGTACCGCACAATAGCTCTCGGGACCGACGGCGACTGACAAACGGTTTACCGGAGGCCGCCCAACCCCGGTGCATGGAGAGCCTGAACCGGAACGCCATCGAGCTCGCCGACGAGGCCCTCGACTTCGCGGACGAGCTCAACGTCGGGGCGTACGCGCTCGACAACGGCGCGACCGTCCTCGACTTCGGCGTCGACCACGACGGCGGCATCGAGGCGGGCCTGCTGCTCGCCGAGATACAGACCGCCGGCCTCGCAACGCTCAACACCCGCCTCGACGAGGTGGGCGGCGCACCGTTCACGCACGTCGAACTCGCCACCGACAAGCCGGCGCTTTCGCTGCTGGGCTCCCAGAAGGCGGGCTGGGAGGTCAGCGTAGACGGCTTCGAGGGCCTGGGGAGCGGCCCCGCCCGGGCGCTGGTCGCCGAGGAGTCCGAGTTCGCGGAGATCGGCTACGTCGACGCGTTCGACCTGACGGTGCTCGCCGTCGAATCGACCGACCTCCCCGGGGACGCCGTCGCCGAGCACGTCGCGGACCTGGCCGGCATCGAGCCGTCCGGCGTCTACCTGCCGACGTACGCCACCGGCTCGGTCGTGGGGAGCGTGAGCATGGCGGCCCGCGCCGCGGAGATGGCGGTGTTCCGGCTGTTCGAACTCGGCTACGACCCGCGGGACGTGCTCTCGGCCCACGGCAGCGCGCCGGTCGCGCCCGTCACCTACGACGAGCCGACGGCCATCGGCCGGACGAACGACGCGCTCGCCTACGGCGGCCGGGTCCACCTCACCGTCCGCGAGGACTTCGACCGCTTCGAGGAGCTCCCGTCGACGGCCACCGAGGAGTACGGCACGCCGTTCGTCGACATCTTCGAGGACGCCGACTGGGACTTCTTCGAGGTGTCCGAGAGCGTGTTCGCGCCGGCGAAGGTGACCGTGGACGTGGTCGACGGGCCGACGCACGTCCTCGGCGGCACCAACGAGGACCTGCTCGCCGAGAGCTTCGGGCTGTGAGGTACAAGCCGGTCCCCGACCCGGCGGCCCCGGACGCCCTCGACACCGCCCGGAACGCCGTCCCGCTCGTGCCGGCGGACCGGGAGGCGTGCGAGCACCGGCTGGCCGACCGCCTCGACCTGGCCGACCCCGAGGCGGCGCGCGGCTGGCTGACGTTCCTCCTGGCACTCGGCCTGGCACGCGAGACGGCGAGCGGCGTCGCCCGCGCCCGCGACCCGCCCGAGGACGTGGCGGCGGCCTTCCGGGAGCGAATCTACGGCGTGGACGAGATGCTGGCCGTCCTCGACGCCGGCCCGGTGACAGCCGATGCGGCGTGCGACCGGTTCGCCGACCACGTCCCGCACTGGGAGCGCCACCGGTACCCGGAGGGATGGGAGGCCGTGTGGCGCGAGCGGGTCCGCCGACTGCTCGACTGGGCCGTCCGGTTCGACCTGGCCGAACGGACCGACGACGGGTATCGGCGTGTCAGTTGACTTTTCTCGCCCGAGCCACTACCGAGAGGTATGACCGACCGGGTTGACACCGTGCTGTTCGACCTCGACGGGACGCTCGTCGAGTACGAGCGACACGGTCGCGAGGTGCTGGCGGCCGCCTTCGAGGACGTGGGCGTGGAACCGTTCTTCGACATCGAGGAGTACGTCGCGCGGTTCGAGTCGTACGTGGACGACAGCGACGACGTGGACGACGTGCGCCGGCGCGCGTTCGCCGACATCGCCGCCGAGAAGGGACGAGAACCTGAGCTCGGCCGGAGCGTCGCGGGCGCGTTCGCCGCCGAGCGCGACCACACCCGGGTCCGCCTGCTCCCGGGCGCCGCCGACCTGGTCGAATCGCTCGCCGAGGACCACCGCCTCGGCGTCGTCACCAACGGGTCGCCGGCGATGCAGCGCCAGAAACTCGACGGCGTCGGCCTGACCGACGCCTTCGAGACGGTGGTGTACGCGGGCTACGACACCCGCGCCAAGCCCGCGCCCGACCCGTTCTACCGGGCGCTCGACGCGCTCGACTCGTCGCCGAACCGCGCTATCCACGTCGGGAACTCCCTGGAGGCGGACGTCGCGGGCGCGCTCGCCGCCGACTGCCGGGCCGGCTGGGTGCCGGCGCTCCCGGACGTCACGCCCGACCCCGAACCGCACTACTCGTTCCCGGACCTGTGGGCCGTCGACGAACGCCCCTGGCTGTAGTTCGCCGGCCCGAGCGCGGTCACGGTCCCGACGCCCTTGCTCCGTCCCTCGCGGAACACGAAGCGCTGGCCCTCCTCGACCAGGTACGGACGGAACTTGAACCGGACACGCGTCGTCCCCGTGTCGCCCGGGAGTAGCTGGCCGCCCGCGGGTTCGAACCGGGCGGCCTCGCTGACCGTCTCCAGGTGGACGACAGGCTCGTAGCCGGTGTCGATGCGGGTGGGGTGGTTGAGCACCATCACCTCCGCCTCGAACTCGCGGACGGGGTCGGGGTCGGCGTCGCGGGGAAGCAGCACCATCCCGCGCTCTATCTCGGGTTCGGCGACGCCCTTGAGCGCGATGCCGACGATGCGGCCGGCCTCGGCGTGGTCGACGCGATGGTAGTGCATCTCGATGGAGCGCACCTCCACCTCGCGGAAGCTCCCGTCGGCCATCGGCCCGAGCAGGAGTTCGTCGCCGGCCTCCACGGTGCCGGACTTGATGGTGCCACTCGCGACGGCGCCGACGCCCGTCACCTTGTACGAGCGGTCGATGTACATCCGGAACTCGCCGGACGCGGCCGTCGTCTTCGGCAGGCGCTCGAACAGTTCGTCGAGCACGTCCAGCCCCGCCATCGTGACCGCGCTCGTGCGGAGCACGGGCACCACCGTCTCGCTTATCTCCTCGACGGCGGCGTCGACGCCGTGGCGTTCGATGAGGAGCGGCGACTTCCCGGCCTGGCGGAGCAGGCGCTCCACCTCCCGCTCCACGTCGGCGACCTGGTCGTCGTCAACCATGTCGGTCTTCGTGATGGCGACGATGGTCGGGAGGTCGGTGGCGAGGAGCACGCCCAGATGCTCGCGGGTCGTCCGCGTCGGGCCGTCGTCGGCGGCGACCACGAGCAGGCCGTAGTCGAGTTTCTGGCCGACGAGCCCCCGGATGGTGGTGCGGAGCCACGGCTCGTGGCCGACGGTGTCGACGAACGAGACCACGCGGTCGCTGCGCTGGACGATGCCCGCCCGGTCGCTCTTCCGGTGGGGGTTGTCCATCCGGACGGGGCCGTCCGCGTCGAAGCCGTAGACGCCGTAGGAGAGGTCGGCGCTCAGCCCGCGCTCTATCTCGTGGGGCTGGAGGTCGAGATACCCCGGGTGCCACCCTCGCCGTCGTCGGGCTGGCCGGTGACGAGACTGCCGACGAGCGTGCTCTTCCCGTGGTCGACGTGGCCGGCGGTGCCGACGATGATGTGGTCGTCGTCCACGGTGAGCGCCGCCCCTTCGCGGATGTCGGCGACGCCGACGATGCCGCCGTTGTTCGTCCCCCACGTCTGGACGTCCTCGATGTGGGCGCCCGCCTCCTCGGCGAGCAGCGAGAGCACGTCCATCGTCTCCGAGAATGCGTCCGGGTCGATGCCCGCGATGCCGCCGTCGTCGGTCACGCCGACGACGTACAGCGCCTCGCCGTCGCCGGAGAGGACGCGATGACGGAGCTGTGCGGCGAGACTCTCCAGCCGGCCGTCGGCGAGGTGAACGTCGCGCGAGAGGCGTTCCTTGAACTCGACGTTCCCCTCTTCCTGCTCGCCGCGTTCGATAGTGCGGTGCAGGACGGCCCTGTCCGGGCTCATGGCCGCGGGTTGGCGCTAACCGGACAAAAACCTTCCCCGGGGTGAGTTAAATAGTCGGACCGCGGGTGAGGCCTCCGGAGCGGTCGGTCACTCGGATTTCAGCCGGTCGTAGGCGGCGGTCACCTGCTTGAACGCCGCCTCGTCGCCGTCGTCGCGGTCCGGATGTACCTGCTTGACCCGGTCGCGGTACGCCCGGCGTATCTCCGACTGGCTGGCGTCCCGGTCCACGCCGAGGATGCGGTGAGCCTCGGCGTCGTTCGGGCGGTTCCGCTCGGTGGTCGACCGCCAGTCGCGGCCGGTTCGCCGGGAGCCGGCGTCGCGGGTCTGACTCCACCGGGAGCGCGCCGCTCCCTGGTTCGCCCGCCTGCCGGTCGTCCGGCGGTCCCCTGGCTCGCGGCGGCGGGCGCGCTCCCGGAGGCGACCGGACGCCTGGTACCAGAGGATGTACGCCGCGATGGCGAACGGGAGCGCGACGCCCCACGCGACGGGACTGTAGAGCACGCCCAGGAGGAACATGACCGCTGCCAGCCCCCGAAGGTGACCGCGAGCCACGCGACGACGGTCGAATCGTGCACACGAGGGGTACGGTGCTACAACCCCTAAGCCTCTCGCCCGCAGGTTGAAACCGCCGGGGGACGAACGAACGGGTATGAGCGTCTCCGGCCTGTGCCAGATCTGCGAGAACGCCCCGGCCCGGCATAGCTGCGAGCGGTGCGGCGCGGTGGTCTGCGACGCCCACTTCGACACCGCCGCCGGCTACTGCCTCGACTGCGCGACCGAGGTCCGGCGCGCCCGCGGCGAGACCGACGCCGAGGGCGAGCACTACCGGCTGTAGCGGTACTGGTTCAGCCGGCGCTTGAGCCGCTTGGCCGCCTCGCCAGCCGCGCCCGCGAAGTCGGCGCTGTCTTCGCCCGCGAAGATGATGCCCCGCGAGGAGTTGACCAGGCCGACGCCGTCGGCGAGGCCGTGCTCGACGGCCGCCTCGGCGTCCCCGCCCTGTTCACCGACGCCCGGCACCAGGAACGGGACGTCCGGCACCTGCTCGCGCAGCGTCTCCAGTTCCTCGGGCGCCGTCGCGCCCACGACGAGGCCGACGTTCCCGCGTTCGTTCCACTCCTCGGCGAGGTCCGCCACGCGCCGGTAGAGCGGTTCGCCCGACGCGAGTTCGAGGTCCTGGAGGTCCGCGCCGCCCCGGTTCGACGTGCGGCAGAGGACGAACACGCCCTTCTCCGACCGCGAGAGGAACGGTTCGAGCGAGTCGCGGCCCATGTAGGGGTTGACCGTGATGGCGTCCGCCAGGTCGAGCAGGCCGGCGTACTGCCGGGCGGTGTTGCCGATGTCGCCGCGTTTGGCGTCGAGGAGCACTGGCACGTCCTTCCCGTGGGCGTACGCGATGGTCTCCTCCAGGGCGAGCCAGCCGTCGCGGTCCTCGTAGAACGCGGCGTTCGGCTTGTAGACGGCGGCGTGTTCGTGGGTGGCGTCGATGATGCGCCTGTTGAACGCCCACCGCGGCAGGTCGGCGTCCCGGACGGCCTCCGGGAGGCGGGCGGGGTCGGGGTCGAGACCCACGCTGACGACGCTATCCACGCGCTCGATGCGCTCGGCAAGGCGGTCGAAGAAGGTCATTGGCGGTGGGTCGCACCCGGACGACTCAAGGGTTGCGCTTGGCCGACCGGGAAGAGTCAAATGACCCCGCTCCCTACCGACCGGTGATGACACTCACGGCGGTCGCGTTCGACCTCGACTACACGCTCGCGGTCCCGGTCCGCGACCGCGCCGCCATCCTGGCCGACGCCGTCGACGCCGTCGGCGCGCCGGACATCAGCCGCGCGGCCTACCGCCAGGCCCACCTCGACAGCCACACCCACGAGACGCGGGCGCCCATCTTCGCCGACCTGCTCGACGAGCGAGACGGCGACGTCGACCCCGCCGACCTGGCCGACGCCTACCGGGCCGCCATCGCCGACGCGCTCGTGCCCGTCGACGGGGCCGAATCGCTCGTGTGCGCCCTCCGGGACGACTACCGGGTCGGCCTGCTCACGAACGGCCCGGTGACCGCCCAGCGCGACAAGATAGAGACACTCGGCTGGACGGACCTGTTCGACGCGACGGTCGTCACGGGCGACCTCGTCGCCGGCAAACCCGACGAGCGGGCGTTCCGGGCGGTGCTCGACGAACTCGGCACCGCCCCGGCGGAGACCGTCTACGTCGGCGACGAACCGGACGTGGACGTCGCCGGCGCGAAGGACGCGGGGCTGCTCGCGATACAGGTCGTCTACGAGGGCGGCCCGGACCCGGACCCGCGCGCCGACGCCCACGTCGACCGCGACCACCTCGCCGACCGCCTGCCGGCGGTGCTGTGCGACCTCGACTGAGCCGTCGCCCGCCGGACCTGCCCCGCGGTCGCGGACTACTCCTGCACTATCGCCGCCAGCGCCGGGAGCACCCGCTTCACCTGCGCGCCCGACTCCACGAAGACGATGGTCTTCGGCGGCCGGACCGCCTTCGGGCGGACGCGGAGCCCCTGGTCGTCGGCGACGGCCGCTACCTCGTCGATGGCCGTGCCAGTCTCGACGCGGACGCGGTCCTCGTGGACGAACACCTGTGCGACCACCGCGTCGTCGTGAACCAGGTCGTAGGCGCGTTCCCCCTCGGTGGTTCCCACGGCGTCGGGGTCGGCGTTCACGACCGCGAGCCGCTCCAGGCCCGGGTAGGCGTCCCCTCGACCTCCGAAGCGAGGAGTTCGGCGATGCGTCGGCCGTCGTTCGTCTCGCGGTCCATGTCAACTGGTCAGGTCGTCGTAAGCAGCCGCCGCGGCGTCGCCGACGTCGACGCCGTTGCGCCGGGCGTAGACCACGGCGGCGGCCTCGATGCGGACGCCGAGGCGACCCTGGAGTTCGTTGATGGCGGCGACCGACTGCTGTTTGTCGTGGCCGTCGGCGACGAGGGCGTCGAGCACGCGCTCGAACGTGGACTTCTCCCGGAACAGCGACTCGTCCGGGACGAACTCCTCGGGGATGTCGACGCCGTCGACGTCGAACTCGGCGACCAGGTCGCCGTCGTCCTGGCTCACCAGGCCCTCGCTCGTCGCGAGGTCGACCAGTCGCTTGGCCTGGTCGGGCGAGAGCCAGTCCCGGTCGAGCGAGAGCGCGACGACGAACTCGTTGGCGCCGATGCGGTTGCGCCCCTTCTGCTTGAACGCGGCGGCCACCGCGACGCGCAGACTCATCGTCGGGAGAAGCGTGGCGGACCGCCTAAACCTGCCGATGTGGTGCCACCCAATCCGAGGGGTTCAAGTACGTCGCTGGTCCAGTTGCTTGCATATGAAGTATCAGGGCCGCTCCAAGCGCTCCAAGACCGGCGCGCGACTCAAGACCTTCCGCAAGAAGCGCAAGCACGAACTCGGCCGCGAACCCACCGAGACCACGCTCGGCGAACCCCAGTTCCGCACCGTCGACTCGCTCGGGAACAGCGAGAAGACGCGCGCGCTCTCCACGAACGTCGCGAGCGTCGCCGTCGGCGACGAGACGAAGAACGCCGAAATCCAGAACGTCGTCGAGAACCCCTCGAACCCGAACTACATCCGCCGGAACATCATCGTCAAGGGCGCCATCATCGAGACGGACCTCGGGAAGGCCCGCGTGACCTCCCGCCCCGGCCAGACCGGCCAGGTCAACGCCGTCCTCCTCGACGAGTAAGCCGACCTTTCTTCGACTCTCCTGCCCCCGGGAGCCGCGGCTCTCGTCGCCGATGGACATAACAGAACGGAGGTGAACCGAGAGAACCGGGTGAACCGGCGGACGGCGAACCGACCTGACCCGCCTACTGGAAGCCGATGCGGCTCTCGCGGCGGCTGGACGGACCGGTCGAGGTGCCCTTGAACTCCTCCTCGATGCGGTCGTAGTACTCCAGCAGGTCGTCCGAGATGGTCGGGCGGACGTGCTCCATCGCCCGGCGGAAGTGCCGCATCTCGACCTCCTCGGCGTCGTCGTCCTCGCGGAGCGCCTCGATGGCGGCCTCGCGGGCGATGCTCTCCAGGTCGCTGCCGACGTAGCCGTCCGTTATCTCGGCGAGTTCGCGGAGGCTGACGTCCGGCGCGAGCGGCGAGTCGCCCGTGTGGATCTTGAGGATCTCCTCGCGGCCGGCGGTGTCGGGCTGGCCGATGAACGTCAGGCGGTCGAACCGGCCCGACCGGATGAGCGCCGGGTCGATGATGTCCGGGCGGTTGGTCGCGCCGACCACCATCACGTTCTCCATCTCCTCGAGGCCGTCGAGCTCCGTGAGGAGCTGGTTGACGACGCGCTCGGAGACGTTGTTGCCGACGTCCTGGCCGCGCCCCGGCGCGAGCGCGTCGAGTTCGTCGAAGAAGATGACGCAGGGCGACACCTGGCGGGCCTTCCGGAACGTCTGCCGGATGGCCTTCTCGGACTCGCCGACCCACTTCGAGAGGAGCTGGGGGCCGCGCACGCTGATGAAGTTGGCGTTGGTTTCGTTCGCCACCGCCTTCGCCATCAGGGTCTTGCCGGTGCCGGGCGGCCCGTAGAGCAGGACGCCGCTCGGCGGGCTGATGCCCATGCGGACGAACTTCTCGGGCTGGTTGAGCGGCCACTCGATGCTCTCTTTGACCTCCTGTTTGGCGTCCTCGAGGCCGCCGACGTCGTCCCAGGTGACCTTCGGGAGTTCGACGAGCACCTCGCGGAGCGCGGAGGGCTCCACCTCGTTGAGCGCGCCGCGGAAGTCGTCGCGCTTGACGATCATCCGGTCGATGAGCGACGGCGGGATGTCCTCCTCGTCGAGGTCTATCTCGGGGAGGTAGCGCCGGAGCGCGCGCATCGCGGCCTCCTTGGTGAGGCTCTCGATGTCCGCGCCGACGAAGCCGTGGGTCTCGTCGGCCAGCCGGCTGAGCGTGACGTCGTCCGACAGCGGCATGCCGCGCGTGTGAATCTTGAGTATCTCCTCGCGGCCCGTCTCGTCGGGGACGCCGATCTCGATCTCGCGGTCGAACCGACCGGGGCGGCGGAGCGCCGGGTCGATGGCGTCGACGCGGTTGGTCGCCGCGATGACGATGACCTGGCCGCGGGCTTCGAGGCCGTCCATCATCGTGAGCAGCTGGGCGACGACGCGGCGCTCCACCTCGCCGGTCACGTCCTCGCGTTTCGGCGCGATTGAGTCGAGTTCGTCGATGAAGATGATGGAGGGCGACTCGTCTTTCGCGTCCTCGAATATCTCGCGGAGCTGCTGTTCGGACTCGCCGTAGTACTTGGAGATGATCTCGGGGCCCGCGATGCTGAAGAAGCTCGCGCTGGTCTCGTTGGCGACGGCCTTCGCCAGGAGGGTCTTGCCGGTGCCGGGCGGCCCGTGGAGGAGGACGCCCTGGGGCGGCTCGATGCCGAGCTTCTGGAAGATCTGCGGGTGCTTCATCGGGAGTTCGACCATCTCCCGGACCCGCTGTATCTCGTTCTGGAGGCCGCCGATGTCCTCGTAGGTGATGCCGCCACCCGCGCGCTCGAAGCCGCTGATGGGCTCCTCGCGGAGTTCGACCTGCGTGTCCTCGGTGATGAGGACGACGCCCTCCGGCTCCGTGTCGACGGCGATGAGCGGTATCGCCTGGCCGGGAGAGCGCATGAACGGGTGGTTGGTGCTGCTCATCACGGGGACGATGTCGCGTTCGACGACCGGGCGCTTGAGGATCTGGCGTTTGACCATGCCGGCGGCGTCGGAGCCGAACTGGACGCTCGCCTCCTCGGGCGGTGCGAGGACGAGGCGCTCGGCCTTGCGGGCGTCGGCCTTGCGTATCTTCACGCGTTCGCCGATGCCGATGTCGGCGTTCTGCCGGGTGAAGCCGTCGATGCGCACCGTGTCGGTGTTCCAGTCCTGCCGGTCGGCGCGCCAGACCTTGGCGGCCGTGATCTCCGAACCTTCGATCTCGATGATGTCGCCCGGACTCAGCTTGAGATGGAGTAGCGTATCCGGGTCAAGGCGTGCGATCCCGCGTCCCGAGTCGTTCGGGTACGCTTTGGCCACCTCGAGTTGGACTTCGTTCATGATTTATATCGGTCAGCTACGGTGGTAGGTGGGCGGCGGTGTCAGATAGGCGTTTCCCTCCACACACTTTCGCTCCGGTGTCAGGGAGTAGCATGCCGAGCTACATAGCGGTAACGCATCCAACACTCGCGGCCGGTTACGCACCTTTTTCGCGCCGGCGCGCCGAAGGGTTCGTATGACGACGCTGGCGTTCGACGGCCGGATGGGGGCGAGCGGCGACATGGTGCTCGGCGCGCTCGTCGCCGCCGGGGCCGACCCGGCGGTGCTCGACCCCGTCACCGACCACCTCGACGTGACCTACGACGTCGACGACGTGGTCAAGAACGGCATCGCGGCGACGAAAGTAACGGTCAGGCACACCGGGGCGGACGACGGGCACGGCCACCATCACGGTGATGATAGCCACGGTGACGACCACGACCACAGCGAAGGCTCCGGGCACAACCACGGCCACGACCACAACGCGGAGGGACACGGCCCGCTCCGGACCTATCCCGAGGTCGTCGAGATAGTGGAGGCGATGGCCCTCCCGGAGGTGGTCAAGTCGGACGCGAAGGCCGTCTTCGAGCGGCTGGGGCGCGGCGAGGCGGCCGTCCACGGCACCGACCTCGACGAGACGCATTTCCACGAGGTCGGGGCGGACGACGCCATCGCGGACGTCGTCGGGGTCGCGCTCCTGGTCGACGACCTCGGCGTGGACCGGGTCGTGACCGCGCCGGTGGCGACCGGCGGTGGCGAGACGACGATGAGCCACGGGACCTACCCGGTGCCGACGCCGGCGGTGGTCGAGATAGCGACCGACGCGGACTGGCGGCTCCGGGGCGGCCCCGTCGAGGCCGAACTGCTGACGCCGACGGGGGCGGCCATCCTCGCACACTACGCCGACGGCGTGGACGCGCTCCCGCCGATGAAGCTCACGGGGTCGGGGTACGGCGCGGGCGGCTACGAGTTCCCCGACCACCCGAACGTGCTCCGTGCGCTGGTCGGCGAGGAGCAGGGCCGACTCGTCCAGGACGACATCGTGGTGCTGGAGACGAACCTGGACGACGCGACGCCCGAAATTCTGGGTGGATTACACGACGCGCTCGCGGACGCGGGCGCGCGCGACGTATCCGTTGTCCCGCTCACGATGAAGAAATCGCGGCCCGGCCACCTCGTCAAGGTCATCGTTCGGCCCGAGGACGTCGAGCGAGTGGCCCGGCGTCTCGCCGAGGAGACGGGGACGCTCGGCATCCGCGAGACGGGCGTCCGCCACCGGTGGGTCGCCGAGCGGTCGTTCGAGACGGTCGAACTCGACCTCGACGGGGAGACCTACGAGGTGGCGGTGAAGGTGGCGCGCGACGAGCAGGGCGTCGTGTACGACGTGAGCGCGGAGTACGACGACGCAAACGCGGTCGCTCGGCAGACAGGTCAGCCAGTCAGAGAGGTTTTGCGGCTTGCAGAACGACAGGTCGACACTGTGTAGCGGTTTCCCCAGTTCATCACCCGGCCAATTGACGATTCTTAGAAATGTAGAACTACTTTCTGGTTTGAAGGTCTAGCCGGCGTCAGTTAGTACTGTAGGAGGTCGACAAAATGAGTACCAAAGTCCAATCCGAACTCCTCGGGACAGACGTATCGTTACAGTTCTCGAGGCCGTGGATGTCGTACTGGATGTTAATACTGCGCCTGCTGACCGGCTGGTGGATGCTGCACGCGGGCCTGACGAAAGTGATGGAAGGCGGGTTCGACGCGACGGGCTACCTGATGTTCGCGAGTCAGGGCACCATCCTCGCGCCGATAGAGGTCTGGTTCGCCCAGAACGCCCCCGCGTTCGTGAACTTCATGATTCCGTGGGGAGAGCTCCTCATCGGCCTCGGACTGCTGCTGGGCGCGTTCGTGCGCCTCGCGGCGTTCTTCGGGGCGTTCCTGATGATGTTCTTCTACTTCACGAACGCCGACTGGGCACACGGCATGTTCAGCGGCGACATGATGGGCATGATGCTCATCATCACCCTCGCCGTCTTCGGGGCCGGCCGCGTCTGGGGCCTCGACCAGTACCTGGAGAAGATGGACTGGGCGAAGAACAGCCGCTGGGCCGCATACATACTCGGATAGGAGGTGACCACAAATGACACAAACCACAGACCTCGCTGACAAACTCGCGATGTGGATCGGCGGCGGACTCATCATCCTCGCCATCCCCGTCATGGGACTGATCGTAACGCTCACGGGCTCGATGAGCGCGATGTACGCGTACACGCTCGGAGAAGAAAGCGGATACGTGCTCGCCCCGGCCCTGGCGCCCGAAGGCGCCGAAATCGTCGCGTCGCCGCTGTTCAGCCCGAACATGCGTGCGTGGCTCATCGCCATCGGCCTGACCATCTGGGGCCTCTACGCCATCTACCGCGTGTTCGCGCCCCGGACGCCCGAGCGCCGCAAGTCCCCGGCGGCCGAACCCGCGGACGACTGATCGACCGGTACCGGACCGATTCGGTAGCATTCGTTTTTCTGAACCCCAACCGACGAGCCCTGCGGCCGGGACGGCCGACTGTCAGGTGGAGGAGCCTACCGGCGGGTACGAAGGGCGTACCGGGAAATCAGTCCCGCTTCCGGTGCTCTTCGAGCGCCTCGTCGATGGTCAGGTCGCCGGTGGCGACCCGGCGGGCGAGTTCCTCGTCGATGGACCGGTTCTGCTCGTCGCGCTCCCGGGAGCGGTCCTTGATGACCTGTATCTCGCCGGCCGTCGGCTCGATGGTGCGACTCTCGATGGGGTCACCCTCCATCCGGGCGATGTTCACGGCCGCGATGACGTCGCCCATCCCGCGGGTCCCGGTCCCGAGCGACGGCGTCGTCCCCGTCTCGTCGACGAGTTCGACGCGCACGTCGTCGAGCGCTTCGATGATGCGAGCGCCTTCCATCCTGGCGCCGTCCCCGATGCGGACCACGGGGTCCACCGCGTCCGCGAGTTCGCGCCGCACGACCGACGCAGCGTCGGCGACGGGCACGTGGAAGACGGCGACCACGAGGTCACCGGAGAGGACCGCGATGCCCGGCCGGACGCCCGGGTCGATGCCGACGACGGTCCGGCCGCTCTCGCCGCGGACGAGCGCGAGCGCCTCCTCGACGGCTTGCCGGGGCTGGTCGGGCCTAGCGACCACCGTCGGGAGGTCGGTGTCCACCTCGTCGCCGGGCGCGGTGACGACGACGCTGGCGTCCCCGGGCAGGTCGTCGCCGGGGCTGACTGTGGTGAACCGGACGTCGCGGTCGCGTAGCTCCGCCACCACCTCGTGGTAGACCTCGAAGTCCGCCGTCGCGACGACTATCACTGGCCCCCAGTTGCCGCCCGGCCGCAAAAGGCCTCGGCTATCCGCGGGCTTTTTGCCGGGGACCGCGCAAGGGTTGACCAGTGACCGACCAGACCTCCATCACCACGGGTTGCGGGCCGCTCGACGACCTCCTCGGGGGCGGGCTGGAGCGCGGCACCGTCACCCAGGTGTACGGCGCGCCCGCGGCGGGGAAGACGAACGTCGCGCTCTCCGCGACCGTCGAGGTCGCCGTCGACGGCGGGACCGCCGTCTACATCGACACGGAAGGGCTGTCCGTCGACCGCTTCCAGCAGCTTCTCTCCGCCCGCACCGACGACGTGGACGCCGCCTCCTCGCGCATCGTCGTGAGCGAGGCCCACGACTTCGAGGAGCAGGCCGAAGCCGTCCAGGACGTCACCGACCTCGCCGAACGCGCCGACCTGGTCGTCCTCGACAGCGCCACCGGCTTCTACCGGCTCCAGCGCACCGAGGACGAACGCGAGGGCGACGCGCTCCGCACCGTCGCCCGCCAGGTCACCCACCTGCTCTCGCTCGCCCGGCGACACGACCTCGCGGTGCTCGTCACCAACCAGGTGTACGCCGACCCGGACGCCGACCGCGTGCGGCCGCTCGGCGGCAACACCCTCGACCACTGGACCGGCACCATCGTCCGCCTCGACCGGTTCCGCGGCGGCAACCGCCGGGCGACCCTGGAGAAACACCGCGCGAAGCCGGCCGGCGACGCCGTCCGGTTCCGCATCACGGACGCCGGCATCGAAGGCGTCGAGAATCAGTAGTTCCGTCGGCGGCGAGTTGCTTCCGCCGGTTGAGTTCGTACGAGGGCCGCTTCGCGGCCCGGAGATTCGGGTCAGAGCTCGCCCAGCTTGCGGAGGAGCTGTCCGCGGTACTCCTCGTCGGCCTGCATGCCCTTGGTCTCGAGGACGTTGCGTTCGAGCTTGTCGAGGGCGACGTAGAAGGCGTGTTCGGCGCCGTAGCCCTCGCCGGAGCCGGCCATCTGGCCCTGGTTGGTGCGCATCCGGATCTGGCACTGGATGAGCGGCGTGCCGCGGAGCTTCTCCTTGTGCTTGTGGAGGCGGACGTGGGCGTGCTGGACGCGCATCTCGCTGTACTTGCTCGCGATGTCCTGGATGCCCTCGCGTATCTCCTGGCGGGTGATGGTGTCCAGCAGGTCGATGTTCGTTATCTGGACGTCCATGTGGTTCTCCTCGGTGTAGCTGAGCGCCCGGAGCACGTCGGTCTTGGTGAGGATGCCGTCGATGACGCGGTCGTCGCCGTCGTCGGTGACGATGAGGCCCGCGTAGTCGTTCTCGAGCATCTTGCCGACGGCGTCGGCCACGGAGTCGTCGACGGTGACGGTCTCGACAGGGCTGGACATCACGTCGTAGGCCGGCAGGTCGAGCATGCGCTCTATCTCGCCGCGGCGGTCGCCCACGGTCGCCTTGTCCATGTCGCGAACGACGACGTCGACGATGTCGTAGGTGGTGACGACGCCGGTGAGGTAGCCGTTCTCGTTGGTGACCGGCAGACGGGAGATGCCGTGTTCGCGCATCAGGTTGATGACGCGGCCGAGCGTGGTGCCCTCCTCGATGGTGATGACGCTGTCCGTGTAGATGTCGCCGACGACGAGGGCGTCGAGGTTCTCGAGGACGGCGTCGAGGATGGCGTCCTCGGTGACGATACCCCAGAGGCGCTCGCCCTCGTAGACGGGGGCTATCTTGGTGCCGCCCTCGACGAGCATCCGGGCGACGTCGCGCACGTTCTCGGTGCGCTGGACGTTCGGGGCGGGCATCATCAGCGCGGCGACCTTGGTGTTGTCCTCGATGTGGGACTGGACGAGCTGCTTCTGGGTGAGAACGCCGGCGTAGTTCCCCTCGTCCGTCACGACGATTCCCTTCGGGTTCTCGTCGTCGAAGATAGCACGGGCCTTCGCGATTCGCTCGTCGGCCTCGACCTCGAGGTAGTCCCGAGTCGCGATATCAGCAATATCCATATCTCTCGTTTGAAGGGTCTACCCGGACCGACTTCAACCTTGTTTCACGCGCGCCACCACCGCTTTTGGCGGTTCGGGCCGTAGGAGGCGTCGTGCTCCCGGATATCGGTGCCGCGTTCGGTCCGTACACGTACCTCGCGACGGAGGTGGCGTTCGGCGCGCTCGCCCTGGCGATGCTAGTCCGCGCGGACGCGCTGGCGAGGGCCGCAAAGACCGTGCTCGTCCTCTACCCGCTGGGCTACGTCTGGGACTGGTACACGCTCTCCATCGGGGTCTTCACGGTCGAACTCAGGACGGGTGTGGACCTCCTCGGCATCCCCGTCGAGGAGCATCTGTTCATGCTGGTCGTGCCGGCGATGGTCATCGGTGCCCACGAACTGCTCCACGGACCCGGTCGGAGGAACTAAACCGGCGGGCGTGGTACACGGTTGCATGGGCGAACGCGTCTGCTACCTGCAGTTCTGCCCGCGGTGTGACGCCGAGGTCACCCACCTCGACGAGGAGTGCCCCGACTGCGGGGCGCCGCTGTAATCAGTGCTGGTTCCGGAGGTAAACGCCGTACGCGGTGAGCAGCGCCCCGAGTGTCAGGACGCCCCATAGCTCGCTGTAGACGTAGAAGACGAACAGTCCGGTCGAGAGGAGACGACCACTAAGCCCCAGAACCCGAACATGCCCGCGGAGACGACGTCGCGGACGTCCGACCGGGCGCGGGCGACGCCGTCGAGGGCGCCCGGTGGCGACTGTTCGACGTCGGCGACGACGGCGTCGACCTGCTGTGTGGGCATCCCGAGCACAGCCGTGACGACCGACTCGGCGAACCGGTCGAACGTATCACGCACCGTCAGTTCGGGCGTCCCGGTGCCGGAGACGGCGTCGACGTAGCCGACCGCGCTCTCGCGAAACGCCCCCGAGACGTGCTCCGGGTTGTTTGCCTCCATCAGGTACGTCCGTGCCTCGTGGAGATGGTCGAGGACGGCGTCCAGGTCGCCCGCCTCGTGTGACCGCATCGCGGCCGCTATCTCGTGGTAGGCCACGCGCTCGTCGGTGAGTCCGGACCGCCAGATGAAGGACGACGAGATGACCCAGAAACCGGTCGCCGCCGCGAAGACGACGAGCGTCCCGACCGTCGCCGCCGCCCCGGCCAGCGGGGTCAGGAACGCGGGTGCCGGGGTTCGGCTGTAGGTCCAGACGAGGACGAGACCGGCGAGAAGCGCCAGGAACATGCCGGCTTCGCTGCGCTTCCCGTATCGCTTCCGCTCCTTGTACCGGGCCACCTTGCTCTCGTCGACGCTGTAGCGGTCGACGAACCGCTCGGCCGGGTCCATACCTGACTGACGGTTAGTCCGATACACAATGAATGCTCCTGAAAGAAAACTGGCGCGTCGGCTCCGACCGTGCCGCTGTTGAACGCGGTAGTACGGGCTTTCTCGTAGCCGTAACGCCAGTCATATCGAGGCGATAGGAAACGTGTGCAGAATATTACTTGTAGCGCAATATTCCGTAACGACCCCGTACAATTATCAGAAAGCAATTATTTCTCACGAGACTGAGAAACATGAGATTCCCGGCAATTTATATAACTCCCGGGAGTCGCGTTTGAGCGTAGTGTCAATATCAAAAATCTAATTTTCGGCAGACTTTGCGGCCCCTTTTCCGAAATACTATTATTACGTTATCTTCGGTGTTAACGCAACTCCCAGTCCTTCCCGGATTTGTTCACAAATGTTTATTATGATAGATGTAATATTACTGATTGCGTGTAAGCTGAGACTACCGGTGGTCGGAACGCTGTCACGTCACGGGGAGTCACCTCCGGTTAACCCAGGTGATTAACGATGGAAACAGGGAGATTAGCGGTTCGTGGGGAGGCACGGGTATCCAACCAGTCGAACGACATCCCGAGGGACGTCGTCTTCGACGTGTTGAGCAGCACGCGGCGACGGCACCTGCTGCATTCGTTGCTCAAGGACGAGAACGGCAGGGCGACCTTACGCGACATGTCGCGCCAGATAGCCGCCTGGGAGAACGGCATCTCGGCCGACCAGGTGTCCTCGAAGCAGCGGCGGCGCGTCTACACCGCGCTGCACCAGACCCACCTCCCCCGGATGGTCCGGCAGGGGGTCATCGAGTACGACCAGAACTCGAAGGTCATCGAACTCACGGCGAGTGCGGGCCAGCAGAGGTCTACCTCGACATCGTGCCCGGGAACGAGATCCCGTGGAGCGAGTACTACCTCGGCCTCGGAGGTCTGACCTCCGCCCTCGCGGCGGCGCTCTACCTCGACGTGTTCCCGCTGGCGCTGCTCCCCGACCTCGTCTGGCTGATGATCGTCGCAGTCGTGTTCACCGCCTCGGCGGCCGCGAACGTGTACTTCTCGCGGAAGCTCAAGCTCGGCCAGGGCGACGAGCCCCCATCTGAGGTGTCGGGATGACCGACCGAACCGACCTGAGAACCGTGCTGCACGCGGCCGGAGCCGTGCTCCTCGTCGGCGTCGTCCTGCTGTTCGGCGTCACCGCCGTCCCGCAGGCCGTCGGCGCGGACCACAGCTACGTCGTGCTCTCGCCGAGCATGCGGCCGATGCTGGAGCCCGGCGACGTCGCCATCGTCGACGACGTCGACCCGGCGACCATCGCGGCCGGCGACGTCATCACGTTCGAACTGCACGGCGAATCGAGCAGGACCACCCACCGCGTCGTCGAGGTCGTCGAACAGGACGGCGAGCGCTTCTTCCGGACGAAGGGCGACGCCAACGAGGACCCCGACCGCCAGCTCGTCCCGGACGAGCGAGTCGTCGGTAGACTGGCGTTCAGCATCCCGTACATCGGGCACGTGATGCTGTTCGCGAACAGCCGCGCCGGCATCGTCGCGCTGCTGATCGTGCCGGCGGCGCTCCTGATACTCAACGAAGTCCTGGGACTGGCGCGCGCCGTCACCGACGCGGACGAACAGCCCGAGACCCAACCGGAGGAACTGACATGACACAGACAAACCGACTGCTCGCACCCGCCATGGCACTGCTCGTCGTCACCGTCGGGCTACTGGCCGGCGTGACGGGAGCCGGGCTCGTCGACCTCGAACGGTTCGACAACGAGATGACCGCCGGCGAGTGGAGCGACGAACCCGCCGCCATGGGCGCAACGGCTGCCGCGCTCTCGGTCGGGAACAACTCCACGAACGCCACGAACGGCACCACCACGTCTCCGCCCGGAAACGAGACCGCCGGCAACGAGAGCGACGTGAACGACACCAACGCGACCACCACGACGTCCCCGCCGGCGAACGACACCAACGAGACCAACGCGACCACTACGACCACCGAGTCGACAGCGGGCAACGAGACGACTACCACGACCGAACCGGCCGACAACACGACCACCACGACCACCGAGTCGACAGCGACTACGACCACCACCGAACCGGCCACGACCACCGCCTCTGAACCCACCACGACCACCACCGCTGAACCCACCACGACCACCACAACCACCACGACCACTACGACCACAGAACCCACTACGACAGCCACTGAGCCGACCACCACCGAACCCGTGACCACCACCGAATCCACCACGACCACCACCGAGTCGACGTCCGCCTGACGACCCTATTTTCGAGGAGAGGCTGTCGCCCGAGGAGCAGTGCGGCTCTCCGGTGTGAGCTTCGACAGCGACCGTTCAGACCGCGGTCCACGGACTGGGTTCGAGGGACGACCCGGAGGCGAGTCCGGGAACCGGCGCGACCTGCCGTGAGTGGGCGTCGCCGTTCGGAAAACGAGAGTGATTCGCTCGTGATGGTCGGGCCGACGGCCCTACCCGACGAGCACGTCCGAGAGGACGAGCAGGACGGTGGCGGCGACCAGCAGGAGGAACAGTCCGACGAGGACGTTCCGGCGCGAGACAGCGACAGTACGGCGCATGATGGCTCCTGGTTCGTCCGGTCCCGCACGGTCGCGGGACAGGCGCGGTCGGCGTCGAGCCGACCGTCAGGCGTCGTTAGTCCCTCCGTCGCAGGTCGTGGCGGTGAACGCGATGTCGAACTCGACCGAGTCGCCCTGGATGACGTCGCTCACGTCCCGGTCGATGGACCACTCCAGCCCCAGGAACAGTTCGTCTCCTGGGGCGAAGCAGTCCGCCGTCGGCGTCGCGCGGTCAGCGTCGAGCGCGCGGCCGTCGGCCAGCGCGTCGATGACCTCGCGCAGCGTCCCCTCTGCGATGACGGGTTCGCCGTCGTTCCGGCCGTTGCTCGCGCCGAAGACCTCCAGCCAGCCGACGTCGTACCAGACCCGGGCGTCGACGTAATCCTGGAGTTCGCCGCCGCCGGTCCGGACGGTGCCGTCCCCGTCGACGACGTCCTCGGTCGTGTCGCCGTCGGCCTGTTCTGGCTCGTTGATGCCGTTCTCGCGGTAGCTCCCGGCGTCGGCCTCCATCGCCATCGTCAGGCGGATGGGGTCGGTGGCCCTCGCCTCACCGTTCTCGTCGACCAGTTCCAGCCGTATCGCGAGCGTTCCCTCGTCGCCGGGCTGGACGTTGCCGAGCGAGAGGATGGGGCCTTCGTCGTCCGTTCCCGGGCGTAGCTGTCCGTTGTACTCCTCCCGCCAGCTGACGCGCAGGTCGGCGTCGGCGGTCGATAGCTGCTGGACGTTCGGGTACGCGAGCGCGCTGCCCGACGCCGCCCGAAGACCGACGACCGCGAGGCCCGTCGCCCCGATGCCGGCGAGGAGTTCCCGTCTCGTAACTTGTCTCATGTCGTGTTCCTCTGGTGGTCCGTCACCCGGCTCCGCCGGGGTGGTGTTCGCGCCGGCACAGCCGACGTGGTCGTTCGACCTGTCCGTTCCGAGATTGCCAGTCGGCCCCGGCAGGAGCAGGTGTGTCGAGGTTCGTGTCCCTCTCCATCCCCGTCTGGGGGATGCCCGCCGACGGAGTCGAACCGTCGGACGAGTTCCGCTACTGACGGAACCCGCCTCCGAGCGGGTGAACGGCGACGACTGGTGTCAGCGCCAGTCGATGCCGACGGCGGTGAGCACGTCGTGGGGGTCGGTCGCCGGGAGGTTCGCCTCGTCGACGGCGAACGTCAGCTTCCCGGTCACCGACACAGGGTTGCCGAAGTCCAGCCCGCTGAGCGCCATGTACTGGAGTTCGGTCCCGCCCTTGGTCGCGGTCAGGCTCCCGGGAGAGACGGACACGCCGTTCACCTTCACGTCCTCGATGGTGACCGAGTCTCCGGTCGAGAGGTTGGCGCTCTGGGCTTTGACCGTGAGCGCGAGTTCGCCCTCCGTCGGCCCGCCGGTCGCATCGGTGGTGTAGCTCCCGGTGGCGAGGTTCGAGTCGCCGACGGACCGCCCGAGGTCGTCGCCGAAGACCGCGAGTTCCGTCTCGGTTCCGGGTTCGAGGGTCGCCAGGAAGTTGTACGTCGTGCCGCTCTCGTACCGGAAGTTCTGTCCGTAGCCCGAGGTGCTCGGGTGGATCTCCTGCTCGTACGGGGCGCGTCCGATGGAGCCGTCCTCGTAGTGCGAGTTGCCGTACCGGAGCGCCATCCCGAGCTTCCGGTCGTAGGAGGTCTGCGAGTAGTCGCCGCTGCCGACGTCGGCCTGGAGTTCAGTCACACCGTCGTTGTGGCGGCACTGTTCGGCGTAGAACCGCAGGTCGAAGCTCACCGAGTCGGACTGCACTTCGTTACCGGTTTCCAGCGGCAGCCACCACTCGAAGGCGACGTACTGCGTCGTCGAGTTCGGGTAGCACTGCCGGCCCTGCGTCTCGGCCTCGGCGTCGAGCGCGATGCCGCTCCCGAGGTCATCCAGCACGTCGGCGAGCGTCCCCTCGGCGAACACCGTCTCGCCGTCCTGGTACACGTTGTCGCCGTCGTCGTACCAGAGCCGAGCCATGATGGCGTCCGCCAGGTCGCCACCATCAGTCTCGTCGACCAGCGACTCGGGCTCGGTCTCGCCGTTCTCCAGGTTCTCCTTCAGGTCCCCGAACAGCCACATGTACGCCGGGTTGTCGAAGATGTGGAGGCTGAACGTCACCTCGCCGCTGTCTCCGGGTTTCACGTCCCGAAGGTCGATGAGCGGCGCGGGGACGTCGTTCGGAACGTCCGCGAACTGTTCGCGGAAGAGCCGTTCGACTTCCCTATGGCCAGAGCCACCCTCGTTGTGGCCGGTGCTCAGGGACTTCCAGGACTGGAGGTAATGCTTCTGGGCCAGCCAGTCCCGCGACCGGATGGGGTCCTGCTTGCCGTCGCCGTCGTCGTCCGGGAACGCGTTCACGTACGGCCGTCCGGCTGTGCCGTACACGTCCGCGTCCATCGCGCCGTGATACTCCTGCTGCCAGTCGACCTTGAGGTCGAGTTCGCCGGCTACCAGCCGGTTGTCCTCGAACACCTCTTCGTCGTTGAACAGCGCCATCGTGCCCGCGCCGCCGAGTGCGGCGCCAGCGCCGATAGCGCCCATCGTTGCGAGGAGGTTCCGTCGACTGAGTTCGATTTTGCGTGACATGGGTTTTCGTCCTGTTGTCTGAACTCCCCGTAGGGGAAACCCGCCGACGGAGTCGAACCGTCGAACGAGCCCCGCGATTCGCGGGAGCCCGCCTCCGAGCGGGTGGGGGATACGGAGAGCGAAGCACCGCCCCGCTCAGCGCATCGTGGTCACGGCTACACAGGTTCAGTCGTAGTCGTCGGTTCCTCAGTGGTCGTCGTGGTCGCGAACGGGTTCACGGTGCCGTCGTTGTGGCGGCACTGTTCGGCGTAGAACCGCAGGTCGAACTCGACCGAGTCCGACTGCACCTCGTTGCCCACCTCGATCGGCAGCCACCACTTGAACCCGAAGTACTGCGTCGTCGAGTTCGGGTAGCACTGCCGGCCGCCCTCCGCGCGGTTTCCGTCCAGGGCGATGCCGTCGTCGAGCTTGTCGAGCACGTCGGCGAGCGTGCCGACCGCGATGACCTGCTCACCGACGAACACGACCTGCGCGATTTCGGCGTAGATGGTGTCGAGGTCCTCCGGTTCGGGCGCCTTGAAGGCGTCGTCGGACGAACTCGCGATGTCCTTCAGGAACTCCTCGTCCGCACCAGCACCGAGCGCGATGGTGATGATTCGGATGCCCGCGTCCTTCGCGTCGTTCGCGGCGGTCTCCGCGGCGGATTGGCTGTCGGGAACGCCGTCGCTCAGCAGGATCATGACCTTCGTCGCGCCTGCCGTGGCGTTGGTCCCGTTCAGGAGTTCGTTCTCGGCAGCGTCGATACCGGCTGCCATGTTGGTGGAGCCACCAGCGCTGTAGGCGTTGATGGCGGCCTTGATAGCGTCGTAGTCCGTGGTGAGCTCCTGGTCGACCGACGAGTTGCTCGCGAACGAAATCGCCGCACCCTCGTCAGGTGCCGACAGCTTGTCCACGAAGCCCGTCGCGGCGGTCTTGAGGGCAGCTATCTTGTCGCCGCCCATCGAACCGGAGACGTCGCTAACCAGTGCGACCTCCAGTTCGCCGCCCTCCTCGCCCGTGGTGTCGAAGACGTTGTCGCCGTCCTCGTCGTACCAGACCCGAGCCATCGCCATGCTGGCGAGTTCGCCGACGTCGTCAGTGTCGTCGACGTGCGACTCCGGCTCGTTGATGCCGTTCTCGTCGTTCGCCATCAGGTCGCCGTGCATCCACATGTACGCCGGGTTGTCGAAGATGTGGACGCTGAACGTCACCTCGCCCCAGTCGCCGGGCTTGACGTCCTGGAGGTCGATGAGCGGCGCGTCGCCCTCCTTGCGGTCCGCGAACTGCTCGCGGTACTCCGATTCGACAGTCGCTTGGTCGGCGGCCTCCAGGTCGTCGAACGCAGCACCGTTGAACTTCGCCGAAGCGATGTCGTCGCGCGTCTTGATCTCGTCCTGGACGTCGTCGTTGTTCGAGTCGGGGAACGCACTGATGTGCTTGAACCCCTCTGGGCCGTAGTATCCCTGCTGCCAGTCGACCTTGAGGTCGAGTTCGCCAGCCATCAGCTGGTTGCCCTCGAACACCTCTTCGTCGTTGAACAGCGCCATCGTGCCCGCGCCGCCGAGCGCCGCACCCGCGCCGATAGCACCCATCGATGCCAGCAGCGTCCGGCGGGACAGTTCGATTTCTTTTTTCATATTTTGTCCTCCCTATGAGGTCCCCCCATGGGGGAAGCCCGTCGACGGAGTCGAACCGTCGCCGACCCAGACGATGGGCCTGCACACCGGCGCAGACGGGAAACCAGGAACGCGGATTCGGGGAAGTGAACCGAGTGGTCGGACGGCCCGTCTCTCAGGCCACCTCCTCGAACGGGTTGGTGGCGCCGTCGTTGTGGCGGCACTGCTCGGCGTAGAACCGCAGGTCGAACTCGACCGAGTCCGACTGCACCTCGTTGCCAACCTCGATCGGCAGCCACCACTCGAAGCCGAAGTACTGCGTCGTCGAGTTCGGGTAGCACTGCCGGCCGTCCTCGATGCGGTCGCCGTCCAGAGCCACGCCGTCGCCCAGCGCTTCGAGCACTTCGCGGAGCGTGCCCTGCGCGAATATCTTCTCGCCGGTGATGAGGTCGGCAATCTCCTCGAACGTGGGAACGATGTTGTCGTAGTCCTCCACGTCGAAGAAGTGGTCTGCGTCGTCGGCGACGGCGCCGAGGAGCGCGTCGTTCGAGTCGCTCCCGTACGCGATGGAGTAGATCTCGATGCCCGCGGCGCGCGCGGCGTCGGCCGCCGGGACGGGGTCCCGCGGATTCTCGTCGTTGCCGTAGCCGCCGTTCGAGAGCAGCACGAGGACCTTCGCCGCGTCGTTGCGGTCGTTCCCGCTCGGGTCGAGCGGGCCGTAGGTGCCGCTGCCGTCGGCGTCGGTCGTCAGGGCCGTGCCGGTCAGCTCCTCGCGGGCCACGCGAATCGCGTCGTAGATGTCGGTCCCGTAGCCGAACGCGTCGGCGTCGCGGGTACCGTTCGCGCCGAGTCCGCTGACGAGGTCGTTGAACGCCGACACGTCGGTGGTCAGGTCGAGGGTCGGAGCGCACCCGACCGGAAGTCGACCAGGCTGACGTTCGCCGCGGAGCCGAGCGCGTCCCGGAGCGCGATAGCGCCGTCGAGCATGCTCTGGAATTTGCCCTCCTCGCTGAGCATGGAGCCGCTCGTGTCGAGCGCGACGGCCACGTCGAGTTTCGCGGCGCCGTCGAGGACGTTGTCGCCGTCCTCGTCGTACCAGAGCCGAGCCTTGATGGCGTCGGCGAGTTCGCCGACGTCGTCAGTGTCGTCGACGTGTGACTCCGGTTCGTTGACGTCGTTCTCGTCGTTCGCCACCAGGTCGCCGTGCATCCACATGTACGCCGGGTTGTCGAACAGGTGGACGCTGAACGTCACCTCGCCGTGGTCGCCCGGCTTAACGTCCTGGAGGTCGATGAGCGGCGCTTCGAGGTCGTTCGGGACGTCCGCGAACTGGCCGCGGTAGGCGTCCTCGATGTCGGCCTCGGACGCGTCTTGGGGCAGGTCGAGGAGCGTGGGGTCAGCCCGAAGTTCCTCGCGCGTGTAGAGCGTGTCCTGGTGGTCGTCCCCGTCCGTGTCCGGGAACGCGCTCACGTACACCAGGCCGTCCGGTCCGTAGTACGTCTGTTGCCAGTCGACCTTGAGGTCGAGTTCGCCGGCCATCAGCTGGTTGCCCTCGAACACTTCCTCGTCGTTGAACAGCGCCATCGTGCCGGCGCCGCCGAGTGCAGCACCCGCTCCGATGGCACCCATCGACGCCAGCAGCGTCCGGCGGGACAGTTGAATTTTCTTGGTCATGTGTTTCCCTCCTCGTGAGGTCCCCCGTGGGGGAGGACCCGGCGGCGGAGTCGAACCGCCCGTCGCACCGGCCCGGGTCAGGTCAGTCTGGAAGCTGTGCTACGCCCGGTCCGTCCGGCAGTCGCAGGCCACGCCGCCGCAGACGAGCAGGCCGACGGGGTTGTCGCCCGGGCCCGCGTCGTCGGCGTTCTCCACCAGGGCGATGAGCGTGTGCTCGCCCGGCGTGATCTCGGCGTCGGCCGTCGACACCGCCTGGTAGCTCCAGGTGGGGTTGGACGCGGGGCCGTCGTGCTGCACGAGCTCGTTCGCCTCGGCGACCTCGTCGAGGTAGAACGTCGCCTGGTTGTCCGTCGAGGCGTCGAACAGGAGCCTGCACGGGCCGCTGCCGGCCGGCGTCTCCTGCAGGTCGACCTCGAAGGTGGTCTCGAACCGGTAGGTGCCGACGGGGTCGACGTCGCCGTTCGCGTTCGTGTTCCCGCCGTCGTCGGGCGGCGCGACCCAGCTGCAGCTGTCGTCCTCGGGGTCGACCCACCGGTTGTGGGCGGTCTGGGGCACGGCAGTGCCGGTCTGCGGCCCGTCGGTGACGGTCCAGTCGGCGACGCCGGTGCTGAGGTCGACCGCGCGGTCCGCACAGCCGTCGTTGTGGCGGCACTGCTCGGCGTAGAAGCCGACGTCGAAGCTGAGCGTGTCGCCCTGGATGACGTTGCCGACCTCGCGGGGCACCCACCAGCGGACGCCGATGCAGTACTGTTCGCCGCCCTCGAAGCACTCGCGGGACTCCGCGCCGGCGGGGATGTTCCAGCCGTTCAGAGCGCCGTTGCTCAGGGGAATCAGCCCGCCCATCGTCGCGAGTTCCTCCCGGACCTGCGCGAGCGTGACGTCGTCGGCGTGGACGCCGTCGCCCATCCCGAGGATGACCGACTCGCCGTCGTCGTGCTTGTTGTCGCAGTCGTGGTCGTACCAGACCTCGACGTAGAGGTTCTCCGCGAGTTCACCGAGGTCCTCGCCCTCCAGCGCCTCGGGTTCGGTGGTGACGCCGCCGTCCTCCAGGATGTTCTCCAGGGTCATCCAGAGGAAGCCGGGGTTGTCACACAGGTGGAGGCTGAACGTGATCTCGCCCTCGTCGCCGGGCTTGACGTCCGTGAGCTCCACGAGGTGGTCCTGTTCGCCCATCGGCCCGTCGAACACGTCCTCGGGGAGTTCGGCGCCGCTGCCCAGGTCGCGACACGTGAGCGTGAGCGGGTTCCCCATCGAGTACTCGTTGTCGCCGGACGTGGACTGCCAGCCGTCCTTGTCGTGGTCCGGGTACGCGTTCACCGGCACCCAGCCGTCCGGCCCGTAGTAGGTCTGCTGCCAGTCTATCTTCAGGTCGAGTTCGCCAGCCGTGAGCTGGTTGCCCTCGAACACTTCTTCGTCGTTGAACAGCGCCATCGTGCCCGCGCCGCCGAGCGCGCTGCCGGCACCGATGGCACCCATCGCCGCCAGCACTTTCCGGCGGCTGAGTTGGATCTTGTCCGTCATGGTTGTAGCCCCCTCCCTGGGGGAGGACCCAGCGGCGGAGTCGAACCGCCCGTCGCACCGGCCTGGGTCGTCACAGGGTTCGGGTCCCGGGTGTGGGAGCCCTACCTGGTCGGCCGCGTCGTCTGCATGCCAGCGCCGTCGTTGTGGCGGCACTGCTCGGTGTAGAAGCCCACGTCGAAGCTCACGGCGTCGGACTGGACCTCGTTGCCCACGTCGATGGGGAGCCACCACTCGAAGCCGACACAGAACGTGGTGGACGGGTCGAAGCACTCGCGCCCGTCCGCGGTCGCCTCGCCCTCGAGTTCGTCGAACGGGGTGCTGAGGTCGCCGTCGAGCGGGACGCCGGCCTGCTTGCCGAGCGTGGCCATCACGTCGGCCAGGCTGCCCTGGACGACCACCTTCTCGCCGAGGCGCGGGACGATGCTGTCGAACACGGCCGGGATGTTGACCGGGTCCGTGATGTCGTAGAACATCCCCGAGTCGCTCGCGACCGGGTCGCCGGCGCCGACGCCGGGCGCGGCCGGTCCGGCCATCTCGGCGAGCAGGGCGGCTTCGGTCGACTTCACGCCGACCGTGAAGAGGTCGGTCGGCGGGTTGCCCGCCAGGTCGCGCTTCGCGTCGCTCGCGGCGGCGAGCGGCACGGAGTCGTCCACGTCGCCGCCGCCCTGGGTGAACGAACTCCCGTTGGTGAGCGTGATGTTGGCCTTGTGGCGGTCGTCGTCGGTCAGCACCGCCGTCTGGGCCGTCTCGATGCCGGTCGCGATGTCGGTGCCGGTCGCGATGCTGGTGCCGTCCTCGGGGTCGTCAGTGCCGCCGGTGTGGTCGGCGACGGCCTGCCGGAGGTCGTCGAGGACGCCACCGGCGCCGGTGAGGGCGTCCTTGTCGTCGGTCAGGTTCGAGCCGACGGTGACGTTATTGGTGTTCCCGAAGAACACCACGCCGACGTTCGCGTTGAGCATCGGGTCGTCGAGGATGCCGTTCACCAGTTCCTTGGCGGCCTGCTCCACGAGGTCGATCTTCGTCAGGACGCCGCCGTCGGGGCCACCGGACGCCTTCACGATGCCGCCGTACTGGCGGTAGAGCATCGACCCGGAGACGTCGATGGTGAGCACCAGGTCGACGTCGCGCATGTTGTTGCAGTCGTCGTCGTACCAGAACCGGGTCTGGATGGCGTCGGCGAGTTCGCCCATCTCGGGCGAGTCGTCGACGTGCGACTCCGGCTCGTTGATGCCGTTCTCGAGGTTGTCGCCCATGTCGCCGGTGAGCCAGACGTAGCCCGGGTTGTCGCAGAGGTGAACGCTGAACGTCACCTCGCCACGGTCGCCGGGCTTCACGTCGAACAGTTCCACGAGGTGGTCCTGTTCGCGGGGGCCGCCGTACATCGCGGCGCGGTTCGGCGCGTCGAAGACGTCGTCCGGAAGGTCCTCGCCGCTCTCCAGGTTCGCACACACCTCGGGAATCTGGCTCGCGTCGGACTCGGCGCCGGGGCCGCCGTACTGGACGCCTCCGAGCGACTGCAGGCCGTCGCCGTCGTCGTCCGGGTACGCGTTGACGGGGACGGTCCCGCGCGGTCCGTAGTAGGTCTGTTGCCAGTCGATCTTGAGGTCGAGTTCGCCCGCCGTGAGCTGGTTGCCCTCGAATACTTCCTCGTCGTTGAACAGCGCCATCGTGCCGGCGCCGCCGAGTGCAGCACCCGCGCCGATGGCACCCATCGACGCCAGCAGGTTGCGGCGGGACAGCTTGATTTTTCGTGTCATTGTCGTCTCCGTCTCCCCACCCAGGGGAAGACCCGGCGGCGGAGTCGAACCGCCCGTCGCACCGGCCCGGGTCGAAGTCAGTCGGCTATGCGCGTGCGTGGTCACTCACGAGTCGCGAACGGCGTCGTGTTGTGCCGGCACTGCTCGGCCTCGAAGCCGAGGCTGAAGCCCACCGTGTCGGTCTGGACCTCGTTGCCCACGTCGGCGGGGAGCTCCCACTCGAAGCCGATGTGGTAGGTGTTGCACGCCTCGAAGCAGCCGTAGTCGCCGTTCGGCGGCTGTCCGGGGTCGCCGACGCAGAAGCTCACGTGGCTGATCTCCTGGAACGTGGGTGTGTGGAGCGCCCGGTTCTCGCCCGTGCTCAGCGCCGGGTTCTGGTCGTTGTCGAAGTCGTCGTCGCCGTCGTCGTTGTCGTAGCTGTAGACGTTCGCACCCTCGTTGCCGCCCTTCACGACGACCTTGCTGACGCAGAAGCCGTCGGACTCCCACGTGATGGTCTCGCCCTCCTCGGTGTCGGTCTGCGTGACGGTGAGGTCGCCGTACGGCGTCGCGTAGGTCTGGCTGTTCCCGTCGCCGGGGAGTTCGCCGTCGTCCTCGTCCGGCCCGATCTTGAGCGCCTGGTCGTAGCCGAAGTCGGTACACTTCGGGTTGTTCGCTATCTCGACGCTCTCGCCGCCGACCGTGACCGTGTCGCCGGTCTTGTGGAGCGAGTCGTAGGTGGTCTGAGCGCACGCACTCACGGGGATTGCGACCGGCTCATCCTCGTAGATGGCGGGGTCGAGCGGCACGCCGGCCGAGAGCTGTTCCAGGGCGTCCGAGAGGCTGACACCTTCGAGGATGACCGTCTCGTCCGACTCGAGGACGTTGTCGCCGTCGTCGTACCAGACGGTGACGAGAATCTCGTCGTCGAGTTCGCCGTCGCCGTCCGTGTCCTTCCCCTCGGTCTCGAGTTCCGGCTCGTTCTGGCCGTTCTCCGCGTCGAGGGTCTCGGCACCGAACATCCGGATGTAGCCGTCGTTGTCGAACAGGTGGAGGCTGAACGTGATCTCGCCCTTGTCGCCGGGCTTCACGTCGTGTAGCTGGATGAGCGGGGCCGTGAGGTCGCTCGCGTCCTCGAAGTACTCCTTGAACTCGGTGATGGCGTCCTTGCGGCTCTCCGGGTCGTCGAGGTCGAACCCCTCGCCCTCCGCCCAGATTTCGAAGTCCTGCGGGACGTCGTCCTGGACGCCGTCGCCGTCGTCGTCCGGGTACGCGTTGACGAACGGATAGCCGGCGGTGCCGTAGGCCGACGAGGTCAGCGGTCCGTGGTAGGTCTGCTGCCAGTCGATGAGCAGGTCGAGTTCGCCGGCGACGAGTTCGTTGCCCTCGAACACCTCGTCGTCGCGGAACAGGGCGAGCGTGCCGGCGCCACCGAGCGCACTCGCCGCGCCGATGGTGCCCAGCGCCGCCAGGAGGTTCCGTCGGGATAGGTCGATTTTTCGTACCATTGTGAATCACCCGCCGGGCAAGGCGGTTCCCCCGGCCCGATGGCCCGGCCGACCTCGCCTGTGGCGTGACAGCACAACCTTGGTCGTATCACTACTATTATATGATGAACGTGACGGAGCGTCCGGCTCACCGTGAAATCCCGTACGCGGCACGTATGGCCGTTACCGGTCGTCGTACACGGGCCGCATGGTCACCGTACAGGGTCGAAAACGGGCGAATCACTCAAAAAACTTGTATTTATGCAGTTCTGGTGAATCCGGGGTTATCCGCCCCCGTGAGCCCCCGGCACGCCTGCACCACGAGCTAATGGTCCCGTTAAACGCGTTGTCGAACGCTCGGACGTGCTGTATGGGGAGCGAACAGGCGAGCGACTACCGCTGGCGCAGGTACCAGACGCCGAAGACGACCAGCAGGACCACGGCGCCGCCGGCGAAGAACAGCAGGCCGGGGTCGATGGACGCCGCCGCGTCCGCCGTCGTGGTCACGGTCTCGGCCTGGAAGTCGGCGGCAGCGGCGTCTCCACCGCTGCTGGCGCCCATCCCGAACGGAAGGCCGTCACCCCAGACCATCTGGATGAGCAGGCTGACGAGCGCCAGGAAGCCGAACGCGCCCAGCAGGCGACTCAGTGCCGCCCGCAGGCTCAACGAGTCGGCTTCGCGGCCGGCGAACACGACCAGCGGGCGGTCCGAAGGTCCGTACACCTTCATCTCACGACCCTTCTCGGAGTAGACGGTATCGATGACCTCGACCACCTCGGCGGCTTCGAGTTTCCCGAGGTGGTACTGGGTGTTCTGGAGCGACGTGTCGGCGCGCTCGGCGAGTTCCGAGGGCGTCGCGGGTTCGTCGTGGAGGGCGGTCAGCAACCGACGGGCGGTCCCCGAGGAGAGTGCGGCCAGCAGGTCGTCGGCCTCGTCGCTGTCGACGCCGATAACCCGCGGGTCGGCCTCCTCGACGGCCGACGTGTCGGGAGTGGAGGGCAGCAACCCGGACATGCCCGGAGCTACTTGTCCGAAGCGTATCAACCTATCCCCGGGTGCGTGCAGGCTGACCACGTCGATAGTGGGCCAGTCGGATGCCGTTGGTATCACCACTGAGGCATCCCGGTAAGCCGCCGGGGACGAGCGAAGCAAGTGAAGGGCGCCAGTCCGACCGACTCCGAGCAGTTGGACGAACGGTTGGAACACGTATTCCACCTACGAGCGAACGCAGTGAGCGAGCGGGCCAAGGAACCCCCGGGCGATGCGACGCATCGCCGGCTGCGCGAACGGCCGGAGGCCGTGAGCGCGGAGGGGGTGACGCCGTGCTTTTGGTGCAGCTTTTACAAGCGAGGGAGCGAGCACTAGCGAGCGACCGAGCGCAGTAAAAGTTGCATGGGTTCGGGCAGATGTTGAACCTCGGTCGTTCTGCTCGCTCCGCTCGCGCCACTCCCTGGTTCAAACTGCCCTCACGCACGGATGTAGCCGACGCTGGCAGAGCAACGTCGGCAAAATCGAGTGGGTTCGGGCAGATTTGAACTGCCGATCTCCTCCATGTCAAGGAGGTGTCATAACCAGCCTGACCACGAACCCGCGCTGGCTTTCGAACGCAACCAACCGTTGTCCGGGGAGGTAATTGAAGGTTTCGAATCCGGGACCCGCCGGCGGTTTCGGCGCGAGGCGACAGGATTAAGTTAGTGTACAAAGTTGTACGTTGTAGCACAAGCTTGAGTACCGGTGTTCCACGATGCAAACCTATATCGAACGAGTGGCGGACGGGGAGAACCTCTCCATCGACCAGGCACGAGAGGCGGCGAGCGCCGTCTTCGAGGACGCGACCGAAGCCCAGATCGGTGCCCTCCTCGCGGGGCTCCGGGCGAAAGGCGAGACGGAAGCCGAGATAGCGGGCTTCGCCCAGGGGATGCGTGCGGCGGCGCGGACCATCGCCCCCGAGCGGTCGCCGCTGGTCGACACCTGCGGCACCGGCGGCGACGACTACGACACAATCAACGTCTCGACGACGAGCGCCATCGTGGCGGCCGGGGCGGGCGTCCCGGTGGCGAAACACGGGAACTACTCCGTCTCCTCGTCGTCGGGGAGCGCGGACGTGCTCGACGCGGTGGGCGTGACCGTCGACGCCGAACCGCCGGCCGTCGAACGCTCCATCGAGGAGACCGGCATCGGATTCATGCTCGCGCCGGTGTTCCACCCCGCGATGAAGGCCGTCATCGGCCCGCGCCAAGAACTCGGCATGCGGACCATCTTCAACGTCCTCGGCCCCCTCACGAACCCGGCGGGCGCCGACGCGCAGGTGGTCGGCGTCTACGACCCCGACCTGGTTCCGGTGCTCGGCCGCGCACTCGCCCGGATGGACGTCGAGGACGCGCTCGTCGTCCACGGCGCCGGCCTCGACGAGATCGCCATCCACGACGAGACCACCGTCGCCGAAGTGGACGGCGACGCCGTCGAGGAGTACACCCTCACGCCGGCCGACCTGGGACTCCCCGAAGCGAGCATCGACGCCGTCGCCGGCGGCACGCCCGAAGCGAACGCCGCCGACCTCCGGGGCATCGTCGAGGGCGACGTCACCGGCCCGAAGCGGGACATAATCCTGGCGAACGCGGGCGCGGCGCTCGCGGTCGCCGGCGAAGCAGACTCGCTCGCGGACGGCGTCGAACGCGCCCGGAAGGCAATCGCCGACGGCGACGCCGCCGAGAAACTCGCGACGATGCGGCAGGCGGTCCCGGCGTGACCATGCCCCGGGTGAAGATCTGCGGCCTCACGAGGCCCGCGGACGTGGACGCCGCCGTCGCCGCCGGCGCGGACGCCCTCGGGTTCGTCGTCGACGTGCCGGTCGACACGCCCCGCGAGGTCAGTCCCGCCCGCGCCGCGGACCTCGTCGACCAGGTACCACCGTTCGCCACGACGGTCCTCGTCACGATGACCGACGACCCGGACCACGCCATCGAACTCGTCCGGCGGGTCGGCCCCGACGTCCTCCAGTTACACGGCAGCATGAGCGACGGCGAATTCGCCTACCTCGCCGCGAAGCTCTCGGTCGACCTCGTCAAGACCGTGGCCGCCGGCGACGCCGACGTCGTCCACCGGTACGACGACCTGGCGGACGCGCTGCTGGTCGATTCGGCCGACGACGCGGGTGCGGGCGGCACCGGCCGGACCCACGACTGGGAGGAGACGTGGGCGCTCGCCCGGTCGGTCACCTCGCCGGTCATCCTCGCCGGCGGGCTCACGCCCGACAACGTCGCGGAGGCCGTCCAGGCCGTCCACCCGTTCGGCGTGGACGTGGCCTCGGGCGTCGAGGCGACGGGCGGCGAGAAGGACCACTCGGCGGTCGAGGCGTTCGTCGCCGCCGCGAAGGAGACCCAGCGACCCGTCCGCCCATGACGCCGGGGATGGCGCGCGAGCGGTTCCGCGAGGTCGCGGACCGCGACGACCCGGTGGTCGTCCGCATCGCGGCCGACCTCGACGTGGACGTGTCGCCGCTGGCGGCCTACGCGGCGCTCACCGACGGGGACACCGATTACTCGTTCCTCCTGGAGAGCGCGGAGAAGACCGCGGCGAGCGACCCCGGCGCGGCGTTCCACCCGGACGCCGCGGGCGGCGACCGCCACGCTCGCTACTCGTTCGTCGGCTACGACCCGGACGCCGCCGTCTCCGTCGGCCCCGGGGAGCGCCGGGTCGAGCGGCTGGGCGGCACGGGCGCAGCCGACCACGTCAGCCTGGGGGACGGCGACGCGCTCGACGCGCTCCGAGGTGCACTCCCAGACGTCGAGCGGGTCGGCTTCCCCGGGGGCGACCGCCAGTTGCTCGACGGGGGCTGGTGGGCTTCCTCGCGTACGACGCCGTCTACGACCTGTGGCTCGACGAGGTGGGCGTCGACCGACCGGACACCGACCTGCCGGACGCGCAGTTCGTCCTGAACACGAAGACGCTCGTCTTCGACCACCGGGAGGAGACGGTCTCGCTCGTGTTCACGCCGGTCGTCACGCCGGGCGACGACCCGGACGCGGTGTACGACGACCTGGCCGCTGAGGCCGACCGGGTCCGGGCCGCGCTCGCCGACGCCGGCCCGCCGGCGACAGGGGGTTCACCCGGCACGAGGAGACCGCGGGGTCCCGGGACGCGTACGAGGATGCGGTCCGGCGGACGAAGGCGGCGGTCCGCGACGGCGAGATCTACCAGGGCGTCGTCTCCCGGAAGCGGGTGCTCCGCGGCGACGTGGACCCGCTGGGCCTCTACGAGGCGCTCCGGGCGGTCAACCCCTCGCCGTACATGTACGTCCTCGACTACGGCGAGCGGGTCGTCGTGGGCGCGAGTCCCGAGACGCTGGTCTCGGTCCGGGGGCGCGAGGTGACGAACAACCCCATCGCGGGGACCTGCCCCCGGGGCGACAGCCCCGTGGAGGACCGGCGTCTCGCCGGCGAGATGCTCGCCGACGACAAGGAACGGTCCGAGCACACGATGCTCGTCGACCTCGCCCGGAACGACGTGCGCCGGGTGAGCGAGCCGGGTAGCGTCCGCGTGCCCGAGTTCATGGACGTGCTCAAGTACAGCCACGTCCAGCACATCGAGAGCACGGTCACCGGTCGGCTGGCCGACGACCGGGACGCCTTCGACGCCATCCGGGCGTCGTTCCCCGCGGGGACGCTCTCGGGCGCGCCGAAGCTGCGGGCGATGGAGCTCATCGACCGGCTCGAACCCCAGCCCCGAGGGGTGTACGGGGGCGGCGTCGGCTACGTCTCCTGGACGGGCGACGCCGACGTCGCCATCGTCATCCGGACCGCGCTCGTCGAGCGCGACGGCGACGCGGACGCCGTGACGGTGCAGGCCGGCGCGGGCGTCGTGGCCGACAGCGACCCGGCCGACGAGTACGCTGAGACCGAGAAGAAGATGGACGGCGTGCTCGCGGCGCTCGAACGCATCGAGCGCGCGGAGGTGTCGCCGTGACGGTCCTCGTCGTCGACAACTTCGACTCGTTCACGTACAACCTCGTGGAGTACCTGAGCGAGCACGCCGACGTCGAGGTGGTGCGGAACACCGCGACGCTCGACGAGGTGCGCGCCGTCGACCCGGACGCCGTCGTCGTCAGCCCGGGGCCGGGCCACCCGGCGAATGACCGCGACGTCGGCGTGACCCTCGACGTGCTGACGGAGCTCAGTCCCGAGGTCCCGACGCTCGGCGTCTGTCTCGGCCTGGAGGCGGCCGTCCACGCGTACGGCGGGACCGTCGGTCACGCGCCCGAACCCGTCCACGGCAAGGCGTTCCCCATCGACCACGACGGCGAGGGCGTCTACGCCGGCCTCGACCAGGGGTTCCAGGCGGGCCGCTACCATTCGCTCGTCGCGACGGACGTCCCGGACGCGTTCGACGTCACGGCGACGACCCGTGACGGCGACGAGGAGCTCGTGATGGGCGTCCGCCACCGGGAGCATCCCATCGAGTGCGTCCAGTTCCACCCGGAGAGCGTGCTCACCGGGGTGGGGAGGAGGTCGTCGAGAACTTCCTGGTCGAGGTGGCGGGCGTCGGTCAGGCCAACCCGAAGGCGGTCAGGACGTAGAGGAGGGCGACGACGATACCGGCGATGACCAGGAGCCGCCAGGCGACGTGGAGGACGAATCGGCCGACGAGCACGATGACCGCGAGCACCACGATGGCGACCAGGAGCTGGCCGAGCTGCGTCGACATCAGGTCACCGAGGACCAGTGGTGTGAGCATGTCTACTCGTTTCGTCAGTGAGCAGATAAACGTGTGGGCCACGGGAACCGAGCCCGGTAGGCCGGGCTTACCGTGCCAGGAGGCCGTCGAAGGCGTCGATGACGGACTGTTCCGGGTCGAGGTCGTGGAGTGAGGCGTGGACGTCGACGTCACGCAGCTGCCGGCGCATCGACGGTCGGCGCCAGAGGTGGAGGACGTGGTAGAGGTAGGAGAGGCGGAGCAGCCACTCGGCGCGGTCGACGTCGTGGTCGCCGGCGACGTGGTAGGTCGTCCACCCGGAGTCGGGGAACAGGTTGTGCTCGTCAGTCAGGCCGGACTCGACGAGGTGGTCGCGGAGCGCGAGCGTGAAGTCGATGTCGAGGGCGCCCGAGGCGTGGACGTGGCCGAACTCGCGGTCGCCGACCCGGAACGCGGTACCGCCGGTGCGACGAGCCGCCGTCTCGACGTGGTTCCACGCGCCGACTCGCCCCACGAGCTCGGCGACGGGTGCTGGCTCCGGCTCCGCCTGGTTCTCGCCCATCGGCTCTCTCCCGTTCTCTACGAGGCCGAAACTATTAAAAATTATAGTTTTTCGCCGGGTCGCCAGCCCAGGCCGCGCGCGTCGGACGGGGGCGGCAGGGGGCTCGACGGCAACCCGGGACGCGGTTCCGGTGCGTTGTAGCCCGTCGGGGCCACGTCGTTCGGCGCGTCGGGGTAGAACAGCGAGGCGAGCGCGTGGAGGTGCTCGCGGCCGACGCCGCACTCGAACTGGCCGCCGCCGTAGAGGTTGACGTCGCGCTCCAGCGCGTACTCGATCGTGTCGAGCAGGGCCTCGACCCGGCCGAACCGCGAGGGTTTGACGTTGAGCCACTGGGGTTCGAACGGCAGGGCTTCCACGCTCTCGACGCCCGTGATGGGGTAGTCCCACGAGACGCGTTCTTCGGCGTCCGCCAGGACCGGGCGCGTCTCGTCGGTGAGCGCGGGGTCCTCGACGACGGCGTCCGGGAACCCCTCGACCACGAGTTCGTACAGTTCGGGGTCGGGGTCCGTGTCGACCTCGGTGCCCTCGTAGAGGCCCTTGAGGTCGAGGATGCGGACCGCGTCCGTCGCCGCGAGGTCCGCCACCAGGTCGACCGCCCAGTCCGTGGTCGGGTCGAGTTTGAACGACAGCGTCGGGTCGATGTCGAGCCACGCCCGGACCCGGTCGGCCGTCGGCGGGTCGCCGAGGCGGGTGCTGACGACGAAGCGGACGGGGTCGTAGCGCCGGTCGAGCGCGGTCGCCAGGTCCGTGTCGGCCTGCCGGAGCGCCAGGTCGAGCGCGGCGCTCTCGACGGCCCAGCGGCGGTACTGCCTGCTGGTCTCGCGCTCCGGCGGGCCGCCCGGGAACAGGTCCAGGTCTTCGAGGGCGTCGCTGAAGGAGCGATGGGTGTGCTCGCCCAGGAGCGGTTCCAGGTCCGGGCGGCGGTCTGGGTCGTGGTCCTCGGCGTCGTAGGTCACGTCCTCGCCGCGGCCCGTCGCGCCGTCGCCGTGGAGTTCGACGACGGTGGTCACGCGGTCCATGTCGCTCGACGTCGCCATCTCGTGGCGGTCGAACGAGACGGCGTCGACCGTGAGCGACAGGTCGGCGAGGCGGTCGTAGAGGGACATGGGGACTGGTTGGACGGCCGGGGCCTTGGCTACGGGGGACGCTCCATGCTGAACCGGTCGCGGGTGGTCGCGTAGTGGTTGCCGGAGAGGCGGCCGACGGCGTCGAGTTTCGTCACGTCGACCTTGCCGTCGGTCGCGACGTCGTCGGCCACGTGGGCGTGGACCACCTCGCCGAGCACCATCGAGGACGCGCCGACGTCCACGAAGTCGTGGAGGCGGCACTCGAAGGCGACGTCGGCCGCGGCGACGCGCGGCGGGGCGACCCGGCTGGCGGGCGCGCGTTCGACGCCGGCGTGGTCGAACTCGCTCTCGTCGGTCGGCACGGTGGCGCTCGTCGCGTTCATCGCCTCGGCGAGGTCCATCGTGACGACGTTGACGACGAACTCCTCGGTGTCGCGGACGTTCGCAGCGGTGTCCTTGAGGGTGTCGGGGCCGCGGTCGACCGGCGCGAACATCACGAGCGGCGGCGACACGCTCACCACGTTGAAGAAGGAGAACGGCGCGAGGTTGTCGACGCCGTCCTCGGAGCGCGTGCTCACCCACGCGATGGGCCGGGGGACGACGGACCCGGCGAGCAGTCGGTAGGCGCGGCCGGCGTCGAGGGCGGCGACGTCGACTTCCATCTACGCCTCCCGGTCAGGAGCGTCGATGAACTCGCTCCCGGGGTCGTCCTCGTTCACGCCGAACCCGGGGCCCGTGGTCGCAGCTCCATCGTCAGGCCGTCGGGGTCGGTGAAGTAGATGCTCTTGAAGTAGGTGCGGTCGCGCACGGGGGAGACGCGGACGTCGTGGGCCAGGAGGTGTTCGCGCCACGCTTCGAGGGCGGCCTCGTCCGCGACGCCCATCGCGAAGTGGTGGCTCGCGCCGCCGCCCGGTCGGCCGTTCAGGCCGGGGTACTCGAAGTAGGTGATGACGGTGCCGGGGTCGCCGGCGGGCGTCGGCGAGAAGTAGTAGTGGAGCGTGCCGGGGTCGTCGTAGTTCTCGGTGCGCTTGACCGTGTGGAAGCCGAGCACGTCCTCGTAGAACTCGCGGGTGGCGTCCATGTCGGTGCAGATGTTCGTCACGTGGTGCAGGCCGGTGAGGTCGGGCGTGTCTGTCATAGGAGGTGGTCCGGCCGCGTGGCCGGTAGTTTCACGACGTTACCAGGTTACGAACCGAACTCGTATATGCCTTCGCGGACGTAGATGACACCAGGTAACAGCCATGTCATCGGGGTCAACGTCGACGCGGGACGCAGAGCAGTACAGCGAGGAGGCGTGCTCGGTCATCGACTCCCTGGAGCAGATCGGCTCCCAGTGGCGGCTCATCGTGCTCCACGACCTGCAGGAGGGCGAGAAGCGGTTCAACGAGCTCAAGCGCTCGACGGACGCGAACTCGCGCACCCTCTCCCGGGTGCTCGAAGACCTGTCAGAACTCGGATTCGTCGACCGGCGCATGGAGGAGGACGCCCCCGTCGCGACCTACTACAGCCTCACCCCGAAAGGGGTGTCGCTCGGGCCCGTGTTCGGGGAGATAGAGGAGTGGGCCGACGAGTGGCTCGACCGGTAGCGGTGGAACTGAAATCCCGGCCACGTCGTCACGATGTACGTACCAGGCGCCTCCACTTTCACTCCGCTTTACGTATCATTATATCCGCCGACCCGGTTATGGAAACCTGGAACGACCGCTGGCCCACGCCGGCACCCGTCACCAATCAATCGAGCGAAAGTACCAGGCCGGTGCCACCGTCCGCCGCCATCGCAGGCTATATGCCGGTGGCATCAGTAAGCAATCGCCGTCACGGAACACCCTGGAACAACCCTATCATGAACATGCAACCACCTGCTACACGTCTCGTAACCAGAGGGGACCGACGATGAACGCGCCCGACCTGTCCGCGGACGAACTCACGCTACCCATCAAGCGCACCGAGGGGGAGACACTCGAGGACCGGATGACCGCGAACGCGTACAACAACATCCTGCCCGCCCGGTACCTCCGGAAGGACGCCGACGGGAACCTGGTCGAGACCCAGGAACAGCTGTTCACGCGCGTCGCGAAGAACATCGCCCTCGCGGAGGCAGTCTACGAGGCACGGAACCAGGGCGTCGAGGTCACCGTCACGCCCGACCAGCTCAAGCCCGACCACCCGCGCCGCGACGAACTCGCGGCCGAAGTGTTCGGCGAGGGCGTCACCGTCGAGGACGACGCCGCAGTCGAGCTGACCGAGGAGAACGTCAACAAGTTCGCGTACAACACCGTCGTGCCGTCGCTCCCGGACGAGGTGCGCGAGCACGTCGAAGCCGTCGCCGACGAGTACGAGGAGCTGATGACCCGGCTCTCGTTCATCCCGAACTCGCCGACGCTGATGAACGCGGGCGACGAACTCCAGCAGCTCTCGGCCTGCTTCGTCGACTCGCCCGACGACGACATCAACGACATCCACCAGACCGCAAAGGAGGCCGCCCAGGTGTTCCAGTCCGGCGGCGGCATGGGGTACGCGTTCTGGAAGCTCCGGCCGTTCGGCGACCCCGTCGGCTCCACCGGCGGCATCGCGTCCGGCCCCATCACGTTCATGCGCACGTTCGACCAGATGTGCGAGACCATCGCGCAGGGCGGCACCCGGCGCGGCGCACAGATGGCCGTGATGCGCGTCTCCCACCCGGACGTCATCGAGTTCATCCACGCGAAGAACAAGGACGTCTCGCTCGCCCACCAGCTCCGCCTCAACGACCCCGACGACTACACGTACACGTCGTTCAACGAGGCGCTCGAAGAGGCCCGCGGCCTCATCGACGAGGAGGGCCGCGTCCCCAAACACCTCCGGAACGCCGTCGAGGGCCACCTCTCGAACTTCAACATCTCGGTCGGCGTCACCGACGGCTTCATGGAGGCGCTCTACGACGACGCGGAGTTCACGTTCACCAACCCGCGCACCGAAGAGCCCCATATCGCCACCGAGGAGACCAGGGAGATGTACGAGCGGTACGACCTCGGCGAGTACGTCGAGGTCGGCGAGGAGCTCTCGCTGCCGGCCCGCGAGCTCTGGGACCGCATCATCGACGGCGCCTACGAGAACGGCGAGCCGGGCGTCATCTACCTCGAACGCGTCAACAAGCGCCACTCCTTCGACGTTGAGAAACACCCCGACCACCGGATGCTCGCCACGAACCCCTGCGGCGAGCAGCCCTCGAAGAGTACGAGGCGTGCAACCTCGGCCACATCAACCTCTCGACGCTCGCCGCGCGTGACGCCCCGGACTGGCGGGTCTGGTACGACGACCACGGCGACGAGTACGAGTCGCTGGAGACGGCCGTCGAGGCGTTCCTCCAGGACGCCATCGACTGGGAGGAGTTCGACCACCGCATCGAGTGGGGCACCCGGTTCCTCGAGGACGTCGTCACGATGTCCGACTTCCCGGTCGAGAAGATAGAACAGAAGGTGCGCGAGATGCGGAAGATCGGCCTCGGCGTGATGGGGCTCGCCCAGCTGTTCATCCAGCTCGGCATGCGCTACTCCTCGGACCCCGCGAACGAGGTCACCCGGCAGGTGATGTCCCACATCAACCACGGCTCGAAGTGGGCGAGCCACGAACTCGCCGAGGAGCGCGGCTCCTTCGACGAGTGGGACAGCTCGAAGTACGCCGACCCGACCGAGTACCGCGACTGGTTCGAACACCAGACCGGCCTCGACGCCGACAAGTGGGCCGGCGGCTTCCCCGTCCGCAACCACAACACGACGACGGTCGCGCCGACCGGCACCACCTCGATGGTCGGGAACACCACCGGCGGCATCGAGCCCATCTACAACGTCGCCTACTACAAGAACGTCTCCGACGACGTGCAGGGCGACGAGATGCTCGTCGAGTTCGACGACTACTTCCTGCGCGTGCTCGAGGCGAACGACATCGACGTCGACGCCGTCAAGCAGGAGGCCCAGGAGCAGATGGCGAACAACGAGTTCGACGGCGTCGCCAGCCTCTCGACGGTGCCGGACGCCATCGGCGAGCTGTTCGTCATCACCTCCGACCTCGCGGGCAAGGACCACGCGTCGGTCCAGACCGCCGCCCAGGTCGGCGTCGACTCCGCCATCTCGAAGACCTGCAACTTCCCGAACTCCGCGAGCAAGGAGGACATGGAGGAGGTCTACCGCTACATCTACGACAACGGCGGGAAGGGCGTCACCGTCTACCGCGACGGCACCCGGTCGAAGCAGGTGCTCACCACGCGCGCCCAGAACGCCGAGTTCTCCGACGAGGACGAGGCCGCCGAGGCGCTGCTCGAACAGATACAGGACGTGTTCGGCGACCTCGAAGGCTTCCTCGAACACGAGGACGTCCGCGGCGAACTCGCCGCCGACCTGGAGGCGCTGGCCGAATCCGACTACGGCGAGGCGAAGAAGCGCGCCCGCCCCGACGTGCTCTACGGCGTCACCCAGCGCATCGACACCGGCTACGGCAAGCTCTACGTCAACATCAACGAGGACGCCGACGGCCGGCCGTTCGAGCTGTTCGCCAACATCGGCAACTCCGGCGGGTTCACCGCGTCGTTCACGGAGGCGCTCGCGAAGACCATCTCCACGGCGCTCCGCGCGGGCGTCGACCCGGACGAGATAGCGTCCGAACTCCAGGGCATCCGGTCGCCGAAGGTCGCCTGGGACAAGGGCGAGCAGATAAACTCCATCCCGGACGCCATCGGCACCGCGATGCGCCGCTACCTCGACGGCGACATCGACAAGGCCTACCCGCAGCAGCGCAACCTCGACGAGATAGCCGAGGAGAGCGAACCGGCGGCCGACGTCGACGCCGAACCCGAGACGGACGGCGGCGCGCAGGCCGACCTCGGCGTCGCCACGGACAGTCCCGGCTTCGACCAGACCGAGGACGACGCCACCCAGTCGCTCATCGACGCGGGCGAGAGCCCCGAGTGCCCGGACTGCGGGTCGATGTCCCTCTACTTCTCCGAGGGCTGCAAGACCTGCGAGTCCTGTGGCTGGAGCGAGTGTAGCTAACCCGACCGCATCGTTTCTTCCCGCCCGCCGAAGCGTTTAGCACCGCGCGTCGCGAACGACCGGCCATGGCCGACGGTCCCCGGTGTCCGATGTGCGAGACGGCGCTCTACCGGCGTCACTGCAAGTACGTCTGCCCGAACCACGGGACCGTGATGGACTGTGCCGACACGTTCTGGCTCTGACGACACCGAACTGGCCGAGACAGACTGATTACTCCGAGACCGGCTGCCGCCGGTCGCTCACGTACCGGTAGACGGGCCGGGCGAGCAGGACGACGGCGACGACGCCGCCGACGAGCACCAGCCGCGAGTCGACCACCTCGACGACGGCGGGCGCGAACGTCTCCATCGAACTGCCGGCGGCCACCGCGGCGACGGTCCACGGGAGTTCGCCGACGGCCGTCCCGACGACGAACGCGGGGAGCGAGACGCCGGCGACGCCGGCGGCCGCGGAGATGGCTTCCGCGGGCGTCGGGACGAGGCGGGCTGCGACGACGCCCCTGAAGTCACCGGTGGCGTCGAAGAAGCGCTCGCTGCCGGCGGTCGCCCGGCCGACCAGACCGGCGTCGGAGCGCACGCGACGGGCGACCGCGTACGGGATGAGGCTCGTGGCGACCGCGCCGGCGAGCGCCAGGGGCACGCCGACCGCGAACCCGTACTGGTAGCCGACGAGCACCGAGAGCAGGGTGATGGGCCACGCGAGCAGCGGGCGCAGGAGGTAGAGGCCGACGAGGACCGCCGGGAACCAGGGGCTCGCGAGCACCCCGTGCAGGCGCGCGAACATCTCGTCCGGGGAGAGCACCAGGCCGGCGGCTACCAGGGTCGCCAGGGCGAGCCAGCCAGCGACGCGCCGGCGGGAGACCGACATCGGACGGGGATACGCCCAAGGCAGGCATATGCTTTGAGGTGGCTCTGTCGAAACGTTCAACGACTGACAATGGCGGCGTGCGAGATACAGAGGATGAGTCCAGCAATAATCAGTGATTGCACCCATTCTGCACCTTCTGAAGCATCTCATTACCACCGAGTAGGAACTTTGAGGGAGGAGACGGGAGAGGAGAGAGTCATGAGTCCAACCGTCCACGAAGTTCAGAACGCAATTCGAGTGGCGACGGGTCGATTCGAACGGGAGTTCGAGGCGTCGTTCACGAAGGAGGAGTTGCAGGCAATCTGTGAGGCACTTGAAGTCGATGTCGATGGGGCAGGGCGGCCATCGGCAACGCGGATGCGCCGACTAATCCGGGCACAAGTCGGAATCGCGGAGTCGCTGGAGGCGGCGGACGACTCCACGTTCCGGAAGGCCGAGCTCCAAGCGATTGCTGACGGGGTCGGGGCGTCGTCCGAGTCCTAGCCGCCAGTTTCTCGATCAGTTTCCCGCTGGAGTCACGATCCGAAACTCTCGAGTGAGAGTTCCGTCTCCCGACCGATTCGCGCTATCTATTCAGCACGGTCACGGAAACCGCTCACCGATCGAGTGTTCGACAGCGCCTTTGAGGTGTACTTTTGGTGGCGCGGCGGGTATCCCCGGCCATGACCGACGGCGACCCGGTGGAGCTGGGGGTGGAGCTCCTCGCGAAACTCGAACACGAGGAGTTGACGCTCGCGGACGCCGTCGACCGCATCGAGACCATCACGACCAGCCCGGACACCACCCGGCAGATACTCGACGCGGCGGAGAAACGCGGCGTCATCGAGCGCGAAGACGGCGTCGTCCGACCGCAAAGCGGTGCGTTCGTCCGGTTCGAGAGCGAGGTGGTTACGAAGGACGGCGAGTTCGACTGCCGGCGGTGCGGGACGGGGCTCTCGACGGGTTACTTCATCGAACTGGAGAACGGCGAGGTCGGCCCGTTCGGGTCGTCGTGCATCCGGAAGGTCACTGGTCGGGAGTGAGCGCGGCCTCCAGGTCCTCGAGAGCAGCCTGCTGTCGTTCGAGGAGTTCCTGCTGGGCTTCGATGGCCTCGCGCAGGGCGGCGAGTTCGTCCGCGACGTCCGCCTCGGCGACCGCCGACTCGAACCCCGCGGAGTCGAAGCTGGCCTGTTTCGTCCCGGCGGACGCCGTCGCCTGCACTCCCGACTCGTCGGCGCGGTCCATGCCCGCGAACTCGGACTGGCCCTGGTCGGCGGCCTCCTCGTCGCCGCTGCTGGTCTCGATGGGGTCCAGGTCGCTCTCGAAGGACACCTGGGACTGGCCGCGGGCCGCCGGCGCCTCCTCGGCGTCGTCCTCGTCGACGGCGACCAGGCGCTCGAACGCCTCGTAGGTGTCGACGTCGTGGAACGCGAGCAGCGCCGACTCGGCGGTCTCGTGGACGTCGCGCATCTGCTCGTTCGGCACCTTGATGCGCTGCTGGCGGCCGTCGTCGGTCTCGATGACGAGCTGGGAGGCGACGCTCCTCCTCGACGCGGAGGCCCGTCACCCGGTCGAACGCGATCTCCTCGTAGTCGGGGTCCCAGGCCGCGGCGCCGACGTGCTTGACGATGCGGTCGCTCGTGACGACGAGCGTGAGTTCGCTGAAGCGGTAGGTCCGCTTGACCGTCTCGCCGGGGCCGGTCACCTTCGCGGCGTTCAGCACGCCCGCGAGCACCGGATGGAGTACCTCGTCGAGCTTGTTCCCCGGGACGGTAAAGGAGTTGTCGCCGTCGAGGCCGTAGTCGAGTTCGACCGTCGCCTTGCGTCGGCCCTCCGAGACGACGACCCGCTCGGCGTCGTGGGGGTACTCGTCGACGGACTCGTCGCTCAGGAGTCCGTCGGCGTTGTAGATGATAGTCCGCGTCGGCGTGACGTACAGCACGTCCTCGCCCTTGAGGGGCACCTGGGCGGCGACGTCCTCGCCGGCGAGGGCGGACTGGACGAGTCCAGGAACAGTCATGCTGAGGCTACCTACCCATTGCCCCCGCATAAATCCGACGGGTGTGCCCGCCTGTGAAAAACCCGGTGGCGGCGCGGCGGCAGATGAGAAGCTTAAAGAACGACCTTCGCCTACCCTGAACCGAGCCCGGGTGGCTTAGCTGGACATAGCGCCGCACTCATAGGGTTATGAGACTCGGTGCGGTACGCCTTGGAAGCTCGCATACCCACGAGGCCCGCCGAAGCCTCATCACCTGGGTCATGCGGAGATCGAGGGTTCGGAGCCCTCCCCGGGCATATATCAAAACCTTGTCATGCCCGCGTAAAAACCCCGACCAGCAGCGCGACCACTCATCCTAACCAGACTGGTAGAAACGGGGGTAGCACGGCATGACGCGGCCGAACACGCACAGCGATCCGATTCGAGACACGCTCGCGCTGGCTACAGCGTCGACCGTCATCCCTCCATCGTGACCAACGGAGGTAAGCAATGGCTACTGTCCAGCCTGCGGTACCGACAGGAACATCTGCGTCTCGTGTAGCGAGTGTGGGCGCGACCTCGCCGACGGGACCGCGGAGGTGACCGGTCGTGAAGAGTGAGTCGACTGACACGCTGGTCGATGCGCCCCGGCGGAAGGTGAACACCAAGTCGAACGCATCGAGGAACTGGAGCAGGATAACGCCGCGCTCGAAGCCCGGATGAATGCCCTGTCGATCAAGCTGGACCGCATGGTTCGGTTCCTCGTCGGCGACGAGGACGTTTTCGGGGACGACGTCGTCACCGCACAGGACGACCTCCTGGCTCGACTTGACGACGTCTATCCGGACGTGGTCACTCAGTTCGAAGCTGCATTCCCGGATGCACAACCCCAATATCATCGGCCGTGAGCCCCGGGTTGGTACCACGGCGAAACCAGCGGGTTCTCCTGTAACTGATTCGAGGATTCGAGTACTAACCGCCGGGAGAGCTAAATCGACCACTCTCGGTTCAGTGTGAGCTCACTTGCCGGGTCACGTCCACCACCTCCATCCGGTCGTCGTACGTGAGTCGGAGCGCTTCGTCCGCCTGTGGAATCGAGATGCGGATGCGAAGCGGGTCCTCCGAGAGGAGCTCCTCGTCGAAGTCGAGGAGGTACGCGCGTTGTTCGTACCGGGCGAGGTCGAACGTGATGCCGTGCTCGTAATAGAACGCGATCACCGCCGGGTGTCGTGACGGGTAGAACAGCGTCGGCATCCGCCACCGGTACTTGCACCGCTCACAGACGTGCGAGACGAGCATCCAGAAGATCGACCCACAGTCCTCGCAGAACTGGTACTCGTCCCAGTCAGGGTGGTGGTCGTCGCAGATCTCGACCGCGGTGACGGGCATGTCTCCCGCACACTCCGGACAGACCCCGTCCATCACGAACGCTCGTCGGTGAGCGCCCCAGATGCGGTCGGCTTCGTTGATCTCGTTCGGCGTGCGGCCCCACAGCCCCGACGGTGGGAACTCGGTCTTGCTGATGACGCCGGGCGGGAAGCTCTCGACACACCGGGCGTCACAGCTGGTACACTCCAGGTAGCGCCATCCGTTCCGGTAGCTCCACTCGGGCTGGCCCCCGCAGTACCAGCACGAGATATCCACCGCCACGGGTTCGATCTCGGGGTCGTCGACCGCGGTGCCGGAGAGCAGCATTCTAACGACCCGCTTTCCGGAATCCATGAGTTCGTATCCGGCGTCGGTCCGGCGGACGAAGCGGTCCGTCAGCTTGTTCAGGTGGTAGTTGAGTCGGCCGGGGTCCTCGACGCCGATGCGTTCGCGGAGTTCGGCGAACCGCATCGGCGTCACGTCTGCGGGGTCGTGTGCCTCCCAGAGGACCTGTAATATCGCCAGTCTGGTCTCGTCCGAGAGGAGGTGGAACGCCGCGTTTCCGTCGGATGGGGCGGGCTGTGCTGTTTCGCTCGTCGTCGAGGAGTCCATACCGCGTAGAGGTGAACGACGGTAAAGACCGTTTTCCCATGTTACCATACAACACAGGAGAGGTCTTCACGGGGGTGTCGGGGAAACGCCCCCGTACCGCACCGAGCAGGAATATCGTACTAGTTCGATTATAGAACCCGGGTTCGGTCGATTTTCTTATAGAAATGTAGTTCTAATTACACTTATTCCGGCCGGAGTAGATGGTGTACCTGGAGGTGTACAGCAATGACGCAAGCCCACAGGCTGGATTGTGAAGCGGCCGTCTCCGACTGCCGGTTCATCGTCCAGTCGGAAAACGAGGAAGAAGCGGTCGAACTGGCGAGAGAACACATGCGCGATGTCCACGGGAAGGACTACGCGGACGAAGAGCTCCGAAGTGAGTACCTGAAGGTCGTGTAGCGACGGAACCATGACGACAGAAACCGGGGCGGACGCGATCGACGAGCAGGAACTGGCCGAGCTCGTGGAAACGTCGCTCGTCGACCTCGGCGCGACGGTCCACGCCGCGCTGGCCGTCATCGGCGACGAACTCGGTCTCTATGCGGTGCTGGACGACGCCGGGCCACTCACGTCCGCCGAACTGGCCGAGAAATCGGATACCGCAGAACGCTACGTCCGCGAGTGGCTGCGCTCGCAGGCCGCCGGCGGGTACGTGACCTACGACCCCGAGACCGACCGCTACACGCTCTCCCCCGAGCAAGCGTACGTATTCGCCGACGAGGAGAGTCCGATGTTCATGCCGGGTGCGTTCCAGCTCGTCGCGTCCGTGGCAAAGATCGAACCCGAACTCCGCGAGGCGTTTCGAACGGGCGAAGGCATCGGCTGGCACGAACACGACGAGGACGTGTTCCACGGCACCGAACGCTTCTTCGGGCCGTCCTACGGGGCCTTCCTGCTCGACTGGATCGCGGCGCTCGACGGGGTCGACGCCACGCTACGGGCGGGCGGGCGAATCGCCGACGTCGGTTGTGGACACGGCGCACCGACGATCCGCATGGCCGAGGCGTACCCCAACGCGACGGCCGTCGGAATCGACTATCACGAGGCGTCGATAGCGGTGGCACGCGAGCGAGCGGAAACGGCGGGCGTCGCCGACCGCGTCGACTTCGAGGTGGCGACCGCGAGGGGTACGACGGAACCGACTACGACCTCGTGACGATGTTCAACTGCTTCCACGACATGGGTGACCCCGTCGGCGTGGCGGCCCACGTCCGGGAGACGCTCGCCGACGACGGTTCGTGGATGATCGTCGAACCGTACGCCGAGGACCGGGTCGAAGACAACCTCACGCCGTTTGGCCGCCTCGCGTACTCGATATCGACGGTGGCCTGTACGCCGAACTCGCTCAGTCAGGACGTCGGCTACGCGCTCGGCGCACAGGCGGGAGAGGAACGCACCCGTGACGTCGTCACCGAAGCTGGTTTCACGCGCTTCCGGCGTGCGGCCGAGACGCCGACCAGCCTGGTCTTCGAAGCGAAGCCGTGACACCACACCCGACCGGTTACTTTTCGACCACCATCGGCCGGCCGATAACGAGAGCGAGCGGGTCGTACGTCTACTCGACCGCGACGACTACGAGTCGAGCGACCCGGCGGCGTCAGGTGTCCTGGAGCGGTCGCTGGCGCATCGTCTCGCGGAGCCGTGCGACCGACGGTTCTCCGGTGTGGAACCGGTCGAGCAGTTCGAAGACCTCCGCCCGCTCGACCTTGACGTTGCCCTCGGCGACGACGTCCTCGGGCCGTGCCTTGAGTTCGCGGATGGTCGCGATGGCGAGCAGGAACGGGACGGCCACCGCGGGGAGGGTGACGCCCCTGGCGTCGGGCATGGCCTCGATCCACGCCTGGGCGCCGTCGGCGTACTGTTCGGCCCGGTCCGCCACGGCCCATATCACGGGCGCGAACGCGTCGGCCTTCGCCGGGTCGTCGAAGTCCGACTGGTCGAGGCCGTGTTCGTCGAGGAGCAACTGGGGGAGGTAGACGTTGTTCTCCTCGCGGTAGTCCTCGCGGGCGTCCTTCGCGATGTTGACCAGCTGGAGGAGGAGAGAGAAGTCCTCGGCGTGTTCCCGCATCGCGCGCTCCTGGTCGTCGGACGCTTCGACGGCGAGGAGGTTGGTGACGAGCGTGCCGACGGTGCCGGCGACGTACCACGAGTAGTCCTCGAGTTCGTCGAGCGTCCGGATGCGGATGCCGCCCTCGTCGGCGTACCGCCGGACGAACGCCTCCATCCCGCCGATCATCTCGAGGATGGACGGCCGCATGGCGTCCCGGGCGTCGGCGTCGAACCCGCGGAACGCGTTGACGACCCGGGGGTCCCGGCGACGACCTGCCAGTCGTCGTCCGCGTCGGACGGCCGCCACTCGTCGGCCTCGGCCCGGAACTGGTCGGGCGTCGTCGCGCCCGCGGGGTCGAGGACGTCTCGGTAGGATTCGAGGAGGCGACGTTTCGCCGGCGGCGGGATGTGGGTCGCGTCCTCGATGGTGTCGGCGATGCGGCAGAGCAGATAACCGACGCAGATGTAGGTGGCCATCGGGTCGTCGAGTTCCGCGATGGTCAGGGAGAACGTCCGCGAAACGCGCGGGACGGTGTCGTGACACCATCGGACGTCGTCGTCCGCAGGTTCGTCTCTGTATGTCTCGATCATTCAGCGCACGTCGAACCAGGTGGCGACGAATAAAACGATGCGGGGGATTCCGGCGAAGAGGAACGACGGCTCGGGACGCCGGGCGGGCCCGGATGAGCGGCGGAGAGCCGTCGATTCCGGAACGCGTCCGCGGACAGCCGCCGTTACGCGGTGGTCCCGGGACCGTCGTTCGACGGGCGAACGTGTAAGCGGGATAGATTACGTGCCGGGCCACCGATTTCGGAACCGGCTTGCATCGGACAGCAGGGGTCATCACTCCCAGCAAGCCAACCGTCGGAGGCGTCGGTTCGGAAGATTCCGTCGCCCTGCCGACCCCCGGGAATCCACGCCCGACACCCCAGTCAGGCGCCATTCTGTGGCTTCCCGGACGAATCACCCACCGACTCGCTGTCGCGCCGACCCCGCGTCGGCGTTCGGTCCACGGCCCGGCGAGTCCGCGACTGTGACTGCGACGCGACGAGTGCAACCGGGAGCCGGACCGCCCCGGTACGTTCGCGCTACTTGAACGTTCGCGACGTTTCTACCCGGTAGGAATCGACGGGGGAGTATTCGACGGCCGACGGCCGAGTATCCGGCATGCGGGCGAAGACCCCTGGAGAGTGCGCTCCGGAGCGTCGGACGGCACTCGCCGAACGTCGCGGCCGTCGGCGGGGGACGATGAACGTCAGAGCGTCCGCGACGGCCGTCGTCCGGAACGCCGTCGAACCGTACGGCTACGTCGTCATCTACCTCGGGTGGTCGTGGTTCTTCTGGGGGCTCGTCGTGCTGTCGGGCCGGAGCGTCTGGACGTTCCCGAACGTCGTGCTGTTCTACGTCGGGGCGTTGAGCCCGGCGATAGGCGGCGTCGTGATGCTGTACCGGACGAGGGGACGCAGGGGGTTGCGGACGCTGTGGGACCGCGTCGTCAGCGTCGACCGCGTGAGCCGACGGTGGTACGCCGTCATCGTCCTCCTGATGCCCGCGATAAACCTCCTCGCCGCCGTGCTGGTGGTCGTCTTCGGCACGCCGGACGCGCCGCCGCTGGACCCGGGGTCCACGGTCGAGCGACTCGCCCGGCCGCTGAGCCTGGTCGCGTTCCTGGGGTTCACGGTCGGAGCGGGACTGGTCGAGGAGACGGGGTCCACGGGCTACTTCCTCGACCGCCTGATGGAGACCTGGAGCCCGGTCGCCGCCGGCGCCATCAGCGGCACCGTGTGGGCGAGCTGGCACGTGCCGCTGTTCCTGATGGAGGGGTACTACAGCCAGGCGTCGTTTCAGCCGGTGGTGTGGCGGTTCTTCGCCTCGTTCGTGCTGCTCGAGACGCTCTTCGGGTGGATCTACAGCAACACGCGCCGGAGCGTCCTCGCGGCCGTCCTCTTCCATACGATGCTCAACCTCACCGGCGAGGTGCTCGCCCCGTCACAGCAGGTGCGGTGGTACGCGTTCTATCTGACGGCGCTCGTCGCCTTCGCGGTGTGGCTCTGGCAGCGACGGTAGTGGAGCGGGCGCGACCGCCGACGGGGAGTTGCGACGCCCTCGACCACCCGCCGGACGTACATGTTAGGACGGGATTACCAGCCGGTGAGAACAGTAGCACGGTTTATGGTACCGAACGGCATGGTCACGACCGTCCCCGAATCGGAGGGGACGTCGGGCCGGTGCGTACGACTCGCTTGCCCCGAACCATCTGTTCCAGCGCCGGCCTGTCTGTCTCTATTCCGCGCTCGACAGCGCCCGGTTCGGCTACGAGTCGGGTCCCTCGGGTCGGGGGCCGCGCCGGTAGGCGTTGCTGAGCATGTCGAGGTCGTCGTAGTGCTTCGCACAGACGTACGTCGTGAGGCCCGACCCGTCCTCCAGTTTCTCGGTGGCCTCGTTCTCGCAGCCGGCGGCGTCGCAGGTCCGTTCGGTCTCGGGCTGGTCGGTCATGGTGGTCGCTCCTACAGCCTGCTCCCTCTTGTCGGTTGCTCCCGAAGCCTCCTCCCACCCCCCCGGTCACGCTACGCGCTGGTGCTCGACGCCGCGTCGACAGAGGTCGATTGACCGGCGGTAGCTGGTACGTAGCCGAACCATACTTGAGTAGCACGACGCCGTAGACCGGAACGGGTGATGACACCTCACCCGACGATTTTTCCGGGAGGCGAGCGCCAGCGACGGCTGTGACGACCTGACGGTACATGAGCGACGCCCGCGCTCGTCAACAGTCAGCCGCCAGGGACGAACGGGTCACGGGCATCGACCACGTCGGCCGGCGCCGACTGGAACCGGGCGTTGCGACGGTCGAACGTTCCTCGACGCGGCGTGGGAAGCATCGGTCACACTCCCGATACTGCATCGACGGGGGTCCGCAAGCGTCCGGACAGGTCGGCGAGAAAGCAGTGCGGCGGGCCGGGACCGCCGCCTGCCCCGGGGAGCGGATGGTGGTCCGTCCGGCGTGCCTCTGACGAACGGGACCGCAGGGCAGATAGATGTCAACGGGAGAATCGTTAAACCCTGATTAAGCGACAACATTGGCCGGTTCTTCGCGCGACGCCGGGATGCATTCAAGGCGGCAGGGACCGCATCGGCGAACGATGGTAGTCGTTCGCAACGGGACGGTCGTCGACAGCGAAGGGGTCCGGGAGGCAGACGTGGCGATAGCCGACGGCGAGATAGTCGCGGTCGGCGACGTGGCCGACGCCGAACGGGAGATAGACGCCTCGGGAAGCTACGTCGCACCGGGCCTGGTCGACGCGCACGTCCACCTCATGATGGACGGCGGGCCGGACCCGTCGAGCATCGAATCCGAATCGCGGTTCGCGCTCGCCTACCAGGCAGCGGCGAACCTTCGCGACGCCCTCCGGGCGGGCGTGACGACCGTCCGGGACCTGGGCGGTCGCGAGTCGCTCGGCCCGGACGCCGCCCGCGCAGTCGAAGCGGGCGTCATCGACGGCCCGCGCGTCGTCGCCGCCGGCGAGAACGTCGTGATGACCGGCGGCCACGGCCACTGGTTCGGCCGGGAGGCCGACGGCCCCGCCGAGGTGACGAAGGCGGTCCGCGAACAGGTCAAGCGCGGCGCCGGCGTCGTCAAATGCATGGCGACCGGCGGCGTCCTCACCGAAGGCGCGGTGACGGGCGCGCCGGAACTCACCCCGGACGAACTCGAAGCCCTCGTCGACGCCGCGTCGGCCAAGTCGGTGCCGACGGCCGCCCACGCCCACGGCGTCGAGGGCATCGAGAACGCGACCCGGGCCGGCATCGACAGCATCGAGCACGGCACGTTCATGGACCGCGAAGCCGCCGAACTGATGGCCGGCAACGGCACCTACTGGGTCCCGACGGCGAAAGCCCTCCACGGCATCGTCGACGCCGGCGCCGACGCCGGTATCCCGGAGTGGGCGGTGGCGAAGGCCGAGGAGGCAACCGAAGCGTTCGCGTCCTCGTTCGACCACGCGCTCGACGCCGGCGTGCCCATCGCCATGGGGACGGACGCCGGCACGCCGTTCAACTTCCACGCCGACATCCCCGAGGAACTCGAACTCATGGTCGAGTACGGGTTGACGCCCGAGCAGGCGCTCGACGCCGCCACCGTGAACGCCGCCGACCTGCTCGGCTTCGACGACGTCGGCCTGGTCCGGGAGGGCTACCGCGCCGACCTGGTCGTCCTCGACGCGAACCCCTGGAGGACGTGTCGGCGTGGCAGCACCCGACCCACGTCGTCGCGGGCGGCGACCCGGTCGCCTGACGGCCGCTCCCGCGTATTCGCCTCATTTATGCCAGCACGACGCCAAACGTCGGGCATGACCGAACAGAACTTCTGGGTGAACGCGCTCATCGGCGCCGTCGCCACCGTCGTCCTGACGTTCCTCCCGTTCTCGCCGCTCATCGGGGGCGCCGTCGCGGGCTACCTCCAGCGCGGCGACGAACACGACGGCGCGAAGGTCGGAGCGGCGTCCGGCCTGCTCGCGGCGATACCCGTGTTCTTCTTCGTCGTGTTCATCTTCGGCTTCCTGACCGTCGGCACCATGATGGCGGGCGAACCCGGCGGGTCGATACTCTTCGGCACGCTGTCGTTCGTCATCGTCGTCTTCGTCGTCATCTACACCGTCGGCCTGAGCCTGCTCGGCGGCCTCGTCGGCGCGGCGCTCGCCGAACGCGAAGCCGCCGACTGAACGCTTACTCCGCCGGGTCGCCGACCGGCGGCTGGTCGAGGTGCTCGTCGATCCAGCCGCGCCGCACGTCCTCGAACTCGCCGGGCTTCGGCGCGAACGGCTTGAGGTCGAGCACCGGCGTGCCGTCCACCAGGTCGACCCCTTCGACGTGGAGGTCGGTGCCCTCGACGGCCTGCAGGCGGACGACGGTGTGGCCGATGGGGTTCGGCCGGAGCGGCCCCGCGTCGCGAAGATGCCGGGTCGGACGCCGTCCGCGAACGGCGGGTCGGCGCGGAGCACGTACTCCTCGACGCGGTGGAGGTGCGTGAGCAGGATGACGTGCGAGAACCCGTCGAGGCCGACGAGTCCCTCCTCGTATCGCTCCTCGATAGCCACCGTGCCGGCGGCGTCGGCGGCCCGGTTCGGGCTCAGCGGCACGTCCTCCGGTTCGTCGTACGGCGTGTGGACCGTCCCGATGGGGTGGTAGACGACGTCCTCCATACCGGCCGTTCCCGCGCCGGGTAGATAGTTCCCCGTCGTCCGGCCGTAGATTGAAGAGGCCGCGGCGCGCGCTTCGTGCCGTGTCGTTGACAGCACTCGTCGTCCGGTGGGGCCACGTCCTGGGCATGGCGGTGGCCGTCGGCGGGGCGACCCTCGCCTGGTGGCTCCTCCGCGGGCCGCTCGACGGCGCGGCCGCCGGCCGGGTCGCCGAGGCGTACGAATGGCTGTTCTGGGGTGCGCTGGGCCTCCTGGTGATGACCGGCGTCGGGAATCTGGGAGCGCTCGCACCGGCCGTCCCCGGACCGGACACCCGGTGGGGTGTCGTGCTCGCCGGCAAACTCCTCCTCGTCGTCGGGTTCCTCGTCGGGTCGCTCGTCAGGACGCTGGTCGTCCGCCGGGCGGACCCGTCCGCGAGTCGGCACGTCGCCGTCATGCGACGTGGGTACGCCGTCACCGCGCTCGTCCTCGTCGGCGTGCTCGCGCTCGCGGAGGTGCTCGCGCATGGCTGACCGACCCGACCCGCTCCTCGTCTGGGCGCTGGCGACGTTCCACGTCGCCGCGCTCGTCTCGGTGGCCGCCGTCGCACTGCACGCGAACGGCGTCCTCGGCCAGGTGCTCGGCGAGTTGGACACGCTCGTCGGCGTCGGCCTGTTCGTGGTCGTCTGGGCGCTGACGTGGTGGTCGAACCGCCGGTGGCTGACCGACGTCTCGCTGGCCGACGACGGGCAAGGAGCCGTCGTCGCCGGCGCCCGGTGGGGCGGCGTCGAGGGCGTCCTGGTGCTGGTCGCGCCCCTGCTGGTTCTCGTGGTCGTCCTCGTCGCCCAGGGCGGGTCCGTGCCCGTCCTGGCCGGCCTCGGGGTGGTGGCGTTGCTCGTCGCCGGCGTCGTCGGCGGCGTCGTCGGCGCAGCGTTCGCACTCGTCGACGTGACGCTCGTCAGAACGGCAGAATACGTGCTTCCCGAACCGATGGGCGAGGACCCGTAGCGTTACGCGAGGCGGGCGAACGCCAGGTTGCCGCTGATGTTCTCGATGTAGATGTTGACGACCTGGCCTTCGTGGGCGCCCGGGACGAAGATGGTGTACTTGTCTTTCTTCGCGACGCCGTCGCCCTTGCGGCCGGTGTCCGTTATCTTGACCTCGTAGGTCTTGCCCTCTTCGAGGGCGGCCTGGGACTGGACGGTCTGCTTCGTCGAGCGCTTGGCGACCGGGCGGAACGCCCCGCAGGCGTCACACCGGAGCATCTGGTTGCGGTTCTCGACGACGAGCCGCGTGTCGGGGAGGCCACACTCCGAGCAGGTGACGAACTCCTCGACGTAGCTGTCGAGGGCGGCCTGGAAGTCCGAGGGCGAGAAACTCCCGTTGTAGCGTGCCCACCCGGCTTCGAGCTGGCCGTTCGTGCCGAGTTCGCGCTGGACCGCGCTGTGGACGTGTTCGGCGTCGCGGTTGAGCGCGTCGGCGATGGCGTGGATGTTCGTGAGTCGGGTGAACGCACCGTCGCGCTGGGCCTCGGGGTCCGGAACGGAGAGCCGGTCGTGCTGCGCGGAGAAGTCGGGGACCGCGTCGAGTGCGCGGTCCAGGCTGTCCTCGTAGTCCATACCCGGGTGAGGGTCCCGTGACGTAAAGGACTTCCGTGACGGGACGTGACGCACGCCGTCGCAGTCGTGCGGTTATTCCAGCAAGTGGGTCGCGAGGAACGACGCTTCACGTCCGACGAGACGCTCGAACGTGTCGCCGGTGTAGACGTCGAAGTGGCCGACCGGGAGGCGGAGTCGCTCCACGTCGTCGAGGTCGTCGACGATGGCCTCGACCGAATCGGGCGGCACGATGTCGTCCTCGGTCGCCACCGCGACGAACACCGGGCAGTCGAGGTCGGCGGCGGACGCGCCCGGCCGGTAGAACGGCACGGAGAACAGCACGCGCGCGGCGACCCGGTTCCGCCAGTCCACCTCCATCGGCACGAGTTTCAGCATCCCGGGCTTCGCGTCGGGCGTGTTGAGCACGGCGAACTGGTCGGGCCACCCGACCAGCCTGACGTAGTGGGGCGACCGCCGGGTGAGCTTCCGAAAGCCGTCCCGGAGCGATGCGACCGTCGCACGGGCGGCGAAGCCGAGTCCTCTCCCGCGCACCAGTTTCAGCACCGTCGCGCGGCCGTCCAGCATCGGGACCTGGGCCACCACGGCGTCGACGTCGCCGTCGCGGGCGGCCACCTCGAACACGTGGCCGCCGCTGAACGACGTCCCCCAGAGCGCGACGCGGGTGGCGTCGACGTGGTCGAGGGTTCGGACTCTGGCGACGGCCGCCAGCCAGTCCTCGACCTGTCGCTCCGGGTGGACGACGTTCCGGGGGTCGCCGTCGCTGTCGCCGAACGACCGGTAGTCGAACACGAAGGCAGCGATGCCGCGTTGCACGAACCGCTCGGCGTACGCCGGCAAGCCGAACGTGCGCTCGCCGCCGAACCCGTGGGCCATCACCACCACCGGCGCCTCGGGGTCGTCGGCGGGCCGGTAGAGCCACCCCGAACACCGCGTCCCGTCGCAGTAGAAGTTCACGTCCGACCGCGACCGCTTCATGTGGCCCATATCGGCGAACGTACGTGACAGCACGCATTCAATGTTTGCCAGGGGCATGCTACCACACCCGCGGCAATCCCAGCACCTATTTACGACGGACCGCCGCACGCATACCACGCATGCGGGAGGACATCCGCACTATCTGCTACGACGTGGGGCGCATCCTCCAGGCGCTCTCCGGGATGCTGTTCCTCTCCCTCGTGGTGCCCGTCGTCTGGGGCGAGTTCTACGCCGTCCCCGCCCTCCTGGTCTCCGGCGCGCTGGCGTACGGCACCGGCGCGGTCATGGAACGGTCCTGCCGGGGTGCGAAGGAGCCCGGGAAGCTCCACGGCATGATGACCGCGGCGTCGAGCTGGCTCGTCGTCGCCGTCTTCGGGAGCCTGCCGTTCCTGCTCGTCGCGTGGACGCAGGCGCTCCAGCCCGGCCTCGGCGCACCCCCGCTCAACGACACCGTGGCGGCGTTCCAGCACCCGCTCAACGCGCTGTTCGAGAGCATGAGCGGCTACACCGGCACCGGCCTCACGATGACCGTCCACGAGGACGACCTCCCGCGCACCCTCCAGTGGTGGCGGTCGTTCACGGAGTGGGTCGGCGGCGTCGGCGTCATCGTCCTGACGACGGCCATCCTCGCCCGGCCCGGGAGCGGGTCGCTCACCCTCTACGAGAGCGAGGCGCGCTCCGAGAAGATACATCCGAGCATCGTCTCGACGGTGCGCTCCATCTGGTGGATATTCCTCCTGTTCACGTTCGTCGCCATCCTGCTGCTCTGGCTGGTCGGGATGCCGCTGTGGGACGCTATCAACCACGCCATGACCGGCCTCTCGACCGGCGGGTTCAGCGTCACCGACCAGTCCATCGCCACCTACGACAGCCCCGCCATCGACTTCGCCCTCCAGCCCGTGATGCTCCTCGGCAGCATCGCGTTCCCCGTCCACTACCTCATCCTGAAAGGCGAACTCCGGAACTTCTATGCGGACCTCCAGACCCGGTGGGTGCTGCTCTCCTTCGCCGGCGGCGCTGCGGTGCTGACCGGCTTCCTCCTCGCGAACGGCACGTACGCCACGGCGTTCGAGGCGTTCCGCTACGGGTCCTTCCAGTTCGTCTCAGCCGCGTCGTGTGCGGGCTTCCAGACCGCGGGCGACCTCGGCTCGACGTGGTCGGCGGAGTCACAGCTCCTGGTCTCCTTCGCGATGGTGGTCGGCGCGGCGGCCGGGTCGACCGTCGGCGGCATCAAGATAATCCGGGCCGCCACGCTCGCCAAGGGCACCGTCTACCGCGTCACGAGCGTGTTCTATCCGCGGTCTGCCGTCCGCCGGTTCCGGCTGGACGACCGCGTGCTCTCCGAGGAGGAGGCCGCCGCCGAGTTCCAGGAGGCGGCCATCATCTCCTTCCTCTGGGCGGTCTTCCTGGTCCTGGGCGTGTTCGTCCTCCTGGTCGTGCTGCCGGCCGGCGAGTTCACCCTGGAGAACGTCTTCTTCGAGGTGGCGAGCGCGCAGGGCAACGTCGGCCTCTCGGCCGGCATCACCGGCCCCGGGATGCCGACGGCCGCGAAGGTGCTGTTCCTGTTCAACATGTGGATCGGACGACTGGAGATAATCCCCGTGCTGGTGCTCCTGCGCGGGCTGTTCAGGGGCTCGACGGCTACCCATGAGACCGCGCGACCTCCCGCTCGTGGGCTCGCTGCTGGGCGCGAACGACCGCGACCCGGTGCTGAACGCGCTCGTCCTCCTCGGACCGATGCTCGTTGGGACGGTGGCGCTCGCCGGCCGGAACCCGGCGACGGTCGCACTCGCCACCGCCTACGTCCTCGCCCTCCCGGCATACGTGGTTCATACCGCACTGCGAGGGTGAGCCTGCATTGTTGCTAGATAGTTCCTATTTTCTCCGGCGACCCACGCACAGACCGGTGCTGAACGACGGCCGTCGGCTCTCCGTCAGACGGCGTTAGCTCGGATTTTAAACTTTATCGAGGGCGCACGACCGTTCGTGAAACGTCGAAGGAAAAGCCTCACGTGCGCAAAACGGAGTGAAACCAGGGCAAGGGTGTCGGCGTTATATGGGGGGTCCTGACGTAGAGAGGAGTGGCCTATCCGAGGTGATTCCCCATGTCGTCCACGACCTCCACCGCCCGCGAACAAGCCACCGTTGCCAGGGGTGACGCAGCCGACAACCCCGCCGACGCATCGGTCCGCCAGACCGCCCAGCTCCGCCTGCTGAAGCCGCTCGAGATACTCGGCTTCTGGGCCGGAATCGCCCTCCCGTTCCTCTACCTCCCGCTGCTGGTGACCGGCACGACCCAGACAGAGCTGTTCGCCAGCGTCGCACTCATCGCCGTCCACGCCGTCGCGCTCTACGTCGGCCACGCCCACGACCCCGACTGGCTCGCGTGACGACCCGAGATGGCGTCCTTTAATTCACTCAAACGGCGAGAGTGAGCTATGCCGCTCGACACGGTTCCGCTCGGCCGCACCGGCACCAGGGTGACCGACATCGCCTTCGGGACCTGGCGATTCGGGCGCGAGACCGACGACGGCGACGTCGAGGTCGACCGCGAGCAGGCCCACCGACTCCTCGACGCGTACGCCGACGCCGGCGGCCGCTTCATCGACACCGCCGACATGTACGGCGGCGGCCGGGCCGAGGAGTACATCGGCGACTGGCTCGCCGACCGCGACCGCGAGTCGTTCGTCGTCGCGAGCAAGATATACTGGCCGACCCGGGACGACGACCCGAACGGGAGCGGCCTCGGCCGCAAGCACCTCCGCCGCCAGATGGACCGCATCCTCGACCGCCTCGGCACCGACTACGTCGACCTGCTCTACGTCCACCGGTGGGACGACGAGACGCCCGCCGAGAAGTTCATGCGCACCCTCGACCGGTTCGTGCGCGACGGGAAGGTCAACTACCTCGGCACCTCCACGCTCGACCCGAACGCGTGGAAGGTGGCGAAGGCGAACGAGATAGCTCGCCGCGAGGGCTACGAGCCGTTCACGGTCGCCCAGCCGCGTTACAACCTCGTCAACCGGGAGATAGCGGGGAACTACCTCGATATGTGCGCCGACTACGACATCGGCGTGGTGCCGTGGTCGCCGCTCGCCGGCGGCTTCCTCACGGGCAAGTACAGCCGGCACGAGGAGCCGCCAGCCGGCTCCAGGGGCGCCACCGACCAGCAGTTCGTCGACTCGTATCTCACGCCCGAGAACTTCGACGTGCTCGAGGCCGTCGAGGCGGTGGCCGAGGAGGTGGGTGCGAGCCCCGGCCAGGTCAGCCTCGCGTGGCTCCGCCAGCACGACCAGGTGACCGCGCCCATCGTCGGCGCGCGCACCGTCGACCAGCTACGGGAGGACCTCGCCGCGGCCGAGATAACGCTCTCCGACGACCAGTGGATGCGCCTCCAGAACGCGGCGGGCGCGACTCACCGCTGAGTGACGCGCAACGCCGCCCGGAGCTTCGGCAGCTCGCGGGCGATGGCGCGTCGCTTCAAGAGGGCGAAGCCGGTGAAGATGACGACGAAGCCGACGACCGTCGCGAGGTCCGTCTCGTCGCCGAGGACGAGCCACCCGGAGATGGCGGCGAAGATCGGGGCGACGTAGGACACGAGGTTGATCTCGATGGGGCCGAGTCGCTCCAGCAGGTCGAAGTAGATGAGGAAGCCGAGCGCGCTCGACGCGAGCGAGAGGTAGAGCAGCGCGGTCACGCCGGCGGTCGTCCACTCGACGCCGGCGAGCGACTCGCTCGGCATGGCGATACTGACGAGATGCATGAGCAGGGCGCCGCCGAGCATCGACCACGCCTCCATCGGCTCGATGGCGAGGTTGACGGGCACCCGCCGGGTGAGGACGCTGCCGAGCGCGAACGAGGCGGCGGCCGCCAGGACGAGGAACTCGCCGACGGCGTTCCCGCCCAGCAGGTTGTTCGGGTCGGGCTGGGCGAGCACGACCACCCCGACGAGGCCGAGGAACATGCCGACGGTGCCGACCACTGAGAGGCGCTCGCCGGGGAGGAAGATGCGGGCGAATCCAGCGGTCAGTACGGGGCTGAGGCTGACGATGACCGCCGCCGCGGCGGGCGTCGTCTGGAGTTCGCCGACGAAGAGGAAGACGTGGTAGCCGGCGATCATGAACACCGACCCGATGGCGACGAGCGTCCACTGGCCGCGCCCGGACGGGAGCCAGTCGTCGGTGACGGCGACGGCGTAGCCGAGCATCAGGACGCCCGCGATGTCGTAGCGGAGCGCGGCGAACAGCACTGGCGGGAAGAACTCGAGACCGGCCTTGATGGCCATGAACGCCGACCCCCACACCGCCGCGAGCAGCACGAACAGCGCGAAGTTCCGGTAGCGCACGCTACGGAGTGTGGTGGGTCGGGGAGTTAAGCTTTCGATTCGAAGCCCTACTCGCGCCGCTCGGCGAGGAGCGCCGTCAGGGCGTCCTGCCGGGTGATGATGCCGACCAGGCGGCCGTCCTCGACGACGGGCACCCGGTTGATGTTCGGGTCGTCGGCCGCGAGGATGGCGAGCACCGTCTCGACGTCCGCGTCGGCGTCGACGGTGACCACGTCCTCGGTCATCAGTTCGCGGACGGGGCGGCCGGCGTGTTTCAGGAGGTCGAGTTCGGCGTCGAGTTCACCCCACGAGAGGTCGATGCCGTACTCCAGGCTCTCCAGGAACGGCGGGAACCCGATGGGAATCCAGAGCGTGCGCCCGCTCGGCTGGAAGATGTCCACCAGGTCGCTCTGGGTGACGATGCCGACCACGACGCCGTCGTCGTCCACGACGGGATACCCGTTGAAGTCGGCTTTGCCCATGCGCGTAAGTACGTCGCTGACCTCGTCGTCGGGGCTGACCGTCTCGACGTCCGTCGTCATCAGGTCGCGGGCCTTCATACGGGAGGCGACGCCGCCACGGGTCGTATGCCTTTCCCCCGAATTCGGCGCATCGTTTATTACGGCTGGCCCCGAAGCGAGGGTATGGCCTTCATCGGCCGCCGACCACAGCTGCGCGACCTGTTCGACGAATCCCCCACGCCCCACATCGCGCATCCACCCCAGACACACCACCGCGACTTCTACCTCGCCACGGACGGCTCCTTCTCCCGTGACGGCGGGGGCCTGGGCGTCATCATCGAGTCCCGCTCCGGCGAGCGCGTCGCCCGCCTCTCGGTGCCGGACGACGCCCCGGACAACAACGTCGCGGAGTACCGGGCGCTCCACCTCGGCCTCGACGTGCTCGCGGCGCGCGCGCCGCCGAGCGCCCGCGTCGGTGTCCTCATCGACCACAACGACCTGGCGGCCAACGTAAACACGGCGTCGCTGGCCACCTGCTCGCCGTCCTACGAGTTCATGCGGCCGGTGTCGGTGCCGCCGGCCAGCCGGTACCACTGGCGGGGCATCCAGGCGCGCATCGCCGGCTTCGACGAACTCCGCGCCGCCCGCATCGACAGCGGCCGGAACCCCGCCCACCCGCTCGCCAACTCGCCGGGCCAGTACGCCCACGTCAACGACGAACCCGCCCGGTGTCTCCTCCCGGACGCCTCGACGGACGACGAGCCGCAGATTCCGCCGCCGTCCCGGGCCGACCGGAACGCGAGCGACTGACCCCTACTCCGACTTCTGGGCGTCCACGACGGCGACGGCGGCGAGGTTGACGATGTCCTTCACCTCGTCGCCGCGCTGGAGCACGTGGACGGGCCTGTCCATGCCGGCGAGCATCGGGCCGATGGCCTCCGCGCCGCCGAGGCGCTGGAGGAGCTTGTAGACGATGTTCCCGGCTTCGAGGTTCGGGAAGATGAGCACGTTCGCCGGCTGGTCGAGGTCCGCGAAGCCGTAGGTGCCTTCGAGGATGTCCTCGACGACGGCGGTGTCGGCCTGCATCTCGCCGTCGACCGGGAAGTCGACGTCGGGGTCGTCGTCGAGCAACTGGACCGCTTTCCGGGGCTTGCGCGTGCCCTCGTTGTCGACGCTCCCGAAGTTCGAATAGGAGAGCATCGCGACCCGCGGGTCGACGTTGAACCGGCGGGCGAGGTCGGCGGTGTGCTTGGCGATTTCGGCGAGCACCTCGTCGTCCGGGTCGAGGTTGACGGTGGTGTCGGCGGCGAAGATGACCCGGTTCTTGAACGTGAGCAGGTAGACACCGGCCGCGTAGTCGGCGTCGGGCGCGGTGCCGATGACCTGGAGCGGCGGCCGGAGCGCCGACGGGTAGTGGTGGGTCAGCCCCGTGAGCAGGGCGTCGGCGTCGCCCTTCTCGACCATCACGCTGCCGAGGTAGTTGGTGTCCTTCCGGATGAGGTCGCTCGCCTCGCTCCGGGTGATGCCCTTGCGCTTGCGGAGTTCGTAGAGGCGCTCGGCGTACTCCTCGTAGTCGCTCTCCGAGGGTCGACCACGTCGGGGTCGAAGTCGAGGCCGAGGTCGTCGATGGTCTCCGTGACGGTGTCCGGGTCGCCGATGAGCACGGGGTTGGCGATGCCCTCCTCGACCATCTGCGAGGCGGCGCGGATCATCTTCTCGTCGTCGCCCTCGGCGAGTGCGACCCGCTTCGGGTCGGACTTGGCCTTGTTCATGACGATGCGCATCATCTCCCGGGACTTGCCGAGACGGGCCTCCAGGCGCTCGCGGTAGTCGTCGAGGTTGATGCGCTTGCGGGCGACGCCGCTGTCCATCGCGGCGTTCGCCACGGCGGGCGCGACCCGGAACAGCACCCGGGGGTCGAGTGGCTTCGGGATGATGTAGTCCGGGCCGAACTGGAGCGGCTGGTCGCCGTAGGCCTTGACGACGGCGTCGGGCACGTCCTGCTTCGCCAGGTCGGCGATGGCGCGGGCGGCGGCGACCTTCATGTCCTCGTTTATCTCGGTGGCGCGCACGTCGAGGGCGCCGCGGAAGATGAACGGGAAGCCGAGGACGTTGTTCACCATGTTCGGGTAGTCCGACCGCCCGGTCGCCATGATGACGGTGTCGTCGCGGGCGTCCTTGGCGTCCTCGTAGGTGATCTCGGGGTCCGGGTTCGCCATCGCGAAGATGATGGGGTCGGCGGCCATCGACCGCACCATCTCCTGGGAGACGATGCCGCCGACCGAGAGGCCGACGAACACGTCGGCGCCCTCCATCGCGTCCGCGAGGTCGCCCTCGGGCACGTCGCGGGCGAACTCGCGCTTGTACCGGTTGAGTTCGCCGTCCTCGGCGCGCTGTTCGGTGATGATGCCCGTGGAGTCACACATCGTGACGTTCTCGGGTTCGACGCCGAGCGAGACGTAGAACCGGGCGGACGCGAGCGCGCTCGCTCCGGCACCCGAGAAGACGACTTCGAGTTCGTCGAGGTCCTTGCCGGCGATTTCGGCGGCGTTGAGCAGCGCGGCGCCGCTGATGATGGCGGTGCCGTGCTGGTCGTCGTGGAACACCGGGATGTTCATCTCCTCGCGCAGGCGCTCCTCGATGCGGAAACACTCCGGCGCCTTGATGTCCTCGAGGTTGATGCCGCCGAAGGTCGGCTCCAGCGCCTTGATGGCGGCGACCATCGCGTCGGGGTCGTCGAGGTCGAGTTCGATGTCGAAGACGTCGATGTCGGCGAACCGCTTGAACAGGACGCCTTTCCCCTCCATCACGGGCTTGGACGCCTGGGCGCCGATGTCGCCCAGGCCGAGCACGGCCGACCCGTTCGAGACGACGCCGACCAGGTTCCCCTTGGCGGTGTACCGGTAGGCCGCCTCCTCGTCGGCGTCGATCTCCCGGCAGGGGGCCGCGACGCCCGGCGAGTAGGCGAGGCTCAGGTCCCGCTGTGTGTTCGTCGGTTTCGTCGTCGAGATGGCGATCTTCCCCGGTGGATCGCTCCGGTGATAGTCGAGTGCGTCCTCGTCGAGTCCCATAGCTTGGTCTGCCACGGCGCACTCCAAAAAGCTATCCGTACGCGTCGAAGACTGGATTCGACGTTCGACGACAACGCCGGTGCAGTGTGTTGGTTCGTGTCAGTCCGTCGGGCGGGCGACGGTCCGTCGTGCCCATTCAAACAGACCTAAATATCGCTCGCTCCCAACCTCCGGACAACCCATGCGCCTCCGGTTCCGTCACCTCGCGGCGTTCACCACGTTCCTCACCGGCCTGCTCATCCTGCTGGGCGTGTACACGGCCGCGTCCGGTTCGGGCGCGGCCTGCGGCCTCGACTGGCCGTTCTGTAACGGCCGCCTCCTGCCGCTGACCGCGAGCGGCCAGCTCGACCTGCCCAGTTTCATCGAGTGGTTCCACCGCCTCGTCGCGATGGTCGCCGGGTTCTTCATCCTGGGGACCGTCGCCGGCGCGTGGCGCAACTACGACGGCGGCCACATCAGGTGGACGGCCGTCCTCGCGCTCGTCTTCACGCCCGTGCAGATAATCCTGGGCGCGATGACCGTCCGGGTGGACCTGTTCCCGTTCGCCTACTCGCCGGCCGTCCAGACCATCCACCACGCCGCCGCGATGCTCATCTTCGCGTTCCTGCTGCTGGCGACGGTCTGGATATACGACGCGGACGGGGCCGGCCCGACTGCAGGTTAATAACCCTTTAATCTTCGGCTTCCCCGGCGCAATCTGTTACGTGACTGTCTCTCTCGGGGAAGACCGAAGCAGTGTTATAACCCCCTCTCATACATCACCCTGTCATGGATAGACGTACCTACCTGAAGTCCACCGGCGCTGCGGTAACCGGCCTGGCGATGGCCGGTTGTCTCGGCGGCGATGGCGGCGACGGCGAAGAGACGACGACCACGACCGAGTCCGAGACGACCGAGAGCGGCGACGGCGAAGAGACGACGACCACCGAGGGGGCAGCGACCTCCCGGACAAGGTCGTCATCGGGTCGGACATCCCGTACAAGCCGTTCGAGTACTACACGAACCAGGACGAGCTCGAAGGGTTCGACGTCGAGATCGCCGAGGCCCTCTTCCCGGGCGAACTCGGCATCGACTACGAGTTCAAGCCGACGTCGTTCGACACCATCATCCCGTCGCTGAAGAACGGCAACTTCCGCATCATCATGTCCGCGATGACCATCACGGACAAGCGGGCCGAAGAGGTCGACTTCTCCGACCCCTACTTCACGGCGTACCAGACCATCGTCGTCACGAAGAACAGCGACATCTCGACGAAGGAAGCCCTCAAGGGCAAGACCGTCGGCGTCCAGAAGGGGACCACCGGTGCGGACGCGGCCGACGGCCTCAAGGAGGAATTCGGCGGCGACCTGAACATCAAGCGCTACGACCAGATTCCGGACGCGTTCAACGCGCTCCTGAACAACCAGGTCGTGGCCGTCGTCAACGACAACACGGTCAACGCCGAGTTCGTCAACCAGAACTCCGACAAGGTGCGCTTCGTGGAGGGCGAGGGTGCTGCCGCCGAAGCCGGGAAGGAAGCCCCGCCGTACCTCACCCTCACCGTCGAGGAGTACGGCATCGCGTTCCGCCAGGACGACGACGCGTTCCGCAAGAAGGTCAACGAGGCGCTCGCCGCCATCAAGGACAGCGGCAAGTACGACGAGATATACGGCAACTACTTCCAGGGCTGACGTACCGGCAACGAGCACCACCTGGCAACAACCACCATGGCCGAATCATATTCTGACGGCACCGCAGTCTCCGACGCGTCCGACCAGCAGTTCCTGAACGACGCGACGCTCAAGTGGCTCGGCGTCGGCGTCGCGGGCCTGTTCACGCTCGGGGTCATCGTGTTCCTCGGCATCATCGTCATCTACGAGGTCGACTTCGACCTGCTGCGGGAGGTCATCTACCCCGGGTTCACCGACGCCTTCCTCGTCGTCCTCAAGGTCGTCGTCGCGAGCAGCGTCTTCTCCATCCTGGCCGGCCTCATCGTCGGCCTGGGGCGCGTCTCCCGGACGACGTTCACCCGGTCCATCGCCACGGGCTACGTGGAGTTCTTCCGCGGGACGCCGCTCCTGTTCCAGTTGATGGTCGTCTACTTCGGCGTGCCGGCGCTCTGGCCGGGAACCTTCCCCATCCAGAACTTCGGTATTCCGGCCGCCATCATCGGACTGACCCTCAACCACGCCGCCTACATCGGCGAGGCCATCCGGGGCGGCATCGGCGCCGTCCCCGACGGCCAGATGGAGGCCGCACGCTCGCTGGGGATGTCGTACGTCCAGGGGATGCGCGAGGTCGTGATGCCCCAGGCGTGGCGCAACGCGCTCGCCGCCATCGGCAACGACCAGGTCATCCTCGTGAAGGACACCTCGCTGCTGACGGTCATCGCCGTGCCGGAGCTCATCAGCCAGTTCCGGTACGTCAACAGCAACAACTTCGACGCGTGGACGCCCATCGTCATCGTCGCCATCGCGTACCTCATGATAACCATCCCGCTCGGCAAACTCGTCCGGTACATGGAAGGCCGGTCCGACTGGGGAGGTGACAAGCATTGAGCGAATCCGACACCGACGCCGGCACCGAGTCGCAGACCCGGACCGGACAGCCGCAGGTCGAGTTCGAGCAGGTGAACAAGTACTTCGGCGAGACGCACGTCCTGAAGGACGTCGACCTCGAGGTCTACGACGGCGAAGTGGTCGTCGTCATCGGGCCCAGCGGGTCGGGGAAGTCGACGCTGCTCCGATGCACCAACCGACTCGAGGAGATACAGAGCGGCGAGATACGCCTGGAGGGTGAGTCCATCTCCGCGCCGGACGCCGACATCAACCGGCTCCGCCAGCGCATCGGGATGGTGTTCCAGAGCTTCAACCTCTTCCCGCACAAGACCGCAATCGAGAACATCGCGCTCGCGCCGATGAAGGTCCGCGGCCTCCCGGAGCGCGAGGCCATCGAGGACGCCGCGTGGCTCCTCGACGACATCGGCCTCCGCGACCAGGCGACCTCCTACCCGAACCAGCTATCGGGCGGCCAGCAGCAGCGCGTCGCCATCGCACGCGCGCTCGCGATGGACCCGCACGTGATGCTGTTCGACGAGGTCACCAGCGCGCTCGACCCGGAACTCGTCGGCGAGGTGCTGGGCGTCATGCGCGACCTGGCGAAGGGCGGGATGACGATGATCGTCGTCACCCACGAGATGGGGTTCGCCCGCGAGGTGGGCGACCGCATCGTCCTGATGGCCGACGGCCGCATCGTCGAGCAGGGCAAACCCGAGAAGTTCTTCACCGACCCCGACACCGAACGGGCACAGCAGTTCCTCTCGAAACTGCTGTAGTTCGGGCCGAAGACCGTTTTTATCGCCGCCGGCCGGCCGCCGAGCGGCGGCTATCCCAGGTGGTCCGCGAGGTGGGCGTGGTGGTCGCGGGTGAGCGCGAGCACCCGCTTCGTCCAGGCCTGGTACGTCGAGGAATCGGGGGCCTCGTCGGTCCGGACCGCCGCGAAGCGCTGGAGCGCCTGGTAGATGTCGATGCCGACCAGTTCGGCGGCGAACCCCTGCTCGACGCGCTCGGCGAACGCGTCCGCGTCGGCGGACTCCTCGCGCTCCCGGAGGCCCGCGGCGAGGTAGGCGTCCCAGAACTCGTGGAGGGTGTCGCCGGCGGTCCCGTACTCCTCGGCGGTCATCGCGGCGTCGACGTCGTCGAGCACCGCTTCGAACGCGTCGACGTCGGCCTGGTCGAGCGATTCGTGGGACGTCGTCGCCACCGTGCTGGCGAGCGCCGCGACGTCGGTCGACGGCTTCTCGGGCCCTTCGCGTGTCATCACCGGCGGTTGGGCGGCGCGCGGCAAAACGGTGTCCAATCGAAGGCCGCCGGATGCCTGGCCGGTACTGTAGACCTATAACCCCGGGTTGCGTATCTCGACCCGTCATGGTCAAAGCGTACGTGGCAATCATCACGGCCGCCGGGACGTCGGCGGACGTCGTCGACGCGCTCATGGACTGCGAGGGAGTGACCGAGGCCCACATCGTCGCCGGCAACTTCGACGTCATCGCCGAGATGGAGGCCGACGAGGTGTCGTCGCTCCTCCCGAAGGTGACCCAGGAGATACAGGGCATCGACGGCGTCGGGACCACGCGGACCTACATCGGCCTCTCCTGACCGGCCCCGACCCGTACACTGACGCCGCTGGCCGCCCAGCGACCGATATGGCTCGCAACGTCGGCGTCGACGCCTACCCCGAGGGCTGGGTGGCCGTCGCACGCGCCGAGGACGGGTTCGATGCCGCGACGTACCGGGACGTCGAGGACCTCTGGTCGGCACACGCCGACGCGGAGCGCATCTTCATGGACGTGCCCATCGGACTCCGGACGGACGGCGCGACGGCACGCGACTGCGACGCGGCGGCCCGGCAGGTCCTGAGCCCACACCAGCACGGGAGCGTGTTCCCGACGCCGGTCCGAGCGGCGCTGGCCGCCGACGGCTACGAGGAGGCCAGAGAGATACAGGAGTCGCGGACGGACGGGAGTCTGAGCCCGTTCACGTGGGGCATCATGGACCGCATCGCGGAACTCGATGCGTTCCTCCGGACGACGCCCGACGCCCGGGGCGTGATTCGAGAGTCACACCCCGAGGTCTGCTTCTGGGCCGTCCGGGGCGGCAGTCCCGTTCCGTACTCGAAGAAGCAGGGCGGGTTCTGGGAGCGCGTGGGCGTGCTCGCCGAGCGCACGCCGGCGACGCTGACCGGCATCGTCCGCGCGGGCCGGTCCGTCACGTCGACGGCAGTCGCCCCCGACGACCTCGTCGACGCGTTCGTGCTCGCCGTCGCCGCGAGCGCACCCGCGGACGAACTCCGGACCCTGCCCGACGACCCACCCGTCGACGACGAGGGCCTGCCGATGGAGATGGTCTACTGGGAGCCGTCGTGATTCGCGGTCAGGGCTTCGGCGTGCCGCCCTGTTTCCGCGTGACGTAGCCGGCGATGCGGTTCCGGACGTCCTTCGAGTCGACGTTCGTCAACTGGTCGACGCTCTCCTTGTTGTGCTCGAAGTCGTCGGTGAACGCGTCCGGGTACCGTTCGAGCAGGAGTGCCGAGATCTTCTTGACGTAGGCTGGTCTGACGGGCATGTGGGTGGATTCACCCGCCAGGCACAAAAACGATGGTCCGACGCAGACCGCCCGGTGTTTCTCCTATTCGAACTTTCGTTAGTTGAACCAGAACTATCTTTCCAGAACTGGCAAGCCCGTCTGGGATACCAAGCGTTAATATTGCACGTATCGTACAATCATCCGCAATGAGTCAGGACACCGAGACCGCACAGCAGATGCCGCTGCTGGGCGACTCGTTCCCCAGCGTAGACGTAGAGACGACCCACGGCCCGAAATCCCTCCCGGACGACTACGAGGGCGAGTGGTTCGTGCTGTTCAGCCACCCCGGGGACTTCACGCCGGTCTGCACCACCGAGTTCGTCGCGTTCGAGCAGCGACGCGACGAGTTCGAGGACCTCGGCGTCAACCTCATCGGCCTCTCGGTCGACCGCGTCCACTCCCACCTCAAGTGGACCGACTGGATCGACGAGGAACTCGGCGTCGACGTCGGCTTCCCCATCATCGCCGACGACACCGGGTCGGTCGCGAAGAAACTCGGCATGATCCACCCGGGCCAGGGCACCAGCACCGTCCGCGTGGTCTTCATCGTCGACCCCGAGGGCACGCTCCGCCTCGCGCTCTACTACCCGATGGAGATCGGCCGCAACATCGACGAGATTCTCCGCACCATCCGGGCGCTCAAGACCAGCGACGAGAACGGCGTCGCGACGCCCGCCGACTGGCCGGAGAACGACACCTTCGGCGACAAGGTGCTCCTGCCGCCGCCCGGCACCGACGAGGACGCGAAGGCGCGCCTCGCCGAGGCCGAGGAGCAGGGCCTCGACGCCCGCGACTGGTGGTTCACGCTGAAGGACCTCTAGAGCCGCCGACCACCTGATTTTCGGCGTCCCGCCGATTCGACTTCTCCCCCCCAGCCGCCGCTACGACGGCGTGGGTGCCGTGGGCGAGAACGCCCGCGAGGAGAGGATGGCGAGGATAGGCACCATCAGGAGGCCGCCGAGGACGAACGGCACCCAGTAGTCGGCGAACGCGTAGAGGAAGCCGGCGAGCACCGGCCCGAAGATGCGGGCGAGGCTGCCGGCGCTCTGTGTGAGGCCGAACGCGCCGCCCTGCTCGTCCTCGGAGGCGTGTTTCGAGACGAGCGTCGTCAGCGAGACGTTCGCGACGCCGTTGCCGAACGCGAGCGCGGTGAGCACCGCGAGGAGCGCGAGGAGTTCGCCGGAGAGCGCCGGCACCGGGCTGACGGGGCCGACGGCGGGCAGCACCGCGCCGCCGACGACGGGGGCGAACGGCAGGACGGCGAGCGTCACGAGTTCGACGCCGACGCCCGCCGTCGCCAGTCGCGTCTCGCCGAAGCGGTCGGTGAGCCGCCCCACGAGGCCGCCCTGGACGATGGCGATGACGACGCCCATGTACGCGAGCACGTAGCCGTTCATCTCGGGGCCGTAGCCGTACAGGTCCTTCGTGAACAGCACGAACATGCTCTCCATCCCGGAGAACGCAAAGGAGAACAGGAAGAACGCGACGACCAGGCCGCCGAGCGCGGGGCTGGAGACGGCGCCGAGGAGTCGTTGGACCCGGGACTGGCGGTCCTCGACGTCGCCGGCGCGTTCGCGCGTCTCCGGCAGGACGACGGCCGCCACCACCAGGTTGAACGCGCTGATGGCGGCCGCGGCGAAACTCGGCAGGGAGAACTCCGAGACGGGGACGACGGCCGGGAGGACGTCCCGGGCGACGGCCAGCACCGCGGCGCTGGAGAAGACGCCGCCGAGCGCCGGCCCGAACACGAACCCGAGGCCGAACGCCGCGCCGACGAGGCCGAGGCCCTTCGCCCGGTCCTCGGGCGGGGTGACGTCGGCGATGTACGCCTGGGCGGTGGCGATGTTGCCACCCATCGCGCCGGCGAGCAGGCGGGCGCCGAACAGGACGGCGAGGCTGCCCGCCAGGCCGAACATCGTCCAGGCGAGGACGCTCCCGAACAGCGAGAGCAGGAGGATGGGGCGGCGGCCGCGCTCGTCGCTCAGGCGGCCGAGCACGGGCGCGGCGAGGAACTGCGTCAGGGAGTAGGAGGCCAGCAGGACGCCGACGACGAACTCGCTCGCGCCGAAGCTCTCGGCGTACAGCGGGATGATGGGGATGAGGATGCCGAAGCCGAGCAGGTCGACGAACACGATAGCGAAGACGACTCCCAGCGCCCGCTTCGGGTTCTCGACCGGTGCGTCGAAGGCGTCCTCGGCCATGTCAGAGCAGGCCCGCGAGCACCAGCAGGACGAGGCCGACGCCCGCGGCGGCGAGGAACCAGGTGCGACTCGCCTCGACGGCATCCTCGGCTGTCCCGTCGTCCAGTCCGTCGGAGAGGGACCGCGACCCGAAGTGGAGCAGGCCCGCGAGCACGAACCACAGCGCGGTCATCGTGAGGACGAGGTGGCCAGAGGGCCGGTTCAGGAGGCCCTGGACCTCGTAGAGCTGACCGGCGAGGTGGCCGCCCGTGACGAACATCACGACGACGGCGGCCATCGTGACGCGGGAGAACCGGCCGAGTATCCATTCGAGGCTGTCGCCGGGGAGGCGGCCTGCCCGGGCCGCCGGGAGCACCGCGCCCGCCATGAACAGCGTGCCGCCGACCCAGACGCCGGCGAACAGCATGTGGAGGACGCGCATCAACGAGTCTATCGTAGCCATCACTGCCATACCGGCTGGATTCCCCGTAACGCTAAAATAGCTTCGGTCGAAACCGACAGTGTATAACCGGATTCCGATTATGAAACTCGACGATGACGACCGCCCCCGCGGCATCCTCTCGCGGGCGGACCGGGCCTACCTGCTCGGGGAGGCGGAGATGACCCACGAGCAGTCCAAGCGCAACGCCGAGGCGCGCATCCGCGAGCGCGTCACGAACGCCGTCCTGGATTTCAACCTGCTGGTCCACCGCCTCCAGCGGAAGGACCGCCGCCAGATATTCGACAAGTCCGTCGACGACCCGGCGTTCCGCCAGGGCCTGATGGCGATGCTCGCGTTCACCTACATGGGGCTGAAGGAGAGCGGCGTCGAGTTCGAGCACGTGCTCGAACCCGCCATCCGCAAATCCGAGGGCGTCTACGCCGCGGACGCCCTCGGCAACCAGGTGGACGTCACCGTCACCTTCGACGTGGAGACGGAGGTGGCGACCGCCCTCGACGACGTCAGCGACGCCATCCAGGCGGGCGACCCGGTCGCACCCGCCGAACTGTTCGCCGTCATCATGGGCGACGAGAGCGCCCTCGACGACGCCGACGAGGTTATCCTCCAGCTCGGCACCGACGACGGCGAGGCCCGCGACGAGGAGTTCGTCGACCGACTCGCGACGTTCCTCGACGCCGGCATCGAGGAGCTCCCCGGGAACCGGGTGCGCCTGCGCGTCGGCGACGCCGTCGAACAGTAGTCACTCCCGCTTCGCGGCCGGGTTCGTGATGGCGCCGTCGGCGGCCGACCCGAACTGGTCGCCGTACTTCCGGAGGACGCCCGACTCGTAGGCGGGCGCGGGCTGCTCCCACTCGGCGAGGCGTTCGTCGAGTTCGGCGTCCGAGAGGTCCACCGAGAGGGTGCGGTCGGGGATGTCGATGGTGACGACGTCGCCGTCCTCGAGGGCGGCGATGGGGCCGCCGACGAACGACTCGGGGGCGACGTGTCCGATCATCGGCCCGCGGGTCGCACCCGAGAACCGGCCGTCCGTGAGCAGGGCGACGTCCTCCTCGTGGCCCTGGCCGACGACGGCGGCAGTGACGCCCAGCATCTCGCGCATCCCAGGGCCGCCGCGCGGTCCTCGTTCCGGATGGCGATGACGTCGCCGCTGTCGATGGCGCCGGACTGGACGGCGTCCATCGCGCGTTCTTCGTTCTCGAAGACGCGGACCGGGCCCTCGTGGTGGAGTCTGTCGTCGCCGGTGACCTTGAGGACCGCGCCGTCCGGCGCGAGGTTCCCGGTGAGGACGACGATGGCGCCCTGTTCGTGGATGGGGTCGTCGAGCGGCCGGACCACGTCCGAATCGACCGCGTCGTCGGCGGGCAGGTCGAGGTCGTCGAGGCTCTCGGCGAGCGTCCTGCCCGTCACGGTCATCGCGTCGCCGTGGAGCAGACCGGCGTCGAGCAGGCGCCGGAGGACGACCGGCACCCCGCCCTGCTCGTGGAGGTCAGCCATGACGTGGGTGCCGCCCGGGCGGAGGTTGCAGATGTGGGGCGTCCGCCGGGATATCTCGTCGAAGTCCTCGATGTCGAGGTCGATGCCCGCCTCGGCTGCGAGCGCGAGCAGGTGAAGGACGGCGTTGGTCGACCCGCCGATGGCGACCTGGAGTGCGATGGCGTTCTCGAAGGACTCCCGGGAGAGCACGTCGCTCGGCCGGACGTCCTCCTCGACGCAGTGCATGACGGCTTCGCCGGCCTGCCGGGCGACGTCCCGCCGGGCTTCGGTGACGGCGGGCGCGGTGGCGGTGCCGAGGGGCGCCATCCCGAGGGCTTCGCTGATGGAGGCCATCGTGTTCGCGGTGTACATCCCGGCACAGGAGCCGGCGCCCGGACACGCCGCGTGCTCCAGTTCCTCGAGTTCCTCGCCCGTGAGGTCGCCGGAGGCGTACGCGCCGACGCCCTCGAAGACGTCCTGGATGGTGACGGCTTCGCCGTGGAACTCGCCGGGGAGGATGGTGCCGCCGTAGAGGAACACCGTCGGGAGGTCGGTCCGGATGGCCGCCATCATCATGCCGGGGAGGTTCTTGTCGCAGCCGGCGAGTGTGACGAGCGCGTCGAGGCGTTCGCCGAACGCGACGAGTTCGACGCTGTCCGCGATGACCTCCCGCGAGATGAGGGAGGCTTTCATCCCCTGGGTCCCCATCGAGATGGCGTCGCTGACGGTGATGGTGCCGAACTCGATGGGCATCCCGCCCGCGTCGTCGACGCCCTCGACGGCGGCCGCCGCGATGTCGTCGAGGTGGACGTTGCACGGCGTGACGTCCGCCGCGGGGTTGGCGACGCCGACCATCGGCGCGGCCAGGTCCTCGTCGTCGTAGTCCATCGCCCGAAACATCGCGCGATGGGGGCGCGCTCCGGTCCCTCCGTGACCTCGGCGCTCCGCAGCGACGGGTCCTTCTCGGGTGACTGTCGGCTCATACTGTGGCAGTCGCCCGCGAGCCCTTATACTGCGGGTGGGGCGCGCGGGTTGTCACTACCGAAACACCCATTGCGGGTGGCGTGACGGATTGTCACCACCGAAACGCCCTTTCACTGCGCTCTCCCAGACCCGGGTATGACAGTCCGGGCCGAGGCCGGCGCACGCCTCCACTTCGGCTTCGCCAACCTGTCGCTCGCCCACGAGCGACTCTACGGCAGCCTCGGGGTGACCCTCGACCGCCCGCGGGTGGTCGTCGAGGCCGACCCGGCCCCGAGCGTGCGCTGTGCCCATCCGGACGCGAGACGGTACGCGGAGGCGGCCGTCGACGTGCTGGGCGTCGCCGGCGCGTCGGTCACCGTCCGCGAGGAACTGCCGCGCCACGTCGGCCTGGGGAGCGGCACCCAGCTCGCGCTGGCGACGCTGGCGGCCGTCGCCCGGGCACACGGCCGCGACCCGGCGGTCCGCGAGCGAGCGCCGGAACTCGGCCGGGGTGGCCGGAGCGGCGTCGGCGTCGCCGGCTTCGAGCGCGGCGGGTTCGTCCTCGACGCCGGCCACCCGACGGCGCTGTTCACGCCGGACCCGCCCGAGACGGGGTCGTGGCAGGTGCCGGCCGTCGCCGCCCACCACCACGTCCCCGACGACTGGCGGTTCGTGGTCGCGCTCCCCGACGTCGCCCCCGGACGCGACGGCGAGGAGGAGGACGCCAGCATGCGGGCCGTCGTCGCGGACGCCGACCCGGACGTCGCCGACGAGATAAGCGGCCGCATCACACGGCAGGTGCTGCCGGCCGTCGCGGGCGGCGACCGCGAGGCGTTCGGCGCGGCCGTCGCCGCGGTGGGTCGGCTCAACGGCTCCTGGTACGCCGACGAGCAGGGCGGCGTCTACCGGCCGCCGGTCGGCGACGTCGTCGAGACGCTCCGGGAGAGTCCGGCGGTGTCCGGCGCGGGCCAGTCCTCGTGGGGGCCGGCGGTCTACGGCGTGACCGACGCGGACCACGCCGCCGACGCGGCGGCGGCCGCGGAGCGGGCGCTCGACGAGGCCGGCACCGGCGGCGAGGTGCTGGTGAGCAGACCCCGGAACCGGGGGGCGACGGTGGAGACGGTCGCCGGACGGACGCTCGGCCGGGCGAGAGGCGGCGACGGCGTCCTGGTGAACGTGCCGCCCGGGCGCAAACTCCCGGTCGAGGGCGAGCGGCGAAAGGTGTAAGCGGGGTCGGCGAGACGGCACAGCCATGCACCGCATTCCGTTCGGCGTCTCCCGGCTCGACGCGCACGTCAGCGGGGGTGCGCCCGCCGGGAGCGTCGTCCTGCTGGCGGGCGAGGCGGGCGCGGGAGCCCGCGAGTTCCTCTACACGAGCGCCGTCATCAACGGCCTCGCCAGGACGGACGCCGACCTGTTCGACCTCCACTACGGCGGCGTGGGCGAGCAGGCCACGCTCCCGGACGCCGTCCACTACCTGTCCTTCACCGCGAGCGAGGACGGCCTGCGAGAGGAGATGGCCTACACCATCGACCCCGACATCGTCGAGGCGGGGCTGGACGCCGTGACGTTCGCCGACCTCTCGCCCGAGTTCTTCGAACTCAGCCCGGTCCCGCGCGAGTGGTACGCCGGCGACCGGCACCGGCTGGAGGACCTCGGCAAGGGTCGGGGGAACGCCCGGAGCGTCATCCAGGCGCTCGCCGACTACATCGACGAGCACGCGCCGGGGAACCTGCTGCTCGTCGACTCCGTGACCGACCTCGTCGGCACCCACCAGGCCGACGTGGAGTGGAGCGACGTGGTCTACCTGCTGAAGGGGTTGCGGAAGGCGGCGCGGTCCTGGGAGGGGGTCATCCTGCTCCACGTCAGCCTGGAGTCGCTGTCCGACCGCCAGCTCGGCGACCTGATGGCGTCCGTCGACGGTACGATGCTCTTCGAGTGGGAGTCGGGCGGCAACGAGCGCGCCCGGACGATGGTGGTCCGGGAGTTCCGGGGGTGCTCTCCCGGCTCGAGGAGGAGGACATCGTGCGCTTCGAGACGGAGATACACGAGGCGGGCTTCGACATCAGCAACGTCCGGAAGATACGGTAACCGCCGGCTACCCGGGAGTACGGGCGTCCTACGGGACGGTCGACCGGTGGCGAATATTTAACCGGCAGGGAGTGCAAGGGAGAGGCGAATGGCCCAGGAACCCTCGGAGTGGCCGGCCGGTTCGATGCCGGCGGCCACGACGGAGTGGATCGAGGCGCAGGCCGCCGAGCGCGGCGTCCCGCCCGAGGAGTTCGCCGGCCAGTTGCTGGCCGCCGTCCACGCCGTCGCCGAGGACGGGGACGGCGACGCCCCGGCGATGGCGGCCGACCTGGCGGCGGTCGAACGCGAGTTCGACGAGAAGATACGGGACGTCCGCGAGCGCGTCGTCCAGGTCAAACGCGAGACGGACGGGAAGGCGCCCGCCGACCACGACCACCCCGAGGTACGCCAGCAGGCGGAGCGGGCGCTCGACGCCGCCCAGGGGGTGAGCGAGGACCTCCGTGAGCTTCGAACGGCGACCGAGTCGCTCCAGGAGGACCTCGACGCCGGGTTCGACAACTTCGAGGAGGTGCTCGACTACCTGCTGTCGGCGAGCGACGACGCCGCCCGAAAACTCGACACGGTCGCCCGCGCGCTGGTGGACGTCCGCTCGTCGGTGCAGACCCTCGCCGGCCACCACGAGTCGCGGGTCGCGGTGGCGGACCTCGCCGAAGCCGCGAACCGGGCGGGCGTCCGGCGGGCGGTCTGCGAGGACTGCGGCGGGACCGTCGACGTGGCGCTGCTCACGTCGCCCGCCTGCCCGCACTGCGACCGGACGTTCGTGGACGTGGAGCCGAAGCGGGGTTTCTTCGGCTCGCACACCCTGGTCTGTGGCGACCCGCCGGCGCTGGAGGCCGGCACCGAGAAGCCCGAGGTCGACGTCGAGAAACTGCTGGAGGACCCGGGCACGCGCCGCGAGCGCCCGGACGTGCCCGACCGGGAGGGACCGAGCGAACCCGAGAAGGGCACGCCGGGCGTCGACGACTGACGGTCGGATTTTTACTACCGGGGCGTGAACGCCCGGGCATGCAGTTCTGCGACGAGTGCGGCTCGATGATGAAAGCCGACGGCGACCGCATGGTCTGCACGAACTGCGGCCACGCCGTCGTCCGCGACGCCGACGAGGAGGAGGCGTTCGTGTCCACCGAGCGCCAGCAGGACGACGACGTCATCGAGACGGACGAGTCGGCGTCCTTCGAGGGGAAGCCGACGGCGAACGACGTGGTCTGCGAGGAGTGCGGCCACACCGAGGCGTGGTACACCATCAAGCAGACCGGTGCGGCCGACGAACCGCCGACGCGCTTTTTCAAGTGCAAGGAGTGTGGCTACCGGTGGCGCGAGTACAGCAGCGCCGCCGGCCTGTCGAGCGCGAACGCGACCGGCGACCCGCCTGATTTCCCGAACTAGTTAGCTCGTTGAAATAACCCCCAGATACCGGATTACGCTACGTCCGAGTGTCGATGAATCGACCTGCGAATACCGTGATACTTTAAAATAAATTTTTTGTCACGAACGCCGATATAGGCACCGGTCATGAGACTGAAAATTGACCGAAGGGGGTATCTCAGGGGAGTGGGAGTCGCGGGCGCCGTCGGGCTCACCGGCAGACTCGGCGCACAACAACAGGAGGGGCCGGACCTCCTCCAGGTGGTCGGGTTCCCGCAGGACGGAATCCAGCTCTTCCGGGACTTCTACGCGCTCGGCCGGGACGACCCGATACTCGTCCCCGACGGGCTCCAGGACGACGAACTGCCAGACCAGGTCGGTAGCGATATGCAGAACGTCACGGGGACGGCGCCGACCGCTGCCGGCCCGAACCGGGACGCGTTCAACCAGCGGTTCCGGGACGAGTACGGCGAAGCGCCGGGCGTCTTCACGTCCCAGACCTACGACGCGGTGGCGATACTGATACTGGCGAACGCCGCGGCCGGCGAGAACAGCGGTCCGGCGATTCGCGACCAGATGCGGCGGGTCGCCAACCCGCCGGGCGAGGAGTTCGGTCCGGACACGCTCCCGGAGGCGGTGGAGGCGGCGGCGAACGGCGACGACATCAACTACGAGGGGGCGTCGAGTGCCGTGGACTTCGACGAGAACGGCGACCCGGCCGCGGCGGCCTACGACGTCTGGACGTTCGCGCCGGACGCGGACTCCGGCTTCGAGGTCATCGATACGCTGGACTTCGAGGAGAGGCCGGCGGTCCGGTCGCCGAGAGCGCGCCTGGCGGGATGGGGCGCACCATCAGAGTCGGCGTGCTCCTGCCCGAGACCGGCAACCTCGCCACGCTCGGCCAGCCGATGATACAGGCGTCGCGCCTCCCGGTCGGCCAGATCAACGACTCGGACATCGACATGACGGTGGAGTCGCAGTTCGAGGACACGCAGACCACCCGGACGGCCGCCATCAGCGGCGCGAACGCGCTCGTCAACGCCGGCTTCCCGGCGGTCTGTGGCCCGGCGTCGTCCGACAACAACGTCCCGGTGTCGACGGAGGTGTACGTCCCGAACGAGGTCGTCGGCTGCTCGCCGTCGAGCACCGCGCTCTCGGTGTCGTTCCTGGAGGACGACGGCTTCATCTTCCGGACGGCCCCGAGCGACCTGCTCCAGGGGCAGGTGCAGGCGCAGGTCGCAAGCGAGATCGTCGAGGCCCAGACCGCGTCGATCCTCGCGCAGAACGACGACTACGGCCAGCAGCTCTCCGACGAGTTCGCAACCGCGTTCACCGAGGAGTTCGGCGGCGAGATCCTCAACGACGTCGCGTACAACACCGGGGAGTCGTCGTACACGTCGGTCATCCGCGAGGCGCTCGGAATCTGAAACCGGCCACCGATTTTTACTCGTCGCTCCCGCCGTCCACCGCCGGCTCCGCCTGTCCCCCGCGACCTCGCTGGGCGAGCGGGATGCTGGCGGCGATCTCCTTGCGGTGGCCGAGCATCCCCTGGGGTCGGCGTTTCATCAGGACGACGATGGCCAGCCCCACGATGACGAGCTGGAGCGTGTTGATGTTGCCGAGCGCGTAGGCGACGAACGGCTCCGGGTCGAGGTCGGTGACCAGCGGCCCGAGCGCGTTGCCGATGGTGGACGGCGGCGTCGGCACCCCGAACGCTTCGGAGACGAGGTTCTTGAGGAACCGGGGGCCCTCGAAGAGGACGGCGACGAAGACGATGGAGCCGAGGATGCTCCCGGTGTTCGAGCCGACGCCCCCGATGATGAGCGCGACCCAGATGAAGAAGGTTATCTCCGGACGGAACGACCCCGGGGTGATCGCGCCCTGGCGGAGCTGCCAGAGGATGCCGCCGAGCCCCATCAGCGCACACCCGAGCATGAACGACTTGATCTTGAACAGGCTGGTGTTCTTCCCGAGGGCGCTCGCGACGTCCTCGTCCTCCCGGATGGCCTTGAGGACGCGCCCGAACGGCGAGCGGCCGGTGCGCATCAGCAGCCAGTAGAAGCCCGCGACGAACGCGAGCAGGACGACGGCGTACGAGAGCGAGTTGGTGACGGGCCGGATGTTCCCGCTGAACATCGGGTTGATGGCCCCGACGAAGGCGTTGTACGCCCCCGTCCGGAAGACCAGTCGCATCGGGTCGGGGTAGTTCAGGATGAGGCCGCGGCCGCCGCCGGTGCCGAGTTCGTAGCCGGCGAGGGTGAACTCCTGGAACTCCCTGGAGAGGACGGTGAACCGGACGATCTCGGACGTGGCGATGGTGACGATGGCGAGGTAGTCCGCCCGGAGTCGCCGGGTCGGAATCGCGACGAGGAGGCCGAGGAGCGCCGCGGCGAGCACGCCGGCGGCGATGCCGACGGGGAGTGGGAGGCCGAGCCCCGAGAACGCCGCGCCGGACTCGGGGCCGCTGACCGGCGGTTTCGAGACCATCGCCATCGTGTACAGCGCGACGGCCATGAAGCCCGCGACGCCGATGTTGAACAGGCCGGTGTACCCCCAGTGGAGGTTGAGCGCGAGCGTGAGCATGCTGTAGACGGCGATGAGGAAGGTCAGGCGGGCGAGGGCGTTCAGCTGACCGCGCAGGGAGAAATCGAGGAGGAAGCCGACGAGGATGTAGACCGCGTAGAACGCCAGGAGCGTGGCGAGTATCTTCACGAGGTCGTTCGCCCAGAGCCGCCGGGCGGTCGCGGTGAGGCTCATGCGGTCATCCTCCCGGCGAACAGGCCCTGCGGTCTGAACAGCAGGATGAGTATCATGATGCCGAACGCGGAGGCGCGGGCGAAGTCGCTGGGAATCCAGAGGATGGAGAGGTCCCAGGTCAGCCCGATGACGAGGCCGCCGAGGATGGCGCCGTAGATGGAGCCGATGCCGCCGAGGATGACCGCGGCGAAGATGGGCAGCAGGAGGAGCCACCCGAACTGGAAGTCGAGGGTGCCGGTCCAGAGGACGAGCAGGTAGCCCGCGACGCCGGCGAGTCCGCCGCCGATGATCCACGTCCACCGGACGACGCGTTCGGTGGGGATGCCGGTGACGCGGGCGAGGTCCGCGTTGTCCGCCATCGCCCGCATCGACTTCCCGAGTTTCGTGCGCTGGAGGAGGAGGTGGACGCCGAGCATCAGGACGACGGTGAAGACCAGCAGCGTCAGGTCGTGAGCGTTGACGTTGACCGTGCCGTCGACGAGCGGCACGCTCCAGACCGGGATGTCCTGGAGCGAGGTGGTGCCGCGCTTCGTCGTCGTGAACACGAACACGATGAGGTACCGGAGCGCGAACGCGATGCCGACGCTGGTGATGAGCAGCGAGATGCCGCCCGCTTCGCGGAGCGACCGGTAGACGACGCGGTCGATGAACAGCGAGAGTGCGATGGTCGCCGCCCCGGCGAAGAGGAGGCCGGCGACGACCGCCAGGGGCGTCGTGACGACCGAGATGCCGAGGGCGCCGCCGAAGACGGTGCCGCCGGCTCCGATGAGGAACAGCGACACGGCGTTCTCCTTCCCCAGGCCGGCGAGCAGGTAGGTCGCCGACCAGCCGGCGAACGCGCCGCTGGTGACGTAGTCGCCGTGCGAGAAGTTGGCGAAGTTCAGGATGCTGTACGTCATCGACAGGCCGATGCCGGCGAGGCCGATGATGAGGCCGCGCATGAGACCACGCCAGACGAGCGAGCCAACGCTGGAGACGCGGATGTCGCCGGACGCCAGCCGGGAGACGAAGTCCACGACCAGGAACGCCGCGAGGAGCACGACCAGTATCGCGAGCGGCTGCTCCGCGACGAACCGCCGCCCCCGCCCGTACGCTTCACTCACCGCCGAGAGTGGAAATCCCCCGTTCATTGCTATCAACCCCCACGACAGTGGTAGGCGTCCAGCTACAAAACCCCTTCAGCCGGTCGTGCGACCCGCACGCCCGACCGAAGTTGCCGTCCGGGTGGCCCGGTCAGGCGGCCAGCAGCGCCCACGCGGCGAAGACGGCGACGCCGCCGATGCCGGTGCTCGCGACGGCGTGGACGCGGAGGCTGTCGAGCAGCGAGTGGGCGTCGCCGGTGGCGACGGCCACCTCGGAGACGTCGCCGCCGACCTCACAGCTCGGCAGGAAGTCCATCGCGACGTGGAGGAACAGGCCGGCGGCGAAGCCGAAGACGACGGCCCGGACGACGGCGAGGGCGGGCGGGTCGAACAGGCTGACGGCGAGCGCGGTGATGCCGACGCCGGCGGCGGGCAGGAGCATCGCCGACACCGGCTTCCCGTTGCGGACCATCCGGCGCGCGGCGACGTAGCCCGCCGGCCCCTTGTGGGAGACGATAGAGAGGCCGAGCAGCGGGCCGAGTTCGGGCATCGCGGTGTAGACCATGCCGATGATGCTGCCGGCGGCGAGCGCGTGGGCCGAGAGCGCCGCCGCTGTGTGGTCGAGGGGCAGGTCGAGGTGGGAGAGGCGGTGGCCGATGGTGTGGGCGGCGAAGCCGGAGAGGATGCCGAGCGCGATGCCGAACCCGCCGAACGCGGCGTGGTGGCCGATGGCGGCCGGCACGAGGAAGACGGCGGCGCTGGTGATCATCGCACCGCTCGCGAGGCCGTACGCCCAGACCAGGCCGCGCGGGTGCTCGGCGGTGGTCCGCGCGCCGAAGTAGGCGGCGCCCGCCATCGCCAGGAACGCGACCCACGAGATGCCCAGGAGTTTGGGCGCGGGCGCGGCGAGCGCTACGTACGCCGAGAGCGCGACGAGGACGACGAAGCTGACGAGACCGAGCCGTGACGTTCGCATCTGTTATTAACGACTCGGTGGCGATTAATAACCCCATCGGTCGGTCGGGTCAGCCGAGGAGCGTCGGGACGAACACCTGCTCCCAGGCGACCTCCACGACCTCCCAGGCGACGGCCCACAGCAGGAAGAACACCATGACCACCGCCGTCGATGAGAGCGGGCCGAGCCAGAGCGTCCCCGCGACCACGAACGAGTACGCTCCGCTCACCAGCACGCCGGCGAGCACCAGGCTGACGACACCGCAGAGGTGGTGGGTCACGAATCCCACCTCCACGTCCTCCCTCCCACCACCACGTCGGATGTTGGCATACAGCATGATTATGGAGAACTACGACGCCGACCGACAAGAGTGTTCACCCACTCCAGGACGGGTCCTGAAGTCAGTCGCGGGTCGCTGCCGTCCAGTCGGCCCGCGTCAGCACCTCCCCGTCGAGCACGTCCGGGTCGACCTGCGCCGCCCACACGAACTGCGGCGCCACCGCCTCCGGGTCGCGGCCGCGGCCGCCGGTGAGGTCGGTGGCGACGACGCCGGGGTCAACGCAGCCGACCGTCTGGTCGAGTTCGGCGGCGAACCCGCGGGCGACGGCCTCCGCCGCCGCTTTCGACACCGCGTATGTCCCGTAGCCCGCCCCGGGTTCGCGGGCGACCGACCCCGTCGGGACGACGACCCGGCCGTCGGCCGCGAGATGCGGGAGCGCCTCGCGGACCGCCGCGTACACCCCGCGGGCGTTCGTCCGCATCGTGTCGTCCCAGGCGGCGTAGGACTCGCCGGCCAGCGGCGTCGCGCCCGCGTCGCCGTGGTAGACGCCGGCGACCGGCACCACCACGTCGATGCCGTCGTCGACCCGGGCGGCCTGCTCCATCAGTCGCTCCATGTCGAACTCGTCGCGGACGTCCGCCCGGACGCCCGTCGCGCCGTCGAGGTCGTCGACCAGTGCGTCGAGTGCGTCGGCGTCCCGTCCCGAGCAGACGACCGACGCGCCCTCGTCGGCGAACGCCCGGCAGACGCTCGCGCCGATTCCGCCCGTCGCACCCGTCACGACAACCGTCGCGTCCATGCCCCGGCGTTCGACCGGCAGGGATAAAGTTACGGCGTTCGCCCCGACCACCCATTTCTTATTGGTTCAGTAACAAGTGTGGGGCATGCAGTCGCTCGCGGACACCTCGGTGGTCGTGGTGGGCGGCGGGTTCGGGGGCCTCTCGACGGCCTGCTACCTCGCCGACGCCGGCGCCGAGGTGACCCTCCTGGAGAAGAACGAGCAGCTGGGCGGCCGGGCCAGCCGCCTCGAACGCGACGGCTTCCGGTTCGACATGGGGCCGTCGTGGTACCTGATGCCCGACGTGTTCGAGCGGTTCTTCGGGCGGTTCGGCCACGAACCCGCGGACTTCTACGACCTGGAGCGCCTCGACCCGCACTACCGGGTCTTCTTCAAGGACGGCGACCGGGTGGACGTGTCCGCCGACAAGGCGGCCGTCAAGCAGACCTTCGAGGCCTACGAGGACGGCGCAGCGTCCGCCTTCGAGTCCTACCTCGACGAGAGCGAGTACACCTACGAGGTCGGGATGGACCGGTTCGTCTATCGCGACCGGACCACGCCGCGGGACTTCGTCTCCCTCGACGTGCTCCGGAGCGCCCCCGGCCTGAGCCTCCTCGGCACGATGGACGACCACGTCGCCGACTACTTCGACCACCCGAAGCTCCGCCAGCTCGTCCAGTACTCGCTGGTCTTCCTCGGCGGCGCGCCCTCCAACACCCCGGCGCTCTACAACCTGATGAGCCACGTCGACTTCAACCTCGGCGTCTACTACCCAGAGGGTGGCATGGGCGGCGTCGTGGACGCGCTCGTGGACCTCGCCCACGAACTCGGCGTCGAGACGCACGTCGACAGTGAAGTGACGGCGCTCGAACCGTACACGCGCGGGTTCACCGTCCGGACCGCCGACGGCGACGCCTACCGGACCGACCTCGTGGTCAGCGACGCGAGCTACGCCCACACCGAGCAGGCGCTCCTCGACGAGGAGTACCGCCAGTACGACGCCGACTACTGGGCCGACCGCACCAACGCGCCGTCCGCGTTCCTGCTCTACCTCGGCGTCGAGGGCGACGTCGACGAACTCGCCCACCACACTCTCGTGCTCCCCACCGACTGGGAGCCCCACTTCACGGAGATATTCGACCACCCGGCGTGGCCCGAGGACCCCGCCTACTACGTCTGCGTCCCGTCGCAGACCGACGACTCGGTCGCACCGGACGGCCACAGCAACCTGTTCGTGCTCGTCCCCATCGCACCCGGCCTCGAAGACGGCCCCGACGTCCGGGCGTCCTACCGCGACAAGGTGCTGGCCGACCTCGCCGAGCACACCGGCGTCGACGTGCGCGACCGCATCGTCTTCGAGGAGTCGTTCTCCGTCAGCGACTTCAGCGAGCGGTACAACGCCTACGACGGCACCGCGCTCGGCCTCGCCCACACCCTCCGCCAGACCGCGTTCTTCCGGCCGCCCCACCGGTCGAAGACGCTGCCGCGTCTCTACTTCACCGGCGCGGACACCACGCCCGGCATCGGCGTGCCGATGTGCCTCATCAGCGGCGAACTGACCGCGGACTACGTCGTCGACGACTACGGTACATGAGCCTGCAGCGTCTCCTGCAACGCTCCCGGCCGCGGTTCTGGCTCTACCTCGCCGGACCGGTGCTCGTCGGCCTGGTGTACGGCGTCGACGCGACGGCGTCCCTGTTCGACCCGCTCGCCGTCGCGCTGTTCGCGTACTTCCTCGTGCCCGCGAACGTCCTGCTCTACGGCGTGAACGACGTCTTCGACGCCGACGTGGACGTCCACAACCCGAAGAAGGAGGGGCGGGAGGTGCGCTACCGGGGCGAACGCGGCCTCGTCGTCGCCGTCGTCGCGTCCGGGTTGCTGGGACTGGCGCTCGCGGCGTTCCTCCCGCCGCTCGCCGTCGCGTGGCTGGCGGCGTTCTTCTTCCTCGCCGTCGAGTACAGCGCGCCGCCGCTCCGGTTCAAGACCACGCCGTTCCTCGACTCCGCCTCGAACGGCCTCTACGTCGTCCCGGGCGTCGTGGCGTACGTCGTGGTGACCGGACAGAACCCGCCGGTGCTCGCCGTCGTCGGCGGGTGGCTGTGGACGATGGGGATGCACACGTTCTCCGCCATCCCCGACATCGACCCCGACCGGGCGGCCGGCATCACGACGACGGCGACGGTGCTGGGCGAACGCCCGACCTACGCCTACTGCGGCGTGGTCTGGGCCGCCAGCGCGGCCGCGTTCTGGCTGCTCGACCCGCGGGCGGGCGCGCTCCTGGCGCTCTACCCGGCGCTCGTCGCCGTCGTCGCGCTGTCCAGGGTCGGCGTCGACCGGGCTTACTGGTGGTTCCCGGGCATCAACGGCGCCGTCGGCATGGTGCTGACCCTCGGCGGCCTCTGGAGGCTGGTGTATGCGTAGCTTCGACCGACGGGTCGTCGAGGCTCGCGCCGACGCGTTCGTCCGCGAGCACCGGTTCACCATCGCGGTGGTCTTCCCGGTGGTCGGTCTCGCGCTGCTCGTCGCCGGCCGCGAGGGACTGCTCCCGGGCGTGCTGGCGTTCAACCCCGCGCTCATCCTGTTCGGGACGGTCGTGATGCGTCTCCCGCTGCTGGTCGGCCTGCTCCCGACGGTTGACCGCCGCGCCGCCGCCGGCCTCCTCGCCCTGGTCGGGTTCACCTACGCCATCGAACTGGTCGGGCTGGCCACCGGGCTCCCGTACGGCGAGTTCACCTACCTCGTGAGCCTCGGCCCGATGCTTCCCGGCGGCGTCCCGCTCGGCCTGCCCGTGTTCTTCCTGCCGCTGGTGCTCAACGCCTACCTGCTCGTACTCCTGCTGTCGGGGCCGACCGCCGACCGCGGGCCGGTCCGCCTCGGTGCGGCGCTCGGGACCCTCCTGGCCGTCGACCTGGTGCTCGACCCGGCCGCCGTCGCAATCGGGTTCTGGGCGTACGCCGACGGCGGCGCATACTACGGCGTGCCGGCGTCGAACTACGCCGGCTGGCTGCTGACCGGTGGTGTGGCCGTCGCGCTCGTGGACCGGTCGTTCCGCCGGCCGCGACTGACCCGGCGGCTGACGCGCTGCGAGTTCGTGCTCGACGACCTGGTGAGCTTCCTCATCCTGTGGGGTGGGGTGAACGCCTACTACGGCAACTGGGTGCCCGTCGCGCTCGCGGCCGCCGGCTTCGCCGGCCTGCTCCAGGCCGACCGGTTCGACTTCGCGGTGCTCCGGCCGTGGGCGCCCCTCCCCCGACGGTAGTCACCGCGCGACCGGGTCGACGCCGGGACCCATCCCGGGCCGGCGCGTCCGCGAGACGGCGCTGACGCCGTGGAAGACCGCTTCCGGGTCGCGGGTGCGGTGCCACTGCCAGTAGGTCCGGGCCGCGATGGAGAGCTTCCGCGCGAGCGACAGCGACGGCTCGTTCGTGAGCACGTCGGCGTCGTACCGCCGGATGAGGCGATGGTAGTCGGCGTAGAGGACCGCCGCGAGCAGGACGGGGAACTGGCAGTCGGCAGGCAGGTACTTGATGCCGGCGACGCCCTCGCGGTAGCGGTCCTCCGTCCGGCGGAGTTCGTGGCAGAGCGCGGCGGCGAACTCGGCGCTCATCTCCAGGTCGCGGACCTGCGCGACCGAAGCGCCGTGCTCGCGGAGGGTCTCGACGGGGAGGTAGATGCGGTCGCGGTCCACCACGTCCTCGCGCACGTCCCGGAGGAAGTTCGTCAACTGGAACGCCTCCGCGAGCGCCGCGGCGTGCGGGGCCGCCGTCTCCGGGTCGTCGACCTGCATCACGGCCATCATCATGTTGGCGACGGCGACGGAGGAGCCCCGCATGTACGCCTCGAGTTCGTCGTAGGTCTCGTACTGGCGCTTCTCGACGTCCGTCGCCATCGCGTCGACGAACAGTTCGACCTCCCGGTCCGGGATGTCGTACTCCTCGCGGACCACCCGAAAGGCCGCGAGCGCCGGGTCGTCGGGTTCGTCGGGGCCGAGGACGGCGTCCTGGATGCGCCTGAGCTCGGCCCGCTGTTCCGCGGGTGGCGCGGGGTCGGCCCGGTCGACCACCTCGTCGGCGATGCGGAAGAAGCCGTAGAGGGCGTACGTCGCCCGTCGGGTGCGTTTCGGGAGGAATCGCGTCGCGAGGTAGAACGTCCGCCCGGTTCGTCGATTGATCGCCCTGCTCCGGGCGACCTGTTCTCGTGTGACCATTCGGCCAACGTGTATATGGAAGTGAAAGTCATAATTGTTTGCATGAATGCGGGGGCGCCGGCATCAATCGATCGGCGCAGCGGACTGTAGGCGCCCGAGAGCGGGGTCGACACGAGAGCCCGGGTCAGAGCAGCGTCGAGTCGATGAGCGAACCGTGGGCCCGGCGGAGTCGTTCGGAGAGAGACTGGTCGGAGATGCCGAGTTCCTCGGCGAGTTCGACCGCGGTCACGTCGCGAGGGATGTTGTAGAACCCGGCCTTGTACGCCCTGACGAGCGTCTCGCGCTGACTCGCCGTCAACCCGAAGTCGTCGTTGCCGTCGGGTTTGAGCGGGTAGATGCCGTTCACGTCCAGGTCGAGGCCGTGGTCCTGGCATCGCTGGTGGAAGTCGGGGAGGGTGCCCGGGTCGGGGAAGCGCACCTCGAACTCCCAGGTGTCCCGCGTGCCGGTGGCCGAGAGCACCTCGGCGTCGACGTCCACGAGGTTCTCGACCAGGTGGTTCGGTGGCGTCGACCATTCGATGCGGTAGAGCCACTTCCCGTCGAAGGAGTCGAGGAGGGTGAACGACTCGACGTGCGGGTCGTCCTGCAGGGCCCCCTCGAACCGCTCGCGTTCCTCGTCCGTCCCGTACACCCACATCACCGGCATGCGCTCGGCCCCGAGCGGCACCATCCGGTCGAGTTCGAGTCGGAGTCCGTTCATCCGGTCGAGACCCGCCGCCAGCGGGAACTGTCCGTCGGACACCGAGAAGTTGACCACCACACTCATGGATAGGAGTATCAGGCTTCGGCGGCATATATATACGTCACATAGCAGTTGTCAAGAAAACACTAATCTCGGACAGGCGCTGGTTTATATTTTCCCGACGCGACGGTTGGCCGCAACCGCCGCCGAATCGCGTCGGAGCCGGTCGTCCGGACACCGTGACGGCCGAAAAAGCCGAAGACGGCACCGAGGCGGCCTGTCGCGCTGGTCCGGAGGAGCTATGGGACGTGCTATGCTCCGGAAGGACGTCCGTAGCTGCAGGTATGCTGACGTTAACCCGGCCGCGACCTGCCGCGCCCGTATTAAAATGGGCTTGGATATCCCCGGTTAACAGTTATTCACATTGGCAATGCATGTACAGGTAGGCATGTTGACCTGTGCCGCCGTTCGGGGGCCTTCTAACTGCTGCAGCATGCCGGGGGAACGCGCGCACAACAACGCGGTAGATTCGACAGTATGAGTGCTGCAAGCTCACAATCATCGGGGGTTAGCATCGAGGGGAAACCGAACCAGCAGCTCTCTCAGCACGTCGCTTTCGACGTGCTGAGCAGCCGACGCCGACGATACGTGCTCCACTACCTGCTCCAGCAGGAAGCCGGCGCGTCGGAGCTACGCGAGCTCACCATGCAGCTCGCGGCCTGGGAGAACGACACGACCGTCGAGGAGGTCACGTCGAAACAGCGGATGCGGGTGTACACGGCGCTCCGGCAGTCCCACCTGCCGAAGATGGACCGGGAGGGCGTCCTCGAGTTCGACGCGGCCAGGGGAACCGTCGAACTCACCGAGGAAGCCTCCCAGCTCGAGGTCTATCTCGACATCGTGCCGCACAACGAGATCCCGTGGAGCGAGTACTATCTCGGCCTCGGCGTCATCAGCACCGCGCTGGTGGCCGCCGTCTGGATGGGGACGTTCCCGTTCGGTCTCGTGCCCGACCTCGCCTGGGCCGGCCTGATCTCGGTCCTGTTCGTCGCGTCGGCCGCCTTCCACACCTACCACAGCCGCGAGATGCGGCTGGGAACCGACGGCAAGCCGCCGGTGTGAGACGATGGGGCTGTCCGAGTCCATCGGGACGGGAGACGCGGCTCTCGTCGGACTGCTCCTCGTCGTCCTGGTACCATTCGCCGTCGTCGGCGTCCCACAGCTCGCGCTCGCCGACCACAGCTACGTGGTGATGTCGTCGAGCATGAGCCCGGACATCGCGGCGGGCGACGTCGTCATCGTCCGGTCGGTGCCGCCGGAGACCATCCAGGAAGGCGACGTCATCACCTTCGGCGACGCCAGCGGCCCGGAGAGCCTGACGACCCACCGCGTCGTCGACGTCACCGAACGCGACGGCACCCGGTACTTCACCACGAAGGGCGACGCCAACGAGGAGGCCGACCGGCAGCCGGTGCCGGCGTCGAGCGTCGTCGGCCGGGTCGCGTTCCACATCCCGTACATCGGGCACGTGGTGCTGTTCGCCCAGACGCAGGCGGGACTGGCGCTCATGGTCATCCTGCCCGGCATCCTGCTCGCCGTCTCCGAGATGTGGAACCTCGTGCAGGTGGTCAGGCACGGCGACGAACAGACCGACGGAACGGAGAGGGTGTAGATGGCGATACCGAGAACGGCGAAACTCGCGGCAGTCGGCGTGGTGGGCGTGGTCGTCGTGGCGAGCCTCCTGACGGGCGCCACCGGCGGGACGTTCCGCGACGTGGAGACGTTCGGGGCGAGCCTCGGCGCCGCCGGCAACGGCCCGGCGTTCCAGTCCGCGTCGACCGGGAACGCCAGCAGTCCCGCGGCCGCGAACGCGACCACCGGGACGAACGCGACGGCGAACGGCACGTCGAACCAGACCGCCCGGGAGGACGCGACCGCCGACGAGAACGAGACGGCGGCGCAGAACCAGACCACGACCACCGACGGGAACCAGACGACCACGCAGGAAAACGCGACGACAACGACCACCGACGCGAACCGGACCACGACGACCGACGAGAATCAGACGACCACGCAGGAGAACACGACCACAACTGAATCGACCACGACGACCACGACGAACAAATCGACGACCACAACTGAATCGACGACGGCCACGACGAACACGTCGACGACCACAACGACTACGACGACAACCACGACGACCACGACGAACACGTCGGCGCTGTCGGGGACGTTCGTCGGTATCGAACCGACGGGCTGACCGGTACGACACTCGTTTTTCCCGACCGGACCCTGCCGCCGAGACGCAGTCCGTCCGGTCGGTCTACGCGGGCAGTAGCTGAACGGCGACGGCGACGAGCAGGACCAGCACGAACAGCGCGGCGAGAAGCGTGATGAACGCCCGTCGGGGATGCGTCACGGGCAGGCGGCGCGCCGCGTCCAGCAGCGACGACAGTGTCGAGGGCACGGGATTATCCCCCGGGTATCGTCCCCGGGGTCGTGGCGTCAGCGTTCATCGCTCGTGGTCGAGGCGTCGGTTATCGAACAGGGGCCGGCAGGCGGGGCCGCGTCGTCGCCACACGACGCGGCGTAGCACACGACGTCGAAGCGGACGCTGTCGGACTGCACGACGTTGCCGACGGTCTCGTCGATCGACCACTCCAGACCGAGGCCGACGCGGGAGTCAGCGGTGAAACAGTCGTGTCCGCCCGTCGCCGGGTCGGGGTCGACGGGCGTCCAGCCGGACAGTGCGGTCGCGACGTCCGCGAGCGTCCCCGAGGCGATGCGCTCCTCGCCGAAGTCGAGACTGCCGTTGGTGTCGCCCAGGCCGAAGATGCCCCGGTCGTACCAGAGCGTGGCGTGGACGGCGTCCTGGAGTTCACCGACGCCCGGCGTGGTGTCGCCGGCTGCCGCCTCCGGTTCGAGGATGCCGTTCTCGGCGGTCTCGCGCAGGCAGACGCCGAGCCAGACACGGACGTCGCTGGCGTCCTCGGTGGCTTCGAGACCGACAGCGAGCGTCCCCTCGTCGCCGGGTTTGACGTCCGGCAGGGAGAGGACGGGACCGCCGGGCCAGCCGCCGTCGCCGTCACCCGGGAGGCTGGCCTCCACGACGTCGCCGTTGTACGTCTCGCGCCAGGAGACGAGGAGGTCGCCCTCGCCCGCGGCGAGCGTGCGGTTCGTGTACGCGACCGCGCTCCCGGTGAGAACGCGCATCCCGCCGGCGACGAATCCGGTGGTGCCGAGGCCGGCGAGTAGCTGGCGACGCGAGATGGACGGGCTGTTTCGGGTCATGCTGGATGGTCGAACGCCCACCGGCGGAGTCGAACCGCCGTGTCGCGGCCCGGACGTGTCGCGGGCCGGCACTCCAAGTGGGTGTGGTTAGCCGTCCGACTGCTGGTTGCCGGCGGACGAGAGGCCGGAGCCGTCGTTGTGGCGGCACTGCTCGGTGTAGAAGCCGAAGTCGAAGGTGACGGAGTCGGTCTGGACCTCGTTGCCGACGGACGAGGGGAGCCACCACTTGAACCCGACGTACCGGGTGGTGGAGTTCGGGAGGCAGTCGCGCTCGTCGGTCAGCACGTTCGCGTCGAGCGGCGTCTTCCCGTCGAGCTGGTCGAGGACGTCCGCGAGCGACCCGCTGACGATGAGCGCCTCTTCCTTCGCGTAGACGATGTCGTCGTCCACGTCCGCGGGTTTTCCGATGGCGATGATCTCCTCGTCCTCGCGGACGTTGTCGCCGTCGTCGTGCCAGACGACCACCTGGATGGCGTCGGCGAGTTCGCCGCTCTCGAGGCCGTCGACCTCGTCCTCGTCGGCCTTTTCGGGCTCGGTCAGGCTGTTGTCGGCGTTCTCGACCAGGTCGCCGAGCAGCCAGACGTAGCCGGGGTTGTCGAACAGGTGGAGGCTGAACGTGACCTCTCCCCAGTCGCCGGGCTTCACGTCGTCGAGGTGGATGACCGGCTTGCGTTCGGCCAGGTCCCGGGGAACGTCGGCGAACTGGTCCTTGTACGCCTGCCGGAGTTCGTCGGTCGTGGCGGTTCCGTCGAGCCCTACCAGTTCGGGCTCGTCGAGGATGGTCTCCAGCGAGTACGGGCCGTCCTGGTCGTCGTCGCCGTCGCGCTCGGGGAAGGCCTCCACCTTCTCGCCGTTGTACGACTCCTGCCAGTCCATCTTCATGTCGAGTGAGCCGGCGACGAGTTCGTTGTTCGTGAACGTCTCGTCGTCGCTGAAGAACGCCATGGTGCCGGCGCCGCCGAGCGCGGCCCCGCACCGATGGCGCCCATGCTCGCGAGCATCGTCCGCCGTGTCAGATTCGTGGGTTCTTTCATCGTCGTCTCTCCCCTCACCTCGGAGGGTAAGGCCCACCGGCGGAGTCGAACCGCCGTCCCGCGGCACTCCCGCGTCACGGACCCCAGGTCAGGGGCCGTGCTCCGAGTGGGCTGGCTGGTCGGCTGGCGATGCGGCTACGCGTCCTGATTGCCGGCGTTCGGAAGGGTACTCCCGTCGTTGTGGCGGCACTGCTCGGCGTAGAACCCGATGTTGAACCCGGCCGAGTCGGTCTGGAGTTCGTTGGCGTGGTCGACCGGCAGCCACCACTTGAGGCCGATGCACTGCGTCGTCGAGTTCACGAAGCAGTCGCGGCCGTCGCCGTCCCGGACCGGTTCGAGGTCGACGCAGAAGCTGACGTGGCTGATGTCCTGTTCCGTGGGCGTCTGGAGCCACGCCTCCGTCTCGCCGCTGCTCCGTTCGAGGTTCTCGTCGTTGTCGAAGTCGTCGTCGCCGTCGTCGTTGTCGTAGCTGTAGACGTTCGCGCCCTCGTTACCGCCCTTCACGACGACCTTGCTGATACAGAACCCGTCCTCGCCGGCGGCGAACGAGCCGTCGGGCGACGAATCGGTCCGCCACTGGACGGTCTGACCCTCCTGGGCGACCTCGATGTCGCCGTACTCGGTCTGGTAGGTCGCCGAGTTCCCGACGCCGGGGAGTTCGCCGTCGTCCTCGTCCGGACCGACCTTGAGCACCTCCACCAGCCCGAAGTCGGCACACTTCGGGTTGTTCGCGATCTCGACGCTCTCGCCGTCGACCGTGACCGTGTCGCCGGACGCGTGCCGCGAGTCGAACGTGCTCTCGACGCTGCACGTGCCCGGCCCGAGGATGGACTCCCCGTCGCCGTCCCTGACCCCGTCGAGCGGGACACCCGCCGGGTCCGAGAGCACCGTCATCGCTTCGGCGAGCGACACGTCGTCGAGGATGACGGTGTCGCCCTCGTCGAGGTCGTTCTCGCAGTCCTCGTCGTACCAGATGGTCGTCCGGATGGCGTCGGCGAGTTCGCCGCTCGCGAGGCCGTCGACCTCGTCCTCGTCGGCTTTCTCCGGCTCGGTCAGGCTGTTGTCGGCGTTCTCGGTGAGTTCGCCGACGAGCCAGAGATAGCCCGGGTTGTCGCAGAGGTGGAGGCTGAACGTGACCTCGCCTTCGTCGCCGGGCTTGACGTCCGTGAGCTCCACCAGGCTCTCCTGGGACCCCATCGGCCCGTCGAACACGCCGTCCGGGAGTTCGTCGCCGCTGTCGAGGTTCCCGCACGGGTCCGGGAACGATTTCGGGTCGGTGTACACGCTGTCTTCCACTTCGAGCGACCAGACGCCGTCGCCGTCGTGGTCCGGGTACGCGTTCACCGGGTCGCCGTTGTAGGTCTGCTGCCAGTCGACCTTGAGGTCGAGCGCCCCCGCCGTGATTGCGTTGTCCGTGAACGTCTCGTCGTCGCTGAAGAACGCCATGGTGCCGGCACCGCCGAGCGCGGCTCCCGCGCCGATGGCGCCGATGCTACCGAGCACCCTCCGCCGCGTCAGGTTCGTGAGTTCGTCCGTCATTGTCCTCGGTTCCCCACCCCGTACAGGGTGACACCCACCGGCGGAGTCGAACCGCCGTCCCGCGGCACTCCCGCGTCACGGACCCCAGGTCAGGGGCCGTGCTCCGAATGGGCTGGTCGGTCGGCGTGCGGTTCGACTACTCGACGACGACGTCGAGCGCCCAGTCCTCGTTGCCGCCGTCGAAGTCGGCCTGGGTCTCGACGTCGACGTCGCCCGACAGCGTGAACGACTGGCTGCCGTCGAAGGCCGTGTCCAGTGCGAGATACTGGACGTCGCGGCCCTCGCCGTCGTCGGTCGCGGTCACGCCGGTCGGACCGTCCAGCGTCTCCGCCGACCCGTCGACGGACAGCGCGACGTTCGAGATGGCGACCGTCGCCTCGTCGGCCTTCCCCTGCACGGCCAGTCGGCCGACCGGGGTGAAGGCGTCGGAGGCCACCGTCTCGCCGTCGATCTCGAACGTGGCGGTGCCGGTGCCCGAATCGTAGCTGTAGGTGAACGACGTTGACTCGGCGTAGTCCGGCGTGGTGTCGCCGCTCGCGCCCCAGTCGTGGCTGACCTGTTCGTCGATGTTGGTGGACTGGCCGAGGTCGCCCGTCCCGATGAGGACCTCCGTCCGGGCGCTGTCGCCGACGTCGGTGTTCCCGTTGTCGCCGTTGCGGGCGCGGGCCGCGCCGGAGACGGGCTCCTGGTACTCCTCGCCCTGCTTCGCGAAGCCGCTCCCGGTCTTCGTCGGCACGCCGTCGCCGATGCCGCCGCCGTCGTTGTGGCGGCACTGCTCGGTGTAGAAGCCGAGGTCGAACGCCGCCGAGTCCGTCTGGATCTCGTTGGCGTGGTCGACGTCGAGTTCCCACTCGAAGCCGAGACAGAACGTGTCCGAGTTGGCGAAGCACTCGCGGTTCTCGCTCGCCTCGGGGTCGTTCAGTTCGTCGTACTCGGTGGACAGGTCGCCGTCGAGCGGGATGCCCCGGCCGTCGTTCGCGGCGAGGTACTCCAGTGCCTCACGGAGCGACACGCCGTCGAGGACGACCGTCTCCCCGTCCTCCTGCCTGTTGTCGCAGTCGGTGTCGTACCAGAGGGTGACCGTCACCTCGTCGAGGAGTTCGACGACGCCCTCCTGCTCCTGTTCGTCGGCCGCTTCCGGTTCGGTGACGCCGTTCTCGGACGCGCTCGCGAGCGCGCCGGTCATCCACACGTAGCCGGGGTTGTCGCAGAGGTGGAGGCTGAACGTGACCTCGCCCTCGTCGCCGGGCTTCACGTCGCCGAACTCCACCAGGTGTTCCTGCTCGGGGTAGCCGTCGCTCGTGAACACGTCCTCGGGCAGCTCGCTCCCGCTCTCCAGGCCGCAGTCGGTGCAGATGCGGATGGGTTCGTCGAGAGCCAGGTCGACCTCGGTGTCGGTGTCGCCGTCGAACGCGGTCCAGGCATCTATCGTCCCGCCGTTCGTCCGTTCGCCGGCGAGTTCCGCGGCGTCGTTGAACGCCGGGGTGAGGGAGACACAGAAGTCGCCGTCGAAGTTGTCGATGACGGCGCCGTCGGTGTAGGTCGAATCCCACACCCAGTCCGCGGACGCCTGGTTGCCCGTGATGTCGTAGTTGTCCCGGCCGCCGTCCGGGTCGTCCTGCTGCCACCACTGGAGGTCCCCGTCCTGACCCGCGAAGGTCATGTCGAAGGAGGCGGCACCGCCGCCGTCGCTCCCGATGCGGTCGTGGATGACGACGAGGCTGAGCGTCCCGTCGGTCGTGTTCCGGTAGAGGAACACGTGGCTGGTGTCGTCGTCCTGGATGGCCTCGTTCTGGGACGCGAAGTCGCTGTAGTCGTAGAAATCTACCGCGGACTGCTCGCCCTCGATAGCCTGGATGCAGTACGTCTCGCCGCCCTGCTCCAGCAGGAACTCGTCCTCGGCACAGTCACAGCACGGGTCCGGGAGGTCGCGGGCGTCGCCCATCGCGTCCGGCCCGGCGAACTGGACGCCGCTCTGGGACTGCCAGCCGTCGCCGTCGTCGTCCGGATACGCGTTGACCGGATGCCACTCGACCGTCCCGTTCCGGGGTTCACCCCGTTGTAGGTCTGCTGCCAGTCGACTTTCAGATCGAGCGAACCGGCGACCAGCTGGTTGTTCGTGAACGTCTCGTCGTCGCTGAAGAACGCCATGGTGCCGGCACCGCCGAGCGCGGCCCCCGCACCGATGGCGCCCATGCTCGCGAGCACCTTCCGCCGCGTCAGGTTCGTGAGTTCGTTCGACATCGTATTCCCCACCCCGTACAGGGTGACACCCACCGGCGGAGTCGAACCGCCCGGGGCCACATCGGGCCCGTGCACCCGCGTGGGCTGGTCAGTGCGGTTCGACTACTCCAGCGTGACGTCGAAGGCGACGCCTTCCTCACCGCCGGCGTAGTCGCCCTGGATGGTGACCGTCGCGTCACCGCTGACGGTGAACGACTGGGTGCCGTCGAAGGCGGTGTTGAGGACGAGGTACTGGAAGTCGCGGCCCTCGCCGTCGTTGGACGCCGTGACAGCGGTCGGGCCGGTGAGCGTCTGGCCGCTTCCGTCGATGGACAGCGAGACGTTCTCGACCGCCATCGTGGCCTCGTCGGCCTTGGCCGTGATGCCGACCCGGCCGTTCGGGGTCGGGACGGCCTGCGTCACCGAGTTGCCGTCGAGGGTGAACGTGGCCTCGCCGGTGGTGCTGTCGTACTCGTAGCTCCACGGCACGGTCGCACCCGACGTCCACGAGTAGTTCCCGGTGGCGGCGCTGCCGACCGTTTCGCCGACCGCGGTCTCCCAGGCACCGGCGTCGCCGTTGTTGTCACCGTACCGCCCACGGGCGAACGACGACACGCTGCCGTCGCCGTTGAAGTTCTCCCCGTCCTCGCCGTAGCCGCCGCTCTGGTTGGCTTCGGGCGAGAGCTTCACGAACCCGCTGCCGGTGTCGGTCGGGATGTTGTGGCGGCACTGCTCGGTGTAGAAGCCGAGGTCGAAGGTGACGGAGTCGGTCTGGACCTCGTTGCCCACCTCGGGCGGCAGCCGCCACGCGAAGCCGATGCACTGCGTCGTCGAGTTGGTGTAACACTGCACGCCGCTCTCCTTCCGGTCGCCGTCGAGCAGGATGCCGGGGTCCGTTTCGAGGGCCTCGAGCACGTTGGCGAGCGAGTCGTGGAGGATGACCTGCTCGCCCATGCCGTCCCCGACGATGTTCCGCATGTCGTGGTTCTCGACGTCCAGCCGGTTGTCGCAGTCCTCGTCGTACCAGACGACCGCCTCGATGGCGTCGGCGAGTTCGCCGCCCTCGGTCTCGTCGACCAGCGACTCCGGCTCGGTCTCGCCGTTCTCCGCCTCGCTCATCAGAGCGCCGTTCAGCCAGATGTAGCCCGGGTTGTCACACAGGTGGAGGCTGAACGTGACCTCGCCCCAGTCGCCCGGCTTCACGTCGTCGAGGTCGATGACCGGCGATTCCAGGTCCTGGGGAACGTCGGCGAACGCCGAACACGGGTCGGTGTCGCTGTTGGACCCGTCTCCGGACTCGGCGTCCGGCTCCGGGAACTGCTCCTGTATCTCCCCGTTATAGGACTCCGTCCAGTCGACCTTGAGGTCGAGTGAGCCGGCGACCAGTTCGTTGTTCGTGAACGTTTCGTCGTCGCTGAAGAACGCCATGGTGCCGGCACCGCCGAGCGCGGCTCCCGCACCGATGGCGCCGATGCTACCGAGCACCTTCCGCCGTGTCAGGTTTGTCAGGTTGTCGTCGGACATAGTCGGTCTCCGTGGTCCCCCGCCGGCCCCGCGTCGTCACGTGTCCACGCACGGGCCGTGGGTACGGTCGAAGGTTCCGACCGACGCCCCATTTATATGGATGAGGTGACACGTCCATACCGACGGCCTCACCTCTCGAAACCAGTGATTGCGCCAGAATACGGCGACTATAGACGGCGATACCCCGCGAGTAGGACGTGGGTGTCAGCGTCTAGAAGCAGTCTGGAACCCGGTGCAGAAAGGGTGGTAGTCGCGGGCTCGGAGGGCGTCGCGAATACCGACGCCCTAACCGGTCAGGCCGCCGGCGCGTCCGCTTCGAACACCCGGGCGCCACACGAGTCGCAGGTGACCGCGACGACCTCGTACTCGCGGCAGCAGGACTCCACCGTCTCCTCGCCGAACCGGAGGTCGCCGCCGCAGGCGGGACACGTGTCGAGGAAGATGCGGAGGCCGCTCATCAGGCGGCCGCGCGCCGGAATCGAGAACGCGTGCCAGTCCCCGGAGCGCTCGCGGAGCAGCTCCGCGGCGGCGACGTCGGCGAGGAAGGCGGCCCGCGACTCCCACCGGGCGACGCGCCGACCGTCGACCAGCGCGACGAACGCCTCGCCGTACTCCTGGAAGGTGAGGTCGTCCTCGTCGACGTCGAGCAGGTCGGTGAGCACCCGGCGGCCGGTGTCGCGCTCCCGCACCGTCTCGATGCGGTCGTGCCACGCGTCGCGGAACGCGTCGTCGAGGCAGAGGTCGTCGACGTCCTCGCACTCGACGAGCGCGCCGGCGTCGACGAGCGCGGCCTCCAGGTCGAGGTCCTCCGCCTGCACGGGGTCGGTCTCGGGAAGCTTGTCGAACTTCGCGAGGAGCCAGTCCGGGAAGTAGCGCTTGGTGAGTTCGGGCGTCCCGGGCACCAGGTAGCCCCGGAAGTAGATGGCGGCGACCGAGACGACGAACAGCGCCGCCGCGAGGAACGGGAACGCGATGGCGACGACGGCGCTGAGGACGACGGCGATGGCGAGGTTCGTGACCGTGCACGGGATACACCGGTTCTCGCCGGTGTACTCCGGCTGTCGCAGACTCGCGACGGCGGATGCGATCGTGGTTGACATGGGTGTAGATACCGGGACGGGAGAATGTATATTTTGGCCATAACACGGGCCCCGGAATTTACGGATCGCGTCACGGAGGGCCTGAACCGTCGATATTCGAGGAGCGAGACGGTCAGGCGGGGTCGGCGGCGACGACCTCGCCCACGAGCTGCCAGCCGCCGTCGTCCGCGGCTTTCCGGCCGAGGATGACGGCTTCCCGGTCCTCGGTGGTCGTGATGCGGTACTCGGTTTCGGGTTCGTCCGGCCGCGTCGCCTCGCCCTGGAACTCCTCCTGGAAGAACTCCGCGCTCCGGAGGTCGTAGGTGGCTTCGGTGCCGTCGTCCAGGGTGAGCCTGACGGGGTCGGGGGCGATGTTGTAGATGCGCTTGGCGACGGCGTGCACGGGTCAGTCCTCCCGCGAGAACCGGAGGTCCCGTTCGGGGTCCTCGGCCACCACCCACCAGTGGACGTCCTCGCGGGGGTGGCGTCGTTCGACGTGCTCTTCGAGGCTCTTCCGGGAGTCGAAGTCCCGGCCGCACAGGTTGCACCGGCGATGCTTCTTGTGGGGCATGGCCGACAGTACGGTCGCGGGTCACATGGTTCTACTGTCGGGTCGGCGGGCGCGCGACGACGCAGTAGCTTCAACACGATGCGGGTCGGAGTTGGACGCATGACGCCGCCGGTTTCCTCCACGCCCGCCGTCCGGACCGACGGGCTCACCAAGCGGTACGGCGACACGACGGCCGTCGACGGCCTCGACCTCTCGATTCCCGAGGGGCAGGTCTACGGCTTCCTGGGTCCGAACGGCGCGGGGAAGACGACGACCATGCGGATGCTGACGACGCTCTCCAGGCCCACCGCGGGCACCGCCCACATCATGGGGACGCCCGTCGAGGACCGCGAAGCGGTCGTCGACCACCTCGGCTACCTGCCGGAGCAACCGCCGCTCTACGAGGAGCTCACGGGCCGCGAACAGCTCGAGTACGTCGCCTACCTCCACGACGTCCCGGACGACGTCGCGACCGAGCGCATCGGCCGCTACCTCGACCGCTTCGGCCTGGCCGACGCCGCCGACGACCGCATCTCGACGTACTCGAAGGGGATGCGCCAGAAGGCCGCCCTGGTCCAGGCGCTGCTCCACGAGCCAGCGGTGCTCTTCCTCGACGAACCGACGAGCGGCCTCGACCCGCGGGCGGCGCGCACCGTCCGCGACCTCGTCGCCGACCTCGCCGACCGCGACATCGCCATCTTCCTCTCGACGCACATCCTCTCGGTCGTGGACGAACTCGCGGACGTCGTCGGCGTGCTCAACCGGGGGACGCTGGTGGCCGAGGGCGACCCCGAGAAGCTGAAACGGCGGGCGGAGACCGGCGAGGAGCGCACCCTCGAGGAGGCGTTCCTCGAAGTCACGAGCGAGGAGCCGGAGGCGACGGTCGACTGATGGGGTGGCTCGGCCACGGCGTCCGCGTCACCCGCGTCGAGGTGACGCGCAACTGGCGGTCGTTCGTCGGGAACCGCCGCCGCATCCTCCTGCTCCTCGGGATGCTGGTGCTGTTCTCGCCCTCGCTGTACTTCCTGTTCCGGGGCGTCTACGCGTTCGGCGTCTCGGCCGACCGGGCGGCGGCGCTGGCGGCGGTCCGCCAGCAGGTGACGCCGCTTTCGCTCCTGTTCACCGCGGTCATCGCGCTCCGGGTCGTCGAGGCGGGTCGCCTCGACAACGAGGAACTGCTGCTCACGACCACCGGGCCGCGGGCGGTCGTGTTCGGCATCGTCGGCACGCAGTTCCTGCAGGGGCTGGCGTACTTCCTGCTCCCCATCGTCGCCGTCAGCGCGGCGTTCGCGGTCGGCGCGGGGACGCCCGCTCTCCTGGTGACGGTGCCCGTCTTCGTCGCGCCGCTGTTCGCCGCGGTGACCCTCCTCGGCTACGTCGTCGGGACGACCGTGAGCATCACGCTCACGAAAGTCGCCGTCCTGCGCCGCCTCCGCCGGGTCGTCGGCCTGGTCTTCTTCCTGGTCATCCTCGGCCTCGCGTACGCCCTGCCGTACGTCAGGCTGCCGGCGGACGTGCCCCTGACCCGGGCCGCGATGGCGTCGCCGCTCGACCGCTACGCCGACCTGTTCTTCCTCGGGACGTCGTTCGCTCCCGCCGTCGATGCGACGACGCTCGGCGTGGCAGCGGCGGTGGTCGCCGCCGTCCCCGCGCTGTTCCTGGTCGCCGAGCGCCTCGGCCCCGTCCTGTGGTACGCCGACGAAGCCGGCGGGACCAGCGTCCTCGGACGGGACCGCCCACAGGAGGAGGAGACGGAACCGACGGTGCCGCCGGTCACCGCCACCAGGGCGAGTCGTCCGCCGGGCCCGTTCGCGCGGAGCACGGCCGGTCACGTCGCCTGGGTGCAGTGGGTCCGGGGCCTCCGCGAGCCGACCCGGTTCACCCACCTCACCTACCTGCTGTTCGTCATGCTGCCGGGCGTCACGACGCTACTCACCGACCCCGGGGCGGTGCTGACGTTCGGCCCGCCGTTCGTGGTGGTCCTCGGCGTGTTCCTCGCCGGCGCGTCGTTCGGCCTGAACCCGCTCGGCGACGAGGGACGCGTGCTGCCGGTGCTCGTGACCTCGGGGACGACGGGCCGCGCGTTCGTCCGCGGCCGAATGCTGGCCGGCCTGGTCGTCGGCGTCCCGGTCATCCTGGTCGCGGGCGTGGTCGGCCTCGCAGGGCCGCTCCCGGCGTGGCAGGTGGCCGCAGTCGCCGGGTTCGGCCTCGTCCTCGCGCCCGTGAGCGTGGCCGTGGCGGTGGGCATCGGCGCGTTCGCGCCGCGGTTCGAGGCCGTGCGGTCGTACGGCGGCGTGGAGACGGTCACGCCCCGGACGCTCTCGATACTCGGCCACACGACCGTCGTCGGCCTCCTCGCCGGCGTCAGCGTCCTCGTGGTGTTCCTGCCGTCGGTGGCAGGGGACGTGGGCGTCGGGTCGGCGCAGGTCGCGCTCGTCCAGGCCGGCGCGCTCGCCGTCGTCGCCGCGGTGCTCGGAGGCGTCGGCGTCGGCGCCTACCGGTACGCGGTCCGGCGGTTCGACGCGTACCGGGTGGACTAACTCGCAACAGCCTTCAAGTCGCCGCGGGGAGAACGTCCGGGCGAGAATGTACGAGAGGGTACTCATCCCGACTGACGGTAGCGAGGGAACCGAGCGCGCCATCCGGCACGGCGTGGACATCGCCAGCCAGTTCGGGGCCACCGTCCACGCGCTGCACGTCGTCGACATGGGGCCGACCAGCGCCCTCGACATCAACCTGGAGCGGGTGATGGACGCGATGGAGAAACGGGGTGAGGAGGCGACCGGCGCGGTGAAGGAGGCGGCGGAAGCCGCGGGTCTCGACGTCGTGACGGCGATGTCCCGGGGACGCCCGGGGAGGCCATCCTCGAGTACGTCGACGAGAACGCCATCGACCTCGTGGTGATGGGGACCCACGGGCGACGCGGCGTCTCCCGCGCCATCATCGGGAGCGTCACCGACCGGGTCATCCGCCGGGCGGACGTGCCCGTGCTGGCGGTGCGGATGACCGAGTAGCCGTCGCCGTGACAGATGGCACCAGCCGGCGAACGGAACCGTTTTTCGTTCCATTCAGTGGCGGATGAAACGTGGTCGGTTGAGGAAGAACAGTCAATTTAAGAGTTGTCGAAACATACGGCCGTCTGTAATGGGAATCCTTTCAGACGACGACAAGGAAGAAGTTCGGAAAGCCCTCTCGGGCATGGACGACGAGGTCACGGTGTACGTCTTCACGCAGGACGGCTGTGACACCTGCGAGGACACCGTCGCGCTCAACGAGGAGCTCGTGGAGCTCGCGGACGGCAAGATAGACCTCCAGGTCGAGGACCTCGACTCGGAGGCCGCCGAGGAGTTCGACGCCGCGAAGCACGACAACGCCCCCGTCAGCATCATCACGAACGGCAACGGCCTCAAGGGCGTCCAGTACTTCGGCATCCCCGCCGGCTACGAGTTCAGCTCCTTCCTCGAGGACATCATCTCCATCTCGAACGACGAGGTCGACCTCGACGAGAGCATCATCGAGGAGGTCAAGGCCATCGACGAGGAGGTCAACATCAAGGTGTTCGTCACCCCGACCTGCCCGTACTGCCCGCAGGCGGTCCGCACCGCCCACAAGTTCGCGATGGTCAACGACAACATCACCGGCGAGATGGTCGAGTCCCAGTCCTTCCAGGAGCTCGCCCAGCAGTTCGGCGTCCGGTCGGTCCCGCAGATCAACGTCAACGACGAGGCCAACCAGTTCACCGGCGCCCTGCCCGACGAGCAGTATCTCGACGAAGTGAAGAAGGCGCTCCAGTAAGGCGTCCGTCGGCCGGTACCCCCCTCTTCTCCGGCCGCTCGCGACCACGGAGCGGCTGCTCCCCTCCACCCACCCCGATAGTTTATACGGCCGACACGAGTAGCGGCATCCATGGTCACGCTGCCTGACTTGCTGCTCGGGGCGCTCCCCACCTTCTATGGCCTCTCCACGAACCTCCCGGCCTACGTCGACTACTACGGGCTGGTGACCGTCGCCAAGATCTACCTCCTCTACCTGGTCGTGAGCGCCGTCGAACTCGCGGCGTTCGTCCTGCTGTTGCTCTTCGTGGTGCGGCGAGTCAAAGGGGCGATAGCGAGGCGTCGGCCGACGTAATAATTAGGTGATTCTTCCCCCAGTCTACGGAACAGCACCGCGACCCTCGCTCCCGATTCGACGAACGAACCAACCGGTAGTGATTTCGACAGGTAAACCAGACCGGTTATGGACCGCTCTCGGCATGTCAGACCATGACCGAACGCGGCGGCCGGATACGGAACGGATTGCACGGAGTCGACCGGGTAAGCCGGCGGGCGTTTCTCGGCACGACGGCCGGCGGCGCGGCCGCGGCCCTCGCCGGGTGTACCGGCAAGAGCGACTCGGGCGGCGACCGGACCACGACCGAGAGCACCGACGCCACGTCGGAGACGACGGAGACGACCCAGTCGGGGAGCGACGCGGCGTCGAGCGCGACCATCGCGCTGTCGATGGACCCGACGATGGAGGTGTGGAACGTCTACGGCGGCGTGATGCCGTACTACACGAACGTCCTCGAACCGCTCGTCTGGGTCGCCGACGACATGACCCTCCAGCCGTGGCTCGCCGAATCCTGGGAGGCCACCGGGAAGAAGACCTGGGAGTTCACGCTCCGCGAGGACGTGCAGTTCCACAACGGCGACCCGCTGACCGCGGAGACGGTGGCGTGGTCGTTCGAGCAGGTCGTGAACGAGTGGTCCTACGGCACGGACTGGCTCCACCTCGAACCCGACGCCATCTCGGTGCTCGACGACCGGACCGTCGAGTTCGAGACGACTGACCAGTTCCCGACGTTCCCGGGGACCATCGCCCACAACATGGTGGCCGTCCAGCATCCCGACCGGAGCCGCGAGGACCACGAGGTCATCGGCACCGGCCCCTACCGGGTGACCGACCGGGAGCAGGGACAGCACGTCAAGGTCGCCGCCTTCGACGAGTACTGGAACCAGGCACCTGACACCCCGAAGCTCACCTTCCGGGTTATCTCCGACGCCAACACGCGCGGACTCGCCCTGGAGAGCGGCGAGGTGGACGTCGCGTTCGACCCGCCGACGAACCAGCTCGGCTCGATGCAGAGCAACGAGAGCATCGACGTCACGACGAAGCTCGCACCCCGGGCCGGGTTCGCGGGCCTCAACGTCTACCGGTCGCCGACCGACGACGTGAAACTCCGGCGGGCGCTCAACTACGCGGTCTCACAGGAGCTCATCGTCGAGGAGGTGCTCAACGGCGTCGGGAAGCCCGCAAGGGGCCCCATCGCGGAGAGCATCTACTGGTCGGCCCACGACGACCTGCCAGAGTACGGCCCCGACGTGGAGAAAGCCAGACGCCTGGTCGAGGAGTCGAGCTACGACGGCGAGACGCTGACACTCATCGCGATGAACGACCGGCCGGTGGGCAGCAAACTCATCGCACAGGTGCTCCAGCAGGCCGCCAGCGACATCGGCGTCTCGGTCGACATCCGGATGCTGGAACACGAGGCGTACGACGAGGCTCACCGGGGCGGGGAGGCTCACGTCGCCATCACCGAACTCGGCACCAACAGCGGCGCGGCCGACTACGTCATCCACGACATCTTCCACTCGAAGGGGTCGCTGAACAAGCGCCAGTGGCAGGCCGACGGCACGGGCGTCTACAACCTCGGCGACGAGGTCGACGGCCTCATCGAGCAGGGGATGACCACGGGCGACCAGGCGACCAAGGAGGAAGCCTACGGGACCGCCCTCCAGACCGTGATGGACCAGGGCGTCGTCATCCCACTCTACTACGGCGAGTACGTCGTCGGCGCCCAGTCGGGCGTCGAGGGGATGGACCTCCGAGCCATCGCACAGATGAGCCGCTGGACCGGCCTCGACGTCCAGCAGTAACGCCCACCGTCGATGCTCTCGTTCCTCGTCCGTCGCTCCGCGACCGTCCTGCTCGTCCTGCTCGGCGTCTCCGTGCTCACGTACGGTCTGCTGTTCCTGACGCCGGGCGACCCGGCGACGACCATCCTCCGGAACCAGATGGGCGGTCGGACGCCCTCCGAGGAGGCCGTCCAGGAGTTCCGGGTGGAGCACGGCCTCGACGACCCCGTCCCGGTCCAGTACGCCCACTGGCTGTGGGACGTGCTCCACGGCGACCTCGGCACGTCCTACTACTCCGACGCGGAGGTGTCGACGCTCGTCGTCGAGCGGTTGCCAGCCACGTTGTGGCTGGCGGTCGCCGGGATGGCCGTCTCGCTCCTGGTCGCCCTGCCGGCGGGCGTCGTCAGCGCCGTCCACAAGGGCGGGGCTCCGGACGTCGTGAGCCAGTTCGGGGCGCTCCTCGGCGTGTCGATGCCCAACTTCTGGCTGGGCTACCTCCTCATCATCGTCTTCTCGCTCGAACTCGGCCTGCTGCCGGTCGCGGGCACCGGCAGCCTCTCGCATCTCGTCCTCCCGGCGGTCACCCTCGGCACCGGGATGGCGGCGACCGTGACCCGACTGGTCCGGTCGGCGATGCTGGACGTGCTCGACGAGGAGTACGTCCGGACCGCCCGGTCGACGGGCCTGGCCGACCGCATCGTCGTCTACCGCCACGCGCTGAAGAACGCACTCATCCCGGTCATCACCATCGTCGGTCTGCAGTTCGGCTACCTGCTCAACGGCGCGGTCATCGTGGAGATGGTGTTCCAGCGGCCGGGTCTCGGGATGCTCCTCATCGACGCGGTGTTCGCCCGCAACTACCCAGTCGTGCAGGGACTCGTGCTGCTCGTCGCAGTCATGTTCGTCCTCACGAACCTCCTGGTGGACCTTGCGTACACGTACGTCGACCCGCGCATCTCGTTCCGGGGAGACGCGGTGACGCAAGCGACCCGGGGCGGCGCGGAAGCCGACGAGAACCGCGTGTCGCGCGGCGGATGGCGCGACTCCCGGACGCTCCGGGCGTTCGCCGGCAACCGGCTGAACCTCGTCGGCCTGGGGCTGGTGGCGTTCGTCGTCGCGGCGGCCGTCGTCGGGCCGGCGGTCACACCCTACGACCCCGCCGAGCAGGACCTGCGCGACCGGCTGGAACCGCCGTCTCGCGACCACCCGCTCGGCACCGACCAGTTGGGACGGGACGTCCTGACGAGGCTCCTGTACGGGGCACGCGTCTCGCTCCGCATCGGCGTGGCGGTGGTGGCGCTGTCGCTCGGCATCGGCACCGTCGTCGGGGTGGTTGCCGGCTACCGCGGCGGCTGGACCGACGAGGCGCTGATGCGCCTGGTCGACGTGCTGCTCGCGTTCCCGGGCATCCTGCTCGCCCTCGTCATCGCGGGCATCCTCGGGCCGAGCCTGCTGAACGTCATGCTCGCGCTCGCGGTCGTCGGCTGGACGCAGTACGCCCGCGTCATCCGGGGAGCGTCCTCTCAGTCACCGAGGAGGAGTACGTCAAGGCCGCCCGAGTGATGGGCGTCTCCCGGACGCGCATCGTCCTCCGGCACGTCCTCCCGAACGTCGTCGGGCCGGTGGTCGTTCTCGGCACCCTGGACATGGCGTACGTCATCCTCGGGACAGCGGGCCTGTCGTTTCTCGGCCTCGGCGCTCAGCCGCCCACGCCCGAGTGGGGGACGATGCTGTCGGCGGGCCGCAACTACCTCCGGGACGCGTGGTGGGTCGTGAACGCGCCGGGCCTCGCCATCATGGTCACCGTGCTCGGGTTCAACCTCCTCGGAGATGGCCTGCGCGACGTGCTCGACCCCCGGGAGGTGAGTCGCATGGAGGACCGCGGGCTATGACCGGGTCAGAACCCGTACTGGCCGTCGACGACCTCCACACCCGGTTCCGGACGCCCGAGGGGACCGTCCACGCCGTCGACGGCGCGTCGTTCACCGTCCAGGAGGGCGAGATAGTCGGCCTCGTCGGCGAGAGCGGAAGCGGGAAGAGCGTGACCGCGCTCTCCGCGATGCGGCTGGAGGACCCCGGGAGAATCGTCGACGGCTCCGTCCGGTTCCGCGGCACCGAGATGGTGACGGCCGACCGGGAGACCATCCGGGAGATACGCGCCCGGGGCATGGCGATGGTGTTCCAGGACCCGTCGACGACGCTCAACCCGGCGTTCACGGTGGGCGAACAGATAGCGGAAGCGCTCAAGGTCCACGAGGCCCCCGGCGACCAGCGCCTGCGCGACTACCTGCCCCTCGTCGGCGAGCGGGCGGCGTGGCGCCGGCGGCGGGAGCGGGCCGTCGAACTCATGGCGGAGGTCGACGTCCCGGACCCTGCCGCGCGGGTGGACGCCTACCCCCACGAGTTCTCCGGCGGGATGCGCCAGCGGGTGATGCTCGCGAGCGCGCTGGCGCGGCGACCGGACCTCCTCATCGCGGACGAACCGACGACCGCCCTCGACGTGACCGTCCAGGCGCAGGTGCTCGACACGCTCCGCGACCTGAACGAGTCGCGCGGGATGGCGGTCCTGCTCATCACCCACGACCTCGGCGTGGTCGCGGAGATAGCCGACCGCATCGTGGTGCTCTACGGCGGCCGGGTGATGGAGGCCGGCCCAACCGCCGATGTGCTCGACGCCCCGCGCCATCCCTACACCGAAGCGCTCCTCGACTGCCTGCCCCAGCGGACGCCCCGCAAGGAGCCGCTGACCACCATCGACGGCGAGGTGCCGGACATGGTCGACGGCGTCGAGGGCTGTCCGTTCGCACCTCGGTGCCCCCGCGCCACCGACAACTGCCGGACGGGCGACGTCCCGGCGACGCCGGTCACGGCCGACCACCGCGTCGCGTGCACGCAGACGACCACGGAGGCGACGCGATGACGCGCGACACGACGGGACTGCTGGAACTCGACGGCGTCAGCAAGCGGTTCCCGCTCCGGGACTCCGTGACCGACAGGCTGCTCGGCCGCCGGGCGGCCGTCCACGCGGTGTCGGACGTGTCGCTCGGCGTCCACGAAGGCGAGACGCTGGCGCTGGTGGGGGAGAGCGGGAGCGGGAAGTCCACGCTCGCGAACCTCGTCGTCGGCCTGCACGAACCCAGCGAAGGGGAGCTACGGTTCGACGGCCGGCGACTCGGCCCCGTCGACGACCGGCCGGCGGACGTGCTCGCGGACGTCGGCATGGTGTTCCAGAACCCGACCGCGAGCCTCGACCCCCGGATGACCGTCCGCGACGTGGTGGCGGAGCCGATGCGGGCGCAGGGCTGGTCGGCCGACCGCCGCGAGCGCCGGACCCAGGAACTCCTCGACGTCGTGGGGCTCTCCGACCGATTCCTCGACCGGTATCCCCACGAACTCTCCGGCGGCCAGGCACAGCGGGTGGCCATCATGCGGGCGGTGACCCTCGACCCGCGGCTGCTCGTCCTCGACGAACCGGTCTCCGCCCTCGACGTCTCCGTCCAGGCGAAGATACTCAACCTGCTGCTGGAGCTCCAGGCGGACCTCGACCTGACGATGCTCGTCATCTCCCACGACATGGGCGTGGTCGAGCACGTCGCGGACCGCGTCGCGGTGCTCTACCTGGGACGGCTGCTGGAGGTGGCGCCCACCGCCCAGGTGTTCGACCGGCCGTCCCACCCGTACACGCGCGCCCTGCTCTCGGCCGTCCCGTCCGTCGAACCCGACGCCCGGGAGGAGCGCGTCGCCCTCGGCGGCGACGTCCCGAGCCCCGTCGACCCGCCCGACGGCTGCCGGTTCCACACGCGGTGTCCGGCGGCGACCGCCGAGTGCCGGTCGACGGAGCCGTCGCTCGTCGCGGTGGACGAAGGGTGGACGCGGTGTCCGTTCACGACCGAAGCCAATTGACAGGCAGGTCGTCCTCGTCGTCCTCGCCGTCGTCACTGGCCTGCGGGGAGCGATGCGACGAGACGTCGAGGCCCCGGGCCCGCGTCAATGCGGTGTACGCGAAGCCGACGACGAACGGGCCGAACACGACGAGGAAGCCGAGGAACGGGAGACCGAGGAGGTCGGTGCTGGACGCGACGAGCACCAGGGGAGGAGGACGACGAGTGGCGACCCGGTCGCCAGGGAGACGACGACGTAGCTCCCGACGAGGGCGGTGAGGAGACCGCTGACGGCCAGGAGGTCGCGCCTGGCGACGGCGACGCCGAGCGGGAAGAACAGGGCGAGCGCCACCACGGCGAACAGACCCTCACCGAACAGGTCGCCGAGCGGGGCGGTCAGCGAGATGACGTAGACGTCGGGGCCGCGAACGGTCCGCACGAGCCAGCTACCGACCGACAGGTACGTGGGAAAGAGGACGAGCACGGCGAGTGCGAGCGAGACGGCGTGGCCGACCGACAGACGCCACCCGCGAACGAGCGTGAACCCGCCGAGTGCGAGCGTCACCAGGCCGACCAGCCCGAGCGTGGCGTAGTAGAGGCCGGTGAGGCGCCACGCGTCCTGGGCGGGCGTGTACGGGAGCAGCCAGTCGAGGTAGACGGGGTTGGCGGCGAGGCCGACGCCAGTCGCGACCAGCAGTGTGGCGACAGCTATCCGGCGGTCCATCGGGGTAGGGCTAGTCGTCTGACGGCGGCATAGGCTTTCCGGCGGCGGAAAGTGGGCCGGGTTATCCCGGGAGGAGCACGTTGATGGCGGCGACGACGAGGCCGGCCAGCCCCATGCGGACCCCCGCGACGTACCACCGCTGTTTCGAGATGGAGCCCATGTAGGCGCCGAACGTGAACAGGACGCTCACCCCGATGGCGACCGCGATGGCGGTGGCCTCCAGCATCGACAGGAAGGCGCCCTCGAAGAGGAACGGGACGAGCGGGAGCAGGATGCCGATGAGCGGGCCGAGGCCGCTCATGACGGCGTTAATGACGCGTGCGTGCTGTTTCTCGCGCATCACCTGGGTGTCGTCGAGGTCCGTGAGCATCGACCGCTCCAGGTCCTGTATCTCCGCGAGCTTCTCGGCGCGCTCTATCTCCCAGACGCTCCACACGCCGGAGGTCGCCAGGCCGACGGCCGCGCCGAGACCGATCTTGACGACCGTGACGCCGTCCGGGACGCCGGAGAGGAACGCCCCGACGACGACGCCGATGCTCGTCAGGGTGCCGTCGAACCCGTTCGAGATGAAGTACCGGCGGGAGATGGACCGCACGGACTCCTTGGCGAGCTGGCGGCGGAGCGAGGCGAGGCTCGGAACCACGGTCAGTCCTGCGGGGTCTTCGACTCCTCGACGATGTGGGCGCCGGCGGCCACCTGGTCGACGGAGTGGATGGCGCCGCCGAGTTCGTCGACGATGGTCTCGACCTCCTCGAAGTCGACGTCGTCGCCCTCGATGGTCAGTTTGAGGTTCTGGACGTTCTGGTCGGTCTCGACGAGCGAGGCGTTGACGCCCTTCACGCCCGACGCGTCCGCTACTCGACTCGCGAACTCCTGGGTCGTCGGCTCGTACGGCTTCAGCAGGTCGAGCACGACTCTGCGTATCGGCGCCATGGCGGGAACTACCGCCCCCTCCCTGAAAGGTCTTTAGCGTCCCGGGGAGAGTAGTGTTCGGATACGCCTGCAAGGGCTATCACACGCCGACTGTGAGTACCTCGAAAGCCCCGGCCGGGACTTTCGGGCTGGTCGCAGACGCCAGGGCGGTTTCACGCCCGAGGCGTTCGAGGTACTGTCGGCCGTCAGTCCGGGTTCAGCCGTAGACGAGACAGTGGCAGCCGTGAGACACAAACCCGGGGCGGTCCAACCCCGGGTAATGATACTCCGCCTCTGGGTGGTCACGCAGGCCGTCCGGTATCTCAAGTACGTCCCCATCCTCGGGTGGCGGCTCTCCGACCGCATCCAGCGACAGATGACGGACCTGATGGACGGCGACATCGACGTCGCGGCGGTCGACCTCGACCTGGCGGGCGACCTGCCCGCCGCCGCGCACGTGTCCGTCGACCTGACCAACGGTCTCCCCTCCAGTTGAGCGTCGCGGCGGTGAACCTCCGCCTCGGCTACGACGCCGACGGCCGGACACTCCGCAACCTGGTCTGGGCGAGCGACGCGTGCGGGCCGCCGCCGGAGAACCTCGCCGTCCCCGAGATAGACGCCGAAGACGAGGGGACGGTCACGGCCGAGTGGTATCTCGACGGGGCGGGCATCCCTGACGACCCGGCCGTCCACGTCGACGGGCACGTGCTCGTGCGGACGTGGCTCGACGTCCCGTCGACCAAGCGCCTCCCCTCGGAACGCTCCAGTGTGACCTCCCGTCCGTCAGCCAGCGGGTCGGGACGGCCGAGTAGCCCCGAACTGTCTTCTCACGGATACATTTTTACGCTCCTGGAACCCACGTGGTATTGAAGCGAATTCCAGAACACGTTCCATCCGGTGCACCAGCGATGACCTCACTCGTCCAGCCACTCGCGGCCGGTCCGGCAGACACGGTAGCGGTCACCCGGGCCCTGGCCTACCTCGTGATAGCGGTCGCCTCGACGATACTGCTCTACTACCTCTACACGTACGTCCGGTTCGTCCTCGCCGAACCGTACCGCCACCGGTGGTGGTATCTCGGCGTCGGCATCGCCGCCGGCGTCGTCTACGGCGTCTCCGGCCTCCTCGACGTGCTGACGCCGTGGGAGTGGCCGGCGCTGTTCGTCGAGGGTGCCGCGCTCTTCTTCATCCTGTTCCTCGCACTCGGCATGCGAGCCATGTACTTCATGGGTCGCGGCGGCGACGGCGAGGACCAGAGCGTGCTCCCGGCGTGGGCCGACTACCTCGTCATCGGCGCGTTCATCGTCGCGTGGTGGACTGGCTTTCTCACCGCCCAGCACGCATGGATTGCCGGCGTCCAGGCCGTCGGCTGGATTCTCGCCACGGCGTGGGCGCTGTTCTACGCGGTGCGCGCGGTCCGGAAACACGAGGGCACGAGCATCGCCGCGCTCGTCCGCCACCTCATGCCCGCACTGTTGAGTTTCACGGTCATCGTCGGGGCCGAACTCCTCGCGCAGTTCACCACCGACTACGACACCCTGGTCACGGCCGCGCTCATCGTCGGCACGGTGCTCGTCGGCGCGTTCCTGTTCACCACCGCCGTCGCCATCCGCCAGCAGGGCGGCGAGGTCGAGCGAATGTACGACTGGACGACCTGGCGGGGTTAAGCGCCGCCCCCGTCTGCGTGACCGGAACTGAGGGTGACGCTACGACGAGATAGGTCGACCAACGCGGCGACAACGCCGAGACTATTCCCGCAAAATCCCTTGCTATCGAGCGAGAGGGTTTCTGTATCCAACTGAGAGGGAGGTTGTATAAATGGGGTGGCGGAGTCGAAAGTCTGTCACGTTCCGGGGAAGGCACGGGTCGCTGGGACTTCCCGGCAGTGTCTTCCGGGACGGATCGGAGGAAACCAATGTCAAACGACAGACTTCCATTGACGCGACGGCGCATGCTCGCGAGCATGGGCGCCATCGGCGCGGGGGCCGCGCTCGGCGGCGCCGGCACCATGGCGTTCTTCAGCGACACCGAGGAGTTCGACGGCAACGAACTCGTCGCCGGCGAACTCGACCTCAAGGTCGACTGGCAGCAACGCTACTACGGGCCCGACGGCTGGGTGAACGTCAACGCGTTCCCGGACGAGAACGGGGACGACGTCCAGGACGACGTCAGGACCAGAGAAGAGATAGCACAGGCCGAGTACGGCAAGAGCCTGGCGGACCTGACCGACTCGGAACGCCAGGCGGTCGAGGACGCCTTCCGCGCCCAGTTCGCGGACGTTCCCGACCAGAGTCCGGCGCCGCTCATCGACATCTCGGACGTGAAGCCGGGTGACAAAGGCGAGGTCACGTTCAGTCTCCACCTGTTCGACAACCCCGGCTACATCCAGATGGTCGGCGACCTCACGGAGAACCTGGAGAACGGCGTGACCGAACCCGAACTCAGCGACGAGGACGAGGACGACCCCGGCGACGGCTCCAGCGATGGCGAACTCGCGCAGGCCATCCAGGCGTGGGTCTGGTACGACGAGAACGGGAACAACGAGATGGACGACGGCGAGAAGGTGTTCGCGTCCGGCCGCCTCGTCGACGTGCTCGCCCAGCTCCGCAACGGCCTCACGCTCGACGGCGACCGGGACGACCCGAGCCGGCAGTGTTTCCCGAACTCCACCACCGAGCACATCGGGTTCAAGTGGAAACTCGACGTCGACCACGCCAACGAGGTCCAGACCGACTCCATCGAGTTCTCGCTCGGCTTCCGCGCCGAGCAGTGCCGCCACAACGACAAGGGACCGAACCTGGAGCCCTACCAGGACGAACTCCCCACCCTGGATCCCGTGGACTACACCGACGGCGGGACGGTGGAGATTACGATGCAGCAGTCGACGCACACGTTCCACGAGGACCTGCCCGAGACGACCGTCTGGGGCTACCACGACGGCTACCTCGGGCCGAACATCGAGGCGATGAAGGACGTGCCGTTGAGCTTCCGGTACGTCAACGACCTCCCCACCGAACATCTGCTGCCCGTGGACAAGACCATCCACGGACCGGGGCCGTTCGACGACCCGGCGCCCGAGGTCCGTGCCGTCACCCACCTGCACGGCGGGAACGTGCCGGACGAGGTGGACGGCTACCCGGAGACGTGGACCACGCCCGACGGCCAGCGGAACTCCGACACGCCCGTTCCGTACCCCGACGGTGCCGCCAGCGGCGACACCGTCGAGTACGAGTATCCGAACACCCAGCCGGCCTCACAGCTCTGGTTCCACGACCACGCGCTCGGCATCACCCGGCTGAACGTGTACGCGGGGCTCGCCGGGCTCTACACGCTCCGCGACCAGAACGAACTCGACCTGCTGGAGGAGGATGGGACCGAATCGGAAGCCATCCCGAGCGGCGAGTACGAGATTCCGCTCATCCTCCAGGACAAGAGCTTCACGGAGGACGGCGAACTGTTCTACCCGGACGGCCTGCCAGTCGAGAACCCTGACAACACCGAGTTCGATGACTACCCGGCGGGAGCCGAGGGGAGCGTCGTCCCCGAGTTCTTCGGCGACACCGCCGTCGTCAACGGGAAGGTGTGGCCGTACCTCGAAGTCGAGCCGCGCAAGTACCGGTTCCGGATGCTCAACGCGTGCAACTCGCGGTTCCTCGGGCTGAAGCTGTTCGAGTGGGACGAGGAGAGCCACACCATCGACCTGGACGCACCCGGTCCCGGCTTCACGCTCATCGGCAGCGACGGCGGCCTGTTCGAGAGCCCGATGGACGTCGAGGACCGGCTGCTGATGAACCCCGCCAACCGGTTCGACGTGGTCATCGACTTCTCGGGCTACGAGGGCCAGGACTTCGTGCTCCACAACAACGCCCGGTCGCCGTTCAAGGCCGAGACCCAGGCGGGCGACGAACAGCCGCTTCCCGAGTTCATGCTGTTCCGGGTCCAGGATACGACGCCGACCCAGCCGGGTCCCGACTCGCTCCCGACGGACCTCGCCACCATCCCCGACCTCGGCACGCCCGACGACGAACCCTACTTCTCGCTGGAGGAGGGCGAGGACGAGTTCGGCCGGCTCCAGTTGCTCCTCAACGACCTCCGGGTCGGCGGAGCGAACGACCCCGACCCCGAGCTCTGGCCTGACCCGGTCACGACGTCGGTGACCGAGGGTGAGACGCAGGTGTGGAACCTCATCAACCTCACCGAGGACGTCCACCCCATCCACCTACACCTGGTACAGTTCCAGATCGTCGGCCGGAAGGCCTTCGACGTGGACGGGTTCATCGCCGACGGTCGGCCCGCCGACATGGTCGACGACTACGTCGGCGAGGACCTGCCGCTCAACGAGCGCCAGCAGGGCTGGCACGACACCGTCGCGGCGCGACCCGGCGAACTCACCCAGGTCAAGGCCACCTGGGGCGAGTTCACCGCCGACGGCGAGACCTTCTTCGGCGACCACGTGGCCGCTGACTCCGACGGGGACCTGTTCCCGTGGCACTGCCACATCCTCGAACACGAGGACCACGAGATGATGCGGCCGTACGAGGTCAACCCGAGGCCGTAGCCGGAACGACGCCCGACGAACCGACTTCGCGTACCCTTCTTTCGCCGCGCCGCCCGGAACGGTAAAGCGTTTACCGCGGACCCGACTCATGCCACACATGCGACTCGCACGGGCACGGACACCCGACGGCGTCGTCACCGGGACCGTCGAGGACGGCGCGGTCGTCACCGATGCAGCCACCTACGAGGTCGGCGAGGAGGCCGACCTGCTCGCGCCGACGGTGCCGTCGGCGCTCTACTGCGTCGGCCGGAACTACGCCGAGACGCTGGAGCAGATGGAGTACGACCGCCCCGACGAACCGGACTTCTTCATCAAGCCGCCGGTGTCGGTGCTCGCGCCGGAGCGGGACATCCCCTACCCGACGTTCTCCGAGGAGGTCACGTACGCCGGCGAACTCGCCGCCGTCATCGACACCGAGGCGAAGCACGTCTCGCCGGCGGAGGTCCCCGACGTCGTCCGGGGCTACACCATCATGAACGACGTCGACGCCCTCGACCAGCAGGGACGGACCGCCCGGAAGGCCTTCGACGGGTCGGCGCCTCTCGGCCCCTGGATCGAGACCGACCTCGACCCGACCGGCATCGACATGCAGACGACGATAAACGGCGAGGTGCGCCAGGAGGCGAACACGGACCTGATGCTGTTCGACCCGTACGAGGTGCTCTCCTTCCTCTCCGAGCGGTTCACCCTCCGGCCGGGCGACGTGGTGGCGTTCGGGAGCCCCGCCAACCCGGGGCTCGTCGAACCCGGCGACGAGGTCGAAATCACCTACGAGGGCGTCGGCACCCTGCGCAACGGCGTCGCCGCGCCGGACCCGTCCTGGCGCATCGACGACGGCTGACCGCCGAGCAGTTCCGGCCATCGACGACGGCTGACCGCCGAGCAGTCCCGGCCATCGACGACGGCTGACCGCCGAGCAGTCCCGGCCATCGACGACGGCTGACCGCCGAGCAGTCCCGGCCATCGACGACGGCTGACCGCCGGCCCGGCGTGGCGCGTCGACGGCGTCCGGCCGCCGGCCCCGTATAGCAATGTAATAACAATGGGCCGTGGCGGCGATGCCCGGGTATGGAAATCGCGCAGACCGAGCGCGGGAGCACCGCCGTGCTGGACGCCATCGAGGACGCAGTCATCGCCGACCGGAACGTACTGGAACACGTCCTCAGCGGGTTGCTCGCCCGCGGCCACGTCCTGCTCGAGGACGTGCCGGGGACGGGCAAGACGCTCACCGCACGGAGTTTCGCCACCGCGCTCGGTCTCTCGTTCAACCGCATCCAGTTCACGCCCGACCTCCTCCCCGCCGACGTCACCGGGACGAACGTCTACAACGAGAAGACCGGGAGCTTCGAGTTCAGCCGCGGGCCGCTGTTCGCGAACCTCGTGCTCGCCGACGAGATAAATCGGGCGTCGCCGAAGACCCAGGCGGCGCTCCTGGAGGCGATGGAGGAGAAGCAGGTGACGGTGGACGGCACGACCCACCCCTGCCGGAGCCGTTCTTCGTCATCGCCACGCAGAACCCGGTCGAGCAGGGCGAAGGCACCTTCCCGCTGCCGGCCGCCCAGAAGGACCGTTTCCTGGTGAAGACGAGCCTCGGCTACCCGGACACCGACGGGGAACTCGAACTCCTCCGGCGGCGCGGCCAGCGCGACGAGCCGACGCCGACGGTGAACCGGGTGCTCAACGCCGACCAGGTGGTGGCGATGCAGCGGACGCTGGAGCGCGTGGACACCCACGAGGACGTCCGACGCTACATCGTCGACGTCGTGGAGCAGACACGGGCCGACGGGCGCGTGAACGTCGGCGTCTCGCCCCGTGGAAGTCAGCGGCTGTTCGAGGTGGCGCGGGCGCGGGCGACCCAGTCCGGCCGGTCGTACGTGACGCCGGACGACGTGAAGGGCGCCGTCCACGCGGTCCTCGACCACCGGCTGGTGCTGACGGCGGACGCACGCGTCGATGGCGTGGAGCGGAGCAGCGTCGTGGACGACATCCTGGACTCGGTGGCGGTGCCCCGGGTCAGTCGTGGAGCGCGACCGTGAGCAGGATGACCGCGACGACGAGGAGTGCGAACTGCGCGAGTGTGAGCGACCCGCCGAGGTCGCCGACCGACTGACCGGCCAGCACCGCCACGCCGCCGGCGAACAGGGTTCCGCCGGCGTGGGCCGTCTCCACCGTCCACGTCCGGCCGGCCCGACCGAGATGCTCGCTCACGTTGATCGCCTGCTCGCCGGCGTCCCACGCGAGGACCGTCGCCGCGCCGGCGGCGAGCATCGTCCCGAGCGGCGCCACCTGGAAGATACCGCCGACGAGCACGTTCACGAACAGGAACGCAGCGCCGGCTTTCACGAGGCGGCGCGACCCGTCTTCGTCGCGGAGCGGGAAGACGCCGAGCGCGAGCACGGCGACGCCGAGCAGGCCGGGCACCGCCTGGATGACGCTCCCGGACCCGGGGAGGCGCTGGACGCCGAGCAGCATCGCGACGGGGACGACCGCGAGGCCGGCGAGCGCCACCGCGAGGCCGGTCCAGGACCAGCCGTTCGCGCGGAGTTCGGCGCCGACGCCGAACACGGCGAGTCCCACCACCTCGAAGAGCAGCGCGGTCCGGAAGCCCGAGACGTCGAACAGCAGCCACACGGTCGCGACGCCCATGGCGACGGCGAGCACGCTGCTCAGCCGGGTCGGCCGCCGGGAGACGGCGGGCGCCGTCATGGCGACATCCGCTCCCGGGCGCGGTCGAGGGTGGCCGCGAGGTGGTCGGTCGGCTCCCAGTCGTAGACGGCTATCTCGGACCGGCGGAGCGAACTCACCCGGTTCGCCCGCTCGATGGCCGCGAGGCGCTGCCCCGGCGTGTCGCCCGCGGTGACGTCCGGGCTGACGACGGTGACGGGGTGGCCGGCTGCCTCCAGGACGCGGGCGGTGTCGACGATGTCGTCGTCGGTCAGCGGCGAGACGAGGACGACCTGGGCGGCGGACGGGAGGCGTTCGCGCAGGAGGTGGCGCTGGTCGTCGTGGTCGGCCGTCCCGGCCGGTGGCGTCGCCGTGAACGCGGGGTGGCTGGCGAGGAGCGTCCGGAGGCGGTCCCGGTGCTCCATGCCGACGCCGGGCGCCTGCCAGGCGACGTCCCGGCCGAACGATGCGAGACCGACCCGGTTCCGCCGGGCCATGAGCGCCTGGACGAGCTGGTCGGCGGCCGTGACGGCGTGGGCGACGGCGTGCGGGTCGTCGTCCCCGCCGCGGTAGGCCGCCGCGCGGGCGTCCACGACCACGACGACCGTCGCGGACTGCTCCTCGCGGAACTCGACGGTGCTGAGGGTGCCGGTGCCGGCGTACCGGTTCCAGTCGATGCGGTTCATCGCGTCGCCACGCCGGTACTCGCGGGTCCGGTAGAACTCGATGCCGCTGCCGCCCTGGTCGGCGAGGATGGAGCCGACGCCGTCGAGGAGGGCGGCCCGGACCGGCGCCCGGGTCATGTCGGTCGCGACGTCGAGTTCGGTGTCGGTCGCGACGGTGGTCTCCACCTCGACGGCGCCGCTCAGGTCGCGGGAGACGACGGTCGCGGGGTCGAAAGCGTGGTGGCCGCGCTGGGCGCGGACCGAGTAGGAGAACGTCACGCTCCGGCCGGGCCACAGCACCATCCCGCACCGGGGCGACCCGTCGACGACGGTGAGCGCCGGCGGGACGCCGTCGACGACCCGGAGGTCGGGGAGGACGCCGTCGCCGGCGTTGGTGACCGTGACCTCGACCTCGACGTCGTCGCCGTGGCCGGGCGTCGCGTCGCTCACCTGGCGGTGGAGTTCGAGGTCGGGGTCGGGCGACGGCGTCAGGCGCGGGTAGGTCGCGAACACGACGCCGAGCACGGCCAGGAGCATGGTGACGGGCCGGTCGGCCACGATGCCGACGCCGAACGCCAGGAGGCCGACGGCGACGACCCCGCGCCACCGGTGGGTGCGGTGAGCGTCGCTCATCGGTCACCCCCGTCGGCGTAGTCGGCGACGGCCTCGGCGGCCCGCCGGGCGGCCTGCTGTGACCACGTCTCCCCGGTCGCGAGCGTCGCCAGGCGGACGCCGATACCCGGCGACCGCACGCTGTCGCCGACGAACGCGGCGGCGTGCCGGTCGTCGGTCCAGGTTCCCTCGTCGACCATCCGGACGGCGGCCGCACGCTGTCGGCCGTCAGTCCGGCTTATCGTGCCGATGGCCGCGGCGCGGAGCCGCTCACGGACGCGTTCGCGGGCAGGGTGACCGACGACGGGCAGCGCGAAGGTCAGGCCGTCGACGTCGTCGTCGAAACCGGAGCCGGGTGGGGGTGCGGTGACCGGCCCCTCGGGGTCGGGCATCGCCGCCTGGACGAGGTTCCCCTCGCGCCCGGAGACGACCACCGGGACGGCGACGAGCGCGGCGACGCCCGCCAGCGCGCTCACGAGGAGGTAGTCGTTCCCGACCAGGGAGACGAGCGCGTCCACCGGAATCGTGCCGGTCACGGCGCCACCGGCGCCGAGGACCGCCGCGAGAACCGCCGCCCCGGCCACGCCGAGCGCGAGCTGGCTCCGCGTCATCGGTCACCACCGTCCCGGTACTCGGCGCGGAACCGCTGGACGCCGTGGTGGGCGCGCTCCCTCCGGTCGTCGGTGACCGGCGCGCCGCCGTAGCGCACCTCCTCGAAGGGCCGCCGGACCATCTCGACCGTCTCGGCGTCCACGCCGGCGTCGACGGCCCGCCGGGCGCACTCGCCGGTCGTCTTCGCGCGGTCGCGGTCGAGCCCGAGGCGGGAGACGAACTCGTACCAGGCGGCCGCCACCTCGTTCGAGGGGTCGGGCGGCGGGACCGTCGAACGGTCGGCGTCGTCGGGGAGGAGGCCGTACCGTTCGGCCCGCGCCAGGAGCCACGCCCGGATGCGGTCGCGGTAGCGGACCGCGAGCGCGACGACGGCGAGCAGACCCAGGAGGAGGCCGGCGCCCAGCAGCCACGCGAGCAGGGTCTCGAGGAGCGAGAGGAGTCTGTCCACGAGGCTCTGCTCGGCGGGCGCCGTGCCCTGGTCGGACTCCGACTGCGAGGACGACGCCGAGGACTGGTCGGCGCCGCCGCCAGCCTGGCTCTCCGACTGCTCCTCGCTGGCGGACTGGCTGTTCGACTGGTCGGGCTGGGAGACGGACGCACTCGACTCGTCCTTGCCGCCTGCGGTGGCCGCCTGGTGGCCCTGGGACTCGGCCTGCTGTTTGAGGTCGGCGACGTCCTCGGCGGCGACGGGGAGCGAGGCGTAGTCGACGTCGATGTCGTCGGGGTCGGTGCCGACCGCGTCGTCGAGCGAGGAGGCGGCGGTGCCGACTGCGATGAGGCAGCCGATCGCGACGACGGCGGTGAGAAGCGTGGAGGCCTTCATACAGGATGGCGGGGGATGCAGGTGGTTCGCGCGCGTCGCGTCGCGTTCATTCCCCCCAGTGTACCAGCCCGAGCATGATTATTATTGAGCGATTAAGTCGGGGGCGGAGCCGGCTCCGGGTTTATCCGGGCCCGATAGCCACCGGGTAAGATGAGCATACCGGGCAGTGCCGGCGGGTGGGTCTGCCGTTTCGAGGGACGGGGGCGACCCGGCCTCCCGGCCGGCCGACCCGAACCCCTAAACCTCGTGGCGGCGCAACGACGTGGTAAGCAGCCATGACCACCCGCCAGACGGGGGACGGGTTCGATGCCGTCGCTCCACTACCGTACACGGCCATCGACACCCACGACGACCTGGTGGCGTGGTCGCGGGCGTACGCCGCGTACGCCGTGGACGCGTACGGGATGGCGGTCGACCTCGACCGGGTGGACTGGGCGGTGTCGACCCGGGCGAAGCGGCGGGCGGCGGCCGTCAAGCAGGCCAGGATTCCGGACGCGAGCGTCGGCGTCCCCGTCGACTGGGACCGGGTCGTCCGGGAGCACGGCCCGGCGTACGCCGACCGGCACGACGCCGACCCCGGCGACGTCAGGCGGTGCACGGTGGTCCTGACGTGGGCGGCGTACGAGGCGTACGACCGGACGGAGTGGACGGAGACGCTCCGCCACGAACTCGTCCACGTCGAGCAGTTCCAGCGGTACGCGGCCACCGGCCACGGGGACGAGTTCAAGCGGCGGGCACGGGCCGTCGACGCCGGCCTCCGGTGCCGGACGTTCGCCACCGCGAAGTACCGCGTCACCTGCGAGGACTGCGGCAAGGTGGTGGCGCGGCGCTACCGGGCGTGCCGGCTCACCCGGGAACCCGGCCGCCACCGGTCGCGGTGCTGCGGCGCACCCGTCGCCGTCGAGCGCGTCGAATCGGGAAACGACTAAGACCGCGGGGGTGAGAGCATGCCTCAATGCGACTGGAGGACTACTGGGGCGTGGGGCCGAAGACGAGCGCCCTGCTCGAATCGGAACTCGGCGTCGAGGCCGCCGTCGCGGCCATCGAGTCCGCCGACAGCCGGGCGCTGATGGCCGCGGGCCTCTCGCGCGGCCGGGCGACCCGCATCCTCCGCCGGGCGAACGGCGGCGAGGGGATGGGCGTGCTCGCCACGGGCGACACACGCGAGGTCTACCGCGACCTGCTCCGCCTCGCCCGCGAGTTCGCGGTCACGCGGCACGCCGCCGACCAGATACGCGTGCTCACGCCGCTGAACGACCGCGAGGCCATGACCGACCGCCTCGACGACGTGCTCCTCGCCCGCGACTCGTGGGCCGGCCTCGACGACGCGACCCGGAGCGACGTGCTGGCGGCGTTCGACGAGTACGACAGCATCGAGGGTGGCGAGCGGGCGGCCGTCGAGGCCGCGCTCGCGCTGCTGGACGCGGGCGTCGAAGACGGCGTCTTCGCGCCGCTGGCCGACCTGGACGCCGACGCCCTCCGCGACGCGGCGGACGCCCTCGCCCACCTCGACGGCGGGAGCGTCCGCGAGGGCGCGGACAGGAAACTCGACCGCCTCCGTGACACCCTCGACGCCGTCGAAGCGATGGAGAGCGACGTGTTCGACGTGCTGGAGACGGTCCGCGAGGGCGGCGTCCGGGGGACCGACGAGTTCCGGGAGGCGTTCGTCCAGTACGTGACGACGGAGACGGACGTCTCCAGGGAGGCGGTCCGGGACGCGATGGCGGCCGACCCGCAGGACGCCGCCGACTTCGTGAGCACGACGCTCCGCGAGTTGGCCGGCGACGTCCGGGAGCGGTTCACCGAGCGGAAGGCCGAGGTGACCGTCGACCTCCAGGGGACCATCGAGGACGCCCGCGACGACGTGGACGCGGCCGTGACGGCGGTGGACGACCTGGCGTTCCACGTGTCGCTCGCCCGGTTCGCGCTCGCCCACGACCTCACCCGGCCCACGTTCGTCGAGGACCGCGAGACGGTGGCGGTCGTGAACGCGCGCAACCTGAGCCTCGCGGCCGCCGAGGACGAACGCGTCCAGCCGGTGACCTACGCCGTCGGCGACCACGAGACGGGCGGCCCGGCGCCGTCCGGCGACCGCGTGGCGGTGCTCACGGGCGCGAACAGCGGCGGGAAGACCACCCTGCTGGAGACGCTCGCACAGGTGTCGCTGCTCGCCCAGATGGGGCTGCCGGTGCCCGCGGACGCCGCCGAGGTGAGCGTCGTGGACGCCGTCGTGTTCCACCGGCGGCACGCGAGTTTCAACGCCGGCGTCCTGGAGTCGACGCTCCGCTCCATCGTCCCGCCGCTCACCGACGCGAGCCGGACGCTCATGCTCGTCGACGAGTTCGAGGCCATCACGGAGCCGGGGAGCGCCGCCGACCTGCTCCACGGCCTGGTGCGCCTGACCGTCGACCGCGACGCGATGGGCGTGTTCGTCACCCACCTCGCCGACGACCTCGCGCCGCTGCCGGACGCCGCCCGCACCGACGGCATCTTCGCCGAGGGACTGAACGCCGACCTCGAACTCCAGGTGGACTACCAGCCCCGGTTCGACACGGTCGGGAAGTCGACGCCGGAGTTCATCGTCTCGCGGCTCGTCGCCGGCGCGGGCAGCCGGAGCGAGCGCTCGGGGTTCGAGACGCTCGCCGAGGCGATGGGGCAGGACGTCGTCCAGCGCACCCTCGCAGACGCCCGGTGGACGGAGTAGCGACGCCGGACGCGTAGTGGACGGAGTGACTACTCCAGCCACCACCGCGCGTCGTTCACGCGGAGCTTGAGCCGCACCGGCAGGTCGCGGACGCCGCGGTGGACGGGGAACAGTTCGTCGTCCATGTCGTTGGCGTCGTATACCGCCTCGCGGTCGGGCCACGCCGGCTCGAACGGTTCGAGCCACGGGAGTTTGCGGCGCGCGAACCGCTCGATCTGGTTGAGGCGGGCGACCGAGTGGGGCTGGTCCGGCGGCCGGTGCTGGAGCAGGTCCTCGTCGAGTCGGCGGATGGCGCGCCGGTAGGTCGCGTCGCTCCGGTACGCCGGCGGCGTCGTGAGGTGCCAGTCGAGGAGCTCCGCGTCGAGTGCGACGAACGATTCGAGGAAGTTGTCCGCGAGGTGGGTGTGGAACGGCAGGACCGGCTGGTTCATGATGACCAGCAGGTCCATCGCGTTGTGGACCGAGTCCGCACGTTCCCGCGCCTTCTCGTACTCGATTTCGAGGCGCTCGCGGAGGAACTCGCCGGGGTCGGCCAGGTCGACGTCGGAGAACAGGCCAGCGGTCGCGGCCGCGGTGCGTTCGCTTCCGGCGGGCAGGTAGCCGAGCGTGTCGAGCAGCGACTCGACGGGGTCGACGTCCTGGTCGAGTCGCCGGAGCGGCAGCTTCGCCCCGAACAGTTCGAGGCTGTCGCGCTCCAGGAAGTAGCCCTTGAGCAGGGTGTCGAACAGCAGGCCGTGGTACATCGTGGTCGCGTCCATCCGGTCGGTGTAGCCCGCGTGGTGGATGTGAAGCGACTCCTTGATGCTCTGGCCGTACCGGACCTTGCCGTCAGTCGGCTGCAGGTACCGTCCGCCGGGTTCGAGCACCTCGTGGCTCGCGCCGTACTGGTGGGCGAGCTTCCGTGCGACGTCGACCTCCTGGGCGCCGGGGTTGCCGACGGTGTACGTGTGCTCGACGTTCGGAACCCGGGAGAGCAGGAGCCGCGAGTCCATCCCCGCCGACAGCAGCAACCCCTTCGACCCCGGGTAGTGGGCGCGCCGGCCGATGGCGCGGCCGAGGCGGGATGCGAGTTCGTCGGCGTAGTCGTACTCGCGGGGTTCGTAGACGAACCGGTCGAAGCTGCCGACGTCGTGCCCCGTCAGGTAGCCGTCGAACGGCGCGCGCCGGACGCGCTCGAACAGCGTCCGCTCGCCGAGCACCGTCCCGAGGTGGAGATACTCCAGCAGGGATTCCCGCTGGACGGTCGGGTCGTCGAGGACGCGCTTGATGGCGCCGACGTCGGTGCTGAAGACCCGGAGTCCGCCCACGTCGGCGTAGAACACCTCCCACGACCGGAGCGGGTCGGTCGCCACGAGCGCCGTCCCGTCGTGGTCGACGTACGCGACGTACGACCCGTTGAGGTCGCCTAACGCGTCCCGGCCGTCCTCGGCGAACCGCTCCAGGAGCCACCGTGCGGTGTCGGTGACGTTGTCGGCGGCGGCGAACGCCTCGCCCCAGATGACACACGTCCCCTCCTCGCCCGAGTACCAGGTGCTCCGGCCGGGGATACCGGACCCCGGGTCGCGGATGCCGACGGTCGCCGCGTCACCGCCGACGACCGTGTCGAAGGCGAGTTCCGACCGGAACCGGGAGAACGCGTCCCGGCCGCCGAACACGCCGAACAGTTCCTTGTTCATGTGTCCCGGATTCGAGGAGGCGGGAGCGACGTCCCGCGGGAGTTGCAGGCTCATCACCCATCACGCCCGTCGGCGCCGGCGTGCGGCACGTCCGGCTGCCCGGCGGGCTCGTCGTCCGCCCCCGACAGACTGCCTCTGTCACCGGCATCTGGAGGAGCGTCAGCAGCGAGTAGAGGACGGTCGTCATGTCGTCGCCGTCGAGATGCGACCGGTAGCACTCCAGGGCGGCGTCGTAGTCGAGGGCCGGCAGGTCGCGGAGCAGGTCCTCGTTCCGCCGGAGCGTCTCGACGGCGAAGTCGTGCGAGCAGAGCAGCGCGTTCCGGTCGGGCCACGGCTTGTGGTCGAGATACCACCGCGGCGCGGGCTGCTCGAACAGGTGTTTCCGCCGGAAGTTGTTGAGGTTCCCGCCGACGAACTCCACGAGGAACGGGTAGTTGAGCGGGATGCCGGTGCGGGCGTGCGGGATGTCGGCGAGCGCGGGCGAGAGCCGGTCGATCGCGTCGTGGACCAGGTTCCGCCGGAGGAAGTAGCGGGTCGGGATGCGGGACTGCAGGTCGAGCAGGCGGTTGTCCAGGAACGGCGTGCGGTACGGACGCATCTGCATCAGGCTCCGGGAGAAGATGGCGTCGGTGTCCCCGCCCATCGGGACGTAATCGCCGTACATCACGAGGTCGCGGAGCGACTCGTACCGGACGCCGTGGTTGACGACGCCGTCGCCGTCCCACCGGACGTTGTCCGCGAGCACCGCCTCGATGTCGAAGCCGTCCTCGACGTACGGGAGCGGTTCGACGGCGTCCTTCGCCTTGAACGACGTGAACTCCGCGAGGGAGTCGATGGGCCGGTGGGACGGCAGCGTGACGTTCCCGAGCGAACCCAGCGAGACCGACCGGGTGGCGAGCGGGCCGCCGGCGAACAGCATGTCGGCGTACAGCCCGGAGACCAGCACGTCCACCTCGTCGGCCACCTCGTCGTCGAAGCCGGTGAAGTACGCCTGGTCGAACCAGCCGCTGAAGTTCGAGAGCTTCGGGTTGCGTTCGAGCGCCGCCGCCTCGTAGGACTCGTCGCGCTCCAGCAGTCGGAACTCGTCGCCGACGGTGTCGGCCACCCGCTTGGCGACGGTCGCCTCCCGGCTCATCCAGTCCGCGATGTGGTAGTCGGTCGTCGGTCCGTCCATCGCCGCCCGAACGAGCCGCGAGTCGCTGCCGCCGCTGAGCAGCACGCCGTACTCCAGGTCGTCGCGAGTCCACTCGTCGAGCACCGTCCGGACGGTGTCGACGAACTCGTCCTCGAACGCCGAATACGGCTTGTCTACGGGGTCGTAGGTGGGCGTCCAGTACCGCCACGTCTCGGTGGAGAGGTCGTCCAGGGAGACCGTGACGACCGACCCGGGCGGGAGCTCCCGGACGCCCTCCAGTGGCGTCTCGACGCCGAACACACGGCGCAGCTGGAGGTACTCGTAGAGGTACGGGAGGTCGAAGGACGCGTCGACGCCCTCGTAACACGGCAGGCGCTGCGAGTTCGAGGAGAAGACGAGTTCGTCCTCGCCCGGCCGGGCGTAGAAGACGGGGTGGGTGCCGACGCGGTCGGTGACGAACGACACCGCGTGCTCGGTCCGGTCGTAGACGACGAGCGCGAAGTCGCCGTTGAGGCCCGCGACGAAGTCCATCCCGAGTGCGTCGTACAGCTTCGCGCAGTAGCGGGCGCTGCCGGCCGGGTCGCCGCGTCGCGGCGAGTAGGCGTCGCCGGTCCCGTGGCCGTAGACGTCGCCCCAGACCCAGATGAGGACGTCGCCGTCGGCCGCTTCCGCCGGCGGGTCGGCCGTCAGCAGCGAGTGGAACGAGCCCGCCAGGGCGAACCGGTCGTCCTCGAAGCGCACCGACGTCTCGTCGGTCGGCCGCCACGCGAGGTCGTCGGTCAGCCGGTCGAGCGAACCGTTCTGCGTCCCGAGGACGCCTGCGATTCCCACCATGGTCAGAGATACCCGAGCTGTTCGAGGCGGTCGGTGACCGAGTCGTCGAAGGCCATGTCCTTGGTGCGCTCGGCCGCGCTGTCCTTGTACGCGATGATGTCCTGGTCGAACAGGTCGGTGGCGTCGGTCGGAATCGGCACGTCGGTCGCCGTCTCCGCCTGCCAGCCGGGCCGGTCCGGGTCGAGGTCGTACTCGTAGCTCTCGCCCAGCGAGTTCCACTGGTACTTCGTGGTGCCATCGTAGACGACGCGTATCATACGGTTCCAGTGGGCGTACTCGTCGTCGCTGAACTCGCGTCCCCACGTGCCGTCACCCTCGCCGAGCAGGCCGATAGTCTCCGACGGGACCATCTCGCGGTGGAGGTCGTCCGGCGGCGCCTCGTCGTGCGCGAGCGCGGCGAGCAGGTCGCCGAGTTCGAGGTGGGAGAGGTATCGCGTCTCGGCCTCCGGGTAGCCCTCGGGCGGGTTGATTATCTCGCAGGGCGTGTGGAGTACGCCCTCGGTCATGGTGCCGGTGTGGTGGAACAGGCCGTCGTCGGTGTCGTAGCCGAGGTTGTGGCCGTGGTCGGAGACCACGACGACGGTCGTCTCGCGCCCGGTGGCCCGCTCCAGGTCGTCGATGAGGCCGTCGACCACCCGGTCGAGGTAGTCGATTGACGCCCCGTAGACGTCGCGGTAGTTCTGCGTGTACTCCTCGGTCGCCTTCCCCTCCTTGTTCAGCTCCCACTTGTCGAGTTCCGTCGAACTCCAGGAGTCGGGCACCGAGTGGAGGCTCCGGTCGTGCTGGACGAGGTTCCGGAGCGGCGTGTGGGCGTCCATGAAGTTCGCGAACAGGAAGAACGGCTCGTCGACCGTCTCGGCGGTGTCGGCCGCGGTCTGCGAGATGGTCGCCGCGCCGTCGTCGACGAACTCGGGCAGGGGCAGGGACTTGAACCGTGGGCCGACCTGCGACCACACGCCGTTCGCGAGGCTCTTCGCCGGGTGGTCGTGGTCGAGACACGCCGCGAAAAAGCCCAGGCGGCGTTTGAGCATGTCCGGCTCGTCGGATTTCTTCATGTAGTCCTGGACCGCCATGCCCTCCGTGAACAGCGACTCGCCGGTGTGCGAGCCGATGGAGAAGTCGTGGAACTCGTCGAAGAAGCGGTCGAACTCGAAGAGCGAGTTGACGTAGGCGTTGGCGCTCAGGCCGACGGCGGTGTGGTCGGGCAGGTCGTCGAGGAACGTGTCCGAGCGGTCGAGTGCGTCGTAGCTGAACGACGCGTCGAAGCTCTCCGCGTGGAACCCGTGCGTGGAGGAGGTCGCCGGTGAGGATGCTCGTGTGGCTCGGGAGGCTCCACGAGGACGCGGCCCGGCACTGCTCGTAGGACGCCCCCGACCGCGCCCGGAGGCGGGGCGCGTACTCGTCGAAGTAGTCCTTTCGCACCGTGTCCAGGACGATGAGCGCGACGTTACGCATCGCCGGTCACCTCGCTACGTGGCGGACGGTTCGGCCGGTCGCGACGCGACCACGGCGACGGCGACCGGGCCGGGCCGCCCACGTGGACAGCGCGTCGCGACGGCGTGTTGCGGGGAGATGCAACCATTTGTCGTCGCCAACGTCATCCGGTCCGTTTACTATGCGGCCGCTAAGCGGCGGTTTAGGGGACGCCAAAGGGCCTTAAGTAGTGGTCCGTGCCCTCAAGTGACGTGGTTCGACGTCGTCACTCGGCGTCGATCATCACTTCGGTCGCCTTCACGACCGCGTTCACGGTGTCGCCGGTGGAGATGCCGAGGCGCTCCACGGACGAACTCGTGATGGTCGCGGTGATGGTCTGGCCGTCGCCGAGTTCGACAGTCACCTCGCCCATGAGGTCGTCCGTCTCGACGTTCGTTACGGTACCCTCCAGTCGGTTGCGTGCGCTGAGTGTCACTGGTCTCTCCCCGGCCCCGATACGACGGGAACAGGATTAAGCGTGTGGCCGGTCAGCCCGGAAGCCCGCCGAGCGACCGGACCAGCCAGGCGAGGAGGACGACGACGCCCGCGGAGAGCGCGAGCAGCACCACGAACAGGCCGCCGCCAGCCAGCCAGAGGAACCGGCGGTCGGCCGACTGCGCGCCGGGGTCGTCGAGGCGGGCCTCCAGCAGGCCGACGTTCCGGGCGTTCGCCTTCCAGACCGCGTCGAAGAGGTCGCCGGCGATGGGAATCGACCCGAACACCGCGTCCACGACGAGGTTGAAGACCATCCGGGCGACCGTCGCGCGCGGTACACCCATGGCGGCGGCCTCCACGACGATGTAGGCCGAGACGGCGGTGGTCGGGACGTCGCCGATGCCCGGAAGCAGGCCGACCAGCGGGTCGAGGCCGACGCGGTAGCTGGTCCCCGGAACCCGCACGGCGTTGTCGAGCACGAAGCTCAGCCGCTCCAGGCGCTCGACGGTCTCCCCGTCGTCCTCCTCGACGACGTGGACCGGTTCCGCGTTCGACGCGGTCGATTCAGCGTTCGACACGCACAGTCGTAGGACCGCGACCGGCTTAGGTGCACGGTCCAACTATTCTGGGTCACTCCCGGGTCGAATGGCCTCGGAGTGGTCGCGAACAGCCCGAAAGCCCAACGACGAGTTACAAACAGCCCGAAAGCCCCGGCCGGGTGCGCTCCCGCGGCTCGCTGCGCGCTTCGCTCACTCCGTTCGCTCCAGTGCTTGCTTCGCCGGGGTTCGCGCACCCGGGCCGCCCCTTTCAGTCCCGCCCGACGCCGGCTTCCCGGCCGGCGATTGCATCCCCGGGAGTCACACGGGCGGGACTGAAAGGGGCCGAGCGCTCGACGGGCGAGACAACGCAAGGACCGCAGGAGAGCAGCGACGAGGACCACAGCGAGTCGCAGCCGTCGAGCGCCCGGGGGCTTTCGGGCTGGTCGCAGGTTCCGGAGCGGTTTCATGGCCGGGGCTTTCGGGCTGGTTGCAGAGACCAGAGCGGCTTCACGCGGGCTCTCTGACCGGCAACGACCAGCAATCGGGATAGCAACGTACGACCACTCTATTCGACCCAGAGGCGGGCGAAGGAGTCGAAGAAGTCGTCGCCGGTGTCCACGAGTTCGTGGCGTGCGCCCAGGTCGCTGGCGAGTCCGGCGACGTCGGCGACGAACGCGTCGAGGCGCTGCTGGTACTGCTGGCGGAGCCGGCCGCCGTAGTAGGTCCGCACGCGGTCGGCCGTCTCCAGGTCCTCGAATATCGTCTCGCCCTGCGCGGGAAGCTGTCGCTCCTGGGGGCGAGGACGTGGGCGAGGAGGAGGTCGTGGCGGGCGAGCGCCTCCAGGCCCGCCTCGATGGCGTCGAGGTCGCCGAGGAAGTCGCTGGCGACGAGGACCAGCGACCGGGTGTGGATGGTGTCGGCGTACGCTTCGAAGCTCGCACCGAAATCGGCCCCGGCCGTCGTCTCGGTCGCGTTGCACAGGTCGATGACCCGGAGCACCTCGCCGCGGTCCGACCGACCCGTGTCGAGGCGGGCCGGCGCGGTGTCGAAGACGGAGAACCGGAAGTCGTTGTTCTCCTCGGCGGCGAGATACGCGAAGCCCAGCCCGAGCTTCGCGGCGTACTCGAACTTGTTCCGGTCGCCCTCGCCGAACCCCATCGACCCGCTCCGGTCGACCAGCACGTGGACGGTGAGGTTGCGCTCGGCCTCGTACTGCTTGACGTGGAACTCGTCGGTGCGGCCGTAGAGCTTCCAGTCGATGAGCCGGGTGTCGTCGCCCGGGACGTACCGGCGGTAGTCGCTGAACGTCAGCCCCTCGCCCACCTGGGTCGATGTCTGCTCGCCCTGGAAGAGGGCGTTCACCCGCCGCTTCATCGCGGTCTCGAACTCGTCGAGTTCGTCGAGGAACTCGGGGGTTATCATCGCGGGGCACCGGCCGGGCGACCGGCCAGGGTCATAGCAGGTCCCGGACGACGTCGTCCGGCGTCAGTCCCTCGCGTTCCGCCCGGAAATCGAGGATGAGGCGGTGGCGGAGCACCGGCGGCGCCATCGCCTCGATGTCGACCTCGCTGACGTGGGTCCGGCCTTCGAGGAACGCCCGCGCCTTCGCGGTGACGACCAGGCCCATGCTCGCCCGCGGGCTGGCGCCGAACTCGACGGAGTCGGCCTCGCGGGTCTCCCGCACGAGTCGAATCGCCCGGTCGCGGAGGTCGTCGGCGACGGGGACCTGGCGGACGAGCGTCTGCACCTCGCGGAGTTCGTCCCGGGTGAACACCTGCTCGACGGGGATGCCGGGGTCGAGGCGACTCGTGTACCGGTCGACTATCTCGACTTCCTCCGCCAGGTCGGGGTAGTCGACGAGTATCTTCAGCAGGAACCGGTCGGCCTGGGCTTCCGGCAGCGGGTAGGTGCCTTCCTGGTCGATGGGGTTCTGGGTGGCGAGCAGGAAGAACGGCTCCGGGAGCGCGAGCGTCTCGCCGGCCGCGGTCACCTGCTTCTCCTGCATGGCTTCCAGGAGCGCGGACTGGGTCTTCGGGGTGGCGCGGTTTATCTCGTCGGCGAGCACGATGTTCGCGAACACCGGCCCCTTCTCGAAGACGAACTCGCGGCCGCGTTCGGTCTCGCGGATGATCTCCGTGCCCGTGATGTCGGACGGCATCAGGTCGGGCGTGTTCTGGATGCGGGAGAACTCGAGGTCGGTGACAGCGGCGACCGTCCGCACCAGCAGCGTCTTCCCGAGGCCGGGGTTGCTCTCCAGGAGCGCGTTGCCGTCGCTCAGCAGGCAGACGAGCAGCTGCTCGACCACGGTCTCCTGGCCGACGACGCGCCGGGCTATCTCCTCCCGGAGCCGGTCGAGCTTGTGCTGAATCGCGTCTATCTCGGGTTCACTCATCGTCGTCTGCCTCCTGGTCGTCGGCCCCCTGACGGATGCGGACGTTGTACTCGCGGATGATGTCGGCGTCCTCGAACTCCGGCGGCGGTTCGAAGCCCGCCTCCTGGGCGTCCACCGCGTCGTCGCCGGCCGACAGCCCGCTCGACTCGTAGGTCCGCGTCTCGCCGTTCCCTTCGCCCGGCCCGCCCGTCACCAGGGTCGCGGTGACGTTGACCGACCCCGGCGTGACGTTCTCCGGGTCGCCGAGGATGTCGCCGCCCGGCTGGAGGCCCTCGTAGCCGCGTTCGCCGGCACCGCTCCCCTCGCCGGTGCCGGTCCCGCCACCGCTCTGCGGCCGATCGGCGGGGCCAGGGCTGATGCCCGGCACGTCGAAGTCGTGCACGTCGACGTCAGCCACCGTCGCCTGCACGGTCAGCAGGCTCACCACGAGGATGACGACCACGGTGGCGGCGAGTCGCCGACCGCTCACCAGGCCGAGACTCGACGTGTCGCGCAGGCGCTCGATCACGTCGTCGTAGAGCCGGCCCGCCATCGTGGTCTCCTCGCCGGACGCGGCGGCGTCGCGCGCGGTCCGGAGCGCCTCGCGGACCGACGGGTTCGCAGCCTCGAACTGCTCGACCAGCGGCCGCCGCAGCCTGACCGTCACCTCGACGACGAACGCCGCCAGACCGGCGACGACGGCGGCGAGCGTGGGGCCGTCGACGCCCGCGACGGACTGGAACTGGACGTCGAGCACCTGGAGGACGAGGTTCACGACGAGCACGACGAGGACGGCGTCCACCGTCGCGTAGATGACGGCCGCTTTCGCCCCCTCGCGGCGCACCTCCCGGACGGCAGCCTGGACCTGCCGGCGGCGGTCGGCGGCGTCGGACGTCTCGGTCACGTCACTCACCTCCCCGTGCGGCGTCGAGTTCCCGCTCCAGGCGGGCGATGCGGTCCCGGAGCTCATCGTTGCGGTCCTCCAGGGTGTCGATGTCCGCGCGGACCGACCGGAGCTGCTCGGACAGGTCCTCGTTGGACTGCTCCAGTCGGCGGTTCTCGTCCCTGAGGCCGTCGACCTCGTCCTCGAGTTCGGCGTTGTCGTCGAAGAGGTCCCGGTTCTCCCGTTCGAGGGCTTCGTTGTCGCGTTCGAGGCTCTGTACGCGGTTCTCCAGGAGGACGATGCGGTTCTGGGCCTGTGCGAGTTCGCTCCGGGTCCGGGCCAGCGTCGCCTGGGTCTCGTCGAGCGTGGCCTCGGTCTGGCGGAGGCGTTCAGTCACCTGCTGGAGGTCGCTCTCCCGGGTGCCGAGGCTCTCGTTCAGCGTCCGTAGCGTCGCCCGCGCCTGCGCCAGCTCCGCCTCGGTCTGGCCGAGCTCCGTCCGGAGCGCCTCGTTCTCCCCGGCGAGCTGCTGGTTCTCCCGGGTCAACTCCTCGACCGACTGCTGGTAGTACACGGTCGCGCCGGCCGTGCCCGCGACGGCGAGGCCGACGAGGAGGACCAGCACGACGTTGATGGTTTGACCGATGTATCTCATGGAACGGACACCTGCCTGACGGTGGTGAGACGGCGTGCGCCGACCTCGGCGAGGTAGCCGAGGAGCGCGGCGACGAGGAACAGCCAGTCCCACGTCTCGCGGACGTCACGGACCCGCGTCGACTGCCGGCGGACGAACGACGCGATGGCGGCGGCCTGGCCGGGTTCGAACGTCTGGCCGCCGGTGGTCGCGACGGCCTGTCGGACCGACGGCGACACCCCGAATCCGGCGTACTCGCGGGGGTAGTTGACGGCGTACTCGGCGTCGAGCACCGACCCGAAACCGGACTCGGACGGGACCACCGTCGCCGCGAAGCGCTCCGGGCCGACCTGCCGGAAGCTGACGCCGGCAGCGGTCGGTCGCTCCGGGCCGACGTAGCTGACGGTCGTCGCCTCCCCGACGCGGGTGTCGGGGGCGGCCACGACGCCGGCCTCCTTGCGCTCCGGGTCGCCGATGGCCCAGTTCACCGACTTCGAGAGCAGCAGCGAGTCCGGGCTGGCGAGCAGGCCGTCGAGGCCGCCGTCCTCGCCGTACGCCGTCACGGAGACGACGCGCCCGAGGCCGTACTGCCAGGCGGTGACAGCGGGCGTGCCGTCGCCGGCGGCGACCAGGAAGTCGGCACCCTCCTTCACCGCCACGTCGTTGGTCTGTGACGGGTTGGAGCGCGTCTCGACGCCCGCCGTGATGAAGTGGTTCGGGTCGACGACGGTGAGGCCGGTGCCGGCGAACCGGCGCTCCTCGTCGCCGAACAGCAGGCGGAGCCGGCTGGTCTCGTCCGCGCGGAGGTACTGGCCGTCGGTCACGTCGGCGACGATCTCGAGCAGCGACTCGTCGATGGTCTGGCCGACGCCGACGGTGACGACCGGGGTGTCGGTCTCGGCGAGTCGCTGGGCGGCCGCGAACGTCCGCTGTGGGTCGGCGAGGCCGTCGGAGATGAGGATGACGTTCCCACCGCCGCCGCCGAGCATGTCGGAGGCGCCGAGCAGGCCGGCGCCGATGTCGGTGCCGCCGCTGCTGAGGAGGCGCCGGATTGCGTTCTCGAGTTCGGGCCGGCCGGACCGGAGCGGGACTGGGTTCATGACCCGGTAGGCGACGTCGTTGAACGCCACCAGACCGACCCGGTTCTGGTCGCCGAGCTGGTCGAGGGCGTCGAGCGCGACGGCTTTCTGGACGCGCATCCCCTCGGCGGTGCTGCCCGACACGTCGATGGCGAGGACGACTGTCGCGCCTTCGCCGCGGCTCTCGCCGACCCGGACGGGGAGCGACGCGGCGAGCGGCGAACTCGCGTAGTCGCCGGCCTCGTAGCTGTTCGGGCCGCCGACCACCACCAGGCCGTTCCCGTCGATGACGTACCGCTGGAGTGCGTCCACGCCCCCGACGTCGGCGGCGGCGACGTCCTGGACGACGACGGCGTAGTACGGGTCGAGGTCCGCGGGCACCGACCGGGTGGTGGTGACGTCGTAGAGGTTCCGGAGCAGGTCGCCGAACCGGCGGTCGGTCCGGGAGACGTAGAGGACGCGCGGCCGGTCGACGACGCGGACGGTCTTCCGGAACACGTCGTTGACGGCGTACTCGTCGCCGCCGGTGACCGTGGCGACGACGCGGTGGGTCCCGGGCGTGGTGAACGTGTGCGGGATTTCGATGGCGGACGGCCCGGCGATGGGGACGGTGGCGACCGTGGTCTCGTCCACGGAGACCGAGATCTCCGCCTCCGGACCGAGGTTGACGCCGCCGACGCGCACGAGGAACGTGTTCTCGACGCCGGCGCTGGTCTTGTCGGGGCCGGAGACGGTCACGTATCGCTCCGTGACGTCCGTCGAGAGGTCGAGCGCGCTGACGGTGGCGTTGAGGTTCCGGGCGAGTTCGGCCGCCCGGTCGAGGCTCCGGCCGCCCGTCACCTGGCCGTCCGAGACCAGGAGGACGCTCCCGTCGGCCTCCAGGTTCGCGATGACGCCGTCGCCGACGCGGGAGTCGACACCGGACCCGACGACGCTCGTCGAGACCGGGACGCCCTCGGCTTCGATGGCCGCCACGAGTTCGGCGACGTCGGGGTCGTAGACGCCCATGCTCTCCGAGCGGTCGACGAGCAGCGTGACCCGGGGGTCGCCGGGGGTCTCCCGGGCCGTGACGGTGTAGGGGCCGGCGGCCGCGACGACGAGGAAGCTGACGACGACGAGCCGCGACGCGAACAGCAGTCGCCGGGAGCGGTCGCCGGCAAGCGTCCCCTCCGTCCGCCGGAACAGCAGGTACCAGAGGACGACGACCGCGACGGGGACGGCGGCGAGGGCGAGCGGCGTCGTCAGGCCGACGGCGACGCCGCCGACGGTCACCTGGGCCGCCATCAGATGTCACCCCGGTACTTGAGGTAGACCAGTTCCACGACGACGAACCCGAGCGCGCCGAATATCACGAGCGGCGTGAGCGTCACCGGCACACGCTCTTCGACCTCGCGAAGGGTGAGCGGGCCGGTGCCGGCCTGTCGCTCAAGCGGTGCCGCCGTGACGTTCGACTCCGACGCGTCGAGCAGCGACGCGCTCACCCGCCGGCCGCCGGCCTCGTAGTAGCCGGCGACGTCCATCCGGAGCGTCCTGGCGGTCCGCGGTCCGACCGGCGTCTCGACGGTCGTGGGTCGCGGGAACTGGAGGCGTTCGCCCGTCCGGCGGTTGCTCTCCGGCAGCGGTTCGCGCCCGGCGAGGAAGTAGATAGCGCGCTTCCAGAACACCGGGTAGAGGTAGTTCGTCTTGAACGTCGAGGACTCCTCGATGTAGCCGTAGTAGAGGGTTCGCCCCGGTCCGAGGGTGATGGTGTCGACTATCGGCGTCCCGTCTTCCTCCCGTACCAGCGCCAGGCCGCCCTGCTGGTCGCCGGTCACGTACTCGCCCGGCACGGGGAACGCGATGCCCCGCGTGAGCGGGTCCTCGACCACCTGGATGGACGACCCCTCCGCCACCGGACCCGGGTCGACGGGCAGGAGTTCGGCGTACGGGAGGCGGTCGAGGTCCGGCTGGGCGAGGATGGCGACGCCGCCGCCGGACTGCACCGTCTCGCGGGCGGACTGGACGGTGCCCTGGAGGAGGCGGTCGGGGTCGACGTTGCTGAAGACGATGACGTCGTACTCGTCGGTGACCGACGTCGGCGGCGAGGCGACGGTGAGAGCCACCTCGTCGAGCACCGAGAGCGCGGTCACCAGGTAGCGGTTCTCGTCGTTCGTCACCAGGAGGACGCGTATCTGGTCGCGGTCGGGCGCGGCGACGTACGCCACGTCGTCGGTCGGGAAGCCGTCCCCGGGCGACAGCCTGAGCGGGCCGCCCCCGGCGGGGACGGGGAGCGTCGCGGTGGACTGGTCGCCCGGTTCCAGGGTGAGCCTGCGCGACTGGTCGCCGAGGCGGACCTCGCGGGTGATCGTCTCGTCGCCGAAGTTGCGGACGGCTGCGGTCACCTCGCTCCGGGTGAAGCGGGTGTCCACGATGCCGGCCTGGTTCGCCCCGTCGCGGAACTGCTCCAGGTCGACGCGGAGGCCGCGGGCGCGCGCCGATTCGACCGCGGTCTGCCAGTCGCTCTCGTCGGCGAAGTCGCTGAACACGACGACGCGTGCGCCCTCGCCGGCGACGGCCGCGGCCTGGTCGACGGCGCGCCCGAGGTCGCCGCCGGCGTCGGTCACCCGGAGGTCGGCGAGGGCCTGCCGGGCCTCGGTTCCGGAGCCGCGTCGGACGGCGACGGTCGTCGACTCGTCGGCGACGACGACCGACGTCGTGCCGGTGACGGCGTCGCGGGCCGCCGCCACCGCGCGGTCGAACCGGGTGTCGCCGTCCGCCTGGGTCGCCATGCTGGCGCTGGCGTCGACGACGAGCACCGACTCCTGGACGACGGCGCTGCTCGACACCTGGACGTACGGGGAGCCGAGGGAGACGGCGACGAGCACGAGCACGAGCAACTGGAGCAGGAGGAGCAGGCTCCGCCGGAGCCGGTCGATGACCCGGTTGCGGCCGCCGGTCTCGTCGGCCTGCGCGAGGAACCGCAGCGTCGGTATCGGGACCCGGGCAGGGTCCGGTCGAATGAGATACAGGACGACCAGCGGAACCACGGCGGCGAGGGCGAGGAGACCGACGGGAGTGAGGAAGACGTCGGAAACCGCCATTGAGCGTACAGTGACGGGCCACTAACATGATGGTAGTTACCAGTTTCGGGGTCGATAGTCAGGCGGACCGGCGTGGACCCCGCCGACGAGAATCGGTCGTCGAACCGCCATCCCCCACGGCGACGTGGCTCACCGCGCGGTCAGCGTGGCGTTCACGACGGCGCCGACGAGCAGGATGACGGCGGCGAAGTAGAGCCACGTCAGGAACAGCAGGACGCCGCCGAGTACGCCGTAGGCCTGGTACTGGCCGGCGTTCGCGGCGTACACCTGGAACAGCCCCTGGAGCGCGGCCCACCCGACGGCGGCGACGAGGGCGCCGGGTACGACCTCCCGGGCCGACACGGACACCGGTGGCAGCACGTAGTAGAGCGGGAGGAGCGCGAGTGCGATGCCGGCGACGAGGGTGAGCGAGCCGAGAATCCGGCCGAACGGCAGCGTCGCGTCGGGAGCGGCCACGTCGACGACGGCGCCGACCGCGACCATCAGGCCGGTCGCGAGGACGATGGCCCCGATGGCCGTCAGCCCGACCCTGACCTGTTCGAGCATCGAGACCGAGTGGGTGCTGCCGTAGAGGTCCGCGAACGCGAGCGTCAGACTCCGGAACAGCTTCAGCGCACCCCAGGTGAGCGTGAGGACGCCGACGACGCCCGCCGTCGTCCGGCCCGCGTCGTCCCGGAGCGCCTGGACGACCAGTTCCTGGCCGGTATCGGTGAGCACGTCCTGGAACTGGGCGACGATGGCAGTGGCGAGTTCCTCGCCGCCGACGAGCGTGCCGACGGCGAGCACCAGCAGCAGGAGCGGGAGCAGCGACATGAACGCGTAGAACGCGACGCCCGCCGCCATGAACGTCACCTGGCGCTCCCGCGCCGTCTTGACCGCCGACCGGACCGTCCCTATCGCACTCATACAATCCCTCCCTGCCCCCTCCCCCGGGCGTCAGGCGGCCGTTCGCGAATCTAGGTGGGCAGCGCCAAAAAGAGCGACGGGCGATAGCGGTGCCGACCGCCAGAACCCATAACTCCCTGCGCGCCTACCCGGACTGTATGAGCGAGGGGGAACGAACGCTGCCGAAGACGGAGGCGGAGTGGCGCGAGGTGCTGACCGAGGAGGAGTACCGGGTGCTCCGCGAGCAGGGGACCGAACCGAAGTTCAGCGGCGACTACCTCGACAAGCACGACGACGGCACCTACGTCTGTGCGGGGTGTGGGACGTCGCTGTTCGACTCGGACACCAAGTTCGGCTCGAACACGGGGTGGCCGAGTTTCACCGACGCCATCGACGGGACGGTCGAACTCCGGACCGACTACAGCCACGGGATGGTGCGCACGGAGGTGGTCTGTGCGACCTGCGGCGGCCACCTCGGCCACGTGTTCGACGACGGTCCGGAGCCGACGGGCAAGCGGTTCTGCATCAACTCCGTGTCGCTGGACTTCGAGGCCGAGGAGTGAAGGCAGCGGTCCGTTCGGACGCCGGCCCGGGCCCACTCGTCGTCCGACGGCTCGCGCTGGCATCGGGTGCCCCGCCCGCACTCCGGACAGCTGTCCTGGCGGTACTCGACCTGTTCGCCGAGCAGCGGCGCGGGCTGTTCCGTGTCGGCGTGACGGAGTTCCATCTCTCCTGCAGTCCGAACACGTGACCGGTTCGGGGCTGACGGACACGTGGGCCACCCCGTCGAACGTTATCGAGGCACGCGGTTGAGCGCACCGCCCGGACGCTCCTGCCGTCCGGGACTCAGTGGTACTCGCGGGCGAACACGTCGAGGAGCGCCCGGAAGAGGCCGAGAACGATGGGGCCGAAGAACAGGCCGACGAAGCCGAACGCCGCGAGGCCGCCGAAGATGCCGAGCACGAGCACGCCGGGATTGAGGTTGGCGCCCCGACTCGAGAGCAGCGGCCGCAGGTAGTTGTCCGAGAGGCTGATGACGAACGTGCCGTAGAGGAACAGGAACGCGGCAGGCAGGGCCTGTCCGGTCACGAACAGGTAGACGGACGCCGGGAACCAGACGATGGAGGCGCCGATGAGCGGGAGCAGCGAGAGGAACGTCGTCATGACGACCCAGAAGGCGACGTTCGAGAAGCCGACGACCGCCAGCCCGACCCCGGTGAGGAGGCCCTGGATGGTCGCGACGGCGACGTTCGCCACGAGGACCGCCCACATGACGGCGTCGGCCTCCGCGTAGAGTTCGTCCTGGAGGGCCGACGGGAACGGGGTGACCGTCCGGAGCCACTCGACGAACCGGTCGCCGTCCTTCAGGAGGTAGTACAGCAGGAAGAGGAGGATGGTGAACCCGATGAGGACGTTCGTGAGGCCGCCGAAGACCTCCAGGGCGTTCCGGAGCACCGACGCCGCCTGCTCCTCGGTGCGGCCCTGGAGCAGGTCCGCGAGTTCGACGCCCGAGAGGGACTCCACGACGTTCTGGACCGCGGTCACGTCGAGGCTCCCCTCCCGGATGCCCCGCACCACGTTCAGGGCCTGCCTGACGACGACGGTCAGCAGCACCGCGAACGGCAGCACGATGACGAATATCGACAGCAGGATGAGGAGGCCGGCGGAGACGCGCGGACCGACCCGGGGCGCCAGGCGTACCTGGAGCGGGTAGAGGATGTAACCGAGGAGCACCGCGGTCATGATGTACTGGACGAACGGTGCGAGGAGGGCCAGCGAGAGCAGGCCCACCGCCCCGATCGCGACCACGAGGAACGCCCGGTCCTGTTTCATGGCGGACATACGCGACCCCGGGACATAAAAACCGGACGCGCCGGCCGACCGACCAGAGGAGCCTGAACGGTCCGGGACGACCCCGAGACCCTGAACGGCCCGGGGTGACCTGAGGACCCTGAACGGTCCGGGCGAACGCTATCCTCGTCCGCGCCCCACTGCGTCCCATGGACGGGGAGTGAGACATCCACGCGCGCTCGCGCTGTTCCGACTCGTGCTCTACGCGACGGCGATAGCGGTCCTGGTGGCGGTGGCGCTACCGCTCGTCGGCTACCTCGGGTTCCTGGTGGCCGTCGGCGGCGTCGCCGCGCTGTTGAACGTCGAGACGAACCTGGTCGCGCTCGTCGCCGTGGGTGGGGTCTCCGTCGCGCTCGTGGGGACGCTCGGTGGCATCGTCGTGACGGCCGCCCGCAGGTTCGACCGTCGCGTCACCGAACTCGACCGGAAGCCCGACCCGCTCGAATCGCTCAAACAGCGGTACGTCGACGCCGACATCGACGAACGCGAACTCGAACGCCGGCTGGAGCGACTGCTCGACGACACCCGCCGACGGGACGAGGACGTCCTCTCGGCCGCCTGCTCGGCGGCGACCCGCGTGACGCCGACCGGGTGGCCGACCCGGAGTAGCTTCGAGCGACCGGTGGGCGGCCGGCGAACAGTCCACGGGACGGCGACGGGCGGTCAGCGACGAACGTCGGCCGCGTCGGCGGCCACGGCCCGCGACGCGGCGCGTTTCACGCGGTAACCCGCACCTATTTTGTCCCTGTCACCGTCTCACGTGAACGAGATGGCTCGCAGCGACCAGTTCGTCACGGTCGACGGCACCGAACTCCACTACTCGGCCTGGGGCGACGAGGACGCGCCGCCCGTCGTCTGCGTCCACGGGCTCTCGCGGGTCGGCCGCGACTTCGACGGCCTCGCCGCCCGCCTCGAAGACGAGTACCGCCTCGTCTGCCCGGACATGCCCGGCCGGGGGCTGAGCGAGTGGGCCGACTTCCCGGAGGCGGAGTACTCGCCGGAGGCGATGAGCGCCCTGCTCGTCGCGTTCGTCGACGAACTCGACATCGACACGATGCGGTGGGTCGGCACCTCGATGGGCGGGATGCTCGGGATGGGGCTCGCGGCCGGCCCCTGTCCGACCGCATCACCCACCTCGTCGCCAACGACGTCGGCCCCGCCCCGGCCGAGGACGAGTCGGCCGGCGAGGGCCTCGACCGCATCATCGAGTACCTCACGAACCCGCCGGCGTTCGACAGGCTCACCGGCCTGGAGGAGTACTACCGGGAGACCTACGCGACGTTCAGCGAGATGACCGACGCGGAGTGGCACCGCTTCACGACCACCGCCGCCCGCCGCCTGGAGGACGGCCGGTTCACGCCGAGCTACGACCCCCGGGTCGTCGAACCGCTGCTCACCGCCGAACAGGACGGCGACCCGTGGGAGATGTGGGAGGCGATCGACGCCGACCTGTTCGTCCTCCGGGGCAGGGAGTCCGACATCCTCGCCGCCGACACGTTCGAGGAGATGGTCGAGCGCCGGCCGGACGCCGAGACGCTCGAAGTCGACTGCGGCCACGCACCCGCGCTGAACGTCGACGACCAGGTCCAGCCCATCCGCGAGTTCCTCGCGGACTGACCCGGCGACCGCCAGCCAGCGCCGTCCAGTCGAGTTCCGACCGCCCGACCGCTTATGCCGATAGCTGTTGAACACCCAACAGATGTCGGAGGGGACGCCGCGGCGGCGGAGGGTGCCCGCCGAGCACGACCACCACGAGCGGAGCCGCTGGCCGTTCGTCGGCGCGGTCGGTGCCGGCGCGCTCTACGTCGGCGCGGCGCTCTACCTCGTGGGCCGGGGGACGGGCGTCCTCCCGCCAGTGGCCGGCCTGACGCTCGCCCTGGTCGGCGTCGGCGTCGTGGTCGTCGGCCTCGCCGGGTGGCTCGGGCAGGCGTTCGTGGCGGACTACTGGGCGCGTCGGCCCGGGCCGGGTGCGCGGCGGGACTACCGGGCGGCGATGCTCCTGTTCCTCGGGACGGACCTCGGGACGTTCGGCGCGCTGTTCGCCTACTACTTCTTCATCCGGGTGGGGGCGTGGCCGCCGACCGACCTGCCGGCGCTGCTCGGGTCGCTGGTGCTGGCCAACACCGGCGTCCTCGTGGCGAGCAGTTTCACGCTCCACTTCGCCCACGAGGCACTCGACGAGGGGAACCGGCGACGGTTCGTGGGGCTGCTGGCGGTGACCGTCGCCCTCGGCGTCGTCTTCCTCGCCGGGCAGGCGGTGGAGTACTTCGAGTTCGTCGTCCGGGAGGGGTTCACGCTCACGTCCGGCGTCTTCGGGAGCGCGTTCTTCGGGCTGACCGGCCTCCACGGCCTCCACGTCGCGCTGGGCGTGGTGATGCTCGGGACGGTGCTGGCGCGGGCGCTCGGCGGACAGTACGCCAGCGACCGGGACGCGTCCGTCGCGACCACGTCCCTGTACTGGCACTTCGTGGACGCTGTCTGGCTCCTGCTCGTGCTCCTGCTCTACGTCGGCGCGACGGCGTGACTACCGCGACTCGATAGCGGCCATCTTCCGGTAGATGGGCGGCGTGAGGAGGCCGGCGACGCCGAGCAGGATGGCGGTGAGGCCGAGCGGGAGCACCAGCGGGTCGATGCCGACGCAGTCGTTCAGCGAGACGACCGTGGCGTAGTAGCGACTCCCCTGGTAGGTGACGAGGACGCCGTCGAGGAACGCCTCCTGGTCGGGGAAGGCGCCGGCGACGGTCCCCTCGCCGGTCGGCGCGGCCAGCGCCTCGGTGAACGCGCGCTGTTCGGCGGGCGAGAGGTCCGCGAAGTCGCGTTCGTGGAGCACTGGCGACTGGCCGGTTCCCGCGGTCAGGCGTTCGGTGGCGGCCGGCGAGGAGACGAGGATGGCGGGGTCGCCACAGAGACCGAGCGCGTCCTGCACGGGGACGTAGCCGCCGAGGATGGCGCCGGGGATACCGATGGCGACGAGGAGCGCCCCGAGGAAGGGAGCGACGTACGTGAGCAGGAACGAGCCGGCGGTGTCGGCTGCCGGGTCGGCCGCCATCACTCACCTCCCGGGAGTCGCCAGCCGGCGACGTACTCGAAGGTGCCCGCGAGCCCCAGGCCGTACGCCCAGTGGGCGACGAGGACGAAGACGAGGTAGCCGAGGAGCGCGAGCCCGGTCTGGCCGGTGTAGAACGCTATCATGAACCCGAGCGAGATGATGGACGAGAAGGAGAGGCCGGTCACGAGCGCGAGGCCGCCGGGGAGGTACTCCGCGAGCGCGACGAACAGGAGCGGCCAGGTTATCATCCCGCCCCCGAGGAAGACGAGGTAGCCCAGGAGGACGTTCGGCGGCGCGCCGACGAGCGACGCCAGGTCCGCGAACGACGTCAGGTCGAAGACGCCGACGATGGTGCCGGCGAACAGCACGCCGGACATCAGCATCGTCCCGACGAACCCGCCGAGGGCAGCCGCGGTTGCGTTCGCGGTGACGGTCCCCGCGATGGACGCCAGCCCCCGGAAGAACTGCGGGCTCCCCGCCTCGGGGTCGGCGGTGTACGACGGGCGCGTCTCGGCGGGTTCGGTGGGTTCGACGCCGTAGCGCTCCTCGAGGCGGTCCTCGAACCACTGCCATTCGCGGGTGAACTGGCGGGTGCGTTTGAGGTTCCAGACGTCCGCGTCCTCGACGCGGGGGCCGGCGTGGTACGACCACAGCATGTTGTAGAGCCAGAGCAGCACGCTCAGACCGATGAGGTACGCGCCGACGGTCGCCACCTGCTGGAGCGGCGCGAACGACGGCGGGTAGGAGGCGTACCGCCGGGGAGTTCGAGGAAGCCGATGAAGACGAGGGTGCCGAAGGTGACCAGCGACCCGACGACCAGGAGCACCGCCTGGAACTTCGCGAGACGGCGGTCGAACAGCCGGCCGGTGACGATGGGGTACCAGTAGTAGCTCGCGGCGAACATCATGAACGGGATGATGCCCATGATGAACATGTGGAAGTGGCCGACGACGTAGTAGGTGCCGTGGTAGATGACGTCGACCGGGATGACTGCGAGGAAGACGCCGGTGACGCCGCCGACGACGAACGTGACGATGCTGCCGGCACACAGCAGTAGTGGCGCCGTGAGCCGGACGTCGCCGTCCCAGATGGTCGTTATCCAGTTGAATATCTTGATGGCGCTCGGCGCGGCGATGGCGACGGTGACGGCCATGAACGAGACCCGGAGCCGGGGTCGACGCCGGTCACGAACATGTGGTGGGCCCAGACGCCGAAGGAGAGCACGCCGATGGCGATGGTGGAGTAGACGACGAACGTGAACCCGAACAGCTTCCGGCCGACGAACTTCGGCAGGATGAGGCTCATCAGCCCGGTGGCGGGCAGGAAGATGATGTAGACCTCGGGGTGGCCGAAGAACCAGAACAGGTGCTGCCAGAGCAGCGGGCCGCCGCCCTCCACGGCGTAGAACGTGGTGGCGAAGTTCCGGTCGAGCAGCAGCATCACGATGGCGCTCCCGAGCAGCGGGAACGCGAAGATGATGAGGCCGCTCGTCACGAGCATGTTCCACGAGAAGATGTCGAGGTCGGGCCAGCCGACGTCGGGGGAGCGTTCGTAGGCGATGGTGACGACGAAGTTGATGGCGCCGACGGTGGTGGCGATGCCGCTGAGGTGGAGTCCGAGCAGGAGGAGGTCTATCTGTGGGTTCTGGGTCTGGACGGACAGCGGCGTGTAGAGCGTCCAGCCGATGCCGGGTTCCCGGAGCGTCAGGAAGAAGCGGAGCGCGTCGCCGGGCACGACGAGTCCGAGCAGTTGGCCGGTCACCTGGGAGAGCAGGCCGGACCGGGCGAGCAGGAGCGACGGCGGGAGGAGCCAGAAGCCGATGGCGTTCAGCCGGGGAACGCCATGTCGTCGGCCTCGACGAGCAGCGGGAGGAAGTAGTTGCCGAGGCCGAAGAACACCGGCGTCACGAAGAAAAACAGCATCGTGACGCCGTGGGTCGTGAACAGCGCGTTGTACGTCTCTGGGCTCCAGACGTCCGCGGGCGGGGTCAACAGCTCCGTGCGCATCATCATGCCGTCGACGCCGCCCCAGAGGCCGGCGAACGCGCCGAAGACGAGGTAGAGCAGGCCGATGTCGCGGTGGTCGGTGGTGGTCGTCGCGCGGACGAGGAGGCCGGTGACGCGGCCGAGGGTGACGTCTCGCCCGGTGCCGTAGCCGCCGTCGGCTTCGGCGTCCCGGCGCGACCGGCGGGCGCGACGGACCACGAGCCAGGCGCCGACGAGGAGGCCGGCGAGCGCCGCTCCTTCGACGGTTGCTCGGTTCATGGCGTGGCTGGCGCGGACCGACCGACCGACCCGGATGGCGTGCCAACGGGTAACGTCGGGCAGCCACTAAGCGCTTTGTTTTGGTCAGCCAGTCTACAGTATCGGGGGCTGGGCCTCCCGGGCGGGGCTATTTGCGCCCGGCGGTGGTATGGAGGGGCATGGCTGCTCGGCGGGCCGGGGGACTCGCCTGCCTGTTCGGACTGGTCGCGACGGCGCTCGCCAGCCCCGTCGCCGCCCAGACGGTCAACCGGAACCTCATCGACCGGCTGAACGCCCAGTTGCTCTACGTCGCCCTCCCGCTCACGGTGTTCGTGACGGTCATCGTCGTGTACGCCGTCGTCCGGTTCCGCGACAACGACGACCCGCGACCGACGACCGACGACGCGCCGCTGGAGATCACGTGGACCATCGCCATCGGCGTCATCCTCCTGTTCGTCGGCGTCTCGGCCTACACGGTGCTCGCGAACCCCTACGTCACGCCGTTCCCGGCGGGCGACGAGGGGCGACGGCCGACGACGTCGAGGTGCAGGTGGTCGCCTACCAGTGGGACTGGCAGTTCAGGTACCCGGGTCACGACGTGACCACCCGGGACGGCGCCGTCCTGCCGGCGAACACCAGCGTCGCCTTCCGACTCCACTCCCGGGACGTCATCCACTCGCTGTTCGTCCCTGGATTCGGCGTCAAGCAGGACGTCTTCCCCGGCCAGACCACCACCGCCCGGACGTTCGTCTACGAGCGTGGCGTCTACCGGGTCTACTGCACCGAACTCTGTGGCGCGGGCCACTCGCGGATGCGGACCCAGATAGTCGTCGTCTCCCCCGAACGCTACCAGGAGTGGCTCGACGAGAACGCCGGCCAGGGGAACGTGACCGTGGACGCGGCGGCCGTGGCGGCGGAATCCTGAGTCGGCGTCCGTCGCCCGTTAGACGCGCCCGACTCGACGCCCCCGGCGGGCCCGACAAAGAGCTATCAGCCCGTCCATCGTTAGCATCCCCCATGACGGGGAACATCGGCCGGGACGGCGAGCGGGACCGCAGACCGGCGGCGACGGAGGCGGCACTGCCGGGAGACCGAGCGCGGTTCCCGGCGGCTGAGACGATGGCAGCCACGGGGTTCCCGGACCTGGCGGTCAACCTCATCTACACGGTGCTCTGCCTGGTGCCGGGGTTCGTGAGCCTGAAGACCGCCTCCTACGTCACCGGCCACGGCCGGGAGTTCGACCAGTTCGACAAGTCGGCGTGGTGTCTCATCGGGAGCGGCGCGTCGCTCTCCCTGCTCTACTTCGCGTACGTCGCGTGGGTCGGGCTGGCGACCGGCCGTCTGTCGCTGGTCGTCCCGGTCGACATCAAGTGGGTGGAACTGGTCGCGGTCTACCCGGTGTTGCTGGTCGTGGCGGCGGTCGTCGGCCTCCTGAGCGGCCGACTGCTGGAGCGCTACCTCGGCCCGACCGCGACGACGCCCGAGGCGGCCGACGAGCAGGCGCAGGCGTAGCCGTCCGGCAACCGAACGACGCCGGCTACGGTTCGGGCCGCGTCACGGCGTCGCGTTCGTCCACGCCGGTCTCGCCGGGCGACGAGTCGGCCGGCCACCCGGTCAGCGCCCGGTAGACCATCGACGGAACGCAGACGTAGGCGGCGTTGAGGCCGCTGGTCAGGACGAACAGCGCGCCGAGCGCCCGGCCGAGCCGGTCCCGACCCGACCGGAACGCGCCCGCCGTCGCCAGGAGCCAGACCGTCGCGACGGCGCAGGCGAACCGCCGGGGTGTGGCGTTCCGCGGGAGCGAGTCCGTGCGCGTCAGTCGCCGGATACCGTGGTTGTAGAGCGTGTCGAACGGGTGCACCCCGGTCACCGCCCCGACGACGGCGGTGGCTGCGAGGCCGACCAGGAGCGCCGGAGACGCGAGGAGCGTCCCGACGGCACCGGCCGCCGAGCAGGCCACCGGCGAGAACCGGAGCCACGGCGCGAGTCGCTCGAACTCCTCGTCGGTCGGGCAGGCGAACCCCTGAATCTGAAGCTGTCGTCGGACGCGTCGCGTGAGTGCCATGCAGAATCCCCCGGTGAGAGGACGCGCCGCGACGGAGTAACCGTATCCCGGGACGGCACGGGGAGGAGTCCTCAGAGCGCGTCGAACGCGGCCGGATAGGTCAGCGCCCCGGCGGCCTCCGAGAGGGCGCCTGGCGTGAGTTCGACCGCCATGAACTCCTCGTCGGGGACCGGGAACGGGTTCTCGACGCCGGCGGCCGCGGCGGGTTCGAAGCCGAACCGGGGGTAGAAGGCTGGCGACCCGTGGAGGAACACGAGGTCGTAGCCCAGCACCCGCGCCCTGTCGAGGCCGGTGGCGACCAGGTCGCTGCCGACGCCCTGCCCCTGGCGGTCGGGCGTCACGGCGAGGGGAGCGAGCACCAGCGCGTCGGCCGGGCCGGAGACGGCGAGTTCGGAGAACAGCACGTGGCCGACGACGTCGTCGCCGTCGACGGCGACCAGCGAGAGGCCGGGGACGAACGCCGGCGAGTCGCGAAGGGCGTCGACGAGGTCGGCCTCGTCGCGCGCGTCGAACGCCGCCGTCACCACGTCTCGAATGGCAGGGGCGTCCGCGGGACGTTCAGGGCGGATGACCGTCATTGCGGTTGTGGGGGACGCCGAGCGCAATACCGGTTGCCATCTCCCGGCGTCGAACGCTACCGGCTGTTCCCCTGCGTCGAACGCTTAGCGCGCCGTCAGGTTTTCCGGGCTGGAGACGCTATCCCGCGGCATGGACTACACCTGGCAGTACTACGACGTCGTGCTGTTCGGTATCTTCGCGAGCATCGGGCTCGGCGTCGCCGTCGGCGCGCTGACCGCGCTCCCGATGACGACGGCGGTGACCGGCGCGGGACTCGTCGCCGTCGCCATCATCGGACACGGGCTGTTCGTCAACGGCCCGGTGGACGCGCCCGCCGACCTCACGGACGAGGTCGACGCCCTGAACTGAGTGTGAGGCCGTCACAGGGCGCCGGCGAGTAGTAACGCTTTCAGCGACGAGTGGCCCAGAACGGGCAATGAGTTACCGCATCGGTCTCGTCGGCAAGCCCTCCGTGGGCAAGTCGAGTTTCTTCAACGCCGCGACGATGAACGACGTGCCGGAGGGCGCGTACCCGTTCACGACCATCGACCCGAGCGTCGGGGAGGCGTACGTCCGCGTCGAGTGTGCCGCCCCCGAGTTCGACGAGTCCTGCACGCCGAGCGTCGGCTACTGCGACGACGGCACCCGGTTCGTCCCCGTGAAACTCGTCGACGTCGCCGGCCTCATCCCGGGCGCCCACGAGGGGAAGGGGCTGGGCAACCAGTTCCTCACCGACCTCAACGAGACGGACGTGCTCGTCCACGTCGTCGACTTCTCGGGCGAGACCGACCGCGAGGGCGAACCGACCGAGGGCCACGACCCCCGGGAGGACATCGACTTCCTGGAGGACGAACTCGACATGTGGTACCGCGAGATACTCGAGAAGGGCGTGGAGAAGTTCGAGACGCGGTACCACGGCGCCGAGGCGGCCATCGAGGCGGAACTCGCCGAGCAGATGAGCGCGTTCGGCATCGGCAAGGACGAGATGAAGCAGGTCATCCTCTCGGAGGGCCTCGAACTCGACCCCGACACGTGGACGGCCGACGACCGCGAGGCGCTCGCCCGCGAGATACGCAAGCGCACCAAGCCGATGGTGGTCGCCGCGAACAAGATGGACAAGCCGGCCGCTCAGGCGAACTACGCGGAGATAGCGAGCGACCCCGAGTACGACCACCTGACGTTCGTCCCGACGAGCGCGCACGCCGAGAAGGCGCTCAAGCAGGCCGCCGAAGCGGGCGTCGTCGATTACCGACCCGGCGACGACGACTTCGACCTCGTGGACGAGGTCTCCGACGAGCAGGCGGCGGGCCTCGAACGCATCCGCGAGTTCGTGACCGAGTTCGACGGCGCGGGCGTCCAGGCGGCCCTCGAAGCCGCGCTGTTCGACGCGCTCGACGCCATCGCGGTGTTCCCGGGGAGCGCGAACGGCGCCGGCGACGAGCAGGGCGTCTTCCGGGACTGCTTCGTCCTGCCCGAGGGCTCGACCGCCGAGGACTTCGCGTACCACCTCCACTCGGACATCGGCGACGGCTTCCTCCACGCCATCGACGCCCGGACGAACCGCCAGATCGGCGCGGACCACGAACTCGACCACCGCGAGGTCGTCGAGATAATCACCACGAACTGACCACGAGCCGCGTCGGCCCGGTGCGAGCCGTCCAGGTACCGGCCGAGACCTGGTTCACGACGTTCGACAGGTCACCGTGGCGGGCAACAGCTAAGCCCATCGCGGTGCATGATACCATGCCTCACGCGCCGAGGGGACGAGGGGGTGACGGGGCGTCGGGAGGCAGGGGAGAAAACCATGCCGACGTACATCTCGTTGACCGAGTACACGGACCAGGGGATAGCGAGCGTGAAAGAGAGCCCCAGCCGGCTCGACCGGTTCAAAGAGCTGGTCGAGTCGCACGGCGGCGAACTCAAGGACTTCTTCCTCACGATGGGGCGGTACGACATCGTGGTGGTGACCGAGTTCCCCGACGACGAGTCGGCGGCCAAGGTGCTGCTCACCACGGGGAGCGACGGCAACGTGAGCACGGAGACGCTCCGGGCGTTCCCGGAGGACGAGTACCGGAGCATCGTCGACGGGCTACCCTGAACGGGTCGGCCCGCTGTCCCCGTGACGGACCGAGAAATCGTGACCGGGCGAACTATCCGGGGAGTCGTGTGGCCGCGGTGCTACTCGGCGTCCGCCGCCTCGCGGGCGACCACGTCGTCGCTCCCGCAGTGCGGACACGCCTCGGGGGCCGCGTAGAGCGGTTCCCCGCAGTCGCCGCACTCGTGGCTGGCCTCGTCGCGGGCCGCCTCGCTCGCCTGCTGTTTGAACGACTCGATGCGCCGGCCAACGTCCCGGAAGAGACCCATCCCCGGTTCACCGCACCTCGAGGATCTCGACCTCGAAGGCGAGAGTCTCGCCCGCGAGTTCGTGGTTGAAGTCGACGCGCACGAGTTCGTCGTCGACGTGGACGACCTCGCCGGGGGCGCCCTGCTGGGTCTGGACGTACATCCCCTCCTCGGGTTCGCCGCCCTGCAGCATCTGGGCGAACTCCTCGGCCTCGTACTCGGCGACGCGCTCGTCGCTCGGTTCGCCGTACGCCTTCTCCGGCGGGATGGTCACGGTGTCGGTGTCGCCCACCTCCATGCCCTGGAGGCCCTCTTCGAGCCCCTCGATAATCTCGCCTGCGCCGATCTCGACGGTGAGCGGTTCGAACTCGCGGTCCGGGTGGGTCTCGAGGTCGGCTTCCTCGGCGACGTCCTCGCGGGACGTGTCGAAGACGGTGCCGTCGTCCAGTCGGCCGACGTAGTCGAGTGTAACCGTGTCGCCAGTGGAGATTCCCATGGGCAACCCTGGGGGACGGTACGGATAAGCCATTGGGTATATGGTCGCCCGGTCAGTCGTCGGCGCGCAGCGATTCGGCGCCCGGCATCGCGTGGTTCGCCTCGTCGACGAGGTTGTGGAGGCGGTCGCTGCGCGCCGGGTCGAACTGCCGCTGACACCGGGCGACCCACGCGGCCGCCGACTCGGTGTCGGTCGGGGTCGAGTCCGAGCGCTGGCTCTCGGTCGGCGGTGTCGTCGTGCGGGCGTCGGTGGCTGGCCGGGGTTCGGGTGGGTGTGTGTTCGTGCTCACGTTCGGTGGATGGTCGCGGCGGGTGGTCGTACGGCTGTACGGGTCGTGAAGTAGTCACCGGCGTACGCGTACGACCGACATCGTACCAACACGTGCAGCCCCATCCTTCATAAATGTTCCTGACCGACCCGGTGGAGCCGTCGAGACGGCGGAGACGAGGGCGACGTCGGCCGGCACCCGGATTCTTTGCCGAGGCCGACGTACCTGCGGTATGAACTCACGTACCAGGACCCTGCTCGCGACCCTGGGTGGACTGGCCGCCCTCTGGGTCGCGTGGGGCGCCTACGTCGCCCGGACCACCGAGCGCGTCCCGTACGAGACGGTCGACCGGTTCGACGGCGTCGAACTCCGGCACTACCCGCAGGCCGTGCTCGTCGAGACGACGGCGAGCGACCCGGGAACGGCGTTCCGCCGGCTCTTCCGGTACATCACCGGCGCGAACGAGGGGCGCGAGGAGGTGGCGATGACCGCCCCCGTCGCCTCGCGCGGCGAGGCGATTCCGATGACCGCTCCCGTCCGGACGCTCCGCGCGGGCGAGGACGTGCCGATGACGGCCCCGGTGCGGACCGAAGGCGACGACGGTGCGGTGACGATGGCGTTCTACCTCCCGGCCGAGTACGCGCCCGAGACGGCGCCCGTGCCGACGGACACGTCGGTCCGTCTCGTCGTCGAACCCGCGCGGACGGTCGCAGTCAGGCGATTCTCGTGGTACGCCACCGACGGCCGGGTCGCCCGCGAACGGCGGTCGCTGCTCGACGAGCTCGCCGCCCGGGGCATCGAGACCAGCGACGCCCCGGCGTTGCTCCAGTACAACGACCCGTGGACGCCGCCGTTCATGCGCACCAACGAGGTGGCGGTCACCGTCCGGGAGCCGGCGGTCTGACGGCAGGCGATGGACCGATACCGGACGAGAGGTCGGGGCGCTCGTCGTCGCTCACCGCCGCGAGTCGTACTCCTGGTAGATGACGTGGCCGCAGGCCTTGCAGTGGGACGCGTCCGGGTCGTGGTAGGAGAGCCCGCAGTTTGGGCACGTGACGTTGACTTTCTCCCGGTAGGCCCACTCCCGGACTATCTTGCCCGCCTGCCACGGCACGAGGACGATGGCGGCGAGGACGCCGGTTACCGTCACCCAGCGCCCCATCCGGGTGACCGGGACGATGTCGCCGAACCCGACGGTCGTGAGGGTGACGACCATGTAGTAGAACGCGTCGCCGAAGTTGGCGACGCCCGGGTTCGCCTGGACCTCGACGCTGTAGAACAGGCCGGCGGTGAGGAAGAAGATGACCAGCACCGTCAGCAGGAGCTTCATCACCCGGAGGGTGCCGACGGAGACGGTCCCGAAGAAGAACTCCTCGTCCCGGGTGAACCGGTAGAACCGCAGCACCCGGACCACCCGGACGACCCGCAGGAACCCGACGTTCATCACGACGGCTGGCACCGGAAGGAGGATGACCGCCAGGGTGGGGAGCACCGAGAGCAGGTCGACCATCGTGTAGGGGTTGGCGAACTCCGCCAGCCGGTTCCGGGAGCCGTACAGCCGGAGCACGTACTCCACGACGAACACGAGCGCGATGCCGACCTCCAGGCGCCACAGCCACGCCGCCGTCGTCTCCGAGACGGGGTAGGTCTGGGCGACGAAGACGCCGACGAACACCAGGTTCAACACCAGCAACGAGACGTCGATGGCCTTCCCGAGCGGCGTCTGGTGGTCCAGGAGGTAGAACTGGACCTGCTCCCGGAAGCCCCGCGGCGCCCGTGGCGATGCGTGACTGCCCATACGCCGTATCCGTCGGCGCGCGGTAAAGAATCCCACCGTTCCCGGGTCCGAACGGGAGTTGGGAACTGATTTCGGTGTCCGTCCCGGACGCCCTCGTATGGACGACCCAGCCATCGAACGGCGGCCGGCGTTCGTGGTCGCCGGCCTCCGGTATCACGGCCTGCTCGACGGCGAGGCGCTCGGAGAGCTATGGGAGGCGTTCGGCGACCGGTTCGACGAGTTCGCGGCCGCCGCGACGAGCGAGGACGGGTTCGGCGTCACCGTCGATTACGACGACGAGACGGGCTTCATCGACTACGTCGCGGGGGTCGAGGTCGACCCCGACGCGCCCCTCCCGGACGACGCCCACACCGTCGCCGTCCCGGAGCAGACGTACGCCGTCTTCGAGACGACCACGTCCACCGTCGACGAGACCATGACCGACATCTACGCGTCGTGGCTCCCGGACGCGCCGTACGACCGGGCCGACGGGCCGGGGTTCGAGCGCTACGGCGCGTCGTTCCACCCCGACGACCCGAACGCGCCGTTCCAGGTCTACGTTCCGGTCGTCGAACGGGAGTCGTAGGAAGCGGCGACCGGACCGGAAGCGACCGGGAACCGCGGGCGTATCCCCCGCGATTCGGCTCGAAATCGCCGTTTCACCGCTTCTCGACGCCGCGCCCGGCGGTGTCACCTGTTATCATTCGTCTCCGATGACTTATCCGTCCGTACCCCATAGCAGAAGCGTGAGCGAAGAACGAGAACGTCGGAATCTCCGGATGCCGACAGACGACGAGATGTTTGCGGTCGTAACCGAACACAACGGCGGAAACCACGTCCGCGTCCGCTGTGCGGACGGCAAGAACCGGATGGGCCGCATCCCCGGCCGCATGAAGTACCGGACCTGGATCAACGAGGGCGACGTCGTCCTCGTCGAACCCTGGGACTGGCAGGACGAGAAAGCCAACATCGAGTGGCGGTACACCGGTCAGGACGCCGACCAGCTCCGCCGCGAAGGCCACATCGACTGACCCTTCGAGTTCTCGCGGTCCGTACTCCCGGAACGTAGCGGCCGCTCCGCACGCCGACGCGACGGGTTGGCGGCCGTGCTCCGTCGCGGGGCGTCACCGGCCCGTCACACACCGGGCTGGGGCTTTTCCTCGCGCCCCACTACCCGGGGCTATGGCTTCCGCGCTCCCGACACTCGACCGGTCCCGGGTCGGCTGGTGGCTGCTCACCATCGTCGTCGGCGTCGCCGTGGCGTTCGTGCTGTACACGTTCGTCGGCACGTTCGTCTTCGGCGTGTTCATCTACTACGGGATGCGGCCGCTGAACCGACGCCTCGAATCCGTGTTCTCGCCGGGAATCGCCGCCGCCGTCACCATCGTCGTCGTGGCGGTGCCGGCACTCCTGCTCGTCGGGTCGCTGCTCGCCGTCGGCGTCCAGGAACTCGGCACCGTGGGCGGCCTGGACGCACTCCGGGATGCGGCCGAGCCGTTCGTCGACCTGGCGGGAGTGGAGAACCCGGTGAACCGGCTCCGGTCGGCGGTGTCGAACCTCGGCACCGGGTCGGTCACGGGAGCGCTCGCGACGGGCGCGGGCGTCCTCGCGACGCTCACCGGCGGGGTGTTCCACGTCTTCATCGCGGCCACGCTCGGGTTCTACCTGCTGCGCGACGACGAGCGGCTCGCCGGCTGGTACCGGTCGACCGTCGGCGGCGAGGAGCGCGTCGTACGCGTACGCGACGGCCGTCGACCGAGGGCTCGGCTCCATCTACTTCGGCAACGTCCTGCTCATCGGCCTCGTCGCACTGCTCGCCGCCGTCGTCTACCACGGGTTCAACCTCGTGGCTCCGGCGTCCATCTCGATTCCGCTCCCGACGGCGCTCGCCGTGCTCACCGGGCTGGCGAGCCTCCTCCCCGTCGTCGTCGGCAAGGTCGTCTACGTCCCCCTGACTCTCTACCTGGGCGCGGTCGCCTACCGGACCGACCCGTCGCTGCTCGTCTACCCCGTCGCGCTCGCCGCCGTCTGTTTCGTGGTGCTCGACCTCGTCCCGATGACGTTCCTGCTGCCGAAGGTCGCCGGCCAGAAGACCCACACGGGCCTCGTCCTGCTCGCGTACATCCTCGGCACGACGCTGTTCGGCTGGTACGGGCTGTTCCTCGGCCCGCTCCTGCTGGTCCTCGGCGTCCAGCTCGTCCGCATCGCGTTCACGGAGCTCCTCGCCGGGGAGCCGGTCTCCCCGCGGTCACGGCCGCCCGCGGCATCGGTGCCGACCCCGACACCGCCGACCCGGAGTGAGAGTGGAGCAGGCCGATCCGCGCGAAATCCGGCTGAAATCGCCCGAAACCGCCGAAACCGGGGCGTACGGACGCCCGATTATTTGGGCGGCCCGCGTCTACCGGCAGTCGCATGACGCTCACGCGAACCCTCCTCGTCACGCTCGCCCTCCTCACGCTGTTCGTGGGGGCAGGAACGGCTCGTCCGACGACCGACGCTGTGCCGACCGCCCAGGCAGGCCCGCCGACCGACCTCCCCGGTCCCGTGCCCGACTTCGTCGAGGACGTCCTGCACACCATCCAGGAGTTCGTCGACGGCGCCCTCGACGGCGCACTCGGACCGGCCGTGAGCGACGAGGCCGGCGGCAACCCGTCCGAGCAGTCCGACAGCGAGGGCTGAACCGATGAACTGGAAGCTGCTCGGCGTCCTGGCGCTCGTGGTCCTGGTCGGCGGCGTCGCGGCCTTCGCGACCGGCTTCGGCCCGGCTCCAGGCGGAGACACCGGCGCGGACGACGGGTCGTTCCCGACCGAAACGACGACGACGGCGGCCGACACCGGTGCCGGTGGCGGCAGCAGCGGCGGCAGCGACGCCGCCACGACGACCACGGCGACCGCTCCGCCGTTCACGTTCGTCGTGGAGAAGGTCGAGGAGTGCGGGACGACCTGCCGCGACGTGACGACCACGCTGACCAACGAGCAGTCCACGCCCGCGTCGGACGTGACGGTCCACACCCGCATCTTCGCCGGGAAGGGCACCGACGGCGACGTCGTCTGGAAGGGCAGCGAACCCGTCGGCGTCCTCGACGCCGGCGAGTCGTACACCGCCACCAGGCGGGTCGAACTGTCGATGATGGACGCTTACAAAATAAAGCAAAACGACGGCTGGATCACCATCCAGACGTCCGTGACCGCCGACGGCGAGACGACGACGTTCACCGAACAGCGCGACGTCGCGTGACGGGAGCCACCGGCTTACACGGGTGCTGGCTCCCGCCCGAGGAGTCGCCGGACGAACCCACCGAGTCGTTCGCGGGCGGGACGGGCGACCGGGTTCGGGAGCACGCCGAGGTAGACCGGTTGCGGCGGGAACTCGACGGTCCCGGCCGTCCCGTCGCCTGGGGGTTCGGTCGCGTCGCCGGCCCTCCCGGTCTGTGTCTCGTCGAGCAGCGCGATAGCGCGAGCGACCGCCCGGTGGTTGCCGTCCACGATGGTCCACGGGGCGCGGCCCCGTCGCGTCCGCACCACGAACGGGGAGGCGGGGCCCGGTTCGTCGTCGAGCGACCGCCGGATGGCGAGGATGCGGCGGGCGTCGACGTCGACCGTCCGGGCGAGAGCCGCCGGGTCGCTGTCGACGACCGTCCGCGCGGCGGTGACCGGGCTCCGGTCGGGGGCGAGCGCCCGCCAGAGCATCCCCTCCGGTGATTCTATTAGTTTGAGCGCGGGGAACCGGTCGGCGTCGACCGCGGTCCGGTACCACGCGACCGGTTCGCGCCGGGAGAGGAAGCCCGCCGCGCCCGGTTTCGCGGTGAGCAGCGCGTCGAGCGCCGCAGCGTCGGAGAGCGCCTCGACCCGGTCCGGGGCGGGCAGCGTCTCGTCGGTACCCGCCGCGGCCACCGGCCCCACCGTCCGGCCGACGGCTGCGGCGTCGCTCTCGCTGCGGAGCCAGTGTCGGACGACTGCCGACTGGGGGACGGGTTCCAGGTCGACGCTCCCGTTCGTCGTGTTCATAGCTGTGTCACCGGCGTCTCTCGCTGCGGTCGGCGTTCGATGGTCCGGTCGACGTGTGCGCGGACGGCGTCGTGGAACCGGTCGCGGCCGAACCGGTCGGGCGGGAGCGACGGCCGTGCGTCCCCCTCGATGGCGGCCGCGACGAGGTCGGCGGCCTCCTCGACGGAGGTGAACAGGCGGTCCGCTCTACCGTCGAGCACGTCCCGCTGGCCGCCGCCGTCCGGGGCGAACGCCACCATGCCGGCCGCGACGAACTCCGCGAGCGCCATCCCGAAGTGCTCGCGGGGTTTCGCGTTGAGGCCGTACCGGTGGCGGCGGAGGAGGTCCTCGACGCGGTCGCGCGAGACGTCTCGTTCGAGATACACGTAGGGACGCCGGGCGGCGGCCCGCTCGACGCGTGCGACGTACGTGCGGTACGCGGCCGCCGCGGTCCCGACGACGTGGAGGTGGACGTCGTGGCCGCGGTCGCGGACCCGGTCGACGACCTCGATGGCGGCGAGGACGCGCTTGTCGGGAGCCAGGCGACCCAGGACGACGACGCCGTCCTCCCGGTCCGCCCACGGATGCGGGTCGGGCACCGGGTCCACGGGCGGGTGTAGCACCGTCGGCCGGCGGCCGTAGATGGATTCCGTGACCGACGCCGTCCACTCGGAGTTGGCGAGCAGCGTCGCGTCGGCCGGCAGACGGCGGTCGGTCGGGCCGGCGAGGCGGCTCCACAGGTCGTTCAGGCGGCCCGGGTCGTCCTCGTGGGCGGACCGGTAGAACTGCGGGAAGTGGACGTACTGGACCGACGGTATCGGGAGGTCGAACTCGTTGGCGGTGCTGACCGCCAGGTCGTACGCCGGCGCCTCCCGGCGGAAGAACCCCGCCAGGAGGGCGCTCCGGGCGGCGAGCTGGGGCCCCGCGTAGGGCGCGAGCGCCGCCAGCGTCCGGGCTGCGACCGTGCTCCCGGGCGGCGAGCGCACGGACACGTCGACGGCCAGGTCGAACCGTGACGCCAGGTCCCCGGGGTCCGTCTCCGAGATTGTGTACAGCGTGACGTCGTGGTCGGCGTCGAGCGCCGCGCAGACGTGGAGACACACCGCGTCGGCCCCGCCCCGGAGGTCCAGCGTGTTGTGCAGGACTGCGACCTCCCCCATGCCAGGGTACAAGGGCCGGTGAGCGGATGAATCCACTGCCGGGAGCGTCGGGTTCACGACCGGTCGGGAGGGTGTCGAGCCGGCCGCGAGAACGGTTCGTTTCGCCGTTCCGTCGTGTGGTTTTTAACCCCTCCATTAATGGGTGATTGTAACGTTTACCGTGTGTGAGTGACCCAGCACCTGACGGCCAGACCCCGGGCGTCCCGTCGGACGACTCCGGCCACGGGACGACGCTGGCACTCGAACGCCGACGAGCATCGGGCCACCGGACACGCCACCGGGAGCGACAGCCCCGGACCGACTGATGAGCGAACGCGCACTCTACTTCACCGGGCCGCGGTCGGTGGCGGTCCGACCGGTCGAGGTCGGCGCGCCGGACCGCGACGAACTCGTCGTCGAGACCCGACTGTCCGCCATCAGCGCCGGGACCGAACTCCTCATCTACCGCGACGAAGCCCCGGAGAACCTCCCCGCCGACGAGACGCTCGACAGCCTCGACGGCGACCTCGCGTTCCCGCTCCGGTACGGGTACGCGGCCGTCGGTGACGTCGTCGACGTCGGGGCCGACGTCGACCCGGAGTGGCTGGGGCGGACCGTCTTCGCGTTCCACCCACACCAGACGCGGTTCCGGGCGTCCCCGGAGTCGGTCGTGCCGCTCCCCGAGGAGTCCCGGCGAAACGCGGCGCGTTGCTCCCGACCGTCGAATCCGCGACGAACTTCGTCCTCGACGGCCAGCCCCGCGTCGGCGAGCGCGTCGTCGTCTTCGGCGCCGGCGCGGTCGGCCTCTGCACGACCCGACTGCTCGCCGCGTTCCCGCTCGACCGACTGGTCGTGGTCGACCCGCTCGAAGGGCGGCGAGAGATAGCCCGCGACATGGGGGCGGACGCCGCCGTCGAACCGGGCGCGGTCGACGAGGAACTCGACGGCGACGGCGCCGACCTGGTCGTCGAACTGTCCGGCCGGCCGGAGACGCTCGACGACGCCATCGACGCCGTCGGGTTCGACGCCCGCATCGTCGTCGGCTCCTGGTACGGCACGAAGCGAGCGCCGGTCGGCCTCGGCGGGCGGTTCCACCGCGACCGCATCGACCTCCGGTCGAGCCAGGTGAGCACCATCGCCCCGTCGCTCCGCGGCCGATGGACCAAGCGGCGACGGCTCGACACCGCGACGGAGTGGCTGTCCCGCATCGACGCCGACGCGCTCGTCACCCACCGCGTCCCGTTCGAGGACGCCGGCGACGCGTACCGCACGCTCGACGAACGCCCCGACGACGCCCTCCAGATACTGCTCACGTACACATGACCCAGGACACCAACGACGGCCGGTACCGGCTGTCGGTCAGCCGCGACCTCGTCGCACAGCACTTCCTGACCGTGCCCGACCCGGGGCCGGAGGGCGACGTCCACAGCCACCGGTTCACGGTCGAGGTGCGGTTCGCCGGGCCGGAACTCGGCGAGTACGGCTACCTCGTCGACATCGACGCGGTGAAAGAGGCCATCGACCGCCAGGAGGACCGGTACCGCGACGCGCTACTGAACGACCTGCCCGAGTTCGAGGGGCTGAACCCCAGCGTCGAGCACTTCGCTCGCGTGTTCGGCGACCGCGTCGCCGACGAACTCGAGGACCCGACGCCGACCGCGATGACGGTCCGCATCTGGGAGGACGACGAGGCCTGGGCCAGCCACGAACGCGACCTGGACTGATGGACCACGCCCGGGTCCGGTATCTGGAGGCCAAGCGCACCGTCGACGACCGGGCGCTGAACGAACGCGTCCGACGACGACTCCTCGACGCCGCCCCCGACGACTGCCGGGTGTTCGAGGCCGGCTGCGGGACCGGCGCGAACGTGCCGCGACTGGCCGAGTGGGACCTCGACGTGGGGTCGTACCTCGGCGTCGACCGCGACGCCGGCCTCGTCCGGTTCGCCCGCGAACTCCGTCCCGCCGAACTCCGGCGGCGCGGCCTCGACGCCGTCGACACCGCGACGGGATGCCGGGTCGACGACCGACCGTTCGCGTTCCACGCCGGGAACGCGCTCCGCCCCGGCGACGCGCTCCGTGCCGCGGACAGCGCCGACCCCGTCGACCTGGTCATCGCGCACGCGTTCATGGACCTCGTGCCGGCAGAGGCGGCCGTCGCAGCGTTCGAGCGAGTCCTGGCCCCCGGCGGCCTCGCGTACTTCCCCATCACCTTCGACGGCGTGACGGTCTTCCAGCCGGACCACCCCGCCGACGACGCCGTCGAGCGCGCGTACCACGACCACGTCGACGCGGCCGACGGCCGGGACGTCCGCGCCGGCCGCCACCTCGCCCACCACCTCCAGGAGCGCGACGGCACGCTGCTCGCCATGGGTGCCTCGGACTGGGTCGTCCGACCCAGGGGCGACGGCTACCCCGCCGACGAGGCGTCCTTCCTCGCGACGATTCTCGGGTTCGTCGAGACGGCGCTCGCCGACGCGGACGTCGACAGGGGTGACGAGTGGCTCGCCACCCGCCGGCGCCAGCTCGAAAACCGGGGGCTGACGTACGTCGCCCACCAGTACGACCTGCTCTACCGGACGCCGAAGTAGACGGTGGCCGATTCGACGCGAGGGCGACGCTCCGGCGTTCGCACTCCGGAGCCGCCGCTCCCGGGTTCAAACCGTGGAGGCTGTCGCTACCGCGTTCAAAGCGTGGAGGCTGTCGCTACCGCGTTCGGGTGTGCGGAGCTATCGCTCTCTGGTGGGTAGTGCGCTGAAAGAAACACAGTTGCGCCGTGTCGCCGTGTGGCGACGTGGGAAACCGGGTTAGACGCGAACGACGTTCGTCGCGCGCGGGCCCTTCGGGGCCTGCTCGATGTCGAATTCGATCTCGGTACCTTCCGTCAGGTCCTCGCCGCCAACATCCTCCATGTGGAAGAACACGTCGTCGTCAGCGTCGTCAGTCGAGATGAAACCGTAGCCGCCAGTGTCGTTGAAGAAATCAACCTTACCGTTTGCCATTGCAACCAAAGAGAGACCGAGCACACGGATAAGGCTTCCGTACTTGTCCTCGAAATCGGCGTTTTTCTGGACGAATATCCGATTTTCAAAAATTCTCGTGGGCGGTTGACCACAGATACGGTGTTCTGTCTGGATACGGTGTCCGGTTCGGCACCTCAAGCAGGTACTATCGTGGTATCCACAGTTCTCATCCCAGTGACGTGTCGTGTCCACGCCCCACACGGACTGGTCCCACGTCGGGTGTCGGTGGTCAGTGCACAGAAAGCTGGCCTCGGCACTCATAGGGCTCCGCATCGCCGGCTGCCGAGACCGGCTCGGCCCCGGGGTTTCGTCATCGGCCGGGCGGGGATACGCCACGGACGCATTAATCGGTTCCCCTCGGGCCCAGACGACCGACGACCGGCGTCGAACGAGGCTATCCGGACTGATCGATGCGTTCGCGGGCGGCAGCCACCAAGAGCGGGAAGGTGACGGTGGCGTCGCCGAGCACGGTGGCGTTCCGCGCGTCCTTCTCGAGTTTCCCCAGGAACGGGCTTCGTCGAGGGTGGCGCCGGAGAGGCCGCCGGTGTGTTCGGGGTCCATCGTCAACTGGACGGCGTAGTCGTAGGCGTCGGGGACGACGAGCATCGTCTGGAGGACGTAGTTCTTCGGGACGCCGCCACCGACGACCACGGCGCCGCGTTTCTCGGCGTCGTAGGCCAGGTCGTTGAGGTGGGTCATGTCGGCGAGCGCGTCGAGGGTGAACGCGGAGGTCTGGGAGTACATCCACGCCTGGAGGCCGAGCACGGAGTCCTGGATGGCGGGCACGTAGACGGGGACGTCGTGTTCGTAGGCGGCGGCCGCGATACCGGCGTCCTCGTCGACGTCCTCCGCTTCGTTGACTTCGGCGTTCGCGCGGCCGAGTTCGGCGGTGAACTCCTGGATGCTGACGGTGCGTTCGACGTTCGGGAAGACGTGGCTGCGGAGGTGGTCCTCGAAGAGCGCGAAGTACTCCTGGGGGAGGTAGACGTTGTAGATGCGGTCGACCTGTTCGTCGCGGAGCGTCTCGTCGTGCTCGCGGAGGCTCCTCGCCGTGCTCGCGGCCGTGGTGGTGCTTGCCGCCGATGGCTTCGATGGCGTCGTGGGTGAGGTTCGCGCCGGTCGTCACCAGCGCGTCGATGTGGCCGTCGCGGATGAGGTCCTCGACGACGCCGCGCATCCCGGTGGGTGCCATCGCGCCCGCGAGACCGAAGAAGACGGAGACGTCCTCGTCGGCGAGCATCTCGGCGTAGATGTCGGCGGCCTCGTGGAGGTCGGCGGCGCCGATGCCCGCGTCGCCGTACTGTTCGACGAGTTCGCCGACGGTCATCCCGCCCCAGACGCGGGTGTGGCCGACGGGGTCGTGGCTGAACTCCTCGCGCTCGGGCGTGTCGTACTCCTCGTGGTCGGTCATTGTCCGGGAGTGCGTGCGCGAGGGGTTTGAACGACGCGGTCTCGCGTCAATCATTGTGCAATAGCAGCAGCGGTTGCGGTGCGGGCTTCACTGGTGCCCGGCAGGAGTGAATCGTTGCCGGACGGTTTGACCGAGATGAGACCGGCTGCTGCCGGAAGGTAGTGAGAAACACACCGGTAGCAACAGTGTCCGACTGCTGCCGGGCACGAATGAGGACCGCACCGCACAGCAAACCGCCACCGCAAACCGCCACCGCAACAGAACACACTGAACTACAGCCCGGTGGGCACGTCGAAGTACGTCGTCTCCAGGCCCCAGTCGTCGGCCAGGTCCTGGAGGGCCCGGACGCCGAGGGTCTCGGTGGCGTAGTGGCCGGCGAGGAACACCGTGACGCCGGCCTCCTTGGCCTCGTGGTAGAGCTGCTGTTTGCCTTCGCCCGTGACGAGGGCGTCGACGCTCTCTTCGGCGGCCTCGTCGAGCCAGTCGGCGCCGCTGCCGGTCACGACGGCGACGTCCTGGATGTCGTCGGGGCCGAAGTCGAGGGTCTGGACGCCCTGCTCGGGTTCGAGTTCGGTGTCGAGGCGGTGGGCGAGGTAGTCCGCGGAGAGCGGCTCCTCGGTCCGGCCGCGGGTGCCGACGTACTCGGGGCCGAGGCTACCGAACGGCTCGCGGTCTCCGAGGTCGAGCAGGTCGGCGACGCCGGCGGCGTTCCCGAGTTCCTGGTGGCCGTCGAGCGGCAGGTGGGAGACGTAGAGCGCCAGGTCGTTCTCGACGAGTGCCTGGATGCGGCGGTACGTCCGGTCGGTGACGCGGTCGAAGCCGCCCCACGAGATGCCGTGGTGGGCGACGAGGGCGTCGGCGCCGACGTCCGCCGCGGCCTCGAACGTCTCCAGCACGCCGTCGACGGCGAACGCGACGTGCGTTATCTCGTTCTCCGCCGGGCCGACCTGGAGACCGTTGGCGCTCGCGTCGAGGTCGGCGTAGTCGGCGGTGCGCAGTTCGTCGTCGTACCGGGCGCAGAGCTCACTGAGTTGCATGGCTGAAGGCGAAGTCGCGGAGGAGCTTCGCGGCGAGGACCGCCGCCTGCCCGTCGTCACGGTCGTTCACCTCGACCACGTCGAACCCGTCGGCGTGGGGGCGACCGACCGGACGACGGCGCGCATCTCGCGGGAGGTGAGGCCGTACGGCTCCGGCGTCCCGGTTCCGGGTGCGAACGCCGGGTCGGCGGCGTCGATATCGACGCTGAGATAGACCGACTGGTCGTCGAACTCGGGCGTCCAGTCGGCCACCTCGCTGGGCGGGACGACGGTCACGTCCGCCTGGTCGGCGCGCTCCCACTCGACCTCGTCGCCGGAGCGAGCGCCGAGGACGACCGCCTCGTCGGCGACGTCGAGGGCGTGCCGGGTGACCGTCGAGTGGCTGTACGGGTTGCCGTCGTACTCGGCCCGGAGGTCGAGGTGGGCGTCCAGGGTGACGAACACGTCCGGGTCGACGGCGCGGACGCCGGCGACGGTGACGGTGTGTTCGCCGCCGACGAGCAGGGGGACGGCGTCGTCGCGGACCACGTCCGTCAGGACGCCGGCCAGGTAGTCGAGGTACTCCGGGGCGTCGTCCCAGGCGCGGACGTCGCCGTGGTCGTGGACTGCCAACTCGGAGAAGCGAGCGTCGGCGTCGTGGTCGTAATCCTCGAAGGTGCGGGCGAACTGCCGGACGCGGTCCGGTCCGAACCGGGCGCCCGGTCGGAAGGTCGTGGAGACGTCCAGGGGCGCGCCTACGACCACGAACCGGGCGGATTCGCGGTCGGCGGACGCCCCGGGGAACATCTACTTGAGGACCTTCCGCTGGCCCTCGTACTCGAGGTACTCTATCTCGTCGTCGGGCGAGACGTCAACGCCGCCGGGAATCTCCATCGTGATGGTCTCGTAGGTGTCGAGGTCCATCACCTGGGCGACGTTGTCGCTCTCGAGGCTGATGATCTGGCCCTGCTTCCGGTCGATGACCGGGACCCAGATCTTCGCGTCGACCGGCTGGGAGAGACTGCGCTTCTTGTTGTCGAAGACGCCCTTGCCCTCGATGCGGGCCTTGGCGCTGCCGTGCTTACCGGGTTTGGCCGTGCTGTAGGCCGTGATCTTGCACGGCGCGTCGTCCATAATGAGATAGTTTCCCTCCTGGAGGTCGCGCACTTCCTTCTGCTCTTTTACCATGTACCGCCGTAATCAATCGGAGGCAATAAACGGTTTGGAACGGCGTTCCCGGACCTCCCGGGCGCTCAGGCGTGCCGCTCGATGAACGCGCCGACGCGCTCCAGGCCGTCCTCGAGTTCGTCGGTCGGCAGGCCGAACCCGATGCGGAAGTACCGGTCGTAGCCGAACAGGTGGCCGGGCGCGAGCACGACGCTCTCCTCCTCGACGACGCCGCGACAGAACGCCTCGGCGTCCGCGAACCCGTCCGGGATGGTGACGAAGCCGTTCACGCCCACGGGGTCGTACCAGTCGAGGCCGTGCTCGTCGACGAACGCCTGGACCATGTCGTGGTGCCGGCGGGCGAGGTCGCGGTTCTCCGCGAGGATGGCGTCCTCGTCGGCCAGCGCCTGCCGGGCGACGTGCTGGCCGAAGATGGACGGCGAGATGGTGGTGTAATCCTTCCAGTTCCAGGCGTCCGCGACGACCTCCTCGGGACCGACCAGCCAGCCGAACCGCAGGCCGGCGAGGCCGTAGGCCTTCGTCAGGCTGGTGGTGCTGATGCCGTACGGGCCGAGGCTCGCGACCGGGTCGATGGGGTCGTCGGCCAGCAGGCGGTAGACCTCGTCGGCGAGCAGGTAGGCGTCGTTGTCCGCGGCGAGGTCGTAGAGCGCCCGTACGGTCGCTGCGCTGTGGTAGCGACCCGTCGGGTTGTTCGGGTTGTTGAGCACGACGACCTGCGTTTCGGGAGTGATGGCGTCGGCGACGGCGTCCACGTCGAGTTCCCACTCGGGCGGTTCGAGCCACACCCGGGTCACGTCAGCGATGGCTTCGGGGACGGCGTGGAGCGCCTGGTAGGTCGGCGTCACGACGACGGCGTGGTCCCCGGCGTCGAGCAGCGAGAGGAACGCGAGGAAGTTGGCTTCCTGGGTGCCGACGGTGAACAGCACCTCGTCGGCGTCGCGGCCGTAGCGGTCGGCCACCTCGGCGCGGAACTCGGGGTCGCCGTTGGTCGGGATGACGTAGCCCAGTTCGCCGGGGTCCAGGTCGAAGCGGTCGGCCGAGAGGCTCCGGATGCCGCTCTCGGCCAGCATGATGTCCGCCTCGTGTTCGTACTCCGCGAACCAGCGTTCCAGGCCGAACGGCGCGATGTCCATGATGCACACCGCGCAGACCAGCGAAAAACGTGTGTCGGTACTGGCAGGCGACGCGGCCGACCGGGTCACTCGCCGCGCTTGCGACGGAGGCTCTGCCGGGTGAACTCGCGGGGCGTGCGGATGCCACGGCGCTGGCGGAACGACCGGTAGAGCATCGTCATGAACAGCAGCGTGAGCACGAGCACCACGTAGAAGCCGCGGGGTCGGTCGGCGGCGTAGAGGATGGTCGTGGCGATGCCGCCCGAGACGATGAACAGCGCGTAGATGATGCGCTTGGCGAGCAGGTCGAGGACGTCGTTCTCGTCCTTGATGACCGCCTGCACCGTGACGTCGCCCCGGTCGAAGCTGTCGAGGGTGCGTTCGAGTTTCGGGAGCGTCCGGAGCGCCGACTGGGCGGACCGCCGGACCTGCTGGCCGGTCTCGCGGACGAACTCGCGGGCGGACTCCTGGAGGTAGCCGTGCTCCTGGAGGTAGTCGGTGGCCGTGGCGATGAAGTCGAACTCGGGGTCGAGCGAGATGCAGACGCCCTCGACGACCGTCGCCATCCGGAGCACCAGCGCGAGGTTCGACGGCAGGCGGAGCGGGAACTCGTAGATGGTGTCCTCGACCTGGTTGATGATCTGGTTCACGCGGTAGGTCTCTATCTCCTCGCCGCGGGCGTCCTGGATGGCGAGTTCGAGGACCGCCGCCATGGTGCCGCGGTCGGCCTCCGGCGACAGGGTCCCCATCTCGACGAGCGTGTCGAGGATGGCGTCGATGTCCTGGCTCGCGACCGCGACGTAGAAGTCGACGATCTTGTCCTGGAGGTACTCGTCGACGTGCGCGCTCATGCCGAAGTCGTAGAAGACGATGGTGCCGTCGTCCTGGACGGCGAGGTTCCCCGGGTGGGGGTCGGCGTGGAAGACGCCGTCCATGATTATCATCTTCATGTAGGCGCGCTGGAGGCGGTCGGCCAGTTCGCTCCGGTCGAGCCCCTTCGCGTCGAGGGTCTCCACGTCGGAGATCTTCGTCCCGCCGATGTACTCCATCGTGAGCACGCGCGGACTCGAATGACTGTCGACGGTCGCCGGGATGGCGACCCCGGGGTAGTCGACGAAGTTGTCCCGGATGAGGTTGAGCATCCGGGCCTCGCGCTCGTAGTCCATCTCCTCGCGGATGACCTTCCCGAACTCGTCGGCGAGGTTCTCCAGCGAGAACGACCGCGCTTCGTCCATGAGCGGCGTGAGCAGGGGAGCGACCACCGGATGACCTGGAGGTCGGCCTTCACGAGGTCCTCGATGCCGGGGCGGCGCACCTTCACGGCCACCGGTTCGCCGTCCACCTCGGCCTGGTAGACCTGGCCGAGGCTCGCCCCGCTGATGGCGTCCGTGTCGAAGTCGTCGAACTGGTCGTCGACCGGGCCGAGGTCCTCCTCGATGACCGTGCGGGCCCGGGACCAGTCGGCCGGCGGCACGCGGTCCTGGAGCTCCGCGAGCACGTCGACGTAGACGGGCGGGAGGATGTCCGGGCGCGTGGAGAGCAGCTGGCCGAGTTTGATGAACGTCGGCCCGAGGGTCAGCAGCGAGTCGAGGAGCTGCCGGGCGCGTTCGGCCTGCGTCTCCCGGCTCACCGTCCGGCGACCGCCGAACAGCAGGAACCGGCGGCGGTCACGGGCGTAGCTCAACAACAGCGGCAAGAACTGCCAGGCGACGACGAAGAATCGTCGGTAGGAGCGAAGCGGCGCCAGTGTGACCACCCGGGTCAGCCGTCGATGGGTATCTCCTGGGCTTCTGCGGCACGGGTCTTCGGCAGGTGGAGTTCGAGCACGCCCCGGTCCATGCTCGCCGACGCGTCGTCCGCGGCGACGACGGGCGGGAGCGGGATGTCCGCGTCGAGGAACAGCGACCGCTCCTCCGTCCGGTAGCGGAACCCGTCGGGGACGTCCTTCTCCCGGCGGGCCTCGATGTGGAGCTGGCCGCCCTCGGCCGTCACGTCCACGGTGTCCCGGGTCGCCCCGGGGAGGTCCAGCACCAGGAGGAAGGCGTCGTCGCTCTCCAGCAGGTCGGCGAACACAGCGTCGGGCAGATTGCTGAGGGCCTCACGGAGCGCTGACATGGAACCATCTTCGGCGGGAGGGGCGTTAAACCCGGCGGTTGAGTGAACCGCCCGCACGGGCGGCGCTCCGTCGGTCGGTATGGGCGGACCGGAAGGCGTCAGGCTGCCAGCAGGAACAGGGCGCTCAGGGGGTCGATACCTCGGGGAGGGGACGTCAGCGGGACAGGCGTGCGTTCGAGGGCCTGCGTCAGCGGGGAACAGGAGCGTGTGGCGGCCTGCGTCAGCGGGAAGCAGGAGGGGGTGTTCGGAGGGCGATGCGGGGTGGTCAGGCGCCGGGGACGCCGACGGCGGAGACGCCGACGCCGACCAGTTCGAGGGCGGCCACCACGACCACGGAGGCGGCCCAGGCGGCGGCGCCGATGGCGCCTGCGCGGAGCCAGCCGACCTCGTACCGCCACCGGATGACCGCGACCCAGGCGACGAGCGCCGCCAGGGACCCGACCACCGGGACGAGCGACAGGACCGCCCACGCGAGCGTGCCGACGAGGGCGGTCACCACCGCGTAGCCGAACGTGCGGGAGCGCCGGACGTCGCGGTGGCGCCAGTCGTACGTGCGTCCGGTGACCGTCCGGGCGCCGGCGTAGATGCCGAGGCCGCCGACCAGCAGGCCGACCACGAAGATAAAGACGCCGTCACCGGGGAGTCCGGCGAAGAACGACGCCGTCGGGCCGTGAGGGGGCATGGTGGGTGTGAATCGGGCGCGTTACGCGCTCGACTCCGTGGTGGTCGTCATCTCGGGGCCGTGCTCGTCGGCCTCGTCACCGGCGTCGGCGGGCTGGTTGCCGGCCTCCGGGGTCTCGCCGACGAGGTCGCTGATGGCGCTACCGAGGCTGCCCGAGAGGTCGCCGTCGAGGTAGTTCTGGATGAGCACGTGGATCTCGCTCACGTGGTCCGGGACGTTCGCCGGCATCTCGGTCGGCGGGCCCTGGCGGGCCTCGTTCTCCTCGGCGTGCTCGTTCCGGTGCTGCTCTGCGTTCTCCTCGCGAGCCTGCGTCGCGTTCTCGTCGACGTCCGTCTCGTTCTCGTCGGCGTCCGTCTCGTTCTCGTCGGCGTCCGTCTCGTTCTCGTCGTCCGAGCACGTGCAGTCGGACTGCTCCGACTCGTCAGCCGCGGCCGCCTCCGGTTCGTCGGCGCCCTCGTGGTCGTCCGTCGCGTTCTCGTCCGCGTGGTCGGCGTTGTCGGCGCCGGTACGCGCGGCGTCGTTCGCGTGTTCGTTCGGTCCGTCTGCGGGGGTCGTGGTCGCGCCGGGGGCCGCGGTGGCCAGGCCGGCGGTGACCAGCAGTACTGCGAGTCCGATCGCGGCGAGTGCGGTGCGTTTCATCTGTGCTATCTCCGGTCGACCCTGAACGGCCCGGGGAGTATGAATGGTGAACTCCGTAAACCGCGATTTCGGACGCTTCAGGCGATTTAACGCGATTTGAATCCGGATAAATTCGGCTGCGCCCGGGTCGCGACGGGCTTCAGCGCCGGTCGCCGGGTCCAGACGTTTTTTGCCCGTGACCGGCTAACGCACGCACATGACGCCACCGGACCGAAAGCACGCGGGCTTCAAGGAACGCACCCGCGTCGACGCGGCACGAGCACGCCTGCTCGACGTCGTCGCGCCCCACGACCGGACCGAACGGGTTTCCCTGGCCGACGCCGACGGCCGAGTCATCGCTGACGCCGTCACCGCCGAGCGCGACGTCCCGCACTACCGACGGGCGGCGATGGACGGCTACGCCGTCCGCGCCCAGGACACGTTCGGCGCGAGCGACCGCTCGCCCGAGGTGCTCGACCGGGCGGACGACGACCTGCCGCCCGGCGGCGCCGTCCGCGTCCACACCGGGAGCGAGGTGCCGGACGCCGCGGACGCCGTCGTGATGATCGAGGACGTCGAGGAGGTCGGCCCCGAGATAGAGGTGTTCGACGCGGTCGCCGAGGGCGAGAACGTCGGCCCCGTCGGCGAGGACATCGAGGCCGGGACGCCGATGTACGACCCCGGCCACCGCCTGCGGCCGTCCGACCTGGGGCTGCTCCGGTCGGTGGGCGTGCGAGAGGTCCGGGTCTTCGAACCGCCGGAGGTCGCCGTCATCCCGACCGGGGAGGAACTCGTCACAGAGGACCCCGGCCCGGGCCAGGTCGTCGAGACGAACGGCCTCACGGTCTCGCGCTACGTCGAGCGCTGGGGCGGGAACGCGCGCTACCGCGACATCGTCACCGACGACGAGGACCGCCTGCGCGAGGCCGTCGAACGCGACCTGGACGCCGACGTCGTGGTCACGACGGGCGGGTCCTCGGTGGGCGCGCGCGACCTCATCCCGGAGGTCATCGACGACCTGGGCGAGGTGCTCGTCCACGGCGTCGCGCTGAAACCCGGCCACCCGGTCGCGTTCGGCGTCGTCGAGGACACGCCGGTCGTGATGCTCCCCGGCTACCCCGTCTCGTGTATCGTGAACGCGGTCCAGTTCCTCCGCCCGGCGGTGAAGCGGGCCGGCCACCTCCCCGAGGACGACCTGCCGAGCACGCCGGCGACGCTCACCCGGAAGGTCAGGAGCGAACCCGGCATCCGGACGTTCGCCCGTGTGCAGGTGACCGACGGCGAGGACGGCCGCGAGGCAGCACCGGTCCGGTCGAGCGGCGCGGGCGTCCTGTCGAGCGTCGCTCTCGCCGACGGCTGGGTCGTCGTTCCGGAGGACCGCGAGGGCCTGGACGCCGGCGACACCGTCCCCGTGGAGAACTGGGAGTGGTCGCCGTGACCGAGCGACGCGAGTTCCGCGACCTGGCGCCCCCGGAACGGGCCCACGAGACCATCGCCGGCCTCGACCTGGCGGGCGACCCCGAGACGGTGCCGCTCACGGAGGCGCGCGGGCGCGTCCTCGCCGAGCGCGTGGACGCCGAGATCGACGTCCCGGGCTTCGACCGCGCGAGCATGGACGGCTACGCGGTCCGGGCGAAGGACACGTTCGGCGCGGACGAAGAGGACCCCGCGGTGCTCGACCTGATCGGCGAGGTCCACGCGGGCGTCGCGCCCGACCTCACCATCGAGGAAGGCGAGACGGCCGAGATATCGACGGGCGCGGTCATGCCCGAGGGCGCCGACGCCGTGATGATGGTGGAGCGCACGGACGAGCGAGACGGCGACGGGTCCGGGACGCGGATAGCGATGCGGACCGCCATCGCGCCCGGCGACAACGTGATGCTCGCGGGCGCGGACGTGGCCGCGGGCGAGCGGGCGCTCGGCCCCGGCACCCGGCTGACGGCCCGCGAAATCGGCCTGCTCTCCGCGCTCGGCGTGGACGAGGTGCCGGTCACGGGGACGCCGACGGTCGGCATCATCTCGACCGGCGACGAGATAGTCCGACCCGGCGACGACCTGGACAGTGACCGCGGCCAGATATACGACGTGAACAGCTACACCATCGCCACCGCCGTCGAGGAGGCGGGCGGCGAACCGGTGCTCTACCCGCACGCGGGCGACGACTACGACGAGATGGAGCGCATCCTGCGCGAGGCCGCCGGCGAGTGCGGCCTGGTGCTCTCCTCGGGGTCGACGAGCGCGAGCGCGGTGGACGTCATCTACCGCGTCATCGAGGACACCGGCGAACTCCTGCTCCACGGCGTCGCGGTGAAGCCGGGCAAGCCGATGCTGGTCGGCCGGGTCGCCGACTCGGCGTACGTCGGCCTGCCCGGCTACCCGGTGTCGGCGCTCACCATCTTCCGGACGTTCGTCGCGCCGGCGCTCCGCCGGGCGGCCGGCCTCCCGGAACCGAAGACGGCGACCGTCGAGGGGTCGATGGCGGTCCGCGACCGGTTCAGCGAGGGGCGACTCCGCTACATGCCGGTCGGCCTCGTCGAGGACGAACGGGGCGAGACGCTGGTCTACCCTGTGGACAAGGGGAGCGGCGCGACCACCAGCCTGGTGGAGGCCGACGGCGTCGTCGAGGTCCACCCGGACACCGAGTACCTCGCGGCGGGCGAGACGGTCGAGGTCATGCTGTTCTCGCCGGACGTGCAGGCGCCGTCGGCGTTCGGCGTCGGCGAGGACGACCCCGCGCTCTCCCGCCTGCTCGACCACCTCGACCGGCCGCGCTACCTCTCGGTCGGCAGCAGGGAGGGGCTTCGCAGGTTACGGAACGGCGTGCCGGATTTCGCGGTGACCGTCGGCCCCGTCCAGCGCGAAGTGGACCGCGTGGAACTCGGGGGCTGGACGCGCGAATGGGGCCTCGTCGTCCCCGAGGGGAACCCCGACGACGTGACGGGCCTCGCCGACCTCGTCGACCGCGACCTGCGCTTCGTCAACCGGGGCACCGACTCGGGGCTCCGCACGAGCCTCATGGAGGTCGTCGTCGACCTGGCCGACGAGCGCGACGCGACCCGGCACGACCTGGTGGCGGCCATCGACGGCTTCGACCTCTCGGTGAAGGCTCACGAGAGTCCCGCGCGGAAGGTGGCCGCCGGGAAGGCCGACGCCGGCCTCGGACTGCGGGCGACGGCGGACCGCCTCGGCCTCGGGTTCGTGTCGCTCGGCGAGCAGTCCGTGTCGGTCGCCGCGAACCCGGACCGGACGGCGAAACCGGGCGTCGAAGCTCTCGAAGCGGTGCTGGACGACGAACTGGAGAGCGTGCTGGCGGCCCTCCCGGGGTTCAGTCGCAGCGGAGGTCCGGACGGCCAGGAGGTCGTCGAAGGAGTTGACCCGGTAGTCGCCGAGGACGCACTGTCCGCGCCGGCACGGGTCGTGTCGCTCGACGTGGATGCCGTCGAGGCCGGCGTTCCAGGCCGCGCCGATGTCGTTCGCGCCGTCGCCCGCGAGCACGCCGCGCTGGTCGTCGGTCACGCCGATGGCGGCCATCGCGGCGTAGACGGGCGCGGGGTCGGGTTTCCAGCCGAGGTCCGCGGTGCAGCAGACCGTCGAGTCGAACCAGTCGCGGATGTCGAGCACGTCGAGGACGGGGTCGGCCAGGAACCGCTGGCAGTGGGTGACCAGGCCGACGGGCACGTCGAGGTCGGCGACGAACGCGGCGTCGTCGTAGAGGTAGGTGGACTCCGCCCGGACCTGGGGGTCCTCGACGGCGTGGAACGCGTCCCAGAACGACCCGGGGTTGATGTCCCAGGAGCGCAGGAGGTCGTCCCGCGACCCCTGGAGGCCGTGCCAGAGGAGCTCCGCCTCGCGGTCGGAGAACGTCCGACCGACGCGGTCGCCGACCCGGTCGAACACCTCCCGCGTGTACGACCACTCGGTGTCGACGAGCGTGCCGTCGAGGTCGAGCAGCCAGAACTCGTACTCCCTGGCGGTCATGGGGACCATCGTATAGCTGCCAGCCGATTAAGTAGTTTCCGGCTACCCGGCCCGCCACCGGCCGGGAATCGTGGAAGGAGCGGCCTGTCGCGTCCCCGGCGTCGAGCGGGGTGGCGACGGTGAACCCCCTCTCGCGCCCCACCCGTTCGCTCCCCTCAGAAGGTGAACAGGCGCTCGTCGCACTCGACGCACGCGAGAATCTCGTCTTCGGGCGCCTCGTGCGGGTCCACGCCACCGCCACAGCACGCCGTGCTCGTGGTCTGCTCGACGGGGCCGTCGCAGACCGGACACTGCGCGAGGAACGCGCGGAGCGGCGTCGCGGCGGCGACGGCTACCTCGTGGGCGACGTCGCGGTCGGCGAGCGCACGGACCGCGGCCACCTCGGCGATGGCGACCGGTCTCGCGAGCCACGTCTCGGATTCGATGCCGCCGCCGGACAGGACGAACCACTCCCGGTCGGCCGTCACCTTCTTGACTCGTTCGGCGGTGGGTGCGGTCGTGCGAATGGCCGCCACGAGGTCGCCGTCCCTGACGGTCCGCATCTCCTCGCGCCAGCGGTCGCGGAACGCCTCGTCGAGGTGGAGGCCGTCGGCGTCCTCGGTGAGGACGCCCGCGGCGACGAGCGCGTCCACGACGCGTTCGCCGTCGACGTCGCCGCCGAGGGCGTCGGACTCGTCGGGCGGCGCGGCGTGGAACGGGTCGCCCGGCAGCAGGGCGACCAGCGCTGGCGCGAACACCGGCGTTCCAGGGACCAGATACCCGTTGAAGACGATGGCGGCGGTCCCGACGGCGGCCAGTACGACTGCCGCGGGCCACCAGACCACGGCCGCGGTGGCCGTCACGACCGCGAGAAGCGCCGCGTTGACGACGGTGCAGGCGCGGCACCGCTGGGCACCCGTGTACTGGTCGCGGAACAGACGGGCGAACGGACCGTGCATACTGCTACCCATGCCCCTCCCCGACTTCAGCGTTCTGGGGTGTCTCAGGCAACCGTTCCTAGAATCGGCCGTCAGATTAATCTATTACAACTCCTGTAGTGAATTCTCCCAAGTTATAAATAGAACCGAATCAATGGGGTACATAGACAATGGTTAACGACCAACCTTCGCGCACGGACGACCAGTCAGTGTCCCGCCGACGCTTCGTCAAGGCAGTGGGTGCGACAGGTGCCGTCGCCGGACTCGCCGGCTGTACGGGTGGCGACGGGGGCGAAACCACCACGGAGTCGACGACCACGGGGTCCGGTTCGGATACGACCACCGGAGGCGACGGGACGAGCGGAAAGACCACCGTCAAGTGGGCCTCGGACCCGCGGCTCAAGGAGAACGCGGACGCCATCAAGCAGGCGCTCCACGACGCCGGGCTATCGAAGGACATCGAGGTCGAGATCATCGCCGGGGCGTGGGAGACGGGCAAGCGCCAGCAGCAGTACCAGCTCTGGCTCTCCGAGAAACGGGCCGAACCCGACATCCTGATGATGGACAACGGGTGGACCATCCCGTTCATCGCGCGCGGCCAGCTGCTCAACCTCAGCGAGGCGCTGCCGAGCGACCTCGTGAAGACCGTCGAGAACGACTACTTCCAGGCGAGCGTCCAGACCGTGAAGGGCAAGAACGGCGACCTGTTCGGCGTCCCGTTCTTCCCCGACTTCCCGACGATGCAGTACCGCAAGGACCTCGTCGAGGACGCGGGCTACGGCCCCGAGGGCCAGAGCTGGGCCACCGAGTCGATGACCTGGAAGAAGTTCGCCGAGGTGACCAAGGCCGTCCACGGGCAGTCCGACGCGAAGTACGGCTTCACCTTCCAGGCGAAGGCCTACGAGGGGCTGTCGTGCTGTGACTTCAATGAGTTCATGTCGTCGTGGGGCGGCGCCTACTTCGGCGCCCACGACAACCTGTTCGGCCCGGTCGGCGACCGCCCGGTCACCGTGGACGAACAGCCCGTCATCGACGCCATCAAGATGGTCAGGACGTTCATCCACGGCCAGGACGACGCTCACGCCCTCGACGGCTGGAAGGGCGGCTTCGCGCCGTCCACCGTCCTCCAGTGGACCGAGGAGACCTCCCGGAAACCGTTCACCAACGGCGACGCGGTCATGCACCGCAACTGGCCGTACTCCATCAACATCAACGGCAAGGAGGAGAACTTCGGGAAGGACCTCGGCGTGATGCCCATCCCGTACGGCGTGAAGGAGGCCGACGCGAAGTACAAGAACACCGGCGGCCCGGTCGCCGCGCTCGGCGGCTGGCACCACACCGTCAACCCGAACACCGCCCGGAAGGAGGCCTCCCTCGAGGTGCTCAAGGCGATGATGACCGAGGAGTTCCAGCTCGCCGTGCTGGAGACCATCGGGTGGCTCCCGCCGAAGCCGGAGCTGTTCAACTCGAGTCGCGCCAAGGAGATTCCGGTCATGGGCCGGTACATGGACACCCTGAAGGTGGCCGGCGAGAACGCCATCCCCCGCCCGGTGACCGTGGTCTGGCCGACCGAATCCACCAAGATAGCCCAGCAGGTCAACGCCGCGCTGGGCCAGCAGAAAGCCCCGGAGAAGGCGATGAGCGACCTGAAGAATCAGCTCACCGCGATCGAGAACAGCGCATAATCGCCGATGTCGACCGACCATCGTCCGTCGGGCGGAGGGTCGACCAGCGGCGGCGTCAGCCTGCTGGGCTGGACGGAGCGGCTCAGCGAGACGCAGTTCGCCTACCTCCTGCTGGTACCCGTCTTCCTGCTCCTGGGCGTCATCGCGTTCTGGCCGTTGCTCCGGACGTTCGAGATATCGCTGCACAAGGACATGCTGACGAGCGGCAGCCTCTACGGCGCGTTCGTCGGCCTCGACAACTACGTGAACCTGCTGACGGGGACGGGGTCGACGACGGCGCTCCTGCCCCGGCCGTTCCTCCCCCAGGTGACGGTGAACGGCGCGTTCCCGTTCGTCCACTTCGGGAACCTGTTCACCAGCGCGCTGTCGGTGACGGTCATCTTCACCGTCGTCGGCGTCACCTTCGAGACCATCATCGGGTTCGGGCAGGCGCTCGTGCTCGACCAGGACTTCCGGGGCCGGCGGTGGGTGCGCGTCGCCGTCATCCTGCCGTGGGCGGTGCCCATCGTCATCCAGGGCATGATATTCTTCCTGCTGTTCCAGCCCGACATCGGCTTCGTCGTCGAACCGCTCCAGAACCTGGGGCTGCTGTCGAGTTCGCCGCTGTCGAACTCGCAGGACTCGCTGTTCATCATCATCGTCGCGGACGTGTGGAAGACGTCGGCGTTCATGGCGCTGCTCATCCTCGCGGGGCTCCAGAGCGTCGACCGTAACCTCTACGACGTCGCGGAGGTGGCTGGCGCGTCGCCGTGGCAGCGGTTCCGGATGATAACCCTGCCGCTCGTGCTGCCGACGGTGCTGGTCGCGATGCTGTTCCGCACCATCCAGTCGATGCGCGTGTTCGGCATCATCCAGACCGTCGCCGGCTGCAGCACGGTGCCGTCGCTGACCTGCCTGGTCTACCAGTCGTGGTCACAGCGGCTCTACGGTAGCTCCGCGACCGTCGCGTTCGTCACGGCGGCCATCATCGCGGCGATGGTGGCGGTCTACATCTGGAAGTTCCGGGAGGAGGCGATATAGATGGCGACAGAATCGAGTTCCGGCGACGGCCCGCTCGCGCGGTGGGTGCAGGACGCCATCTACCGGCCCGAGAGCGTCTACGAGGCGATGTTCTACGTCGTGACGATATTCTTCCTGTTCACGACGCTGTTCCCGTTCTACTGGCTCCTGGTGCTCGCGCTCACCCCGAGCGGGATGATTCGGGACCTCGGACTGCTCCCGAACGGGTTCAACCCGGGCGCGTTCGTCACCGTCTTCGAGATGGTGCCGTTCCACATCTACATGCTGAACAGCCTCATCCTCGCCGTCACGACGACGGTCATCGTGCTCGTCGTCGCCAGCCTCGCGGGCTACGTGTTCGGCCGGCTGGAGTTCCCCGGCCGCGGCGGGCTGATGTTGCTCATCCTCGCCATCTCCTACTTCCCGCCGGCGGCGTTCCTCATCCCGCTGTTCCGGCTGTTCAACGGGAACGTCTCCATCACGCTGTTCGGCCAGACCATCTCCAGTCCCGTGCTCTACAACACGCCGGGCGCGATGGTGCTGCCGTTCAGCGCGCTGTTCATGCCGCTGGCCATCTTCATCCTGACGACGTTCTACGCCCAGATTCCGGACGGCCTGGAGGACGCCGCCCGCATCGAGGGCACCACCCGCCTGGGCGCGCTCGTCCGCGTCATCATCCCGCTGTCGGCGCCCGGGGTGGCGACCGCGGGCGTGCTGACGTTCATCGCGGTCTACAACGAGTTCTTCTTCTCGTTCCTGATGACCGACGGCCAGGTGGCCAAGACCCTCGCCGGCGTCTTCACCTCGCAGAACCACTGGGGACCGCTGCTCCAGGGCATCCTGAGCTACCAGACCGAGTACCAGCAGTTCTACAACCTGATGGCGGCCGCGAGCATCGTCGGGGTCCTCCCCGTCGCCATCCTCGTGGTCGTCGCCCAGGAGAAGATCGTGAGCGGCCTCACCGCAGGCGCACTCAAGGAGTGACATCATGGGAGAAGTTACACTCACCGACGTGACGAAGGAGTACGGTGACCTGACCGCCGTCGACGGGATGAACCTCGAGATAGCGGACGGCGAGTTCGTGACGCTCGTCGGCCCGTCCGGGTGCGGGAAGTCCACCACCCTGGAGAGCATCGCAGGCCTCACGCTCCCGACCAGCGGGACCGTGACCATCGCCGGGCGCGACGTGACGAACCTCCCGCCGAAGGACCGCCAGATTGCGATGGTGTTCCAGAACATCGCGCTGTTCCCGCACATGGACGTCTACGACAACATCAGCTTCGGGCTCCGGTTGCGGGACTTCGACAAGGACGAGATAGACCGACGGGTCGAACACGCGGTGGACGTCGTCCAGCTGGACGGGATGCTCGACCGGATGCCCGACGAGCTATCCGGTGGCCAGCGCCAGCGCGTCGCCATCGCGCGCGCCATCGTGCGCGAACCCGAGGTCTTCCTCATGGACGAACCCCTCGCCAACCTCGACGCGAAGCTCCGGGTGCACATGCGCACCGAACTCCAGCGCCTCCACAAGGAACTCGACACCACCATCATCTACGTCACTCACGACCAGGCCGAGGCGATGACGATGTCCGACCGCATCGCCGTCATCGACGACGGCGAACTCCAGCAGATAGCGCCGCCGCTCGAGTGCTACGACGAGCCGGCGAACCGGTTCGTCGCTGGGTTCATCGGCTCGCCCAGCATGAACTTCGGCGACGGCGTCGTCGCGGACGGCGGCATCGACGCCGGGAGCGTCGTCCTCGACTGCAATCCGGCAGCGGTGGGAGCCGGAGAGGACGACGCGCTGACCTACGGGGTCCGCCCGGAGGACGTCTACCTCGCGGAGCACGCCGACGACGTCGACCACGCGTCGGCGTCGTTCACGATGCAGACCGACGTCCTGGAGCCGATGGGCGACGAGATATTCGTCTACCTCGAACCGGCAGACGACGCCGGCGACCGCCTCCTGATGAGCGTCGACCCTGACACCGTGCTCGACGAGGACGAGACGGTGGAGGTGGTCCTCGACCGGTCGAAGGTCCACCTGTTCGACCCGAAGACCGGCGACGCCATCTCGCACGGCCTCCCCGGCGCGGGCGCCAACCGCGGAGCCTCCGGCGAGACAGCGGAGGCGGCGAGCGAAACGGAGGAGCCTGATGGTCACCACGATGGGCTGGCTCTACCTGGCGGCCGGCACCGTCCTGTTCTTCTTCTGGGCGTACGGCCTCGTGTCGTTCGTCCGCGACCTGAAGAACGTTTACGTGCCCGCCACTAGAGAATTCCTGACGACGAGGCGGGAGCGGCTGGATGAGGCCAGGCAGGAGGACGAGCGGGAGGACCGGCGGCGGCAGCTATACTGAAGCCTCGACGTATCGCACGACGAACGCCCCACACGGCACGTATCGCACGACGAACGCCCCCACACGCGACTACAGACATGACACGCGACGAGACGGAGACAGTACGAGTCGGAATCGTCGGTCTCGGCGGCATCGGGACCTACCACGCCGAGCGAATCGTCGAACTGGGCCACGACCTGGTCGGCGGGATGGACGTGAGCCCCACGGCACGCGAGGAGTTCGCCCGGCAGTTCGACGTGCCCGCGTTCGAGAGCTACGAGGAACTGTTCAACGCGGGCACCGAGGCGCTCGTCGTCACGACGCCCAACCGCTACCACGAGGAGTACGTGGTCGCCGCCCTCGAGGCGGGCGTCGACGTGCTCGTGGAGAAGCCGCTGGCCCACAGCCTGGAGAGCGCCGAAGCCATCGCCGCGGCCGCCCGGGAGTCCGACGCCACCGTCATGGTCGGGTTCAACAACCGGTTCGCGCCGGCCGCCCAGGTGTTCAAGGCCAAGCAGGCCGACGGCGAGTTCGGCGACCTGACCCACGTGGAGGCGAACTACCTCCGGCGGCGGGGCGTGCCCGGCCGGGGGTCGTGGTTCACGAGCAAGACGGTGGCGGGCGGGGGCGCGCTCATCGACATCGGCGTCCACGCGCTCGACCTGGCGCTCCACTTCCTGGATTTCCCCGACGTGGTCGAGGTGATGGGTTCGACGCGCAGCGACTTCGGCTCCCGGGACGACTACACCTACCTCGACATGTGGGGCGAGGACCGCGGTCCCGAGGGGTTCGACGTGGACGACTCCGCCACGGCGTTCGTCCGGTGTGCCGACGGCCAGACCATCGCCCTCGACGTGGCGTGGGCCGCGAACCGGGAGCCCGACGAGGAGATCGTCGTCACCGGAACGGAGGCTGGCGCCCGGTTCGACCGTAGCACTGGCGACCTCACCATCTACGACGTGGGGGACGAGGGAGCCAGTCACTTCCGGGATTCAACCATCGAGACCCACCCCGAGGACACGCACCTCGCCGAGTTGCGCGCGTTCTTCGACGCGGTCCGGACCGGCGAACCGCCCGAGTACAACACCGTCGAACAGGCACTCGACGTCCAGCGCGTCGTCGACGCCATCTACCGCTCGGCCGAGGAGGGCCGCGCGGTCCGACTCGACTGACATTCCAACCATGGACATCGGCGTACTCACCGTTCCGTTCGGTAACGAATCGCTCGCTGACACGCTCACCTACCTCGACGACGTCGGGGTGGACGCGGTCGAACTCGGCTGCGGGGGCAACCCCGGGGACGACCACCTGTCGCGCGCCGCCTACCTCGACGACGGGGACGCACAGGCCGACCTGCTGGGCCTGCTCGACGACCACGACATGCGGGTGAGCGCGCTCGCGACCCACAACAACCCCATCCACCCGGACGACGACCACGCCGCGGAAGCCGACCGGGAACTCCGCGAGGCCATCCGCCTCGCCGACCAGCTCGACGTGGGCACGGTGACGTGCTTCTCGGGGCTGCCGGCCGGCGGCCCGAACGACGAGGTACCGAACTGGATCACGGCGCCCTGGCCGACCGAGCACGCGGACGCCCACGAGTACCAGTGGGACGTCGCGACCGACTACTGGCGGGACCTGGCGGCCCACGCCGACGACCACGGCGTGGACGTGGCCGTCGAGATGCACCCCAACATGCTGGTCTACGAGCCGACCGGGCTCCTCCGCCTCCGCGAGGCGACGAACGACCGCGTCGGCGCGAACTTCGACCCGAGCCACCTCTACTGGCAGGGCATCGACGTCACCGAGGCCATCCGGCTGCTCGGCGACCACGACGCCATCCACCACGTCCACGCGAAGGACACCCGGGTCTACGACGCGAACGCCCGGACGAAGGGCGTCCTCGACATGACGTCGTACGACGACGTGGCCGACCGGTCGTGGCTGTTCCGGTCGGTCGGCTACGGCCACGACGAACACCACTGGAAGGACGTGGTGAGCACCCTCCGGATGGTGGGCTACGACGGCGCGCTGAGCATCGAACACGAGGACGCGCTCACGAGTTCCCGCGAGGGGCTGGAGAAGGCCGTGGACCTGCTCCGGCGGGCCGTCTTCGAGACGCAACCCGGCGACGCCTACTGGGCGGAGTGACCGATGACGCTACGAGTCGGCGTCCTCGGCTACCGGTTCATGGGGAAGGCACACGCGAACGCACTCGCCCGCCTGCCGATGTTCTTCCCGGACGCCCCCGACGTGGAGCGCGACGTGCTCGTCGGGCGTGACGAGGCGACGCTCGCGGACGCCGCCGAGCGCCTCGGCTTCGCGCGGACGGCCACCGACTGGGAGGCAGTGGTGGACGACGTGGACGTGTTCTACAACCTCGGCCCGAACCACCTCCACGTCGAACCGTCCGTCCGGGCGCTCGAAGCGGGCACGAACGTGCTCAGCGAGAAGCCGCTCGCCGCGTCGCTGGACGGCGCCGAGCGCATGGCGGCCGCCGCCGACGCGGCGGACGCGGTGACCGCGACGGCGTTCAACTACCGGTTCGTGCCCGCCATCCGGTACGCGAAACGGCTCATCGACGCGGGCGAACTCGGCGAGATACGCCAGTTCCGGGGGCGCTACCTCCAGGACTGGCTGGTCGACCCGGAGGCGCCGTGGTCGTGGCGAAACGACGCCGACCTCGCGGGGAGCGGCGCGCTCGGCGACCTGGGCGCCCACACCGTCGACCTGGCGCGGTTCCTCGTCGGCAACGTCGCCGCGGTGAGCGGCCACCTCCGGACGTTCGTCGACGAGCGGCCGGTCGAGGGGAGCGACGAGACCCGACCCGTCACGGTGGACGACGCCTTCTCGGCGCAGGCGCGCTTCGAGAACGGCGCGATGGGTACCTTCGAGGCGTCGCGGTTCGCTCCCGGTCACAAGAACGACCACACTATCGCGGTCCACGGCTCCGAGGGGAGCCTGCGCTTCTCGCTGGAGCGGCTGAACGAACTCGAACTGCTCCGCGACGGCGACCGGGGCTACGAGACGGTGCTCGTCACCGACGCCGACGACCCGTACGTCGACCACTGGTGGCCGCCCGGCCACGTGCTCGGCTGGGAGCACACGTTCGTCCACGAGAACTACGAGTTCCTGTCGACGGTCGCCGACGGCGGCGACTACCACCCCGACTTCGCCGACGGCCTCGCCGTCCAGCGAGTGCTCGACGCCGTCCAGCGCAGCGACGACCGCGGCGAATGGGTCGCCGTCGAGTAGGGCGGACCCGACCAGTTCGGACCGTCGTCGGCGACGACCGGTCAGCGGCGCTCCCGCGCTTATCGGTCCGCAACGTCGCCGGTTATCTCCTCCACGACGATGCGGTGCGCTTCGACGTCCTCCAGGACGGCGCCGTAGCCGCCGACCTGGTAGCGCTCGCCGCCGTCGTCGACGACGATGGTGGCCTGGTCGGCGAACGCCGGCAGGTCGTCGTCGGACCGCCGGTCGGTGTCAGGGCCCTCGAAGATGAGGTCGGCGACGGTGCCCTCGATGGCCACCTCGTCGCCGCCCCGGTCGCGGCCGGTCACCCGGACCGCGATGTCGGCGCCCGCCTCGTGGGCGGGCAGTAGCTCCCGGATGCACTCCCGGACCCGGGTGAACACGAGCGGCGGTTCGGCGTCGCCCGCGGCGAAGACGACGTCGCGGCCCTCCCAGAGCACCGTCTGGAAGTACTGCTCGAACACGTGGCCGAGCGAGTAGTCGTTGATGACCATGCCGTACTCGTTGGCGGGGTGGAAGACCACCTCGGGCGAGAAACAGACCGACGTGCGGTCGACCAGCAGGAGGAACGGCGACGGGAACCGGCGGTGGCGCACCTCGGTGACGGTCCCCGGGAACGCCTGCTCGACGTCCCCGGGGATGGACTCCTCGCCCGACCGGGGATGGAGGGAGAGTTCGACGAGCACGTCCCGGTCCTGGGCGGCCGCCAGTTCGTCTGCGAGTTCGCGGAACTGGTCGACGGTCGCCGAGAGCTGTATCTCGGAGGTGGCCTCCGAGACGTACTCCTCGGCGCGCCGCAGGACCGTCTCGAAGCGGTTGACCACGCTCACGCTGTGTCTCTCGACCGCCGGCCGCTCCCATCGTTGCTCTATCTCCTCGGCGGCGGAGAGGGCCGCGGCGGCCTGCTCCTGGAGGTCCTCGACCACCGCGGAGGGTTCGTGGGCGCGGGCCTCCAGGCTGCCGTGCTCGTAGGTCTCGACGTAGCCGCGGTCCTCCAGGTCCCGGAGCACGTCGTAGATGCGGGCCTGCGGGACCGAGCACGCGTCCGAGAGCTCCACGGCCGACGCCGAGCCGAGTTCGACCAGGGTGACGTACGCGTCGGCCTGGTACTGCGAGAGGCCGGCGGCTTCGAGCGTGTCCCGGAGCGCCCCGGACTCCATCCGGTCGCCGGTCACCGTCCCACCTCTCCGGCCGGGAGCCCCGTCCGGCATCTGTCCTCCTGTGGCGTGGTGCCTGCCCGATAGCGAGTGACGAGCCGACCGTCCATCGTTACCGGGGTTGCGACCGACGACGTATAAAGCCAGCCCGACTGCGGCGACCCAGCAGGCATTTTTGACCCGGGGGCGATGGACCTGTATGGCATCCCCCGACGTCCTGGTGGCGGGCGAGGCGCTCGTCGACTTCCTGCCCGACCGGCCGGGGTCGCTCTCGGCCGTCGAGGGGTTCAGCCGGCGGGCGGGCGGCGCTCCCGCGAACGTGGCCGTCGCACTCGCCCGCCTGGACGCCACCCCGTGGTTCCTCACGCGCCTCGCCGACGACCCGTTCGGCGAGTTCCTCGCGGAGACGCTCGCCCGGAACGGCGTCCCCGACCGCTTCGTCACCCGGGACCCGAAGCGACGGACGGCGCTCGCGTTCGTCACCCACGACTCGGATGGCGACCGGAGTTTCACGTTCTACCGCGACGACACCGCCGACGTCCACCTCGACGACGTGGTGCCCGACGAGACGCTCGACGCGGTCTCGTGGGTGGTCGTCGGCGGCGTCATGCTCGCGGCGGAACCGGGCCGGTCGGCGACGTTCTCGCTGGTCGAGCGCGCCCGCGACCACGACTGTACGGTGGTGTTCGACCCGAACAGCCGGCCGGAGCTCTGGACGCACGAGGCCGAGCGCGCGGCCGTGCTCGACTGGATGGTCGACCTGGCGGACGTGGTGAAGGCGTCAGCCGACGACGTCGCCGGGACGGAGTACGCGGCCGACGACCCCGCCGCGGTCGCCCGGAACCTGACCGACGCCGCGCCCCACACCGCGTTCCTGACGCTCGGCGGAGCCGGGTCGCTCGCCCACGCCACCGACGACGCGCCCTGGGGCGCCGGCACCGTCACCCATCCCGGCTACGACGTCGACGTCGTGGACACGACCGGCGCGGGCGACGCGTTCACGGCGGGCGTGCTGGCCGCGCTCGCCGAGGGAGAGGGCGACCTCGAATCGGTGCTGTCGTTCGGCAACGCGGTCGCCGCCGCGACGACCACCGACGCGGGCGCCATCGCGGCGCTCCCCGACCGGGAGCAGGTCGAGGCGCTCCGCGGGGCGGACCGTAGCGCGGAAGCGGAGCGGGTTTCCGGACTCCGGACACTTTTGTCGCCGCCGGTCGTGGGGTGTCGTGGCATGGAGTACACGTACCTCGGCGACACCGGCCTCGAAGTGTCGCGGTTCGCGCTCGGCTGCATGAACTTCGGCAGCGACCAGCCCTGGATGGTCGGCGACCGCGAGCGGAGCCGCGAGATAATCGAGCGCGCAATCGACCTCGGAATCAACTTCTTCGACACGGCGAACGTCTACTCCCACGGCGAGAGCGAGGCGATACTCGGCGAGGCCCTCGACGGCCGGCGCGACGAGTTCGTTGTGGCGACCAAGGTGTACGGCCGGATGGCCGACCGGCCGAACGGCCAGGGCCTCTCGCGCCGGCACGTCCTGGAGCAGGCCGAGGCGAGCCTCGACCGCCTCGGGACCGACTACATAGACCTCTACCAGATACACCGGTGGGACGAGCACACGCCCATCGCGGAGACGCTGTCGGCGCTCGACCACCTCGTGAACGAGGGAAAAGTCCGGTACGTCGGCGCGAGCACGATGCCGGCCTGGCAGTTCACGAAGGCGCTCTACGAGGCCGACCTCGACAACGTCGAGCGGTTCGTCTCGATGCAGCCGGAGTACAACCTGGTGGACCGCCACGAGGAGGCGAACGTGCTCCCGGTCTGCCGCGACCAGGGCGTCGGCGTCATCCCGTGGTCCCCGCTCGCGGGCGGGTTCCTCACCGGGAAGTACGAGCGCGGCGAGGAACCGGATGCGGGCCGGGCGGAGACCGACGAGCACACCCGCGACCGGTTCACCGAGGAGAACTGGGCCGTGCTCGACGAGGTGCGCGCCATCGCCGACGAGAAAGATGCGACCCCGGCCCAGGTCAGCCTGGCGTGGCTGCTCCACAAGGACGTCGTGGACGCACCCATCATCGGTCCGCGGAGCGTCGAGCACCTGGAGGAGAACGTCGGTGCCCTCGACGTGTCCCTGACCGACGACGAGATGGCCCGCCTGGAAGCACCCAAGGAACCGGTGTGGTCCCGGGCCATCGGCGACGTGTGATCAAGAGCCGGTGTGGTCCCGGGCCATCGGCGACGTGTGATCAGAGGACGATGCTCTTCGTCTGGACGAACGCGTCGATGGTGACGCCCAGGCCCTCGCGCCCGATACCGGAGGCGCCGACGCCGCCGAACGGGACGTCGCCGAGGCCGTGGCTCGGCGCGCCGTTGATGCGGACGGCGCCCGCCCGGAGGCGGTCGGCGAGGTCCATGGCGCGGCCGTAGTCGTTCGTGAAGACCGCTGCGTCGAGCGCCAGGTCGCTCGCGTTCGCTATCTCGACCGCCTCGTCCTCGGACGCGAACGTGGTGACGGCGGCGACCGGTCCGAACTGCTCCTCGTGGACGATGCGGGCGTCCCGCGGGACGTTCGCGAGCAGCGTCGGTTCGAAGAACTGGCCGTCGCGGCCGCCGCCCCGGACGAGGTCGGCGCCCCGCTCGACGGCGTCCTCGACGAGTCCGGCGACCCACTCGGCCTGTCCCTCGTCGATGAGCGGCCCGAACGACGTGGCCTCGTCGAAGAGGTCGCCGGCCCGCCAGTCGTCCATCTCGGCGTCGATGCGCGCCACGAGGTCGTCGTGGACGGACTCGTGGGCGAGCACGCGGCTGACGGCCGAGCACCGCTGGCCGGCGTACTTGAACGACCCCGGGCGGCCGCGGCGGCGGCCGCGTCCAGGTCGGCGTCCGGGAAGACGACCGCGGGCGCGTTGCCGCCGAGTTCCATGTGGAGGTTCACCATCTTGCTCGTCGCCGCGACGTGCCGGCCGGCCTCCGAGGACCCCGTCATGGCGATGGCGTTCACGCGGTCGTCGCCCGCGAGCACGTCGCCGACTTCGCTCCCGCGGCCGGGAACGTAGTTGAACGCGCCGGCGGGCAGGCCGACGTCGGCGACGATTTCGGCCAGGATGGCCGCGCTCACCGGCGTCTTGGTCGCGGGCTTGAGGACGACGCTGTTGCCGGCGGCGAGCGCCGGCGCCACCTGGAGGGCCGCCGTCGCCAGCGGGTAGTTGTAGGGCGCGATGCAGAGCACGGTCCCGACGGGTTCGGGGCGGACGATGGCCTCCCACCCCTCGTGGCCGGCGGTGGTGCCGCGGCGGAACTCGCCCTGGAGGTTACGGGCCTCCTCGACGGCGCGCCGGAACCGTTCGGCGGCGGCCGCGACCTCGCTGCGCGCGCTGGTGACGGGCTTGCCCGCCTCGCGGACGATGGCGTCGACGAGTTCGTCCGCGCGGCGGTCGATGCCGTCGGCGACGGCCGTCAGCCAGTCGGCGCGGTCGGGGACGGTGCTCTGCCGCATCGGCTCCTGGGCGCGCTTCGCGGCCGCGAGCGCGGCGTCGGCCTCCGCGGGACCGGCGGCGGCCACCCGCTCGAAGGTCCCGCCGTCGGCGAGGTCGGTCACCTCGATGGTCGCGTCGGTGTCGCGCCACTCGCCGTCGACGTACGGTCGCCTGTCGTGCTGTACAGTCTGGGTTGCCATACCATCCGGTAGGGGCCCCCGGGATAAGAAATTTACTCAGAATAGAATAAAAATCTCCAGAACGGTGACTACCGGGAGATGGCCCGGCCGCCCTCGGCGACGACGCGCTCGACCTCGTCGCGGGTGACGACGGCCACGTCGCCCGGAATCGTCCGCGCGAGGGCGGCCGTCGCGGCGCCGTACTCCAGGGCCACCGGGACCGTCGCGCCCTCCAGACGGAGCGCGAGGAACGCGCCGGCGAACGCGTCGCCGGTGCCGATGGGGTCCACGGTGTCGGCGTCGAAGGCAGCCTGCTCGACGACGGCGTCGTCGTGGAGCGCCAGCGCGCCGTCGTCGCCGAGCGTCACGACGACCGTCTCGAAGTCGAACGCGGCGGCCAGGTCGCGCGCGACGGCGGCGGGCGTCCCGTCGAAGTCGAGCACCTCTCGGGCGTCGCGGTCCGCGACCACCAGGACGTCGACGGCCGGGAACAGGTCCGTGAGCGTCGCCCGGGCCGCGGCCGGCGACCAGAGCTTCGACCGGTAGTTCACGTCGAAGGCGGTCGTGGCGCCCGCGTCCCGGGCGGTCGCCAGGAGGTCGGCGGTGGTGGCGGCGAGCGTGTCCGAGAGCGCGGGCGTGATGCCCGTCGTGAAGAAGACCGACGCTTCGCGGACCAGACCGGTGTCGAGGTCGTCCGGCGTCGCGGTCGTCACGGCGGCGTCCGCCCGGTCGTAGATGACGTCGGTCCCCCGGGGTTCGCCGGCCTGTTCGAGGTAGTAGGTGCCCTGGCGGCCGTCCTCGCTCCAGGCGACGGCCGTCTCGATGCCGTGGCGTCTGAGGTCGCCCTCGACGCGCCGGCCGAGCGGCGACGCCGGCAGTTTCGAGAGCCACGCCGCGTCCGCGCCGAGGCGGTCGGCGGCGACGGCGACGTTGCTCTCGGCGCCCGCCGCCCGGAGTTCGAGGCGGTCCGTCGTCTCCAGTCGCACGCCTGGCGGCGGCGACAGGCGGAGCATCGTCTCGCCGAAGGCGACGAGGTCGGTCATCGGTTCACGCCTCGTCGAACAGCGTCTCGCCGTCCACCATGTGCGATTCGACGGCGTCGAGGTCGAGCGTGAGGCCGAGCCCCGGCCGCTCCGGGACCGCGATGCGGCCATCCTCGATGACGGACTCCTCGACGAGGTCCCCCACCAGCCGAGCTGGTAGGAGTGGTACTCGACCGCGAGCGTGTTCGGGATGGCGGCGCCGACGTGCGCACTCGCCATCGTTCCCACGGGCGAGGCGACGTTGTGCATCGCGACCGGGACGTAGTAGGTGTCGGCCAGGTCGGCTATCTTCCGCGTCTCGCGCATCCCGCCGACCTTCGGGAGGTCGGGCGCGACGATGTCGACGGCCTGCTCCTCGATGAGGCGGCGCTGGCCGTGCTTGCGGTAGACGTTCTCGCCGGCCGCGATGGGCGTCGTGGTGGACCGGGTGACCTCGCGCTGGACGTCGTGGTTCTCGGGCGGCACGGGGTCCTCCAGCCACCAGACGTCGTAGGACTCGATCTCGGCGGCGAGGCGTTTCGCGCTCCCGGCGGTGAACGTCCAGTGGCAGTCGAAGGCGACGTCCGCGCGGTCGCCGACGCGCTCCGTGACGGCGCGCACGATGTCGGCCTTGTGGCGTATCTCGGGGTCGCGGAGGTGGCGGTTCGCGCGGTCCTTCTCGTGGCCGCTCGGCACGTCGAGGTCGAACTTGAGTGCGTCGTAGCCGAGTTCCTCGACGGCGCGTTCGGCCTCGTCGGCCGCCGACTCGGGGTCGGCTCGCGGTTCGCTTCGCTCGCCGCTCGCGGGGTCCGAGGCGCGTCGCGCCTCGTCTTCGTCCCCGGCATGGCAATCACAGTACACCCGGACCTCGTCGCGGTACTTCCCGCCGAGCAGCTGGTAGGCGGGCAGGTCGAGGAGCTTGCCAGCGAGGTCGTGGAGCGCTATCTCGATGCCGGAGATGGCGGTGACGGTGACGCCCGCGAGCGACCCCTCGCCCGACATCTTCTGGACCAGGTGCTCGAAGAGGCGGTCGAGGTCGAGCGGGTTCTCCCCGACGACGAACGGTTTCATGCGCTCGACGAGTTCGGGGACGCCCGCGCCCCAGTAGGCTTCGCCGGTGCCGACGACGCCGGCGTCGGTGTAGACCCGGACGAGCGTCCAGGGAAGTTGCCGTCGACCATCGTGGTCTGGACGTCCGTTATCTCGACGTCGCGGCTCGCCGGGGCGCGGTCGGCCGTCAGGCCCATCGCGTCGGCGGACAGGTCGCGCATCGTGTACTCCGCGTTCGGGTCGTGGAGCGACGCGTACTCTCGTCCCATAGCTACGTATTTACTCGGGTCGCAGTAAAAGTTTTGAGCGGGTCAGAGCAGGCCGAGGCCGTGGAGGGACGCCCGGAGGTCGTCGCGCGCCTCGTCGTCCATCCGGCGGAGCGGCCGCCGGAGCGGCCCCGCCTCGAACCCGCGGAGCGAGAGCGCCGTCTTCACGCCCGCCATGTACGGCCCGGCCTTCAGGGCGTCCCGCACGCGGTAGACCGTCGACTGCAGGTCGCGGGCGCGCGCCACGTCGTCCTCGTCGTAGGCGTCGTAGAGTTCGACGACGAGCCCCGGGAAGACGTTCGCCACCGCGCTCACCATCCCGGCACACCCCACGGCGAGGCCCGGGTAGAGCAGCGAGTCCGACCCGACGAGGAACGTCAGGTCGGGGTTCTCGTCCACGACCTGGCCGAGCCACGGCACGTCCTTGCTGGAGTCCTTGACGCCGGCGACGCCGTCCAGGTCGGCGATGGCGGCGAGCGTCTCCCGGTCCAGCGCGTTGCCGGTGCGGCCCGGGATGTGGTAGCCGTACACCGGCAGGTCCACCGCGTCGGTCACCGCGCGGTAGTGGTCGACGGCGCCCCGGCGGTCGAGCGGGTAGTAGTACGGCGTGACCACGACGACGCCGTCCGCGCCGGCGGCCGCCGCCCGCTCGGCGTTGCGGACCGTCTGGTAGGTGCTCGGCGCGCCGACACCGGCGATGACCGGCACCTCGCCGCCAACCTCGTCGACGACGGCATCGACGACGCTCTCGCGCTCGTCCGGGCCGAGGAGCGGGAACTCGCCGTTCGTCCCGAGCGGGAAGACGCCGTGGGCGCCGCGGTCCACGACGAACCGGGCGTGGGCGGCGGTCGTCTCGTAGTCCACGCGCTCCGCGTCGTCGAACGCCGTCACCGTCGGCGGGACGACGCCGTGCAGGGCGAGCGGGTCGTCGTCGCCGGGCGCGGGTGCGTGGCCGGTCATCGAGCGGTCCTCCGGGTCGCGTCCGTCGAGGGTCCTTGCATGGGAATCACGTCGTTGGCTGTGTGTCACCGGTTCGGGCCGTCACCCGAGGCGGGCGAGGCGATTGAGCGCGTAGACGGTCCGGAGCACGTCGTCGCTCGCGCCCCGGTCGAAGACGAGTTCGTCCGTCGAGAGGACGTGTTCGAGCACGCGCTCGGAGGCGTGGGCGGGCGCGGCCGCGATGCCCGCGTCGCGCTCGGCGACCCACTCCATCACGCGCAGGTCGCTCTTGCTGTCGCCCATCACGAGCGAGAACGGGTCGTCGATGCCGAGCACGTCGAACGCCGCCTCCACGCCGACCACCTTGTTGAGTTCGCGGCTGGCTATCTCGGCGGCGTCCCCTCGTAGTAGCCGACGTCGACGCGGTCGAAGACCGCTCGGGCGTCGTCCGGGACCGACTCGACGTCCGGCATCCCGCCGTTCGCCTCCAGGACGCTCCGTATCTCGGGGTCGCTGTCGGCGTAGTAGCGCCGGGCCCACGCGCTCCCTCGGGGTCGCCGGCGACGGCCTCGCCGAGCAGGTCGAGCAGGTAGCACAGCGCCGCGTCGATGGTCTCGACGGCCGCCGGACTCCCGGTCTCGTCGTTCGGTTTCAGGGTGACGTTGAACTCGTTGCCCTGGAGGTGGGTCGCCCGGCGGAGGTCGTCGGGGGCGTCGCGGAGCACCCGGGAGCGCACCTCGTCGAAGACGCCGACCATCTCCTCGCCCAGGTCCTCGTAGAGGAGGTGCTTGGTGTCCGGGCCGTGCCCGGGCGTGAACACGCCGGTGCCGCCCTCGTAGACGATGCTCAGCCGCCCCGAGTGGACGAGTTCGTTGCCGAGGCCCTGGATCATGAACCCCTTGACGTTCTCCAGTGTCTGGCCGGTGCAGACCACGATGGGGACGCCGTTCTCGTGGAACTCCGTGAGGAGGTGGAGCGTCTCGCGGGGTATCTCGTTGTCCGTGCCGCCGGCCGACCGGAGCGTCTCGTCCACGTCGAGGACGAGCACGTTCACGCCCCGGCCGTACTTGCTGTGGAGGTCGAGGGCCGTGAACGCCTGGTCGCGGGTGGCCCGGGCGGCGATGGCCGCCAGCGTCTCCTCGGCGAACGCCGCGCGGAGTTCGCGCTTGCGGCGTTCGAGGTCGTCGTGGACGCGCTCCCAGTGCTCCAGGGCGACCCGGGAGTCCACCGGCGGGAACAGGTCCACGAACGCCTGCGACTCGCGGAGCGACTGGGTGTCGAACTCGTCGTACAGCGTGTAGAGGCGGTCGTAGCGTTCCATGACGGTCGGGGGTACGGCGGGAGCGGACAACTGTGACACGGTTCCACACCTTCAGAAAGAATAACTCGGGATAGAATAAATATTTTACCCACGGAGCCCGTCGGGGACCACATGCACGCCATCGCCGTCCGCCGCGGGGAACGAGAGCCCGCGGTGATAGAGAAACCGAAGCCCGACCCGGACCCGGGCGAGGCACTGGTCCGGACGCTCCGCGTCGGCGTCGACGGGACCGACCACGAGGTCATCGAGGGCGGCCACGGGAGCTTCCCGGCGGGCGACGACCACCTCGTCCTCGGCCACGAGGCTGTCGGCGTCGTCGCCGACCCCAACGGCACCGAACTCTCGACGGGCGACGTCGTCGTCCCGACGGTCCGGCGACCACCACCCGACGGCACGAACGAGTACTTCGAGCGGGGCGACCCCGACATGGCGCCCCCGGGCGAGTACGTCGAACGCGGCATCGACGGCGCCCACGGGTTCATGGCCGAGTACTTCACCAGCCCCGCCGACTACCTGGTCCGCATCCCCGACGCCCTCGCCGCCCGGGGGTTCCTCGTGGAGCCGATCAGCATCTCCGAGAAAGCCATCGAGCACGCGCGGGCCACGCGCTCGGCCTTCGACTGGCAGCCCGAGACCGCGTTCGTCCTCGGGAACGGGAGCCTCGGCCTGCTCACGCTCGCGATGCTCGACGGGTTCGACCGCACGTACTGCCTCGGCCGGCGCGACCGACCGGACCCGACCATCGACCTCATCGAGGACCTCGGCGTGACCTACGTCGACTCCCGGGAGACGCCCGTCGCCGACGTCCCGGCCGCCCACGAGCCGATGGACCTCGTCTACGAGGCCACCGGCTTCGCGGAACACGCCTTCGAGGGCGTCCGGGCGCTCGCCCCGAACGGCGTGCTCGCCCTCCTCGGCGTCCCCGCGCCGGGCTGGGAGTTCGAGGTCCCGGGCAGCGACCTGCACCGCGACCTCGTCCTCGGCAACCGAGCGGTCGTCGGGAGCGTCAACTCCGGCGTCCCCCACTTCGAGGCCGCCGTCGACACCCTCTCGTCCCTCGACGACGCATTCCTCGACAGCCTCGTCACGGGCGTCTACGGCCTCGACGAGTTCGAGCGCGCGTTCACCGACGACGACCACGCCATCAAGACCGCCGTCAGCTTCCACGACCCATGAAGAACGTCGACGACCTCATCGAGAGTGCGGCAGAACTCGCAGACCACGGCCTCTCCCGGGGCGAGATAGCCGACGAGCTGAACGTGTCGCGGGAGACCGCGAGCTGGCTCGTCGACCGCGCCGGCCGCTCCACCGCCGCCCCCGCCCCGGCGGGACCCAAGGACGTCCACGTGGACTGGTCGACCATCGGCGCGGACGGCGATCGGCTGGACGCGATGGGGCTCGCAGTCGCGGACCTGCTGGCAGAGCACGCCACCGACGTGGACCTGCTGGTGGGCGTGGAGAAGGCGGGCGTGCCGCTGGCGGCGGCCGCCGCCCGCCACCTCGACGCCGACCTCGGCACCTACACCCCGAGCAAGCACCAGTGGGAGGACGGCGACATCGAGGCGCTCGGCGGGAGTTTCTCGCGGAACTTCGCCGCCGTCGAGGGCCGGCGATGCTTCGTGGTGGACGACACCATCACGAGCGGCACCACCATCCGCGAAACCGTCGAGGCGGTCCGCGATAGCGGCGGCGACCCGGTCGCAGGCGCCGTCCTCGTCGACAAACAGGGCATCGAGGCCGTCGACGACGTGCCCGTCGCGTCGCTCCTCGAAGTCATCCGCGTCGGGAACGGCGACTGACTGCCCGAAACCGGCCAGGGACCCCGCGTCAGTCGCCCGACTGCACCTCGATGGAACTCCCGAAGTACTTCGAGAGCACCTCGCTCACGCTCCCGGCGCGGAACTCGTCGAGGTCGTCCGCGATGGCGTCCTCCAGGGCGGCCAGGTACTCCTCGTCCGTCTCGAACGCCCGGTACTCCACCGACACGACGGGCACGCCGAGCGCGTCCGTCGCCAGGTCGCGCACGTGCGCCTCGTCGTTGACGCGGCCACGCCAGAGGTTGTCCCGGAAGAACATCCACCCGTCGGTGCCGGGGTCGGCCGCCGGGCTGGACAGCCGGGTCTCGAACTCCCCGGGTCGACGCGCACCCCCGACGGCGACAGGCGGAACCGGACGGCGAAGACGTAACGGGCGTCCATCCCGTCACCGGGCGTCGTTGCAGCGCTCCGCCATGTCGATGTCGTTTTCGGTGATGCCGCCGGCGTCGTGGGTGGTGAACCGCACCTCGACCTCCTCGTACCGGACGACCATCTCGGGGTGGTGGAACTCCTCCTCGGCTATCTCCCCGACCTCTGTCGCGAACGCCACCCTCCAGGTAGTCGTCGAACTCGAAGACGCGGCGTATCTCGTCGCCGTCGCGCTCCCAGCCCTCGGGCAGTCGCTCGGCTATCTCCTCGTCGGTCAACAGGTCTGGCATGGGAGATAGCTCGACCGCCAGTCGGTTACCAGTTTCGGGCGTCAGTCGTCCTCGTCGACCGCGTCTGCCCGCTCGGCTGCCTCCTCCGGCGGGGCTCCGAACGGCGAGTCGGCCTCGAACTCGGGGTTGAACAGCTGGAGGGCGGTGTTGATGGTGGTCCAGTCGTCCTGGGCGGCGGCGTCACGCAGGCTCCGGGTGGGCGCGGCGAGCATCTGGGAGACGAGCGTGTCGGCGAGCGCCGACACCACCTCGCGTTGCTCGTCGGTGAGTTCGTCCCGGGCTTCGAGTTTCGAGAACGCGGTGGCGAGTTCGCGGCGCTTCAGGCGCTCGGCGCTCTCGTACATCGCGGCGATGACCTCGTCGGCGCGCTTGCGCTTGTACTGGTCGAGCAGCAGGTCGAGTTCGCGGTCGATGATTGCCTCCACGTCCTCGGCCGCCCGGCGACGCTGCTCCTTCGTGGCGTCCGTGACGGCCTCCAGGTCGTCGAGGTCGAAGACGGTGACGACGTCGAGTGACAGCGCGTCCGCGCTGACGTCCCGGGGCTGGCCGAGGTCGATGACGAGCACGTCGTCGTTCGCCGCGAGGTCGCCGGCCTTCACGACGGGACGCTGGCTGCTCGTCGCCGCGACGACCACGTCGGCGTGCACGAGCACATCACCGAGGGCGTCGAGGCTCACCGCCTCCGTCTCCACGTCCCCGGAGATGTCGGCGACGACGTGTGCGGCCGTGCTCGGCGTGCGGTTGGCGACGACGAGGCGGGCGACCTCGCTGTCGGCGAACGCCTTGGCGACGAGCGTGCCCATCTCGCCGGCGCCGACGACGACGGCGGTGGCGCCGTCCAGGTCGCGCTCCCGGGCGGCGAGGCGGCGGGCGGCGCTCCCCATCGAGGTGACGCCCTCGTTGATGGGGGTGTCCGTGCGCGCCCGTTCGCCGACGTGGATGGCCTTGGTGACCGCGTCCTCGAGGATCTGGCCGAGGCCGCCCGCCTCGCTGGCGTCCTCGTAGGCGGCCCGGACCTGGCCGAGTATCTGGTCCTCGCCGAGCACGACCGACTCCAGGCCGGCGGCGACCCGGAGCAGGTGGCGCAGGCTCTCCTCGTGGGCCATCTTGACCGAGGAGACGTCGGTCGTCAGGAGGGGCAGCCGGTCCATGAGCGCCCGCCGGCCCGAAACCGGGTCGCTCGTGACGACGTACGCCTCCACCCGGTGGCAGGTCTGGAGCACGAACGCCTCGTCCACGTCGGGATGTGCGAGCAGGTGCTCGACGGCCGCCGTCTGCCCGTTCACGCGGACGGCCTCTATCTCGTCCACGGTCGCGCTGTCCTGCGAGACGCGAACGCCGGACACCACGCCTGTGCCTGGATTCATGTTGTCCTCACCGTCCGCGACATCGACTGGGGCGGCCGGCGCCACCCGGGAGTCCGTTCCGTGCCGCGGCCAGTTGTTCTGTCCGGAGGTAAGAGTCAGCCGTACGTAAAGGCTTCCAAACGGTCGTCGGCGCTCGACCCGCCGCATCCGGGCGTAGCCGGCGGTTCACGCCGTGTTCGCCACCGGCCGCCCGGCGAGGCGGACGCCGGTCCGGTCGAGCACCCGGCGTGCGCGGAGCTCCGTCCATTCAACGGGAGTAGCCACCCCGGGGTTTCCATGCTGTCCCGAACCTGTTCGACTGCGGCCGCGAGTCCGTCGTCAGAGCGGGCCCGGAGTTCGACGAAGAGGTCGTAGTCGTCGAACACGCTGCCGTCCCGTCGGGCACACCGCGCGACGGCGCCGAGGTCGGCGACGGCCCGGGCCGCCGCGTGCACGTCGCCGGACACCGTCCACGCCGTCAGGCTGTTCCGGAACCCGAGCGCGGCCGTGTCGGGGACGACGCCGACGCTCCGGACGGTGCCGTCGTCGAGGAACCGGCGGAGCGTCTCGACCACCCAGCCCGCGCTCCGGTCGAGTCGTCGCGCCACGTCGCCGTACGGCGTGGGCGTGACGGGCAGTCCGTTCTGGACGGCGACGAGGAGGGCTCGCTCGTCCGGGGAGAGGCTGTCGCGGCTGACGGCGTCGGGCGTCGGGCCGAGATGGGAGAGGTCGACCTGCTCGTCGGCGAGCGGGCCGTCGAACCGGACCGGCGCGTCGACGGCGTAGGTACGGGTCGCCGGCAGTTCGTGGACTGACTGGCCCGTCGCCGTTCCGAGGTCCGAAAGCACGTCGGCGACGGCCTCCCCGGCGTCGACGGCGACGTCGGCCCAGAGGTTGTAGCGGGGGTGGTCGCGGGCGACGGCCCGCGTGACGGCGCGGTGGTCGGTCACCGCGGCCGCCACCTCGTCGAACCGGGTCGCCGGCGCGCGGGTGACCGCCAGGGTCCGGGCGCCGCCGAACGCCGCGGGGTCGATGCGCGGGCCGAACCGGGTGGCCGCGCCGGTGGCGAGCAGGTCGCGAAGCGTGGCGAGCAGGCCCGCCGCGTCCACGTCGAGGCCGCGACCGGCGAGCGTCGTCGCCGCGGGCTCGAACGGGCGCTGGACGACGGGCCACCCGTCCTGGAACGCGTTCAGGACAGCGCGGGCCGGGTCGTCGACTGCCACGCTGGTCATGGCTGTGGGTACGGGAGCGGACGGATAAGCGGAGCGGTTCAGTCGGACCGGTCCACGACGCCGTCCTCGGTGACGCCGACCACCTCGAACCCGTCCTCGCGGAGGGCGTCCAGCACGTCCGTGATGTCGTCGGTGGCCTCCCAGTAGAAGACGACGTCGAAGGTGTCCCCGCGGAGCAGCTGCTGACACTCCCAGACGAACTCGTCGCCCTCGATGGTGAGCCCCTGGTGCTGGTTGACGCCGAACCGCTCGTCGTCGTTGCCGGAGTAGACGTACCAGTCCTCGCCGACGCTGTGCTCGGCGATGACGTCGCCCGCGTCGAGCGTGGCCTGGTGGAGCATGCTCTCCTCGTCGCTCCCAAGGTCGGTGTGGATGACGGCGCCGTGCAGGTGGATGTCGCCCGGTTCGAGCAGGGCGGCGGCGCGCTCGTACAGGTCCTCGGTGGCAGCCTCGTCCATGGCCGGGAAGACGCCACCCCGGCCTATACGCGTCACGATTCGCCGCCGCCGATCGCCGCCTCAGACGCGCGTGATGTTGGTGGCCCGCGGCCCCTTCTCGGCCTCCTCGATGTCGAACTCGACTTCCTCGCCCTCCTCGAGGTCCGGACCGCCGACGTCAGCCATGTGGAAGAACACGTCATCGTCCCGCTCGTCCGTCTCGATGAACCCGTAGCCGACGTCGTCGTTGAAGAACGCGACCGTACCTGTCGCCATTGTAGGATACCCGAAACCCCCACCGGTATAAATTTTCGCGCGGCGGTCACAAGGCTCATGTCCCTGTGTGTGGTGTATCCGGTCGATGCGAGACTGGGTGCGACGCCGGTTCCGGGCCGCCTACGAGCGACTGCTCAAACGCGAGATCTCCGGCGCGCCGACCCACGTCGCGGTCATCCAGGACGGCAACCGGCGGTACGCCGCCGAACGCGGCGGCGACGCCCACGACGGCCACCGCGCGGGCGCGGAGACGACCGAACGCATGCTGGAGTGGTGTGCCGACGTCGGCGTCCAGGAACTCACCCTCTACACGTTCTCCACGGAGAACTTCAACCGGCCGGCCGCCGAGCGCGAACGCCTGTTCGACCTGCTGGAGGAGAAGCTCTACGAGTTCGCCGACGCGGACCGCGTCCACGACGACGGCGTCCGCATCCGCGCCATCGGCGAGGTGGACGAACTGCCGGACCGCGTCCGGGACGCCATCGACTACGCCCACCGCCGCACCCGCGACCACGACGAGTTCGTGCTGAACATCGCCGTCGCCTACGGCGGCCGGTCGGAACTGCTCGGTGCCACCCGGGACGTCGCCAGCGCCGTCGACGCCGGCGACCTCGACCCGGCGGACATCGACGTGGCGGCCATCGAGTCGCGCCTCCACGACGACCCCGTGCGCGACGTCGACCTCATCATCCGGACCGGCGGCGACGAACGCACCAGCAACTTCCTGCCGTGGCACGCCAACGGCAACGAGGCCGCGGTGTTCTTCTGCACGCCCTACTGGCCGGAGTTCTCGAAGATAGATTTCCTCCGGGGCATCCGCACCTACGAGTCCCGCGAGGAGTCCTGGCGGCAGGCCCGGGTCCAGCGGGCGCTCGCGCTGCTCCGGGCGGTCGGCGGCGTCGAACTCGACGACGCCCGCGCCGTCGTCCGCCGGTTCCGCGACTACGTCCCCGACGGCGCGGAAGGCGACGTGGACGCGACGGACCCCGACCTGGCGGACTGACCTGCCGACGGTCCAGACGGTCGGCCGACGCCCCTACCGGCCGAACCTCCGCTGGCGGTTCTCGTAGTCGAGCACCGCCCGGAGGTAGTCCCGCCGCCGGAAGTCACGCCAGTTCACGTCCGTGAAGTAGAGCTCCGAGTAGACCGACTGCCAGATCATGAAATCCGAGAGGCGCTCGGCGCCGGTCTTGATGACGAGGTCCGGCTCTTCGGGGAAGACGAGGCGGCCCTCTATCTCCGCCTCGTCGATGTCGTCGGGGTCCACCGTGCCGGCCGCCACGTCCTCGCCGATGGCGCGCACGGCCTCCGCGAACTCGTGTTTGCCGCCGAGGCCGACGCTGACCTGGATGGGCGCGTCGGCGCGTTCGGTGTCGCCGGGGCCGCGGACCGCGACGGGACGGGGTGCCGAGACGGCGGAGAGCGACCGCTCCAGGGTCGGCGCGGCCGCCGGGTCGAGGACGCTCACGTAGACGGTCACCCGCTCGGCGCCGTACTCGAACGCCCACTCGAAGAAGTCCGTCAGCGTGTCGTAGGCGCCCTGCTCCAGCAGGTCGCGTTCCGTGATGACCAGCGCGACGTGGGCGGGCGGCGTGGCCTCGTGGCGGCGGACGCGGAGGGCGAGGTAGCGGTCGTAGAGTCCCACGCCCCCGGCTTGGCGCCCGTCGCTCCTAAACGTCCCGGACCCGGCTTCGGGAAGGTTAAGTAGGCATCGGCGAAACCGTCCGACACTGTGACGTCGAGCCTTCGGCGTGCCGGGGCGTACGCGGTCGTCGCGACGTTCGCCCTCGCCGCGCCGTTTCTCGGGCAGGTGACGGCGCTGCCGTTCGCCGCGGTGGCGGTGGCGGCGTTCGTCATCACCGACGGGCCGCTGTTCGACCTGTTCGCCTACCCGGGCGACCGCTCTGAGGGGCGCCTCCACCGGCTCCTGAGCTTCAGCCTCGCCGCGACCGGCCTCGGCCTCGCGACGGAGCTGTTCGGCCTCCCGATGGGCGTGTTCGTCGCGAGCGTCACCCTGCTCGGCTACGGCGACCTGGCCTCCCAGGTCGTGCGGCGGTGGGACCCCTCAGAGGTGGCGACGACCACGGGGTTCGCCGTGGGCGCGTTCCTGACTGCGGTCGTCGCCCAGGTAGTCGTGCTCGTCGCCGAGAACTCGTTCGCGCTCGGCCTGGGGCCGTACGTCGTCTTCCTCGCGCTCAGCGGCGCGCTCCTCGCGGCCCTGCTCCGGACCGTGTTCGTCGGCCGCGACGACCCGCTGGTCCTGCTCTCGGTCGCGGTCCTGCTCTGGCTGTTCGTCGACCTCTCCCTGACCGTGACCTGGACGAGCATCGTGGTCGCGCTCGCGGTCACGCTCGTGTTCGGCTACCTGTCGTGGGCGCTCAACACCGCGTCGGTCGCGGGGATGCTGACCGGCGTGTTCCTCGGCCTGCTGACCGTGGTGCTCGGCGGCTTCGGCTGGTTCGTCATCCTCATCACGTTCTTCGCGCTCGGCGGCCTCTCGACCAAGTTCCGGTACGACGAGAAGGTCGAACGGGGCGTCGCGGAGGCGCGCGGCGGCGCGCGCGGCAGCGGCAACGTCCTCGGGAACGCCACCGCCGCGCTGGTCGCCGTCGTGCTGTTCGCGGCCAGCCCCCGGCTGCCGGTCTCCGGCGAACTGTTCCGCTACGCGTTCGCGGGCAGCCTCGCCACCGCGATGTCCGACACGTTCTCCAGCGAGATCGGCGGCCTCTACGACTCGCCCCGGCTCATCACCACGTTCGAGCGCGTGGAACCGGGCACCGACGGCGGCGTGACCTGGCAGGGCGCCGTCGCCGGCCTCGTCGGGTCGGCGGTCGTCGGCCTGCTCGCGTACGCGCTGATGGAGGTGTCGCTGGCGGGCGTCGGCATCGTCACGCTCGCGGGCGTCCTCGGGATGTTCGCCGACAGCCTGCTCGGCGCGACCGTCGAAGGTCGGCACGTCGGCAACCAGTCGGTCAACTTCCTCGCGACGCTCGTCGGCGCCGTCGTCGGCGGCGGCGTGGCCCTGTTCATCGGAGTGACGGCGCTGTAGGAACTGGACCGGGACGTGGTTCTCGAAGAGGACAGCGACGACGCCGAGAGACGGCTACGAGAGGTCGGGCAGGAGTTCCGCGGCCGTCCGCACCCTGACGGCCGTCGGCTGTTTCGTGAACTGGCCGCGTTCCCGGCCGACGACCTGGGGGACGCCGCGCTGGGCGGCCACGTCGAGGAGGCGCTGGGTGACGACGCCGTCGAGGACGACGGCGTACGGGGCCTGCTCGGCGGCCTCGACCAGGTCGAAGGCGTCGGCGGCGTCACCCTCGTCGAGCACGGCGAACTCGTCGTCGAGGAGGCGGACCGTGTCGGTCCCGGCCTCGACGACGGTCTGGACGTGGTCGACGAGCGAGTCCGACCGGTCGGGCGCCGCCGACTCCTCGGTGGCCGATTCGTCGGCCGACGGCACGTCCTCCGGCACGGGTTCACCCGTGGCGGACGCCCCTCGACGCCCGCCAGGTCGTCACCGGCCGCCACGTCTTCGCCGACTGCCGCGTCTTCGCCGACCGCCGACTCCTCGGCGGTCAGGGACTCGGAGACGCCGCCGACCGAGGGGGCCGCGTCTGCGTCCGTCTCGGGCGGCGTGTCGCACTCGGGCGGCGGCGCGGGGCGCGTGCTCCCGTCGGTCGCCGCCTCGGTCTCGGTCTCGGTCTCGGTCTCGCGGTCGTCGGCGGGTTCGGCCATCGTCGCGTCGAACGGCGCCTTCTTGCGGAGGGCGCGAGTGACCTCGTGGCGCGACAGGTCCTCGACGGACCGGCCGTCGGGGGCGCGGGCGACGTAGTCGATGTCGCCGACCTGCGCGAGTTCGCGGAGGATGAGGTCGCCGCCCCGGTCGCCGTCGAGGAACGCGGTGACCGTGCGCTCCTGGGTGAGCGCGGCGACCTCCTCGGGGACGTTCGTCCCCTGGACGCCGACGGCGTTCTTGATGCCGTAGCGCAGCAGCGTGAGCACGTCCGCACGGCCTTCGACGACGATGATGGCGTCGCTGCTGTCCACCCGGGGGCCGGCGGGCAGTCCCTCGAAGGTGGTGATGTCCTCGACGCGGACGCTCTCGCGCACCTCCTCCAGCAGCTCCTGGCTCGTCATGACGTCCTCGTCGAACGCCGACCCGAGCAGGTCCTTGGCGCGTTCGACGACCTCGCGGCGCTTGGCCGCGCGAACGTCCTCGATGCCGGAGACCTCGACCCGGGCGCGGCACGGGCCGACGCGGGTGATGGTCTCCAGGGAAGCGGCCAGGATGGCGGTCTCGACCTTGTCGAGGCTGCTGGCGATGGTTATCTGGCCGAACGACTGGCCGTTCTCGCTGTCGACGTCGACGTCGATGCGGCCGAGTTTGGAGGACTGCTGGAGGCCGCGGATGTCGAGGTCGTCGCCGAGGAGGCCCTCGGTCTGGCCGAAGACCGCGCCGACGACGTCGCTCCGCTCGACGATGCCGGCGGCCGTGATGTCTGCGTGGATGAGGTATTTCGTTGTGTCGTCCATTCCTTTCGAACGTCCCTTTGCGGGCCTGAACCCGAATGCTCTATCGTGCATTCTAGGGACGGCATGCCGGATATAACTGTCGTCATCCGGTTTCCGGCGGCCCCTCCGGGAGCCAGTTCGAGGGTGGTCGCCCGCCGGGTCAGAACAGGGGTTCGCCCATGGTCTCCCGGCCGAACGCGAGGACGACGACGCCGCCGACCGCGAACGCCACCGCGAGCGGGGCGAGCGCGGCGAGGTAGCCGGTCTCGACCAGCAGACCGGCGAGGATCGGCCCGATGACGGCCGCTATCTTGCCGACGCCGCCCGCGAACCCGTTGCCGGTGGCACGGGCTTCGGTCGGGAAGAGTTCGGGCGTGTAGGCGTAGATGGCGCCCCACGCGCCGAGGCTGAAGAAGCTGGCGGCGAGCAGGCCGCCGAAGAACGGCCAGAAGCCCGAGATGCCCAGGCCGAACAGGTCGACCGAGGGCATCGCGGCGGCGAAGACGAACGTGAACACGCCCGACAGCACCAGATAGCTGCCGAGGGTGAGTTTGCGGCCGACGGTCTCGACGAGGTAGGCCGCACTGAAGTAGCCCGGGAACTGGACGAGCGCGATGAGGACGAAGTAGAGGTAGATGTTCCCGACGACGCCCGCGGCCCCGACGGTCTGTGGCAGCCAGATGAACACGCCGTAGTAGCCCATGTTGATGGCGAACCACGCGGCGGCTATCATCAGGGTCTGCCGGCGGATGTCGGCCTCGAACAGCCGCGAGAAGGTGGCCGTGCGTTCGGTCGTCACCTCGCTGGCCTGGATGGGCGTGAACTCCTCGCCGTTCATCTCGGCTATCTCGCGGATGCGGTCGTTCGCGCCGTCGACGTCGCCGCGGCTGGCGAGGTAGTACGGCGTCTCCTTCAACTGCGAGCGGATGACGAACACGAGGAGCGCGGGGAAGGAGGCGGCGACGAACAGCAGGCGCCAGTCGGCGACGAGGCCGACGCCTGGCACCGCGATGACGCCGCCGGTGGGGAGCGCGGAGAGGAACAGCCACGCGAGGCCGACGGCGAGCAGGTTGCCGACGGGCCAGAACGCGTCGAGGTAGACGAGGTAGCGGCCGCGCCGGTTCGTCGGGAGGTGTTCGGAGAGGTAGGAGGTGTCGACGGCGAGCGCGCCGCCGAGGCCGACGCCGGTCAGAAAGCGGAGGAGGAAGCCGGAGTAGAAGCCGGTGGAGAGCGCCATCAGGCCGGTGAACACGGAGTACGCGAGCACGGTCCACTGGAACGCGGCCTTCCGGCCGTGGTGGTCGGCGTACCAGCCCCAACCCCAGTTGCCGACGATCATACCCATCAGGCTGGCGCTGCCGAGCAGGCCGGCGGTGAGTCCGGTCAGCCCCCAGGCCTCGATGAGCGCGCCGAGCGTGAAGCTGATGATGATGACCTCCATGCCGTCGAACGCCCACGCGCTGCCGGTGATGGCGAGCAGGCGCCGGTGGAACCGGCCGATGGGGATGCGGTCCAGGACCTGGGATACGGTGACTGTCTCCTCTGCCATGTACAATCGACTACCGTGATGGTTGTTGGTGTTACGTACTTAAACATTCTGGTAAAGGCTCTACGAACCCCATCCTTGAAGAAATAATCTCTTCATACTGGCGTTCGAGGGTGTGACTTCCTTCTACGGCGGCGACATTCGGTGGTTCACTCCGTTACTCGACCTACCGAACGCCGGTCGAGGTCGAAGACCCGCTCTGAACTACAACCCTTAACAGTGGGCGGCCGGTAGTTGGGGTATGCAGACGCACATCGTGCCGGTGGGGTTCGACTACGACCGCCTCATCGCGCCGCTGGTGCGCGAGCGCCTGAGCGTCGACCGGGTCATCCTCCTCCAGGGCGCGGTTGGCAGCGAGGCGAACGTGGAGTACTCCCAGCGCCTCGCCCAGAAACTGGAGCAGGACTTCGAGAACCTCCTGGGCGCGGACACCGAGCGAGTCGTGGTCGAGGACGTCTACGACTACGACGACGCCTTCGAGCAGGCCTACGACCTCATCAACAGCGAACTCGACGCCGGCGGCGAGGTCTGGGTCAACATCTCGTCGTTCCCGCGCACGGTCAGCTTCGCGTTCGCCACCGCCGCCCACTCCATCATGGTGGAGCGCCAGGCCGACCGCGACCGCATCCACACCTACTACACGGCACCCGAGAAGTACCTGGAGACCGAACTCGCCGAGGAGCTCCACGAGGTCGTCGACCTCCTGGAGGACGTCGCGGCGGGCGACGTGGACGAGGACCGGGTCGCCGAGCACATCGACCGCGCGAACGCGCTCATCGCGGAGTTCGACGAGCGCGGCACCACCATCGGCGCGAAGCGCATCGGCGACAGCCACATCGTCGAACTCCCGGTGGCCTCGTTCTCGAACGTCAAGCCGTTCGAGGAACTCATCCTGTTCACCCTCGGCGAACACGGCGAGTTCGAGAGCGTGAGCGAACTCGCGGAGACGCTCGCTTGCGACCTGAACGAGGAGTACACCGACAGCTTCCGGTCGAAGGTCATCTACAACGTCGACCGACTCGGCCCGGGCGGGAAAGGCTACATCGAACAGGAGGAGCACGGGAAGTCCTACCGGACGCGGCTGTCACGAATCGGGGAGCTCTGGGTTCGGGCGCACGCGGATAGCGAGAGTCCGTCAGGACTCTCGAAGTAGCGAGCGGCGGAGCCGTGAGCAGCGATGAACCGTAGGTTCATCGGAAACGCGAGCGGTGGTAACCGCGAGCAGCGATGAAGCGTAGGCTCCTCGGAGATGGGGTCCCGGACGCCTCAAACTTCGCCGGCTTCGAGTTTCTCGATGCGGGTGGCGAGTGCGAGGAACGTCGCGGCCACGGTGAGGACGACGGCGCCGGCGGCGGCCCACCAGTGGGCGGGCGCGACGTGCTGGACGGCGCCGTTGACGATGGGTTCGGCGGGGATGAGGGTGTGGTGGGGGTGCCGACGATGGGGACGAAGTAGTCGACGACGTCGTTGAAGAGGTACCAGCCGACGGCGACGGCGACGGCCCAGACGGGGAAGCCGCTGTAGCGGTGGATGAGGAACGCCTCCACGGTCATCGCGAGGTGGCTCCAGAACAGGAAGTTGTACATGGCGGGATGGAGCCCCGAGAAGCCGTCCCGGAACGCGAGCAGGACGAACGGCGTCCAGAGGCCGAGTTTGATGCAGCCGAAGAAGGCGAGGGCGTTGACCCACTCGGTGTTCCGGCCGACCTTCCAGAGGGCGAGGCTGGCCGCGATGAACAGCGTGGCGGTGGGGCTGTCCGGGACGAACGGCCACATCACCACGGGTTCGAGTCGGGTGGCCTGCGGGACGTAGTACCAGAAGCCGAAGGCCGTTCCGAGGAGGTTGATGCCGACGATGACCCAGGCGAGGTTGAGGCCGAGGTTCTCGAGCCATCCGGGCAGCGGCGCGACGTAGCGCGGCAGGTCGTCGCGTGCCGGGAGGCGGTCGCCCGACAGGAGCGATTCGGTGGCCGGCAGGGATGCCATCACGACGCCAGTGGGACAGGAGGGGCATAGCGCTGACGGTCCCGACGGGACGCCTGCCGGCGGACGCGCCGTCGAGGCGACAACGGCAACCACTTAACCCGGCGTGCGGCTAGGTACCAGTATGCCCGAGGACACCGACCTCGAGGAGCTTCGTCGGGGAACGGAGCTCGTGAAGCGAGGGTTCGCCAGCATGCAGAAAGGCGGCGTCATCATGGACGTCGTGAACGCCGAGCAGGCCCGCATCGCCGAGGAGGCGGGGGCCGTCGCGGTGATGTCCCTGGAGGCGGTGCCGGCGGACATCCGGAAACGCGGCGGCGTCGCGCGGATGGCGGACCCGTCGTCCGTCGAGGAGATAATCGACGCCGTCTCCATCCCCGTGATGGGGAAGGCGCGCATCGGCCACACGAAGGAGGCCGAGATACTGGAGGCCATCGGCGTGGACATGATCGACGAGAGCGAGGTGCTCACGCCGGCCGACGACGCCTACCACATCGACAAGCGCCAGTTCACGACGCCGTTCGTCAACGGCGCGCGCGACCTGGGCGAGGCGCTCCGGCGCATCAACGAGGGCGCGGCGATGATCCGGACGAAAGGCGAGGCCGGCACGGGCGACGTGAACCAGGCCGTCCACCACCAGCGCGCCATCAAGGGCGCCATCCGCGAACTCGAAGGCATGACCTACGAGGAGCGCGAGGCGTACGCCCGCGAGATTGCGGCACCCGCGGAACTCGTCCACGAGACGGCCGAGATCGGGCGGCTACCCGTCGTGAACTTCGCCGCGGGCGGCATCGCGACGCCCGCGGACGCGGCGCTGATGATGCACCACGAGTGCGACGGTATCTTCGTCGGCTCCGGCATCTTCGGCGCGGAGGACCCCGAGAGCATGGGACGGGCCATCGTCGACGCGGTCAACAACTGGGACGACGCCGAGAAGCTCGCGGAGATAGCGAGCGACGTCGGCAAGGGCATGAAAGGCGAGGCCAACGTGGACCTTCCCGAGGAGGAGCGCCTCCAGGACCGCGGCGTCTGAGTCGCGAACGTCTTTCCACCCCACCCGACGAGAAGCGAGAATGTTTCTGCCGAGCGGATAGTCTCCCGAACACCGTCCACCAGTTCCCGGACGATGGGGAAACATCTCGGTTAATTATTTAGCAGTGGCGGCTGAACTACCGACGACATGCCCACTCAGAACGGTTCGGCGGACGCGGTCCCCGAACAGAAGCATCTGCTTCGCGTGAACCTGACGGACGGCACCATCGAGACGGAGGAGGTGCCCCAGAGCTACCGCGACCGGTTCATCGCGGGGAAGGGACTGGGCGCGGCCTACCTCCTCGACGAACTCGAACCGGGCGTCGACCCGCTGAGCGCCGAGAACAAGATGCTGTTCATGTTCGGCCCGCTCACCGGGTTCGCGCCGGGCACCTCCCGGTACGCGGTCATCACGAAGTCGCCGCTGACCGGCACCTACGTCGACTCCTACTCCGGCGGCCACTTCCCGTCGCATTTCCGGTTCGAGATGCCGTCGTACCTCGGCGTCATGTTCGAGGGACAGGCCGACAGCCCCGTCTACCTCGACGTCGAAGACGGCGAGCCCACCCTGAAGGACGCCGCGGACCTCTGGGGGCTCGACACCCTGGAGACCGCCCTCGCGTTCGAGGACGCGAAGGTGGCCGCCATCGGCCCGGCCGGCGAGAACCAGGTGAAGTTCGCGACCATCACCAGCGACGAAGCCACCCACCACGCAGGTCGCGGCGGTGTCGGCGCCGTCATGGGGTCGAAGAACCTCAAGGCCGTCGTGGTGCGAGACGCCGAGCCCATCGACGCACCCGACCTCCAGAACCTCCGCATCGAGCACACAAAGCGCCTCGGCACGAGCGACGAGACGGACTGGGCCCGCAACGGCGGCACCCAGCTCGTCCCGGACTGGACCAACGAGGTCGGCGCCATCCCCACCCACAACTGGACCCAGGGCACCCTGGAGGACGTGGACACGCTCAACATCGACGCGTTCTCCGCAGGCCACGTCGGCCAGGACTCCTGTTACTCGTGTCCCATCGCGTGCGGGCACGTGACCGACTTCTCCGAGTCGGGCGTCGAAGGCGCCTTCGAGGACGCCAGCGTCGGCTGGGGCCCCGAGTACGAGACCATCGGCATGATGGGCGCCAACACCGACATCACGGACGTGACCGGCGTCACCGAACTCGCCCAGCACGCCGACACGCTCGGCATGGACACCATCTCGCTCGGGAACGTCATCTCGTGGACGATGGAGGTGGCGGAGAAGGGCTCGTCGACCGCGACATCTCCTTCGGCGACGCGGACGCCGCCGTCGCGCTGGTCGAGGACGTCGCCCATCGACGCGGCATCGGCGACGCGCTCGCCGAGGGCACCGCCCGCGCGGCGGAACTGCTGACCGACGGCGACGCCGCCGCCCGCGAGGCCGCCGTCGAGGTGAAGGGCATGGAACTCCCCGCCTACGAACCCCGCGCCTCGTTCGGTATGGCGCTGGCGTACGCCACCTCCGACCGTGGCGCGTGCCACCAGCGCGCCTGGCCCATCGGCTCTGACGCCCTGGGCGGCGAGCGCGACCCGTTCGGCACCGACGGGATGGCCGAGGCGGTCATCGACGACCAGGACGTGAACGCGCTGGTCTGGAGCATGGTCACCTGCGACTTCACCGCGTACAACTACGAGCGCGTGGCGGAGTGGCTGAACGAGATGGGCTACGACGTCTCCGTCGACGAACTCCACGGCGTCGGCGAGCGCGCGTGGACGATGACCCGGCTGTTCAACGTCCGCGAGGGCTTCGGCCGCGAGGAGGACTCGATGCCCGAGCGCATGAAACAGCCCCTGCAGGCGGGCGGCCCCGCCGACGGCAACCGCATCACCGAGGAGGAGTTCGACGAGATGCTCACCGAGTACTACGACCTCCGCGGCTGGACCCAGGACGGCGTCCCGACCGACGACGTGCTGGAGCGGCTCGACATCGACGACTTCGCGGCGGCGGTCTGAGCGGTCCCGGCACGATTTTTTGAGAGGTGTCGCGATAACTATTCGGCGAGTGAGTTGTAGCGTCGTTCGAGTCCTCGGCGTGTGAGACGAACGGTGTGCCGAATACGGTGAGTGTATGCAACAAGGAGTGCGTGCAGGAACGGGGATGGGGCGTGGATGGGCTGAAAGCACTTACCACGGTGTGATGAGTTCACAGTATGCGCCTCCGGATTGCCCTCGCGTCCCTGCTGGTCGTGAGCGGTATCGCTCTGGCCGGTTGTGCTGGCGCTCCCTCCGCTACCGATACCGGAGACAACACGACTGTCAGCACGAGGACGACGACCCAGAGCACGACTGAGCACGTTTCTGAGAGCGTCGTCGCCTACACCGACCTCGCGCCCGAAGCCCGGCGTGTCTTCCGGTGGGCGGTCGAGAACGGTACCGTGAGTGGCCTCACGGGCCTCGACTCCCAGGCCGTCGAGCCCCTCTTCGAGAACGACTACGTCCGATACGACACCACCCGCTACCGCATCCACGCCCAGCGAACTCTCGACCCGAGTCTCGTCGTGATGAGCGTCACGACCGGCCCCGCGAACCGGAGCGACCCGGTTGTCGCTTACGAGAACCTTATGAGTGCCGGTCAGGCCACGATACGTGCCATCGCCGACGGGAACGCCACGGACCCGTCCTTCGACCCGGTGACCTCCCCACTCGCCGGCAACATCACCGACAGCGGGTACGCCTACGTCCGCTACGAGAACCAGACCTATCGACTGCGACTGGCTCGCGGCGACTCGTGGAGCTACCGGTTCAGTGCGGAGAACGAGACGACCTGAATCCCTACCGGCTCGACAGGATGCGAACCTCCGTGAGCAACCACCACCGCAATCCGTGACAGCGACGCGCTCTATGCAGTACGTCGGCTGACAGCTCTCACCCCATGATACGACTCCCGAACACACCGACAGCGTCTCGAAAACAGACTACTCGTCGTAGTCGTCGTCCCCGGCGCTGATGGACTGGAACTCGAAGTCGGGGGAGCGCGAGTCGAAGCGGTCGAGCGCGAACGGTTCGCGGGGAGCGTGCCGTCCTCGCCGGTGACGAGTTCGCGGACGAGCGTCGCGGCGACGGGCGCGGTCATCACGCCCCGGCCGTGGAAGCCGGTGGCGACGACGAGGCCGTCCGGGGCGTCGTCGGGCGCGTCGATGATGGGGCGGGTGTCGGGCGTGGCCGCGTCGATGCCCGCCCAGCCGTTGACGAAGCCGGCGCGCTCGAAGCCGTGGAGGAACCGCGGGACGAGGTCGGCGACGTGCATCTTGAACTCCTCGTCCTCGTTCTCGCTCGCGGTCTCCGGGTCGGGTTCCGCGAAGGAGAACCCGCCTGCGAGCAGGTCGCCGTTGAGTTCCGGCCGGAAGTAGACGTGCTCGCCCGGCACCCAGCCCATCGGGAACGACTCGTCGAGCGGGTCGTCGGGTTCGAGCACGACGATCTGGGTGCGGTAAGGCTGTATCGGAAGCTGGACGAGCGGGCGGAGGAGCGCCTCGGTGCGCCAGCCGGCGGCGACGACGACAGTCGGCGCGCGGTACGTCTCGCCGTCGTCCGCCTCGACCCCGGCGACGGCGCCGTCCTCGACCAGGAACCCGGTGACGGCGGTGTCCGTGTGGACGGTCGCGCCGCGGTCCTCGGCGTCCCGCTTGAGGGTGACGGCGAAGGTGTAGGGGTCGACGAACCCGGTGTCCTCGTGGCGGACCGCGCCACCGAACGACGACATGTCGAACCGGGGGTGGCGGTCCTCGACGGTCGCGGCGTCCAGGAACTCGACGGCGACGCCGTCGCCCTGGAGGCGGTCGACCCGCCGGCCGGCGAGTTCCTCGCGGCCGGGTTTCACGAGTTCGAGGCTGGGGCGCTCCTCGAAGGCGAACTGGCGGGTGCCGTCGTACGCGCGGAAGAACTCGGTGGCGTGGTCGGCGACCGCCGGGTAGTCGGTGTACGACGGCGCCATGGTTATCTCGCCCGCCGCGAGCGCGGACGCCTCGGCGGCGATCTGTCCCTGTTCGAGGACGACGACGTCGTGGTCGGCGGCGAGGCTCCGCGCGGCGGCACAGCCGATGACGCCGCCGCCGACGACGACCACGTCGAACGTGTTGGTGTCAGCCATTGGGAAGGTGGACCGTCCGGGTAGGTCGGCGCGGCGAACGCGCCGGGCGGTCGGTCGCGGTCAGTCGTCGTACTCGTGGTTCACGCGACGGAAGGCGTCTTCGGCCACCTCGAGGGCGTCGTCGACCTGCTCCTCGGTGTGGGAGTAGGTCGTGAAGAAGCGCTCGCCCTGGTGGGGGTTGCCGAACAGGACGCCGCTCGCGGCGGCCTCCAGCCACCAGTCGTGGAACTGCTGTTCGTTCGAGTGCCAGGTGTCGCGGTAGAACCGTATCTCGTGGTCGGTCATGTAGACCTGGCCCATCGACCCGATGTGCTGGACGTTGACCGGGATGCCGACGTCGTCCGCGACCTCCTGGAGGCCGGTGAACAGGCGGTCGCCGAGGCGGTCGATGTGCTCGTAGACGTTCTCCTCCTGGAGGATTTCGAGCGTCTTGAGGCCCGCGGCGGCCGCGACCGGGTGGCCGTTGTAGGTGCCGCCGTGGAACGCCGAGGAGTGCCACTTCTCTGCCTCCTTCTTCTTCGGCGGCTCTATCTCGGCCATGATCTCGGCCTTGCCGCCGAAGCCGGCGACCTGGTAGCCGCCGCCCGCGGCCTTCGCGAACGTGGTCATGTCAGGCGTGATGCCGAACCGGCCCTGCGCGCTGTCGGGCGCGAGGCGGAAGCCCGTCATCACCTCGTCCCAGATGAGGACGATGCCGAGTTCGTCGGTCAGCTCGCGGAGGAACTCGTGGTAGTCGTCGCGGGGCTTGAGACAGCCACACGAGAACATCACGGGTTCGATGATGACCGCGGCCATGTCGTCGGCGTGCTTGCGGAGGATGCGCTCGGTGGCTTCCTTGTCGTTGAACGGGAAGGCGACGACGGTGTCCTGGACGGCCTGGGGGATGCCCGTGCCGTAGGACACCGTGTTGGGTTCCTCGGCAGACCCGAGTGCCTCCTCGGAGGCGTAGACGGACTGGAGCGCGTAGTCGTGGGCGCCCGCGTAGCCGCCCTCGGGCTTGGCTATCTTCTCCTTGCCCGTGTAGGAGCGCGCGACGCGGAGCGCGTGCATCGTGGCCTCGCTCCCGCTGTTGGCCATCCGCACCGTGTCGATGCTCGGCGTCATCTCCGCCACTTTCTCCATGAACTCGATGGCGGTGGTCTGCGGGGTGGCGGTGAGGTCGGTGCGCTCTATCTGGTCGATGACGGCGCGCTTGACCTCCGGGTGGCCGTGGCCGAGGATGATGGGGCCGAGGGCCAGCAGGAAGTCGAGGTACTCGTTGTCGTCGACGTCGTAGACGTAGGAGCCGTCGGTGCGCTCGACGTAGAACGGGTAGGGGTCGTAGGCCCGGACGTTGGACTCGACGCCCAGCGGCGTTATCGCGGCGGCGCGCTCGTGAAACGCCGCGCTCCCCGGCGTGTGCTCGCGATACCGCTCGGTGTGGTCGTACTCTTGCTGTTTGTCACCGTGACTCATCACGCCATGCCACGACGAGTGCCCCAATAAATCTTTGGAAAATTCGAGTTAGATTCGAAAACACTCCGACGATGTGTCGGAACCGCCACGAGAACAATCGGAGCGCCTCAGAAGTCGGAGGTGGAGTGGAGCGCGAACGCGTCGTCGACGGCGTCGAAGCGCGCCAGGCGGTAGGGGTCGAGGGAGAACGGCGGGTCCTCGCCGGTGACGAGGGTCCGGACGGCGGTGCCAGCGACGGGCGACACCGTCACCCCGAGGCCGTTGAACCCGGTGGCGACGACGAGGCCGTCCGGGGCGTCGCCGGGCGCGTCGATGACGGGCCGGCCGTCGGGCGTCGCCGCGTCGACGCCCGCCCAGCCGTTGACGACGCCGGCGCGCTCGAAGTCGCGGAGGAGTCCGGGTACGAACGCGGCAACCTGGTTACGGAAGGACTCGTCCACGTCAGTGCTCGCCGCCACGGGGTCGTCGACGAGTTCGTGGCTCCCGCCGACGAGCAGGTCGCCGTTGTGCTCCGGCCGGAAGTAGAGTTCCTCGCTCCCGACCCGCCCCATCGGGAACGCGGGGTCGAGGTCCCGGCCCGGGTCGAGGACGAGACACTGCGTGCGGTACGGGGCGACCGGCAGGTCGACGAGGCCGTCGAGGAGTGCGGGCGTCCGCCAGCCAGCGGCGACGACCACGTGGTCGGCGTACCGGGGGCCGTCGGGCGTCTCGACGCCGACGACGGACCCGTCCTCCACGAGCACGCGCTCGACGGGCGTGTCGCGTTCGAAGCGCGCACCCCGTCCCTCGGCGTCCGCCTCGAGGGCGACCGTGAGTCCGTACGGGTCGACCCACCCGGTGTCGCCGTACTCGACGGCGCCAGCGAATCCGGCGAGGTCGAGGTCCGGGGCGCGTTCCTCGACGGCCGCGGCGTCACGGTAGGCCACCGGAAAGCCGTGGGCCGCGAGCGCGTCGGCGGTCCTCCGGGCGCCGGCGACGTCGGCCGCCTCGACGAGGTCGAACCGCCGACGCTCGGTGAAGGTGAACCCGGCGGTCCCGTCGAACGACCGGAAGAACGCGTTGGCGTGGCGCGCGGCGGCCGGCCGGTCGCCGTAGAACAGCGTCGGCGACACCAGGCCGGCGGAGACGCCGGTCGCGCCGGCGGCGACGGCGTCACGGTCGACGACCAGCACCTCCCTGTCGACGGCGAGTTCGCGGGCGGCGATCGCGCCGACGACGCCGGCACCGACGATGACGACGTCGGCGGCGTCACGCGCGCTCATGCGGCGTGAACGAGGTGGTGCGGAGTGACAGCGGGCGAGGCGATGCGCTGGCCGGGTCGATCGAACATACCCGGCTGGAAGCCCAGGCCAGTATTAAATGTTCGGTCATTTTCGGACCTGCATCGCGTTCGGCGGAAAAATTTCGCCATCGTCCGATTCCAGGAAAGGTTTATTGACTGGGAGTCGGTATCCCGCACCATGTCTCAGCAGCACGAGGCCCGGACGGCCTCGCTCCCGCACTGGTACAGCCCGGACGGTGACGTGCTCACCGTCACCCGGGGCGAGGGCGCGCGCGTGTACGACGACGAGGACAACGCCTACCTCGACTTCCTCTCGCAGCTCTACTGCGTGAACGCCGGCCACGACAACCAGGCCATCGTGGACGCGATGACCGAGCAGCTCGGGCGGATACCGTACGTCTCCTCGTCCCAGCACAACGACGCCCGGTCCGAACTCGCCGCCCGCCTCGCCGAGGTGGCGCCCGACAACCTTTCGGAGACGTTCTTCTCCGTGTCGGGGAGCGAGGCCAACGAAGCGGCCATCCAGTTCGCCCGGGAGTACACCGGCGGTCACAAGGTGCTCACGCGGTGGCGGTCCTACCACGGCGCGACGTACGGCGCGGCCGGCCTGTCCGGCGACCCCGAGACGCGAGCGCCCGTCGAGAAGCACGCCGCAGTGACGGGGAGCGGGAAGTTCCTCCCGCCGATGCCGTCCCAGTCGCCGTTCGACTACGACACGCCCGAGGAACTCGCCGAGAAGGCCGCCGACCACCTGGAGTTCGTCATCAAGAACGAGGGGCCGGACTCCGTCGCCGCCATCGTGATGGAACCCGTCGCGGGCACCAGCGGCGCGTACCCCGCGCCGCCCGGCTACTTCGAGCGCGTGCGGGAACTCTGCGACGAGTACGACATCCTGCTCGTCGCCGACGAGGTCATCACGGGCTTCGGGCGCGTCGGCGACTGGTTCGGCATCCAGACAGAGGACGTCGAACCGGACATGATCACGTTCGCGAAGGGCGTCACGAGCGCGTACGCGCCGCTCGCTGGGGTCATCACGAGCGAGGAGATAGCCGGGTTCCTCCACGAGGAGGGCATCCCGACCGGCCAGACGTTCGCGGGCCACCCGGTGGCGTGCGCCGCTGGTGTCGCCGCTCTCGACGAGTACGACGACGGCCTCATCGACAACGTCCAGGACCTGGCGCCCTACCTGGAGGAGCGACTCCGGGAACTGGAGCGCCACGACGCCGTCAACGACGTGCACGGCCGCGGTTTCCTCTGGTCGGTGGAGTTCGCGGACCCGGCGACCGGCGACCCGTTCTTCGACCCCCGGGTTGACGAGGGCGCGAACCCGGTCGCGGCGGTGCGCGCCGAGGCGAAACAGCAGGGCGTGCTGTTCGGGAGCGGGCGGCCGGACACCCAGGTGCTCGTCGCGCCGCCGCTCACGGTCGACGAGGCCGACATCGACGAGGCGGTGGACGCACTCGATGCCGGCATCGAGGCCGTCTTCGGGTAGTCAGAGCAGCGTGAGGAGCGCGGCGCCCGTCACGATGAACACGACGCCCGCGACGACGCCGCGCGTGACCGTCTCGACGTCGGCGAGCATGAAGTAGGCGAACAGCGTGGTGAACAGGGGCGCGGTCGACGCCAGGGGGTCCACCACGACGACCGGTCCGCTGTCGTACGCGGCGAAGAACGCGAGCAGCGCGGCGGCCGACAGCACGCCGTCGCCGACGAACACCAGCCCCGTCCGGCGGGGCATGTCGAGGCGGACGCGGGCCCCCGAGACCACGGCGTAGAGCGCGAGCGCGACGAGCGCCGCGGTCGTGTTGATGGTCACGGCTTCGAGCACGGAGACGTCCGTCGAGACGAGGCCGAACCGGCGGACGACGCTCGACACCGCGGTGCCAACCGTCGCGGTCAGCGGGATGGCGAGGTCCCGGGCGGACCATCCGCGCACGTCGCCGCCCTGTGAGGTCACGAGCACGAGGAGGCCGAACACGATGACGAGGATGCCGGCGACGCCCGCGAGGCGGAGCGTCTCGCCGAGGACGAGCACAGCGAGCGTCGCCGAAAACAGCGGGTGAACGCTGAACACCGCGTTCGAGACGGTGGCGCCGACCCGGTCGACGCTCTCGAACCAGAGCAGCCACGGGAGCGCCGACCCGACGACGCCCGTGAACAGGAAGAGCGCGTACACGTCGGCGGGCTGGTGGAGGATGCCGGAGGGGTCGGTGGCGACCAGCACGACCCAGTAGGACAGGTCGGCGACGAGGAGGACGAGCAGGGTGGCCTGGAGGGGCCGGCGGCGCCCGCCATGCCGCGCTTCGAGAGCACGGGCGTGAACCCCCAGATGAGGGCGCTCAGGACCGCGAACGCGCCCGCGGTGACGGCCGCGTCAGCGACCACTGTCTCCTCCGGGTGGCCCGTGGACGACTGGTTCGGCGGCTGGCGACATCGCGTCTGGCGGACCCTCGACGACGGGCGTCAAAAGAATTTCGGCGTCGGCAGCGGGAGAAGAGAAGACTGTCGGTCACTCGTCCGACGGCGCGCGCTCCAGGGGGAGCACCAGGCCCTTGAGGCCGCCGACGGCCTTCATTATCTCCCGGATGTCGAGTTCCGTGACCCGGATGCCGCGGTCGCGGAGCGCGGCCGTCGTCCGCGGGTTGCCCGCGGCGGCGATCACGTGGCCGGGTTCGAGCACGATGGTGCTGGTCATGCGGTTGCGCTGCTCTCGCATCGGCACCTCGATGGTGTCGATACCACGGTCAGAGAGGAGTTCCCGGAACTCCGAGGGGACCGCCTGCGGGTAGACGAGCGCGAGGTCGGTCTCGACCATCCCGAACACCAGTGCGAGGTGGGTCTGCCCCGTGCTCTCGGTGCTGCCGAAGATGGGGACCTCGACCAGGTCGATGCCGTACGTGTCGAGGACGCTCCGGACCTGCCGGATGCCCTCGGCGTTCGTGGTCTTCGACCGGCCGACGGCCACCGTCTCCTCGTCGAGCCAGACCAGGTTGCCCGCCTCGAACCCGCCCGGCCCGTGGACGGTGTGGTAGATGGGCATGCCGAGGTCGACGACCCGCTCGGAGAGGCGGCGCTCCTCGCCGTGGCGGGTCTCCTCGACCATCTTGCCCACGACGACGCCGCCCTCGACGGCGAACCCGACGTCGCGGACGAACAGCGACTCCGCGAGTTCGGGGCACGCGTCGCCGAGTTCGTGGACCGTGACGCCGTGGTCCTCCAGCACCTCGACCAGGCGGGCGTGTTCCTTCGCGGCGCGTTTGCGGCGCGGGAGGCCGTCCCAGCCCCACGCGTCCGGGTCGACCACGGACTTCAACTCCTCGCCGGGTTCGTGGACGAGCACGCGTTCCAGGCGGCCGACCTCGCTCCGGACCGCCGGTTCGATGTCCCAGGTCGTCATCGGTCGTTGAGGTCGAGTTTGCTCTCCTCCTTGACGCTCCGGAGAGCGACGCTGGTCTCGGTGCTCTGGACGCCGTCGAACCGGCCGATCTCGGTGAGGAGGTCGGTGAGGCCGGTCTTGTCGCGGACTCGCACCTTGAGCAGGAGGTCGGCGTCGCCGGTTATCTCGTGGATCTCCTGGATGGCGGAGTGCTCGGCCAGGCGCTCGGCGACCTCCGAGAACCGGCCCGCCTCGGTGCAGACCTGGAGGAACGCCACCTCGTTGATGTCGAGCAGTTCGGGGTCGAGCATCGCGCGGTACTCGCGGATGTAGCCCTCCTCTTCGAGGGACTTCGTTCGCTCGTGGATGGTGGCCGTCCCCATGTCGAGGCGCCGCGCTATCTCGGAGAGGGCGGTACGGCCGTCGGCCTGGAGTATCTTGAGGATGTTCAGGTCGATGTCGTCTATCCGGTCGGTCGGTTTCCCGTCGTGGTCGTCCCGGTTCGTAGCCATTGGCTCTACCGTAGACCCCCTTCACCAAAAACGGTACGTCTCACGCATGACATTTGATTTTCGACCGATTTCTCGGGAAGTCTATCGAAAATCGCCGGGACAACAAAAATTATTTACGCCAGTGCGGGAATAGCTCACGAGGTAGTGATTGGCAACCATGGCTGGTGAATACGAACAGCAAACTCCGCAGGCCGGGGTGGTGCGCCCGATGCTCCGTCGGGTCCGGCGACACCCCTACACCGGCCTGATAGTCAACCTCGCGCCGTCGACGTTCTGGCTCACCGTCTTCTTCCTGGTGCCCCTCGGCGTGATGTTCTTCTATAGCTTCGGCGAGCGCGGAGCCTTCGGCGAGGTGTTGATCGGGGCGGAGTACCTCGGACTCCAGCAGTACGCGACGTTCTTCGTCCCGGACGGCGCGACCCTGCCGGAGGCGGTCTGGTACTCGCTCGCGTGGATACTCGAGGGACTCATCCCGCTGAACGTCCAGCTGGCGGCGACGGACCCGACGCCGTACGTCCAGTTGACGGTGAAATCCATCAACTACGGCATCCTGGCGACGGTGTTCTCGTTCCTCATCGGCTACCCGATGGCGTACTACGTCGCGCGCGGCGTGCCGGAGCAGTACCAGAACCTGCTCATCGCGCTGGTGGTGCTGCCCTACTGGGCGTCCTACCTGGTCCGGGTGTACGCCATCAAGCTCCTGCTCGCGAAGGGCGGCATCCTGCCGTCGCTCGTGCAGGCGCTTCCGTTCGTCGCCGACCAGCCGAAACTGCTCTACACGGCGTTCTCCGTGCAGTTCGGGCTGGTGTACGTCTGGGTGCCGTTCATGATTCTGCCGGCGTACGCGAGCATCGAGAACATCGACTTCACGCTCCACGAGGCCGCGATGGACCTCGGGGCGGACCGGCTGGACGCGTTCCTCAAGGTCACGTTCCCGCTGTCGCTGCCCGGTGTCATCGCCGGCAGCATCCTCGTGTTCATCCCGAGCGTCGGCTCCTACGTCATCCCGGAGCTGCTCGGCAGCCCGAACACGCCGACCATCGGTGAGTTCATCGCTTCGCAGTTCGGCGCGGCCGGCAACTGGCCGCTCGGCGCAGCCGCCGCGTTCGTGCTGACCGCCATCATGCTCGGTGCCATCGGCCTCTACCAGCGCCGCGCCGGGGGTGAGTTCCTGTGAGCGTCGCCCACCGGATGAAGCGGACGCGGTCGCTCCTGATGGAGCGGTACGGGAACTACCTGCTCGCGGCGGAGACGCTGCTGGTCTACCTGTTCCTCTACACGCCGGTGGTCATCCTCATCGCGCTGTCGTTCAACGACTCGCGGTACGCCATCGTCTGGCAGGGGTTCACGACGAAGTGGTACGAGGCGCTCCTGGCCGGCGAGGCCGTCGGGCGCGTCGACCCCGAGATGGCGTTCGTCGCGCTCCGGCACTCCCTGGAGATCGCGTTCGTGACCGTCGCCGTGAGCGTCGTCTTCGGGACCATGCTCGCGCTGGCGCTCGACCGGTACGACTTCCCGGGGAAAGGGCTGTTCAGCGGCGTGGTCTACATGCCGCTCATCATCCCGAGCATCGTGATGGGCATCTCGCTCCTGCTCTTTTTCAACATCGTCGGCATCTCGCAGGGGCTCGGGACGGCGACCATCGGCCACATCGCATTCGACATCAGCTTCGTGGCGGTCATCGTGCTGGCGCGGCTCCAGAACTTCGACCGCACTCTGGAGGAGGCGGCGATGGACCTCGGCGCACGCGAACTGGAGACGTTCCGCTACGTCACCCTCCCGCTCATCAAGCCGGGCATCATCGCCGGGGCGCTGCTCGGCTTCGCGATGAGCTTCGACGACTTCGTCGTGACGTTCTTCATCATCGGGAACCAGAACACGCTGCCCATCTTCTTCTTCGGGATGGTGCGGCAGGGCATCTCCCCGGGCGTGAACGTCGTGGCGACGCTCATCCTGGTCGGAACGCTGGTGCTCATCGCCGCGGCCCAACGCATCCAGGGACCCACGTGGTAAGATTGATGATGACATGCCAACACTTCCCATAAACCTTATGAATGCAGTGAGTCAATTCGAAACAAGTCTGCGTGACAACCCATGACAGAGAGAAAATTTACGGACCGGCGGACGTTCCTGAAAACGACCGGCGCACTCGCCAGTGCGGCCGCAATCGCAGGCTGTCTCGGCGGTGACGGCGGCGACGGCGAGGAAACGACAACGGCCTCCGGCGGTGGTGGCGGAACCACGACGTCGGGCAGTTCGAACAAAGGCGACGCGAGCGTCCGGGAGGAGTACGGCCTGCCGGAACTCGACTACGACGTGGGCGACACCCTCAACGTCTACCAGTGGACCGACTACTGGCCGTCCGGCACCGTGAAGATATTCGAGCAGGCCTACGGCGTGTCCGTGAACGTCTCCAACTACGCGTCGAACGAGGAGATGTTCAGCAAGCTGAAAGCCGGCGGCACGGACCAGTTCGACGTCGTGTTCCCGTCGGACTACATGATCAACGTCATGGCCGACCAGGGCTTGCTCCAGCCCCTCGACCTCGAGAAGATACCCCACTGGGAGAACCTGGAGGACCGGTGGGTCAACGAGGCGCCCTACGACCCCGGCGAGGAGCGCTACTCGTCGCCGTACCAGTGGGGTACCAGCGGCATCGGGTGGAACAAGAACGTCACGCCGGACGTCGACGCCACCTCGTGGGACGCGCTGTGGAACGACGCCTACGCCGGGCAGATCACGATGCTCAACGACATGCGCGAGTCGCTCGGCGCGAGTCTCAAGCGCCTCGGCTACTCGCTCAACACGAAAAACGAGGACGAGATAAACGAGGCCAAGGAGGCGCTCATCCAGCAGAAGGACCTCGTGCTCCAGTACGACTCGGTCAACATGGCCGAGAACCTCATCAACGAGCAGGCCAGCCCCATCCACGCCTGGTCCGGCGACGCGTTCTCGGCGTACTGGGAGCTCTACGCCGACGGCTCCTCGCCGGTGGACTACCGCATCCCCGAGGAGGGCGGCGTGGTCTGGATCGACACCGCGGCGGTCACCAAGGAGGCGAAGAACCCGAACGGCGCCCACGCGTTCATCAACTTCACCCTCAACGCGAAGGTGAACGCGAAGATCAGCAACTACGTCTACTACCCGACGCCGAACGCGGCGGCGAAGGAGTTCATCGACGACGCGGCGCTCAACAACCCGTCCATCTACCCGCCGGACGAGACGATGAAGAAACTCGAGTTCATCCGGAACCTCGGCCAGGCGACCACGCTGTACAGCGAGGCCTGGACCGAGGTCCAGAACGCCTGAACAGATGCGACATTCGACCCGTGAACCGGCGGCCCGCGCCGGGGTGAGAGCCTGCACACCACAATGACAAACTACGACGTTCGGCTCGAACACGTAACCAAGCGCTTCGGCGACGTCGTCGCCGTCGACGACGTCAGCTTCGACATCGAACAGGGACAGTTCCTGACGCTGCTCGGTCCGAGCGGCTGCGGGAAGACGACGACGCTCCGGAGCATCGCCGGGTTCGAGACGCCCACCAGCGGCGACGTCTACATCCGCGACGAGCGCGTCAACGACCTCCAGCCGTTCGAGCGCGACACCAGCATGGTGTTCCAGTCGTACGCGCTGTTCCCGCACATGACCGTCGGCGAGAACGTCGCCTTCGGCCTCCAGATGCAGGGGCTTCCGGACGGCCGCGCGGCCGACGGCGGCGCCGTCGAGTCCCGGGGCGGGATGGCGGACTCGCTCAAGCGGCTCGTCAGGCGGACGGGCAGCGAGGAGATAGACAGCCGGGTGGCGAAGATGCTCGAACTCGTCGAACTCCCGGAGATGCAGGACCGCGCGGTGAGCGAGCTCTCGGGCGGCCAGCAGCAGCGCGTCGCGCTCGCGCGGGCGCTCATCACGGAGCCGACCGTCCTGCTCCTCGACGAGCCCCTGGGCGCACTCGACCTCAAACTCCGGAAGAACATGCAGGTCGAACTGAAGAACCTCCAGGAGGAGCTCGGCATCACGTTCGTCTACGTCACCCACGACCAGGAGGAGGCGCTGACGATGAGCGACGAGATAGCGGTGATGAACAACGGCCGCATCGAGCAGATCGGGACGGCCACCGAGATATACGAGCAACCGGCGACGGAGTTCGTCGCGGACTTCATCGGCGAGACGAACCTGGTCCACGGCGACTACGCCGAGTCGGACGCGGGCGCGGTCGTGGAGAGCGACGGCGGACTCACCTACCGGGTGCCCGAGGAGCCAGGAGCGTCCGGCCAGGTGGCGTTCGCCATCCGCCCGGAGAAGATACGCATCGGCGAGGAGGCGGCCGGCCAGGACAACGTCTTCGAGGCGGAGGTCATCGACGAGATATACAAGGGGAATCTCGGCAAGTTCGTCGTCCGCCTGGAGAACGGCCAGGAACTCACCGTGGACATGCAGATCAAAGACCAGGGCGAGTATCTCCAGACGGGACGCACGGTCCAGGTCGGCTGGGCCGCCACGAACGCGGTCGTGCTCACCGAGTGAGGAGTGGCCCGGAGAGATTACTTTTCGTCGAAGCTGTCGCCGAACGATTTTCTGTTTCGACCCGTTAGTTAGCAACGTTTTTCACCCAGCTTCGAGAAGGGCATGTGAGGACGGAACATGAGACAGATATACATAGGCGGCGAGTGGGTCGACGCCGACGCCGACGAGGGCATCGACGTCACCTCGCCCGTCACGGGCGACGTGCTCGACACGGTACCCGCCGCCTCACCGACCGACGTGGACCGGGCGGTCGCGGCCGCACGCGACGCCCAGTCCGAACTGGAGGCGATGACGGCCTTCGAGGTCGCTGACGTGCTCGCGGAGGTGACCGAGTACTTCGAGGCCCACGAGGACGAGATAGCCGAGGGCATCACCCGCGAGGAGGGCAAACCCCTCCACGAGTCCTACGAGGAGACGGAGTACGTCATCGAGTCGAGCGAGGACTACGCACACGACGCCATCCGGCTGTTCGGCGACGTCGTCCCCTCCGAGCACCGCGGCCGGTTCGGCTACACGCAGCGCGAACCGTACGGACCGGCGGCGGTCATCACGCCGTGGAACTTCCCGCTGGAGGTGCCCGGCGGCAGCATCTACGCGGCCATCGCCACCCGGAACCCGGTGGTGTTCAAGCCCGCCGAGGAGACGCCGCTGACCGCCTACCACATCGCGAAGGCGTTCGACCAGTCGAGTCTCCCGGACGGGGCGTTCAACCTGGTCACGGGCGCCGGCGAGACGGGCGCGTCGCTCGTCGCGAACCGCGACATCCAGCTCATCGCGTTCACGGGAAGCACGGCCGTGGGCCAGGAGATAGCGAAGGTGGCGGCGGGGCGGAACGCCCAGTGCCTGCTGGAGATGGGCGGCAAGGACCCCATCCTGGTGCTCGACGACGCGGACATCGACCACGCCGCGGAGAGCATCGTCGGCGGCAGCAACTTCAACGCCGGCCAGGTGTGCTGTGGCACCGAGCGCGTCGTCGCCACCGAGGCGGTCCACGACGACCTGGTGGACGCCATCGTGGAGAAGACGGAGGCGCTGACGCTCGGCGACCCGTTCGACGACGACACCGACGTCGGGCCGATGATCAGCGAGCGCATCCAGGAGACGGCCCGCGAGCAGGTCGAGTCGGCCGTCGCCGAGGGCGCGACGCTCCGGACGGGCGGCGCGACCGACGGCCTGTTCTACGAGCCGGCGGTCCTGGAGGGCGTCCGCGAGGAGATGACGGTGGCCCGCGAGGAGAACTTCGGGCCGGTGACGCCGGTCCTGAAGGTGGCCGACTACGACGAGGCCATCGAGGTGGCCAACCGCACGCTCTACGGCCTGCAGGCCGCGGTGTTCACGGACTCCTCGAACTGGCCCACGACGCGGCGAACCGGCTGAAGGCGGGCGGCGTCTTCGTGAACGAGACCAACAACTACTGGGAGCGCCTGCTGCCGTTCGGCGGCTACGGCGAGTCCGGCAACGGCGGCCGGTTCGGCAGCAAGTGGCACCTGGAGTCGATGACCCAGGTGAAGGCGGTCATGATGAACTACAAGGATTACTGATATGAAAGTGACAGCACTGGGCGGCTGTGGCGCGATGGGTCGCGCCACGTCGCGCGAACTCGCGGAGAACGACGCGGTCGACGAACTGCTCATCGCGGACATCGACGAGGAGACGGCCGAGGAGTTCGCCGCGGAGCTTCCGGGCGCCGTCTCGACGGCGAAGGTGGACGTGACCGACCACGACAACCTCGTCTCGGTCATCGAGGACAGCGACGTGGTGGCGAACGCGCTCCCGTACGCGTTCAACGTCGACGTGATGGAGGCGTGTCTCGACGCCGACGCCCACTACCTCGACCTGGGCGGCCTGTTCCACAAGACCCAGGAGCAGCTCGAACTCGACGACGCGTTCGACGAGGCGGGGCTCACCGCCGTCCTGGGGATGGGCGCCAGTCCCGGCCTGACGAACGTCGCGACGGCGATGGGCGCGAGCCACCTCGACCGGGTGGACGAGATACACATCCGGACCGGCGCGAAGGGCGGCGGGGAGGGGTTTGCCTACTCGGCGAAGACCATCCTCGACGAACTCACGATGGAGCCCGTCGTCTACGAGGGCGGCGAGTTCGAGTACCTCGAACCGCTCTCCGGCCGCGAGACGTACACGATGCCGGACCCGGTCGGCGAGGTCGAAGGGTTCCACAGCATCCACTCGGAGCTCGCGACGATGCCGGACACCTTCGAGGGCGTGCAGACCGTCGACTTCCGGGTGGCGTTCTCGCCCGACCTCGTGAACATCTGCGACGTGCTCATCGGCCTCGACCTCACCAGCGAGGAGGACGTCGAGTTCGAGGGCGCGACGTTCAGTCCGCGCGAGTTCCTCGACTGGCACCTCGACCATCAGCCGAAGCCCGGCCCCACCGAGGAGTGGAAGTCGTTCCGCGTCGACGTCACCGGCGAGGAGGACGGCGAGCACGCCCACTACCGGTACGAGACGGTCGTCGAGTCCCGGCTCGACGACTGGGGGCTCAAGGCGACCGCCGTCTGGACGGGCGTCCCGATGGGCGTCGCCGCCGCGCTCGTCGGCCAGGGCGACGCGCTCGCCACGGGCGCCCGCCCGCCGGAGGAACTGTTCGACCCGGCGCAGTTCATCGACGAACTCGCGACCCGCGACATCGTCATCGAGGAGACCGAGGTGAACTGAATGGACCACCTCACCCCGATCGCCGAGGACGACGAGGTCCGGAACTACCTGGCGGGCGACTGGCGGTCGCCGTCCGGCGACGACGGGCAGGACGTCGTCAACCCCGCGACGGGCGAGACGCTGGCTCACGCGACGTTCAGCAGCCTGGACGACGTGGACGACGTCGTCGCGGCCGCCCGGGACGGGTTCGAGGAGTGGTCGGAGATGCCCGTCGAGGAGCGCATCCAGCCGGTGTTCCGGCTGAAACAGCTCCTCGAAGACCACCAGGAGGAACTCGCCGAGATACTCGTCCAGGAGCACGGCAAGACGAAGGCCGAGGCGATGGGCGAGATACGGCGCGGCATCGAGAACGTCGAGGTGGCGTGTGGCATCCCGACGATGATGCAGGCCGGCCACCTGCCGAACGCCGCGCCCGACATCGACGAGACGGCGGTCCGCAAACCGCTCGGCGTGTTCGCGGCCATCACGCCGTTCAACTTCCCGGCGATGATTCCGCTGTGGTTCATGCCGTACGCGGTCGCGACCGGGAACGCGTTCGTCCTCAAGCCGAGCGAGCGCGACCCGTTCACCGCCCAGCGCATCTTCGACCTGGTGGACGAGGCGGGCTTCCCGGACGGCGTCGTCAACCTGGTCAACGGCGGGCCCGAAACGGTGAACGCGCTGCTCGAACACGACGACGTCGCGGGCGTCTCGTTCGTCGGGAGCACGCCGGTCGCGAAGCACGTCTACGAGACGGCCGCGAAACACGGTAAGCGCGTGCAGGCCCAGGGCGGCGCGAAGAACCACATCGTCGTCTCCAGCGAGGCGGACCTCGAGTTCGCCGCCGCGCAGACGACGGGGTCGGCGTTCGCCAACTCCGGCCAGCGGTGTCTCGCCAACCCGATGGCCGTCGTCGAGGATGCCGTCTACGACGAGTTCGTCGACCGCCTGCTCGACGAGGTGCGCGACATCACCGTCGGGAACGGCCTCGACGAGGACACCGACATGGGACCGCTCGTCACGGCCGAACACGAGGAGCGCGTGCGCGAGTACATCGACGTCGGCGTCGAGGAGGGCGCGACGCTCCTGCTCGACGGCCGCGAGAACGAGTACGACGACGCCGGCAACTTCCTCGGCCCGACCGTCTTCGGCGACGTCACGCCGGAGATGACCATCGCGCGCGAGGAGATATTCGGCCCGGTGCTCGGCCTGGTCCGCGTCGCCGACTTCGACGAGGCCATCGAGACGATGAACGAGAGCGCGTTCGGCAACGCCGCCAGCCTCTTCACGGAGAGCGGCGGCGAGGCCAAGCAGTTCCGCCACGAGGCCGAGGCGGGCAACCTCGGCGTCAACGTCGGCACCGCCGCGCCGATGGCGTTCTACCACTTCGGCGGGCGCAAGGACTCCTTCTTCGGGGACCTCCACGCACAGGGCGAGGACATGATCCACTTCTACACGGACAAGTCCATCTACATCGAGCGCTGGCCGAACCACTGACCGGCCGGCGTCGCGACCGACCTCCTCTCACCGCTCTCCGTTGGCCTCCTCTCACCGGTTCGCTCTGTCCACCGACCTCCTCTCACCACAGTCGCCGTCCGGTTCCGTCATCCCCCCCCCCGAAATCAGTCGCCGACTCGCCGAATCTGGCGCGGACCCAGCGCGCACCGACCCGTGCTGGACCGCGGTTTCGCGCTCGAAACCGGCGACGGCCGCCGACGCCGTGGGAGGGGATTTAAGGAATCAATATCCCATTGGAGCCATCGCCTGCGTGCGGTTTCCGTGGTGGCGTCAGTCGTCCGACACGCGGGGATGCCACGAGCGAACCTGTCACAAGGACAGTTTTATATATCGGGTCGGCGGTATCCGGAGTTACAATGCCGAGTCAGCACACTCGCTCCGGTGCAAGCCCGGAGGGTCGAGTTCTTCGAGGGCACGTTAGCCACTCGTTCTGAGATCGAATCGGTTCGTATTTTCGACACGACGCTCCGCGACGGCGAGCAGACGCCACGCGTGTCGTTCACGTACGAAGACAAACGAGAGATAGCCGCCGCGCTCGACGACATGGGCGCGCACGTCGTCGAGGCCGGGTTCCCGGCGAACGGCGACGCCGAGTTCGAGGCCGTCCGCGACATCGCGGCGGCCACGGACGCCACCACCTGCGCGCTCGCGCGGGTCGTCGAATCCGACGTCGAGACCGCCATCGACACGGGAGTCGACCTGGTGCACGTGTTCGCGAGCACCAGCGACGTCCAGATAGAGGATTCGATGCACTCCACGCGCGAGGACGTCGTCGAGCGCTCCGTCGCCGCCGTCGAGCGCGTCGCCGAGGCGGGCGTCGACGTGATGTTCTCGCCCATGGACGCGACGCGGACCGACCGGGAGTACATGGCCGAGATCGTCGAGGCCGTCTCCGAGGCGGGCGTCGACTGGATCAACATCCCCGACACGACGGGGGTCGCGACGCCGTCGCGCTTCGCCGACCTGGTGGCGTTCGTCGGCGAGCACACCGACGCGCGCATCGACGTCCACACCCACGACGACTTCGGGATGGCGACCGCGAACGCCGTCGCCGGCTTCGAGGCGGGCGCACACCAGGCCCAGGTGTCGGTCAACGGCATCGGCGAGCGCGCCGGCAACGCCGCGTTCGAGGAGGTCGTGATGGCCGCCGAGAGCGTCTACGGCGTCGACACCGGCGTCGACACCACGCGGATAGCGGACGTCGCCCGGCTGGTCGCCGAGCGGTCCGAGGTCGACATCCCGCCGAACAAGCCGGTGGTCGGCCGGAACGCGTTCTCCCACGAGAGCGGCATCCACGCCGCCGGCGTCATCGAGAACGCCGACACGTTCGAGCCGGGGGTCATGACCCCGGAGATGGTCGGCATGCGCCGCCAGCTGGTGCTGGGCAAGCACACCGGCGTGCACGCGGTGCGCGAGCACCTGGAGGACGCCGGGTTCACCCCGACCGACGACGAGGTCCGGGAGGTCACCCGGCGCATCAAGGACTTCGGCGCCGAGAAGCAGCGGGTCACGGTCACGGAACTCAAGCAGTTCGCCCGCGAAGCCGGCGTCGAGCAGCCCGAGGAGGTCCACGCGTAGCGATGGGGACACCCGGGCGAACACCGACCGCAGAGCGGCGCACGGACCACCCGCGACAGGGCAAGCCTTGCAATACGGGGAAGGGTTATATGCGTGCGGAGCGCTACCATCCGGGTAACGATGCGACAGTTGTTCACCACCGCCGGTGCTCCCACCGCGAGCGGTGTGGCTGTCCAGCCCGTGCTCGGTATTGTAGGGGCGTAGCCCCCTACACCACCCATTCTCCCGACCGGACCTCGCATCGACTTCAAGCCACGAGTACGCGGTATCGCAGAATGACACGGACACCACACCACCCACGGACAGCCAATCGGGGGTGGCGCACGGATGAGTGACGCACAGCACCAGTACAAGCAGGAACAGACCGACGACGAGGAGCCGCCGGTCGCGAACGGCGCGGCGGCCGTCGCCCGGGCGCTCGAACGCGCGGGCGTCGAGGACCTGTTCGGCGTCCAGGGCGGCGCCATCATGCCCGTCTACGACGCCGTCGGCGGGACCGACATGCGCCACATCACGATGGCCCACGAACAGGGCGCGGCTCACGCCGCCGACGCGTACGGCGTCGTCTCCGGGAAACCGGGGTCTGCATGGCGACGTCGGGGCCGGGCGCGACCAACCTCGTCACCGGCATCGCGGACGCCAACATGGATTCGGACCCGGTGCTCGCGCTGACCGGGCAGGTGCCGAGCGACATGGTCGGCAGCGACGCGTTCCAGGAGACCGACACCATCGGCATCACGGCGCCCATCACGAAGGCGAACTACTTCGCCCACGACGCCGACACCGTCGGCGACACCGTCGGCGAGGCGTTCGCGCTCGCGGCGACAGGCCGCCAGGGGCCGACCCTGGTCGACCTGCCGAAGGACGTGACGAACGACCCGACCGACCGCGAGCCACGGGGGCCGACGACGCCCGACCACTACGACCCGCCGACCGAGGCCGACCCGACGGCCGTCGACGAGGCAGCCCAGGCGCTCGCGAACGCCGAGAAGCCCGTCGTCCTGGCGGGCGGCGGCGTCGTGAAGGGCAACGCCACCGACGAACTCCGGGAGTTCGCCACCACGTACGACATCCCCGTGGTGACGACGATGCCCGCGGTGGGCGCGTTCCCCGAGGACCACGACCTGTCGATGGAGATGGCGGGGATGCACGGCACCGGCTACGCCAACATGGCCATCACCCACTGCGACGTGATGTTCGCGGTCGGCACCCGGTTCGACGACCGGTTGACCGGCGGCCTGGAGACGTTCGCGCCGGACGCCGAGATCATCCACGTCGACATCGACCCCTCGGAGATATCGAAGAACGTCCACGCTGACTACCCGCTCGTCGGCGACGCCAAGCGCGTCCTGGGCCAGATGGACGCCGCGATGCCGACGTCGCCCGACGCCGACGAGTGGCGCGACCAGTGCCAGGAGTGGAAGCGGGAGTACCCGATGGACTACACGACGCCCGAGGACGAACCCCTCAAGCCGGAGTTCGTCGTCGAGGCGCTCGACGCCGCGACGGACGACGACGCCATCGTGGCGACGGGCGTCGGCCAGCACCAGATGTGGGCGGTCCAGTACTGGACGTTCACCCAGCCCCGGACGTGGGTCTCCTCCCACGGCCTGGGTACGATGGGCTACGGCCTGCCCGCCGCCATCGGGGCGCGGGTCGCCGCCGACGACGACCAGCAGGTCGTCTGCGTGGACGGCGACGCCTCCTTCCTGATGACCTCCCAGGAGCTGTCGGTCGCGGTCCGCGAGGAGATGGACATCACGGTGGCCGTCCTGAACAACGAGTACATCGGGATGGTCCGCCAGTGGCAGGACGCGTTCTACGAGGGGCGGCGCACCGCCTCGGAGTACTCGTGGGTGCCCCAGTTCGACAAGCTGGCGGAGGCCTACGGCGCCCGCGGCTTCGCCGTGGACGACTACGACGAGGTGGCCGACGCCATCGAGGCCGCCCTCGACTACGACGGGCCGAGCGTCATCGACTTCCACATCGACCCGGCCGCGAACGTCTACCCGATGGTGCCGAGCGGCGGCGCGAACGGCGAGTTCGCCCTGACGGAGGACCAGCTATGAGCCGTGGACTGCAGGGGCCCGCGCCGGAGGAGCGACCGAAGCCGGCGGGACGCCGGAACGCGCAGGGCATCCGCATCGACCCCGAGGTGGAGGCCGAACAGCCGCCGCGTCGCGAGGTGCTCTCCGCGCTGGTGGCCCACGAACCGGGCGTGCTGGCGAAGGTCTCCGGGCTGTTCGCGCGCCGCCAGTTCAACATCGAGAGCCTGGCGGTCGGCCCCACGTCCGAGGACGACCTCGCACGCATCACCATCGTGGTCGAGGAGCCGGAGCCGGGCATCGAACAGGTCAAACGACAGCTGAACAAGCTCGTGCCGGTTCGGTCGGTGACGGAGCTCGCGGGCGCCGTCGAGCGCGAACTCGCGCTCATCAAGGTGTCCGCGAAGGACCCGTCGGACGTGACCGCGGTCGCCGAGATGTTCAACGGCACGTCCGTCGACGCGTGCCCGGAGACGGTGACCGTCGAGGTCACCGGCACCGAGGCCGAGATAGACCGCGCCGTCGCGGCCTTCGACCGGTTCGAGGTCCAGGAGGTCGTCCGCACCGGCACCGCAGCGCTCGCCCAGGGAACCGAGGAGACAGCATGACCGACGAGTTCACCACCACCGTCTACTACGACGACGACGCCGACCGCACCGTACTCGACGACAAGACCGTGGCCGTCCTCGGCTACGGCAGCCAGGGCCACGCCCACGCCCAGAACCTCGCGGACAGCGGGGTGGACGTGGTCGTCGGCCTGCGCGAGGACTCCTCGTCCCGGAAGGCCGCCGAAGCCGACGGCCTCCAGGTCGCGACGCCGAAAGAGGCCGCCGCCGAGGCGGACGTCGTGTCGATGCTCGTGCCGGACACCGCCCAGCCCGCGGTGTTCGAGGCCATCGAGGACAGCCTGGCCCCGGGCGACACGCTCCAGTTCGCCCACGGGTTCAACATCCACTACGGCCAGATCGAGCCGCCGGAGAACGTCGACGTGACGATGGTCGCGCCGAAGAGCCCGGGCCACCTCGTGCGCCGCAACTACCAGAGCGGCGAGGGGACCCCGGGCCTGCTCGCCATCGAGCAGGACGTGAGCGGCGAGGCGAAATCCGAGGCGCTGGCGTACGCCCACGCCATCGGCTGCACGCGCGCCGGCGTCATCGAGACGAGCTTCCAGGAGGAGACCGAGACCGACCTGTTCGGCGAGCAGGCCGTGCTGTGTGGCGGCATCACGTCGCTCATCAAGACCGGCTACGAGACGCTCGTCGACGCCGGCTACAGCAAGGAGATGGCCTACTTCGAGGTGCTGAACGAGATGAAGCTCATCGTCGACCTGATGTACGAGGGTGGGCTCGGCGAGATGTGGGACTCCGTCTCCGACACCGCCGAGTACGGCGGCCTCACCCGCGGTGACGACGTCGTCGACGACCACGCCCGCGAGCGCATGGAGGCAGTGCTCGAAGAAGTCCAGAGCGGCGAGTTCGCCCGCGAGTGGATCAACGAGAACCAGGCCAACCGGCCGACCTACCGCCAGCTCCGCCAGGCCGAACAGGACCACGAGATAGAGGACGTCGGCGCACGCCTGCGCGCGCTGTTCGCGTGGGCCGACGACGAGACCGAGGACACGGAAGAATCACAGCTACCCGCAGATGACTGACACAGACCGAACCCAGCCGATGAAAGACGTCGACCACACCCACCCGTACAACGACACCTCAGCCGGCACCGTGTTCCGCCGCGGACCCGTCGTCACCGTCGACGGCGGACGGCGCGAGGAACCGTCCGAGAAGAAGGCCGAGGAGACGATGAAGGAGGTGGACCACGAACCGCCGGAGGGCGGCGAAGGCTCGAACCGCGTCTTCGAGCGCGGCTACGAGCACGAGGACGACGAAGACGAAGACGACGTATGAGCGAGGGGACGCTCTACGACAAGGTCTGGGACCGCCACGCGGTCACGACGCTGCCGACCGGCCAGGACCAGCTGTTCGTCGGCCTCCACCTCATCCACGAGGTGACGAGCCCGCAGGCGTTCGGCATGCTCCGCGAGCGCGACCTGGAGGTCGCCTACCCCGAGCTGACGTACGCGACGGTGGACCACATCGTCCCGACCGGCGACCAGTCGCGGCCGTACGCCGACGACGCCGCCGAGTCGATGATGTCCGAGTTGGAGGCGAACGTCCGCGACGCCGGCATCGAGTTCGCCGACCCCGACTCCGGCGAGCAGGGCATCGTACACGTCATCGGGCCGGAGAAGGGGCTGACCCAGCCCGGGAAGACAATCGTCTGCGGCGACAGCCACACCGCGACCCACGGCGCGTTCGGCGCGCTCGCGTTCGGCATCGGCACGAGCCAGATTCGCGACGTGCTCGCGACCGGGACGGTGGCGATGGAGAAGCAGAGAGTCCGCCAGATTCGCGTCACCGGCGAACTCGGCCCGGGCGTCACCGCGAAGGACGTCGTCCTCGAGATAATCCGCGAACTCGGCACCGACGGCGGCGTCGGCTACGTCTACGAGTACGCGGGCGAGGCCATCGAGAACATGGACATGGAGGGCCGGATGAGCGTCTGCAACATGTCCATCGAGGGCGGCGCCCGCGCGGGCTACGTCAACCCGGACGAGACCACCTACGAGTACCTCCGCGGGCGCGAGCACGTGCCCGAGGGCGAGGCGTTCGAGGAGCGCAAACAGTACTGGGAGTCAGTCAAGAGTGACCCGGACGCCGAGTACGACGACGTAGTCGAGATAGACGGGTCGAGCATCGAGCCGATGGTCACCTGGGGCACGACGCCCGGCCAGGGCGTCGGCGTCACCGAACCGATTCCGGACCCCGCCGACCTGCCCGCCGACAAGCAGGAGACGGCGCGCCAGGCCCAGGCGCACATGGGCGTCGAACCCGGCGACACGATGGAGGGCTACGACGTCGACGTCGCCTTCCTGGGGTCGTGCACGAACGCGCGTCTCCCGGACCTCCGCGCCGCCGCCGACGTGGTGCGGGGCCGCGAGGTCCACCCGGACGTGCGAGCGATGGTGGTCCCGGGCAGCCAGCGCGTGAAGGCCGCCGCCGAGGCGGAGGGGCTCGACGAGGTGTTCACGGAGGCGGGCTTCGACTGGCGCGCCGCCGGCTGTTCGATGTGTCTCGGCATGAACGACGACCAGCTGGAGGGCGACGAGGCCTCTGCGTCGTCGTCGAACCGCAACTTCGTCGGCCGCCAGGGCAGCAAGGACGGACGCACCGTCCTGATGAGCCCGGCGATGGTCGCGGCTGCGGCCGTCACCGGCGAGGTGACAGACGTGCGGGAGCTCCCGGAGGTGGCGACGGTATGACGTCGATAGAGACCGTCGAGCACGTGTCCGGTACCGCGGTGCCGGTCCGCGGCAACGACATCGACACCGACCAGATAATCCCGGCGCGGTTCATGAAGGTCGTCACCTTCGACGGCCTCGGCGAGTTCGCGTTCTTCGACCAGCGGTTCGACGAGGACGACACCCCCAAGGACCACCCGTTCAACGAGAACCGCTACCAGGGGGCGTCGGTGATGGTCGTCAACGGCAACTTCGGCTGTGGCTCATCGCGCGAGCACGCCCCCAGGCACTCGTGCGCTGGGGCATCGACGCCATCGTCGGCGAGTCGTTCGCCGAGATATTCGCGGGCAACTGCCTCGCGCTCGGCGTTCCCACCGTCACCGCCGACCAGGAGACGGTCGAGACCCTCCAGGACTGGGTCGCCGCCCACCCCGACGAGGAGGTGGCCGTCGACGTGGCCGCCGAGACGGTGACGTACGGCGACACCACCGTCGACGTGGAGGTCGACGACGCCCAGCGCAAGGCGCTTGTCGAGGGCGTCTGGGACACCACCGCGCTCCTGAAGTCGAACGCGGGCGAGGTGGCGAAGACGGCCGAAGCACTGCCGTACGTCGACGAGCGGGCCTGACGCGGTTTCTATCCTTCCTTCGGCACCCAGACCGCCGGGACGTGGTTCCACGCCCAGCGCTGGTCGGGTTTCTCGGTGACCTCCCAGAAGCTTCGCGGCCAGGTGCCGAGCGCGTCGTGGATGCGGCGGTAGGAGAGGACGCTCTCCTCTTCCAGCACGAGTCGGAACCGCTCGGCGTGGGCTGCGCGTTCCTCGTCGGTCATGTCGCCCGCGAGCTCGTCGTCCGGGTCGACGACCCGGCGGTGGTGGGCGGCCGCGAGTCGGTTCATGTACCCCAGGACGAGGTGGCCGCCGGGCGCGACGGCGTCGTGGAGGTTCCGGAGCGCGCGCTCGGAGTCGGCGACGTACGTGAGCGTCCCGTAGCAGAACACGAGGTCGAACTGGCGGCCGGGGTCGAACGCGGGCAGGACGGCGCGCTCGAACCTGACGTTCTCGACGCCGTCTTCGCGTGCGCGAGCGCGGTTCTCGTCGAGGACGGCGTCGGCGGCGTCGTAGCCGACCACCGTGGTCTTGGGGTAGTGGCCGGCGAGGTGGAAGGTGACGACGCCGGGGCCGCAGCCGACGTCCGCCACGGACCCGGGGACGCCCTTTGCCGCGATAAAGTCGTCGAGCAGGTCGCGCATGTGGTGGGCGCTCGGGGTGGCGCTCGCGCGGGCCTCGTCGTCGGCGCCGGTCCAGAAGCGGTTCCAGTCGATGGTGTCGGGATGCGTCGGGTCGGTCATGCAGCGTGAATCACTGACGGTCAGGTGGCGATGCGACGGGTGGGCGGGTCGGTCAGTCGAGGAACAGCCGAACGTCGTCGACTGCGGGTCGGTCCTCCCCGGCGACGGCGTCCGGCACCTCGGCGTACCAGCCGACGGTCACCTCGTCCGATTCGGCGGTCGGGTCGTCGGTCGAGGTGGGTGCGGCGCGGAAGACCACGTGGGTCGTCGCGTCGAACGGCGACGACGCTCCTCGACGCGGTGTTCGACGTGCCGGACGCGTTCCACGGCCTCGACGTCGACGTCGAGGCCGGTCTGTCGCCGGACGCCCCGGACGCCGGCGGCCGCCCAGTCCTCGCCCTGTTCGACCTTCCCGTTCGGCAGGACCACGCCGCCGGACTCTCGGTGGGCGCGGAGGAGCAGTTCCCCGGCGTCGTTGGTCACACCGACGATGGCGCGGCCCTCGAAGTCTGCCTCGCAGTGCTCCTCGCTTCCGTGGACGAACGTGTGCTCGCGGTAGTCGACGTCCGTCCGGTCGACGAGCGACGACGGGTCCGTCAGCACGTCGTCGGTCGCGTCGCCGGATGGAGTGGTTCGAGATTCGGAAACGGCGTCGGGTTCCGAGTGAGTGGTTCGGTCTGTCATCTGTCGGCTCCTGTCGGTGAGACTGTCGCTGTTCGGTCGGGCCTCGGGTGTCAGGGTCGCTCGACGGGCGTCCCTGGCGTCATCGTCCCCGGAGACGTAGCTACTGTGAACTGATAGAAAAGCCCACCGATTTAATTTCGGTGTTTCTTCTTACGTAATAATTGGTGGGGCGAGGATAAAAACCTTCGGGTCGAGCCGGCGCCGACCGGCGTCGGAGAGCGGAACGGGAGCACGCGAGTCCCGTCCGGCCCCGGTGGGGGAGAGAATACCTGCCGATACCGAATCCCTTTCCACCCACTACGCCGTCGTCACGTCGCATGAGCAAGCGAATCGCCGTCGTCCCTGGCGACGGCATCGGCCAGGAGGTCGTCCCGGCCGCCGTCGACGTGCTGTCGGCGCTCGACGCCGACCTCGAGTTCGTGGAGGGCGAGGCGGGCGACGCCGTCGAGGCGCACACCGGCGAAGCGCTCCCGGACGCCACCCGCGAACTCGCGGCCTCGGCGGACGCGACGCTGTTCGGCGCGGCGGGTGAGACGGCCGCGGACGTCATCATCCCGCTCCGGCGGGCGGTCGACTCGTTCGTGAACGTCCGGCCCGCGCGGGCCTACCCCGGCGTCGACGCGCTCCACCCCGGGACGGACATCGTCTTCCTCCGGGAGAACACCGAGGGCGTCTACGCCGGCCACGAGTCGCGCCTGACCGACGACGTCTCGACGCTCACGCGCGTCGTCACCGAGTCGGCCTCCCGCCGCCTCGCCGAGTACGCCTGCGACTTCGTCGAGGAGCGGGACAGCGTCGGGTTCACCGTCGCGCACAAGGCGAACGTGATGCGCGAGACTGACGGCCGGTTCCTCGACGCCGTGACCGCCGTGGCCGAGGAGCGCGGCGTCGCCCACGACGACGCGCTCATGGACGCGCTCGCGATGCACCTCGTCATGGACCCCGGCGAGTACGACGTCATCGTGACGCCGAACCTCGCCGGCGACGTGCTCTCCGACCTCGCGGCGGGACTGGTCGGCGGCCTCGGCCTCCTGCCGAGCGCGAACGTCGGCCCGGACCGCGCGCTGTTCGAACCCGTCCACGGCACCGCACCCGACATCGCGGGCGAGGGCGTCGCCAACCCGGCGGCGACCATCCTTAGCGCCGCGATGCTCCTGGAGTACCTGGGTTACGACGACGAGGGCCAGCGGGTGCGCACCGCCATGGAGGAGGTCGTCGCCGCCGGCCCGCACACCCCGGACCTCGGCGGCGACGCCACCACGGAGGACGTCACGCAGGCCGTCGTCGACCGCCTCTGACCGGGCGGCGACTCCCACCGGTCAGTCACCGGAAACAGTTTTCCCGCGACGGCGACGACGTTCCCGTATGTCCCGACCGTGGGCGACCGACCGCCGGTTCTCCCCGTTCGCCTCGCTCGCGTCGTTCGTCCGCCTGGCGCTGGCCGGCGAGGTGCGGTTCCCCCGCGGCCGCGTCGGCGAGACGGTCCGCGTCGACGGCCGGGAGTACACCGTCTTCCGCGAACTCGTCCACGGGTCGCGCGAGCGCCCGGACCCGCCGACCGTCTTCCTGGTTCGATTCCGCCTGGCGCGGATGCCACCGTCGCTGAACCGACTGTTCTCGTGGCTTCCCGTCCCCTTCTTCGCGGGCCTGCCCGGCCTCCGCTCCAAGCTCTGGCTGGTGGACGAATCGACGGAGGAGTTCGCCGGCCTCTACGAGTGGGCGTCGCCGGCGGCGGCCGAGCGGTACGCCGACTCCTTCGCGATGCGGTTCATGACGAAGCGCGCGGCTCCCGGGTCGGTCGGCTACGAGATACGCCCCGACACGCGCCGCGAGGCGGTGCTGGGTCAGTAGATTTCGGCCCCGCGACCGATCTCGGTCTGGTAGGCCTGGGCGTCGACGCCGTGGTCCTCGAAGGCGGCGACCATGCCGGCGGCGACGTCGCGGCGGCAGTCCCGGTTCCGGCAGACGGCGAGGACGGCCGGGCCGGCGCCGGAGACGGTGACGCCCGTGGCACCCGCGTCGCGGGCGGCGGCGACAACGTCGTCGTAGCCCGTGATGAGTTCCGCCCGCGCGGGCGTGACGACGCTGTCCGCGAGGCCGTCGCCGACGAGCACCGGGTCGTTGCGGTGCATCCCGGTGGTGAGGGTGGCGGCGTTCCCCACCGTCTCGACCAGTTCGTCGAGGCTCGCGGACGCCGGGACGACGCGGCGGGCGTCGCGGGTCGAGACGACGATGTCCGGGAGGCACGCGACCAGCGGGAGCGACGCGTCGACGCTCGTGACGCGGTCGTCGGTGACGATGGTGAACCCGCCGAGGATGGCGGGCGCGACGTTGTCGGCGTGCGCCTCGCCGGAGACGGCTGCCTCGCCCTCGGCGGCTATCCGGACGAGTTCGGCGTCCGAGAGGCCGACGTCGTAGAGTTCGTTGAGGGCGACGGCCGCCGCGGCGGCGCTCGCGGCCGACGACCCGAGGCCCGAGGACGGCCGGACGCCCTTGTCGATGTGGATGCGTGCCGGCGTGCCGAGTTCCGCGGCGACCACGCCCGCGGTGTTCTTCGCGGGGTCGGTCGGGATGTACTGGCTCCCGACGCCGGTCACCTCCAGGCTGGTCTCCTCGGCCCGCTCCACCCGGACGACGTCGGCGGGTCGGTCCAGCGCCACCCCGAACACGTCGAAGCCGCTCCCGAGGTTCGCACTCGTCGCCGGCGCGCGGACCGTCAGCATGTAACCGCATACCGTGGGCGGGGGAAAAGGGTAGCGAACCGGAGACCGTAACGGTCTAACCCGGGGCGGTCGGAGAGTCGTCCATGATCGGCATCGTCGGGGGCGGCATCGCCGGCCTCGCGGCCGCCTACCGCCTGCAGGACCACGGTTACGACGTGCAGGTGTTCGAGGCCAGCGACGACGTCGGCGGCCTCGCGGCGACCTACGAGACGGCGGGCGACCGCATCGAGAAGTTCTACCACCACCTCTCGAAGACCGAGCGCACCATCGTCGACCTCGTCGAGGAACTCGGTCTGGACGACCGCCTCCGGTGGCCCATCGGGAAGAACGGCTACTACGTCGACGGCGTCGTCCACCCGCTCGACACCGCGTGGGAGATAGCGGCCTACCCGCACCTGAGCCTCTACGACAAGTTCCGCCTCGGGATGCTCACGCTCGAGATCGACGTGCGCGGCGGCGTGCCCTCCTTCGATACCTACGACGACTTCACCGCGTTCGAGGACGTCCCCATCAGGGAGTTCATCCTCGAACACACCACGCGCGGCGTCTACGAGAACTTCTTCGCGCCGCTCCTGGAGGCGAAGTTCGGGAAGCGCGCCGACGACGTGAGCGCGGCGTGGCTCCTCGGCCGCATCAAGTTCCGCGGCGAGCGCGACCTGCTCCGGGGCGAACCGCTGGGCTATCTCGTCGGCGGGTTCGGCCAGCTGCTCGACCGCCTCGTGGACGCGGTCGGCGAGGAGAACGTCACGCTCGGCGCGACCGTGACGGAGCTCGACGTCGAGGACGGCGCGGTGTCGAGTCTGACCGTCGACGTGGACGGCGAGACGCAGACCCACGACGTGGACGCCGCGGTGGTGGCGGCGATGCCGAACGTGCTCGAGGACCTCGCGGGCTACGAGACCGAGATGGAGTTCCAGGGCACCGTCTGCTCGGTCATCAGCATGGACGAGCCACTCACCGACACCTACTGGCTCAACGTCGCGGACGACGCGCCGTTCGGCGCGCTCATCGAGCACACCAACTACATCCCGCCGGAGCGCTACGGCGGCGAACACCTCCTCTACGCGGTGAGCTACGTCCAGGGGCCCGAGGAGCGCCTCTGGCAGCTCGACGACGAGGCGGTCGAGTCGGTCTGGTTCGACGGCATCGAGGACCTGTTCCCCGAGTTCGACCGGGAGGACGTCAACTGGGTCGAGACCGCCCGGAACCCCGGACCGCGCCGGTCTACGAGCGCGGCTACCTCGAAACCGTCGTGCCCTACGACCTCTCCGACGCGGTGGCCGACGGCCTCTACTACGCCGGGATGGCGAGCATGGCCCAGTACCCCGAGCGGAGCCTCAACGGCGGCATCGAGGCGGGCTACGCCTGCGCCGACCTCATCGACGGCCGGCCAATCGACCAGTACGGCCCCGACGTGGACTGACGCTCCCCACCCCTGTTCTCCGGGTTCGCCGCGCCAGCAGCGTTATGCTCCGCTACGTGAATTATCAGCCATGGCGACACGAATCGCAGCCGGCGTGTGGCGCCTGCCCTCCGTGGCGTCAACGCCTACCTCGTGGCCGACGGCGACGACCTGATGCTCGTCGACGCCGGGACGCCGTGGGACGACGGCCGCATCCGGGCGGGCGTCCGGGACGCCGGGTTCGCGCTGGCGGACGTCGACCGCGTCCTCGTCACCCACTACGACCTCGACCACGTCGGCGGCCTCGCGGGCCTGGCGCCCGACCTCGACGCGCCCGTCGTCGCCCACGACCCCGACGCCAGCTACATCGACGGCACGGCGTCGCCGCCCTGGAACAACCACAAGGGCGCCCTCCAGCGGGTGACGAGCGTGGTGCTCGACCGGCCCGACCTGCCGGTCGAACGCGTCACGGACGGCGACGAGCGCGGAAGCTTCACCGTCCACCACACCCCGGGACACACGCCCGGGCACGTCGCGTACGTCAGCGAGGACCTCGGCGTGGCGTTCCTCGGCGACCTGGTGCGTGCGACCGACGGCGGACTGGCGGCGTCGCCGTGGTTCATCAGCTACGACACCGACCTCGTCGAGTACAGCATCCACACGCTCGCGTCGCGGGCGCCCGAGTTCGACGTGGCGTGCCCGGGTCACGGCGACCCGCTCACGTCCGGCGGATTCGAGGCGCTGGCCGCGCTCGCCGACTAGGCCGCGTCCTCGACGTCGTCCTCGGAGACCCCGATGGCGTCGCTCACGTCCACCTCGTCGGGTTCCTCGCTCCCGCCGACGCTGACCTCGCCGGCGTCGTCCTCGACGTAGACGTCGTCGGAGAACCCGCCTTCGGCGTGCGGATGTTCGGGGTCATCGAGTTTCTCCGGGGTCGCCGGGGCGTCCGGCACCGTCTCCGGGGCGAACTCGCCCAGCGGGTCGGCGACGGTGACGCCGTGGCGCTCGAAGAAGTCGGCGTACCGCTCGTAGTGGGCGTCCACCTCGTCGGCGGGGAACTCCATCATCTCCGTCCAGCCGTGGTTGTAGAAGTCGAAGTTGGCGGCGACGTGGGTTATCTCGCGGGCCGCCGCCTCGGAGTAGCCCTCGTTGAGCGCCCGAAGGTACATCGCCATCGTGCCGTCGAAGAACGCCTCCAGGTGGTCGCGGCGCTCCTCGCGGCTCCCGTCGTCCGCGCGGTCCAGGAACACGGACGTGTGGAGGTCCACCATCTTGTCGTGGATGACGTCGCCGACGACGGGCATCTCCAGCCCCTTCCGGGTCGCGAAGTGGCGGACGTTCTGGTGGATTTTCATACGTGCTGGCAGTTCGCCCGCCCGGTACTAAATCCCCACGATACCGCGGGATTTCGGGGGCGTGCGGCAGATAGCAATCCACTTTAACCCAGGCTTCCAACACGCCGAATATGAGCGAGTCGTACGTGATTATCGGTGACGGGATTGCCGGCAGTACGGCGGCGGAAACCATCTACGAAGAGAATCCCGACGCCGACATCACGGTCATCACCGACGAGGGCGAGACACTGTACAACCGCATCCTGATCAAGGAGTTCGCGAAGGGCAAACTCCCCGAGGCCCCGGTCTCCATCCACGACGAGAACTGGTACGACGACCGCGACATCGACCTCCGGCTGAACACGCTGGTCACGGAGATCGACACCGACGCACACGAACTCGAGACCCACGGCGGTGACATTATCGAGTACGACAAGCTGCTCGTCGCGACGGGCGGCACCCCGACCCAGCTTCCGGTCGAGGGCAGCGACGCCGACGGCATCCACCACTTCTGGACGTTCCAGGACGCACGTGCCATCCGCGAGCACGCCGAGCAGGCCGACAAGGGCGTCATCGTCGGGGCCGGCCTCCTCGGCATCGACCTGGCCGCCATCTGCGGCGCCCAGGGCATCGAAGCCGACTACCTGATGCGTGGCTACTGGTGGCGCTACGGCCTGAGCCGCGAGGGCGCGGACATCCTCCACGACGCGATGCGCGACGTCGGCGTCACGCCCGTGCTCAACAGCGGCGTCGACCACTTCGAGACGGACGACGACGGCCAGGTCACCGCCGCCATCGACCCCGACGGCGAGCGTCACGAGGCCGACTTCGTCGGCATCGCCATCGGCCTGAACTTCAACACCGAGGTGCTCCAGGGCACCGACGTCGAACTCGACAACGGCGTCGTCGTCGACGAGTACATGCAGACCGACGTCGAGGACGTCTACGCCGCGGGCGACCTGACGAAGTTCCACGACGTCATCCTCCACCAGCAGAACCAGAACGGTTCGTGGGGCAGCGCGCGCGAGCAGGGCCGCGTCGCGGCCGTCAACATGCTCGCCGACGGCGAGGAAGAGGAGTTCCGCTGGGTGCCCTCCTACTCCATCACCCACTTCGACTTCCCGTTCCTCTCCTTCGGGCACCCGACCATCGGCGACGACGAGGCCGAGGTGAAGTACAGCGACACCGAGTGGCGCCGCCTGACGTTCAAGGACGGCAAGCTCATCGGCGGCGTGCTCATCGGCGACCTCTCGCCGCAGAGCAAGTACAAGGACCTCATCCGGAAGGAGGTCGACGTCGCCGACCAGAAGGACGTGCTCCTCGAGAAGCAGTTCGACCCCGAGAAGCTCGCCCTGCCGCCCGAGCAGTAATCCCGGCCGCCGGGTCGCGTTCTCCGACGTTCGTTTCACGCGACAGTATAGCCGGAAGCTTTATGATTTATCGTGGCATTCGGTAGCATACACCATGTCAACCGAGTCGGTCGCAGACGCCGCCCGGCAGACCCTGCGGGTCGAGCCGGCTGACCACGTGCCGGCGGACGCCCGGGTCCGCCACTACGACGAACTGAGCGAACCCGCCAAGGACGCCTTCCCCGGCATCGTCGCCGCGGGCGAAACCCCGCTCGACCCGACGGTAGCCGGCGAGTTCACCGACGGCGAGTTCGTCAAGTTCACCGACTACTACCGCGTTCGCGTCGCATAGTCGGCCCGACTCGCTTCTCCGGTCGCCGCCCGTCGAGCGACAGCCCCGGAAGACGACCCGTCCTGGCCCCGAGACGAAACACATAATCGGCCGTCGTGTAATCAGCCCAGCATGCACGACAACCGCCCCCTCGCGCTCGCCGGCGCCCTCCTCGGACTGCTCGCCGGCGCGCTGGCAGCCACCGGCCAGTTCCTCCCCGTCGTCCTGGACCGCCACCCGTCGAACCTCGGCTTTCTCGTGATGGGGACGAACGTCGTCTCGCTCCTGGTGTCGCCCGTCGCCCTGTTCGGCGTCGGCTACTGGGTCGGCACCGACGTCGACGTGACGACGGAGTGGGCGAGCATCGCCCTGGTCGTCGGCCTCGTCGGCGGCGCCGCGACCCTTGTCGGCTATCTCGTCGTCGCCCTCCTGAGCGTCCGCCCGGACGCGGGCCGGGAGATAACGATGATAGTTGTCACCGCCGGCTACACCGCCATCGTACGCGTTTTCGACTTCGCCATCACCGGCCTCGCGGGCGCCGCCGTCGCGGAGTTCCGGGGCGCATGAGGTCGGGAATCTCGTGAAGCAAGGAACATCTCACGGGGACACCCCAGAGACGCCCGCGAGGACTGTTCTCGACGACTGTGTCTCCCTCGAAAGCCCGACTGAAGAGCCTGCGAGCACTAACACACGATACCGATAGCTCCCCCGAAAGCCCCGGCGTGCTGGACTCGGAGGCCTCGCTTCACTCCTCGGCCTGCGGCCTGCGGTGCTTACGTCGGCCGCCGTCGTCCACCACGCCGCCCCTTTCAGTCCCACCCGCCGATGGCCGGTCGGCCAATGCCCGGGATGGGACTGAAAGGGGCGGGGCGTTCAATCCGGCCCGGACGACGTCGTCGCGAACGCAGTGAGCGACGGCTAGCGAGACACGGCGTGTCTCGCCAGGTAAGCACCGCAGCGAAGCGAGGAGCGTGGTTCAAAGAGCGAAGCTCTTTTGTCATTGCCGGACTGCGTCCGGCAGGCAGCCAGAAATCTCCGATTTCTGGCGACATCACGAAAGACGCTTCGCGTCTTTCGAACCACAACGAGGCCCGGCCGGGTCGAACGGCCGGGGGCTTTCAAAGTATCCGTATCATGTCTGCCACCGTTCAACCCTCAGCTAACCAGTGCCTCTCACACGTCCCTGTCCTCCTCGCCCTCCCAGTAATCCACGTCGTCGTCGATGCAGTAGTAGCCGTGGAGCGTCCGTTCGTCGCGGCCGCCCGGAGGCGACCCGACGAACACGCCGAGTTTCTCCGAGTCGGGGTAGACGGTCACCTCCGGCTCGTCCATCGTCGAGACGACGACGTGGGTGAGTGGCTCGTCCGAATCGTTGACGACCCGGTGAGCGCCCGATTCGTCGGCCGGGAACGCGACGTAGTCGCCCTCGGCCAGCGGCGTCGTCTCGCCGTCGAGTCGGAGCCTTCCCCTCCCGGAGAGGACGAACAGCGCCTCCTCGTTCCGGGTATGGTAGTGGTACGGCCACGACCGCCGGCCCGGCGGAATCTCGTAGAGGCTGCAGCCGAGCTGGTCGCCGTCGGCGGCCTCCCCGAGCTGTTTCCGCCTGAACGCCGTCTCGCCGACTTCGAGGTCGTCCCACGCCAGGCTGTCTGCGTTGACTTTCCCCATGCCCGGAATTGACGGCTACGGGCACAATAACGGTTCGCGGGGCGGTCACGTCCGCCCGGCGACGACGCTCACTTCGACGTCCTCAACGAACACCTGCTCGTCCCGATTGGCGAGACGAGCGCGCAGGTCGGCCTCGAAGGCGTCCTTCTCGTCGCCGAACGTCCGGGGCGAGCAGAACGACAGCGAGAAGACGTAGCCGACGACGCCGTCCACGTCCCACTCGCGTTCGAACTCGAAGACGGTCGTCTCGACGTCCGCGAACCCGAACGACGCGACCAGGTCGTCCCAGGGCTCGTAGTCGAGGTCGTCGGGGTGGGTCCTGTCGGGCAGGTCGTCGACGTAGTCGGCGACGACGTCGTACACGTCGGCCTGCCAGTCGTTCCGGCCGTGGGTGAGCCACTCGTCGTCGGTGAGGATGGCGACGCCGCCGCCCGGTTCGGTGATGCGGTGCAACCGTTCGAGCGTCGCCTCCTGGTCCATCCAGTGGAACGACCGTCCCATCGTCGTGAGCCGGACCGGCCCGAGCGACTCGTCCAGGTCGGCGTCCGACCCGACCACCCACTCGACGTTCGCCCGGCCCGCGGCCTCGGCCCGGCGACGGGCCTCCCGGAGCATCTGCTCGTTCGGGTCCATCCCCACCACCTCGCCGGTGTGCGCCGCGAGCGGGACGGCGAGGTCGCCCGTGCCACAGCCCAGGTCGAGGACGCGTGCGTCGTCGTCCAGGTCGAACCGGTCGACGAGGTACGCGACGGCGTCGTCGCCGTAGCCGGGCCGGTAGGCGGCGTAGTAGCGCTCCGTGCTCGCGAACCGGTCGGCGTCCGCCGGTGGCGGCATGGGCTGTTTCGTGACGGTGGCGGGAAAACAGTGTCGACGGAACGCCGCCACCGCAGCGAAGCCAGGTCAGGCCGGTTGCAGGTCCCGAGCCGGGTGCTCAGTCGACGACTTCCAGGTCGTCGATGTCGATCTCGATGGGGCGGGCGGTGCCGTCGGCCGTCACGTACTCGAACGTGTCCAGGGCCGTCGTGACCAGTCCCGCCTCGTCGAGGTCGCCGTCGACGTACTCCTTCGCCGCCGCGCTGTCCACCTGCCACCGGTAGGCTTCCTCGCGGTCGGCGACGTCGGCGTCCGGGTCGTAGGCGACGACGACCAGTCGCTCGACGGGCGCCGGCCAGTTCCACTCGTCGAGGGCCATCGGGAAGACGGCGACGGTGGTGGTGACGTCGCCCGCCGACAGCAGTCCCTCGGCGTCGCCCGCGGAGCCGACGTACTCGACGACCAGCCGGCCGTCGTCGCGGAGTTCGACCGATTCGACCAGTAGTTCGCTGTTCTCCAGGGACCGCTCGAAGAAGGCGAGGAACTCGTCGCGCTCGAACGCTTCGCTCATCGGCGACCCTCCGTGACGGTAGGTGCCGGCGCGTCGACCAGGATGCGTGCAGTCATGTTCGTCCGGGGATGGTACCGGGAGTGGGTTAAAAGAATCGTTGGACGGTCGGTGGCGAGACCGAAGCCGTTTTCCGCACCGGACCGATGTGCCACGCATGAGCATGAGCGGCAGCGGGGAGATGACCCTCGCGTTCGAACTGCAGGCGCTCCAGGCCCTCGCGAAGCCCGGCGAGGTGTTCGCGGACGCCCAGCAGTGGAGCGAGTACGTCGGCGTCGTCTCCGACGAGCCGACCTACGTCGTCACGAACTTCACCCGGAAGCGGCGCATCCGGCAGGACTTCTTCTCCGGACCGAAAGGCAAGAAGGGCAGCCTGGAGAGCGTGAAACGCCAGTTCGACACCGAGCGCCACGTCTTCGTCGGCACCACCGACGAGGACCGCGCGCTCGCCGAGGAGACGGGCTGGGAGTTCCTCCCGCTCGCCGACGCGGCCGAGGCCGCCGAGTGGGACCTCTCCGACGACGAGAGCGAGGAGGGAACAGACGACGGAGTGGCCTCCGAGGACGCCACGGCCGAGGACGCCCGCGACGACTGGCCCTGAAACGGGGAGAACGCTTTTCCTCGCCGCCCGACACAGACGACGTATGCAGGAAGCCTGGATCGACCTGCAGTGTCCGTCCTGTACCGAGTCCTGGGAGGCGAACCCGTCGGAGCTTCCGGCCCCCGACCACGAGTTCGCCTGCGACCACTGCGGCGAGCGCCGGAACCTCGCCGAGTTCATGCAGTCGACCCGCGACCTCGAGGTCCTCCAGCAGTTCCACGCCTGACCCCGAGTCGCGAGGCTTTTACCCCACGAAACCCGATACCCGGCACATGGCTGCGCCGCGCGTCCCCGACGACACCGGGGCGGGTATCGAGTTGCCCTGCGGGGAGACGGTCAGCGTCTCGTCCCTCGACATGGGGATGCGGGACTACGACTGCGCCTGCGGGGAGACCCACGCCGTCGTGATGGACGTCCACCCGCCCGAGCGGTTCCTGCCCGAACCCATCGTCGACGTGCTCCGCGAGACGGTCGAGGCCGCGGACGCCGACGAGATGGGCGAGTTCGGCACCGCCCACCTCATGGGCGTCGTGATGGAGGAGTTCCCCGACGAGGTGGTCGCCGAGGACGTCTCCGAGAACGAGGACGCCGGCTACGGCATCGTCTGGTTCGCGGCGTTCGACTCGCGACGCCTCCACGAGATCATCGTGGAACTCGTGGTCGAACTCATGGAGCACGCCGTCAGCCACGCCGAGGACGACGACGCGATGAGCGAGTTCGAAGAGCAGATGCTCGCGTTCGACGTGGGCGAGTTCGTCGAGGAGTACCGCGCCACCCGCGACCTGACCGCGGACGACGTGCCCGGCTACTGACCCCGGACGACTCACCGCCGTTTGACCGCGGACGACGTGCCCGGCTACTGACTCCGGACGACGGACGACGTTTCGGCGACTGGGAGCGGGTTTCTTGTAATCCGCGTCTGAATCCACGCCCATGGTAGGGGTGCCAATGGTCGGGGTGCCGGGGCTGCTGGCGCTGGCGGTCGTCGCCACCGCGGTGACCTGGAAGGGCAGCGAGTGGCTTGAGGGGGCCACGAACCGGCTCGCGGCGTTCTACGGCGTCCCCGCGGTGGTACAGGGTGCCGTCATCGCGGCGGTCGGGTCGAGCTTCCCGGAGCTGGCGAGCGTGGTGCTCGCAGCCATCGAGGGCGAGTTCGAACTCGGCGTCGCGTCGGTGGTTGGGTCGGCGGTGTTCAACCTGCTGGTCATCCCGGCGGCCGCGGCGCTGGCGGGCACCGGACAGCTCACGTCGAACCGCGACCTGGTCTACAAGGAAGCGCAGTTCTACATGCTCTCGGTCGCGGTGCTCTTCCTCTCGTTTTCCTTCGCGGTCATCTACTATCCCCTGCCGGAGGGGAGGTTCCTCGGGTCTATGAACCGGCTGCTCGCGCTGTTCCCGCTCGCGCTCTACGCGCTCTACCTGTTCATCCAGTATCTCGACACCGTCGAGGGGCGGGAGCGCCGGCACGCCGCCGTCGACGCCCGCCGGGAGTGGTTCCGGCTGGGCGTCTCGCTCGTGGTCATCGTCGTCGGCGTCGAGGGACTGGTCCGGGCGGCCATCGGCCTGGGCGAGGCGTTCGGCACGCCGTCGTTCCTCTGGGGTTGACCGTCGTCGCGGCCGGCACCAGCCTCCCGGACGCGGTCGTGAGCGTGCGGGCGGCGCGCGCCGGGAAGCCGACGGTGAGCCTGGCGAACGTGCTCGGGAGCAACGTCTTCGACCTGCTGGTCGCGGTGCCCGCGGGCGTGCTGCTCGCCGGGGCGATGGTCATCGACTTCGCGCACGTCGTGCCGATGATGGCGTTCCTCGTCGTGTCGACGGTGGTGGTGTTCGGGGTGCTCCGGACGGACATGGAGCTCACGCGCCGGGAGGCCCACGGCCTGCTGGCGCTCTACGGCGTGTTCGTGGCGTGGCTGGCCCTGGAGAGCGTCGGCGTCACGGCGCTGATACGCTGACCGCCCGGATTTCGATATTCGAAATCCCGTTTCGCCAATCGTAATCTTTCGCCGGACTTATTACGATGTACGAATTGAAACCGGGTAGGAATGAGCGGCGAAAACGACCGGACGATTCTCCTCATCGGTAGTGGCCCGATACAGATCGGTCAGGCGGCCGAGTTCGACTACTCCGGCGCGCAGGCGTGCCGCGCGCTCCGCGAGGAGGGCGTCCGAGTTGTGCTCGTGAACTCGAACCCGGCGACCATCATGACCGACCCCGAGATGGCCGACGAGGTCTACCTCGAACCCATCACCACCGAGGCCATCGCAGAGATAATCCGCACCGAGCGCCCGGACGGCGTCATCGCCGGCCTGGGCGGGCAGACCGGGTTGAACGTCACCGCCGAACTCGCCGAGGAGGGCGTGCTCGACGAGTACGACGTGGAGATCATGGGCACCCCCTGGACACCATCTACGCCACCGAGGACCGCGACCTGTTCCGGCAGCGGATGGAGAACATCGGCCAGCCAGTCCCGCGCTCGCAGACCATCACGTCCGTCGACGAGGTCGAGGACGCCGTCGACGCGGTCGGCGGCCTCCCAGTCATCTCCCGGACGACGTACACGCTCGGCGGGAGCGGGAGCGGCGTCGTCGCGGAGATGGACGAACTCAAGGAGCGCGTGCGCAAGGGACTGCGCCTCTCCCGGAACAACGAGGTGCTCATCACGGAGTCCATCGCGGGCTGGGTCGAACTCGAGTACGAGGTGATGCGCGACGCCGACGACTCCACCATCATCATCTGCAACATGGAGAACATCGACCCGATGGGCATCCACACCGGCGAGTCCGTCGTGGTCACGCCCAGCCAGGTCATCCCGGACGAGGGCCACCAGGAGATGCGGACGGCTGCCCTCGACGTCATCCGCGAACTCGGCATCCAGGGCGGGTGTAACATCCAGTTCGCGTGGCACGACGACGGCACGCCCGGCGGCGAGTACCGCGTCGTCGAGGTGAACCCGCGCGTCTCGCGGTCCTCCGCGCTCGCGTCGAAGGCGACCGGCTACCCCATCGCCCGCGTCACGGCGAAGGTCGCACTCGGCAAGCGCCTCCACGAGATAGAGAACGAGATAACCGGCGAGACGACGGCGGCCTTCGAACCCGCCATCGACTACGTCGTGACGAAGGTGCCGCGGTGGCCGAAGGACAAGTTCGCCGACGTGGACTTCGAACTCGGCACGGCGATGAAGTCCACGGGCGAGGCGATGGCCATCGGGCGCACGTTCGAGGAGAGCCTGCTGAAGGCGCTGCGCTCCACGGAGTACGACCCGAACGTCGACTGGGCGGCCGTCGACGACGCGACCCTCGAGGCCGACTACCTCACGGCGCCGACCCCCGACCGGCCGTACGCCATGTTCGAGGCGTTCGAGCGCGGCTACACCGTCGACGAGGTCACCGACCTCACCGGCATCGAGGAGTGGTACGTCGAGCGGTACAAGCACGTGGCCGACGCCGCGGTGGCGGCCGCCGACGGCGACTTCGCGCTCGCGGCGGAGACGGGCTACACGAACGCCGAGGTGGCGGCGCTCGCGGGCGGCGACGGCGCGGTGACCGACGGCGGCGCCGTCAGCGTGGACGACGTGGAGGCGGTCGCGCCCGACCGGAGCTACAAGCAGGTCGACACCTGCGCCGGCGAGTTCGCCGCCTCGACGCCGTACTACTACTCGGCGCGCGAACCCGGCTACACGTTCCACGACGAGGTGCAGGTCGACCGGGACGCCGAGAGCGTGGTCATCGTGGGCGGCGGCCCCATCCGCATCGGCCAGGGGGTCGAGTTCGACTACTGCACCGTGCACGCGGTGCGCGCGCTCCGCGAGGAGGGCATCGACGCCCACGTCGTCAACAACAACCCGGAGACGGTGAGCACGGACTACGACACCTCCGACGGCCTGTTCTTCGAACCCATCACCGCCGAGGAGGTGGCGGACGTCGTGGAGACCACCGGCGCCGACGGCGTGATGGTGCAGTTCGGCGGCCAGACCTCCGTCAACGTCGGCGAACCGCTGGAGGCCGAACTCGAACGCCGCGGCCTCGACTGCGAGGTCATGGGCACCACCGTCGAGGCGATGGACCTCGCCGAGGACCGCGACCGGTTCAACGTCCTGCTCGACGAGATGGGCATCGCCCAGCCGGAGGGCGGCTCCGCGACGAGCGAGGCGGAGGCCCTCGACCTCGCCCACGACATCGGCTACCCGGTGCTCGTCCGGCCGAGCTACGTCCTCGGCGGCCGCGCGATGGAGATCGTCTACTCCGACGAGGAGCTCGTCGAGTACATCGAGGAGGCGGTGCGCGTCTCCCCGGACAAACCCATCCTCGTCGACGAGTTCCTCACCGACGCGGTGGAGCTCGACGTGGACGCGGTCGCGGACGGCGACGAGGTGCTCATCGGCGGCGTGATGGAGCACGTCGAGACCGCGGGCGTGCACTCCGGCGACTCGGCGTGCATGATTCCGCCGCGCTCGCTCGACGAAGACGTGCTCGCGCGGGTGCGCGAAGTCGTCGAGGACATCGCGGACGCGCTCGACACCGTCGGCCTGCTGAACGTCCAGCTCGCGGTGCGGGACGGCGAGGTGTACGTGCTGGAGGCCAACCCGCGCTCGTCGCGCACCGTGCCGTTCGTCTCGAAGGCGACGGGCGTCCCGATAGCGAAGCTCGCCGCGAAGGTGATGGCGGGCGACAGCCTCGCGGACATGCGCGCCGAGGAGCAGATACCCGAGCAGACCTCCATCAAGGAGGTCGTGCTGCCGTTCGACCGCCTGCCGGAGAGCGACCCGCGGCTCGGCCCGGAGATGAAGTCCACGGGCGAGGTGATGGGCACGGCGCGGTCGTTCGGGAAGGCCTACTGGAAAGCCCAGGAGGCCGCCGGGAACGCACCGCCCGACGGCGGCACCGCGGTGGTGGACCTGGACGTGGACGGGTTCGAGGAGTACTACGACCTGGCGACGTTCGACGACGTGTCGGCGGCCATCCGCGACGGCCAGGTCGACCTGCTGGTGTCCGACGACCGCGCGGCGCTCACGACCGCCGTCGAGGAGGACGTGTCCTACATCTCGACGGTGGCGAGCGCTGAGGCGATGCTGGAGGCGCTGGCCACCCGCGACGACCCCATCGACGTGGCGCCCATCGACGAGCGCCCGAAGCGCGCGACGCGCTGGGGCGGCTCAGAGTAGGCGCGCGACGACCGCGCCCGCGACGAACGCGGCGAGCGCGTACCACGGTTCGCGCCGCATCGTCCGCTGGGCGACGGGAAGCTGTTTTCGCATCCGGAGGCCGAGCGCGATGGCCACGAACGTCGCCGTCACGCCGACCGCGAGTTCGCGGTAGCCGACGAGGAACCCGTAGCTGGCGAGGAAGCCGACGACGAGGCCGATGACAAGGGCGTGGACCTCGGTGTAGGTCAGGGGTTGCCGGAACCGACCGTCTCTGCCATACCGGGAGAAGGTACGTACGCCGATTTATTTCTTCGGGCCTGACGCAGAAACGAGCACCGGGGGTTTTGGCCGCACGGCCCCTACCCCCACGGATGGTGACCAACCGCGACGCGGTGACGGCGGCGTTCCCGGCCGTGGCCGACATCGGCGACGAGGCGCTGGCGAAGCAGGTGGTGGAGACGTGGACCCGGGCGCTGGCCGAGACGGCGTGGGACCTCGACGAGATACCGTGGTTCCCGCCGGTCCAGGACGAACTCGGGTTGCCGGACGAGCGACTCGTCGACCACGTGAACGACGTCGTCGCGGCCGCGGACGCGCTCGCGGCGACGCTGGCGGACCGACGCGGCGCGCGGGTCGACCGGGACGTGGTGCTCGCGGGCGCGCTGGTCCACGACGTCAGCAAACTCTACGAGTTCTCCCCGGCCGGCCCGACGCCGGTGTTCGACCTGCTGGGACACCCGTACTACGGCGTGTTCGCGACGGCGAGCGCCGGCCTTCCCGTCGAGGTGGTGCACGTCGTGCTCTCGCACACCCACCGGACGAACGTCGAACCGGTGACGCTGGAGGCGGCCGTCGTCCGCCGGGCCGACGAGGTGGCGGCCGCCGCCATCCGGGCGCAGGCGACGACCGAACCGGGACGCCCGAAATGACGGGCACGTAACACCTATTTCGACGCGCGTCGAACGATAGGGGAATGAGCACCCCGGAGATAGACCGCGTGCTCGTGGCCGGGGCGAGCGGCGGGACGGGGCGGGAGATACTGCTCGCGCTCGACGACCTCGACGTGACGGTGGTGGGACACACCACGTCCCCGGAGAAACGCACGTCGCTGACCGCGCTGGGCGCCGACGAGGTGGTGGTCGCCGACCTGCTCGACCGCGGCGACGCCGGCGACGTCGTCGAGGGCTGTGACGCCATCCTGTCGACGGTCGGGACGAACGCCGCGCTCGGCTTCCTGGTCGGCGACCTGGTGGACGGAACCGGCACCATCAACCTCGGCCGGGCGGCCCAGGAGGCGGGCGTCGACCGGTTCGTCATGGAGTCCGCCATCGGCGTCGGCGACTCCCGGAACGCGATGGCGCTCCCGGTCCGCGTGGTGCTCCGCCGGCCGCTGGCCGCCAAGGACCGCGCCGAGCGGTTCCTCCGTCGGACCGACCTCGGGTACACCATCCTCCGACCCGGACGACTCACGAACGACCCCGCCACCGGCGACGTCGTGGTGGGCGAACGGGGCGGCACCGTCAGCGGGAGCGTCCCCCGGGCGGACGTGGCCCGCCTGATGGTGGCCGCACTCTACACCCCCGAGGCCCGGAACCGCACGTTCGAGGTGGTGAGTCGCCCTGGCCTCGGCGAGACGCTCGGTTCGCTCGCCGACGTCGAGTGGGCGGACCCCTGGACGGAGCGCGAGGAGTGAGATGGCGACCCGGGGCGGCACAGAGGCGGGGCGCCCGGAACCGGCGACGCGTGCGGGGTGGCGCAGTCTATTATAACGCCGGGCACCAAGGACACGGACAGGAGTTGTCTCACCGTGACCGACACAGATAGCTGGGAGCAAGCGATGCGACAGACCCGCCAGGAGAAAGACGACTTTTTCGCCCGCCACCCGAACTCGCCCATCCCGCAGGACCAGCGCGAGGCGTTCGACGGCCTCGACTACTTCCCGCCGGACCCCGACCTGCGCTACGAACTCGAACTCCACGAGCACGACGAGAAGGAGACGGTGGAGATCGACACGACCACCGAGGGCGTCCGGAACTACCTGCGGTGGGGCGAGTTCCGGTTCGAGGTGAACGGCGAGGAGTGCACCCTCCAGGCGTACAAGGCCGACGCCGACGAGCGCCGCCTCTGGGTGCCGTTCCGCGACGAGACCAACAAGACCGACGAGACGTACGGCGCCGGACGGTACATCGACCTGGAGATGGGCGAGCACACCACGACCGACGGCAACTGGGTGCTCGATTTCAACCAGGCGTACAACCCCTACTGTGCGTACTCCGCGATGTACGAGTGCCCGCTCATCCCGATGGAGAACTGGCTGGACGTGCGCATCGAGGCCGGCGAGAAGAACTACGACTCGCCCCACGGCTACCACGGGTAGCCGAGAACCGCGAGGCCGGTTCTCCGAGCGCCCGAGAGTCCTCGGCCGACGTGGGTAGTGCCGGGTCGGGCACACTGTTTTGGTGTGCGGGAGTGCACCACACACCATGGTCGCGGAATCGTTCACGCTCGCGGCGGCGCAGGTCGAACCGGTCTACCACGACAAGGAAGCCACCCTGGACAAGACCTGCCGGTGGATTCAGCACGCCGGCGAGGCGGGCGCCGACCTGGTCGTCTTCCCGGAGACGTACTTCCCGGGCTACCCGTACTGGCGGGGCAGCGTCTCCATCCCGCGGTGGACCGACCTGATGGTCGACCTCCAGAAGAACAGCCTCCACGTCGACGACGACGCCGTCGCGGTGCTGGGCGACGCCGTCCGGGAGGCGGACGTCAACGTCGTCCTCGGGACGAACGAGGTGAGCGACCGGCCGGGGAGCGAGACGCTCTACAACTCGCTTTTCTTCTTCGACCGGTCGGGCGACCTGCTGGGCCGCCACCGGAAGCTGATGCCGACCCACGAGGAGCGCGCCATCTGGGGCCGGGGCGACCCCGCCAGCCTTCGCACCTACGACACCGACCTCGGGACGCTCGGCGGCCTCGTCTGCTACGAGAACCACATGACCCTCTCGAAGGCGGCGCTCGCGGCGATGGGCGAGGAGGTACACGCCGCGGTCTGGCCGGGCTTCTGGGAGCAGCACGGCCACCCCGGCGACAAGACCCGGGCCGAGGACGCCGACGCGACGGCGACCTGCGACATCTACCCGGCGGTCCGCGAGTACGCCTTCGAGACGCAGTCGTTCGTCGCCTCGACGTCGGCGTACATGAGCGACGACGTGCCCGAGGCGTTCGGCGCGGAGGAACTCGGGTTCAACGTCGCCGCGGGCGGCAGCATGCTGGTCAATCCTGCGGGAATCGTGAAGGCCGGGCCCGCCGTCGGCGAGGAGACGCTCCTGACCGCGGCGTTCAGCCGCGACGAGCGCCGCGCGACGAAGGCGTACTTCGACGCGATGGGGCACTACGCGCGGTGGGACGCGGTCAGCCTCTCGGTGAGCGACGCCGCCCCCGAACCGATGCGCTGGCGGCGGGAGGACGTGTGGCGGGACGGCGCGCTCTCCCCGGCGGCGGCCGAGGCTATCGCGGAGGAACACGAGGTGCCGATAGAGGCGGTCGAGGACGTCGCCGCCGAGATACGGTCGGAATAGGACGTCGCCGCCGAGATACGGTCGGAATAGGACGTCGCGGCCGGACGACGGTCGCAGTAGTCAGTCCGCGGTGGCGACTCGACGGGTCGTGGATTCGCCGTCGTCTCCGGCCATCGCGAGCACGTCGTCGAAGAAGCCGAGCGTGTCGTGGGGGCCGGGGTGGGCCTCCGGGTGGTACTGGCGCGTGATGACCTGCAGGTCGTCGCTCTCCAGGCCCTCCGGCGTGTCGTCGTTGACGTTCACCTGGGTGACGTCGAGGTCGCCCGGGTCGCTGACGGTGTAGCCGTGGTTCTGGGTGGTCATCACGACCTGCTTCGAGCGGAGGTCCATCACGGGCTGGTTGACGCCGCGGTGGCCGAACGACATCTTCTCGGTGTCGCCGCCGAGCGCCGACGCGATGATCTGCTGGCCGAGGCAGATGCCCGCCATCGGGAGGTCGCCCGCGAACTCGCGCACGAGGTCCTGGGCTGCTTCGAAGTTCGCAGGGTCGCCCGGGCCGTTCGAGATGAACAGGATGTCGGGGTCGACGGCCTCGACGTCGGCGGGCGTGGCGTCGTACGGCAGGACGTGGACGTCGGAGCCGCGCTCGTGGAGCGAGTGGATGATGGAGCCTTTCGCGCCGCAGTCGACGAGCGCCGTGGTCGGGCCGTCGCCGTCGGCCGCGAAGAACTTCGGCTCGGAGACGCTGACGCGCGACCCGATGTCCGTGATGTCGCTCATGTGCGGGCAGACGTCGAGCTGGGCGATGGCGTCCTCGGGCGTCGCGTCCGGGCCGGCGGCGATGCCACACTTCATGGCGCCGCCCTCGCGGATGTCGAGCACGAGGTCGCGGGTGTCGATGTGGTCGACCGCGGGCACGTTCTCCTCGGCGAGCCAGTCGACGGCGTCCTCGGTGAGTTCGCGCGCGACGACCGCCGACGGGTGGACGCGGTCGCTCTCGAATCGGTCGTCTCGGACGCCGTAGTTCCCGATGAGGGGGTAGGCGAAGGTGAGGACCTGTGCCTCGTATGAGGGGTCGGTCAGGCTCTCCTCGTAGCCGGTGTACGCTGTCGTGAAGACCAGTTCGCCGTGGGCCGTCCCCGGGACGCGGGCGCGTGCCTCGATGACGTCGCCGGTTTCGAGCGCCAGGTAGGCGTCCGACATTACGAGATTCAAATGAACCCCGGCCCCATAAGCGTTACTTTCGTAATTTCGTTACGAAATTCGTAATCCTCAAGTCGGCGAGGCCCGAAGGTCCCAACCTCGATGGACGACCTCGACACGCAGATACTCGACACGCTCCGACGGGACGCCCGGACGCCGTACACCGAGATCGCCGACGAGCTCGACGTCTCCGAGGGGACGGTCCGCAACCGCGTCGACCGCATGCTCGACGACGGCGTCATCGAGCGGTTCACCATCGCCACCCGGACCGGGAACGTCAAGGCGATGATCGAGGTCAGCGTCGCGGTGGACGTGGACACGCACGCCGTCTCCGAGAAGATAGCCGACTGGAAGGAGGTCGACTTCGTCTGGCAGGTGTCCGGCGAGGAGGACATCGTGCTCGTCGTGGACGCCACCGACACCCAGGGCGTCAACGGCCTCATCACGCAGGCCCGCGAACTCGACGAGGTCGTGAGCACTAAGACCCGCCTCATCCTCGACGAGCGCGTGAGCTAACCTCGGACTACGCGGCGTCTTCGTGGCCCTTCCACCGGTGGATTCCCCGGTAGAGACGGTGGAGCACCCGCGTCGGCAGGCCGAACTCGACGCCGGTGCTGACCGCGCCGTCGCGAATGGCCGCCACCACCGCCTCGGGCGAGCGCTCGTCGGCGTGGACGACCGTGTGCGCGCGACCGACCTCGAACGGGTAGTGGGCGTCGCTCCCCCGACCAGCGACAGGTCGCGCTCCTCGGCCACGGCCTCGATGCGCTCCCAGGTCCGCGGGTTCTTGCCGTTTATCTCGATGGCGTCGAACGGCGCCGCGCTCTCCCGGACCGTGCTGTTCCGGTACGGGTGGGCGATGATGGCGGCGCAGTCCCTGTCGTGGGCCAGCGACACCGCCTCCGCCGGCGTCAGCGCCCCCGGGTCCGTCCGCCTCGGCGGGTCCGGGCCGACGACCAGCACGTGGCCGTCGGTCGTCGATATCTCGATGCCGGGCACGACGGTCAGGTCGGTCGCCGCCGCGTCGAACGCCCGGTAGTAGTCGTGGTTGGTGAGCGCCAGTCCGTCGAGGCCCCGGCGGCGCGCCGTCGCGGCGAGCAGGCGGAACCCGACGGGGTCGTACACCTCCGCGACCCGGTCGAACCCGTGGAAGAAACGGGTGTGGGTGTGGAGGTCGACGGTGTACACGCTCCGTGTGAGGGGCCGGCAGACCTTTGGCTTTCTGCCCGGAACACCGTCCATGGTCGGGGATGGGGAGTCACACCGGGACCGGTCAGCCGCCGGCCCGGCGACCGACGAGGAGCGCGTGCTCGTGTTGAACCCGGAGAGCGGCGACGGCACCGACACCGACACCGCGCGGGACCTCGCCGCCGAGTACGGGTTCGCGGTGCAGGAGACAGAGAGCCGGGGTGACGGCGTCACGCTCGCCCGGGAAGCGGCCGCGGCGGGCGCGTCGCTCGTCGCCGCCGGCGGGGGCGACGGCACCGTGAACGAGGTGGTCGCCGGCGTCGACGAGGCGGACGCGCTCGACCGGATGACGGTCGGCGTCGTCCCGCTCGGGACCGGGAACAACTTCGCGGGGAACCTCGGACTCACCGGCGTCGAGCAGTCCTTCGAGGTGCTGGACGCAGGCGAACGCCGGCGAATCGACCTCGGGCGCGCGGACGGGCGCGTGTTCGTCAACTCCTGTGTCGGCGGGCTGACCGCCGCGGCGAGTTCGGAGACGTCGAGTGAACTCAAAGAGCGGTTCGGCGTGCTTGCGTACGTCGCCACCACGCTCCGGAAACTCCGGGAGTACGACGACGTCCGGATGACGGTCGAGACGGGCGGCGTCGACGGTCCGGTGGAGTGGCACGGCGAGGCGCTCGCGCTGTTCGTCGGGAACGCCCGGCGCGTCGGGACGGAGCGCCGGTCGCAGGCCGACGTCGAGGACGGCCGGTTCGACGTGGCGGTCATCGAGACGATGCCGCCCCGCGAGCTACTCGGGGAGGCGGCGCTCTACCGGCTGTTCGGCGCGGAGAGCGAGTACGTCACCCGCCTGCAGACGCCGGGGCTCACCGCGCGCACCTCGACCCCGGTCGAGTTCAGCTTCGACGGCGAGATGGCGACCCTCGACAGCCTCACGGCGACGACGCTCCCCGGCGCGCTCGAAACCTGCGTCGGCGAGGCGTACGACCCGGACCCGGACCTGGACCCCGACGACGAGGGCTGACCCAGTCCCCAAGCGAAGACTGTTTTTACCGGGTCGCCGTTCGTTGGTGCATGAGCGAGGCGGACACCCCGGTGCGCACCGAGGAGGAGGTAGAGAACGCCAGACAGGACGTCGTCGCGGTGGACGCCGACGACAACCACGAAGGCCTGGTCAACCGCCTGGACGCCCACACCGGCGACGGCGTCCGCCACCGTGCGTTCACCTGCCTGCTGTTCGACGAAGAGGGGCGGGTGCTGCTCGCCCAGCGCGCGGCGCGCAAGCGCCTCTGGGACACCCACTGGGACGGCACCGTGGCCTCCCACCCGGTCGAGGGACAGAGCCAGGAGGAAGCGACCCGGGAGCGCCTCGAAGAGGAACTCGGCGTCACGCCCGACCAGTACGACGACCTCGAGGTGACCGACCGGTTCGAGTACAAGCGCCACTACCTGGACGAGGGCGTCGAGTGGGAGGTCTGCTCGGTGCTCCAGGCCACGCTGACCGACACCGACCTCGACCCCGACCCGGACGAGGTCGGCGGCCTGCTCTGGGTCGACTACGAGGACCTCCACGAGAACCCGCGCTACTACCGGCAGCTCCGCCTCTGTCCCTGGTTCGAGATCGCGATGCGCCGCGACTTCGAGTAGGCTTTTCCCGGCCCCCGCCGAAGACGGGGTATGGTCGTCTTCGCCCGGCGGGCCTACGAGGAGGTCATCGCCCACGCCGCCGAGGAGGTCCCTCGCGAGGCGTGCGGCATCCTCGCCGGCACCCGCGACGGCGAGGAGGACGTCAGGGCGGTCTACCGCGCCCGGAACGCCGCGGACGCGCCGACAGTCACCTACGAGATAGCCCCCGCCGAGCAGCTTCGCCTCATGGAGGCCATCGAGGACACCGGCCGCGAGGTGGTCGGCTTCTACCACTCCCACCCCGCCGGCCCGGCCCGCCCGAGCGACACCGACCGTCGTCTCGCCACCTGGGAGGGCTACCCCTACGTCGTCGTCTCCCTGACCGGCCGCCTGCCGGGCTTCGACGCGTGGCGCTGGACCGGCGAGGAGTTCGAACGCGAACCGGTCAGAATCCGGGACTGAGACTCGCACCGACCGACGCGTCGGTACCCGCGTCCCGGGCCGTCGCTTCCGGCGAGTCGGCAGTCACCTCGCGCTACTCGCCGGGTTCGAAGGCCTGCGCCTCCCGTTCGCGCACCCGGATGCCCTTCCCCTGGAGGTGGTGGGTCCGCGACCGGGCGAACTCCTCTTCCTCGGTCGCGCGGGTCGCCAGCACGTACATCCGCGCCTTCCCGACCGGCCGCATCGTCCGGCCGGCGCGCTGGGCGCCCTGGCGGCGGCTCCCGCCCAGCCCGGAGGCCGCGATGGCGACTTCCGCGCCCGGGAGGTCGATGCCTTCGTCCCCGACGCGGGAGACGACGAGGGCGTCGCGCGGCCCGTTACGGAACTCGTCGAACAGCTTCCGGCGGCGCGAGTGGGGCATCTCGCCGGAGACGAACGGCACCGAGAGCGCCTCCGCGATGGCGTCGCCCTGGGCGATGTACTCGACGAATATCAGTGCCTTCTCTCCGGGGTGGTCGCGGAGGATGGCCTGGATTTCGGGTATCTTCGCGGGGTTCGCCGCGGCGGCCTGCCGCTTCTCGTGGCCGACGGCGTCGCGGTACTCGGCGGCCGCGTCCTCCTCGGCCCACGGGACGAGGCGTATCTCTATCTCGGGTTCGGCGACGTAGCCCGCGTCGAACAGCGCCGACCAGTTGGTTCCGATGGGCGGGCCGATGAGGGTGTATATCTCGCGCTGGTCGTCGGTCTCGCGGACGGGCGTCGCCGACAGCCCCAGCCGGTGTTTGGCCTGCAGGTCCGCACTCCGACGGTAGATGGGGCTCGGGATGTGATGGCATTCGTCGTAGACGATGAGCCCCCACTGCCGGTCGTCGAACAGGTGGCGGTGGCGGTCCATCCCCGCGGTCTGGTAGGTGGCGACGGTGACCGGTCGTATCTCCTTGGTGCCGCCGTGGTACTCCCCGACCTGGTCTTCGGTGAGCGAGGTGTGTTCGAGGATGGTCTCCTTCCACTGGGCGGCGAGTTCCCGGCCGGGCACGAGCACGAGCGTCTCGCCCTCGATGGCGCTCATGACGCCCATCGCCGCCACCGTCTTCCCGGAGCCGGGCGGCCCGACGAGGATGCCCGCGCGCTTCTCGACGAACCGCGACACCCACTCGTGCTGGTAGTCGCGGAGGTCCACGTCGAGTTCCACCGGTAGCGGCTCGCCGGTGTCGAGGTGGCGTTCGTCGAGCACCGGGTAGCCCGCCTCGTAGAGCGTTCGCTTCACCGCGGCGACTTCGTCGGCGGCGACCCACGCCTCGGTGTCCGAGATGAGCGCGCGAAGCTGGCCGTCCTCGAGTTCCTGCTTCGCGATGTTGCCCATCAGGTCCGCACTCTGGGCTTCGAGCACGGTGTAGCCGTCGTCGTGGGTGGAGAGCCGGAACTTGCGGGCGCGCTCCCACTGGCTCCGGGCCCACTCCTCGAGGTCCTCGCTGCGCTGGCCGAGCGCCTGCCGCATCGTGCGCTGCAATCCCTCGAAGGTGTCGTGGGGCGCGCTCCAGACGTCCTCCTGTCGCACCTCGTAGACGTAGCCCGCCTCGCGGTTGGCGTCCGCGAGGTGGGCGAACTGCGATAGCTGTGCGCGGGTGAACTGCGAGGGCTGGTCGACGACGACCTGGCGGCGCTTCGGGAAGACGACCACGCGCTCGCGGTCGGCCGTCTCCTTGTAGTCGGTCGGGAACCAGACCGTCGGGTCGGCGTCCACGGCGACGGACTCGACGCGGCCCGACTCGGCGAGCGCTTCGAGCGCGGCGACGGCCTCGGCCTGCGAGCAGTCGCGTTCGCGGGCCACTTCGCTCGCGGTGACGACTGGGCGGCCGAACGACTCCAGGGCGTCGTAGAAGGCGTCGATGGCGAGCGTGGGGCCGTCTTCGGGGTCGTCGGGCGACGGGTCGTCTTCGGTCACTGCGCCAGCCTACGCCGTCGACGGACAAAAGCGGCGTGCGTCCAGTCGGAACGGTTATCCACCCGGGCTGACAGCTTCGGGTATGCGCCGCGAACTGGTCCCCGCGGCCGACGAGAGACGTCGCTCTCGTCGGTCGTTCATCGCCGCTGCTGGAACCGTCGGCACGGCCGCCCTCGCCGGCTGTTCGTCAGTTGTCCACCCCACACTCCGCTCGTCCGTCGAGAACGACCCCGCGAACGGCGAGACGACAGTCAGCTTCGACCGCGACGGCGCGACCGTCGCGAGGAGCTACTACCGGGTCTCGGCCGTCCACGACCGTCGGGTTCGATTCTACGTCGAACTCTCCCACGACCTGGAAGGCGTGCGAAGCTACCGGCTCCGGTTTCGACCATCCGTCAGGGCCGAACCACTGCTCGTGCTGCCCGGCGGCTACCCCTGGCCGAGATACCGCTTCCAGCACGCAGATGAGTGCGACTGGACGCTGTTCGAGGTGCCGGACCTCGGAGCACAGGCACCGGGCACGTTCAGCGTCGAGTTCGAGTTCAGACTGTTCGAGGAGACCGACCAGGTGGAGGTCCTCACGGACCTCCGAGCCGAGCTGGAACCCGGGCTCGACCCACGGACGTACGTCACGGAGGCGATGGCGAAAGCGGTCGGTGCCAGCCCGTAGTTACTGGCTTCCGGCAGCCGCCCAGACGGCGACGGCGCCCAGGAGAATCGCCGGCAGCATCGCGAGGCCGAGGTACGCGACGTAGAACGGGACGACGTTCGGCGGGCGGAAGATGATGAGCAGCGGGACGACGACGAAGCTGACGAGCACGACGCCGACGAGCACCCAGCCGCGACGGCCGAACTCCTCCTCGGAGGCGTCGGCCGGCGCCTCCCGGCGGTCGCCCTCCTCGTCGAAGGCGTCCGGGTCGTGGACGTAGCTGTCGGCGTCGGCCATGTCAGTACTCGCTGTCCGGGACGACGACCACCTTGCCGAAGCCCTCGCGCTCCTCGAGCATCTCGTGGGCGCGGGCCGCCTCGCTCATCGGCAGCACCTCGCGGATGGCGGGCTGGAACGTGCCGTCCCAGACGAGCGGCATCACGTCGTCGATGTCGCCGAGCGACCCCATCGTCGACCCGAGGACGGTCAACTGGTTCCAGAAGATGCGGTTGATGTTCGTCTCCGGCGTGCCGCCGCCCGTCGCGCCGCAGGTGACGACGCGGCCGCCCTTCGCAAGCGACTTGAGCGAGTCCTGCCAGGTCGGACCGCCGACGTGGTCCACCACGACGTCGACGCCGCGCTTGCCGGTCATCTCGCGCACCACGTCCGCGAAGTTCTCCTCCTCGTAGTTGATGACGTGGTCGGCGCCCAGGTCGGCCGCGTGGTCGAGTTTCTCCTGGGTGGAGCCGGTGGCGTACACCTCCGCGCCGGCGTAGTCGGCTATCTGGACGGCGGCGTGCCCGACGCCGCCGCTCGCGCCGAGCACGAGCACCTTCTCGCCGGGTTCGACCTCGGCGCGGGACATGAGCATGCGCCACGCGGTCTGGAACACGAGCGTGGAGGCGGCCGCCGTCTCCCAGTCGACGTGGTCCGGGACCGGAATCAGGTTCTCCTCGGGGACCGCCGCGTACTCGCTGTGGACGCCGCGGACGTGCTCGCCGATGATGTGGTAGCTGGCACACTGGGAGTGCTCGCCGGCGCGACAGAACTCGCACTCGCCGCAGAACCGGCCCGCGGCGAGTGCGACGTGGTCGCCGGCTTCGAACCGGGTGACGTCGTCGCCGACCTCGGCGACCACGCCCGCGCCGTCGCTCCCCGGGATGTGGGGCATCTCCAGGTCGACGCCCGGGAGCCCCTTCCGGGTCCACACGTCGAGGTGGTTGAGCGCGCCCGCCTTCACGTCGACGAGCACCTCGTTCCTGTCCGGTTCCGGGTCCGGGAACTCGCCGTACTCGATGACGTCCCTGCCGCCGTGCTCGCTGAACTGGACCGCCTTCATATGCGTCACCTTGGCAGGCGACGCCAAAACAATACTGATTGGCCGACCCGGGTCACGCCCAGGGGTTATGGGGGTCTCGTTGTGGCGGTACTGTTCGGCGACGAACTCGACGTCGAAGACCAGCGAGTCCGTCTGGACGACGTTCCCGACCTCGCGCGGGAGGTGCCAGTTCAGCGTGAGCCAGTGCGTGGTCGACGGCTCGAACGGCTGAGCGCCCGCGGCGTCGGGCGACCGGTCGCCGTCGAGGAGCACCCCTGACCGGGCGCGTTCTTGTTCACGACGCGAGCGATCCAGGTGCCGAAGACGTTCGTGTCGCCGTAGTCGGCGGGGTCGTACGGGTCGTTCTTGTTCGGGTTCCACCGGCCGTCCCGGGCCTCGTCGTAGAACATGTGCATCCGCAGGTACTCCTGGAGTTCGCCCTCGTCGTCGCCGCCGGTGGTGTCGCCGGCGTCGCCCTCGGGTTCGTTGACGCCGTTGTCGTCCATGTCGCGCACGCGGACGCGCATCCAGACCCACGCCGGGTTGTCGAAGAGGTGCAGGCTCAGCCGCAGGCTGCCCGAGTCGCCCGGTTTCACGTCGTCGAGGGAGACGACCGGGTCGCGGTCGAGCAGCGCGTCCGGCACGTCCGCGAACTGCGCGCGGAACGCCGCCTCTGAATCCAGTTCCTCCCGGGGCACCACGCCGCCCTCGGGATGCGCTTCGAGGAGTTCGCCGTTGTAGAACTCCCGCCAGTCCACCATGAGGTCGAGTTCGCCGGCTTCGAGGCGGTTCGCGGTGAACGCCTCGGTGTCGTTGAACAGCGCGAGCGTGCCCGCGCCGCCGAACGCCGCGCCGGCGCCTATCGCGCCGATGCCGGCCAGCAGCGACCGTCGGTTGAGTTTTCCTGTCATCGTCGTCAATCCTCCTGCCCGACGGGAGCGGACGGCCGGGCCGCCGCGACGCCCACCGGGCGGTGTGTACCTGGAGGTTCGCGGGTTCCCGGCATGGCTATAAGCTCCCTGATGCTCCCGATGGGGGTGCCTGGAGCGGCGTATCCTGACGTTATCTCCGCGTATGGTCGTCGTTATCCACGCGGCGGACCGCACCACCGGGGGACGGTTCCGGGCTCACGGTGACCTTGACGTTTACGTGGGGCCGCGAGTATGGTGGGATATGGTCGACTTCCAGAAGCGGGACACCCGTCGCGGCCTCGACCGGGGGTCCGACGACGGCGAGGACGACGGCGAGAGCGGCGACCACGGAGGCGACGACGGCCACGACCACGGAGGCGGCGGGCACGACCACGGAGGCGGCGGGCACGACCACGGCAACGGTGGGCACGACCACGGAGGCGACGACGGCCACGACCACGGCGACCACCAGCGCCACGACCACGACCACCACGAGGACGACATCGAGTCGGTGGGCGTCGCGGTCGTGACCGTCTCGTCCTCGCGGTCGCTTGACGACGACCCGGCGGGCGACGCCATCGAGGCCGCGGTCGAGGCCGACGGCAGCGAGGTCGTCACCAGGGAACTCATCCCGGACGACTTCGACGAGATACAGTCGACGGTGGACCGCCTCGTCAGTCGGCGCGACGTGAACGCGGTCGTGACGACCGGCGGCACGGGCGTCACCCCGGACGACGTGACCGTGGAGGCCGTGCGGCCGCTGTTCGACAAGGAGCTACCCGGCTTCGGCGAACTGTTCCGCCGGTTCTCCTACGACGAGATCGGGACCCGCGTGGTGGCGACCCGCGCCGTCGGGGGCGTCGCAGACGGCGTGCCCGTGTTCTGCCTGCCGGGGAGCGAGAACGCCGCGCGTCTCGGGGCCGGTGAGATAATCGTGCCCGAAGTAGGCCACCTCGCCGGCCTGGCCCACCACGAGGAAGAAGACGAAGAGTAGCTACGACGGGAGCGGGCAGAGGCTGGCGGTCAGGACCACGACCTCGTCGGTGTCGTTGCGCGCGCCGTGGGTGACGCCGCGCTCGTGGAGGACGACGCCGGGCGCCGCGACCGACTCCTCCTCGCCGTCCTGAATGACGGTGACGGTACCCGAGAGGACGTGGAAGACGTTGGTGCTGGTGTCGTGGTCGTGCGGGTCGAGGACGGCACCGGGACCGAGCGCGAACGCCTTCACGAGCACGTCGTCGGTGACGGCCAGTTCCTCCGAGACGACCTCCCCGTCGGCGGGCGAGAGGTCCGGATAGCGGTCGAGTGACATGCCGGTACGATGCGGCGGCAGCGACAAAGAAGTTACCCGTGTCGGAGCGGTTACTCGCCGTTGCCGGTGAGTTCCTCGACCACCACGCGTGGGTCGAGCAGGTCCGGGTCGACAGCGAAGTCGACCATGCCGCGGACGAACTCGGGCATCGTGGTCGACGAGTAGACGACGACGCGGATGTCGGGGTTGCCCTCGACGGCGAGGGGACGCCGGTGGCCTCCTCGACGTTCGTCAGGAGGAGGAAGTCGGCGTCGGCGACGCCCGCCTCGGCGAGGGCGTCCTGGGTGGCGAGGCCGTCGACGATGGTGGTCTCGACGTCGTAGTCGGCGAACGCGTCCGTGAGGCCCCGGTCGGGGCCGACGATGATGGCTTTCATTCGTACTCGATGGTGGCCGGTGGCTTGTGGGTCACGTCGTAGACGACGCGCGCGACGTTGTCGAGCTTGCCCGTGATGCGACTCTGGATGCGCTGGAGGGTCTGCCAGTCGAGTTCCTGGGCGCGGGCGGTCATGCCGTCGCGGGACTCCACCGAGCGCACGGCGACGACCCAGCCGTGGACGCGGTTGTCGCCCTTGACGCCGGTGGCCTTCCCGAGGACGGCGGCGAACGCCTGCCAGGGCTCGTACTCCTCGAGTTCCTCCTCGACGACCCAGGTCGCCTCGCGGGCGACTTCGACCTTCTCCGGGGTGACCTCGCCGATGACGCGCACCGCCAGGCCGGGGCCCGGGAACGGCATGCGCTCGGAGATTATCTCCTCCAGGTCGAGTGTGCGCGCGACCTCCCGCACCTCGTCCTTGTACCGGTTGCGGAGCGGTTCGACGACGCCCTCGAAGTCCACGACGTCGGGCAGGCCGCCGACGTTGTGGTGGGACTTGATGTTGCCCTCGCTCTCGATGCGGTCCGGGTAGATGGTGCCCTGCACGAGGTGGTCGGCGTCCACCTCACGGGCGACCGTCTCGAACTCGCGGATGAACTGCTCGCCGATGACCTTGCGCTTCTCCTCGGGGTCGGTGACGCCTGCGAGCGCGTCGAAGAAGCGGTCCTGGGCCTCGACGATTCGCAGGCTCTCCATGTAGTCGAACGTCTCGCGTATCTGGTCGGTCTCGCCTTTCCGCATCAGGCCGGTGTCGACGTAGACCGGCGTCAACTGGTCGCCGACGGCCTCGTAGGCGAGTGCGGCGGCGGTCGAGGAGTCGACGCCGCCAGAGAGCGCGATGATGGCGTGGCCGCCGCCGATGTCCTCGCGAATCTCGCGGACGGCGTCCTCGACGAACTGCTCGACGTCCATCAGGCCTCCACCTCGCGTTCGCGTTCGGCCGTCCGTTCGAGCACCGCCTGCACGAGGCCGACGAACGGCGGACTCGCGCGGCCCGGCCGCGACCGGAACTCGGGGTGGAACTGCGTGCCGACGAAGTACGGGTGGTCCTCGAGTTCGAGTATCTCCATCCGGTTGCCGGCCTTCCCCGAGAAGTTCAGGGGGCCGTCCTCCAGGGTGTCGATGTACTCGGGGTTCACCTCGTACCGGTGGCGGTGGCGCTCCGTGCAGGAGGTGTCGCCGTAGACGCGGTGGGCGAGCGTCCCGGGTTCGATGTCGGTCTCGTGGGCGCCCAGCCGCATCGTACCGCCCAGGTCCTCGAGGTCGTACTGCTCGGGCAGCAGGTCGATGACCGGGTGCGGGGTGTCCGGGTCGATCTCGGAGGAGTTGGCGTCCTCCAGGCCGATGACGTTCCGGGCGTACTCGATGGTCGCGAGCTGGAACCCGAGACAGAGACCGAGATACGGGACGTCGTTCTCGCGGGCGTACGTGATGGCCTCTATCTTGCCGTCGGTGCCCCGGCTGCCGAACCCGCCGGCGACGACGACGCCGTCGGCGTCGCGCAGGCGGTCGGCGTGCTCGTCGGCCATCTCGTCGGCGTCCACCCAGAGCACGTTCACGTCGACGCGCTGGTCGAGGCCGGCGTGCTTGAGCGCCTCGTGGATGGACATGTAGGCGTCCTCGAGGGCGTACTTGCCGACCAGCGCGATGTTGACCTCGCCCTCGGTGTCGCGGGTCACCAGGTCGCGCCACTCGTTGCTGCGCTCGGCCTCGGGGAGCGCGCCCTCGGCGAGCCCCAGGCGCTCCATCACGTACTCGTCGAGGCCCTCCTCCTCGACCATCAGCGGGACGTGGTAGATGTCCTCGACGTCCGGGTTCGAGAACACGGCCTCGGTCGGCACGTCGCCGAACAGCGCTATCTTCTCCTTCGTGCTCGGGTCGAGTTTGTCCTCGGAGCGGCCCACCACGATGTCGGGCTGGAGGCCGATGCTCCGGAGTTCCTTGACGCTGTGCTGGGTCGGCTTGGTCTTCTGCTCGCCGTTCTTGGAGTAGGGGACGAGCGTGACGTGGACGAAGAGGATGTCGTCGTCGGCCTCCTCGTGGGAGAACTGGCGGAGCGCCTCGAGGAACGGCATGCCCTCGATGTCACCCACGGTGCCGCCGACCTCGACGATGCAGACGTCGGAGCCCTCGGCGGCCTCGCGGATGCGGCGCTTGATGTCGTCGGTGATGTGCGGGATTATCTGGACGGTCTTGCCCAGGTAGTCGCCCGCGCGCTCCTTCTCGATGACGTGCTTGTAGACCTTCCCCGTGGTGACGTTGTGGTCGGAGGTCATGTCGACGTCGAGGAACCGCTCGTAGTTCCCCAGGTCGAGGTCGACCTCGCCGCCGTCCTTCAGCACGTACACCTCGCCGTGCTGGTACGGGTTCATCGTCCCCGCGTCCACGTTGAGGTAGGGGTCTATCTTCACGGCCGTCACGTCGAAGCCGGCGTTCGCGAGCAGGCGGCCCGTGCTCGCGGCGGTGATACCCTTGCCCAGTCCGGACATCACGCCGCCGGTGACGAAAATGAACTTACTCCCCAGTGTCGGGTCGTACCCCGTCTCGGGTTCCGTCGGCATAACGACCATCCGCAAGCCGCAGTCAAAACCATTTCGGACGCCCGGCCGCGCGCCACGGGTTGCCATAGCCCGCGCCCGCCCGCGTCGAACACCGGATTCGCGGGACGACGGCCGGGCATACCAGGGTGTCGCCACGTCGGCGCGGGCCGCCGCCCGGAAGTGACACCCGCAGCCCATCTCTCGCTGGCCGGGCCGGTACGGTGGGGTTGTCGGCCCGGTAACGCGCACCCACACGGACAGGCCGGCGCTGGCCGACGGTTTCCGTCGGCGGGATGGATGGCGTTACGTCGGGTTAGCGCGGGATTTCGGGGTTCAGCCGCGGTTAAGCCCGGGTGAAACAGGACGCTGACGTGAAACGAAACTAACGCTATTTGACTGCCAAGCGGCTTCTTCCAGACGCACTCCAGGGGGAGTGGGAACCAATGACAGACGACAGTTACACACTCGACCGTCGGACAGTACTCAAGGGAGCGGGGGTCGTCGGCCTCGCGGGCGTCGCGGGCTTCGCCGGGAACAGCCTCGCACAGGACCAGCGGCTCACCTGGCACGCCGGCGGGACCGGCGGGACGTACTTCCCGCTCTCGAACCAGTTCAAGAGCATCGTCGAGGAGAACAGCGACTTCTCGCTCCAGGTGCAGTCGACGGGCGCGAGCGTCGAGAACGTCGGCAGCCTCGCCAGCGGCTCGGCGGACTTCGCGCTCATCCAGAACGACATCGCGTTCTTCGCGTACAACGGGACGGGAATCGACGTGTTCGAGGGGAGCGCCGTGCCGAACCTGCGGGGCGTCGCGACGCTGTACCCGGAGACGATCACCATCGTGACGCTCGCCGGCAGCGGCATCGAGAGCGTCGAGGACCTCGAAGGGGCGACCATCAACACAGGCGACCTGGGGTCGGGGACGCAGGTCAACGCCCTCCAGATTCTCGAGACGGTGGGCGTGGAGGAGTTCACCGAGCAGAACGCCGGGTTCGCGGTGGCCGCCGACCAGCTCCGGAACGGCGACATCGACGCGGCGTTCGTCGTCGGCGGGTGGCCGGTCGGCGCCATCGAGGAGCTGGCGACCACCAACGACATCAACATCGTCCCGGTCTCGGGGAGAGCCGCGAAGCCGTCAAGGAGGATTCGAGCTGGTTCGCGGACGACACGATTCCGGGCGGGACCTACAGCGGCGTCGACGACGACGTCGAGACGGTCGCGGTGCAGGCGATGATCGCCGCGACGAGCGACCAGCCGGCGGACGTGGTCGAGACGGTGACGGCGGCCATCTTCGACAACCTCGGCGAACTCACCATCAAGAGCGACTTCATCAGCGTCGAGTCCGCGATGGACGGGATGTCCATCCCCGTGCACGAGGGCGCGGAGGCCTACTTCACGGAGCAGGGCGTCGAGGTGCCGATGAACTTCACCCAGCCGACCACGACCGACGCGAACGTCACGGCGAACGCCACCGACGGCAACATGACGGGTAACGAGAGCGGATAATCCGCTCCGGCCCCGACCCGGTCCGGGCGGGGTGTTCGCGGCGACGGCGCTCACCGTCCGTTTTTCGGAGTCCGCAGACGCCACAGTCGGGCACGTCGCCACGGATAGCCGGTCGAACGCGACCAGGCCTGGAGACCCTGCGCCTGGCTCACCGGCTACCGGAGGTTCCGGGCGAGGAACGTCGCGACTGTCGTCCCGACCTTCTCCTCCTGGCCGACGAAGTGGTGGTCGGCGCTCATCTCCACGACGGCCTGCTCGCACTCCCGGGCGCGCTCGACGAGCGGCGCCCAGTCCGCCGTCTCGTCCCGGGTGCCGTAGACGACCTGGACCGGGGCGCTGATGGAGTCGAACGCGGCCACGGCGTCGAGGTCGGCGGTCAGCCGCGAGGCGGGCGCGAGCAGCGCGACGGCGTGGAGCGGGACCTCGGTGGTGGCGGCCGCGAGCGCCGCGACGCCGCCGCCGAAGCTGAACCCGAACAGGCCGACGCGGTCGAACCGGTCGGCCGCCCACCGGAGCGCGTTCCGGGCGTCCTCGCGCTCGCCGTAGCCCTCGTCCCACTCGCCGTAGTCGAAGCGGAGACACGCCACGCCTTCGTCCACGAGCGCCTCGCTGACGGCCGTGAGCCGGCGGTCGCCCCGATGGCCGCCGAGTTGCGGGTGGGGCGGACAGGCGACGACGACCGCGGCCGCGCCGTCGTCGGGTTCGTCGAGCGTCGCCGTCACGTCGCGTGCGCCCGGGATGGGCACCTGCTCCTGGTGCATGCGAGCGTGTTTGGCGGGTGAGGATTTTAACCTCGGCGCTCCTGGGCAGGGGCATGGGAATACTCTCGCGACTCTCGTACACCATCCGGTCGAAGCTCAACGCGCTCATCGGGCGCATGGAGGACCCCAGGAGTCCCTGGACTACTCCTACGAGCGCATGCGCGACGAGCTGCAGGACGTGAAGAAGGGCATCGCCGACCTCACCACCCAGAAGAAGCGCCTGGAGATGCAGAAGCGGCGCCTCGAACAGAACGTCGAGAAGCACAACGAGCAGGCCCGGGAGGCCGTCAACCAGGACCGCGACGACCTGGCGCGCCAGGCCCTCGAGAAGAAGAAGGCGAAGATGGCCCAGATAGAGGAACTGGAGGAGCAGATAGCCAGCCTCCAGAACACCCAGGACCAGCTCGTCGAGAAGAAGGACACCCTCGAGTCGCGCATCGAGGAGTTCCGGACGAAGAAGGAGACGATGAAGGCGCGCTACGAGGCCGCGGAGGCCAGCGCCCGCGTCTCCGAGGCGATGACGGGCGCCGGCGACGAGATGGAGGACGTCTCCCGCGCCATCGAGCGCGCCACCGAGCGCACCGAGGAGATGGAGGCGCGGTCGGCGGCGATGGACGAACTCGAGGAGTCCGGCGTCTTCGAGGACGCCCTGTCCGACAAGGACCGCATCGACCGCGAACTCGAGGCGGGGCGCACCGACGCCGAGGTCGAGGCGGAACTCGACACGCTGAAAGCCGAGATGGGCAAGAGCGAGGAGGAGCCGGCGGCCGACGAGGAGGTCGCCTTCGAGGGCGAGGACGAGGAGGAGGTCGAGGTGGACGTGGACGAGGAGGCGGTCGACGAGGAGCTTGCCGAGCTCAAAGAAGAGGAGCAGTAACGGCCTCGTCGCGGGCGTCGTGTCAGCGCGACGCGAGATGGAGAGGGTTTTCAGTCAGCGGCGACACGTGTCTCCATGACCGACGGCGACGAGCCCAGCGACACGATGCGGGGCCGGGTACCGGGTAGCCGGATCAGGGTCTGGCTGTTGATGGACGCCAACCGGTGGCTCGTCGCGGCGGTGCTCGTGCTCGCGGTGTTCGGCGCTATCGTGGTCGTCGGCGCCGTCGACCCGTCGCCGTTCCGGGGCGACGTCTCGAACAAGGACCCGGTCGAGACGCTGTTCCAGGCGTTCGTCACCGCCATCATCACGGGCGTCACGCTCGTCGTCACCATCAACCAGCTCGTGCTCTCCCAGGAGCTCGGCGCGGTCGGCGACCAGCGAGACCGGATGGAGGGAGCGATGTCGTTCCGGTCGGACGTCGAGGACCTGCTCGACGCGCCGGTGAGCCCGCCGGAGCCCGCACAGTTCCTCCAGGCGCTCGTCGAGGAGACGCGGGACCGGGCGTCGACGTTCGCCGACGCCGTCGAGGACAGCACCGACGAGACGCTCCGGGAGCACGCCGACGACTACGTCGACAGTCTCACCGACAACGCCGACGAGGTGGCCGACCGCCTCGACGGCGCGGAGTTCGGCACCTTCGACGTGGTGAGCGCCGCGCTGAACTACAACTACTCGTGGAAGATATACGAGGCGCGTCGCCTGCGGAGCGAACACGCCGACGCGCTGTCCGGGGAGGCCGAGGACGCCCTCGACAGCGTGGTGTCGGCGCTCGAACTGTTCGGGCCCGCACGCGAGCACGTCAAGACGCTCTACTTCCAGTGGGAGCTCATCAACCTCTCGCGGACCATCCTCTACGCGTCGGTGCCGGCGCTCGCCGTCACCGCGGCCGTCGTGCTCTACCTCGACGCGCCCGCGGTCACGGGTGCCACGTTCGGCCTCGACAACCTGGTGTGGGTGGTGAGCCTCGCGACGGCAGTCGCGGTCACGCCGTTCATGCTGCTGCTCGCCTACGTCCTGCGCATCGCGACGGTCGCCAAGCGCACGCTCTCCATCGGCCCGTTCATCCTCCGGGACCGCGAGCGGACGGCGGACGTCGACTGGGAGTGAGCTACGGTTCGGCGAGGCGGCGCACCACCGTCTCCTGGAGGTCGGCGGCCGCGTCCCGGGTCCGGGGCCTTCGGCCCGCCAGACGACCTCGCCGTCGCCGTCAACGAGGAAGGCGTGGACGGTGTTCTCGCTGGGGATGTCGAGCGCGCGGCGGAACCGTCGCTTGTCGACGAAGAGCGGGATGGTGCGCTCGCGGTAGGTGGGGTCGGTGACGTCCATCCGCATCGCGCCGTCGATGAACGCGCGGAGCACCAGGTTGTGGTGGCCGAGCACGGGGAGGACGTAGGGGTGGAGGTCCCCGTGGGTCGCGGCGAGGTCGTTCGCCAGCGGCCCCACGACTCCACCAGCACCTGATGGGACCGGTGGAACGCGACGAACACCAGGTTCAGGCGGCCCGCGAAATCGTCGGGCAGCCGGTACTCCTCCCCGCCAGATTCGCCCCCTGTACGGCTGGAAACCTCATAACTGTATTGTCAACCCCGCAAGGAGTCACCCGTTTGTTGGCAGCGAGCCAGCATAAAACGTCGCATCGGTCCCGGCCGGCCCCGGAACACCCGGTAAATCACGGTACTCGGTAGCTCACGCCAGATAACGTATTAATCCCCCTCGCGTCGTAGGTTGGCTTGTAGGCCGATTTGACATGATGCAACTCAACACAGGGCAGGAGGGGCTGGTCGAACAGGGCCACCCCGCCTGTGCCGGCTGCGGGATGGTCCTCGGCGTCCGACACATCCTCGAAGAGGCGGGCGAGGACACGACGCTGGTCATCCCGGCGTCCTGCGCGAGCGTCATCCAGGGGGTATATCCCTACACGGCGTTCGACGTCCCCGTCATCAACACCGCGTTCGCGGCGGGCCCGAGCACCGCCAGCGGCGTCCAGATGGCCGTCGAGAACCGGGACGAGGACACGAACGTCATGGTCATCGCCGGCGACGGCGGGTCGAGCGACATCGGCCTCGCGTCGCTCTCCGGCTTCCTGGAGCGCGACCACGACGTCACCTACGTCCTCTACGACAACGAGGCGTACTCGAACACCGGCTTCCAGAAGTCCGGCCGCACCCCGCCCGGCGCGACGACCACCACGACGCCGACGGGCCGAAAAGGCAAACAGAAGGACATCGCGCGCATCGTGAGCGCCCACGACCCGGCGTACATGGCCACCGCGTCGCCCGGGTTCGTCCAGGACCTCCGGCGGAAGGCCCGGAAGGCTCTCGACGCCGAGGGCGCGTCGTTCATCCACCTGCTCTCGCCGTGCCCGCCCGGCTGGCGCATCGACACCGGCGACACAATCACCGTCGGCCAGAAGGCGGTCGAGACCGGGCTCTGGGTGCTCTACGAGCGCGAGCGCGGCGGCGAGTTCACCGTGAACCAGCCGAGCAAGTCGGCGTTCCGCAACCCCGGCTCCGTCGAGGAGTACGTCGGCCTCCAGGGCCGGTTCAAGAACGCGACGACCGAGGACGTCGAGGCGATGGAGGAGCTGGCGGCGTCGAACATCGAAGAGTTCTCGCGGTACGTGGAGGGGTCGAAATGAGCGAAGCCATCAGGCGCGAGGAGCGCGAGGAAGCCGAGCAGTCCGAGGACACCCCCGAGGGTGCCCACATCATGACGGGCACGGGCGCCGTCGCGCGGGCGGTCCGCGACATCGGCGTGGATGTCGTCTCCGCGTACCCCATCACGCCACAGACCGAGATCGTCGAAGACATCGCCGAGTACGTCGAGACCGACGCGCTGGACGCGCAGTTCTCCCGGGTGGAGAGCGAGCACTCGGCGCTCGCGACCGTGATGGGGGCCTCGCAGGCCAACGCGCGGACGTTCACCGCGACCGCGAGCCAGGGCCTGCTCTACATGAGCGAGATGGTGTGGTGGACCGCGGGCGCCCGTCTCCCGGTCGTGATGGCGGTCGCGAACCGCGCGCTCGGCCCGGCGTGGAACATCTGGGGGTCGCACACCGACGCGCTCTCCCAGCGCGACTCCGGGTGGGTGCAGACGTTCGCCGCGAACGTCCAGGAGGCCTACGACCTCACGCTCGTCGCCTACCGCATCGCCGAGGACCACGACGTGATGCTCCCCGGGATGGTGAACCTCGACGGGTTCACGCTCGCCCACACGATGCAGCCGCTGACCGCCGTCGACCCCGACGACATCCAGACGTACCTCGGCGACATCGACGTGCCGCACAAGATAGACATGGAGTCGCCGCGCGGCTACGGCGCGATGGCGGGCGGCGCCGACTTCTGGCGCTTCCGGAAGAAGATGATGGACGCGATGGACCGCGTCCCCGCCGTCGCCGAACGGGCCTTCGAGGAGTTCGCGGAGCTGACCGGCCGCGAGTACAGCCTCGTCCACGAGTACCGGACCGACGACGCCGACGTCGTGCTCGTCGGCCTCGGGACGCTCACCCGCGAAGCCGAGGTGGCCGCCGACGTCCTCCGCGAGGAACACGGCGTCAAGGCGGGCGTCGTCCGCCCGCTGCTGTACACGCCGTTCCCCGACGAGGCGTTCCGCGCGGCCGTCGGCGACGCCGAGAAGGTGGTCGTGCTCGACCGCGCCACGTCGTTCGGCCGCGGCGGCATCGTCACCCGCGACGTCCGCCTCGCACTCGACCGGCCGGTGGCGGGCGTGCTCGCCGGCATCGGCGGCCAGAACGTCGACTACAACGACGTCGTCCGCATCGCGCTCGAAGCCGAACCGGGCGAGACCCAGTGGTTCGGAGGTGACATCGAATGAGCGCCGCCCTCGACATGACCCAGATACGGTGGCACTCCCGCGGCGGCCAGGGCGGGATGACCGCGAGCCAGCTGCTCGCCGAAGCGAGCTTCGAGGCGGGCCGGGAGGCGACCGCGTTCAGCTTCTACGGCGCGGAGCGCCGCGGCGCGCCCATCACGTCGTTCAACCGCGTGTCCGACGAGCCCATCAAGCTCTACAGCCAGGTGAGCGCGCCGGACATCGTCGTCGTGCTCGACGAGTCGCTCGTCGACATGGAGGACGTGACGGCGGGCCTCGACGAGGACGGCATCCTCGTCATCAACACGGACGAACCCGACCGCGTCGCGTTCGACGGCCGGGTCGTCGCGGTGGACGCGACGGACATCGCACTCGCCTACGACCTCCAGGCCGACGGCACGCCCATCGTCAACACGCCGATGCTGGGCGCCGTCGCCCGCACCGGCCTGGTCGACGTCGACACCGTGGCGACGGTCGTCGAACGCGAGTTCGGCGAGGCGAACATGCAGGCGGTGCGCGCTGCCTACGAGCGCGCAGAGGAGGTGTAACTCATGGGAGCTTTCGACACTGACATCGACGTGGAGGTCGAGGAACTGCTCGTGGCCGCCAGCCAGCCGACCGAGGCGGCGGCCGGGAAGACCGGCGCGTGGCGGACGTTCCGCCCGGAACTCGACCACGACACCTGCATCGAGTGCGGCCAGTGTGACACGCACTGCCCGGACGACGCGTTCGACGAGGCGTTCAACATCGACTACGACTACTGCAAGGGCTGTGGCATCTGCGAGAGCGTCTGCCCCGTGGACGCCATCGAGATGGTAAAGGAGTCCTCCGCGTAATCGTCCGTCCCCCCCCCTTTCATCTGTTCACCGGGGTTTCGTTCCTATCGCCGAGCGGCCGCTCAGCTCAGGAACGTCGGTTCGAGCCGCTTCTGGTCGCGTTCGCGTTCGAGGTGGTCGCGGAACTCGGCGACGGAGACGTCCTTGCGCTCCCGTTCCTTGCGGTCGCGGACCGAGATGGTGCCGGCCTCCGCCTCGTCGTCGCCGACGACGACCATGTACGGGACGCGGTCGGTCTGGGCCTCGCGGATCTTCCGGCCGAGCGTCCACGACCGGTCCTCGACGCCGACGCGGAACCCGCCGAGTTCGTCGGCGACCGACTCGGCGTACGGGATGAGGTCGTCGCTGATGGGGAGGACGCGCACCTGCTCGGGCGCGAGCCACGGCGGGAACTTGCCGTTGAAGTGCTCGATGAGCACCATCAGGAACCGCTCGTAGCTCCCGTAGAGCGCGCGGTGGATCATCACCGGGCGGTGCTCCTCGTTGTCCTCGCCGGTGTAGGTCAGCTCGAAGCGCTCCGGCATGTTGAAATCGAGCTGGACCGTCGGGCCGTCCCACTTCCGGCCGAGCGCGTCCTCGAACGCGAAGTCTATCTTCGGCCCGTAGAACGCGCCGTCGCCCTCCTCGAGTTCGTAGGCCATGTCCTGGGACTCCAGGACGGCGCGGAGCTGGGATTCGGCCTTCTCCCATATCTCGTCGCTCCCGACGGACTTCTCGGGCCGGGTGGCGAGCACCACCTCGTAGTCGAGGCCGAACGTGTCGAAGACGGTGAAGATGTTGTCCATTATCTCGTTCACCTCGGCCTCTATCTGGTCGGGGCGGACGAACAGGTGGCCGTCGTCGATGGTGAACGCCCAGACGCGGGAGAGCCCGGAGAGCTCGCCGCGCTGCTCCTTGCGGTAGACCTTGCCGTCCTCGAAGTAGCGCACCGGCAGGTCGCGGTAGCTCCAAGAGTGCTGGTCGAAGATGGTGGCGTGGCCCGGGCAGTTCATCGGCTTCAGGCCGTACTCCTCGTCGTTCACGTCGAGGAGGAACATGTCGTCGACGTAGTTGTCGTAGTGGCCGGACTGCTTCCAGAGCTCCGTGCGGAACAGATGCGGGGTCTCGACCGGTTCGTAGCCCGCGTCCAGGTCGAGCTGTTCGGCGTAGCCCGAGAGCTCGTTCAGGATGCGCTTGCCGTTCGGGTGGTAGAGCGGCAGCCCCGGCCCGGTCACCTCGTCGATGGAGAACAGGTCGAGCTCCCGACCCAGCTTCCGATGGTCGCGTTCCTTGGCCTGCTCGCGGCGCTCCAGGAACTGGTCGAGGTCGGCCTCGGACTCGAAGGCGGTGCCGTAGACGCGGGTGAGCTGGTCGTTCGCCTCGTCGCCGCGCCAGTAGGCCGACGAGATGTTCAGGAGCTTGAACGCCCCGATCTCGCCGGTCGACTCGACGTGCGGGCCGCGGCAGAGGTCCTCGAACTCGCCCTGGCGGTAGAACGTGACCTCGTCGCCGCCGGCCGCCTCCTCGTCGAGAATCTCGCGCTTGTACCGGTTGTCGTCGTACAGGTCGCGGGCCTCCTCGCGCGACCGGACCACGCGCTCGATGTCGAGGTCCTCCTCGATGACGCGCTCGGCTTCGGCCTCTATCTCCTGGAGGGCGTCGTTGTCGAGGTCGACGCCCGTCACGTCGTAGTAGAAGCCGTCGTCGGTCCACGGGCCGATGGTCAGCTTCGCCTCGGGGTAGAGCCGCTGGAGGGCCTGGGCGAACACGTGGGCCGCCGAGTGGCGGAGCACGTCGAGGTACTCGTCGCTCCCGTCGGTGACGATTTCGATGCGGCAGTCCTCCTCGATGGGGTACTCCTTCGCCACGAGGTCCCCGTCCACGACCCCGGCGACCGTGTCCCGGCCGAGTCCCGGTCCGATCTCGAACGCCACGTCCTCGACGGTCGACCCGGACTCCACGTGGAGTTCGGAGCCGTCCGGCAACGTGACTACGACTTCGCTCATGGGCGTGGTAAGCCGCAGGCGGCAAATAAGTGTATTGAGACGGGGCCGGAGTTGATATCCGAAGCTGAGACCAGGCCAGGGTTGATATGCGAAGCCGAGACCAGGCCGGGCCATGCGCTGACCGTCGACGCGGGGCGGCCGAGGCGGGAGTGCGGCACACCGCCCCGCGAACCTCGCGTGCCGCCTGTTCGCTCCTGCTGCCGGACCCTCACCCCGTTCCGCCGGTCGAAGTTCCCCGACGGCGAACGGTCACACTCCCGACCCGCCCTTCGTCTTTTAGTCCTGGGGTCCCAACCGGCGCGTATGCCCCACGACGAGGTCGCGGCGACGGCGGAGGACATCGCGTCGATGGAGATACGCGGGGCGGCGACCATCGCGCGCGCCGCCGCCGACGCGCTCGAAGTCCAGGCCGCCGAGAGCGACGCGGATTCGCCCGCGGCGTTCCGGGCGGAGATGCGCGCCGCCGCCCGACGGCTCCGCGACACCCGCCCGACGGCCGTCAGCCTGCCGAACGCCCTCCGGATGGTCCTCAGGGGGATGGAGGGCGACTCCGTCGCCGCGCTCCGAGAGTCGACCATCGCGGCGGCCGACCGGTTCCGCGACCAGCTCGACCGCGCCCAGGACCGCCTGGGCTACGTCGGCGCGAACCGCCTCCGGGACGGCGACGTCATCATGACCCACTGCCACTCGACCGACGCGCTCTCCGTCGTGAAACACGCCCTCGACGACGGTAAGGAGCTGTCGGCCATCGTGAAGGAGACGCGGCCCCGGAACCAGGGCCACATCACGGCGCGGCAGCTCCGCGAGTGGGACGTCCCGGTGACGCTCATCGTGGACAACGCGGCCCGGCGCTACCTCAACGACGTGGACCACGTGCTCGTCGGCGCGGACAGCATCGCGGCCGACGGCTCCGTCATCAACAAGATCGGGACCAGCGGGCTGGCCGTGAACGCCCGGGAGCGCGGCACGCCCATCATGGTCGCCGCCCAGACCATCAAGCTCCACCCGGACACGATGACGGGCCACACCGTCGACATCGAGATGCGCGACGAGGACGAAGTCATCTCGCCCGCGGAACGGGCCGACGTCGGCGACATCACCGTCGAGAACCCCGCGTTCGACGTGACGCCGCCCCGCCACATCGACGCCATCGTCACCGAGCGCGGCCAGTTCCCGCCGGAGAGCATCGTCACGCTGATGCGCGAACTGTTCGGCGAGATGGGGACCGAGCCCTGGGAGGAGCCGTAGGTGTCGGCGACCCGGCGCGCCGACGGCCGGTGTGGCCGGTAGCGGTCCGCGACCCAGTCCGGACGCCGTCCCGCGGTCGTGCCTGACGCGGCAAACCCGAACGGCGGAGAAGACGGCGAAGCGCAAGGTTTTCCCGGCCACCGCGCGCGCCGTCAATCATGGTACTGCCGTCGGGGTTCGCGCTGCCGCCGCTCCCCTACCTCCTCGTGCTGCTCGCCGCCACCGCGCTGGTGGCGTGGGCGCTCCGGCGCGACGCGCCGCCGGTCACCGGCCGCACCGTCGTGGCGTTCGCGCCCTGGATGGTGGTCGGCTCCAGCCTCTACGTCGCCTACCAGGTGGGGCTGGTGCCCGCCGCCGTCAGACCGTTCTTCGGGTCGCCGGCCGTCTACCTGACGACGTTCGTCGTCGCCGGTATCGTCTGGCTCACCACCCGGCGCGTCACGACCGCCGACCGCCGGGTGCTCGCCGCGACCGGCGTCGTCGCCGTCGTCGCCGTCGCCGGAGCAGTCCTGAACGCCGGCCTCGCGGCCGGGACCGTCGCCCTCACCTGGCCGCTCGTGGGCCTCGTCGTCGCCACCGCCGTCGCCGGGGTGACGTGGAGTGGAGCGCGACGCGTCTGGCCCGGGTCGTTCGAGACGGCGGGCGCCGCAGGCGCACTCGTCGTCTTCGCCCACGCCCTCGACGGCGTCTCCACCGCCGTCGGCGTGGACGTGCTCGCGTTCGGCGAGCAGACGCCGCTCTCGCGGGCCATCATGGAGTTCGCGGGCTCGCTCCCCACCGCCTCCGTCGTCGGCGTCGGCTGGCTGTTCGTGGTGGTGAAACTCGGCCTCGCGCTGGTCGTCGTCGCCCTGCTCACCGACTACGTCCACGAGGACGCCACGCGCGGGTTCCTCCTGCTCGGCCTCGTCGCCGCCGTCGGCCTCGGACCGGGCGCCCACAATCTCCTCCTGTTCGCGGTGAGCGACCCCGCAGCGTTATAGGGCCGGGTGCGTCAGTGTCGAGTATGCCGACCGTCACCCCCGCTCTCGCTCGCAGGTATGGTGAGGATAGTCGCCGCGGGCCACGTCAACTGGGACGTGACCCTCCGGGTGGACGCCCTCCCCGAACCCGACGGCGAGGCACGCATCCAGTCCCAGCAGACCTCGGGCGGCGGGAGCGCCGCGAACGTCGCCGCCGCCCTCGCCGGATTCGGCGAGTCCGTCGGCCTCGTCGGGAGCGTCGGCGACGACGAACACGGCCACCTCGCCCGGCGCGAACTCGAAGCCCTCGACGTCGACCTCGCCCACCTGCTGACCGTCCCGGGCGTGGCGACCACCGTCAAGTACCTCATCGTCGCGGCCGACGGCGAGGTGATGGTGCTCGGGAACGACGGCGCCAACGAGCGCGTGGCACCCGGCGACGTCGACTCCGACTACATCGCGGACGCCGAGCATCTCCACCTGACGAGCCAGCGCCCGGACACCGCCGCCCGGCTGGCCGAGGTGGCCGCCGACGCCGGCGTCTCGGTCAGCTTCGACCCCGGCCGTCGCCTGCTCGACCACGACTACTCGGCGACGCTCGACCGCACGGATGTCGTCTTCCTCAACGACCGCGAGGCGCGCGCCATCCTGGACGACGCCTACGAGTACGCCGGGTCGGCGCTCGACGACCGCATCCTGGTCGTCAAGCATGGCGACGAGGGCGCGGAGGTCCACACGCCCGACGGCTCCTACGAGCACCCCGGCTTCGACATCGACCCCCTGGACAGTACCGGCGCCGGCGACGCGTTCGCCGCCGGGTTCATCCGGGTCTACCTCGACGCGGGCGACGTGGAACTCGCCCTCGAGGTCGCCAACGCGTGCGGCGCCCTCACCACGCAGGGCGAGGGAGCCCGGTGTGCGCCGACCGGCGACGAACTTGACGCGTTCCTCGCCGCCCAGTTCTCCGAGTGACTGCGACGCGGACGGGGACCGGAGCTTCGCCGCGAGTACGACCGTCCGGCCACGCTCGACCCGCGTCCTTTTTCTCTCCCGGGCCGGAATCGCGGGCCATGGGTAAGCAGCCACATCTCCTCGTCGACGAGGGCGACGTGAACGACATCGCGCTCATCCCGGGCGACCCCGGCCGGGTGGACCGCATCGCCGCGCAGTGCGACGACAGCGAGGTCGTCTCCGTGAACCGCGAGTACAAGGTCGTGAACGCCACCTACGAGGGCGTCCCGCTCACCATCTGCTCGACGGGCATCGGCTGTCCGTCGGCCGCCATCGCCGTCGAGGAACTCCGCAACGTCGGCGTCGAGACGGTCATCCGCGTCGGCACCACGGGCGCACTCCAGCGCGGTATCGAGATCGGCGACATGGTCGTCGCCACGGGCGCGGCGAAGAACGAGGGCACGAGCAAGCGCTACGAGGACGTCGCGCTTCCCGCTGTCCCCGACTACGACGTGCTCTCCGCGCTCGCGGACGCCGCGGACGCCCGCGGCGAGGACGTGCACGTCGGCCCCATCGCGAGCGACGACGCGTTCTACGCCGAGACAGACGAGTACGTCGCGGCGTGGGAGGACGCCGGCATCCTCTCGGTCGAGATGGAGGCCGCCGCCGTCTTCTCCATCGCCCGCCGCCGCGGGATGCGCTCGGGCGCCATCTGCACCGTCGACGGCAACCTCGTCGAGGGCACCCAGAAGGGCGCTGACTCCGACGAGGAACTGCCCGAGAAGGCGAAGAACAACGTCGAGCGCGCCATCGCGATCGCGCTCGACGCCGTCGTCGGCCTGGCGGCGTAATCCGGGCCGCCGACCCGGTGGCGGCAGCGGCTCCCGGTTCGCGTCACCGGCCGGGAACGGACGCCGATTGTGTTTCGCCCCCGGCACACGACTCGTCGCGCCGCCGACCGCCGCCGGGTTCCGTACGGTCGTCCCCGGGGCGAAACAACCATATTCTCCGGTCGTTGATGGTGTAGCCAGATGTTCGAGGGAGTGGCCCAACGGTACAACGACGTCCGTCGCAGACTCCGGCGGCTGGAACGGCGCGAGGTCAAGCAGGCCCGGCGGTGGCTCGAGACCACCAGCAACCTCACGCGCGTCTCCGTCCTGCTGTTCGTCCCCTTCCTCATCGGCCTGGTGACGTTCATCTCGAACACCATCCAGGAGATATCGTTCCTGCTGTTCCCGCCGCTCGCCTCCGGGACGTACACCCTGTTCGCGGAACCGGAGGGCCGGTACTCCTCGCCCCGGAAGTTCGTGAGCGGGATGACGCTGGGCGCCATCAGCGGGTGGCTGGCGCTCGAACTCTCCGCGCGGTTCCTCTACCACGTCGACCCGGGTTCCCTCCAGGTGCACGCGGGCGCGGCGACGCTCGGCATCCTGCTCACGGGCGGCCTGACCTGGCTGTTCGACGTGGAACTCCCGACGGCGTTCTCGACGGCGCTCCTCGTCCTGCTGACCGGGTCGACGGGGACGACCACCGTCTTCGGCCTCACCGTCGCCAACTCCTTCCTCTACGCGGTGGGCATCTTCCTCTCCGCGTCGCTGGTCGCGGGGGTGTTCGTGGTCTGGCGGGAGAAGTTCTACGAGCAGCGCGCCCGCTACCTCTACCAGTCCACGCAGGCCGACGACCACGTGCTCGTCCCGATGCGGGGCGAGACGGCGTCCGCGACGGCGATGTTCGGCGCGCGACTCGCCGCCGCCCACGACGCCGGCAAGGTGGTGCTGCTCGACGTGGTGAACGACGAGTCTATCGCAGAGGCGGAACGCACTCTCCTCCAGGCACGGGACGACGGCGAAGGTGCCGTCGTCGAGACGACACGCGAGGAGGTGGAGGAGCGCGCGGCCGCCGACGCCGCCGAGCGCCTGGAGGCGTTCGCTCACCGCATCGAGACCCAGGTCGGCGTGCCCAGCGACGTCGTGGTGGCGGTGGACGGCGACAACGTCGCGGCGTCGGTGCGCCGGACCGCCGAGGAGACCAACTGCGACCTGGTGGTCGCCCCGTACCAGGCGGACGGCCCCGGCGGGAACTACATCACGGACCTGTTCCGGGCAGACCTCGACGTGGTCGCGTTCCGGTCCGCCGACGGGCGGACCCGGTGGAAGCGCATCATGGTGCCGGTGCGCCGTGCGGGCGACGTCGCCCACGCGATGATCGACTTCGCGGAGCGACTCGCCGGCAAGACCGGGAGCGTGAGCGTCTGCACCTGCATCGACCGCGAGGACGAGCGCCGGCAGGCCGAGGGGATGCTCGCGAACCTCGCCGAGACCACGACGGTGCGGTGTGAGACCCGCGTCTCGCGGTCGAACGTCGAGGAGTTCGTCCGCCACAACGACGCCCAGTACGACCTCGTCTTCCTCGGCGCGAGCACCGACCGGAGCACCGCCTCCCGTCTCATCTCGCGGCCGACGTTCGAACGTCTCGACGACGTGACGACCGACGTCGCCATCGTCCACCGCGGATAGGCCTGCTCGGTCTCTCCGTGGTCTGTCACGGCTCGTCGCCCTCGTCGAGGAGGCGCCGCGCGATGTCCTCGATGCCGGGGTCACCCAGGGCGGACCGCGCCACGAGTCGCCCGCCGATGGCGGCCGGGCTGATGACGGCGTCGGCGCCCGCCTGCCTGAGTTTCGGGACGTTCTCCCGGTCGGCAGCCGTCGCCACGACGCGGACGTCGGGGCTGCGTGCCCGGGCGGTCAGGACGGCGAGGGCGTCGTCGGCGTCGTCACCGGTGCCTACCGCCACGGCGGTGGCCCGGTCGACGCCGACCCGGTCGAGCGTTCGGTCGTCCGTCGGGCTACCGACGAAGGTGCGGTAGCCCTCCTCGCCGAGCGCCGTCGCGGTGTCCGGGTCGTCGGTCACCACGACGAAGTCGACGCGGCCGTCGAGTTCTTCGAGTATCGGTCCGGTGAGGCCGCCGTAGCCGAGGACGACGACGTGGTCCTCGAGCAGTGCGAGTTCTTCGTCTGTCATGCGTGCAAGTGCTTTCCTGAGTCGCGCCTGGACGACGGGTTCGATGAGGGCGCGGGCGCCGAACGCGAGGCCGCCGATGCCCACGACGACCAGCGACAGGACGAACCCGCGCGCCAGCGGCGTCGCGGCCGGCGTGATGTCGCCGTAGCCGACCGTGGTCACGGTCACGACGGTGTAGTAGAGCGCGTCCAGCGGGGTGTCGACGCCCGGGAAGCTCCGCCGGAGGACGTAGGTGCCGACGGTGCCGTATCCCAGGACGCCGACGACGAGCGCGAGCGCGGCACGCTGGCTCCGGTTCACGGCGAACGTCCGGCCGAAAGCGTCCCGGGCGGACGCGACGACGACGAGCGCAGCCAGGGCGACCACCGCGAGCGGGAGCGACAGCAGGGTCGCCTGGGCGACGGCCAGCACCGCGGTGACGGGCAGCAGGACGACCGCGAGCCACCAGCCGACGCGGAGCCGACGCCGGAGCGTCCCTGCGACGCCAAGGAGCAGGAACCCGACGAACGCGCCCCCGAACCCGGCGGCCGCCCGGTCGCCCCGGGCCAGCAGGCCGGCGACCGGACTGGTCGGCGTGGCGTCCCCGACGCTCACCGCCACCAGGCCGGTGACGAGCGCGAGGACGCCCGTGGCGGTGGTCAGCAGGACCGCCAGCCGGAACCGGTCCCCGTCGAGAAGCGCCATGTACGTGTCGGGCACGCGAGGGGAGCAAGTAAAGCCATCCCCTGACGCGGCGATACAGGTTTAGGGCGGGGACGAGACACTGGCCGCATGGTACTGTCTTCACAGACCCTCCCCGCCCAGGTGCTGCTCGGCCTCTACCTGGGCGTGCTCACCGGCCTGTTCCCGGCGCTGGTGGCGTGGGGGCTCGGCTTCATCTTCCGGTATTTCACGGGCGTGACGGTGCCGGGAACGGTCGTGATGGTGCTGGCGGTGGCGCTCGCCGGCGTGAACGGCGGCCTGCTCGGCCTGCTCGACGAGTCGTTCATCGCGTCGCCGGCCGCCCTCGTCGCCCTCCTGGTCGTGATGATGATGGCGATGTACGCCCACGCGCAGGGCGACCGGATGGGCGAGACGTTCCCGCACCGCATCACGCTCACCGGCCTCCGGGAGCGCACGCTCTCGATGGACGTGGTCGAACGGGTCGGTGCGTTCGGCCGGGTCCGGGTGCGCGTCACCGGCGACGTCGACGATATCGAGGGCTACCCGCCGCTGCCCGACGACGTCCGCGCGGCCATCCGCGACGGCGACTGGACGTTCCCGGCCGACCTGCCGCTGTCCGCGCTCGAATCGCGACTCGCCGACCGCCTCCGGACGGAGTTCGAACTCGCCGAGGTGACCGTCTCCATCGACGAGTCAGGGCGGGCGACCGTCAGCGGCGCGCCGGCCCCCGGCCGCCTCTCGCGGCGCGTCCCCGCCGGCAAGCGCGCCGTCTCCGTCCGGACGCTCCTGCCCACGGGCCTGGCGCAGGGCGACGTCGTCGAGGTCGACCTGCCAGATGGCAGCCTCTCCGCGACGGTCGCCAGCGCCGCCTCCGACGTCGCCAGCGTCGACGCGAAGCCGCCCGAAACGGACGGCGGCGAGACACACGCCGAGGCGGCCGAGGAACCGCCGCAGGGCGCTCCGACCACGACGGGTGGCGAAGGACGCGTCACCCTCGCCGTCTCCCGGCCGGAGGCCAGGCGCCTGCTCGGCGTGGAGTACGCGCCGGTCCGGGTGCGCTCCCGGGGCGTCCGCCGCGAGTTCGAACTCGTCACGCTGCTCAAGCAGACCGGCCGCGAGTTCCGGCAGGCGACGGTCCGCTCCGGCGGCCCGCTCGACGAGGTGACCCTGGGCGAGGCGCGCATCCGCGACGACTACGGCGTCGCCGTACTCGCCGTCAAGCGTCCGTCCGGGTGGGTGGTCGCACCGCGCGGCACGACCCACCTGGAGGCGGGCGACGACGTGTTCGTCGCCGGGTCGCGGGCCGACCTCCGGCGGTTCACGGAGGCGGTCGCGTGACCGCCGCCGACCTGGTCGGGACGGGCGCCTACGTCCTCGGCCTCGCGGCGCTCGCCGGCGGCGTCACCACCGCGCTCGGCGTCGGGTTCCGGTGGTACGCCGGCGAGCGGCTGCCCGGTCGGTTCGCGGTCGTCGCGGGCCTGGGCGTCGTCGCGCTCTGGGTCAACGCCGTCGTGTCGCTCAAACTGTTCGTCGCCGGGAACCCCGAGGTGGCCGACCTCGACGCCGCGCTCGTCAACGTCGCCACGTTCCTCGCCGCCGGCGTCACCTCGGTGGGGGCGCCCACGTCGGCGACCGACTCGCCACGGACGTGGTGGCGCTGGCCGGCGCGCGCGAACTCGACAGCGAGGTGAGTCCGCTGGTCCGGGCGGTGGGCGCCGTCATCCCGGTGACGCTCCCGGAGGACGTCGCGGACCTCGACGGCTACGACCCCGTGGCGTCCGCGACGAAGGACCACCTCGCCGGCACCACCCTCGTCTTCCCGCGCGGCCTCACGGTGGCCGACCTCCGGGAGCGACTGGTCCGTCGCCTCAAGGACGACTACGACGTCGGCGCCGTGGACGTGGAACTCGACGACGACGGCCGCGTCACCTACCTGGCGCTCGGCCGGCGGCAGGCCGGCCTCGGCCACACGCTCCCGCCGGGCACCACGGCCCTCGCCGTCCGAGCCGACCCCGCGCACGCCGCGAGCGCCGGCGACACCGTCCAGGTGTGGACGGCCGGCGACGACCCCGGACTGGTGGCGACGGCCGAACTCCGCGCGGCGGTCGACGACGTGGTCACACTGGTCACCGACACCGTGGACGCGGCGGCCGTCGACCCCGATGTCGCCTACCGCGTCGTCACCCTGCCCGCGACGCCCCGGACCGACCGCGAGTTCGCCCGACTGCTCCGCACCGCGGACGAGACGATGGGCGTCGTCTCCGTGCCCGAAGAGAGTGACCTGGTGGGAATCCCGGTCGGCGCACTCGACCTCACCTGCATCGCGGTCCGGCCCGACGACGGGCCGATTGACCCCATCCCCTCGCAGTCGCGCGTGCTCGCGGCCGGCGACACCGTCTACGTGGTCGCCCGGCCCGACGTCATCAGGCGCCTGGCCGACGCCGGTGTGACAACCTCTTTGTGACGCGGCCCGTTCGTTCGGGTATGGAGTGGAAACTGTTCGCGGACCTGGCGGAGGTAGCGGGCGACCGCCACGTGACCGTCGACGTGTCGCCGGGCGCGACGGTCGGCGACGCTCTCGACGCTCTCCTCGACGCCAACCCCGCGCTCCGCGACCGGGTCCTGGACGAGAACGGCGACCTGGCCGACCACATCAACGTCCTTCGGAACGGACAGAACGTCCAGCACGCCGACGGACTCGACGAGTCCCTCGACGACGGCGACGAACTCGCGCTGTTCCCGCCGGTCAGCGGCGGCTAATCCAGGCGAGTCCGCTTCCGTTCGGTTCGCTTCGCTTCACTCCAGGCAGTGACCTCGCCGACGTCCCGTTCTCACGTCGTTCGCTAGCGGGATTCCCGCCGGGTGAGGTCGGCCGCGAGCACGAAGTCGGGTTCAGCGGCCACCTCGACGCGGGCGAGCGCGGCGTCGCTGACGACCCGGGCCGTCTCCGGCACGAGCACGCGGGTCCGGTCGACGCCGAGTTCGCCGGCGTCGCGGCTCACGGCGGCGAGCACCGACCGGGCCGCGTCCGCGTCGGCCCACGCGCCGAGGCCGTAGTCCGCCCAGTGGACCGTCTCGCCGTCCTCGTTCTCGCGTTCGTAGTCCCGGACCCGGAACGCCAGCCCCTCAGTTCCGTCGTCCTGCACGACGAGCAGGCTTGTCTCGTCGGCGGCTTGTCGGAGCGTCGCCCGGGAGAGGTCCGAGACCGCCCAGGACTCGCCCATGTCGAGGGCCAGGCCGGCGAGTTCGGTCCGGGCGTCGCTGCGCTGCCAGAACGACCACCCGGCGTCCACCTCGTCGGTGACGTCGGCTGCAGGGTCGGCGTCGGCGTCCGGTTCGGGGTGGACCCACCGGAACTCTGCGGCCGGCGAGAAGCCGACGCTCCGGGAGTGGCCGAGGCCCATCACGTTCCACGAGAAGACCATGTTCCGGGCGACGGTCGCACCCTGCTCGCGCGCCCAGTCGAAGGCGCGCTCCGTGACGCGGGTCGCGACGCCCTGCCCCCGGTAGTCGGGGTTGGTGCGCATCCCCTGGCACCACGCCTCGTACTCCGAGAGCATGACGACGGTGAGGATGCCCGCGACGTCGCCGTCGTCGGTCGCCGCGACGAACGTCTGCTGGTCGTCGCCGGCTTCCTCCACCCACTCCGGGAACACGCGGGGGATGTAGTCGCCGCCGCGGTCCGGCCAGGTGTTCTCCGTGAACGCCGTGACGGCGTCGTGGTCCGACAGTTCGGCCGGCCTGACGGTGAGCTTCGCCATCATCTCAGGTCCAGGGCACCGAACGGTCCTGGATCTCGCCCGCGAGCGACGTCTGGACCGCCTCGGGGACGCTGTCGGCGTTCGCCAGCACCCACATCAGCTTCACGAGTGCGGTGCCGGGGAGCATGTCCTCGCCCTCGACGACGCCCGCGTCGAGCAGGTCGCGCCCGGTGTCGTAGACCCGGTCGCAGACCCGCCCCTCCAGGCACTGGCTGGTCATCACGACCGTCGTGCCGTCGTCGACCAGCGCCTCGATGCGGTTGATGAGGTCGGTGTGGACGTGCCCGAGGCCGGTGCCTTCGAGCACGACGCCGGCCTTCCTCGACGGCGTCGAGGAACGCGGGGTCCATCCCGGGCACGAACTTCAGGAGTTCGACCTCGGTCTCCAGGTCGGCGGCGAGCGCGAGGTCGACGCTGCCGCGCTCGGCGTACTCGCGGTTGAACGTGACCGCGCCCGTCTCGTAGTCCACCTGGCCGAGCGGGTCCGCCCCGACCGTCTCGAAGGCGTCCCGGCGCGAGGTGTGGTTCTTCCGGACGCGGGTGCCGCGGTGGAGCGCACAGACGTCGTCGCTCTCGGAGGCATGCATGCAGACCATCACCTCGGCGGCGTCTGACTTCGCGGCCTCGACCGAGCAGACGGCGTTCATCACGTTGTCGCTGGACGGCCGGTCGGCGGAGCGCTGACTCCCCGTGAACACGATCGGGACGGGCGTGTCGAGCATAAAGGAGAGCGCGCTCGCCGTGAACTGCATGGTGTCGGTGCCGTGCATCACGACGACGCCGTCCGCGCCGTTCTCGATCTCCTCGTGGACGACGCGGGCGAGGTCCCGCCACACGTCCGGAGTCATGTTCTCCGAGAGGATGTTAGCCACGACGCGCCCGCGGTAGTTCGCGCGGCCGGCGAGGTCCGGGACAGCCCGGAGCACGTCCTCGGCGTCGAACTGCGCCGTCACCGCGCCCGTGCGGTAGTCCACCGTGGAGGCGATGGTGCCGCCGGTGCTGATGAGCGCGATGGTGGGCAGGTCGTCGTCGAACTCGACGCGGGACTCCTCGCTCGCCTCGCGCTGTTCGACGTCGTAGACGTCGGACTCGAGCACCTCGACGTCGGCGTCGTCGCGGTCCACGCCGACGTTGTACCCGCTGTCGAGTTTGACGACGAGGTGTTCGGGCGTCGTCGAGGGCAGCAGGATGCCCTCGTAGGTCTGCGCGTCGCGCTCGACGCGCACGTGGTCGCCTGGGTTCATGGAGAGGAGTACCTGCCGCCCGGACTTGAAACCACCCTTTCGGGACCTACCGCACGATGGTCCAGCCGTCGTCGCCGTGGTCGACGACGCCGTCCTCGGCGAGCGCCGCGAGCGCGCTCCGCGCCACCTGTTCGGGTACGTCGACGGTCGCGCCCACTTCGGCCGACGAGGTGGCGCCGCTCGCGAGCGCCGCGAGCACCTCCGCGTAGAGGTGCTGGTGGCCTTCGAGGTCCATCGCGTCGCCGAGGCTGTCCCGGACGTCCGCGATGCGGCCCTGGACCCATCGCTGGGCGAGCGAGAGTTCGCGCTCCAGCTCCTGGAGGCGGTCGAGTTCGCCAGCGAGGTCGGCGACGCCCTCGGCGGGCGTCGGCTCGTTCTCGATGGTGATGTGGTGACACCGGTTCAGGTCGAGGCTCGCGCTCGCGGGGTACGCGCTCTTCATCCCGAAGCTGTACGGCGAGACGTTCACCTCGAGGCGGAGGTTCCGGGAGATGTGGAAGTACTTCCGGCGCTGGTCGTCGGTCCGGCTCTCGACCAGGCCGGCCTCTTCGAGCCGGCGGAGGTGGTCGATGACGGCCTTCGGGCTGACGCCGAGGTAGTCGGATATCTCCGTGACGTAGCAGGGCTTCTGGGCGAGCAGGCGCAGGATGCGCCGGCGGTTCTCGTTCCCGAGCAGGTCCAGCAGCGCCCCGGAGTCCATAATCGGCCGGAGCTACGCGACGAGCGCAAAAAGGGTGTCTGCTCGGTGACGCGTCTGTTTGCGCGACGACATAACTGCTTCGGAGAACGTTTATGCCGGCCCATGCCTGATATTAACTACCATGTTCGAGGAGTTCTCCAGCGGCTACTACCTCGGACGGCTGTACGTGGAACCACACGAGGGCGACCGCGCCCTGATGCAGCGGTCCCAGCACGAGCACGTCAACCGCCAGCTCTACGCCACCGGCACGGGCGTCGAGCGACTCGACAACCCGCTCGTGATGAAACTCGACACGCACCACTTCAGCGTCCACGGGTCCGACGACGTCCCGGACGACACCATCGCCGTCCCCGCCTCCCTCGTCGAGGACACCGGCATCGAGAACCCGCCCGCCCTCACGGAGGTGCTGCTGGCGAAAGCCGACCGCGCCGCACAGCTCCTCTCGTACTTCCAGGACGCGGCCTGACCCGGGTCGGAACCTACAAGGCGCTCCGGGTTTGGCGTGGCATTGATGCTCGACGAGCTGCTCGGCCGCGCCGGCCTCAAGGAGCGCATCGCGGAGCTGGAGGAGCGCAACGAACGCCTGCAGAAGCAGCTCGACGCCGAGAACGACCGCCGCGCGGAGGCCGTCAGCGCGCGCCAGGCCGCCGAGGAGCGCGTCAACCGACTGGAGGACCGCATCGCGGAACTCGAAGACCGCGTCGAGCGGGCGGGCGGCGACCGCACCGACCTGTCGTTCCGCGGCACCGAGGACCTGCGGAACGACCGGCTGGACGCCGTCCTGGCCCGCCTCGACAGCGTCGACGCCGGTCCGGAGGGCGCGCTCACCGCGATGGTCGGCGACGAGATGCCCGACGCCGTCCGGGACGCCGTCGGCAACCACGCGCCGCTCGTCGACCGGGCCGCGCCGTGTCTCGTCGTGACCGACGACGCCGGCCTCGTGAGCGCCGCGCTCGACCCGCCGGTCCGCCCCGACCCGTTCGTCGCCTGGAGCGACGGCTTCGACCTCGACCGCAAGTGGTTCGAACCCACAGACGCGTACGCCGTCGCGCTCGTGCGGTCGGACGTGTTCGCCCTCGGCGAGTACCGCGACGGCGACCGGGTGTCGTTCACGGGGTTCGAGAGCGACGTGAAAGGCGACCACTCGAAGGGCGGCTTCTCGCAGGGCCGGTTCGAGCGCCGCCGGGACGCCCAGATAGACGAACACCTCGACAAATGTCGGGACGCCATCCGGGACCGGGACGCCGAGCGCCTCTACGTCGTCGGCGAGAAGACGCTCCTCGGCGAGTTCGAGGACGTGGCCGCCGCCACCGCGGCCGTCGACGCGACCGGCAGACCGGAGGCCGCACTCGGCGAGGCGGTCGCCGACTTCTGGACGACCCGTCTCTACCTGCTGTAGGTCGCCGTCCACCACCGCCGGCCGACTTCCCGGTGACCTCCGCGTTCGGTTCGCCCCGGTTCGACCGCTCGCAGTTCGGCTCTTTTATGCCATCGCTCCGCCTTGGACCGGTTATGGACGTCGTACTACTCGCCCACGAGAAGTTCCCCGACCGCGCGAAGACCGCGGTCGGCGTCCTGCGGTACGCCGACTACGACGTCGTCGGCGTCCTCGACCGGGAGAACGCCGGCAAGCGCGTCGCGGAGTTCCTCCCCGACGTGCAGGACGCGCCGATATTCGAATCGATGGCGGACGCCCCCGACGCCGACGCGCTCGTCATCGGCATCGCCCCCATCGGCGGCGGATTCGACGACACCTGGCGCGACGACGTGACCACCGCCATCGAGGACGGCTGTGACGTCATCTCCGGCCTCCACTACTTCCTCCAGGACGACGACGAGTTCGCCGCCCTCGCCGACGAGCACGGCGTCGACCTCTGGGACGTCCGGAAGCCCGACGACGACCTCACCGTGAGCCAGGGCGTCGCCGACCAGGTGGACGCCGAGGTCGTCCTCACCGTCGGCACCGACTGCTCGGTGGGCAAGATGACCGTCTCGTACGAACTCATGCGAGCAGCCCAGGAGCGCGGGGAGAGCGCCGCGTTCATCCCGACCGGCCAGACGGGCATCATGATCGAGGGCTGGGGCAACCCCATCGACCGCGTCATCAGCGACTTCACCGCGGGCGCCGTCGAGGAGATGATACTCGAGAAAGGCGACGAGTACGACTACCTGTTCGTCGAGGGCCAGGGCTCCATCGTCCACCCCGCGTACTCGGCGGTCACGCTCGGCATCCTCCACGGCGCGATGCCCGACAAACTCGTGCTCTGCCACAAGACTGGCCGCGACGCCATCCACGGCTACGAGTCCTTCGACCTCCCGCCGCTCGCGGACTACGTCGACCTCTACGAGGACCTGGCCGCGCCGGTCCACGAGGCAGAAATCGTCGCGGGCGCGCTCAACACCTACGACGTGGCCGACGACGAAGCGGCCCGCGCCGCCGTCGAGGAGTACGCCGCCGACCTGGGCGTGCCCGCGACCGACCCCGTGCGCTTCGACGCCGACGAGGTGCTCGACCGGTTGCTATGAGCCTGACCACCGAGTTCGAGCGCGTCACGCTCCCGCTGGAGCACCCGTTCACCATCGCGCGCGGCACGCAGACCACCGCCGACAACGTCGTCGTGCGCATCACCGACGACGACGGCACCGTCGGCGTCGGCGGGGCCGCCCCGTCGTCGCACTACGGCGAGACGGCCGCCACCGTCGAGGCCGTCCTGCCCGACCTGCTGTCGGTCGTCGAGCGCGTCGGCGACCCGCACGCCCTCGACCGCATCGAGCGCGAGATGCGGGCGACCGTCAACCACAACCCGGCGGCCCGGACCGCCGTCAGCATCGCGCTCCACGACCTCGTCGCGAAGCGCGCCGGCCTCCCGCTCTACCGCTACTGGGGCCTCGACCCCGAACAGGCCCCCGAGACGTCGTTCACCATCGGCATCGACGACACCGAGGTGATGCGCGAGAAGACCGAAGCCGCCGTCGAGGCGGGCTACTCGACGCTCAAGGTCAAGGTCGGCACCGACAACGACCACGAGCACCTCGCCGCCGTCCGCGACGTCGCCCCCGACGCGACCATCCGCGTGGACGCGAACGAGGCCTGGACGCCGCGCGAGGCCGTCCGGGCGATAGACGACTTCGCCGCCTTCGACCTGGAGTTCGTCGAACAGCCCGTCCCCGCCGAGGACCCCGAAGGGCTCAAGTTCGTCTACGAGCGCTCCACGCTCCCCATCGCCGCCGACGAGAGCTGTATCACCCTCGAAGACGTCCCCCGCATCGCCGACCGCGCCGACATCGCGAACCTCAAACTCATGAAGACCGGCGGCCTGCGCGAGGCGCTCCGGATGATTCACACCGCCCGCGCCCACGGCCTCGAACTCATGCTCGGCTGCATGATAGAGAGCGACGCCTCCATCGCGGCGGGCGCCCACCTCGCACCCCTGCTCGACTACGCCGACCTCGACGGCTCGCTCCTCCTCGCCGAGGACGCCTACGAGGGCGTCCCGATGCCCGCCGGCGCCATCGACCTCGCGGCGGTCGACCGACCAGGGACGGGCGTCCGCCCCGTGGACTGACCGGGATACCGGCAGCACCACCCGGTAGCCGGGACCGCCGGACGGATTCGCCTCGCCGGACCCACCGGACTGTCTGACCGCGAACGGCGACGGCCGGTACGAACCGCCGGGCGACGACAGGCCCGACCACCTCGACGACGTCCCGGACGGCTGTGGCTGCGCGGCGGCCTGGGAACACCTCTCCGGGCGCCGCGACCGGCCGGCCGAGTAGCTACCGGAACGCGATGCGCTCCGACCCCGGGTCGATCGCCACTTCGCCGCCGATGGGTATCGGCGCCGTCGGCGCGGTGTGCCCGAAATCCAGGTCGGTCACGACCGGGGCGTCGGGGTTGTACGCCGCGACGAGGTCGACGATCGCCTCGCGCTGGCGCTCGCGGTAGGCCGCACGCTCGTCCGGCCCCGGTTCCTCGAGGTGGCTTCGCGCCTTCGCACGGCCGACCAGCACGCCGTCGAACCGTTCGAGCAGGCCGCGCTCGCCCAGCCCCATCACCATGCGCTCGACCTGTCCGACCGAGGGAGCTCCTCCGAGGTTTCGAGGACGAGCACCTCGCCGTCGAGTGCGTCCGGGTCGGGGAGGAATCGGTCGACCGCGAGCTGGAGGGCGACGATTTCGAGCGACCCGCCCCACGTCCGGCCTGCAACCCGGCGGTCGGCGTTGTGCCACCGCCAGCCGGGGTTCGGCTCCGTCTCCCGGTGCCGGGTCAGGTTCTCGGGGTCGTCCCAGGCGAGGTCCTGGTCGGTGAACTCCTCGGACGGCCGGAGTTCGCCGAGACTGTCCTCGAACAGCGCCCGTTCCAGGTAGTCGACGGTGTACTCGAACATCGCGCCCTGCATCGCGAACTCCGTCAGCAGGTGGCCGCCGTAGAACGAGACGACGCCCTGGTTCCAGAGCGCGAGCGCGAGGTTCGTGTTGTCGCTCATCCCGAAGAAACGGGTCGGATGGTCGCGCAGGACGTCCACGTCCAGGTGGTCGAGGACGCGGACCTGGTCGTTCCCGCCGATGGTCGCGATGACGGCGCTGACGTCGGGGTCCCGGAACGCGTCCATCACGTCGCGGGCGCGCTCCTCGGGGTGTTCGGAGAGGTACTCGTGGCCCTTCCGGGCGGTCGGGAACGCGACCGGTTCGAGCCCGAACACCGACTCGATGCGTTCCAGGCCCAGTTCGTACACGTGCGGGAACTGCCCGGCGAGCCCCGACGCCGGCGCGACGACCGCGACCCTGTCCCCCGGTTCCGCCGCGGGCGGGACAACAAACTCCCGGCTCATCGGCCCGTGAAGTGGGGGTGGTCGCTGACGTGCTTCGGGAGGTAGCGCGGCCGCCGGGGCAGGTCGCCCACGTCGTCCTGGACCGTCGCCACCAGTTCCGCGAACGACATCGACGCCTCCTCACCCGTCGCCCGGACGTTCACGCCGAGCGGCTCGCCGTCCACCTCCCGGTCGCCGACGACGACGTAGTACGGCACCCAGTCGGTCTCCGCCGTCGCGATGCGCTTCCCGACGGACTCCTCCCGGTCGTCCACGTCCGCGCGGATGTCTTCCTCGGCGAGTCGGTCTGCCAGGCCGTCGCAGTAGTCGACGTGCTGCTCGCCGACCGGGACGAACCGGACCTGCGTCGGCGACAGCCAGGTCGGCAGCCGCGGGACGTCCTGTTTAGCGGTCTCCTCGAGGAGGGCGGCGACCACGCGCTCGATGCCGCCGCTCGGCGAGTAGTGGAGGATGGGGGGATGGTGGGTGGTTTCGCCGTCCGAGTACTCGATGTCGAAGCGCTCGGCGCTCTCCACGTCGATCTGGACGGTCGGGTTCTCGATGGGGCGGCCCAGCCCGTCGATGACCGCGAAATCTATCTTCGCCGACCAGTAGTGGTGGCGCTCCGGCAGGAGTTCCACGAGGACGGGCTTCCCGACGCGCTCCACGACGTCCTCGACCCACCCGCGGTTCTCGTCGTAGAACTCGCGGGTCATGCGGAACGCCGCCTCGTAGTGCAGCCCGAGGTCCTCGCCGGTCTGCATCGCGACGACTGCCTGGCGTTCGAACTCCTCGCGCGCCTGGTCCATGTCGGCGGTGGCGGTGTGCATGTCCGGCATCGTGAACGACCGGAGGCGCTTGAGGCCGACCACCTCGCCGCGCTGCTCCCGGCGGAACGAGTAGGTGGACAGTTCGTAGATGCGGAGCGGGAGGTCGTTCACCGAGATGTGCATGTCCCGCATGATGGAGAACTGGCCGAAGCAGGCGGCGAAGCGCAGCATCATCCGGCGGCCGCCCGACTCGAAGCGGTACTGGCGCTCGCCGAATTTCCCGGCGTGCTCGCTGATAGCCCGCGCCCCCAGGTCGTACATGATGGGCGTCTCGACGGGCATCCCGCCGTAGTCGACGACCAGGTCGTTCACGTACGCCATCAGCGCGTCGCGGATGAGCTTGCCACGCGGATACCATCGGAGGTTCCCCACGTCGCTCAGCCCGTCGTAGCCCGCGATGGCCTTCTCCTGCATCAGGGAGACGTGCGGTGGTTCCTCGCCCTCGCTCGCGACGACGCCCTCCACCTCGTCGGCGACGAGTGCCTGCATGTCCTCGTCGAACGTCGCCTTGTCCCCGACCGGGTCGCGTTCCTCGCCGTCGGGCGTGAGCACCAGCCAGTCGCTCGGCTCCTGTGTCTCGCCGTCGGCTTCCTCGTCGCGGTGGGCGCTGACGTGCCGCGAGAGCTCCGACAGGGGATGGCCCTTGCACGACACCTCGAAGGACTTGTACCACCCGAACGGCGCACGGAGCACCTCGAACTCGCCCTCGATGGCGGCCTCCAGGTCCTGCATGACCTCGGTGGCTGCCGCGGGACCCGCCAGGTCCTCGCTCAGGTGGGCGTACGGGTAGAGGACCACCTTCCGGGTGTTGAGTTGACGGGCGACGTCGCGGAGTTCGTCGGCTGCGTTCGCGACCACCGCGGCCGGGTCCTCCTGGTCGCCGGTTTCGACGGTGACGAACGCCGTGACGCAGTCCTCCATGCGCCCCTCCATGGGGACGCCCTCCGTCTCGGCGATGCCCTCCCCCGCCTCCGTCGTCGCCTCGAACGCCAGGTGGTCCGAGTGGATGAACAGGAGTTGCATGCCACCACATACCCCGTCCGAGGCAAAAACCTCGCGGGGGTGTGCCAGGCCGTGGCATCGCCACTCCGGACCGGTCACCGGTCCCGCGTGTCGGTGGCGAACAGACGGTACGGACGTGTCGCGGAGCGGTGTACCGTGCTCCCGCCTCGGCCGCCCCGCGTCGACGGTCAGCGCATGGCCCACGCTGGTTCCGTCCTGTCATTTGAACCTCAGGGGAGTCGGGGCTGGCGGCCCGCGTGGCCTCGATGCACCGAGCGCGCGACCAGCCACTATTTTACCGGGTGGACGCGACCGTTCGGGCATGGACCGCGAGACGCTCGCCGCCGCTATCGACCACACGGTGCTCGGCCCGGAGACCACCCCGGAGGACGTCCACCGGGTGCTGGACGAGGCCGCCGAGTACGGCATGAACGCCTGCATCCCGCCGTGCTACGTGGCGGACGTGGCGGACTACCGGCCCGACGTCACCCTCGCCACCGTCATCGGATTCCCGCACGGACAGCACGCGACGGCGGCGAAACGCGAGGAGGCCGTCCGGGCGTGGGAGGACGGCGCCGACGAACTCGACATGGTGGTCAACGTCGGCCGCCTCAAGGCCGACGAACACGCCTCCGTCCGCCGGGACATCGAGGAGGTGGTCGCCGCCGTCCCCATCCCCGTCAAGGTCATCATCGAGACGGCGCTCCTGACCGACGACGAGAAACACACCGCCTGTCGGCTGGCGAAGGAGGCGGACGCCGACTACGTCAAGACCTCGACCGGGTTCGCTGACGGCGGCGCCACCGTCGCGGACGTCGAACTCATGAGCGAGTACCTGCCCGTGAAGGCCAGCGGTGGCGTCGGGGACTACGAGACGGCGAAGGCGATGCTCGACGCGGGCGCCGAACGCATCGGCGCGAGTTCGGGCGTCACCATCGTGACTGACTTCGTCGAGAACTACGAGTAGCGGCTGGCAGGGTGGGCCCGGCCAGGAATCAGGCTGGAGCGCGCAGGCCGTCCTGTGGCGTCGTGGTGCCGTTGTCCTCGGAGCGCTCCAGGACGTACCGCCGGCCGAGTTGCGGGTCGAGGAGTTTGTCGACCGGGGCGCGGTCGTCCGTCAGCACGGGCACGTCGTCGGTCGGCACCTCGGAGGCGGCCGTGTACTGCTCGACTTCGGCGGAGAGGTCGATGCCGATGTCGCGCTCGGCGTTCCGCTCCCGGAGTTCCGCCCGGGTGACGACGCCGGACTGCTTCGTCGCGACGAGTTCGATGTTCTTGAGGAACGGCGTGTCCGACGTGGGGAAGCTGTAGACCTGGGGGAACGCCGCCTGCATCGTCTTGAGTTCCGCGCGGTAGAACTCCGACCCGGGGCCGGACTCGCCCGAGATGACGTTCGCGACCATCACGCCGTCCTCGTCGAGATGGGCTTCCAGCGACTCCATGAACTCCAGCGTCGTCAGGTGGAACGGCACGCGGTCCTTGCGGTAGGCGTCGAGGACGATGACGTCGTACTTCGTGTCCGAGTTCTCGACGAACTCGCGGCCGTCCTCGTTGTGGATGCGGAGGCGGTCGGACTCGTTCACGGCGAAGTACTCTTTCGCTGCGTCGATGACCTCGGGGTCTATCTCCACCACGTCGACGGTGGCGTTCGGGTACTCGTGGACGAACCGCTTCGGCCCGGAGAACCCGCCGCCGCCGATGAACAGCACCCGGTCGACGTCTATCTCGTCCTGGAAGAGCAGCGGCAGGTGGAAGTAGCGCGTGTAGTCGAAGACGTAGCGGTGTGGCTGGTCGAGGTCCATCGCGCTGTGGGGCGCGCCGCCGAGGTAGAGCGTCCGGACGCCGTCGTCGTCCGCGACCCGGAGCTCCTGGTACGGCGTCGGCGTCTCGTAGACGGTGCCGTCGGCCGTCGGGACGCCGTAGACAGTGACGGTGAACGACGCGAGCAGGACGGTCAGCGCCAGGCCGGCCCGGACGACGGCCTGTCGCCTGAGGCGGAGCGCGGTGTGGAGTGCGCCCGCGACCAGGAGCACCCCGAACCCGAGTTCGATGGTGGTGATGTCGAAGTTCGGGATGAGGAAGAACGTGGTACCGAACGCGCCGACGATGCTGCCGATAGTGCCGAGCGCGTACACCCGGCCGGACGCCTCGCCGGTCGACACGTCGCCGGCGAGTTCGGCGGCGTACGGGCTGATGAACCCGAGCAGGAACGTCGGCGGCCCGAACAGTATCGTGACGGGGACGAGCGCCGCGAACCGCGCGGGGAGCGGGAGGGCGTCGGTCACCCGGAGGATGGCGTCGCCGGCGAACAGCAGGAACGCGACGTAGACCGCCGCCTGGCTCAGGATGGAGACGATGGCCGTCGAGGACGCCCGCTCGGGCGCCCGGCGGCCGCCGACGGCGTAGCCGAGACCGAGCGCGGTGAGGAAGACGCCGATGATGCTCCCCCACGTGTAGATGCTGCTGCCGAACTCGGGGGCGACGAGGCGCCCCGCGACTATCTCGAGGCCCATGCTGCTCACGCCGGAGACCAGGACTGCGACCTCGACGGCGGTGAGCGACGGCAGGGACGACCAGGGGCTCGTGCTGCGGGACAAGTTGCCGACGTATAGTAGCGGCGTCCGTTTATATCTGCCTGACCCGCTCGACGGTCGAACCCGCCGGAAGAGCCCCGGTGAGTCGGTTTCCCGACGGTTCACCCGGATTCCCGACGTTCGACGGCCACGGGGCCGGCAGGCCGGTGCTGCCTGCGGTACCGTTATCTCCTCGGAGGACGTCTCTATCCTCCGTTATGGAGAAAAACGTCGGTGGAGTCGACAGGACCGTCCGCATCGCGCTCGGAACGCTACTGGTACTGGCGGCGGTCGGCGGCGTCGCCGGCCTCTACGCGCTCGGAACGACCGTCGCGGCCGTCCTGGCGGTCGTCGGCGTCGTGCTGCTCGCCACGGGCCTGCTCCAGACGTGCATCATCTACCGCTTCATCGGCGTGAACACCAACAAGCGGGAGACCGGCGAGCAGGAGAGCGCGCCCGCCGAGCGCCCGACCTGAGAGTTCCTGTTTTTCGAGGGGGTCACCCAACGAGCGACCGCGCCGGACCCGGGACCGTCGTGTTTTTGCCTGCGCGCCCGATAGACCGGGGTACGCGATGGCCCGGTACCACATCGAGACGTACGGGTGTACGTCCAACCGCGGGGAGAGCCGCCAGATAGAGACGGCGCTCCGCGACGGCGGGCACGTCCCGGCGGACGGGCCCGACGAGGCGGACGTCGCCATCCTCAACACCTGTACCGTGGTCGAGAAGACGGAGCAGAACATGCTCCGCCGGGCCGAGGAACTCCAGGAGCGGACCGCCGACCTCGTCGTCACGGGCTGCATGGCGCTCGCGCAGGGCGACATGTTCCGCGACGCGGGCATCGACGCTCAGATACTCCACTGGGACGACGTGCCCGGCGCGGTCCGCAACGGCGAGTGCCCGACGCCGACGCCGGACGCCGAACCCGTCCTCGACGGCGTCATCGGCATCCTGCCCATCGCCCGGGGCTGCATGAGCGACTGCTCGTACTGCATCACGAAGCACGCGACCGGCCGCATCGACTCGCCACCGGTCGAGGAGAACGTCGAGAAGGCCCGGGCGCTCGTCCACGCCGGCGCGAAGGAGCTCCGCATCACCGGCCAGGACACCGGCGTCTACGGCTGGGACACGGGTGAGCGGAAGCTCCCCGAACTCCTCGACCGCATCACCGACATCGAGGGCGAGTTCCGGGTGCGGGTCGGCATGGCGAACCCGAAGGGCGTCCACGGCATCCGCGAGGAACTCGCTGAGGTGTTCGCCGAGAACGACGAACTCTACAACTTCCTGCACGCGCCCGTGCAGAGCGGCTCCGACGACGTGCTCGGCGACATGCGCCGCCAGCACCAGGTCCGGGAGTTCCGCGAGGTCGTCGACACGTTCGACGACTACCTCGACGAGTGGACGCTCGCCACCGACTTCATCGTCGGCTTCCCCACGGAGACCGAATCCGACCACGAGCAGAGTCTCGCGCTCCTCCGGGAGACCCGCCCCGAGAAGATCAACGTCACCCGGTTCTCGAAGCGACCGGGGACCGACGCCGCCGACATGAAGGGGCTCGGCGGCACTCTCAAGAAGGAGCGGTCGAAGGAGATGACCGACCTGAAGATGGAGGTGCTCCGGGAGGCGTACGGCGAGATGGTCGGCACCCGCCGGCGCGTGCTCGTGACCGAACCCGGCACCGGCGATTCCGTGAAGGCCTACGACGAGTCCTACCGCCAGGTCATCGTGCAGGACGCCTCCGAGCACGGTGTCGCACCCGGCGACTTCGTGGACGTCGAGATTACGGGCCACCAGACCGTCTACGCGTTCGGCGACCCGGTGTAGGCTCTCGCCGTCGAATCGTCTCCGACGCCGCTACCGGTCGTCTTCGAACCCGCTATCGGTCCTCGACGCCGTCCGGGGCGCTGATGGCGCCGTCCTTGCTCTTCCACTCGCCGAGTTCCTTCGGGTCGACGTGCACGAACACGTCGTCGACCGCCTGGAGGCCGCGGATGGATTCGGCGACGGACGTCTCGATGTCGTGGGCCTCGTGCAGGGTCAGGTCGCCCTCGACTTCGATGTGGAGGCTGACGTCGACCTCCGGGCCGACGTAGTGGGCGACGACGTCGTGAGCGCCCTGCACGTCGGGATGGGAGAGCGCGCGCTCCAGGATCTCGTCCCGGAGGTCGTCTGGCGGCGCGGCGCCGACCAGGTAGTTCACGTTGTCGCGGATTATCTCGTAGCCGGTGTAGAGGATGCCCAGCGACACCGCACCGGCCGCGACGGGGTCGAGCGCGGGGAACCCGAGGCCGGCGCCGACGACGCCGACGAACGCCGCGCTCGCGGTGAGGATGTCGTTGCGGTTGTCGAGCGCGGTGGCGACGACGGCGGGCGAGTGGCGCTCGCGGCCGACCCGCAGGCAGTAGCGGTAGAGGAGGTACTTGACGGCGGCGCTGCCGGCGAGGACGGCGAGAGCGATGGGGCCGCCCGGCTGGCTGTACGTCCCCGACAGCACGGTCGTGGTCGCCTGCCAGAGGACGCCCGCACCGGCGGCGAGGACGCTCAACGCAACGACCAGCGAGACGAACGGTTCGATGCGCTCGTGGCCGTGCGGATGCTCGAAGTCGGGCGGCTGGGTGGTCAGGTAGAGGCCGGCGAGCACGACGATGCTGTAGACGGAATCCGCGAGGCTGTTGATGGCCTCCGACCCCACCGCCAGGCTGCCCGTCACCCCCAGACCGACCCCTTCGCCAGCGCGAGGACGAGGTTCACGGCGAGGACGACGAGGCCCACCCGGCGAATCGCCGCCTTCCGACTCATCACGACCCTGTAGGGAGAAGGGACTGAAAACTGCTCGGGAACGCGCTCCGGGTCAGTCGACGTCGAAACGCACGGCGGCGTCCCCGTCCGGAACGCGGGCGTCGTCCTGGGCGGCGAACGCGTCGTGGAGGTTGTCGTAGGTCTCCGACAGCGCCTCCACGATGACCTTGGTGTCGCTGGTCACGGGCATGAAGTTGGTGTCGCCCTGCCACCGGGGGACGACGTGGGTGTGGAGGTGGTCGGCGATGGACCCGCCGGCGCCCCGGCCGAGGTTCAGGCCGGCGTTAAACCCGTCCGGGTCCATCGCGTCGGCGAGCGCGTCGAACGCGCGCTGTTTCAGGCGGGCGTGGTCCAGGAGGGCCTCGTCGGTAAGGTCGCCGTACTCGCCGGTATGGGCGTACGGGATGACCATGACGTGCCCGGGATTGTACGGCGAGTTGTTGAGCATCACGAACGCGTGTTCGCTGCGCGCGACGATGCGGTGCTCCCGGTCGGCGTCGCGCTCCGGGAGTTCGCAGAAGACGCAGCGCTCGACGTCGGGGTTCTTCTCCTCCCGTCGGATCCACTCGATGCGCCAGGGCGCGAACACCTGCTCCATGCCCCCGTCTCCGACCGGGAGGGAGTTAGTCGTTTGCAGAGAACAGTAGCTTTTCGGTGGCCGGCCGCGACCGGCCGACAGGGATGTACGTCATCATCGTCGGCGCCGGCCAGATCGGTCGCCCACTCATCGAGATAGCGACCTACGACAACCACGAGGTCGTCGTCATCGAGCGCGACGAGGAGCGAGCGGACGCCGCCGCGGCGACCTTCGACTGCCTCGTGCTCAACGCCGACGCGACCGTCAAGGAGACCCTGGAGGAGGCGGGCGCGGACCGCGCCGACGCCGTCATCAGCACGACCGACCAGGACGCCACGAACATCATGATATCGCTGCTGGCCCAGGAACTCGACGTCCCGTCCATCGTCTCGGTCGTCCACAACCCCGAGCACATGGGCCTGTTCCGGCGCATCGGCGTCAACGTGATGGAGAACCCCCAGCGACTCATCGCGAACTACCTGTTCCGCGCGGTGGTGCGTCCGAGCATCAAGGACTACATGAAGGTGGGCGAGACGGCCGAAGTCTTCGAGATAACCGTCGGCGAGGACGCGCCGACGGCGGGGAAGACCATCGCGGACGCCGCCAGTGAGGGCGTCCTCCCCGAGGACGTGCTGGTCGTCGCGGTGGAGCGTGGCGACCAGGTGATGACCCCGCGGGGCGAGACGACCATCCAGGCCGGCGACCTGGTGACGGTGTTCTCCGAGCGGGGTGCCACCCCCGAGGTCACGGACCGTTTCGGCCACTACGAGGACCACAACGGGAACGGGCGTCACGTGGCGTGAAGCCGGCTAAATCGGCGTAAATTTGCCGTGAAATTGGGCGGAACAGTGCGAACGGAGTTCCGGATTTATACTCCGATAGCCGGTTACACAGAACCAGGTGGTCACCGATGATGGATAAACGACGCCGCCGAGACGGGACAGCCGGAAGCGCGAGCGACTCGCCCGCCCACCTCAACGAGACGTTCGAGATGTGCGATAGCTGCGGTCGCGACACGCGCCACCAGGTTTCCGTGGAGCTTCGGACCGAGAGCACGAAAGCCAAGAACGCTCGCTTCTCTCGCGAGCCCTACCGCATCACACAGTGCCAGGAGTGCGGCTCGAGTCGGAGCCAGCGGATGAACAACGCCTGACCGGCCTCCTCAGCACAGCACCGCCCCATCCCTCCTCTCACTCGTCGACCCGTACGCGAGCTACTGCTCCGTGGTGACCTCGCAGCCGTCCTCGGTGACGATGACGGTGTGTTCGGCCTGACTGACCAGCCGCCCGTCGTCCTCCTTGAGCACGGGGTAGCTCCTGAGCACGCCGTTCATGGTGAGGCGACGGAGCGACATCCCGGCCCGGGCGTCGTCGAACCAGCGCGCCGCGAACGGGAGTTCGCGGTAGGTCTCCGTGATCTCCTCCAGGAGGTCGCGGGCCTGGCGGTTGCGCACGCGTCGCTCCTCGGCCAGCGAGTAGATCTCCTCCTTGCTCCCCTCGGTGACCTTGCCGGAGCCGTCGGTGGCGAACGGCTCGATGGCGACGACGTCACCGACCTGGAGCTCCACCCCGGTGTCCACGGCGCGGTTCGGGACGTTCGGCGACGTGTGGGCGTCCCAGTGGTCGAGACCGTGACCGGTGAGGTTGACGACGGGGTTGTAGTCGTAAGCCCGGATTACGTCCTCTATCTCCGCGCCCACCTCGCCGGTGTGGACGCCGGGGGCGACGGCGTCGAGGGCGGCGTCGAGCGCCTCCTCGCTCGCCTCGACGAGTTCGGGGTTGCCGGAGAGGTCGACGGTGGTGGCGGCGTCGGCGATCCAGCCGTCGACGTGCACCCCGATGTCGAGGCAGACCATCTCCTCGCCGAACTCGGTGTCGTCGTCCGCGGCGGGCGTCGCGTGGGACGCCTCCTCGTCGACGCTGATGTTCACCGGGAACGCGGGCTCGCCGCCGAGTTCCTCGATGCGGTCCTCGGCGAACTCCGCGACGTCGAGCTGCGCGACGCCGACTTCGACGCGCTCCTCGGCCTCCGCGAGCACCTGCGCGAGTATCTCGCCGGCCTCCCGGTACTTCTCGTACTTCTCGGCTTCCAGGTCGACACCGGACATGCCAGTTCATTGCGGGGAACCGCAGAAAGAGGTTGCGACTCGCGGCGTCTCCGGCGGGCCGCGGCCGGGAGAGCGACCGCTCGTCGGGAAACGAGAGAAAACGAGTCGGCCGTTCGTCAGTCGCGTCGTCCACCCCGCTGGTCGTTCGTCGGTCCGTCGTCCGCGAGTGAAGCGGCGCGGCTCAGATGCCGCCGTTCCAGCCGCAGTTCCCACAGGTGACGAACCCCTGGACGTTCACCACTGTCGCACCGCAGTTCGGACACGCCGTCGCCGCCGTGGTCAGTTTGGCTTTCATGGTCACGACGTATGGGATGGTTTCGACGATATTCAATCTAGTGTACGTCGATCGACGAACGTAGCTGGCAGCCAGCCGGCATCGCTTCGGACATAGGTGGTAACTAAAGATGGCAACGTGGAGCGTTCTCGGCCAGGTACGGCTGGCGGACCGGCGGCGCGGCCGAGCCGACGACGAGGCCTGCGCGACCCGACTCGAACGGCCGGGCGGCCGACTCGACAGCGGGACCACGCACAGAGGAACGACTACCGCCGGTCGACGCTCGTCTGCATCGCGTCGCTGTTGAACGCGGCGCCCGCGTTCCCGTCCCGGTCGAGGACGATGACGCCGGCGGAGGAGCCCGTGAGTTCCGCGAACTCGTCGACGGCCCGGTCGGCGGCCGTCTGCGCGTCGTCGCCGGACTCCAGGTGGCGGACGGCCCGCCGGGTCAGCGTCGCCCTGGCGATGTCCTCGCCGGCACCCGTCGCGCTGGCGGCGCCGGCGGGGGCGGCGTAGAAGCCGGAGCCGACCTGCGGCACGTCGCCGACGCGGCCCGCGAGCGCGACCCACCGGCCGCCGGTCGAGGTGGCGGCGGCGAACGCCTCGCCGTCGAACGCGACGGCGCCCACGGTGTCGTGGTCGTGCGGGTCGCCGGTGCCGTCGCCCAGCGTCGGGTCCGAGGACCGGTCCGCGCTCCCGAACTTGTCCGCCAGCCACGACAGGTGGTCGAGTGGGCCGCCCTCGGGCGGTTCGAGGTCCGCCCACCGCTCGCGGGTGCGGTCGGACCAGAGGTCGACACCCACCTCGACGCCGAAGTTCTCGCCGAGTTCGACCGCGTGCTCGCCGCTCACGAGGACGTGCGGCGTCTCCGCCATCACGACGCGGGCGACGCTGACGGCGTGTTCGACGCCCGGCATCGAGCAGGCCGCGCCCAGCGACCGGTCGCTCGTCATCAGGCCGGCGTCCGTCCGGACGACGCCGTCGGACTGGACCGCGCCGCCGACGCCCGCGTTGAACCGGGGCGAGGACTCCAGCACGCGCACCGCCGCCTCCACGGCGTCCACGGGGTCGTCCGTCGTCGCGCCCGCCGCAGCGGCTTCGTCGAGGACGGCCTGCCGCGGCCCGGGGTCGTCGGGAGCACCGCCTGCGCCGCCGTGTACGATGACCTTCATGTGTCGCCGGTCGCCCGTCGCCCCAATAAACGCCCCGGGTCGTCACCGGGCGCCCGAAACCGGTGGGGCCTCCAGTGCCGCGAGTACCGTCCGAACCGGTCCGGCATGGACGGTGGCGGAAGAGCGGTCCGGAACTGACCAACCACGATAGTTCGTCGCCCAGCACTTAAGCCCCGTCCCTTTCGAACGCGGAATACTTGCCGCGAAACGCCGGAAAACAGCAATTCCTTTACCGGCAGTCCGTGACGTTCACGGTAGGCATGAGCTACGAGTACGACAAGGTGGAGGTCCCCGTAGACGGGGACAGAATCGAGGTCATCGACGCGGAGCGAGACGAACTCGACGTGCCCGACACGCCCATCGTCCCCATCATCTACGGGGACGGCATCGGGAAGGACGTCGCACCCGCCGCCCAGAAGGTGCTCGAGACGGCCGCCCGCGCCACGGGCCGCGACATCGCGTGGATGCGCCTCTACGCCGGCGAGAGCGCGCGCGAACGGTACGACGAGAACCTGCCCGACGACACCGTCGAGGCCATCAAGGAGTTCCGCGTGGCCATCAAGGGCCCGCTCACGACGCCGGTCGGCGCCGGCTTCCGGAGCCTGAACGTCGCGCTCCGGAAGAAACTCGACCTCTACACGAACATGCGCCCGACGTTCCACCTCGACGGCGTCCCGTCGCCCGTGAAGGACCCGTCGGCGATGGACATGGTCAACTTCCGCGAGAACACCGAGGACGTCTACGCCGGCATCGAGTGGGAGGCCGGCACCGACGAAGTCGAGGAGGTCAAGGCGTTCGTCGAGGACCAGATGGGCTTCGACGACACCATCCACCCGGGCCCGGTCGGCATCGGCATCAAGCCCATCACGGAGTTCGGCACCAAGCGGCTGGTCCGCAAGGCCATCGACTACGCCCTCGACAACGACCGCGACTCGGTCACCCTCGTCCACAAGGGCAACATCATGAAGTTCACCGAGGGCGCGTTCCGCGACTGGGGCTACGAGGTCGCCGAGGAGGAGTACGGCGACGAGGTCATCACCGAGGACACGCTCTGGGAGGAGCGCGACGGCGAACAGCCCGACGACGTCGTGGTCGTCAACGACCGCATCGCTGACAACATGCTCCAGCAGCTGTTGACCCGCACCGACCAGTACGACGTGCTGGCGATGCCGAACCTCAACGGCGACTACCTCTCCGACGCCGCGGGCGCCCAGATCGGCGGCCTCGGCATCGCGCCCGGCGCGAACATCGGCGACGGTCGCTTCCTCGCCGAACCCGTCCACGGCTCCGCGCCGAAGTACGCCGGCCAGGACAAGGTCAACCCGACCGCGATGATCCTCTCCGGCCGCATCATGCTGGAGTACCTCGGCTGGAACGACGCCGCCGACCTCGTCCGCGACGCCGTCGAGGAGACCATCTCCTCGAAGCAGGTCACCTACGACCTCCACCGCCAGATAGAGGGCGGCGAGAAGCTCGCCACCAGCGAGTTCGCCGACGCCATCTGCGAGAACATCGAGAAGCTCGCGTAACCCGGGGAACGCCCGGCACCATCTTTCGCGAAGGGGATTCGTTCGGGAGAACGCTTTCTACGCCCCACACGTGAACATCCCATCGTGGACCGTCGGGTCTCTCGTCGCCGATTCGTGACCGCAGTGGCAGCCGCCAGCGCCAGCCTCGCTGGCTGCGTCGGCCGAATCGGGTCGGAATCGGCCGACTCGACCCCCGGCCGGAACCGCTCGACACCCGGGGTAGAGAGTCCTCCCGGCACGGAAACCGGCATGGCCGCCGTCCTGGAACGAACACCACCGGCGTCTGCCGCCGGTGCGTTCCACACCGGGGCCGTCTACTACACCCGGCCGCGGGCCGTCTGGGCGGCGGTCGGTGACGACGTGCGAGCCACCATCGAGGGCGATGGAGACGCCGGTCGCCATGAGTACCGCATGCTCGGAGCGCGGTACCGGGACCGGGTCGAGAGCGTCAGGCTGCCGCCAGGTATCGCACTCGAACGATACACGATGCCCACGGCGGCCCTGGTCGATGGACTCACGGCCGCTGGCTTCCGGGAAGCCGACGGTCGAGCGAACGGATTCCGGCTCTTCGCGAACCCTGGACGCGACGACGGCCTCACGCAGGCCGCAGTCATCGGCCGGACAGTTCTGTGGGTGGACCCGTGGCGCGACCGGGGCGGCCAGTACGCGGCCATCCGGGCGGCACTCACGGCGCTTGACGACACGACCGCGGCCGCGGCACTCGACGCGACCGACCGCCGCATCGTCGCCGCGCTCGACGGCGTGGGCGGCGAGGCGCGTCTGCTGGTGCCCCGCAAGGGTGGTCGGACGCGAGCTATCGCCGTCACGTACCGCGCCGACGACGCGCTGGTCACCGAGTACAAGGTCGAGGACGGCCGACTCGCCGAGACGACCGGGCGGGCGGCCAAACGGCCGCCGTTCGGCTACCGCGACCGGTGACGGCGGTCCCGAACGGGGCTTCTCAAACAGGCCCCGCGGCGAGGAGGCGGCCGGCCGACCCCCTCCCCGGGCATCGACGCCCGGACCGGCGACCGCTACTCGGACCGGATGCGCGCGAGCGCGTCGGCGCGGGCGAACTCCTCGTTCTCCCCGACCAGCACCTCGGCGAGTTCGCCCGCCGCCGGTGCGGGCACGTCGACGCTGACCTTCTCGACCTGTATCTCGCAGATGGTTTCACCCTCGGCCACCTGCTTGCCCTCGCGGGCGAACCAGTTTGCGACGACGCCCTCGGCGACGTCGTCGGCGTCGTCGGGCCAGACGTCTGCCGCCGTCACGTCGACCGGTTCCCCGCTCATCCCTGGACGTCCTCGATGGCCTCCACGATGTCGTCTGCGTCCGGGTTGACCGCCTGCTCCAGCGGCCGGGCGTACGGGATGGGGACGTCCGGCATCGCGACCCGGCGGACGTCCTCGAGGCTGGCGGCGCACTCGAACGCCTGGGCGACGATCTCGCCGGAGACGCCGAACGACCGGTAGTCCTCGTCGACGACGACCAGCCGCCCGGTCTTCTCCAGTGACGCCTCGATGGTCTCCACGTCGAGTGGTTTGAGCGTCCGGAGGTCGACCACCTCGACGTCGATGTCGCCGGCGAGTCGGTCGGCGGCCTCCAGGGCGCGGTGGACGTGCAGGCCGAGCGTGACGACGGTGACGTCGTCGCCCTCGCGTTTCACGTCGGCCTCGCCGAACGGGATGGTGTACGGGTCCTCGGGCACGCCGGTCTTCGGGCCCGCGGGCGCCGGCATCCAGCCGAGGCCCATCAGGCGCTTGTGGAACATGTAGACGACGGGGTCGTCGTCCCGGATGGCGTTGTGCATCAGGCCCTTGGCGTCGTAGGCCGTGCTCGGGACGACGACCTTCATCCCGGGCAGGTGGGCGAAGGTCCCGTAGAGCGTCTGGGAGTGCTGGGCGGCGTCGTTGTACGTGCCGCCCACGGCGGTCATGAGCACCATCGGCACCGAGACGCTGCCGCCGCTCATGTACGTGTTCTTCGCCATGTTGTTGTAGATCTGGTCCATCGCGACGCCGAAGAAGTCGACGAACATCAGCTCCACGATGGGGCGCATCCCGGCCTGGGCGGCGCCGACGCCCGCGCCGATGAACCCCGTCTCGCTGATGGGGACGTCCATGACGCGGTCGTAGCCGAACTCGTCGAGCAGGCCGGTGGTGCTGTCGAAGATGCCGCCGTAGTCGGCGACGTCCTCGCCCATGACGAACACCTCCTCGTCCTCGCGCATCTCGTGGGCGATGGCCTCGACCATCGCGCGACTCATCGTGAGTTCGCGCTCCGCTTCGGCCTGTGCCATCACTCGTCACCTCCCTGGGCCGGAGCCGGCGGGGACTCGGTCGCGCCCGACGGCGGGTTCGTGAACACGTCGTCGTAGGCCGACTCGGGGTCGGGTTCGGGCTGGTCTTTCGCCCACTCGATGGCCTCCTCGACGCGCTCGGTCGCGCTCTGACGGATTTCCGCCAGCCGGTCGTCGCCGACGCCCGCCGCCTTGAGGTCCGCGGCGAGGCGGTCGATGGGGTCGAGCTGCGTGGCGCGCGCCACGTCCTCGTCCGGCCGGTAGGCTTCGGCGTCGCCCATGAAGTGGCCCATGCGGCGGTGGACCTGGACTTCGAGGAGAGTGGGGCCGTTGCCGTCCCGGGCCCGGCCGATGGCCTCCGCGGCGGCGTCGTAGATGGCGAGTGCGTCGTTGTAGTCCACTCGCTCGCCGTGCATGTCGTGGCCGGCCGCGCGCTCTGCGCCGTTCCGCACGTCGGTCACGCGCTCTTTGGGCATGCTGATGGCCCAGTCGTTGTCCTCGACGACGAACACCACCGGCAGGTCGTGGACGCTCGCGAGGTTGAGCGACTCGAAGAACCCGCCCTGGTCGATGGCGCCCTCGCCGAGGAACGCGACGGCGACGCTGTCCTGGTTGCGCTTCTTCGACGCGAGCGCCGCGCCGACCGCGGGTGGACAGCCCTGGGCGATGATGCCGCTGCACGCGAAGTTGACGTCCGGGTCGAACAGGTGCATGTGGCCGCCCTTGCCCTTCCCGAGGCCGGTCTCGCGGCCGAATATCTCGGCGGTCATCCGGTCGAGGTCGACGCCTTTCGCGATGGCGACGTGGTGGGGTCGGTGCGGTGCGGTGACGGTGTCGTCGTCCCGCAGGTGGTGACAGACGCCGGCGCCCGAGGCCTCGTGGCCGGCGGCGAGGTGGAGTTCGCCCGGAATCGGCCCGGCAGAGATGTCGAAGGCGGGCTGTTTGCCTTCGAGGTACTCCTCCTGGAGGCGCTCCTCGTAGTGGCGCGCCGTCACCATGGTCTCGTACAGTTCCTCCTGTACCGCTACTGGTGGCATAACGTGTTCCCCCGTGTGAAACGTCACCAGTTAGCAGTATAGCCGGTTGGCCGGGACATCGAGGGTCGAGGTGGCAGGGGCGTTCCGCCTGGCGTGGACCTCGACAGCAGGCGCCGACCGTCTACTGCGACCGGTCGCGGTCGACGCAGGTGCTGACAGCCCGCCCCCTCCGGGCGTTCGACCGGCAGGGGCCGGGCGACGGCCGGTGTGCCCTCTCTGAGCCCGGGAGCCGTGACCCATCTTCAAGGTGGTATCCGTCGAACTACCAGGTATGGACATCTCCGACATCGTCGCCGAGGAGTACGTCGAGTTCGACGTCGGCACGCCCGTCTCGAAGCTCCGCGGCGCGTTCGACGACCCCGGGCTGAAGGCGGTCCTGGTGACCGACGGGAACGACCTGGTGGGCGTCGTCACCCGGCGACAGCTCGCGTCCTCGCGCGAGCAGCCCCAGCAGAAGGCGGAGTCGGTGGTCTGGCACGTCCCCACGGTCGAACCGTTCGAGGACGTACGCGAGGTGGCGCGACTCATGGTCGGCAGCGGGGCCAAACTGCTTCCCGTGACGGCGGGCGAGGACCTGCGCGGCGTCGTCACCGCCGACGACCTGCTCGCGAAGGTGAAACCCTACCTCAACGTGGTCACGGTCGCCGACGTCTACACCCAGGAACTCGTCACCGTCGAGCCGTCGGCGACCGTCGGCGACGCGCTCCACCGCCTGCGGGAGCACCGCATCACCCACCTCCCGGTCGTCGGCGAGACGGGACTCTCGGGCATCGTGAGCCTCTTCGACCTCGTCGGGTTCACGACACGGGAACTGGAGCGGAGCCAGGGCGGCAGCGCGGCCGGGACCGACTCGTTCGGCGGCGACATCGCCGACAGCGCCGGCAGCGCACGCGGCGGCGGGTTCGGCGCGCGCGAGGGCGAAATCACCCGCCTGCTCGACCTGCCGGTCCACGACGTGATGTCGGAGCCGGTGGGGACCGTCCGCCCGACCCAGCCCCTCGACGAGGCCGTCGAGGAGATGTTCGACCTGGAAGCGTCCTCGCTGGTCGTCGTGGACGAGGACGACGACCCGGCGGGCATCGTCACCAAGACGGACGTCCTGGAGGCGCTCACGTGGACCGCGGAGGAAAGCGGCCCGTGCAGGTGTTCGGCATCGACCTGCTCGACGACCTGACCTACGACGGCGTGCGGGAACTGGTCGACGACCTGGCCCGCAAGTACCAGGACATGACGGTGCTGGAGGCGAAGATACACCTCCACGAGCACGACGAGACGCTCCGGGGAACGCCGCTCATCCTGGCGCGCATCCGCCTGTTCACCGACAAGGGCTACTTCGTCGCGTCCGAGGAGGGGTACGGCGCGAGCCACGCGCTCCGCCTCGCCGCGAACGACCTGGAGCGGCAGGTGCTCAAGGGGAAGACCTACGGCCAGTCGAAGAAGCCCCTCGACGACGAGGTGCGGGAGAAGCTGTTCGGCTGGTGGCTCACCGGCTGACCGGCCGGGGGTCTCCGCGGACGAACTCGAGGCCGGCGGTCAGTCCTCCAGCCACGGCACGTCGAGCCGCGGCGGGCTGAAGACGTCGATGCCGTCGACCGGATGGTCGGTGTTGTTCACGGCGGCGTGCGGTTCGTCGCCCGGGATGGCGTACGACTCGCCGGTGCCGAGGACGAACTCCTCGCCGCCCACCTCGAAGGTGACGGTGCCGCTGTAGACGAACCCGACCTGTTCGTGGGGGTGGCTGTGTTCGGGAACGCGCGCACCGGGCTTGATGTGGTAGTGGAGGACGCTCATCTCCTCGCCGGCGGCGAGCTGGGTGAGGAAGACGCCGTCCACGACCTCTTCGACGTCCTGGGCAGACATGTCGACTGTGTCCATGGCGGAGCGAGCGCGTGCCAGCCACCTAAACCGTTCGGCCGGTGTGACCGTGGCACAAGGAGAGGATTCAACACCGTGCCCCGGGAAGCGGGTGGTATGTACGCCGTGGTCGGCTGCAGCGACTGCGGGGCGCTCTGGCTGGTGGCGGACCGGCCGGAGACGACCCGGTGTCCGCGCTGTGGCAAACGCCACCAGTTCGGGAAGCTGAAGCAGTTCGTGTCGACCGAGGACGAGGACCACGCCCGCGAGGTGCGGGCGTCGATGCTCGCCAACCGCCAGGACCTCGGCGAGGCGTTCGCCGACCTCGAGTCGTTCGCCGAGATGGAGGCGAGCCTCGACGACGCGGGCGTGAGCGACGACGAGTACCTCGCCGGGTCGGGGCTCGACGCCGACGAGGTGACGGCGGCGGGCGAGCGCGCGACCCGGGGCCAGGGCGGCGGCACGAGCCGGAAGGACGCGGTGCTCGACGCGCTCAGGACGCTCGACCGGCCGACGGAGGACGAGGTGGTCGCCCACGTCGCCGAACACGGCGTGCCGGCGGAGTACGCCCGGCGGGCGCTTGAGAAACTCGTCCAGGGCGGCGAGGTCAGCGAGAGCCGGGGCCGTTACCGGCTGCTGTAGGTCGCGGCAGGATCGGCCCACGTCGGAGCACAGAACAGCGTTCGGTCGTTACAGGAGCGGCGCGAGGCCGTTGTAGACGGCGAGGCCGAGCAGTATCACCGTGAACAGTAGCTTCAGCACGCGAAGCCATCTGACGGGGCCGCTCCCGTGCGTCGGCGGGTCGGTGTCTGTGTCAGGAGACATCATGCTATCACGCTGGGCGGGACCAGCGTTCGTTTCGAGGCGGGGAACAGTTGTAATAGTCGGCCTTGAGCGGAGTGAAAGTGGAAGTTGACGCAGTCGGGGGTTTCGGCGAGAAGCGGACGGTCGACAGCAGGTGAGCCGGGTTACCGGCCCAGGTCCGCGTGGGCGCTGGAGAGGTGGCGGGAGGCGAGCGCGGCGAGCAGCGAGAGTTCGCCGGCGAGCGCGCCCACGGCGATGACTTCGGCGAGCGCGTCGGCGTTCGTTCCTGGCGGGTCGCCGCCGCCGCGCAGGCCCAGGACGTCGAGGGCCTCGGACTGGGTCGGTAGCTTCGTGCCGCCGCCGACCGTGCCGACTTCGAGGCTCGCCAGGCTCACGCTCGCGTAGAGGCCGTCGTCCCGGGCGTCCATCGTCGTGATGGCGTTGCTCCCCTCGACCACCTGGGCCTCGTCCTGGCCGGTGGCGAGGAACATCGCGGCGACGACGTTCGCGGCCTGGGCGTTGAACCCGAGGCTCCCGGCCTTCGCGCTCCCGACCAGGTTCTTCCGGGTGTTGATTTCGGCGATGGCCTCCGGCGTGGTGTGGAGGCGGTCCTCGACCACCTCGCGCGGGATTTCGACGTCGGCGGTGACGCTCCGCCCCCGGCCCTCGATGGCGTTGATGGCGGCGGGTTTCTTGTCGGTGCAGAGGTTGCCCGAGAGCGCGACGAGCGACGCGGGCGTCTCCGCCTCCACGAGTTCCGCGGCCTCCCGGGTGGCGATGGTGGCCATGTTCATCCCCATCGCGTCCTTCGTGTCGTAGCGGAACCGGAGGTAGACGGCGTCGCCGACGACGTACGGCGTCACGTCGAGGAGTTCGCCGTGGCTCGTCGTCGACTCGGCCGCGTCCGCGAGGCTGGACTGGTTCGCCCGGACCCACTCGACCACCCGTTCGGCGTCGGCCACGCCGTCCACCCGGAACACCGGCGCGCGGGTCATCCCGGACTTTGTCACCCGGGCGGTCGCGCCGCCCGCCGACTCGATGACGGAGCAGCCGCGGTTCACGCTCGCGAGGAGCGCCCCTCCGTGGTCGCCAGCGGGAGGTAGTACTCGCCGTCGGCCGCACCGCCGGCGACCGTCACGGGGCCGGCGACGCCCAGGGGCACCTGCACCGCCCCGACCATGTTCTCGATGGCCGACTCGGCGTCGGCAGCGTCGAAACCGTAGTTCCCAACCGCGTCGAGGTCGGCGTCCGTCGCCGCCGCGACGACCCGGCGGCGGGCCGCCGCCGCGGTGTCGGGGTCGGCGTGCTCCTCGAGTTCGTGCAGCCGAATCTCGCCCTCGCGGACGCGCGCCGCGAGGTCGGCAGCGTCGGTCATGTGGCGGCAATGGCATGGCACCCCTAACCGTTGCCGGTTCCGTCTGACTTCGAGTTCCGTGCGAACAAGTTCGGAAACTCGGACCACGAGTGCTGAAACGCCTCGAAAGCCCCCGGCCGTTCGACCGGCCGGGCCTCGCTACGCGCCTCGGCCTTCGGCCTGCGGTGCTTACGTCGTCCGGGCCGGGTCGAACGCCCGGCCCCTTTCAGTCCCACCACCTGAGCCTGGTTCGTCCAGCCACCGGGCGGTGGGACTGAAAGGGGCGAGTCGCTGGCGGAAGGCGGCTGACGCAAGCACCGCAGCGAGGCGAGGAGCATGGTTCAAAGAGCGGAGCTCTTTTGTCATCACGAAAGACGCTCTGCGTCTTTCGAACGACAGCGAAGCCCCCGACGCCAGCGACTCGGGGCTTTCGAGGACGTCGTAGTCGTCGTGTGATAGTCCCCGATAGCAACGCCTAACAGCACCATCGACCGAAGCCCGAACCGTTATCGGCGTCGGGCCGGAACCCGACGGTATGACCGACGCGGCGGACCTCATCCTGACGAACGCCGAGGTGCACACGTTCGCCGGCGAGGCGGGCGAGACCCACAAGGCGGTCGCCCTGCGGGACGGCGAGGTGGTGCGCGTGGACACGGCCTACGAGGTCGATTTCCTGAACGGGGTCGACACAGAAGTGATAGACCTGGACGGCAGGGTCGTCCTCCCGGGCTTCGTCGACGCGCACACGCACCTGGAGATGGCGGGCCGGTTCGGCGTCCACGCCGACCTGCGCGGCGCCTCCGGACCCGAGGAGTGCGTCGACCGCCTCCGGGACGAGGCGGACGGCACGGACGGCTGGGTGCTCGGCTTCGGCTTCGACGAGAGCACGTGGGCGGAGTCGCGCTATCTCACCCGTGACGACCTCGACCGGGTGAGCACCGACCGCCCCGTCGCGGCCGTCCGCGAGGACATGCACACGGCGGCCGTGAACGGCGTCGCCCTCGACCGCTTCGGCGACGAGATGCCCGCCGAGGACGTGGAGACGGAGGGTGGCGAGCCGACGGGCGTCATCGTCGAGGAGGCCGTCGACGTGCTCTGGGAGGCCATCGAGCCGACGCCGGCCGAGACCCGCGACCTGCTCCTCGCCGCCCAGGCGGAAGCACACCGCCTGGGCGTGACCGGCGTCCACGACATGGTCCGGCGCTCGCACGCCCCCGCCGTCTACCGGCAGCTCGCTCTGGACGACCAGCTCCGGCTGCGGGTGCGCCTCAACTACTGGAGCGACCACCTCGACGCCGTCACCGAGGCCGGCCTCCAGACCAACCACGGCGGCGAGTGGGTGGAGATGGGGGCATCAAGACGTTCACCGACGGGAGCCTGGGCGGCCGCACCGCGAGGCTCAGCGAACCGTACGCCGACCTGCCCGAGGACGCGGACGCCGGCGACGGGCGCGGGCAGTGGGTCGTCCCGCCCGAAGACCTCCGCGAACTCGTCGGGGAGGCCGACGACGCCGGCCTCCAGGTCACCGCCCACGCCATCGGCGACGAGGCCGTCGAGGCCGTCCTCGACGCGTACGAGGCGACCGGCGACCCGGGCGCGGCCCGACACCGCGTCGAGCACGCCATCGTCGCCACCGACGAGCAGATCCACCGGTTCGCCGACCTGGGCGTGGTGGCGTCGATGCAGCCGAACTTCCTGAAGTGGAACGACGCGGGCGGCCTCTACGAGGCGCGTCTCGGACCGGAGCGCCGGCGGTCGCTCAACCGGTTCCCGGCCTACCTGGAGCGGGGCGCGCCGCTCGCGTTCGGGAGCGACTGCATGCCGATGGACCCCCTGCTCGGCGTCCACCACGCCGTCAACGCGCCGACGGACGGCCAGCGCCTCTCGGTGACCGAGGCGCTCCGGGCGTACACGCTCGGCGCGGCCTACGCCGGCTTCGACGAGGACCGGCGCGGCACCGTCGAGGAAGGGAAGCAGGCCGACCTGGTCGTGCTGGAGCGGTCGCCGTGGGAGCACCCCGAGTCCATCCGGGACATCGACGTGGGGATGACCGTCGTTGGCGGCGACGTCGTCTACGACGGGCGGAACGGCTAAGGGCGCACGCACAATCAACCCCGATATGGCCCCGCCCGTGCTGTTCGCCCAGGCAGGCATGTTCGTCCTGTTCCTCCTGCTCGCCATCGCCATCCCGGTCGGCCTCTGGCTGCTGCTGGAGGCCGAGACCGAGGCCGACAAGCAGCCACAGCAGGACTGGGAGGCCGCCGAACGCGCCGCGCGGCGCGACACCCGCGACGACGACCGGCGGTAGACACCCCCTCCCCGAGGACCAGCGCCAAGACAGCCACGACCACTCCCGGCAGGACACTCCGGACGACCCGGAGTCGTATCGACCGGCGAACAAAAACCAGCTCCGGGAATCGCTTTTCTCGGGCGTCCACGTAGCCGACTCCACGCCGATGGTCTCGCGTCTCACCGGCCCGGTCGCGAAGTACTACGTCTACGCGGCGACCCAGGCGGCGTGGTTCGTGACGCCGGTCTGGTTCATCTTCCTGCTCTCGAAGGACCTCTCGTACACCCAGATGAGCGTGCTGAACGCCGTCTGGTGGGCGGCCATCGTGCTCGCCGAGGTGCCGACGGGCTACCTCGGCGACCGCGTCGGGCGGCGCAACGGCATGCTGCTCGGGTCGGTCACCCACCTGGTCGCCGTCGCCGTCTTCGGCCTCCTGAACACGTTCTGGTCCATCCTCGCGCTCTACGCGGTGTGGGGCGTCGGCGTCACCTTCCGGTCGGGCAGCGACAGCGCGTGGCTCTACGACACCCTCGAGGAGCGCATGGCCGAAGACCAGTTCACCCGGGTGAAGGGCCGGGGAAGTCGGTCCGCCTCGGCGCCGCCGCCGTGAGTTCGCTCCTCGGCGGCTACCTCTACCGGATGGACCCCTACTACCCGTTCCTCGCGTCGGCCGCCGTCATCGGCGTCGGCGCCGTCGTCGTGCTCACCGTCCCGCAGACCGAGCAGTTCCGGAACGGTGACGCCGACCCGTTCACGCCCGGCGACGCGGTCCCGGTCATCCGCGACACCCTGCTCGCGCCGGACCTCCGGTCGTTCGTGCTCGCGCTCATGGCGCTCTACGCCGTCGGCTGGGGCGTCAGCATGTTCGTCCAGCCCATCGCCCGCGACGTGGCGCTGGCCAGCGGCCTGCCCGCGGCGCAGGTCGAACCCTCCTCGGGTGGCTCTACGCCGGCTTCACCGCCGTCTCCGCGGGCGTGACCTACTTCGCCGACGACGTGCGCGAGTGGCTCGGCATCGAGCGGTGGATGCGCGTCGCGCCCGTCCTCCTCGGCGGCGCGTTCGCCGTCCTCGCCGTCGTCCCGCTCGCCGCCATCCCCGCGTTCTTCGTCCGGAGCGCCGTGCTCGAAACCACGGACGTCCTCAAGGACCAGTACATCAACGAGCGGACGGCGTCGCTCGGCCGGGCGACGGTGCTGAGCGCCGCGTCGATGGCGCTCGCCGGCGCGCGCATCCCGGTCCGCCTCGCGCTCGGCGGCCTCGGCGACCTGCTCGACCCGCTCGGCGCGACGGCCGTCGCCGGCGTCGGCCTCGTCGCGTCGACGCTCCTCGTCTGGCGGCTCACGTCGACGGACGCGGCCGCGGGCAGCCAGGCGGTCGACGCCGACTAGTCGAGCAGCGACGTGCCCGTCATGACGTCGGGCTGGTCGATGCCGACGAGCGAGAGGAGCGTGGGCGCGACGTCGCGGAGCGCGCCGCCTTCACGGACTCTCGCGCCGCCGTCGGTGCCGTCCGGCGCGAGGGAGACGAACGGAACCGGGTTGAAGGTGTGGGCGGTGTGGGGGTCGTCCGGGGTGCCCATGTCGTCGGCGTTGCCGTGGTCGGCGGTCACGAGGACGTGCGCGCCGTGGGCCTGGAGCGTCTCGACGAGGCGGCCGAGCTGGTCGTCCACCGCCTCCACCGCCTCGATGGCGGCCTCGTAGTCGCCGGTGTGGCCGACCATGTCCGGGTTCGCGTAGTTCAGGACGAGCACGTCCGGGTCGTCGCTCTCGACGACCTCGATGGCGGTGTCGGTGACCGCGGGCGCGCTCATCTCCGGCTGCAGGTCGTAGGTCGGGACGTCGGGGCTCGGGACGATTCGCCGGACCTCGCCGTCGAACTCCACCTCCCGGCCGCCGTTGAGGAAGTAGGTGACGTGGGCGTACTTCTCGGATTCGGCGATCCTGAGCTGCGTCCGGCCGTGGTCGGCGAGCACCTCGCCGAGCGTGTCCTCGGGCTGACGCGGCGGGAACGCGACGGGCAGGTCGAAGGTCCGGTCGTACTCCGTCATCGTGACCAGCCGAATGGCGGGCGGACTGGTCTCGAACCCCCACTCGGGCCGGATGTCGCCGAGCAGGCGGGTGAGCTGTCGGGCGCGGTCCGACCGGAAGTTGAAGAAGACGACGGCGTCGCCGTCGGCCAGCGCCTCGCCGCCCTCGACCAGGGTCGGTTCGACGAACTCGTCGGTGTCGCCGCGGTCGTAGGACTGCCGGACTGCGTCGACGGCCGTCGGTGCCGAGTGGTCGGCTTCGCGGTGGACGACGGCGTCGTAGGCGCGCTTCGTGCGCTCCCAGTTCTGGTCGCGGTCCATCGCGTAGTAGCGGCCGGCGACGGTGGCGACGTCGCCCGTGCCGTGTTCGTCGACGACCGCCTGGAGGGCCGTCAGGTACTCCTCGCCGCCCGTCGGACTCGTGTCGCGGCCGTCGGTGAACGCGTGGGTGACCGCGGGCACGCCCCGGTCGGCGGCGATTCCGATGAGCGCGTGCAGGTGCTCCTGGTCGGAGTGGACGCCGCCGTCGCTGACGAGGCCCACGAAGTGGACCCGGCCGTCGTGGTCGTCCGCGTGGTCGAACGCTGACGCGATGGCGTCGTTCGCGGCGAGTTCGCCCTCGCGGATGGCGTCCTCGATGCGGGTGTACTCCTGGTAGACCACCCGGCCCGCGCCGATGGTGAGGTGGCCCACCTCGGAGTTCCCCATCTGGCCGTCGGGCAGGCCGACGTCCCGGCCGCTGGTGGTGAGGGTGCCGAACGCACCGGCGTCCGCGAGGCGGTCGAAGGTGGGCGTGTCCGCCGCCTTCACCGCGTCGCGTCTGTCGTGGTCGCCGAGACCCCAGCCGTCGAGGATGACGAGCGCCGCGTCCATGGTCGCCCCTCCTCGCTCGCCGCGTACCTACTTTTCGTTTGCCGCGGGCTTTTTGACGGGCGGGCGGGATGAGGCTGGTATGACCCTCGACCCGGTGCACTTCGACGGCATCGCCGCGCTCGCCCGGCGCATCACCCAGCACGTCGACGAGCAGGACCACCGGGACGCCGCCGAGACCGTCTGGCAGGAGTTCCTCGACCCGCTCCGCCACGACGGCGACGTGGTGCTCGAACCGCTCGACGGCGTCCGCCGCCGGAAAGCGCCGGTCCAGGAACTCGCCCTCCAGCCCGCGCCGTTCGACGCCGTCAACGGCCTCGACTCCGGCACCATCAACCCGCGGACGTTCAAGAACGGCCTGGTGCTCGACATCGCGCAGGCCGCGATGAGCGCGACGCCCTCGGACCTCGACCTCCACCGGTCGCGGACCGTCGTCGCGAGCGTCCACTCGAACGACGCCACCGTGGACTACGGCGGCAACGAGTGGGACCGGTTCGACGCGGGCTACGGCCGCGGCCGCATCATCAAGGCGCCGCCCGTCAACCGGTTCGAGGACGCCGTCGTCCACTCGCTCTCGCTCTACCTCGCCGAGAGCGCCCACGCCCTCCAGCACGCCGACGCCGTCTCCGACCTCCTCGTGCTCGACGGGCCGCTCTACCCGAAGGGCCTGCTGAACTGGCGCGAGCAGTCCCGCGAACTCGCCCACCTCCTCACCGAACACGACATCGTCCGCGAGGCCATCGAGAACTACCTCCGCCTCGTCGAGCGGTTCGTCGACCGCGACGTGCCGCTCGTCGGGTTCGTGAAGAACACGTCCGCCCGCGGCCTGACGAACGTCCTCCGGACGAAGACCCACGCGCCCTGGGCCCACGACATGGCGTTCTTCTCGCAGGTGCTCGAACGCCGCGACGGCGGCGAGCGCCTGACCGACGACCTGACGTGGACGAACTGGTTCCGGTCGCGCCTCGGCGCCGACGCCACTTTCTCCACCCGTGGCGACGGCCTCTCGTTCGACCGGGCCCTCGACGCCGACCAGTACGAGGTGACGTTCTTCGTCGTCTACGACCCCCGGACCGACATCGGCTACAAGGTGGAGGCGCCGTACGCGTTCACCCGGGACCCCGAGGTCCGGGCGGCCATCGAGCGCCAGGTGCTCCGGGACGTCGCCGCCGAGCGCGGCCCGCCGCTCGCCGTGGCGAAAGCCGACGAACTCGCCCGCATCAGCGTGAACGAGAAGCATTCGCTGGTCGGACGCCTGGAGGATGAGTTCGGTAGCGACGTCGACCGGAACTACGACGACGAACGGTGGGAGAAGACCGGATAGCGGGCGCCGATGGCGTTACCGCTCGCCCTCGTACTCCTTGATGACCTCGATGCGGACCTCGGTCGGGTCGACGCCGATGCGCGCGAACTGCGTGCGGATGTGGTCGCGGGCCGCGTCGAGGGCCTGCTCGCGCGTGTCGAACCCGCGGGGCATCGGCGTCTCGAAGGCAACGCGGACGTCCTTTCCGTCCACGCGCTGGACGAGACCACCGCTCTCCACCTCGTAGAACTCGTCGCAGACCCACACGTACGGGGCGTCCTCGTCGGGCGCGCCCTTGAACCGGGGCGCGTCCTCGCCGCGTTCGTAGAGGGTCCCCGTCAGCGTGGTACCGGCGGCCGAACCGCGAACCAGCAACATACCCATCGGTACGGAGCGGGGTGGTAAAAACGGCGCGGCGAGGAAACCCATTTGTGGGATACGTTCGACGTACGTGCCATGAGCGACCTCGGCGATTTCGCGGACTTCGACCCGGACGACCGCGAGGACGACGACGACGCGCCCGCGACCGCCGAGGCGACCGACGGGACCGACGCGGCCGACGATGACTTCGAGACGGTCGACCTCGACCCCGTCGGCGACGACCACGGCCTCGGCACGCTCGCGGTGTCGGAAGGCCTCGCCATCGCCGAGGACAGCCGCGAGACGCTGCTCCGGGCGTACGTCACCGTCGACAACCGGTCGGCCGTCCGCCTCGGGAAGTACCTGCTCGTGCCGTATCCGGACGGCGAGACGCTGTTCTGCCGCATCACGGGCCTGGAGTACGCCCAGGCGTTCCGGAGCGACGACGCCACCGAGATCCACGCCCGGCGCGCGATGCGCTCGGACGACGTCGACGAGCAGGACTACAAGTTCATCGCCGACCTCGACCCCGTCGCCGTCCTCTACCGCGACGGCGACGACCTCCGGCGCCGGATGCCGGACCGCGTCCCCAAACCCGAGACGGTGGTGCGGGAGGCGACCCGGACCGAGGAGATCAAGACCGGGCTGAAGATACCCGAGGACGGCGTCTTCGTCGGCCACCTCTCGGTCGGCGGCGAGAAGGTGCGGACGAGCGCCGACCCGCCGACCATCGACTACCGACTCAAGGACGACTACAGCGAGGGCGACCCGCTCGTCTTCCGGCACACCCTCATCGCGGGCGGGACCGGGTCCGGGAAGACCCACAGCGCGAAGAACGTCCTCAGGCAGTACCTCCACGAGGACCGCACCTACCCCGTCGAGTCGGGCGCGAGCCGCGAGGTGCGGGCGGCCGTCGTGCAGTTCGACCCGCAGGACGAATACGCCCAGATGCACGACGACAACCCCGCGGCCACCGCCGACGACGAGCGGACCTGGGAGCGCCAGGGCATCGCGTACGGCGGCCACGAGGACACGGTAGCGTTCGTGCCGAAGGTGGGTGACGCGACGTACGCCGCGAGCCACCATCGCGCCGAGCAGGTGGCGTTCACCATCCCGTTCGCGATGGTCCGGGACAACCCGTGGCTGGTCGCGGGCGCCAGCCTGAACGACAACCAGTACGGCGCGCTCACGTACCTCCTGAACCGGTTCTTCGAGAACTTCGGCGAGGCCGGCACCTACCAGGAGTTCCTCGGCTTCGTCGACGACCCGGCGCTCCGGGAGGAACTCGACGAGAGCGGCCGCGTCCACGAGGCGACCTACGACGCCGTCCACCGCCGCGCCCGCTCGGTGCCGAACGGCGTCTTCGACCAGGACGCCCGGCCCATCACGGACCTGGTCCACGAGTTCGTGCGCCCGGGCGGCCTGACCGTGGTCCCGACCTACCACGTCAACAGCACGCGGGCCCGGGAGATGGTGGTGCTCGCGCTCTCCAGCCTGCTCATCGACCAGAAGCTGTCGAACAGCCCCACGTACGAGCGCATCAAGGAGACGCCGCTGGTGCTCGGGATGGACGAGGCGCACAACTTCCTCGCGGACGCCGAGAGCGTGCAGGCCCGCAAGGTCGTCGGGAAGTTCACGGAGGCCGCCAAGCAGGGTCGCAAGGAGCGCCTGGGCCTCTTCCTCATCACCCAGGACCCCCAGGACGTCGCGGAACCGGTGTTCAAGCAGGTCAACACGAAGGTCGTCCTCAACCTCGGCGACGAGAACGCCATCTCGTCGGTGAACATCCCACCGGACCTCGAGAGCAAGGTGCCGTACATGGAGAAGGGGCAGATGGTGGTCTACTCGCCCGACAACTCCGAGCCGGTGGAGGTCGTCGGCCTGCCGACCTGCGTGACCCGCCACGGCCGCGACTGACCGACCGACGTTTCGACCAACTTTTAGGTCACGTGGGCGCGAATCGCCGGTAATGACCGAACGCGTGCTGGTACCCTACGACGGCTCCGAGCAGTCCCGACAGGCCCTCGACTACGCTCTGGAGCAGTTCCCGGGCGCCCGCATCACCGTCCTGCACGTCATCGACCCGCTCGACGCGGGCTACAGCCCCCGGGCGACGATGCCGGGCGGGTCCGAGGAGTGGTACGAGCACGCGAAGGACGCCGCCGATGAGCTGTTCGAGGAGGCCCAGGAACGCGCCGACGACTACGACGTCGACCTGGACGTCGCCCGCGAGATCGGACGGCCGGCCCGGGTAATCATCGACCACGTGGAGGACCACGACGCCACCCAGGTCGTGATGGGGAGCCACGGGCGCTCCGGCGTGACGCGCATCCTGCTCGGGAGCGTCGCCGAGACGGTGGTGCGGCGGTCGCCCGTCCCGGTCACCGTCGTCCGGTGACTGGTTCACCGAGTGGCTGGTTCACCGAGTGACGGGTTCGTCGGGCGAGCGGCGTCGGCAGTGAGTGGTGACTGGCGAGCCGCGTCCGGCGAAGGGGCGAACAGACGGCACGGACGCACGCGAGACGGGGTGCCGTACTCCCGCGAAACCGCCCCGCGGTAGCTGTCAGGACACGGCCGTCCCTGGCCGCGGGTTCGCTGATAAACGTACGGACCTAGAAGATGTTGGCCTGGCGGTAGACGGAGATGCCGTCGCTGGTTATCTCGTAGGGCTTGGTCTCGCGGGAGTGGGCGGCGTCCCGTATCTTCTGAATCTCGACGGCGAGGCGGGTCTCGCGGAAGTCCTCGGGGCGGATGTACCGCAGGACGAACACGGCGTCGGTGAGGTACTCGATGATGCCGAACCGCGAGGAGAAGGGGTTGTCGTGATCGGCTTCGCTGGTGAGCATCGTGGTGACGCCGGCGTCCTTGAGCCGGCGGGTGAAGTCGAATATCTGGTTGCGGCGGGTGGCCTGGTCCTCGTACATCATCTCGAGGAGGAGACGGAGTCGAGCACCAGCCGACTCGCGCCGAACTCCTCGACGAGGGCCGGCAGCTCGTTCCCGATGCTGGTGAGGCTGTTGGCCATCTCGATGGGGTCGAGGTCGAGCACCGCGAGCCGACCGTCGGCCTCGTAGCCCTCGAAGTCCCAGCCCTTCTCGGCGGCCGTCGAGAGCATGCGCTCGCGGGTCTCCTCGAGCGTGATGAAGACGGCGTTCTCGCCCTCGGCGAGCCCTTCGTGGAGGAACTGCATCCCGAAGGTCGTCTTGCCGGTCCCTGCGCCGCCGACGGCGACCATGAGGCTGCGCTCCGGGACGCCGCCGAGGATCATCTCGTCGAGCCCCTCGATGCCCAGCGAGAGGCGGGGGATGTCGGAGTCGAACTCCTCGTCGTCGAACCCGTCGCTGCCGCCGAACCCGAACTCGTCGCCTTCACCGCCCATACCGAACTCGTCGCCTTCACCACCCATCCCGAACTCGCCACCGCCACCGCCCATCCCGAACTCGCCGCCGCTGGCCACCTCGGTTGGGTCGGGGGCGTTCTCGAAGGCGGCCCCGAAGTCCTCGCCGCCGAAGACGTCGTCGCCGGGTTCGGGCGTGTCGTTCGCGGTGTCCACCGAATCGCTCGTGCCGCCGGCGTCGTCGTCCGCTCCCGTGTCGTCGTCGCTCGTGCCGCCGGCGTCGTCGCGTTCGGCGTCGGCGACCGATTCCTCGTCGGGGTCGTCCTCCTGGAGCGCCCGCTCGAACCAGTCGTCATCGTCGGCCACGTCGCTCACCTCCGGCGGACGGCCACCGCGGCAGCCGGCAGTTCATTGTCGGGGGGATGATGCTTGAAGACAAAGTAGTTTCGCCCGAAGAGGGTGGGGCTTTTGCGTCCGGGTCCGTTCGACCCGGTATGCGCGTCGGCATCGTCGCCCAGAAGGGGAAGGCACACGCAGCGTTCCTCGCCGCCGAGATAGCCGAGACCCTCGACGTGGACGAGGTGTGGTTCGACGCCGCGACGGCGGCCACGCTCGACGAACCCGGCGTCGAGGTGGACGAGATGGCTGCCTGCGACCTGGTGGTGAGCATCGGCGGCGACGGGACGTTCCTGTTCGCCGCGCGAGGTGCCGACACGACGCCCGTCCTGGGGGTGAACCTCGGCGAGGTCGGGTTCCTGAACGCCGTCGCCCCCGACGACGCCGTCGACGCCGTCGCCAGCGAGGTGGAGCGGTTCCGAGAGACCGGGTCGGTCCGGTACCGCGAGGTGCCCCGGGTGGTCGCCGCCGGCGACGGCTGGGAGCTACCGCCCGCGCTGAACGAGGTGGCCGTCCACGGCCGCCAGCGCGGGCACGGCAACGGCCTGAGCGTCGAGGTGCGCGTCGACGGCGCGCTCTACACGGCGGGCCACGCCGACGGCGTGCTGGTCGCCACGCCGACGGGAAGCACGGCGTACAACCTGAGCGAGGGCGGCCCGCTGCTCCACCCGTCCGTCGGCGGCCTCGTCGTCACCAGCATGTGCTCGGCGGACCGGATGCCGCCGCTGGTGACGTCGCTGGACGCCGAGATAACCGTCCGCGTGGACGACGCCGACGAGGCCATCGTGAGCAGCGACGGCTCCTCGTCGTCGTCACAGCGGCTCGACCCGCCGGCGCTGGTCACGGTCGCCCGGGCGGCCGAACCCGCGCGTGTCGCCGGGCCGGACGTCGACTTCTTCCAGGCGCTCGGCAAGATCGAGTAGCGGGGAAAGGCCTAATCGGCCCGGGGTCCAACGGATGCGGGATGCGTGACCAGCTGCCGGACGTCCAGGCGTCGAAACCGGACGTCGCCGTCGGGTTGAGCCAGGTGGGCGTGACCGGCGTCGAGAAACTCGTGAAGATAGCCCGCGAGGACGAGGCGCGCCCCATCGCGCTCATGGCGGAGTTCGAGGTGTTCGTCGACCTGCCCCGGGGGCGGAAGGGCATCGACATGAGTCGGAACATGGAGGTCATCGACGAGACCCTGGAGACGGCGGTGCGCGAACCCGCCTACCGCGTCGAGGACGTGTGCGGGGACGCCGCCGAGAGCCTGCTCCAGAAACACGACTACACCTCCCGGGCGACGGTCCGGATGGAGGCCGAGATGGTCGTGCAGGACCAGACCCCCGAGTCCGAGCGGCCCTCCCAGAGCACCGTCGACGTCATCGCGAGCGCCACCGCCGCCGAGGGCGAGGGGACCCGTGAGGAGGTCGGTGCCCGGGTGACCGGGATGACGGTCTGTCCGTGCTCGCAGGGGATGATGGAGGAGCGGGCGCGCGACGCGCTCGCGGACCTCGGCGTCGGCGAGGACGAGGTGGCGGCGTTCCTGCGCGAGGTGCCCCAGGCCGGCCACTCCCAGCGCGGCCACGCGACGCTGACCGTCGAGTGCGAGACGGAGCCGGACGTCGACCTCCTCGACGTCATCGGCATCGCGCGGGACGCGATGAGCGCCCGCATCTACAACCTCGCGAAGCGCCCGGACGAGGACCACATGACCTACGAGGCCCACGCCAACGCCCGGTTCGTCGAGGACTGCGTGCGCGCGATGGCCGAGAGCGTCGTCCAGGAGTTCGACCACCTGCCGGACGACGCCGTGGTGACGATGCGGCAGTCGAACGACGAGTCCATCCACCAGCACAACGCCCACGCCGAGCGCGTGGCGACGATGGAGACGCTCCGCGGCGAGGTCAACGGGTAAGCGTCAGAAGGACAGCGGCGTCGCCGACTCCCACCGGGGTTCGAACTTCTCGTTCACGTCGGCCGCGAAGCCGGGGTCCTTGAGGTCGATCATCGCGAACGCCTCGGCCGGGTCGAGCGGGTTCGGCACCTCGACGCAGACCTCGAGCTCGTCGATGAGGTTGAAACTCCCCGTGAGGTCGTCGACGGTGCGGACCGCGAACCGGGGGTGGGCGGACAGCCCCCGCGAGTAGCGCCGGCCGACGCTCGGCGGCAGGTCGTCGACCAGGTCGCGGCTCATCAGCACCGACACCTCGACGCCGCGCTCCAGGGCGGCCTCGATGTGGTCGACGATGCGGTCGCCGACGTGGCCGAGGTCGAACTGCGAGGACGGCGTGCCCGCTATCATCACGATACGGTCGTCGGCGGCGTCGAGGCGCTCCAGCAGGAGGTCGATTGACTCCTCGGGGCCGAGCGCCGCGGTCCAGAACTTGTCGTCGCCGAGCGGGTCGGCCACGTCGAGTTCGCGCTGGAGGTCGTCGACGATCTCCTCGTACTGCTCTGCTTTCTCCTCGAGTTCGCGTTTCTTGTCGTCGAGCAGGCGGTCGAGCGCGGTGCTCGGCTCGACGGCGACGTACTTCTTCGGCCTGCTCGCGGTCTGGCTCCGGACGAGGTTGTACGCCTCGATGTTGTTGAGCACGTCGTAGATGCGGCCCATCGGCACGTCGCTCGTCCGAGACAACTCCTTCGCTGTTGTCGGTCCCGATTCGAGGAGCGAACGGTACGCCCGCTCCTCGTACTCCGACAGTCCGAGGTCCCTGAGCGAGGCCATTACATCACCCATCTCGCCCACAGTATAAAAACTATCCGGGAGTTTACTCTGCGTGCTCTGCGACCCGGTCTGCGAGTGCCGCGGGCGTGGCCGCCGCCGGCGCCGTTCCGTCGGCCGTGACGACGTAGGCGTGGCCACGCTCGTACCCCCGTCCAGGCGGTCGGCGTTCGGGACGACCACCTTCTCGTGGTCGGCCATCCGGAGCGCGGCGCGATGCAGGTCGGAGCCGGCGTCGGTGGCGACGGCGATGTACATCGGCTGTCGGCGCAGGCGGGCGGCCGCGGTGGCGTAGGCCGCGACCTGGACGCCGATGCGGTCGGCCGCGCCCGCGAACGCCTCGACGGCGGCGACCGCCGACTCGCGGTAGCGGGCGTCGTCGGTGAGCGCGTGCAGGTCCACCAGCGCGTCCGCCACGAGCGCGTTGTCGTCCACCGGGTACAGGGTGCGGTCGAGCAGCCCCGGTCCTCGGCGGGCCCGTCGGCGAACGCACCGCCGTCCTGCAGGCGGTCGATGGTCACGTCCGCGACGGCGCGGGCGGTCGCCAGGTAGTCGCCGCCGAGGACCTGGGCGGCCGTCGAGAACGCCTGGATCGCGGCGGCCTGGTCGCCGAGGTAGAGGCGGTCGCCCCGTTCGTCGCCGGCGTCGTAGTGCGTGACGACGCCGTCCTCCACGAGGTCGTCCCGGAGGACGGCGAGCGTGCGTTCGGCGTAGCCGCGAGCCTGGTCGTCGCCGGTGTAGGCGTGGAAAGTCAGGAGTGCGTCCGCGGCGAGCGCGTTCCCGCCCGCGAACACCGTCGGGTCGACGGCTGGCGGGTCGGCCGACGCCCGCTCGGACGGGGAGAGGTCGTAGTAGTCGCCCGGGCGCTGGCTGCCGCCGAAGCCGTCGCCCGTCCAGAGCGTCGTGGCGAGGTAGTCGACGGTGCGTTCGGCCACGTCGCGGTAGGTCTCCTCGCCCGTGTAGAGGTAGCCGTTGGCGAACGCGCGGAGGAGCGACGCGTTCAGGTCGAGGAGTTTCTCGCGGTTCGGGTCCGACCAGTCGCGGGCGTTCGCGTAGCGGAAGAAGCCGCCGTCGTACTCGTCGAACAGGCCGCGCTGGATCGCGTCGAGCGTCGCGACCGCCTGCGACCGCTCGCGCTTGAGCGCGAACTCGACGGTCCGCGGGAGCGGGAACTTCTCGCCCGTCCCCCAGCCGCCCTCCTCCGCGTCGAACTTGTCGTCGAGTTGGCCGGCGACGTACCGCTCTATGTCGTCCGTGAGGGCGCCGGCAGGCGGGGCGTCCTGGCGGAGCGCTCGCGGGACGCGGCCGGCGGCCGCGCCCTTCTCCTCCCAGACCTCGCGGACGCGTTCGAGCACCTGGCGGAAGCCGTCCGGGTCGAGGTAGGTCGCGCCCGTCAGGACCTCGCCCGCCGGCGTGCAGAACACCGTGGACGGGAACCCGCCCATGTTGTAACGTTCGCGGACCCGGGGGTGGCGGTCGACGTCGACCCGGACCGGCACGAACCCGTCGTTGACGTTCGCCGCGATGCGGGGTTCGCCGTACGTCGCCGCGTCCATCTCGTGACACCAGTCACACCACGTGGCCGACAGCGAGAGGAGCACCGGCCGGTCGGCGGCCGCCGCCTCCTCGAAGGCCGCCGGCCCCCACTCGCGCCAGTTCACCTTCGTCCGGGCTGCGGACTCGTCCATGCGCCCGGGTTGGGAGCGTCCGCGGGAAAGCGCTTCGAATACGCCGAGCCGAAGGGTTTTCACGCCCTGACCAAGTAGGGTCGGCCATGTTCAAGCGGCTGCTGGCAGCCCTGCTGCTCATCCCGCTCGCGGACGCCCTCCTGCTGGTCGTCCTCGCCCAGTGGGTCGACTGGCAGGTGCTCGTGCTGCTCGTCGTCCTCACCGCGCTCGTCGGGATGCTGTTCGTCCGGGCCGAGGGCCGACACACCCTGCGACGGCTCCAGCAGGCCGTCGCCGAAGGCTCCTCACCGGAGAACCAGCTCATCGACGGCGGCCTCCTGCTCGTTGCCGGCGCGTTCCTCCTCACCCCCGGGCTGGTGACCGACGGCCTCGGCTTCCTGTTCGTCATCCCGCCGACCCGGGCCGTCATCCGGACGGTGCTCAAGCGGTTCGTCATCGAGCCGTACGTCGAACGCGAATCCGGCGGGTTCGTCAGCGGGAACGTCTACACGTTCGGCTTCCCGAACGACGGCGGCTCGGGCGGCCCGACCGGCGCCCAGTGGGGGACCGAATCCAGCACCACCTACGACCTCGGCCCGGACGCCTACGACGTCGAGTTCGAGGACGACGACCGCGACGACGAGTGAGTGATAATCGCAAGACGGAACGCAAGGGAAACGCTTAAACACTACTCGGGGATACGTATGGATGCGTTCGGGCCAATAGCTCAATCAGGTAGAGCGCCACTCTGATAAGGTGGAAGTTTGCGGTTCAAATCCGCATTGGCCCACTTCTCTCACATCCACGGTGAGCAGGCTCGGCTGCGAACCGTGAGGAAGTGGGCGCGGATTTGAACGAGAGAAGTCGCAGCCCCCGCAGCCGAGCGCCAGCGAGGCGAGCAGGACCGTCTTCGTGTGGTTCAACATCCGCATTGGCCCCACTCGTGGGGAGTCAGCAGTGGGTCATTGTCCGGCACTGCTTGATTGACTGCTGAACCCGGGTTGAAACGCCCACCGATACCTCGAAAGCCCCGGCGTGCTGGACTCGGAGGCCTCGCTGCGCGCTTCGCTCACTCCGTTCGCTGCAGTGCTTGCGTCGGCCGCCGTCGTCCACCACGCCGCCCCTTTCAGTCCCGCCCACGTGGCTGGCAGGGGTGCCATCGCTCGCCGGAACACCGGGACCGGGCGGGACTGAAAGGGGCCGGGCGTTCGACCCGGCCCGGACGAAGTAAGCACCGCAGGCCGAAGGCCGAGGAGCGAAGCGAGGCCCGGCCGGTCGAACGGCCGGGGGCTTTCGAGAAGATCACGGTCGTCGTGTGATAGAACTCGCCGGCGTCTCCGAACACTACCTATCGTTCCAGACACCCGTGGGGCGAGTGAATACCACCCCCGTGTAGTGCTATGACGAGGCGGGCGTTGCCGCTACTACCAACGAGGGGAAACCAGTATCAGTTACCAACGGGGCGAAGCCCAAATATTCGGGGTTTCGAATTATGGCCGTCCCCGTCGTACCTTCAGGTGTCCTCCTTGGGAGGACGGTAGGGCAGCGTTTGGACTGCGCTGTTAATGGTACTCACTCTGGGGTCGCCCCCAGACGACCTACTTCCGTCATCACATCCCCTACCCCGAGGCACACGGTGTCACGTTGACGGCGCCCTTCTGCGGCCCCGCGTTCCCGGACTGCGTCTGGACGTTCCGAGCGCCTGCTGTCGGCGCGTCGGACGCCGTCGAGGACGGTGCAACCCGAAATAGGGCTTCGAGCGGGCGCTTCCGTCCGGGCGAACGCGGTCCGGTGGCCTCGACGTGCGTGTTCTTCGACCCCGGCTCCCGTCGGCGACAGACCACGCTTCGGCACCTGTTCGGGGTGTATCCGGGAGTATCCACCCCCGTTTTCGAGAATCAAACTAATTCCTGATAGGAATGTCGTTCGACGGATGAACCATAGAACCGCAAGACAGCGCCGATGTTGTTCGGGCGAGCTTCTCAGAGACTGGCAATGATAGTCAGTCCATTAATACGTCGAGTAGTTACTGGGTGGTGTGACATCGAACCGACCCACGCGTTCCCCGACGGACGAGGAGTCAGCGACGTCGCCCGCGTCGTCCGACCGGCCCGTCGACCGGCGGACGTTCCTGCAGGCGACCGGCGCGGCCGGCGTGGCCGCGGCCCTGGGTGGCTGTCTCGGCGGCGGTGCCAGCACCGAGGCCGACACGACGACCGAGGCGCCGGCGACGACAACGACCGAGACCACCGAGACGGAGACGACGACCGAGACGCCCGACACCATCACGGTGACCGACGACTACGACCGGGAGGTCGAGGTGTCCTACCCCGCCGAGTCGTTCGCCACCATCACGCCGCACGTGTTCTGGGCGATGCGGCTCCTCGGCATCCAGGACCAGGTGGTCGGCGTCAACGCCGGCGACATGGCCGCGTTCCCGGAGATGCAGGACAAGCCCGGCATCGGGTGGTACCGGGAGCCGAACGTCGAGAAGATAGCCGAACTCGACCCCGACGTCCTCATCACCCACTACCGCGGCCCGAACGCGAAGACCGAACTCGACAAGATAGCCGAGAAGCTCTCGAAGTTCGACGTCGCGGTCGTCGGCATCGAGATCACGGGCATGGAACTCGAGAACGTCGGCCTCCTCGCGAAGATGGCGGGCATGGAGGAGAAGATCGACCCGTTCTTCGAGTGGCGCGAGGAGCAGCTCAAGCTGGTCGAGGAGCGCGTCGCCGACGTCCCCGAGGAGGAGAAGAAGACGGTCTACTTCGAGGCCGAGTCGAGCGTCTGGACGGCGAAACACGACCTGCCCATCGAGGTGGCGGGCGGGTACAACGTGATGAACGACATCGCCGAGGCGGCGATGGACAGCCGTCGCGAGGTCGAGGTCGACCCCGAGAAGGTCATGTCCGTCGACCCGGACTTCGTCCTGCTCGAGGACGTGCCGAACCCGTCGCGCGTCACGGGCTACGGCGCCACCGACACGAAGCCCGCCACGAAGATGCTGGACCAGTTCCTGGACCGCCCGGGCGTCGAAACCCTCTCCGCCGCGGAGAACGACCAGGTGCACGTCGTGGACTACAAGCTGACGTCCGCCGAGAAGAGCTGGCTGGGCGCCATCTACCTCGGGAAGCTGTTCTACCCCGACCGGTTCGACGACGTCGACCCGGCCGCCATCCACGAGGAGTACTACACGAAGTGGCTGAACGAGGGGCTCCAGGGCACGTACCTCTTCCCCGAACCGTGGTAGGGTGACGAGAGTGGCCCGCAACAGCACACGACGCGAAACCGGCCCTCTCCCGGAGGGACCGTAGATGTACGCCGGGCACGACTACCGCCGGTTCCAGCGACGGAAGGGGCTCTACATCGGGGCGTTCGCCGTGCTCCTGGTGGGCTCCGGCCTGTTCGCCATCAGCGTCGGGTCGGCGGACATCAGCCTCGCCGACGTGTTCTACACGCTCGTCTCGCGGTTCACGCCGGCGTCCTACCAGGTGGAGGAGCTGTCCCAGAACATCATCATGGAGCTCCGTCTCCCCCGGGTGCTGATGGCCATCGTCGCGGGCGCGGGCCTCGCGATGGCGGGCGTCCTCCTCCAGGCGCTCCTCAAGAACCCGCTCGCCAGCCCGTACACGCTCGGCATCGGCTCCGCGGCGAGCTTCGGGGCCGCCCTGGCGCTCATCCTGGGCGTCGGCGTCACCGGCTCGACGGGCTTCGCGGGCAAGTGGATGATCGCCGGGAACGCGTTCCTGACGTCGCTCATCCCCGCCGCCGTCATCTTCGCGCTCGTCCGGTACAAGAGCGCGAAGGCCTCGACGATGGTGCTGGCCGGCATCGCGATGATGTACCTGTTCTCGGCGTCGACGTCGCTGCTCCAGTACGTCGGCTCCGAGGACGAGGTGACGGCGGTCGTCTACTGGATGTTCGGCAGCCTCTCCCGGACGACCTGGGAGAGCCTCGCCATCGTGACCCTGGTCACGGTGCCGATGTTCCTGGTCGCGTTCCGGCTGTCGTGGGACCTGAACGCCATCCTGCAGGGCGAGGACGTCGCGAAGAGCCTGGGCGTCGACACCCTCAAGCTCCGCGGCGGGGGCATGGTGGCCGCGTCGCTCGTCACCGGCGTCACCATCGCGTTCCTCGGCACCATCGGGTTCATCGGCCTGGTCGCCCCGCACATCGCGCGGATGCTCATCGGGAGCGACCACAAGTACCTCATCCCGGCGGCGGCGCTCCTCGGCAGCGTCCTCCTGGTGGCCTCCGACGCCATCGCGCGGACCGTCATCTCGCCGACGGTGCTCCCCGTCGGCATCGTCACCTCGTTCATGGGCGTGCCGCTGTTCTTCTACCTCATCCTGCGGCGCAGGAGGGAGTACTGGTGAACGTCGCAGTCGAGGGCGTCGAGTTCGCCTACGACAGCCGTCCGGTCCTGTCGGACGTCACCTTCCAGGTCGAGTCCGGCGAACTGGTGAGCGTCGTCGGCCCGAACGGCTCCGGGAAGTCGACGCTGCTGCGCGTCGTCAACCGCATCCTCACCCCGGACGCGGGGTCGGTGCTGGTCGACGGCCGCGACGTCGCCGGGTTCAGCCGGGGCGAGATAGCGAAGACGTTCGGCTACGTCCCCCAGGACCAGGGCGGCGGCTTCCCGACCACCGTCTTCGACACGGTCCTGATGGGGCGCAAGCCCCACATCGACTGGCGGCCCACGGACCACGACCTCGAGATCGTCTCGTCCGTGCTGGAGCGCCTGGAGCTCCAGGAGCTCGCGATGCGCGACGTCGGCGAGTTGAGCGGCGGCCAGCGCCAGAAGGTCGTGATGGCTCGCGCCATCGCCCAGGAGCCGGCGGTGCTCCTGCTCGACGAACCCACCAGCAGCCTCGACCTGAAACACCAGCTCCAGGTGCTCGACATCGCCCGCGAGGAGACGGACGCCGGCGTCGCGACGTTCCTCGTCATCCACGACCTGAACCTCGCGGCGCGGTACAGCGACAAGGTGCTGCTCCTCGACGACGGCAAGGTCCACGCCGCCGGCGGCGTCGAGGTGCTCTCCCCGAACACATCGAACCCGTCTACGACGTCGAGGTCAGCGTCCGGAACGGCGAGGGGCCGCCCATCATCGTGCCGGAGTCGGCGGGCCGCCCCGACCGGGCCAAGCGCCCGACGCCGAAGTAGGCCGGGTCAGTAGACCAGTTCGTCCGCGGGCGTCTCGCCCGCCGCCCGCGTCACGACGACGTAGGTGCCCGCGCCGAGACAGGTGGTGCAGGAGTCGCCGTCCACCTCGCGGATGGGGTTGTAGTCGACGGCATCCACCTCGAAGGCAGAGACGTCGAGTTCCGCGTCGTCCTCGGAGAGCGGCAGGACGCGCACCGTGAACCCGGAGCGGCGGTACTGTTCGGCGACGTCGCGCGCCCGGTGCTCGTCGGCGGTGAACCGCACGGTCCACTCCTCGTCCACGTCGTGGCGGGCCTGGAACTCAGAAAAGGTCGTCATCGAGGCCTCCTCCTCGTCGTCGGCCGGCCGGGTGTAGACCACGCACCGGTCGCCGCGGCCGGGTGGCTGGCCCCGGCTCACGTCGTCCGGATGCGGGTAGACGCGCGCCTCGAAGCCGAGTTCTTCGTACTCCGCGGCCTTCTGCTCGGCCTCGGGCGTGTTCGCGGTGAACCGGGGCTCCCACTCGTCGGCGAGGCCGTGGACGTCGCGTATCTCGGCCAGCGAGCTCGGCTCGATGTCGTCGAGTCCATCCATGGTATCACCACGAGAAGGAGATGGCGTCGACGTGGCAGGTCTCGGCACACCGGGCCGACCCGTCGCCGTCGCCCTCCGGCGACTTGCACGGCGAGCAGGCGTACCGGAGGTCGCCGCGACGCGCCTCCTCGATGGTCGCGACCGTGTCGTCGGAGAGCGGGTCGAACTCGTCGGCCTGGAGTTCCCAGAGGTCGGCCGGGCAGACCGCGACGCACTCGCCGCAGCCGTCGCACGCGTCGGTGTCGACCGTGACGTACCAGTCGCCGGCACCGTCGCTGTAGCCGTAGTTCGCCTGCATGGTCACCCTCGCTGCTGCCGGTAGAGGCCGTCGGCGAAGAACGCCGCGCCGGCCGCGCCCGCTATCTGCGTGTCGAAGGTCGGTTCGAGGGCCTCGACGCCGATGCGTTCCTCCAGGCGCTCGACCACGCCCGGGTTCTTCGCGATGCCGCCCGTGATGGCGAACTCCTCCTCGACGCCGACGCGTTCGAGCACGCCCTCGACGTTGTCGATGAGCGAGAGGTGGTAGGCCGCCGCGACCGTCTCGGGGTCGGCGCCCTCGCGCAGCAGTTCGGTCGCCTCGTCCCGGGCGAAGACGACACAGGTGCTGTGGACGGGGTCGGGGTCCTCCTCGACCTGGAGGAGAGCTCCCCGATCTCGGCGACCGGCACCCCGAGCACGTCCGCGAACGACTCGACGCCCCGGCCGGTGCCGGCGGCGCACTTGTCGTTCATCACGAAGTTCTGGGTCTTGCCCTTCTCGTCGACCCGGATGGCCTTGAGGTCCTGGCCGCCCATGTCCAGCACGGTGCGCACGGACGGGCCGTAGAAGTAGTTCGCACCCTTCCCGTGGCAGGTTATCTCCGTGATGGTGTCGTCCACGACGTCGAGGTTGACCCGGCCGTAGCCGGTGCCGACCGAGAAGTCGACGTCGTCCTCGCCGAGGGCGTCGGTCTGGTCGAAGATGGCGTCCTGGCCCTTCCGGGCGCTCTCCATCGTCTGCGACCCGGTGCGGACGCTGCTGTACGCCACCACCTCCTTGTCGCCCATGACGACGGTCTGGGTGCTCGTCGACCCGACGTCGATGCCGAGGAGACGACGTCGAACGAGTCGGTGACGTTGTCGCCGACCCACACCGTCGTCGGCCACTCCCAGTCCGCCCGGTCGTGGGCGGTCGTCAGCTCGACGAGGTCGCCCTCGACGCCCTTGAGTTCGACGCGCTCGACCCGGTCGGACACGCTCATGGCCGTCCCTCCGGTACGACGGTGGCAGCCGACAGCGCCGCCCCGAACGCCGGGACGTGCGCCGGGTCGTCCGGCGCGCTCACGGTCGTCTCGATGGCGTCGGCGAGCGCGTCGAGGAACGCCTCGTTCCGGCCGACGCCGCCGACGACCACGACCTCGTCGTCGAAGCCGACGCGCCGGAGGAGCGACCCGTTCCGGCCGGCGACGCTCTCGTAGACGCCGCGGGCGATGCGCGCCCGGGGGACGCCCTCGTGGATGAGGCTGATGACCTCGGACTCGGCGAACACCGAGCATCGCGCGTTCAGGTCCTCCACGCCCTCGTCCACCGAGAGCACCGCCTCGATCATCTCCTCCAGGTCCATGTCGAGATACCGGGTGAGGTCGCTCAGGAAGCGCCCGACGCCGGCCGCGCACTTCCCGTTCTCGACGGACTTCTCGACGGTGCCGTCGGCGTCGAAGCGCAGCGCCGCGACGTTCTTCGCACCCATGAGGAGGACGCTCCGGGCGTCCGGTCGGACCGCCGACAGGCCGTGCCAGAGCGCGTCGAACGTGTCGACTCGCCGGTCGGCCTCGACGTTCGCGCTCCCGGTGCCGGTCGCGACGGTGGTCTCGACGGCGTCGCGGTCGGCGCCGGCGTCGGCCAGCGCGTCCCCGAGCGCCGCCTCCGTCGCGTCGTCGAGGTCGAACCCGGTCTTCGTCTCGCCGGTCCCGAGCAGTTCGCCGTCCCGTACCGCCACCGCCTGCGTGTAGTCCGTGCCGATGTCGATTCCTGCGTACATGATCAGAACAGTGCGTCGAGTTCCTCGGACCGGAGCTGTTCGACGAACGCCTCGACCCGGGTCTTGAACTGCCCGGCGGGGAGGCCCGTCTCGTCGGACTCCAGGGCGAGTGCGGGCACGTCGAGTTCCTCCTCCAGGAGGTGTTGCTCCAGCGGGATGTCGCGTTCGTGGAGGTCACACCGCTTCTCCTGGATGAGGAGCGCGCCGTCCACGTCGAACTCCTCGGCGAGGAGGCGAAGCTGCTCCTCGCGGCTCCCCCAGTCCTTGCTCGGACACGGCGGCCGGTTGGCGTAGCGTCGCCCCAGGTCGTCGATGGGGTCCGAGTCGTCGGGTACGCCCCACGCCGGGCCGTCGTCGTCCACCATGTTCCAGAAGTCGCGGGTCCCGACGCAGGACTCCTCGACGACCACGGTGGCGTCGAACGCGATGTCCTCCTCGACCAGCCGCATGAACCGCCGGTCGTCGTTCTCCGCGGTGACGACCATCAGCCGGTAGTCGGTGTCCCGGCGCTCGCCGCCGCCGTCTTCGAGTCTCTCCAGTGCGCTCGCCAGGAGTTCGTTGTGCTCCTTCGGGTCGACCAGGTGGCCCGCCTTCACCATCTCCATCGCTTCGAGCCCGGAGATGGCGGGGTCGTCGCCCTTGCGGTACTCGTAGAGTTCGCGGGTGAGCCGCCGGTTCCGGTCGTAGACCTCGATGGCCTCCTCCAGGTCCGCGTCGGTTATCTCGGACCCGGTCCACTCCTCGACCGCTTCCTTGAGTTCGCGGAACTGCATCGCGAGGTACTCGGCGGGCGCGTGCGGGCACATGCCCGTCGTCGGCCCCTCGTACTCAACGGTGCCAAGCTTCCGGGAGAGGTACTCGCTGCCGCCCTCGGCCTGGGTGCCGTGGGGCATCACGAAGTAGTGGGCGAAGTCGCCGTCCTCGGCGACCTGGTTCGTCCAGCTCTGGTAGGTCTGCCGGAGCGCCAGGCAGGTGCTCGCGAGCACGACGCCGTCGGTGTAGTCGTACCGCCCGAGTATCCCCTGGGTGAGCACGTCCCGGGAGAACGGACAGAACATCTTCTCGGAGTGGTACTCGTCGCCGAGGACGAGTTCGTCGCCCTGGTGGCCGCCGTACGGCCGGACGGGCAGCATCCCGCCGGCGTAGAGTATCTCGCGGGGCGCGTACGTGCAGAGGAACGCCACCACGTGGCCGTCGGTGCGCTCCTTCCACTCGCGGGCGTACCGGTGCGGGTTGTCGACCCACTCCCGGAACTGCGCGAACTCCTCGGTGGTCGGTTCGGGGAACTCGTGGCTCTTGCTCGGATAGTCGTCGGGCTCTCGCGTGTCGTCTGTCGAACTCATGGTGTGTCTGGTCTGCGTGTCGTCGGCCGGTGTCGGTGAGAACTCACGGGCCTGCGGCGCCCGTCGACGGGCGTCCGCCGTCGCCCCGCGCCGGTCGCATCGACCGACGAGACAGGTCGCCGGCCGCCCGGGGCGACGGCCCGGTCAGGGGCCGGAGCCGGGTCGGCCGGCACTGGTTCCGCGCCGTGTCGGTCCGGGACGACGCTTCGGTCGTCCCGTCGAGCGCGGCACCGTCCACCCCGACCGGGTCGCGCACGGCGACGGACGCAGCGGGGGTGACGACGGTGCGATACATCAGTGGAACGGACACGGAGCCCGGAAATACGTGCTGTGGTACGTTAGTAGAAAGTGAGAAACTGGTTCGGCTCTCGAACGCGGACGAACCGAGCGATTGACGCCGCTCCGACACCTGGGTGGAATCGATGGCTGACCTGCCGTCGTACAAACTGCTCGCCGCGGTGGTCGCCGCCGGCGTCATCGTCCCGGGCGTCCTGAACTACTGGCTGGCCCAGGCGGGCCACGCGACCGCCGGCGACGTCGTCTGGGTGCTGGGCTACGGGCTGATGGTCGTCTTGGTCTGGTACGGCTGGCTGCGACCCCTCGACCTCGGACCGACGAAGTAGGCACGGAGCGGAAGTTTAAAGGATTTCTCCGGGCGAGTAGCTGACAATGCAGTTCGCACCGCTGCCCCTCATCGACGACTTCCTGCTCCAGTACAACGTCGGGCAGGCGCTACTGGCGCTCTTCGTGGTTACGCTGCTGGGAGCACTGCCCCTCGGGTCTCGGAAAGTCATCGCGCTCGTGTTCGCCGGCTTCGGCCTCCTGTTCATCGTCACCCCGACGAGCCTCGCGCCGCTGCCGTTCCTGTTCCTCGGCATCGCGTTCGTCGTCATCGGGCCGATGATATACGTGACCGGCAGTCGCTGACGGACGGCGTATCGATGCGAGCAGGAAGGGCGTTCTCCAGGTAGTTGCTCCCCGAGCGTCGCCGTCCGGTAGGGTTTTCCGGGGCGCGGTCGTGGACCCCCATATGAGTGACCTGACCGCCACGCTCCACACGAGCAAGGGCGACGTCGAGATCGAACTGTACGAGGACGAGGTGCCGAACACGGTCGAGAACTTCGTCGGCCTCGCGACGGGCGAGAAGGCGTGGACGGACCCCGAGACGGACGAGGAGAAGGAGGGCGAACCCCTCTACGACGACATCCTCATCCACCGCGTCATCGAGGGCTTCATGATCCAGATGGGCGACCCGACCGGCACGGGCCGCGGCGGCCCGGGCTACACGTTCGACGACGAGTTCCACGACGACCTGTCCCACGACGAGGCCGGCGTCGTCTCGATGGCGAACCGCGGCCCGAACACGAACGGCTCGCAGTTCTTCATCACGCTCGACGCCACCCCGCACCTCGACGGCAAGCACGCCGTCTTCGGGAAGGTCGTCGACGGCATGGACGTCGTCCGCGACATCGGCTCGCTCCCGACCGACCGCAACGACAAACCCCAGGAGGACGTCTACCTGGAGTCCGTGACCGTCCACCGGTAAGCGCGATGCGCGGGCACGGGGACTCCCGACCGACGGACCCGACCGAGGACCGTGACCGCCTCGGCTTCGACACGACCCGCGACTACCTCAAGGAGGCGCTCGGCCGGTTCGTCCCCCAGTGGCTGGTGCGCCGGGCCATCGCCGTCGACGTGTCGGTCGACCGCGACCGCATCCGGCCGGGCGACGCCGTCACCGTCATCATCGAGTTCCACAACCGCCTCCCGGTGCCGGTGCTGGTCCAGACCGAACGCCGGCGGCTCTGGGGCTGGACGGTCGACGGCGAACTCGCGGCGAGCGACGAGCGGCGCTACACCCGCTCGCTTCCCGGTACGTTCGCGTTCAAGCCACGCCAGCGACGGCGGTTCGAGCGCATCTGGACCGGCCGGTTCGAGCGCACCGGCACGCCCACCGAGTGGGTGGACGCGACGCCCGGCGAGTACGAGATACGCGCGTTCCTGGCGACCGACGACCGACGGCCGACGGCCGCCACGACGATAACGGTCGAACGGTAGTCGCTGTGGGAACAGTCGAACGGTAGTCGCGGTGAAAACGAGAGAACGTCGGTCGGGGTGGAAACGGGAGCGTGTTACTCGCGATGGAGGTGACAGGCCGCGTAGTGGCGGCTGTCGCCGTACTCCGTGTCCACCTCGTAGTTCGGCACTTCCTTCGCGCAGATGCTCTGGTCGGCGAACGACTCGAGGAGCAGACCTGCCGCCTCGTCCCACTTGCCGGCGAGCACCAGGCGGACGCCCTCGTCCACGACGGAGCGGGCCTCGCCGGTGGGGGCCGTGTCGCCGAAGAACTGCTCGCGGACGTCGGCCTCCGTTGTCTCCTCGTCCACCTCGAACGTCCGGCGCTCGACCGCCCGCATGAACCGCCGGACGTTGTCCCACGCCGCCTCCGAGAGGTCGTACTCCTCGGGCGCGATGAGCCGCGGGCATCGCGTCCGGAACCGACAGCCCGACGGCGGGTCGATGGGACTCGGCACGTCGCCTTCGAGGATGAGTTCCCGGCCGCGCGCCCGCGGGTCCGGCACCGGGATGGAGGAGAGCAGCGACTTCGTGTAGGGGTGCTGCGGGTTCTCGAACAGCTCCTCCTTGTCGGCTATCTCCACGATCTCGCCGAGGTACATCACCGCCACGCGGTCGGAGATGTGGCGGATGACCGAGAGGTCGTGGGAGATGAACAGGTAGGTCAGCCCGAACTCGTCCTGGAGCCGGTTCATCGTGTTCAGCACCTGCGCCTGGATGGACGCGTCGAGTGCGCTCGTCGGCTCGTCGCAGACGATGAACTCGGGGTTGACCGAGAGCGCCCGCGCGAGGTTGATGCGCTGGCGCTGCCCGCCCGAGAACTGGTGGGGGTGGCGGTTGTAGTGCTGCGGGTCGAGTCCCACCTTCTCCAGGAGTTCGCGGGCGCGCTCCTCGCGCCCCTCGGCGTCGAGCAGGCCGTGGGCCCGCATCGGCTCCTCGACGATGGGGCCGACCTTCTGACGCGGGTCGAGCGACGACTGCGGGTCCTGGAAGATCATCTGCATGTCGCGGCGCTGGCGCCGGAGCGCCTCGCCGTCGAGCGACGCCAGGTCCTCGCCCTTGAACTCGACCGACCCCTCGGTCGGTTTGACGAGCTGGAGGAGTGCACGCGCGAGCGTGCTCTTCCCGCAGCCGGACTCGCCGACGAGCCCCAGCGTCTCGCCCTTCCGGATGTCGAAGGAGACGTCGTCGACGGCGCGGACGACGTCGCGGTCGAACGTCGGCTTCGGGAGGCCGTCACCGTCGCCGTCCAGCGTCAGCCCGGCGAGGAAGCCCTTCTGGTTGGTGAAGAACTTCGAGAGGCCGTCGACCTCGACCAGGAGTTCGCCCTGGCCGACCGTCTCCTCGTCCCGGAGGGTCTCGTTCATTCGAGTTCACCTCCGCTATCCGTGGTCAATCCGGCGTCGAAACCACCGGCGACGTCCGAATCGAGCGGGTCGCTGGCCCAGTAGCCCACCTCGAAGGCGTCGTTGCGGAAGCAGGCCGAGCCGTGAGCCGCCTCTTCTGCGTCGGAGACGTCCCGGACGTCGGGGTGGACCTTCGTACAGACCTCGCGGGCCTCCGGACACCGGGGGTGGAACCGGCAGCCGGTCGGCGGGTTGATGGCTTCGGGCATCACGCCCTTGATGGGCACCAGGTCCTCGACGGTCTGGTCCGGGCGCGGGATGGAGTTGAGCAGCGCCTGCGTGTACGGGTGGCGCGTGTCGTGGAACAGGTCGTCCACCTCGGCCTGCTCGATTATCTCGCCGAGATACATCACGTTCACGCGGTCGGCTATCTCCGCGACCACGCCCATGTCGTGGGTAACCCAGATGAAGCTCGTGTCGTACTTCTCCTGGAGGTCGTCCACCAGGTCGAGGATCTGGGCTTCGACGGTCACGTCGAGCGCGGTCGTCGGCTCGTCCGCGATGATGAGGCTGGGCTCGCACGCCAGCGCCATCGCGATGAGCACGCGCTGGCGCATCCCGCCCGAGAACTGGTGGGGGTAGTCCGAGTACCGGTCCTGGGCCTCCGGGATGCCCACCTCGCGGAGCATATGTATCGCGAGCTCCCGGGCCTCGCTCTCGCCCATGTTCCGGTTGATCTCGATGAACTCGCGGAGCTGGCCGCCCACCGTGAACACGGGGTTCAGGCTCTCCATCGGGTCCTGGAAGATGATGGCTATCTCCCGGCCGCGGATCTGCCGACGCATCTCCTCGTTCGAGAGCATGTCGTCCCGGGGTTCGAGTTCGCCGTCGGGGCCTTCCTCGACGGCGAACAGCGTCTGGCCCTTGAACGTCACCTCGCCGGCGACGATCTCGCCGGGTTCGTCGACGAGACGGAGGAGGCTCTGGGCGGCGACGCTCTTGCCCGCGCCGGACTCGCCGACGAGTCCGACGATTTCGCCCTCGTGGACGTCGAACGAGATGCCGTCGACGGCCCGAACGGTGCCTTCTTCGGTGAAGAACTGGGTCTTCAGATTGCTGACCTGCAGGAGTGGTTCGTCGCTCATATCAGTTGTTGAGGCGGGGGTCGAGTGCGTCTCGCAGACCGTCGCCGAGCAGGTTGAACCCCATCACCGTCACCAGGATGGCGAGGCCGGGCCAGAGGCTGAACCACGGGTCCACGAGCATCACGCCACGGGACTGGGCGAGCATCTGCCCCCACGACGGCGTCGGCGGCTGGGCGCCGTACCCGAGGAACGAGAGGCCGGCGACGATGAGGATGGCGATACCGATCTGGAGTGTCGCCTGCACGAGCACGGGCGCGAAGCTGTTCGGGATGACGTGCCGGAGGATGATGTCGCGGTCGCGCACGCCCGCGGCGCGCGCCGCCTCGACGTAGTCCTCCTCGCGCACGCTCACGACCCGCGACCGGATGAGCCGCGAGAACGTCGGAATCGTCGTGATGCCGACGCCGATCATCGCGAAGGTCAGGTCGCGGCCGAACGCGGCCATGAACGCGATGACGAGCACGAGGAACGGGATGGCGTAGAGGGTCTCGACGGCGCGCATCAGCGCGTCGTCGACCCACCCGCCGTAGTAGCCGGCGACGGCGCCGACGATGGTGCCGCCGGCCATCCCGAGCACGGTCGAGATGAAGCCCACCTGGATGGCGATGCGGGTGCCGTAGAACAGGCGGACCAGTATGTCCCGGCCGCGGTTGTCGGTCCCGAGCGGGTGCTCCCAGGTGCCCTGCCCGAACAGGTTCTCCAGCCCGACCGGCGGGAGCAGCGTCTGGACGGTGTCGGGGTCGTTCTCGGGGTTGACCCAGAACGTGTTCGCGAACCAGTACCGCTCGACGCCGAGGTTGGCGAACACCTGGTGCTGCGCCAGGAACCCGAAAACCTCCGAGTCGATGAACGCGAAGAGCGCGATGCCCGTCATCAGGCCGATGATGCCGAGGCCGACGAGCGCCGTCGGGTCGCGTTTCACCTGCGAGAGCGTGTAACGCAGGCCGACCCGGGACTCGATCTCCTCCTCGGCGACGCCGCCCGAGGTGTCGGTCCGTCCGACCGGCTTGTCAGTGTCCGTCTGTGCCTGTCCCATGTCAGGTCGCCTCCTCGCCGTAGGTCACCCGCGGGTCGACGTAGGCGTAGGAGAGGTCGGTGATGATGACCCCCACGACGAACGTGAGTCCGAAGAACAGGGTGGTCCCCATCACGAGCGGGTAGTCCTGGTTGTTGATAGCGGTAATGATGAGTCGTCCCATGCCGTTGATGTTGAAGACAGTCTCGGTCAGCACCGCACCGCCGAGCGCCGCGGTGAGCTGGAGCCCGACGATGGTGATGACCGGGAGCTGGGCGTTTCTGAACGCGTGCTTCCGGAGGATGGTCCGTTCGCGGACGCCGAACGCACGCGCGAGTTTGACGTACTCCTCGGAGAGCACCTCCAGCATCGCGGAGCGCTCGATGCGCGTGATGGCCGCCATCTGGAGCGTGCCGAGCGACAGCGTCGGCAACAGCAGGTGGCGGGCGCTCGCGACGAGCACGTCGATTCTCGACGAGGCGCCCTCGACGGACGCCGGGTCGGCCCACGGCATTATGAGTCCCGTGGCCGGAAGCCACTGGAGGTGTGCCGCGAAGATGATGATGAGCATCAGGCCGATCCAGAACGACGGCGTGCTCACGCCGATGAGCGCGATGACCCGCGAGACGTGGTCGGTCGGCTTGTTCCGGCGCTTCGCGGAGATGACGCCGAGCGGGATGGCGGTCAGTATCGCGAAGCCGAAACTCGACACCAGAAGCAGGACGGTGACCGGAAGGCGTTCGAGTATCTTCGTCGTGACCGGCACCTTGTAGTAGATGCTCCGGCCCATGTCGACGCCGAGGGTGACGTCGACGAAGGGGAACGTCGAGGTGAAGTCGACCCATATCGGCGACACGTCGCCCACGTAGTTGAGGTAGCGGACGAACAGGGGCTGGTCGAGGCCGTATTTCGCCCTGATGGCCGCGGCCATCTCCTGACTCGGCGACGGACCGAGCATGATCTGCACCGGGTCGCCCGGGATGGCGTCGGTCAGGAAGAACGTTATCGTCACGATGCCCAGAAGGACCGGTATCGCCTGCAGGATTCGACTAACAGTGTAGCGTAGTATCCCCATATCGTTCACTCTCGCACGGGAGACAGCTTGAATCGGATAGTCACGTTAAGTTGCTTCAGACGCGTGGACGACCAGGGCCGCAGACCGGCCTCGGTCGAACCGCGTTACTTGGTCACGTTGACGTTGTTCCAGGGGGTCGCGATGGTGAAGCCGCTGCCCACCGGGTACGCGTTGAAGTCCTCGACGTACTCGCGGACGCCGAAGCTGTTCTTCAGGTTGTACGCCGGGATGTGAGCGCGGTCCTCCAGGAGCGTCGTGATGGCCTCCTCGTAGAGCTGCTTGCGCTTGTCGTGGTCCGAGCTCTCGCGGGCCTGGACGATCTTGTCGCTGACCTTGCTGTAATACGTCCCGTCGGTCACCCCGTGACTCTCCTCGGCGAAGAAGTAGTAGGTGAACGCGTCCGGGTCCGGCGACCCCGACCAGCCGAGCGTGTACATGTTGTAGTCGTTCGGGTCACCGGTGACGTACTTGTCGAGGAACGCGCCCCAGTCGAGGCGCTGGACGCTCGCGTCGTAGCCGGCTTCCTTGAGACCGTTCTGGACCGTGATGCCGATCTGCTCGCGCTTCTCGTCCGGCGGCACGATGATCTTCGCCTTCCAGTCGTTCGGGACCGCGTCGGAGTCGTCGAGCATCGACTTCGCCTTGTCGACGTTCTTGTCGTGGGGAATCTGCTTCCACTCGTCGACCGGCATGTTCCAGCCTTCCGCGACCGACGCCGGCAGCGGGCTGTACTGGCGGATGCCGGTCGGCTCGACGAAGTTGGAGACTGCCTGGTCCATCGAGAACGTGTAGTCGATGGCCTCGCGGACCTTCGGGTCGCTGGTCGGGCCGGCCTTCGTGTTGAACGCGAGGTAGAAGTAGCCGACACCGGGGGTGTCCTCGATGCTGGCGTTCCCCATGCCCTTGACCTGCTCCCAGAGCTTCGGCGGTATCTCCTCGATGACGTCGTTCTCGCCGGTCTGGAGCGTGGTCACGCGGGTCGTGGCCTCGACGACCGGCACGAACTCGATCTCCTTGAGCTTCGGTAGCGGTTCGCCCCAGTAGTCGTCCCACCGGGTGACGCGGGCGTACTGGCCCTCGCTCCAGCTATCGAACTCGAACGGCCCGGAGCCGACCGGGTTCGTGTTGAAGCCCTCCTTGTCCTCCTCGCGGACGGACTTCGGGACCACGTACCAGGTCAGCGCCTGCATGAACGGCCCGTACGGGTACTTGAGGTCGAACTGGACCGTCTGGTCGTCGATGACCGACACGGAGTCGATCATGTTCAGCTCCGAGGCGTTCTCGGTCTCCTCCTTGACCGGGGCCTCGAAGGAGTACTTGACGTCCTCGGCGGTGACCGGGTCGCCGTTCTGGAACGTGGCGTTCTCGTTCAGCGGGACGATGTACCGTGTGCCGTCGTTCTCGATGGTCGGCATCTCCGCGGCGATGTTCGGAATGACCTCGCTCGCGGTCTCGTTGTACCGGTAGAGACCCTCGACGACACGGTCGGTGACCTGCAGGGACGGAACGTCGTTCAGGACGATGGGGTCGAACTCGATCGGCCCCTTCACCTGGGCGAGTTTGAGTTTCCCGCCACCCATCTGCTGTTCCTGGGTCGTCTCGGTGTCCTGGTTCGCGCCACCACCGTCACTCTCGGTGGTCGTCGTCGTGTCCTGGCCGCTGTTGTCGGTACAGCCAGCCAGCCCTACGGCCCCGGCCGCACCGAGACCCTGGAGCATTCGACGTCGGCTGAGCGCCTTCCGCAGTGGAGTATCCCGTGACATGGTATCAGTCCCACCGTTGTGGGTTACTCACCTAGCGTATTTCCAGATATATAATAATTGATGGCCCCGTTCCAATAGATAGGTATAAGTACAGTACAGTGGGTTTCCAGACAGCCCGCCGACAGTTGCCGGATACTGACCGGTAGCGACGACCGAAAACGCTTTTCGACAGAGGGCGCAAGGGAGGGACGGCGGTCGCGCGAGGGTTGCCGAGCGGCCAAAGGCGGCGGGCTTAAGACCCGCTCTCGTAGGAGTCCATGGGTTCGAATCCCATCCCTCGCATTCTCCGAGTCGCCCCCGGCGAGCGCCGCGTGCGCTCGCCCACGTGGAGGAGAGGTCCACTCGAACCGGTCCCGGGCGCCAACCGAACCGGCCCCGAGCAAACGATGCACGTCGACCGTGGCCGGCGCGCGTGAGTCGTCCGGGCGGATGCCACCAGTTGTACAATCATGCACGGCGATATACAGCGCCGTCCGCAGATTCTGTCAACAGGATTGACTTAGTCGACCGTCGTGCGCGCTGGAGGGTGGTTTCGACGTGAATAACCGCACACATTAAGTACCCCCTCCCGTTGGGCAGGGTGTCCCGGTGGAAACGGGGACTACGAACCGGTCTGCCTCAACTCCCCCCCCCTCAGCGGGCTGGTTCGTATGCGACTCCTTTCGGTACCATCCTGCGAGCGGAGCGCAATACCCTTCCCCCGCGAGTGCCTACCGTGGGCCGATGACAGCCGCAGAGCAGTCGTACGTCCGCCACGCGGACTTCGAGCGGGACGGCGACGCGTACGTGGCGACGGCCACGCAGTTCGACGCGACGGTGACGGTGGACGAGGACGCCCACCACGTCCGGGTGACGGTGCCGATGCTCGACGCCGTGGTCGTCGGCGAGACGGTCGCACCGGTCGTCGAAGAGGGATGGTACGAGACGTTCGAACTCCGACTCGAGGACGTCAGCGGCGTCCTCCGGACCGACGACGTGTCGGAGCCGACGGTCACTCGCGACGGCGACGCGGCCGTCGTGGAAGCGACCTTCGAGGCGGACGGCCGGGCCGCGGCGGAGGAGGCGATGGCGCTCGTCAACTACGTCGAAGGGACGTGGTTCGAGGGCGTCATCCCGGGCTACGAGTACGTCGAGGAGATTCAGGCGATGCGCGAACGGGCACACCAGAACGCCGGCGACCCGACGTCGCCGTAGTCACTCCATCGCGATGTAGGTCTCGGTGTCCTCGACGCCCTCGACCTGCTGGATGTGGTCGGCGGCGATGGCCTTCACGTCGGCCGGCGAGTCCACCTCCACCTTCGCGATGAGGTCGACGTCGCCCGCGACGACGTGCGCGTCGACGACGCCGTCGAGAGCCGACACCTCTTCGAGCAGGCGGTCCGCTTCGCCCGTGTAGGCCTTGATGAGGATGTACGCGGTCACCATGGTCACTCACCTCCGTCCGTCGCCGCTGGGGCGTTGCCGACGAGTATCTGGCGCACGTCGTCGAGCGCGTCGAACTCGGCGAGGACGGCGATGCGGTCGCCCATCTCGAAGGAGTCGTCCGGGCGGGGAGGCCGAGCGGACCGTCGTGCTTGCCGAACGCGAGCAGGCGCGACCCCGCGGGCAGTTCGAGTTCGCTGATGGAGTAGCCCCGCATCGGGGAGTCCTGGGTCACCGTGAACTGGACGACCTGGAGGTTCTCCGCCAGGTCGGCGATGGCGGTGACGTTCCCGCCGAGGAGGGCGTTCTTCGCGCCGATGGCGCCGAGGCGCTCGGGGTAGACGATCTCGTCCACCTGGTCGGCGTACTTCCGGTAGATGTTCTCGCGGTAGTCCTCGTCGATGCGGAGGACGGTGCGACAGCCGTGATGTTTGCCGACCATGCAGACCACGAAGTTGGCGTTCATGTCCCCGGTGAGGGCGCCGACGGCCTCCGCCTCGTCGAGGTCGGCCCGGGCGAGGACCTCCTCGTCGGTCCCGTCGCCGACGATGACGTCGAAGCCCTCGTTCTCGGCTCGCTTGGCCTTGTCGGGGTCGATCTCGATGAGCGTGACCTCGTGGCCCTCCTTCTGAAGGACGCGGGCGGTCCGGAGTCCGACGCGCCCGGCACCAGTGATAACGAAACGCATACTCCACCGTTTGTCCGGAGGGGTGATATAAGTTTACGCCGCCGCCCCGACACGACGGTGACGGCCGTTCGGGGTGGCGATTTCGGCGGGTGGCGCGGATGCCAAACCTATAACCCGACCGCCCCGGTGTTGTCTGGTATGGGCAATACCACACGTGTGACGGGGTCGGGCGGCGAGACGAGCGCGGACGGGGTGCCGCGATGACGCCGTCGGACCTCCGCGCGGCGATGCCCGCCCTCGACGAGGTCGTCTACCTCAACACGGGGGCGAGCGGGCCGAGTCCGACGAACGTGGTCGAGGCCGTCGAGGGGTTCCTCGAGTACCACGAGTACGACGCGCCCGCCGGCGAGGGGATGTACCCGGCGGCGTTCGACGCGTTCGAGGAGACCCGCGAGGTCGTCGCCGAGTTCCTCGGGGGACGGCCGAGGAGGTGGCGCTGACCCAGTCCACCACGGACGGCATCAACCGCATCGCGACCGCCCTCGACTGGGAGTCGGACGCGACGGTCGTCCGGACCGACCTCGAACATCCGGCGGGCATCCTGCCGTGGCAGCGCCTCCGCGACCTCCGGGGCGTCGGCATCGAGGTGCTCGAAACCGAGCGCGGCCGCCTCGACCTGGACGACGTGAAGGACGCGGTCGGCCCCGGCGACCTGGTCTGCCTGAGCGCCGTCACCTGGAACTACGGGACCCGCCTGCCTGTCAGGGACGTCGTCGACGTCGCTCACGACGCCGGCGCACGCGTGCTCGTCGACGCCGTCCAGGCGCCCGGCCAGATGCCGGTCGACGTCACCGAGTGGGGCGCGGACTTCGTGGCCGGCGCGGGCCACAAGTGGCTGCTCGGCCCGTGGGGGCCGGCTTCCTCCACGTGAACGAGGACGCCCTGCCCGCTCTCGAACCCCGGAGTATCGGCTACCGGGGCGTCGTGGAGCCGACCGCCGACGAGTACGAGTTCAAGTCGGGCGCGGCCCAGCTCGAGATCGGCACCACGTCGCCCGCGACGTACGCCGGTCTGCGGGAGGCCATCGAGACGATGACCGACCTGGGGCTGTCGACGATAGAATCCCGCATCGAAGACCTCACCGAGCAGTTCAAGGACGGCCTGGCCGACGACCGCCTGCTCAGTCCTCGCGAGTACGAATCGGGCCTCGTCACCGTCCAGGTCGAGGACGCCGAGGCGACCGTGGAGCGACTCGCCGAGGCGGGCATCGTCGTCCGGTCGGTGCCCTTCCCCGAGGGGAGCGTGCGCGTCTCGCTTCACGCGTTCAACACGCCCGCGGACGTGGACACCGTGCTCGACGCCCTCGACCGGTCGGGGTAGTCTGAACTCCCCGTCCAGGGTGCGACGAGACTACCGGCCGGGAGCGTGGGAGGCGTCCGGCAGGGGTGTGTGGGGAGGTAACACTTTTGGCGCGAGCACCTGAAGGGCGTCCTATGGTGCACGCGTTCGTGATGGTGCGGACTGGCGCCGGTAAATCCGAGCACGTCCGGAGCGTCGTCGAGGACTTCGACAACGTCCAGGAGGCGCACGTCGTCGCCGGTCAGTACGACGTCATCGCCGAGGTCGACGCGCCGGAGGTCCACGAGGTCATCCACACCTCGTCGGGCGACATCCAGCAACTCGACGGCGTCAAGCGCACCAAGACGTACATCTCGCTCAGCTAGTGGTCGAGTTCCTGGACGTCGTGGTCGGCGAGGAACGCGTCGAGCCACGCGCGCTGGTCGTCGAGTCCGGGTGGCCGCTCGGCGTAGACGGAGTCGAAGACGTCGTGGGGGTCGGCGTCGTCGGCTGACTCCGCCGTCTCGACCGCGTCCGCTATCTCCTCGTCGGCCGCGTCGTACACGTCGTCGACGAACGCGTCGTCGACGAGGTCCTGCTCGCGGAGGTACTCCTCGTAGCGCTCCAGCGGGTCGCGGGTGCGCCACGCCGGCAGGTCGCCCTCGACGTCGCGGTACCTGCTCGGGTCGTCGCTCGTGGTGTGTGCTCCCTGGCGGTAGGTCAGGCTTTCCACGAGCACCGGGTCGCCGTCGCGGGCCGACTCCAGGGCTTCGCTGACGACGAGACTGACCGCGAGCGGGTCGTTGCCGTCGACCTGGACGCCCTCGAAGCCGTACGCGTCGGCCTTCTGGGCGATCGTCTCGGCGGCGGTCTGCTTCTCGCGCGGCAGGCTGATGGCCCAGTTGTTGTTCTCGACGAAGAAGACGACGGGCGCGTCGAAGACGCCCGCGAAGTTCATGCCCTCGTGGAAGTCGCCCTCGCTGGTGGCGCCGTCACCGAGGTAGCAGACGACGCCGTGGTCGGCGTCGACGTAGTTTCGAGCCATGCCAGCGCCGGCGGCGTGCGGTATCTGGGTGGCGATGGGGACGGCCTGCGGGAACACGTTCAGGTCGTGGTCGGAGGCGTACTCGGGGCGGCCGCGCCGGAACCCGAGGATGTCGCTCATCGGCACGCCGAGCGCTAGCTGCATCGCGTTCGACCGGTAGGTGGGGAACAGCCAGTCCTCCTCGGCCATCGCGTGTGCGGCGCCGACCTGCGAGGCCTCCATGCCCCGGAACGGCGGGTAGCCGCTCATCCAGCCGCGGCGCTGGAGCGCGAGTGCGCGCTCGTCGAACCGCCGGGCCCGCACCATGTCGCGGTAGAGGGCGCGGGCGTCGTCGGCGGCGAACGGCGTGTCTGCCAGCCGGTAGTCCCCGATGACTCGCTGCATACGAACACGTCCGCACATCCCGGCCAAAGAGCTATCGATAGCGAAAAACGTCCGCAGTGCGAAGGAGGGGTATGGTCTCGGTCGCGACGCTCGTCGGGCTGGGCGTCATCGTCGTACTGCACACGGTCATGGCGGCCGTCGGCGCCCGGTTCTTCCGCCTCCAGATGAAGACGCGGTGGGGAGCGGTCATCTACACCGTGCTGCTGGTACCGCTCGCCTACGTCCCGACGACCATCGTCCTCGGCGGCGTGCTCGGACTCGGCGGCGGCCTGTTCAGCGACCAGTCCGCGCTGGTCTACATCTGGGCGCTCCCGTTCTTCCTGGGCTACTCCATCGACCTCTTCTGGATGCCGCCGCCGGAGGAGGCCGACCTATCGCGCCGCGCGGAGCAGTAAGAGGAGGGTGAGCGACGGTACGGCGGTCGCCCAGCCGACGCCGGCGGCGACGGCGGCCACCTCCCAGGCGTAGGCGGCGCCGACCGGCCCCGCGAACAGCGCCGCGAGCAGCGTCCCCGCCACGGTCCGGGTGATGCCGACGGTCGACGGCACGTCCGCGAGCGCCAGCCACGCGTCCAGGAGGTCGAAGAGGGCCGCCGCGACGAGCAGGCGCTGTCCCGTCACACTGACGGTGCGGTCGACGACCGGCACCGGGAACTCGAGGTGGAGGTCGCCCGGGAACAGGCGAGGGAGTGTGACCGGCGGGAGCCAGAACCGCGGGCCGCCGCTCCGGTCGCTGTCGGTGGCGTCCCGTTCCCCGGGAGCGTCCTCGTCCCCGGCGTCGCGGTCGTCGGCCATCAGTCCGCGGCGGTGAGGTCCTCGAATATCGTCTCCACCTCGTCGAGCACGTCCTCGGGCGACCGGGTGGCGTCGACGCGCCGGAACCGGCCGGGTTCGAGGTCGACGAGGCGCTCGTAGTTCTCCGCGACGCGGGACAGGAAGCCGCCCTGCTCGAACTTGTTGGTGCGGCCGCTCCGGGCCGCGCCGACCGACGGCGGCACGTCGAGGTAGATGGTGTAGTCCGGCGGCCGGGTCCAGGGCTGGTGGACGCCCCGGATGTACTCCATCGGTCGGGGGACGACGCCGTCGAGGGCGACGGACTGGTAGGCGTACCGCGAGTCGGAGTACCGGTCGGAGACGACGACGTCGCCGCGCTCGAGTGCGGGCCGGACCACGTTCGAGAGGTGGGCGGCGTGGTCCGCGGTGTAGAGGAAGAACTCCGCGACGGGGTCGGCGTCGTCGTCCGCGATGGAGCGGTCGACGGCCTCGCCGTACCACGTGTCCGTCGGTTCGCGGGTGAACGTGGTTCCCTCGCCCCCGTACCGGTCCCTGAGAGCCTCCCACACCGTCGTCTTCCCGCTGCCGTCGAGGCCCTCCAGCGTGATGAGCATACACGGACGTTGCGGCGGCGGCGTTTAACTCTTACAGGCCACGGTAGCTTTACGTTCCACGACAGACATATTGAGCGCATGAAAGTACTGGTCACCGGCGGTACCGGCTTCATCGGCACCCACCTCTGCCGCGAACTCCACGAGCGCGGCCACGACGTGACGGCGCTCTCGCGGTCGCCGGGCGACGCCGACCTGCCGGCGGGCGTCGAGACGGCCGTGGGCGACGTCGCCGCCTACGACTCCATCCAGAACGCCTTCGAGGGCCAGGACGTCGTCGTGAACCTGGTGTCGCTCTCGCCGCTGTTCAAGCCGTCCGGCGGCGACCGGATGCACGACGAGGTCCACCGGAAGGGCACCGAGAACGTCGTCCGGGCCGCCGAGGAGCATGGACTCCGGAAGGTCGTCCAGATGAGCGCGCTCGGCGCCGACTCTGACGCCGACACCGCATACATCCGGGCGAAGGGACGGGCCGAAGAAGTCGTCCGGGAGAGCGACCTCGACTGGACCGTCGTCCGGCCGTCGGTCGTGTTCGGCGAGGGCGACGAGTTCACGGAGTTCACGAAACTGCTGACGACCCCCTACGTCACCGCGCTGCCGGGCGGCGGTCGGACCCGGTTCCAGCCCATCTGGGTCGGGGACCTGGTGCCGATGGTCGCCGACTGCGTCGAACCCGAACACGACGGCGAGACCTACGAGTTCGGCGGGCCGGAGGTGCTGACGCTCGCGGACGTCACCCGCCTCGTCTACCGGTCGGAGGGGAAGTCGGTGACCGTCCTCCCGGTGCCGATGCCGCTCGCGGCCGTCGGCCTGGCGCTGGCGGACCCGCTGCCGTTCGTGCCGATGGGGCGCGACCAGTATCGCTCGCTCAAGATGGACAACACGGTGACCCGTAACGACGTGGAGACGTTCGGCGTGAGCGAGTCGGACCTGACAACGTTCGCGTCGTTCCTCGACGTCGAGTGACCGGGAGGCTCAGGCCCCCGAATCACCCGCATACGGCCATCTTATATTTAAAGACACCGTGTTAGTCGGTTGATACGCGTCCCCGAACGACCGGTTCTTTTCGGCCGCCTGGCACGAGTTTCGGTTCCTGTCCGACCGTCGTCAGACGCTCGGCATCAAAAGGCTTATCATGTTATTCGAAGTGTTTTTGAGACAACGGAGTCTGTAGAATGAAACTCGCGATGGTAGGGTACGGCCAAGCGGGCGGCAAAATCCTGGACAAGTTCCTGGAGTACGACCAGCGCACGGGCAGCGGCATCGTGCGCGCGGCCGTCGCCGTCAACACCGCGAAAGCCGACCTCATGGGGTTGAAGAACGTACCGAAGGAGAACAGAGTCCTCATCGGACAGTCCCGCGTCAAGGGCCACGGTGTGGGCGCCGACAACGAACTCGGCGCGGAGATCGCCGAGGAGGACATCGACGAGGTGCAGGGAGCCATCGACAACATCCCGGTCCACGAGGTCGACGCGTTCCTCATCATCTCCGGTCTCGGCGGCGGGACCGGGAGCGGCGGCGCGCCCGTCCTCGCCAAGCATCTCAAGCGCATCTACACCGAACCCGTCTACGGCCTGGGCGTCCTGCCGGGTAGCGACGAAGGCGGCATCTACACGCTGAACGCCGCCCGCTCGTTCCAGACCTTCGTCCGCGAGGTCGACAACCTGCTCGTCTTCGACAACGACGCGTGGCGCAAGTCCGGCGAGTCCGTCGAGAGCGGCTACGACGTCATCAACGAGGAGATCGTGCGCCGGTTCGGCATCCTGTTCGGTGCCGGCGAGGTCGGCGGCGGCGACGTGGTCGCCGAGAGCGTCGTCGACTCCAGCGAGATCATCAACACGCTCGCCGGCGGCGGCGTCTCCACCGTCGGCTACGCCGCCGAGGAGGTCAACCCCGGTTCGTCGGGCGGGGGCGGCCTCCTCTCGCGGTTCACCGGCGGCAACGACACCGACTCGCTCGAAGACAGCGCGAACACCACCAACCGCATCACGAGCCTGGTCCGCAAGGCCGCCCTCGGCCGCCTCACTCTGCCGTGCGAGATAGACGGCGCGGAGCGCGCGCTGCTCGTCATGAGCGGCCCGCCGAAGTACCTCAACCGCAAGGGCATCGAGCGCGGCCGGAAGTGGCTCGAAGAGCAGACCGGGAGCATGGAGGTCCGGGGCGGCGACTACCCCGTCCGCGACTCGAAGTACGTGGCGGGCGTCGTCCTGCTCTCCGGCGTCACCAACGTCCCCCGCATCAAGGAGCTCCAGCAGGTCGCCATCGAGGCCCAGGACAACATCGACGACATCCGGTCGCAGAGCGAAGAGAACTTGGCAACACTGGTAGAAGACGACGAGGATGAACTGGAGCCACTCTTCTAAGCTCGCCCTCGCCCTCGCCGCGGTCCTGTTCGTGGCGGCGGTCCCAGCGGCGGCCGTCTCGGTCACCCCGGACGGCGTGCCGGACTCGGCGGAAGTCGGGTCGAAGACCACGGCCAGCTTCGAGGTCACGGACCTCTACTCGAACTACGACTCGTGGACGCTGGCGGGCGAGACGGAACTCGTGAACGCGACGTGGACGGTCACGCTCTACGACCAGACGAACGCTCGCATCGGCCGGGAGAGCTACTCCGGCCAGACGTTCCAGCAGGCCGTCGAGGCCAGCGAGGACGTGAACCGGGTCGAGGTCCGGGTCGAGGGGACCGTCCCGAAGGTCGAGAACTACAGCTACCAGCCGGCCCAGTCGTTCACGGTGGCGGCACTCCGCGAGACCCAGGACGGCGGCGCCAGCACCACGCTCGACGCGTGGTCGGCGCGGCCGTACACGTCTGACAGCCAGGAGGCGCGGGACGCCATCGCCGACGCCGAGGACGCCATCGACACCGCCGAGAGCAACGGTGCGGACACCACCGAGGCCGAGGACCTGCTCGACAGCGCGGTCTCGGCGTTCAACGGCTCGAACTTCGACAACGCGGTGAAGCTCGCGAACAACGCCCAGAGCAAGGCCGAGGGCGCCGCGGCGTCCAAGCAGCAGACCAACCTGCTGCTGATGGCGGGCGCGGGCCTCGTCGGTCTCCTGCTCATCGGCGGCGGGGTCTACTGGTACCTCAGCAACCGGCAGACCTACGACAAACTGGGCTAGACCCTCTTCTATGCGGGTCGTCGTCCCGTTCGACGCCACGGACCCGAAGTCCAGGCTGGCGCCCGTCCTCGACGGCGACGAGCGACGCGCGTTCGCCGACGCGATGCTCCGCGACGTGCTGGACGCCGTCCGGGCGGCCGGCCACACTCCGGAAGTCGTCGCCACCGCGTCCGTGAACGTCGACGCGCCGGTCACGGTCGACGAGCGGCCGCTGACCCCCTGTGTCAACGCGGTCCTCGACGCGGCCCGGGAGCCGGTCGCGGTGGTGATGGCCGACCTGGCGCTGGCGACCTCCGGGACGCTCGCCCGGCTGTTCGCGACGGACGGCGACGTGGTGCTCGTCCCGGGGCGTGGCGGCGGCACCAACGCGTTCGTCGCGCGCCACGACGGGTTCCGGGTCGACTACCACGGCACGTCGTTCCTCGACCACCGCGAGGCGGCCGCCGACGCGGGTGCCGACGTGACCGTCGTCGACTCCTACCGGCTCTCGACCGACGTGGACGACCCCGACGACCTGGCGGAGGTGCTCCTCCACGCCGACGGCCGGGCCGCCCGGTGGCTCCGGGACGCCGGCTTCCGGCTGTCGACGACCGGCGGCCGGGTCGCGGCGACGCGGGAGTGAACGGGTTTTAGTGACCGGCCGGAGTGGGGTCGGGCATGCGCCTGCAGCGTCTCGGCAAGGCCACCGTCTCGCTCCTGGGCGTCATCCTCCTCAGCGCCGCCATCTACGTCGTCCTCACGGCCGTGGCGAGCCTCGCCGGCGTGCCGGTCATCCGGGCCGCCCCCGTCGCCATCGCGGTGGCGGTGGCCGTCGCGCTCGCCGTCGCGGACGTCTACACGCCCGTCGGCCGCGCGCCGCGGACCGAAGCCATCCAGGAACTCGGCTGGCGGTCGGTGGCCATCGACCTGGTCGTCGCGGGCGTCGTCGCATTCCTCGTGTCCGCCGGGTCGACGGCGCTCGGCGTCGCCGCCGGTATCGGCCTCCTCGCGAACCAGACGGTCGTCATCCTGCTCGGGGCGGGCGCGGGCTACGTCGCGTTCATCCTGCGCAACCGCGACTACTACGTGCGGCGGTAGCAACCGTTTTGGGCGAGCAGGCGGAAGGGTCGATGCATGATTCCCGGGGCCGACGCCTACGACGTCGACGTCGCCATCGACGACGCCGACGTGGACGCGCTCCTCGACGTGACGCCCGCCGACGTCGACCCCGCCCCGGAACTGACCTTCGCCCGGAACGTCTTCGTCCCACTGACCACCGCCTGCCGGTACACCTGCACGTACTGCACCTACTACGACCCGCCCGGCCAGGCCAGCCTCCTGTCGCCCGAGGAGGTCCGCGACGTCGTCCGCACGGGCGTCGAGGCGGGCTGCACGGAGGCGCTGTTCACGTTCGGCGACACGCCCGACGACCGCTACACCCGCATCCACGACCAGCTCGCCGCGTGGGGCCACGACTCCATCCACTCCTACCTGCGCGAGGCCTGCGAGATTGCGCTCGACGAGGGGCTGCTCCCGCACGCCAACCCCGGCGACCAGACGCGTTCGCAGATGGCGCAGGTCGCGGACGTGAACGCGAGCATGGGCGTGATGCTGGAGACGACGGCCGAGGTGCAGGCGCACGCGGGCCCGCGCGGGAAGAACCCCGGACAGCGCCTCGCGACCATCCGGAACGCGGGCGAACTCGGCGTGCCGTTCACCACGGGCATCCTCGTCGGCGTCGGCGAGTCGTGGCGCGACCGGGCGGAGAGCCTGCTCGCCATCCGCGCGTTGCACGAGCGCTACGGCCACGTGCAGGAGGTCATCGTCCAGCCGGTGGTGGAGAACGAGCGCTGGTCGGGCGGCACGCCCGACGTGGCGACGATGCGTCGCGTGACGGCGATGGCTCGGGCCGCCCTGCCCGAGTCGGTGTCCGTCCAGGTGCCGCCGAACCTCGCGCCGGTCCGCGACCTGGTCGACGTCGGCGTCGACGACCTGGGCGGCGTCTCGCCCGTCACGGACGACCACATCAACCCCGACCACCGGTGGCCGGCGGTCCGGGAACTCGCGGCCGTCGCCGACGAGGCGGGCGTCCCGCTCCGCGAACGCCTGCCCGTCTACGAGCAGTACCTCCCGGCCGACCTGCGACCCGACGACGTGCCGGGGACGCCGGGCGAGTGGCTCCAGGCGCCGATTCTCGATGCCCTCCGCGCGGACACCGAACTGGGTGCGCGGTACCGCGCCATCGCGGCGGGCGAGGCGGGCGGTACGGACTGATTACTGGAGGAACTCGGGAGCCAGGTCGGGGAGGCGTTTCCGGACGGCGGTGTAGACGACCGAGACCGCGAGACCCGCGACCACGATCTGGCTCACGACGCCGTCGAACAGCAGGTAGCCGGGGAGCGCGAACGCCGCCGCGAGCGCGAGGTCCTCGGGCGCGCCGTCGTACCGGACCCACCGCCGGGGCGGGATCCACCGCCGCCGCGAGTGGAGGTAGACGCCCCGGCGGTCGGAGGTGTCCTCCCAGGGCCGGAGTCCGAGGCCGCCGCCGAGCGCGTCGCTCGCGGAGTGGAGCGCGGCCGACACGAGGAAGAACGCGGCCCCGACGGTGAGCGGGCCGGGCGCGAACGCGGCCACGGCCACCGCCGGCGCGGCGGCAACCCAGTAGTAATCGGGGTAGTGGAGCGTCTTCCGGTGTTCGCCGACGAACAGGTCGAGGTCGGGGAAGACGCCGCCCGCCATCGCGGCGACGGCGCCCACGACGGCGAACTCCGGGGCGAGGAACAGCATGCTCGACGCGAGCAGCAGTCCCACGAAGGCGTGCGTCGTGCTCATCATGGCGCTCAGTCCTGGGTGGCCCGGGAGTCGACCGCCTGCTCGGGGACGAGGGGCGTGCCGTCGGCCTTCGGGCCGAGTTCGGGGCCGAACGGCGGCCCGTCGTCGGGGTCGATGCGACGACGCTGCCGGTAGTCGGTGGACCGCTCGACGGGCACGCGCCCGACGGCAGAAATCATCTCGACGTAGTCGTCGAAGCTCCGGAACTCGCCGTGGTCGCCGCCCGCGCGCTTGGTTATCTCCTCGGAGAGGATGGTTCCCATGAAGTCGTCGGCACCCGCGGACAGCAGCTTGAGGCCCTTCGCGTCGCCGAACTTCACCCACGACGACTGGAGGTGGTCGACGTTGTCGAGGAAGAGCCGGGAGACGGCCATCACGAGTTCGTCCTCGGCGTCGGACGCGCCGCCCGCGACCAGGTCGCGCTCGTAGAGCGGCGTGTGCTCGTGGACGAACGAGAGCGGGACGAACTCCGTGATGGCGCCCGTGCGGTCCTGCAACTCGCGGACGCGCTCCAGGTGCATGACGCGGTGCATCTCGTTCTCGACGTGGCCGTACATGATGGTCGCGGTCATGTCGAGGCCGACATCGGCGGCGGCCGTCATCGCGTCGAGCCAGCCCTGGGTGTCTATCTTCCCGGGGCAGATGACCTCGCGCACCTCGTCGACGAGTATCTCGGCGGCGGTGCCCGGCACGCTGTCGAGGCCCGCGGCCTGGAGTTCGCGGTAGACGTCCTCGTAGGACCAGTCGGTCCCCCGGCGCGCGTGGTAGGCTTCCTCGGGCGTCATCGAGTGGACGTGGACGCCGTCGACGCTCATCGCCCGGAGCTGTTCGACGTAGGTGCCGGGGTCGACGTCGTACTCGGCCGGCGGGTGGTAGTTGTGGTCGCCGTCGCTCGCGGCGAGTATCTCGTGGTGGTCGTCGTTCAGGGCGAGCGCGGGGTGGAGGCCGGAGACGGACGTCACCTCGTAGATGCCGCGTTCGACGGCGTCGGCGACGATGGCCCGGGACTCGGCGGGCGTCCTGGTGAACCCGTCGGTGTCGCCCTGGTAGTCGGCGCGGAACGTCCGGGCCGGGTCCTTGTAGTTGCAGAACAGGCAGCCGACGTTACACGCGGTGGTGACGTTGTTGTTGAGGTTGGCGACGAACGTCACCTCGTCGCCGACCACGTCGGCGCGTCGCCGGTCGGCCGCCTCCAGCACCAGTTCTTTCCGCCGGGGGTCGATGCCCGCGCGGTCGGTGCCGGTGGTGATGAGTTCGACGCCGTCCGCGACCGTGAGGCGCTCGCCGGCGCGTGCCTTCGCGAGCGCGTTCTCGAAGGACTGGTCCGTCTCGGGGACGTGTTCGAACTCGAACCCCCTTCGGGCGTGGCGGCACTGGTCTCGAAGGCGTCGGCCATTACCCCGGACTAATCGCCCGGAGGCGTAAAAACGAGCGGGTACCGACAGCCCGGTGTGTTGCACGGTCGTGCATAGATTCGGTCGTGAAGGGGCGTCGGTGAGCACGGGAATGGAAACCTCTTAGTCCGCGGGGGAGAGTCCCCGCACATGACCAGCGTCAAGGAGTTCCGGGTCGAGACGCCGGCCACCCCGGACGGACTGGGGCGGGGGCGTTTCTACTTCACCGACGACTACTCCGTCTTCGACTGGGGGAAGATGCCCGACAGGATACCGGAGAAGGGCGCCAGCCTCTGCTCGATGGGCGCGTTCAACTTCGAACTGCTGGAGGACGCGGGCATCCCCACCCACTACCGCGGCGTCGTCGCCGACGGCGAGGTCGTCCCGCTCTCCGAGGCGGACGAAGCGCCCCGCGAGATGGCCATCGACCTGACCCAGGTGCCGGACCTGCCCCACGAAGGCCGCGACTACGACTACGACGCCTACCACGAGGCGGCGGGCGACAACTACCTGATCCCCCTGGAGGTCGTCTTCCGGAACACCGTCCCCGTCGGGTCGAGTCTCCGGCGGCGCACCGACCCGGCCGACCACGGCCTCGACGTCGAGACGTGGCCGGACGAGGCCGTCGCGCTCGACGACCCCATCGTGGAGTTCTCCACGAAGTACGAGGAGGGCGACCGGTATCTCGACCGCGAGGAGGCCGACGCCATCGCGGGGAAGGCCGCCCTCGACGACCTGGAGCGGGTCGCCCGCGAGGTCAACCGCGTCGTGACCGAGCAGGCCGCGAGCGCTGGCTTCGACCACCAGGACGGGAAGATAGAGTGTCTCTACTTCGACGGCGAGATACGCGTCGCGGACGTGGTCGGCACCTTCGACGAGAACCGGTTCAGCTACGACGGCCAGCAGGTGTCGAAGGAGGTCGTCCGCCAGTACTACAAGCGCACCGACCCGGCGTGGGTCGAGGCGGTCCAGGCGGCGAAGGCCGAGGCGAAGGCCCGCGACGTCGCTGACTGGAAGGCGCTGTGCGAGGCGACCCCGAACCGCTCCCCGGCGACGTGCTGCAGGCCGTCCGCGACCTCTACGCCGCCGGCGCGAACGCCTACACGGAACTGGACCTGTTCGACGCGCCGACCATCGACGACGCCGTGGCCGCCGTGCGCGACCTGTAGCCGGCGGGTTACGCGAACGTGCATAACACGGACGTTCCAAAAGGTCTTTTGTACACCACCGCGCCCATACGAGTGATGACCGAGTACACCGCGACCGTCACCGTTCGGCTGAAGGCGGGCGTCCTCGACCCCGAGGCCCAGACGACGAAGCGCGCACCAGAGCGCCTGGACTTCGAGATGACGGCCCTGCGGTTCGCCGAGCAGTACGAGATAGAGATGGAGGCCGACTCCGCGGCCGCCGCCGAGGAGCGCGCGGAGGCGATGGCCGAGCGCCTGCTCGCCAACCCCACCATCCACGACTGGACCATCGAGGTGGCGGCGAAGTGACCGTCGCCGTCATCCGGTTCGGCGGCAGCAACTGCGACCGCGACGCGAAGCAGGCCCTCGAACACGTCGGCGTCGACGTCGAGATGGTCTGGCACGAGGACGGCCTGCCGGCGGACGTGACGGGCGTCATGCTCCCCGGCGGCTTCTCCTACGGCGACTACCTCCGGGCGGGCGCGATGGCGGCGAAGTCCCCCATCATGCAGGCGGTCCGCGAGGTCGCCGCCGACGGCGTCCCCGTCCTCGGCGTCTGCAACGGCGCACAGATCGGGTGCGAGGCGGGCCTGGCGCCCGGCGCGTTCACCGTCAACGAGAGCGCTCGCTTCCAGTGCGAGCACGTCCACGTCCGGGTCGAGAACGCGGACACGCCGTGGACCCGCGCCTACGACGAGGGGCAGGTGCTCGAACTCCCCATCGCACACGGCGAGGGACGCTACGAGATAGCCGACGACGAACTCGAACGCCTCGAAGCCGAGAACCGGGTGCTGCTCCGGTACAGCGACGCCGACGGGAACGTCACGCCGGAGACGAATCCGAACGGCTCGAAGCACAACGTCGCGGGACTGCTCGGCGACCGCGACACCGTCGCGGTCATGATGCCCCATCCGGAGCGAGCGACGCTCCCGGACATCGGTTCGACCGACGGGCAGGGGATACTGAACGGATTCGCCTGAACCGGAACGGGGAGCGCTCGGCCGGGGGTCGCTGGCCGACCCGGGTCGGACGCCGATACGGGTCGCTACCGCCGTCGTGCAGGTCGGCGGGTCGGCGTCCGTTCGTCGCGTCGCTCGCTGGCGGTTTGTCGCTCTGAATCGGCGGCCTTGGGGACCACGCGTGTGGGGTGACGCTCCTGGTCGCGGCCGCCACGCCGGACAAACACCTCCAAAAACTTAGGTATGCGGAGCCTATCTCGGCGAAAAGCCCGTCCTTATGTGGGAGCGCGTTGCCTCCTCGCCGTCTCGCTCGACCAGCCGCAGGCCGTGGCCCGGTTCACTCGACGAGCGGCAGGTTGTACGCCGTCTCCCGCTCCAGGACCGCCTCCCAGGTCGCCTCGCACTCGCAGGCCACCTGGTCGAAGACGGCGGGGTCCTGCCGCAGGTCGAAATCCTTGATGGCGGTCTGCACCCGGTCGTCGCACTCGCCGCAGTTGTGTGGGCCGCGGTCGCTGCCGCCGCCCACGGGGTCGGAGACGACGATGGCGTCCACGTCGGCGGTGTCGCGGAGCACCTCGGCGACGCTCCACAGCCACGGCGGCCGGTAGCCGCCCTGGAAGTAGAGTTCGTCCACCATCGTGTAGCGCTGGACGTTCGTCGGGTTCATCGAGACGGTGTGGGCGTAGTCGGCGACCCGGCGGACGGACTCCTTCATGTCGCGGACGGCCTCGGCCTCGGTGAGGAACGGCGGTTTGAGCAGGAGGTAGGCCTTCACGCCCGCGCCGACCGCCGCCGCCTCCTCGCTCGCCGCGACGAAGTCCTCGAAGTCGAAGTACTTGTTCACGCAGTCGTGGCGCACCCGGTCGTTGGCCGTCTCCAGGCCGATGGCGACGTCCGTCGCCAGGCCGGCGTCGGTGAACGCCGCCAGCTTCTCGCGGTCGACGAAGTCCGGGAGGCTCTCCAGGACGATGCGCTCGCGGTCGGCGAACGTGTCGGCGATGGCCGCCCGCGTCTCGGCGGGCACCTCGCGCTCGTCGAGGAAGCTCCCGCTGGTGTAGATCTTCACCAGCCCGCTCTCCTCGTCGGCCTCCCGGCGTTCGTGGTCGAGGGCGGCCTCTATCTGGTTCATCAGGGCGGCGTGCGAGACGGAGCCGCCTTCGACGGACTCGGCGACGTAGCCGCACATCGTGCAGCCGCCGGCCCGCGCCCACCGGCAGCCGCCGGTGTTCAGGATGATGGTCAGGCTCTGGTAGACGCCGTCGGGCGTGTTGTCCTCGTCGAGCCAGACCCGCGTCGGCTCCGTGGGGTCGTACTGCTTGTCCTTCTCCGCGCGGATGCCCCGCATCACCTCGTTGTGGGCGTCCATGCCCCGCCCCCGCTCGTACACCTCCGGCGTCGGCTCGCTCATCGCCGAGGCGTAGCGGGCGCGCCCGTAAAGCCGCTTCGTCTGGGGGCTGAGCCGGCGGAAGCTACTTTGAGGAGTGTTACCAATAACCGTGTATGCGGCGACGGGCGGTGCTCGGGGTCGCGACGTCCGCGCTCGCGGGGCTCGCGGGGTGCGGGGACGTCCTCCAGGGAGCGCAAGGGGAGCGGCCGGAGCGGTCGACGACCAGCCGGTGGGTCGACCAGTCGCCCGTCTCGCTCCCGTACACCGGCGGCGGGACGCCACTCGACGTGGCGCGGGGCATCCGGGTGACCAACCTGGGCGACCGCAACCGGTACGTCACGGTGTCGGTCTACCACGGCGGCACGCACCTGTTCATCGACACCCGGACCATCCCGACCGGAAGGGACGGCCGGCAGCGCTACGGCGGCCTGGTCGCAACCCAGGGTTCCTATCGCGTCGTGGTGGAGACCCGCGACGGTCGGCGAGCGGTCCACAACTGGCGGGTCCTCGGCGACCTGGGCGACCTCGAGGTGCTGGTGGACGAAGGCGTCCGATTCCGCCAGCACGCGTGGTGTGACCCCGACTGCCCGCCCGCGTCGGAGGGCGGCACGGCGGCCGACCTGCCGTACTACGGCGACGGGTCGGCGCGACAGCTCTACTACGGCGCGAGCCTCACCGTCGAGAACCGTGCGTCGGAGACACGGCGGGTGCGACTCGTCGTCCGCCACGAGGGGTGGACCATCCTGGCCTACGAGTACGCGATTCCGCCGACGGTCCGGCTCTCGCTGCCGGGCGTCCACGTGCCGGGCGAGTACACCGTCGAGGTGGCGACCGAGGACGGCGTTCGGAGCCACGACTGGCACATCGGGAAGGAGCGGTGGCTGGCGGTCACGCTCCGCGAGGACGGCGTCGACATCGGGTGCGGGCAGACGACGGGCGAGTTCCGCCTGGAGAACCGGACCGGGGAGTCACAGGAGCTGACGCTGACCGTCCTGGACGCGGGCGAACCCCTCGTCGAGCGGGAGTACGCCCTGGTGCCTGGCGAGTCCCTCACCGACACCGACGTGCTCACGGGGTCTGGGCGGTTCGACCTCGTGGTGGAGACGGCCGACGGCCGACACGTCGACTACGACTGGTGGCTCTGCCCGCCGCGAGGACCGACCTTCGTCACCGTCGAGGCGAACGGCCGCCTCCACGTCATGCAGTACGTCCCGGCCGGGTAGCCCGCCGGTGGCGCCGGTGCGTGCCGGCCGGACAGGAGCCGGAAGGGGCACGGGTTGCCGGAGTTGAACGGTCGTGGATTCCAGTTGCGGGCAACCCGAAACCATCCCGTCGCGAAACCGTTTCCAGTTACTCCCGGTTGATAACGACTAACACGTTACAGGACCAATACAACCGTTGGGAATTACATATGACCGATCTCGGCGGATTTCAGGACCACGTAGCCCGAATCGACCTCTCTGAGGGGAGGTAGCCTACGAGGGTATCGACGACGAGGACGCGAAGAAGTACATCGGCGCACGGGGGCTCGGCGTCAAGTACGTCTTCGACCAGGGACCGGACGTCGAACCGCTCGGGCCCGACAACCTGCTCGCGTTCATGAACGGCCCGCTGACGGGCACCCAGACCGTGATGAGCGGCCGCATCGCGGTCTGCACGAAATCGCCGCTCACCGGCACCGTCACCGACTCCCACCACGGCGGGTGGAGCGGCGCCCGCCTCAAGTGGGCCGGCTTCGACGGCCTCCTGTTCGAGGGCGAGGCCGACGACCCCGTCTACGCCGTCGTGGAGGACGGCGAGGTCGAACTCCACGACGCCTCGGACCTCTGGGGGAAGGGCGTCCACGAGACGCGCGACCTCCTGGAGGAGCGCCACGAGGGCGCCTACGGCAAGAACATGAGCTTCATGGGCATCGGACCCGGCGGCGAGAACCAGGTCCGGTTCGCCTGCATCATGAACGAGGACGACCGGGCGAGCGGCCGCGGCGGCACCGGCGCCGTCATGGGGTCGAAGAACCTCAAGGCCATCGTCATCAAGTCCGGGACCAAGATGCCCCAGCCGAAGGACCCGGAGACGTTCCAGAAGGGCCACCAGCAGGCGATGCAGGTCATCCAGGAGTCCGACGTCACCGCGCCGAACGAGGGCGGCCTCTCGGTGTACGGCACGAACGTCCTGATGAACATCAGCGAAGAGATGGACGGCCTGCCGACCCGGAACGGCAAGTACACCTCGACCCACAGCGAGGCCGAGGCGGACCCGAGCGAGCCGAACATCGACGCGGAGAAGGTCAGCGGCGAGAACGTCCGCGAGAACATCCTCGTGGACGAACCGACCTGTCACTCGTGCCCCGTGGCCTGCAAGAAGGAGGTGGAGGTCGACGTCCACCACAAGGGCCAGGACATGAACATCCGGATGGAGTCCTTCGAGTACGAGTCGGCGTTCGCGCTCGGCCCGAACTCCATGAACGACGACCGCGACAAGGTCGCGCTCATGATCGACCGGTGTAACGACGTCGGCGTCGACACCATCGACATGGGCAACATCATGGCGTTCGCGATGGAGGCCACCGAGAAGGGCTACCTCGACGACGTGGGCGAGGGCATCGACTGGGGCGACACCGAGACGATGGTCGACATGATCGACCGCGTCGGCGACCGCGAGGACGGCCTCCCGGACATCCTCGCCGAGGGCCAGGAGCGCGCCGCCGAGAAACTCGACGCCCACGACTGCCGCCTCGACGTCAAGGGCCAGTCCATCCCGGCCTACGACCCGCGCGCCCTGAAGGGCATGGGCATCGGCTACGCCACCTCGAACCGCGGCGCGTGCCACCTCCGCGGCTACACGCCCGCCGCCGAGATCCTCGGCGTGCCCGAGAAGGTCGACCCGTACGAGTGGGAGGGCAAAGGCGAGCTTACCGCCACCTTCCAGGACATGCACGCCATCAGCGACTCCTTCGACATCTGCAAGTTCAACGCCTTCGCCGAGGGCATCGAGGAGTACGTCCTGCAGTACAACGGGATGACCGGCCTCGACGTCACCGAGGACGAACTCATCGAGACCGGCGAGCGCATCTACACCCTGGAGCGCTACTACAACAACCTCAACGGCTTCGACGGCGAGGACGACTCGCTGCCCGCCCGGTTCCTGGAGGGCGAGGAAGGCATCCCCGGCCAGGGCGCCTCCGAGGGCGAGCTCTGCGAACTCGAGGAGATGAAAGAGGAGTACTACGAGGTCCGCGGCTGGGTCGACGGCGTCGTGCCGGACGAGAAACTCGACGAACTCGGCATCGACGTCGGCCCTGGCACCGGCGTCTCCAGCGGCGGCGCGGCCGCCCCGAGCGACGACTGAACGCCACCACGAACGATTTTTCGGAGCGTTACGGCTCCTGGTCGACTATCTCGACGAGTTCGGCCTGCTCGACGTACTCGGAGTCGCCGCCGACGCGAAGCTGGATGGTTCGCCCGGGCAGTCCGGCGTCTCCTTCGGTGCCCTCGCGCGGGACCGAGACGGCGGTGACGCCGTCCACCGACCGGGTGCGGCGCAGCAGCGTCTCGCCGTCGCGGGTGACGCGCTCCCACTCCGCCGACGCGAGTTCGTCCTTGCCGAAGTACTCCTCGGTCGACCGCTCCGGGTCGACGTCGCCGTCGGAGCGAACGGTCTCGGTCGTGTCGGGCCGTCGGTACTGTGCGAGGTGAACGAGCATGCCAGAGCAGGTTGGGGAGCCCACAGGTTAAGCGGCGGGCCGGCAGACGACGGGTCGCTGGCCGGACGCCGGAGCGAGGTCAGACCAGGAGCCGGACGACCCAGAGTGCGCCCATTCCGGCCGCCATCGTCGCGAGGACGTTCTCGGTGCGCCACGCCACCGCGGCCGCGAGGCCGCCGGCGACGAGGCGGTCGAGGGCGATGCCGCCCGTCTCCGGCTGGAGCGTCACGAATGCGGGCGCGACCAGGGCGGCGAGCACGGCCGCGGGCACGAACCGGAGCGCGCGCTTGACCCGCGTCGGGATGTCGTCGAGGCGGCCGAACAGCGCGATGAACGACACCCGGATGGCGAAGGTCAGGACGCCGATGGCGACGACGAGCAGCCACACCGTCGCCTCAGAGTAGCTAGTCGGCATCCGCCACCCCCGAGGCCTGGAGGCCGTAGCCCGCGGCGATGCCTGCCGTCGCGCCGACGAGCAGGCCGAGATTGAGCGGCAGGCCGGCGCCGAGGACGGCGACGGCACCCGCGACCAGGCCGGCGAGCGTCGTCGAACGGTCCTCCATGGCGGGCACCAGGAGCGCGAGGAAGACCAGCGGGACCGCGAACTCCAGTCCCCAGGCGTCTGGGACGCCGGACCCGAGGAGGACGCCGGCGACCGTCCCCGTCTGCCAGACGACCCAGAGGGTGACCGCGACGCCGAGGTAGTACCATCGCCGGGAGACGTCGGCGTCGCTCCGGTAGCGGGCGACCGAGAGCGCGTACGCCTGGTCGGTGAGGAGGTAGGCGAGCAGCGCCTTCCACCGGGCGGTCAACGCCCGGAAGTAGGGCGCGATGGACGCCGAGTACATCAGCATCCGGAGGTTGATGACCGCGGCCGTGACCACGACCACCGTGAACGGGGCGTCCCGGCCGACCAGTTCGAGGGCGGCCAGCTGGGACGCGCCGGCGAACACGACGACCGAGAGGCCGACCGCGTGCCGCAGGTCGAGGCCGGCGTTCACGGTCGCGATGCCGGCGACGAGCGCGAACGGGGCGACCCCCAGCAGGAGCGGGGCGACGTCCCGCACGCCGTCGAGAAAGTCGGAGGGAACGCGCATGTCGGTCATCGCCGTCGCGGGAGGAAAGGCCTGCCCATCGCGGCAGTCCCTGCGGTCGCCGCCGGGACCGTGGACGCGGCCCGGCCGGTCGGCGACCGGGCTACTCGCCTTCGCCGCGCGACTGGCCGAAGGTCTCCTCGCTCCAGACCGGGTCGGACTCCTCGTCGCTCCCCCAGTCGACGTAGGTGTCCGCCAGCGTCTCGGCCACGGCCCGGCCGAGGTCGCTGAGTTCGGTCTCAACGAGCGAGACCGTGGGTTCGTCGAACGGGCCGTCGCCCGCGTACCACTCGTCCGGGAGCGACGGCGCGTCGAACTGCAGCAGGCGGTCCCGGGGGTCCCAGAAGAAGTCGAGGCGGTCGACGAGCCCCGCTTCCTGGACCCGTTCGAACTGGTCGGCGGTCAGGTCGGTGTACGCCGCCCACTCGTCGAACCCCTCCTGCCACGCGCCCTCGTCGAGGAACGTCTCGAGTTCCTCCCGCCGGAAGTCGGCGACGTCGACGGTCTCCGCGGGCTCGAACGCCGCCGGGACGCCGCGGTTCGCTAGCTCGGGCGGGTCGGGTACCTCGACGTCGAGTGCCATACCTGACAGTAGCGTCGCGAAGGCGATAAAATTGACCGCGTGGTCCCGGGAGGAGGCGACGTCGCCTACGTCCCGATGACGGCGACCTCGCGTATCTCCAGGGCGGTCGCGAACTCCTCCTCGCGGTCCTCGCGGCGGCCGACGCGGCGGAGCTGCTCGGCGTGGGCGCGGCGGGCGGCGTCGGTCTCGCGCCGGTCGAAGTCGAGGTCGTCACCGAGGTCGTCCCAGAAGCCGGCTTCGACGAAGAACGCGGCCGTCTCGTCGGACTCGTAGGCGAGTTCGTAGCGCCGCCGGAACTCCTCGATTCGGGGACCGAGCGCCTCCTGGACGGCGTTCACCAGCGCCGGCAGGCGGGGAATCGCGACGCTGGCTTTCGCCCCGGCGACGAGCAGCGCCTCGCCCTCGATAGGGGCGTCGGGTCGCTCGGCGGTCATCCGCCCGCGCGCATCGCCTTCTGCGAGAAGCGCTCGACGAGCGGTTCGACGGCGTCGGTCTCCCCTCGAAGACGACGCCGACCTCGGTCAGCGAGAGCGACGGACCGATGTCGACCGTGCTCGACGAGAGCGTCGCCTGCCAGCCGTCGCCCTCCACGACGCCGTCGTCGGTCTGCTCGCCGCCGAGGTTCTGCAGGTAGTGGACGGCGAGGCGCACCGAGATCCCGCGGTAGGACTTCTCGACGCGCATCATCCCCCGCGACCGGCGGGAACACGCTGACGGTGTCGCCGTCCGAGAGGGCGGTGTCGATGCCCTCCATGTGGAGCACCTCGCGGCCGTTCAGCAGGACGTTTATCTGCGGGCGGAGGTCGCCGTTCTCCAAGAGTCGCCCCTCCAGGTCGTCGAACTCGGCTTCGAGTTCCGTGAGGAGGTCGCCGACGGTGATGTCGTCGTCGTACTCGCGTTCGATTATCTTCTGGCCGACCGCCTGGCGGAACGTCGCGAAGAACTTGAGTTCGAGGTTCATGTGTGTGACAGTAGCCCGGGGCCCATAAGCCCTACCGGTCGCCGAAGCGGATGCCGTCCTCGACGATGCGGAAGTTGCGCTCGCGGTCGAGTCGCTCGCCCAGGTCGTCGTGGTCGTAGAGCTGCACGACGAGGTCGGCGTAGAGGTTGCGCCACGCGATGGCGTAGATGGGCGACTGGCCCCACGCGCGCAACTCCGGGACGAACGCGTCGAACGTCTCGGCGCGGTCCTCCATGTGCTCGATGACGTCGAGGGCGTAGCCCGCCGCCTCGGCGTCGTCGTCGGCCTCGGCGAACGCGCGGTTCAGGCGGTCCTCCAGGCCCTCGACGGCGCGCTGCATGTCCCGCGCGGCGTCGTCGTCCTCGGGGAGCGACTCTATCAGCGGCTTCGGGACGAACAGCTGGATCTCGTCCATGCCGGCCAATGGCACGCAGGCGGGAAAAATCCTCCCGCCGGGGCGAGGCTGGCCGACTACCGCTCCTCGACGTGGCGCACGTCCACGGCCACGCCGCGGGTGCTCTCGACCATCGCCGCGCCGTGCATCTCCGCGCGCCCGACCGCGAACGCGTTCGGCCCCTCGACGACGAGTTCGTCGCCGACCCGGATGTCGTCGCTCGCGTCGAGGACGCCCGGCGCGAGGACGTCGCCGTGCGGGACGAACGCGTCTATCTCGACGCGCTTGACGGGCGCGTCGCTCTCGACCCACCGCTTCGCGCCGGAGAGCGTGAACGCGAGCGTGCCGTACTGCGGGACCATCGTGGCGAGCTGCTCGCCGTCCTGGCGCACCTGCGAGCGGGGGTAGCGCCCCCGGAGGCTGAACGCCTCGAACACCTCGTCGCCGGCGCCGTCGCCGACCTGGTAGTCGAGCATCGCGCGGACGGTGTTGCGCTCGCGCTCGCTGACCCGTATCTGCCGGCCGCCCTCCAGGGCGTCCGCGAGGTTGGCGAGCGAGGCGTCCGTCGTCGGGTGGTCCTCGACGGTGAACTCGAACGGGACGTCCACGTCGTCGGCCACGCGCTCCACGACGTCGCGGTAGCCGTGGTCGGGGACGTGGGCGACGACCCTCGGGTAGTCGTTCCGGTCGAGGTAGCGCCGGAGCACCTCCGCGACGAACGCCTTCTCGTCCTCGCTCCACCGGCCCGTCACCACGGAGTCGTAGTGCTGGGCGGGGTAGGTGGTCTCGAGTTCCTGGGGCACCACGCCGATGGGGCTGGTCATCGAGACGAGGTGGGCGCGGTAGCGGGCGGCCTCCTGGAACTTGCGGTGGCTCTGGGAGTCGCTGTAGGGCTTGGCGGCCGAGCAGGGCACGAGCAGGAGCGGCACGTCCTCGTGGCGGTTCCGGTAGCGGCTGGTCACGCGGTCGGCGAACCGCCGTATCTCGACCCGGCGGAGCGTGTCCTCGGTCGCCGACAGCAGGAGGCTGTCGCGGACGACGGGCGTCCGCTCCTCGACGTAGCCCCACTGGTCGTCGAACTCGCGGAACGCAGCTGTGAGCCACGCCTCGAAGCGCGCCTGGCCCTCGACGTAGTCGCGGAGGCGGCCCGCCCGGATGCGCTCGCGCACCCGCCGGAGTTCCGCGTCGAGGGCGTTGACGTTGTGGGCGACGCAGTCCTCGCGGTCGAACTCGTCGACCGGCTGCTGACACGCCGGACACGAGCACGGAAGCTCCGTCAGGTCCGACAGGAAGTACTCGCCCTCCTCGGTGAGGTACTTGCCCTGGGTGCCTTTCACGACGGCCCGGTGGGAGTCCACGAGGTCGACGCCGGCGGAGACGAGCGTGGCGACGTTCGCGGGCGTGGCGACGCCGGAGAGGTAGAGTGCGGTGTCGTCCGGGACGGCGTCCTTCGTCTGCACGACGGCGTCGACGAACGCCTCGGCGTGCCCGACGAAGCCCTGTGCGCCCGCGACGACGTAGACGTCCGCGCCCTCGTCCGCCGCGGTGTCGGGCGAGACGACGACGGCGCTCGGGAAGTCGACGTCCGGGTGGTCCTGCCGAAACGCCGCTTCCACCTCGGGGGCGGTCCCGGCCGGGAACGCGCGGTGGGGCAGGACCGTCACGACGGACTCGTCGTCTTCGGGCTGGTCCTGGTCGGCGAACCACTCGCTCCCGGTGTCCGCGACGACGTCGTCCGCGAGCGCGGGCGTCGTCACCGGCTCCGAGAGCCGGAGCTCCCCGATGCGGGCGGCTCCGTCCCGCTGGTGGACCTCGAAGTGGTCGGTCATGCCTTCTCGTCCTCCCCGGAGGCAGAACTATCCGTCGTTAGGTCGACGCACTCGACCCGGTCCGGCACCGCGTCGAGCGCGCTCGCCGGCCAGCCCCGGTGGGTGAGCGTGAACGCGGTGTCGGGGTTCAGGTCGGCGAGGCGGGCGACGCCGCGGGCGGCCTGCTCGTAGCCGGCCGGGTCCATCCGGTCGGGCACCTCCGCGGTCAGGGGGTAGGTCTGCGAGAGGGCGCGCGGGAGCGGGCCGAACGGCGGGACGACGCGCCACGACTCGTCGAACCGGTCGTCGGTACCGCCTTCGGTGAGCAGGACGTCCCCGTCGGGGTCGAAGCGGTCCAGGCGCTCGTGGTGGCGGAGCACCTCGGGGCGGCGGGCGCTCTCGCCGGAGAGGTAGAAGAACGCGCCCTTGCTCGCCGGGTCGGTGCGCTCCAGCTGGGCGGCGTGGTCGAGGAGGGCGCGGTAACCGTCGAGCATCGCGGGGTGGGCGCGGGCGCGCGCCTCGACGAGTTCGAGCAGGTCGCCGTCGCGGATGGCCTGCTTGACGCGCCGGAGTTCCTCGAAGGAGACGTGGAGGTTGTGCTCGGCGAGGAGGCCCTCGCGCTCGCCGGCGGGCATCCCGCGGAGGTCGGCGGGGGTGTGCTCGGCGCAGACCGGACACGAGCACGGGAAGAAATCGAGGTCGTCGAGGTGTTCGGTGCCGGAGACGGTGAGGTAGCGGTCGTCGCGGGCGTAGAGCGCGTAGGCGGCGGAGTCGAAGAGGTCACAGCCCATCGCCACCGCGAGCGCGAACATCATCGGGTGGCCGGCGCCGAACAGGTGGACGGGGGCGTCCGCGCCGAGACCGCGCTTGGCCGCCGCGACCACGTCCACCATGTCGCCGTACCGGTAGTCGTTCAGTAACGGCACGACGGCGCCGACCGGGAACACGTCGAGGTCGGTGCCGTCGGCGTGTTCGGCCGCGGCCTCGCGGAGGTCCGGGTAGGTGGAGCCCTGGACGGGCGCGTTGACGAGCATCTCGCCGACGTCGACCTGCTCGGCCTCGTGGAGGCGGTCCTGGGTGGTGGCGAGGTCGATCTCGGCGGCCTCGCGGTCGGCGTCGGGCGGCGTCGGGATGTCCACGGGCGTCCCGACGTCGGCGCCGACGTCGCGCTGGAACTCGAGTATCTCCGTGGTCGTGACCGAGATGTCGCCGTACTCGGCGAGCTGGAACGACCCGGAGTCGGTCATGATGGCGCCGTCGAACCCGAGGAGGTCGTGGAGGCCGCGGTCGAGGGCGGCCGCCCGCAGGTCGTCGTCGCCGTGGATGATGTAGGAGTTCGTGATGAGTATCTCCGCGCCGAACTCGGGGAACCGCGCCGGGTCCACGGTCTTCCGGTTCGGGTTCACCACGGGCAGGAGCGCGGGCGTCTCCACGGTGACCCCCGCCCGCGGCACGTCCAGGGCGCCGATGCGCCCGCCGGCGTCCTGGTCGCGTATCTCGAAGTGGTCTCGCATTGTCCCGGGGTAGCGGGGGTCCGGGCGTAAGGATTCCGTTCTACCGGTCGGCGGCGTAGTAGAGCACGCCCAGGACCGTCCGGCCGTCGCGCACCTCGCCCGCGAGCACCGCCTCGCGGAGCGCGTCGAAGGTGGTGGTGTCGACGCGGATGCTCTCGTTGTAGTCGAGGTCCTGTTCGGCGGTGGGCCGGCAGCCGCGGGCGACGAAGTAGTGGTGGACGGCGTCCGAGATGCCGTTGGCGGGTTCGACGGTGACGAGGTGCTCGACGGTGTCGGCCTCGTAGCCGGTCTCCTCGGCGAGTTCGCGCCGGGCGGCGGTCGCCAGGTCGCCGTCGCCGTCCTCGACGCTCCCGGCGGGCAAGCCGCGGTTGACCCGGCGGACGGCCTGCCGCCACTCCTCGATGACGACCACCTCGCCGGCCGGCGTGAACGGGACGATCACGACGGCGGGGTCGTCGGCCAGGTAGTCGTAGTCGGTCTCGGTGCCGTCGGGGAGGCGGACGTCGTCGGTCACGACGTCGAACCCGGGGCAGGCGTAGGCCACCCGCGAGTCCACCGTCTCCCAGGCCAGCGGGTCCTCGGTCATGTCCGTCGGTATGACCGACCCGAGGAAAAGTGGTCCGCCTCGACGGCGGGAGCCAGGGATGCAGGGCGAACGGCGTCGAGTCGCGTTCCGATGGTATAATAACTGCCCCGTCCGGAGGGCTGGACGGAGAGTCCAGCGGACTGCGGGCCCGGCCGGCGGTTCGAGGCCGGCCCCACGACACCGGACTCGCCACTCCGGAGACCAACCATGACAGATACTATCGACAGACGACAGCTACTCGAGACGCTCGGCGCGACAGGGGCACTCGCGGTCAGCCTTTCCGTGGCCGGCTGCACGGCCCCCACCAACAGCGGTGGCGATGGCGGCGACGGTGGCGACGGTGGCGACGGTGGCGACACGACGACCGCCAGCGACGGCGGGGACGGCGGCGACGGCGGCTCCCAGACGAACAAGGTCGACATGACCGACGACCTCACGTTCGCCCCAGCCGACATCCAGATCTCCGCCGGCACCACCGTCACCTGGGAGAACGTCGGTTCCATCGGTCACACCGTCACCGCCTACGAGGACGAGGTTCCCGACGGCGGGTTCTTCGCCTCCGGCGGCTACGACTCCGAACAGGCCGCCCGCGACGGCTACCCCGGCGACGGCAACGTCGGCGAAGGCGGCACCTACGAACACACCTTCGAAACCAAAGGCACCTACGAGTACTTCTGCATCCCCCACGAGATGAACGGGATGGTCGGAACTATCGAGGTCGTCTGACAGCACACCCCGGAGTAGCCGGTGTCGAACGGCGCACGCGTCGACTCCCGGACGGACCCGCCGTCCGGCGTTCGGTGACCGGCACAGTTCGGATATTCGGCGCCCATCTCGCGTTCTTCCGCCCCCGACCGCCCAGCACCGGCTACCGCCGGGAGCGCCACCACCACGCGCCCACGACGAGCACGACCACGACGGCGACCAGCGGGAGCACCGGCAGGCCGGGGCCGACGGGTTCGACCACCTCGACGGGCACGCTGTACGGCCCCGAGACGGCCCGGTCGCCGTCCGCGTCCTCGTAGGAGAGGTTCAGCGTCACGAGACTGGTCTTCGGGATGGCCTCGTCGGTGGCGCTCAGCGCGAACCGGACGGTCGTTCGCTCCCCGGGGTCGAGCGCGCCCGCGTAGGCGACCGGGTCCTCGCTCTCCAGCGGTTCGGCCGCCGAGAGCGCCGCGCTGACGTTCGTGACCGGGCGGTCGCCGTTGTTGATCACGCCGACGACGAGCGTCGCGTCCGCGTCCACCTCGACGGTCGCATTGACGGGCGAGACGCGGAACTGGTCGCGTTGCGGACTGACGGTTGCGTCCACCGGGAGCGGGTCGCTCCGGCGCTGGTTGCCGTCCGGGTCCCGGTAGGTGACGACGAGGTCGAACGCCCGGGGCACCGGGTCGGCACCCGGCGGGAGGGTGACCCGGAACCGGAACGCCCCCGCCTCGCCGGGCGCGAGGTCGCCGACCGGAAACTCGGTGACCCGGCCGGTCCGGTTCCCGTCCGGCGACGCGAGCGTCACGACCGCGTCCCGGACCGTCCCGGGCCCGTCGTTGCGGAGGCGGCCGGACAGCGTCCCTTTCTCGGCGACCCGGAGCGTGCTGGTGACGTTCTCGACCGCGAACGTCTGCTCGGGCCGGGGACGACCCCGACCTCGACCGGGTCCGACCGGCGCTCGACGCCGTCCTCGTCGGTGTAGGCGACGACGGCGGTCACGCGGTAGTCGCGGACGAGCGCGGCCCCGGGCAGGGTGACCCTGCTCTCGACGCGCCGGGTCTCGCCCGGCCGCCAGGTCCCGACGAACGACGTCGAGGAGGGTTCGCCCGCGCCGAACGCCAGGTCGGCGTCGGGCGAGGAGAGCGTGACGCTCGCGTCGCGGGCCGTCGCCGACCCGACGTTCCGGAGCGAGAGCGCCAGGCGACCGGTGTCGCCGACGGAGACGTTCGTCGCGGCGGCCCGGGCCTCGAACCGGGCGCGGTCGGCCACCCGTATCTCGACGTCGACGGTGTCGTGGACCGTCCGGTCCTGCTGGCTGCCGGTCTCCTCGGCGACGACGCTCGTGTGCGTGTACTCCAGTCGGAGGTGGACGACGTACGTGCCGGGGTCGGCGTCGGGCGCCACGGAGACGTTGAACCCGACCGTCGGCTCTGCGCCCACGGGAAGTCGGCCGATTGCGCGGGTCGGCGACCGGACGGTCAGCGGCGCCCGGCCCTCGTCGAGAGTGACCTCGACGGCGCGGGCGGTTGTCACCTGGTCGGCGAGCGTCCGGTCGACGGCCGACCCGACGGTGAGGTCGCCGCGGTTCACGAGCGTGAACAGGAGGGTCGCGTCCTCGCCGGGGGCGACGGCGTCGTTCACGACGAACGCGTCGATGTCGGGTTCGCCGCGGACGACGGCGTCTGCTGGCCCCGGAACCAGCGAGAGCGCGACGACGGCGGCGAGGACCACCGCCAGGGGCCGTGGGGTACCAGCAGTACGAACCATTCGTCGGCGTCCGGCGACCGGCCGGATTCGTGGTAATCATTCGACAGGTAGCCGTAAATAGTATGCTGTCGGGTGGACGGTCGCCGTCCGACGAGCGGGCTGTGTCGGCGAGAACGGGTGCTGAAGACGATGGTGGCGACGGGAACGGGCGAGCAGAAAGCGGTGGCGACGGGTGGACTCAGAACACCCGGTCGAAGAGCCAGTCCGTGGCAGCACCGAGCACGAGGAACGCCGTGAACGCGGCGCCGATCCACGTCCAGCCGGTGAGCGAGATGGGCGTCACGCCGAACAGGCCGTTCAGCGGCGTGTAGATGACCGCGAGCTGGAGCAGGAGCGAACTCCCGACGGCGGCGAGCAGCCACCGGTTCGAGAACACCGAGAGGTCGTACCGCGACCGGATGAGCTGGATGCGTATCATCTCCACCGTCACGAGGAACGTGAACAGCAGCGTCTGGGCGACGACGAGGTCCCGGGTCGTCGAGAGCGCGTGGAAGAACAGCGCGAGCCCCGTGACGGTCATGATGACGCCGATGGTCAGGATGGAGACCATCATCCGGAGGTTGATGACGGGCTCGTCCGGGTTCCGCGGCGGCCGGTCCAGGATGCCCTCGGCCTTCGGGTCGACGCCGAGCGCGAGCGCCGGCAGGCCGTCGGTCACCATGTTTATCCAGAGCAGCATCACGGGCGTGAGGATGAGCGCCTCCACGTCGCCGGCGAACAGCTCCGGATAGAGGAAGCTCCCGACCAGCACCCCGACGAACACCACCAGCACCTCGCCGGCGTTGGCCGAGAGGAGGTAGTTGACGAACTTCCGGATGTTGTCGAAGATGCCCCGTCCCTCCTCGATGGCGTCGCGGATGGTCGCGAAGTTGTCGTCCCGGAGCACCATGTCGGAGGCCTGCTGGGAGACGTCCGTCCCCCGGATGCCCATCGCGATGCCGACGTCCGCGTTCCTGAGCCCCGGCGCGTCGTTGACGCCGTCGCCCGTCATCGCGACGTTGTGGTCGTTTGCCTGCAGCGCCTGCAGGATGCGGACCTTGTGGTCGGGGGAGACGCGGGCGAATATCTCCACCTCCTCGACCACCTCGCGAAGCTCCTCGTCGGAGAGCTGCTCGACGTCGCGGCCGGTCAGCGCGCCCGACGGGTCGAACCCGACCTGCTCGCCGACGGCCTTCGCCGTCGCCGCGTTGTCCCCGGTCACCATCACCACCCGGATGCCGGCGTTCCGGCAGTCCGCCATCGCGTCGTAGACCTCGTCGCGCGGCGGGTCGATCATGCCCTGGAGGCCGAGGAAGACCATGTCGCTCTCGACGGCCTCGTCGTCGGCGTCGGGGTCGACACCCTCCCGGTAGGCAAAGCCGAGGACGCGAAGCGCGTCTCCGGCGAACGACTCGGTGGTCGCGAGTATCTCCTCGCGCTTCTCGTCGGTGAGCGCGACCACCTCGCCGTCCTCGACCACGCGGTCGCACCGTTCGAGCACGTACTCCGGTGCGCCCTTCATGTAGGCCGTCGGCGAGTCGCCGTCGACGACGACCGTCATCCGCTTGCGCTCCGAGGAGAACGGAATCTCGGTCAGGCGCTCCGTGCCGGGTTCGACGCCCGCCTTCTTCGCGGCGACCAGGATGGCGACCTCCGTCGGGTCGCCGTAGTACTCGGTGTTCGCGGACGCGGGCGCCGCCTCCGCGTTGTTGCAGAGCATCCCACACCGCAGCAGGGGTTCGAGGCGGGCCGGGTCCACCGACTCGCCGTCGCGGGTGAACTCGCCCTCGGCTTCGAGTCCCGTGCCGGTGACCTCGTAGACGTCGCCGCCGAACGCGATGCGCCGGACCGTCATCTGGCTCTCGGTGAGCGTGCCGGTCTTGTCGGTCAGGATGACGTCGACCGACCCCAGGCTCTCCACGACGGGGAGGCGGCGGACGAGCGCGTTCCGGTCGAGCATCTTCCGGGAGCCGAGCGCGAGCGTCAGCGTCACGACCGCCGGGAGCCCCTCCGGGACCGCCGCGACCGCGAGCGTGATGGCGGTGAGCAGGACGGCGAGCGGGGCGGCCGCAGTGAACGCGAACTGGGTGACGGCGACGAGGGCGATGAGCGCCATGACGCCGTAGCCGATGCGCTTGCCGAGGTGGTCGACCTCCTCCTGGAACGGCGTCCGGTGCTCCTCGGCCTCGCTGATCTGGGTCGCGATGCCGCCGACCTGCGTGTCCATGCCGGTGGCGACGACGACGGCCGTCCCCGGCCCTTGACCGCGTTCGTGTTCATGAACGCCATGTTCCGGCGCTCGGCGAGCGGGGTGTCCTCGTCGACGGTCCCGGCCTCCTTCGGCACGTTCGCGCTCTCGCCGGTCAGCGCCGCCTCGTCGGTCTCCAGGTTCGTCACCGAGACGAGGCGGGCGTCGGCGGGGACCGCGTCACCCTGTTCGAGGAACACCACGTCGCCCGGCACCACCTCGGTGGCGTCGAGGGTGACCTTCTCGCCGTCGCGGAGCACCGTCGCCTCCGGCGATGAGAGTTCGCGGAGCGCCTCGATGGACTTCTCCGCGCGGTAGTCCTGCACGAACCCGAACACGCCGTTCGCAACCAGGATGAGGAGTATCAGCGCGGCGTCGACGTAGTTCGGTTCCACGCCCGGCAGCACCCCGACGCCGAGCGAGAGGACGGCCGCCAGGACGAGGAGGTAGATGAGGAAGTCCTGGAACTGCGAGACGAATATCTGGAGCGGGGAGACGCCGTCCTCCTCGCGAATCTCGTTCGGGCCGAACTCCGCGAGGCGCGACGCCGCCTCGTCGCCGGTGAGTCCCGTCTCCGCGTCGGTGTCGAGCGCGTCGAGGACCTGGTCGGCCGTGAGGCTGTGCCACGTCCCCGCGGATTCGCCGTCCTGTACCTGTGTTGCTGACGTCATGGCTCGCCTCGTGCTGCCGACCCGGTGCCGCAGTCGCCGGACCGGACGCGGCTCTCACCCTACCCGTCTACCTCCTCGTCCAAATCGGTGGTGTTTGTCTCCCACGGGACAGGAACGGCCACCAGTCCGGGCTGTGGGCGCTGCAACGGTCCGTTCGCCCATCTCCTAGACCGGCACGTCCCTGAACGCCTCCTCGACGACCCTGTTGAGCGTCGGGTGGGCGTGGATGGCGTCGGCGACGTCCGACACCCGGCCGTCGCCGCTCCGCATCGCGACGACGGCCTCGTGGACCAGCACCGACGCCTGCTCGCCGACGACGTGACAGCCCAGGAGGTCGCCGTCGGGCGAGGCGAGCACCTTCACGAAGCCGTGGTCGAGTTTCTTCGCCCGTCCCATCGCGGAGTCAGCGAACGACGCCCTGCCGACGACGTACTCGCGTCCTGCTCCGCGAGGTCGTCCTCGGTGACGCCGACGCCGGCTATCTGGGGCTCCGTGAAGACGGCGTGGGGCGTCGCGGTGTAGTCGACCGGCCGGCGCTCGCCGTGGACGACGTTGGCGATGGTGTGGCGGGTCTCGTAGTCGCCGGCGTGCTTGAACAGGAAGTTGCCCGCGATGTCGCCCTGCGCCCAGACGCCCTCGGCCGTCGTCGCCAGGTAGTCGTCGGTCACCACGAACCCGCGGTCGTCGGTCTCGACGCCCGTCGCGTCCAGGTCGAGGCGGTCGCTGTTCGGCCGCCGCCCGATCGCGACGAGGACATCGTCGCCGGCGACCGTAATCTCGTCGCCGTCGTCGGCTTCCGCGAGCACCTCGACCCCGTCGCCGTCCCGGGCGACGCCCGTCACGCGGTAGCCCGTGTAGACGTCGTGACGGTCGGCCGCGATGTCCGTGAACGCTGCTGCCACCTCGGCGTCCTCGCGACCCAGGAGCGTGTCGCCCGTGTCGAGTATCCGCACGTCGGTGCCCATCGCCTCGAAGAAGTAGCCGAGTTCCGCCGCGATGTAGCCGCCGCCCACGACGACGAGGCTCTCGGGCGCGGCGTCGAGGTAGAGTGCGTCGTCGCTCGTGAGGTAGTCAACCGCGTCGAGACCGTCGATGGGCGGGACGGACGGCCTGCTCCCGGCCGCGACGACCACCTTCTCCCCCGTGACCGTCTCGCCGTCCACCTCGACGGTCCGGTCGTCGACGAACCGCGTCTCCGTCTCGAAGAGCGCGAGGTCGTCCATCTCGCGGTAGCGCGCCGCCATGTCCTCGGCGATGTCGGCCAGCGTCGCCGCCACCTCGTCCACGAACCCGGCGTAGTCGATGCCGTCGACGCTCGCGTCGATGCCGAACCGACCCGCGTCCCGGACGGTGTTCACGACGTTCGCCCGCTGGATGAGCATCTTCGAGGGGTTGCACCCCCGGTTGAGACACGTCCCCCCGAGCGGCCCCTTCTCCACGAGCGCCGTCTGCTGGCCGGCCGCTGCCGCGGCCGCGGCGACGTTGTTCCCGGTTCCCCCGCCGATGACGATGACGTCGAAGTCCGCCATGGACACGTTCACGGCCGCCGACACGAAAGCTGTTGGGCGGGTTCGTAACCGGCCGGCAGGGCTCGAAACCGACCGGTGGGGCAGGCGGCGTCGAGCGACCGGCCCTGACGGACAGACGGACGGAGGCTTACAGGTTAGCGTCAACCGTTATCCGTGCGCCGCACGCGGGTACGGAGACTGACAATGCGGAGCTACACTATCGGCCACGTCTGGGGCATCCCCATCAAGGTGAACACGTCGCTGCTCCTGTTCCTCCCGCTCCTCGTGTGGATGCTGGGGAGCGGCGCGCGCATCGAGGCCTACGCGGGCGTCATCGACAGGTTCGCCCCGACGGCGCTCGACGTCGCCGCCCTCCAGTCGGGGCTGACGCCGTGGGTCGTCGGCACGGCCGTCTCCGTCGGCCTGTTCACCAGCGTCGCGCTCCACGAACTCGGCCACTCGTGGGTCGCGCGCCGGTACGGCATCGAGATAGAGTCCATCACGCTCTGGATATTCGGCGGCGTCGCCGGCCTCGCGTCCATCCCCCGCGAGTGGCACAAGGAGTTCTGGATCGCCGTCGCGGGCCCCGCGACGAGCGTCGCGCTCGCCGGCGTCTTCTACGGCCTCGTCCAGGTCGTGCCGACCGACTCGGCGCTCGTGGTGTTCAACCTCGGGTCGCTCGCCGTCGTGAACCTCACGCTCGCGGCGTTCAACCTGGTGCCGGCGTTCCCGATGGACGGCGGCCGCATCCTCCGGGCGCTGCTCTCGCGCCGCGGGTCGTACGTCGACGCGACCCGACGGGCCGCACGCCTCGGCAAGGCCTTCGCCCTGCTGATGGTGGTCGTCGGCGTCGTCTCGTTCAGCGTCACCCTCCTGCTCGTCGCGCTGTTCGTCTACGTCGCCGCCACCTCCGAATCCCGGATGGTCGTCTACACGGACCTGCTCGAAGCCATCCCCGTCACCGACGTCGCGGTGTCGGACCCCGCGACCCTCGACGCCGGGACACCCATCGGTGAAGCCCGCCGGGCGATGCTCCAGTCCGGGACGACGACCTTCGCGGTCGTCGAGGACGGACGTATCGTCGGCCTCGTCGGCCTCGACGCAATCGACGCCACCGAACGGTCGGACGGCCAGGTGGCCGACGTGATGGCGACCGACGTTCCCACGGTCGACGCCGGCGGGGACGCGTCCGAACTCGTCTCGACGTTCGCGCGTGACCCGACGGGCGCCGTGTTCGTGGTCGACGGCGGCGACGTGGTCGGCGTCGTCACCCGCGAGGACGTCCTGCGGGCGCTGGAGGGCCTCCAGCATCCCGACGTCGGCCGGCCGACCGACCCCACCCCGGTCTGACGGCGCGACGCGCGAACGGACGGGTCGCCGCGGTTCGAGCGAACGCGGGTCAGAAGTCGGAGAGTTTCGCCTCGGTCGACCCTTTCGCGTCGAGGCCGAACTGCGAGAGCGCGACGAACTCCAGGCCGTTGTCCCGGAGCGCCCGGCGCACGCGCTCGGAGGCCGACGGCGCGACGAGCATCCCGCGCACGCTCCCGTCGCCGTCGCCCGCCTCCAGCGGGCTCTCCCGGCCCTCGTAGAGCGAGACGTACCGCTGTAGCTGGTCGAAATGGTTGAGCGTCGCCTGGATGCGCTTGACCTCGACGACCACCGGCACGCCGTCGTCGTCGACGGCGAAGAAGTCGATGAAGCCGTACTTCGTCTCGCGTTCGTGCTCGACGATGCGGAGCCCTTCCTCCAGCACCTCCGGGTTCGCCTCGATGTACGCGTGCATCTCGGCCTCGGTGCCGGACTCCTCGTAGGTCGCGCCGTCCGTCGCGTCGAACCGCGTGAGGCCGTAGGCCTCGTGGACGCGGACCTCGACGCGCTCGTTCGGATTGGTCCGCCGGGCGAGGAGCACCGCGTCGCCCTCGCTCACCCGGGCGGACACCGTCCCGCCGCCCGGCATCCAGTTCACGGGCTTGTGACCGGTCGGCTGGTGGACCAGGAACGTGCCGTCCGGCTTCGCCACGAGCAGGCGGTCGCCCCGCCCGAGGACGCCGCTCGTCCGGCCCTCGTAGGTCACCTCGCAGTCCGCCTGCACCGACAGCACCGCGCCGTCCCGGAACGCCGCCTTCGCGGCCGCCACGACGGCGTCGGCGTCCGGTGCGTGTCGCTGTTCGACCGGCATTCGGTCCGTCTGTGTGTCGGTGGACGGCAAAAAGGTGCGGATTCCGGACAGCGGGGACGGGTCAGGCGGGGTGTCGCTCGCAGTCGGCGACCCCGTACCCGAGTTCCTCGACGACCGTCCTGATGACCTGGCGTTCGGGTACCTGCGACGGGTCGACGGTCGCCTCGACGCGACCGGCCGCCGCGCTCACGACGGTCGGTTCGACGCCGGCGGTGTCGTCGAGGGCGCGCCGGACCTCGTCGGCGTTCGATTCACTGTCCATCCCGGTGACCGCGACGTCGGCTCTGACTGGCATGCGACCGTACGGACGGACCGGCCAGGGAAAAGTATTTGCCAAATGATAGGTTGGCGTGGGCTCACGCCGGCTTTGACCACCACGACGGCCGGTGTAGGGCTTCGACCCGGGTCAGTAGAACCGCTCGACGCGCCGGTCGAACGCGCGGGCGAGCCGGTCGGTGACGGGACCGCCGCCGACCGGAACGTCGTCGACGGTCGCGACCGGCCGGACCTCCCACGTGGTGTTCGTCACGAACGCCTCGTCGGCCTCGCGCACGTCGTCGACGGTGTAGCGGCCCGTCTCGACCGGCACGTCGGCCTCGCGGGCCAACTCGACGACGACGGCCCGCGTGACGCCGGGGAGGACCGGGCCGTCGAGGGTCGGCGTGTGAAGGGTGCCGTCCGCGACGAAGAAGACGTTGCTCGTCGCGCCCTCGGCGAGATAGCCGTCGGCGTCCCGGAGGAGCGCCTCGTCCGCCGCGGGGTCGCCGTCCGGCGCCCGGAGTTCGAGACGGGCGAGGATGCCGTTGAGGTAGTTGTGCGTCTTGGCGTCCGCTGGAATCGCCGTCGACGGGACGCGCTGCGTCTCGACGGTCTGCAGGGTCGCCGGGTCGTCCCAGACCGGGGTGCCGTCGACGCCGCCCCGGGGAAGCGGCTTGACGATGACGACGACGGTCGGGTCGACGTCTGGCAGGGGCGTCAGCTTCCCCGGCTGGACGCCGCGGCTGACCGACGTCTTGACGTACGCGTCGTCGAGGTCGTTCGCGTCGAGGGTCGCCCGGACGCGGTCGTGGAGGTCGTCGGGCACCGCGTCGGGCATCCCGAGGGTCGCACACGTGCGTTCGAGGCGGTCGCGGTGGGCGTCCCACTCGAAGACGCGGCCGCCGTAGGCGCGCAGCGTCTCGAACCCCGCGTCGCCGTACATGAACCCGCGGTCGAGCACGCTCACGGACGCCTCGGATTCGGCGACCAGGTCGCCGTTCACGTGGTAGCGCACGTCTCCTCCACGAAGTTCCGGACGACGTCGGTGCCGTGGTCGGTCAGGATGCTCTCCGGGTGGAACTGGACGCCGACGTGGGGTTTCGTGCGGTGGCGGACCGCCATCACGAGCGACGACTCCTCGTCGGCGTACGCGGACTCCTCCAGTGCGGGCGGGAGCGCGGACCGCTCCACCGCCAGCGAGTGGTAGCGCCCCGACTCGATGCCGTCGGGGATGCCGGCGAAGATGCCCTCGCCGTCGTGGTGGACGACCGAGGACTTGCCGTGGACGACGGCGGGCGCGTGGCCGACCGGCGCGCCGTGGACCGCACACAGCGCCTGGTGGCCGAGACACACGCCGAGGGTGGGGTAGGAGAGCTCCGCGAACACGGCCATCGAGACGCCAGCCTCCTGGGGCGTGCCCGGGCCGGGCGAGACCACGATGCCGTCCGGGTCGAGTTCGCGGATGCCGGCCACGTCGATGGCGTCGTTCCGGCGGACGACGACCTCGTCGGCGTACTTGCCGACGTACTGCACGAGGTTGTAGACGAACGAGTCGTAGTTGTCGACGACGAGGATGCGGGTCATTCCCGGGCCTGCACCTCCATCCTGGTGCGCTCGCCGAGGGCAGTGTCCACGGCGTTCACGAGGGCGCGGGCTTTCGCCAGCGTCTCGTCGTACTCGCTCGCGGCCTCCGAGTCGTGGACGATGCCGCCGCCCACCCGGAGGTGGTACTCGTCGCCGTGCCGGACGAGCGTCCGGATGACGATGTTGAGCGTCGCGCGGCCGTCGAACCCGATGGCCGCCATGCTCCCGGTGTACGGGCCGCGGCGGGTGCGCTCCACCTCGTCGATTATCTCCATCGTCCGCGGCTTCGGCGCGCCCGTGATGGTGCCGCCCGGGAACACTGCGCCGATGGCGTCACCGAGCGCGACGCCCTCGCGGAGCGTCCCGGAGACGACCGACACGAGATGCATCACCTCCGAGTAGCGGTCGACGCGCCGGTACTCGTCCACCGTCACGGAGCCGTACTCGCTGACCTTCCCGAGGTCGTTGCGCTCCAGGTCGACGAGCATCGCGTGCTCGGCGCGCTCCTTCTCGTCGCTCGCGAGTTCCTCGGCAAGCCGGCGGTCCTCGGCCTCGGTCGCGCCCCGGGGGCGCGTCCCGGCGATGGGTTCGGTCTCGACGGTGTCGCCCACGCGTTCGAGGAGGAGTTCCGGGCTCGCGCTCACCAGGTCGACGCCGGGGAACTCCACGAGCCCCGAGTACGGCGCCGGGTTCACCGTCCGGAGCGCCGCGAACGCCTCCACCGGGTGGACCGCGGCCGGCGCCGACAGGCGGTGGGAGATGTTCGCCTGGAAGGTGTCGCCGTCCCGGATGTACCGCTGCACGCGCCGGATGCGCTCGGCGTACGCCGCCTCGTCCATCTCGCTGGTGAACTCGACGGCGTCGGCCGACACCGGCGGGTCGCCCACGCCCGGGTCGCCGGTCGTCGCGGCGCGAGCGAGCGCCCGCGCCCGCTCGACCCCGCGCTCGTATGCCTCGTCGACGTCCTCGCCGACGCGTGGCGTCGCGATTATCCGGAGTGTCGTCTCGCCGTCGTGCGGTTCCTCCCACGCGGCGACGGTCGAGTACCGGCCGAGCTGGAGGCGGGGAGTCCCCGGTCGTCCTCGGTCGTGTCCGGGAGCGACTCGACGTCGCGGGCGACGTCGTAGGAGAGCCAGCCGAAGAAGCCGCCCGGGTACGGTACCTCGCAGTCGCCGCGGACGAGCGATTCGTCCGCGAGCAGGTCGGTGATAGCGTCGAGCGCCCCCGGGCCGTCGACCTGGTGGAACCGGTCGGGCGAGACGCCGAAGTAGCTCCAGCCCGTCCGGCCGCCGGAGGTCTCGAAGAAGAACGAGGGGTCGTCGCCGCGCGCTCGCCGGTAGGCGTCGTACGGGTCCGCGCGGACCGTGACGACGACCGGAACGCGGGCGCCCGGCGAGGCGTCCCTCGCCGCGGCCCGGAACGCGTCCCGGGCCGTCTCCGTTGTCACGTGCGCCATGGAAACGGGCTGCAAGAGGCTATCGACGCCTAAAAGCATGCCCATCCACCCCGAAATCACGGGTGAAATCCCGTTGTCAACCTCAGTCTGTCGGCGGTTCGAGGGGTCGAGGACGAAGGGTGAGCGGCGCTGGCGGCTCACGGCCGCGGCGAGACAGTGTGTCACGCTCGTGACGCGCCCGGTTCGGTTCGGCCGGGTCGCGGGGTTACAGCACCCCGTAGACGACGTGCCAGACGACGTCCGTCCAGAAGTGGACGCCGACGGCGGCCAGGAACCCCGAACGCCGGAAGAGGACGGCCGCGACGAGCGAGAGCAGTCCGTTGAGCACGAACAGTTCGCCCAGCAAGACGGGCGGGACGGCACCGATAGACCGGGTGCCCAGGAGGAACAGCACCGACGGCAGATGTGCGACCGTGAAGGCCACCGCGGAGAGGCCGGCCGCAGTCCAGAACGCGAGGGTCCGGTGCCGGCCGTGGAGGAGTTTCACGGACAGGAGCCAGACGACCAGCGGTATCAGGAACAATCGGAAGACGATCTCCTCGCCGATGGCGGCCGTCGCCGACGCGACGAGCGACGTCGGGAACGGCGGATGGGGAGCGGCCCGAGCGGATGCAGACCGCTCAACAGGGCGTCGAGCCCGATGAAGACCGTGCCGACGAGCACGCCCGCGACGGCCGGGACGACGAACCGCTGGGCGACGGAGACGTCACCACCCCAGACGTCGGGATACCCGACCCGGCGCGCCAGCGCGAGTCCGAGCAGGCCGAGTCCACCGTAGAGGACGAGCATCGTCGCGGCGCTCGCGAGAGCGAGCACTGGCGGCGACGCGGGGGCCGTCCCCGGCGGCCCTGCCGTGGTCTGGGGGAGGTAGACGTTCACCGCCGCGAGAACGGCGAGAGCGACGACGAGCGCGAGGTACACCCGCGTGGAGGGCCGTTTCAACTCGCCAGTGACGGCCCGGGGAATCGTTCGCTGGCTCATAGAGGGAGTTCCCACCCGACCGGAAATAGCGTTTGCATGTCGTGGGGCGTTCGTCCCGATTCGAGCGACTGCCGACGTGCGACGCGTGTCGCCGGGTCGGTCCCGGCACCCCGCCAGGGGTACTCCGACGGTCGTCGACGTTCTACGACACACATTCAGGGTTCGGAGCGTTCCCGCGCGGCGGCAATCCTGGGGCCTGACTTAACCGGCGGGCGCGTACGACAGGTGAGAGCCGTTCCTGCCGGAAGAGTGAATGAGCCTGTCTCACCCCCTACCCCCCCCCCCACCATGCCAGAGATAGTGGACGAGAGCGCCGACCCGCAGTCCAACGAGCTCCAGCTCAGGGCGGAGTTGGAGCTGGGAATCCCGCCGGAGACGTCGTGTCCGGTGTTCAACCAGGTCGACGGAGAGGTGAACGCCGTGTCGCTGTTCCCCCACGCCGGGACGTGTCACGTCGACGTCGAATGGGAGGACGCCGAGGAGGCGAGCCCCACGAGGAAGCGCCGGTTCTCTCAGGACGTCGGCAACTGCTCGTGTCCGGCGTTCTGGGCGCACGGCTGCACGCCGAACATCCTGCAGATACGGGGCGACACCGCCATCTCCGAGGTGTACGTTCCGGACCGGGAGACGCTCAAGCAGCTCGTGGCGGACATCAAGGAGACGGGCCGGTCGGTGAAACTGCTGAAGCTCACGCCGGTCGACGAGGGGTCGGAGCGGTCGGAGCTCCGGTCGTTCCAGACCGCGCGGCTCACCGAGAAGGAGCGGGCGGCGGTGGAGCGGGCCGTCGCCCGCGGCTACTACGAGTCGCCCAGCCGGGTCTCGCTCCAGGAACTCGCCGACGAGTTCGGCATCACCAAGCAGTCGCTCTCGGACCGCCTCCAGTCGGCGGAGTCGAAGATGGTGACGGACATGTTCGGCGACACCGACTGACTCGGACCCGATTCGAGAGACACCGCCTTCGTCTCCACCCCGCAATCGCTCCCACCAGGCTGTGCGACCCACCGTCGACCGTTCGACGACGCTGCCGTGTCAGGAACGCTGTGAGAGAAGCGTCAGGGGGACCAGGAAAACCAGGGACTGTCGCGGCGGCCGCGTCCTGCGCTACCCGTACTGTTCGACCGGTTCCAGCCTGTCGTCTCGCGACGTCCGGTCGTGGCCAGTGCAGGAGGCGGCGAGCCGTTGCGGATGCCAGAGGGTCGCACGCAGGTTCTTCGCGAGTTCCTGGAGGCAGGCGACGTTCGTCTGGTGGACGTCGCCCTCGACGAACGACGCCCAGTCACGGAGGCTGTCGAACTCGAAGATGAACCGCACGCCCGGGTCGAGGCCGGTGTCGTTGCGCTGCTGGCCGAACGCCGCGACGCGTTCGTCCAGCCCCCACGAGAGCGTCGCCTCGGGCAGCCAGGCGTCGTACTCGTCGCGGCGCTCCCCGGGGACGTCGAACTCGACGTCGTACTCGTAGCGGAACGCCGGCGTCATCACTCCCCACCCCGACCGATGCGGTCCCGGGTCACCCGGGCGAGCGCCCGGTAGAACGGCTCCGTCGTCGCCGCCTCGACCCGGTCGAGGAACTCGGGCAGCCACGCCCCGGGATGTTCGTCGACGAACCGTTCGAGCGCGTCGTCCTCGCCGGTCGCGGCGAGGTAGCCGGCGAACTCGAGTTCGACGGCGACGTGGTCGGGCAGGTCGGTCCAGGTCTCGTCGGGTGCGAGGCCGTACTCCCGGTACCACCGCTCGACGGCGTCGGTCGCCGCGCCCAGCACCTGGCCGAACTCCTGGCCCGGGTCCCGGTCGCGGTAGACGCTCTCGTAGGGCGGGCACGGGTGGTCGCCCGGGCCGACGAACAGCCGGGAGTGTTCGACCCGCAGGTCCGCGAGCGACGCGTCCGCCGCGGAGACCTCGTCGAAGAGGCCGGCGTCGAGCGCGGCGGCGAGTCGTTCGTCGGGCTGCCGCCAGCACTCCGCGAGCACCGCGAACTCCGTCGCAGCGGCGTCGGACCGGTCCGCCGTGGCTTGCTGTGTCATGGGTTCACTCCGTGGTGCCGCCGTCGGCGGTGACGGTCTCGCGGTCGGCCTGCTGGATGGGGAGATACTTCAGCCCGACCGTGACGATGAGCGCCCCCACCGCCATCAGGCCGGCCGCGATGGTCACCTCGACGAGCGTCGGGGTGTAGACGCCGGCCTGCGCCCAGACGGTCGAGCCCAGCCCGCCGTACTCGCCCACGCTGATGCCGGGCGCGTTCGCGATGTTGACGCTGTCGTAGCCGACGAAGATGAGCCGCACGCCCTCGAACAGCACGCCGAACACCGCGAGCGCGCTCGCCGTGAACACCGCCCACGTCCGCCGGCGGAGCGACGGAATCGCGAGCAGCGCGATGGGGATGGCGCCGCCCACGACCGTCCAGAGGTAGAACGCCATCGAGTCGCCCGTGAGGAAGCCGCTCGTGATGGCCCAGAACTCGAAGTGGGCGGCCCACGCGTGCGGCAGGCGTTCGGCCGCGAGCAGGTAGACCACGTGCACCGCGAGGAACACGCCGAGGAACTTCCCGAGGCGGGTGCGTAACTCGGCCTCGAGGTCGAACCGGGTGGTGTAGTCGGCGACGATGGCCGCGACCAGCAGCAGGCCGAGGCCGGACACCAGCGCCTTCGCGATGAAGGTGGGTGCCACCAGCGGGCTGAACCAGTCGCCGCGACCGATCTGGGTCGCGAAGATCCAGCCCGTCACCGAGTGGAGCAGCACCGCGAGCGGGAGTGCCACCGCGGCGCTCCAGAACGCGAGTTTCTTGTCCTTCTCCCGGCCGTCCTCGGTGTCCGTGGTGCCGAACGCGAGCCGCGAGCCACGTGCGGCCAGGTCGCGCCGCGTGAGCAGCCACAGGTACCACACGTTGAACGCGCCGTACAGCACGACGATGGCGAAGTCCCACACCATCGGCGACCGGAAGTCCGGCGACGTCACGAACTGGTAGAGGCGCTCGGGCCGGCCGATGTCGGGCAGGATGAGCAGACCCGCCACCGTGATGCAGGCCAGGCTCAGCAGCACGCCGAACCGGGCGAGGCTCTCGTACTCGTCGGAGTGGAAGAACTTCGGGGCGCTGCTGATGATGAGCCCGCCCGCGGAGAGGCCGACGAACAGCACGAACAGCATGATGTACAGCCCCCACGAGAACACGTTCCGCATCCCCGTGGCGGCCAGCCCCAGCTGGAGCTGCTGGTACCACGCGACCAGCCCGGCCAGGACGACGAGCACCAGGAGTGCGAGCCACGCCTTGCCGCGGGAGGCGAACTGGTCGACGGCGATGACCGACTGTCGCTCGGTGGTGGTGCCGTTGGGCATCAGTCGTCACCTCCGGCGACCGTCTCCGGCACGTGTGGTGCGGGCGTCGGGTCGAGACCGGCCTGTTCGCGCTCTTCGGGGTGAGTTCGCTCTCCATCTTGTCGCTGGTCTGCGGTCGGCCGGGGCTCATCTCGCCGCGGACGTAGAACGTCTTCGGCTCCGTCTCCCTGTCTTCGAGGAGACGCCTGGTGTCGTACTTCTTGACGTACTTCGAGACGGTGCTGTTCGGGTCGTCGAGGTCGCCGAAGATGCGCGCGTCCGCCGGGCAGTTCACGACGCAGCCGGGGTCGAGGCCCGCGTCGACGCGGTGGCTGCAGAACGTACACTTCTCCACGACACCCTTCTCGCGGGCCGGTACGTCGCCGGTGCCGTCCTCGGGGACGTGCTGGGGTTCGTCCCAGTTGAACACGCGGGCGTTGTACGGGCACGCCGCCATGCAGTACCGGCACCCGATGCACTTGTCGTAGTCTATCTCGACGATGCCGTCCTCGCGCTTGTACGTCGCGTTCACCGGACACACCTTCACGCACGGCGCGTTCTCGCAGTGCTGGCACGCCGTCGGCTGGTAGTTCATGCTGAGGGTGCCGTCCTCGCCGTGCTCCGGATACCCGCCGGCCGGGGTGTCCATCCTGTCGCCGCCCTCCGTGAGGACGCGGTTCCAGAACTGCCCCAGGCCGACGTTGTTCTCCTGCTTGCAGGTGACGGCACACGCCTGGCAGCCGATACACCGCTCCTGGTCGATCACTAATCCGTATCTGGTCATTCGGTCTCACCTCCCTGGGGAGGCACGCCCGTCGGCGCGTCCGTGTACATGCTCGTGTCGATGTCGTCCGGGGCCGCCTCCACCTCGACGCGGACGTCGTAGAACGCGAAGTTCCCGGTCACCTCGCTCACGTCCGTGTGCGTGAGGTCGTTGTGGTGGCCGCGGACGTAGTCCCGCGTGTACCAGCCCTGGTCGGTGTTGACCAGCCCGGGCTGGATGGCGTCGTTCACCTTCGCCTTGACGACCATCTCGCCGCGTTCGTTGTGGACGCGGACGTAGTCGCCGTCCGCGATGCCCCGCGCCTCGGCGTCCTTCGGGTTGATGTCGAGCTGGGGCTCGGGGTTGAGCTCGCGGAGCCACTGCTGGTACTCGAACTGGGAGTGGATGCGCCACTTCGAGTGTTTCTGCATGAACGTCAGGGGGTACTCGTCCGCGGACTCCCAGTCCTCGGCGGTCCGGCTCTCGACGTGCTTCGGGACCTCGAGCGAGTTGCCTTTCTCGCTCGGGGCGTCCTCGTCGTAGATCTCGAGGCGGCCGGACGGCGTGGCGAACTCGCCGGTGTACTTGACCACCGGCGTCGGTCGCTCGACCGTTCCCTGCCGTTTCAGCGTCTCGTAGTCGACGTGCTCGTCGGCCGCCAGCATCGACTTGAGCTCGTCGGTCTTGGTCGCGTGGAAGTAGTCCCCGTAACCCAGTTTCTCCGCGAGGTGGCTGATGATCCAGAAGTCGGATTTGGACTCCCAGAGCGGGTCGTGGATCTTCGTCCGGTAGTTCACGTGCGGATGGGTGTACGGCGAGGTGACGCCCTCCTTCTCGAACCAGTGTGCCGCGGGCAGGATGATGTCCGCGTGCTGGACCGTCGGCGTGTGATGCATGTCGGCGACTGCGAAGAGGTCGAGGTTCTTCGCCGCGTTCAACCAGCGCTGGCGGTCCGGTAGCTGGTTGGCGACGAAGTTCGACTCCTGGGCGTACAGCACCTTGATCGGGTAGGGGTCGCCGGACTCCATCCCGGTCAGGATCTTCGTCTGCCGTATCTTCGAGACGCCCGGGCTCCCCTCGGGCGCGCCGTAATCACCGGTCGAGATTCCCGTCCCGTTGAAGTAGCCGCCCTGGAAGGAACCGCTCCGGCCGTAGTCACCGGTCAGGGCGACGAGGATGGCGTACGCCTGCCCGAAGACGTGACCGTACTTGTATCGGTCGACACCGAGGCCGGGGACGACGCCGCCGGGACCGCGGGTGCCGAGCCAGCGCGCGGCTTTGCGGATGTTCTTCGCCTGCACGCCGACCCTCTCGGCGATGTCCTCCGGCGCGTGCTTCGCGGCCTCATCGCGGAGGAAGTCGAGGGCCACCCGGCCGGTGACGCCGCCGACGGTGAACTCGCCGGTGAGCGCGTACGGGCCGTAGGTCTCGGGTTCGAGCACCTCGCCGTCGCCGGTCTCCTCGTTGAACGCGACGGGCCTGTCGGCGTCGCTGCCCGACACGACGTCCGCCGCCTTCAGGAGCTTCCCGTCCGGGCCGACGAGCGCAGGTGCGAGCGTCCGCTTGCGGAGGAACTCCGCCTCGTAGAGTTCCTCGTCCAGGACGGTGTGGATCATCCCCAGGGCGAGGAGCGGGTCCTTGCCGGGTTTGACGGGCAGCCAGAGGTCGGCTTTCGCCGCCGTTCCCGTGTACACCGGGTCCACGACGACGAGCTTCGCGCCGTTCTCGATGGCGTCGAGCATCTTCGAGGCGTCCTGCTGCAGGCGACTGGCGAAGATGTCGCCACCCCACGCGATGAGCGTGTTCGCGTTCTTCAGGTCCGTGGCCTGGTTGGTCGCCACGTTGAACCAGCCCGCACCACTCACTCGACGGAAGCCCTGCCCGATGTTGATGTCGATGGACCAGTCCATCTGGGTGCCGCCGAACAGGGAGGCGAGCCGCGCCTGGTGGTTGCTCGCGGTCCCGTAGTCGCCCGAACCGGACTCGAAGTAGACGCTCTTCGGCCCGTACTCCTCGCGGACCTCCTCCATCTTCTCCGCGATGTGGCCGAGCGCCTCGTCCCAGGAGATGCGCTCGAACTCGGCGTCCTCGCCGCGACCCTCGACGTTCGGGTCGTCCGGCGACCAGCCCACGCGCTTCATCGGGTACTTGAGGCGCGTCGGATTGTAGACCCGCTGGGTCTGGGAGAGCCCGAGCGTGCAGGCTCGCTTGTACGCCTCGTTCTCCGGAACGCCCGGTTCGATCTTCGTCACGCGGCCGTTCCTGGCGTGGACCTGGATCGGGCATCGGCCGCGACAGTTCGGGGCGCACGAACTGTAGAACATCTCGTCCTGGCCGACGAAGTTCTCCAGGGCGGTCCGTTCGTCGTCGCCGAGGTGGCGGAGCGCCCGGAGCGAGCCGCCACCGCCGACGCCGAGCGCCGCCGCGGCGACGCCCGTCGACCGCAGGACGTTCCGCCGAGAGACGCCATCGCCGGGGTCGGACTCACTCATCCGCGCTCGCCTCCCGTGCCACCGGCCGGTCGTCGACGCCGAACTCCGCGACGACCGCCTCGTGATAGCGCTCCCGGAAGACGTCCTCGTCGAGATCGCCGTTCGCGACGCGGACGGCGTCCCGCGCCATCCGAAGCCCGAGTTCGGTGTCGTAGTCGCTGCCGTCGAGCCGCCGTACTGCCTCTTCGCGGTTCCACTCGTGTCGTCCCCCGCCACCCGGGGACTGTCGTCCGAATCGTGGCGGGTAGTCATGGTACTCAACGAGTGGAACTTGGGGGAACACGTCCATCCACCCCGCCTCTGATAGTCAGGTTCTTTAAGTAGGTGGTGTGGGACCGCGGCGGACCGCAAGACGGCGTTCCCATGCGATGGCAGCGCGATCGACGCCAGCAGTCAGGCCAGAACCGGCGCGTTCAGGCACCCACACGGCTCGACGTGATGGGGTTGCCGGGCAGGGTGCTGGCGTAGACGAGTTGGTTGCAGGAGGGGCGGGTAGTCGTGGGCTGTGCGTTCGTTGCGGGGGTTTCGACACTCCGCGTCGTGTCGAGTATCGTGCTTCCGTCCCTGGTTTACAGGAGCGTTTCGCGGGCCGGTGGCATCACGCCGGTCTGCTTGGTTTTCGAAGGGGCCTCGACTGTCAGGCCCGCGTATAGCTTCCGTGACCGGGATGTCTAACGACATTGATATAGATTCAACCTCATATGGACTGTTTTTGTTCCGAATTAGTCTAGAAATTGGAAAATTCGGTGCGGTTATCCACCTACGGACTGATTTGGGGGTTAGATGCGCCGGCGTGTGCCGTCGATGAGCAAGTACGACCCAATACTGGAGCTTCTCTCGGAGAACCGCCTTGCTCTCCTACCGACCACGCACATCTCAATCTCAACTGGCCTGACAAGGCCGGTCCATCCTCTTCTACTGTCAAACGCCGAATGCGGATTCTGGCAGAGAACGGTCTACTCGAAAAGATAGACGAAACCAAAGGGTACTACGCAATCACCGACAAGGGACGCGCCTACCTCGCGGGTGAGTTTGAGGCGAGCGAACTGTAACGCACAGATAGTTGATTACCAGTACCCATTGGAGCACCACTTAGGGACGCTTGTTCCTGTGGAGGTGCTTGTATTGATTATGAACGTCACCCCTTCCGCGAATCAGCATCCCAAATTGAAGTTGGTTTGACTAAGTGTGTTATAAAAAATAACTGATGAGCCAAAATGAGACTAAATAAAAGATAGAGACCGGCACTAGCGTAGAAAATCTGTCCCAGCCAAATCTACGTTCACACCCTGAAAGAATCCGGTAGTGGATGTATTTTGATGTCATTACCATGTATTTTACTGCAGGAACTAGAAGCGCGCCTGCTGGCACATATCCAATAAAATACCTCAACATCTCACGATCTCCAACCGGACCCATGAAGGCTGTAATTATCTTTGAGAAATAATTAATGAACGGGTCTAAAATCAAGAGTATTGTTGTGGTCACCAACCCGCCCTTTTCCGCCTCTTTGAATAAATAATCGACGAGACCAAAATAGGTGAGTCCATTCCAAGCAATTAATCCGAAATATAGAAGCAAATACGATAAAGCGAGGAGAGCAACTAGATGCGCAATTAATGGCAGTACTGCCATATTTTCCGTTTTCGATGACAGTGGCTTGGATTCAAATCCCGGCGAGAATATTCTCCCCCAAATAATGATTGTCAACAGTAAACTTTCAGGCAATGGTCTTTCATGGTATCTCACAATCTCTCGATATTTGTAGACCAACCCCCGATGCACCCATCTAGTTAAAGACCAAAACGTGAATACGAAATATACGAACACCCAAAGTATTGTGAAAACAAAAAATAGTGGAAATGAGGGGGAAACAGCTGCGTCCACCGGGACAAATACGAATATTATCCAAAAAACGAAAGATAGTGCGTTGATTACTGGTTTTCCAACTACATTCTTCAACTTCAATTCGAGGGAGGTGCCACCGGTTTCGTGCGGACTATTTACAGCACCCTCGCCAGCCATGTGATTACTTAAATATGTGTTCTCGGCCAAGAACATTAATACTATTGCAAGGTGACCAACTGCAGTAGAGTCGAAACAGCCCGTTCTATGACAACATTCAAGCCCTCCCACCTTGATTTCGAGGCAGCCACATACCCGACCCTTCGACCGACCATGACCGACCTCCAGCAATCGTTCAACACGGCCGTCGAACTCGCGATATCGGCGCTTCTCCTGTACGTCTTCTATCTGATTATGAAGGAGCTGTGGCCGATGGTGATGGCGACCGAGTTCGGGCGGCAGGTCGTCGGGCAGACCATCTGGCTGTTGCAGATCGTGGGCGTGGTGGCGGCCGTCCTGGGTATCGCGTTCGTTGCGTTCCGCTGGTACAATCCATGAACTGGAGACCAGACATCGGCCGGGTTACGTTGGTGAAATTGGCATTAGGACTGATTGCAGTCGCGGCGGTCGTTACAATTCTTCAGTATCGCTTCGGAGGGGTAGAGCACAACCTTGCTTCGCTTATTGTAAACTCACTTGCTGCTCTCGGGACCGTCGTCCTCGCATTGGCTACGTTCGAGACGATTCAGCAGAACCAGCGCTCGCTCGAAGAGTTGGAGAAAGACCGGGAAAAGCCCCTCAAAATCGACGAACTCGGCGAGATTATTCAACCAGCTATCGACGGCCTCGATACGAATATCGAACACCTCGAAGCGGGGTTCATTGCTTGGGAACAGAGTCGGGATTCGCCATCGATTGATATGGCCACTCCGCTACCGGATGATGGTGACCGCGCCGTCTTACGGCGATTCAAACGCGACTATCCAGAACTCTACGAGCGGATGGACAGCTATTCAGACGCCGTACAAGATGTAAAACGGACTGCAGACTCGTTTGCTAGCGCGGTTGAACCCGAATTAAGGTCGGCACTCGAAGACATTGCGATGGATGCTGAAACGGACCATGCTCGGGCTTCGATGCCTGATTCCAATATTACAGTTACGCTGTTAGTAAATGATGTACCTCCAGACGGTCTGAGTACCAACTCATATCAGTCCGACATCACTAGTTTCTGGGACCAGTACGATCCGTTTTGGAGGGACCTTCGAGACGACCTCGTCAATCTCGCCGGGGGAGTCGCTGACCACGAACTTAGCGCCTTGAATAGCGAAAAGGACGATATATTAGCAGAATCCCGGGCACTTCGAGAGAAGCTCATCGAGGTAAAGGGAGACATTCGAGCAGAATACGGCATCTCGAAATCGGAATTTTCCGGAGAAGAGATGCCATCCATCGTCTCTGAGTAGCTAGGAGAGATGTCAGCCCAGTTCACGATGCGAATCCGTTCGCTAACATCCCGGTGAACAGCCCGACCAGTAGCCCAGTTCCGTGCCCGACGACGTTCACGAGCGTTGCACCCCGCGTCAGGTCACTCGGAAACGCACTCACGATGCTCAGCACGCCCACGAACACGCCCACCGCGATCACGACTGCGAGCCGGCGGTTCTCCCGTGCCCACTCGAGATACTCGTCGGCGGTGCCGACGTGGCCCGCTCTGGTTCCCCACGCAGTCCCGACGAACGTTACCACGGTGAGTGCCCCGAACAGGACGGGTGCAGTCCCGATGATTACGAGCACTGACGCGAACAGGAGCAACAGCAACGTACTCAGCGAGAAGTACGCGACGCGCTCGGGCTGGCGGGCACCAATCGCCGACACGGTCGAACCGAGCAGGAATCCACCGAACGCGCCCACCACGCCCGAGAACCCGCGGCCGTACTTCAGGGACGCCCCGAGTTCCGGATAGACCACGTGGGTGGTCGCCCCGATTACCACCGGGACCACCGTCAAGAAGAAGGCGACGACGAGCCAGAACCGGCGGTGCTGGCCCTCCAGGACGTACAGCGCCCACGCCGGAATCGCGGTCAGGGCGTACATCTGGAGGTTGCCCCAGAGGTGGGCGTCGCCCGGCACCGAGTGGTCGTGGACGAACGCGTACGTCCACCACGTCCACGTCTCAGGCGCACGGTGGTCGAGCGCGAGCGCGAGCTGGAGGTCCCGGCTCACCCAGAAGTAGAGAAGGATTTGGACGACCGCGATGGCAGCCAGGAGACCGACGTCGACGGCGAGCCACCAGCGTCGCCCCTGAGTGAGTCGGGCATTCGTCTGGGTGTTTCAGCACGGCGTCATAAATCAGGCGGTCGAGGCGGTCGATGCGCCCAGGCGTTCACCGCCGCTACGCGTTCCGCGGCTCGAAGACGTGGACCGGCCAGTCAGTCTCGTAGTCGAGTGCGACCTCTCGCTCTGCGGCCGTCATCTCGCGCACCGTAAGTTCGACCGGGTCGCCGATGGCGACGTCGGCGTAGTCGGCGTCCACGCGCCCGAGGAGGCGGCCGCCGTCCGCGAGTTCCACGACCGCGACCGTGTAGGGCGCGTCCGCCGCGAACGCCGGTGGCGGCGTGTGGACCTCCGTGTACGAGAAGACTCGGCCCTCGCGGGACTGCGGTTCGACGTCGACGGCGCGACTGCCGCAGGCGTAGCAGGCCGGCCGCGGCGGCAACAGTACCTGTCCACAGTCCGCACAGACCCCGCCCAGGAGTTCGCCGTCCGCGAGGGCGTCGAAGAAGCCGGGCAGCGTCCGCGGGTCGGTCGCATCGAGGTCGCCGTCGGTCATGGTGCCTCCGCCGTCGTGAGCACGTGGCCGACGGTGACGGCGTCCGCGACGCCGCCTTCGTTGAGCAACAGGGCCGTCTCGGCCCCTCGACCGCGCGGTCGCCGGCGGCACCCGTGAGCTGTTCGTAGGCTTCGAGCGCCTGCAGGAGCCCGGTCGCGCCGATAGGGTGGCCGCGGGCCTTCAGTCCGCCGCTCGGACTCAACTCCACGTCCGTCCAGCCGTCGGCCCGCTCCGCCGGCGCCATGTAGCTCTGATAGCCCGTTCCCGCGGGGGCGAAGCCGGCGGCCTCCGCGAGCAGCGCCTCGCAGACGGTGAAGGCGTCGTGGACCTCCGCGATGTCGACGTCCGCGGCGTCGATGCCCGCTTCCTCGTAGGCCGTCTCGGCGGCGATGCGAGCGCCCGCGATGTCGGTCATGTCCCGCTCGGCGACCGCGATGTTGTTCGCGGAGGCGCCGCTGCCCGCGATGCGCACCTGCGGACGGTCGAGTTCGGCCGCCAGCTCGGCGGTCGTCACGAGGACGGCCGCGGCGCCGTCGCCGACCGGCGCACAGTCGTAGAGCTTCAGCGGCGGGGCGACGGGGTTGGACTCCAGGACCGTCTCCACGTCGATCTCTTCGGGGAACTGCGCCCGGGGTTGTGCGCGGCGTTGGCGTGGTTCTTCACCGCTATCTCGGCGAGGTCGCGTTCCGTGGCGTCCGTCTCGTGGAGGTAGCGCGTGGCGAGCAGCGCGTACTGGCTGGGCGCGGTGATGCCGGAGCGCTGCTCGATGGCGCGGTCGAACGCCGCCGACAGCGCGTCCGTCGCGCCGCTGGTGCCCGCGGACGTCATCTTCTCGACGCCGCACGCGAGCACGGCCTCGTGTTCGCCGTTGCGGACGTCCTTGACGGCGTGGCGCAGCGCGAGCGCGCCCGCGGCGGCACACCCTCGACCCGCTCGGCGGGGACGTGACGGAGACCGGCCCACTCGGCCAGCAGCGTCCCGTACATGATCTGGTGTTCGTAGCTCTCCGACTGGTTGCCGACGTACACCGCCTCGACGATGTCGGCGGGGTCGGGCAGTCCGTCGAACGCCTCCGCGAGGGCGACCGAGAACAGGTCGCGGCCCGGGAGGTCCGTGCGGCCGATCGGCGAGGCGCCGACCGACGCGATGACTGGTTCTGGCATGCGTATCTATCTGGTCTCAGTGAACATTGTTAGCTATTCTCATTCGTCCGATGGCTGAGACGCCGAATCGCCCACGTCCTCTCTGGCGTGAATCTTGGCCTGTTCGCGGGCGCTCGGGTTGACCGACTCCTTGAACGGCACCTTCGCCAGCGTCGCGTAGACGGGTTCGCCGTCCGCCTCGGCGTACTCGTCCGGGAGGTGCACCGCGAACTCCACGTCGACGTCCACGTCGTATATCGAGTCGTCGAGCGGCACGTCGGTCGCGGCCTGGAGTTTCTCCGCGGGGACGTACCCGAGGCCGATATTGGTCTCGAGTTCCGGGTTCCACCACGCCGACGTCAGGTAGCCGCACTCCTCGCCCGTCTCCGGGTCCGAGATGAGCCAGAAGTCGGGGGCGTAGTCGCGGATGGGTTCACCCGCCATCTTCAGGCCGACCAGTTTGTGCGTGAACGGGTACTCGCCGCTCTCGACGAGGTCTTTCTGGCGTTCGAGTTCCTCCTTCCCGACGTAGTCGGCGTCCTTGTCGTCGGGCACCTGGTAGCCGAGGTTGACCTGGAACGGCGACGTCTCGTGGTCCATGTCCTGGCCCAGCGACAGGATGCCGGCCGCGATGCGTCGTTGATGGGATATCGCCGTCGCGGCACCGCCGTGGGCTTTCACCGTTTCGAGCACCGGATTCCACACTGCTTCGGCGTTCTTCGTCGCCTCGCGGACGTATATCTCGAAGCCTTTCTCGCCGGAGAAGCCCGTCTGGCTCACCAGCACCGGGACCTCGTTGATGGTCGCTTCGAACAGCCCGTAGTACGGGATGTCGTCGACGACGTCTCCGAGGAGTGCCTCCATCACGTCGGGGGATTTCGGTCCCTGTACCTGCATCGGCGAGACGTCGATCTCGTCGATGTCGACGTCGAAGTCCATGCCGACGTTGACGCCCTGCAGCCACTGCATCAGGTCGGAGTCGGCGATGGAGAACCAGAACTCGTCGTCGCCGGGTCGCAACAGGACGAAGTCGTTCAGGATGCCGCCGTCCTGATTGCAGCAGATGGCGTACTTCCCGCGATTGGTCTCGATCTCCGTCGCGTCACGGGTGATGACGTAGTTGACGAACGGCTCGGCGTCCGGGCCTTTCACGCGTATCTGGCGCTCGACAGCGACGTCCGTCAGCGTCACGTCGTTGACCAGCAGTTCGTATTCGGCTTCCAGTCCTCCTCCTCGGGGTCGATGTACCCCCGGGGTGATACATGTCGTTGTAGACCGTCGCCTGCCAGCATCCCTCCTCGACGGAGAGATGCCAGAACGGCGACTTCCGAATCCGGGTAGAGATCAGGAGGTCGACGTCCGTGTCGCCCGTCTGACGCAGGTTCCTGGGAACGGTACGACTCGATTGGTCGACGCTGGGGTGGTTCGGGTGGTGTTGGTTTCTCGGCATCGGCGGTCTAGTTCGGTAGTTCGACGGAGTGGTTGAACAGCTTCGCCCAGAGACGCTCGATTCGACCGTCCTCGACTGACGGGGTGACCCTGGCGGGGAGGTAGAATTTCGATTCAGTCGCTCTGTCTCGGTCGTCGGCGTGGTTTCGCCGTGGCATACAGACGAATAGAAGACACGTGACCGCATTGGTCTGTAGCTTATCCGTATAGCCTATTTTTATACCGGGGTCGGTAGCTGTCGTTCATCCCTGCCCCCACCCCTCCCCCTTCTCCCGCGGCCACGCTGGATACCGCGACACAAAGCATTTGTCGGCAGTATTATAACTCGGGGCTATGCCCCCGTCCATCCGGAGAACAGTCCTCACCCTCGTGACGGTCGGGTTCGTGGCGGTGAGTGGCTGTCTGGGCGGACTGCCACCGGGGACGCCCACCACGACGACGGATGATATGCCGGCGTACGGCACCGAGTTCGTCTCCGTTGAGAGACTCGACAATCAGAACCGGTACACGGAGTGGCCGAACGACGAAGCGGCCGTGTTCGCCGACCTGTCGAACTCGCGGCAACGTGTGTTCCGGGACGCCCTGGAGAACGGCACCGTGGAGTTCAGTCCCAGCGACCCGAACCCGTTCTCGTCCCACAACAAGGAGCGACCGAAGGTCGTCCGATACGACGGGACGTGGTACTACGTCCGGGTGGCGGTCGTCTGAATGGATGCCTCTGGACGGAGACCAGAGGACTGTGTTTCGGCTGTCGGTACCGTTATTACAGAACCGCCGGTTGACCAACACATGGCAGAGAAGAGCACTGTCGACTTGATCGAGGACTGGCAGACCGGGTTCTTCCTCATCCTCGGCTGCGCCGTCGTCGGCCTCCTCGTCGGAGCGATCGTCTCCTCTTTCCTCGGTCCGCCCGGTTTCTTCCTCGGATTCCTCGGCGGCGGCATACTCGCGTTTCTCGCGTACGCCTACCTGTCGTATGGTCGTTGATTCGAGTGGCTGCAGCCGCCAGAAAATCACGTGCGCGTGCAGCAAAAGCCGGGATTCCGGGCAATTGGTTTGTGGTGCCGAAGTACGGAGAATACACATTTCCTCACAGACGCTGGTGCTCGTTACGACGCCTGGCATCGCTTTCCACGTCCTCGGCCCCGAATTCGACTTCCCACTCACCACCCCAACGCAGTTCATCGTACTCGGTGCACTCACCACTCTCGTCGCCGGGATAGGACTCATATGGAAACCCAGCGATTGGTGACCGCGTCCGGCGGCGGGTCGTCGTAACGTGGGCTGGGGCCCGCTGATGGCTCGCCGTTCAGTTTGTGGAAACGACGGTCAAGTAGGTCTGGTTCTGATAGCGAACGCCGTAAGTGTCGAACCAGACGCTCTCGTTGACGTCCTCTGGAATTTCGACGTTACCGTTCCCCTGGGCGACGGCTTCCTCGAACACCGCCTGCTGTCCAGGCGTCAGGTCCTCGAACGCGATGACCTCGCCGCTGATCTCGTCTTCGTCGACTTGCTCGACGTGCAGATACCGCTCGTTGCCATGTCCATCCGGGAGGTACGCCGACGCCACGAACCCGAGAAGCAGTAAGACGAGGACTGCGATGCCGATGACGCGCCACGAGAGTCGCATCGCTGGCCGTTTCTCACAATGATATGAAGGCTTTCTCCCGGGCACTGGAGGTATTGACTCCAGCCGCTGCCGGGTAGAAACCGACGTCTGGGCTCCCACCCACTCGTGTACTGCCGCCCCTCATCTCCCCCAATCAGCCATCAGCGTGTAGTAGGCGGGCTTCTGGAGGTAGTTCCGGCCCGTCCGTTCCGCTCTGGGGCGTACCGACCACTCGGTCGCGATACGTCTCGTAAAGTTCGGACGGCAGGTCGTCGGGCAGACGGTCTGGCTGCTCCAGATCATGGGCGTGGTGGCGGTCATCCTGGTTATCGTGGTCGTTGTAGTCCGGCGCACCACTACCTGAGGCGTCGAGGCGTTCTCGCAGCCCGGTTAGAAGCCCCTTCGTGGTGACCGACAGATACTTTACATGTAGGATGCGAGAGGTCATACGAACGAAAGAAACATGCTCCGACGCGTGCTCCCCGCCGTGGTCGTCGTGCTGGTCGTCACTACGGCGGGGTGTGCGTATGTCCCCGAGAGTGAGACCGCCGAAGTTGATTATCGTGGTACCATCGAGTACGCGAACGGCACGTTCCACATGGATGGCGAGGTCTACACGTACCCGGGCACCCACCCGCCCAGTAACTACAGTGACGTCCGGGTCACGCTCTATGACGCGAATCAGTCGGTGATTCGGTCGGTCCCTCTCGGGTCGATGTCGATTCGCGGCCAAGCTCCGAAAACGCGCTCGGTGAACATCACCACGAGTACCCGACCACAGTATGTTGTCATCGAATCCCCCGACTTCTGGCCGGATTCGGCGCTCGCCGTGACCGCTTACACGTGGAACGACGCCCTCGACAAGTACAGCATCTACTACATCGAGACTCCCGACCAGAAGTTCAACTCCAAATAAACGGATGACCCGAAACCGACACACGCTCGGCCTGCTCGTCGTGGCTGCCATGGTCGTGCTCAGCGGCTGTGGAATGGAGGAGCAGGTATGGGAACTCCGCGTCCGTGGCGACGGGGAGATGACCAACGAGACGTTCGTCTTCGACGGCAGAGTGGCAATCGGAGGGAATCTCGAGAACGTCTCGGTCAGTGACGTTCGCGTCCAGTTCCTGACCGAGGACAATACTACCATTCGGACTGTTCGCGTCGGCGACTTCGGCGGGGCAGCGCGTCGTGAGAATCTCACTATCCGCCTCAATCAGACACCACAGTATATCCGCGTGGTCGCCGGCGAAGTGGAATTACCCGAAAACGCCCGATACGGGTTCTCCGGCCTGCGGCGAACTGACGCTGGCGACTATCGAGAATACACCCAGGAGACGACCAGTGCATAACCTCGGCGATGGCGCTGCTCGTGCTCGCGCACCGGCGCGGCCTCGACGTCGCCATCGAGAGCGACTACTTGCCCGATACACTCCCCGAGTGAGCAGGGTTCGCGTTGCAGATGTCATTTTTCGGCCGAAGATTCTTCCTCTAAATGGGTGGTTGTAATTATTATCGGAGTTTGAGATTCGCCCGGCAGCGGCCAGGTTATATGCTACGAGACGGCCGGATGCGCGAGAGAACCGCGATTTATCGAGTGAGTGATTGTATCGCTGTCTGCCAGTATAACCACTTATTAAACCCGAGGTACCTGATTTTCCCGGCTGCATTTTCCACCCCTAGAATCATCAATCCTATTTAGTATTATCTAAGGTAGTTTAATGTCAGATTCATTTATTTCTAGACGGCATGAACCTAAATTCGGTCCAGATCGTCGCGGTATTCTTCGCAGTTCTCCTGTTCTTCACGCCCGTCGCCGCAGCCTACAACACCGCCGACCAGTTCGCTCCGCTGAGACCGCAAGACGGCGATTCATTCCGGTCGCAGTACATTCCGGACGAACGGCCGGGCTCACTGGATTCACGACTCAACAACGGCAAATCGGACACTTCTCGCGGAAACTCGAACAAGACGAAAACGAACAACGGCAAGCAGTCCGGGAACGCCGCCCATCAGGACCGACCCGGGAACTCAAACGCTAACTCGAACCAGAACAACGGAAACGCCAACCAGGGCGACCGGGGCAACGCCAAAACGACGCCTGCGCAAGCCAAGCAAGGCGCCAAGGAGAACAACGGCAAGCAGGCCGGCCACTCGAACAACGGGAACCAGGCCAGCCGATCCAACAACGGAAACCAGGCTGGGAAGACCAACAACGGTAACCCAGGGAACGGGCCGAGCGCCAACGCGAACAGCCGTGCGAAGGACGCGAATCGCGGGAAGGCGAACGGTAAAGCCACCCAGCCGAAGAAGCCAACCACACCCCCAGGCCTCACCCCGGAGAACATCACGAACACGAGCCGGCTCAACCAGACGTTCCTGAACGCGAGTGTGACCCTGAACGGGAACGCGAGCGCGCTCGAACACCGCCAGGCCGCACTCGCGCTCCTCCGCGAAGCCGCCGCCAGCGACACCCGACGCGGCGGAAACCTCGACCGGTACGTGAGTCAGCTGAACGCGACGTTCGCGTACGTGCTCGACGAGAATCGCGTCACCGACCCTGACCTCTTCAAGGCCGACAAGCGCATCAGCGCGCCGCTCGACAAGCGGGTGCCGAACGCCACCGACCACCTGCTCACCTCGGATGCAAAACTCGCCCGCCAGGCCATCGCCGACGCCGAACGGACCAAACGCGTCCTCGAAGCCCGGAACGTCTCCTTCGACGAGGCGAACGTTTCGAAAGAAATCAGACTCGCCAAGGACGCCCGGGACCGCGGCGCGCGCCTCGGCATGAGCCATCCGCTCGGCGCGATGGAGCAGTACCGGATGGCGTGGGTCCACGCCCAGCGCGCCCTCGACCTGATGGACACCGCGACCACGCCGAACGTGACCATCACGACCCGGAAGGACCTTCCCCACGACGCAAACTACACCTACACTCTCGAAGGGACGGTCTTCGACGTACGACCCTACGAGATCGAGACGGTCACCGTCACCCACGAAGGTGTCAATCGCTCCGTCTTCCTCTACTCGAACACGACGCCCGCCACCAACGGCACGTTCGCGGTGAATCTCACGCTCAATGCGTCCATCAATGAGATTCCGGTCCAGGCAACCGACCCGAACGAACTCCTTGCCCCGACAGATGAGTTCGAAACCACGCCCCCCCCCGGCCACAGGTATCGACGTCCTCCTACTCGACGCGGACGGCCTCCCCGATACGTACGAACGTTCCGTCGTCGAAACGGCGCCCTTGAACCCGGATAGCGACGCGAACGTCACGAACGTCAGCGAACAGAACAACTCCATCCTGGACGGGGCAGAGGACCTCGACAACGACACCATCGGGAATTTCTACGAATACACTTACAACCTCGATCCGCTTGACCCGGACACAGACGGCGACACCCTGACTGACGCGTTCGAACTCAACTATGAACAGGTCGACCCGCTGAAGGCGGACTCCAACGACAACGGCGTCGATGATGGAGCCGAGGATTTCGACGCTGACAACCTCACGAACGCCCGCGAGCAGGAATTGAGGACTCACCCCCATCGCAACGACACGGACGGTGACTCGCTGACTGACGGTGATGAAATCGATGTCTACGGGACGAGCCCGAAGCGCGCGGACACCGATGGTGACGGCCTCGACGATGCCGACGAACTCGAACTGGGAACTAACCCATTAGCGATTGATTCAGATGGCGACGGCGTCCCTGATGGAAAGGAGACGTTTAGCACCACGACCGAGAACGAGTCGCTCGGGGCCTCAGTTGAGCTCTCTGGCACAGGAAACGTCGCGAAGGGCGTCACGATTACGAACGGAAGTGGCACGGTTCCACAGAGCGACCAAGTCAAGCAGGCGTCCGTCTCACAGGTCCTCCATCTGGACTCTCAGGAGTCATTCGACTCGGCAGACCTGACCATTTCGTACGACGAATCGAAGGTAACGAGCAAAGAGTCGAACCTCGCGGTCTACACCTACGACCGAGAACTCCAGACGTTCGTCCACCGGCCATCGACGGTCGACGCAGTGAACAACACGGTCACGGGAACGACGCCACACTTCTCGTCGTTCGTGGTCTTCGACCGCAGCCAGTGGGGCCAGTACGAGAAGACGAAGCCGGACCCAGACTTCCAGGTTTCGAACGAGTTCGAACAGCGTGACAGTTGGGACCGCGACGGGTCCGTCGAGTTCGACGGCGGCAGCATCACGGTTGGCGAGGATGACGGCTCGTTCGACACTGCAAGCAGCAGTTCGACCATCGGCATCCTGTGTTACGTGAACTGGAACCAGACCAAGTGCGTCGACCCCCGCGAAATCGGTGATGACGATGATGATGAGAACGAAACAGGCGGCGGTGGCGGTGGCTACGAGGAAGAGCCGATTCCGCCGTCAGAAATCGAGAAAACGCTCCACCTCCCGGAAGACGCCACAGAGATTACTTTCAGTGGGTACGTCGAGGCGTACGCTGAAGGCAGTGACGCGTCGGCCGAAATCTCACTAGTGACGGCCCAAGAGTCCGAGACCGTGCTGTCGGTGTCGGGTCAAGCCGGCGACCGCGTGAGTCGCGAGACGTGGTTCGAAGAGGACCTGACGGAGTACTCGGGCGAAGACGTCATCATACGGATTCGAACAGAGGAAGAAGCCGGTGCTCGAGTATCATCTCTCAACTTGGAAGCGACCGTCGACAGCGACCACGACGGGCTCTCAAACAACCTCGAAAAGATGGGTCTACGAGGCGGCGATGACACTCGCGTCTACACCGACCCATACACCGCGGACACCGACGAAGATGGACTTTCGGACGGCGAGGAAGTTATCGGGCACACGTTCCGTGGGACACTCGCCGGTGGCCACTATCGATTCAAGAGCAATCCCACGGAGATAGACACGGACTCCGATGGATTGGATGACTACGCTGAACTCCGGATTTGGCATAGCAAACCAAGGGACGCGGACTCAGACGATGACGGCTTCAATGACTTCAATGACCCTCACGTCAACACCGAGGATCTCCCTCCGACCATCCGTGACATCAGCTCAAGGAACTACAAGGACTACGTAGAATTCACTGTTGAGGACGATGCGACAGTAACCGTTCGAGTAAACCCACGGTATGACCCACTCGTTCCAGGGTATGTTCCGGAGGTGGGAACAGAACCCTACTGGGATCCGAAAATGGCTGACATCTCCTCTTCTGGTGAGGATCATTACCGAGTGGAGTTCGAGAAACACGGTGACATCAACGAACCGCCAGAGCGGTACTGGATAAATGTCACCGACGAGAACGGGAATACTCGGGTTGCATTAATTGATGTGACGGAGGGCACTGGGGCCAAGGTCGTGAAAGCCGGTGTAGTGATAAGTCTCCCATTCGCAACCCCAAAACCCGACCCTGTCGCCGAAGAGGTGCCCGGAGCGATTGTCCAGGAACCTTCCTAGTGGGGGCTAGTCGTGAATGAATACCTGCCCGCAAGTGGCAACGCCGTTCGCTCTGATGTGCTCGTAGGGGCAGAAGCGGTCTATCAACCAACCGAAACCGCGCTCCAGACTGAGGTGACATTGCCAACTGGTGCTGTTTCGACCGCAGCTCACGATGCACGCATTGCTAGCGATGTCCAGCACGGCTACGGCTGGCGGTACATCGCCGCGACAACGTCCATTACGCAAGCCGATATTGAACACGTTCTCGCCAATCCCACTGGAATCTATCGAGAGGGCGATGTGATCCTCGTCATCGGCCGAAGTCTAACCTCGAAAGACAAGATTATCCTCAGCATCATCGGCGGCACAATTATGGCCGCAGGGAATGGGTATGCAACAGACCCCTGCCACGGCACGGTCATTGATTCTGAGGATAGAGAAGACCACTACACCCGTGATCCAGATAACACACCGAAGAAACCGTATGACGACCGGTCATCAGTAGAAAAAGTATTAGAAGCCGCGGATTATATTGTAATAGCAAATAATCGTGGAAAAAGGTATTACATATCTAAAATCAGTCAAAATACCTGGACTGTGATTGTAGTCGATATGATGAAAAATGCGAATAACATGGGACCAAGAATTAGAACTCTACTTACGGATAAGGACAGAGGTAAATCATTCATACGGTCTTTCGATGACGCGATGCGCTATGTTAGAGATAATGCTAACTCCATCGACGAGGTAATTGACGTAAATAATGGTTGCGAACCAATAAACAATGACATCTGAACAATCGGCCAGATATCGCGAGGAAGCACACGAGCTTCGACGTGCCGGTGAGTTCGAAGCTGCTGGTAACCTGTATACGCGGGCGGCCTTCGAGGGCCTCGGCGTCAACGAGTTCACGCTCGGGAACACGAGTCGCTATCTGCGCCCCCTCCTGTCGGCAGCCACGTGCTATCGGCTGGCCGGTGACGAGCGCACGTGCCGGTATCGGTGTCAGGTCGGCGCCCTGCTCGCCGAGGAGATCGGCGAGCGCCTGCTCGCCCGGTCGACCCCGGAGAACGCCTACGACAACGCACGCCGCGGTGCGTGGTTCGAGTTCGTGGGCGACTTCCGGCTGCTCGGTGGGCTCGACGGCGCCGACGACGCCTACGAGCGAGCGAAGGAGATTTACCGTGAAGCGGGCGACCCAGAAACCGCAGACAGCGAGGTGGTACACGGCGTCCTCCTGGGGTACTTCTACGACGTGGCGGCCGCCGTCGGCCACGACACCGAGACGTTCAATCTCGAGGTCTCACTCCGGTACCCGTTCAGCGAGTGGGTCGAGTACAAACAAGCATACCTCCCTGACCTCCTCGACACCCTCTTCGAGCAGGGCGAATGGGTGTGGGAGGATACGTAGCCTCAATGCGATTGTTGGCAATCACGGAAGCTATCAATGACTAATACATCGTGGGGCGACGTAACTGACCTGGAGGAACAGGGCAAGTACGAGGAAGCGGCGGCGATCTCGGCCAGCCTCGGAATGGAGTCAATTATCGAGGCGAATTTCGAGGTATCGCCTGAACTCTTCATCGGGCTGGGGAAGCTGCTGCGGGGGATGAGCTGTGACGCGCGGGCAGCCAACACTCATCGGGTTGAGCGACTGCAAGGCATCGTCGAATACGTCGCGAGTGGGGCGATCGAAGCCACTTCCAAGGACGTGGAACGAGGGTCACTTCACGAGTGGATCGGAGACAGCTATCTCATGGCTGAGTCGGCGAAGGCGCTCGAACACTACTCGCTCGCAGGAGACCACTATCAGGACCTCGACGACAAGACCCAACACACCACGGGACTCTCAGTAGAGTTCGACTACACGTACAATGCGTATCTCACGTTCGTCCGGTCGAGGGGTGAAGAGCCAGAATACAACAAGGCCGTAGTCGATTTCCTCGGGCGAATCGAAGAGAAGCAAGCGACTGCACGACGGCTTCTCTCGGACGACCCTGCCGAGTGATTCGTGCAGCGTACGTCTGTTCACCGAGCGGGCGACATGGCAGGGAGAACTATTTATCATTCGAGTTTCAATCAAGGGCCATATAATAAGTGTCGAGAAATAAAGATGGTACTCCAAACCACCCGACGACGGTTACTCGCAGCCCTCGGGGCAGCCACGACACTCGGTGTTGCCGGCTGCACCGGAGAGGCCACCACCAGTGAGGGTGACTGGCCGAGCTTCGGCTACGACGTTCGAAACTCGAGTTACAACCCGCACACGACCGGGCCGCGTGCGTCGCCGTCAGTCGACTGGGTGTTCGACCCGTTCGGATGGTCCTCACCCGCCATCGTCGGCGACACCATCTACGTCGGAAGTAACAACGAGTACTTCTACGCGGTCGACCCGACCGATGGAAGCCAAAAGTGGCAGTACGAGACCGACGACAGGGTGAATTCGTATCCCGCGGTCGACGACGGTGCGGTCGTCTTCACGAGCGAAGACAGGTTCCTCCATTCAGTGGACGTGGCGTCGGGAGACCGCATCTGGCGCACCGAGATACAAGACGTCGATACCGGGTCGCCGACGATTCACGATGGCACCATCTACATCGGGGCGTTAGACGGGACGTTCTACGCGGTTGACGCCGCCGACGGCAGCGTCGAGTGGAAGTTCCAGGCCGAGTGGAACATCCCGCATCCGCCAGCCGTCGTCGACGACATCGTGTTCATGGCGAGTGACACGCTCTACGCGCTCGATGCTGCTTCCGGCGAAGAAGTCTGGCGGTTCGATATCGACGCGTACGGCGTCACGACCTACCACATGACCGCCGGACCGACCGCCACCCAGGATACCGTGTTCATCGGGACGGACTTCTCGAAGATGCACGCCTTCGACGTGCAGACCGGCGAGCAGCGCTGGGTGTTCGAGACCGACATGGCGGTCCGGTCGCCGCCGGCGGTCGCCGGCGGGGTGGTCTACTTCGGGTGCGACGACGACCACGTCTACGCGGTGGCGGCCGACACCGGTGAGGAGGTGTGGCGCTACAACATCGGGAACGACGTCAACTCCGCGCTGGCCGTCTCCGCCGAAACCGTCTACGTCGGAACCACCGACGGGTACGTGTGCGCCCTTGACCGAGCGACCGGTGAGGAGTTGTGGCGGCTGTTCCCCGATATCGGCTACCAGATGAACGCGCCACTCGTAGTCGCCAACGACACCGTCTACATCGCCGCCGGCCATCTGATCGCCATCTCCGAAGCCGAATAGAGACTCCCGACACTATCGAACCATGTCAAACCAGAACCGCCACGAGCTGACCGACGCCCCATCCGCATCATCTCGCGCATGACTCGAGAACTCACGATTTCGACGTATCTCGACCGATTCGAGGAGTCGATCAGCACGCTCGAATCGAACTTCGACGATATCGATGGCCCGCTCGGACAACCGACGGCCGGACGACCACTAGAACTGAAGCTAACCCTCTCGGGGCTACGTGATGAATCCGCACGGGAGTGGACTGAGAGTGAAACCGCCCGCTTCGAGGCGCTTTGCTCGCGCCTCGACACGGTGGTTGACCACCTCGGGCCGGCGTACGACGACCAACTGCTCGTCGAACTCGAGTATCTGGTGGACACGTACCCGGCGACAATCAATTACTTCCTGGGCTTGGACCCGATAGACATCGAACTCTGGGATGACCTTAACAGGCGTGATTCGCTCGAGGTGCTCCTTCGAGAGCTTCGTGATCGACACGACCTCAGAGAACAGACGGCGGCGGTCGAGGCCCTCGACACCGTCCTCAAGTATCAGTACCGCGAACATCTCGACACGCTCCAGGAATACCGCGACATCATCGAGAAACCCTATTTCCCGGAGTCGTTCTGGTGGCGGCATCTCGACCACTTCGAGACGGATGACGAGAACGAGTATTGAGGCGCGTGCACCCAGGAGCGTCATAGAATGCCGACACTCACCCAAGACGAACTGCAAGAGGGGATTGAGCGGGCTCACGAGATTATCGACGCGACGCTCGACCGGTGGGACCGGATTCCACCCGACCGCAAACCCTACTATCGACTCGCGATTCAAGCCCGAATTATCGGCTTGTACCGCTCGGTACTCGGGGACAGAGAGGCGGCGTTCGAATGGCTGGGGAAGTCGGCGGAGTGGTATCTCGACTCGTATGGCCCCGGCAAGGCCGCCATGCTCGTGCGCGCCCAGTTGACGGCCGTGTTGGCGCGTGACGACGCCCTCATGGCCAAGGCTGCAGAGATGGCTCACGAGGCCGAATCCGGGGAACCAACGTATTTCGATGGGGTCGCGACGTGTCTCAGTAGTCTCATCCGGGGCGACGACGAGGCAACGCTTCGCCACGCAGACGCCCTGACTGACCTCGAATCGACCGCCTTCCAGGACGTCGACTACTATGATGGACTCGGCACCTGCTGCAGAGCTATCGCGACCGGCGACGAATCACTTCTGGAAACTGCCCTCGAGACCGTGTTGGAGCGCCACGAGACGCTCATCCCCAAACTCGGTGATCGGACGCACGACGCCCAGGTCTGCATCCCGGCGGCTGCTATAGTCGTGCTCGCCCGGCAACGTGGACTCGACGTCGACGTCGAAAGCGAGTATCTTCCAGAAACGCTCATCGGATAGCAGGGGTGGGTGGAGATCCTGACGGTTTCCGGTACGCCGCTTTTGAATGCAGACGTCCGAGTTTCCGCCAAACTCCGAGCCCCTATGATTCTCCTTTGACGACGGCTTTCCTTCCGTATCCCTGCTCGTATACTGCGTCGGGAGTCGCGTCGGGCGGCACGCGGGCGACATGCTACTGTTGCTGTACCGGTGGCTCCCATCGGATTCGTAGTAGTCGCGGTCGATCACCAACGTCCGGCCGGACTCGTGGCGCTCCTCGACCACGACGCTGCGGTACGTCCGGATGGTCTTGTTGTCGGCCGCCGCCAGGACGCCGTCGGAGAGCGGGCACGACAACGACGACTGGAGTGAGTTTCGACCGGAGAGGTTGAGCCGGTCGAAGGCCCCGGTCATGCCATTCAGGGGCTGCTTCCCACGAAACCCGTATGAACGGCTGCGTTGAGACCCTCACACGATGATTGGTCTTTGAGACTGTGCTGAATAGAGCGCGTATCGATTACTGGCCGATTAGCATCTGGCGGGGAACGGAGTGACAGACGCAGGGCGTGGGTCTGTCACGCAGGCGCGATGCCGCCTTCGTTTCTTGTCACCAGATACAGCACATACGAGGTCAGCCAGTGCGTTCCTGCGTAGTCGTCCGTAAACGCCTGCGCGACACCGCGTTCGGCGTGTGACTTGGCACTTTCTTCGAAGATGTCGACGAACGGATGGTCGCCGAGGGCAGAGACGAGTCCTGCCAGCGACCACGCCTTCGACACGTTCAGTCCGACCAGATGAAGTGCAGCTCCCCCGAGCGTGTATCCACTTGAACGGGACTGAGAAGCGAGTCGTACGGTGCGGTAGTCAGGTCCGGGAAAAACGCAGTCATCCACGTCCGCAACTCGTCGGGGTCGAGCACCCGCCGCATCAGGTCTGCCTCGGTCAGTGCCGGCGAGATGAAATCCCACCCGAGTGGCTCGTACTCGACCGGATAGTCCCTGTCGTCCGCGTAGAACCGTCTGGCCGTGTCGATAACAGCCGACTCAAGCTCCGACTGGTCTTTCGTTCGGGCATAGTCGAGGATACAGTGCAACGCAAACGCGGAGTTGTTGTGCGTGGCGACCCTGAACGGGCGGTCCTGTGGCAGAAATTCGGAGGTGACGAGTTCTCGTATCCGAGTTTCGAGCGGCTGGAGAGTCGATGCCCACTCGTCGGCACGCTCGTCGTCCCACAGGTGGAGTTCGGATGCGAGATGCAGGAACCATGCCCAGCCGTATGGCTTCTCGAACGTCTCGTGCTCGTCGAAATACGCGACCTCCTGGCTGACGTTCTCCGGGGTGAACCGAGACTCGATGCTCTGGACGATCTCGGACTCGGCGGGGTGGTCGTCAAACAACCGTAGCTGCCGGATGAGACACCAGTGGCTGTGGACTGCGGAGTGCCAGTCGAAGCACCCGTAGAAGATTGGATGGTGGGCTGCTGGCCGTGGCATCTCGTCCGGCGACTCGATGGAATGGGTATAGTGGGGAAATTCGGTGTCGATGGCGTCCAGGGGATGGCGAGCGAGGGTCTCCATCACGTCGGGTCCGATCCAGTCTGTTCGTCCCGAGAGAATCGTCTCGACATCTGTGGCTTCGAGTGGGTTCATTGAAGCACTCGTTCACGACCTTCGCATTTCACTTTACGGATTGTGTGAAAACCCCTCTCATGAATCCCGTGCTGAATAGCCCCTGTATCTACTCGTCAAGAAGGTCGCCGTCGTGGCCGGGGTGCATCCGCAGTTCGTCGATGGCGGGACCGGCGACCCCGAGGACGTTTCCCTACATACGCTCCGGCACTCGGTCGCCTACCGCATCATCCAAGAAGAGGGTGGTCGGCTCGAAGACGTGCAGCTTCGGTTGCGGCACGCGAATCGGTCGACGACCGATGCCGTCTATTCACATCTTGTGCCGCGATAACTCGAAACCAAATTCCCAAGTTTCTATGGCTGAAGCGTGCTGAGTTCCCTATTGCTCAGGTTCAGTACTCTGGCCTACGCACAAACTCCTCAATCCATTGCTGTGCAATGTTGTGGGGAATACGTCTCTCCCGATCCCATCGAATAACCTGCTCGGCGATTTCGGTGGGGTCATTTGGAAGCTCGTTCTGCAACTGTAAGAGATAGTTACGCCACAAAATTTGGTTTCCGTAATCGATGTTAAGCGACACTGCCACCTCTTGAAACACCTTCTTATTCTCTCGTTGGTAGCTTCGGTACCCTCTCTCGATACCTTCTGTTACGAGACCCCGCATCAGACCCTCTGTTTCGTCCATTCTACTCGCGTACATTCCGTACGAGTAGAATTCGAAGAGAGACAGCCAACTCCGGAGAAACATCGATAGTTGAGGTTGTGTAACGTTTCGGCCCTGTCTGTCGAGTTGCCGTCGCTGTCGTGCCCATTCATATGAAGGCTCGAATACCTGACGGATATCTGGTAAGGGAAGATATCGTGCGAGAAGGTAGAAGTCGTATATAGAATTTTCAACACGGTTTCTAATATTGTAGAACCTCTGATTTAGGGCATTGTTGGTGAGTTCGTCGTCGTGTTGCCCAGTCATTATCTCTCTGTCCCGTTGAGTCAATATCCCGCGGTCTCGTTCAATTAAGTCGAACTCGCCTGACATTCGTTATCTGTAGAACTAATCTAATACCTCTAATTATTAGCCTTCCGGATAATTGCTCGGAGCGCTTAATTTACCACCCATTCATCAACCAACTGCATGTCAAAAACTGCCCTCTTCGGCGCGGTAGTGGTGGTCGCACTAACGAATGTGGTGGCGGGGATGATTCCGGTGACGTATCCGGGAGATGTCCAATTAGCGATTTGGCTCGTGTCACTGCTATTTGGGGTGATGATGTACGCATCACTCGAAAACCAATCGTAGGGATACTCACCCAAGTATAATTCCCTCTGTCGAAAAAGGTCTATGCCCTGAGAGAGTCTGATTTCTCCGCAACTCCACTTAGGTGTCTTTGTGGTGACTAGATGCGTCAGCGTCCAGCAGGAGGTTGAGTTCGACGCGATTGTCGTCGAAGACGGAATCTGGACGCAGTACCCATCCGGGACGCCAACCCGACAGGTGGTCCTTTGGGCAGCGCGAGCCGTACGTACGCGACGCCTCGCTATCGCTCGGGGCGAGAACGCGGGATGAAGTAGTGGGCCAGCGCAGATGTCGAACCAGAGGAAGACGGTCGCCTCACGTCGTTCGGCGCTGCGACTTCCAGGGTTCGTATCTGCTGGCCACGTCCCCGCAACGGACACTCGACGCTGTCGCTTGGCGTTGCGAAGTGGGGTGAAAATGGGCCGGCGCAGATTCGAACTGCGGTTACGGCCACCCGAAGGCCGAAGGATACCAAGCTACCCCACCGGCCCGCAGTTCTGAGAGAGGGACGGGCGGCCTTTAACGCTTCCGAAACGGGGGCCTGCGGTGTGGTCGCGTGGCACGGCCCCGGCGTCAGTAGCGCGTGTAGCGGTCGGTGTCGAGGTAGTTGTGTGCGACCGTGATGGCGTGGTCGGCGTGGAGGCGTTCCGGGCCGAGACGCACCCGTTGGTCGGCGGCGTCCGCGAGGAGGGATTTCTCGTCGTCGGTGAAGTCGTGGTGGTCGGAGAGCACGAACACGGGGTTCTCGGGCGGGTCGACGTCCACGACGGGGTCGCCGTCCTCGTGGAGCTGGACGACGGTGCCCGACCGGGCGGCTTCGTCCAGGGTATCCTCGAAGCTCCCCGGGAGACGTAGATGCCGGGGGTGGATTCGGCTTCCATGTGCCCGATGAGGGCGTCGGTCTCGGCGAGTGCTTGCTGGAGGAGCGAGGCGATGTTGCGCTCGTCGGGGCTCATGTACCGGAGTTCGCTCCCTTCGATGCGGAGCACGATCTCGTCCTGGTGGACGAGCCACACCCGGACGTCCTCGCGGATGTCGTGGGAGAGGAAGAGCGCGGCGCCGACGCTCCGGCAGAGCACGTCCAGGCGGCCGGCGCCGCCCGGCAGGTCGTCGAGGGCGAACGCGCCGTCGGTGGGGGCGTCGTGGCCGAGGACGATGAACTGTCGCATACCGGGTGCAGGCCCGGGGTGGCATACGTCCGTCGAAGCGAACGCGTTCCGAAGGATACGTGGGGACGCGACGCGGAGACGGGTGTAATGACGATTCTCGACGACGCGCGCGCGGTGCTGGCCGAGGGGCCGGTCTGCGACGCCTGTCTCGGCCGGTGTTTCGCCGACCGGAGCTTCGGCCTCGGCAACGCCGAGCGCGGCAAGGCCCTCCGGGTGTCCGTCGCCCTGGACGACGACGACCCCTACGAGGCACCCGGGGAGTGCTGGGTCTGCGAGGGCGAGACCGACCGGTTCGACGAGTGGGCCGAGCGCGCGGTCGACTCCCTCGACGGCGTCTCCTTCGCCACCTATCAGGTCGGCACGCGGGCGCCGCCGCTCGTCGAGGAGAACGAGGCGATGCTCCGCGACCTGGCGGGCCTGCCGGAGGACGCCGGCGAGCAGTTCAAAAGCGAGTTCAACCGCGAGGTGGGCAAGCGCCTCGGCCGCCGGACCGACACCGAGGTGGACTTCGACCGGCCGGACGTGCTCGTCCTCCTGGACATCGAGGCCGACGACGTGGAGGTGCAGGTCAACCCGGCGTTCGTCTACGGCCGCTACCGCAAGCTCTCCCGCGAGATTCCGCAGACCGAGTGGCCGTGCAACGTCTGCAACGGCTCCGGCCGGAGCGGCGGGATGACCTGCTCGAACTGCGGCGGCAGCGGCTACCAGTACCCGGAGAGCGTCGAACAGTTGACGACGCCGCCGGTGCTCGCGGCGATGGACGGCGAGGAGGCCGTCTTCCACGGCGCGGGCCGCGAGGACATCGACGCGCTGATGGTCGGCACCGGTCGGCCGTTCGTCATCGAGGTCAAACACCCGCGGCACCGCGACCCCGACGTCGACGCGCTCGAGGACGCAATCAACGAGTTCGCCGACGGCAAGGCCGAGGTGGAGGGACTGCGCCTCGCCACCTACGAGATGGTGGAGCGCGTCAAGGAGCTCCCGGCGAACAAGACCTACCGCGCCGAGGTGGAGTTCGGCGAACCGGTCGCCGACGACGCCCTCCAGGCCGCCGTGGCGGAACTCGACGGCGCCACCGTCTACCAGGACACGCCGAACCGGGTCGCCCACCGGCGGGCCGACCTGACCCGCGAGCGCACGGTCTACGACATCGCGGCCGAACGCGACGACGAGACCCACGCCACCGTCGAGATACGCGGCGAGGGCGGGCTCTACATCAAGGAACTCGTCAGCGGCGACCAGGGCCGGACGGAGCCGAGCCTCGCGGGCCTGCTCGGCGTGAGCGCCCACGTCACCGCCCTGGACGTCGTCGCCGTCGAGGGCGAGGACGAACCGTTCGAGCGCGACGAGTTCTTCCGGTAGGTATACGTCGCCGCCCGACGACCGCCCGACAATGACCGGGCGCGTCTTCGGCGTGGACGAGGCGGGCAAGGGACCCGTCCTCGGGTCGATGTTCGCGGCCGCGGTGGTCGCCGACCCGGACTCGCTTCCGGCGGGCGTCGACGACTCGAAGTGCCTGCCGCCGGACCTCCGCGAGACCATCGCCGTCGACCTCCGGGCGGCCGACGACGTCGCCGTCGGCGTCGCCGAGATACCCACAGCAGAGATCGACGACCCGGCGACGGACATGAACACGCTGACCGTCGAGGCGCACGCCCGCGCGCTCGCCCAGGTCGCCGAGGACGGCCTCGCCGGGGTGGTGGACGCCGGCGACACCAGCGAGGAACGGTTCGCCGCCCGGGTCACGGAGCGCGTGCCCGTCGACGTCGACCTCGCCGCCGAACACGGCGCGGACGAGTCCCACGTCGTCGTCGGCGCGGCGAGCATCGTCGCCAAAGTCGCTCGCGACGCGCACGTCGCCCGCCTGGCCGACGAGTACGACGCCGACCTGGGTAGCGGCTACCCGAGCGACCCGGCGACGAAGACGTTCCTCGACGGCTACGTCGCCGAGCACGGCGCGCTCCCCGACTGCGCGCGGGCGTCGTGGGCGACGAGCGAGAAGGCGCTCGCGAGAGCGGAGCAGGCGGGCCTCGGTGACTTCTGATTACTCGGCGCTCTCGTAGTCCAGCGTGGCCCGGTAGAGCGTGCCGTCGTAGCGGACGTACGCGACGACGGGACTGCCGGCGGACGCCCGCCGGCCCGTGGCGCTCTCGACGCGGTCGATGACCGCCTGGAACGCCCCCGACGTCGGGTTCGCGCCGTGCCCGGTGTACCCCTCGGTGTACGACCCCGTCTCGATGGCTTCCTCGACGACGGCGCGCTCTTCGGGCGGGAGGCCGGCCGGGGAGAGCGAGACGGTGTGCTGTTCGAGCACGCCGGCGGGCGAGTCGGCCACCGGCTCGAGTCGGTAGCGGTAGACGGTCTCTTCCACGGTCCGACGGCGGGCGAACAGCCGGAAGGTCCCCATCCCGCTCGTGGTGAAGTAGGCGGGGTCGGGGTCGGGCGCCAGTCCCGCGTCGGTGGCGGAGAACGAACGGACGACGGCGAGGTAGTCGGGGTCGTCGAGCGACGCGTCCGCGGGCCGGTCGGCGCCACGGACGATTGCTTCCCTGACCGTCCGCCGGGCGTCACGCGGGACGTCGTCCCACGTCCCAGGTTCCTCGGGCGAGTCGTCGACGGGTTCGGCGCCCAGCAGCCACCGCTCGACGGGTTCGGTCCCGTCCTCGGTGACGACCACGGCCGCGTACGAACCATCCAGGGCGACGAGCGTCCCGTTTGCGACGGGCGTGTGGCCGTAGGTCGTCGCGGTCCCGTCGTCGGCGTCCTGGACGACGGCCCGTTCGGCGGGTGGCAGGTCCGCCGGGTCGGCCGCCAGGTCGCCGGCGGCCTCGGCGGGCGTGACGGGTTCCATGGCGAGCGTGTACTTGCGGCCGGTCGGTCCCCGAACTGGCCGCAGCCGGCGGTGGCGGCGAGGCCGGTGGTCGCGACGGCGGCGAGGAGGGCGCGGCGGCGCATGCGCGGCGCTACCGGGCGAGGTGTCAAATATCTTCTGCGAAAGGGGGTGGCGGTCAGCGCTCGGTCACGAGCTGGCGCAGGATGTCGCCGTACGCCGGGCGCGTGATGAGCACGCCGATGAGCACGCCGAGGATGGTGATGATGGCGAACCCGCGCAGGTCGCCGAGGCTCAGGATGGCGAGCGGGCTCATCGCGATGATGGTGGTCGCGGCCGCGGCGCCGATGACCCAGAACGCCTTCCGGAACCGGCTCTGGAAGACGCGGGCGCTGGACACCTTCTCGGCCATCACCTCGTCGGCGATGATGACGAGGTCGTCCACCCCGTCCCGATGACGGCGATGAAGCCGGCGATGTGCGAGAGGTCGAGCGGCAGACCGATGGCGGCCGCGAAGCCGAGGAGGATAGCCACCTCGGAGAGCGCGGTGACGATCATCGGCAGGGCGACCTCGGGCCGCCGGTACCGGATGAAGACCGTGCCGGCGACGGCGAACACCGCCACGAGACCGGTGACGAGCGAGTAGAGCTTGAACTGCTCGGCGAGGCTCGGCGCGATGAAGAACGTGTCCTCCTGGGTGAGCGGCGCGGGCAGCGCGCCGGCCTGGATGTCGACCTGGAGGCGACGCGCGTCCGAGAGGCTCGTGGTCGTGAGGCGGAACGAGCCGTCCTCCTTGAACGTGCCCTGGTTGATGCTGTCGGCGAGCGTCGGGCCCATGCTCGCGGCGTAGACGACGTTGCCGTCGCGGACCGTCAGCAGGCAGTAGCCGGTGGCGTCCTCGTCGGGGGCGCCCGACTCGTTGACCTCGTAGTTACACGAGCCGACGCCCTCCTGGGTGAACCCCTGCTGGCGCATGTCCTCGGAGAAGCTGGCGGCCGCGTCGTTCGTCAGGCTCGCGGGGACGCCGTACTCCACGCCGGTCCGGGTCTGGAACTCCTGGGCGGTGCCGATGTCGCGGAAGTCCTCCTGCTGGAGCACCGTCTCCTGTTCGTAGGTGGTGGTGCCGTTCTCGGTGACGGGGTAGCGGGCGACGACGTTCACGACGCCGCGCTGGGTGATGAGCTGGGTGACGCTGCTTGCGTTCTGCTGGGGCACCTCGACGACGATGAAGTGCTCGTCGCCGGAGGTGACCTGGCCCACCGTCCCGCCGGAGAGGCCGGCGGCGTTGATCTTGCTCCGGATGGTGTCGACGGTGGTCTGCCTGGTCTGGGCGGTGACGCCCTCGCGGACGGTGCCCGCCGAGGCGTTCGCCGCCTGGAGGGCGTCGCCGACGGCGTCGGTGCTGACGTCGGCGTACACCTCCACCGTCCCGGTCGCGGGCCGGGCCTGCACGTCGATTGGTTCGAGGTCGAGTTCCTGTGCCACCGTCTGCTCGATGGCCTGCTCGTTGTCCGCGGTGACGGTGACGTCCTCGGCGGTCACGCCGACGACGCTCGCGCGGATGCGCGTCCCGCCGTCGAGCTGGAGGCCGTACTTGATGTTCGTCGGGCCGTCCGCGCTCGCGCCGACGGGGCCGAGGATGGCGAACGTGCTGCCGAGCAGCAGGAGGACGAGGAGCGTGACCCGCCAGTACTCCCGTATCATCGAGCCACCCCTCGAACTTGTACCACCGAAGCAGGCTGAGGTTGAGCATGTAGGTGTTCATCAGGTCGGCGGCCAGGCCGAACACCAGCACCACGCCGATGGAGGAGAGCAGCGTGATGCCGAAGAAGTACGCAACGATGGACATCACGATGAGCGCGGACAGCGACGTGAGCGTCATCGTGACGCCGGTCCGCATCGCGCGGTAGGTGCTCTCGTAGAAGCCGCCGGAGCGGCGAAGGATGTGGTTGTTGAGCAGGATGTCGGAGTCGACGCTGTACCCGATGAGCATCAGGAGGGCGGCGATGGTGCCGAGCGAGAGTTCGATGCCGAAGATGTTCATCAGCGCGAGCGGGATGACGATGTCGCTGAACGCCGAGAGCACGACGGCGATGCTCGGGACGAACGTGCGGAACAGGATGAAGACGAGCACGCTCATCCCGACGAACGCCGCCACGACCCCGTAGAGCGCCTGGGTCTGGGTGCTGCTGGCGAACGTCGGCGAGATGCGCTGGACGGATTCGACGGTCAGGCCGGCGGCTTCGGCCTGGGACCGGAGCGCGTCAGCGTCGGCGGGCTGCCCGCTCGTCGACTGGAACGTGACGATGTACCGACTGCCTCCCTGGATGGAGCGCACCGAGTCGACCTCCTGGTCGAACGCGGCGGGGAGCTCCTGGGGCGCGTTCGTCTGGACGACCAGCTCGGTGCCGCCGGTGAACTCGATGCCTGGCGTCACCGGCGTGCCCGTCGGCTGGACCGCGACGGTCCAGACGACGAGCACCAGCAACGCCAGGCCGAGCACGGCGAGGGGGACGGCGGCGAGCTGCCGGTTGGAATACCGGGTGTAATCTATCTCCGGTACCTCAAACGTAACCATGCTTCCGGCTCCGATTCCGCACCGGATAAGCCTTCTCACTTCCAGTGACTCGCACGCGCGACGCCCGCGGGACGGCGACGTACCGACGGCGAACGCGGCGTTCTCTCGGACCCCTTGGCGACCAGCGGACCTTTGGCGGTCGACTCCCTACGCCCGGCCATGCACGACCAGACCGACGCGGCGGCAGCCACCCGGGTCGTCCTCTCCTACCCGAAGGACCTGAGCGAGTGGGGCCGGTGGCAGCTCGACGAACGGTCGTTCAAGGCCTACCTCCGGAAGACCAACGACGACGTGGCCGAGGGCGACGTCTGGGAGGTGTTCCTCGACGTCGGCTGCTGTGGCAACACGCTCGACCTGGGCCTGCACGTGGTCGAGGTCGAGGGCGGCCGCCGGATGGCCGCCGACACGAAAATCGAGTACGTCACCCGCGAGGCCTGCGACATCCGCGGCGGCTGGGAGGTCCAGAGCGCCGCCGGTCCGGAAGCCTGGGGCAGGTACCGGACGCTGACGACGCCGTCCTCGGCCCGGACCTCGACCCGCTCGACGCCGAGTTTCGCGGCCCGCACCAGCGTCGCTTCGTCGGCCAGCACGTCCTCGACGGCGGCGTCGGTGCGGTCGGCGGGCACCGCGAGCACGTGGATCTCGCCGACGCCGGCGCGCTCCGCGGTCGCCACCTCGCCGACGGCGACGTCCGCGGCCAGTTCGCGTTCCTGGGTGGTGGGCGGCTCCTCGCTGCGTTCGACGGAGAGCGACCGCCGGTCGGCGACGTCGGTGACCGTCCACGTGACCTCCATCGGCGGCTCCGGTTCGACCGTCGCCTCGACGACGTCCCGCTCCTCGACGCCCGGGTTCGCGGAGAGCGTGTGCACCTGGCCGTCGTGGACGTCCCGGAGCACGGCGGACTCCGCCTCGGCGTGGGTGACGAGGAACGTCCCGGTCTTCTCGGTCATCGGCGGGCGTACGGCCCGCCGGCTTTTGCGGGTTTCGCTACGCGGCGTACCGGTGGGTGAGCCAGACGAGCGCGGCGCCGAGGACCGGCGGGACCAGCCCGTAGACGCCCGGGGTCCGGTAGAGGACCGCAACCACGGGTTCGAACGGGCCGGGCCGGGGCGGCTGGGTTCCGGCGACGGCCATCCCCAGCCACAGCGTGAAGACGAACGCGTAGCCGGCGAGGGCGAGCAGGCGGTCGTAGCGGCCGTCGCTCCCGGTCCGCCGGTGTCGCCGGGCGACGAGGAGCACCGGCGCGAACAGCGGCAGGAGGACGAGGAGGGCGATGACGCCGAGCAGCGCGCGTTCGCCGACGGCGCCGGTTGGGTTGGCGATCCAGTAGAGCAACGCGAGGACGAAGAAGACGGTCGCCAGCAGCCCGAGCAGGGCGCTCGCGACGACGTAGGACTTGCAGAGGTAGGACGGTGTCCGGCCGAACGCGTACCGGAACGCGCCCGGCAGGCCGGCGTACGACCGTCCGTCGCTCGCGACTGTCTCGCCCATCGTCCACGTGTCGGCACGCGGGCCGGTTAACTCCATCCATTACGCCGCCCGCCGACTGCGAGCACCACTCGCGGGATTCCGGCGGAAGTCGGCCGGACCGAAACCGTTACCTGAACGTCTGTCGAAACGTTCCAGTATGATGCGATCCACCGAGCGCCTCCGGCGGTTCGTGGAGGACCACGAGGGGTGTGTGGCGGCGTCCGTCGACGAGCGACTGGCGCAGCTCGACGACGTCAGGGACCGGGCGGACACGGGCCACGCGGACGACGACGTGCAGGTGCTCTCGGCGCTGGCCAACGGCACCCGCTACGACATCGTGCGCATCCTGGTCGCGGGCGACGAAGAGCTCTGTGTCTGTGAACTCCTGCCGCTGCTCGACGTCAGCGAGAGCGCCACCAGCCACGCGCTCTCGGAGCTGACCGCAGCCGGCCTCATCGACCGCCGCAAGGAGGAAGTGGCGGTTCTACCGGGCGACCGACATGGCGACCCACCTGCTCGCCGCGCTCGACGCCGCCCACGAGGACGGCGACGCCGACCCCGTCGAGTAGCCCCGGGGCAGCCCGGACCGGCCGCGTTGAGCAACGCCTTTAGGCTACGCCGCCGCCCGTTGGGGTATGCGAGTCGACCTCGGCAACGCGCTCGACGAGGTGGCCACGCCCGGCGTCCCGCGCACCGCGCTGGACCGCCTGGACGAGCGCGTCGCGGACGCACACGAGCGAATCGAGCGGGGACGCGCGGACGCCGAACACGGCTACGCCGCGCTGAACCTGCCGGCGACCGCCGACCCCGACGCCATCCGGGCGGCGGTCGAACCGTTCTCGGACACTGCAGCCGTCGTGACCGTCGGTATCGGCGGGAGCGCGCTGGGCGCGGCGACGCTCGCGAACGCCCTCGACAGCGACGTGGACGCCTACTTCCTCGACAACGTCGACCCCGAGCACGTCGTCGCCCTGCTCGACGACCTGCCGCTCGACGAGACCACGGTCAACGTCGTCTCCCGGTCCGGCACGACCGCGGAGACGCTCGCCAACTTCCTGGTGGTGCGCGACGCGATGGCCGACGCCGGCGTCGACTGGACCGACCGCACCTTCGTCACGACCGGCGAGGAGGGGAACCTCCGCGCCCTCGCCGACAGACACGACCTGCCGGCGCTCGCCGTCCCCGACGGCGTTCCGGGCCGGTTCTCCGTGCTCTCGACGGTCGGCCTCGCGGTGGCTGCCATCCAGGGCCACGACCTCGACGCCGTCCTCGCCGGCGCGGCCGACGAGATGGAGTCCCTGTCCGGGTCGCTGTTCGAGACGCCGGGCTACGCGTACGGCGCGGCGACGTACGCCCTCGACCAGCGCGGCGCGGGGACGAACGCGATGATGCCGTACGCCGAGTCCCTGGAGACGTTCGCCGAGTGGTTCGCACAGCTCTGGGCGGAGAGCCTCGGCAAGGACGGCGTCGGCCAGACGCCCGTGCGGGCGCTCGGCGCGACCGACCAGCACTCCCAGCTCCAGCTCTACCGGGCCGGCCCGCGGGACAAGCTGGTGACGTTCGTCCGGCCGACGGAACGCGACGACGTCGCCATCCCCGGGACCGACCTCGACGGCCTCGACTACCTCGGCGGGAAGAGCCTGGGCCGCCTGCTCGAAGCCGAGTTCGAGGCCACCGAGGCGAGCCTCGCGAACGCCGGCCGGCCGAACGTCCGGGTCGAGATCGACCGCGTCGACGAGCGCGGCCTGGGCGAACTCCTCTACGGCATGGAGGCCGCCTGCGTCATGGCGGGCGAACTCTACGAGGTCGAGACGTTCACCCAGCCCGCCGTCGAGTGGGGGAAACGCGCGACGCGGAGCCTGCTCGGCGGGGGCGGCCCGGAGGCGGACGCAGTCGCCGAGAAGACCACGCTGCGTATCGAATAGCGGCAGGCCTTTAGGCGACGCCGCCAGAGAGTGACCGTATGGCGGACAGGTTCGTCGCCAGCGTCGGATTCGTCGTCGCCGGCCTCGCGCTCGCCGCGGCCCTCCTCCCGTGGACGCCGACGCTCGCCGTCGGCCCGTTCGGCAGCCCCGTCGCCGCCGGGCTCGCGGGCGTGACCGTGCTCGGGTTCGGCGCTCGCCGGTACGACGTCGTCGACGACCCCGGAGCGTCCTGGTCGCCGGCGCCGCCAGCGTCGGCCTCGTGCTCTACGCGCTGAGCGTCGTCCTCGGCCCGGCACTCGACGGCGGGAGGGCGCCGGCTGTCGGTCGTGGACTCGTCCTCGCGGGCGTCGCCGGCAGCCTCGGCGCGGTGGTCGCGTACGCCGAATGGCGGAACGTGGACCGGACCGCGTTCCTGGCGAAGGTCAGCGCCGGCGGCCTCGCGCTGCTCGTCGGGTTCGCCGGCCTCTTCGTCTCGAACCTGCTGGCGCTCCCCGTCTTCCTCGCGGAAGGCGTACTCTCCGTCGGCGTCCGGACGGCGCTGCTCACGGCCGCGTCGGGGCTCGGCCTCGGCCTGGTCGCGCTCGCGTTCCTCCTCGGCACCGACCGCGGCCTGGCGTACATCGACCTGCGGTGGCCCGACCGCCGCGACGTCGGGTACATGGTCGCCGGCTCCGTGGTCATCTTCGCCCTGCTGGTCGGCCTCGGCTACCTCTTCGAGATGCTGAACCTCCCCTCGACCGAACACAGCCTGGTGACCCAGGCGCGGGAGAACCCCGGGATGTTGCTCGCGCTCATCCCGCTCGCGTGGCTGGTCATCGGCCCCGGCGAGGAACTCCTGTTCCGCAACGTCATCCAGAAGTACCTCACCGACAGCTACAGCCGGTGGGGCGCGGTGCTGCTCGCGACGGCCATCTTCACCGGCGTCCACGTGGTGTCCTACTTCAGCCAGGACACCCTCGCGCTGTTCCTGACGCTCGTGCGCCTGTTCGTGCTCTCGCTCGTGCTCGGCATCAGCTACGACCGCACGGACAACGTCCTGGTCCCCATCGTCATCCACGGCACCTTCGACGGCGTCCAGTTCGCGTACCTCTACTACCTGTTGAGCAGCGGTCTCGCGTGACTTCCGTCTGACTCTCGTCTGACTGAATATTAATGCCCCCTCCGGCTAATGCTGGCGCATGGAGCAGAAATACTCCGTCGTCTGCGACGAAAGCACCGCGGCGGAGATAGAGGACCTCGCGAGGGAGTACGGGATGTCCAACCAGGAGGTCATCCGCCAGCTCCTCACCGCCGGTCTGGACTCGATCCAGGACTGACTCAGGCGTTCGACGGGTTCTTTCTGGCGAGTCCGGTGCCGCAGATGGGGCACCGGTCGTGGTGTTCGTCGAACTCGCGGCCACAGCCCTGGCACTGGAAGGTCCACTCGCGGTGTTCGGTGATGCCGTCCTGGGCGATGACCGACACCGAGAGGTCGAGGGACTCGGCGACGTTCTGGATGTCGTAGTCGTCGGTCACCACCGTCGCGTCGAGTTCGAGGGCGGCCGCGAGCACCCGGACGTCGGTGGCAGAGAGCTCCGCGAGGTCGCCGGTCTGGCGCGCGGCCGACCGGACGGTGTCGAGGGTCATCTCGTCGGGTATCTGGACGTGCATCCCCGAGCCCTCCATGGCGTCGTACCGGTAGCCGCTGGCGTCCTGTAGCTCCTCGCGCACCTCGGGAACGGTCGCGACGGGCTCGTCGGTATCGAACTCGTGGATGAACGCCGACGTGTCGAGAACGTACATCGACTACCGCTGCACGACGATGTAATCCTTGACGGCCTGCACGCGGTTGACCGGGATGTGGTACCGGCCGTCCTCGTCCTTGCCGAACTGCACCTTCTTCGCCGGCCCTTCGGGGTCCGGTTCGACGACCAGGTCGTTGAGCTTCCCGGTCTTGAGGTTCATCGTGATGTTGTACAGCATGCCGAGCTCGGTGCCGTCGGAGCCCATGACGGCCTTCCCCGAGAGGTTCTCCGCAAGTACGTCTGGCATACTCGGGGTGTACCGTGGCGACTCATATAAAGGCCGCGGGCGACCGGACCAGGGCGCGCAGCAGTCCGCCGGGTCGCACCCGGAACGGCGGAACGTCGAGCGCCCGCGAGAGTAAGCCCGGCCTGACGTCGGCGCCGATGCGGCCGACGACGACGCCGTTCAGCGCGACGGCGAGCGAGAGGCCGCCGGCGCGCAGTCGCTCGTCGAGTCGAGCCAGTGTCTCCCGCGGCCGCCACGGCGCGTCCCTGAGGAGTCGGCGTCCCGTGCCGAGCGTCGGCAGGACCACCACTATCGTCTGCCCGTCGCCGACGATGCGGACCTCGTCGCCGTCCGCCGTGAGCGTCAGGTCGGCATCGACGTCGAGCGGCGCGGCGTCGGTCACCGGCCGCGTTCCTGCTCGCTGGTGGTGATGTGGAGGGTCCCGTCGAGCATCCACCGGGCGTGGTCGGCGCCCTCCCCGGTGCGGTCGGGCACCCAGACGGACATGTCTTCGAACTCGTAGGTGATGACGGCGTTTCGACCGGTCAACCGGTCGTACAGGCTGATTCCGAGTTCCGGCCACGACATTCCCCCGGTCTCCTGGCGGTCCATGATACGCTATCGTAGATGTCTGACTCGCAGATATAGTTACTTACCTGTCACGTCCCAGGTTGTCGGCTCGCGCCCCGCCACCCCGGAACGCCCGCAGGGAGACGGGAACACCACGAGTGAACCGGAACGGGACGCCCGGACGTCGCGTCGCGTCGGCGAACGCCGTGACGATGGAATTAAATGCTGCGCAGGGCTGTCTTCTGGTAAGAGACCTTCTCTCGGTGGGACTTATGCCAGATACGGACACATCGGAAACGACGGAGGGGCTTCGCACACCGATCGTCGCCGTGCTCGGGCACGTCGACCACGGCAAGACCAGCCTGCTCGACAAGGTACGGGGTTCGGCGGTCATCGAGGGCGAGGCGGGGGCCATCACCCAGCACATCGGGGCGACGGCCGTGCCCCTCGCCGTCATCTCGAAGATAGCGGGTAGCCTCGTCGACCCCGACGAGTTCGACCTGCCGGGCCTGCTGTTCATCGACACGCCCGGCCACCACTCGTTCACGACGCTCCGGGCCCGCGGCGGCGCGCTCGCCGACATCGCCATCCTCGTCGTGGACGTGAACGACGGCTTCCAGCCCCAGACCGTCGAAGCCATCCACATCCTGCGGGACACCCAGACGCCGTTCATCGTCGCCGCGAACAAGATAGACACCGTCCCCGGCTGGAACCCGAACCCCGACACGCCCATCCAGCAGACCTACGAGGCACAGAGCGACCGCGTCCGCCAGCAGCTCGACGAACGCCTCTACGAGATAATCGGCAACCTCAGCGACGAAGACATCTCCTCGGACCTCTACTGGCGAGTGACCAACTTCCAGCGGAACGTCGGCGTGGTGCCCGTGAGCGCCAAGACCGGCGAGGGCGTCCCCGACCTCCTCACGGTCCTCATGGGCCTCTCCCAGCGCTACATGAAAGAGGAGATGGCGGTGGACACCACCGGTCCCGGCGCGGGCACCGTGCTCGAACTCAAGGAGGAGACGGGCTTCGGCACCACCCTCGACGTCATCCTCTACGACGGGTCGGTCCGCGAGGACGACACCATCGTCGTCGGCGCGATGGAGAAACCCATCGTGACCGACGTGCGGGCGCTCCTCGAACCCCGGCCGCTCTCCGAGATACGCACCGAGAAGCGGTTCGAGCGCGTTGACGAGGTGACGGCCGCGGCCGGCGTGAAGATAGCCGCGCCCGACCTCGACGACGCGATGGCGGGCGCGCCCGTCCGGGTCGTCCGCGACCAGCCCGTCAACGAAGTCATCGACGCCGTCGAGCAGGAACTCTCGTCCATCGAGGTCGAGACCGTCGAGAACGGCGTCGTGGTGAAAGCCGACACGCTCGGGAGCCTGGAGGCCATCGCGAACGCGCTCGGCGAAGCCGAGATCCCCATCATGCGCGCCGAGGTGGGCGAGGTCGCCCGCCGCGACGTCTCCATCGCGTCGACCATCGAGGACGAGAAACAGCAGGTCATCCTCGCGTTCAACGTCGAGGTGCGGGACGACGCCGAGACGGAGGCCAAACAGCGCGACATCCCCATCTTCGAGAGCGACGTCATCTACCGGCTGGTCGAGGAGTACGAGGAGTACGTCGAGGAGATAGAGCAGCGCCAGCGCGACGCCGTCTTCGAGAACGTCATCCGGCCCGCACGGTTCCGCGTCCTCGAAGACCACGTCTTCCGGCAGAGCGACCCCGCGGTGGTCGGCGTCGAGGTGCTCGCCGGCACCGTCAAGCGCAACGTCCCGGTCGCGAAGTTCGACGACCCGAAACCCGAACGCGTCGGCGTCGTCAAGGGCCTCCAGGACCAGGGCGAGGACATCGACGAGGCGCGGGCGGGCAGTCAGATCGCGATGGCCATCGACGGCCCCACCGTCGGCCGCCAGATAAAGGAGGGCGACGAACTGTGGGTCGACCTGCCCGAGAAGCACGCGAAGATACTCGAACAGGAGCTCCGCGACGACATCCCGGCCGACGAACTCGAAGCGCTGACGATGTACCTCGACCGCCAGCGCAAGCGCGACCCGTTCTGGGGGAAGTGAGCCGGCAACCAGCCATTCCTGGGGCAAGTAAGCCGCCAACCAAGCCCGTTCTGGAGCGAGGAGGGGCCGGCAACCAGGCTTTTCCCGCTGGCCGTCGCATACGGGATGGATGCCGGGAGACGAGTCACCGGGGAGTGACGACCAGCCCGCCAGCCCGGACCGCTACGACCTGGTGCTTGCCGCGATTCCGGCGGCGCTCGTCGGCGGCGTCACCGTCGGCGCGGCCGGCCCGCTCTCGACGCAGGGCGGCCTGGTCGCCGGCACGCTCGTCGCGGTCGGTGCGGTCGGCTACGGACTCTTCTCGGAGCCGCCGAGCTGACGGCCCGTCTGCGCTATCGAACGGAAGAAGGACTATCGGGCGGTCGGGGCGACGCCGTCCTGCAGGGCCTGTTTCACCTGGAAGGCGGCGCTGGCGGCGAGGCCGCGGGCGACCTCCTTGCAGTCCTCCTCGGTGATGGGGAGGTCCTCGTCGCGGTCGTCCTCTTCGGGTTCGAACCCGGCGCTCACCGGGTTGCCGATGGGCGGCCGGACGGCGATGGTGGCCCGCGGACCGTTCATGCCGGCCGACACTTCGGAGCCGACGACGTACTCGCCGGGGAGGTACTCGCGGGTCTGTGCGGCGACGCGGGCGGCGCTGTCGCTGAGGGTGCGGCGGCGCTCCGTCGATACCTGACCGAGCTCCGGACGGGTGCCGGCGTCCACCACACCGGGAAGCCCGCCGTACGGCGTGTTCCCATTCATTCCCTGATAGTATGTATCGGCGACTGAAAAGCTTTGTCAGATACTGGTGCTCCGGCCGTACGCGGCGAGCACGACCGCCGACGCGTACGTCCCGGGGCCGGCCTCGGCGGTGACGGTCCGGACCGACTCGTCGGTGAACTCCCAGTCGCGGAGGTCGCGTCCGGCCGCCAGCCCCTCGCGGACGCGTCGCTCGACGTCCGCCTCGTCCGTCTCGGTCGCGGCCTCGTAGAACAGGCCCGGTCCCTCGGCGGTCTGCGACCAGCCGAGGCCCGCCGAGACGCGGCCCGTCGCGGTGGTCGCCCGCGCCTGGACCACGGTGAGCCGGTTCCCGATGGGGCCGAGGTCGGGGGCGGTGCCGACCGCCTCGACGGTGGCGTCGGCGGGGATGACCGACGACACGGTGACGAGGTTGTAGTTGTGGACGTTCGCGGCGGCGAGCGCGGCGTCGTAGGACGCCGTCTCGGTCGGGCCGGTCCCGGTTCCCCAGACGACCCTGATGGTGCTCATGCGTGGTGGCAGGCGGCGGACGGAATAATGGGTGTCGAAATCAGTAGAAGGCGGGATAGACCGGGTGTAATCAGTAGAAGGCGGGATAGACCGGGTTGTTCGCGTCCTCGTCCTCGGTGAGGCGGTCGTAGGCGGCCCGGAAGTCGTCCATCGTGACGGTGTCGCGTTCCTCCCGGATGGCGAACATGCCGGCCTCCGTCGCCAGGCTCTCGATCTGGGCGCCGCTGAACCCGTCGGTCTTCGACGCGAGGCGGTCGTAGTCGATGGCTTCGGCGAGCGACATCTCCTGGGTGTGTATCTCCAGGATGCGCTTGCGACCTTCGTGGTTCGGGTTGTCCACCTCGATGAGGCGGTCGAACCGGCCGGGGCGGAGGATGGCGCGGTCGAGCATGTCGAACCGGTTGGTCGCCGCGATGATGCGCACGTTCCCGCGCTCCTCGAAGCCGTCCATCTCGGCGAGCAGCTGCATCATCGTGCGCTGGACCTCGGCGTCGCCCGAGGTCTTCGAGTCGGTGCGCCGGGACGCGATGGCGTCTATCTCGTCGATGAAGATGATGGCGGGTTCGTGCTGTTCGGCCAGGTCGAAGAGGTCGCGGACGAGCCGCGAGCCCTCGCCGATGAACTTCCGGACGAGTTCGGAGCCCGCCATCCGGATGAACGTGGCGTCGACGCGGTTCGCGACGGCCTTCGCCATCATCGTCTTCCCGGTGCCGGGCGGTCCGTGGAGCAGGACGCCCGACGGCGGGTCGATGCCGACCGCTTCGAACTGTTCGGCGTTCACGAGCGGCTCCTCGACGGTCTCGCGCACCTCGCGGAGCTCCTCCTCCAGCCCGCCGATGTCGTCGTAGGTGACCTCGGGGTCGGTCTCGACCTGCATCGCCTGGGCGCGGGCGTCGGTCTCCGCATCGAGCACCGTCTGCACCATGAAGGAGTCGTTGATGGCGACGCGGTCGCCCATCTCGACGTGGTCGGAGATGCGGTTGGTGGCGTCCGTGAGCACCTCCTGGTTGTTGCCGTGCTGTTTGATGATGAGGCCGTCGTCGGTCTCGTCCTCGACGGTCGCGACGTAGAGGGACGCGGTCTTCAGCGTCTCGTTCTCGCGCTGCAGCCGGTCGACCTCCTGTCGAAGCTCCTCCTGGTGTTGCTCGACGTTGTCGAGCTGGTCCTCGAGCTTGCCGTTGATTGCGACGACGTCCTCGTAATGCTCGACGAGGGCGTCGAGCCGCTCGTCCGGCGGGAGGTCCGGGTCGAGCTCGAGCGTCGGGCGGTCAGGGAGAGAGGGGCTACGCGACATCTGGTATCGGGTGTTTGGGCGCGAGCTTAAAAGTGCCTTTGGGTGCCAGCCGTTTTTATCAGATGAGGTCGGCCATCTCGTCGAGATGCTCGCCGTAGACGCCGAGCGCGGACTCGATGGGGTCGGGCGTCCGCATGTCCACGCCGGCGACGTCGAGCAGGTCCATCGGGTACTTCCGGGAGCCGAGCGAGAGGAACTCGCGGTAATCGCGGGCCGCGCGCTCGCCCTGATCCAGGATGCGCTCGCTGATGGCGACGGCCGCGCTGATGCCGGTCGCGTACTGGTAGACGTAGAAGTTGTAGTAGAAGTGCGGGATGCGCATCCACTCGCGGGCGATGCGGTCGTCGACGACCGCCGGCTCGTAGAACTCCGCCTTGAGGTCGCCGTAGAGGTCGTCGAGGCGGTCGGGCGTGAGCGCCTCCCCTCCTCGGTGAGTTCGTGGATGCGGTGTTCGAAGTCCGCGAACATGGTCTGGCGGTAGAGGGTGGCCCGGAACCGTTCGAGGTACTGGTCGAGGACGTGCCGGCGGAAGACCGGGTCGTCGACGGTGTCGAGCAGGTGGCGGGTCAGCAGCGACTCGTTGACCGTGCTCGCCACCTCCGCGACGAATATCTCGTAGCCCGAGTAGACGTAGGGCTGAGCCTCCTTCGCCAGTTCGGAGTGCATCGAGTGGCCGAGTTCGTGGGCCAGCGTGAACATCGACTCGATGTCGTCCTGGTAGTTCATCAGGATGAACGGCTGGGTGTCGTAGGTGCCAGAGGAGTACGCGCCGGCGCGCTTCCCGCGGTTCTCGTAGACGTCCACCCAGCGCGAGTCGAGGCCCTCGGCGACCCGGTCGCTGTAGGTCTCGCCGAGCGGTTCGAGCGCCGCGACGATGTGGTCGGCCGCGTCCTCGAACTCGACGGTGGGGCTCTCGGTCTCCGTCATCGGCATGTAGAGGTCCCACATCTGGAGGTCGTCGACGCCGAGACACTCCCGCTTGAGGTCGGCGTGGCGGTGGAGGCGGTCGAGGTTGTTCCGGACCGTGTCGACGAGGTTGTCGTACACCTCGACGGGCACGTTCGGGCCGTCGAGGGCGGCCTCGCGGGCGGTGTCGTAGCGGCGGGCCCGCGCGAGTTTCACGTCGGCCTTGACGCTGTTCTTGAGCGACGCGCCGACCGTGTTGCGCACGTCGGCGAGTTCGTCGTAGAACTCCTCGTGGACGGTCCGGCGGAACCCGCGGTCCGGGTCCTTGAGGAGCTTCGTGAGGTTGGGCTGGGTTATCTCGACGGCCTCGCCGTCGGCGCGTTCCACGGTCGGGAACGTCATGTCGGCGTTCAGCAGCATGCTGTAGACGTCGCTCGGCGCGCCCAGCACCTCGCCGAGGCTGGCGAGCAGGTCCTCGACCTCCGCCGACCGGGTGTGGGGCTTGAGCCGGAGCATCTCGTCCAGGTCGTGCTCGTAGAGCTCCAGGCCGTCGGTCCGGTCGATCATGTCGTCGAGTTCCGACCGGGAGAGCTGCTGCACCTCGGGTTCGATGAAGCTGGCGGCGCTCGACGCCTCGGAGACCAGCGACTGCGCGCGGGCCGACAGCGCCTGGTACTCCTGGTCCCGGGTGTCCTCGTCGGAGCGCAGGCGGGCGTACGTCGACACCTTCGCCACCTCGCGGCCGACCTCGTCGCGGAGTTCGAGCACGGAGAGTAGCGTCTCGCCGTCCTCGGTGGCCCGGCCCTCGTAGTCGCGCAGGTCTTCGAGCCGCTCGCTGACGGCCTCGTAGGCCTCGTGCCACTCGTCGTCGTCCGCGTAGATGTCCTCCAGGTCCCACTTGTACTCGGAGTCGATGTCGCCTCGCTCGGGGACTGAACTCATACTCCACGCTACGTGGCGGGCGTCCTAAACGTTGGCAATCCGGCACAGCTATTAGGGGTCCGCGGCCCGACCCGGGAGTATGCACGACGACGTGCCCGCGGACGCGCTGGGCCGGGCGTGGTTCGACGACTACCCGGAGCGCCTGCTCACGCGCCTCACCGAGATTCCCGACCGGATGGCGGGCCACCCCGGCGAGCATCGGGCCGCCACGCTGGTCGCCGACGAACTCGAAGCGGCGGGCGCCCGTCACGTCACGGTCGACGCCGTCGACATCCAGGCGTGGCGGCGCGGCAGCACCGACCTCGCGGTGGTCGAACCCGTCGAGCGCGAGTTCGACGCGCTCGCGCTCCCGTACTCGCCGCCCGGCGACGTGCACGCCGACCTGGTGGACGTCGGCCACGGGACGCCCGAGGAGATAGACGACGCCGACGTGGCGGGGAAGGTGGCCGTCGCGAGCACCGACACGCCGCCGGAGTACGGCCGGTTCCTCCACCGGATGGAGAAGTTCGGCCACGCCGCGGCGGCCGGGGCCGCCGCCTTCGTCTTCCACAACCACACGCCCGGGCAACTGCCGCCGACGGGCGCGCTGGCGTTCGACGAGGAGGCGGCCATCCCGGGCGTCGGCGTGAGCAAGGAGACGGGCGAGTGGCTGGTCGACTACGCCGACCGCGGCGGCACCGTCCACCTTCGCGTGGACGCGAGCACGCAGGCGGGCACGAGCCACAACGCCCACGGCGTCATCGGCCCGGACACCGACGAGGAGATAGTCGTCGTCGCCCACCACGACGCCCACGACATCGCGGAGGGCGCCCTCGACAACGGCTGTGGCGTGGCCGTCCTCGTCCAGACCGCTCGCATCCTCGCGGACGCGGACCTCGACGTGCGGGTCCGGTTCGCGGGCGTCGGCGCCGAGGAGGTGGGCCTGCTCGGCGCGGAGGCGCTCGCGGAGGAACTCACCCTCGGCGACGTGCGGGCGGTCGTGAACCTCGACGGCGTCGGCCGGTTCCGCACCCTGCGGGCGTTCACCCACGACGGCGACGCCGTCGAGCGCCTGGTCAGAGCGGTGGCCGACGACGCCAACCAGCCCGTGCGCGTCGAACCGCACGCCCACCCGTTCAGCGACCACTGGCCGTTCCTGCGTCGCGGGGTGCCCGCCCTCCAGTTGCACAGCGAGACCGAGGAGCGCGGCCGGGGCTGGGGGCACACCCACGCCGACACCCGTGACAAGGTCGACGGCCGGAACCTCCGCGAGCACGCGATGCTCGCGTCGCTGTTCGTCGCGGCGCTGGCGGAGACCGACCTCCCCGGGTCGACACCGACGCGCTCGCCGACCACCTCCGGTACGAGAACTTCGAGGCCGGGATGAAGGCCGCCGGCGTCTGGCCCGACGGCTGGTGAGTCAGGCCCGGTCGACGCCCCGGACCAGTTCGGCGGCGACCCGTGCACCGGTCGTCCGCTCCACCCGCGTCTCCTCGAACGCCGCCCGGGTGCTCGCGGCCGCGTCCGGGTCCAATGCGAACGCGACGTCGTACGCCACGTCCGTCAGGACGAGCGGGGTGGCCGGGGCGGGCGGGACGCCCTCGGGGCCGTCGACCTGGTCCGGGCCGAGCACCCGGTCGACCTTCGAGAGCGGCGCTTCGCCGGCGGCGACGGCGTGGACGAGCGAGACGACGCGGCGGACGAGTTCGTAGACGAACCCGCCGGCGCGGAGCGTGAGGACGAGGTAGTCGCCGTCGCGGTCGATGCTGCCGGCGAGGTCGCGGACCGTGTTCTCGTCGGCGGGCGTGAGGTTGTGGAAGTCGTGGCGGCCGCAGAGCGCGTCGAGGGCGCGACCCGCACGGTCGTCGTCGACGGCGGGCGCGTAGAGGTGGTAGGTGTACGCGCGGGTCCGGGCGTCGTGGGTCGCGTGGAACCCATCGGAGACGTCGGCGCTCGCCCAGGCGCGGACGGTGCCCGGGAGGCCGCTGTTGAGCGCCCGGGGCGTGAGCCAGTCCGGCGCGTCGAAGGCGACGGTCTGGGCGACGGCGGAGACGCCGGCGTCCGTGCGGCCGGCGGCGGCGTAGCCGTCGGGTTTCTCGCCGTCGAGCGCGTCGAGGTCGCGGAGGGCGTCGAAGAGCGCGCCCTCGACGGTCGGCACGTCCGGCTGGCGCTGGAAGCCGTGGTAGGGGCGGCCGTCGTACGCCAGCCGGTAGGCGCGCATCTACGCGAAGTCGTCGTAGGTCGGGCGGTCGCGGTCGCCGGGGAACTCCTCGACCGGGACCTGGACCTGGTCGCCGGATGCCATGTCCTTCACCGTGACATCGCCGTTCTCCAGGTCGCGCTCGCCGACGATGACGACCGTCTCCGCGTTCACCCGGTCGGCGTAGTCGAGCTGGGAGCCGAAGCTCCGGCCGGAGACGTCCGCCTCCACCACGTTGCCCCGGTCGCGCAGGTCGCGGGCGACCCGGGCGGCCACGTCGCGGGTGTCGCCCACGTTGAGGACGTAGTAGTCGGTCGCAGCTCCTCCCCGGGCCAGACGCCGGCGCGCTGCAGGAGGAGCGTGAGCGTGGCGTCGCCCACCGCGAACCCGACGGCGGGCGTGGGCTGACCGCCGAAGCTCTCGATGAGGTCGTCGTACCGGCCGCCGCCGAACACCGCGCGGCTGACCTCGCCGGTCGAGTCGAAGCACTCGAAGACGACGCCCGTGTAGTAGTCCAGCCCGCGGGCGGTCTCCAGCGAGAGGTCGCAGTACTCGCGGACGCCGTAGTCGCGGGTCGCATCGAGCACGGCCTGGAGGTTGCTGACCGCTTCCTCGACGCGCTCTGTGCCGGCGAACGTCACGAGTTCGTCGAGGTCGTCCTCGCCGACCGCGAGCAGGTCGTCGAACTCACGAGCCTCGTCGTAGGAGAGGCCCGCCTCCACGAGCAGGTCGTGGTACTCGGTCTCGTCTATCTTCTGGCTCTTGTCCACGGCGCGGATGGCCGCCCTGACGTCCACGTCGTCGCCGAACGATTCGAGGAGGCCGCCGAGGATGTCGCGGTGGGAGACGCGGAACTCGAAGTCGTCGGCCGTGAGGCCCAGACTCGTGAGCGCGTCGGCCGCCGTCGCGAGCACCTCGGCGTCCGCCTCGGGTTCCTCGGAGCCGAAGATGTCGACGTTCGTCTGGTAGAACTCGCGGAACCGGCCCTGCTGGGGCTCCTCGTACCGCCAGAACGCCCGGGTGGAGTACCACTTGATGGGCTTGGCGAGCGCCTGCTGTCTCTCGACGACCATCCGGGCGACCGTCGGCGTGAGCTCCGGCGTGAGCGCCACGTCGCGCCCGCCCTGGTCGGTGAAGCTGTAGAGCTCCTCGACGATCTCCTCCCCGCTCTTGTCCACGTACATCCGGGTGCGTTCGAGCGCCGGCGTCCCGATCTCGCGGAAGCCGTAGCGGCGGGCCACCGTCTCCATCGCGTCGAAGACCTCCCGGCGCGAGGACATCTCCCCGGGGTAGAAGTCGCGGAAGCCCTTGATGCGGTCGTACATGTCCCCCGGTTCGGCGCTCGCGCGCTTGAAACCTTTCGTTTGCCGCAACCGGCCGAGAGTCGCCGACCGCCAGTCGTCGCCGGTCGCAGAGGGGGCAGTCGGTCCGGCCCCGCCGGTCGCAGAGGGGCAGTCGGCCCGGCCCCGCCGGTCGGGCCGGGCAACAATCTTGAAGCCACTGCCGTACACACCCACCGGACGTGAGCTTCTTCACCGCCCTCGTCGTCTTCGTCGTCGGGTTCGTCTCCGGCTCCGTGACCCGGTGGGTCGCCGGTCTCGCGGCCGTCGTCGCGCTCGTGCTCGTCCTCCTCGGCAACGTCTCGTCGGTGTCGATTTCACTCGTCGACTTCGTCGTCCAGCGCTACTACCTCGGGAACGAACTCCTGTTCCTCTCCGGGTTCCTGTTCGGCATCGACGCGCACAAGACGCGGAAGATCGTCGTCGAGCGCCGGTAGCCAGGCCTACCGGAGGCCCGTCACGTGGGTCTGTTCGTGGTCCGGGAAGACCTCGGGGATGTACTCCGGGCCGTACTCGTCGACGAGCAGCGCCCGGAGCTCCGCCTCGTAGTCGGCGCGCGGTATCTCCTCGCTCGGCCCGGCGGTGACCTGGAGGGCGGTCTCCGCCAGCCGGTCCACCGCGCGGCGGCCGAACCCGGAGAGCGGCGCGATGTAGTCCACGTCGTGGCGGTCCTCCAGGCTCTGGGCCTGCGCCCGGGAGACCGTCGGCACCCGGTCGTCGCGCCGGGTCCCGTCTGCGACGGCGTCGAACTCCATCCCGGCGACCGTCTCCAGGGCGTGCTGGTGGACGCGCTGGATGCCGTTCCGGGGAACCCGTCCTCGACCATCTGCTCGACGGCCTCGGCGGCCACGTCCCGGTCGAGTGCGACCGTCTCGAACGGGAACCCCATGAGTTCGGCCGTCTCGCCGGCGTGGTTCCAGTCGTCGGTGATGCCGAAGTGGGCGGTGAGCAGGGTGACGTCGTAGAACTCGTCGAGGAGCAGCGCGGCGAGCGAGGAGTCCTTCCCGCCGCTGTACAGCAGACCCAGGCGCATCAGCGACGCTCGATGTTGAAGCTCCGGGAGTCGGGTTTGAGTTCCTGCAGGAGCTGTTTCATCTGCTGGTCGTCGATCTGCTCCTGGAGGCGGCCGCTCTGGGCGAGCGCCAGGACCTGCTGTTCGACCTGGTCGGCGAACTGGGGTTTGCTCATCCGGACGGAGTTGAGCCGCTGGCGGGCGCCGTCGGTGAGGTACTGCCGGAGGAGGGCCTGCTTCTGGGCTTCCGCCTGCTGCTGGGCCTGTTCCTGGGCCTGCTCCTGGGCTTCGGACGACCCGCCCTGCTGTTCTTTGAGCTCCTCGAGCTTCTCGCGTCGGAGCTCCTCGATGCGGTCGTCGTCGGGGCTGTTGCTCATGCTCGCTGGTAACTCGTCCCGGGCCAAAACGATTACGGAGCGAAAAGTCGCCGCAGAGATTACGCGTAGCGCTCGAGGTCGGGGCGGTCGAGGTCGCGGAGGACGTCGCCGGCCGTCTCGTCGAGGAGACTGCGGCCCTCGCCGGTGACGACGCGGCCCTCGCTGCCGGCGGTGTCCATCAGGCCCTCCTCCTCAGCTGCTGGAGGATGGTGCGGATGATGCTCCCGCTGCCGGAGGCGCTGTGGCGCGGCGCCACGCGGTAGCGGTTGGAGCCGCGTGCGGCGTCGCCGTACTCGGTCTTCAGGCGCTCGACGCCGACGGGGCCGTCCTTGGCGACCTTGCGCATGAGGCTGGCGGCGCGGACGTACCAGAAGTCGTCCTGCTCGGGGGAAGTTCGCGGTCCGCACCGGTCTTCACGTAGTCCGCCCAGTCGGGCGCCTCGATTCGGTCCTCGAGCCGGGACGCGAGCTCCTCGATGAGCGCGTCCGCGGGCACGTCGTAGAGAGTTGCCATTGCCAGCATTTCTGGACGGCGCTGTTTAAAGGCATCGTTAGCGCCCGGTGCGGCCTTCCAGCACCGCTGTCGCGCCGCCGCCGAGCAGCGTCGGCAGCCAGTAGGTCGCGCCGCGGTAGATGAGCGCGGCGGCGCTCGCCGCGCCGGCCGACACGCCCGTCGTCGGGACGATGAGCAGGACGATGGCGAACTCCACGCCGCCGAGGCCGCCCGGGAGCGGCGTGATGCCGGCGATGGAGCCGACGGGCACGGCGATAAGGACGGCAGCCACCGGGACGGCGAACCCGAGCGCGTACAGCGACAGCCAGAGCGCCGACGCGAGCGCGAGCCACCCGACCGCAGAGAACCCGAGGGCGACCGCCAGGTCCCGGCGGCTCTGCCCGACCCGCCCGATGGCGGTGAAGAACGCGGAGACCCGGTGGCGGATGGCCGTCCGGCCGACGCCGTCGTACTTTGGCACGACCTTGCCGAGCAGGCCGACGACGGGTACGAGACCCGACGCGACGCCGCGTTCGACGTACTCGTGGTTGCGCCAGAGGACGTACGCGAGGACGGGGATGCCGACCGCGAGGGCGACGATGCCGGCGGCGACTATCTCGACGTCGTCGCCGAGCGTGAACACGACGGCGTAGTAGCTCAGACCGAGCAGCGCCAGGACGATGGAGGGGACGAAGTTGAGCGCGTCCACGCTCGCGATGGCGGCGAGGCCGCGTTCGTACTCTGCGCCGGTGGCCCGGGAGATGAGGAGCGCGCTGAACGGTTCGCCGCCGGCCTGCCCGAACGGCGTGATGTTGTTGGCGAACGTCGCACTCGAGAACAGCATGAACGACTCGCCGACGCCCGCCGGCACGTCGAGCACGTCGAGCACCGCCCGGAGCGACAGCCCCCACGCGAACAGCCACACCAGGGCCACGGCGGCGATGAGGAGGACAAACGAGGTGTCCAGCATCGCGAACGCGTCGATGATCTCGTCGGTGCCGACGAACCAGAAGAACACCGCGAGTACCGCCAGCGCGGCGCCGAACCCGGCCACGATGCTCCGGACGTCGAATCCCATCTATCCGGAACGGTTGGCTGGCCCGGGCGTAAATCCACCGGACTCGGCTTGCTCGTGTCGGAGCGAACGGAAACGGTCGCGCCAGCGGGTCCAGGGCGGTCGCTGGTCGTCGTTCGAAAACGTCGGTGTGTCACCAGGGTATCGCAGTCCCCGGGGCCGTCACTCCTCCACCGTGGCGGGTGCGTCGGTCGCGATCCACGCCTCGGGATTCCCGTCCTCGCGCAGTTCCAGGCCGCCGTCGGCGAGGAACAGCGCGACTGTTTCGCTTGTCTTGGTCGACATCGTGGTCGGGCGATGCGGTCGGCCGGCGTGCGGCGCCGGGCACCGGGTTCCCCCTTCCCCCAGTACGACCACTCGTCGGGAGGCACCATTACTAATCGCTCCCAGACAGGAGGCAGGGAGAGCGTTCGTTTCGGACGAACGCCCACAATGAGTGTATGAAACGGAACAACCACTCCCTGAACGGGCGTCGGAACCGGACGCTGACACCGGGACGCCCCTCACCGGGGCGGAACCACGGCGTTTTTTGACTGACGCGGCGACCCCTCGGTATGGACGAACTGGCGGGGCTTCGACTTGCCGGGTCGCTCGTGGGCGACGCGGGGGACGACGCGGCCGTGGTCGACGGCCTGGTCGTCACCACGGACATGCTCCACGAGACGACGGACTTCCCCGCGGGAACGACCCGCTACACCGCCGGGTGGCGGTCCGTCGGCGCGTCGCTCTCCGACGTCGCCGCCATGGGCGCCGATGCCACCGCCGCCGTCGGCATCTACGCCGCGCCGTCCTTCGAGGAGGACGAACTCCGCGATTTCATCGAGGGCGCCCTCGACGTCTGTGCGGCCGCTGACGCCAGCTACGTCGGCGGCGACCTGGACCACCACCCGGAGTTCACCGTCGCGACCACCGCTCTCGGCCGGACCGACGACCCCGTGTTGCGGAGCGGCGCCCGGCCGGGCGACGTGGTGGCGGTCACGGGCACGCTCGGCCGGAGCGCGGCCGCCGTCAGGCTGTTCGAGCAGGGGACGCCGCGGCCGGCAACGACCTGTTCCGGTTCCAGCCGCGCGTGGCCGCGGGGCGCGCGCTCGCGCCGCATGCGACCGCGATGATGGACTCCAGCGACGGCCTCGCGCGCTCGCTCCACCAGCTCGCCGACGCGAGCGACTGCGGGTTCGACGTGGCGTACGGCGACGTCCCGGTCGACGACCGGGTCACGGCGGTCGCGGCCGGCGAAGCGGACGAACGCGAGCTGTCGCTGTTCTACGGCGAGGACTTCGAACTCGTGGTCACGATCCCGCCGGACGCCGTCGACGCCGCCCGTGCGGCCGTGCCGACCGACCTGACGGTCGTCGGACGGGTGACCGAGGGCGACGTGCTGCTCGACGGCGAGGCGTTGCCCGACCGGGGCTACACCCACTAGGCGACGATGCTGATGGGGACGGGCGTGAAACAGAGCGCGCCGAGCACGAGCGTCAGCAGCCCGACGGCGACGCGCTGCCAGCCGATGCCGTCCTCGCGGATGGGGTTGGCGGGGCCGAGGTAGGCGAACAGCGCCGCGAGGAGCCCCAGAACAGCCAGAGTCCGATGCCGTCGCTCGACTCCGCGAACGCGTAGAGGTAGCCGGCGAGGCCGAACAGCACCAGGGGGACGGCGGCCGCCACCGTCTCCTGCCGGCGGCCGAGGATGGCGCGCAGGATGTGGCCGCCGTCGAGCTGGCCGACCGGCAGCAGGTTCAGGAACGTGACGAACATCCCGACCCAGCCGCCGATGACGACGGGGTTCACGGACTTCGTCGGGTCGGCGTACGTCAGCGGTTCGCCGACGACCCACGCGATGAGGTGGAGCAGCGGCGGGTAGCCGAACTCGATGGCGATGCTGTCCTGGGCGGTGAGCACCCACTCGGGCACCGACACCGGCGGGAGCATCAGCCCGACGGCCGTCACGACGATGGTGGCGACGAGGCCGGCGAGCGGGCCGGCGACGCCGATGTCGAACAGCGCCTTCCGGTCGGGTATCTGGCCTTTCATCTTGATGACCGCGCCCATGGTGCCGATGGGGGCGTCATCGGGATGAAAAACGGGAGGAGGCGTCGACCTTGTGGTACCGGCTCATCACGTAGTGGCCGAGTTCGTGGGTGCCGAGCACGCCCATGACGGCGAGCGCGAACGGCCAGCCCTCGATGAGAGCCAGCGGGTCGGACTGGAGGTCGGCGTAGTACCAGAGCGCCCCCGCGAACAGCGTCGAGACGAGCGTGGCGGCGAACAGCCCCACGTTCGTCCACGGGACGCCGTCGACGGTCACGTCGATGGGTTCGGCGACGAGCGCGGTCTCGCCGGTGCGCCGGGTCAGCGACACCTCGTAGCCCTGGCGACGGAACAGCGGCCAGACGCGTTCGAGCACCTGCTCTCGCGGCACCGTCGGGTCGCCGAAGTAGACCAGTCGGTCGTCGTGCTGGCGTATCTCGTACACCTCGAACACCGACCGGAAGGACTGGGGGCCGGACCGTCCGCCGGCTGGTCGGGGGCCATTGGCCGCCCCAGCACACGAACGAGGTTAAACCCTTAGATGACGGCACCCGACTGCAGCAGGGTGATGAGCACCGCGAGCGTGGGGATGCTGAGGAGGGTCGTCACCATGATGGCGGTGCTGACGTACTCGGGGGCGGAGACGTCGCCGCCGGCGTCGCCGCCGAACTCGATGGTGAGCATGAGGGGCGTGATGGCCGCCGGCATCGCACACTCCAGGACGAACACCCGGGCGACCGTCTGGTCGCCCATGCCGAGGCCGAGGGCGATGCCGGCCGCGAGGACGGGCGCGACGGCGACCTTGAGCACGGTCGCGGCCCGCACCCGGGAGAGCGCGGCGCCGTAGCTGGTGTTGGCGAGCTGGATGCCGAGCATGAGCAGCATGACGGGGATGGCGGCGTTCCCGGTGAGTTCGATTGTCTGCATCAGCGCGCTGTCGGCGGGCGGGACCACGTCGAGCCAGCGCGCCAGCCCGGCGGCGAGCACGGCGTAGACCAGCGGGAGGCGGAACACCTCGCTGACGGCGCTGCGGGCCGCCCCGGTCTGGCCGCGGGAGGCGATGTAGACGCCGATGGTGTACATCAGCACCGCCTGGGCGGCGATGTAGAGGACGGCGGTGCTCCGGCCGACGGCGCCGAACGCGAACGCCGACAGCGGGATGCCGTAGTTGCCGGCGTTCGGGAACGTGCTCGTGAGCACGAGCGCTCCGCGAATCGGCTCCTGCTCGCCGGTCAGCCGGGCAACGCTCTCGGCGGCGCCGACCATGAGCAGGGTGAAGAGGAGGACGCCGAGGCCGAGGCGGGCGACGGCGTTCCCGCTGAGCGGCGTGAGCGTCAGGCTGGAGAACACCAGCGCGGGCGTGAGCACGTAGATGGTGATGGTGCTCAGCGCCTCGACGTCCACGTCGCGGGTCCGTCCGAGGCCGAAGCCGACGGCTGCGATGGCCAGCACGGGGAGTATCGCCGTCGTCAGCGCGTCGAGGAACGACACACCGGTGCGTGACGACCGGTCGGCTCAAAGAGGCTTCGAATCGACCGGCTGTCGGGGCGTGAAAGCGGGGAGAGATAGAAGTCGCCGGCAGGGGGCGGCCGGCAGTCGTCGGCCGGGCAGGGGTTCCGGCCGGTGAGCGTGTGAGTGCGGGGACTCGCGGGTTCAGGCGTGCTGGACGCGCCAGGTGGTGGCGCTCGTGTAGGACCACTTCTCGATCTCGAGTTCGGTGGCGGACTTGCTGAGTTTGACCATCAGGGCGCCGATCTCCTTCGGGGAGAGGCCGACGTCGTCGGCGATGAACTTGCTCTTGAAGTAGACCTCGCCGTCGGCGGCCTTCTCGCGCAGGTAGTTGCGCAGACGGGCTTCCTTACTCTGGGACTCTTCAGCGGAGGGCTGGGCAGTTGCGCTCATACTGTGTCACCTCGTCCTTCTCTATAGCCGGAGGGGAGTTATATAGTCAGGAACGTTAGGGTTTTTTCGCAAGCTTTTGCACCACATCACACCCCTTGCGTTGTTTCACGAGTCGACGAGAGATTTTTAGACGTTTTAAAACCCGAGCAGATTTTTTCTTACTTTTTATGGTGGAGCGAATATTACCAGGTGTTTCCACCCGGTGGTTCGCCGGTAATCCGGTCCAAACGGGCCTCACTCGCGGTCGTGAACCCAGAACTCGTCGCCGACGGTTATCTCCTTCTTGAAGATGGGGACCTCGTCCTTGAGCCGGTTGATGCCGTCCTCGACGGTCCTGAAGCCCTCCTCGCGGTGGCCGGCCAGGACGACGACGAACACGATGTCCTCGCCGTACTCGATGACGCCCGTCCGGTGGTGCATGCGCACCTCGAAGACCCCGTCGCGGGCTTCGAGTTCCTCGCGGATGGTCGCGAGGCGCTCCTCGGCGACGCCCTCGTACTTCTCGAACTCCAGGTGGGTGGTCTCCTCGTCGTCCGTGGCGTCCCTCGCGCGGACGCGCCCGGTGAACGTGGCGATGGCGCCGGCGAACTCGGCGTCGGGCGAGCGCTTGACGCGCGCGACCAGCGACGCCAGGGACTCGTAGGGCTCCGTGGCGGCGAGCCAGTCGACCAGTTCGTCCGGGTCGACGCCGTCCGGGGACGGTGCGCGGTAGACCGGGTCGCCCGCCGTCTCGACGTCGCCGAGTGCGACCTGCGGCAGCCGGGCGCCGGGGAAGCCGGCGACCAGCGCGTAGTCGTGGTCGCGGGCCAGGTCGTCGAGCAGGTCGACCAGCGAGGCGTCCGGCCCGGTCGCGGCCCACGCGCCGTTGTCGAGGGTGTACTCCGTCCGTCCGGGGGCGTCGACGTCGCCGGCCCGGACGACCGCGAGCGAACCGCGGTCCGCGAGGCGGTCCGCCACGGCGTCGAGGAGGCCCGTGGCGTCCGTCCCGTCGGGCGCGGCGATTCCAAGCACCTGCATACCCGAGTGGAGGGTCGGACGCGGCTTGTAGGCTTCGACCGCCCGCCGGACACGGCAGTTGGCAACCCTTAAGACCGCAACCGGGTTACAACGCCACAGCATGAGAGTCGTCGTCTCCATCGGCGGGAGCGTACTCGCCCCCGACCTCGACGCCGGGCGGGTGCAGGCCCACGCGGACGCCATCGAGCGCCTCGTGGACGAGGGGTGCTCGGTCGGGACGGTCGTGGGTGGCGGAGGCATCGCACGGGAGTACATCCAGGCCGCCCGCGAACTCCGGGCGAACGAGATACAGCTCGACGAACTCGGCATCGCGATTACGCGCGTGAACGCGCGGCTGCTCATCGCGGCGCTCGGCGGGTCCGCCGCGCCGAGTCCCGCCGAGACCTACGAGCGGGCGGGCGAGGCGATGCGCCGCGGCGACGTGGCCGTGATGGGCGGGGTCGCCCCCGGCCAGACCACCGACGCGGTGAGCGCGGCGCTCGCCGAGTACACCGACGCCGACCTGCTCGTCTACGCCACCAGCGTGCCCGGAGTGTTCAGCGCCGACCCGAACGAGGACCCGGACGCCGAACGGTACGACCGGCTGTCCGCCACCGAACTCGTGAACGCCATCGCCGGCATCGAGATGTCCGCGGGGAGCTCCGCGCCGGTGGACCTGCTCGCCGCGAAGCTCATCGAGCGGTCGGGGATGCGGACCATCGTCCTCGACGGCACCGACCCGGACCGCATCGTGGACGCTGTCCTCCGCGGCGAACACGACGGGACCGACATCGTCCCGACCGGGACCGCCGACGAGCCGAGCTACTGGGTACAGCAGGAATGACCCATCCAGACGACGACCCGTACGTCCTGAGCGACGCCGAGACCCGCCACGCGTTCTGGGCGGACACGGTCGCAGACCGCATCGAAGCCCGGGAACCCGACGAACCCATCGTCATCAAGGGCGGCATCTCGCCGTCCGGCGTCCCGCACCTCGGCAACATGAACGAGATCATGCGGGGTTACTTCGTCGCCGAGGTGCTCCGCGAACGCGGCCACGAGGTCCGCCAGGTGTTCACCGCCGACGACCGCGACCCGCTCCGCAAACTCCCCGCAAACTCGCCGACCTCGACGGCTCCGTCGTCGGCCTCGGCGACGTGGACGCCGGCGCGCTCGGCCGCAACCTCGGCCACCCCTACACGGACATCCCCGACCCGTTCGGCTGCTGTGACTCCTACGGCGACCACTTCTCGAACCTCATCAGCGGGAGCGCGGCGCTGCTCGGCGTGGACGTGGAGATGATTTCGAACACCGACCTCTACGAGGCCGGCGAGTTCGAGGCCGTCACCCGGTTCCTCCTGGAGCACCGCGAGACGGCCCGCGAGGTGCTCGCCGACTACCAGGACAAGGTCGACGAGGACTACGTCCCGTTCAACCCCATCTGCGAGGCGTGCGGGAAGGTGACCGAGACGGTGATCGCGGTGGACACGGAAGCGGGCACCGTCGAGTACGAGTGTACCGACATGGAGGCGGGCGACCGGACCATCGAGGGCTGCGGCCACCGAGGGACCGCGACGCTCCGCGAGGAAGCTGCCGTGGCGCTTCGAGTGGCCCGCCCAGTGGAAGGTGCTCGACGTGGCCCACGAGCCGTTCGGCAAGGACCACGCCGAAGGGTCGTGGCCCAGCGGCGCCGACATCTCCCGGACCGTCCTCGACGAGGAGCCGCCCGTCCCGATGGTCTACGAGTGGTTCACCCTCGACGGGAAGCCGTTCTCCTCCTCGGAGGGCAACATCGTCCTCGTCCACGACGTCCTGGAACTGCTCGAACCCGAGGTGCTGCGCTACTTCTTCAGCAAGAACCCGAAGAAGGCCCGCGACTTCAGCGTCGAGCGCCTCGACCAGCTCGTCGACGAGTTCGACCGGTTCGAGGCCGTCTACTTCGACGAGGTCGATGCGGACGAGGACACCGCCGAACTCGCCGACCGCGTCTACCCGTTCGTCGTGGACGAGGTGCGCGAGGAGCGCGTGCGGCTGCCGTACACGTTCGCCGCCGTCCTCGGGATGACCGACGACCCCGCCCTCCGCGAGGAGATCGCGCGCCGCGAGGGACACATCCCCGACGACGCGCCGGAGTGGGCCGTCGAGGCGGCGCTCGACCGCGTCGAACGCGCCCGCGAGTGGGCGCGCCGCACGGACAACCAGTTCAACTACGACCTCAAGCGGACCGAACTGCCCGCCGTCGACCTCGACGACGAGACCGAAGCCGCACTCGACGAACTCGCCGACTTCGTCGCGGCCGGCCACGGCCCCGAGGAGATACAGGGCGAGATATACGAGACCGCCAAGCGCCACGACCTCGACGTCGGCGAGTTCTTCGGCGCCGGCTACCGGCTGTTCTTCGACGAGGACTCCGGCCCCCGGCTCGGCGAGTTCCTCGGCGCGCTCGACACGGAGTTCGTGGTGGCGCGCCTGCGCCGCGAGCGGTAGACAAAAAGTGTTTCAAAACCGGGCACCAGGGTAGGGGTAATGAACTCGCTGGTCTGGGTGCTCGTCGGCGTCCTTCTCTTCTGGCTGGGTGCCACCGCCCTCAAGATGCGAGGGCTCATCCCCGAGGCGGTCCGCGTGAGCGGGCCGATCGTGACGATACACACGAAACGCGGGAAGGCGCTGCTCGACCGGCTCGCCCGCCCGAAACGTGCCTGGCGGGCGTGGGGGAACTTCGGGCTCGGCGTCACCGTGGTCGTGATGGTCGGCACCTTCCTGGTGCTGGTCTGGCAGGCGGTGAACGTCGTCCAGAACCCGCCGCCGCCGTCGGCGGTCAGTCAACCCCGGAACGTGCTGGTCATCCCGGGCGTCAACGACTTCCTCCCGCTCTCGGTCGCCCCGGAGATAATCCTCGGCCTCCTCCTCGGCCTGGTCGTCCACGAGGGCGGCCACGGCCTGCTCTGTCGCGTCGGCGACATCGACATCAGCTCCATGGGCGTGGTGCTGTTCACGCTGCTCCCCGTGGGCGCGTTCGTCGAACCCGACGAGGAGAGCCGGAAGTGCGCCAACCGCGGCAGCCAGAGCCGGATGTTCGCGGCGGGCGTCACCAACAACTTCCTGCTGACCGTCGTCGCGTTCGCGCTGCTGTTCGGCCCGGTGGTCGGCTCCATCGGCGTCGCGTCCGGCGCGGCCGTCGGCGGCGTCCTCGGCGGGTCGGCGGCCGACGACGCCGGCATCGTCCAGGGCGACCGCATCGTCGCCGTGAACGGCCAGCCCGTCGAGTCGAACGCCGAACTCGGGACGGTGCTCGCCGACGTCCCGGACCGCGAGGTCCAGGTGACCCTCGCCGGCGACCGGACGACGACCATCGAACGGTCGCTGCTGGTCACCGCGATGGCGCCCGCCTCGCCGCTCGCGGACACCGTCGGCATCCAGGACACCGTCGCGGCGGTGAACGGGACGCCGGTCTACACGGAGGCGGGCCTGGAGAGCGAACTCGCCGACCGGCCGGTCGCCACCCTCGAACTCGAGAACGGGTCGACCGTGACGGCGCCGATGGGGTCGCTGGTCCGCGTCAGCCCCGGCGGTGGCGCCGCCGAGGTGTTCCCCGCGAACGAACACGTCGTCATCACTGCCCTCGACGGCCAGCGCGTGGCGTCGTCGGCCGACCTGAGCGCGATACTCGACGAGACGAGTCCCGGCGACGAGGTGCGCGTGACCGCGTACGTGAACGGGTCGCCCGAGACCCACACCGTCACGCTCGGCTCCGTCGAGGGGCGGGAGAACGGCTTCCTCGGCGTCGGCGTCTTCGACGGCGTCAGCGGCATGAGCGTGAACGGGTTCGGCACCCGGCTCTACCCGGCCGGCCAGTTCCTCGACGTGCTCGGCGGGTCGGGCGGCGGTCCGGTCGTCAACTTCGTCCAGCGCGTGTTCGTCTCGCTCCTGCTGCCGTTCGCCAGCCTCGCGCTCCCCGAACTCGGCTTCAACTTCGCCGGGTTCGTCGGCTGGAACGCCAACTTCTACGAGGTGACCGGCCCGCTGGCGGCGCTCGGCGGCGGGACGTTCTTCCTGGCGAACGTGCTGTTCTGGACCGGGTGGATCAACCTCAACCTCGGGTTCTTCAACTGCATCCCGGCGTTCCCGCTCGACGGCGGCCACATCCTCCGGATGGGGGTCGAGGCGGTCGTCGCGCGGCTCCCCGTCGAGAACGGCCGCGACGTCACCCGGTCGGTGACGACGAGCGTGGGGCTGCTGATGCTGGTCAGCCTGGTGTTGATGCTGTTCGGCCCGCAGCTACTCAACTGGTCGCGGTCGACGCCGACACGGTCGTAGAACTCCTCTGGCGTGTCGTCGATGCGCTCGAACGGGCCGAAGTCGCGCTCGTGGTGGCGGACGAGCTGTTCGACGATCCACGAGCTGAACGTCTCGTCGAACCGCCAGCCGTCCGGCGGGTTCTCGACCGCGAACCGGTCGTCGGTGGCGAGCGCGACGTAGACGTGGTAGAACCCGAGGATGACGTCCGCGAAGTCCCGACCGGTGTCGCCCACCTCCTCGCGCTTCTTCGCGAGTTCCTCGCGGCCGTCGTCGGTCAGCCGGAAGTACTTGCGGTCGGGTTCGTCCTCGCGCTCGATTCGCTCGGCCCAGCCGTTCTCCTCGAACTTGTAGAGGATGGGGTAGACGGAGCCGTAGGAGGGCTCCCAGTGCCCGCCGCTGAGTTCGGTTATCTCCTTGAGTATCTCGTAGCCGTAGCGGGGCTGCTCGGCGAGGAGTTCCAGCACGAGATAGGAGACGAGGCCTTTCGGCGGGCCGCTCTTTCGCATCGCGCGGGTATTTAAATCCCGCAGGGGAAAGCGTTTCGGTGACTCCGGCGGGGGCGGCCGTGAACTGAAAGCCCTTTATTTTGCGGGAGCCCAAGCCACGGGTATGGTCAGACCGCCGCAGACCGACGAAGGCTGGTACGTGCTCCACGACTTCCGGACGGTGGACTGGGACGCGTGGCGCGCCGCACCCGAGCGGGACCGGGTGGCGGCGCTGACGGACGGCGTCGACTACCTCCAGTGGCACGAGGCCGTCGAGGACGCCGACGACGGGGCGACGGCGACGTTCTCCGTCGTCGGCCAGAAGGCCGACCTGCTGGTGATGCATCTCCGCCCGACGATGGACGACCTCAACCGGGCGGAACGCCAGTTCGAGCAGACCGCGTTCGCGGAGTACACCGACCGCGCCGACTCCTTCGTCTCCGTGACCGAGGTGTCCGGCTACGTCTCCCAGGAGTACTTCGAGGGCGAGGAGGTCGAGGACGCGGGCCTCCGCCGGTACATCGAGGGGAAACTCGAACCGTCGGTGCCCGACGACGTGCACGTCTGCTTCTACCCGATGAACAAGCGCCGGGACCGGCCGGAGTACAACTGGTACACGCTCCCGTTCGAGGAGCGCGCCGAGCACCTCGAAGCCCACGGCGACATCGGCCGGAAGTACGGCGGCAAGGTCCACCAGGTCATCACCGGCGCCATCGGCTTCGACGACTGGGAGTGGGGCGTGACGCTGTTCGCCGAGGACCCGGTGGCCGTCAAGGACCTGCTCTACGAGATGCGGTTCGACGAGTCCACGTCGAAGTACGCCGAGTTCGGCGAGTTCTACTTCGGCCGCCGGTTCCCGCCCGCGGACCTCGGCGCGTTCATGGCGGGCGAGACGGTGCCCGTCCCCGAGGACGAGACGGCCGAGGACGCCCACCCGCACGCCGAAGGTGCCCACGCTGGCGCCGGCCACCACGGCACCGAGGAAGAGCACGCCGACGCGCACGCACACGGCGAGTCCGGCCACGACGCCGAGAGCCCCCACGGCGAGGACGGTGACGACGCGGCAGCGAGCATCCGCGAGGAACTCTCGGACCTGGACGTCTACGCGGGCAAACCCCACGGCGAGGACGTCTACGCGCTCGTGCTCTACTCGGAGGCCGAACGCGGCGAACTCGCCGACGAGGTGTTTGCACTCCGCGAGAACTTCGACCACTACGACACCCACGTCAAGACCGCCGTCTACGAGAACCCGGGCGACGGGCCGGCGGCCGTCGTGAGCATCTGGGAGAACCAGCGCGCGGCCGACACCGCCAGCGGGTTCCTCGCGGACCTGCCGGCCGTCGTCGGGCGCGCCGGCGAGGACGAGTCGACGTTCGGCACGATGGGGATGTTCTACACGGTGAAACCCGACCACCGCGAGGACTTCACCGCGAAGTTCGACGCGGTCGGCGAGCTGCTCGGCGACATGGAGGGCCACCTCCAGACCGACCTGCTCGTGAACGTCGAGGACGAGAACGACATGTTCATCGCGTCCCAGTGGTCGTCGAAGGACGACGCGATGGCGTTCTTCCGGAGCGACGCGTTCAAGGACACCGTCCACTGGGGACGCGACGTGCTCGCGGACCGCCCCCGGCACGTCTTCCTCGCCTGACCGTCCCGACGCGCCTGTCCCGCCCGTCTCTCCCGGCACGCCTTCTTCCTCGACGCGCGACCGGTCCGGACACGGCCTCGCGACCTGCTGCTCCCGTATAACTGTTTCCTGCGCACCGAAAGTGACGGACAGCGACGGGTACCCCGACGGATGCCATCGGTTTCGAGGCGAAACCGAGGGGTTCGGCGGAAACCGACAGACGGCGTTTCGTTCGGCCGGAATCGACGTTAGAATTTCGCGTGCGCCCCGCGAGCACGACCCGGTCGGTGGGCGTGCTGTCGGCTCGCAGGCAAAGCGCTCAAGTCCCATGCCAACGAATGGCACGATATGGGGCCGTGGGACTGGATCATCGTCACGCTCGTCGTCTTCGGCGTGCTGCAGGTGCTCGCGCTCCGGTACGCGCTCCGGCGGGAGCCGACGGAACCCGACGCGCGCCAGTCGGGGATGTTCATGCCCGAGTTCGACGGGCAGGACGCCTCCGACCGGTCCGCCACCGGGGCCGGGGCGCTGGTCTGCCCGCACTGCGGGACCGAGAACGCGTCCGGTTACACCTACTGCCGGAACTGCGTGAACCTGCTCGGGCGGTAGCGTGCCACGCAGCGTCGCCATCAACGTCGGTGCGAACACGAACGCCCCGGGCTTCCGGGGACCCGTCCACCCGGACGGACGGTTCGAGTTCGTCCCCATCCCGGAGGACGCGCCGACCCGGGAGCCGCCGCCGACCTACGCCGACCTCGACCTCTCGATGCCGATTCCGGCCGCCGTCCGCGACACGCCGGTCCACCTCGACCCGGAGTTCGCGGAGTACCCCCACGGCGAGCGCTACACCTACGGCGACCCGTACGGCGTGAAGGCCCGCCCCCTCCTCGACCTGGCCGCCGGCGACTACGTGTTCTTCTACGCGACCCTCGACAGCCCCGACGACCCCGCGCCGTGGATGCCGCCGGACTGGGGCGCGTACCTCGTCGGCCAATTCTGCCTCGCCCGCGACCCGGTCGACGGCGAGGCGTACCACGACCTGCCGCCGTCGGTCTCCGACCGGTTCCGGAACAACGCCCACGTTCGCCGCGAGACGTTCGACGCCGCGGTGCTCCTCCTCGGCGACGACGACTCGCGGCTCTACGACCGTGCCGTCCCCCTGAGCACGCCCGAGCGCGGCGTCGACCCGAATCGCGTCGTCACCGACCTCTCAAGCGACTCCGGAAAGGGGCCGTGGTGGCGGCGGCCGCTCCGGTTCGACGCCGACGCGACCCGCGAGGTGCTGGCCCGGGTCGCAGAGATGCAGGAAGCCGCGAGAGAATGAGCGGTCCGGCGAGGGTGACGGCGTCAGTTCTCGTCCGTCGCCGGGTCGGCGGCGCCACGGGTGACCGACCTGGCGACTCCGACGAGGGCGTCCAGCACGACGAGCAGGGAGAGCAGCGTGCCCCCATGGCGGCGAGGACGGTGAGGGCCATGATGATGCCGCCACCCTCCGGTCCGGGTTCGCCGGCGGAAGTGGTGAGCCAGACGAGGAGTCCGACGGCGGCGAGGAACACGACGGCGAGAACGACCTCGACCGCCCGGACGGTGGCGTTCGCGAGGATGCGAGCCAGCGACGCGGCGGACGGCGACATTGACGGAGAAGGTGGTGCGCGCTGGATAGCCCTGCCGGTGCTACTCCGAGTAGAGCGAGTAGAGGATGACGGCGAAGCCGGTCGCGGTGAGTGCGCTGTCGATGATCAGCGCGACGTTCGTGTCGAGGTGGAGCACCTGGTCGGCGGCGCCGGCGAGGAACGCGCCGAGCGTGACGAGACCGAACCCCATCGCGAGCGCCCGGAGCGCCGGGGCGCCGGTGCGGCGGAACGCCTTGAACGCGAAGAACGTGATGAGGCCGCCGACGACGAGCGTCAGACTCTTCAGCACGAAGACGGCCGTCGTGAGGCCGGAGACGGCAATCATGCCTCGCGTCGCACCTCCGACCACATCGCCGCGAACTGGTCGGCCGGCGGACGGGAGATATCCAGGTCGAGAGTGCCCTGCTTCGAGAGCTCGACGCCGACGCGCTCGAAGGCGACCCGGTACTGGCTCCGGTGCCGGCCCGAGAGCCGAAGCTCAGTCTCCTCGCGGAGCAGGGTCGCGTCGCTCAACAGTTCGAGCTTCCGGTAGGTCGTCGACAGCGGGATGTCGCAGGCCTCCGCTATCTCGCCCGCCGACATCGGCTGCCTGGCCTCCTGGATGATAGCACGGGCGGCGGGGTCGTCCAGCGCGTCGAGCACCTCGTCGAGGTCCGGCTCCTCTTCGGCGTTCCGTAGTATCACGGTTCGTTCGCTACCACCGGACGCAGCGTAAAAATAAGTTTCCTGTGGCTCCGCCCTCCTGCGATGGGTGGATAAAAGCCCACGATATACCGGTAGAGCCCCGATGCCGCCGGTTTCCCTCTGATTGCACGACGAATGGAGGACATCGCGCCAGGAGACGCGACGTGGAGTCGCCGCCGGCTGCTGCGGACGGGTGGCGTCGCCGCCGCGACGCTGACCGCCGGGTGTCTCGTGGAGACGGGCGGCGACGGGAGCGCCACGACGACCGTCGCGCCGGCCGAGCAGGCGATGCCGGACGCCTTCGACTGGCTCCCGTGCCCCGGCCAGTTCCGCGGTGCGTTCGGCACGCCCACCTACGAGGAGCCGAGCGCCGTCCGCGACCGGACGAGCGACGACGCGTGGCGGACCGTCGAGCGCCAGCGCGGGCACGTCGTCGCCGGGTTCGACGTCGAGTACGCCGCCGTCCCCGGCACGTTCCGGTTCGGCCGCCCCGACGACGTCGAGGTGGCGGTCGTCGAGACGGGGGTTTCGGCGTCCGACCTGGTCGACGCGCTCGGCGGGAACGGCCTCGAACCGGTCACGGGCGAGGGCCAGCGCCCGCTCCCGGACGACTACCGGTTCTTCGGCGGTGAACTCGCGGACGTCCGCCTCCCCGGCGGCCGCACCGACGTCACCGTCGGGGTCGGCGTCCGGAACGGAACCGCCGTGACGACGCTCTCGCCCGGCGGATACACGCCCCGGGAGCTACTCGACGTCGGGACGCTCCTCGCCGTCGGCGCCCGCGAGGGCGACGTGCTCGCGTTCCGCGACTCCATGGCGTTCCGGACGGACACCGTCGCGTTCCTGGAGTCCCATCCCGGGCAGTGCAAGCGCGTTCTCCCCGTCGGCGCGGAGAAGCACATCGAGGGAGAGACTGCGGTCTATTCGGGCGACACCGTGACCGTCACGCGGAAGCGGACCTACGTCGACGGCGGGTCGAGCACGGAGACGGAGACGGTTCCGGTGGCCGCGTTCCACGGGTAACCCGGACCGGGCGGGTCTAACTACTGGCGAGCGACGCCGCCAGGTAGTTAGGAGAAGTGCATATTTCCTAACTATCGCCCAGACTATCGACCCCATAGTTAGCCAAACCGTGTTTCCGTTAACTTATTGGTGGGTCGGGGAGAAGCGTGGTTAGATGGACCCCGCATCGTTCACCGACGGCCCCGGGACGGTCGAGACGTACGAGGGCCTGCCCACCTTCCGGCCGGCGAGCCTGCCGCCGGAGCTCTCGTACAGCGACGACCTGCTCCGGGTGTACGGCGACGCCCAGTACGCGCTCGGCCGCCTCGCGACGCTGCATCGCGACATCGACAACCCGAACCTCCTCATCGCGCCGTTCGTCCACCGCGAGGCGGCGATGAGTTCGCAGGTCGAGGGCACGAACGTCACCATCTCCGACATCTACCAGCACGAGGTCGGCTCGACGCCCGCCCGGTCGGCGGCCGAACAGGCCGACGTCCGGGAGGCGTACAACTACGTCGACGCCGTCAAGCAGGGGTTCGCCCGGCTCGACGCCGGCGACGACATCGACCTCCCGCTGGTGAGCGACCTGCACGAACTGCTCCTCGGCGGGGTGCGCGGCGGGGAGGACCACCCCGGCGAACTCCGGGACGTCCCCGTCTACATCGGCGCCCGCGACAGCAACCCCGAGCACGCGAGTTTCATCCCGCCCCGGCCCGACGTGGTGCCGGTGCTCCTCGAACAGCTGTTCGCGTACGTCCGCCGGGGCGAGTACCCGGCGCTCGTCGACGTCGCGCTCACCCACTACCAGTTCGAGGCCATCCACCCGTTCCGCGACGGGAACGGCCGACTCGGGCGCCTGCTCATCATGCTCCAGCTCTACGACGCCGGGCTGCTCCCCGGGCCGTATCTCTACCTGAGCGCCTACTTCAAGCAGTTCGGCCAGCAGTACCGCGAGAAGCTCCTCGCGGTCAGCACGGACGGCGCGTGGGACGACTGGCTCGTGTTCGTGCTGAACGCCATCGCCGAGCAGGCCATCGACGGCTACGACTGCGGCGTCCGGCTGAAGACGCTCCGCGAGGAGTACCGCGAACAGTTCCCCGCCTCGCCGGCGACCCGCGACCTGGTCGACTACCTGTTCGAACAGCCCTACCTGACCGGCCCCCGGGCGGTCGAGGCGACCGGCCGGTCGAAGCCGGCGGTCTACGACGCCATCGACGCGCTCGAAGCCGAGGGCATCGTCGTCGAGACGACCGGAAAGCAGCGGAACAAGGTGTACGAGGCACCCGACATCCTGGCGGTGCTGGAGTCCTGAACGCGGACGACAGAGCCAGCCTCAACGCTCATTGCGTTCGCCCCGGTAGGGAGTGGCGGTGACTCCCCGGGAATGGACCACTGGCTCTACCTCGGGTCGGCCGTCCTCACGCACGCCGTCGTCGGCGTCGCGCTCGCGGAACTCGTCGACGGACCGGCGGCGCTCGGCGCACTGGCGGGCGTCCTCCCCGACGTCGACCTCCTGTTCCCCGCAGCCTGGCCGTTCCCGCTCGACCACCGGGGCGTGACCCACACCCCGGCGTTCGCGCTCGCGGCCGTCGTCGCCGTCGCCCTGGTCGCCCGCGGGCGGCGGACCGAAGCGGCGATGGTGGCCGGCCTCGGCCTCGGCTCCCACCTCACCATCGACACGTTCACCGCGTCCGGGGTCATGTGGGCGTATCCCCTCAGCGTGGAGGCGACCGGCGTCGCCGCCGGCGTCCACGGCGTCACCTACGACCCCGTCTTCTGGGTGCTGTCGGCAGTCGTCGTGGCGTGGGCGCGGCGGGGCGACTGACGGGGGAAGCCGAACATATTGGCCAGCGCGTTCACGCGGGTGACGGGCGAAGCCGGACGCGGACCCGATGTCTGACTCAGTGTACGCAGAGATAGGCGGTCGTGAAGCGGTCGAAGCCGTCGTCACCGACTTCTACGACCGGGTGCTGTCCGACGAACGACTGGTCGACTACTTCGAGGGGATGGAGATGGCCGAACTCCACGCCCATCAGGTACAGTTCATCAGTTCGGTGACCGGCGGCCCGGTGGAGTACACGGGCGAGAACATGCGCGAGGCCCACGCCCACCTCGGCGTCACGGAAGCCGACTTCGAGGCCGTCGCGGCACACCTGGAGGCCGCCCTCCGCGAGAACGGCGTTCGCGATGCGAACGTCCAGGCGGTCATGGCGGAAGTCGAGGCGCGCAAGGACCCGATTCTCAACCGCTGACGGGCCCCTCCCCCCCCAAGCCGCGACAGACTGATGTAGGAATTCGACCACTTCTAGACGATGTTCGGAGGCGTCGCCACCCGCTGGCGGGTGGTGCTCCTCGTCGCCGTGCTCGCCGTCGTGTCCGCCGGCGGAGCGGTGCTGCTCTCGGACGGGAGCGACGGCCGGGACGCGACGACGCTCGATTCCTGCACGACGATAACGGAGGGCGGCCGGTACGTGCTCGCCGGCGACGTCGTCGACAGCGACGCCGACACCTGCATCCGGGTCCGGGCGAGCGACGTCGTCCTCGACGGCGCCGGCCATCGCGTCGACGGCGTCGGGGCGTTCGGCACCGCCGGTGTGGTCGTCCGGGGGCGGACGGCCGCCTGTCGAACGTGACGGTGCGGAACGTGACGGTCACCGACTGGGACGACGGCGTCCGCTTCATCGGCGTCGACGCCGGCGCCGTCGTCGGGACGACCACAATGAACAACCGGGTCGGCCTCTCGCTGCTCGACGCCAGCGGCAACCGACTCGCGGACAACGTCGCTCGCGGGAACCGCCTGCGGGGCATCTCGCTCCTGGAGACCAGCGCGAACAACACGCTCGCGAACAACACCGCCGTCGGGAACGCGCTGTTCGGCATCCACCTGGTCGAGGCGGGCGTCCGGAACAACACGCTCGTCGGGAACACCGCCGCGGACAACGAGTTCGGCGTCGTGCTCGTCGGCGTCCACGACAACGACGTGACCGGCACCACCGCGACCGGCAACCGCATCGCCGGGGTCTGGCTGTCGGCCGCCACCGGCAACCGCGTCACCGACAGCGTCGTCTCGAACAGGTTCTACGGCGTCTTCCTCGCCGACCGCTCAACCGGGAACGTCGTGGCGAACAACACGGCCGACGGGAACGCCGTCGGCGTCCGCCTCCGGTCGAGCGACGACAACGTCGTCACCCGGAACGTCGTCCGGAACAGCACCGACGTCGCCATCCTGCTCATCTCCAGCGACCGCAACGTCGTCACCGACAACGCCGGAACGGACAACCGGCGCGGCGTCGTGGCCCTCCGGTCGACGGGGAACACGGTCGCGAACAACACGCTCGCGGGCGGCTGAACCGGTCCATTCGACCGGTCACGCGGCGTCCAGGGCCTCGACGACCTGCCCGGTCGCCGCCGGGAGCACGTCCGCGACGGCTTCTGTGGTCACGTACCGCGAGAGCTCCCGGCTGAGCCACGCGGCGCGAACCTCGTCGTCGACGCGTTCGAGTTCGTCGTCGACGTACCGGATGGACCCGGCGAGTTTGCTGACGACGTGCCGGGCGAGCACGGGGTGTGCGCTGTCGGCGAGCGCCGCGTTCACCGCCTCGACGGCCGACTGGCGGCGCGAAATCACCCCGTCGGCGCTCTCGACGGTGAACCGCTCGCCGTCCGCGACGCGCTCGCGGAGGACGTCGAACGCCCGGAACTCCGTCAGGTCCCAGTACGCGAGGAGGACGGCCGACGCGTACGACCCCGCCGCGTGGCGGTCTTCGATGTAGTCCGTGCGGTCGATGCCGAAGTAGAGGTCCTCCAGGGCGTCCGCGGCGGGCGTCCCTTCGACGTCGGCGTCGACGAAATCCGAGGGGGCGTTCCCCGACGGCAGGTTCTCGTTTCGCCGGAGCACGTCGTCGAGCAACGAACTGCTCGCGGCCTCGAACGTCGGCCCGAGGTCGCGAGGTGTGGAGAGCGACGCCTCGAACCGGTCGTAGAGGTAGGCCGCGTCGTCGAGCGCGGCCCGTGCCTCTTCGAGTCGTCCCGCGAACTCGCCGACCGCGATGGGGTTCTCCAGCACCTCGCGCCAGCGCCGCTTCTCGTCGTCGGGCGACACGCGATGCTGTGCCCGTTCGAGGAGGTCCTCGACGGCGTCGTGGACCACCACGGCCCGGACAGGGTCGTCGCCGACGTACCGGCGTCGCTCGCGGAACGCAGCGACGTCGTCGCGAAGCCCCGGCAGGGTCGCCGCCAGGTCCGAGCGGGTGACGTCCGCGTCGATGGCCGCCCACGCCGTCGCGGCGGCCCGGGCGTCGCCGCGAGCGCGTCGAAGCCGCCCCATCGCCTCGAACCGCGAACCGGCCTCGGTCGCCCGCGTGAGTTCGTTCTCTGCCTCCTCGTACTGCCGCGACACCTCCTCGCGGATGGCGCCGTTCGGTATCTCCGACGAGTCGAGCGGCACCGGCACCGACGCGAGCAGGTCCTCCGCCCGCGCCCGGGCGTCGTCCAGTGCGGCCTGCTCGACGTCGACCGGAATCGTCTCGGGAATCGACGGCCCCTCGGCGGTCGCGACCTGCTGGAGTTTCGTGCCGTCTATCGTCGTGTGGTCCTCGCCGCCGAGCGGGTCCTGGAGGGCGCTACAGCCCGCGAGCGCGACGCTCCCGGCGAGCGCCAGCGTCGCCCGACGCGAGATCCGGGCCGTGTCGTCTTCCGTCATCAGTTGCTCTCCCCAGGGCCGCCGCTCGCGGGCGTCGTGGTGCCGGTCGCGTTCTCCGCCTTCCACTCTTCGAGCAGCCACCGTGGCGGCGTGCAGCCGCGGGAACTCCAGCCGCTGCCGTGGCTCCGGACCGACTGGGGACGGAGCGCGTCCGGGATGCGGATGACGTGGACGAGCCAGTCCTCGTTCTCGGTGGTGCACGCGACGTCGGCGTCGCGGTAGTAGCGGCCGTACTGGGTGTCTATCTCGCTCGCCGACCACGTGACGTAGCAGAGCCGGTTCTCGAAGCACTCGCCGACCCGCGACCGCTCGACGTAGAGCGTCTCGGTCGAGAAGTCGGTCGCCGCGACGAACTCGCGGGCGGCCTCGACGCCGTCGACGTCGGCGAAGGTGAGCCGGTCCGCAGTCTCCGGGTCGGCGACGAGGTTCGACCTGCCCGGGGGCGGGCGTTCGTCGGTCGTCCCGGTCGTCGTGCCGTCGGGTTCGAGCCAGGCGGTGCGTTCCAGCGACCTGTTCCTGAGGACGACGTACTCGGGGTCGAGGTCGTAGTTGTCGGGTCGCTCCGGCGGTTCGCTGTGGGTCCGGGAGGACGAGCCGCTGCAGCCGGCGAGCGCGGCGAGGAGGGGCGTCGCTGCCTGGAGGGCGCGGCGGCGCGTGATGGGGGCCATCGTGACAACAGGATATACGATACCTGGCTCTTGAATCGTCCGGTCCGGCGCCACCGTAGCGCCGACCCGGCGACGGAACTGGACGAATCGCCGACACCAGCAGATTTATTCGCGCGTTCTGGCAACTGGCGGGCGTGGTCCCCGACCCGCAGGATTCGCCCGACGCGGAGCACCTGGCGAGCGACGTCGCCGCCTCGGAACGCCCGACTGACGGCGGCGCGACGCCGGGCGAGACCGACCCGGGCGGGGAACCCGACGGGGCGGCCGGTCGCGACCCCGTCGAGGTCCGTCTCGAAGACGCACTGGAGCGGGTGGCACACGGGGCGACCGTCTCGGTGCCGAGCATCCTCCTCGAACGCGGGCTCACGCTCGCGTTCACCGCCGTCCTCACGAACGGGTTCGGCGCGAGCGCGTACGGCCTGTTCGCGCTGGCGCGCCGCCTCCAGCAGTTCCTCGAACGTCTCGCGCTCGGGTTCCGGAGCGGGCTGAGCCGGTTCCTCCCGACCGCGGCGTCCGACGCGGAGCGTGACCTGCTCGCGACGTTCGCGAGCGTGCTCCTGCTCGGCGTCGCGACGCTGTTCGGCGCCGGCCTCTACCTCACCGCGCCGACCGCGACGGCGGTGGCGGGCAAGGGCCCGCAGTTCACGCTGTTCCTCCGGGTGTTCGCCGCCGGCCTGCCCGCGAGCGTCTGGCTGCTCACCGTGACCGAGATACTCCGGGGCATCGAGGCCGTCGGGCCGCTCAACCTCACCGTCCGCGTCGGCTTCCCCGCCGCCCAGCTCGTCGTCGGCGCGGTCGGCACCGTCGTCTTCCACGACCTCACGCTCGTCGCCGGCGGCGTCCTCGCCGTCATGGGGCTGGTCGGCGTCGCCGCGGCGGCCTGGCTGGTGTTCGACCGCGGGTTCCGGCCGCGGCTCCGCGGACCGGACGCCCCGCAGCTCCGGCGGCAGTACGTCCGGTTCACGCTCCCGCTGTTCGTCGGCGGCATCGCGACGACGACCCAGCGGCTCGGCTTCTATCCCCTCATCGCGCTCTTCCTCTCGGACGCCGCCGGCGGCGTGTTCGCCGTCGGCGTGCTCCTCGGGATGCTCGTCCGCCTGCCGCTGATGGGCGTCAACCAGTTCATCCCGCCGGTCGCCGCCGCCCTCAACGAGGAGGGCCACCGCGAGGCGCTCGAACGGCTGTACCACGTGACCAGCCGCCTCGTGCTGGTCGGCGTCACCGGACTGTCGGTCCCGGTCGTCGTCTACCGCGAGTCGGTGATGGGGCTGTTCGGGCCGACGTTCGTCGAGTACGCCCCGCTCCTCCCGGGGTTCATCGTCGCGCAGTTCTTCGCGTGTGCCGCCGGCAGCGTCGGCATCCTCCTGACGATGACGGACAACCAGCGGGCGCTGCTCGTGGTGAACGTGGCGATAACGGCGTTCCTGACGGTGACCGCCATCCCGCTGACCGTCAGCTTCGGACTGCCGGGGCTCGTCGCGAGCTACCTCCTGATGCTCACCGTGAACAACGGCCTGGAGGTGGCGGTGCTCTACTACCTCGAAGGGCTCCAGCCGTTCACCCGCCTGCACGCGAAGCCGCTGGTCGCGGCGGTGCCGCTCGCGGCCGTCGCGCTGGTCGTCCGGTCGGTGCTGCCCGGGGCGGCCGCCCTCGTCGTCGGGACGGTACTCGGCCTGGTCACGTACGCCGTCACGCTCCGCGTCCTCGGGTTCACGCGGGTCGAACGCCGCCTCGCCGCGTCGCTCGGCAGCCGCTACCGGGAGGCGCTCCCCGGGTGACGCGGTTCGGGAGACCGGAGCGGCGGCGACCGAAACGCCGGCGGTCGCCTGCTGGTGTGGCCCCGGTAGCCGTCGAGGCAGCCGAAAACGATACCTTGTCGGAACGGATTGTCGTCGAGCATGACGCGATGGGAGCACGTCCACCGCCGGAGCGGTGAACTCCTCGATGGGGGCGCCGACCCGACGGCGGCCGACCTCGACGACTGCGGCGAGCAGGACCGGGAACCCGCCGCGTCGCTCACGGAGCCGGGCGGCCGGCCGAAGCGTGAGACCGACGCGCTCGTGTTCGAACCGCCGCGCGAGTGACCCCGGGAGAGGACCGAGAGACAGCTATGAGTTCCTGGACCGTCCGCCATCCGCTCGTCTCCTTCCACGCGAACGCGGACGGGACCGTTCGCATCCACGACGAACTCGAGGACAACGACCTGGTCCTGACGACGTCCGACGCGCCCGCGCTCGAACAGGCGCTGACGGCGCTGTTCCACTTCCCGGTCGACAACGCCGTCGCGGTCACCACGTCGGCGCTCCACGTCGAGGGGCATCGAGGCGCGTTCCTCCGGGACGAGACCGGCGAACACCTCGGCGAGTTCGGGTCGACGCCGCGAGAGCTGACGGGCAGACCTACTACCTCGAGATCGACGCCGAGGTGAAGACGTACGTCCGGGTCACCGACGTGCCGTTCTCCGCCGTCAGTTCGACGGCCGGACAGCATCTAGAACTCGACGTCACCTTCGACCGGCCGGCCCGGGTCGTCGTCGGGTCGCGGTCGCTCCACCGACGGCCGCAGACGACCATCACCGTCCCGGACGACCCCGCCGCACTCCTGTCGGCCGTGTCGTACCTCGGCTCCGCCATCAAGGAGTTCTCCCCGGAGCGGTCGTGGCCCAGCCTCCGCGGCCACCCGCCCGCCATCGAACCGGGCGACGAACTCCACGTCCCGAACAGCCTCACGGAACCCGAGACGGGCGTCCGCGTCACCGTGCCGGCCGACTACGCCGACGTCTACCGGGTCGCCCCGCTCGCGTTCTACTTCGGCGCGACGGTCGAGGAGGGCGACACGCCCGCGCTCCATCTCGACAACGGCTACACCGAACAGCTCGCGACGCCGTCGCGCACGCTCGAAGAAGCCGTCGAACGCATCCTCGGGCGGAGCCTCCTGCTCGACTCCCTGACGCGCATCGGCGGCTACTACTCGTTCCCCCGGTACGAGTACGACGAACTCGCGCCGGAACTCCCGTTCTACCCGCCGAACCTCTACGACGCGTCGCTCTCCGACCAGCTCATCGAGTACCTGGAGGTGCCGTTCTCGGACGTCGAGCCGTATCTCCCCCGGTGGCCGACGACCGCCGTCCTCCGACCCCGGCACGACGACGCCGCGTACCTCCCCTCCCTGCTCGACTCGTTGGCCCGCATCCACGTCGCCGACGCGACGCTCGAACCGACCCGCCGGGCGGCGAACCGTGCGCGGACGGGGGTGACGGCGTACACCGCGGGGACGCCCCCGGTCGGTGCCGGCCGCCTCGTCCGCGCCGCGTTCGAAACCGCGCTGTCGCGCGCCGCGCCACAGCCGTCCGAAGCGCGGTTCACGTTCGTGACTGACAGCGACGAACGGGCGGCTCGGCTCCGGACGCTCGTCGACGAGGCACGGGACGAGAGGCTCGACGCGGCCACCGTGACCGTCCTGGGCCGACCGACGCGGCGGACGCTCCGGGAGCAGTTCCAGGAGGGGGTCGACTACCTGCACTGTGACGTCCCGGTTTCGGCCGACGGGTTCGAGTGCGCGGACGGCAGCCTCGACCCGGCGACCCTGACTGACGTGGGCGCAACCGGGTTCTCGCTCGTCGGCAAGGGGAGCCTGGACGCGGGCGTCGCGCTGGCCGAGTCGGGCGGGGTCGTCGGTCTCGCGACGGCACACCGGCTGTCACTCCGGCGAACGGCGCGACTCGCGTCGCACCTGCTCTTCGGCTTCCCGTTCGCGACGGGCGTCGCGCTGGCCGACGTCGAAGCGGAGACGCCACATCGCTTCGTCGGCGACGCCAACCGACTCGTCGTGCGGAAGAAGGGGTACGGCGTCCCGGGATGGTGGGAGGTCAGGTCCGTGGACCAGGACGAACACGACGCCTGGCTGTACGCGTCGACGACGGGCCGGAGTCGCATCGGGAGCGTCTTCAGACCCCTCAGCGAGGACGGCGACGCCTACCAGCTGAACGGCGCTGTCGGCGCGCGGTCGCGGCGCATCACGGCCTCGGCGGTCGTCTCGCTCCTCCGGAGCGAGGACCCGGTGCGACTGAACGGAGAGCTGTACCTCGACGAGGTCGACGCCTCGGAGGCGTTCGTCCGGCGGTCCGCGCTGCGGACGCTGGAACCCCGGCGGGAGCGCCAGTAGCCCGCCGCCGGACCGCTACCCGTCCATGAAGTCGCTGAGCGGCGTCGAGGCGGGCGTGTCGTCGCCCCAGGCGGTCCAGCCAAGCCGTTGCGTTCGCGAGAAGAGCGCGAGGTTCGGGCCGGGGAGAGCTGTTCGGCCAGCCGGTAGGCTTTCTCGGGTTTCGACCGGCGTTCGGTGCGCTCGGCGAAGAAGTGCGACGGGACGCTGTTCAGCGCGACGCCGCGGGAGCCCTTCACCGCGAACAGCATGTGCTCGGTCGTGTTCCGGAGGTAGTTCCCCCGGCCGATGTGCTCTTTGACCGTCGCCGGCCCGTCCCGCTCGTGCGGGAGGCCCGTGGGTTCGTCGGTCACCTTGACCCAGGTGATGATGGACTTCTGGTCGAACCCCCAGGCGTCCGCGACGGCGAGCGCCTCCGCCATGAAGTAGTTCGTCGTCCAGAGGTAGAGATGGGCGTGCGGGGCGGTCACCTTCCGTATCTGTGGCCCCATGCCCATGACGGTGCCGTAGTGCAGCGGTTCGTCGGACGCGCCGTCGGACGCCGGCCCGGGGAGGTCGTCCTCGTACGCCCACGGCGGGTCCGCCATCACCGTCTTGAACTCGCCGTCCGGGAGGTCCGGCAGCGACGGAAAGGAGACCATCGTGGCTAGACTGCGAACCCACCCCTCATTACGTTTCTCCCGATACCGCCCCGGTCGGTCCGGGAGACGGTCCGTCTCGAACACCCGGACATCCGGACACCGGACCGCCTCTCACCCGTCGCCCGAGACGAGCGTCTCCCGGTCGACGACCCGGCCGTTCAGCCGGAGTTCGTACCCCGAGTCGCCACCCACCTGCTCGAAGGAGACCACCCGCCCGTCGACGACGTACGCGTCCCCTCGCTGGTTACCGGTCACGCCCCGCACCGTCACTGTCCCGTCGCCCTGCTCGATGATGACGTCGTTGTCGCCCGCCGCGACGTCCGCACTCGTCTGGGTCCTCGCGACCCGTCCTTCGACCGCGAACTCGTAGACGAGGCGCTCGCCGGGAGTCGTCGAGACCACCTCCAGCGTGTCGCCCTGCACGGGTATGGCCGGCTGGGCCGTGACCGGTGCGCCCGTCCGCGTCCCGGCGTCGGCGGTCAGGTCGGCCACGGAGACGGGGCGGCCGTCGAGACGCAGCCGGAAGTCCGAGTCGCCGCCCACCCGTTCGAAGGAGACGACGGAGCCCTGGACGACGTAGGCGTCGCCGAGTCGGTTGCCGGTCACGCCCCGGACTTTCACCGTACCGTCTCCCCGCTCGATGACGGCGTCGTTGTCGCCCGCCGCGACGTCCTCGCTCGTCTGCGTCCGGGTGACGGTCCCCGCGACGACGAACTCGTAGACGAGGCGCTCGCCAGGGGTCGTCGAGAGCACCTCCAGGGTCGAAGCCGAGGGCTCCGGCGTCGTCGGTGTCGTCGTCACTGGCTCCGTGGTGGCGGGTGCCGTCGTCCGGTTCGTGTCACCCAGACGGTCGTTGCGGTCACTCACGAGCGGCGCGAGGACGCCGAACGCGGTGAGATTGGTCGTGATGGTGCCGGCAGTCCGGTCGATGCGGGCGTCAGCGACCCGCCGCCATCGGCCGTCGTACCGCCAGAGGGAGGGAGTGCCGTCGCGGCCGACCGCCGTCGCGTCGTAGGGAAGCGTGAGTTCGAGGGAGGCGTTCGCGTCGGTCCGCTCGGTGGCGACGAACGACCCGGCGGCCCGGAGACCGTCCGGCGGCGATGGCGGCGACTCGGCGGGTCCGACGGCGACGTGCCGGCCCGTGAAGGAGACGGTCGGCCCGACGTCGAGGTCGACCACCGAGTTGTTGGTCCCGCCGGAGAACGGCGACGGGACCGAGACGAACGCCCAGCCGCCGCTGTCGCGGACCACGTTCCGGACGAAGCGGCTGTCGGACGCCCCCGCGACGCGGATGCCGTCGCCGCCGTTCCCGACGATGCGGTTCCCGACGACCCGCGTGCCGCTCGTGAACTCGCCGAGGAAGACGCCGAACCCGTCGTTGCCGCGGATTTCGTTCCCTTCGATGCGGTTGTCGCCGTAGAACGCGTGCTCGATGCCCGCGCCGTTGCCCGCGACGACGTTGTCGGTGACGCGCGTGTTCCAGACCGCGTCGAGCGTGATGCCGGTCCTGTTCGCGCTCCGCACGCGGTTCCCCGTGACGACCGAGTGGCCAGTCTCCCCGAGGAAGATGCCGCGGCCGTCCGTGATGACGTTGCCGGCGACGCGGCTGTCCGCGGACTCGAACGTGGCGATTCCACCGGACCGGCGGAGGGTGTTGTCGACGAACGTCTGTCGCGCCACGTCGAACGCGGTGCCGATGCCCCGCGAGTTGTTCGCGGCGACGACCCCCGTGACGGTCAGGTCGGGCGAACCGAGTCCGAGGAGCGTCTGGTTCCAGTCCGTAATCCGGACGTTCCGGACCGTGACGTTCCGCACCGGAGTGACGATGTCCTCCGTGACGGCGATTGCGATGCCCGACTGTCCCCGGCCGTCGATGGCGTGGCCGCCCCCGTCGAAGGTCACGTCGCTCGACCGGATGACGATACACGCCGGTTCCGCCGGGTCGAGGTTCTCCCGGAGCGCGGGCGCCCATTCGGTCGCGTTCGCGTCCGTGACGTCCCCCGACAGGACGTAGCTCCCGGGCGCGTCGATGGTCGTGCAGCCGTCGACGGCGGTCGGCTGTGAAGCCGCCGCCGGGGCGAGACCGACGCCGCCACCCATCGCGGCGACGACGAGCACCACGACGCCGAGCGTTACAGACCGCTGATGCATGCCGTACGCTACCGGAACCGTCGAAATAGTAATGGAGCCGTGAACGCGACCGGTGGCGAGTCGAGACGGAACCTGGACGGGGTTACCAGCCACGGCGTCCCGGTAAGCCCAGCTTAGACCGTCGGAACCGGACGGAGCGACGGGTTCGGCGGCGATGGGGTCGCGGGGCGAGGGTGCGGTGTACGACGTGGCGGAGGACGGTGGATGGAGACGAAAATAGCGGTGGGCGGGCCGGGTCCCGGCGTGCGGCCGGTCGTTAGAACGGGTGGTTGTCGTCCTGCTGGTCGTTCTGGAGCGCCGGGTCCTGCTGGTCGTTGACGGTCTGGGAGAACAGGTTCTCGCCCTGCGGGGGTGCGGCCTCCTCGTCGACGTCGTATGCCGAGACGCCCATCGACAGGAGTTCCTCGACTGCCTGCTCCCGGTTCAGGAACTCGCCCTGTTCGACGAGGCGGTCGATCTCGGTGTGGATGCGGTCCGGCAGCGACAGTTCTATCTTGGACATACCCGGGGGTTGTGAACCCAGACGGGTTAATGCTCGGGTCGCGGCCCCGCCCGGAACGCGCAGATAGAAATGGCCCGGGACGGTAGTACGACCGTGTCCGACCGCACCGACGACTTCGACGGCCGTCCCCCGGACGACGTCGACGACCTGCCGACCGTCACGTGTACGCGCTGCGACCGCGAGTGGGACCTCTCGTACGAACTCGACGACCTCCAGGTCGGCAACCAGGCGCTCGAACAGTTCGCGCTCGACCACCACCGCCACACCGGCCACTTCCCCGACGACGTCACGCCCTGGGTCGCGACCTGCCGCCGGTGTCCCGACGGCGACCAGTTCCTCACCGAGCGCCCGGCGCGTCGCTGGGCCGAAGCCCACGCGCGCCACACCCGCCACGGCGTCGTCCTCACGCACGGCAGCCCGAACGAGGACGACGAGACGATAGCAATCGAACCGGACGAGGACTGACGAGACGACTCACCTGGCCGGGGCGGCCACCCGACGACCGACGGCGTGGGCGACGACGGCTGTCGGCACGACGACGGCCAGTCCCACCACTGCCGTCACGACGGCCGTCGCAGGCGAGACGTAGCCCTCGCCGAGGAGGACGACGTACAGGTAGGCGCAGGCCGGCACCACGACCACCACGCCGGTGACGAGACCGGGGACGTAGCCCCGCAGAACGACGGCCTGGGCGACGTGGACGCCGACGTGGAGCGCGAACCCGCCGAGGATAGTCACGTAGACGAGCATCCCCCAGCCCCGAGGGTCGAGGTAGCCGAGGACCGTCGCCACGAGGACGAACACGCCGATGACACCGATGGCCACCGCCAGCGGCCCCCGGTCGCGTTCGAGGACGTCGAGGAACCGGCGGGCCGCCGGCGACTCGGCCGCCAGCGACTCCAGGCGTGCCTCGTGGCGCGCGAGCCATCCCGGCCCGACCACCAGTTCCTCCGCGTCGTGGACGACCCACGACCCGAACAGCACCCACAGGACCAGGGGACCGGTCGCCGCTGTCATACCCGCCCATTGGTGTCAGATACGATAAAGATTGACGCAGCCGACGAGCCGCTCGCGGACTCGCCGGGATGACGACTCGGCGTCCGACGGTACCCCAGACCGATGGTGCGCTCGGCGACGTGGGGTTTCGCCGCGATTCGAGCAGTACGTTTACCATTGTCCATCGTAAACAATGTGCATGGCGGGGAGCTACACGATCGGGGTGCTGGGATTCGGGCGAATCGGACGCGCACTCTACGAGTACGTCCAGGCCGAGCCGAACTTCGAACTCGGGTACGTCCTCGTCCGGTCGCGGAAGGACGGCGTCCCGACGGCGGCGCAGGTGACCGACCCGTCGCGACTCGCGGACCATCCGGTCGATCTCGTCGTCGAGGCCGCCACACACGAGGTGCTCGCCGACCTCGGCGCGACGGTGCTCGAAGCGAGTGACCTGATGGTCCTCTCCGGGTCGGCGTTCGTCGACGAGACCGTCGAGGAGCGGCTGGTCGCGACCGCGGACGCACACGGCACGACCGTCTACCTCCCGCACGCCGCGCTCCTCGGCATCGACGGCCTGGTGGACGCGCGACACGTCCTCGAGTCGGTGTCGATCCAGGCGACCAAAGCGCCCGACCACCTCGATTTCAGTTACGCGGACGACCTCGACCCCGACGACGTCGACGGCCGGACCGTCCTCTACGAGGGACCGGTCCGCGGCCTCTGCGAGCGGTTCCCCCGCAACTTCAACTCGCACGCAGCGGTCGCGCTCGCATCGCTCGGCCTCGACGACACCGAAACGAAGCTCGTCGCCGACCCGGACGTCGACACCGCCGACCACGTCATCACGGCGTCCGGCGACGGGTTCGACCTGGAGATCGTGCGGGAGAGCGCCATCGAGGGCGTCACCGGCGAGTACACGCTCGCGTCCATCTGGGGGTCGATACGACGCGTCCTGGACGCCGACGACGGACTCACGTTCGTGTAACCGGGGGCATTCGCGTCTACGACCGGGTTCCGTGACTCGCTTCGTTCGGCAGAAAATGCGCCGACCGGGAATTGAACCCGGGCTATGAGCTTGGGAAGCTCATGTCCTACCACTAGACCACCGGCGCGCTCACTTCGTTCGCGCCCCGAGCCCCACTTCACGTGGGACACCGGCGCTCGGTCGTACTGTTGTCCGCTCCGCCACTTGAACGTAGCGCTTTCCCGACCCCGCCGAACCGGACAAACGTCCAGCCGTCGGCGACCGAGCCAGCCTATTTGGGAGTCCGCGCCCAAGCCCAACCCGATGACGAGCGAACAGGAGGACGTCACAGGGGTCGACCTGCGCTTCTCGACGGCGGAACTCGACGCACACCGGGACCACATCGTCTCGTTCATCCGGCGGACCGCCGAGGACGCGGGCACCGACCGGGCCGTCATGGGGCTCTCCGGCGGCGTGGATAGCTCGCTCACCGCGGCGCTCGCGGTCGAAGCCCTCGGCGCTGACAGCCTCCACGGGCTGGTCCTGCCGGGTGAGGTCAGCAGCCGGGAGAACATGAGCGACGCCGAGCGGATGGCCCAGGAACTCGGCGTCGAATACGACGTCATCGAGATCGACCCCATCGTCCAGTCGTTCCTCGACGCGTACGGCGAGGCGCGAGGCGACGAACGCGCGGTCGGCAACGCCCGGGCCCGCACGCGCGCGGTCCTGAACTACCTCGTGGCGAACCACGAGGGCGGCGTCGTCCTCGGGACGGGCAACCGCACCGAGGCGCTCGTCGGCTACTTCACGAAGTACGGCGACGGCGCCGTGGACTGCCACCCCATCGGCAACCTCTACAAGCAGCAGGTCCGCCAGCTGGCGAGTCACGTCGGCGTCCCCGAGGACATCGTCACCAAGCCCGCGACTGCGGGGCTGTGGGCGGGGCAGACCGACGAGGAGGAACTCGGCATCACGTACGACGACCTCGACGCTATCCTCTCACTCCACGTCGACGGCGGGCTCCCGGCGAGTGCGACCGCCCGCATCGCGGGCGTCCCCGAGGCGGACGTCGAACGCGTCCGGGAGATGTACGACCGGAGCGAGCACAAGCGCGGCGTGCCGCCCGCCCCCGACCCCCTGGCCTGACTACCGTCGACGCCGGACGTCGGCGGCGTTCTCGCCGAGGAGGGTGGCGAACGCGTCTGCCTCGCGGCGCTCCTGCTCGGCGTGCCCCCGGCGGTCCCGGAGCAGGTCCTTGAGGGTTCGGAGGGCGGCCGGGTCGTTCGCCGCTATCTCGTCGGCGACGGCCCGCGGGTCGTCGGTGATTCGGGACACGAGCCCCATCCGGCGGGCTTCCTTCGCGGCGACGGTGCGCCCGGAGACCGAGAGGTCCATCGCGTTCCCCTCCCCGACGACGTCGGGCAGGCGACGGGTGCCGCCCCACGCGCCGAAGATGCCGAGTTTCACGCCCGGCTCCGCGAACGACGCCTCCCGGGTGGCGACCCGGACGTCGCAGGCGAGCGCGAGTTCGACCCCGCCGCCGCGTGCCGGTCCGTCGATGCCCGCCACGACCACGCTCTCGGCGTCCTCGACGGCGTTGAGCACGCGCTGGCCGCGCTCGGCGAACGCCGCGGCGGCGTCCGCGTCGAGGTCCGCGACCACGTCCAGGTCGGCGCCGGCGCAGAACGCCGGTCCCGCGCCGTGCAGGTAGACGACGGGCGTCTCGGCTGGGTCGGCGTCCGCGACGGCGGCTTCCAGGTCGTCGAGGCCGGCGCGAGTCAGCGCGTTGCGGCGCGACGGCCGGTCCAGTGTGACCACGCGGACCGGTCCCTCGTCGCTGGTGCGTATCATGCACGCGAGTCCGTGGGCGGTTTCCAAAGGTCTTTGCCGTTGCTCCCAATAGGGACCCCTAATGGAAGAGGCCGCCCGGGCCCGCAGCGCCGCACGCGAGGCCATCGAGGACATCACCCCCGCGCCCCTCCGGACCGTCATCGACGACCGGCTCGCCCGCGACTCGATGATCCCCGGCGTTCTGACGCTGCTGAGCGCCCAGGTCGTGGACGGCACCGCGGACCCCGGCGAGGTGGAGCGCCGCGCGGCCGGCGTCCAGCTCATCTACGAGGGCCTGCGGCTCACCCGGACGCTCGTCACCGGCGCGGCGTGGCTCGGCGACGCCGGCAGCACCCCCGAGGACGTCGACGTGCTCGCCGCCGACGTGCTGGTCGCCCGCGGCTTCCGCCTGCTCGCCCGGACCGAAGCCTCCGCGAAAGCCGTCGACACCGTCCAGGCGTTCGGCCGCGAGCAGACCGACCGCCACGTCCGCGGCACCACCGCCGTCCGGAGCCTCGAAGCCAACGTCTTCGAACTCGCGGTCATCGCGGGCGCCACCGCCGCCGGCCACGAGACGCCGCTCGCCCTCCGCCAGTACGTCGTCGGCCTCGCCGAAGCGTTCGGCGACCCCCGCTTCCCTCCACGATGGACGGCCTCCCGAGCACCATCGAAGAGGTGATGGGACGGGTCACGACGACCACCCCCGGCGACGAGGTGCGGCAGTCCTCCGCCACCGACCCCTGACGGGGAATCGAAACGCCTAAAGACGCAACCGGCATACGGTTGAACGCCTGCCTGGGTAGCTTAGCGGTAAAGCGCGTCCTTGGTAAGGACGAGAGCCCGGGTTCAAATCCCGGCCTAGGCTTGCGACGTTTCCTTCACATCCCGTTTTTACCTTCCGTAGACGCGCGTATACCGCCAAACGGTTGGCGGACGCGAGTCGCGCGAGGTGGTCGGCGTGACCGGTTACGTCGAGCCGGCTCCCCACGAGTTCGCAGCGAACTATCTCTTCGACGCAAGGGGGCAGCTCCGTTCTTCGCTGCCGACTCGCAAGTGAAGGCGGGAGGTGGAAGCCAGCGCTCCGAGTTCCACAACCGGGGAGAGCGGTGGACTGTCACGCTGTACTACCAGGACAGCAACGTCGTTCATCCCGGTTCTCGGCTCCCAACTGGAACCGAGTGGCGACTCGACGAGATGCGGGAGTTCCGGCTGAAGGTCAAGCGCCACGGAGAAGAGGACCCGGTCGGACAGCAGAGCTTCAACGCCCACATCACGCCCCGATGGCAGGGGATGAAAGTCGAGAAGCATGACGGGACGGTCTCCGACTACTCGGTCCCGGACGGGATTCACGAAGCGGTCAACGTGAAAATTCAGGGGTCGAACATCGACTTCCACCGCTATTTGCAGCTACTTCAGTCGGCTGCGTTAGCGGTCGGAATCCGTGCCGACTACTTCGAAGAACCCCACGAGTACAGCAACGTCCAGGACGCAGAGCGGTACGTGCGCGTCCACGAGGACGCCAGTGGTCCGGTACACGCTCGCGACGGTCCGATTGCGTCGATGGGCCACCTGCTCGAATCAGACCGACAGGGCTACCGAAAGGTGGTGCAGAACGACGACGACGATCACGGCCGAAATCTGCCGGGGTACTATCACACCGTCACACTCGGCCCTCGTCGAATCCGTGAGGCGTTCCCGGACCACTCGCTACCTAAGGAGATTAAGCACTACTACGCGAGAGAAGCCCTGAGCCAGGGTGATGACTCACCTCTCGCCCATCCGAAGGTCGGCGCATCATACCAGGTGAGCCGGTGGGACGAAAAGCTGGGAGTGACCCCGGAAGAGCTGAACCAACTGCAGCACGAACTCGACCAGACGGTCTTGTCGGTCCTCGCCGATGCAGGCCTCGACGTTGCTCCGTCACGAGGGACCGGTCCGTTCGTTCCGGATGCGTACTTCGAGATGGAGACAACCGAGAAGGGGCCCAATCCAATTGGGCTCGATCTGACGCACATCCGGAGCACCCAGGAAAGCGTGGTCATTCGCCACCTCGCCGACGGCCTTAGCCCTGTCCAGTGGGAGAGCCTGCAGACGCTCGTCACGGACGGCGGAGTGGTTTCTCCGGCCGACATCGCGGACGAGCATGGCCGCCACGTCGAGAGTGTCAGGCGAGCGCTGCGCGGCATCGAGGACCTCGTGGTCCGAGAGTACGCGAAAGTGAGTCTACGGTCTTGCTACGTTGCTGAGCTGGTTCACGACGCCGTACAGGAAGCTCAGGACGCTATCAAGCGAGCTGCCCAGACCGGAGCGAAGGCTATCCGGGTCGCCGAACAGGGGATGGAGGGTACGATGGGCGTCTTCATCGCCTGGGCAGCTCGCCACGATATCGACGTGGACGACGCGCTGAGTCAGCGAGAGGCTCGGATGAAGCTACGCGTCGGTGAGCCTGGGAGAGAAACGCGCCGGGCGATAAAGAGGGATTCCGCATCTGGCAGGAAGCAGGCCTCCCAGTCGAGCGGTTCCGGATGGCTCAGGTTCGGTTCAGTGACGGGGGCTTTGCCGATGCGTGGCGGTACCTGAACCCCGGATAGCGGGTCAGTTCGGGAGTGGCAACACTATCTGAGCACATATTTATCGGTGTATTCTGCCGGCAATTGGTCGCAGATTATCTCGTCATCTAACATTTGAGGGGAGTCCTTGCGTCCCGTAGGACTACCGCCTGACTGGAATCCAACCCGGGGGTTTGGATTCCAGTTAGGTGTGCCTAAGGGCACAAAATTAAAACACTCCGCTACCGCTGTAGCGGCCGTTCCAGTCGAACCACTTGAAACGAGGGTTTGGCCGATGCAAGTTCGGCTATGTGCGCTACATTCGCCAGTTACGTCAGTCACACTGTTTTTATATGTGTCTCCTTCTTTGCCTTCGATAATGCCAAAGGATGAGGGAGCAGAGAGCCCAGGTAGTGACCAAACTGCTACCCCGGGCTACGAACAAATTCAGCGCGAAGAAAGCACTGCGGAACTCCTCGATCAACTCCGAGAGATTGTGCCGGTGGCCTTCTCTGAGGGAGAATTTGACCCTGACCGACTTTCGTACCTCCTCGGACAAGACACAATTCCTGACGAACGGTACGAGTTCAAATGGACAGGAAAACAATCAGCTCTTGACGAAGCTCGTCGGCCTTCTGAGCTTACGTTAAATCCTGATTCCGAGAGAAGTTTCGGCACTGAGGACACGGAGAACATCCTCATTGAGGGGGAGAATCTTGAGACCCTGAAAATCCTACAACAAGCGTACCATCAACGAGTGAAGATGGTTTATCTCGATCCACCCTACAACACCGGTCAGGACTTTATCTATCGCGATGACTATCAGCTTGACCGTTCTCAATATGAGCGAGAATCGGAACAACGGGACGGGAACGGGAATCGGTTAGTACCTAACCCTGAGACTGATGGAAGATACCACAGTAACTGGCTCTCCATGATGTATCCCCGTCTCTTTCTTGCAAGGGGATTGTTGCGGGACGATGGTGCAATCTTCGTTAGCATCGATTATCATGAATATCACAATCTGCGGATGTTGATGAATGAAATCTACGGAGAAGATAACTATGTCTCAACATTCGTCTGGAAGCGTCGTAATCCTGACGCCCGAAACACGGGCGGAGTGTCGATAGATCATGAATATATTGTTGTTTACCAGAAATCAGACAATTTCCGGATGAAGGGGAAGAGAAGTCCTTCGACGCATATACTCACGACGATAACGATGGACGAGGTCCTTGGGCCAGTCTTCCCTTGCAGAATCCAAAAGGAAAGTCTGACCGACCGAATCTACATTATACTATAGAAGACCCGGAACGAGGTCACGAATTCACAAGGACGTGGAAGTACAGCCGGGATACGATGAACGAATTAATTGAAGAGGACCGGATAAAATTCCCAGAGTCAGCAGATGGAACGCCTCGACGAAAAGTCTTCAAATCAGAGGTTGCAGACACCAAGCCGCTATCGTCGTGGATAGAACCTTCTAACACTGACCTCGACATCTCTGCTGCGGAAGAAGAACTCGATGAAACTATCCTCACTACTGGTCTTACTGGAGCGGGTACTCGTGAACTAAAAGAGTTGTTCGGTGAGTCGGTGTACGACTTCCCGAAATCTGCTGCTCTGATTCGGAAACTCGTTCAACACACAGTTGATGAGGGTGATATTGTATTAGACTTCTTCGCCGGATCCGGTACGACCGGGCAATCTGTAATGGAGCATAATGCCCGTGAAGACTACGACGAGCCCGTAAAATACATTCTCGTTCAATTGGATGAAGAACTTGATGAACCTCAGAACGGCTTCGAGACGCTTTCTGAGATTTGTCGGGAACGTCTAAAACGAGCTGCCGAGAAGATTGAGACCGATCACGAAGGCCAATTCGACGGAGGACTTCAGGTCTTTAGACTTGATGATTCGAGCTTTACCCGCTGGCAAGACCCAATCGGTCCCGGTGAAACTAAAGAGGCCATACAAGCTGAATTAGAGTATGATTTCAGGGGTGTAGACGACGAAGACGCTGGGCTCATCGAAGTGATGCTCCTAGAAGGCTTTACGCCTAACGCCAAGATTGAGAAGCTCACATCCTCAGAACCAAATGGTGAGGAGGATGAGGAAGAGGGTGATTCGGAGGAGATTGTTTGGTATCGGGTTACCGAAAACGATGCCGAGTTATTCGTCTCGTTCGCTCAGTCCATCACACTTGACGATTTAACCGAACTCGACCCACAACCAACTGAAGAAACTCCAGTTGTCTGTCTCGATAGCGCATTGACTGATTCAGCGAAAGACAACATCGCACGAACATATTCCCTCAAAACAGTATAAAAATGGAGTTCAAATTCGACCCAAATCTGGACTACCAGCTTGATGCCATCGAATCAGTCGTGGATGTGTTTGCTGACCATCCAAACACCCACGAAGATGTGACCTTCGCTCATGGAGCCAACCTCGCCGTTTCTAATGAGCTAGTCCACGACGACGAGCAAATACTGGCAGACCTAAACGACGTACAGGAACGCCACGGTATCGAACCTTCGGAGACGCTACGAAACGAAAATGATGCCCTCAATTTCAACATCGAAATGGAAACGGGTACGGGGAAAACCTATGTCTACCTTCGTACCATTCATGAACTCTTTGAGGAGTATGGGTGGAAAAAATTCATCATCCTTGTACCGAGCGTCGCGATTCGTGAAGGGGTCCTCAAAACTCTCGAACAGACGGGCTCTCATTTCGAGAAACTCTACGGCGGCCACCCGTTCAACTACTGCGAGTACGACTCTTCATCCCTCAGCGATGTGATTCGATTCGGGAATAGCAACCAAATCGAAGTGATGGTGATGACTCTTCAGAGCATCAACCGGGGAGAGGACAACATCATGTTCAGGCACCAAGATACGCTCAACGGTGACCGCCCCGTTGATAGACTCAGCGCCACTAACCCGATTCTTCTCCTTGACGAGCCGCAGAACATGGAGGGCGAGAACAGCCGCAGCGCAATCCGTGAACTTGACCCTCTATTCTCTCTTCGATATTCGGCCACTCATCGAACCCTCGATAATCTCACATATAGCCTCACACCTGTAGACGCCCATGAAATGGGGCTCGTCAAACAGATCGAAGTCCTCTCCGTTACAACTGACGAGGATTTCAACAAAACCTATCTTAAGGTCATTGATATCGAAGCTGACTCGGACGGCCCGAAAGCGAAGATAGAACTCCACAAGAACATGACGAGTGGAACAAAACGAGGTAAAAAAACTGTACGTGCTGGGGATAATCTGTACTCTGCTAGCAAGGGCGTGGCTTCATACGAGGGTCTCTTCGTGGAAACCATTGACGCTGGCCGTGAGCACGTGGTGTTCAGTGATGGAACTCGTCTCAGTATCGGAGATACGACTGATACCGATATTGAAACTATTCAGCACCGCCAGATTCGGGAGACAATCCGTGAACACTTCGAGAAGGCAAAGGAACTCCATGATCAAGGTATCAAGGTTCTAAGCCTGTTCTTCATTGACCGCGTGGCGAACTTCCGAGGGAAGAGCGGTGAGGCCGTCGGACATCTTTGGGAAGCCTTCTGTGATGCGTTCAACGAGCTAAAGAACGAGCCCGAATATGAAGCTCTCTTTAGCGATTTGAGCCCGGAAAATGTGAGCGGAGCCTACTTCGCAGAGACTACGAGCGGTAAAATAAAAACTCGCGAGTCTTCCATTCGCGATGACGTTGAATCGTATGAACTCATCATGCAGGACAAAGAGGAATTGCTATCGTTCGACGAGCCCACACAATTTATTTTCTCACACAGTGCTTTGCAAGAGGGCTGGGACAACCCCAACGTGTTCCAAATATGTACTCTGAATAATACGGTCAGTCAGGTTAAAAAGCGCCAAGAAATCGGCCGCGGTGTCCGTCTCCCTGTCAAGCAGGATGGAACGCGGCTTGATCAAGGCGACGACCGCAACGTCTTGACGGTCATTGCCAACCAGAGCTACGCTGATTACGCTGCTGCTCTCCAAGAAGAATACGAGGACGAGGGGTATACCGATGACATCAGTAAGACTACGAAGAATCGGCGGGAACGTACGACTGCCACGCCGAAAGAGACGGTCATAGACGAAAGTGAACACTTCGAGAAACTCTGGTCACAAATCTCTCCCCAAACACGGTATCAGACGGCTATCAACACTGACGAACTCGTTAGTGATGCTGCAGAACGTCTCGATACCGTTCAAGTAACAGAGGCACGGCTCCGACTCGATAAGGCCGAATTAGACCTGGGAGGTGATTACGAGGTCTCCTCACGAGTCCGTCGGAATACTGTCGAGAGGCTGGATCGAGAAGTTACTGTGCCCGACGTTGTCGGAGAGATAGCTGATGATACCAAATTGACACGAAACACAGTCGCTAGAATACTGGACGAAGCCGATGTATTCGAGGCAATCAGTAAGAACCCTCACGCGTTTATGTCAGAGGCGAAAAGTGAGATTGGGGAACTTAAAGCCAAACACGTTGTTGAGGGTGTTGAGTATGAGAAAACTGACGAGCAATATGCCAAAGATATTATCTCCGAGATACGTACCTATGCAGATAATACGGTTTCAGTAGACAATTCGGTCTATGACAAGATTGTCTACGATAGCGACGGTGAACGCCGGTTTGCTACACGAATAGACACCGACGAATCAGTAATTCTCTTTCTGAAACTCCCCAGTGAATACACGATTCCAACTCCGTATGGAGACTACAATCCAGACTGGGCAATTGCTTATCAGCATACCAACTGGGATTCGGACGACGAAGAGAATCCACCCGAACTCTATCTAGTAAGGGAGACCAAGTTTGCTGACCCCGATGATTTGCGACCACGAGAGAAACAGAAGATTCGCTGCGCTCGCGAACATTATGATGCTTTAGAGGTGAACTTCAAAGACATCTACGAATTTGAAGATGATGATCCTATTCAAGACATCCTTGGGATCGAAGCCGCAAACTGATAGAAAGAGGCCAATCTACAGATAGAATTGGCTAATTGAAGTCTGAACTTTCACCAATCTATTTATCTAGCGTATCCGTCAGTATACGTGTGACATCCCACGTTTCGTGCCGTCTCCCGAAGGCTCTCGGAGAACAGCTTGACTCGGCCGCAGCCGAGAACAACGCCTTCCGGTCGGAGCTGGTGCGGCGAGCAATCCGGTACTACGTTCGTGAGAATCCGGACGGTCTCGACGTACTTGACCAATCGCAACGGCGGCGTGCCCGCTCCCGTTCGACCAATTCCGAAGAGAACAGCACCACGTCCCGCCCAGAACGAACGACTGCAACCGACCAATCCGGGACGGGTTCGCCCTACGATCCGACGGAGGAGCTGTTTTGAATCCCTCTCCGGAGAACGTTGAGGGTCGAGTGGTTCGGTCCCACAGCTTCGAGCACTCGGTGCAGCACCAGGTGAATTGGTCGCACGCCCTTCTGGCGGTGGTCGTGTTGGTTGCGGTGTGGAAGCTCTCAACCGTCGCGGTAGAGACCAAAGACCGGCGAAAAAACCGTGAAATCAAGGGCTGAAATTTGACCAATTTCGGTCCGCCGTCTTGCGGTTTTCTGAGGGGTCTAACAAGAACTTAGACTTATTACAAACCGGGTATACGGATGGATACGTAGGTATACAGGAACGAAACACGACATCGCACGCTCACGACGTGACGCACGTCGTGCCGCAACCAGGCGAGCGAGGTAATGCGCGATTGGTACCCGTGCTACCTCCGCTCGAAACACGGCACGACGGTGATGGGATCGTTGGCGAGGCCGCGAATCCCTATTGGCTATCTGGGCCGATAGGGCTTAAATTTTCGTCGGTCTGCTCTGCGTTCTCCTCATCGTCGGTGTACCCGGCCGGGAACGGGGTACGACCAACACACAACCCAAATGCCGAGCAACGAAAACGTCTGCGGGCAACGAATCGACTACGAAATTCCCACCCGAGAGGGCTTCTCGGAAAGCACAGCTGCCCATTACGAACGTGCGTATTCCGAGGTCGAGGACGCTCTCGCCATCATCACCGAAATCCAGAACGAGCGAACCAACGAGGACGGTGAGATAACCGAACCCCTCTCCCTCACCCAGGTGAGAACCATCCTGGAGGTGGGCACTCAACTGGAGCGGTCTCTGGCGGTCCTGAACGCCTTAGAAGACTCGCCAGAGGGGGCTCTATGAACGAGGAGAACCTCGACGAGTTCGTTCGGGAGAACAGCGAGATGCTCAGCCGAGTGCTCGCCTGTGGCAACGAAGAGGCCCGTGCTTACGCCCTCGCTCTGCTCGCTAACTGCGAGGCGCTAGATAGCGTCGAGGACGTTGAGGAGCAGCTGGGCCGAATCAAGTTAGAACTGGCCTGAGGAGATGCTAACTCTCCGAAAGGGCGTCGACGAACTCCTGAGCGTCCCCGAAGAGGTCGGGGTTGTTTTCCAGCAGATCGGTGAGATCACGAGCGCGTTTGAAGTCCTCGATGAGCTCAGGCTTCTCCTGGGCGAACCGAAACAGCGCGTCCCGGACCTCCTGTTGTTGCTCGTCGAGAGACTGGATGCCCGCGTGGCTGATAGCCTGGTTGCACCAGACGCAGGCCGGTTCGTGGCGCGGCGTGTCACGACCGCAGCGGGGACACTCGACGGGACCAATTGGTTCGGGTTCTTCCTCGTCGACCTCGATCCCCTGCATACGTGCGTATTCGTCCTCGGCTTCCCCGCCGAAGCGGGCGACGTAATGCGCGGTCGCGTCGCTGCCACGCTTCCGACCCTGTCGGTCCTCGATGTAGGCTTGGTTCATTCCCTTCTCGGCCAACCAGGAAGCGTTCGACTTCCTGAAATTGGTCGGGGTCACCGGCTTCGTGACACCGGCACGCCGCGCCACGTCGTCGAAGATCGACCTGAAGCGCCGGTAGGTCAGTTCTTCCGACTTGCTGAGCTTCGACCAGAGGGGAGCGTCGCCGTCGTCGGAGCCCGGATGGTCGGACAACCAGCGCTGAAGGTAGGGAACGCTCGGAATGAGCAGGACAGAGCGTTGTCCCATCTTTCCGTCGACGAAGATTCGAAGGCCGTTCTTCGCGTCGGTCACGTCGCCGACAGTGAGGTCCTGCAGCTCGCCACTCCGTGCCCCGGCGTCGAAGGCGACGGCAATCAGGGCGGCGTCGCGAGCGTTCCGCGTCTCTTCGATCATGGGGAGAATGTCCTCTTCCCACTTCAGCATCTCCGAGGGTTCGGCACCGGGTCGTGGCTGCTCGACGTTCCCGAGGGTACCCATTCGATGCTGTCCGGAATTTCGCTGTCCTCAGAGACACGCCGACCGAAGACGCGGAGCGCCGTCCGGTAGTCGTGGTTGGTGTACTCGTTCGTATACGTCTGGTTGATCCAGCGAACGATGTCTTCGGTAGCGCCCCGGTCTTCGAGGGAGTCGGCCAATCCGCCGACCTGCTCGGCGATTCGGGTGCAGTGCCGAAGCAGTTTGTCGTGTCGGTAGTCGGTGTACTCCGACTTCAGGAGGTAGATGGTGTCGCTGAACTGGAGAAGGGCCTCTCGGTCCTCCCCGCTGATTTCGTTGGAGTCCTGGATGCGTTCGCGGAGGGACTCGACTTTGGCGCGTGTGTCGGACATTCCGATAACTTAACATTGAATACAGAGATTATGAAGATGATGTTCACATCCCGGCCTAGGCTCTTCTTACGAACACGAGCGCCAGTTCGTGTCCTCGTACGGTTCTTTCGACGTCCGCTCGATGCCCGACAGTCGAATCGCCCCGGGAAGGCGCTCCCAGCAGGGGGCGTTCGACGCAGTAGCGATACGGTGGCGAGCGCCTGGGCGGAGTGCCGTCCGAGTCCGGTCGGCCGCGGACGTGGTAGCCACCCGAACGACTTAGGGGTGAGAACCCGTAGGAGAGTGCAAGCCAGGGCTCCGCAGACCGGTACCGGACCGATGTCGAGTACCCGGTGAGCGGGATTGGGAGGGGACCTGAACGGTGAACATCGGCGGTAGTCACGGCCACCGGACGTGCAGCGTGAATCGACCCCGGAATGTCGCTACGTAGCAACCGGCGACCGGCTACGGTGGCGGTCGACGAGCGAGTGACGATAGCGCTGGTGTTCGCGCTCGCACTCGCTCTCGCGACGTTCGAGACGGTCGCGCCGGGGGAGCGTTACGGGGCCGTCCGCAGCGTCGTCGGAGTGCTCGCGGCCCTCTTCGCACCCGGCTACCTGCTGTTGCTCGTCGCGAGGATACGCTGTCGTCGACTCTCACAGCTCGTCCTGTACGCGGTCGGCGTCAGTAGCGCGTTCCTCGTCGGGATGGCCGTCGTTGCCAACGGCCTCCTCGTCGCGGTCGGCGTGTCGCGGCCGCTCGATTCGCTGACGTGGGTGCTCGTCTGGTCGCTCGTCGTCCTCTCCGGGCTGGCGTACTACCGTTCGAACGAGCGACCGCAGCGCTCCCGGACCATCTCGAAGACAGTTCCCCTCGCCCCGCGCACGATTCTCTCGGGGACGCTGCTGGTCCTCCTGCCGTTGACGGCGGTCGCGGCGGCCTCGGTCATGAACGGCCAGGGGAGCAACGGGCTGGTGCTGGTACTGATCGGACTCCTCGCGGGCGTCGTGCTGTTCCTCGCCGCTGGTGTGATTCCCCGGGCGATGCACCCGCTCGCTGTCTGGTCCGTCGCGATTTCGGTGCTGTTGCAGATGACGCTCGTTTCGCCCCACCTCTGGGGCTGGGACATCCACTTCCAGTACGCCACCGCGCACGCCATCGTACGGGACGGGGTCTGGACCCCGACGGCCGGCGACACGAGCGGCTCGCTGCTCTCGATAACGCTGCTCGCCGCCGTCTACTCGTCGGTGACGAAACTCGACCTCGTGTGGGTCTACAAGCTACTCTACCCGTTCATCGCGTCGCTCCTGCCGGTCGCGCTCTACCACCTCGCCCGGGTCGAGTTCGACGACGAGTGGGTGGCGGTCCTCGCACCGTTCGCCCTGGTCTTCTTCTACGGGTTCTTCAAGTTCATGCCCGACAAGCAGATCGTCTCCCAGCTGTTCTTCGTGCTGGTCCTCGTGACGATGTTCGACGATTCGCTGGCCGGCGTTCGAAAGCGAGCGCTCGGGGTGACGTTCGGGGCGATGATGGTGCTCTCGCACTACGGCGTGAGCGCGCTCTTCGTCGCGTTCCTCGCGGCCACCGTCGTCACCGTCGCCGTCGCCGAGAGGAGCGGACTGGTCGACGAGGTCGACGACAGCGTCGTCAGGGTCACGTTCGTCACGCTACTCGGCGTCGGCTGGGTCGGGTGGTACGTGTTCAGCGCGTCCGGGGTGAACTTCGACCGCGTCGTGGTCACCGGGTACGAGACCCTGACGGCGGCTGGCGGCGTGTCCGACCGGAGCGGCGTGGGCTACGCGACGGAGCTGTTCGCGTCACCGGCCTGGGCGGCCTACAAGCTGTTGAACGTCGCCCTGGTCGGACTTATCTCGGTCGGGGTGGTCGAGCGGCTGTCCGCGGTCGTGGTCGGGGAGAGTGACGAACCGGGCGTGGAGTACGCGACGTTCTCGGTCGTCGTCCTCGGCTTCCTCCTCGCGTCGCTGTTCGTGACGTTCGGGATGGGGTTCGACAGGACGTTCCTCATCGCGCTGGCCGTGCTGGCGCCGTTCGCGCTGGTCGGCCTCCGGGTGGTGTTCGCTACGTTGGCGACGGCGACACGGGGAGCGGTCGCCCTGACGCCGCGAGGGACGGCGAGCGTGTTCGCGGCGTTCCTGGCCGTGTTCTTCCTGTTCAGTTCGGGCGCCGCGTTCGCGGTCGCCGGCGACGACGTACCGTCGTACAGCATCAACCTGGAACGGGAGGCGGGGTGGCCGGTGTACGAACGAAGCGAGGTCGACGCGACCCGCTGGCTGCGGAGAACAGCCCCCGACGGTCGGCGGTCGCCGTCTACAACGAGTGGTCCGACCTGAAGAGCAGGGACGGGCTGCTGGTGCTGGAGGTCATCGACCGGGAGCGAATCCTCCCCGTCTGGGAGGCCAGGACCGAACTCGACGGAGCGCCGTACGTGTACGTCAGCGAGAAGCCGATGGTCGTCGCGGAGGAAGGGAACGCGAGGACGTACCTGGAACCGCGCAGTACGCGGTTCTACGCCCGGCACGTCGTCACCGCCCACCGGGTGTACGCCGGGGAGGACGTCCAGATATATCTGGCTCGCCCGTCAGACGAACCCGACGACCAGCCGTCGAACGCGCGTCCGGACGCGGCCGACGAACACCAGCAACAGCAGGGCGTAGAGGACCCCGCCGCCGCCGATGACCAGCGCCGTTTCGAGTTCGGTCAACTGGACGCCGTCGGTGGCGTACAGTAACGCACCGCCCATCAGCGCCGCGGAGAGCACCTCCAGCAGTATCTCGCGCCGCGGAATCGGCACGTCGATGAGCGAGTGCAGGAAGCGATACGAGAGGAGCGTTCGGACGCCCATCGAGACGAGCGTCGCGACGGCGGCGCCGACCCAGCCGAACGCGTATATCGCGAGCACGTTCCCCACGACGTTGAGCGTGACGAACGTCGCGTCCGCGCGGAACGTCAGGTCCGGCCTGTCGAGTGCGTTGATCACCTTGGCGAACACGACCTCGTAGCTGTGGAACAGGCGGGCCAGTATCAGGAGGATCAGCGCCGCGTAGCCGACGACGTACGCCGGTCCGAACGCCGACAGCAGTGACTTCGCCACCACGAGACCGCCGACCACCCCGGGAATCGCGACGATGCCGGTGTAGACGAGCGACTCCTCGACGACGTCCCTGACCGCCGCCCGCCCGTCCCGCCGCTGGAGCAGGTCGACGTTCGCGAACAGCGTCGAACTGATCGCCGACGCGACGAGGAAGAACGCGGCGGAGAGCCGCCAGCTCAGCTCGTAGACCCCGACGAACTCGGCGGAGACGAAAAAGCCCAGGACGAGCGTGTCCGTCCAGATCCAGGCCCGCTCCCGGAGGGCGCCGAGCCAGCTGTATCGACTGAACTGGAACAGGCTCTCGAAGTGCCGTCTGGCGGGCATCGCCGGTCGAATCGAGAGGAACCGGAGACCGACGAGGATCTGCAATCCGCTCCCCACGAGGAGCCCGACCAGGAGGCCGCCCAGCCCGTAGCCGAGCGAGAGCAGGACGAACCAGACGGCCACCTTTCCGGCGACGTTCGCGAACAGCGAGAGTTCTGCCCGGCCGACTCGCTGTTCGCCGTGGAGCCCGGCGTAGATTGATTCGGCGAACAGTTCCAGGAACGCGACGGCGAGCAGGAACGGGACCGCGAGCGGACTGCCGACGTAGCTCGTCAGCCCGTCGCGGAAGAGGAGGACGGCGAACGCGACCGGCAGGAGGAGCGCCGCCTTCGTCATGGTCGACGCCGCGAGGAACTCCCCCGCGAGTCGCCCTCGGCGATGCGTTTGATCGTCGCTTCCTTCGTCCCGAAGTCGATGAACAGCGTCACGACGACGAACACCGCGCGGAACAGCGAGTACGCGCCCAGGGTCGCGGCGCCGGCGACCATCGCGACGTAGGCGATGCCGACGAACTCCACGAGCGAGAGGCCGGACCTGGCGGCGAACGAACCGACAAATGACTTGATCAGCCGCGACATCGCTGTAGGAGAGGGTGACAGTCGGCCCGATTCCAGTACTCGACGCGCCGCCTTAGTTAGCCAGTGGTTTCCGGGGCGAAACCGGGGTGACCGACGGCAACGCCCGCCCGTAACGGCGCCGTAGCGGTTCCCGTCGGACGGACGTGGCCGGCGGGAACGGGCGGCGAGGCGCCAGCCCCGCGAACGGCGAAGTTGGAAAAAGAGCTTTGTCGGTCAGCGCCGTTACATGCAAAGGATTCACTGATGGGGGTACTTCGAAGAGGAGTCCTGTACGCGGTCGGCTCGGCACTGTCGGCCGGCACGCTGGCGACGTTCCACTGTCAAAACGAGGGGAAGCAGGCGGGGAGCCCATCGAGCGAAACCGCGATGGCGGACGACAGCTACTACGTCGACCCGACGGAGGACGTGGCGGGAATCCAGCGGGTCATCGACGACCACGGACCGAACGTCACAGTCCAGCTCGGGAGCGGGGAGTACACCGGGTCCGGGCTGACGCTCGACGACGGCGTGCATCTCCGCGGCCTCGGTCGGAACGCGACGACGGTCAGACTCGCCGACGACGCGGACGCGGACCTCGTGGTGACGCCGGACGTCAACCGGGAGTCGGTCAGCCAGCCGCTGTTCCGGAACGTGACCTTCGACGGGAATCGGGAGAACAACTCGGCGGGCGACGTCGTCTACGGTGCGTTCTGGAACGGTCGGTTCGTCGACTGTGATTTCGTCAGCGCGGCGAACAACGGGTTCTGGCTCGCCGGTTCGGACGGCGCGTCCACGGACGACAACTCCTTCCGCGGCTGCCGGTTCATCGACTGTGCCGGCGACGGACTGAAGCAAGGGTTGAACAGGACCGACGGGCCGGCACTCGGCGTCTCCCGGGTGGAGTCCTGCTGGTTCGGCGGCAACGGCGGCCGGGCCGTCCGGGTCCGCGGGAACGGGAACATCGTCGCCAACTGCAAGTTCTACGACAACCGCGGCATCGACGTCTTCGTCGACCGCGGGACGCGCAACATGGTCCTGAACAACGACCTGGCGAAATCGACGGCGGAAAACCCCTGTGTCGCGGTCAGAGCGGGGGCGGCGTCGACTCGACGACGAATCGCGTGCACGGTAACGTCTTCGACGGCCGCTTTCGCGACGCCGTGTACTGTCAGTCGGATGGGGACGCCATCGTCGGGTTACAGGTGCACGACAACAACGTGAACGCCGAGGCGGACGGAGGGAATCTGAACCGGAGCGGTGTCTTCGCGACCGGAGACAGGTTCGAGTCGTGTTCCGCGAGAAACAACACCTTTACCGGGCGGTTCTCGATGACGCCGGTGAACGTACCCGGTTCGTGGGACACGGGGAGAACGTCTACTGAGATGTCGTCGACCGTTTCGAACCCCGGTCCACGTTCACGGCGGCCGGGACACGCGGGACGGTGCGGTGGACAGTTCCCGGCCGCGGGGCGTACGTGGAGCGACCAACCCGGCCGCTCGCATCGTCGACCGGCGGCTCGTGGATGCAGGAGGCGGGCAGCGAGGTCGCCCGTCCTGGCGCGATGACGACTCGACTGGCGGTCTCGTTCCGACTCTGGCAGTTCTCGTGGGTCATCCTGAGCGCGTTCACCGCCGTGTTCGTCGTGGCAACTGTCGGGTTTGGCGTCACCGGTTTCGAACTGACGTTTTTCGTCTGGTTCGTCGGATTCCTCGTGGGCGTCGAGTTGTTCGCGCCACGTCACGTCGCCCCCGCGCTGTGGTCGCGGATCCGGTTAGTTATGATCATCGGACTGGTCGTGACTGGCCTCATCGTCGCCCGTCACGTCCTGGTGTCCCTTCCCTAACGAGGTGTTAGCGACCGCGTTCGGGGGCCTCGGGGAGCGGTCGGCCGGGTTCGGTACAGCCGAGTGCGGTCCTAACCCACCGGCCGCCATCGTTGAATCAATTTGATATCTTGTCCGAGTATGGAACGGAAGGGGCTCGAATTCATTCACATCAGAAGGTTGAGTAACAAATAAGGTGTTAATAACCATACCCGATGTTCGCATAGAGGTGTGACCGGGGAGCGGGAAAGTGAAAGACGGCGAGAGGCCAATCGACATGAGTGCAGTCGGCCGTTCGAGAAACAACTTCGCGGTCGGAGTCGTCGCGACCGACTCGAACGCCGACCAGGTAATGAGACTGATTTTCCGAGCCCAGCGACGGAACCACACCGTCCTGGTCGCGTACCACGAAGCGTCCCAGCTGGTGGTCAACACGGCACGGCGACTCGGAGCCGAAATCGTACACCCGGTACGGGAACGTCCGGACAGCGAATCCCTCCGGCGCAGACTCGCCGCAGTCGCCCGGAGAAAGGGGTTCCCGGCCGTCGTCCTCCACCGGAGGATCGACCGGCGGATCGACTTCGAGCGGACCGAATCCGCACTCGCCGAGAGCCAGAAGTTCGTCATCGAAGCGCAGGTAAACGGACGCGGTGACGGAGTGGGCGACGAGGTCCTCGTCGCCATCCCGTCCTACAACGAGGAGCGAACGATAGCCTCCGTGGTCGACGAGGCGCGAGCGTACGCCGATTCGGTGCTGGTCGTCGACGACGGAAGCACGGACCGGACGGCGGAGCGAGCCGAGAACGCGGGGGCGTTCGTCGTCGAACACGAGAACAACAGGGGCTACGGAGCCGCACTCAAGACGGTGTTCCGCGAGGCGAACCAGCGGAACGTGGACCACGTCGTCGTCATCGACGGAGACGGGCAGCACGACCCTGCAGACATCCCGAACCTCGTCTCGGTCCAGCGCGAGCAGAACGCGCACGTCGTCATCGGGAGCAGATTCGACGACGGAGCGGGCTGTCGAATGCCGCTCTACCGGCGGACAGGTCTCGAAATCATCAACCGGTTGACGGCGATGTGTCTGAACCTCCTCGATGCGGAGTTCGACGTTCGGGACACACAGAGCGGGTTTCGAGTCTACGACGCACGGGCGGTCGAAACGCTCGCCGACGACGACACCATCAGCGACGGGATGAGTGCGAGTCTCGACATCCTCTTTCACGCCCTTCGCCACGGGTATTCGGTCACGGAAGTCGGCACGACCATCGAGTACGAGAACGGGCAGACCAGCACGCACAACCCACTGCATCACGGCTACAGTCTCGTCAGGACGATACTGCGGACCATCGAGCACGAACGTCCGATAACGACGCTGGGCGTCCCGGGTTTCCTCAGCACGCTCGTCGGTTTCGGCTTCGGGTACTGGACGCTCACGAACTACGTCCATTCGGGGAGTTTCCCGGTCGGAATCGCGGTCACGGCGGCGATCTTCCTCCTGCCCGGCTTCCTGGCGTGTTTCACCGCCATCATCCTCCATTCGTTGAAGACCTACTTCGACGTCAGGCCGAACGCCGTCCACGGCGCGGGTCGGAACTACTGACGCACTCGGGCAGGGCCGGTGGGCGTCGTCGCGACCGATACGGCCACGAAGCAGACAGTTACCCGTCGCGTTCAGGGGTCGGCGACGAGTAAGGTCCCGTTTCCGTCGCCGACGACGCTCTCGCAACGCGATTCGAATCCCGCGTTTTCCGACGGTGAGAGATGACCGTCCGGGCGTCCGACGCAACCGGCGTGACGCCCGGGATAAGTTGTCTATTACAACGTCGATCGGCGTACTGCGTTGGGTACCGTGGTCCGGCAGCACGCGGCGTCCGTACGCAACGCACTCGGGTTCGACCTCGAACACTGGCACTCCGCGACGCTCCTCGACGACGCAGTCGACGACCCCGTCGACCGCGTCGAGGATTCCGTCGCCATCGTGCTCGACCTGCTCCGTCGATACGACGTGCACGCCACGTTCTTCGTCGTCGGCGAACTGGCGGACGAGTATCCCGACCTCGTGCGCCGCATCGCAGCGGAAGGTCACGAACTCGCGTCGCACGGCCACACCCACACGCCGCTGTTCGACCTCACACCCGACGAGTTCCGGGACGAACTGCGTCGGTCCGCGGCCGCGATTCGGCGAGCCACCGGCGTAGAGCCGGACGGCTTCCGCGCGCCGAACTTTTCAGTGACGCCGCAGACAGAGTGGGCGTTCCCGATACTCCAGTCCCGGGGGTTCCGCTACGATTCGAGCGTGTTTCCCGTCGAGACGCCGATGTACGGGGTCTCCGGCGCTCCGACGTTCCCGTACCGGGTGTGCCTCGACGAGCCGTTCCGCACGACCACTCGCGACGAGGAGCCGACCGAACTCGTCGAGGTCCCCGTCTCGGTGGTCGGCAGCCGACTCAGACTACCCATCGCGGGAGGGTTCTACGCCCGTGTCCTGCCGGCCAGCGTCCTCGAGTACGGGATAGAGCGACTCAACCGGCAGGGGACGCCCGCGAACCTGTACTTCCATCCGTGGGAGTTCAACCCGGCGGTTCGCGTCGACACGCCGTCGATTCACAGGCGGTTCGTCAGCTTCCACGGAATCGAACGCACCGAGAGAAAGCTCGAACGGCTGCTCGCGTCGTTCCCCTTCGGGACGGTACGGGACGCACTCCAGGCCGACGGAGCCGGCGAACCGAGCACACGGCGGGCGACGCCGGAAGACACCGACTACGGACCATGAGCCACGAAATCCAGCAGACGGACCGAGTGAGCGTCGAGCGATGTGACGACCCCGACGAGTGGAATTCGTTCGTCGAGCGCCACCGGGGGCCGATATTCACCCGCTGGGAGTGGGGGACGGCCTGCGAAGCCTACGGCCACGAACGGGTGTTTCTCGGCGCCCGCGACGGGGACGACCTGGTGGGCGTGCTCCCGCTGGTCCACGTGCGGAGCGTGCTGTTCGGAGACGAACTCGTCTCGGTCCCGTTCTGCTCACGCGGCTCTGTCGTAGCAGCCGAAGCGCACGGAGCGGCCGACCAGGTCGAACGGGCCCTGCTCGACCGAGCGAGCGAACTCGCCGACGAGCGAGGCGTCGACTTCCTGAGCCTCCGCGGCCGCGAACTCGACGCGCCGGCCGCGTACGAACACCGGCAGCGGTGGGTGACGTTCGAGGTCCCCACGGGCGACGGAGCCGACGCCGTCTGGGACGCACTCGACGGCAACCGGCGGAATCACGTGCGCCAGGGCCAGGAGAACGACCTCGACGTGCGAATCGGCGATTCCATCGAGGACCTCGAGGAGTTCTACCGCCTCTACCTGCAGAGTATGCGGGGCCACGGGAGCCCACCCCACTCCTTCGGGTGGTTCAGACGGCTGTGGGAGGCGTTCCACGGAGACGGGCACCTGCTGCTGTTCCTCGTCGAGAAGGACGGGACGACGGTCAACGCCAGCATCGAACTGCCCCACGCCGGCCGGGTGCACGGCTACAAGGGCGTCTCGGACTACGAGTATCGAGACCTGGACGGCGGGAGCCTCATTCAGTGGAAGGCCCTCGAGTGGGCCGCGGAGAACGACTACGACGCGTACGATTTCGGCCGCACCCGCGAGGGGACCGGCGTGTACACGTACAAGAAGAGCTGGGGCGGCGAGAAGGTGGGGCTGGACGACTACCACTACTTCCCGGGCGGCGAGGGCGAGTTGCCCAGCGTGGACAACGAGCGGTACGAACCGCTCAAACGCATGTGGCGGCGAGTCCCGCTCTCGGTCACCCGCGTCGTCGGTCCGCGAATCCGCAGGGGAATCAGCCTCTAGCGATGCGCGTGATCTACGTGGTCGGACAGGACGCTGGTGGGCTCCCGCATTACACCGCGGAACTCGCCAACGCGGTCGCCGAGCACGCCGACGTGACCGTGATGAAACCGACCGACACGACCGCGGACGAACTCTTCGCCGACGGCGTCGAGGTCGTGGACGCGTTCTCGTCGCTCGCGCTGTCCATGCCGAAGATACACCGTCGAGAGGTCCATCCGTTCGACGTGGCCCGGGGCATCCTCTCGTACGACAACGTGAAGGAGATCAGGCGGATGGACGCCGACCTCGTCCACGACACGACGGACCTGTTCCCGCAGGTGAAGTTCTTCTTGAAGCGACACGGCATCGACCGCCAGAAGCCGCTCGTGGTGACGCGTCACGAGGTTGAGTTGAACCGGTTCTCGCTCGCTCGCCCGACACATCTGGTCGAGAACGCCGTCCACGCGCTGCTACCCGACCTCCGGGAGGCACAGGTCGTCGTCCACACGGAGAGCCAGCGACGAGCGTTGATACGGCACGGACGGGACCCGGAAACCATCGAGGTCATCCCGCACGGCGCCTACTCGGTGTTCGGTGACTACCGGACCGTCGAGACGGACCCGGAGGAGAACTGCCTCCTCTTCTTCGGGAACGTCATCCCACAGAAAGGCATCGAGACGCTCGTCGAGGCGATTCCACGCGTCGCCCGGGACGTCCCGGACGTGAAGCTGGTCGTCGCCGGCGACGGGCAGATTCCACCCCGGGCGCGCTCGACGATTCGGGAGTACAGCCGCCACTTCGAGCTCCACAACCGGTTCATCCCGAACGAGCAGGTCCGGGAGTTCTTCGCGCGCGCCGAGGCCGTGGTGCTGCCGTATCACGAGCAGGCGGGGAGCACGAAAGGACACAGCGGCGTGCTGGCGACGGCGGTGTCGTTCGGGAAGCCCGTCGTGGCTTCGACGGCCGGTGACTTCCCGTCGCTGGTCGAGCAGTCCGGCTCCGGGGTGGTCGTCCCGCCACGTGACCCGGACCGGTTAGCCACGGCGATTGCGCGCGTGCTGGACGACGACGAGGCGAGGCGGGAGATGGCCGCGAACAGCCGCGAGATGGGGACGAAGCTGTCGTGGGAGAACATCGCCGAGCGACACGTCGAGCTGTACGAGCGAATCATCCGGGACTCGTGATGCCGGAGGACGGGCGAATCTCGCCGTCCGTTCGGTCATAGCTCCGGAACCGCCGTGAACAGCAGGACGAACGCGTTGACGGTGAGGAGGGCGAGCACGACCCAGCCGAAGACGCGTTCGGGGATGCGTTCGAACACGAGGACGCCGGCCCACGCGCCGAGGAACACCATGGGGAGGGCGACGACGGCTTCGATGGCGAACTGGGTTGTCATCGCGCCGGTGACGGTCACGCTACCGAGGCGATAGAGCATGAGCGTCCCGAAGAAGGCGGTGAAGATGGCCTTCATCTCCTCGTCCGACCAGAACCCGCCGGCCGCCATGAACGCCCCGTAGACGATCATGGGTGGACCGGGGACGGCGACGGCGCCGCCGAAGATGCCGGCGAAGAGGCCGGCGGTCACGCCGACGGCTCTCCCGGGCCGGTAGCCTCGCTCGTCGATCCAGTCGGTCACCGCGTCCGACTGCCGGGTCGCGCCGACGATGACGACGGCGAGCAGCAACACGACGCCGATGGCGACGCGCATCTGGGCGGCGTCGAACCGACTGAAGATGTAGATACCGAGCGGGAGGCCGACGACGAGTCCGGCGACCGGGACGGCCCACTTCCGCCAGTCGAAGGCGTCCCGGACGCTCCACCAGACCCGGGCGTTGCTGGCCACCGCGGCGACCGTGAAGATGATGGACGCGCTGCTCGGCGAGCGGAACAGCGGCATCAGCCCCATCGATAGCTGGGCGAAACCGAACCCGGCGATGCCGTGGACGACTGACGCCACGAGGATGACCAGCGCCGTCAACCCGGTGACGAACCAGTCGATCACCATCCGGCGCGGCCCCCTCGCCCCGTCAGCCCGGCCCGCTGGACTCCGTCAGGCACCCGATTCGCCGCGCGGATGCGGCCGTCGCCGGATCGTCCGCTGGAACACGTCGATGCGATGCATGGACCGGTCGGTCCTCGGTGGCAGGTGGTCGAGTTCACGATAGACCGGTTACACGGCACGTCCGGCATTACGCATTGTGGCCAACCCGGACCGGACCGGTCCGGACCCGTCGAGGAAAGCCGAGGTTACCGCGGATACCGCCACAATAGCAATACGTGGTCGGGCCGTGGGTTCCGGGCCATGACCGTCGACGAGTCGTACCTGGGAGCCTGGCGCCACCCGGACGGGACGGTTGCCGACGACCAGGCGAGCGAGGCGGACGTGGTGTTCGCGCACGTGAGCGACCTGCACGGCCAGCTCCGGCCGCGGCACCAGGTCTACTACGACAACCCGAACTCGCACGCCGACCTCGCGTTCGACGAGCAGGGCCGGTGCATCGAGCGGGCCGGCGGCGTGCCGGTGCTGGCGGCGAAGCTCGACGGACTCCGCGAGGCCGCCGGGGAGAGCTGTTCACGCTGATGAGCGGCGACACGTTCCACGGCACGGCGGTCACGACGTACACGCTCGGCCGGGGGATGCTCGACCCGATAAACGAGCACGTCCGCCCGGACGTCTACGTGCCCGGGAACTGGGATTTCTCGAACGAGGCGGCCGAGGACGGGAACTTCCGCGACCTGATGGACGGCCTCGACGCGCCGGTGCTCGCGAACAACCTCTACGACTGGGAATCGCGGGACCGGCTGTACGACGCGTTCACGCTCCGGGAGGTCGGGGACGTCACCGTCGGCGTCGTCGGGATGACGAACGTCTACGTCGACCGGATGGCGCCGGCGTTCTTCGAGGGGCGCTACCGGTTCGGCAAGCATCCGGCCCTGCTCGACGAGGCGGCCGACAGAGCCCGTGACGCCGGGGCCGACGTCGTCGTCGCGGTCACGGAGATAGGACTCCAGTGGATGGTCCAGGCGGCGAAGGACGTCACCGACGTCGACGTGATGTTCAGCGCCCACACCCACGAGTACACCCACGACCCTATCGTCGTGGAGGAGACAGGGACGGTGGTCGTGGAGTCGGGGATGGGGGACGGTCTCGGACGCGTGGACGTCAGGCTCGACGACGACGGCCTCGCGTTCCGTCACGTGCTCTACTGCCTGGTCGAAGGGCACGAGTACACGCCGGAACCCGACGACGCGGCACGCCGGACCGTCGAGCGCGTCCGGGCGCCGTTCCTCGAATCGGACGTGGAGTTCGAGCAGGGCGACGGGACGCTGGAGCGACCCCTCGACGCCGTCGTCGGGGAGACGAACGGGCCGCTCTACCGGCAGTCGTTCCTCGAGAGCGCCTGGAACACGCTGTTCAACGACGCGCTCCGCGCCCACTTCGACGCCGACCTCGCGGTGTCCCACGGGTTCCGATACGGGACGGCGGTTCCGCCGGGCGATGTCACGCTCGGACAGCTCTACACGTTCTTCCCGATGACCGCGCCGGTCGCCCGCGGGGAGGCGTACGGCCAGCAGATACTGAACCACATGGAGGAGTTCCTCGTCGACAACTTCACGCCGTACGTCTACGACCAGGAGGACGGACGGTTGCGGAACTACTCGTCGAACGTCGAGGTGGTCGTGGACCCGACGGCGAAGCGCGGTCGCCGGCTGGTGGACCTGACCGTCGACGGCGAGTCGATGGACCCGGAGGAGACGTACACGGTGGCGACGTTCCGACGGCCGGGCGACCCGGAGCGCGACCTCGGGGGTGTGGCTTCCCGTTCCAGGACATCCACGTCGACGAGGGGACGATTCCGGTCGACGTCATCGTCGCGTACCTCGACGAACACTCGCCGGTCGAGTACGGCGTCGAGGGGCTGGTCCGGACGCCGGACGACGGCGGTGACGTGCAGAACACGCCCGCCGACGGCCCGTATCCGTACATCCAGCCGGGCGTCGACTACGCTACCGGCGACGGGTACACGGAGACCCGGCTCGTGCCGGGGCGGAACGCGTTCCCGCCGGAGGCACGGAACCGGTTCCGATGAGGCCGAGCAGGTGAAATATCATCCCACCAGAGTACGAATTTAATGTCCTACACGAATAATAATTATAGTATAGCCCGCGAGGGTAAATCGGACGGGGAGCGCACACGATACCGGTGGGGAATCGAAGCGGGTCGCCGCCAGGGAGACGGCCACCCGGAGCACGCGGAGGAGAAACCATGGCATACATCAGCTCACCAACGTTACAGCTGCAGAAGATAACCACGTCGTCGGGCACCCACGGCAAGGTCGACTACTCGTACCGACTGAGCTTCTCGGGCGACGACGTCGAACACAACTCGTGGTACCGCGTCCACGTCACGCTCTGGGAGCGAGACGGCAGCGGCAAGGACTTCCTGAGTACCAGATACAACGGCTCGCGGTACGTCGTCAAGCGGATGGGCGGCGACGACGACTACATCTCGTACGTCGACGGCCGGTGGGTCCGGCCGAACGGCAGCTACTCGGCGTACATCTCGGGGAGCCGGACGTACACGCCGAGCCAGCTCCACGAGGAATCGGGGAACGAGGAGTACTACCTCCACGTCGCGGCACACCCGTGGTCGGGCGGCGACGCCGAGGAGTACAGCAACGAGTACTCGTTGAACTTCTGACCGAGGGACGAGACAGGACAAGACAATGAAAGAGGAAAAATCGGAGTTCACCCGCGAGGTGCGCATCGTCGACGAGCTACCGCGCAGAGAGGAGTTGATCAGCGAGTCGGTCACCGAGACCGACGAGGGCCACGAGATAACCACGAACGTGTTCCAGGACCGGGTCGAGGTCATCAAGCGGACGTCGGACGGCGGCCTCGAAGTCGAGATTCTCGTGACCGACGGCCCCGAACGCTAACCACCGGTAGAAGCCGGCGTCGAACGTCCAGGCCGCGTCCGGCCTGTGATGCGACCGGAACTGCCGGCCCTTGTTTCGACCGATTACACGCCTGTTCGTCGCGGGATAGTCACCGCCTACCTGCCGGTAGCGACGGAATACTTGTTACCAACCCGTCCCAGCGGCTAGCCGGGTGCCAACGCCCGCGCTCCCGCTGTGCACCCGTTTTCGACTCCCCGCTGGCGGCTCGGCTCGCTCGCCCAGCAGGACGTTACGCGACCGACACGACGCCTTTCATGCCGAGGCTCCGGTGTGGCGTGCAGTAGTAGTGGAAGCGACCGACCCGGTCGAACGGATGCTCGAACGCGAACCCGGCGTCGGCGGTCAGCCGACTCCGGAAACTCCCGTCGAGAGCGGCCACGTCGTGAGCGCCGCCCAGGCCGGTCCACCGCCAGACGACAGTCGTCCCCCGGGTGACGCGGATTGCCGGCGGTTCGAACGCGAAGTCACCCCCGTTCCCGTCGGCGCCGACCCGAACCGTCACCGTCGCCTGACCCGTCCGGTCCTCGACTCCCCTGAAGTTGTCCACGTCGGCGAACCAGCCGGCTGGCCCGCCGGCCCGCCCGAACTGTGGCGTGCCGCGCGTTCCGCCGGGCCCCCTCGGTGACTGCTGGCCGCCCGGCCCCATCGGTGACTGCTGGCCACCCGGCCCCATCGGGCCACGGGTGCCTTGCTGGCCGCCGGGCGTCCGCTGTCGCTCGCCGGGGACGCCGGGAGGCGCGGTGCACCCGGCAATGGTACCGAGAACGGCCACGAACCCCGCGAGCACCGACCGACGACGATACGTCCCCGAGTCCGACGGCTCGGGTGACGACCGGGGACGGTCGCTCACAGCCCGGGGCCGTGCTCCTCGAACGCCTGGCCGGCCGCGAGCACCGTCTCGTCGTCGAACTGGCCGCCGACGAACATCACGCCGACGGGGAGGCCGTCCGCGCTCCCGGCCGGCACCGAGATGGCGGGGTGGCCGGTCACGTCGAACGGCGCGGTGTTCGCGAGCATGTTCAGCGCGCGGTCGATGGCCTCCAGGCGCGTCAGGTCGTCGCGGACCTCGTGGGCGGTCTGGGGCGTCGTCGGCATCGCGAGCACGTCCACGTCGTCGAGCGCGTCGTCGTACGCGTCCGCGAGGGCGCGCCGGAGGTTCTGGGCCTTCGCGTAGTAGTGGCCCTGGTACTCGTCGGCGAGGTACTGGCCGACGACGAGCGTGAGTTTGACCGTCGAGAGGAAGTCGTTGGCGCGGGCGCGCCGGGCCTTGCCGAACGCGTCGGCGAACTGGGTGTCGTAGAACCCCTCGCCGTAGTGGCCGACGCCCTCGTCGCGGACGAACGCAGTCGTCTCCTCCGTGACCACGGCGTTCCAGATGGGGAGGCCGTCGTGGTGCATCGGGACGGACACCTCGGAGACGGTGGCGCCGGCGTCGGCGAACGCGTCGAGCGCGTCGCGGACGGTCGCGTCGACGTCCGGGTCGCTCTCGTCGTGGCCGAACCCCTCTGCGAGGACGCCGACGGTGAGGTCGGCGGGGTCGCCGGGCAGGGCGGCCTCGTACTCGCCGGTCGGCACGACGCCCTGGCGCGGGTCGCCGGGGTCCTTGCCCGCGACGGCGTCGAGCACCCGGGCACAGTCCGCGACGGTGCTGCAGATGGGGCCGGTGTGGTCGAACGAGGGGCCGAGACCGACGACGCCGGTGTAGGGGACGAGACCGTGAGTCGGCTTGTGTCCGACGCACCCGCTCCAGGCCGCCGGGATGCGGATGGACCCGCCCTGGTCGCCGCCGATGGCGACGTCGACGTCGCCGGCGACCACGGCCGCGGCGGACCCGCTCGACGAGCCGCCGGCGATGTGGCCCTCGTCGCGGGGGTTCAGGACCGCGCCGGTCGCGGAGAGTTCGCCGCTGCCGGAGAACGCCAGGTCCTCCATGTTCAGCTTCCCGGTGATGGTGGCGCCGGCGTCGAGCAGTCGGGTGGCGACGGTGGCGTCGTGCGCGGGGACGTACCCGTCGAGGAGCTTCGACCCGCAGGTCATCTCGACGCCCGCGAGCGCGACGTTGTCCTTGAGGCCGACGTCGTAGCCGGCGAGCGGACCGTCGGCCGCGCCAGCGACCTCGCATTTCGTGACGAACGCGTTGAGCGGGTCCTCGTCCGGCCCCGGCCGGTAGCCGGGGTCGCGGTCGGTGTACTCGACGGTGCGGCGCGGTTCGACGAGTTCGTCGAGGCGCTCGTAGCCGGCGAGCAGCTCCGGGACGACGGCGGCGAAGTCGGCCACCTCGTCGTCGGTCAGGTCGATGAAGTGGTCGGCGGCCTTCTCGCGGATCTCTGCCTCGGTCGGCGGCCGGACGTTCGGCGGGTTGGCTGTCATGCGGTAGCAGTTACCACGACGAGCGACAAACCGTTACCCACCTGACGAACCGCCGACACCTTCGGCCGGTTACTCGGTCACCTCGTCGCTCGTGAGCCACCACACGCTGTTCCGGCCGCCGACGTTCTTCTTCCGGAGCACGTCCGCGTCGGCGAGCGCGCTGAGTCGGTTGTAGGTCGCCCGTCGCTTGATGGGGAGTTCCTCTGCGACCTCTGCCGTCGTCAGGAACGGTGTCTCGGCGTCGCTGAACACCGCGAGGATGTCCTCGTCGGATACCCGCGGCTTGCGCCCGCGACGGGAGGAGTCCTGGGTCATACCCACCGTAGGAGGGTCCGGGTTATGAATCCTTCCCGGAGAGGTATTAATTCCCACAGAACACCGTACTGGACCCAGAGATAGAGTTATAATAAATGCCTTCGAAGGAACCGACCGTGAAGGGAGGTGCCAGCAGGCGTGGCAGGCACGCCGGTGGCTGACTCCGCCTGGACCGCCACTATCCGAGAGTCATGGCCACGAACGACACGACAACTACCCGGGGCGACGAGCAGCCAGACGAGTACGTGCTGCAGGTGTCGGTGCCCTGGATGGTGTACGAACGCATCGAACTCGAGACGAAGACCGACCAGACGGTCGCAGACTGGCTGACGGAGGCCGCGCGCATCCGGCTGGCGCTCCACAACGCCTCCTACGAGGAGACCGTCGAGGTGGACGTCGACCTGCCGCCGGAGATACGCAAGCGAGCGCGCCTCGCGATGCAGTACGCGAAGGCCCAGGGCAAGGACATCGACCTCGACGAGTACCTGCTCAACTACCTCACGTTCGACTACAACTGGCAGATGGAGGAGTGACGGCTACCGACGGGCCTGTATCTCGTCGACGGACGCGTACGGTTCGTGCGAGGCGGCCGCCCCGCTGGACCACTCGATGAAGCCGCGACACCACACGCAGACGGAGAACGACACCGGGTCGCCCGACCGGTTGTACTCCGACCGGTAGACCGGCGTCTCGCGACCGCAGTGGGGACACGGCGACACCGTGGCACCGGCCTCGCGCATCGCCTTTCCCGTGCCGAACCCCAGTTTGACCCACCGACGCAGCCGGTATATCAGTCCCATGGTGTCACCCCGGTCGCTGCCGGTTGCCGCACACGTCGCACTCGTAGAGCGGCGCGGACGGATGGCCCGACCCCAGCCGTGACCAGTCGCTGTCCGCGCCCACCCAGTCGCTCGTCTGACCGCAGTCGTCGCATTGCATGGGCTGGCACGTTCGTCCTCCGTGTCAGAACTCGACGGCCCCCACCCAGGGCTCCTCGCTGCACCGGGGGCAGAAGAACTGCTGGTAGTAGTCGAGACACGGCTCGTGGAACGTGTGCAGACACGTGTCGCAGTCGACCAGTGGCGTTTCCTCTTCGTACCGGCCAGTGCACGACCAGCATTCCTCCCCGTTCCCATGCGAGATAGTACCACCATCCAATTAAATAGGCTTGTTACCAACTCGGTGCAGGATACCGATGCGAACCCGACGGCGTGGCTGTCAAACAGGCCGTCCGTCGAACGGTCGCTCCCGCCCGACCCGAGGGGCGGTCAGAAGATGAGCGCGTCGTCGTTCTCGGCCATGTAGACCGTGCGGGCGCAGACGTTGACCGCGTGGTCGCCGACGCGCTCCAGGTCGCGGACGGTCAACAGGAGGCGGGAGGCGTCGCCGAGCAGCGACGCCGTCGCCGCCTCGTCGGCGTCGAGGTCGACGTCGATGAGGTGTCGGACCACCGCCTCGCTGGCGCGCTCGCACGCCGCGTCCACCTCGTCGTCGCGCGCGGCGACCGCATAGCAGGCGTCGATGTCCGCGTCGGCGTACGCGTCGAGTGCGTCCTCGACCATCTCGACGGTCGACCGACCCAGTTCCTCGACGTCGACCCCGGGGACGCGTTCGCGGTCGGCGTCGACGGCGTAGCCCGCGAGGTTGGTCGCGAGGTCGCCGATGCGTTCGAGGTCGGTGAGAATCTTGAACGACGCCGCGACGAACCGCAGGTCGCCGGCCACCGGCTGCTGGAGGGCGAACAGGTCGATGCACTCCTGCTCCAGGGCGAGGTAGATGCGGTTTATCTCGCCGTCGCCCGCCACGACTTCGCTGGCGAGGCGTTCGTCGTGGTGTTTCAGGGCGTCGAGGGCCTGCCGGAGCCGTTCGAGGACGAGGTCGCCCAGGGCGAGCACGTCCTCGCGCAGGTCGTCCAGTTGCTCGACGTACTGCTCTCGTGGCATGGCTATCCGAACTTCCCCGTGATGTAGTCCTCGACGCGCTGGCTCTGCGGGTTCTCGAACACCTGGTCGGTGTCGCCGTACTCGACGAGTTCGCCGCCGGTGAGGAACACCGCCGTCTGGTCGCTGACCCGGGCGGCCTGCTGCATGTTGTGCGTGACGACGACGACCGTGTAGTCCTCGGCCAGCGACTGGATGAGGTCCTCGATCTTCGCGGTGGCGATGGGGTCGAGTGCGCTCGCCGGTTCGTCCATCAGGATGACCTCCGGGTCGACGGCGAGCGCCCGCGCGATGCAGAGACGCTGCTGCTGGCCGCCGGAGAGCCCGAGCGCGTTGTCGTCGAGGCGGCCGCTGACCTCGTCCCAGAGCGCGGCACGTCGCAGCGACCGCTCGACTATCTCCGCTTCTCGCTCGCGGGAGTCGCGGCCCAGGAGCCGCGCGAGCAGCCCCGTCTGGACGTCGCCGTGCTTCCGGGGGCCGTACGAGATGTTGTCGCGGATGGACTTCGGGAACGGGTTCGGCGCCTGGAACACCATCCCGACGCGCTTGCGGAGTTCGACCAGGTTGACGCCGTCCTGGTAGATGTCCCGGCCGTCTATCTCGACGGTGCCCTCGACGCGGGCGCTCTTGATGCGGTCGTTCATCCGGTTCAGCGACCGGAGGAACGTCGACTTCCCGCAGCCCGAGGGGCCGATGAGCGCGGTGACGCTCTTCTCGGGGATGTCCATCGAGACGCTCTGGATGGCGCGCTCCTCGCCGTAGTAGACGTCGAGGTCGCTGACTGACACCTTCGTCCGGCCGTCGAACTCGTAGTCGGTCCACTCGTCGCGGACCTCCTCGTCGGTCTCGCCGGCCGTCGTCTCGAGGGGCTGTTCTGTCTCCGGTTTCGACTGTGTCTCACTCATTGTCGAGTTTGCTCCTGAAGTAGTAGCGCGTGAAGATGCCGATGGCGTAGAACGAGAGGACCACGACGAGCAGGACGAGGGTGGTCCCCCACGCGAACTGCTGGATGTCCTCGATACCGGTGCTGGCGCCCACGCCGGCCGTGACGAGCGCGTAGAGCTGGTACGGGAGCGCGCTGGTCGCCTGGAGCAGCTCCGGGTTCTGGACGAACGGGGGCGACGCCATGAACTCGAACCCGCCGATGACGTCCGCGGCCTGTCCGCCCGGCACGAACACGCCGCCGACCGCGACGAGCAGGATGGGGGCCGTCTCGCCGGCGATGCGGCCGACGCCGAGGATGGTGCCGGTGACGATGCCGGGGAGCGCCGCGGGCAGCACGACGCTCCGGATGGTCTGCCACTGGCTGACGCCGAGCGCGGCGCTCGCGTCGCGGTACTCGTCGGGCACCGAGAGCATCGCCTCGCGCGACGTGATGACGACCAGCGGGAGCAGCATGAACCCGAGGACGAACATCCCGGAGAGCAGCGTCTTCGTCCCGCCGAACCGCGGCACGAGGAAGGCGTAGCCGAACAGCCCGAAGACGATGCTCGGCGTGCTCCAGAGGCCGTTGGTCGCTATCTCGACCACCTGGGTGAACCGGCCCTCCTCGGCGTACTCGGTGAGGAAGACGGCAGCGCCGACGCCGAGCGGGACGGCGAAGACGACCGCGCCGACCACCAGCCAGACGGTGCCGACGATGGCCGGGAGGATGCCGTCGACCGCCACCATCAGTCCGACCCCGTTCATCACGAACGGCCAGTCGACCGGCCAGACGACGGTGTAGCTGAACGAGCCGAGCGCGAACGTGGTCGCGGGGCCGACGCCCGGGCCGACCTCGAACCCCTGGAATGCGCCCGGGAATCCCTTGAGGGCGACGAAGACCACGAACGCGACCAGGACGCCGATGATGGCGAGCGCGTTCAGGTAGATGAGCGTGTACGCGCCCGCCTGGCGGCCGCGCGCCCCGAACCGGCCGTAGGCCTTGGCGGCGGCCCAGCCAACGATGAGCGCGGTGACCAGGACGATGCTCGGTACGACGACCGTCGCGTCGAACGTCGCGCCGGTCCAGCCCGGCGACCACGTCCACCCGGGGCCGGTGAGGCCGGTGAGCAGGGCGAAGCCGCCGAGGACGGCCAGCCCGCCGGCCGGAGCCGTCGAGCCGACGTCCTCGCGCGGAAGGACGGTCGCGGCCGCGGCGACGCCGCCGACGGCGAGGGCGAGGGGAGCCAGCCGACGACGCCGAGGCCGAGCGTCTGCGAGCCGACCAGGCTGCCGACGACGAACCAGATGAACCCGAACGTGGCGGTGACCGTGAGGCCGGCGAACGGTTTCGCACTCGTATCGACCCTGCCGCTCCGGGAGACGACGCCGAACCCGACGACGGCCGTCCCGAGGACCACCAGGAGCGTCCCGAACAGCGACGGGACCGGCAGGCCGCCGAGGCTGTCGGTGAGCGTGACGAGTTCGAACAGGGCCGCGAGGCCGACGGCGAACGCGACGGCGGCCGTGCCGACCGCGAGGCCGGCGGCGGTGACGTACGTCGAGTCGCTCTCGCGAATCAGGTTCGACTCGGTGACGCCGCTCATCACTCGTCACCTCCGAGCTCGTGTTTCATGCGCGCCTCGATGAGCTGTGAGCCGACGCTCAGCACCATGACCGTGACGAAGAGCACGACGCCGGCCGCGAACAGCGCGCTCAGGTGGACGCCGTCGGCGTCGCCGTAGCCGGCGGCGATGAGCGAGGTCAGCGTCTCGTTGCCGACGAAGACGTCGGTGAGCGGGTCGGGGAGCGCGGGGTGGTTCCGGAGCATCACCGTCGCGGCCATCGTCTCGCCGATGGCGCGGCCGACGCCGAGCAGGACGGCGGCCGACACCCCGGAGAACGCCGTCGGGAGCGTGATGGAGGTCATCGTCTGCCAGTCGGTGGTGCCGAGCGCGAGCGACCCGCTCTTCATCGCCTCCGGGACGCTGTTGATGGCGTCCTCGGCGACGGAGACGACCGTCGGGAGCGCCATCAGGCCGACCACCATCCCGACGAACAGGTAGGTCCCCTGTCCGACCAGGTCGAACTGCTCGCTCGCCCACGGGCTGAGGATGGTGAAGCCGATGAAGCCGTAGACGATGGACGGGATGCCGGCGAGTATCTCGACGGCGGGCTTGATGGCCTCGCGTGCGGTGCGCGGGGCTATCTCGCTGATGAACAGCGCCGCGGCGATGCCGAGCGGCCCGGCGACCGTCGTCGCGATGACCGTCACGACGAACGTGCCGTGTATCATCGGCACCAGCGAGTACTGGACCGGGGCCGAGACCGGGCTCCACCGGGTCTGCGTGAACATCGCCAGCCCGGGGACGGTGACGCCGAACACCTCACCGGACATGAACTGGAACGCCGGCCAGGCCTCGATGAAGATGAACACCGAGATGAGCGCGAGCGTGACGATGGTCGATACGGTCATGACGAAACTGAGCGCCCGGGAGGTGGCCGCCTGGTGGCGGACCCAGCCGTAGACTGCGACGGCGACGAACGCCACGAGGGGCACGGGCGTGAGCGGCGACAGCGCGAGGAAGCCGACGAAGGCGGCGAGCAGCGACGCCAGACCGACCGTCCCCAGTGCGAGCACGGCGGGTTCGGTTTCGTCGACGGTCTCGCGGACGGACACCAGTTGCTGGCGGACCGTCTCGCCCCACCGGCCCGGGCTGAAGGCCGTGAACTGTACCAGGAGTGTGAGTGTCATTGCAAAAACTGCGTGGATGTAATCTGCAGCGTGGTCGACCGGCCGAAACGCGCGGCTCGCGGTCGAGGAGCCACTACACCTGGTCGGGGAGCTTCGCCGCCTCCTTCTCGATGTCCTTCGTCGGGAGCGGGATGTAGTTGTTCTCCTCGACGAAGACCGTCTGCCCGAACTCGGTCAGGAACATGTTGATGAACGCGGCTTCCCGCATGTCCGTCCCGCTCGGGGTGTCCTCCGTGATGGTGGTGTACTGGTGGAGGTCGCGGTTGAGCGGATAGTCGCTGTCGAAGATGGTGTGGTCGGCGTCCTTGTCGGGCTTGTAGACCGTGCCCTCGAAGTCGATGGCGATGGGGGCGCCTGGTCGCTGGTGAACGCCAGCGCCATGTACGCGATGGCGTTGTCGTTCTGCTCGACGACCGTCTTGACCTGCTGGTTCTGGCCCTTCCGGGTGTCGACGTCCATCGCCGCCTCGGCGTCGCCGAGCATGTTGAGGCGGAACGACGTGTCGGTGCCGGAGCCCTGGGCGCGACCGACGACGTAGATCTCCTTGTCCGGGCCGCCGACCTCGCTCCAGTTGCTGACCTCGCCCTGGTAGATCTGGCGGATCTGCTCGCCGGTGAGCTGCGTGACGCCGGCGTCGTAGATGGCCTTGCTGACGACGACCGGCTGGCCGTCGCGAGCGAGGACGTGGTCGACGTAGTTCTCCTCGGCTTTCGACTCGGAGATGCCGAGTTCGGCCGTGATGGGGCCCGAGGAGTTACCGATGTCGACGAGGCCGTCGCGGACCGACTTGCAGCCGGTGCCGGAGTGGCTCAGGCCGATGCTGGTCGCGAACGGCGGGGTGGCCTGCTGGCCGCTGGGCTCGAAGCCGTAGAGGCTCGCGAAGTAGTCGGCGAGGCGCATGTCGGGTTTCCCGAGCGCGTCCCAGCCGGGGACCGTGTTGCCCTCCTCCTCGTTGTGGCCCCAGTACTCGCCGTCGCTCGGGGGCGCGTTCGAGTTCCAGTAGGAACTCCCCTTGTTCGCGACGGGGTAGACCGTCGAGGAGCCCTCGGCGGTGAGCATCTCGGGCTGACCGCCACCGGCCTGCTCCTCGGTGGTCTGCTCGGCCGTCGTCTCCTCGGTCGTCTCCTCGCTGCCGCCGTTCTGGTTGTTCCCGTCGCCGGACTGCCCGCTGCAGCCAGCGAGCGCGAGCGCGCCGACCGTCGCACCGGACGCCGCCAGGAACTTCCGCCTCGACACGTTCGACCGTGGCCGCTCTGGTTCGGGTGCCATCATCTGAGCAAGCCGCCGGGTCGACTAAATATCCTACTATGAGGAATATATAGTTGTTCCCGTGAGACACAACCACGTACGGCCCGGTACGTTCGGGAACGGACCCACTAATCCGCCCGAGAAGCCGCTGGCGAGCCGAAATAGCGAGTTATCGGAGATCACCCCCTCAGGTTGATGCGCGGGCACATCGCCGGCGAATCGGTATATTCCGAGGAAGATACCCACCGATATATACCGCTATATCGCCGACTGCAGCAGTACATATATAAATTAGGACGATTTTATATAGTCGCCGCCGATGGAGCGGGCATGGAGACGCGCAAGGTCCAGCGGATCAACACCACCTTCATCGTCTCGCTGCCCCGGGAGTGGGCGGTGGAGAACGGCCTGCGTGCGGGCGTCGAGGTGGCCATCGACGCGACCGAGCACGCACTGCGCCTGACGCCGGTCGACGACGGCGGACCGGCCACCGTCACCGTCGACGAGCGCGACTGGGCCGGCCATCCGGGCGCGGCCGTCACCGCACTCTACCACAACGGCTACGACAGCATCCTCCTGGAGGGAGACGGCATCACGGCCGACCAGCGCGAGACCGTCGAGCGCGCGGTCCGGCCGCTCCCGGAGGTCGAACTCCTCGAAACCGACGACCGCCGGCTGGGCGTCCACACCCTCGCCACCGGGCAGGCGGCGTCGGTCTACTACGGCACCGCCAGCCTCCACGCGCTCGCCCGGTCGCGGCTCAACGCCGCGGCAGTCGTCCTCCGCGGCGAAGACCCCGACCCCGCCCTCGACGACGAGCGCGTGGACCGGCTCTGGCACACCGTCACCCGGGCGGCACGAGCGCGCCTCGACGACCGGGACGACGAGGCCGACCTCCCGCGCGAACGGATTCCGGACTTCCACGACGCCGCCCGCCAGCTTCGGTCCGTCGCGACGGTCGCCGCCACGATCGTCGAGCGCGGCCGGGACCTCGACGACCGACCCGACGCGGCGCTGGCGGCCGTCGCGACCCTCGCCGTCGACGTCGGCGACGCACTCCGCCGGGCCGTCGACGCGCTCTTCAGGGACGAGGACGTCGAGCGCGCCGACGCTGCGCGGGCGGCCGCCGCCGACCTGGGCGCGCAGGCTCGCGCGGTGCACGCGCGTCTCCACGACCTCCCGGACCGGACGCGCCGTCGGCTCGGCCGCATCGTGGACGCGCTCGCCCGGTGTGCCGAGCACGCGTCCAACGTCGCGGACGTCGCCAGGTTCGCGGCCGCCGAGCGGTCGCTCCGCGGCGACAGCACGCCGTCGGCGACGCTGACGTAGCGGTCGCTGGACCTGTTCGTTTCGGCGGACGTCCGCGAAGAGACAGCACTGCCGCTCCGGGACGAAGGCACAAGGGGGAGTGGGGGAGTGCCGGGCGCGTTGGGGGAGGATGGGGGAAACGGAAACTGCTGCGCCCGGTCGATGGGTCACGTCGGGAGATAATAAAGGTGCGTCAGACGGTCGTATGACGGACTGCCGACATCCATCCGGAACCGTCCACGGGAGAACACATACGTACACGCGCGGCGACGGGTAGGACATGCACGGGACCGGCGTTCCGCTCGCGACACCGTTCGACGAATCGGGCGACCTGGACGAGACGCGACTCCGCGACCTGGTGGGCTGGGTCACCGACCGCGGCGTCGACTTCCTCGTCCCGGCCGGGTCGACCAGCGAGGCCGAACTCATGAGCGCCGACGAGCGAGCGCGCGTCGTCGAGGTGGTCGTCGACGCGGCGCCCGACGACGTGCCCGTCCTCGCGGGCACCGGCCATCCGGGGCTGGCCGAGACGCTCCGGCAGACCGAGCGTGCCGCCCGGGCGGGCGCCGACGCCGCCCTGGTCGTCACGCCCTTCTACTACCCGCACGACGACGCCGCGCTCGCGACGTACTACCGCGACGTCGCCGACGAGAGCGACATCCCGGTCTACCTCTACAGCGTCCCGCCGTTCACGCACGTCACCCTCTCGCCGGACGTCGTCGCCGACCTCGCGACCCACGAGAACGTCGTCGGCATGAAGGACTCCAGCGGCGACATCGAACTGTTCCAGCGCGAGCGGCGCGTCGCCGGCGACGGCTTCGACCTGCTCACCGGGTCCGGCAGCGTCTACGCGCCGGCCCTCGACGCGGGCGCCGACGGCGGCATCCTCGCGCTCGCGAACATCGTCCCGGAGCGCGCGAGCGAAGTGTATCGCCTGTACCGCGACGGCGACCGGGAAGCGGCCCGCCGCCTGAGCGCCGCCCTGGTCGAACTCAACCGCGCGGTGACCGCCGAACACGGCATCCCCGGGCTGAAAGCGGCGATGCGGGCGCGGGGCGCCCCCGCCGGCTACGCCCGCAAACCCCACCAGCCGGTGTCGCCCGGCGTCGAACAGTCGCTCGTCGAACGCACCGACGCCGCCCTGGAGTTGTAGCATCCACCCGGGCGAGTACTGTTCAGATGCGTCTGTGGGACTATCACGCGACGCCTGTGACGCCTTCGAAAGCCCCGGCCGGTCGAACGGCCGGGGGCTTTCGAGGTACTACCCGGTGTGTCAGCCTCCGCCAGCCGTCAATTATATGCTACTCCCTGACTGCTACGCCAGATATAAGACGCCGACCTGTGGACAGTCGCGCATGGACAGGCGCACCTTCATCGCGACCACCGCCGGCGTCGGCCTGGCGTCCCTCGCGGGCTGCACCACGGCCGCCGGCAGCGTCGCTCCGCCCCAGGTCCCCGAGTCGAAGCTCCAGGCCGGCGGCTGGGTGAAACAGGACGAACAGCAGGGCACCATCTTCGAGCGCGACTACGGCCCCGTCACGGTGACCGCCACCTCCGCCCGGGTGACCTACGAGGACGCCGCGCTCAGGGAGTCGGTGAGCGAGCAGGCCCTCGGCATGGTCGACGGCCCGCTCAGCATGTTCTTCGCCGCGCGCATCGACTTCTCGCCCGACCTCGACGACCTGCCGCTGGGCGCCGGCCGCGAGCAACTGCTCGACGCCGTCGAGACGCAGTCGAAAGCCCAGTTCGAGGCACAACTCAAGGACGTCGGCCTGGAGAACGTCCGCGAGGACGGGACGGGGTCGCTCGCCGTCGACACCGGCGAGTCCGCGAGCCTGACGCGGTACGCCGCCGACTTCACCGTCGACGACATGCAGTTCCCGGTCACCGAACAGGAGACCATCACCATCGAGAGCCAGACGCTGACGGTCGCGGGCCTGCTCGCGGTCTGGCACCACGGCGACGCCGTCCTCGTGGCCGGCGGCGCACACCCGGCGGAGAACTTCGCGAACCAGACGACTCATGACCTCACGGACGCTATCTCCGTCACGGTGAACGTCGACCTGGGGCTCACGCCCGAGGCCTACGAGGACGAACTGCGCACCATCGTGAAGGCAGTCAGATGACCGGACAGAACGAGACATCGACCTGGCAGGACCTGTTCGACCGGGCGCCCGCGGGCGTCACCGTCGAGGACGTACGCCGCACGCTGGAGGCGCGACGCGATGGCTGACCGGCCCGACCCGACGCGCGTCGTCGCCGACGCCGACGTGCTCGCCGCCGACGTGCTCGTCGACGGCGCGGCCCGCGAGGCGCTCGACCGCGTCCGCGAGCACTCGTGGCTCACGCTCGTCGTCAGCGAGCCCTTGCTCGACGAGGCGGAGGCGGTCGTCGCCGACCTGGCGGACGCCGACCTGGCGGCCGACTGGCGCGCCACGGTGGCGGCGACGGCGACCAGCGTCGACCATCCGTCCGAGGACCAGCCGGCGCTGGCGTGTGCGCTCCACGGACAGGCCGCCCATCTGCTGACCGAGGACGAGGAGCTCACGTCGGCGCGCACCGGCGCGTCGATCAGGAAATACGTGGCGACGAGCATCAAGCGCCCGGACGCCTTCGTCCGGCAGTTCGACGCCGCGAGCCTCTACGAGGCCGAGTTCGACGACGAGTATCCGGGCCCGGACCGCGACCCGCGGGCCTAGAGCATCTCCGCCGCGAGCAGGTCGGCGAGACGGGTGAGCGCGCGGCCGCGGTGGGAGACGGTGTTCTTCTCCGCGATGCTCATCTCGGCGAACGTCGTGCCGTCGTGCTCGAAGATGGGGTCGTAGCCGAAGCCGCCGTCGCCGCGCGGCGCGACGATGCGCCCCGGGCGACGCCGGTGAGCGTCTCGACGCTGTCGCCGTCGGCGTACCCGATGACGCACTCGAAGTGCGCGCTGCGGTCGTCGAGGTCCTCGGCGAGCTGCCAGACGCGTTCGACGCCGAGCGTGTCCTGGACGTAGGCGGCGTACGGCCCGGGGAACCCCCGAGGCCGTGGACGAACAGTCCCGTGTCGTCGACGATGACGGGGTCCTCGCCCCCGCCGCCTCGAAGGCGTCCTCGGCGGCGTACGAGACGACGTCCTCCAGGGAGTCGCTCTGTATCTCGACGTAGTCGTAGTCGAACTGCTCGACCTCCGCGAACTTGAGATACTCGCGTGCCTCCTCGACTTTACCCTCGTTGGTCGTCACGAACCGGAGCATACCGGAACGCCGCCGGCCAGCGAAAAGTAAGCGTCGGTCAGTCCTCGTCGACCAGGACCTCGACCGGTTCCGAGTCCTCCGTCTCTACGTCTCGCTTGCCCGAACGCTCCTGCCAGACGAGCGCGCCGACGAGGAGGACGACGATCCACGACCGCCAGTTCGCGAGGTTGAGGGTGTAGCCGATGCCGAACGGCTTCTCGACGAGCATCCCCTTGCCGGGCTGCCAGTACGAAGACAGGAGGCGCCGGAGGCTGGGTCGCTCGAAGTTGTACGGGACGCCGAATATCTCGCCGGTCGCGGGTTTGTCAGCCATACGAACAGGTACGCACTTCTGCAGTATATCAGTTTGGGCGGACCTGGTAGCGCCCCGGCCCTCGATGGCCCGCAGGCGGTCGAGCACCGCGTCGTCGCCGGCCGCGGCGTAGGCGTCCTCGGCGGCGTCAAGCAGGGGTTCGGGGTCGTCCGCGGTCCCGGTGAGGCTCTGGGCGAACACGTGGAGGTCCATCGCGTGGTCCTCGACGTCGTCCGTGAAGTAGCCGAGGCCGAAGTCGATGAGATACGTCAGGTCGCCGGGTGATGGCCCGGTCTCACCGGGCGAGGGGGACACGGACCCATCTACCCTGACGTTGCGCGTGGTCGGGTCGCCGTGGACCATCCCGGCGCCGTGGAGCGTGGCGAGATGGCGGCCGACGTCGCGGACGGCGGCCTCGGTGAGCGCCTCGCGTAAGTCGTGGCTCCCGACGCGCTCCAGGACGAGCGTCCCCTCGGCCACGTCCACGTCGTGGACGACGGGGTCGGGACGCCGTGCCGGCGGGCCTCGCTCGTCAGGCGCGCTTCCAGTACGGTGCGGTCCCGCCGGAGGCGGTCGTCGAGAGCGGGATGCCGGTAGGACTTGGGCACGCGGCGCTTCGTGACCGTCTCCGGGCCGAGTTCGACGGTGGCCTCCGCGCCCCGAATCTCGTCGCCATCGTGCCACCGCCGGGCGACGTCCTCGCCCGACCGCCACGTGACCGGCACCTGGTCCGGGCGGAAGTCGGGGTTCACCGCGGACTCCTCGACTTCGAGCGTGTCGCCCGCCGCCGCCATCTTCGCGCCGAGGATGGCTATCATGCCGGCGTTGTCCCGGAGGAACTCGGGGTCGGGCGCGTAGAACGCGGCGCCGCGCTGGTCGGCCATCTCCGCGAGCATCTCCCGGAGGCGGGCGTTCTGGCCCACGCCACCGCCGAGCACGAGTTCGTCGCTCCCGGTCAGCGAGAGCGCGCGCTCGGCCACCTCCGTCAGCATCGCGAAGACGTTCTCCTGGAGGGAGAAACAGACGTCCTCGACCGGGGTGCCGTCGTCGTAGGCCGCCTTCGCGGCGGACATGATGCCCGAGAACGAGAAGTCCATCCCCTTCACGACGTACGGCAGGTCGACGTACTCGCCGTCTTTCGCCGCCGCCTCGACCTTCGGGCCGCCGGGATGCGACCAGCCGACGTGGCGGGTGAACTTGTCGATGGCGTTGCCGACACCGGTGTCCATCGTCTCGCCGAGCACGCGGTACCGGCCGTTGCGGTAGCCGAGGACGTGGGCGTTCGCGCCGCTGGCGTTCAGGCAGACCGGCGACTCGAACCCCGACTGGTGGCGGCCGACCTCCAGGTGGGCGACCATGTGGTTGACGCCGACCAGCGGCACGTCGAAGGATTGGGCCAGCGCGCGGGCGGCGGTGGCGACGATGCGGAGACACGGGCCCAGCCCCGGGCCGCGCGAGAAGGCGACGGCGTCGACGGGCGGTCCGTCCGCGCGGTCGTCGGCCTCCGCGAGCACGCGCTCGACGACCTGCGGGACGTGCTCGCGCATGTGCTCGGCGGCCTCGCGCGGGTGGATGCCGCCGCTCTCGGGCTGGTAGGCGTCGCTCTCGATGAGAACACGGTCGGTCTCGGCGTCGAAGAGCGCGGCGCTCGCCGCCCACGCCGTGCCCTCGATACCGAGGACGCGCATACGCCTACTTCCACTCGGTGAAGCCGCACTTCCCGCAGTGGACGCGGTCGTCGTGGTCGGCGAGGAAGGTGTCGCCACACCGCGGACACATGCGCTTCTCCGTGGTGCCGTCCTCGTCGTAGTAGTCGCTGCGCGGCATTACTCCTCGACCTCCTCGGCCTCGGCGGCTTCCTCGGGTTCCTCGGGTTCGCCCTCGCCGTCGGCGGCGATCTTGTTGCGGTCGAGCATGTAGTCCTGCTCGACGTCGCGGGCGTCCGAGGACGACTCGTAGACCTTCGCGTAGCCGACGGTCTTGCGCATCCCGAACTTGGTGTCGAGGCGGTGGACGACGACCTCGTCGCTGTGCTTGTCGAGTTTGGCTGCGAGGCTGTCGCGGACCGACAGCCGGGACGGCGAGGCGTCGTCGTGGACGACCTCGAACTGCACCTCCGTGCGGTGGAGCAGGGGTTCTCCTCCTGCTCGAGAATCTCGATATCCATGGGTTCTCAGTTACCCATAGTTCGCCGTGAAACGCCTAAAAGGATTTCGAACCGTCAGGCCGGGTTCAACCGTCGAGGATGGTCCAGAGTCTGTCGTCGGTCTCCATCCGGGAGAGCAGGTCCCGCGCCGTGCGTCGCGTCTCGTCGGTCACCGGCACCCGGACCATCCCCTCCCCTGGCTGGCCGTAGACGACGGTGGCGCCGTCGGGCGCCGCGACGATGGCGGGCAGGGTCGCCAGGTCCTCCTCGCCGTCGACCACGATGCGGGTCGGGTCGTCGGCGCGGATGGCGTCGACGAGCGCCTCGACCAGCGCGGCCGAGAGCGTCGCCGGTTCGTTCGCCACCGACACCACCCGCGGGCCGTCCGGAAGCCCGGCAGCCACCTCCGGGTCGACCGTCTCGCGCTCGGTCCGGCCGTCGACGACGGCGACCGCCGGGGTCTCGCCCGCCTGCGCGAGGTGGTAGGTGACGATGTCGCCGACGGCGACGACCGGGTCGCCCGCGTCCGCGAGGAGGTCGGTCGCGTCGGTGTAGACCGGGCCCAGCGGGTCCTTGAACTCCGCGCGGAGCGACGCCGGCAGCGACGCGACGGTGTCCTGAGCCACGTTAGCGGACCTTGAGCGCGTACTTGCCCGGTTCGGTGACCTGCATCTTCTCCGCTATCTCCGAGCGGTCCGGGTGGGTGATGATGACGTAGCCCGCCCAGTCCTCGGTGAGGCTGGTGGAGCCACACGCCGGACACACCTCCACGTCCGGTTCGAGCACGCGATGGCAGTCACGGCAGACCACGCGGTTCGACGCCATCAGTCACCACCCATCGCTTCCTGCTTCTCGCGGTCCTCGCGGAGCCAGCCGTGCTTGCCCAGCCCGGGCTGTTTGGCCGTGAGACCGATCTTGCTCTCGCGGGGTTGCGCTCGTCGATGCTCTTCGTGACGATGCGTGCGCGGACGGAGTCGCCCACCCCGAGCGTGCGGTTCGACTCGCGCGAGGCGAGCTGCTGTCCCTCGTCGTCGAAGGCGAGGTACTCGTCCGAGATCTGGGAGACGTGCAGCAGACCGTCCACCGGACCGATGCCGACGAACGCCCCGAAGTTGACGACCTCCACGACCTCGCCGTCCACGACCTCCTGCATCTGCGGGTCGAAGGCGAGCGCGTCGAACTCGGCCTCGTAGTAGACGCCCGGCCGGTTCGGGATGACGGCACCGTCGCCGATGTCGTGGACGTCCACGACGGTCACGATGCTGCCGATGTCCTCGTCCATCTGCCCCTCGAGTTTGTCCTGGAGGAGCCGCTTCACCAGATCCGGAGAGACGTTCGCCAGATGCTGCGGCGGAACCTCGACTGTGTCCTTGAGCCTGACTCGCTTGTACATTGCTACGGTTGAGTACGTGCCAGTTTATTCCGACCCCTTAAATGAATTACCGGTACGCCCGCCGAGAGCAGGCGGTCCCGGAGGGGACCGTCGTTCGTCACCACGGTGTCGACGGCGCCGGCCCTGGCAAGCTCGACCAGCGCGTCGTCAGCGTACGATTCCTCGTGTTCGACCTCCCGACAGTGCTCGGCCGCCAGGTCCGCTCCGACGCGCGCCGCCGTGCCCTCCGTCCCGCCGGCCTGCGACAGCCCGGCGAGTTCGGTCACGACGGCCCGCGGCACCACGCACTCGTACTCGCCCAGCAGGCGGTCGAGCTCGTCGAAGAGGCGAACGCCGACTTCGACGGGCATCATGAGTGCGCTGGCGTCCATGGCGACCACCTCGCTCATTCGAGCAGCGTGCCGATGCCGATGAGCCGCCACCGGGCGCCGACCCGGCGGTTGATGGCTATCTTCGCGCCGGGCGCGGCACAGACCGGGCGCTTGAGCTTCACCTCGGCCTCGCCGCCGCGGGCGCTCGTGACCGCGCCGACGGTGGTGGCGGTGCCGATGGTGAGCATCAGCGGTTCGCCCGTGCTGATCTCCTCGACCCCCTCGTCGGCCTCGGCGCCCACGATGCGGTCGAGCAGGTCTATCTCCATTTCGAACTGGTGCCAGACCGGCGGGAGCGTCCCCGGCGGCCCGGCGAGCTGGCCGGCGAGCCCGTCGCCTTTCGTGAGGCTGGGGTCGAGACCGGTGCCGACGCCGAGCAGGCCGCCCGGCGTCGCCTCGTCGACCATCTCGCCACCGGCCTGGATGGAGCGCACGGAGGTCTGGATGGGCTCCCACTCGGTCTTGCCACCCTCCTCGACCTCGTGGCCGGGGAGGAGCTCTATCTCGTCGTCGGGGTGGAGCTTCCCGCTGACGAGGCTCCCGCCGAGCACACCACCCAGGAGGCCGTCCCAGGTGGTGCCCGGGCGGTTGATGTCGAAGCTCCGGGCGACGTACATCAGGGGGTCGGCGTCGGGGTCGCGTTCGGGCGTCGGAATCTCCTCCTCGACGGTCTCGATGAGGAGGTCGACGTTCGCCTCCTGCTCGGCGCTGAGCGGGACGATGGGGGCGTCCTCGGCGACGGTGCCCTCGACGAACTCCTTAATCTGGCGGTAGTTCTCGCGGGCGGTGTCGCCGTCCACCAGGTCGACCTTGTTCTGGGCGATGACGATGTTCTCGATGCCGATGATGTCCAGCGCCATCAGGTGTTCCTCGGTCTGGGGCTGGGGCACGGGCTCGTTGGCCGCGATGACCAGGACCGCGCCGTCCATGAGCGCGGCGCCGGAGAGCATCGTCGCCATCAGCGTCTCGTGGCCGGGTGCGTCCACGAAGGAGACCGTCCGGAGCACCTCCGTCTCGACGTCGTGCTCGGGACACGTTTCGGCGACCGTGAACGCCTCCGGTTCCTCGCACTCGGGGCACTTGCGGAACGTCGCGTCGGCGTAGCCGAGGCGGATAGAGATGCCGCGTTTGAGCTCCTCGGAGTGCTGGTCGGTCCACTCGCCGGATAGCGCTCGGACCAGCGTCGTCTTCCCGTGGTCGACGTGGCCGACGAGTCCGATGTTCACCTCCGGTTGGGCGTTGTTGTTCTTCGCCATTGGTTGAAAGTAATCTTGGGTGTGTTTCGCCCCGAGCGACTGATAAACCTACTGTTCTGGCCGCCCGGACCGCCCCTGGCGGTCCCACGCCGCGTCGTTCGGCCGTGACGGCACCACCGACTCGGCGTCCGACCGGCCCGCGACGTTTTTGCCGGTCGCGCCCGAACCCGGCTCCGTGAGCGAGTTCGCGTTCGAACTCCGGCTGTGCGCCCACCTCGAAGCCCGACGCGACGGCGTCGTCAGCCGCCAGCTCGGCGCAAGCCTCGCGGGCGGCGGCGCGAACCGCGTGATGGACGTGCTCCTCGTGGAGCCGGGCCCCGAGTTCGGCGAGCGCGTCGCCCTCACCCCGGACCGCATCCCCGTCGCCGCCATCGAGAGCGACGTCGGCGTCGGGAAGGCGCGGTCGCTCCGGTCGCTCGACGGCCACCCCGAGTACGTCCACCGGTACGTGGACCGGGCGGTCGAAGCGGGCTTCTTCGAGCGCGAACGCCGCGACGCCCAGACGGTGGTCCGGCAGGTCGCCCGCTACCCGGACTGGTTCTCGCGGCTCGTCGGCGTCGAGAACAAGCCCGACCTCTCGACGCCCGGCGACCTGGAGACCCAGCTCCGGAAGGACGTGAGCCTCGGCCTGCTCGACGAGATTATCCTCGCGACCGAGTCCTACGTCACCCGCGCCCACCTCCACCGCATCCCGCCGGAGGTGGGCGTCTGGCGCGTGGACTGGGACCGCGAGGACCCCGTCGAGGTGGTCCGGGAGCCGACGCCCCTGTCCCCGGACGAACCCGGCGTCGACATCGTCGAGGAGGCGACCGGGCGGACGGACGTCAGGATGGTCGACCCGGCGGCGAAGGCGCGGAAGCGGCGAAAGCTCGCGGAGCGCGCCTACGGCAAGGGGTGGCGCACCTACGGGATGCCGGCCTGCACGAACGCGACGGCGGGCGAGGCGGCGGGCACGACTGGACTGCCGTTCTGCCGGTGGAAGGGACGGCTGGTCGACGCCGCCGCCGAATGCACCGCCGACTGTCCGGGTCACGACCCGGCCGAACCGCCCGCCGTCGGTCGGGACGACGAGCGCGAACGCCGGACGCCGTGGGTGGCGGACCCCGGGCGGAAGACGCGACGCCAGGCCGGTCTCGACCGGTTCTCGTAGCCGTCGGCCGGCCGGCCGCTCGTGCCGGCGGGCTCTACAGGTCGTACTGCTCGCCGTCCACCGCCAGCGGGTCCTCGAACGCCTCGTCGGGGTCGTAGTAGTGGGAGACGTGGACGAGCCGCGTCTCCGTCGCGTCGAGGTCATCCGCGAGGGCGAGTGCGCCCTCCCGGGTCATGTGCTTGGTGCCGAAGGTGCGCGGGACGCCGTCCGGCCCCTCGTGCTGGCCGCCGGCGGGGTGGTGTTCGCACATCGACGCCGGGATGATGCCGTCGGCGAGCAGGAGGTCCGGGTCGGCGAGGCGCTCCCGGGACGGTTCGGGGATGTCGTAGGTGGTGTCGCCCGTGATGGAGAGCTTCGCGCCGTCCGGCCCCTCGACGACCACGCCGTAGCAGACCAGCGGCGGGTGGTCGACGGGGACGAGCGTGACCTCGAACCCCGCGGCCTCGAACGGTTCGAGGGGCGTCTGCGGGGCGACGGTGACGGCGTCGAGGTAGTCGTACTTCCGGTCGACGGTGTCGGCGACGGACTCGCCGGTCAGCGGGTCGAGTTCGTCCGCGGCGTGGACCGTCAGGTCGCGCACGACGCGGTAGGTGTTGCCGAGGCCGTCGAGGTGGTCGAAGTGGATGTGGGTGATGAGCGCCTCGTCCGGGACTGCGACGCCCTCGCGGAGGAACTGGTAGCGGAAGTCGGGGCTGGCGTCCACGAGGAGCACCTCGCCGGTGGTCTCGTTCTCGACGTGGACCGAGAAGCGCGTGCGCTCGACGCCCGTCTCCGTGGCGCGACGGCAGGTGTCGCAGTCGCAGCCGACGGCCGGGGTGCCCGTCGTGTCGCCGGTGCCGAGCAGGGTGACGTGCATCCGTCAGTCGTGGGAGTGGCCGCCGCCGGAGATGTCGCCGCCGGCGACCAGGGCGTCGTGGTCCCCCTCCATCATGTCGAGGTCCTTGAGGTTGTCCCGCTCCTCGAAGTCGTCGACGGCGTCCAGGAGGTCCTGCTGGGTGATGACCATGCGCTCCTCGGTGAGCGCGTCGAGCACCGCCTCGCGGAGCACCAGGCGGAGGTCGCTGCCGGTCAGCCCCTCGGTGCGCTCGGCGAGTTTGTCGGGGTCGAAATCTTCTATCTCGGTGGCGCGCGTGATGAGCCGGAGGATGTCCGCCCGCATCTGGCGGTCGGGCTTCGGGAAGTTCAGAATCTCGTCGAACCGCCGCCACGCCGCCGAGTCGAGCTGGTCGGGGTGGTTGGTGGCCCCGATGAGCAGCACGTCGTCCTGGATGAGGCTGATGTTGTCGATGGACTTCAGCAGGGTGTTGACCGCGCGCTTGATGGCGGCGTGCTCGTCGGACTTGCGGGTCTTCGCCACGAAGTCGAACTCGTCGATGAACAGGATGCACGGCGAGAGGCGCTTTGCGACCTCGAAGGTCTTCTCGACGTTCTTCGCGGTCTCGCCGAGGTACTGGCTGGTTATCATCGAGAGTTTGACCTCGACGAACGGCAGGTCGAGGCTGTGGGCGAGCGCCCGCGCCGTGGTGGTCTTCCCGGTGCCGGGCGGCCCGACGAACAGGAGCTTCCCGATCTCGCGCAGGCCGATGCGGGCGAGGTAGTCCCGGTGCTCGATGGCCTTCACCATCTTCTGTATCTCGTCCTCCTGGTCGGTGGTGAGCACCAGGTCGTCGAGGGTCATGTCTATCTCCTCGGGCGCGTGCACCTCCACCAGGTCGAGCATCTCCTCGTCCTCCTCGTCGAAGAACTCGTCGAGCAGGCTGTCGATCCAGACGCGGTCGGCCTGCACCGGCCGGTTCTCGGCGCGCGCGGCCTCGTAGTCGGCGTCGACGCCCTCCCGGTCCTCGAAGGCGTAGGCGAGCGCCGGGTTGGTCGCGAACCGCTCGGGTTCGGCCCTGTCGAGGAACCAGTCCTCGGCCATCTCCTGGTCGGCGAACTTGAGTTTCCCGGAGAACGTGTCCCGGTCGGTGAACATGAACTCCTTTATTTCCACCCAGGGGTCCTCGATGCCGGTGGCGGCCCGGGCGGCGTCCTCGGTGACCGTCAGCGGTCGCTCGATGCGCCCGTCGGTCCAGAGCGCGTTGCGGAACCGCGGCGGCAGGTCGTTCTCGTCCAGTTCAGGCGTGGCGTCGTAGATGCGAGCGGTGAGCAGGAATTCGACGACGTCGAGCGCCCCGGAAGTCATTAACCCGGAGATAAATGGGGCAGACGCTTAAGAGCGTCGGAGGCTGTGTGGGCCGGACGCCTACGAGCGTCGGAGACTGGTGTCGACGTAGATGACCAGCGGGCGGTCCCAGAGGTACTGCTGGTAGACCGCCTTCTCGTACCGGTCGGGAAGCCGGTCCTCGAAGTCGTCGCTGGTCTGGTCCACGTCGGGCGTCCCGGGACCGAGCGCCACGATGACCGGCGGTTCGCGCTCGACGAGCGCGTCGGCGTCCTTCGTGCTCGACGCGTTCACGTCGTGCTGTTCGAAGTACCACGGGAGCGGCAGACGGCCGAACCAGCCCGCGCCCTCGGACGGCGGGATGTCCGCCGTCTCGTCGCCCTCGGTGTAGAACTCCTCGCCGTAGAACACCACGTCGACGCCCTCGTTCTCGTCGGCGATGGCGTAGATGGTCTCGAGCGTGGGCTTCATCTCGCCCGCCGGCTGGGCGTACTGCACGAGCGGGTTGTCCGGCGACTGCGGGTTGGCGTAGCTGGTGTCGGCGGCGACGGCGCCCACCTGGACGGCGGCGACCAGCAGGACGACGGTGGCCGCGATGCGCGACCCGCGGTGGTCGAGGGCGATGGCGCGCTCCCCGGAGAGGAACAGCGCCGCGACGACCACCGCGAACGTGCCGACCAGGAGCAGGCTCGCGACCGACGGGGGAACGGGGAGCGCCGCGAGCAGGCCGGCCGGCCGGAGGACCGTCGGGTAGCCGCCGAGGCTCGCGACGCCGAGGTAGAGGCCGGTGGCGAGCACCACCAGGAGGAGGGCGGCGGCCGCGGCCGACTGCACGTCGTCGGCGTCGATGACGCCGCGGGCGCGCCGGCCGACGAACCCGAGCGCCACCGCTCCGGGGAGGGCGAGCGGCACCAGCGCGTTGATGGTGGTCCACGCGGCCTGGATGTCGACCACGATGGGGTAGCCCAGCACGCTGGCGACCCCCAGTAGAAGCCGAACGCGACGACGTCGCGCGGCTGGTCGCCGGTGTAGCGGTCGACGAGGAACCCGCCGACCGCGAACAGCGAGAGGACGAGCGCGCCCTTCCCCATCACCTGGAGGAAGTAGCCCAGGTACGGGAGGTAGGCGTGGTCGCGCATGTGGGAACTCGCCCAGGAGTCCTGGAAGGCGTCCCAGACGCCGAAGGTTGCCTGGTCGAGGACGCCGGGAAGCTGGGCCGGGTTCGCGAACGCCCCCAGAGTTCGGGTTTCGGCGCGTAGAACAGCACGAAGATGGCGGCGGCCTCCACTGCGGCGACGGCGAGGGGAGCTTCCACGCCCACAGCGCCTTGAGCGTCCGGACGACGTACTCGTAGAGCGTGAGCAGCCAGTCCTCGTCGTGGAGGCGGGCGAGGAAGAGGCGGTGGTCGAGCAGGAGGACGGTCGCGCCCGCCCACGTCACGGGGTAGAGCAGGGCGTTCTCCTTCGTGGTGAACGCGAGGGCGAACGCGGCCGTGCCGGCGAACAGGTAGCGCGCCCGACCGGTGTCGATGGTCCGGACGAAGAACGCGAACGCGGTCAGCATGAACGCGCCGAGCAGCAGGTCGTTGCGCATGAACCGCGAGTAGTAGAGCAGGACGGGGTTGGCCGCGAGCAGGACGCCGAGCGCGACGACCTCGGAGTCGCGGAGGCGGTCGCGGAGCAGCCACGCCGTCAGCGGGAGCAGACCGCCGACGAGCGCGACGACGAGGCGGGCGGTGAAGTCGCTCGGGCCGACCGCCGAGAACACGACGCCGTTGACGTGCGGGAGGAAGGGGCCGTGGATGATGGGGCGGTACTGCCAGGTGCCGGACTCCGCGTAGTGGATGATCCAGTGGGCGACCCGGGCCTCGTCCTGGTGGGCGACGCGAGCGCCCAGCGCGACGAGGCGAGCGGCGAGGCCGGCGAGGGCGACGAGGAGGAGCGCGGGACCTGGGCGGGTGAGCCGTCGGAGGGACGCTCGCATGGACCGGTGTAGTTCGGTCTGGGATAATAGCTTTCTGGAAGAGAAGCTACCACCGGGCGACCGATTCGTCGACGGTCTCCACGGGAACGCTCGCCGTCAGCGCGCTGGACTCCGGGAACGACTCGTAGACGGTCGTGGGCCGGGAGACGGTCTGGTTCGCGCCGAGCTGGGTCGAGCCGCTGGTGACGCCGACGACGGCGCCGTCGAGGGTGACGAGCGGCGACCCGCTGTTGCCCCGGCGGGTCGGCACGTCGGAGAGCAGCCAGTCGAGCCGTGGTTCGCGGCGGACGAACCGGCCGAGGCTGATGACCCACTGGCCGACCGTCGCGGGGTGGCCGACCTGGACGACCGGGTCGCCCTCGTCGAGAGTCGACGAGGACCCGGTCGAGAGGGCGGGGACGTCGGAGAGGTCCGTCGACAGCAGGCCGACGTCCGGCCGGAGGTCCTCGTGGTAGCCCTCGCGGGTGGCCGACGCCGTCTCGCCGTCGAACGTCTCCAGGGTGAACTCGGTGGCGCCCGCCACGACGTGGGCGTTGGTCACGACCCGGCCGTCGTCGAGCACCCAGCCGGTGCCGCCGGTGTGGCCGCCGGCCTCCCGCACCAGGACGACCGACTCCTGGACCGTCGTGCCGGTGGCCTGGGCCTGCTCGCGGACGTCCTCGGGGAACCGGTGGTCGCCCTCGAAGGTCGTCCGTTCCCGGGTCGGCGGCTCCCCGCCGCCGACGGGTTCGGGGGCGGACTCGCGGACGACGGTCACACAGCCCGACAGCAGCCCCGCGAGGCCGGCCGCGCCCGCCCGGAGCGCCCGGCGTCGCGTGAGGCGTCTGGTCATGGGTCGTGGCTCGCGTTCGGGACGTAAATCCCTCGTGGCCGCCGGCCCCGATAAACAGCCAGTGCGCGGCGCCGGGTTCTGTGGTTTTTAAGGGCGTGGCCCCGCAGTGTCCGGGTATGGCATCAGACACCACGCCGGTCATCGCCGCGGCCGTCCGCACCCCGCAGGGCAAAGAGGGCGGCGTCTTCGCCGACGTCCGGAGCGAGGACCTCTCGGTCCCGCTCATCGAGGCCATCCTCGACGACACGGGCATCGACCCCGGGCAGGTCGACGACCTGCAGTGGGGCGTCGCCCAGCAGCGCGAAGAGCAGGACAACAACCTCGCGCGCGTCATCGCGCTCATGTCCCCGCTCGGCGAGCAGGTGCCCGCCGCCAGCATCAACCGGTGGTGTGCGTCCTCGATGGAGGCCCTGATGCGGGCCGCCGACGCCATCAGCGCCGGCCAGCGCCAGGCCATCATCGCGGGCGGCGTCGAGAACATGAGCCGCGTCCCGATGGGCGAGTCGATGGGCTACATCCACCCGGAGATGGCGGAACTCTACAACGTGCCCGAACTCCAGATGGGCATGACCGCCGAGAAGGTGGCCGAGGAGTACGACGTCTCCCGCGAGGACCAGGACGAGTACGCCGCGCGCTCCCACCACCGCGCCGCGACGGCCACCGACGAGGGCTACTTCGACGACCAGATCGTGCCCATCGAGACCGAGGACGGCCTCGTCGAGGAGGACGAGGGCATCCGCCGCGACACCGACGCGGAGACCCTCGCGGGCCTCCCGACCGTCTTCAAGTCCGACGGCACGGTCACGCCCGGGAACGCCTCCCAGATCTCCGACGGCGCGGCCGCGCTCCTCGTCACCAGCGAGGCGTTCGCGGAGGAGAACGGCCTCGATATCATGGCGTACGTCGGCGACCACAACGTCGCGGGCGTCGACCCGACCGTCATGGGCATCGGCCCCGTCCCGGCGACGAAGGGCCTGCTGGAGCGCACCGGCGAGTCCATCGACGAGTTCGGCCTGGTGGAACTCAACGAGGCGTTCGCCAGCCAGACCCTCTACAGCCAGCGCGAACTCGGCGTCCCGGACGAGAAGTTCAACGTCAACGGCGGCGCCATCGCGGTCGGCCACCCGCTCGGCGCGTCCGGCGCCCGCCTGCCGGTGACGCTCGTCCACGAGATGATCCGCCGCGACGTGGACAAGGGCCTCGCGACGCTCTGTGTGGGCTTCGGCCAGGGCGCGGCCATCACGTTCGAGCGGCAGTAGACGGGGCAACCGGTCGCGCAGACCGGTTCGACGCCGCTCAAACATTCTTTAGTTGCCGGACCGACAAAATGTAATTCGATTGATAATATTTATCCGCGGTGACGACGTTGACTCTCCCGTGGCATCCTCTCGTATCCCCCTGGTCGACGAACACCCGGTCGCGGCGTTCTTCGTGGGCGCGTACGCCTACACGTGGATCGTCTCCGCCCCGGCGCTGTTCATGGAAGCAAGCTGGACTTCGGCCATCCTCATCTACGTCGGCAGCTTCGGACCGCCCGTGAGCGCGGCCGCCGTGACCTGGCTTCGCGGCGACGACGTGCGGGCGTGGGCCCGGCAGATAGGCAAGTGGCGCGTCGGCTGGCAGTGGTGGCTGGTCGCCCTCGGCCTCCCCGTCGTCGCGGCCGGCCTCATCACCGTCGGCATCCTCGCCGTCCAGGGGCCGGTCGACCTCGGGCGAGCGCTCCCCGCACCGACGACGTTCGTGGGCGTCTTCCTGTTCGCGATGGTCCTGAGCGGCGGCCTGAACGAGGAACCGGGCTGGCGCGGGTTCGCACAGCCCCGCCTCAACGAGCGTTACGGCGCGCTCACGGCGAGCCTCCTCATCGGCGTGGTCTGGGCCGGCTGGCACCTGCCGTACTTCGTCGCACCCGTCACCCCGCACTCGAACTTCCCGCTCGTCAACCAGCTCGGCTGGCTCGGCGGCATCCTCGCGCTCTCCGTCATCCTCGGCTGGGTGTACAACGGCACGGGCAGCGTGCTCATCGCCATGGTGCTGCACGCGATGTCGAACACCGCCGACATGCTGATACCGCTCGTCCCCGACGAGATTCTGGTCGACGGCGTCGTCAACGAGCAGGCCGTCGGCGTCGTCGTCATCATCCACCTGGCCGTCTACGTCCTCATCGTCTTCGGCCTGGTCGCGTACTACGGCCGGGAGACGCTCTCCCGCGGACCGATGCCCGACGCAGAAGACGCCGGAGCCCACCGGGCCTGAACGTCAGCCCGGTGTGGTCCCGGCGAGCGCTCAGTCGTGCGGGTGGAACCGGTCGATGGCCTCCCTGACGGCCTCACGTCGCCCGAGGAACGTGATGTAGTCCCCCATCTGGAGGGTGAACTCCGGTTCGGGTACCTTGTTGTCGCCGTTGCGGCTCACGAGCGCTATCATGCAGCTGTTCGGAATCTCGGTGCCGAGCTCCTCGATGGTCTTGCCCGCGAGGTCCTCGGCGGTCACCTCTATCTCCTGGACGTCGCCGCTCCGGCCGAGTTCGGTCATCCACGCCGAGAGCGTCGGGCGCTCGATGGCGTTGTCGATGGCCCACGCCGTCGCCATCGGCGACGAGATGGCCCGCACCTCGAGCTCCTCGAAGGCGTCGACGTTGTCCGGGTTGTTGACGCGGGCGAGGATGGTCTCCACGTCGAACTTCGAGCGGGCGAGCTGGGAGACCAGCAGGTTCACGTCGTCGTCACCGGTCGCGGCGACGACGATCTTCGCGTTCTCCGCGCCCGCCGACCGGAGGTTGTCGGTGTTTGTCCCGTCCTCGTGACGCACGGCGAAGCCGGCGTCACGCGCTATCTCGACGACGTCCTTGTTGACTTCGACGATGACGACGTTCTCTCCACGGTCTTCGAGGCGTTCGGCGAGCGACCGGCCCACCTTGCCGCCTCCGACGATAAGTACACGCATTGGAATCACGTCCAGGAACTCCGCGATGTGGCGGGCGAACCCCGCCTCGAACACCACCGTGAGGAAGATGGTGAGGAACACGACGCCCACGAGCACCTGGGCGGCCTCCGGCTGCACCGGCCGGAGTTCGACCGCGAACAGCGTCGCGACGGACGCCGGGATGATGCCCCGGGGCCCGACGGCACTGATGAACACGCGCTCGTTCCGGGTGAACCGGTCGCCGATGGTCGAGACGAACACCACGAGCGGCCGGATGACGACCGCCACCACCACCGCGACGCCGAGGCCGGCGAGACCGAGCGTCGTGAGGTCCTCGAAGGTCAGCAGCGCCGCGAGCGCGATGAACACGACCGAGAGCACCAGCAGCGTGACGTCGCCCTTGAACGACTCGATGTCCGCCTCGTAGGGCAGGTCGGCGTTCCCGAGCAGGATGCCCGCCGTCGCGACGGCCGCGATGCCCGCCTCGGTGGCGAGCGTGTTCGCGCTTCCGTAGGCCACGAGCGCGCCCGCCAGCACCATGAGCCGGGCGTTCTGCGGTGCGTTGTCCGGCGAGAGGTCGACGTGCCGGAGGACGTACCACACGACGGCGGCGACGACGACGCCCGACAGCAGGCCGATGCCCAGCCGGGAGGCGAACGACCGCACCACCTCGCCCTGGGTCGCGCCGAGGCGCACCACCTCGAACATCACGACCGCGAGGATGGCCGCCGTGACGTCGTTGACGACGCCCTCGGTCTCCAGCACGGCCGCCACCCGGTCGCGCACCGGGACGACCTCCAGGATGGGCGTGATGACCGTCGGGCCGGTGGCGACGAGCAGCGACCCGACGAGGAGCGCGAGGTCCCACGGCGTGTCCAGCAGGTAGCGGACCGCGATAGCGGTGCCGACCAGGCTCATCCCCGCGCCCACGGTGACGAGGCGGAGCGTCGCCTGCGGCGCCTCCCGGAGCTTGTCGAGTTTGAGGTGGAACGCGCCCTCGAAGACGATGATGGCGACGCTCAGCCCGACGATGGCGGTGAGCGAGTCGCCGAACACGTCGGGCGTGACCAGGCCGAGCACCTCCGGCCCGACGAGGATGCCCGCCGTCAGGAGGAAGAGCACGCTCGGCACCTGGAACCGGTCGGCGAGTATCTGCGCTGCGACCCCCAGACCGATGATGGCAGCGACGAGAGGGATGAGGAGGTCGGCTGCAGCGGCCGTCATCCAGCCATCACCCGTCGGTCAGCGCCCATCTGGCGACACATTCGTACCCACCTTTGCGACCGAAGGTATAAAAAACGACTATTCCGCGTAGATGGACTCGACCTTGTCGGCGTACCGGTCGAGGATGTTCCGGCGTTTCTTCTTCATCGTCGGCGTGAGCATCTCGTTGTCCTCGGTGAACTCCTCGGCGCCGAGCCGGAACTGCTTGATGCGTTCGTAGGGCTCGAACTGCTCGTTGACGCGCTCGACCTCACGGTCGATGCGCTCGCGGACGCGGTCGTCGCGCACGAGGTCCTGGGGGTCCTCGGGCAGGTCGACGCCCTCGTCCTCAGCCCACGACCGGATGCCGTCGAAGTTCGGGACGATGAGCGCGCTCACGAACTTCTGGCCGTCGCCGAGCACCATCGCCTGCTCGACGACCGGGCTCGACGAGAACGCGTCCTCGATGGGGCCCGGCGCGACGTTCTTCCCGGTCGAGAGCGTGAGAATCTGCTTTGCGCGCTCCACGAACGCGATGTAGCCGTCCGGCCGTATCTCCACCACGTCGCCGGTCCGGAACCAGTTGTCCTCGGTGAACGCCTCCGCGGTCTCCTCGGGAAGGTTCCAGTAGCCCTGGGTGACGTTCGGCCCCTTCACGAGGAGTTCGCCCACCTCGCCGTCGGAGCGGCGCTGCTGTTCCTCGGTCGCGACCGAGTCGTCGACTTTGACCTCCTGACCGTGGAGCACCGGCCCGATGGTGCCGACCTTCGGCTCCTCCGGCGGGTTCACCGAGATGACCGGCGACGTCTCGGTGAGGCCGTACCCCTCGAGGATGGGGAGGCCGATGCCGTGGTAGAGCGCACACAGCTCCGCCGAGAGGCTACCGCCGCCGCTGATGAGGAACTCGACCTCGCCGCCGAGCGCGTTCCGCACCTTCTCGAAGACGAGTTTGTCCGCGACGCGTCGCTTCGCGGAGAGCACCACGCCGGGCGACTCCGCGAAGTGGTACTCGCGGCCGACGTCGGTCGCCCACTCGAAGATGCGGCGCTTGGTCGACGACCCCGCGGCCTGGTTCCGGATGGTCTCGTACATCTTCTCGTAGACCCGGGGCACGCTCGTTCCCGTGGTGGGCTGTACCTGCTTGAAATCCTCGCTGAGCGTGTCGGGGTCCTCGGCGTACGCCACCTCCGCGCCGCTGGCGAACATGAGGAAGTGGCCGGCCAGTCGCTCGAAGACGTGCGCGAGCGGCAGGAACGACACGGTGCGCGCCGTGTTGTCGATGACGGGGACGCCCTCCTTGTCAGGCCGCGGCCCGAACCGCTTCCGTATCTGGTTGATGTTCGACCGGAAGTTCCAGTGGGTCAACATCACGCCCTTCGGCTGGCCGGTGGTGCCCGAGGTGTAGATGAGCGTCGCCAGGTCGTCGAGTTCGCGCTCGTCGAGCCAGCGGTCGTACGCGTCGGCGTCGAACGCGTCGACGCCCATCGCGTGGACGTCCGCGAGCGTGTAGACGTCGTCGCGGTCGAGATACTCGTCGCTCACCTCGTCGACCACGACCATGAACTCCAGGTCGAGGTCGTCCTCGACGGCGATGACGCGGTCGAGGAGCGTCTCGTTCTCGACGACGACCCCCGTCGCGCCGGAGTCGCCCAGCAGGTGGCGCACCTGCCGGGTCGACGAACTCGTGTAGACGGTCGTGATGACGGCGCCCGCGGCGAGGAGCGCGAAGTCGGACTGCGCCCACTCCATGCGCGTGTGGGCGAAGATGCCGACACGGTCGTCCGGTTCGACGCCGAGTTCCCGGAACCCGGCCGCGAGGTGCCGGACGATGTCCCGCATCTCGCCGTAGGTGATGCTGCTGAACCCGCCGTCGGGCGCGGGCGGAACCACGTCCGGGGCGAGGGTGCGGTCGTAGATGCCGCCCTTGTAGCGCTGTGCCGGCCGGTCGGCGTTCCGCTCGGCGCTGTCCTCGAACAGACGCGAGAGGGTCGTTTCGCCGACGACGGCGTCGGAATAATCGCGCTCCGCGGTACGCCAATCCATAACTATCCCCTTAGTTGCGCTTGTCCCTTATATAATGTAGAACTCCTCGCACGTTCATTGCCGTTTCCTCCGTGGCCTTCAGGTCGTCCCAGAGGTCCAGAATCTCGGGTTCCGGCTCGAACTGCGCGACGACCGCGTCCTCGTCGCCGTGTTCTTCCCACTCCGCCTCGACCGCCTCGACCCAGTCGGTGAGCACCGTCTCGTACTCCGCGAGGCGGTCGGCGGTCGGCGCGGGCCCGAAGTGCGGGTAGAGCAGGTGGTCCGGGTCGAGGTCGCGGAGCAACGCCACGTCGGCCATCGCCTGCTCGTAGTCGAAGTTGCTCGGCGGGGTCGTCGGCCGCACCTCGTCGAGCGCCGGCACGTAGATGCCCGCGGCGTCGGCGACCTGGACGGCGTTCACGGTGGTGTCGTGGAAGACGACCTGGTGGGGGCGTGGCCGGGTGCGTGGTGGACGTCGATGGTGTGGTCTCCGAGGTCGACGGTGTCGCCGCCGGTCAACTCGACGACGCGGTCCTCGGGGACGGGTTCCGGCTCGACGTAGTACTGCCACTGCTCGCCGACGGCGGCCTTGGTGCCCGCGACGAGGCGCGACGGGTCGACGAGGTGGCGGGCGCCGATCTCGTGGACGTAGACGTCGGCGTTCGGGCAGGCGTCCGCGAGGAAGCCCGCGCCGCCCGCGTGGTCGAGGTGGACGTGCGTGGGCATGATGGCGCCGACGTCGGCGCGGTCGATGCCGAGTTCGTCCAGCGCGTCGAGCAGGTACTCGTGGTGGGTGCCGATGCCGGTGTCGAGGAACGCGGGTCGTTCGGCGTCGACGATGTAGACCGCCCCGTACTCGGGCGTGCCGTACATCCCGGTGTCGACGTAGTAGAGGTCCGGAACGTCCTCGACTGCGAACACGTCGCCTGGTGCCATGTGGACGACCCTACTCGCCGCGGAGGTTAAGCCTTGACCCTCGGTGGCAGGCGGCTCAGATGGGGGTGGGCTGGCAGGCGGCACGGTCGGCTGCGCGGGGCGGTGTGCCGCACTCCCGCCTCGGTCGCCCCGCGACGACGGTCACCGCATGGCCCGGCCTGGCCCCGCCTTCGCGGATAAACCTTCGCCGTGTGCGCCAGCTTCTCTCACAGATGCGATACGGTTTTGCCGCGTCGCCGTGAATCCCCGGCCAAGAATGCTGAGCAGGCAGTTCATCCGGGAGAACCCGGAGGAAGTCCGAGAGATGCTCGCGAACCGGGGCGTGGAGGACGTCGACCTCGACGACTACCTGGCGCTCGACGAGGAGTGGCGCGAACTCAAATCGCGCGGCGACGACCTTCGTCACGAGCGCAACACCGTGAGCGAGCGCATCGGCGAACTCAAACGCGAGGGGAACGACGAGGAGGCCGAGGCGGCCATCGAGCGCTCGTCGGAGGTCAAGGCCGAACTCGTCGAGGTAGAGGAGCGCGCCGAGGAGCTCGACGAGCGCCTCGAACAGCTCCGGCTCACCATCCCGAACGTGCCCGACGAGAGCGTTCCGGTGGGGGCTGACGAGGACGACAACGTCGAGGAGCGACGCGAAGGGTTCGACGACCTGCGCGAGCTGCCCGACGACGTGGTCCCGCACTACGAACTCGGCGAAGACCTGGAGATCATCGACGAGCAGCGGGGCGCGAAGGTCTCGGGTGCCGGCTTCTACTTCATGAAGGGCGACGGCGCCCGGCTGGAGCACGCGCTCATCCGGTTCATGATGGACGTCCACCGCGAGCAGGGCTACGTCGACCTGTTCCCGCCCATCCCGGTGAAGTCGACGGCGATGCGCGGCACCGGCCAGCTGCCGAAGTTCAACGAGGACGCCTACCGCATCGGCGGCGACGAGTTCGAGGAGTACACCGACGACGACCTCTGGCTCTGCCCGACCGCGGAGGTGCCGGTGACGAACATGTACGCCGAGGAGATACTCCTGAAGGAGGACCTCCCGCTCAAACACCAGGCCTACACCCCGAACTTCCGGCGCGAGGCCGGCGAGCACGGCACCGAGACGCGGGGCATCGTTCGCGTCCACCAGTTCAACAAGGTCGAACTCGTCAACTTCGTCGAACCGGATGAGAGCTTCGAGCGCCTCGAAACCCTCGTGGACGAGGCAGAGGAGGTGCTCCGTCGGCTCGGCCTCCCGTACCGCATCCTCTCGCTGTGCACCGGCGATCTGACGTTCGCCTCGGCGAAGACCTACGACATCGAGGTGTGGGCGCCCGGCGACGACATGCCGGACGGCCCCGAGCAGGGCGGCCGCTGGCTCGAGGTCTCGTCGGCGTCGAACTTCGAGGACTACCAGGCGCGCCGGGCGGGCCTGCGCTACCGACCCGAACGCCACGAGTCGGCGGAGTACCTCCACACGCTCAACGCGTCGGGGCTCGCACTCCCCGGGTCGTGGTGGCCATCCTGGAGTACTACCAGAACGAGGACGGCACGGTCACCGTGCCGGAGGCGCTCCGGCCGTACATGGACGGCCAGGAGGTCATCGAGGGTCACGAACCCGTCGGCGAGAGCGCCGTGGGCGCGGGCCGTCGCGAGTAGCCCGGTCGCGCTGCCTGTTCCTGCACCCGTCTGCCGCGGCCCCGAACCAACGTATAAGCGGACACGCACAGTAACAGCATCCGTGACCGTCGGGACCGAAGTTTCGAAGCGGTTCGGGGCGAACGTCATGGGGACAGTCGCGGGCTTCCTCGCGACGCTGACGTTCGCCCGACTCCTCGGCGCGTCGGGGCTCGGCATCTACGCCATCTTCGTCTCCGTCGAGATGCTCGCCGCGACCGCCATCAGCTTCGGCGTCTACGAGACGGTGACCCAGGGCGTCAGCGCCGGCGACCGGGAGGCCGAGTACTACACCAGCGGCCTCCTCGTGATCCTCGTCGGCACGGGCGTCGCCACCGCCGTCGTCGTCGCGCTCCAGGCGCCCATCAACGACCTGTTCACCGTGGACGCGGCGCTGGCCGTGCCGTTCGGGGTTCTCTCGTGGGGCCTGTTCCGGGTGACCGCCGCGTTCCTCGAAGGGACGGGGCGCGTCGCGCTCGCGGGCGCGGTGGAGAACACCCGGTTCGTCATCGCGCTCCCCATCCAGGTCGGCCTCTACCTCGCGGGGTACGGCGTCTTCGCGCTCATCTGGGGCATCGTCGCCGCCCAGTTCCTCACCTTCGGCGTGCTCTACGGCTACGCCCGCGTCGTCCCGAGCATCCCGACGTGGGCGTCGCTCCGGACGTTCCTCGGCTTCTCGACGTACACCTACATCAAGGGGTTGAGCAGCCAGCTGTTCAAGCACGCCGACTACGTCCTGCTCGGGGCGTTCCTGGGGACGAGCGTCACCGGCGTCTACAAGGTCTCGTTCACGCTCGCGGAGTCCTCGATGCTGTTCTCGTCGGCGCTCCGGCAGGTGACGTTCCCGGAGTTCGCCCGCCTCGACGCGGCCGACGCCGCCGACCGCATCCGCGACCTGCTCGGGACGCTCGTCACCTACGCCGGCCTGCTGTCGCTCCCCATCGCGGGCGGCGGCGCGCTCGTCGGGAACCTCCTGGTGCTCACCGTCTACAGCATCGACGCGGGTGTCGTCGACCTCCCGGTCCTCGGCACCGTCGGCCTGGCGAACGTCCTCGTCCCCGTCCTCGCGGTGGCGGCGCTCCTCAACAGCTACCGGACCGGGCTCGAAGGGTTCTTCATCGGGACCAACCGCCCGCGCATCGCCGCGACGAGCGGGGTCGTGCTGGCCGGCGTCTACGCCGTCCTCGTCGTCCCGGCGATGCGGTGGTTCGGGTCGACCGGGCTCGCGGCCGTCACGACCGTCAGCTTCGCGGTCAGCGTCGCCGTCCTGTTCCGCGCGCTCGACTACCCGGTGCCGCGCCAGGCCCGCGTCGACGTCGCCCGGCAGGCGGGCGCCGTCGCGGTGATGGTCGTCGTGGTCTACGGCGCACAGACGGTCCTCCCCGTCGGCGGCACCCTCGCCCTGGCGGTCTACCTGACGGTGGGCGCGGTCACGTACTTCGCCGTGCTGCTGGCGGCGAGCGAGCGCATCCGCGCGGACACGCGCGGCCTGGCCCGCCAGTTCGCCGGCCGGGCGTGACCGTCAGAGGTAGCCGAGGTCCCGGAGGTTCCGCCGCACCCCGGGCGAGTAGTCGGCGGCGTCGGCGTCCCGCTCCTCCGAGAACTCCGGCGAGAGGGCGTCGAGCAGTCGCTCGCGGAGCGAGTCGACGACGGACGGGTCGGGGTCCTCGACGAGCGTCTCGCCCGGCAGCGCGTAGAGGCGCTCCTCGCCGTCGGAGCGCAGTTCGTACCGGTACTCGTCGGTCCGGACGCTCTTCCGGCCGACCTCGAACTCGTGGATGGCGTGCTCGGAGACGTCGGGGAGGTCCGGGACGTCGTCGACGGGCCGGACGGCCTCCTCCATGAAGACCGCGTCGCGCTCCTCGCCCCCGAACACCGACCGGCCGGCGACCGTGTCGGGCGGGTCGATGCCCGCGAGGTCACAGAGGGTCGGGTAGACGTCCACCAGGGAAACGAGGTCGGTGCGGCGCTCGCCGACCGGGACGCCCGGTCCCGAGATGACGAGCGGGACGTGGGTTATCTCGTCGTAGAGGAAGTGGGCGTGTTCGAGGGCGCCGTGCTCGCCGAACGCCTCGCCGTGGTCGGCGGTCACGACGAGGACGGTGTTCTCGCGCAGGCCCTCGCGGTCGAGCCACGCGAGGAACTCGCCGAAGACGTCGTCGAGGAACGCGAGCGCCGCGCCGTACCACGTCCGGAGGACGTCGAACTCGGCGTCGTCGAGGAACTCGCGGTCGTCGAAGTACCGGAGGCCGACGCCGCTCTTGTACGTCCCGCCGTCCGCGGCTTCGAGCAGTCGGTCCTCGCGCACGCCCTCGCGGTCGAACGAGACGGAGCCCTCGACGAACTCCTCCAGGATGGGGAGTCTCGGCCGCGAGAGGTCGGGCGTCGCCGCCTGCTTGTACGGCCGGGGCGGGTCGTAGGGCGCGTGGACCGTCGTGACGTTCGCCATCGCGAAGAACGGCTCCGGGGCGTCGGCCAGCCGGCGGAGCAGGTCGAACTTCATCCGGGTGAAGTAGTCGTTGCCCTCGACGAACAGCCGGAGGAAGTCCCGGCGGATGAGCGGGTCGGTCAGGAGCTGCCAGACGTACCGGAGCGACGGGCGCTCGGCCATCTCCTCGTGGACCTCGTAGTAGTCGTCGAACCCGCGGGCGAGGCCGACGGGCGACGCCATCTTCGCGGGACCGGGAATCCCGTAGGTGTGGTAGCCGGCGTCCGCGAACGACTCCGCGAGCAGCGGGACGTCGGCGGGCATGCTCGGCCACGGCCCCTGGAAGCCGGTCTGCGAGGGGTACTGGCCGGAGAACAGCGACCCGTGGGCCGGCGGCGTGAACGGACCGGTGGTGAACGCGTTCTCGAAGACGACGCCCGCCTCGGCGACGCTGTCGAAGTGCGGCGTCTCGACGCCGAACGCGCCGTCGTAACACGAGAGGGCGTCCGCCCGGAGCGAGTCGACGACCAGGAGGACGACGTTCGGCCGTTCTGTCATCGCACCAAGGTAACGACGGCCCCGGTAATAACGTTCGTCCGGGCCTGGATGGCCCGCGACGCCGGTTCACGGCGGGCTCGTCGGCAGTACGAGTCGGCGGGCCGGCCACCGGCGGACCGGGCCGCCACCGGCCCGCGCTGGTGACGAACCGGGTCGCCGACGTGTCAGCGAGCCAAATCGCTAAGCCCCTGGCCGGCGTTCTCCCGGGAACGATGGCCAGTGCAGACGCCGCCCCCGCCACCGTCGCGAACCCGCGACGCGCCCTCCTCACGGTCGTCGCCGTCGTCTTCGTCGACCTGCTCGGGTTCGGCATCATCGTCCCCATCCTGCCGTTCTACGTCCGGAGTTTCGGCGCGAGCGACGTGTTCATCGGCCTGCTCGCGGCGTCCTACTCGCTCATGCAGTTCGCGTTCGCGCCCCTGCTCGGACGTATCTCGGACGAGCGCGGCCGCCGGCCCGTCCTCCTGCTCTCCATCGCCGGGAGCGTCGTGGCGTGGACCGTCTTCGGCCTGGCGGGGAGCCTCGCCGTGCTGTTCGTCTCGCGGATGCTCGCCGGTGCGATGGGCGCCAACATCGCCGCCGCGCAGGCCTACGTCGCCGACATCACCACGCCAGAGCGTCGGGCGGGCGCCCTCGGCATGCTCGGTGCGGCGTTCGGCCTCGGGTTCGTGTTCGGGCCGGCGCTCGGCGGCCTGTTCGCCAGCGACCCCGTCGTCGCCGCGGCGACGGCCGTCTTCCCGGAGTGGATCCCCGCCACGCGGTTCTCGCTGCCGAGTTTCGCCGCCGCCGGGTTCAGCCTGCTCAACCTCGCGTTCGCGGTGGCGTACCTCCCGGAGACCGGCGCGCCCCGCACCGCGCCTATCCGCCGGCGGTCGTGGGTCGGCCAGTTCACCGACGCGCTCCGCGACGACCGCCTGAGCGGGCTGGTGGTCGCGTTCTTCCTCTACTCGCTCGCGTTCTCCGGCGTGCAGGTCATGTTCATCCCGTTCGCCGCCGACCTCTACGGCTACACCGCGAGCCAGACCGCCGTCCTGCTGACCTACGTCGGCGTCCTCGGCGTCGTCGTCCAGGGCGGCCTCGTCGGCCGCCTGTCGGTGCGGTACTCGGACGCCCGCCTGTCGCTCGTCGGGACGGTCAGCCTCGCGGTGGCGCTCGTCGGCATCCCGTTCGCGCCCACCATCGGCCCGACGCTCCTCCCGCCACTCGGCGGCCCGGCGTTCGTGACGCCGGAACTCGTGGCGCTCCTGCTGGTGCTGCCGGTGCTATCGTTCGGCAACGGCCTGCTGTCCGTCTCGCTCAACACGCTCGTGTCGAAGGCCGCGAGCGTCGAGACCCAGGGCAGCGCGTTCGGCGTCACGCAGGGCGCCGGGAGCCTCGGCCGCACCGTCGGCCCGCCGGTGATGGCGGCGCTCTACGCGCTCCTGGCGTACTGGTCGCCGTTCGTCGTCGGCGGCGTCCTCATGCTGCCCGTCCTCGCCATCCTCGCCCGGGGCGCGTGGCGCCGGGTCGCGCCCGCCGCGACCGGATAGTCACGCGTCGCCGCGGTCCAGGATGCAGGTGACCAGCTTCGTGGCCCGGTCGTCGACGGTGAACACGTCGAGGAAGGAGAAGAGGCGGCCCTCGTCGGCGTCGAGCAGGCGGCCGCGCACGACGACGCCGGTGTCGCCCTCGTACACCTCGTCGACGGCGTGCCGGGTGTCGGTCTGCGGGCGCTCCTCGGACATGAACGTCAGGAAGCGGTCCCGGCCGTCGAGGGTGCGGTCGGGCCGGTCGTGGACGAAGTCGGGGGCGAGCAGGGTGGCGAGTTCGTCGTAGTCGTCCTCGTCGATGGCGCGGTAGTACGACCGCGCGACGTCGACCTGGTCCATGGCGGAGCGACGGCCCTCCGCGTCAAGAGCGTGGCGAAGCGCCGCGCCCCGAGTCGCTTTTGCCGGGCGACCACCTACCCCGGCTGTGGACCTCCACGTCCGATACGAGGGCGACGACGACCCCGAGAAGTGTACCGCCCGGAAGCTCGCCCGGTTCGACCGGGCCGAGCTGCACCGGACGGCGGGCGCGACGCCCTACGGCATCGTGCTCAACCCGCACGCCGAGCAGGCGCTCTCGCCGGCCGACCGGGACGCGAGCGACACGCTCGTCGCCCTCGACTGCTCGTGGGAGACGGCCGAGCGCGCGATGTTCGAGATGCCGGGCGAACACCGCGCCCTGCCGTTCCTCGTCGCCGCCAACCCCGTCAACTACGGCAAGCCGTTCCAGTTGAACACCGTGGAGGCGTTCGCCGCCGCGCTCGTCATCCTCGGGGAGCGCGACCACGCCGAGGACGTCCTCTCGAAGTTCCGATGGGGCCACACGTTCCTCGAACTCAACGAGGAGCCGCTCCGCCGGTACGCCGCCTGCGAGGACTCCAGCGAGGTGGTCGCCGTGCAGGACGACTACCTGGACAGAGAAGAGTGAGATGCCGATTCCGTCGCGAACAGAGCCACGAACGGCCGAGAGCCGAACGCGAAGCGCTTAAACCGCCGGCCGGCAAACACGGCGGTATGAGCGAGCACACCGTCGAATCTCGACTCCTGGAGAAACAGATCTGCATGCGGTGCAACGCGCGGAACTCGCCGCGGGCGAAGTTCTGCCGGAAGTGCGGCTACGACAACCTCCGCCCGAAGGCGAAGGAACGCCGCGCGGCCTAATCCCGGAGCACAGCCAGCGTCGCCGCCGCGAGGAAGAGCAGCGCGGCGGGCGCGAACAGCAGTCCTATCGTCAGTAACCCGACCAGCGTGAAGCCCGTCAGTCCGAGCGCCGCCACCCAGAGCGCGGCGGTGCGGCCGTTCCAGGCCGCGAAGCCGCCGAGCAGGGCGAAGCCCGCCATGAGCACCGGCCAGGCGAGCAGCGCGAACTGGGCGCCCTCGACGCCGAGCAGGTAGTCGATGCCGGAGAGCGTGCCCGTCCGGACGGTCCCGTCGCTGGACTGGGTGGTGTACCGCACCACCGGCCCGAACAGCACGAACAGCGACGCGGCGAGGCCCGCGGCGCCCGCCACCGCCCCGAGGTAGGCGGAGAGACCCCTGTCGCGCGAGGCCGCGGACGGTGGTGACTGCTCGGTGGCGGTCATGGCCGAGGCTACGGGTCGCCGGGATAAGAAACCGAGCGGTCAGTCGCGCCACTCGTCCTCGAGGACGGCGTAGAGGCGGACGTCGACGTACTCGCCGTCGTTGAAGTCGGCCTCGCGGAAGGTGGCCTCGTGGCGGAAGCCGAGTTTCTCCCAGATGCGGGCGGAGGCGACGTTCGGTTCGTAGACGCGGGCGGTGACCCGGTGGAACCGGCGGGCGTCGAACGCGTAGTCCGTGAGGAGTTCGCTGGCCTCGGTGCCGTAGCCGTTGCCCCAGTAGGCTTCGGCGAGGAAGAGGCCGATTTCGGCGGTGACGTTCGGGCCGCCCTCGGGGTGGAGGCCGACGGTGCCGGCCGCCTCGCCGTCCACGGTGACGAGCAGGTTGACGCCGTTCTCGCTCGCGACGACCTCCTCGAAGAACTCGCGTTCCTGATGGAGGTTCACGGGGTCGCGCATGCTGAGGAACCGGCGGACCCGCGGGTCGTTGATGGTGTCGCGGAGGAACTCCAGGTCCTCCTCCTCGATGGTCCGGAGGGCGACGTCGTCGCCCTGGAGGAACACTGCGCCGGGCATGTCTATGCAGGCGGCGGCCGACCGATTAAGCGTTCGGGGCGTGTGCCAGTCCCTCGCATCCGTCGGCTGTTCGGGTCGGTCACTCGCCGGGGCGCCCGTGGTCGCTCACTCGTCGGGGTACTTGGGTTCGCGCCGCTCCGCCCGCCGGAGCGCCGTCTCGACGACGCCGCGCACGTCGCCGTGGAAGACGCCACCGTGGCCCGAGTACATGTGCTCGACGCCGTCGGGGAGGCGGTCGAGGATGGTCCGGACGCTCTCGATGAGTCGCTCGCGGGACTGGCCCGCCATGTCCGTCCGGCCGAAGCTCCCGCCGTCGAAGGCGCCGTCGTCGTGGACCACGACGTCGCCGCTGAACAGCGTGGCGTCGCCGACGAACGCGAGGTGGTCGTCGGCGTGGCCGGGCGAGTGGACCGCCTCGAAGGACTCGTCGCCGATGGTGACGGCGTCGCCGTCGGCGAGCGCGTGGGTGCGCAGGTCGTGGTCGGCGTACGCGTACACGTCCGGGTCGAACGCGTCGACGACCGCCGGGAGTTCCTGGACGTGGTCGCCGTGCTGGTGGGTGAGGACGACGGCGTCGAGGAGTCGGTGTGCTTCCGGACGGCGTCGACGACGCCCGGCATCGCGCCCGCGTCGACGAGCACGGTCCGCTCGCCCGTCGCGAGGTAGGCGTTGCAGGTGAACGTCTCGGCGTCCGCGGTCACGTTCGTGACGTCCATGGGCGGGCTATCGGCGGCCGGGACCAAAACCCCCGGAACGGCGGTTCATTTTTGTATACGAACCGTGTAGGTACAGTTGATTATGGGGTTCGGGAGCTACGACGAGTCCGAACAGGAGAACCAGGACTACGACACCGACCTCGACGAAGATACCGCCGTTGAGACGGCAGAACACGAACACGAGGGCGGTATCGACTACGAGATCGGGGCGACCAACGACGAACTGCTCGACCAGCTGCAGGACATCAAGCAGGACGAAGCGGAGTGAAATCCGGCGTCCGGGCGCTCGGGGTCGCCGAGTCGTTCCGCGACGAGACGAGCACGCTGGCGGGCGTCGTGGTCCGGGCGAGCAGGGTCGTCGACGGGTTCGGGTTCGAGACGTGTACGGTCGGCGGCGAGGACGTCACGGGGAGCGTGCGGGCGGTCGTCGATTCGCTCGACCGCGAGGACGTGCGGTACGTGCTGGTCGCCGGCATCGCGCTGGCGTGGTACAACGTCCTCGATCTGCGCGACCTCCACGCAGCCACCGGCATCCCCGTCATCTCGGTCACGTTCGAGGAGAGCGACGGCCTCGAAGCCGCACTGGACCGGGAGTTCGACGGCGACGACCTGGAGCGCCGGCTGGCGGTCTACCGCGCCCAGCCCGACCGCCATCCGGTGACGGTCAACGACCAGCAGGTGTTCGTCCGCGCCGTCGGCGTGGACGCGAGCGAGGCGCGCGACGTGGTGCGGGCGTTCACACCCGAGGGCGGCCGCCCGGAGCCGGTGCGGGTCGCCCGCCTGGCCGCCCGGGCGGCCGACGCGTGGCGGACCGCCGAGGATTAAGGCACCCCGCGTCGTGGCCCAGGTATGGACGAGATGGACGGCCTCGAGGTCACCGAGTGCACGAGGTGTGCGGACCTGGTTGCCTCCCGGAGCCAGATTGTCAACGGGACCGGTGCCGAGGACGCCGACGTGGTGTTCGTCGGCGAGGCGCCAGGCGCCCAGGAGGACGAACAGGGCGAACCGTTCGTCGGGCGGAGCGGGAGCGTCCTCGACGACGCCCTCCGCGACAACGGCCTCTCGCGGGCGGACGTCCGCATCACGAACTGCGTGCGGTGTCGTCCGCCGGAGAACCGCGACCCCCGGCAGGCGGAACTCGCGAACTGCCGGGGCTACCTGGAGGCCGAAATCGAGCGCATCGACCCGGACGTCGTCGTCACGCTCGGCAAGGTGCCTTCCGAGCACCTGCTCGGCCGGGACGTCGCCGTCACGAACGAGGCGGGGTCTGTCGAGACGGCCGACCTCGGCGGGCGACCCCGTGACGTGCTCGTCTGCGTGCATCCGGCCGCGACGCTCTACGACCGGAGCCAGGAGGAGACGTTCGCCCGGACCATCGAGAAGGCGGCGTCGATGGGCGGGTCGGGGAGCCAGGCCAGCCTCGGCGAGTTCTAGCGAAACGGAAAGCGACTTGCAGGTCCTCGCCGTACGCTCGGGCATGAGCCAGGAATCCGCGACGGCGAGCCGCGACGGCCAGGCGCTGGCCGACGTGGTCGTCGTCGACTACGGCCTCGGGAACCTCCGGAGCGCGACCCGGGGCTGGAACGCGCCGGCGCGGCCGTCGAGATCTCCGACGACCCGGACCGGTTCCTCGACGCGGACGGCGTCGTCCTGCCGGGCGTCGGGGCGTTCCGCGAGGGCGTCGAGAACGCCGGCCCGTTCCGCGACGCGCTGGTCGAGGTGGCCGAGCGCGGCACGCCGCTGTTCGGCATCTGCCTCGGGATGCAGATGCTGCTCACCGACAGCGAGGAGGCCGAACGCGCCGGCCAGGGCGAGGCGAAGGGCCTCGACCTCGTCCCGGGGACGAACGTTCGCTTCCACGGCGACGAGAAGGTGCCCCACATGGGCTGGAACGAACTCGACGTGCAGCGCGACCACCCGCTCGTCGAGGGCGTCGACGGCGAGTACGCCTACTTCGTCCACTCCTACTACGCGGTCCCGGAGGACGACGACGCCGTCGTCGCCACCACCGACTACGGCGTCGAGTTCCCGAGCGTCATCGCCAACGAGGCGGGGACCGTCTTCGGCACCCAGTTCCACCCCGAGAAGAGCGGCGAGACCGGCCTCAGGATTCTGCGCAACTTCGTCGACCTCGCCGCAGAGCGATAGACTGGCGACTGCTCCTACCTCCTGGCGGAATCTCCAAGGGCGACCGAGCGACCGCACGGGAGCGAGGGAGGGCTTGGGAGAAGAGCGGCGAGACCGGCCTCAGGATTCTGCGCAACTTCGTCGACCTCGCTGCCGAACGCTGACCCACACCATCACACCTGGCGGAATCTCCAGGGGGCGACCGAGGGACCGACGGGAGCGAGGGTGCCTGATCAGTCGCTGACGGCGGCCGTGTTGGCTGCCGGGCGGCCGCTCGCGGCGTCGCCGTAGGCCGTCCCGAACATGTAGGCCCCGACGAGGTAGAGCCAGAAGTAGAAGAACGGCCCGAGCGGGACGAACAGCAGGAGCGCGAGGCCGAAGGTGAACATGGTCGCCACCGCGACGAGGAACGCGACGCCCACGGCCAGCGCGAACACGAGCACGACGGCGATGATGTACCCGTTGTTGGTGAGGACGGGCTTCATCGCGTCGAAGTCGAAGGCGGCTGCGAGCCGGCCTTCGCGGGCGAAACTGGTGAGCGCGGCCGGGAGGACGTACTGGACGGCGAAGGCGAGCACCATCCCGACGAGCAGCACGAGCAGGCCGACGCCGGTGAGCAGGCTGCCGGCGCCGCTGCCGACGTAGTCGCCGGCGCCGAACAGGCCGCCGACGAGCATGAACGCGAAGTAGGGGATGATGCCGTAGACGAACGAGATGACGAACGCCTTCAGGCCGGTGACGATGAGGGCGCCCCAGTCCTCGAACGCCGGGAGTTCCTGTTCCCCGTGCGAGGTGGCGCCGAGCACCTTGACGTAGTAGCCGAGGGCGGCCAGCCCCGGAACGATGAGGAAGCTGAACAGGACGAGCAGTCCGCCGACGATGATGCGGCCGATGCTCCGGTCGCCGCGGGTCGGATACGAGAGTGCCTCTTCGAGCATACCGACCCGGAGGGAGCCCCGCCACATAAATATGGCCGTCGAGACAGGTCACTCGTGAGACAGTAACTCACAGGAGGCGGACGTCGTCGAGCCATCGCGTCACCTCGGTCTCCCAGACGACGCTGACGCCGACGGCGACGACGCCCTCGCCGTCGAACTCGACGGGGTACTCGTGGGTCCGCCAGCCGACGTGGTCCTCGACGGCCCGCCGGGTGTCGAACTGCGTCTCCGTGAGCCCGCCCATCGGCTCCGGCCCGGCGTAGGCCGCGATGCGGGTGAGGACGTTGAACGACTCCGCCGGGCTGAAGACGGCCACGGAGAGCGTCTGGACGTCCGAGAGCAGGGCGGGCTGCTGGACCCAGAGCGTGCCGTCGTCCTGTCGGCCGTCGATGAACAGTTCGAGCGACCGGGTGCCGGCGGCGGCGCGCGTCCCGGTGACGCTGGCGTCGGTCGCCACGAGGTCGCCGGTGTTCGGGTCGGTGGGCAGGTCGTGCCCGACGGTCCAGCCGTCCAGCCCGGACTCGAAGCTCCCGTTCTGCAGGCCGCCGTCGCGGTCCCGCAGGAGAGTGCAGCCAGACAGGAGCCCGAAGCTCCCGGTTCCGGCGAGCGCGAGGTAGGTCCGGCGGCGCACGCTCCGTGCTACGGGCGGAGAACGTAAATCACGCCCGCCGGCCGATTCTCCTGCGGGCGTAACAGACAGGGTGTGCGCTCACCCCGACAAACGCACCCTGGTGAACATAAAAAGGACGAGCAGACGGACGCTCACCCCAGCAAACACCGCCCTGGCGGACACAAAAAGGGCGAGCAAGCGTACGCTCACCCTAACAAACGCACCCTGGTGAACATAAAAAGGACGAGCAAGCGAACGCTCACCTCAACAAACACATCCTGGTGGACATAAAAAGGGCGAGCAAGCGTACGCTCACCCTAACAAACACATCCTGGTGGACATAAAAGGGCGAGCGGCCGGCCGCCGGCCGGCCGCGAGGGCTTTTTAGAGGAACTCTCGCACTTCCGAGTACCACATGTCGTGGTGGTCGACGGCGTCGACGCGGGTGGCGATCTCGACGGCGAGGGCGTGCCAGCAGAGCTGTTCGGGGTCGTCGGGGTCGAGGTTGTACTCGGCGTCCTTGCAGTTGCAGCCGCCGCCCTCGATGATGTACTCGTCCTCGTGGCCGACGACCACGGTGAAATCCCGGTACTGCTTCACCCGTTCCTCGGTGACGGCCTCGATGGCGCGTCGCCCCCGGTCGCCGTGGACGGCGAGGATGCGCTCGGCTACCGGGCCGGTGAGCGAACCGGCTTCTTCGAGCGCCGCCTGCCATTCGTCGACCGCGGTCACGCCCGACAGGTTGGCAGCGGCCCCGTAAAACGGGTTCGGTCGTTCCCCCGGCGCGGGACGGAACCCGTGTGGCTTTTCGCGTCCGAGCGACAGCCGACACGTATGGAGGTCAGCGAGGGACAGGTCGTCGTCGAGGTGCCGGGTGAGGCCACCGAGGGCAAGGAGGGCGCGGTGTTCTTCAACCCGGACCAGGAGCTGAACCGCGACGTGACGGTGGCGACGCTGCGCGCGTTCCACGAGCGCGAACCGCGGGCGGAGACGTATCTCGACGCGACCGCGGCGTCCGGCGTCCGTGGGGTGCGCGCCGCCGCCGACGGCTGGGACGTGACGATGGCGGACGTGGACCCGGACGCGGTCGACCTCTGCCGCGAGAACCTCGCGCGCAACGGCCTCGACGGCGAGGCGGTCCACCGGAACGCGAACGCGCTCCTCTACGACCGGTGGGATTTCGACGTGGTGGACGTCGACCCGTTCGGCACGCCCATCCCGTTCGCGGACGCTGCGTTCGCCAACACCCGGAACCTGGTCGCGGTCACCGCCACGGACACCGCGCCGCTGTGCGGCGCCCACTTCGAGAGCGGCGTCCGCAAGTACAGCACCGTCCCCCGGAACACCGAGTACCACGCCGAAATGGGGCTGCGCGTGCTGCTGTCGGCGCTCGCCCGCACCGCCGCGCGCTACGACGTCGGCGTCACGCCCGTGTTGAGCCACGTCAGCGACCACTACGTCCGGACCTACCTCGAACTCGACCACACCGCCACCGCCGCGAACGCCGCCATCGACGAACTCGGCTACGTCCACCACTGCCAGGACTGCCTGCACCGCGAGTCCGAACCGGGGCTCATCGCCCACCCGACGGAGGCGTGCCCGGCCTGCGGGAGCAACCGGTTCGTGACGGCGGGACCGCTCTGGCTCGGACCCGCCCACGACGCGGCGTTCGTCCGCGCCGTCCGGGACGAGGTCACCGACGACATGGGGTCGGCGAAACGGGCGCGGAAGCTCCTCGACACCATCGCGGGCGAGCGCCACGAGCCCACCCACTACGACCAGCACAGGCTCTACAAGCAGTGGAGCGAGCCCGCCATCGGGATGGACGAGTTCTTCGAGCAGCTCCGGGCGGCCGGCCACGAGGTGTCGCGGAGCCACTACGGCGGGACGACGTTCAAGACGCCGGCGTCCGTGGCCGAGATAGCCGACGCCGTCAGGTAACCGACCGACACCGTCAGGTAACCGGCCGACGCAGTCCGGGAGCGAGGCCGACACCGGCCGGGAGCCGGAACGGCCGCCGTCCAGGAGGTTATTTGTGGCCCGCGGGAGAACGCCGGCCGTGAACCGCGCTACCGTCGCCGCGTTCGGTCGGGCCGTCGTCGCCGAGTGGCGCGCACAGAACGTCACGTTCATGGCGGCGTCGCTGGCGTACTACGCGTTCATCTCGCTCATCCCGCTCTCGCTGGTGGCGCTCGCCGTCGGCACGACGGTGTTCGGCGAGGAGGTGGCGGAGTTCGTCGTCGTCACCACCCAGAACGTGCTCACGCCCGTCGGCCAGGACGACCTCGTGGCGACGCTGCTCGCCCGCGAGGGACGGATGGAGGCGTTCAGCCTCGGGACGCTCGTCCTGCTCTGGTCGGGACTGAAGCTGTTCCGGTCGGTCGACATCGCCTTCGAACGCGTCTACCGCTCGCAGCGGCGGCCGTCACTCGTCAGGCGGCTCTTCGACGCGCTCACCGTGCTGGCCGTCATCGCCACCGCGGCGTTCGCCGTCGTCCTCCTCGGCGGACTGCTCCCGTCGCTGCCCGGGATTCCGCTCGCGAGCGTGGTGGCGCCGCTCGGACTGACCCTCGCACTCGTCGTCGTCTTCCTCCCCATCTACTACGTGTTCCCCCCGACCGAACTGTCGGTGAGAGAGGCAGTTCCCGGCGCCGTCGTCGCCGCCGTCGGGTGGACTCTGCTCACCGCGCTGTTCCGAGTCTACGCGCTCGCCTCGGGCCGGTTCGAGCTGTACGGCCTGCTCGGGGGCGCGCTCGTGCTGCTGACCTGGCTGTACGGTGCCGGCATAGTTATCATTCTGGGTGCAGTAGTCAACGCCGTGCTGTCGGGACGAACGAGCGACGACGCCGAGGAGACCGAATCGCCGCCCGGGGACGACGACGGACCAGCGCCGGACATCACGTCCCTCGAGCGGGACCTGCGCGCACTCGAATCCGACGTCGACGCCAGGACCGTCGACAAGTCCGCGCTCGAACGTGAGCTGAAACGCTACGTCCGCGGTCGCCTCCGCCGCGGCCACGCCCGCGGCTGGGGGCCGTATCTCGTCCTCCTCTACGGGACCGCGATGACGCTCGGCGCGTTCTACTACCTCCGCGGCGGATGGGCCATCCTGGCGATGGTGGTCCTCTGGCTGTCGACGCTCGGCCTCTACGTCCTGATGCTGCTGGTCGGCGTCAGCTTCAACGCCCTCGGACTGCCCGGTCGGGCCGTCCAGTGGGTCCGCGACCGACGAACATGACACGAGGACTCGGCGCCGTCGAACTGCTGCAGCGGGTGATTCCGGAGTGGCTATACCCGGCCTTCGCGGCCATCACACACCTGGGCGACACCGCGCTGTTCGTGGTCGTCCTCACGCTGGTCTACTGGTTCGGCGACCGGTACGGGCTCATCGAGCGGCGCGACGACGGTGCCCTGCTCGTCGGCCTCGCGCTCGGCGCGTTCTCGCTCGTACTGTTGCTCAAGGGACTGTTCGGCCTGCCGCGTCCGCCGGAGGCGCTCATGCTCGTCCCCGAGAGCGGGTACGGCTTCCCGAGCGGCCACGCGCTCGGGTCGACGGTCATCTGGGGTGGCCTCGCACTGCTGGTGGCCCGCGGCCGGCGACGGACGCGGCTCGCCGTCGGCGCAGTCCTCGTCGGCCTCGTCGCGCTCTCGCGGGTCGTCCTGGGCGTCCACTACCTGGTCGACATCGTGGCCGGCGCGGCCGTCGGCGTCGTCTTCCTCGGGGGCGTCCTCCGGGTCGCGGACGGCGACCCCGGCGCGCGTTCGGCGTCGCCGTCACCATCGCGGCGATGGCACTGGTCGTCGACGGGACGGCCGAAGCGGGCATGGCGTTCGGCGGTGCGGTCGGCGGCCTCGCCGCCTGGGAGGTCACCAGAGAACGGCCGATGGGGGCGGTCACGCCGGGCGTGGCGGCTGTCGCACTCGCGGTACTCGGCGGCGTCGCCGTCGCCACCTACGTCGTCCCGGTGTCGGTCGTCGTCGCCACCGTCGCGAACGTCGTGGTCATCGCGGGCATCGTGGGCCTGCCGGCCCTGCTCGCCCGGTTCAGAACTTCTCGAGGTAGCGCTCCTTCTCCCACTCGCTGACCGAGGTCAGGTACTCGGAGTACTCGGCGCGCTTGGCCTCGACGAACTTCTCGGTGACGTGCTCGCCGAGCGCTTCGGTGACGACCTCGTCCGCTTCGAGGGCGTCGATGGCGTCGCCGAGGCTCGCGGGGAGCGTGTCGATGCCGTACTCTTCGCGCTTCTCCTCGTCGAACTCGTAGATGTTCTCGCGCACCGGGTCGGGCGCCTCCAGGCCGCGCTCGATGCCTTCGAGGCCGGCCTGGAGCATGACCGCGAGGGAGAGGTACGGGTTGCCGGTCGGGTCGGGCGACCGGAGTTCGATGCGGGATGCCGCGGGGACGCGGGCCGCCGGCTTGCGGACGAGCGCCGACCGGTTCACGTCGCTCCACGCGACGTAGACGGGCGCCTCGTAGCCGGGCACCAGCCGCTTGTAGGAGTTCACCGTCGGGTTGCAGACCGCGGTGATGGCGGGGGCGTGTTCGAGCACGCCCGCGAGGAACTGCTTTGCCTCCGTGGAGAGGTTGAACTCGTCGTCGGGGTCGTAGAACACGGGGTCGCCGTCCTCGGTGAACAGCGACAGGTGCGTGTGCATCCCGCTCCCGTTGATGCCCGCGATGGGCTTGGGCATGAACGTCGCGTGGACGTCGTTCGCCTCGGCGACGGCGCGCACGACCGACTGGAACGTCGCGATGTTGTCGGCGGTCGTCAGGCCGTCGTCGTACTTGAAGTCGATCTCGTGCTGACCCTCCGCGACCTCGTGGTGGCTGGCCTCGACCTCGAAGCCCATCTCCTCCAGCGCGTAGATGATCTCGCGGCGGAGGTCGGAGGCGAGGTCCTTCGGCGAGAGGTCGAAGTAGCCGCCCGCGTCGTGGGTCTCGAGGGTCGCGCGGCCGTCCTCCTTCTCGAAGACGAAGAACTCGGGTTCGGGGCCGGCGTTGAACTCGTAGCCCATCTCCTCGGCGCGGTCGAGGGCGCGCTTGAGCACGTAGCGCGGGTCACCCTCGAACGGTTCGCCGTCGGCGTCCTTGACGTCGCAGATGAGGCGGGCGGCCGAGGAGCCGTCCTCCTCGTCGGTGCGCCACGGCAGGACCGCGAACGTGTCCGGGTCCGGTTCGAGGCGCATGTCGCTCTCCTGGATGCGGACGAAGCCGTCGATGCTGGACCCGTCGAAGTAGATGCCCTCTTCGAAGGCTTTCTCCGCCTGGCTCGCGGGGATAGAGACGTTCTTGACGACCCCCAGGATGTCAGTGAACTGCAGACGGAGGAAATCGACGTTCTCCTCCTCGATGCGGTCGAGCGCGGTCCGTTCGGCGGCCGTGAGTCCGCTCCCACCGTCGGTTTCGATACTTCCGTTTGTCATTGGTTTCGTCGTATAGGGGCAATACACACACTACTAAAGGGTTATCGGTTAGAGCAATTCTGCGAACAGCGGAGAAAACTGGACAATCGTAATATTCTAATCCCCGGGGTGGGATTGTGTGGATAATGACGTACGAGAATCTCGACGCCGAACTCATAAACGCCCTGCTTGGCGACGGACGAGCGAGCCTGCGGAGTCTGGCCGAACAGCTAGACGTGTCGGTGACGACCGTCTCCAACCACCTCAAGGACCTCGAAGAGGCCGGCATCATCAGGGGCTACACCCCGGTCATCGACTACGACAAGATCGGCTACGACGTGACCGCCGTCATCCAGCTCAAGGTCGAGGGACAGGCGCTCCCCGACATCACCGAGCGGCTCAAGGAGCACAAGCAGATGACGAGCGTCTACGAGGTGACCGGCGACTACGACATCATCGCCATCGGGAAGTTCCACGACACCGACGGCATGAACGAGCAGATCAAGGCGCTGCTGACGGACCCGGACATCAAGGAGTCGAACACCAGCGTCGTCCTCAACGCCGCCAGCGAGAACGAGCAGTTCGAACTCGACGTCACCGAAGGCTAACGCGTCGAAGAAAACGGTCTTCGGAAGCGGTACGCGCGACGTTAGTTCAGCACCCGCGAACGAGCGGAGCGAGTGAGCGGGCGCGAGCGCGACGATTGGGCGATGCCACGCATCGCCTGCGCGAACGGCCGGAGGCCGTGAGCGAGGAGCGCGAAGCGCTTTTAGTGGAGGTTTTGCCAGCGAGGGCGCCGACGGCGCCCGAGCGCAGCAAAACGTCCTTTCACATCGGCTGCGCTGAGCGAAGCTCAGCGGCCCATGGAAAGGAGGCTGTCGCCTCCTTTCACATGGCGCCGCCCATGCCGCCCATGCCGCCCATGCCGCCCATGCCGCCCATGCCGCCGGGGGCACCGCCGGGCTCGCCGCCCTCGTCGTCGCCGGACAGGTCGCCGGCGGCGATGATGTCGTCGATCTTGAGGACGAGGTTCGCGGCCTCGGTGGCGCTGGAGAGGGCCTGCTCTTTGGCGTGGGCGGGTTCGACGACGCCGGCCTCGAAGGTGTCCTCGACCTCGCCGGAGAAGACGTTCAGGCCGGCGCGCTGCTCGCCACCCTCGTGGGCGGCGCGCAGGTCGACGAGCGTGTCGATGGGGTCGAGCCCGGCGTTCTCCGCGAGCACGCGCGGGACGAGTTCGAGCGCGTCGGCGAACGCCTCGACGGCGAGCTGTTCGCGGCCGCTGACGCTGTCGGCGTAGCTCCGGATGCGGTCGGCGAGTTCGACCTCGATGGCGCCGCCGCCGGGCAGGACGCGGCCGTCGGTGACGGTCTGGGCGACGACGTCGAGGGCGTCGTTGATGCCGCGCTCCAGTTCGTCGACGACGTGCTGGGTGGAGCCGCGGAGCAGGATGGTGACGCCGTGGGTCTCCTCGCCGGAGCCCTCGACGTAGAACAGCTCGTCGGCGTCGTCGCGGGTCACGTCGCCGTGGCCGAGGTCCGCGGCCTCGGCGCTGTCGAGGTCGGTGACGATGGACGCACCGAGGTGGTTCTTGAGGAACTCGATGTCGCTCTTCTTGACCCGGCGCACCGCCAGGATGCCCTCCTTGGCGAGGTAGTGCTGGGCCATGTCGTCGATGCCCTTCTGGCAGAAGACGACGTCGGCACCGACGTCCTTGATCTGCTCGACCTTCTGCTTGAGCTGTTTCTCCTCCTGGTCGAGGAACTGCTGGAGCTGGTCCGGGCTGTCAATACTGACCTTCGTGTCGACGTCGGCCTCCTCGACCTCGATGGCCTCGTTCAGGAGGAGGATGTCGGCGTCCTCGACCTGCTTGGGCATGTTGTCGCTGACGGGGTCCTTGTCGATGGCGGCCCCGACGAGGAGGTCGGACTCGCCGGCGCTCCGGCCGGTCTGGGTTTCGACGTTGATGTAGTCGGCGTCCACGACGCGGTCGCCGTCGACGGTCTCGACGGTGACCTCCTGGACGGCGCGCACGATGATCTCGCTGAGGACCTCCTTGTCGAGTTCGGCGCCCTTGCCGGTCATGCTGGTCTCGGCGACCTTCCGGAGCAGGGCCTCGTCCTCGGGGTCGACGCGCTCGGCGACCTCGTCGATCTCCTCGCGGGCTTTCACCGACGCGAGGTTGAAGCCCTTGATGATGGCCGTCGGGTGGATGTCCTGTTCGAGCAGGTCCTCGGCCTTCTTGAGGAGTTCGCCGGTGATGGCGACGGCCGTCGTGGTGCCGTCGCCGGCCTCGTTCTCCTGTGTCTCCGCGACCTCGATGATCATCTCGGCCGTCGGGTTCTCGATGTCCATCTCCTTGAGGATGGTCACGCCGTCGTTCGTGATGGTGACGTCACCGATGGAGGAGACGAGCATCTTGTCCATCCCTTTCGGGCCGAGCGTGGAGCGGACCGCGTCCGCAACGGCCCGGGCGGCAGAGATGTTGTACTCCTGAGCGTCCCGATCTTTTACGCGCTGGGCGTCCTCGCCCATGATAATCATGGGCTGGCCTCGCATCCGTTGCTGACTCATAACCAGGGCGAGAATATGAATGTGATTCTATATAGTCCTTTTGGAATCGCACGTCTCGACGCTGCGGTGGGCGACCGCCCACGGCCGGCGAATCGCGGGCGAAACCGGCGGTTACTGCCGCAGTATTGACACTGGTTCGCACGGTCGAGGCGGCGGGAGTTCCGGGCCGTCCACCCTATTTTTATATAAGCCGAAGACGCTTCCCGGGGAACGCCGTACTCCCGGCCATGCCGGTTCCGAACCACCCCGACAAACACGGGGCACCGGCGGTCATCACCCCAGAGGCGTCGGCCGGCTACTTCGACGACGGCCGCGACCCGGTGCCAGAACGGCTCATTCTCTGCTACGACGACGGCCTGCTGGACCACGTCAGGACCGACTGGGAGGCGACTCCGTTCGACACGCCCTGGGGCGAGGGGTTCGCCCTCGACGCGACCGACGGCCGGGTCGGCGTCGTCGGCGGCTTCGGCGTCGGGGCACCCGTGACCGCCCTCGCCATGGAGGCGCTCGTGGTCAGGGGTGCCGAGCAGTTCGTCGCCGTCGGCCACGCCGGCAGCCTCCAGCCAGCGGTGGGTGTCGGCGACCTGGTCGTCGTCGACCGGGCGCTCCGCGACGACGGCACCTCGCACCACTACATCGAGCCCGGTCGCTACGTCGACGCGTCGCCGTCGCTCCGCGAGCGGTTGACCGAGACGCTCGACGCCAGGGGCGAGTCCTACTCCGTCGGGCCGACGTGGACCATCGACGCCGCCTACCGGGAGACGGTGCCGGAGGTGGAGACGTACCGCGAGGAAGGCGTGCTGACGGTCGACATGGAGGCGGCCGCCGCGTTCGCCGTCGCCATCCACCGCGACGTCGCGGCCGGCGCGCTGTTCACCATCAGCGACCACCTCGACCCTGACGACTGGAAGCCGGCGTTCGCGGAGACCAGGAGCACCTGGAGCGAGCGCTGGCCGTCGCCGTGGACGCACTCACTCCGTCGGCTCCTTCCAGTGGACGGTGACGACGCCGACCACGAAGTTGTCCTCGGTGGCGGCGTCCCGGACGACCCGGAAACTGTTCTCGCCCTCGACGAGGGCCGTGCCGGTGACGGAGTCGACCCAGTACTGCCAGCCGTCGCGGGGCGGGATGTCGAACCCGGTGACGGGTTCGTCGTTGACGAGCACCTCGTGGCCGTACGCGCCGACGTCGAACGCCTGGAGGCCGAAGTAGGCGTCGGTCACGTCGCTCGACGGCACCTCGAAGGTCAACCGGGAGGTCCGGTTGCCGGCGAACGTGGCCCACGGGACGTCGAGGGCGTCCTCGTCGTCGCCGAGATGCTCCAGCACGTCCAGCAGCGCGTAGTTCGCGCGCGTCGCGTCGTCCATGCCGGTCAGTTCTCCCGGGAGGTACATAGGTGTGGGCGCGAACGAGACCGCGAGAACGAACCGGGTCACAGGCCCCTCGAAAGAGGCATGGATCCGCGCAGAACTGGCCCGTGGGGTCGTCCTGCGCGCCAGATTCTACGCCGGCGCGGGGATTAAGCGTGGTGGAATGGGGAGCGGGTTTACTGTCGTTTATCGGCCGTACAGGCCGTCTATCGACCACATAGCTCGTCGAAAGTCCTGCTTACCCGGCGCTCGATACCGTCTGCCGCTCGCAGGGATGGGTCCGGCGAGAACGCCCGGCCGGCGGCGACCCGCGGGGCGTATCGGCGCGGCCCCGACCGGGCACACAGCAGTAAATAGTTCATGTTTATAGGTCCAGAACGACCCCTACTAACTGATGTCCGAAACCGGGAGGGAGCTTCCCTCACTCACACGTGCGTTTCCGGACCCGACGACAGCACCCGAGGTCACGTACAACCCGGGATTCGACGAGTTGCGCTCGTTTTCCGCGTCGATGGAGACCACGACGGAGTACGGGAGCCCGTCGTACGTCAGCGAGTTCCGGTCGCGGAGCGCCGACCGGACGAAGAACACCGTCGACGACGAACTCACCGACGACGACCGGGAGACGCTCGCGGCCGCCCAGGAGTACGCCCGCAACCGGGAGCTGGTCTGCGTCGACCGCCAGGTGGGCCGCCACCCCGACGTGACGTTCACCTGCCGGCTGTACGTCCCGAAGGAGTACTCGCGCATCGCGCTCGCGTGGGCGAAGCTGTTCGAACCCGCGCCCGAGGGCGCCGACCCCGACTTCGTCACGCTCCAGCTGCCCGACTGGGACGAGACGATGATCCGCGTGCTCGCCGAGGAGGGCACCACCTACGTCCTTGGCAGCGACTACACCGGCGAGGCGAAGAAGTCCTTCCTCCGGCTGTTCATGTACCGCGCGAAGCAGCGCGGCGGCCTCGGCCTCCACGCCGGTAGCAAGCAGGTGACCGTCCGCGACGCCGACGGCGACCTGCGCGACGTGGGCCAGGTCTTCCTCGGCCTGAGCGCCACCGGCAAGTCGACGCTCACCGGCCACGGCTTCTGGCTCGACGAACCCGAGTCCGCCGTGATGCGCCAGGACGACGTGTGTGCGCTCCTGCCCGACGGCGCCGTCGCCGGCAGCGAGGGGAACGGCCTCTACATCAAGACCATCGGCCTCGACGAGGACGAACAGCCCGAACTCTACCGGGCGGCCACCCACCCGAGCGCGGTGCTGGAGAACGTCTCGGTGGCCGAGGACGGCACCGTCGACTTCGACGTGCCCGAGCACACCACGAACTCGCGGGCGGTCGTCCTCCGGGAGCACCTCGCGAGCGCCGACGACGAGATAGACGTCGAGTGCATGGACCAGGTGTTCTTCATCACCCGGAACCCCCTGATGCCGCCCGTGGCGAAGCTGACCGACGAGCAGGCGGCGGCGGCGTTCATGCTCGGCGAGTCCATCCAGACGAGCGCGGGCGACCCGAGTCGCGCGGGCGAGTCTATCCGCGTGGTCGGCACCAACCCGTTCATCGTCGGCTCCGAGGGCGAGGAGGGCAACCGGTTCTACGACCTCGTCGCCGCGAACGACGCCGACTGCTTCCTCATCAACACGGGCTACCTGGGCGACCGCGCGAAGGACATCGGCGTGGCGGACACGGTCCGCATCCTGACCGAGGTGGCGCGTGGCACCGTCGAGTGGGTGGACGACGACCGCCTCGGCATGTCCATCCCCGAACGGGTGCCAGAGATGGACATCGGGGCGTTCTACGTGCCCGAGCACGTCGAGGAGTTCGAATCGAGTCTCGCGGCGATGCGCGCCGAGCGACGCGAGTACCTCGACGGGTTCCCGGAGCTCCGGGTCGAGATCAAGGACGCGGCGTACTGACCGCTGACGAGGGGCGGAAACGGTGATGGAAGTGGCGAGACGGACCGGGCGGATACCATGGGTGCGTTCCGACCCGGGTCCGGCGCACTCGGTGCGCATCGAAGCGTGGGCCGCGTCGGGGGATGACCGTTCCGGGCGTTACCAGGCGGCGAAAACGACCCCGGGGAGTTATGTGTGACGTTCGGTATCGACTGCCACGGACGGCCGGGCGACGCGGATGCCCTAGGTGACTAGGTGGAAAGCTTGTAACCCGTCCCCATCTATAGAGTACTGCGACGCTCTGAGAGGAGGTCGCCACAGGGGGAGGGGAGACGGACGGGGCAGCACCGCCGTGTCTCCGTTTTCGCATTCTACGTCGACGCCGAGTTCTACAACCGTACGGCCCACACGGACATAAGTGAGACTGCCGTTACTCGACGGTGGCAAAGCTGGATGCAGTTTTACGCTCCCCGGCACTATTCGGACGTACACAGCGCGAGCATCGCCACGGCGGTGCGCCTGTGTGGCATCCGGACGGACGACGACGTCCTGGACCGGTACTTATCCCCCTCCCCACCCCGTTCTGCATCGTCGTCCCGCCGGCCGGATGTCTGTCCGATGCTTTTCGACATAAACGACCCTCAATTCGTGGCCCGCAACTATTCCCGGCGCGGTCCGTGTGACCACCCGACATGCGAGAGCGGCGTCGAGAGCGAGTCCCCGTCCAGGAGCAACACCGGACCGTCCTCCGGTCGATACTTGCGGCCGAACCCGTCGAACGGACGACGCTCGTCGGCCTGACCGACTACCCACACTACAAGATCAACTACTCGCTCGCGGTACTCGAGGACGCCGGGTTCGCCGTGACGACGAAACGGGGCTACGTCGTCACGTCCCGCGGCCGCGACCTCCTCGACGACGCCTGAAACCGGCCGCGCCGGCCGACTGCTGCCCTCGTACGCCGAGTAACTGATGCAGTAGCCCTGCGGGTCGATCGTCCCCTCGACGATGGCACACGCGCCCAGGCCGTCGTCGTTCTTGTCCTCGATGTAGAACGTGCACCCGGAACACTGGTTGCCGTCCTTCGGTTCCTCCTGGTACTGCACCGCCTCCTTGGTGCTCAGCGCGTCGGGGTTGCGCTCGGTCCCGCCGAGACTGGTCGCCCCCTGGTATGCCTCCGGCACCGACTCCATCTCCTGTGTCGTGGTCTCCGCCGCCGTCGTCGTGGTGGCCTCGGTGGTCGTTGTCGTCTCCTCCCCACCGCCGTCGCCGCCGGTGCAGCCGGCGAGGCCGACGACAGTCGCCGTCCCCGCGACCTGCAGGAACCGACGCCGGGTCTGTGACTCTCGGTTCGACATGTAGTATCCGGTGCAGGCTTCCGGACGTATGTACTGTTCGGCCGTTCCCGACGCGTGGGATGCTGAACGAACACGTGCGGGCGGGCTCCGGAGACGCGTCGCTCTCGCTGCGGCGACCTGCGCGCCGAAGTTACCGGGCCGGGAGAATCGAGAACGGATTTTATTAGGCCTGATAGTCCAGGTAGAGTAGGGACCGGCGTGGCGATCGCGCGACGGCCCGGGACACTGACGAGCATGCAAGGGCAACGAGAGAGCGCCGACGCGTCGCCGACCCGCGACGACCTGTTCGAGACGCTCGCCAACCGGCGGCGCAGGTACGTCATCCATTACCTGCTGGAGCACGACGGACCGGTCTCGTTACGCGACCTCTCCTACCAGGTGGCGGCCTGGGAGAACGGCGAGTCCGTCGCGGAGGTGTCGGCGGCCGAGCGAAAACGGGTGTACAACGCACTCCAGCAGGCCCACCTCCCGAAGATGCACGAGGCGAACGTCGTCCTGTACGACAACGGGACCATCGAAGCCACCGACGCCCTCTCCGACCTCCGGGTGTACCTGGAGGTCGTCCCCGGCCACGACATCCCCTGGAGCACGTTCTACTTCCTCCTGGGGCTGCTCGGGAGCGCGCTCACCGCCGCCATCCTCGGCGGAACCCAGCCGTTCACGGCCGTCCCGACAGTCGCCTACGTCGGCGTCATCGCCGGCCTCCTCACGCTGGCCGGCCTCTTCCACATGTACGAACAGCGGAGCATGCGCCTCGACCTCGGCGACATGCCGGAGATAGACCGGTCAGGCTCTGACTGATAGCCGCCGGTGAAAACGGACCTCGCCCCGGCCGCGGTACTCGGTGAGTGTCGGCTGTCTCGACCCGGCGATGCTCGCGAGAGAACGTGAGTTACGGCGCTGCGGACCCGGCCGGGGGCGCGAGGCCGTAGACGGCCGTCGCGTTACCGGTGCCGTCCACCTCGCCCGACGGCGGGCGGGTGGTCCGGCGGTCGTGCCTGTCGCGCCGGACGTCAGTGGTCGTGGTCGTCGTCGCGGTGGTGGTCGTCTGCGTCTCGACGACGCCGGCGGTCGCCGTCGTCGCTGGCGACGTCGTCGTGGTGGTCGTGGTCGTCGTCTCGGCCGCCGGCAGCTCGGTCGTCGCCGTCGCGTCCGCCGGCGGACGGTCGAACAGCGGCCCGAGCATGGTGATGCCCGAACCGACGACGGCGAGCAGGGCGATGAGCAGCAGGATGGCGTTTCGTTTGGTGACCAGTGGTCGCCCGGATGAACGGTCTGTCATGGGTGTTCTCCTGTCAGCCAACACACTCACCGATGGCCCGTTCGCTGACAGTACTGGCTACGCCGGAAGGGAGCATATTCATAGACCGCCAGAACCGGCGAACGGCGATAGCGGGCGTCTCCGGCGGTCCGCCGGGAGGCGATAACCCGGCCATTACCCGCTGAGCGCGCGTTTCGGCCGGTTTCCAGGCAGCCCCTGTCGGGGAAACCCGCGTTTCCTGGCGGTGTCTGGCGGTTCGTAGGGGTGCCGTGAGCGCCTCCATCCCTCGCCTGGAAACCGACCTGGTTGTTTATGAATATGGTATCAAACATCTTAGGGTTCGTCGGGGACAAACCATGAACGCACCCGACTTCACCACCACCCGGCGAACCGTACTCGGCGGCATCGGCGCACTCGCCATCGCGGGCAGCGGCCTCGCGATGTTCAGCGACCGCGCGTCCGCGCAGATGACCGGCCTCACCATCGAAGGCGACGCGATCACGACAGACGACGGTACCCTCAGCGACGTCCTGCTGAGCGTCCGCGGCAACTGGCGCTACGACGGCGTGGACCCGCGGAGCGGGCACACCATCAAGGGCGTCAAGGTCGTCGTGGAGGCGGGCCGACCCGACTCGCCCGGCCACCCGTACGCAATCGGGAGCCAGTGGATTCCGGTCGAACCCGACATGAAGGCCGGCTCCGGCACCTTCGAGATAGCGGACAAGTCCATCTTCGTCGGCGGCCACTACGGCCCCGTCGTCGAGGACTTCTTCGCGCCCGACGACGGCAGCAGCAAGTCCACCAGCGTCCTGGTGCACGTGCACATGAGCGTGAAGTTCAACGGCCCGGCCGGCCCGACCGGCGCGAGCGCGTACGAGCAGACCACCTTCGTGGTCACCGTCACCAACCAGGAGGCGACCGCGTTCGTCGCGGGCGAGGGCGAAGCCGAAGCCGTCGGCGAGAACCAGTACCCGCTCGGCGAGGGCGACCCCGCCCTGCTCGGCCTGACGTGGTCCACCGGCGAGTGCATGTTTCGGGTCGACAACAACAACCCGGTGGGCACCGCGCCCATCCCCTACCGCCTCGCCGAGTACGGGAACACGTCGAACTACGTCGAGGGCGTGGCCGAGGCCGGCCACTTCGGCCCCGACGGCAAGGCCGGACAGGTGGCGCCCGGTAACTACCACGACATCATCGCGGCGAACAGCGGGACTGCAATCCTCCGCGTCGACGGCACGCAGGTCGACACGAAGGCGGCCGGCAACTGCAGCCAGGTGTGATCACGATGCGAGAGTTCACCACAACCCGACGACAGGTCATCGCGGGGATGGCCGGTCTGGCGGTCGCAGGAAGCGGCATCGCCGCGTTCTCGACCCCGACCGCGGCCGCCCTCATCGAGACGTTCACCATCGAGAACGACACCATCGCGACGGACGACGGCACCATCACGGGCCTCACGGTCGACGCGAGCGGGCGCTGGCAGTTCGACGGCCTCGACACGCCCGCGGAGTCCGTCCGCGTCCAGCTCGACATCAAGGAATGGCGGGACGAACAGAGCAAGTGGGGCTGGCAGCAGATAGCGTACTCGAAGCAGGACTTCCCGGCGGCACGCGCCGCCGCAGGTAAGTTCGATTTCGAGGGCGCCGACGTGCTCGCCAACACGACCTGGACGGCCGAGGACTTCGCCGCGCCGCCCAACGACTCGGTCAACTCGAAGGACGAAGGCGAGACCCAGAAGCGCACCACGGTTGAGGCACGCCTGCTGCTGACCGTCTACTCGAAGGACGACGCGCAGGGCGGCGACCACCGCCTCGCGACGGACGAGAAGAGGACCTCCTTCGACGTGACGGTCTACAACCAGCCGTCGACCGGACAGGCGGGCGCAGAGGGCGCCGCGCACCTGGAAGGGGACGACCAGGAACCGGGCAAGGGTGGGAAGAAAAACGAGAATAACAACGGCAACAACGGCAATAACGGCAACAGTAGCGTGACCGGCGGAGGGGAGTAAGCCCGGTCCGAGGCGAGTCGGGTCGCGGCCGCCCTGACCGCCGCGTCCACCCCGTTCTGAATGAGTGGGAGGAAAGGGGGCGATGGGGAGAGGGAGAGGAAAGGGAAGGGGAACGACGGGGAGAGGGCAAGGGGGGACAGAGGGCACGAGGGAGGCGAAAAGGGGGGGGGAAGGCAGGGAAAAGGCGGAAGGCGGGAAACAGAGAGGACCTATCTTTTCGGGTCGTTTGCAGTTCGGTCACGCGACCGCGTCGCACGGCTCGTTCGTGCTGGACGATAGCCTGGCTCCGGAGGAGTTGCTGGACCCGGGCGAGCGCCCGGGCCGTTTCGGGTATGACGATTGGATGACAGCGTCCGGATTTCTCCCGACGCCGACGTACGCGCCAGACAGGTCGCGTACGGCCGAACGCTGCCCGCGAATCTACTAATCCCCCGTCGCCGATTCCCACGCGGTGGCCATCCAGGGTGACATGTTCCGGCCGGTGGGATAAACCCCCGTTCAGCCGGGCTGTGATTCGATGCCGACGAGTGGCCCCCTCCCCCCCCACACCGCAGCACCCTTTCAGCCTCAAGAGCCGACAGGTGGCGCATGGCCGGCCAGCATGGGCCGTGCGCCCAACTGTGAGATGCCGGGTGAACCGCGGGGTTCTTTGCCTCGCGTAGACTATCTTCGAACTGAACCCTGGGGAGGGGGACAATGACCGACAAGCATGCACACTGGCGAGAGGCGACTGGCGCCAGCGGCGAGTGGGCCGAACTCGGCCTGTCGACGCCCGACCTCGACACCGTCTTCGACCTGCTCGCCGACCGACGCCGCCGCCTCGCGCTGTACTATCTGATTCGTTCCGACGACGCCGTCGCGAGCCTCGACGAACTCGCCGACTGGGTGACGCGGCTGGAGACGGCCGACACCGGCGAACCGCCGACCGAGGACTACCGCCGGCGTGTGGTGACGTCGCTCCACCACGCCCACCTGCCGACGTTCGCCGAAGCGAGCGTCGTCGAGTACGACGCCCGGAGCGAGACGGTGCGCTACCTCGGCCAGCCGACCCTGGAGGAACTCGCCGAACACACCGCAGCCACCGAACTGCACGAGGGGTGACGCGGGGGCAGTTCTGGCTGCGAGCACACGTGGTGCTCGCCGTGTGGTTCGCGTCAAAAGCGCCGGGACTGGGATTTGAACCCAGAATCCCGTAAGGGAACACGCTTTCCAGGCGTGCGCTTTGCCATTCGGCCATCCCGGCCCAGTACATCGTACCGCCGTCGCGCCTTTAAACCCTTCTCTTCCGCGTCGCCCACCCGTCGGCGAGATACGACGCCGCCGTGGCGGCGACGGCGACGACGACGGCGACGACGAGGAGAGCGGGCAGGCCGACGCCCCGGTCGGTGACGAGGCGGTAGCCCTGGGCGAGCACCAGGAACGAGAGAGCGCCGACCAACCCCCAGAGGAGACTCGACTTGACGCGGGGTCGCACGGCTAGTCGCGCTGGGCCGCGATGGCCTCTATCTCGACGCCGGCGCCCTTCGGGAGGGCGCCCACCTCGATGGCGCTCCGGGCGGGCGGGTTGTCGTGGAAGTACTCCCGGTAGGCGTCGTTCATCTCGTCGAAGTCGTCGATGTCGTCGAGGAACACCGACACCTTGAGCACGTCCTGCATCGTCAGGCCCTCCTCCTCGAGGATGGCTTTGACGTTCTCCAGGCTCTGGCGGGTCTGAGTCGCGATGGATTCGTCGTCGAGGAGTTCGCCCTCGGGCGTGAGCGGAATCTGTCCGGCGGTGAACACGAGCGAACCGTCGGTGGTCGCCTGGCTGTAGGCGCCGACGGCCTCGGGAGCGTCCACGGTCTCGATGACGCGTTTCATGCTACGGTCCACAACCGCTCCCGGTATAAAACGCCCGGCCTGCCGTCAGACGAGGACTTCGACGTCGTAACCGGCCGTCCGGAGGCCCGCCAGGAGGTCGTCGACGTGGTCGGGACCGCGGGTCTCCAGGTCGAGTTCCACCTCGGCGGCGTTCATCGCGATGTTGCGCGAGGTGCGGTCGTGCTGGATGGCGTAGATGTTCGCGCGGGCGGCGGCGATGACGTCCAGCAGGTCGATGAGCGCGCCCGGGCGGTCCTTGAGCACCGTCCGGACCTTGAGATACCGGCCGGTCTCCACGAGGCCGCGCATGATGACCGTCGAGAGCATGTTCATGTCGATGTTGCCGCCGGAGAGCACCGGCACCACCACTTCGTCCTCGGCGAGGTCGACGTGGTCGAAGAGGATGGCCGCGAGGGGACGGCGCCCGCGCCCTCGACCAGCGTCTTCCCGCGCTCCAGCAGGTTCACGAGCGCCACCGCTATCTCGGAGTCGGAGACGGTGACGACCTCGTCCACGCGCTCCTGGATGACCTCGAAGGTGCGTTCGCCGATGCTCCGCGTGGCGATGCCGTCGGCGATGGTGTCCACGTCGTCGCGGTGGTAGACCTCGCCTTTCTCCAGCGACCGCGCGACGCTCGACGCGCCCTCGGCCTGCACGCCGACGACGCGCACGTCGGGATTCCGGGCTTTCACAGCGGTCGCGATGCCGCTGATGAGACCGCCGCCGCCGATGGCGACCACGACGGTGTCGACCTCCGGCAGGTCGTCCACGATCTCGAGGCCGATGGTGCCCTGCCCCGCCATCACCATGTCGTCGTCGAAGGCGTGGACGTACGTCCGACCCTCGTCGGCCTCGATTTCGTGGGCGTGGGCCTGGGCCTCCTCGTAGTCGCGGCCGTGGAGGACGACCTCGGCGCCGTAGCTCTGGGTGGCCTCTATCTTCGAGATAGGCGCGAACTCGGGCATCACGACCTTCGCGTCGACGCCGCTCCGGGTGGCGGCGAGCGCGACGCCCTGGGCGTGGTTGCCGGCGCTCGCGGTGACGACGCCGGCCTCGGTCTCCTCGGGGAGAGCGTGCGGATGCGGTTGGCGGCCCCCGGATCTTGAACGCGCCGGTGCGCTGGAAGGTCTCGAGTTTGAGATGGACCTCCGCGCCGGTCATGTCGGAGAACGTGTGCGAGTAGTCGAGCGGTGTGTGCCGGGCCACGTCGGCGACGCGGTCCTGGGCGGCCAGCACGTCCTCGAAACTGAGCATATAGACGCCTCTTGCGGGCCAGCACCAATAACCGTTAGTGGAACGGGATTCCCGGTCGACCCTGGGGGAAGAGAGGGGACGAACACGGGGCGTGTGACGCACCCGAACCAAGGGCGGTTACCGTGATAAAGGCGAGGAAAGCGGGGTGAAACTGAAAGTGGACGAGGAAACCGGGCGGCGACGGCGCGTTCGACGGAAACGTGTCAGGTGACTAGTGCGACGGCCGTCTGACGCCGCGTTCGGGCCGTTCGGCCGAGCCGCGAACCGTCGCAACCGACCGCTGACCGGTAACCATCCCGCAGCTATCGCACAACATACAGTTTTTTGCATGCCTCCCCTCCTTTCAGGTAGAGCCGCGTCGTGCGGCACCGGGAGGGGAGACGACGATGAGACAGATGATTGATTCGAGAGCCGGGAGTGGGACCGGACGACCGATAGCCGGGAGGGGTCGATGACGCCCGTCGGACCACGGGGGCTGGTCGCGTCGTGGTAGCGATGGTGGTCCTCGGCCTGCTGCTCGCGGGCGCCGCCGACGCCGGAGCGACGGGTGCAGTCGGCACACAGGACCCGGCCGCGGCGATGGCGCTCCAGGCGGGCGACGTGACCATCGACAACCCGAACGGCACCTACGTCCTGGGGAGCGAGGTGACGGTGAACGGCACCGCGTCCTCGTCGGCCGACGCCGTCGCCCTCTACGCCCGCACGTCCGGCGACTGGGACCTCGTTGACATCGACGAGAGCGGCGCTCTCGACGAGGACGACCTGGTCGAGGTGGACGAGAACGGGACCTGGGAGCGACGCGAGGTGCTGCTGTCCAACGCGACGTCCGACTTCAAGATACCGGGCCACGCCCTGCTGGGCGCGCTGCCGGCCGACGACGCCCGAAACGAGGCGGGCGACCTCCAGGTGACGTTCACGCGGTCGGCGTTCGTCGAAGCGGACGGCGCGCAGGCCAGACTCGACGTGGTGCGACCGACGCTCGCCGAGCAGACCGTCTTCCGCGCCATCGACGGCGAGGTGGCCGTCCCGGACGGCGAAGTCACCGTCGCGGGGACCGCGACCGGCGTCAACCGCGTGCTCGTCGTGCTGGTCGACCAGCGCGGCCAGGTCGCGACCGACACGCTACCGGTCTCCGACGACAAATTCGAGGCGGACGTCGACCTCGAATCACACGACGGCGGCCAGTTCTTCCAGGGCACCGTCGTCGGCGTCGTCATCCACGCCGGCCCCGACCGCCTGGTCGGCGACGGCGTGCTCGCCGAGGGCGGCCGTCCCGACCTGCCGGGCCTCGAAGCGTACTTCCGGGACGCGGTCGAGGCGATGGGGGCAACCCGGAGCCAGGACCAGGTCCTCGACGTGCTGTTCGCCGAGAGCATCGCCGAGAGCGGGAGCGACGACATCGCGACCGAGGAGTCGTTCCGCTTCGCGGACGCGCGCACCACCATCGTCGACGTGGTGCCGGCGGTGGACCGCGACGCGAGCGGCGTCAACCCGGTCGGCGTCGGCGAGACGATGGTGGTGCGGGGCGTGACGAACCGGAAGCCGGGCGACAACACCATCTTCGTCGAGGTGACCGGCGGCCCGACCCCCGAGGCCTTCGACCTCATGTCGGTCGACCAGTGGGACACCGACGGCGCCTGGACGGTGCGGTTCGACACCACGGACGCCACCCCGGGCACCTACTTCGTGGAGGCGGACGACGGCGTGGCCGGCGACTCGGCCACCGTCGAGATCATCACCGAGCGATAGCAGGCCGGCGCGTCCCCCGTCCACCCCCTCCCACGACTTCCTGCCCCCGTCCACCCCGTGCGAGCGAGTCTCACACCCCGGACAGCTATTTGTCGGCCGCCGGACTCGACAGCCACATGGACGAACTGCCGGACCCGGAGACGTACTACGACGCCACCGGCGAGGTCGAGTGGGAGCGACTCGACCGGGACCCCGTCACCCGGTTCGAGTTCGAGAACACCACGGCCTACCTGGAGCGACTCCCCGCCGACGGGCGCGTGCTCGACGCGGGCGGCGGCGCGGGCCGGTACAGCGCGTGGCTCGCCGAACGCGGCCACGACGTGACGCTGCTCGACCGGAGCGCGGGCCAGCTCGCCACGGCCGCCGAGAAACTCGCCGAACGCGGCCTGGACGACCGCGTCGCCGTCGAACGCGGCGACATCCGGGCGCTCCCGTTCGAGGACGACGCCTTCGACGGCGTCACCTGCCTCGGCGCGCCGCTCTCCCACGTGCTCGACGCCGACGAGCGCCACGCGGCGCTCCGGGAGCTCCGCCGGGTCGCCCGCGACGGCGCGCCCGTCTTCGTCTCCGTCGTCGGCCGACTGGCGGTGCTCCGGGACATAATCCACAACGTCCTGGCGGCCGAGCACGGCCTGCTCGCCCCCATCGCGGAGACCGGCGACTACACCGCCGCCCTCGCCGCCGAGCACGTCGACGACCCGGCCTGGACGGAAGCCCACTTCTTCCGCGCCGACGAACTGGAGGCCGCCCTGGCCGACGCGGGCTTCACGGTGGAGACGCTCGTCGGCCTGGAGGGCGTCGCCTCGAACTACGGGGAAGAACTGGCCGCCGCGCCCGAGGCGGCCCAGGCGGACGTCAGGCGCGTCGTCGAGTCGCTCCGCGAAGACCGCGCGGTCGTCGACCTCTCGAACCACATCCTCGCGGTGGCCCGGGCGTGAGGCCGCGACTCGACGGTGGCGTCGCTCGGCGACCTGCGGGCCGAAAAACGGGTTCGGAGGGGTTACCGCTCGTCGATGCCGTCGAACGTCTCGTCCATCGGGCCGACGTACCGGGCGCGCGGGCGGATGAGCCGGTTGTCGTCGTACTGTTCGAGCACGTGGGCGATCCAGCCGCCGACGCGGCTCATCGCGAAGATGGGCGTGTAGATGTCGATGGGGATGCCCATCTGGTAGTAGGTCGACGCCGAGTAGAAGTCGACGTTCGGCGCGAGGCCCTTCTCCTCCTGGATGAACTCCTCGATGGCGACGCTGTAGTCGTACCACTTCATGTCGCCGGCGGCCTCGCCGAGTTCCTCGGACTTCGCGCCGAGGATCTTCGCGCGCGGGTCCTTGACGTTGTAGACGCGGTGGCCGAAGCCGGCGACGCGCTCGCCGCGGTCGAGGGCGTCACGGACGTACTCGACGGGGTCCTTCGCGCTGTCGTCTATCTCCTTCAGCATCTTCATGACGTTCTGGTTCGCGCCGCCGTGGAGCGGGCCCTTGAGGGTCCCGATGGCGCTGACGATGGCGCTGTGGAGGTCGGTGAGCGTGGAGGACGTGACCATCGCGGAGAACGTCGAGGCGTTGAGGCCGTGGTCGGCGTGGAGCACGAGCGCCATGTCGAAGGTCTCCTCCAGGACCGCGTTGGGCTCCTCGTCGTTGAGCATGTAGAGGAAGTTGCCGGCGTGGCTCAGGTCCTCGCGGGGTTCGACGGGGTCGTTCCCGTTGCGGATGCGCTTGAACGCCGCCAGGATGGTGGGTATCTTGGCGGTGATGCGCTGGCCCTTCCGGAGGTTGGCCTCGCGGTCCTCGGGCGGCGTCTCGGAGTCGTCGGCGTCGTAGGCCGAGAGCATCGACACCGCGGTGCGGAGCGCGGCCATCGGGTTCTCGTCGGCCTCGGCCAGTTCGCGGACCACGGACATGACCCCGGGGTCGACCGCGCGTTCGGCGGCCATCCGCTCGGCGAACGGGTCGAGCTCCTCGCGCGTGGGGAGGTGGCCGTGCCAGAGCAGGTAGAGGACCTCCTCGTAGCTCGCGTCGCGTGCGAGGTCCTCGATGTCGTAGCCTCGGTAGACGAGGCGTCCCTCGTCACCGTCGATGTAGCTGAGCTCCGACTCGGCGACCAGCACGCCTTCCAGCCCTTTCTTGAGCTCGTTGGACATACCCTAACCGTTCGGAACCATCGCGGAAAAGCATTATCTTTCGAGCGAGACTGCCGCTACCCGCCGAAATCGAGACAGTGAGACGATTCCTCAATTGTCCGGGGCGAGGAAGCGGCGCGGGTTACCGGTTCGTCGCGGGCGGCACGCTTTTGCCCGGGCCCGGGCAACTGGAGGGCATGGACTCCGGCAGGGTGGAGTACGAGCCGGTGAGCGTCAAGGAGGTGCTCGCGGAGATGAAGGACACCGCTGAGCTCCTCATCGACCTGGCGTACTCGGCGGTGCTCCACGGCAGCGACGAGGTGGCCGAGGAGGTGCTGGAGCTCGAAGAGCGCATGGACGTCCTCCAGCTTCGCGCGCGGATGAGCCTCCTGCTCGCCGCGCGGACCACCGACGACGCCGAGCGGCTCGCGCCCGTCCTCGGCGTGGTCGGTGCGGCGGAGAAGATATCGGACGCCGCGGGCGACATCGCGAAGATCGTCATCGAGGACATCGGCCTGCCGGACGCGATGCGGGCGGCGCTCCCCGAAGCCGTCGAGAAGCTCGTGCGGGCGGGACTCCGCCCTGAGTCGCGGCTCGCGGGGCGGACGCTCGGCGACCTCAACCTCGAGACGGAGACGGGCGTGCGCGTCATCGCCATCCGTCGGGGCGGCGACTGGATACACAGCCCCGACCACGACACCCGGCTCGACGCCGGCGACGTCCTGTTGCTGCGCGGCGCGGAGGCGAACATCGGCGCGGTCTACGAGGAGGCGACCGGGCTGGCGTACGAGCCGCCCGAGCCGCCCGAACCCGGCATCTCGGACCTGGAGCGCGCCGTCGACACCATCGTCCTGATGAAGAACATGAGCGAACTCGCGGTCGACCTCGCGTACGGGAGCGTGCTGTTCGACAGCGAGGACATCGCCGAGGAGGTGGTCGCTCTGGAGGCGGAGGTGGACGCGCTCAAGTCGCGGTTCGAGGCGTGGACGCTCCGGGCGGCCGCCGACGTCGACGACCCCATCTCGCTCCGGGGCTGGTCCACCTCGCGACCAGCACGGAGGTCATCAGCGACGCCGCCCTCGAGATCAGCGAGGGCGTCCTCCGCGGCCTCGACACGCACGCCGTCGTGCAGGAGGCCGTCGAGGAGTCCGACGAGGTCATCGTCCGGGTGACGGTCGGCGACCGCTCCACTCTCGACGGCGTGACCCTCGGCGGACAGATGCTCGGCACCGAGACGGGGATGCGCGTCATCGCCGTCCACCGGCCCGACGGCGAGTGGGTGGTCCAGCCCGGGCCGCAGACGGAGCTCCGTGGCGGCGACACCGTGCTCGCGAAGGGGACCCGGACCGGCGCGGAGCGCCTGGAGGAGCTCGTCACGGCGACAGCTGGCGGTTCACCCGGTAGGCGCTGACGGCGACGAAGACGACGGTCGCCAGCAGCCCGGTCGTCATCGCGAGGACGAACCCGAGCAGCGGGTAGAACAGCGTCGGCCGGGTGGTCTCGCCGGGGATGACCACGAAGAAGACGATGACCGCGAGTGCGAGCAGGATTCCGACCGCGAACCCGCGGACGGCGTTGCGTCGCACGTCCAGCGTGGCGAGCACGTTGTCGACGCCCGGGCGCTCTGACATCGCCGGGGGTTGGGGCCGGTCGCCCAAAGCCGCGTCGGTTCGGCAACCGAACCGCTCAATACCCTTGCGTGGTCCGATATACGTAATGGCTATCTCGCTCGGCACGGCGACTGCCGCCCCCGGCGAGGTCGACACGGGGCGGCTCGACGTCGGCGAAACCCGCGACGGAACGACCATCGGCCTGCCCGTCGCCGTCGTCAACGGGGCGGCGGACGGGAAGACGCTCTACATCCAGGCGGCCAGCGACGGCGACGAGCTCAACGGCGTCGGCGTCGTGAACCGCGTCGTCCCCCGGCTCGACCCCGAGGAACTCTCGGGCGTCGTGCTCGTGGTCGGCGTCGTCAACTACCACGGCTTCCAGGTCGCCGAGCACCGCAACCCGATGGACGACACGAAGATGAACCGGACGTATCCCGGCGACGCCAACGGCTCGTCGAGCGAGCGCATCGCGGCCGCCACCTTCGAGGCCGCGACGCGGGCCGACGTCGTCCTCGACCTCCACCAGGGTCGACCAGCCGCATGATAGACGAGGCGCGGGTGCGGTGTGGCCGCCACCACCGCCTCCACAGCGACTGCCTCCAGCTGGCGAAGGTGTTCGGCTGCGGCTACGTGCTCGACCAGAAGGGACCGGACGGCCAGCTCGCCCGCGCCGCCCCTGACGAGGGCGTGCCCGCCATCGACCCGGAACTCGGCGGTGCCGTCGGCTGGGACGAGGAGAGCATCGAGAAGGGCGTCCAGGGCGTGTTCAACGTGCTCCACCACTACGGCTTCCTCGACGGCGACGTGGAGACGGCGACCCAGACCCGGGCGAAGGGGTTCGACCGCTACGGCGCGCCCGCGGGCGGCCTCGTCCAGTTCCAGAAGGAACTCGGCGAGGAGGTGGCTGCCGACGACGTGCTGTTCGAGGTCACCGACGTGTTCGGCACGCTGAAGGCCCGCGTGACCGCCGACGACGACGGCATCTTCTGGCGGACCCGTCGCCTGCCGCAGGTCGCGACCGGCGAGTACGTCTGTTCGGTCGGCACCGGCATCGACAGCTACTGATGTTCGCCTGCGACGCCTGCGGCCGGACCTACGAGGAAGGCCCGGACGAGCCGTGGCGGTGTGCGTGCGGGCACGCCCTCGACTTCGCCGACCCGCCCCTGCCCGACGGCCCGCCGCCCGCGTTCGACGCGCTCGACACGCGGCGCGGCCTCTGGGCGTTCGAGGCGTTCCTGCCGGTCGAGCGCCGGGTGAGCCTCGGCGAGGGGTTCACGCCGCTGGTCGACGCCCCCGACTGGAACGCGGCGTTCAAGCTGGAGTACCTGTTCCCATCGGGGAGTTTCAAGGACCGCGGCGCGACGACCACGCTCTCGCGGGCGGCCGAACTCGGCGTCGAGCGCGTCGTCGAGGACTCCTCGGGCAACGCGGGCGCCGCCATCGCGCAGTACGCCGCGCGCGCCGGCATCGACGCCGACGTCTACGTGCCGGCGGACGTCAAACCCTCGAAGCTCGCGGCCATCGAGCGCGCCGGCGCCCGCCCGGTCCGAATCGAGGGCTCTCGCCAGGACGTGACCGACGCGTGCGTCGAGGCGGTGGAGTCGGGCGGCGGCTGGTACGCGAGCCACGCCTGGAATCCGGCCTTCTTCGCGGGCACCGCGACGTTCGCGTTCGAGGTGGCGGCCCAGCGCGACTGGACCGCGCCCGACGCCGTCGTCCTGCCGCTCGGCCACGGCACGCTGTTCCTCGGCGCCTACCGCGGGTTCCAGGCGCTCCACGACGCCGGCTGGATAGACGACCTCCCGCGCCTGCTCGGCGTGCAGGCGGCGGGCGTGGCGCCCATCGCGACGGCACTGAACGGGCCGACGGCCGGCGAGAACGACGCGGCCGACGGCATCCAGATAGCGAGGCCCGCTCGCGGCGACCAGATCCTCGACGCCATCGAGGCGACCGAGGGCGACGCTATCGCCGTGGACGCCGACGCGACCGAGGACGCCCTCGACGCGCTCCACCGGGCCGGCTTCTACGTCGAGCCGACGAGCGCGGCGGCTGTCGCGGGACTCGACGCCTACCGGGACCAGGGCGGCATCGCGCCGACGGCTGACGTGGTCGTGCCGCTCACCGGGAGCGGCCTGAAAACGTAGTCAGCGCATCCCGTCCGGGTCGACGAACGACCCTTCGCGGGCCGCGACCCACTCCGTGATGTCCTCCTCGTGTTTCAGGTCGCGCGGGTAGATGATGCAGCGGTCCGGATGGTCGTCGTAGGCCTCGATGACGTGTTCGAGTTCGTCGTGTGGCCACTCGGGGCCGTCCTCGCCCTCCCCCAGGACGTGGTCGGCGAGCCATTCGAACCGGTCCGCGTCCGGCAGTTCGTCCTCGCTAGACACGGGCACCAGCTCCGGTGGCCTGCACAGCAGTCATTTCGTCTCTCCCCCGCTGACCACCAACGACACCACCGGGTTTACATAATTGCTGGCTAACGCTCCGCCGAACAAAGATACGACCGCCCTAACGGGCTGTACGACCTTCCTACCGGTCGCCTCATCGCTCGGGGTGGACCGGCGCGTCGAACCCGCCGCGGACGAGCGGTCTCGCGACGTGACGACGCGCGCAGGGCGGGACTTCGTACCAGCCAGGTTCGAGCGCGCGGTCGACGGCCCGTTCGACCTTTCCGGGCGCCGTCGTCCCGCAGTCCCGGCATCGGTAGCCCTGGCCGGCGCCCGCGCTCTCCATCCGCCGGCCGCAGTCCGGGCAGGTCGGCGTGACGCGTTCGGTGGTCTGGAGGTCGCGGACCGCGAACTTCTCGAGTTTGAGCGTCCCCGCGCCCATCTCGCCGCAGGCGGTGATGCGGTCGCCCGGCCGGAGCGCGCGCACCCGGTCGCGGAACCGCTTGGTCGGTTCGAACGCCGCACACCGCACCGATTCGTCGCCGTCGGCCAGCTCGAAGAAGACGTGGCCGCCCTCGCGGGTCGCCGGGTCGCTCGCCACCGTCCCCGTGACGCAGTACGCGTGGCCGTCCGCGAGGTCCGCGATGGTCGCGTCCCGGAGGTGGACGTCCGTCCCCTGGTTCGTCACGAACAGGGCGGTCCGGTCGACGGGTTCGCTCTCGATGGCAGCGGCCACCTCGCAGACGGCGTCGGCGTCGTCGCCGCGGATGCCGTGGAGGATGGGGCCGGGCGTGTGGGGCACGCAGACCGGGTCGCCCTCGCCGCGGTCCACCGTGTCCCAGGCGTCCGGGTAGGCGGCGTCGGCCGCCGCGAACACCGAGTCCACGTCCACGTCGCGGGGCGTCCCCCACCGGTCGGGGTGGCGGTAGGAGATGCACTCGTAGGTCCACTCGTCGAGGCCGACCCACGCGCCGACGGCCGCGAGCGCGCCGACGACGCCGCGGGCGTCCTTCCAGCCGGCGGTCCGGTAGCCGTGCTCGTCGGCCAGGGTCCGGGCGGCCTCGACGGTGAGGTGGTCGCGGATGGCGGCCATCGTGAACTCGCCGACGGCGGCCGGGACCGCGGCGGGGTCGCCGGGCGCGACGACGAGGCCCGGGTTCGTCCGCGGGTCGGCCGTCTCCGCCGCCTCGTCGACGACCGCGCTCGCGACGTCGAATGCCAGGTCGAGGTCGGCGTCGGTGTGGACGGCGAGCGCGGCGTTCCCCGGGTCTTGTACTCGACAGCCGGATTGAGGCGGACGAGGAGCAGGCGCTCGACGGCGGCGCCGCGGTCCCGGAGGCGGTCGGCCACCGTGGCGGCGGCGTACGTCGTACACATCCCGCGCTCGCGGGAGTCCGTGTCGTCGAGGCCGATGACGGTCACGCGCGACGGTAGACGGTGCGGCGGTTAACGGTTTTCGCACTCCGGCAGACGATTTCGGGTTCGTGGAAGCGAGCCGAAAACCGCCGGACTGCGGGCGCACGTGCGGCACAACGCATATATGGCCGGAGCGACGTACCAACGGGTATGTCACGGTCGGTGCTCATCGAGAACGTGACCGCGATGCTCCGGGACGCGGGGTTCACGGTGAGCGACCGGTGCTCCATCCGCCCGAAGAGCTTCGACCTCGCGGCCCGACGGGGCGAGGACCTCGTCATCCTGAAGATACTCGGCAACATCGACGCACTCGACGGCGCGACGGGCGCGGAGATGCGCCGGCTCGGCACCTACCTCCACGCCACCCCGATGGTCGTCGGTCTGCGGTCGCGCGACCAGGACCTCAAACCCGACGTGGTCTACTTCCGGCACGGCGTGCCCGTGCTCCACCCGCAGACCGCGACCGACCTGTTCGTCGAGGGCGTCCCGCCGCTCATCTACGCCGCCCCCGGCGGCCTCTACGTCAGCATCGACAGCGACGTGCTCGTCGACGAACGCCAGAAGCGCGGCTGGAGCCTGGGCCAGCTCGCCAAGGAACTCGGCGTCTCCCGGCGCACCGTCTCCAAGTACGAGGACGGCATGAACGCCAGCGTCGAGGTCGCACTCCAGCTCGAAGAGCTGTTCGACCAGCCGCTCACCAGCCCCGTGGACGTGCTCACGGGCGCCGAGGAGGTCCGCGACACCGAGCCGACGCCCGACGACCCCGAAGCCGAACCCGAGGACGAACCCATCGTGACGCTTCTCACCCTCGCCGGGTTCAGCGTCCACCCGACGGTGCGCGCGCCGTTCAAGGCCGTCAGCGAGGACACCGGCGGCGCCGAGAACCTCCTCACCGGCCACTCCTCGCTCACCCGGTCCGCCGTCAAGCGCGCCCGCATCATGGGGTCGCTCGGCCGCGTCACCCGGACCTACTCCGTCTACTTCGTCGACGAAGCCAAACAGGAGACCATCGACGGCACCGCCATCGTCGAACGCGGCGAAGTCGAGGACCTCGACGACCCCGACGAGGTCCGGAAGCTCATCCGCGAACGGTCGGACGCGATGGAGGCATAGAACCGCGACTTTTTGCTGCGGTCGCAGTCGCGGAGCGACTGCTCCCTGGCAAAAACTCGGCTAAAAGCCTGCGGCCCTCCCGATGGTCGGGCCTCGGCCCGCGCGCCTCCGGCGCGCGGCTGCTCGTCCTCCCCTTGATTGCGCTCCGGGCCGAGCGACGGAATCGCGAATCGCCGCCGTCGGTCTGCGTAGCCCGGCCCGACGAGTGCGGTCTCATCGGTGCCCGGCTGTAGTGCGGTCTTCCCCGTAGCGGGCGGTGCGGTTTCACTGTCGCGAGGGGTAGACACGGCGGGACGACCGACCACAGACCGAGAAGAGACGGGGCTACTCGTCGCCGTAGGTCGCTTCGAGATAGCGGACGATGTCGCTGCTCTCGGGCATGCCTTCGACGCCGTGGTCGTGGTCGACGAGGACGGGGACGCCGGTCTGGCCGCTCACCTGCTCGACTTCGGTGCGGGCGGCCCGGGACCGCGGCACCTCGTGGCGGACGTACTCCAGGCCGAGTTCGTCGAGTTTCGCGCGCACCGTCGCGCAGAACGGGCAGCCCGGGAGGTCGTAGAGTTCGATGCTGGTCATGCCCGGAGAGTAGTCGGCAGGGACGGAAAAAGGAGCGGGGTGGCGGCCGAACGCGCCGGGTGACCGAGATACCGGCAGGTCAGACCGTCGCCTGGAGGATGCCGCTCGTGCGGACGAAGAAGTAGAGCACGAACGCGCCCGCGAGCACCCACTGGCCGGCGCTGACGTCGCGGCGTTCGCCCATCGCGGCCTTCACGACGGGGTAGGAGATGATGCCGGCGGCGATGCCGTACGCGATGGAGAACGTGAACGGCATGATGAGGATGGTCATGCCGGCGGGGATGGCATACGAGAGGTCGTCCCACGCGATCTCGGCGACGTTCGAGAGCATGATGACCGCGACGACCACCAGCGCGAGGTGGGAGGCGTACGCGGGCACGGCCGCGGCGACGGGGACGAGCGCGAGCGACGCGACGAACAGCAGGCCGACGACGAGCGCGGTCATGCCGGTGCGGCCGCCTTCCTCGACGCCGGTGGCGGACTCGATGTAGGTGGTGACCGTCGAGGTGCCGAGCATCCCGCCGACGGTGGTGCCGACGGCGTCGGACATCAGCGGCTTGTCGATGTCGGGGAGGTCGCCCTTGTCGTCGAGGAAGCCCGCGACCTGGGAGACGCCGGTGAGCGTGCCGGCGGTGTCGAAGAAGTCGACGAAGAAGAACGTGAACACGACGAGCGCGAAGGAGAACGCTTCGACGTTCTGGAAGCCGGTGATGAACGCGCCGACGAGCGGCGTGATGTCGTAGCTCGCGGCGCTGTAGGTGACGGTCGTGGAGCCGGTGAGCGAGACGTCGAGGAGCGTCGACCCGGGCGGGGCCTGGTCGGCGGGGAACGCCGTGTAGCCCATCGCGGCGGCCGCGTAGCCCAGCAGGCTCGTGACGATGATGCCGATGATGATGGACCCGCGGACGCCGCGGGCGTAGAGCATGAAGGTGAGGAACAGGCCGACGACCGAGATGATGGCGACGGGGTCGGAGGCGAACACCGGGTTGAACGTGAGGAACGTGGCGGCGTCGCCCGCGACCACGCGCATCTGTTCGAGGCCGATGATGGCGAGGAACAGCCCGATACCCGCGCCGACGGCGAGTTTGACGGGTTCCGGGAACAGCTGGATGATGTACTCCCGGGCGCCGACGGCGGTGAGGAGGATGAAGACGAACCCTTCGACGACGACGGCGGCGAGCGCCGTCTGCCACGAGATGCCGAGCGCGCCGACGACGGTGAACGCGAAGAACGCGTTCAGGCCGAGGCCGGGCGCCTGCGCGAACGGCCGGTTCGCGTAGAACGCCATCGTGAGCGTCGCCACCGCGGCGGCGATGATGGTCACGACGGCGAGCATCTCGAAGGTGCGGCCCGGCCCGACGCCCGCGGGCTGGACGGCGGTCGAGAGGATGGCGGGGTTCACGACCACGATGTACGACATCGTGAGGAACGTCGTGACGCCGGCCAGTACCTCCGTGTTCAAGTCGGTGTTGTGCTCCTCGAAGCCGAAGTAGTCCGCGAATGTATCACCGAGCCCCATGATGCACATTCGAGCATTGAAGGAAGTCACTACTTAAGAATTTTCATGCAATCGCCACCAGAGTATACACATTCGTGGATACTACGGACGCGGGGGCGACGAGGCAACGGCGGGCGGGAGAGGCCGTCAGCCCATGGTGACGAGGGCACCGACGGGGCTGTCGGTGCGCTCGCGGGCGCGCTCGATGCCCTCGTCGCCGACCGCGATGAGCGCGAAGACGCCGGTGACGGTGGCGTCGGACTGCTCGGCGATGTCGAGCAGGAGTTCCTGGGTCTCGCCCGACCGGATGAGGTCGTCGACGACGAGGACGGACTCGCCGGCGTTGAGCGCTGACGCCGGCAGGTAGTAGGTGAGTTCGATGCCGGACTGCAGCCGCTGGCGGGTCTCGATGAACTCCTCGACGGCGGTCTCCTTCGACTTCTTGGCGTACGCACACCGCGCGTCGAAGTACCGGGCGAGCGACGCCGCGAGCGTGATGCCGTCGGTGGCGGCGGTCAGCACGACGTCCGGGCGCTCGAACTGGAAGGATTCGGCGGCGACGGGCGCGACGAGGTCGAGCAGCGACTGGTCGAACACCACGCCGGAGTTGTCGACGTAGCCGTCGGCGTCGACCGACACCCGGGCTTCGAGTTCCCGCCGGAGCGTCTCGTGGCCGACGCCGGTGACGACCTCCTCGGCCCGGTCGACGCTCGGGAGCACGTGCCCGTTCACGTACCGGTTGAGGTCGCCCGCCGGCAGGTCGGTTTCGGCGGCCAGCTCGTCGTACGTCCGGGTCTGCTTGAGCATCCGGAGGACGGCGACCGCCTGCAACTGCAGTGCGGCCTTCTCCGCGCGGTTCATGCCCCGACCGTCTCACTGCATGAACTTGAACACTTCGATGCAAAAACGAGGCGAAGTAAGCAGGAGTGTGGACTACTCCGCGTCGAGCAGGTCGTCGGCGGTGAGCAGCGATTCGAGTTCCACGTCCACTTCGGCGAGGTTCTCCGTCGCGCCCTCCTGGCGGTCCACGACCACGAGCACGCGGTTGACCACGGCGCCCGCCTCGCGGAGCGCCGCGACGGCGTCCACGGCGCTCTGGCCGGTGGTGGCGATGTCCTCCAGCACGACGACCTCCTCGCCCTCGTCGAGGCGGCCCTCGATGCGGTTGGCGGTGCCGTACTCCTTGGCCTTCTTGCGCGCGATGACGTACGGGTTGCCCGTCTCGACGCTCGTGACGGCGACGAGCGGCACCGCGCCGAGCGCGACGCCCGCGAGCTTCGTGTCGCCGACGCGCTCGGCGAACGCCTCGGCGATGAGCTGGAGACAGCGAGGGTCCGTCTCGAACAGGTACTTGTCGACGTAGTAGTCGCTGGTGCCGCCGTGGGAGAGCTCGAACTCCCCGAACTGCACCGCGTCCGCGTCCCGGAGCGCCCGCACGAGTTCCTGGTTCGCCATTGGTCGAAACCAGTCGGCGAGCGGTATAAGCGGTGTGGAAACGCGGCGGTAGCCAGGGGCCAACGAAGTTAGCACCCGCGAGGGCCGACGGGCCCGAGCGGCCCGACGAGCGACCACCGCGCGCCGGAGGCGCGCGACGGGAGCGAGGAGTGGTTTTGGTGGAGCTTTTGCAAGGGCCGCTCCGCGGCCCGTAGCAAAAGGCCCTACCAGGGCTCGTCTTTCAGCCCGAGCAGGTACGCGATGACGTTCGTGGCGACGTGGAGGACGGGGGTGAGGACGACGACGGTGGCGACGACGGGGAGGGTGAATGTCGCGCCGAACCACGCGGGCGCGGCGACGGCGGTGAGGGCGAGGGCGCCGACGACGAAGTCGAGCTGGTCGACGACGGGGAAGGCGGCGCCGCGTTCGCGGCCGGTGCGACGCTTCAGGAAGGAGGCGGCGATGTCGCCGAGCATGGCGCCGGCGGCGAGGGCGACGGCGACGACGACGGTGAAGCCGGGGAGGTCGATACCGACGAGGGTGGCGACGGTGGGGCGGGCGAGGTTGAGCGCGAGCGCGAGGAGGGTGCCGGCGAGGACGCCGACGGCGGTGCCGCGCCACGTCTTGCCGTCGCCGAGGAGGCGCCGGCCCTGCCAGGACCGGCCGCCGTCGATGGGGCGGCCGCCGCCGAACAGGACGGCGGCGTTGTTCGGGACGTACGCGGGGAGCATGGCCCAGAATGCCGTCGCGACGAGCGAGACCACGTCCATACGCGGTGATGGGACCGCCCCTTTTAATTACGTCTGGTTTGGCTTCGGTAGGTTGCCGGGTCCGGGCCCCGGTTTCGGGTTCGATGCCGCCGGCCCACGCGAGGGTGGGAAACCCGCCACTACCGCCCGAAATATCACGGGTGTATAAGGTAGCCCGGGGCGGGGATGCACGACAGAACCGGACGTACCGTCCCCAACGCCGGTCGCCACCACGACACGTGACAGCGTTCCGATAGTGCAACTGAGCGACATTCGGCGACGGTTTCTGCGGGCTATAAGAGACCTGGGCGACAAGCGCCGATTATATGCTACCGCCGATCGCCGACCGCTTCGTCGCCGGGGAGTCCGCCGCGGAGGCCATCGAGCACGCCGAGTCGCTCAACGAGCGGAACGTGAAGGCGATTCTCAACCTGCTCGGCGAGCACTACCACGAGCGGGACCCCGCCGACCAGGACGCCGAGGCCTACCTCCGCCTCGTCGACGACGTCGTGCGCAGCGGCGTCGACGGCTGCATCTCCGTGAAGCCGTCCCAGATCGGACTCGACGCCGGCGAGCGCGTCTTCGAGGACAACCTCGAACGCATCGTGGACTACGCCGCCGACCACGGCGTGTTCACGTGGGTGGACATGGAGGACCACACCACCACGGACCGCACGCTCGACGCGTACGAGGAACTCGTCACGCGCCACGACGGCATGGCCGGCATCGCCATCCAGTCCAACCTCCGGCGGACCGCCGACGACCTCGAACGCCTCGCCGACCTCCCCGGGAAGGTCCGCCTCGTCAAGGGCGCCTACGACGAACCAGCGTCGGTCGCGTACACGAAGAAAGCGGAGGTGAACGAGCGCTACGAGACCGACCTGGAGTACATGTTCCGCGAGTTCGACGACGGCGCCGTCGCGGTCGGGAGCCACGACCCGCGGATGATCGACCACGCGAAACGCCTCCACGAGGAGTACGGCACCGACTTCGAGATACAGATGCTGATGGGCATCCGCGACGACGCCCAGTTCGAACTCGCCGGTGAGTACGAGGTCTGGCAGTACGTCCCCTACGGCAGCAAGTGGTTCTCCTACTTCTACCGGCGCGCGATGGAGCGTAAGGAGAACCTACTGTTCGCGGCGCGGGCGGTCCTCGGTCGATAGATAAGGCTGATAAGCGTCGCGCACAGTTGCTCGCATAATGCCGTCGTGGAAACGGGACGTCGCGAGTGGGCTCGTCGTCCTCGTCCCGCTCATGATCACGCTCTGGGTCGTCTACTGGCTCTACACCAAGATAGCCGACCTGCCCCTCCTCCAGCAGGCCATCCCGAACCCGGGGCTCCGGGTGGTGCTCACGCTGGTCATCTTCGCGCTGATGGTGGTCGCCACCGGCTACCTGATGCGCACCGCCCTCGGGTCGCTCGTCGAGAGCGTCATCGACGACGTGATGAACACGCTGCCCGGCCTCCGCGTCGTCTACAACGCCTCGAAGATGGCGGTCGAGACGGCGCTCACCGGCACCGACGAACTCCAGTCGCCCGTGAAGGTGACGATGTGGGGCGACATCCGGCTCACGGGGTTCAAGACCGGCAAGAAGACCGACGACGGCCGCGAGATCGTCTTCATGCCCACCGCGCCCAACATCACCACGGGGTTCGTGATGGAGGTCAAGCCCGAGGACCTCACCGAGACCGACGAGAAGGTGGAGGACGCGCTCACGCGCGTGCTGAGCGCGGGCTTCGGCGACACCAAGGAGAAGAAGGCCTTCGACATCCCCGTCGAGACCACCGTCAAGGACTCGACGGACGACTGAACGTGAGCCGCCCCGGGTCGGGCCGGGGGACGAACCGCGTTACTCGTAGACGTACGTGAACCAGTCGCTGTAGTCGTCGGTGCGGCGCTCCACCACGTCGAAGAAGCGCGTCTGTATCTCCTCGGTGACCGGGCCGCGGGTGCCCTCGCCGATCTCGATGTCGTCCACGGAGCGGATGGGCGTCACTTCGGCCGCCGAGCCCGTGAAGAAGAGTTCGTCGGCGGTGTAGAGTTCGCCGCGGCTGATGGTCGCCTCGTCGTGGACCTCGTAGCCCATGTCCTCGGCCATCGTGATGACCGCCTTCCGGGTGATGCCGTCGAGGATGCTCTCGGCCAGCCCCGGCGTGAATATCTCGCCATCGCGGACGAGGAAGATGTTCTCGCCCGGGCCCTCCGCCACGTTGCCCTCCTTGTTGAGGACGATGGCCTCGACGTAGCCGTTACTGCGGGCTTCCTCGCCCGCGAGCATGCTGTTGACGTAGAGGCCGGTGGTCTTCGCGTTCGTCGGAATCTGGCTGGAGGCGTGCTTGCGCCAGCTCGACACCATCACGTCGACGCCCTCTTCGAGCGCCGTCTCGCCGAGGTAGGTGCCCCACGGCCACACGGCGATGGCGACGTTCGTGGGGTTGTCGCCGGGGCTCACGCCCAGGCTGTCGTAGCCGTAGAAGGCGACGGGACGGATGTACGCCGACTGGAAGTCCTGGCGGCGGATGAGTTCGGTCGTGGCCTCGGTCAGCTCCTCGGCGGTGAACCCGATGTCGAGGTCGTACGGCTTGGCCGACTGGAAGAACCGCTCGACGTGCTCGTCCCAGCGGAAGATGGCCGGGCCCTCCTCGGTGTCGTAACACCGGGCGCCCTCGAAGATGCCGGAGCCGTAGTGGAGGCCGTGGGTGAGGACGTGCACCTGCGCGTCCTCCCAGTCCACGAACTCGCCGTCCATCCAGATCGTGTCGACGTCCATATCGTCGAATCCCATACTCCAACCATCGAAAGCCTGCGTAATGTAGATTGCGAGGTGGACACCCGCACGGTTGCCGAACCGGAACCAGTCCGGGCTCGACCCGGACGAACGGTCGGTTCCCCAGCCGACGCGTGGACACTCGTTCCGGCGAGGCAAAATGAGGTCGCAGGAAGCCTGGTTTGCGAGGAGATGACCGACATCTCGCCGTGGAGCGTCACGTCCTGTGGAACGGGCCGAGAAGTGAATCCGGACCATAATGTTACTACGGATACGTGGAAAATAGCCGAAAATGGATGTCGTGAATTCCAGGCGCGGGGTCTTGGCGATTGTAGTCGCTGGCCTCTCGACACTTTTCAACTACGGCGACGCCGTTGCGAGCACATCAGATGCAGTGGTATGGTTTGTGTTCCTCGCAATTGGCGGCTATATAATCCTCACATTCCTGTCAATACTATTGAACCGTGTCTAAGAACCGACCGCCACGAAGACGGTCGAATCAGCCCAGCGCGTCGATGATGTCGGCGCCCTCGACGTAGACGAGGTCGTTGCGCTCGGCGTACGCCCGGGCGTCGGCGGGCGAGAGCGCCTCGCCAGTCTGGTCGTCGAGCATCTCGCAGACCACGGCCGCGGGCTCCCGGTCGGCGGCGTCGGCGAGCAGGAGCGCGAGTTCGGTGTGGCCGCGCCGGTCGTCGGTCAGGCCGGCGGCCGCCCGGAGCAGGTGGACGTGGCCGGGCGCGCGGAACTCGGCGGCGAAGTCGACCGCGTCGGGGTCGCGGGCGGCCTCGCCGAGCGACGAGATGGTGAGCGCGCGGTCGTTGTCCGGGATGCCGGTGTAGGTGTCGCGGTGGTTGACCGTGAAGGAGAACGAGGAGCGTTCGTCGTAGCCGAGTTCGTGGCCGTCGCTCGCGGGATGGTCGAGTTCGTCCTGGATGAACGGGAGCGCGAACGTCTCGGCGACGTGGTCGGCGAGCGCGACGCAGACGAGGCCGCCGGCGTCGTTGCGCATGCGGGCGACGTCGTCGGGTTCGACCGCCGCGGCCGGGTAGATGAGGTCGGTCTCGCCCTCGCGGTCGTCGGCGTCGTGGACGAGCACGGGGCGGCCCTCGCGGAACGCCTGGACGGCCGCTTCGACGGCGGTGGCGGCGCGCTGGCTCATCGGTCGGCCACCTCCACGGTCACCACGTCGCCGTCGTCGAGCCCGAGTTCCTCGCGGAGCTTGACGGGCGCGATGAGTTCGAGCTGGTCGTCGTCGTGGTGGGTGCGCTCGGGCGCGATGACGTGGGTCGACCCGTAGGTGTCGCCGCCCGCGGACACCGTCGCTGGATAGCAGACCGCGGGGCCGTAGGTGCGTTCGTCGTCCTCCCACCCGTCGATGTGGACGGGTTCGAGGGTGGCCATCGCGGAGCGCTCGCGCCGGCTGGTCTCGCCCAGCTCGACGTTGAGCGTCCCCTCGAACGGGGTGTAGCCCAGCTTCTCCTCGAACTGGGCCATGTAGCCGGGGAGGGCGATGTAGTGGCGCCCTTCGCCCATCCCGCTCGTGACCGTCCCTTCGAGGTCGACGGCGGCCTCGCCCTCGAAGATGCGACGGTAGTCCTCGAACTCGCGTTTGAGGGTGCGTTCGCCCTCGTCGGTGATGGCGACCCACTGGCCGTCGCTGACCAGGTCGCGCTCGATGAGGCCCGCGTCCTCGAGCGCCTGGAGCCGCCGGGAGGCGGTCTGGTTCGACGCCTCCAGGCGGTCGGCGAGCGCGCCGCACGAGCTCTTTATCTCCCCGCGAAGCCCGCCGTCGAGTGCGAGCAGTTTCAACACGGCGAGTTCGTCGAACCCGACCGCGAGTCGCGCAGACCCTGACATGGGTGTGACTCGTCGCGCGGACCGTATAAGAATACCGGAAACGAGATGCATCCCAGATTTGGAATAGCTACGGCGTCGTCACCGGGTCCTGGCGCCAGAACTCGCTGTCCTTCTCGAGTTTCGGCACCCAGGTGTCTGTAGTTTTCGATAGCAGCGCGACGTGGGACGCCGGCACCTCGCGGAGCACGTCGTGGTCCGGGAGGTGGGCCTGTACGTCCTCCGCGAACGCCACCACCTCGTCGTGGCTCGGCATCGCGTCCCGGTCCAGCCGCCCCCGCGAGTGCCCGACGTGCATGTACGCCTTCAGCTCCACGAAGTCCGGGTCGGCGCGCTCGTAGAACCCCGCGTACCAGTCCGGGTTCGCCATGTTCTCGCCCTTGACGAGCGTCGTCCGCAGGACCGTCCGGGTGTCCGCCTTCGCCGCGAGCACGTCCATCGTGTCCACCAGCTTCTCCCACGCGTCGTCGTCCATCGCGCGCACCACCCGGTCGAACGTGTGGCGCTCGGCCGCGTCCACGCTCACGTAGAGCTGGGTGGGCTCGCACTCCGCCAGCATCTCCGGGTTCGTGCCGTTGCTCACCAGGAACGTCGTCAACCCCCGGTCGTGGTACGCCTCGATGAGCTCCGGCAGGTACGGGTAGAGCGTCGGCTCGCCGTCGAGGCTGATGGCGACGTGTCGCGGCTCCATCGCCTCCTCGAACACCCCCTGGGCACGTCCTCGTTCCCGCCGAACCCCGACAGGAGCTTCTTCTGGAGCCGGATGGACGCGTCCACCACCGCCTCCGGGTCGTCCCACTCCACGCCGTCGAGTTCGTAGGAGTGGCCCTGGTGGTCGCGCCAGCAGAACACGCACCGCTCGTTGCACCGCACCACCGGGGTCATCTGGATGCACCGGTGGGACTCGATGCCGTAGAAGATGTTCTTGTAGCACTTCCCCTCGGCGCGCAACGCGTTCGCGGTCCACCCGCAGGTCTGGGCCGCCGTGTGGTTCTCGTGGTGGTAGTCGGGCGCGTCGACCTGGTTCGGACCGCCACTCATAGCTGGCTGGGCGTTTCGCGCGGACGGTGAAAAGGGTCGTGGTCAGCGACGCCGGGGCCGGACGGCGGCCGGAGGGACGGCTGTTCGCCGTGCTACCCGGGTCGATGCTCGTCGACCGCCGCCTGCACGTCGGCCCAGTCGACCGGCGGCTCGAACCCGTCGAGTGCGGCCTCGAAGGCCGACAGCCGGTCGCCGAAGCGCTCCCGCCATTCGGGCCGGGCCACGTCGTCGAGGCGGTCGTCGGCCGCCGCCAGGCGCGATTCGAGGTCGTCGAGCCGCGATTCGACGGCGGCCGTCCGCTCCTCGTCCGCGATATCCTCGCGGTCGGCCCACGTCCGGAGGTCGGCGAGTTCCGCACGGACATCGGCCAGCACGAGGCGCTGGACCCGGTGCTGGAACGCCACGTCGAGCCAGGCACGGCCGTCGTCTCCGGCCGCTCCCGCCACACCGGCGCTGTCTCCTCCTCCTCGTCGGTCGTCGCCGATTCGACGTCGGCCGCCAGGTCGTCGATGGCAGCCGTCAGGTCGTCGACGGAGGCTTCGAGGGCGTCCACGTCCCCGTCGAGTTCGCGGAACCGGGCGTCCTGGCTCCCGACCCAGCGCTCGAACGCCTCGAGGTCCATCTGGAGGTCGTCCGCGGCCCGCTGGACGTCGTTGGCCGCCGAGACGAGGGGCTGGGTCTCGCTCGCCACCGCGTAGACGCCGCCGGGTTCGTCGCTCCGCTCGACGAGGTCCTGGAGGTCGCTCCCGACCGCGGACGCCCGGTCCTCGACGTCGGCGAGCCGGGTCGCGAACGCGTCGAGCCGCGACTGCACGGCGTCGAGGTCCGCGACGTCCGCCGCCGTCTCCTCCGCGTCCGAGAGCGCCATCGCCGCGAACTCGGTCCGGGTCTCGGCGGTCGAGACCGCCATCGACGCGTCGGTCAGCGCCTCGTCGACCGCGTCCTGGCTGACGACGCCGTCCTCGGCGACCCGGTCGAGGGCCGCCCGCGCCGTCGCCTCGTCGAGTCCGTCGTTCCGTGCGACGACCACGGCCGCGGCCTCCGCGACCGGCAGCCCGACGACCCGGTCGGGCGCACCGTCCTCCTGGCTCATGTGGCGCGGGTAGCCACGCTGGCCCGTTAACGCTTCCGTCAGCGGGTCGGCTGGCCGTGACGGGTACGCCCGCGTCCGGGTCGACAGTCACGGACAGGCCGGGGCGTTCAGAAATCCATTTACCTGCCCGTCGAATATCCGGGCGTATGTTCCTGGCCTTCCGGGAGGAGGTCGAGGACGCACTCTCTACTGCGCTCTCGACGCTCGACTTCCCCACCGACGACCTCGGCATCGAGGAGCCCCCGAGGACGTGGACGCCGTGCTCGCGTCGAGCGCGGCGTTCCGCCTCGCCGGGGTCGCAAAGGCGCCGCCGCCCGAGGTGGCCGCCGACGTCGCCGACGCGCTCGCCCTCGACGACTACACCTACCTCGATGACGCGTTCACGCAGGGGCCGTACGTGAACTTCGTCCCGACAGACGCCTACTACCGCGACACGCTCGGCGCGGCCCAGGCCGACGAGTTCGGCCGCCTGCCCGACACCGGCGAGTCCGTCGTCGTGGAGCACACCAGCGCGAACCCGACGGGGCCGGTCCACGTCGGCCGGGCGCGCAACCCCATCATCGGCGACGCGCTCGCGCGCGTCATCGACTTCGCGGGCTACGACGTCGACCGCCACTACTACGTCAACGACGCCGGCCGGCAGGTCGCCGTGTTCACGTGGGCGTACGAGACCTTCGACGAGGCCGACCTCCCGGACCCCGAACGCGACCGCGCCGACTACGACCTCGTTCGCTACTACCGGAAGGGCAACGAGTTCCTGGAGGAAGCCGACGAGGACGCCGTCGAGGAGGCGGAGGCCGAGATAACGGCCATCATGCAGGGCCTCGAAGCGGGCGACGACGCGGTCTACGAGCGCGTCGAGACGGTGGTCGACCAGGTGCTCGGCGGGATGCAGGCGTGTCTGGCGCGGCTCCCCGCCGAGTTCGACGAGTTCGTGAAGGAGACGCGGTTCATCCGGAACGGCGACACCGAGGACGTCGTCGAGCGGCTCAAGGCCCTCGACGAAGCCGTCTACGAGGAGGACGCCTGGCAGCTCGAACTCGACGACCACGGCATCGAGAAGAACCTCGTGTTCCTCCGGTCGGACGGCACCAGCCTCTACCCGACCCGCGACCTGGCCCACCACGAGTGGAAGTTCGACAACTACGACCACGCGGTCACGGTGCTCGGCGAGGACCACAAGCTCCAGGCCGACCAGATTCGCGCCACGCTCGACCTGCTCGGCCGCGACACCGACCAACTCGACCAGGTGCTCTACTCCTACGTCAACCTGCCCGAGGGCAAGATGTCGACGCGGGCGGGCACCGGCGTCGACCTCGACGACCTGCTCGACGAGGCCATCGACCGCGCCCGCGACGAGGTCGAACAGCGCCTCGACACCCGCATCCGCGACGACGAACTCGACGAGGACGACGTCGAACGCATCGCCCGCCAGGTCGGCATCGGCGCGGTGCGCTACGACATCGTCTCGAAGCAGCCGACGAAGGCCATCACGTTCCGGTGGGAGGAAGCCCTCGACTTCGAGGCCCAGAGCGCCCCGTACGTCCAGTACGCCCACGCCCGGACCTGCGGCATCCTGGCCGACGCCGACACCACGGGCGAGGGCGTCGACGTCGGCGTGCTCGACACCGACGCCGAACGCGAGTTACTCCGCGAGGTGGCGCGGTTCCCGGCGGTCGTCGACGAGGCGGCCCACGAGTTCGAACCCCACAACGTCGCCACGTTCGCCCGGCACTTCGCGGACGCGTTCAACACGTTCTACCGCGAGTGCCCGGTGCTGACCGCCGAGGACCCGGCGGTCCGCGACGCTCGCGTGGCGCTGGTGACGGCGGCCCGGAACACGCTCGCCAACGCGCTGTACGTTCTCGGCATCGAGGCGCCGGAGTCGATGTAGTCAGACGAGGCTGCCGCCGATGAGGAGGACGGCGCCGGCCGCGAGGCCGAGCGTGAGGAGGATGAACAGCAGAATCCAGCTCATCGGAATCGAGTTCTCGTTCGCCATGTTCGCAACCGCACGACCCGGAAGCTTAGTTATTTTCGTTCGCGCCGAGCAGGCTCCCCGTAGGCGCTGGAACATGGTCTCGTCGTCGTCCTCCGGTTCCGGGGCGTCGGCCGGGTCGGCGAGCGAGATGTCGGCGTCCTCGACGAGCGAGTTCGCGACCGACCGGTAGGCGCGGGCCGCCGGGCTCCGGGGTCGTGCACGAAGACGGGTTCGCCCGCGTCCTCGCTCTCCGGGATGGCGTCGTCCTCCGGGATGCCGCCGAGGAAGGGCACGGAGAGGCCGACGGCGACGGCGTCCGGGTGGATGTCCTCGGCGGTCCGGGTGACGAGCAGGCCGGCGACGGTGCCCTCCAGGCGACCCACGAGGTCGAGGATCTGCTCGGCGTTGTTGATGGCGGTGCGCCGCGGCGTCGTGACCATGATGACGGCGTCCGCGAGGCCGATGGCGACCGCGGTGTCGTGGCTGATGCCCGCGCCGACGTCGAGGATGACGACGTCGTACCGGAACCGCAGCGCCTCGACGACGTCGCCGAGTTTCGCCGGGTCGCCCTTGCCGAACGCGTCGAGGGTGGCGGCGCCCGGGAGCACCGCGAAGCCGGCGTCCACGTCCACGACGGCGTCCTCGACGCGCGCCTGGCCGGCCAGCACGTCGGGCAGCCCGACTGCCGGCGGTTCGAGCCCGAGCACGTCGCCGACGTTCGCCATCCCGAGGTCCGCGTCGACCACGACGGTCGAACGCCCCGCTTCGGCGAACGCCGCCGCGAGGTTGACTGCTGTCGTCGTCTTGCCGACGCCTCCCTTGCCGCTGGCGATCGCGTACACGCCGTGCCCGGACATTGCTCTCGTTACACACTCCGCGTCGCGGACATAAACCTATGGCGTTGCCGTCCGCCGCCCGCCCGGTCCCGTCAACGACGTGACCGGACACGGGTCGACGATACACTATTACCGAACGCACACCACGGTATTACCATGCCGACTGTCGTGGAGTTCACCGTCCCCGCCAGCGCGTGTGCGATCGGCAGATCGCTCCAGGTGACACCCGAGACGACCATCGAGATAGAGCGCGTCGTCCCGACGAAGAACGCCGTGATGCCGCTGTTCTGGGCGTGGGGTGGCGACGCGGACGCGTTCGCGGCGGCCGTGCGCACCGAGGACGCTGTCGAGAACCTGACGGTAGTCGAGGAGGTCGACGGCGGCGTGCTCTACGCCGCCGACTGGGACGAGTCCGCGATGGGAACCCTCCGTGGCATCATCGACACCGACGGCGTGCTCCTCGGTGCGACCGCGACCGTCACCGGCTGGCGGTTCCGCGTCCAGTTCCCCGAAGGCGACCACGCCACCCGATTCCAGGAGTACTGCAACGAGAACGGCGTCCCCATCACCGTCGACCGCGTCTCCGCGCTCGACAATCCCCGCGAGCGGAACGGCTTCGGGCTGACCGACGCCCAGCGGGAGGTGCTGGTCGCCGCCTACGACCGCGGTTACTTCGACGAACCCCGGACGGTCGGCCTGACGGAACTCGCGAGCGCCCTCGGCGTGTCCGACGTGGCCGTGAGCCGTCGACTGCGCCGCGGCCTCAAGGAACTGCTCGGACGGACCGTGGCACCCGGCCGGCAACGGTGGAACGGGGCTTCCACGGAGGACGATATAAACACGTTAACTGACTAACCCGGGCATTCACTCCGAAGACCGGCGAACGTACTACTGCCGTCAGAGGCGCACCGCCGGTCGGGTGCTGCTTGACCGTGCTGTGCTTCGATGGTATCTACTATCGAAACCCCTTCCCCCCCTCTCTTCCGATACGTGGTCGCTGAGTGGCACACACGCCGGTCGGTGCACCGGGTCAAAGGTTACTTACCCACTGGCGCGGCTAGAGACACAATGAGCCAGCAGGACGGCGAACCGTCTGAGGACAGGCGCCGGTACGAGTTCCAGAAGCTCATCGAGGACCTGAAATCGCACTCCGGCACCGGGACGCAGCTCGTCACCATCTACGTACCGCCGGACAAGCAGATCAGTTCGGTCGTCGAGCACGTCGTCCAGGAGCACAGCGAGGCGAGCAACATCAAGTCGAAGGACACCCGCACCGCGGTGCAGGACGCACTCTCGTCCATCAAGGCCCGCCTGCGCTACTACGACACCTACCCGCCGGACAACGGTCTCGTGCTGTTCAGCGGCGCGGTGGACGCCGGCGGCGGCCAGACCAACATGATAACCGAGGTGCTGGAGAGCCCGCCGGAGCCGGTGCAGTCGTTCCGCTACCACTGCGACTCCGAGTTCCTCACCGAGCCGCTGGAGGACATGCTCGCCGACAAGGGGCTGTACGGCCTGGTCGTGCTCGACCGGCGCGAGGCGACCGTCGGCTGGCTGAAGGGCAAGCGCATCGACCCCGTGAAGAGCGCCACGTCGCTCGTGCCGGGCAAGCAGCGCAAAGGCGGTCAGTCCGCCCAGCGGTTCGCCCGCCTCCGCCTCGAAGCCATCGACAACTTCTACCAGGAGGTCGCGGAGATGGCGAACGACCTGTTCGTCCCGAAGCGCCACGAACTCGACGGCGTGCTCGTCGGCGGCCCGTCGCCGACCAAGGAGGAGTTCCTCGACGGCGAGTACCTCCACCACGAGCTCCAGAGCAACCTCATCGGGAAGTTCGACGTCGCGTACACCGACGAGTCGGGCCTCTACGAACTGGTCGACGCCGCACAGGACGCGCTCGCCGACGCCGAGGTGATGAAGGACAAGGCCCAGATGGACGACTTCTTCAAGGAGCTCCACGAGGGCGACCTCGCCACCTACGGCTTCGACGCCACCCGCCGGAACCTCATGATGGGCGCGGTCGACCGCCTGCTCATCAGCGAGGACCTCCGCAAGGACGTCATCACCTACGAGTGTCCGAACGACCACGAGGAGTTCGAGATGGTCGACAGCAGCAAGCCGACGCCCGACCACACCTGCACGCGGTGTGACGACCCCGCCGAACAGGTCGGCGAGCGCGAGGACGCCATCGACCACCTCATGAACATCGCCGAACAGCGCGGCACCGAGGTCAAGTTCATCAGCACCGACTTCGAGAAGGGCGAACAGCTCATGTCCGCGTTCGGCGGCATCGCCGGCATCCTGCGCTACTCCACCGGCGTCTAAGCAGTCCCGCTGGCTCTCTTCCGGGTTCCGAGACCGTAGCGACGCGACAGCCGCGGCTCCGGGGCGTGGCGCCGATAAAGAAGGGGTCTCGTCGGCCTTACAGGTCGCGCGACTGGACGGTCTTGCGACCGTTCGCGTCGGCACGGTCCGCGGCTCGCTCGAGGAGTTCCTGTACCTCGGCGTCGAGCGCGTCGTAGAAGTCGCTGGCGACGTTCTTGCCTTCGAGCTGGTCCTTGACTGCGGACTTGACGATTAAATCTGCCATGCAACTGATTGAATTACCCCCTCTCTATTAAATCTAATTACAAAATTCGAAGAGAAGGCCCGCTCAGCCGGTGAAACACGGGTGAAACCGGAAACAAAATCCGGTTTCGGGCCGGAGACGTGTCAGTCGAGGAGCTGTTCGAGCTGTCTGCGCCGCCGCGCCAGGTCGATCTCGGGGTCGAGGGCGCCGTCGCGCGCGAGGCGGTCGACCACGAGCAGGGGGTCGACGCCCCGTCGCTCGGCGAACGCGAACAGGCCGTCTATCTCCTCGCGGTGGACCGCGAGCGCGCCGAGCAAGCCCAGGGCGAGTGCGACCGCGGCGGCGGCCTCGCGGTCGCGCGGGAGCGCGTCGCTGATGGCCGTGAAATCGGGGAGGTCGTCCGGCGCGTCGTCGGCGGGCGCGACGTGGAGACACCGCGTGCAGACGGTCGCGGCGGGCCGGTCGTCCGGGAGGAAATCGCGTAGCTCCGCCGGGACCGGGAACGCGACGTCGTCGGCGCCGCACGCCGGGCACGTCATCAGTCGTCGGCCGAGACCGGGACTTCCTCTTCGTCCGCTTCCTCGCGGGCCTCGCGCTCCTCGCGCTCCTTCTTCGCCTTGATCTTCTTCATGCGGAAGATCTCCTCGCGCTCCTGCTCCTCGAGTTTCTGCTCGATGTACTCCTGGGCGGCGTTGAGCTCCGGCAGGAGCTTGAACTCCAGGGCGTTCACGCGGCGCTTCGTGGTCTCGATCTCGTCGAGCATCTTCTTCATCGCGGTCTCGACCTCCGCCGCGAGCACGATGCTCTCCAGGAGGTCCTCGTAGGACTCGGCCGCCTCGTCGATGCGCGCGCTCGTTCCGAGCACGCCGTAGCCGCGCTGGTCCAGCGACTTCTTGACGCGGCTGGACTCGATCTGGGGCACGACGACGCCCATGATGTTCTTCGACTCGACGGTTATCTCGGGGTGCTCCTTGAGTGCGGCCGCCGCGCCACGCACCGCGACGTCGCCCTCCATCGCCCGCGCCATGTTGATGTGCTTCTGGGCGGTGGTGTAGTCGTCCTCGAGGGTCGAGCGGATGTCCTGGGCCTGGTCGAGGATGTCCATGAACTCCATGATGAGGCCGTCACGCTTCTGCTCCAGCGTGTCGTGGCCCCGCTCGGAGAGCTCGATGCGGTCCTCGATCTCCATCAGGTTTTTCCGGGTGGGCTTGACGTCTTCGGCCATTCGTTGAGGGGTAGTTGCGAACGCAGGCGGTTAACTGTTAAGTTTCGTGCGGTGGGCGTGCCCGCGAGCGACGGCGCGACCCGGAGAACGCGGGCCGTCGTCCGCCGGCGACACGCGCTACTCGTCGGCGACCGGTTCCACGTCGCCGGCGTCGAGTTCGGCCTCCACCTCGCGGGCGGCCTGCACCATGTTCGTCAGCTTCTCCCGGGCGACGTCGCGGGGCAGGGGCTTGAGCCCGCAGTCCGGGCTGACGGTCAGCCGGTCGGGCGGGATGAACTCCAGGCCGGCCCGGATGTTCTCCTTGACCGCCTCGACGGTCTCGGGCTCCCGGCTCGTCGTGTCCACGACGCCGAGCCCCACGTCCATCGAGAGGTCGGCGTCCGCGAACACCTCCGCGACCGGGTCGGCGTCGTCGCTGCCGAACTCCAGGTCGAGTTCGTCCACCGGGAACTCGAACATGTCGTCGGCGAGGTTGGCGTAGTTCCCGGAGCAGACGTGCACGCCGAACCGCACGTCGTCTGGTATCTCGGCCGCGATGCGCGAGAGACACTCGTGGGCGATGGCGCCGTGCGGCGACATCCCGAGGGCGGGTTCGTCGACCTGGATGTAGTTCGCGCCGGCGTCGGCCAGGCGGCCGGCCTCGGCCGCGATGAGGTCCGCGAAGTCGTAGGCGAGTTGCTCCACGTCGTCGTAGGCTTCGAGACTGCTGAACGACGCCATCGTGAACGGCCCCGTGATGGTGGTCTTGACCGGGCGGGCGGCGACGCTGTCCGCGAACCGGAAGTCGTCGACCAGCCACGGCGCCTCGGTCTCGACGGTGTCCGTGACCGTCGGCATCTGGGCGTTCCAGTCCGAACTGTCGCCGTCGTCGCCCGCGGGGTCGTAGCCGTGGATGAAGTTGGTGAAGTAGTCGACCATGCCCTCCCGGCGCATCTCGCCGTCCGTGACGACGTCCAGGCCGGCGTTCTGCTGGTCGGTGACCGCCGCCCGGACCGCGTCCTCGACGGCCTCGTCGCGTACCTCGTCGGACACCGCCCCGTCCGCGTGGAGTGCGCGGATGCGGTCGAGCCACTCCGGCTGGGGGTAGCTCCCGACGACGGTGGTCAACAGGAAGTGCTCGTGGTCGTGGTCCGGTGGGCGGAACTGCAAGCGCGTCATGCTCGATACCCCAGACCAACGGCGAGCCGCGTGTTAATGGTACGTGTAGCGGCGACGCTACGGGTTCACGAGGAACGCGTCGCTCGGATGGCGCGCTGCGCGAAGAAAGGAAACCGGTCGATTCAGGCCTCGGCTTCGACGGCCTCGGCAGCCTCGTCCTCGACGTAGTACTTCTCGATGAACTCCTCGTCGATGCGGTTGAGCTCCTCCTTCGGGAGCATCGAGAGCAGGTCCCAGCCGATGTCGAGGGTCGTCTCGATGTCGCGGTCGGTGTGGAAACCCTGCTCCACGAACTCGGTCTCGAACCGGTCGGCGAAGTCGAGGTACTTGTTGTCGCGCTCGCTGAGCGCCTCGCGACCGACGATGTTCACCAGGTCGCGCAGGTCCTCGCCCTCCGCGTACGCGGCGTAGAGCTGGTCGGAGACGTCGGCGTGGTCCTCGCGGGTGAGGCCCTCGCCGATACCGTCGTCCATCAGGCGCGAGAGGCTCGGCAGCACCTGGATGGGCGGCTCGATGCCCTTGCTGTTGAGGCTCCGGTCGATGTAGATCTGGCCCTCGGTGATGTACCCCGTGAGGTCGGGAATCGGGTGCGTGTCGTCGTCACCCGGCATCGTCAGGATGGGGATCTGGGTGACAGAGCCCTCGACCCCGTCGATGCGGCCCGCGCGCTCGTAGAGCTGGGCCAGGTCGGTGTACATGTACCCGGGGTAGCCACGGCGACCCGGAACCTCCTCGCGGGCCGCGCCGATCTCGCGCAGCGCCTCACAGTAGTTGGTCATGTCCGTCAGGATGACCAGCACGTGATACCCCTTGTCGAACGCGAGGTACTCCGCGGTCGTGAGCGCGAGTCGCGGCGTGATGGTCCGCTCGACGGCCGGGTCGTCCGCGAGGTTCATGAAGACGACGGAGCGCTCCAGCGCACCCGTGCGCTCGAAGTCCTCCATGAACTCGTTGGCCTCCTCGGCGGTGATGCCCATCGCGCCGAAGATTACCGCGAACTCGCTGCCTTCCTCGTCGCCGCCGGCCTCCTCCGGCACCGTCGCCTGGCGGGCGATCTGCAGCGCCAGGTCGTTGTGCGGCAGGCCGGAGCCCGAGAAGATGGGCAGCTTCTGGCCGCGGACCAGCGTGTTCATGCCGTCGATGGCGGACACGCCGGTCTGGATGAACTCCTCCGGGTACTCGCGGGCGTGCGGGTTGATGGCGGCGCCGACGATGTCGCGGCGCTCGTCCGGCACGATCTCCGGGCCGCCGTCGATGGGCTGGCCGGAACCGTCGAGCACGCGCCCGAGGAGGTCCTCGGTCACGGGCATCTTCAGCGTCTCACCGAGGAACCGGACCGAGCTCTTGCGGTCGATGCCCTCGGTGCCCTCGAACACCTGGATGGCGACGAGGTCGCTGCTCGATTCGAGCACCTGGCCGCGCCGGACTTCGCCGTTCGGCGTCTCGATCTCGACGATCTCGTCGTACCCGATCGGCTCGTCGACCTCGGCGAACACCAGCGGGCCGCTGATCTCGTTGATTGTCTGGTACTCTTTCATTAGTATAGCTCCCTGAGCTGTTCGGTGATGCGTTCTTCGAGGTCGTTCACGAACTCCTCGTACTCCTCGGCCGTGCCGATGCGGTTCAGGCGCGGCGCGGCGTCGATGGCCGTTATCTCCTCGATGGGGACGCCGGCGTCGAGCGCCTCGAACGCCTCGTCGTTGAACGTCCGGATGGCCTCGAGGATGAGGTAGGTCTTCTCCGGCTCACAGTAGGCGTCCACGTCGTGGAACGCGTTCTGCTGGAGGTACGCCTCGCGCAGGTAGCGAGCCACCTCGAGGGTGAGCTGCTGGTCCTCCGGCAGAGCGTCCTTGCCGACGAGCTGGACGATCTCCTGGAGTTCGCCCTCCTCGTCGAGCACGTCGACCGCCCACTGGCGCATCTCCGGCCAGTCCGACCGCACGTTGTCCACGAACCACGGGTCGAGCTGGTCCTTGTACAGCGAGTAGGACTCGTTCCAGTTGATGGCCGGGAAGTGGCGGCGCTCCGCCAGGTCCGCGTCCAGCGCCCAGAACGTCTTCACGATGCGCAGCGTGTTCTGCGTGACCGGCTCGGAGAAGTCGCCGCCCGGCGGCGACACGGCGCCCACGACGGACACCGACCCCTGCGTGCCGTTCAGGTTCTCGAACAGGCCGGCGCGCTCGTAGAACTCGGAGAGACGCGCCGCGAGGTAGGCCGGATAGCCCTCCTCGCCGGGCATCTCCTCGAGACGCGAGGAGATCTCGCGCATCGCCTCGGCCCACCGCGAGGTGGAGTCGGCCATCAGCGCCACGTCGTACCCCATGTCGCGGTAGTACTCCGCGATGGTGATGCCCGTGTAGATGGACGACTCGCGCGCCGCCACCGGCATGTTCGACGTGTTCGCGATGAGCGACGTGCGGGACATCAGCGGCTTCCCGGTGACCGGGTCCTCGAGCTCCGGGAAGTCCTCGATGACCTCCGTCATCTCGTTGCCGCGCTCGCCGCAGCCGACGTAGACGACGATGTCCGCGTCCGCCCACTTGGCGAGCTGGTGCTGGGTCACGGTCTTCCCGCTGCCGAACGGCCCGGGAATCGCGGCCGTCCCGCCCTTCGCGATGGGGAACAGACCGTCGAGGATGCGCTGGCCCGTGACGAGGGGTCGCGTCGGCGACTCCTTGTCCACGGCCGGACGCGGCCGGCGGACCGGCCACTCCTGGCGCATCGCTATCTCCTCGCCGTTGTCGAGGGTGACGACCGGTTCGTCCACCGTGAACGAGCCGCTCTTCACCTCGACGACCTCGCCGCCCTCGTGGCGCGGCGGGACCATGACCTTGTGCTCGATGCTCACCGTCTCGTCGACGGTCCCGACGACGTCGCCGGGGGCGACCTCGTCGCCCTCCTCGACGGTGGGCTCGAACTCCCACTCCTTCTCCAGGTCGATGCCGGGCGCGTCGACCCCGCGGTCGAGGAACGCACCCATCTGGTCTTCGAGGACGGACAGCGGGCGCTGGACGCCGTCGTAGATGGAGTCCAGCATGCCCGGTCCGAGGTCGACGCTCAGCGGGTCGCCCGTGTTCTCGACGGGTTCGCCCGGCGAGACGCCGGACGTCTCCTCGTAGACCTGGATCGTCGTCAGGTCGCCTTCTATCTCGATGACCTCTCCCATCAGCCCCTCATTCCCGACGTAGACGACGTCGTTCATGCGGGCGTCGAGGTCCGTGGCGGTCACGACGGGACCGCTCACGCTCTCGATGAGACCGTCCTCTCGGACGGTGTCAGTTGCCGTTGCCTGGCTCATTCGTTGTCACCTTCGTCTTGTTCCATCAGGTCGATACCGATCGCTCGCTTGATCTTCTCGCGGAGTCCGCTGCTCCCGGCGCCGCCGCCCAGCGTGACCAGCGTCGGCTCGACGCTGGTCTCCACCGTGTTGCGTACCTGCCGGGAGAGCAGCTCCAGGTCGTCGTCGTGCATCACGACGATGCCGACGTCGTCGTCCGCCATGACGCGCTCCACCGCGTCGTCGAGCTCCGCCGACTTCTCGTCCTGGGGGATGCTCTCGAACTTGCGGACGCCGGCGAGCCGGAAGCCGGTGGTGAACTCGGGACTGCCGATGACGGCGATCTCCTGGCTCATAGCATCACCAGCTCTTCTTCTATCTCGTTCTGTGTCAGTCCGGCCTCGCGTCCCCGGGCGATGGCCCGGATGTTCTCGACCTCGCGCTCCTTCGCGAGCACGTAGGCCAGCACCGGGCAGACCGAGAGCGGGAACACGTGCGAGAGGTGGTCGGAGTACTCCAGCAGCGCGGCGTCGAGCGCGTGCTCGAACGTCATCAGGCTGTCGGCGTGCTCGAGTTCGTCGAGCGCCGCCGACAGCTTGTCGCCGTAGTGGCTCTCGCGGAGCCGCATCACCAGCTCGTCCATGTTACCGGCGAGCTGGCGGATCTCGGTCTCGTCGAACAGCGTGCCGCCCTCGATGAAGTACTCGGCCGGGTCGACGTCGGCGCCGGTGCGCGCGATGCGGAGTGCGTTCCGGACGTTCCGGAAGTCGATCTCGGCCTGCAGGAACTCGACGTAGAGCTGGGTCGCCCGGTTCTCGGTGTCGGCGACGCCCTCCATCAGCCCCTCGTAGTACGCCCGGTCGACGGCGTTCTCCAGGGGGACCAGCAGGCCGGTCTCCTCGTAGTCCTCGAAGGCCGCTTCGAGCGGGTCCTCGAAGATGGTGTTGTCCAGCAGTTCGACGACCTCCTCGATGTCCGACGCGGAGACGAGGCGGTCGAGGAACTCGTCGGTGAACTCCCCGGCACGGATGAGGTCGTCCCGGACGTCCTCGACGGCCGCGTCCGAGTAGAGCCCCCGGAGCGCCGTCTTCACGTTCCAGGCGTCGAACTTCCGGAGGTACCGCCCGATGTACTCGTAGAGTTTGCCGTCGCTCCACCGGAGCAGGTCGTCGAAGTGCTTCGCGAGGTTGGCGTTGAGTGCGTACTCGATGAGGTCGACGCCGCTGTAGCGGGAGCCGAGCGCGTTAATCTCGGTCTCGTACTCGGACTCCTCCATGAAGCGGGCTATCTCGCCGGCACCCATCCGCACGAGCTTGCGGTACTCCTCCTCGCCGAACAGCGACGCCCGCCGGTGGCGGACGCGGGCGGTCACGTACTCGTAGTTCGACTGCTCCGTGGTACTCATTGCTCGAACAGCCGGTTGCTGATGGCCTTGAGTTCGTCCTCCCAGACCTGCTCCAGCACCGAGTCGAACGTGTTGTTCACACGGACCCGGGAGGCCTGGCTCTCGACCACCACACCGCCGAGACAGTCGTACTCTCCTCCGTACTCGTATCCGTCGTAGTCGTCGAGGATGTCGGAGACGAGGTCCTCGTCGCCGGGCCGCGCGTAGACCAGCTTCTCGTCGTCGGCGTCGAACTCGGGGTCGGCGGCGTCCAGCAGCGTGCGGGTCAGCTCCTCGCGGTCGTCGCCCTCGAGGCCGGCTATCTCGTCTTCGACCCGGTCGCGCACCTCGGCGAGTGCGTCTCGGCGGGCTTCGAGGCGCTTCTGCTTGGCCTCGAGTTTCCCGCTGGAGAGACGCTGCTCGCGCTCCTGGGTGATCTCCGTCTCGACTTCGGCCTCCGCCTCGGCGACGATCTCCTCGGCGTCGGACTCGGCCTCGGCGACGATCTCCTCGGCGCGGGCTTCCCCGCTTCCCGAATTTCCTCCGCGCGGGTGCGGGCCTCGTCCCGAATATCCTCAACTACCGTTTCCAGACTCATTGATGAAAGAAGCGTGTTGGTTTAGACCACGAACACGACGACCAGTGCCAGGATGACGAGCGTCTCCGGCAGGACCGTCATGATCAGACCCGTACCGAACAGGTCCTGGTCTTCCGCGATGGCACCGACGGCAGCGGCACCGATGCCACGCTCGGCGTAGCCTGCGCCGAACGCGGCGAGGCCGACGGCGAGGGCCGCAGCCGCCGTCGGCGGGATGGCGGGCTGGGACGCGGCAGCTTCAGCGAGCAGTGCGAACGAGTTTGCGAGTGTGCTGGCGATTTCGAACATCTTTACTTAGTCCTCAGTGGTGTAGGTTCGCTGGTAACCGAACGGTTCGTATTTCTGGCCACCGCCATCATAAAACTTCCCAAAGAACTCCACGTATTCGAGACGCACGGCCTGTAAACCGGCGCTCGTGACGCCCAGCGCAAGCACTAAGGCGTGGCCCACGACCAGCACGATGAGGCCGCCGAGTACGCCGGCGGCGCCCATGTGGACGAGGCCGCCGAAGAGGACGTGTGCCCCCTCCGGGACGTGGCCGTTCAATGTGAAGTGGACGACGGCTTCGCCCCCGTGTTCGATCTCGTAGGCGCCGAACACGAGGAGGTTGACGACGAAGGCCATGCCGGCCTTCGCGAGCAGTACCGCGGCGATCCGTGTGTACGAGATGACGTTGACGAAGGCGTCGGGGCTCTCGAGCGCGCCGACGATGCCTTCGCCGGCGACGAGCAGCACCAGGCCGACCGCCGCGACGACGAGACCGACCTGGCCGACGACCGGGCTGAAGCCGCCGAAGCCGAGCGCGAACGGCTCGCCGTTGAACACCTGGAACAGGAACGGCGGGCGCGGGCCCGTCTCGCCCTGCGCGTGGGTGCTGAATATCCAGACGAACAGCCCGTTCATCAGGAGTATCCACGAGGCGTTCTCGAGGATCGCGTCCTTGACGCCGTGGCCGTTCAGGTCGTTGAGGAACCCGAACACGTAGCCGGTCGTCAGGTGGACGAGACCGACGAGGAGGCTCAGCACGAGCCACGTCTGGGCGAACTGGGTGGCGTGCAGCCCCTTCTCCAGTGGCGGCCCCTCCATGCCGAGGGCGCCCACCCACACGTACTCCGTGATGAGGTGGAAGCCGAATATCTCGCCGTAGAGGACGCCGAACACCGCCGTGAACACACCGGCCCACATCGCGATGCGACCCAGACTCTTGAACGCGTCACTGTCGAACGACGACGCGAGCCACCACCCGATGGCGGTGTACAAGATGCCGTAGCCGAGGTCGCCGATCATGAACCCGTAGAACACGGGGAACGTCAGGAACAGCACGACCGTCGGGTCGATCTCGAAGTAGCGCGGCCGGTTGATGGTCTCGACCAGGAGTTCGAACGGCTTGACCGGCTTCGGGTTGTCCTGGACGACCGGCGGGTCGTCCGGGACCGTGACGTGGCCGCCGTCGGCCACCGCCGGCTCCTCGCCCGCCGCGGCGTCGCCGTGGCCGTGCGCGGGATGGGACGGCTCGTAGGACGCGCGTTCGAGTTCCTCTATCTCGACGTGCTCGCCGACCGCGTCGTGGAGCGTGGCGACGAACTCGCCGTACTCCTCGGTCGGCACCCAGCCCTCGGCGACGAACGCGTGGTCGGTCGTCGCGAGCTGGAGCGGAATCTCGGTCTTCTGGACCTTGATTGCGAGGGTCTCCTCGGCCGCGAGCAGGAAGCCCGCGTACTCCAGGCGCAGGTTCTCGAGTTCGCTCTCGACGCTGGTCAGGCGCGACCGGAGCTTCTGGCGGTCGTGTTCGAGCTCCGCGACGTACTCCTCGGGGTCGCCCGAGGCGTCCGGAACCTCGACCCGGGCGAACTCCGCGCCGACGAGCGCCTCGTCGAGTGCGGCGTCGTCCGCCGGGTAGGCGAACGCGGCGACGGTCTCCTCGCCGGTGAAGACCTCGAACGACGTGACGTCGTCGGCGTCGGCGAGCGCCCGCTCGACCTCGTCCTCGTCGCCTTCACCGACCGCGACCGACAGGTGCTCGTAGCCGGCGAGCAGGTCGAGGTCGATGCCGAGGTCGACGAACGGCTCGGCCGCGTCGATGCGGTCGTTCACGCGCCGGAGGTCGTCGTTGACGTCGGACCGGCGGTCGTCGAGTTCGTTGACCTCCGTCCGAATCTCCTCGAGCTGTTCGTCGAGGGCTTCCTCGGTGACGATGCGTGCGGGACCCGCGTCCTCCTCGGTCACGCCCAGGATGGACTTCAGCGACCGGACCGTCACGAGCTTCCCGGAGGCGCTCTCGGCGCCCCGGAGCGGCGTGCCGGTCTCGAAACCCTCCCAGGCTCCGTTGTAGTCGCTGACGTGCAGGAGGTTCAGGTCGTGGACGGTCTCGATGACCTCGCCCAGGACGCCCTGGGACCCGGTCACCGAGACCTTGCTCATTCGCTCAGGTCTGAGCATGAACCCCCTCCCGGAACTGCTCGAGGACGAACGCGACAGCCTCGTCCATGTTCTCTGCGGCCCGCTCCGCGAGGGCCTCCCGCTCGGTCTCGCCCTCGGCGAGAATCTCCTCGCGCTCCTCCGCTATCTCGGCACGGGCCTGCTCGAGCCGTTCCTGCTTGAGCTCGGCGGCCTCCTCCTCCGCCTCCTGGCGGATGTCTTCTGCGCGTGCGCGAGCCTCGGAGATGCGCTCTTCGCGGGCCTGCTCGGCCTGTTCGACGATGTCGTCGGCCTCGCCCTCGGCCTCCTTGATTCGTTCGAGCACCTCTGGCCTCGGCATATACTCTAACCAGGCCGTGTATTGCAGGAACGGCTATAAGGGAGTTGCGAAACGCACGGGTGTCGCGTGGCCCAGAACACGGGAGTTATGCCCGTGCGGTCACAACGGCCCCCGATGGGCATCCTGGAAGACAAGGCGCGGGCCCGCGTGTTCTACAAGTACCTCTCGAAGGTGTACGACCGTGTCAACCCGTTCATCTGGAACGAGGAGATGCGGTCGGAAGCCCTGGGGCTGCTCGACCTCGGCCCGGACGACCGGGTGCTCGACGTGGGCTGTGGCACCGGCTTCGGGACCGAGGGGCTGTTGCAGTACACCGACGACGTCCACGGCCTCGACCAGAGCGTCCACCAGATGGAGCAGGCGTGGCGGAAACTCGGCAAGCACGACCCCGTGAGCTTCTACCGCGGCGACGCCGAGCGCCTCCCGTTCAAGGACGACTCCTTCGACGTGGTGTGGTCCTCGGGCTCCATCGAGTACTGGCCCAACCCCGTCACCGCCCTCCGCGACCTGCGCCGCGTCGTCAAGCCCGGCGGCCAGGTGCTCGTCGTCGGCCCGAACTACCCCAAGACCACCGTCTTCCAGAAGCTCGCCGACGCCATCATGCTGTTCTACGACGAGGACGAGGCCGACCGCATGTTCGAGGAGGCCGGCTACGTCGACGTCGAACACCACCTCATGGGACCGGCCTACAGCCCCGACGTCGCCATCACGACCGTCGCCCGCAAGCCCGAGTAGTCCGTCTGCTGCGGTCACATCCGGTAGCGTCCCGTTCTCCTGCAGTCACACTCTCGTCTTCGCGGTCGCGACCAGGGTCCCCTCCCGGTAGAATCGCACGACCACCCGCGACCCCGGCGTGAGTTCGGGGTCGTTCGTCCCCGCCACCCGAAAACGCGCCGTCTCGCCCACCGACCACTCCGGGTCGCCGGCGACGTTGAACGGGCCGGTCGGCCCGGAGTGGAACCCCCGGGCGGAGAAGAACGGCACCGGCGGCTGGCGGTCGAGCGGCGTGCCGTCCACGGTGACGCGCACCGTCAGCTGACGCACGTCGAGCGGCGGCCCGCCGCCGTGGGCGAGCATAACGGTGCCGTCCGCCGAGGCGGAAGCGGTCAGCACGACGTGGCGCAGGGTCGTCGGCCGGTCGGCCGTCTCGACGGCGGCGACCCCGAGGGTGCCGGCGACGACGACGGTGACGGCCAGCAGGAGGACGACGGCGACTGGGGAGGCGACGGCGCGAGCGGTCACGGCCCGGTCTGGGCCCGGCCTCCCGGAAAAAGGTTCGCTACGTCGTGCCGTTGACCGAGCCGACGGGCTTGGGTGCGAGCGCCCGCACGGTGACGTTCAGGGACTCGCCGCCCCGGCGGGCGGTCACGTTGTAGGTGCCGGCGCCGCCGACGGTCCAGACGACGCCGTTGGTGCCCGTCGTCCCGACGTAGGTGCCGCCGACCAGTATCTCGGCCGTCTTCGGGCTCCCCGTCTCGTTCGTCACCGCGACGCGGAGCGGCCCGCCCGCGTACGTCTGGTTGACCGCAACCTGGAAGTCGAGGTCCTCGGAGCGGTTGGTCACCGCGGGCGTCGTCGGGATGTCGCGGAGCGTCTTGGTCTGGTACTCGCGGTAGACCTCCTGGGAGGTGCCGTCGACGTAGGCCGTCACCTCGCCGTGTTCGTGGGTGAACTGGAAGTAGACGACGTGCTCCAGTCCGCGGAGGTTGATGTGGTTCGTGTTCCAGCCCCACGGGTAGAGTTCCGCGCCGAGACCGTCCTGGATGAGGCGGGTCGCCAGCGTGTTCGCGGAGACGGCGGTGTCCGACTGGTCGGGATTGAAGTGGTCGGCCCGGTAGGCCTCGCTGACGTACTGCCCGCCCCGGATAGTCGAGAGCACGACGCCGTTCCGGGAGGCGCCCACCCAGACCCGGTCACCGTCGACTTCGCCCTGCAGGGCGCGGCCGACGTCCTCGCGGACCGGCCCCTGGAGGGTCGCGAGCTTCTCCTCGAACCGTTCGACGACGTGGTCGGAGACGGCGGGCACCTGGCTGAAGTAGGCGTACTCGCCGGCGAACCGGCCGAGCAGCGCCTCTATCTCGCGGGCTTCGGCGTCGATGCGGCCGAGCGTCGCGACGTACTCGGCGGCGGTGATGTCCCCGCGGACGTACGCGAGCCGCGACTGGCGCTCCTCTTCGCGCAGGGCGTCGATTCGGGCCTCCAGCTGTCCGGTGACGTTCAGCAGGAGTTCCGACCGGTTCTCCTCGCTTTCGAGCTCCTGGAACCGCTCGTCGAGGGCGTACTCGGTGTACCGCGCGTCGAGTTCCCGCTGCTGCACGTCCAGCGTGGCGGAGATGTCGGGTTCGGCCTCCTGGAACGCCGACGCGGGGACGCTGTCGAGCGACAGCGTCGCCGTCGTGTTCGCGGGCGTTGCCATCTGTGCCGCCTGCTGTGTCCGGTCGGCGGACTGGTCCGTCTGGGCGGGCGCGGCCCCTGAGATGGCTGCGACGGGGACCGAGAGCACCACGAGGAGGGCGAGGAGGATGACGCGGACCTGGGTCATTATGCGGTACATTATCCAGGAACCTATTAAAGGAATGGGAAGAGTGCGGGCGTCAGAGCGGCCCCGAGACCGTTTAAAGCCCGTGGAGACGTTTTATTGGGAGATGGAAAGGATTTTGACGTGAGGGAACAAGCGGAAGACTGTATGCGGTCCCACGCCGCCCTGGCGATTGCCCTGGTTGTCCTCCTCGTCGCCGCCCCCGGGCTCGCCGACCAGACGACCGCCCAGCAGACGGCGGAGCCGCCGGGCGTCGTCATGGAGGTGGCCGTCTTCCAGAACGGCGACGCCCGGTGGAACGTGACGACGACGGTCCCCATCCGGAACGAGAGCGACGCCCGCGCCTTCGACCGGCTCGCCGAGGACTTCCGGAGCGGCGAGGCCGGCTTCTCCCCGGACATCTTCGAGACGGTGGCCGAGAGCGCGTCCGACCGCACCAACCGGACGATGGCCATCCGCGACGTCGACTACGAGACGGCCGTCGTCAACGAGAGCGGGAACCGGACCGGGACGCTCTCGCTCTCGTTCACGTGGACGAACTTCGCGAACGTGAGCAACGAGACCATCGCGGTGGGCGACGCGTTCGGCGCGAGCGGGTTCGACAGCCTCTCCGCCAACCAGCGGCTCCTCATCCGGCCGCCGCCGGGCTACGGCATCGACTCCGTCAGCCCGTCGACACAGATAACGAACGGCGTCGCCCGGTGGGACGGCCCCCGGACCTTCGACGCCGGCGAGCCAGCCATCACCTACGAGGCCCAGCCGTCGGTCCTGCCCCTCGAGCCGGACCCCACGCTCCTCGCGGCGGGCGGCGCCGTGGCCGTCGTGGTCCTGGCCACCGCAGGCTATCTCCTGCTGCGACGGCGCCGCCCGACCGGGCCCGCCCCGACGCCGGCCGAAGACGCGTCGTCCGTCGAGGGCGACGGCGGCTCCGAGGCGGCCACCCCGGGCGGCGCGGAGACAGCCGCCGAAGGGGCAGCCCCGGAGGGGCGGCGGCCGGCGTCAAGCAGGAGTCGAACGGCGCGGTCGAACCGGCCGACGACATCGACCCCGAACTCCTCAGCGACGAGGAGCGCGTCGAGCGCCTGCTCCGGGCGAACAGCGGCCGGATGAAGCAGGCCGACATCGTGAAGGAGACCGGCTGGTCGAACGCGAAAGTCTCCCAGTTGCTCTCCGGGATGGACGAGGACGGCGACATCGACAAGCTCCGCATCGGCCGCGAGAACCTCATCACGCTCACCGCCGACGAGGAGTAGGCGGCAACCGCCGGACGAGGGCGCGGCGAACGGGCGACAACTGGACGACGGTGGAATGGAGTTTTGAAAACGTTTACCAGAGTGCGGGCCGATGGAGGTGGCATGAAGGTTCTAGTCACGGTGAAAGAGGTCGCCGAGGCGGCCGAGGACTTCGAAATCGCCGAGAAGCAGATCGACGAGAAGTTCCTCGAGTACGACCTCAACGAGTGGGACGACTACGCCATCGAGGAGGGCGTCCAGATGGCCGAAGCAGGTGACGACGTCGAGGTCGTGTCCGTGACCATCGGCCCGGAGCGCTCCGAGGAGACCATCCGGATGGCGCTCGCGAAGGGCGTGGACCGAGCGGTACGCGTCTGGGACGACGCGCTCGAAGCGCAGGCTCTCGTCGACGTGGACACCAAGGCCGAGGTGCTGGCCGCGGTCGTCGAGGAGGAGCAGCCCGATATCGTCCTGTCGGGCGTCCAGGCCGACGACGACAGCTTCGGCGCGACCGGCGTGGCGCTCGCCGACGCCATCGACTTCGAGTGGGCGGCCGTCGTCAACAGCCTCGACGTCGAGGGTGACGTCGCCCACGTCCACCGCGAACTCGAAGGCGGCATCGACGAACTCACGGACGTCCAGATGCCGGCGGTGTTCACCATCCAGACCGGCATCAACGAGCCGCGGTACGCCAGCCTGCGCGGCATCCGTCAGGCCCAGTCCAAGGAGATAGCGGTGAAGTCCCTGAGCGACCTCGGTCTCGACGCGAGCGTCGCCGAGAGCGGCCTCCAGCTCACGGACATGTACGAGCCGGAGACCGAGGCCGACACCCGCTACCTCGAAGGCGAGACGGACGAGCAGGCCGCACAGCTGGCTGAGATCCTCCGCGACAAGGGGGTGGTCGACGCATGAGCGTCCTGGCCGTCGTCGAACACCGCCGCGGCGAACTCCGCGACGTCAGCTACGAACTCCTCACGGCGGGCCGCGAACTCGCGGACGCCGCCGGCACCGACCTCCACGTCGCCGTCATCAGCGGCGACGTCGAGAAGTACGCCGAGAGCGTGAACCGCGAGGGCGTCGACGCCATCCACACCGTCGACTACGGCGAGGAGTTCAACCACGACGTCTACGTCCAGGCCGTCGAAGCCCTCGTCGACGCCGTCGACGCGACGTTCGTCCTCGCGCCGAACAGCGTCAACGGCCTCGACTACACGCCGGCACTCGCCAACCGCCTCGACATGCCGCTCGTGACCGACGCCATCGGCCTCGACCACAACGACGTGCTCGAGGTCACCCGCGAGATGTACGGGTCGAAGGTCGAGACCACCGTCGAGGTGGCCGACACGCCCGCGCTCGTCACCATCCGGAGCGCCGAGTGGGCGCCCGCCGAGGGCGTCGGCGACGCCGAGATTCAGGCCGCCGACGTGGCCATCGACGAGGACGCCATCCGTACCGAGGTCACCGGCTTCGAGGAGGTCGCGGCCGGCGACGTCGACATCTCGGACGCCGACTTCATCGTGAGCATCGGGCGCGGCATCGAGGAGGAGGACAACCTCCCGCTCGTCGAGGAACTGGTCGAGGCGACGGGCGCCACCCTGGCGGCGTCCCGCCCCATCATCGACAACGAGTGGCTCCCGAAGGGCCGGCAGGTCGGCCAGTCCGGGAAGGTCGTCACGCCGACCGTCTACCTCGCCATCGGCATCTCCGGCGCGGTGCAGCACGTCGCCGGAATGAAGGGCGCCGACACCATCATCGCGGTCAACACCGACCCGAACGCGCCCATCTTCGACATCGCCGACGTCGGCATCGTCGGCGACCTGTTCGACGTCGTGCCCGCGCTGACCGAGCAGTTCTCGTAACCCGAATCGCCCGTTTTTCGTGGGGTGGTTTCGTGCCGACGAGGAACCCGTCACCTATTTCCGCGGCGCATCCCGAGCATTCACCAATGGAGTACGTCGAGTCGCGCCGGACCGCCATCAGGGAGCGACTCTCCGAGGTCGTCGCCGCCGTCGAACCCGCCGAGCTGGCGGGCGAGATGGAACACGTCACCCTGGCCGGCGGGAAGCTGGTGCGGCCCACGCTCACGGTGCTGGTCTGCGAGGCGGCCGGCGGCGACCCTGACGACGCCATCGACTACGCCGTCGGCATCGAGCTCGTCCACAACGCGTCGCTCGTCGTCGACGACATCATCGACCGGTCAGAGGTGCGGCGGAGCAAGTCCAGCGCCTGGGCGAAGTACGGCCACGGCCAGGCGATCGTCGCGAGCGACGGGATGCTCGGCGAGGCGTTCGAACTGTTCTCCGCGGACGCTCGCGCGATGGAGGTCGTCGCGGACGCCATGGTCGAACTCGGCGAGGGCGAGGCGATGGAACTGGTCGACCAGCCCTCCGACGAGGCCGAGTACATGGACCTCGCCCGGCGGAAGACCGGGGCGCTGTTCTGTGCGGCCGCGAAACTCGGCGCCATCGCGGCGGACGCCGACGACGACGCCATCGAGGCGTTCGGCGACTACGCCGAGCGGGTCGGCATCGCGTTCCAGATACGCGACGACGTCCTCGACGCCATCGCGGAGGCCGACGACCTGGGGAAGCCGACGGGGCACGACGCCGAGATGGACCGCCCGTCCATCATCCAGGTCACGGAGATGACGCCCGAGGAGGGCGACCGCCTGGCCCACGACCTGGCCGAGGAGGCGATGGAGGCGCTCGCCCGCGTCGAACTCGCGGACAGCGAAGCCCGGACCTACCTGGAGGAACTGGCGACGTTCGTGGTCGAACGGCAGCGCTAGGCGACGCGCGCGACGCGCTGTTCGACCACGGCGAACGCGAGCGTGCTGAGCAGTCCGAGGAGCGTGCCGACCGTGAGCGCCCCGGCGAGGTAGGAGAGCGTCGCCTGCTGGAGGAAGAACGCGCTAACGGCGTGGAGCACCACGGCGATGGCGACGATGTAGAACGGCGCGTTGAGGTAGCGCCACCGGAACCGGCCGGCGAGGTACTCGTCGGTGATCTGGCCGAGGCTCGACGTGAGCCCCGCGGCCGCGAACCAGGTGACGGCGCCGTTGACGAGCGCCGCGATGACCGCGCCGACGCCGAGGTTGGCGTCGGTGTTCGCCTGCACGGCCGAGAGCCGGTTCAGGCCCTCGAAGCCGCCGATGATGAGGAGGGCGATGGCGACGACGTACGTGATGAGCGTGACCCGGCCGGCGTAGAGGCTGTTGCGCACGCGCTCGGCCACCTGGTCGAAGACCTCCTCGACGCCGAGGCCGCGCGCGAGCAGGTAGAACCCGAGGAGGGCGGAGGTCAGCCCGAGCACCATCCCCGGGAGGTCGAGGAGGTCGGCGAGCACCGACAGCGGGTAGATGAGCAGCAGGATGCCGAGCGGCACCAGGATGGTGCCCCGGGTCTCGGGGTCGTTGAGCACCTGCTTGATGGTGTAGTACATCGATTCGAGGTCCTGGGCCTGCCGGACGACGACCCGGCGGACGCCGTCGACGGTGACCCGCGACCGGATGACCGGGACGACGCTCTCGTCCTGTGCGCCGTCGGTCACGACCACCGCCCGCACGGGTTCGCTGGTGGAGAGGCTGGCGAGCACGGTGTCCACCTCCTCGCCGACCTTCCGGTTCGCGCGGACGTCCGAGGCTTCGAGGCCGGTGACGGCCGCCACCTCGACCTGCTCGTCGCCGCTGTACCGGTCGTGGATGTGGATGCCCTCGAACAGGACGTTGACGTCGCTGTCCTCGGGGTCCGCCGTGGCGAGCGCAACCGCCGCGTCCTGCACGGCGTCCCGGCCGATGACGGGCGTGTCGAGACCCGTCTTCCGGCCGAGGTCGTCGTCCAGGTCCACGCAGAGGACGAGCAGCATCAGGCGGTGGTAGGCCGTCGGGGGTTAATTGCTTTCGGGAACGCCCGGTGAGTAGTATTCGGGGCCGGCTGTGAGTGCGAATACGCGAAGACTGTGACTTACGCGAGGACGGCCACTACCTCGAAAGCCCCGGCGTGCTGGACTCGGAGGCCTCGCTGCGCGCTTCGCTCACTTCGTTCGCTCCAGTGCTTGCGTCGGCCGCCGTCGTCCACCACGCCGCCCCGTTCAGTCCACCCGCCGCCGGCTTCCCGGCGAGCGCTTGCACCCCCGACAGCCACACGGGCGGGACTGAAAGGGGCCGGGCGTTCGACCCGGCCCGGACGACGTAAGGACCGCAGGAGCGTAGCGACGAGGACCGTGGTTCAAAAGAGCGGAGCTCTTTTGTTCATCACGAAAGACGCGAAGCGTCTTTCGAACGACAGCGAGGCCCGGCCGGTCGAACGGCCGGGGGCGTTCGGGGTGTCGGTAATCGGTTCGACCGAGTTCCAACCGTACGCTACCCCGTCCGTTCCAGGTGACGTACGGAGTCGTTACGCTTTTTCCCGCGCGTGCCGGAGTACTGCCAACAGATGATATCGAAGGGCTGCGAGCAGTGCTCGAAAGGGGGAAGATGGTGCTCTTCGTCTACGGCTACTGCGACCAGCGCGACTGCTTCTACTGCCCGCTGGGGGAGAACCGGAAGAACGTCACCGACGTCTACGCGAACGAGCGCAAGGTGGAGTCCGACGCGGACGTCATCGAGGAGGCAAAGCGCATGTCCGCGCTGGGGACGTCCATCACGGGCGGCGAACCCCAGGAGGCGATGGCGAAGACGACGCGCTACCTCCGCCTGCTCAAAGACGAGTTCGGCGAGGACCACCACACCCACCTCTACACGGGCATCACTGGCGGCCGGGAGAACATGCGACGGCTGGCGGAGGCGGGTCTCGACGAGATACGGTTCCATCCGCCGTTCGAGCAGTGGGGCGACCTCCACGGCACCGAGTGGGAGGACATCCTCTACGTCGCCCGCGAGGAGGGGCTGACGCCGGCGTTCGAGATTCCGGGCATCCGCGCGGAGACGGAGTTCCTGGAGTTCCTCGACGAGGGTGCCGCGGAGTTCGTGAACGTCAACGAGTTCGAGATGAGCCAGGGCAACTTCCGCCGGATGCAGGAGCGCGGCTACGAACTCCAGGACGGCCACATGAGCGCGGTCGACGGGTCGAAGGACGCCATCCTGGAGGAGATGGCCGCCCACCCCCGAGTCTACTTCTGCACGAGCGTGTTCAAGGACGCCGCCCAACACCGGAACCGCCTGAAGCGGATGGCGCGGAACGTCCGCCGCGAGTTCGACGAGGTGACCGACGACGGCACGCTCGTCTACGGCAAGACCACCGTCTCCCCCGAGTTGTTCGAGGACCTCGGCGTTCCCGAGGAGTTCTACACGGTGAAAGCCGACCACGTCGAGGTGGCGTGGTGGCTCCTCCAGGAGATGGTCGACGACGGCGACGTGCCCGACGGCGAGATCGTCGAGCAGTATCCGACCTACGACGGCCAGGTCGTCGAACGCACGCCCCTCGTCTAACACTGCGAGCGTAGCGAGCAGGCCGAGGACCCCGGGCGATGCGACGCATCGCCGGTTGCGGGAGCAGGCGTTCCAGGCGGTGATGGGCCTGTTCGCCGCCGAATCAGGGAAAATTCTTTCCGCCGGAGCGTGTTAGTTTTTCACATGGTGGGGGACACAGTCACGGAGGAAGTACTGGTGGCATCGCCGAAGGGAGACATCGGGTTCGGCCGGTCCGGCGGCGAGGAGACGCCGCCCGACTCCGTCATCGAGGCGGTGACAGAGCGGAGCGAGGAGCGGTTCGACCTCGCGGCACTCTCGCCGGGGACGCTCCTCGGCATGGTGGACTTCGACGAGGACACCGGCGAGGTCGTCGAGATCCGATGGGAGGAGCCGTCGAACGTGAGCGAAGCGGAGTGACGAGGGGACCGGAGTCTGTCACTCCGTCGGGCACTCGACGTCCGGCGGGGTGCAGAGCGTGTCGTGGTCGACGGCGTAGATGGTGATGGCTTCGTTCTCGAAGGCGACGGAGATGCCCGTCCGGTTCTCGAAATCGCGGACGTCGTAGGCTTCGCGTTCGTTCGGGCCGACGTAGACGTAGTCGACGTCGTGGGCGGCGAGCTGTTCGGCGGCGAACCACCACTGCGCCGAGTAGATGGCTTCGACCTCCAGCGTCCGCTCCCGGTAGGCGGCGTCGCCGCGGTAGCCCTTCTCGTGGCGCCAGCCGAGGAGTGTCGGCACCCCGGTGAGGCTGGACGGCGCGCTCACCCAGGTGTACATCGGCTCGCCGGGCTTGGTGACGATGGTCGGGGTGCCCGGCCGGGCGTCGAGCCAGTCGATGGCTTCGGCCTCGGCGGGCCGGTAGACGTCGACGAAGTGGGTGGCGTCGAGGGTGACGTCCGGCGGGTTGTCCCCGGCGACCTGGCGACCGAAGTGCTCGCCGAGAGCGACCGCCGGGAAGGTGGCAGCGCCGACGAGCAGGAGGGCGACGACGCCACGGAGCACGACCGTTCGAGACGGGAGGCGGAGCGAAGGGGCGCGGACGGCCGCGACGGCCGATCGGAGGGACGGCAGGGCGGGGAGGCCGTCGAGCGCCCGGGTGATGGCGACGGCGGCGGCCGTCCCCCAGAGCACCCACGCCTGCATCGAGACCTTGTAGAGCGTGTTCCAGCGCGGCGCGTTCGGGTCGTACGGCCACACCTTCGCGTACGCCACCTCGACGACGAGCAGGAGGCCGGCGCCCGCGACGACCAGCACCGTCTCGAACCCGGCGGCGTCGTCGCGGCGGGCAAGCAGCCAGCCCGCGAGCAGGAGCGGGCCGAACGCGGCGAACCCTTCGAGTTCCGTGACGACGCCGAGACCGAGGACGGCGGCGACGGCGACGACTGTCGCGAGCGCGACCAGCCACGTGCGTTCGCGGTCGCTTCGGGCGAGGAGGCGGCGGCCGAAGAACAGCGCGAACGCGGCGAGGAAGACGCCGTGGACGAGCAGCAGGCCGCCGAGGGTGCTGCCCGGCGGGAAGAAGCCGACGCCGCCGTTGTCCGGCGAGTGGAAGACGAGGTAGGGGAACGCGACGGCGAACCCGAGGACGCCCGTGGCGACGGCGACGCCGGCGGCGCCGACGACCGACCCGAGTTCGCGGCCGACGCCCCGGGGACGGCCCGAGAGCGACGGCGTGGCGATGGACTGGAACCGGTCGGGAAGGAGCGTCCTCGCGCGGGCGTCGGCGAACGTCACCGCCAGCCACGTGAGGCCGACCACCGTCGGGAAACTCCAGGTGCTGACGAGCGCCGTCAGCCCGGCGACGGCCGGGAGCGCGCCGAAGACGAGGACGCGCCGGCGCGTCACCTCGGCTTCGGGCGTGCGGTAGTAGGCGAACGCGAGCGCCGCCCCGAGCAGGAGGAACGGCGTCACCATCGCGTGGGCGTGCAGGTCGCCGTTGAGGAACGACCAGAGCGGGAAGACGGTGATGGTGTCCGGGACGACGTACCGGCCGAGCCAGTAGTTCCACGTGTCGAGGTGGGTGGCCGTCGCGAGCGTCTCCTCGTAGGGCGACCGGATGCCGGCGAGGAACGCGTGGCCGTACGCCGCCCGGAGGTCCGGCGGGACCAGTCCGAGGAGCAGGCGGGCCGGGGTGGCGAGGTTGCCGGCGAACCCCACCAGGAAGGCGGCGAGTAGGCCGGTCGCCCGGGTCGAGTGGCCGTGCCGGGCGGCCATCGCGCCCGCGAGGCCGTAGGCGGCCGTGACGAGCATCGCCCAGAACGTGGCGAGTGCGAGGTTGTACGCGACGCTCGCCGGCGTCGCGGTGGCGCGGGCGAGGACCGCCGACAGCAGGATGCCGCCGTAGTAGTACCGGACGGGTTCGCCCGCGAACCACATGTCCTCGGGCGGGAGGGCGTCGGCGCGCAGTATCGCCTTGAGCAGGCCGAAGTCGAGGAACTTCTCGCCGCCCGCCGGGTGGACCGCGGGGTCGACGGCCCGCACCGCCACGAAGAACAGGAACGCGGCGGAGAACAGCGCCATCGCCTCGGCGTGCCGGCGCCGGTCGAAAGAGAACCCGCGACCCGAGAGGACGGCCGAGGCGGCGGCGAGCACCACGAACGCGGCGGCGACGGTGAGGACGCCGAACGCGACGTGGCCGAGCCAGTAGGCCGCGAGCGTCAGGACCGCGAGCGCGACGGGGAGCGCGAAGGCGGCCCCGCGGTCGGGGAACCGGGGGAACAGTCGGGTGGCGAGCGGGAGGGCGACGACGGCGAGCAGGTTGAGCACGACCAGCCAGGTCAGCACGGCACCGACGTGGCCGGCGGAGAGCGTGACGTCTGGCATAGGGTGGAGGGCAAGTCAGGGAATACGTTTACGCTCCATCACGAAGTATTTGTATCACTCGGGCGAAGGAGGCACCGATGGCCCTCCACCGCCCGCCCACCGACCGAGAGAGCGTCAGCCCTCGAACCACGTCCGACCCGCACGGGGGCCGAACTCGGTCCGAATCGTTTGGACGAACCCGGTCCGAATCGTCCGGACGAAATCGATTCGACCCGTCCGAGAGAACCCGGCCGCCTCGCGCGGCCGTTGACCTGCGATGAGCGGAGACACCTCGTCCAGCCTCCTCGACGGCGTTCGACTCGGCCGCCTCGCCTCGCCGGCCCGGTTCGTGCAGTTCGCCGGCGTCGGCGCCGTCGGGATGGTCTGGGACGTCGCCGTGCTCGCCCTGCTCCACGGCCAGTTCGGGGTGCCGTTGCTCCCCGCGAAGGTCGCGAGCGCGGAGACGTCCATCGCGCTCATGTTCCTGCTGAACGAGCGCGTGACGTTCGCCACGTGGGGTGCGTCCGGGTGGCCGGCAGTCGGCCGGCGGTTCCTCACCTCGAACCTGGTGCGTCTCGGCGGCCTCGCGGTCGGCACCGGCGTCCTGCTCGCGCTCGTCGACCTCGCGGGCGTGTGGTACGTCGCCGCGAACGTCGTCGGCATCGGCGCCGGCTTCCTGGTGAACTACACGTTCGAGAACCTCCTGACCTGGCGCGTCCTCTCCTCGGGCGCGTAGACGCCCGGTACGGGGCGCCAACCCGCGAGGCGCAAGCGTTTAGGGGACTGCGCGGCTACCGCTCTGTATGCCCGACTGTCCACTCGCCGACGAATGCCCCAGTTTCGCCGAGCAGATCGACGGGATGGGGTGCCAGTACTACGGCGACCGCGGGGGCAAGGAGTGGTGTAACCACTACCACCAGCCCATCGAGGACCTGAAGACCGCCCCCGTCCACCCGGGCGAGGAGATCGTCGTCGACGTGACGGACCTCCACGAGAGCGGTGCCGGCATCGGCCACACCGAGGAAGGGTTCGTGGTGATGGTCGACGGCGTCCTGCCCGAGGCACGCGCCCGCGTCGAGGTGGAGACGGTGAAGTCCAACTACGCCCGGGCGAAGCTCCTGGAGAAGGTGCCGATAGACGAATCGCTCGACGAGAGCGACGACGAGGACGGCGGCGAGGACGAAGGGGTCGAACCGGACGAGGAAGAGGAGGAGACGAAGCGACGCGCTCCGAAGCGCCCACCCCAGCTCGGCAGTCGGGAGAACTTCTGGGGCAGCTAGACGAGCACGCCGCTGACTTTTTCCCACGGGGCACGTAGTGGACGACATGGGCGCCCGAGACGCCGAGGACATCGACGTAGACGCGTTGCTCGACCGGGTGGGGTTCGACGAGGACCGGAGCGTACTCACGCGCCGGCAGGCCGAAGTGCTCGCGCTCCGGGAGCGCAACGTCTCGCAGGCCGACATCGCCGACCGGCTCGGCACCTCCCGGGCGAACGTCTCGAACATCGAGGCGAGCGCCCGGTCGAACGTCGAGAAGGCGAACGAGACGGTGGCGTTCGCGGAGGCGCTCCGCGCGCCGGTGCAGGTCGAAGTGGAGTCGGGCACCGACCTCTACGACGTCCCCCAGCGGGTCTACGAGGCGTGTGACGACGCGGGCGTCAAGGTCACGCACTCCGCGCCCGAGGTGATGAAGCTCGTGAGCGACGGCGCCGGCGACGCGGTCACCGGCCGCGAGGTGAAGGCGCCGCTCCTCATCGGCGTGACCAGTGACGGCGTGATGCGCGTGCGGACCCACCCCAAGTAGTTTTCATCTCGCGGGAGCGAGTTGCCCGCATGGATTTCGGACTCGACGGCGAGACGGCTATCGTGACGGCTAGCTCCAGCGGCCTCGGGAAGGCGTCGGCGGCGGCGCTCGCGGCCGAAGGCGCGAACGTGGTCATCTGCGGGCGGACGCCCGACCGCCTCGACGCCGCCCGCGAGGACGTCGAAGCGGTCACCAAGGGCGAGGTCCGGGCGGTCGAAGCCGACATCACCGACCCGGACGACATCGAGGCGCTCGTCCAGGCTACCGTCGACGAGTTCGGCGGCGTCGACCACCTCGTCACCTCGGCCGGCGGCCCGCCGAGCGGCCCGTTCCTGGAGACGGCCGAACGCGACTGGTACCAGGCGTACGACCTGCTCGTGATGAGCGTCGTGTGGCTGGTCCGCGAAGCCTACCCGCACCTGGCCGAGAGCGACGCCGGCACGCTCACCGCCATCACGTCCACGAGCGTCAAGGAGCCCATCGAGGGGCTGGTGCTGTCGAACTCGGTGCGGAGCGCGGTCATCGGCCTGGTGAAGACGGTCGCCCGCGAACTCGCCCCCGAGGTCCGGGCGAACGCCGTCCTGCCCGGCCCGCACGAGACGCCGCGCATCACCGAACTCGTGGAGGCGGCCATCGACCGCGGCGAACACGACACCTACGAGGAAGGGCTGGCGGCCTGGGCGGAGGGCATCCCGCTCGGCCGCGTCGGCGACCCGCAGGAACTCGGCGACGTCGTCGCGTTCCTCGCGAGCGACCGCGCGAGCTACGTCAACGGGACGGCGATTCCCATCGACGGCGGCCGGACGCAGAGCAGAAGCGGCCCTGTTCTTTCAGGCGAGCGACGACCTCGCGCACGCGCTGGGCGTCCGCCTTCGGCACCACCAGCACCCGGTCGTCGTACGCGGCGACCACCAGGTCGTCCACGCCGACGACGCTCACGTGCTTGTCGCCCGCGACGACGTTCCCGGACGCGTCGACGGCGAGCGCGTCGCCGAGGACCGCGTTCCCGTCCTCGTCGGCGTCCAGGACGCGTTCGATGGCGTCCCACGCGCCGAGGTCGTCCCACTCGAAGCCGGCGGGCACGACGTAGGCGTCGCGGGTGCGCTCCATCACGGCGTAGTCGACGCTCACCGGGTCGACCGCGTCGAACCCGCCCGCAGGGTCGCCGTCGTCGAGCGCGTCGACGAGCGGCGCGAGCGGCGACGCCCGGGCCTCCCGGAGCAGGGCGTCGGGCGTCCACGCGAACATGCCGGCGTTCCAGTAACAGCCCGCTTCGACCAGGCTGGCGGCCGTCTCGCGGTCTGGTTTCTCCCGGAACCGGGCGACCCGGGCGTAGCCGTCGAACGCCTCGCCGGGTTCGACGTAGCCGTACCCGGTCGCCGGGCGCGTCGGCTCGACGCCGATGGTGACCAGTCCCTCCGTCTCGTCGGCGACGCGGGCCGCCCGGCGGGCGGTCCGGGCGAACGCGCCGCTGACGACGTGGTCGCTCGGCAGCGCGAGGACGACGGCGTCTCCGACCTGCTCGCGGATGCGGTGGGTCGCGTAGACCAGCGCCGGCCCGGTGTCCTTCCCCTCGGGTTCCACGAGGACGCCCGCCTCCGGGACGTGTTCGCGGACCGCGTCGGCGTAGCGTTCGCGCGTCGCGACGTACACCTCGTCCGCGAAGCCGACGCGGTCGGCGGTCTGCGCGAGCAGCGAGTCCCCGCCGTCGAAGGAGAGGAACTGCTTCGGACGGTGGGAGCGACTGGCCGGATACAGCCGGGTGCCGGTGCCGCCCGCCATCAAGAGCGCGACTACCGGCCGACTCACGGCGACCACGTCTCCACCGTGCCGTCGCGGATGTCCTCGACGCAGCCCTGGCAGTCCGGATGGTCGGGGTCGAAACACGACGGCCGCGACCGGTCGTCCAGCGCCACCGCGCGCTTCTCGGCGTACCGCCGGCAGACGATGCGGGCGCGGCCCTCGTCGTCGCTCGGCAGGTCGGCGAGCGACTTCGACCGCCCCTCGCCGTAGGCGCGTCGGCTCCGCGCGTACTGCCGGCCTGCCTTCCGGGCGGCCCGGTTCACCGCCCGCTCCACCCGGCCCAGGAGGCTGTCGTCACCCATTACACTCGGGTTGCGGTGGGAGGTACTAATGGGCGTCGGCGAGACCCGCGTCCGGTCGACCAGGTAAGTTCGTCGCCGGCCTCGTCGATGGATGTCTCGTGGAGACCGCAGTGCCGAAACCGGTTACCGGAACCGACACAGGATACGGGTTACCGCCGATTCGAAGCGTCGTCCACCGGCCGTACGTCGATGACGTCTGTCCGCGCCGCCTCGACAGAGACGTAGTCTCCCGGGGCCAGGTCGCCGCCCGCCACCAGCTCTCGGAGCTGTTTCGTCGGAATCACCAGAACCACCCCGACGCCGATGTCGAGGGTGACCAGGAACTCGTACCCGCGTCGGTGCCAGCTATCCTCCACGTCCACGGCGTCGACACGCCCCGAGAACACCGCACTCCACTCGGAGATGGGGTCAGCGGCCGGTTCGACCGCCTGCGTCGGCGCGGACAATTTCTCGATGCCCTCGTCTGGAGGCGGGCGAACCGTGACCACGAAGGAGCAGTCCCTGCCGACCATGTCCTGGTCAGTGTTGAACCTACCATCGAACAGGTCGAGTTCGGTACCGTTCTCCAGTGTGACTGTGACGGTCTGTTCGTACACCGTGTCCTGGTAGACCGCCACCGGCTCGATTCCGACTATCGTTCCGACGAGGTGTGACATCATCTCTTGTTTCGTGATTCGTTGCAGGTCACTGGTCGAGACCGAGGTGGGCGGCGACGTCGGCGCGACCCGTCGTCCACATGTCGGTCGGCGAAGTCGGGTTGTCCTCGGCCACCACGAGCACCCCGCCAGTCGCCAGTTCGCGGACACGCCACGCCGGCGCAGACAAGACTCGCTCCCGGCCCAAGCGGTCCACGACCCGAGCCGACCACACGTTCAGCCAGAACACGTGCGAGATGCGACCCCCGAACAGTTGGTCTTTCGTGGGGACTTTCGCCGGGTCGACCTCGGTGCCGACCTTCCCGTAGCCGTAGTCGGGGTCGGTCGCCTCGGCTGCGAGCGCCACGAATTCGAGGTAGGCGTCGACGTTGGCCGCCGCAAACTCGAACGGCGGATACTCGCCGCCATACCGCACGTCCCATAACCACGCGCGCACCTGGAGATGCGGCAGGGACGGGAACGGCGGATGGGTCGTGTTCTTCTTCACGCGAAATTCGAGCGTGAAATCCCCCGTTGTCGAGCCAGTAACACCGAGGCTCGATCCGCTCGTTCGAGATCAGCCAACACCCCCTCTATCGTCGTCGCGTCTCCCCGCTCGTCTTCGAGCCAGTAATCGAAGGACGCTCCTTTCGGCGGTATCGACCAGTCCGCGTCGATTGCTTCCGCGACGGCCGACGCCAGAGAGTCCGGTCGTTCATGCCTGAACAGCAGGTAGCTCGCGAGCGTATCTACACCCATAGTTTCATCTCGTGACGGGCTCGAGCTCGGCGATTCTGACGAGGTGTGGACATCATTTTTTGTCTCGTGGTTCGTTCCAGTTCAATCGTCGAGGCCGAGATGGGTGCGCACCCGCCCCCTGGTGTCGTAGTCGATGCGGTACGGGCTTTCCGTCATCACGAGCAGGATCGACCCGTCCGGGAGTTCCTGCACCTGCCACACCGGCGCCGACAGCAACGTCTCCCGGCCGAACTGCTCGACGTCAGCTGGTCGATAGATGTTGAGCCAGAACACGTCCGGTATCTCGCGAGTCCGAAGCTCGTCGAGACCGAAATCCAAGAACGGATACTCCTCATACGCACTATCGGAGGCGGAATTATACCCGGCGACGTGAATCGGATCCATCGCCGCAGACAGGTGTGTGGTTAAGCCGGTTAGCGTACGCACAGTCTCATCTATTGTCGGTATGTCAATTTCTACTTCGTCGTGAAAATAGACCCGGTCAACCGATAACGAGATGATTGGAACGCCGGGAAACGGCCGGCCGTCATTCCCCGTCGTGTTGACGTACGCGAGAAGCACAACGCCGTTGCATCGGAGTTGAAAACTCCCGTATTCGTGACGATCGATATCACTGAGGGCTTCTTCGAGGCCTACATAATCGAAATCGTGGTCGGTCAACGCCCCGAGATACGAGACGGTGTCGGTCTGGCCGTCTTGCCGGGTGGTGCACCCGAAATCGAAGCATTCGTCCACGAACGTATCGAGAGACGACCGGGTTAGCGCGTCTCCAAACAGGAAATTGATATTGGTGGTTTCTGACATTCGTAGGTCCTCGGTCTACTCGCCCGGTATCCAGAGACTCGGGAAGCGCTCCACGTCGTACGTGTTCGAATCGTACTCCACCTCGGCGACGTCCAATCCGTCGTACAGCCGCCACAGGAACGAACTCAACCGCTCGCCCACCGCCGTCTCCTCGAACCACGTGTCGACAGCAGTCGTAACTGATATTTTATACATCGATGCCGCATCGGTTTCCGGCCTCGGCTTCGTATGCAGTACACGTATCCCGATGGGGTCGTGCCGCATCGGAACGTCGAGCACTTCCTCGTCGGTGCGCGACCACACCTTGTAAATATCCGGCGTCTCCCGGCTCACGTACTGGTCTGCACCATCCACGAACATCCACGCCCGCGACCGCGTAAGTGACCACTCACGAAGATATCGAACACGTCCCCCAGGCACAGCCACCTCATCGATGCCATTTCGGAACGCTTCGAATGACAGTTCGTCCGACGCAGAAATCGCCGTCGTCTCACTCTCGACCGGTTCGTAGTGCGAGTCGCGGTCGAACCAACCCTTCATCGGTTCGTCCTCGGAATACGACCGCATGACTGCCTCGACTTCCATCGGAACGACGAACTCGCCCATCGCTTCGAACACAGCCTCGGTGACTGCTACGCCTTCGTCTATCTCCTCGGAGATTCGGGAAGCGTGGGCGGGCACGATAAACCACCACCAGACTTCCAGCTGTGGCACCCGCGAAACGTACACCCGGTTCCGGCGTGAAGCAGTCATGACTCGAGAGACACCCCCTCAGGAAGGGGTCGTGTCCAATTGGTGGACGTATCTCTCGCGCAACACTATTTAGGTCTTGAGATGGTGCCCCAACGGCGGCAGTCGTCCGGTGCTGGAAACTCACCCCAGCCGGGTATACGGGTGGTGTCAGTGGCACTCGGCGAGCAACACCCTTGGACCGGTATCGCCACATCGTTCAGATGAACAGGGGCAGTACAGCTATCAGGGAAAATCGAAATGCTTCGTCACCAGCGGTGACCACCCCATATGAGACGGACGTACAGAGTGTGGTGGGTTTGTGTGCTCGCAGAACTGGTAAGGCGTGTTCGGTCTCGACAGAGCCAATGAGAGCACTGCTATAGCTCGTCAAGCGTCCGCTCTGCCGTCTGGAGTGCCTCCCGGAGCGCCTGTACGTCCTCGCTTCCCGCCAGCGAGGGGTGCAATCCAGTCAGTTGCTCGTGATACGCCCGGGTCGCACGGACGAGTTCGGAGAGCCACGCGCGCTTCGTAACCGCCCGGGTCGTGTCGGTGGACAGCCGCTTGTCCGGGTTCTCGACGCCGGCGTACGTGTGGCAGCCGGTGAGCGCGATCGACTGCTCGTCGCGGGGTTCGAGGACGAGCCACACCGGCCCACCGTGGAACTCGATGACCTGGGTCTGGTCGGCGACGATAGCCGGTGCGGCGTGCAGTTGGGCGGTGAGATTCTCGGTCACGTAGTCGCTGGCTGCGGTCGACGGACCGCCGAGCACGTACTCGTCTCCGACCCGAATCTTCATTCCCGCGAGCGGGTTCGAATCGTGTTTCTCCGCTACCTGCTCGCTGAACCGGTCGTCGTATTGGATTTCGATCGTCATCGAATCGGCCACGTCATTACTCTGCACGTATTCAACCCCTTCGCTCATAGTTTACACTGTCTCGATTCCGGTCACGTCGCTTCTACTCGCGTCGATTCGTAGGATGTCACCTTCTCGCAGTTCTCCAATCAGTTCTTGCTTTGGTCGAACGATTATCGTACCAGTACCAATATCGAGCTGAATTTCGCGACGGTTCCCCGACCATGACAAAAACTCATCAATTCTGCCCACATATACATGATTGCGCCAGGAAAGAGGGTTATCTGTCGACGGTATTATTTCACCCATACCTTCCGTAAGTCTCTCAATTCCTCCCTCGTGTACCAGTACAGTAACGGTGAGTTGAACGGTCTGTCCGATGAATTTTGAGCCAACGGTTACATCAGGGTCAAACAATCCAAACCGTGTTCCATCTGGTAGTTCAATTACAACTGTTTGATCATAGACGGCACCCTGATAGACGCTATCTGGTTCGGTGCGGATGATTGTTGCTTCAATTGTCATATTTGGCCAACCAACTCTTCCGCAGATTTTGATGAGTCAGGGAACGCGTTGAGAACGAACCCGTTATCACTGGCCATCGTCCCGACGAGGTGTGGCATCATCTCTTGTTTCGTGATTCGTTCCAGTTCAATACTCGAGGCCGAGATGGGCGGCGACGTCGGCGCGACCCGTCACCCACGCGTCGGTCGGCGAAGACGGGTTGTCCGCGGCCACCACGAGCACCCCGCCAGTCGCCAGTTCACGGACGCGCCACGCCGGCGCAGACAAAACTCGCTCCCGGCCCAATCGGTCCACGACCGCCTCCGGCCACACGTTCAGCCAGAACACGTGCGAGATGCGGCCCTCGGCCAGGTGGTCCGGTGTGGGGATTTTCGCCGGGTCGACCTCGGTGCCGACCGTCCCGTAGCCGTAGTCGGGGTCGGTCGCCTCGGCTGCGAGCGCCACGAATTCGAAGTAGGCGTCGACGTTGGCCGCCGCAAACGCGAACGGCGGATACTCGCCGCCATACCGCACGTCCCATAACCACGCGCGCACCTGGAGATGCGGCAGGGACGGGAACGGCGGATGGGTCGTGTTCTTCTTCACGCGAAATTCGAGCGTGAAATCCCCACGCCGTCGAGCCAGTAACACCGAGGCTCGATCCGCTCGTTCGAGATCAGCCAACACCCCCTCTATCGTCGTCGCGTCTCCCCGCTCGTCTTCGAGCCAGTAATCGAAGGACGCTCCTTTCAGCTGTATCGACCAGTCCGCGTCGGCTGCTGCTTCAACAACTGACGCCAGTGAATTCGGTCGTTCGTTCCTGAACAGCAGGTAACTCGCGAGCGTATCTACACCCATGGTCTTATTTTTCGACCGGGTCGATGATTTCGTACTCCACGTCCAACTCCTCGATGCCGTTATTCGGATTATCTATTATTTCATCAATCGCACCCTTAACTTTTGCTTTATCTGCGGCTGTAACCCCATCGGATGAAGTGAATGTGATTTTTCTGCCGTTGATATCAATTTCACCTTTGGTGTGAGCAGTTTCGAATCGCTTTAGCTTATCAGCAAGATCGTCTCCCTTCCCTCTCATACTGTTCTTTGCTTCGATGATATCACCGTTTTTCATGTGGACGTCAATGTCCGTTATCGGGCGCCCGTCGGCGTATTTAGGCACTCGACCGATTTCGTCGATCGCTGTAACGTCTTGGTCGGCGGCCACTCGTGCTTCAAATGCGTTTCCGCGGAGAGTGCTCGCGTCGTTCGCTTCTGCAATCTGATCAACGAGACTGTTAGGGCCGTCATCGACACCTTTGACATCATTAATTTCGTCGATGTCCTTTACGAACTGCTCAGCCCGCTCAGAGGGGAACAACGGGTCATCTGCATAGATTGCGAGCTTTACACGCACCTTATGAGGTTTGTTAACATCTAGTTCAAGATACTGCTTCGCAACAGCATTGTCACTCTTCCGAAACGTGTTAATTAAAGAGGACGCGTCATCATCGGTTCGCTCAAGTAACCGACCAGAGCCGCCTTTTCTTGCGGCGTTAGCTTATCGAGGAAGTCATCACTACAACCGGCCGTGGAGATGGTGAGCGTACAGACGCCGCTGTCGAGACGCTTGGACAGCCGCCACACCCGATAGGTTTTCCCGGCGGTCTGTGCGCCGCCAGCCACCTTGGATGCGGCGACGTCGCCGCGTTTCGCGATGCCGTAGGCGACCGTCGCTTTCGCGCGGTCGGCGGGCGCTTTCGCTCGTGCGACCGTCCGGCCGACGCGGGTGTCCGAGAGCGTGTCAGCGATCTTTCGGTAGGTCTTCGTGCCCTTGACCGCCTTCCCGGCCGACGCACCCACCACCGTCTCGGCGATGATGCCCGCGGCGTATCCCTCGTACCAGCCCGTCCGGAACTGGTCGTAGAGGTGGGGTTGCTGGTCGGGGTCGTAGGGGTTGTTGTCCTGCTGGCGCTGCTCGAAGTCGTCGACCAGCGCGTTCACCATGTCGTCGAGGATGCCGAGCTGGGACGCCAGCTTCACGATACCGCGGATGCTCTCGATGAACCCGAGCGGGTCCTCGAGGAACTCCTTTCCGGCGTTCAGCGTCGACCCGAGGCTGCCCGCGAACCCGGACAGCATCCCGATGTCGTGTGCGAACCGGGGTTCTCGATGCCGCCGCCGTACTCCTTGGCGACGTTGCCGTAGAAGTTCGCACGCTTGTAGACCGTCTTCCGCTGGGCGTTCCCGTGGCGGTCCTCGCCGCGGATGTCGACGGTCGTGCGCTGGAGCGCGTCGAGACTCGTCTCGATGAACCCGACGTCGAACGTGACGTACTCGCCGGTCGCCGGGTCGGGCGGCGAGAGCTCGCGATAGACGTACCGGTCGTCGTCCTTGTAGATGGCGACCCGGGTGACGCCGCTCGCGTCGAACACGCCGTAGATGACGCCGTAGTGGGACTCCGGCGGCGTCAGCGTCGTCCAGTAGCTCACCTCGCCGTTGATGCGGGGCGGCGTCGCGTCGAACAGCGTCGGGTCCTCGCCGACCTGCCGCTCTCGGCCGTCGAGCAGGCCGTCGCCGTCCGTATCGACCCGGCCCGCGTCCGTCCCGAGGATGCGCTCGTCGCGGTCATCCAGGCCGTCGTGGTCGGTGTCGGCCGCGAGCGGGTCGGATTCGGCGGCGTGCGCCCGTAGGTACTTGCCGGGGTCGTCGTCGCCGCGGAGCGCGGCGAGGAACCCGCTCGTGTCCGCCGAGTCGTCAGTGTACCGGATCTGGTAGTCGTCCCGCGTCTCCTCGTAGTCGCCGACGCCGTCGCCATCCGAGTCGGCCTTCGTCGGGTCGCTTTTCAGGTGGAAGTAGCCGCCGTACGCGCCGCCGTCGCGGCCGACGACCTCCTCGCCGTCCGAGAGGCCGTCGCCGTCCGTGTCTGCGTCCGTCGGACTGGTGTGGACCGTGTCGACGCCCGTCCGGATGCCGTGCTCTTCGACGTTGTCGGTGAGGCCGTCGCCGTCCGTGTCGTAGCTGATGCGGATCGACTCGAGCGTTATCTCGGACTGATTTTCGGATATCAGTCGGAACGCGACCAGGTCGCCGGCGTACTGGGACAGGTCCCGCGAGATGCTCGCGGAATCCGAGACGGTTCCGGACTCGCCTGTTCCCTCGACGCGGAAGAACTCGACCACGTCGAGGTCCTCGTCGACGAGGACGAACCTGGCCGAAGACCGGCTTCCTCGGCGCTCCCCGAGACGACCGCGTCGACGTGTATCTCCTGGGCGTCCCTGAACGTCAGGGACCGACCGTACGTCGACGACGTCACCGTCTGTCCCTCGTCTATCGGCTCGTTCGGGTCGTCAGCCTCATCGTCATCGTCGGGTGGGCTGATCGGGCAGCCATCGGACCCACTGCCGGCGGTGTTCGGACAGTCGTCGTCGAGGTCGTTCACGCCGTCGCCGTCGGAATCGACGGGGCAGCCGTCCGACCCGGCACCGGGCGTGTTGGGACAGTCGTCCCAGTAGTCGATGGTGCCGTCGCCGTCGTCGTCATCGGCCTGGTCAACCGGGATGCAGTTGCCTGGCCCGGCGCAGATGGCGTTGATGGAGATACCGCCCGAACCACTCACCTCTGCAGTCGCGGTCGCCGTGGATTCCGTCGCCGAGGTACCGGCGCCGACCGTGATGCCGTCGCCGGCGTCCTCACACTCGGGGTCGTTCTCGCCCTCGCAGGTCCACTCGTCATCGGTGAGGTCGACGTCTCGACTCCACTTCGAGGGTAAGGGGTCCTCGAACCGGTCGGCCCACGCGGACTCCGAGAACGCGGCGAACGTCCCGGTCTGGAAGACCGTCGCCGACACCGTTCGGTTCGCCGCGTCGACCGTCGACTCCTGTTTGACGAACGTCTGTCGCTTCGGGTCGTACCGGAACACCGCAACGTCGGAGGCGTCCGCGACCGCCGATTGGTCGTACGACAGCTCCACCGACGCCGACGAGAAGTCCGACCGAGAGGTTATCTCCACGAGGCCGGACGCACTCACGTTCCGGACGGAGTCGGTGTTCAGGACTCGGCTGGTGTCGTTCCGGATGGTGACCTGCTTCGCGGCGTTCCCGGTCGCGTTGACGGTGAACGCCGCGCCGACGGACTCGTTGGTCGCCGCCGTCTCGAAGGTCTCTTCGCCGTCCGGGACGCCGTCGCCGTCCGTGTCCGCGACGGTCGGGTCAGTGCCGAGTTCGAGTTCGTCCGGGTCGGTGAGACCGTCGCCGTCGGTATCAGGCCTCCGCGGGTCAGTGCCGTGCACCTCGACTTCGGCCGCGTCGGAAAGGCTATCCCCGTCGGTGTCAGTGCGGCGTGGATTCGTTCCCGCGGCCTGTTCCTGGCGGTTCGAAAGCCCGTCTCCGTCCAGGTTCTCCGCGTCATCGAGGACGCTGTCGTTGTCGGTGTCCGGGTTGACGGGGTCGATGCCGGGGAACCGCAGTTCGAAGCTGTCGGTCAGGTTGTCGCCGTCGGTGTCCGGCGAGTGCGGGTTCAGCCCGTAGACGTACTCGAAGTAGTTGTTCACCGTGTCGTTGTCGAGGTCCTCTGCGCCGTCGATGACGTCGTTCCCGGACTCGTTGATTGGCGTCAGCGTCGAGTTGCTGTCCGGGCCGAGGGGCGCAGTCCCCGTGTGTGCCTTCTCGAAGACGTCTGGCAGACCGTCCGCGTCGAGTCTGAGGACGTCAACACCGGTCGCAGGTGAGGGAAGTGAACGCTCGTCGTGGGGTGCGAGTGCTTCGTTCGGGTCCGTCGCGGCCACCGGAATCTCGTTTATCGAGTCATGGAGCGTGAGATTCACCGCGAACGTGCCGTTCGTGGCGGGCGTCGTGTTCGAATAGAGGGAGACGGAGCGGTTGATACCGTCGTGAGTGACGGTGACCGTCTCGACCTCGTAGGGGCGCACGTCGAACACCGTCCCTTCGAGGGTGTACGTAACGTTCCCCTCGTGGGGCATGTCCTCTCGCGTCGTGATGGTCACGGTCGGCGTCGCCGCCCAGTCCATGAGGTCGAGGGCGCGCTGGGCGTGGACCCACGCCATCCGGTACTGCTCCATCGCGCCGAGCGGATGGCTCATCCCGAGGCGGGCCCCGCGGTCGCGGGCGTCCTTGGCGAGCGCAATCTCCTCGGAGACGTTGGCTTCGTCGAAAGAGACGTTCCTAGCTTCGAGGCCGCGCTTGGTGCGCTCGGCGTCAGCGATGGCCTGGCGGGCGAGCTTCGCATCCGAGGTGAGCAGGTGGTCGGTGGCGTTCGGCACCCGCTTGTCGAGCGGCGCGCTGATGCGCTTGTCGGCCTTGAAGAGGTCGTGGTCGGTGACCCGGTTCGTGTCGAGTACGTACGCGAACGTCGCGTTCAGCTGACTCACGTACCGATTGAGACTCCCGCCGCGGCGCTGGGTGTCGCTGGCGGCGGCCTCGTGGAGGAGCGCGAGTGCGGCCTGGCGGTGTTCGAGCGCGCTCGCGTTCCCGTTCAGGGTCACACTCGCGTTCAGGAACGTCCGGTTGAGCCGGCTCGTGTTCGTGATGTTCTCCGGGGTGAGGCCCGGGGCGTGGTCGGCTTCTTCGGCTGGGTGGCTTTACCGTTCGCCTTCCCGGGGTTCACGTCCTTCGCGCGACTGTTCGCGTTGGCGCTCGGCCCGTTCCCTGGGTTACCGTTGTTGGTCTTCCCAGCCTGGTTTCCGTTGTTGGATCGGCTGGCCTGGTTCCCGTTGTTCCCCTTGACGTCTTGCTTGGCTTGCGCAGGCGTCGTTTTGGCGTTGTCCCGGTTGCCCTGGTTGGCGTTTCCGTTGTTCTGGTTCGAGTTAGCGTTTGAGTTACCGGATTGGCTCTGCTGGGCTGCGTTCCCGGACTGCTTGCCGTTGTTCGTTTTCGTCTTGTTCGAGTTGCCACGAGAAGTGTCCGATTTGCCGTTGTTCAGCCGAGAGTCTGCGACGCTGGTGGCCTCTCAAAGAGCTGCGACCGCAATGTCTCGTCGTCTTGCGGTCTCAGCGGGGCGAACTGGTCGGCGGTGTTGTAGGCCGAGGCGACCGGCGTGAAGAAGAACAGAACTGCGAAGAATACCGCGGCGATCTGGGCCGAAGTTAGGTTCATGCCATCTAGAAATATATGAATCTGACATTAAACTACTGTAGAAAATACTAAATAGGATTGATTATTCTAGGCGTGGAAAATGCAGCCGGGAAAATCAGGCGTAGCTCGTTTAATGGATGGTTATATCGGTAGGCAGCGGTACAATCATCCGCTCGATACTTCCGGGGGCCTCTCGCGCACCTGACCAGTTTGTAGGATACTGCCTGGCCGCCGTCCGATGAATCTCAAACTCCGACAATAATTGCAGCACTTCATTGCGAGGAAGAATATCCGGCCGACAACCCTTATCGCCGGGCCGATGTCGGTGAGGCGTACCTGACAGAGTTTTGACTGTTGAATGAATAGCGGTGGGCGAATGGGAAGCGCTCGCCAGCACCTCACTCAACGAGCAGTCCAACCGACCAAGCCCTGCGGATCGGCCATCCCATCCCCTCCAGTAACGAACCGACTGACGAACCACAGCGCCTCACCCCGGCGTCGAAATGGCGTCTCGCGGGGAGTTCGGCGAGTTCGAACTCTTTCTGCCGTTAGGCGAGTGCGTCCGCAGTCTGTTGAAGACGCGGTTGGATGGATGAATTATGGTATAGACTTGGTAAATTTATCGTGCAAATACCAAAACTGGCGAACGTCGTCCGTCTAACGCTATGGTCGACATCGTCCGGTTCGAAGCGGGCCTGTTCCAGAAATGCATGCAGGGCGACGATGACGCGTGTCAGGAGCTCGCCGAAGGGTTCTGGGACCGACACTATCTGGCCAGCGTGCTCGGCGAGATGGAGGTCAGCCTGTGGAAGCACACCCGTCCAAACCCCATCGAGCCCCGGATGCCCGAGAGGGAACTCGGCGACCCATCGCCGCAGCCGAACATCAGTCGCGTCGGCCTGAACGAAGCCGTCCTCGGAGACCTCATCACGGCGACGATGTTCGATGGGGTGAGACCGTCACCGGTTATCGAGGCACTTTCGAACCCCGAGGCACGTCTTGCCGCAGCCAGGACGACGCGTGACCGCCTGGAGACAGTGGTGGAGGACATCGAAGACGAAATCCAGGCCCTGGAGTGAGCGGCCGTGCCTCCCCTCCCGCCCAGGGTTCGCGGCCCGGTGTCGCCCTGTACCTCGCGGGTTCGTCTCGGCGGGTTACTCCCCGGCGCTGACGTCGAACTCTACATGAACGACACGCTGGTGGCGACGGCGACGGCCCGCTCGCCGACCCAGGTCGTCGAACTCAACCAGGGCGTTCCGCTCGAACCGAGCACCGCCTCACAGCGGCGGGAGCTCAGAGCCTTCCAGATATCGACTGCGGGCGAACGAAGCCCGGAGCCGCCGTACGGCGTCGAAACCACGCTTCGCCCGTCCGAGGACGACCTCCGGCCACTCGCCTGGGCGACCCCGTTGTACCGGTGTGCTCGCTGTCTCCAGCTCCACGGTGCGTTCCCAGGAGCGGATGTGAGGGTCATCGACGCGTCCGGGGACACACTCGCACACACCGAGACGCTGGAGACGGTGGCCCGCGTCGGGCTGAATCGGCAACTCGAAGCCAGCGACGAACTGACCGCCACCCAGACCGCCTGTGGAGAGCCCGGCGAGGAGAGCCTCGCCCCGGAGTTGGCGTCGGAGCCGTCGTCCCTGCCGCCACCCACCATCCGAGGGCCGCTCGTCGAGTGCGGCCGGAAAGTGTACGTCGGTGACGTGTACCCCGGTGCGACTGTCGTGCTGTCGCGCAGCGAGGGGCCCGACCGCCGGGCGTGTTTCGACCAAGAAGAGCTGTTCTTCGAATACGGCGAAAGCGACCCGCTCGAACCGGGCGAGACAGTCTCCGCCCGGCAGGAGCACCCCGAGTGCGACGTCGAAGGCGAAGGTGAAGGCGTCGACACGCGGGATGTCGACCTGACCGAGGCGCTCCCGACGCCGTCGATAGACAGCACCCCGTGTGGGGTGCAACCGCCATCCGACTGAGCAATCTCGTCCCGCACGCAACCGTGACGGTGACGGTCGACGAGGCGTTCACCGGGCAAGCCGGCGTTACCGACGCACAGGAGACGTTCACTCTGCCGCCGCTGACCGAGGGACAGGAGGTGACGGTGAGCCAGACCCTGTGCGGGGAAACGAGCGGGGAAAGCAGCGTATCGGTCGGCATTCGACGGGACCCGCCGATGCCGGCGATAACACAGCCCTTCGAATGTGGAACCGTGGTGCACGTCGAGAATCTCGTCCCGGGAGCGAGAGTGCGGCTCCTGTCGCTCCGGTATTTCGGCGTGATCGCCGATTTCATCGCGCAGGGCGAGCAAGCCCACATCCCCGTTCCGTCGTTGCGGCCGTTCGACGACCTGCAGGTCGAGGAGAGCGCCTGCGGGACCACCATCACTACCGGGACGTTCGTCCAGCAGTTCACGGGGTCGCTCCCGGTGCCGACCGTCGTCCGCCCGGTACTCGACTCCGACCGGTCAGTCGCCGTCAGCGACGTGCACCCCGGTGCCGTGGTCGACGTCTTCGTCGGTGGGACGCTCCGTGGCGTCGCCTCCGGAGGCGAGGACGTGGTCGACGTGCCGATAGTCGGACGGCTGAACGAGGACACCGAAGTCAGCGCCCGTCAGCGGCTCTGTCGAGCAGCATCAGACGTGGGTGGAGCGGCCGAGGTGCAGGCGTGCGAGAAGCGACTGACAGTCGGCTTGAAGTATCTCGCGCCCGACTTCGCCGGACCGCTCCGGGTCCAGGCAGACTGGGTGCGTCGCCTCTTCCGGCACCACGGTATCGACGTCGAAATCGTCGACGAGGAACTCCTCGACCTACCGGCGTTGCTCACCATCGACGAGACCGACCGTGACGCGATTCGAGAACTCCTGCGCCACCGAAACCACCTCCGCGAGCAAGACGTCGCCGCGTACATGATCGACGACGTCGTGAACGGTGGCGGTGGTGGGCTTCACCTCAGTGGAACCGACGGAGCGATCATCAGTTCGAAGACCGCATTCCAGGAGATATGGACGACCGCGCACGAAATCGGTCACGTCCTCGAACTGGAGCACGTCTCCGATGAAGGGACCGACCGACTGATGCATCCCGGCCCACGGTTCCCCGGCGACGCGACACCGCGTATCGACACCGCACTCGCCCCCGACGAAGTGAACGAGATGAAAACGAGTGACTTCATGCGACCCTGCAGGTGACTGGCCACCCGACGCGGTCGTGGGCTCTCCCGTCACCCTCACCGACCGGGCGTTGACCACGGCGACTCGACCACAGCAACCGCAAGCAAGAGCGCACACGAGATGAGGGAATGTTGACTTCCACCCCGCTTTGCGAGTATTTATAGGGCATGCCGACCAACCTCCGACTGTCTCCCACCGAAATACGAGCGGAGACGGACAACCCATGAGCGACGTACGCAGTCACGCCGAAGAGATTCACGAGCAGTTTTCGGACCACCTCGACGTCACCGTCGAGGAGATAGAACAGCGCCTGGAGAACCTGGTCGACGAGTACAAGGTCCCGGCAGACGAGGCACGCCGGAGCGTCGTCAACCACTACCTCGAACAGGCGGGCCTGGAGCGCGACGACATCGCGAGCGGCGGCAGCCGCCAGGCCAGCGTCGAGGACATCGACAGCGACGAGGAGTGGCTCGACATGACGGCGAAGGTCGTCGACCTCTGGGAGCCCGGTCACGAGTCCATCGGCCAGGTCGGCCTGCTGGGCGACCCGACCGGCACCATCAAGTTCACCGCGTGGAAGACCTCCGACCTCCCCGACCTGGAGGAGGGCAAGGTCTACAGCCTGAAGAACGTCGTCACCGACGAGTACCAGGGCCGCTACTCGGTGAAGCTCAACAAGACCACCCAGATAGAGGAGCTCGACGAGGACCTCGAAGTCGGCGACAACGAAGCCGAAGTCGAGGGCGCGCTGGTCGACATCCAGAGCGGCAGCGGCCTCATCAAGCGCTGCCCGGAGGAGGACTGCACGCGCGTCCTCCAGAACGGCCGGTGCTCCGAGCACGGCGAGGTCGAAGGCGAGTTCGACCTCCGCATCAAGGGCGTCCTCGACGACGGCGTCGACGTCCACGAGGTCATCTTCAACCAGGAAGCCACCGAGGAACTCACCGGCATCACCCTCGAGGAGGCCAAGGACATGGCGATGGACGCACTCGACACCACCATCGTCGCCGACGAGATGAAGACGACCACCCTCGGCCGCTACTACCGGGTCGCGGGCCCTACCCTCGGCCGGTACGTGCTGGCGAACGAGATGGAGGAACTCGACGCCCCAGGTGACGCCGAGGCGGTCCTCATCAAAGCGAGGTCGATCTGAGATGAGCCAGGCACCCACCCGCGAGGTCGCACGCCGCGTCTTCGCCCGCGAGTTCAACGATTCCGGCTACACGTTCAAGGAGTCCGACGACGAGCGCGCGCCGCTGTACGCGCTCCTCCCGACCGGCGAGCGCGTCAACCGCGTGTTCGTCGTCGGGACGCTCACCGAGACCGAGGACATCGGCGACGACAACGAGTACTGGCGCGGCCGGGTCGTCGACCCGACCGGGACGTTCTTCGTCTACGCCGGCCAGTACCAGCCCGACGCCGCGAGCGTCCTCCGCGACATCGAACCGCCCGCGTACGTCGCCCTGGTCGGCAAGCCACGGACCTACGAGACCGACGACGGGTCCGTGAACGTCTCCGTCCGCCCCGAGTCCATCACCGTGGTGGACGCCGCCACCCGCGACCGCTGGGTCGTCGAGACCGCCGAGCGCACGCTCGACCGCATCGAAGCGTTCGACGTCGAGGCGAACGAGTACGCGAAACTCGCCGAGGAGGAGTACGACCTCGGGCTCTCGCGCTACCGCGAGATGGTCATCGAGGCGCTCGAAAGCCTCGAAGACGACGAGGAAGCGGTCGAAGCCGAACACCAGTAGGCACACCCGATTTTCGTTCTCCCGACGGCGGTGCCTGTCCGGAGAGACAGGACCGTCGCCGTGCGACGCCCGGCCACTCCTGCCCGACGCATTGCGGCCGTCTGACAAACGCTTAAGTGAACAGCTACAGCAGTATATCCCATGGGCAACAAGAACAAGACCATCTCGTTCCGGGTGGCCGAGGACACGTTCGAGGCGCTCCGCGACATCGCCGAAGAACGCGACATCTCGCTCTCGGCCGTCTTCCGGGACTACGTGGACATGCTGGTGGCCCACGACGGCCAGGTCCGCGTCGTCCCCGAGAACGAGGTCGGCGCCGAGGAGTCCGGCGAGTTCCCGCCGACGGTGTCGGTGCCCAAGAGCTTCGTCCGCGAGCACGAACGCCTCGAACTCGAGGCCAAGCACCTCCGCGAACAGCTCGAAGAGCACAAGGAGTACGTCACGCGCCTCCGCAAACAGGTCGAGAACGACGACGTCGACGACGTCGTCCTGCTCGACGACCTCGACGGCGACACCGACTTCGACGAACCCTACCAGCTCGGCTGACCCGGGCGGCTACCGGACCAGCGACCGCTTCGCGTCGGCCGCCCGCCGCTCGGCCTCTTTGTTGCCCTCGACTCGCGCTAAATCCTCGATAGCTTCCAGCGTGCGCACGCTGTCGTCCAGAAAGGAGAGCAGGTCGCCCGGGTACGCGTACACCATGTACTCGTCGGTCATCACGTCCACCATCGCGTCCGGGCCGAGCCCCTGCTCGCGGAGCTCCAGCAGGTACCGGATGAACTTCTCCTCCGGATGCCCGCAGTACGGCGCCGTGTCACACCCGCAGTCGAGGAAGTCCTGTGCGAAATCCAGCACCCGGTCCCGGGTCGTGCTGTCCAGGTTCTCCAGGCCCTCGCCCTCGAACAACAGGTCGAGGGTCGCGCCGCTGAACACGCCCTTCGGAATCGACGTCTCCAGCTGGGAGGAGATCTGCCGGTGGTTCTTGATGTAGATCTTGTCCGTGATCGCCACGCGTGGCCGGTGGTAGGCGAGTCCCCCGGAAAAGGATGTCGTCCCGGCGGAACGCTCCCGTTCGACGGTGACGCCGCGAAACCGCCGATTTCGAGCGGCAGAACCCCGACCGCCACGACGAAAGCCCGACTTACACGCGACGGAACGGAGTCCGCGAGCCGGCGCTAACACCGGCGTACTCGTTTCTGCCGCCGGATTACCGAACGCGCACCCGACGTTACCGTTCGCTACGCCCCGAGTAACAATTGGCGTCGAAGGAGACGTACCGGCGGACCCGTATGAATTCAGACGATACATCCGACTCCCGGTTACGGCGACGAACGATGCTCCGCACCACGGGCGCGACCCTCGCGAGTGGGCTCGTACTCGGCGGCGCCACCGGCCTGGGCGGCGCACAGGAAGCGTATCGAGTCGTCCAGGACGGCAACTGCACCCCGCTCGTCCCCCTGCAGGGCGACGTCCCCGTGGAGGAGTTCTACACCTACAACGCGCCGAAGACACACTACAGCGGGACCGGCGACATCGTCGCCCTCCAGGACCCGCACGCCAGCCGGCTCTTCCTCTACACCGGCCCGGACGGCGTCACCAGCCTCGTGTTCGTCCACGGGATGGCCCAGCGCGAGGACCCCGTCGGCGGCGGCTCCGCGTCGTTCGTCATCAAGGGCGTGCCGCCGAGCGCCGAGTGGGCCGTCCGGGACGACGACTACGGCAGCGTCATGACCACGAGCCCCGAGGGCGAACAGATCCTCAACACCCAGCTCGACCAGTGGGACATCGAGGAGACGCAGATGACCGTCAACTGGACCTGGGGCACCGGCAACACGGACGGCGCCGTCCTCAAGAACCTCGCAGACCTCGACGCTATCGTCATCGAGAACTCGTTCAACGAGGACACCCCGCTCTACGGGAAGAAGTACACCGGCAAGGTCGACAGGTGGGAGGCGCTCACCGGCGACATGGCCGACCCGCAGGCGGTCCCGCTCGAGATGGGCGTCCCCATCACCATCGAACCCGGGAGCTGCTAAGCGCACCCCCACCTGATTCTTCAGCGGACACTGACTGCAACGCGCCCGGCCCCGACCAGCACCGTCTCCCCGCACCGGTTCAGCCCGACGGTCACACAGCCGACCCCGAACGGAGACCAGGCCGAACAAAGTCTACCTTATCTCCCCAGACGCGGTCGCCCGCACCGCCGCTAACTCCACCGCACCCCGACGCTTGCCCCGGGTTACCGAACGCGCACCCGACGTTACCGAGCGCTACGCCCCGAGTAACAATTGCCGTCGGCGCACACCTATCAGCGGAACTGTAATGAGTTCAGACGACACGACCGACCTCCGGTTCCGGCGACGAACGATGCTCCGCACCGCCGGTGCAGCCCTCACGAGTGGACTCGTGCTCGGCGGCGCCACCGGCGTGGGCGGCGCACAAGAGACGTACCGACTCGTCCAGGACGGCAACTGCACCCCGCTCGTCCCCCTGCAGGGGCAGCTCCCGGTGGACTACCTCTACAACTACAACGATGTCGGCACGGACTTCAGCGCGGCGGGCCCGATACTCCCGCTCCAGGCGTCGAAGACCAGTCGGCTCTTCCTCTACACCGACCCCGACGGCGTCACCAGCCTCGTGATACTCCACGGCGAGTACCAGCCCGAGAACGGCGAACAGGCCGGCGGCGCCGCCTCGTTCGCCATCGAGGGGCTCCCCGAGGACGGCGAGTGGGTCGTCAAGGACGACGAATACTCGCTCAACGCACCGGACCCCGAAGCCGCCGCGGCGAACACCACGACGGCGACAGACACCGCCGACAGGAACGCGACCGCACCGCCGGTGGACGCCGAAGCCGCCGAAACCGCCACGGCGGGCAACATCACCAACCTCGACCAGTGGGACGTCGACGGGAGCCGGTCCATCGTCCACTGGACCTGGGGGCCGAACAGCACCGACGGCGGCGTCTACTCGCCCGTCAACGACGCGTCCATCACCATCCGGCCGTGGTTCAACCGGCAGGCCGTCCTCTACGGCGCGAAATACAAGGGCACCGTCGACGAGTGGCAGGCGCTCACCGGCGACATCGACGACCCCGAGATAATCTCACTCGACATGAGCGCGCCGATAACCATCGAACCCGGCAGCTGCTGACCCCGCCGTTCGAGTCGCCAGAGCGGCCCGAACCCGGCCCCGGACCCCGCCACCCGAACGCGATGTCGTAACGTATTTCAGCAGTACCCACCTGCCTCGCGTGCAGCCAGAATGCGTGTCCGGGTTGGGGTAATGGTCATCCTTCAGGCTTGTGGAGCCTGAGAAGCGGGTTCGATTCTCGCACCCGGACCGTGTCAACATTCTTACACAAATGGACGGGGGAGAGGGTTCTATCCCCAGAATTCGACACCACATCTCAAACTCCGGAAAATAGGAGGTGGGCCTCGGGGTTCAGTCCACCGAGAAGCGGCTTGAGCGGTCAATCATCGACCGGAGCTCGTCCTTCGGAATCTTTCCGAATTCCGCTTTCCGGTGGCAGCTGCTGCATAGGGAGACGACGTTGTCGAGTCGGTGAGCGTCTTCGAGTGCGTGCTCTTCGGATTCGATGTAGGTCCGAATGGGAGTGATGTGGTGGACATCTGGGTTGCGCCCGAGTTCCTCACTGGTCGCGCCGCAGTGCTTGCACTGGTAGCCGTCTCGTTCGAGTGCTTGACGTCGAATCGCATTCCAGCCTTTACCGTATGGGCCCGTGTCACCGCCTTTCCAGTTGGGGTGTCCATCGCCGGTGAAGGCATCGGAAAGCCAGGCGCGACGACAGGTTTCACTGCAGACGGTGACGGATTCGATGTTACTGGGGTATCGCTCGACGGTGGTTCCACAAACTGCACACTCGAGTTTGCGTTTGCCTCCATTCCAGCGCGGATTGCTGTCTCCATCTAATTCCGGCGTCGTCCGCCATTCTTCCGTCTCGACACAGTCTGGACAGTACAGGCCGTCCTTCGCCGACGGATAATACTCGAACTCACCACCACACAGTTGACAGTTCGTCGTGGTCTTTCCACCCCTGTAGTTGGGGTTGTTCTCACCGGAACGAGTGACGCTGGCTTCCCGGCACGAGCGCGAGCAGTACTTCTTGCTATGTTCGGAGTAGAATTCCGTCCCACACCTGGCGCACGTCCGGTTCGGAAGGCGCGTACCGTGGGTGCGCCAGTGGTGAACGCGGAGTCCTCGCTCCGTCTCAAAGGCGTGTCCGCACTCCGGGCATTCGTGGTCCGTCATCAGAAGGCCACACCACCGTAATCCGTCCCGGCCGACCGGCGTGCAGTGAGAAGCGGAGGAGCAGTCCTTTCCTCCCGTCCATCAACGAATGAGAGAGGGAGTTCACGAGGGGAGTCTGTACGTGCCACAACCGTCTGTCCGTCGTTATCGGTTTTCAACATCCGTCTCGCAGGCCTGTTTCGGCGCGCCTGCACCCCTTGCAGGCGCGCGAAAAACTCTGGCGAGCGCCTACCGGACCGGTTCACAGCAGAGTCCTCGCCCCGACGGGTTTACCGTCGCTGGCGTGGAGAGCCGACGGTTTCGGTGAAGAGTGAAACGGCCACTGTACCCATCTGCACGCTTTTCGTCCGGTGAGACGTAGCTCCGGTATGGATAGACGCCAGTTGCTCGCGGCGTCGGGCGCGCTCGCCGCGGCGGCGCTCGCGGGCTGTCTCGGGCAGGGCGACCCGGCCACCGGAAGCACCTCGACGCCCGGGACGTCGACCGAGAAACCGCCGACCGGCACCCCGAGCGTCGACGACGAGCGGTTGGCCGAACTCGCGACCGGGAACGCCGCGTTCGCACTCGACCTCCACCAGCACCTCGCAGCCGAGGAGAACCTGTTCCTGTCGCCGTACAGCGTCTCGGTCGCGCTCGCGATGACGTACGCGGGCGCCCGGGGCGAGACGGAAGCCCAGATGCGGGAGACGCTCCGGTACACGCTCGGCGAGGACGTCCACCCGGCGTTCGCTGACCTGCAGGCGGCGCTCGACGCGCGGGCGACGGCCGAGGACCCCGTGGAGGACGAGACGGTGGACGCGTTCCAGCTTTCGGTCGCGAACGCGCTGTGGGGTCGCGAGGACTACCCGTTCGCGGAGGCGTTCCTCGCGCTGCTGGACGAGTTCTACGGCGCCGGATTGCGGCGAGCGGACTTCGCGGGCGACCCCGAGGGCGAGCGCGAGCGCATCAACGCGTGGGTCGCCGACCGGACCGAGGACCGCATCGACGACCTGCTGCCGCCGAACGCGCTCGACCCGTCGACGGTGCTCGTGCTGACGAACGCCATCTACTTCATGGCGGGCTGGCAGTTCGAGTTCGACCCGGACGACACGGCGGACGGGACGTTCACCGGGCTCGACGGCGCCGAGTCGGCGGTTCCGATGATGCGCCAGCACCTCCGGACGAACTACGCTCGCGTCGCGGGGGCCGAGGTCATCGAGTTGCCGTACGTCGGCGGCGAAGTGTCGATGGTGCTGATGCTGCCCGACGAGGGCGCCTTCGAGGCGTTCGAGGCGGGGCTGGACGCCGAGACGCTGTTCGGCGTCTTCGATGCGCTGGGCGACGCGAGCGGCGACCTCCGGCTCCCGCGCTTCGAGTTCGAGTCCGAGGTCCAGCTTTCGACGGTGCTCGCGGAGATGGGGATGCCGGTGGCGTTCTCGCCGGACGCGGATTTCGGCGGGATGGTGGAGAGCGGTGACGGCCCCTGGATCGACGAGGTGTACCACGACTCGTTCGTGAGCGTCGACGAGGAGGGGACCGAGGCGGCTGCAGCCACCGCGGTCGTGATGAACGAGAGCGCGCCCGCCGCGTCGTTCGACGTGACGTTCGACCGGCCGTTCCTGTTCTGCATCCGTGACCGGCCGACCGACGCGGTGCTGTTCCTCGGCCGGGTCGTCGACGCGGGCGCCGCACAGGGGTGAGCGGTGGTAGCGAGGGTACCCGCTCGTGCGGTGGGGGCGGGCGTCCACGTGGTGTCTTCGGTTCCGTCGGACCCAAGTTATTTCCACTTTTCCGGCCATAAAATTATAGTATGTTAACTGTTTACAATTGTCACATGGGTGTCGAAACCCCCATTCAGACGAACGAACCCCTGAAGACGGCGAAGAACCAGCAGACGGCATCGGGGACGCGACCCTGACGAAACGCGGCTTCATCGCGGGAACGTCCGCGCTGCTCGGCACCGGGATGCTGTCGCGCAACGCCAGCGCCACGACCACCGAACAGGCGGCCCAGACGCAGCCGCCGGCGACGTCGACGGCGACGAGCCAGGACGGGATGGTCGCGTCATCGCACCGACTGGCGACCGAGATCGGCGTCGGCGTCCTCGAAGACGGCGGGAACGCCGTCGACGCGGCCGTCGCCGTCCAGTTCGCGCTCAACGTCGTCCAGCCCCACACCTCGGGCATCGGGGGCGGCGGCTTCATGCTGGTCTACGACAGCGACCGCGACCAGCTCTACGCCATCGACAACCGGGAGCGAGCGCCGCTCGGCGCGACCGAGGACATGTACCTCGACGAACAGGGCGACGAGGTGCCGTTCCAGGACCAGCGGACGAACGGCAAATCCATCGGCGTCCCGGGGACGCTCCGGGCCTGCGATGTCGCGCTCAAGCGGTTCGGGACGAAGGAACTGGGCGAACTCGCCCAGCCCGCCGTCGACCTCGCCCAGAACGGGGTGCCGGTCGACGCGTTCCTCGCCGAGTCGATAGCGGAGAACGTCGAACTGGACGCGTTCAACCAGGCGGCCCGGGACGTGTTCGCCCCCGGCGGCGAACCGCTCCAGGAAGGCGACGAACTCGTGCAGGCGGACCTCGCGGACACGCTCGCCCGCATCCGCGACGAGTCCAGCGACGTCTTCTACAAGGGCGACATCGGCGAGGACCTCGTCGAGACGGTGCAGGGCTGGCCCGCCGCCGGAAGCGCGGCGGGAACATGTCGGTTCAGGACCTCGGCCGGTACAACGTCAACCTCACCTTCCCCACCGTGGGCCGGTTCGAGGGCGCGGCCGCCGACGTGACCGTCCGGACGATGGCGTCGCCGTCGTCGGGTGGACTCACGATATCCCAGATACTCGCGCTGCTCGAACCGCTCGGGCTGGCCGGCCTCGACAGGCGGTCGGTCGAAGCCTACCACCTCATCGCGGAAGCGTCGAACCTCGCGTTCGTCGACCGGATCGCCTACCTCGGCGACGACGAGTTCGTCGACCTGCCCACGCAGGGGTTCCTCGACGACGAGTACGTCGCGCAGCGCCGCCAGCTCATCGACCCCGGGCAGGCACGCGACAGCTACGAGCCCGGCGACCCGTTCGCGTTCCAGCCGGGGGACGGCTACCGCGTCGACGCGCGCGACGTCGAGCGGTTCCAGCACCTGAGCAACGCGTCCGGCCGGCGGTCGAACGGCCCGCCGACGGACGCTGTCAGCGTGGAGAACACCGGCCAGACGACGCACTTCACGACGGCCGACGGCGACGGGAACCTGGTGTCGTGGACGAGCACCATCGAGCAGCTGTTCGGCTCCGGGAACATGGTGCCCGGCCGCGGGTTCATGCTCAACAACGAGCTGACCGACTTCGACTCGTTCCCGGGCGGCCCGAACGAGGTGCAGCCCGAGAAACGCCCGCTGAGCAGCACCAGCCCGACGGTCGTCTTCCGGGACGGCGAGCCGTTCTTCACCGTCGGCTCCCCGGGCGGGTTCACCATCATCACGACCGTCTCCCAGATCATCCTGAACGTCGCCGAGTTCGGCATGTCCCTGGAGGAGGCCGTCGCGGAACCCCGTATATTCGCGTTCGGCGACGGCCGGCTGTTCGCCGAGGAAGCGATTCCCGAGTCCGTCCGCACCGGGCTCGAAGCCCTCGGACACGACGTCGTCACCGTCGACTCGCTCGGCAACGCGCAGGCGATTCAGGTCGACGGCGACACGTACGTCGGCGTCGGCGACTTCCGGCGGGATAGCTCCGCCGCCGGTCCCTGACCTCCCCCTTCCCCTGAAAGTGGAAGCGGCCGGAGCGGTCAGAGGTACGACCCGTCGTAGTTCTCGTCGGGTTTGTTGACGTTCCCGCAGTCGCTGCACTTCACCCGCTCCATGCTGTCCACGGAGACGTGGGTCGACCCGCAGTTCCCGCAGTAGTAGCCGTACTGCTCGGTGCGGTCGGCGTCGGTGTACGTCGGCGCGAACGGGCCCTCCACGCCCGGGAGGTAGTCGTCGCCGAGGAACACCGCAGCACCGTCGGCGGTGGCGGTGTCGGGGAACTGTTCGTCCCCAGTGGCGTCCCCACCGGTTCGCCCCGTACTGGATTCGCTCGCCGACAGTTCAGCGGTCGATTCGGCCGTCTCGCCGGCGTAGACGTGCTCGATGAACGTCCGGTCTCCGATGGTGGTTTCGCGTTCGTCGGTCTTCTCGAACCCGAACCGCTCGACGAACTCGGTGCCCTGGGCGTCTGCTGCGACGACGGCCACCGGCGCGCGCTCGGAGCCCTGCTCGCGCAGTTCCGAGATGGCTCGCTCGAACAGGGTCGTCCCGACGTCCCGGCCCCGGTGCTCGGGGTGGACGTGTAGCCAGCGCAGCGCGTCCTCCGCCGCGGTCACGGTCTCGGCGAACCCGACCACGGCGTCGTCGCGTTCGGCGAGGAGCACGGAGACGTCGGCCGCGTCGAGTTTCGCCTGGACTGCATCGTCGTCGAAGGTGGCGTCGACGACCGCGTCTATCTCCCGGGGACTCAGGTCATGACATCCACCCCGGCGTGAACGCCGGGGTTTCCTCGCGCTGGGGGTATCGACTAGCGGCCCACGGAGGCAACTTGCGGGTTCGTATGCTCCTCGTTGGGACGGTGAGAGCGTGGTGACTCCGACCATTCGTGGTCGTCCCACTTGAGGCATACAGGCCGTGCCATCGGCCTTGCCACGTCGGTCTGCCGTCGCAGGAACGTCTCGGACGCCGCGAGGTCCGCGTGTCCCTCGAAGCCGCACTCGCACGTCAGCGTGTCCTGGTGGCGCGTCGTCCGGTCGGTCGCACCGCAGTTCGGGCACGTCTGCGACGTCCAGGCCTCCGACCGCACCTTCACCGAGATGCCGTATTCCTCGGCGGTGGCGGCGAGGCGCTTGACGAATCGCCGGAACGCCCAGAACTGGTGCGTCTTCGCGTTTGCACGCACCGACCAGTGCGTGTCGAGGACGTCAGTGAGGTCGCCGACGTACACGGTCGCGACACCTTCGTCGTAGAGGCGTTCGACGAGGTCGCGCGCAAGTGCGTTCTGTGCGTGGTCGCGGCGGCGCGTTCGCCGCCGGTATAAGCGGTTGATTCGTTTGCTCGACCGGCGCTGGTCGTCCAGCTTCGACTGGAGAAGTGCAATCTCGCGCGTCGTCTCGCGGAACCGCTCGAACAGGTCGCGGCCTTCGTAGCGGTACTGCTGGCCGGTCGTGGTCGTACATGCGACGAGGTTGTTCGCACCGATATCCAGAGCGGCTTCTTCGGAAGCCAGTGGGTGTGCCAGTCGAGAATCGTCGATGGTGACTGGCTGAAAGGCCCTGAATTCCTGTGCGTGCTCGTCGTAGTACAACTCCAACCGGCCCTGCTTGTCGTACTCCGTCCAATTCGGGTCGCCCCGGACTTCGAGGCGGAAACGTTCCTGGCGGCCAAGTCCATACTCGTCTTTCAGGTCTTGGCCGACCAGGATTTCGAGCCGGGAGTAGTCGCCCCACTCGACCGAATACGACGTGTTGCGGATGTACGTGCGGAGCTCGCGGCCGTCCTCTGCGTTGCCCCAGAAACCGGGTGTGCCGTTGGCTTCGCCCTTCTTCTTGAGTGCGAAGAACGACCGCCATGCTTCGCGGTTCTTGCGTTCTATCTGCTGGACGGTGGATGCACCGAGGACGCCACTGTAGCGCCCGCGATACTCGCTGATGTCCCAGACGTCGCTGTCTGGGTCGGCATAGTTCTCGCGGCGCTCGTAGGTGAGTTCGTTCCAGAGCGCGGCAGAAGCGTCCAACAGCCGCCGCAGGAGCTCCTCGTCCTGCTCGGATCGAGGCCGGACGACGAACTCGTTGGTCCGCTTCATCAACTGGATGTTGCACCCGAAGACTAATGTATGTTTGGTTTTTGTATGTATGTATGGTGAAGAACATCCACGTTGTCGTCGACGACGACGTCCATGAACGATTGACTCGCGTTAAGAACGAACACGGGTTGACGTGGGAGGGGATGTTGCTCCACGCCGCCAAAGACCTGGATACCCCGGACTGAGCGGTGGCGGCTGTCTCCCTCTTGTCGGATTCACGCCCGCCGCGAACGGAGGGAACTCTCTCACCCCTTAATCCAGGTGGGACGCGGTCAGCGAGCGCTCGGCGACCTCCCGGATTCGTCCGGAGTCCTCGGGTTCAGCCGGCCGAATCGTCGGGGTGGCTGCCACGGGTTAGTCCTCCTGGGTCCGGTAGAGGGCGTTCTTCGGCGCGCCGCAGTTCGGGCACGCCTCGGGCAGGCCGGCCTCGAGGTCGCCCATCTCGCCGCACTCGTCACACCGCCACATGAGGTAGCCCTCGCCGAACTCCTGGCCGGGTTTCGTCTCCCGGTCGGCCGTGCCGGGCCCGGGTTCGACATCGCTGCCTACGGGCTCGTCGTCCTCCGGGATGTCGACCTCGACGCCGTCGTCCGTGAATCCGCTGACGACGCCGAGTGCGTCGCCGTCCTCGGTGTAGACGACGTCGCCGGGTTCTATCGAGAGCGCTCGCTCGGCGGTGTTCGAGGTATCAGTCATGCTGTGTGGGGTTGCTCCGTGAGACGGTTGAGCCTGGTGGCCAAACAGTGACCCCCACTCCCGCCACGGTCGGGGGAGCGACGGCGTGAACCCGGACGCATCCCGGAACGCAACCCATCGCGAGAGTAAGGTCATCTGAACGAGCGTGAACCGCGGCAACCGGCCGGATAACAAAGTAGCGCCGAGTACGCTATTAGATAACATGCCACATGACTATGCAGGCTCGTTCAGTCCGGGCCGACGCGACCTGATGAAGGCCATCGGGGGAGGGGCCGCACTGGCGGCGCTCGGAGGCCCGGCGGCAGCGCAGGACGAGGGTGCCGGGACCGAAACGACGCAACCGGCAGACGGCGACACCGGGGAACCCCGGACCGGCACCGTCCACGAAGTCACGACGCAGATTCAGGGCCCGTCGACGAACCCCGAGCGGCCGGCGGACTTCTTCTACCAGCCGACCGGCCTCCACGTCCAGCCGGGCGACGTGGTGAAGTTCGTCTTCGAGACGCCCGACCACAACGTCGTCTCCTACCACCCGGCCTACGGGATGCGACGACGCGTGCCGACCGACGTCGACGCGTTCTCCTCGCCCCTGCTGGGCTGGCGGGCGACCTCGATTCCGGGCGACCAGAGAGAGCCACCCGCCGAGACGGGCGACGAGGACGGGGACGGGGACGGGGACGGGGTGCAGCCGGTCCCCGACACCTGGCTCCACGCCTTCGACACCCCGGGCGTGTACGACATCCTCTGTTCGCCCCACGAGACGTTCGGGATGGCGATGCGCGTGGTCGTCGGCGACGTCACCGAGACTGAGTTCGAGACGACCGATCCAGAGAGCCTGCCGGAGCCGCGAGCCGGGCCCGTCGGACTGGCCCGCCTGACCCTCACCGACCCCGCCCTCCAGCCGTCGAACGTCGTGGCAGAGGGAACGGTCCCCTGGGAGTCACTCCAGGCGAACCAGCCGGCCGAGACCACGACGGAGGACTGATTCGACGCGACCGGAGCAGCCTGAACACTGGCCGGCCGCCGCACGTCGTCCCCGACCGCCTCAGACCACGACCGTCTCGACGTCGACTGACTCGTCCTGGATTTCGACGAAGACCTGTTCGTGTTCGGGGACGACGGTCCGGTTCACCACGGGTTCGTCGGCGACGTAGACGGCGATGACGTACTCGTCGCCGTCGCGGTCGAGCCGGTAGCGTTCGCCCGGGTCGAGCGTGATAGTCTCGTTCCGGGCGTCACCGTCCGGCGGCTTCACGAAGACGGTCACGTTGACCGGCTCGGTCGTGTTCGCCTCGACGTCGAGCACGGACTCTGTCCGGTGCAGGCCGGTCGGCTGGGTGGTGTCCGTCGTTGTCGTCGTTGTCGTCGCTGTCGTCGCCGTTGTTGGCGTGGTCGTCGCGGGCTCTGTCGGTGACGTACCGGCACAGCCGGCGAGGGCGGCGAGGAGGACGACGCTCGCCAGGGCGAGACGGGCGTTCATGACAGGGATGTTACGTCCGGGTGCCAAGTGCTTTCCGTCTCTATCCGCTCGTGAACCGTTGGACAAAAGACGTTTACCGCCACCTCCGGAACGAGGGGGTATGCCGGCCGAACCCGTCTTCGAACTCTACCAGGACAGGGCAGCGGAGTGGCGATGGCGTCTCGTCGCCTCCAACGGAAACATCATCGCCGACAGCGCCGAAGGGTACGCTTCGAAACAGGGCGCTGAGCGCGGGATTCAGAGCGTCAAGGACAGCGCGCCCGGCGCTGACGTCCGCCTCCAGGACGACTCGTAGCCGGCACGCAGGCGGAGTCGGCTCTCCGGACGCGTGTTATCCGGGAATCGGCGATATTCCCGGGATGCAAGCCTACTACCCCGACAATTCCGGATTCGGCAGCCTGACGCAGTATTCCGGCTCCCAGCAGCTTCTGCCGGTCGAATTCGCAGGTTTGAGCCTTATCTTGTGGTTTTTCAAATAGAGTCTCCTCGCTACGGTCGAACTCGGAATGCCGCACGAAAACACGTCCTCGAATACATGAATCGGAAGGTACTCGGCGCCCTCGGCGTGGCGACGGCCCTCACGCTCCCGTGGAACAGTAGCTGGCTGCTCGGCGCGGGCCACTCGCTGCCGACGCTCGCGACCGTCGCGGTGAGCGGCGTCGCCATCCTCGGCGCGTCGTTCCTCCTCACGTGGGGCGCGGAGACGGCCGAGAAGGACGTGCCGCGAGCGTTCGCCATCGCCGTCCTCGCGGTGCTCGCCGTCGCCCCCGAGTACGCCGTCGACGCGCTCTACGCGTGGAACGCCGGGCTCTACGCGGGCACCCCGCAGGGCGCCGAAGCCGGGAACCTCGCCGTCGCGAACATGACCGGGGCGAACCGCATCCTCATCGGCGTCGGCTGGGCCGGCATCGCGCTGTTCACGATACTGCGTGCCGGCGCGTCCGCGGACGCGTCCGTGGAGAGCCGCGACGGGTTCCTCGCCGACGCGCTCACGCTCGACCGCGACATCGGGCTCGAAATCGTCTTCCTCCTCGGCGCGACGCTGTGGGCGTTCGCCGTCCCGTTCGGCGGCGGCATCGACGCCCTCGACCTGGTCGTGCTCGTCGGCCTCTACGTCGCGTACATCGCGATAACGCTCCGCGGCGACGTCGAACAGGCGGACGCCGAAGCACACGCCGGCGTCCCCGCGGCGCTCCAGACCCTCCCGAAACCACAGCGGGCACTCGCCGTCGTCGCGCTCTTCGTCTTCTCCGGCGTGGTCATCTTCACCGCCGTCGAACCGTTCGCACACGGCCTCGAACAGCTCGGCACGCAGGTCGGCGTCCCGTCCTTTTTCATGATCCAGTGGATCGCGCCGCTCGCCTCGGAGTCACCGGAACTCATCGTCGTCCTCGTGCTCGTCAGCAAGGCCCGGTCGACCGCCGGCTTCAACGCGCTCATCTCCTCGAAGCTCAACCAGTGGACGCTCCTCATCGGGACGCTCGTGGTCGTCTACTCGATCGCGCTCGGCCAGTACGGCGCGCTCCCGTTCGACCAGAAGCAGGCCGGCGAGATCTGGCTGACCGCCGCACAGTCCTTCTTCGCGCTCGCGCTCATCGTCGACTTCGAGATCAGCATCCGGGAGGCCGTCGGGCTGTTCGTCCTGTTCATCACCCAGGTCGCGACCGAGTTCCTCCTCATTCGCGGCGTCATCGAACTCCCCGTGACGAACTACGAGCTCCTGCTGGCGTTCAGCGCCGTCTACATCGCGCTGGGCGCGGCGCTGTTCGTCGTCCGCCGCGAGGCTGTCCTGAGACTGACCGGCCGGACGAAGAACGTGGTCGTGCAGGCGTTCGTCCCGGACGCGATAACCCAGGGCGCCGACTGAACCGCGTCGTACCGCGTCAACGTCAGGGGTGGCTTATTTCAGGCTGGCCGCCGTCTTGTCAGTTGCTTCACACGATATGGCCTGGGGTCGGGCCGGGGTCGCCGTCGTCCTCCTGCTCCTGGGAGTGGGGACGCTCGCATCGGTCGGCACCGCAGCCGACGCACCACCCGGAGTCGAGAACAACACCACGGTTCCCGGGACGCCGTCCAACGAAACATTCAACGTGTCGTTTCCCGTGCCGGACGGCAACGTGACCGTGACGGGTGGGCTCGACTGCACGCTGTTCTGGGCGAACGTCACACCCGACGACTGGTGGTACGCGCTCGAACTCACCTACCTCGACACCAGTACGGGTCGCTACTACAGCCTCTACGCCGGCCCGTTCAACGAGACGGTGGTCGACCCGTTCGGCCGGACCGACCTCGTCCTCGTCGACTTCGAACTCGTGGTTTCCGGCGTCGGCACGCTCTCCGGACGGCCGCCGGACCGGTGTCTGACGGAGACGCCGTTCTACTCGCAGTCGAGGTAGTGACGGTCGTCAGCTACGTGACGTAGTGGTTGATAAGTTCCGTTGTCACCTCCGGAAACACTACCGAACCGAGAGACCTCGAGTATTACAGCCGAAAGAGGTTAGTTGTCCCAAAGGTCGGTGATTCGCTGCTCTATCTCGTCGAGGGCGAGCGTCAGAACTTCCCGGTGGTCCGTCGGCCACGAAGCGTCCTCCCCGGGCGTCGATGCCGCCGGTGGTGGGTGGAAGTGGTCGCGTGTATTGTGGGGATTCGGATGGCGGTCCCACCGGCAGTTCCAGTTATCGTCTGTGCGGACCTCCCGATAGTAAACTACCCCACCCTACTCCCTCGGCGCATACGCGCTTCGGTCCTTGAGGGTGTCGTCAGAATGCGACGCGTTCTGACTGCTAACCAGAAATCTCTGATTTCTGGTGATGGGGCTTTGATGTGGACTCCCGGCAATCAGCCCCCGACAATAGGCCGGTGACTCTCACCGTTCAACGTCCCACCATTCACACGCACGTCTACTTGTGCGTCTCCGGTCCCCGACTTGGGCGAGGAACGGAGTCTGTGTGTCCGATTCCGGGCGTAGCGTAGCCCGATGTTCTTCGCGGCGTTGTAGTCCGAGTTGACCTCGTACCCGCACTTCTGGCACTCAAAGTGTTCTCCGTGGCGGTTGGCTTCGTGCGTGAACCCACAGTCCGTCCGAGAACAGCGTTGGGACGTGTAGTTCGGTTCGACTTGCTCCACGCAGACGCCCTGTTCGGGGGCCTTGTAGGAGACGTACTCGAACAGTCGTCGGAACGCCCATACATGGTGCCACTTCGTGTGCGGAAGTCGCTCACGGATGCCACTCAAGTCCTCGAACACGATAACATCGCAGTCGTGTTCGACGGCTTCCGAGACGAGTTCGTTGGCGACCGTGTGGATGTACTGTTTGCGCCATGCGTCTTCGCGTTTCCCGAGTCGAAGCAGGGCGTTGTGCGCGGCATGGGTGCCGCGCTGTTGCATCTCTCCGCGTCGCTTCTCGAACTCACGACACCAGTGGTCGTAGTCGTCTCCCTGCCAGAACGTGCCGGTCGAAGCCACCGCGAGGCTGTTGACGCCGAGGTCGATACCGAGGACCGTTTGGTCGGGGTGCCCGGCATCTTCCGAAACCGCTGCGTCGTCGCCGTCAATCCGCCGCGTCGAGATGTTGAGGTAGAACTCGTCTGTTGCCGCGTCGTACCGTAGCGTACTCTCTCGGAACTCGTAGTTCTCGGAAAGTACGTACCGCTCGTAGGGTGTCGGACTGTCTGCCGGGAGAACGAACGATGGTTCGACCCGACCCTCAACAGTTGCCAGCGACACCTTGTTTCGGTAGAAGGTCGCGCTTCGCGTGTCGTAGTCCATCGTTTCGGCGGTGAATGTCGGACGGGAGACGCGTTGTCCGTTCTTCCACCGTTCGATAACGCCTTTGACGGCTTCGACGCCGCGACGTATCGCGGCTTGAACGAGTTGCGCCTGTAGGTCCGTCTCCTGTCGGAGGTCGGCGTAGAGTGCGTCTCGGACCTGCCGTTTGTTGGTCTTGCACTCGGTGTACGACGTGTCGGACCAGCTGTATTCGGCGGTTCGGTTCGCGCAGTACAGGTATTGCTCGACGGTTCGGTGGAGTGCGTTGCGTTGCTCGTCGGAAACGGCGAGTTTCACGACGGCGGTTCGACGCACATCCATACTTCAGAGAAGGTGTGGCGGTACTTGTACGTTCGGGAGTCGGTCGGTCGCAGTATGCCGGTTGTGTCGTACCATGTCGGTTTTCTCCCCGGCCTACTCGCTCTCTTCGCTACGCTTCGGTCGCTCCTTGAGGCCGGAAGCTCCACCTTGAATCACGCTGAATCTTGAAATCGTCGTTGGTGTACCATCGAACAGTGAGGGTCGCTTCGTTGACAGTCCCCGGGTAGTACGCGGAGTCGAACTCGACGCGAAGTTCGAGATGTCCGTTGGCATCGGTGATGGTGGCCTGTTCGACTTGCTTCGTGGTGGTGAGCCGGGACTGCAAAAACTCGAGAAGTGGTCGGTCGATGGGAGCGGGACTGCTCCCATCATCAGTTGGCGGCACCATCACTACCCAGAAGCCTGCTCGTGCTCGGTAGTGCCGGCGCGTTGCTGGCGTGCTCGCTCGTAGTGCTCTCGCTCTTGTCGGGCTGTCGCCCAATCAGCGAGATCACCGTACACTGAATCGATCGACCGGTCATCGCTCGCGTCCGCAGCGGCAAGCGCGTCAACCGCCGCCGGTGTTGTCGCCTCGTAGGTCTCCTCGTAACTCGTGATCTTCTCAGTCAGGTCGCTTACTCGCTGCTGGAGTTCTTCGAGTGAGTGGTCTGCGGCGAGCCGATTGATCCGTCGCCACTCGAAGTACGCGTCGTTCCGTTCGTAGGTAGCTGGACGCCCCTCGTGACGGGTGACGATGCCGAGATCCGTGAACCAACGGAGATATTTCCGAGCAGTCTTCGGATCACAGCCGACACGTTCTGCGATCGCACTCGCTGTCGCAGGGTCACGGGTCTGGAGGACCGCACCATATATTTGCTGCTCGACGTCTGCGGCGCTGAACGCGTCCTCGAAGGGAGGAGGTCCGTCCGTGGAGTCCAAATCGACCATGGCGAAAGTTCGCACTCAAAGGATATAATTCTTGTTTCGAGGATTTATTTCCTTTACATGGCGAAGTGACGACGAGGGTTCGTTGTGACCGCGTGATTGACAGCGAAACCGTCCGTCACCAGTTCCCCGGTGAGTAGTCGAACTCGAAGTCGTCGGCGCGCTCCGGCGGGATTCCGAGGTCGTCGAACAGCTCGCGGAACGCACTCCGGTACTCGTCCTCGGCGAGTTCCTCGCCGGCCGGCAGGCGAATCTCGAGGTGCATCCCGCCGAGACGGTCGACCTTCACGATGTAGCGGGCGTCGCCGCGCTCCATCACGATCTCGCTGTTCGGCACGACGAACGCCACGGTCGCGGTGTCCTGGCCGTCGGTGGAGTAGGCTTCAACGAGCGTGCCCTCGCCCTGGGGGAGCCGCACCGAGACGTTCGTGCTCTCGGACTGGAACTGGTCGTACGCACGCGCGAACGTCACGGACTCCGAGACCTGCAGCATCGGGATGTCGGATTCGCCCTCGCCGATGTCGGCTTTCAGGTCGTCGACGTACCGCTGCGCGGTCGCGCCGTCCATGTCGAACACGAGCGTGAACCGGTCGACCAGCCAGTCGTCCGGCGGGAGGTTCCGGACCGTGTAGGGCTGTTCGAAGTCGCGGGTGTCGTCGAAGAACGCCACCCGGGAGCCGTCGCCGGCGGGAGACACCTCGATGTACTTCGTCTCCGAGTAGTAGAGCGTGACGAACTGGACGACGTAGTCGTCGCCGAAGCGCTCGTCGAGAGCGGGGACGTCCGGCCGGTAGCCGTCGATTTGCTTCGCGTTCACGTAGTACGGGCCGTCGACCCGGTAGCCCGCGTCCTGGGCGTTCCCGAGCACCGAATCGTAGTCGACGTCCTGGTAGTTCGTGCCGTTGCTCCAGTACGTCGCGTGGTCGGAGCTCACGAGAATGAAGGCGAACAGGCCGTAGGCCGCCGCCACGACCACGAGGATGGCGACGACGGCGACCGCGAGGAGTTTCAGGGGACCGTTGGCCATGCTTGAGAGTTCGTTTTCTCAGGTAGTAAAGCCGGCTTACCGGCCTCAGCGGATGAGAACCGAGCAGGTCGCTGGCACACGTCAATGAAGGGGTTCCCGTTCTGCCGTCGTCGTTGATTGTCAGTCCGCCTCGGTGCTCCTTCGTGACAGTGCGTTCACCGGGATGCGACCGGGGCATCCGGAGAGACTGCTTTGAAAGCCCCCGACCGCTCGGGTCCCGCGACTCGCTGTGGTCCTCGTCGCTCGCTCCGCTCGCTCCTGCGGTCCTTGCGTCGCCGGGGTTCACCAGAAGACTCACTTCGTTCGTCTTCTGAGCCTTCGCTCGCATCCGCTCACGAAGACCCCGACCGGTCGGCCCCTTTCAGTCCCGCCCTCAGAGGGAGTGGGGCCACCGCCGTGTGCTTGACCGGGTCGAACAGCAGGGTGGCGATGGGACTCCGCGCATCGAATTTCGGCGCTGTCGAATCTCCCGGCTGGTCGATTGAGTCAGTAGCTCTTTTCAAAATGCTCCGTTCAGTCGGCGTAGAAGAGAACGCGGTCGCAGTTCGGACAGAGATACGCTCGGACGTTCGTCGCGCTGTTCACCCCGAGAGTACCGAGAACGCCCCCACTGTCCGGCGAGATGCGAAGCAGGTCACCACGGCTGTTCGTGTCGTAGTCGACCTGTTCGAGAGCGACATCGCAGTCAGGGCAGGTCCGGGTCATACAGACCGGTATCGTCGTCGAACAAAAAGAGGTGTGGAAATACCGGGTGCGACCGGTCGAACACCCGTCTGTCTTCAGCGCGGCGTCAGGCCGACGCGTTGCCGGTCGTCGTCTCCTCACCGACGCCCTCGGTCGTCTCTTCGGCCGTCGTCTCGTTCGCGACCGTTTCGTTCGCCGTCGGGGAGCCGAGGTTCAGCACCTCCGCCGTGCTGTTCTCGATGGTGATGGACTCGACTGACATCGTGCCGATGACGTCCTCCGAGGGCTCCTCCGTCAGGGCGTCCTCGGTCGTGGTCGCCTCACCGTCCTCGATGGTCATCCCTTCTTCAGTCGTCTCCTCGGTCGTCTCGTTCACCGTCGTCTCGTTCTGCGCGGCGCCGTCGCCACCGCTGGTGAGGCGCTGGACCGTCATCTCCTGGATGGTGAGGTCGGTCACCGACAGCTCCTCGATGGTCAACTGCTCGACCGTCTCCTCCTCTCCGGTTCCGTCAGCCATGCCAGCGTCCGTGGTCGTCTCCTCGCCCATCGCAGCCGTCGTCTCGTTCCCGGCCGTCTCGTTACCCGCCGTCTGCTCGTCGCCACCGCCGAACAGCGACGCGAACGCGTCCGCGAGCTGGTCGAGGAAGCCCTGCTCGGTCTCGTCCTCGACGACCGTGAGGTTCTCGATGGTCAGCGTCTCCACCGACATCGACTCGATGGTGAGGTTCTGGATGGTCAGACGGTCTGCACCGTCGGTCGGCGCTTCCGTCGTCACGGCCTCCTCGTCCGTCGTGGTCTCCTCACCGACCGTCGTTTCTTCGGTCGTCTCCTCGCCCATCGCGTCCGTCGTCTCGGTCGCGCCAGCCTCCTCGGTCGTCTCCTCGCCGATTTCGGTCGTCGTCTCGCCCGTGTCGCCCGCCACGGGTTCGAGCGGGCCGAGCGTGTCCGCCTCTATCTGGTCGAGCGAGACGGACTGGAGGCTGAGCCGCTCCAGCGTCACGCCCTGCAGGACGACGGGCTGGCCGTCGGTCTGATTACCCGTCTGATTCAGCTCCTCGGGCTGGTCGCCCTGGATTTGAGTGGATTCGATGGTCAGCTCCTCGATGGTCGCGTTCTCGACGGTGACGTCCGCGAGTTCGAGCGTCTCCACGGTGACGTTCTCTATCTGTACCTCGGTGGAGGAATCAAGTGCCTGGGACTGGTCTGTCGGTGTCGTGGCCGCCGCGAACGCCGGGCCGCCCGCCAGCGCGACGAGCAGCGCAGCGACGACTGCCACGGTCTGATTGGTGCGTCTCATCCCCTCGAATGAGTCCGAGAAAACTGTTAAATCGGAATCGTCGTTCCAGACCGTTCCAGAACGTATCTGGACGGTACTCAGTCGTAGGGCTGGGTTAGCCGGCCGGAAGAAACCAGCCGTGGCTGACGGGGTGTTGGTACTCCAGCCGGATAGCCACTGGCTACACGTGGTTGTTATGAGGGAGGGACAACGGCGTGCGCTGTCAACGATAGCTGTTGCTCAGTGGGTTGCGTCCGAAAGAAAATCGCGTGTCGTAGGTCCCTCAGGGGAGAGGGGAGTTGACGATTTAGTCGCGGCGTTCCCGCGGAACGCGGGAGCTCGAGAGAACGTTAGTTCTCTCGGCGGAGCGCGAGCAGCGCGGCCCCGATGACCGCGATGAGCGCGAGCGCGACACCGAAGCCAGCCTGACCACCGGAGTCGGTGGTCTCGGTCGGCGTCGTGGTCTGCTCGGTCGTCGACTCAGTCGTCGTGGTGGTCGGCTCTTCAGTCGTGGTCGTTGTCGTCGTGGTCGTCGTAGTCGTCTTCGTCGTGGTCTGCTGACCCTCGACGATCATGGCATCGACCGGCTCGTACGAACCCGTCGAGTCACGCACCGTTGCTTCGAACTCAGTGTCGACCGACAGGTCGCTCGTGTCGAACGTAGCCGAGAACGTCCCGTCGTCAGCGACTTCGACGGTCTGCGACTTCAGGAACGGGTTGTCGCCGCTTGCGCGCAGCCGAATCGTGAGCTCCGTGCCCGCCGCGACGTTCGTCGTGCCCGTCACGCTGGACTCGCTGTCCTTCGTGACTTCGAGCACGTCGTCCTGGTTCACGTTGTCGAACTCGACGTCGCGGTCGGCCACCTTGAACGTCGTGCTGACGTCCTCGGTCTCGTCCGCGTCAACGTACGGGTTCTGGTCGCCGTCGACCGTGAGCGTGGCGTTCCACTCCGTGCCGTCTTCGAGCTTTGCGAAGTCGTCCTGGTCCATCACCAGGTAGAACGTCTTGTTGTCGGCGTCAACCACGGTCGACGCGTTCGACACGTTGAGCGAGCGAGCCTGGGCGTTCGGGCCAGGGTTCTCCTCGTCAAGCGTGACGTAAACGCCGTAGTTCGTGGCGTTGTTCGCCATGTTGAAGTCGGTCGAGTCGTTGATGTAGCCGAAGATGCCCGTCGCGCTGAACTGCAGGACAACCTGGTCCTGGGTGGCGACGGTGCTCTTGTCGCTCACGGCGTCCGTAATCGACTCGACGTCCGACAGCGACGCGGAGTCGGGAGCGACCCACGACTTGGCGCTGTCGGTCGAGCGCTCGGTCAGCGTGAGCGTCCCGACGTCAGTCTCGACGCCGCCGGCTTCCACCGACAGGTCGTAGTCACCCGCTTCCAGCGGGTTGTCGAGGTCGCTGGTCGTGCGGTTCGGGACCTTGCTCGACTGGAGCGTGTCGTCGCCCGCAACCGAGAACACGTCCTCAGCGGTGGCGCCCGTGTGGCCGCCAGCCAGGAACGTGTTCATCTCGATGGTGACCTCGCCATCCTCGTCGTCGTCAAGGACTGGGACGCTGGCCATGTAGTTCACGTCGCTCGTGCCGACGTAGACCATGGCTTTGTCCGTGTTCTCGAGCTGGACGGTGATCTCGGCGATGTCACCGCGGTTCTGCTGGAGAATCTTGTCCGTGAACACTGCCTGGGAATCGCCCTTCTTCTGGACGGTGAGCGACGCCTCCGCTTCGGCGTCGGTGTCCGTCACTGCGAACGTGAAGTTGTAGTCACCAGCCGGAATCGTGTCCGAGTTAATGGTGAGGGGAAGTCCTGCGACGTGTCACTGACGTTGATTGTGATGGAATCGTCGTCAGAACTCGTCGAAGCGATGTCTGCACCCGAGAAGATGGACGAAAGGTCCGTCTCGTCGAGACCACCGTTGGCGGTCACTTCAACCTGGTAGTCGTTGTCGTTGGACTCCAGAGTGAGGGTTTCGTCACCCGTGTGAGTGACCTTCGCCGGGTCGAACTCGGCGGAGAGGGACTGAACCGCCACTTCGAACTCGACATTGACGGTGTCGTCGGCCGAGTGAATGCGGTACTGGCCCTCAAGTCCGCTCGTGTCCACCGGAATGTAAGCGCCAGTCGAGTTGACAGTCAGCTTCCGGACGAACTGCCAGTTGTTGTCACCCGTGTACTTCTGCAGGGTGTACTCTCCACTTGTGTTACCGGTCGCATCCCAATACGTGTCCTGACCAGCGAAAATCACCGTACCGTCGGTGATTTTCACGTAGCCGTCGGGCGCATTGGCAGCCGCAGCGGCACTGCCTGTAAACGCGATGGTGCCCGCGAATACGGACGTGACCATCAGCGCAGCCAGGATGAGGCCGCGAAGTTTGTCGTTAGTTCCTGTCATGGTTTGTTTGGATGATCTTTCCGCGGGGCAACAGCACCTTTCTCACCGACGAGCTGGGACAACCCAGGTGTCGAGGGTACTCCGTTCTGCTACCTTCGGGTAGGGGTACAACGCAAACTGTTGACTGGTGCAGTTAAATGCTTTGTGTATTAGCTGGTACGTAGATGCCTACCAGTAGCATATTCTTGGGCGCTGGGCTAACAGGTGGCCAATACTTTTAAGCAGGGCATTAACGTCGCTCGATTCCGGGCGAACGAGGCTGTTGCGAGCGTTTTATGCAGTCGTGCCAACGTGGTTTGTCTATGGATGACGTACGCGAGGTGACTGCCCAACTCCTCGCGGATAAGCCCCGCCTAACCGACGAACTCCCGGAAGTGCTTGCCGTCGACGAGCAACACAGTTCCTGGACGTTCGACGACATCCCCGTAGATTCGGGGACTTTTGGGGAACTCGTCTCCCGAGGTGTGGTGGAGAAAACGGGGAGTGGATACCGGCTGGCCGACCGACAGGCGGTGCAGGCGGCGCTCACCGGAGAAACAATCGAAGAGGATACTGCTTCAGAAGGGCGTGATTTCGAGGTTGGGTTCGATTTCTCCCGGCCAACGGTCGAGCGCGACGTCGCAGTCGCGTTCGGTGGCGTGCTGGTGCTCGTACTCGTGTTCAGGATGTTTTCTATTCAGTCCGTCTTCCAGAACGGCGACATCGTTCTGCTGGCGAACGACCCCTACTTCTACCGCTACTGGCTTCAGAGATTGCCCAGGGCTCCGGAAGCCCGCTCGCACTCCCCGAGGGTATCACGAGCGGCGAGCCGCTGATGGTCGCGACGCTCTGGTTCCTCGCGTCCCTTCTCGGTGGTGATGCGGGCGCTATCGACCTCACGCTCGCGTGGTATCCGGTCGTGGCTGGCTTGCTGAGCGCGGTTTTCGTCTACCTGATGGCGCTCCGGCTCACTGACGACCGGCGAATCGGCCTGGCTTCGGTCGCGCTGCTCGCGACCACGCCCGTGCACGCGTATCGTACTGCACTCGGGTTCGCCGACCACCACGCCTACGACTACGCCTGGCTGGCGCTCACCGCGCTCGCACTCGTCACGCTCGCCGTCAGAACGAAGCGCAGTGGTGATGGCGGAATGGTTTCGAGCGTGCTCGCTGATTCGAGTGTGTGGCCCTGGGCTATCGTATTGGGCGTCAGCGTCGCGGCCCAGACACTCGCGTGGACGGCCGGCCCACTCCTGCTCGTCCCCATCGCACTCTACGCCGTGGCGCGGGTGATCCTCGACGTGAAGGCCGGCCGGTCGCCACTCCTGTTCGGCGTTCCGCTCGTGATCGGGCTCGCTATCGGCGCTGGTCTGACCCAAGTTGTGCACACGTCGCTTGGGTGGCAACCGGCAGAGGTCGCGCTGTCGCCCGTACTGCTCTTCGCTGGCGCGGTCGTGGTCGTCGGACTGGGCGAGGTCGCAGCCCGGGCGGGATTGTCCGCGCGCTTGGTAGCCGGTGGGGTTGTCGCAGGTGGCGCTGGCACTGCTGTCGCGGGCTGGGTGTTGCTCCCCGAGTACGCAGCCGAATTCGAACAGGAGGTCCGCCAGCTCGTCCTCCGGGAGGGGTTCAGAGCATCGCAGAGGCGAAATCCCTGTTCTCCACGGACTACGGCGTCATCGTCGGCCCGGTGTACTTCTTCGGGTTGTTGTTGGTGCTCGCGATGGCGTACCTGGTCTGGGCGACCTGGGCGGCGTTCCGCCGCGACAGAGTCGAGTGGTTCGTTCCAGCCGTCTACGGCTGGGTGTTCTTTGGTCTTGCACTCGCTCAGGTTCGCTTCGCTGGTGAACTCGCGATGTTCACCGCATTGTTCGGTGGACTGGGCTTCATCCACCTCTCCTCGGTCATCAACCTGACGTGGCGACCGAAGCTCTTCCAGCAAGAGCCGAAAACCAGCAAGGGATTGCTGCACGACGAGTCGACGGAGGATGAGATTCCGACGCTCTCGTTGCCCGATACGAAGACGTTCGGGCTATACGTTGCGTTGTTCCTGCTGGTCGCAGGTGTCGGAATGGCGATGACGCCACTCCGGACGGCCAGCCTCTATCATAGCCAAGCACAGTACGAGACGGCGACCTGGATGGACCAGTACGCCGAAGAACAGGGCTGGGAGTACCCTCAGAGCTACGTGTTCAGTGAGTGGGACCAGAACCGCCTCTACAATGCGTTCGTGAGCGGGGAATCACACTCGTATGGGTATGCGCGAGGGAACTACCAGGACTTCACGCGGTCGAAGGACGGTGAAGGCTGGTATCAGAAGTTGAGCGGGAGAGCGGGGTTCGTCGTGACGACTGATGAAGGGACGACGAATATCGCCCAGTCGCTGGGGAGTCGGCTGCACAACCAGTATGGTAGTGGGACGTCGCATTATCGTGCAGTTCACGTGAGCGAGGATGGGTCGACGAAGGTGTTCACACTGGTCACGGGTGCGACGATTACGGGGACAGCACCTCCGAACGAGACGGTGACGGTGAAAACGGACGTCTCTATCGATGGTTCTTCGTTCACTTACACACAAGACGTGAAGGCGAACCCGTACAGCGTGTATTCCGCCACGGTTCCGTATGCAGGAACCTACAGCGTAGGTAATGCCTCGGTGGAGGTCTCTGAGCAAGCCGTCGAGACGGGCAAGCAGATCACGCTGCACGAGCGGGACGGCCTCGTCCACTGGCCGTTCGACGCTGGTAACGGCAAAGTGGCCTATGACCGAGTCGGTGGCCATCGAGGGACGATTGATGGCGCAAAGTGGACCTCGGACGCCGGGGCCGGGAAGGCGCTCACATTCGGCGGGAAGAAGGGGGACTCCGTTCAGGCGAGTGTTCCGAATCCGGAGCAGTACACGGTGAGTCTCTGGTTCAAGCCGAAAGAGTTGGACACCACCGAGGAGAACGACTACCGGCATCTCGTAGCTACTGGCAAGGGCTCGTTGCTCATCCTCGAACAGAACGGCCGACTATCGCTTCGGACACCGGGCGTTGATTCGGGCCGGCTCGTCGGCGGGAACGCGAACACGGGAGAGTGGCACCACGTCGTCGTTGCCCACAACGGAACGCATCGGACTATCTACCTGGATGGTGAGCGTGTCGCATCCGGAAAGGACGACGGCGCTGCGATGGATTGGGGTGGCCGGGTGAGTCTCGGTTCGAACTTCGGCGCGAAATCCCACGCGTTCGATGGCACAATCGATGAGGTGCGGATCTGGAACAGGTCCCTGGGAACGGAAGATGTGAAAGCGCTCGACGGGCAGGGTTCGTAAATGCGTATTCAGTTGGTCCGCCAGGGTTAGCACCGCCCTAAGAGCCCATAGGAATCGTTAACCCGGCGTTAACATCAGCGGAGAAGCAAGTCAATAGATTTGTATATGTTGTCCTGCGATGAGGTACTAGATGATTTCCGGGGTCAGGTATCGAGCGGCGGGAATCACTGGGACGCTACTCATCACTGCACTCGCAGTGACGATAGCCAACCACCCCGTCGTGCAGACCACTGTCCTCGGAAGTATACCGGTCCTGAGCCGCCTCCCCGAGACCGTGCTGTGGGGCAGCGGGTTTGCGAACGCGCTCCTGACGACGATGGCGATCGTCGGTGCGAGTCTCGTCCCACTCTACAAGCCTCGGCCGCGGCGTATCCTCGACACGATACTCCAGGTCCAGAAACAGATTCTGCTAGCGGGTTTCGCGCTCGCTGCAATCGGCTACTTCGACTACACGTACCGGCTCCCGCGGTCGACGCTGATAGTGACGGTCGCCGTGTTGTTAGTCTATCTTCCGGGCTGGTTCGTGAGTATCCGGCGGCGACCGTCGAACGAGCCCAAGCGGGCGGTCATCATCGGCGACGACCCCGAGCAAATCGAGGATATCCTCACGACTATCGACTTCCCGGTGTTGGGATACGTGTCACCGCCGAGTCCGTACGACCAGCAGCCGATTCCATCCGCCAACCTGGCGATGGCCGACGGGAGTGGCGCGATAGCGGACCCGCTGGACGAGATCGTCTGTCTCGGTGGCCTGTCGCGGCTCGACGACATCATCGTGGAGTACGACGTCGACACCGCCATCCTCGCGTTCTCGCGGCCGGACCGCGTCGGGTTCTTTAGCGTGCTCGACGCCTGCTACGAGCACGGCGTCGCGGCCAAGGCTCACCGCGAGCACGTGGATAGTATCCTGACCGACTCGGACCAGACGACTGACATCGTCGATATCGACCTGGAGCCGTGGGACTGGCAGGACTACGTGTTCAAGCGCATCTTCGACGCTGCGTTCGCTGCCACAGGGTTGCTGCTGTCCGCACCGCTGATGGTGGTGTTCGCAGTAGCAATCAAACTCGATAGCCCCGGGCCGGTGTTCTACAAGCAGGAGCGGACCGCCGAGTTCGGTGATACGTTCAGCGTCTACAAGTTCCGGAGCATGCTTCCGGAGAGCGAAGCAGCTGAACCTGGTGAAGATGAGAACAGGGTTACTCGGGTTGGCCGGTTCCTCCGGCAGACCCACCTCGATGAATTACCGCAGCTCTGGGCGATTCTCCTCGGTCAGATGAGCGTCGTCGGGCCGCGGGCAGCCTGGACCGACGAAGAGCGATTACTGGAGCGTGAAGCGAAGACGTGGCGTAAGCGTTGGTTCGTGAAGCCGGGGTTGACAGGGCTCGCACAGATCAACAACGTGAAGAGCACTGAGCCGGAACGGAAGCTCCGTTACGACATCGAGTACATCCGTCAGCAGTCGTTCTGGTACGACGTGATGATCGTGATACGGCAGGTCTGGATGGTCCTCGAAGATATGTACGCAGTTTTGGCAGCGGATCGACGGTCGTGATTACCAGGTCAATCCTTCGTAGGTGATTCCATCTCGCCGATTAATGACGCGCCGTCCGTCAACGACCACCGGCGTTGCCATTTCGTCGAATTCGCCGTCGAGAGTGGCGAACTCGTCCCAGTCGGTGACGACGACCGCACCATGCGAATTCTGGAGTGCGTCCGCGGCCGTATTCACGTATTCTATGTCTGGGAAGTGCTCGCGCGTGTTGTCGGTGGCAACAGGGTCGTAAGCGACGACGGAAGCCCCTTCTCAAGCAGGCCCTGGATAATCGGAATCGCACGCGAATTCCGGACGTCGTCAGTGCCGGGTTTGAACGCCAACCCGAGCACGGCGATTCGCTTGCCCTCGACGTCGACGTGTTCTTCGAGGAGTGAAAGGAGGCGTTCGGGTTGCTTGTCGTTGACGTCGACGACCGCTTCGAGGAGCGATGGAGAGTAGCCGACGTCGCGGGCAGCAGCGATGAGTGCATCGACGTCCTTCGGGAAGCAGCTTCCACCCCACCCGACGCCACTTCGCAGGAATTTCTCGCCGATACGGTCGTCGAGGCCGATGGCTTCCGCTACCTCGTAGGCGTCGACGTCGTACTCTTTGCAGATGTTCCCGATTTCGTTGATGAGGCTGACTTTCGCCGCGAGGAACGCGTTGTTCGCGTACTTGATCATCTCGGCTTCACGGATGCCGGTCTCGACGACTGAGGCGTCCGTCTGCTCGAGAACGGGGTCGAAGACATCCGCGAGCGTTTCGAATGCGGCTTCGGTTTTTGCGCCGAAAACAATCTTATCGGGCGAGAGGAAATCGTCAACCGCACTCCCTTCACGCAAGAATTCGGGGTTCATCGCAACGTGGAGGTCGTCACCAGCGGTCTTCCCGGATTCCTCTTCGAGAATAGGTATGATGGTGTCTTCCGTCGTCCCTGGAATGACGGTGCTCTTGACGACGACGGTATGCGAGCTGGATTTGTTCGAGAGGACGTCACCGAGTGCACGCGTTCCGGCTTCGATAGCGGAGAGGTCGATGCTGCCGTCGCGGTTGGACGGCGTCGGGAGTGCGAGAAACGTGACGTCGGTGTCGACGATAGCGTCGTAGTCCGTCGTCGCCCGGAGTCGGTCGCCACCGTGTTCCGCGACGAGCAAATCGAGACCGGGTTCGTGGATGGGCGACGTGCCACTATTGATCTGGTCGACGATTTCCTCGTCGATGTCGACGTTCGTGACGCGGTGACCGAGGTCGGCGAAACAGGCGGCGATGGTGGTTCCGACGTAGCCGCTTCCCACGATACTAACGTCCATTACTGTAGGTTAGGGCGTGCGTACTCCTTCAGCATTCGGATGGTCAGGCGACGTGAAGATATTTAACCGTGCATCGACCCAGAACAAGACATGAAAGCTGTCGTTCTCGCGGCCGGTAAGGGAACCCGACTTCGGCCCCTTACCGAGGATAAACCGAAGGGGTTGGTCGAAGTCGACGATAAACCCATCTTAACGCGGTGTTTCGAGCAGCTCGTCGACCTCGGTGCCGAGGAGTTGGTCGTGGTCGTCGGCTACCGAAAGGAGGACATCATCAGCCACTACGGCGACGAGTTCTCGGACGTTCCCATCACGTACGCCCACCAGCGAGAGCAGAACGGGCTCGCACACGCCCTCCTCACTGTCGAGGAGCACATCGACGACGACTTCATGTTGATGCTCGGCGACAACGTCTTCCAGGCCAACCTCGCCGACGTGGTTCGTCGGCAGCGAGAGGACCGGGCCGACGCGGCATTCCTGGTCGAAGAAGTGCCGTATGATGAGGCGGGACGCTATGGGGTATGCAATACGAACAAGTACGGTGAGATCACGGAGGTCGTCGAGAAGCCGGACGACCCGCCGTCCAATCTCGTCATGACCGGATTCTACACCTTCTCACCGGCCATCTTCCACGCCTGTCATCTGGTGCAGCCGTCGAATCGCGGCGAATACGAGATCAGCGAAGCGATTGATCTGCTGATTCATAGTGGGCGGACGATCGACGCTATTCGACTGGATGGATGGCGGAAAGACATCGGGTACCCCGAAGATCGAGACGAGGCAGAACAGCGGCTGAAAGGGGAAGTCGGAGCAGTAAGCGAATAGCACAACTATTCGGATTATAGTAGGTCGTCGTAGACAGCCTCGTACTCTGAAATCATTCGGTCTGCGCTGTAATTCTTGACTGCAAGCTCCCTGGCACGCTGGGAAAACTGAACGCGAAGGTCTTCGTTTTCGACTAGGTTTTGAGTGGCAGCAACGAAACTTTCAAAATCTCCTTTCGGCACAACGTACCCAGTCTCCCCGTCTTCGATTACCTCCGGCACTCCACCGACATCGTATGCGACGAGGGGAACACCGAGATGCATTGACTCCAGAACTGTGAGAGGGAGGCCCTCGAATCGAGACGGCAAGAGGAACACGTCAAGGTCTGGTAGCAGTTCCAATGCGTCTTCGACGAATCCGAGGAGATACGCGTTATTGATGTTCGCATGCTCTATGAATTCTCGGCACTCACTCATCAAGGGACCATCGCCGATCAAGACGACGGCGACTTCGATGCCCTGGTCCCGTAATTCCTTAACAGTCCGTAAAATTGCAATCGGGTTTTTTTGTGGCGCAAGTCTTGCAATAGCGCCAATGACTGGAATATCCCGATCGAGGTTTATTTGGTCGTAGATCGAATTCCGGGTATCGGGAAGGCCGATTTCCGGAATTCCATTCTTAACCACGCGGCTATCCGCTGCTTTCGAGGAGATTTTCATTGACTCACCGACCTTTAAATCGTTCTCAGAAACACAGACAATGCTGTCTGTCGTCCGAGCCAACAGACGTTCTCCGACCTTGATCGTCGTTGAGAGCCAACGGTATTCGGTATTATAGAATCCCCATCCGTGAACGGTGAACACAGAAGGTAGACCAACGATAGCTGCTGCAATCCGGCCGAGTGCGCCTGCCTTCGTACTGTGGCAGTGCACCAAATCAAAATCACCACTATTGAGAATTGAGATGACCCTGGACAGTGCTTTCAGATCGGCGAGTGGGTCGGGAGGGCTCTTCAGTTGCTCAATTTCAAATACGTCGACTGATGAATCCTCCAACCGATTGATCAATTTACCCCCAGACCCGCAAGCGACGGCGGTATCCGCTTCCGTCCCGGTCGCGAGAGTCTCCACGATTTTCGGCGCTCCGCCCCAGTCTGACCGCGTAATAACGTGGAGAATTCCCATTGTCTCGCCCATATTATGAGTTTATAGATATTCACGCCGTTGTTCAATAGTTTCTTCGAAAAATTAGGCGATTGTGACACCCTATACACATGACGTCGCACTTCAAATCTAGAGATTGTGCTCCCTATCGTAGAAATGCTCCATCCATATGGCCAGCAATAAATTTCTGTAATCTAAAATTTCTGGCATATTAGAATCGATTTACCCTAATCTATGAACAAATTTGAATAAAGTCTAAAAAATGATGCGTCACAAAGATACAATAATAAATAAGTATACCAGCGCTTTGCGGTTGTCTATGACGCCGGCTTTAATAGAGATAGTCAAAAACTCGGCAGTATATCGTGTTACGATGCTACTCCGTCGGTGGGCCACACGGAGTAGGACAGCAACCTTGCTAAACAACAAACGTGTTCTGGTCGGGCTCCTTACAGTGTTTTTGCTCCTAAGTCTCATCCGTGTGTTGGCCTCTAGCATGCATGTAACAGTAAAATTCCTCAGTTTCGCGCTACTGTTCGTCACCGTGACCGCGTTGACGTGGAATTATACCAATCCACTTACGAGTGAGTAGTCCCCAGCGCCGAATCACTGGCGCAGCAGCAATAATAAGAAGGAAGTCGAAGACAATTCGGTGACGAACACCCGTACCAAAATTTGAATCAATAGCGCCATAGCCGGTAATCCCAGCCAAATACACCACAGCGATTAGAACAGCAGCGGTTTCGTCATACTCGCATTCATAGAGCGATCGGGTGGCACTAATAAATAGGACAATCACAAATACCGTTGCAGAAAAGGCGAGGAAATCAAAGATTGAGTTGACATGAAGTGGGAACGGCGTAAACTGAAAGTAAATCGCTCTAGCGAGGGCTGCGAGGAGGAAGTCAAACCACGACGAGTATTGGAGTCCGTCAAGATAAGCTGCGCCACCACTGGAGCGGTATGCGACAGAAGCATTCACTTTGGACAAGGGAAAGAGGGCCTCCGCGAACAGACCTAACCCGACACTTCCAATTCCACCGAATAAAAGCATGAGCGTGAGGTGGGAGAGCTCCGTTTCAGTTCTCCGGAGCAGTTCAATTACTACTGCAGCACCAAACCCAGGAGAGCAATCAGTCCAAGCTCTCGTCGGAATAAGAAAAGAATCCCCCACATTGGAATGAGCGGCATCGCAAAAACTGCGTCTTTTTCCGACAGGGAGTGAAATCCAAGCGCTAGGAAAGAAAAGAACAGAAGCACGGATAGAGAATCCCTCATCGGGATACTGAGGAAAAGGAAGGGAAGGGGAAGAAACAACACAAGACTCATACAACCATTACAGGTGGTTGTGAAATCTGGGTAAAGTTGCCTGATTAGATATGATATCGGGATAAATACCAAGACCGCAAAAAGGCCATTGAAGACGGCTACTGTTGTAGGTTCTGAAGGGAAGAAGACGTAGAGTAGACCCTGGAATGTACCAAACGATGTCACAGTCGATGACGCAGTCGGAAGTCCACCCGATGCGATAGTAACTGCAGCACGGTGGAATGCGTTGATGTCCCAGGCGTATGGAACATAGGGTACGATAATGAGCGATACCAAGACATGGCCTAAGAAGGCCACCACAGCCGTAATTCGGTATATGAAACCCCCATAATATTTCGTAACTAGAAGAAGAATTAATAATGAAATTAGGACGGGAGTGACAACCATCAATACAACGGGGCGGGTGAGCAGATAAAAATCGTTCGCTAACGATTGAGAGGAGAGTATCCTGAAGTTTCTAATCTTCTAATTAAACGAGAGGGTGCAACCACTTCTAATCTCTCGATTGTATAGCTATTGAGTAGATCAGTCTCAAAGTTGGAATACATATAGAATGAAATCCGCGTTGTCTTACAGGAGAGTTAATACGGTTTCAACAATGATAAGTGCCCAATGAGTCCATTTGAAGACGACATGAGCAGAAAGAAAAATATCCTCTATTTTATAAATTCATTGCATACCGGAGGGGCAGAAATCGGAATGTGCCGTCTTCTTAATGGACTTAATAAGGATAAGTACAACGTGACCGTTGTTGTGCTAAATGGCTATAGTAGTAATCTATTGAAAAAGACCCCGGACTGGGTTACGGTATTGGACATGAATTTATCTCAAATGAGGAATTTTTCAGAATTTCATAAACTAATTCGTCTAGCTAGAGACGCCGACCTAATCGTTGGTTCATTATTTCATTCTGTTCTGGCGGCAAGTGTTTTTGGCATGATAGATCGTAGTACGACAGTTGCCCTGTGGCAACATAATGAGGTTTTTAAAACAGAATTGCGAAAATATCTATTTAAAATTTCGACATATCGTGCAGATGTTGTCCTAGCTGACTCTGAGCCGGTTGCCAGTATGTTAATAGGGGAGACAGGACTCAAGGAAGATCTTGTTCACACAGTCCCGATTGCAGGACTCGATCTGGACAAGTACACCCAAGTAAATCACGAAACGACCGATGATATCGTGGTTGGGACTGTGGGGCGATTAGTAAAACAAAAAAATCACCGAATGATTTTGGCAGTTGCCGACCGATTTCAAGGCACAAATATTTCGTTCGAGATTGTAGGAAGTGGGAAACTATACGAAAAATTAAGTGCAAAAATCGAGAATCGACAACTTTCAAACATTACCCTGCACGGAGCTATAGAGGATGTGCCACAGTTTCTCGCCGGTCTCGATATCTATTTCCAACCTTCACTTCATGAGGGGCTCTGCATCACCGTTCTCGAAGCAATGGCAGCCGGACTTCCGGTCGTTGGCAGTGACGTTGGTGGAATCGGACGGAATGTCGAGCACGGGGAAAACGGATTTCTGTATGAACCGAACAATGCGGACGGGTTCGTTTCGGGCATAGAGACACTCGCGACCGACCCACAACTCAGGAGGCGGTTCGGAGAGAAAGGCAGAAAAACCGTTGCGAAGTCCTTCACTCAAGAGGTTCTCGTGACTGAATTTGAGAAGGCGATACAAAGGCGATAGCGTTTGAAATAGAAAGGGGTCCCTCCCCCGCAGACTGGAATCGGGCTGCGGGCATTACGCAGAGAAACGCAACCATAGGCTAATGTAGTCAACGAAGTCAGAGCCGACCGTGTCTATATTAAAGCTGCTGAGAATAGTGAGTAGATATGCAAGTTGCATTTATCCATCCTAACTACCCGAATAGTGAGGGGACCGGTGCAACACACAGTGCCACGCAAATAATTGAACTCTTAGAACACCAAGGACATGACGTAGTTCCGTATTGTACTTCTAAACCTGAAAATGGTGCAATTCAATGTGAAGTGATTAACTCAGAGAGGGTCCCTCCTCACACAGCTACGATTTTGAACAAACAGATACTCACACGCAAAAAGGAATTAGAAAAATTCGATATCATTCATAGTTACCTTCCGATACTGGTCCCCGCGATGAACGAGCTTGCAAATGATACTGCGACAGTTGTATCGCTCAACGCCTATGGCAGCATCTGTCCAAAGAATAATCTCAGATATATGGGAAGAAAGACGTGCGAGAAAAATGGGGCTATTAAGTGTACTATGTGCTCATTAGCGACAAGCGGGGGTAATGCAGAACATGGACGCTTATATAGGTCTTTAAGCCGGCTCGGCAACCTCCGGCTCATCAATCAGGTGTCTCCTGAAAATATCCGAATTGACGGATTTCAAGCTCTCTCAACTCACGTGAAGGAGACATATTCGAAGTTCGGCTATCCGGAAGAGCGTATTAGGGTAATTCCGAATATTCTCGATGAAAAGTTCCTGGTTGATCATCAAACTGGCTTTCATGAACCATACAATTTACTCTATGTAGGATATTTAGAAGAACACAAGGGCGTCCGGCTATTGCCCGACATAATGAAGACTCTTATCGAACAGTCGAACTACGACTTCCAAATGACGATTGTAGGGGACGGGGGTCTTCGGAGAGAACTTGAAAGACGTGCGGCAGAATTCAATGTTGAGCATGCTATCGACTTTCGTGGACGTATCAAGAACAGAAATTTGCCACAAATATATGCACATCACGATATTTTTGTCTACCCTGGCCTCTGGGACGAACCGTTCGGTCGTGTGTTTATCGAGTCACTAGCCGCCGGTACACCTGTTATCGGAACTGATGTCGGTGCAGTTAAGGAGATCGTCGGAGACGCAGGCGAAGTTACTGGATCGAATCCTCAGGCGTTGGCTAGCGCAATAGAAAAAGCAGTGGGTGAATCGATGCTAAGTACATACTCAGCGAAGGCAAAAATACAGGCTAAAAAGTATCTTCCGGGGAAAGTTGGTTGCGAATTTGAAAAGTTATACACTGATATAGCATGAAAGTTTCAGTCCTCACCCCCGATCTCTCGCACAACTGTCTTGGTCGCGCCCATGTTCTCGCTGAGCTTCTTGAAAGATATTACGATGTTGAGATTGTCGGTCCTAAGCTCCGGGGCGATGTCTGGAAGCCCCTACAGGAAGAACACGAGTACAAGGGAATCGAAACGAGTGAACGAATATACGACTTCACGAGAAAAGTACCGGGTCTATTATCCAGCATTTCAGGGGACGTGATATACGCTTCTAAGCCAAAGGTGAGCAGCTACGGCATGGGACTGCTCAGTGTTGCAAGAGACGAGCGGCCTTTGCTGCTCGACGTGGACGACTGGGAGTCGGGATTCTTCTATGGTGCCCACGGTCGATTCTATACGTACGCATGGGCGGTTCCACGCCTAATTAACGCTAACTCGTTCTATTACACTCGCATCCTCGAGCGCTTTTCGACTCTGGCTGATGCGCGAACTGTGTCCAATCACTTTCTCAAAGAGAAGTTCGGTGGCACAGTAATCCCGCATGTTAGGGACACCGATGTTTTTGACCCAGACAGATACGACAAAGTCGACGCACGGAAGCGGTTTGATCTACCGGAGGAAGAAACGCTCGTCATGTTCTCTGGCACGCCTCGACCTCATAAGGGCGTCGACGACCTTGTTCGAGGGGTTTCGAGCCTCAATAAGGAGGATGTTCGAGTCGTCGTAATCGGTGCCCATGAATCCCCCTACACAAAGGAGTTGAAGCGAATCGGCGGGGACAAACTAATTCTGAGAGGGCAGCAGCCTTTTGACCAGCTACCTGCTTGGATCGCTGCGGCCGATATTATCGCGATTCCGCAAAAGGATACATCGGGCACAAAAGGCCAACTCCCGGCAAAAGTCTTCGACGCTATGGCGATGGCCAAACCGATAATTGCGACTGCTGTAGGGGATTTGCCAATTGTACTTGACGATAGTGGGAAACTTGTCGAGCCGGATTCTCCCGCTGCGATTGCGGCGGCAATTGAAGAGTTGATGGAGAATCCGGAAAAGCGGATAACAATGGGAGAGGCGGCACGAAAGCGGTGTGTGGAAAATTACAGCTTCGATGCGATGGCTCCCAAGCTGAAGGGGATTATTGAAAAAGCGGCATAACGTTGAGAGGCGATATCCAGTAATTACTTGTGACTACGGCGTTGTGAACCGTGAGTCCCGAGTAACCTTGATTCGGACCGGTTTACCGGAAAAGACCCGCTTGCCTATGCAGATGAGAGGGGAAATTCATCACTGTGTTGGTAAGACGTGGCCAAAGTGGTGACTCCTCGAAGATACTGAATTAGTATTGGACAAACAGACAGACTCCTTAAAAGCCACAATTTACTTCTTGGTGAGACAAACGCTGATCAATCTTTGTTTGCTATCAGTTAGCTGCATCCAGCACTAAGGCTGGTTTTTGTTAGCCACTGTCGTTCCATCGCCGAATTTCGAATATGGCAGGAGTCTGGGAATTCACCATTCCAGAACAGCGTCGTGTCAACGTACTCAGCAGCGGGCGGCACTACGGTCGGATTCAATGGGAAGCCATGCTGGATCCACGGCATCGTCAACAGAACCGTCGTCACTACCAACACTCCGACCACGGCCACCGCTTCATAGGACGATGCACGGCCGACGTAGACCCCGAGGCTTAATGCCGCGAACGCGAGGAGTAATATTAGGTCTGGAGCACCATCCAAGTCGAAGACGAGGATTTGGAGGAGGAACCAGCCAAGCCCCACACCTACCCACCACGACGGCAGTAGCGTGGATTTTTGAGTGGCTGCGATTGCGGTATACCCGCTCAGGATAACGAGTGGTGCCGCGAGCCACAATAATTCGATGGCCCTTCGAGAAAGGCTAATAGGGTTACCCTGGTGGCCGGTCACAATCGGAGCAAGAACAACCTGCTGTACCATCGCCCTACCGCCGCCCAAGGCTACTATCGGCGCGACCGCAACCACTGCTACAACAGCCCCGCCACCAACTACGTTCATGAGTTCGCTCCGTCGATGCTTCACGGTTAACCCCACAACAAGTATCGGGAAGAGAACGCCGAACTGCCAAAAGCCAGCACTTAACGCCGCAAAAATGCCACTGGCAAAGGTTCGGCCGTAAAGCCAGACCGAGATTGCGGCTGCCCGAAGACGAGGGTGAAGTATTTCGGCCGGATGCCGTGCGACACCAGTATGTAGTACGTTGGGAGCGTCAGCATCGTCAAGCCTGCGATGATACTAGCGGTGTCGTGACCGGTGAGTTGGTGTGTCAGTTGACCAACCAATAGAATACCACTGACGGCTGCGGCCGCCGTTACGAGAACGCTGACCGAGTGAAGCAGCGCCGGGTCGCCGCCAGTGAGGAATGCAAGGATAGCCGTGAACTCGAATACCACGGGGGTTTCGGGTCCCAGACAGTGACGTATGGTAGCCCGCCTTTCGTCATGAGCAGGCCGGTATATTCAAAAACGAACGCGTCCGGCCCTATAAATGACCGGTCAGTGTTGAGTTTCGGAATGAAAGTTAGAAATTCCACGAATAATGAAGCGGTGAGTAAGACTAGCACCCAAACCGGGACATAGCTTTGTGCTTTCCTGAGTCGGTTTGAAAAGCGTTCGATATTCATCGGTAGTTGACAATCACTGTAGCCGGAATTAATTTTATCGGTACCCCAATGCTTTTATTGTTCTCTCATTGCATCCACTTCTGAATTGGCCAGTCCGGGAACATCCCCGTTGAGAGTCTCCACGGAGGGAAATGAAGCATCTCGCACCACCATTTTTGCAGCAGACGAGACAGTACCATCGGTCATTTCGGAGCCGTCGCGGTGACAATATATTGTTCCATCAGGCGTTGTTGCTCTAATCACCGTGTTTAACTTCGATATCACTATTTGGTCAGTTGTATTAAGCGGGTCGAGACCTGGTGAGGACTCCTGCTTGCCTGCGTGCTTTGCCACAGAAGCGTGAATGTCGGCGTGCTGAACCAGGTGTGACATTGTTTTGCCAGTATGAGTGTCGCCAGGATATTTTATAAGAAGGTGTGTACGAACCCGCTCATCGATTGGTTGAGCGTACCATTGATGACTCTGAACGCCATGTTCCCCAAACCCTTCACCATGGTCGGAAACGACGATGATGAGCGCCTCGTCGTAGAGGTCTGCCTTCACGAGACCATCAAAAATCTGCTTAGCTCTCGGTCGAGATACTGTATTTTTCCTTGTACAGTCGCTTCAGTAACCCCATTCTCGCAACTTCCTCGTCACCGGCGAACCGCTCATTAAGTTCAGCCAATTATTTAGTCAATATACTTATATTTATACCTTCGTTGGGGATGCCCGCCGGAACAAACGGATAGTGAGGGTTCATATAATGCCCCCAGAGGAATTGGGGGAAGCTTCTACTTATCGTAAAAGTTCATCAGTAATCTCTCTCGCAGTGGAATATGGGGCATTCAACATTTCTGACTCGTTTTTCACCGCTTGAACTAAGCTGACCGCTCGCTCATATGTGGCGCGGGCAATGGCTGAACTACTTGCAATATCCTTTATTTTCGTCACAGTAGTCGATTCACCGGGTGAGCGAATATATTCATTAAACCCCCTGTCATACCCTCGCCAGCTTTCGAGACGAGAGTTATTGTTAATGCCAACAGAATGACCATCAGTGAGCTCGGCCAGCGTTGGCGTGGAAGATAAAATCGCGTTGCCGATAGCGGGGTCCCCGGTCATAACCCCCGGGAAGGCAAACGGCGTTGCAACACCGTGAGAATACGCGTTATCAAAGTAAGATAAAGTCTCCAGGATATGATTGGCAGTTTGGGAAGAAAGCGTCGTTAAAACTATTCGCAGGAAGTGAGTCAATTGAAGTGAGGATAATTGGCCCCATATTTTCAGATGTTTACTCCGCAACGGTAAGTAGCTCGGGGTTATAACGACTACACAGCCCAACTGACAAATTGTCTGACATATTAGCAATCTACGGGAGTGATTTGCCGGAATCAGTCGTCGCTTGAGATGCGTGTTCGGAGAACCACGTTCGTCCATTGGTATTTCAAGCAAAGAAAGTAAATCAAAAGAACACATTAGGTGTTCGACCAGATGTTCCGAAGCACGTGCCGATCTTCCTCTGTAGTTCCGCCCAAGATTACAACAGCCAGTAAATATATAACGGAGACGACTACGGGGAGAGTTAATGCTTGGGCAAGGCTTGCATCAAGAAAAAGCAGCAGCCCCATTCCAGCCAATACTGCGGGAATCGCGGCAATCCAAACAATCGCCAATCGACGCGAATACGGGTGGAGCTTTCGTAGGTAGTAGAGTTCAAGTACACCAGCTGCACCAGCGACTGCTAGTCCTGCGCCGGTGCCAATTGCCGCTCCGAGAATACCGATTCGGGGGATGAGGAGAGCGTCCAAAGTAATATTCACCGCTATTAGTAAGATTGTATTTAGTAGGGTAAGTCGGGTGTGCCCCAGGCCTTCAAGCATCATTCCTTCAGGACCGAAAGATGCGTTGGCTAAATAGCCAGCGACCAATACAACTACAACGATATTCGCAGCAGCATAATCAGCTGTGAAGAAGAGGGATAGATAGGTTCCGGGCGCTAGCATCAGCGTCACCGCAATTGGAATTGTAAGCATCGTCACCCATCGAGTCGAGAGTTTAAACCGCTCCGCTAGCACAGAGTGCTGGGCACGAGCCTCCGAGACCATCGGCTTGAAAACAGGGGTTACGGCCGATAGAACGATGAGAAGGTTACTTGCTAAGAGGTAGCTCACTTTGTATTTTGCAACATCTGGAGATGTGCGGAAATACCCGATGAAGAAGTAATCAATCTGACCGACGACAGCATAGATGAGGCCGGCAAATAGGAGAGGGAACGAGTAGGAAACCAGCTGTCTCCCGTCAACTGCTTCAGCGTGGGTGTGCCTAACCCAAGACGCGTTCATCAATAGAAATGTGCCACCAGACAAGACAGTTATAGCGAGAGCAATCAAGTATCCCCCGGTGAGTCCCAGGAGATCGTTGCCAAGTATGAGTACGAGAGCGACGGCGATGATTAATTTACCGATAGGGTTAATGAGGTTCTTCGTATACACCCTAAATTTCAATTTCTTTATACTATTAAATGATGCGAGAAAGATCTGGTTCAGGGTGGTGAGAGGGAGGGTGAGCGCTAAGAGAGGGAGAGCAGTCACGAGAGACGGGTCTTTGAATAGAGAAGTGAGCCAAGGTGCGCTGAAAAGAAGTACAGCTGTGCCGATAGATGAGCCAAGAAGACCGATAATCGTCACCGAGCGAAGTATCTCTTTGGCCTTTCCAGGTTCGTCGTTCGAGAGTGACTGTGGAACAAAAAAATCAATCGAACGATGGATGCTCAGGCTGGAAAGACCCTGAGTCAAGGAAATAATTGACAAAGCAAGCGTGAACGTTCCGTACGTAGTTGGTGATACGAACCGAGTGATAACGACAACAAAAGCAAACCCCAAGGCCTTGCCTATGATGTTGCCTACAAAAGTGACTCCGCCTTGTCTAGCCAAAGTCGAGGCACCTGATGAATCGCCCATCGGTTAGCCGAGGTATCCCATATCCTCTAATTGCTTTTCTAACTCTTGTTCTTCCTCCGCAGTCCATTCCTAGAGTTTCTCTCCATCTCACCGTAACCACCCGTAAACTGCATCTCCCGAGAGTGAATAATCTCATCGGCAAATACCGATGAAAGTACGTCACCGTCCATGACCTTTGGAATCGGACAGTCGTGTAAATAATGGAGTGTCGGAGCGATGTCCATGATGTGAGCATCAGCTAATTTGCCCTCTCCAAAGGCGGGGCCAGACGCAATTAATATCCCGTCTGTTCGGTGGTCACCCGATCTTTCTTGTTTGTACTGCTTTGAGGGTTGAATGAGGCTATCAGAGTGGCCATCTTTCAGGGTATACAGCGGGTCTGATTCGACAATCAAATCTGGGGCGTCCTCTACCGCCCACCCGTCGAATTCACGCCGACTATCATAGACCGCTCTAATCAGTTTCTCACCGGTCTCTGGGTGACGAAGTTCGAGTAGTTCAGAGCGAAGATCATCAACCACTTGTTGGTATTCCTCATCAGACACAATCCCATCGGAAAATCGGTCTATTAGATTAATGTAGATAGACTGCCCAGACAATGTCGTAAAAAACGCTTTAGTGTTCTTCCAGTCGGCTGATTTCCGATTCTGGGGAGCGTTCTTCAATGATTTCCCAGCCGAAAGCACTGTCTCTGGAAGAATGATTTCTTTGACGAGATCGTCCAATCCTAAGCTCTTAATTAGTTCCCAAGACAGCCCGACCATCCGCGACGAAGCCATAGAGATGACTTCTCGCGGCGAGCGAGTTGATTGAGGGGAGAAATATTCGTTCGCTTGGAGCCATTCGTCAATGTGTATGTCGTATGCAAGCGGGCCGAAGCCATGGTCAGATAAGACGATTACGTTCGTTTCAGGTCCCGCCCTATTCAGTAACTTTCCAATCCCATCATCAATGACGCGATATAGCTCGGGAATGGCATCACTGAGCGCCTCATCAGGCTCATATCGAGGATGTGCCTCATCAAAATATTTCCAGAAGAAATGTTGCATTCGGTCCGCGCTATCAAAAACCGTCATCACAAGATCGGTGTCGTATTCATCAAGAAGATTGAGAAGAATCGAGGTCTGACGGTCGGCGACGTCAAGCAAATCGGACATGAAGGCATCATAATCCCCATTGCGCTGATATGACGAGTCCTCAAACAGCCGTTCTGGACTCCCAACAATGTTTGCGGCCCCTTCTGGAATCGCGAAGTCAGAAATATTATTGGGAGTGGGGAAGCCGGAAACCATGAACCCATCAATATCGCCGGGCGGATAAGTGAAGGGGACTTTGAATAGTCCGGTGGAGACCCCCATGTCATTCAAAACTTGCCAGAACGGAGTGGCCCGCCTGTCGGAAGCGTTGATGGAGCGGCGCCGGTAGTCCCGATCGAAAGTGCTGAAATCATAAATACCGTGTTTGCCGGGGTTCGTCCCCGTTTGAATCGACGTCCAGGCTGGCGGAGAAACCGGCGGTACTGTTGATGAAAGCGGAGCGCGATAACCGGATTGAATCAGTGAAGAAAGATTGGGTAACTCCTGGCTTTCGAGCATCGGATCGATGACGTCCCACTCACCGCCATCGATTCCGATTATTAGAGTGTCCATACACTGGACGAAGCATACACAGGTTCATAGTAATTACGAGAAGGGGACAGAGGTAGGTAGCGAAATAATCAAATGCAGTATATTCAAGCCTTCAGAGTTCAGAAGGCTCATAAGGCCATGATTAACGGCGTCGAAGTCCGTGACCTCCAAGTAAACGCGGACGAACGCGGCCATCTCGTAGAGGTTTTCCGCGAGGATTGGGACCTTTACGACCCAAAACCTGCAATGTCCTATTACTCCCTCTCGTACCCGGGAGTGATTCGAGCCTGGCACCGGCACACCAGAGGCCAGGTCGACCACTTCATCGTCCCGAAAGGCCGAGTCAAAGTCGGGGTCTACGACGACCGCGAGAACTCACCCACGAAAGGCGAACTCAACACGTTCGTCATCGGCGAACACAACCAACAGGCAGTACGCATTCCGGGCGAGTGCTGGCACGGGTTCAAAGTCATCGGAAACGAGCAAGCAATCCTCCTCAACTTCCCGACGAACCTCTACGACTACGACGACCCGGACGAAGAACGGCTCCCATACGATACAGATAAAATCCCACTCGACTGGGAGGCTAAGCCGCACGAATAATCTATGAAGGGTGTTCTTCTCTCCGGCGGCACGGGCTCCCGGCTCCGCCCCATTACGCACACCGGCCCGAAGCAGCTCGTCCCGGTCGCCAACAAACCAGTCCTCCAGTACGCTATCGAAGCGTTCCGCGAGGCAGACATCACGGAGATCGGCGTCGTCCTCGGGAACAAGGGTCGCGACGACGTGCAAGAGTTCCTGGGTGACGGCTCCGAGTTCGGCGTCGATATCACGTACATCGTCCAGGGGAATCCGCTCGGTCTCGCTCACGCCGCAGGTACGGCCCGTGAGTTTGTCGGTGACGATGACTTCGTGATGTTCCTTGGCGACAACATCCTCAAACAGGGCATCACGGATCTCGTCGAGAGCTTCGAGAACGGTGACTACGCTGCAGGCATCGCTCTCCAGTCAGTCGATAATCCCCATCAATTCGGCATCGCGGATGTCGATTCCGAAGGTAATGTCCAGCGCCTCATCGAGAAACCGGACGACCCGCCAAGCGACCTCGCGCTCATTGGTATCTACGCGTTCTCCCCGGTCGTCTTCGACGCTATCGAGGACCTCGAACCCTCGTGGCGCGGCGAACTCGAAATCACGGACGCCATCCAGATGCTGCTTGACGACGGACTCGCCATCGATTCCCACGTCGTCGAAGGCTGGTGGAAGGACACCGGCAAGCCCGAGGACATCCTCGAAGCGAACCGTCTCGTGCTTGAGCAACATCCGGGTACACTCGACGGCACTATCGAGGATGGTGCAGAAGTCCGCGGTCACGTCGACCTCCACGAGAAGGCGACCATCCACAGTGGTGCCGTGGTCCGGGGGCCGGTCAGCATCGCCGCGAACACCGTCATCGAGGACGGAACCTATGTCGGACCTTACACTTCGATTGGCCCGGACTCGCTCATCGAGAACGCACACCTCGAGAACACCGTCGTCATCGGCGAGAGTACGATTACGACCAACGGGAAGATCGTGGATAGCCTGCTCGGACGAGGGACGAGCATCGAGAGTGCTGACGACCTGCTCCCGGAAGGCCGGCGCCTCGTCGTCGGCGAGAACTCCAAACTCAAGCTCTAACCATGCACATCATCACGACCACCTGCCCCGAATGCGGGACCATCGTCGCCGGGAACATCCTCGAAGAACGCCGCGTACTCAAATGCCCGCGAGTCGGCTGTGAGGCCGTCCTTCGCTTCGAAGACCTCCCCGAAGCAGACCAAAGCCACCTGCTAGAGAACCGCGAACGCTACCAGATTTAGTCCGCTAACGCAGACGCGATTCGTTCGACGTCCTGGGCGAGTGTAGGCTCTGGACGCCCGAGCAAGGATTCCACGCGCCCGGTATCGAGACACGAGTAGCGCGGGCGTCGAGCCGGTCGCTCCACATCAGACAGAGTGCTCTCGATGAGCGAGCCCTGAAGAGAGCTGTGCTCAATGAGTTTCTCACCGAACTCGTAGGGCGTCACACAGGACTGACTCGCAACGTGCACCAACCCAGGCATCTCCTGTTCGAGGAGGTTGAGAATCGTTTCCGCGGCGTGGCCTGCCCGGGTCGGCGTCACGTGCTGGTCGGTAAACAAGGGAACTTCAACATCCTCGATGAGTTGGCTTCGGACCCAGGCGGGGAACCCGGTCAATTCTCCGGTTGCGCCGTGGATGCCGTAGACGAAAGATAGCCGTGCGATGAGTGCACCGTCGTTTGCTTCAGTGACGGCTTTTTCTCCGGCGAGTTTCGACCGGCCGTACTCCTGGATTGGATTCGGCTCTGCCGCTTCGTTGTACGGTGATTCGGCGTCACCGTCGAAGACGTAGTCGGTCGACACGTGAACGAACTCAATGTCACGCTCCGCGCAAATCCTCGCCATATGTCCGGGCGCCTCCGCATTGATTTCGTGGGCCAGAGTAGAGTTCTCTTCGCATCCATCAACATTCGTCATCGCAGCACAGTTCAGGACAGCTTCGGGGTCGTAACGATCCACGAGTTCGACGAATCGTTCTCCGTCACGGATATCCAGCTGCTCCAGTTCAATGTCGAAGGAGGGGGCTCAGAATGATAGGTGCCGGTAACCCCCAATCACGCGAACGAGCAGCAGACAGAACGTTGCTCCCGAGGAGGCCGTTGGCGCCGAGAACGAGCACGCGCATGCGGTTGTGGTTGCAACATAAACGTAAATAGGTGCTGCTGAATAGGTATGGGTTATGCAGCTACTCGTGACCGGTGGCGCGGGGTTCATCGGGTCGAATTTCGTCCACTACGTACTCGACCAGACCGACCACTCGGTCGTCACGCTCGATGCGCTCACGTACGCCGGCTCGAAATCGAATCTCGAAGGCGTCCTCGGCCACCCCCGTCACGAGTTCGTCGAAGGCGACATCCGGGACGAAGCCCTGGTCGAAGAACTCATCCAGGAGACGGACGCAGTCATCAATTTCGCCGCTGAGTCCCACGTCGACCGGTCAATCGACGGCGCCAAGCCATTCGTCTCGACGAACGTCCAGGGAACCCAGGTGCTTCTGGACGCCGCTCTCGATGCCGGTGTCGACCGGTTCGTCCAGATATCCACGGACGAAGTGTACGGCCAGATTCTCGACGGAACGTTCGCCGAGAGTGATCCGCTCAATCCCCGGAATCCGTATGCTGCGACGAAAGCCAGTGCCGACCTGCTCGCTCGAAGCTACTACATCACGCACGACCTCCCGGTCCTCATCACGCGGTCGTCGAACAACTTCGGGCCGCGCCAACACCCGGAGAAGCTGATTCCGAAGTTCATCAAGCGCGCCAGGGAAGGGAAATCCCTCCCGCTGTACGGTGACGGGTCGAACGTCCGTGAGTGGACGTACGTCGAAGACAACTGCCGTGCAGTAGCAACTGTGCTTGAAGAGGGCGAACCAGGCGAAATCTACAACATTGGAAGCGGGGTCGAACTCCCGAATACCGAGATTACCAAGAAAATCATCGAGCAAGTCGACGCGTCCGAGGATCAAATCGAGTTCGTCGACGACCGACCAGGCCATGACCAGCGGTATGCTCTCGACACTTCCAAAATAGAAGCGCTCGGCTGGGAGCCACGCCGGTCGTTCGAGGAGGGACTCGCTGAGACAATCGAGTACTACCGCTGATTGGTGCTAGTGAGTTCTCGAGACGATTTGCAGACCGCTACTTCTGAGAGTGGCGACGACTTGGAAGAGGATAACAGGAGTTGGAACGCTCCAGTCCTGTGAGCTTGTTCACCACACGATTTCGGTGACTGAGGGTGAGAAAATCCGGTGTGGAGCACTGCTGACGTTCGATTGACTGGGTTCACCCACAGGTAACGAACCGTTGTTCCCACCGCGTCTTCCCGGGAAACAGCGACTCCGGGCACGCTCGCGTAGCGAAGTGGAGTCCCTGAGAGCGAGTTCTACATGCTTCACCCACCGCCCCGCGTGGTGAACTTGTTCACACCGCCCTGCTCGGCGTGAATTCGTTCACAGTCGACGAGCAACGCCTTCTTCTTGTGTTTCCGTCCGCTTCCCGTCGGTACCTGCTTTGCAGCCCGAACAGTGACGCCGTCGACGTCCTCGGGCATGGTGTCGATGAGCTCGTAGGCGTAGCGTCGTGACACGCCGGCTGCACCCTGGATTTCGGTGGCGGTCACGCTCACCTTCGAACTGTTCAAGTCGCGTTTGTTCTCGGCGAAGGCGAGTATCGCAGCGAATTTCTGTTCTTTCGTGGTCTTCCCAGTCTCGATATCGCCGAGTGCATCCAATCGCTGTTCGACGTCCGAGAGCCGGTCATCCAATGCATCGAGTCGGTGGGCGACCGCCACTCCAATACTTGGGAGGTCTTCGACAGACTCGATTTCCGTGTCGCCGAGCGCTCGAAGTGTGGCGATGAGGAGTGGGAGGTCTCTTCCGGTGACCATCGCAAGTTCCTCCCGCTGCTCCGATAGCTCGCGTTCGAGGTTCTCAAGAGTACCGTCGTATTCGGATTCCGTATCCTGAATAGATCCAGCCATAATCAGCGAACGCCTGCCGGGTGCTCGCTCGTGGAGTGAACGCACTCGAAGTGAGGGAGTGATTTATTGGAGAGGCCGATGACCTTCACTCTCAATTCGTCGTCGGTAGGCTTTTCCTGTGCTGCTTGCGTAGTTGGCATTGCTTCTCGCACCTGAGAAGCGTGGTCGCGTGTCTCAAGCACGCGGCCAGTTTCTGGCTGGCGCTTCTCATTGGAGTGTGGTGGTGCCATCCACATAGTCTTTTACATCGTAAAATGCAATGCAAACGCAATAGTTTATGGCATTGTAAATGAAAATGATATATGATTTGGCTTCGAAAGACGAGCTAAGAATGGTTGAGCCAGCCGAGCTAGACGAACTCCACTGGGCCATCATCGAGCACTTGCGGGAGGGGCGATGTACGCCGAGTTTCCTCGCCGAAGAAACAGGCGAGAGTCGACAACTCATCTCCCAGCGACTCCGGGACCTCGTAATGGCGGGCTACGTCGAGAAAATCCACACCGGGTTATACGAACTACGGAATGACCCCGGTAACAATTCATAGACCCGACTGCCTGCTCTCCAAAGACCCCCACCAATGCGGATATTTATCCCTTGTTTCATCAGCTCGGACACTGTCTGATTTCGTGCAACAAAGCATGAACACGGTCTTTGTGCTCCATCGAGTCGACATACAACCCTCAGTACGACTTGGTATGAGAGACAGTAGCCCCGGCAGTCAATGTTTTCGACGAAGGCCGGTGTACACAGGGCGGGACTGAAAGGGGCCGGGCGGTCGGCGGGCGAGACGACGTCGTCGCGAACGGAGTGAGCGACGGCCAGCGAGACACGGAGTGTCTCGTCAGGTAAGGACCGCAGGAGCGAAGCGACGAGGACCACAGCGAGTCGCAGCCGTCGAGCGCCCGGGGGCTTTCTAACTGTGTATTGTATTCTTTTGTCGGAAGTGTGAGGACGAGTGGTTTTCGTGGTTCAGTAGAGACTGACGTTGGTCTGTATACCAATAGTAAGGCGTCTTGAGTAACAGTTCCAGAGCCTGAAAGTATCGATTTCCCGGGCATGGTCGAACTGTGGAAGCGGTTCTGGGCGAGATTCCGAAATCCGAACTGGAGGTTAGTGATTACCCATGAACGACAAGACGCCACCACTGCATCCGATGGAGCGCGAACAGCTGAAGGCGGAATCAACGCTTATCGTGACTGTGAAGTCTCGCGATGAGTTCCGCGATGACGTCACGAAAAGCATCGAAGCCCTTGAGCTGGGCGATTCGGTGGATTCGACCCCGACGCTTTCGTTTACGAGCTATGATGACCTCATCGGGACGCTGACGCCACGCGTACTCGAGCTTATCGAGGCGATTCGTCGCGAAGAGCCATCGAGTATCAATGAGACGGCTCGAGTGGTTGACCGGGATGCGAAGAACGTCCACGAGGAGCTGAGCCGGCTTGCTCAACTGGGGATGATCTTCTTCGAGGAAGACGGGCAGAGTAAGCGTCCGATTGTTTGGTTTGACGAGATGGTGATTACCCTTCCCTTCGACTCAGAAACTGGAGACACCGCTGCCGCAGCGCCCTGAAAATATCTGTCGGGATGCACGTAGTGGCGTTGTCGGGTTCCTCTCACGACTAAAGCCGTGGGGCCGGCATGAGACAAACAGGTGCAGTATAGTAAGATAGGATTACTGTATGTGTATTTGGTGTTTCTTCACAAGGGCTCGATGGACGATGGGAGAGTGATTTGACCGCCAAAGATGGGAGATTCGACAGATACAGACCGATAGTTTGCGTTTGTGGCGATGCGACTATGCGTCTTCGCTACCTGGCCGAATCGTCGGCAGCCGTCACCGAAAACCCGACTAAAACCCACTGATAGCCGGTTTGAGAGGGGCATATCCGATTTATCGACGAAGACCGTCGCAACCGCCAATTAATATAAAATATATTAGTAAATTAGTAATCAACCACATCCCCAATATATCGTGTGAGCGGGCTGGTTCTGGCGCCGCCGAACGAGCGATTAGAGTGTGTCGAAGTCGACGTCCACACCGATGCCAGGACCCGCAACGGGAATGGTCGGGCCGTAGGATGACTCGACGACATCCGCTTCCAGCGAGGTGTTCCCGTCGAGGTCGACGGAGGAGAACGCGCCCGTCCCGGCTACGATGTGCGCGGCTGCTCGGAGACCGATGCTCGACTCCAGCATGCAGCCGATCATCAGTTCGAGGTCGTGGCTCACTGCGAGCGACACGATATCGAGGGTCTCCACGACGCCCGTCTTCGCCAGCTTCACGTTGATGACGTCGGCCGCGTCCATGGTGGCGATTCTTGCAGCGTCCTCGCGCGAGAAGACGCTCTCGTCGGCGGCGACGGGAATCCGGACTGCGTCGCGGACTCGCCGGAGGTCGCCGACGGCGTCGGCGGGAACCGGTTGTTCGAACAGGTCGATATCGAGGCCGTGCTCGCGTGCCCTGTCGGCAAACGCGATAGCGTCCGCGGGCGTGTACCCCTGGTTGGCATCCACCTTCAGCCCGGCTGCCGGTGCTGCATCACGCACCGCCTCCACTCGCGCCAGGTCGCGCTCGACGTCTTCGCCGATCTTGATTTTCAGTTCGTCGAAGCCGGCAGCCACAGCGTCGCGGGCGTCCGTCGCGGCCGCGTCGGGCGTTACGAGCCCGATCGTGTCGTCAGTCCGTACCGGCGCGTTCCGTCCGCCGACGAACGCGGCCAGCGAGACGTCGAGCGACCGGGTCAATGCGTCGAAAACCGCTATTTCGACCCCGGCACGCGCCGCTCGCTGAGCGCTCAGGGCGTCCCCGAGCCGATTCGAGATGCCGCGGACGTCAGCAACCGCCATCCCGTCCACTACCTCGGCAGCTGTTTCGACGGCCGCAAGCGCCGTCTCCTGCGTCTCGCCGGTGATGTGGGGCACGGGTGCTGCTTCGCCGACGCCCGTGATTCCGTCGGTCGTCTCGACTTCGACGGCCACGTTCTGCAGTGCCGTCTGCGTCCCGAGCGATATCTCGAATGACGAGGTGAGCCGTCGGTCCAATGGCTTCGCTCTGACCGCCTCGATGCAGGGTGTCGACATATCCCAGGCCTCTCGTGGAAGCGAGATAACTCTACCCCCGTCAGGACTGCCACGCGTGCACGAATACGTGTGAGGATATTGACCAGAATCACTATAGTTGCTCGCGAACAGGTCAGAGTAATGGCCGAGCAGACGGTCGAGCTGGCACTGCAGCGTGCGCGCACGCGGGTCGCTCCCGACCCACGGGTGACGGTTTTCGACGTGTCGACCGAACGGACCGCCGACGGTGTTCGCCTCACGGGCGCCGTCTCGACAGCCTACGAACGGGAGCGCGCACTCGACGCGGCCGAGCGCGCCACCACCGAGCCAATCGTCGACGACGTCACTGTCCTGACGACTGACGCGACGCCACAGACGGTCACCGAGCCGACGGCAGCCGTCCGTGGTGATCCGGTCCGCGACGCCGAGCAAGTGACGCAGGTCCTCTACGGCAGCCGGGTCGTCGCGTACGACAGCACGGAGACGTGGACCCGAATCCGCGCACCTGACGGGTACGTCGGCTGGATGGACGACGCCCACCTCACGGACGTCACCCGCGTCGATACCGATGCCGTCCTCACCGCCGACGTCGACGCTGGTGGAGACGTGGGCACGGTCTACGCCGGGACGGAAGCGGCGCTTCTCGACCCCGCCGACGGCGACACGGCGCAGGTCGGGTTTTGCACCGGACGCGAACTGAGGGTTCCCGCATCCGCCGTCGCCACCCCGGACGGGATGCCAGTGGGCGAGGCCGTCGCCGACACCGCGCGAAGCTACCTCGGCACGCCCTACGAGTGGGGTGGAATGACGTCGGCGGGCATCGATTGCTCCGGGCTCGCGTGGATGGCCTATCACCGCCACGGCATCGTCCTCCCGCGTGACGCGGACCAGCAACGCACGATGGGCGGACCGATCGGCCGCGACGCGCTCGCGCCCGGTGACTTGCTGTTCTTCCCGGGTCACGTCGCGGTCAGTCTCGGCGGCGACGCCTTCGTCCACGCATACGGCGACGCCGACGCCGTGGTCACGGGCTCGCTCGACCCGGCCGCCGCAAACTACGTCGAACCCCTCGACCAAGACTTCGAACTCGCACGTCGCCTTCTATAGTGCCGTTCGTGGCGAATGAGTTTTGAAGCGGGCCCGCGACGGTGAGGTATGCCAGTCGTACCCGGTGGTTACTCGAACGTGTCGTGGGCCGGACGGACCGCGCCGGAAATCCGTGATACCGCCACAACCCCAGGGTCGGTGCTCGTGGTCCCGGTCGGGAGCGTAGAGCAGCACGGCCATCACCTGCCGGTTGCGACGGACACTCTCCTTGCGGACGCCGTCGCGACCGCCGCTGCAGACCAGGTGGCTGATGACGCGCCCGTTCTGGTCGCGCCGCCGGTTTCGACTGGTTACTCGCCACACCATCTGTCGTTCGGCGGAACCATCACCGGCGAGTTCGACGACCGGCTGACCACGCTTACCTCGATTGCTGATTCGGCGCTCGAAAACGGCTTCGCGGCTCTCCTCTTCGTGAACGGCCACGGTGGGAATCGGGCACTCGTCGACGCTGCGGTGAGCGAAGTCGGTAAAGACCACCCCGACGTCGAAGTGCTGGGGCTCACGTACTTCGACCTTGCTGCGGACGAAGCCGACGGGATTCGCAAGAGCGAGACCGGCGGGATGGCTCACGCCGGCGAGTTCGAAGCGTCGCTACTCCTGCATCTCGCACCGGACCTCGTCAGGGATGACCGACCGGCGACACCGTTTGATGAGCCCTACGAGTGGGCGGGCTCCGACCTGCTCGAAGGCGGCCCGCTGTTCGCGTATCGTGACTTCGAGGAGTACTCCGAGAGCGGCGCTATCGGCGACACCGAGGTGGCGTCCGCGGAGACCGGCGAGCAACTCTTTGCGGTCGTCGTGGACGAACTCGCGGAAGTTCTCCGGGCCATTCACGCACGGAACGCGTAGGTCAGTCGGCCAGCGCGGCGACGACCTCTATCTCGACTTTGATGTCGATGGGCAGGTCGGCAACCTGGACTGCGCTCCGAGCGGGGTACGGCGGCGACACGTATTCGGCGTACACTTCGTTCACCGCTTCGTAGTCGGCCATGTCCGTGACGAACACGGTCGCCTTCACCACGTCGTCGAGCGACGCGTCCGCGACTGCCAGGACGGCCGCGATGTTCTCGAGTGTCCGCGCGGTCTGCGTCCGGACGTCGCCGTCCACTATCTCGTTCGTGTCGGGGTCGACGGGACCCTGGCCGGACACGTAGACCGTGTCGCCGTCCTTGATACCCTGTGAAAACGGGCCGATGCTCGCCGGTGCGTCGTCGGTGTCTAATGCTTCCATGGTCGAATCATCCTGTGTCCGTCGGCCGTCGTCGAATTCCGGGGCGACCGTCGCGTCCGCGAACAGTTGCTCCGCGACCAGCGACAGGTCCCGGTCGTCCACGACCACGTCGACAGTGTCATAAACTGCCTCGTCGAGCCTCGGGTCGGGGTCGAACAGGACCGCCGTGCCCGCCACGTCGAACGCTTGCGTGTCCGAGTAGGAGTCGCCGACGTAAACCACCTCTTCCGGGTCGACCTCCATGATGTCGCACACCTCACGGAGTCTGTCGCCCTTGTCGTCCGGGCCGACGGTGACAGAGACGCCATCGACTACCCCCTGGGCGTCGTATTCGAGTTCGTTCGCGATGGTGAACGCCGGCTCGAAGCGGCGGTAGCCAACCATCAGGTCCACGAACCCGCTGCTGATGATGCCCCAGGCGATGTTGCGTGCCCGAATGGCATTCAGGAGGTCTTCCGCCCCCGCCGTCATCTTGACCGCTTCCGCGGCGCTCGCGACGTGGTCGTGGGTCACGTCGCGCTCGCGCCAATCGGCGACGTTCGCCTCACACCACTCCCGGAACGACAGGTCGCCGGCACGGTAGGCGTCCGTGCGTTCGTTGCCTCGCTCTTCGGTGCCGAACAGCTTGAACAGCAGGCTCCAGCCGCCACGGTGGTCGGCGAGCGTGCCGTCGAAGTCGAACACGACGAGCGCGGGGTCCGCGTCACTCATGGACGCGACACCTTCCCCATGACGACTGGCTCCCGGGCGCCTGTCGCCCGCGGCACGTTGTTCGGGACGCCGTCCAGCCGGGCAACCGCAAGCAGCGCGAACAGCGCCGATTCCTTCTCGTCGACGCCGACGCCATACTGGTCGAGTGTCACTACTGAAGCGTCGACGGCGTCACGGAGCATCCCCATGAGCGTCGCGTTGTGTGCGCCGCCGCCCGAAACCACAACCTCGTCGATCGTGGCCGGGGAGAACCGATCGTAGGCGTCAGCAATCGAGCGAGCGGTCAACGCCGTCGCCGTCGCCACGAGATCGGCGTCGCCGAGACCGCGTTCACGACCAGCGGTAATCAGGTCGCGGGCGTAGTCGTGGCCGAACTGCTCCCGGCCCGTCGACTTCGGCGGCGCCGCAGCGAAGTAGGGGTCATCGAGTAACACAGCCAATAATTCGTCGTCTACGCTTCCGTCAGCCGCGATTGCACCGTTCTCATCGTAGGTCTGCTCGCCGTCGGTGAGCACCTCGACGACGGCGTCCACGACCATGTTTCCCGGGCCAGTGTCGAACGCGATGACGTCGTCGCGGTCAGCAACCGGAGGCACCAGCGTACAGTTCCCGATACCGCCGATGTTCTGCACGGCACGAGTTTGGTCGTCGTCTGCGAACAAGACCGCGTCCAGGAACGACGCAAGCGGGGCTCCATGCCCACCGGCGGCGACGTCGCGCGTCCGGAAGTCTGTCACCGTCGTGATTCCGGTGCGGTCCGCGATGACGCTGCCGTCACCGATCTGGAGCGTGGACCGTGAACGCGTCGACCGGCCCGGCAGGCGCTCCTCGTCGGGGATATGCCAGATCGTCTGGCCGTGACTGCCGACCACCGCGACGTCCGACGGCGTCAGCCCCGCTTCGTCGACTGCCCGTCGCGCGGCCGCCGCAAACGCGTCCCCGAGTGCGACGTTCATCCGACAGACCTCGTCTACTCGGCCGGTGTCGTCGCTACAGAGCTGCACGAGACGGTCTCGGACGTCAGCGTCGTAGGGTTCGGTGACGAACGACTCCACGGCGACCTCGTAGCTGAAGGGGCCGTCGCCGGTGCGGGTGACTCGACAGCAGGCCGCGTCGACACCGTCGAGCGACGTCCCCGACATGACACCGACGGCATACCGGCTGGTCGACATTTCAGGCCACCTCCTCGTCGTCGCCCGCGACGGCCGCATGGAAGCGCTCGCGGAAGCGCGCCATCGGCTCTGTGTCCTCGCCCACGAGCAGCCGATTCGTCAGGAGTACCGCGAACCGGTCGTGCTGTGGGTCGAGCCAAAGCGAGGTTCCGGTGAACCCCGTGTGGCCGAACGACGCTGGCGACCACCCGGGCCCCGGGACTGCATCGTCCGCGAGCCGCCAGCCGAGGCCGTGGGGTGGGTCGACGCCCGGCACTGCATCCCGTCTGAGCCTCGCGACCGTTTCACGTTTCAAAACGCGGTGGTCGCCCACTCGACCGTCGTTCAGGAGCATGCGTGCGAACCGCGCCAGGTCGGGCGCCGTGGCGAACAGCCCGGCGTTTCCGCTCTCACCGTCCATCACGGCCGCGATGTAGTCGTGGACTTCGCCACGGAGGACGCGTTCGCGCCACCGCCAGTCCCGGGTCTCTGCGACCGCCGCATCAGCCGGAGGCCCACCCAGTGCTGACTGCTGCATGCCGACTGGCCCGAGCACGTGTCGAGACACCAGCTCCGGCAGTGACGCGTCCGCGAGACGGCTGCACGCGTCGGCCAGATGGACGAAGTTCAGGTCGCTGTAGACGAAGAGTTCGTCCGGGTCGGCGAGCAGCGAGAGATGGCTGTCGTACAGTGACTGAAGCAGTGCGTCCCGCGAGTCCCAGCCGAACGGAAACGCCTTGTACGGCGGCAGCCCCGACGTATGAGTGAGGAGAGCACGAACCGGAATCTCGCCGCGAGGCGTCTCCGAGAGCGGTGGAACGTACCGGGCGAGTGGTGCCGACAGCTCGAGTTCCCCGCTTCGGCGAGACGGAGTGCGACCGTGGTCGTGGCGACCGGCTTCGTCAGCGACGCGACGTCGAAGACCGTGTCGGAGGTCACTTCACGCTCACCTGCATCGTCGGCCGTGCCGACGGTCACGATACGGTCAGTGCCTGCCGCCGAGCCGACGGCCGCAGCCGCTCCTCGGAAGATGTCGTGCTCGACGCCTTCGCGGAGGAGTGAGGCGATGCGGTCGTCGCTGCCGGACTCAGTCATTGCGACGGCCTCCTGCGGGCTCATCGGCACGACCGGTGTGGATGTCGGCGTCACCGAAGTGACACCGGTGGACGTGTTCCGGGCCGACGGCGTGCTCGGCCGGCACGTCGCTTGCACACCGGTCGTCGGCGAGCGGGCACCGCGGGTGGAACCGGCACCCAGCCGGCGGCGATATCGGGTCCGGCGGCTCGCCCGCGAGCGTGACTCGGTCCCGCCTGTCGGTCCCGACCGACGGCACGGACGAGAGCAAGGCCTGGGTGTACGGATGCCGGGGGTCCTCGAACACCTCGTCTGTCGGGCCGACTTCGACCAGCCGGCCGAGGTACATGACGCCGACGCGGTCGGCGATGAACCGCACCGTTCGCAGGTCGTGGGAGATGAAGAGCATCGAGAGGTCGAACTCGTGGCGGAGTTCCTCGAGCAACTCCAGTATCTGGGCCTGCACGGTGACGTCGAGTGCGCTCGTCGGTTCGTCGGCGACGACCACGGAGGGGTTTACGATGAGCGCCCTCGCTATCTCGACGCGCTGGCGCTGCCCGCCCGATAGCTCGTGAGGATAGCGGTGGCGCTGGCCCGGGTCCAGGCCCACTCGCTCCAGCATCCCGGTGACGCGCTCCCGGGTGGCGTCGTCCTCGAGGTCGGAGTGAATGTCGAGCGGCCGGCGGAGTATCTGCCCGATGCGTTTCCGCGGATTCAGCGACGACGACGGGTCCTGGTGGATGAACTGGATTTCGCCGCGAATATCGCGCAGCGACCGCTCCCGTGTCGCGGTGATGTCTCGTCCCTTGAACTCGACGGCCCCAGCAGTCGGTTCCTCCAGCCTCAGGAGCGTTCGCGCGAGTGTCGACTTTCCACACCCGCTCTCGCCGACGAGGCCGAGCGTCTCGTTCTCCCGGAGGGTGAGCGAGACGCCGTCGACCGCGCGGACGTGCTCATCGCCCCGCTGGAGGAGCGACCCGACGATGCCCTCGGCCACCGGGAAGTACTTCTTCAGGTCGCTGGCTTCGAGGACCGTCGCTGCGCCGTCGGGCTGGCTGGTCTTCCCGCGACCGACATCGCCAGTGCTCTCACTCATCTGGGACCTCCTCCGACGGTTGCCCGTCGGTCGTTAGATGTGCGCCATCGCCGTAGAGCACGCACCGCGCGAGGTGGGTCTCGTCGCGGTCCGGCCGTGGTGCCGGTGCGTCGTGAGTGGGTGTCCGGTTGTCCCGGGGGACGACCGGCGTCGGCTCGTCCGATGGCGACACCGGATACGCCGGTGGGACAGCGTCTGAGCACGCGTCGTTCGCTTCCGGACACCGGGGTGCGAACTGGCAGCCGCGTGGCTCACGCGTGAGGTCCGGCACGCTACCTTCGACGGGGTCCAGAACAGCATCGCCGTCGATACGGGGGACACTCCGGAGGAGCGCCCGGGTGTAGGGGTGCTTTGGTGATTCGAACAGTTCGTCGGTAGGCGCCGTCTCCACGACGTTGCCCGCGTACATCACGGCGACTCGGTCGGTCACCTCCCTGATGACACCCATGTCGTGGGTGATGAACAGGATGGCAGTGCCGAACTCCTCCTGGAGTTTCTCCAGGAGTTCGAGAATCTGGGCTTCGATTGTCACGTCGAGAGCCGTCGTCGGCTCGTCCACGACGAGCAGGTCGGGCTGACACGAGATGGCGATGGCGATCAGTGCGCGTTGCTTCATGCCGCCCGAGAACTCGTGTGGGAACTCGACCGCTCGCTTTTCGGGCAGTGGGATGCCGACCTCCTCGAACAGTTCGACGGTTCGCTGCCAGGACGCTTCGTACTGCGTGAACGCCGTCCGCGACCGGACGAGATTCCCCAGGATGCTCCGCTCGAACGCCGATATTCCTTCACCCCCGGGCGACTGGTGGGTCCGAATCGTCTCGGATATCTGGTCGCCGACGGGAAGCACCGGATTGAGCGACGACCCGGGGTCCTGGAACACCATCGAGATGCGGTTCCCACGGATCTCGCGTAACTCCTCTTCCGGTTTTGTGAGGAGGTCTTCGCCGTCGAATCGGACGACACCACCCGTCCGGGCAGTTCCTTCGAGCAGCCCGAGAATGCTGAGCGCCGTGACGGACTTGCCGCTACCGCTCTCGCCGACGACGCCGAGCGTCTCGCCGTGGTCGACTGCCAGGTCGACGCCGTTGACGGCGTAGACGGTCTCCTCGGAGAGCTCGAATCGGACCGAAAGGTCGCTGACTTCCAGCAGGGGCTCAGTGTCGGCGCTTGGATGTGCCGGCGTCATTCCCGACCACCGCCTGGGGTGATAGCTCGCGTCATCAGTTCCGTCCCTCCAGTTGTTGTTCTTGTTGGGGGTCGAGTGCGTCTCTGAGTGCGTCGCCGATGAAGTTGATGCTCAACACGGTCAGCATGATGGAGGCACCTGGCGCTATCACCCACCACGGCGCTTGCGTCATGAAGCTGCGGCTGGCGGACAGCATGCGCCCCCAGGACGGGTCCGGCGGCGGGACGCCGAGCCCGAGAAACGAGAGCGCGCTCGACGAGGACGGCGACGGCCAAACTGATGGTGGCCTGCACGATGATAGGTGCCAGGACGTTCGGCAGTATCTCCGAGAAGATGATGCGCGTGTCCTGCTCACCGATGGCGCGTGCAGCCTGGACGAAGTCCTCTTCTTTGACCGAGAGCACGCTACCGCGCGTGATGCGGGCGAACACTGGCCAGTAGACCAGCCCCATCGCGATGAGGACGTTCAGTTTACTCTGACCGAGGACGGTGACGAGGGCGAGTGCGAGCAGCAGCGCCGGGAAGGTGAACACCATGTCCGCGACCCGCATGATGCCTTCTCCGAGCCATCCTTCGTAGTAGCCGGCGATGGCCCCGAGCGGAACGCCGATGCCGGTAGCGATGCCGACTCCCGTGAAGGCGACGAAGATCGAAACGCGTGCGCCGAGCGCGACCCGCGTCAGGATGTCGCGCCCGTAGCGGTCGGTTCCGAGGGGTGGGCGAGCGACGGCCCTTCGAGCATCACTTGCAGGTTGACTGCCAGTGGGTCGTACGGCGAGATAACCGGTGCGAGGAGCGCGCTCGCCACGACGACGGACAGTCCTGCGACGCCTACGATGGCGAGTTTGTCGGTGAACAGCGTCTGGACGAAGACGCGGAACCGGTCGGTCTGGCGTCGTCGTCCGGTGTCAGTCTCTGTCGATTGTTCCGTGGCCATAGTTCACTCGTAGTGTATCCGTGGGTCGAGGTAGGCGTACACGAGGTCGGTGACGAAGTTGACGGACGTGAAGATGAACGCCGTCAGGAGCATCACGCCCTGGAGAACGACGAAGTCGCGGTTGAGAACCGCGCTGAGCGTGAGCCGACCGAGTCCCGAGATGGCGAATATCTGCTCGACCACGATGGTGCCGCCGAGCAGATAGCCGACGTTGAGACCGATGATGGTCACCGTCGGGATGAGTGCGTTCTTGATGGCGTGTTTGTTGGTCACCAGTTCCGCGACGAGTCCCTTCGCCGTGGCGACCTCGATGTACTGTTCGTTGAACACCTCGAGGAGACTCGAACGCATCATCCGCATCACGATGGATGCGAGGGCGGTCCCCAGAGTGATCCAGGGCAGGAGCAGGTGTCGAACCCCTTCGACGGGGTCCTGGAGGGTGAGACGAATCCCGACGCGGGTAGCACGTCCAGGTAGCCTGCGAACACGAGTATCAGCAGGATTCCCAGGAAGAAGTTCGGGATGGAGATACCGGTGAACGCCAGCCCGGTCGTCCCGTAATCGAGCAGCGAGTACCGCCTCGTGGCTGAGATGATGCCGGCCGGGATGCCGATGAGCACCGCGAGGGCGTTCGCGCCGAGCGCAAGCCATATCGTCTTTGGCAACCGCTCGACGATGAGTTGTGAGACGGGTTTCCCGCTCATGATGGCGTTCCCGAAGTCGCCGTGGAGCACGCCCCATAGCCACTCGAGGTACTGCTCGTGGAGAGGGTCGTTCAATCCGAGTCGGTCCCTGACCTGCTCGACCTGCTCTTCGGTCGCTTGCGTGCCCAGCATCGTCCGCACCGGCCCACCGCTGACGACGTGAATCATGCTGAATGCGATGATGCTCACGCCGATGAGCACGGGGATGTACTGGAGGAGGCGTTTGATGATGTACGTCTTCATGGTGATTCCGTCCGGCTGTGCATGTGATTCGTCCGGTTCCAACGGATGCCTGTCACTTGAGGTAGACGCTCTCGAACTCGGACTGGTTGGTCGGGGTCAGGTCGTAGCCGCCCACGGCGTTCGTCAGTCCGGTCATCTCCTGGCGGAAGTACAGGTAGACCATCGGCGCGTCCTGCGAGACGATCGTGTCGATGTCGCTGTAGATGCTGGCTCGCTCCTCCGGGTCGGTGGTGACGCGCCCCTCTTCGAGCAACGCGTCGACCTCGTCGTTGGCGTAGTTCCAGCGGTTCCACGGCCCTTCCGAGTGGTACTGCCGATAGTACCAGCCGTCGGGGTCGACGCGGCCGGACCACGACCCCACGGAGAGATCGAAGTTCTTGTCCACCCAGACGTCCTGCAGCCAGGTCGAGAAGTCCATTATCTCGACTTCGACCGACATTCCGAGGCGCGACAGCATGGCTTGGGCGAGCGTCGCGGTATCCGCGTACGTGGTGCCGGGGGTCCGTGAGGCCTTGATGGTCGTCTCGATAGACGCCGGGTCCACGCCGGCCTCCTCCATGAGCGACCGCGCCGTCTCCAGACTGTAGGTGTGTGGGTCGCCGCCGTCGATGGTGTCGCTCCAGGCACTGGTCGGCGGCGCTGGCGAGTGGGCGACCTGGCCGTGACCGAAGAGCACGCCCTGGACGAACTGAGTGCGGTCGAGTGCGTGACTGACCGCCCGACGGACGAGGGGTCCGTGAACGGCTCTTTGTCGGTGTTGAACCAGAACGCCTGCTTCCAGAGGCCCGAAACCGACTGGAGTATCGCATTCGAGGCGCTCGATAGCTCGTTCGCCTTCTGGTAGGGGACCCCGAACATCACGTGCGCGGACTCGTTCTGGAGCTGCGTGAGTCGAGTCGCGGACTCGGGGATGACGTTGAACGTCAAGCTATCGAGGTACGGGAGGTCGTCTTCGTAGTAGTCGTCGTACTTTGTCAGCACGACTTCGTCGTCGGTCTGCCACGACTCGAAGCTGAACGGGCCGGTACCGATGGGTTGTTGCTTGAGGTTAGTGTTCTCGGCCGAACCCTCCGGGATGACGGTCGCCGACTCCGCCATTCCCAGCAGGAACGGCGCGAACGGCTCGCTAAGCACGAATCGGACGGTGTAGTCGTCCGGGACCTCGACGGCCTCGACCTTCGAGAAGTTCGCCGCCCGCGGCGACCCGACATCCGGGTCGAGGATGCGCTCGATGGTGTATTTCACGTCGGCCGACGTGAACGTCGACCCGTCGTGGAACGTAACACCCTCCCTGAGCGACATCTCGTAGGTGGTTTCGTCGTCGCTGATCGTGTAGTCCGTCGCCAGCTTCGGGGCGATCTCCATCTCTTTCGTGAGTTCGAACAGCCCCTCCATGACGTTGCTCAGGACCATCTGTGCGACGTTGATGGTCGTCGTGTGTGGGTCGAGATTCTGCGGGTCGCCGGGGGCCGCTACCTGCAGGTCGCCGCCCTGCCTCGCGACTTCAGTCGTCTGTGTGGTCTCCTCACTACCGGCGTTCGTCGTCTGAGTCTGTGATGCCGTCGTGGTGGTGTCGGACGTCTGCTGTCCCGAACAGCCTGCCACTGACATGATGCCGACTGTGGACCCGAGGGCCGTTAGAAGGCTACGCCTGTTCGTCACGCGCCACTTGTTACCGTCTGGCATATCCCCTACCATTCAGCCGGCCTATTTAGTGTTTTCCCCGCGAGTCGTCAGTTCGCAGGATAGAGTGCGTGGCGCTCGCGCGCGGCCGCAAACGACGCGATGTCGTCCTCCCAGTACTCGCTGATACCGTTGTACATCTCGATCGGTTCGACACTCGGGTCTGCGCCGTCGATGGCCTTCCGCAAATAACTCCCGCTCGCGAGTTCGTCGATGAAGTAGCCGCCGTCGTGCCGAAGCCACTCGCTCTCGGAGTATCCGTTGAACGCCGTGATGAGCATCGTCACACCGACGGCGACGGGGTCGATGACGTCGCGGTCGAGAACGTGCACCTGGACGCCTTCGATGTCCTTGCGTTCGTGCTTCGAGAACATCGGGGTGAAGTAGGCAGGACGGAACCCGACGCCGGGGAGGCCCTGCTCGTTCAGGTGGGCAGCCCATTCCTCGCCGTCAATCCACGGTGCGCCGATGAGTTCGAACGGCCGAGTCGTCCCCCGTCCTTCCGAGAGGTTGGTCCCTTCGAAGAACCCCGTTCCAGGGTAGACGGTCGCCGTCGTCAACGTCGGCATGTTCGGCGAAGGTAGCACCCACGGGAGGTCTGTCTCGTCGAACCAGGTGCTCCGGTCCCAGCCCTCTATCTCGACGACCTCGAGGTCGGCGTCGATGCCGAACTGGTGGTTGAAGTAGTGAGCGAGTTCACCGACCGTCATGCCGTGCACGACGGGCAATCCGTTGTCACCAGCGACGGACGAGGTGCCCCCGGTGGCCGTATTCCCGGTGGGGGACACGGGAGCGACCGGGTTCGGACGGTCGAGCACGACGAGACGCTTGCCCGCACTGGCGACGCCCCGTAACGCGTGTGCGAGAGTGTAGATGAGCGTGTAGAACCGACACCCGACGTCCTGCATATCGTAGACCAGCACGTCGAGGTCGGCGATCATCTCGTCGAGACGGGTCTTGTGCTCGCCGTACAGGCTCCTCACGGGCAGCCCCGTGTGTTCGTCGACGCTCTCCTCGACGGTGACGTCAGCCTGTACGTTGCCTCGAATACCGTGCTCGGGGGCGAAGAGCGTTCGCAGGTCGAGATTCGGATGATCGTATAGCAGGTCGATGGTCGGCGTAAGGTCCCGGTCGACGCCTGATGGATTGGTTATCAGGCCGACTCGTTCCCCGGCGATCGACGATGCTCGTCGTTCTACCAGGGACTCGACGCCCAGTCGTACCATGGCTCCTCTTACTTGGGTTCCGGTAATAAAATTTTGTTCCGCGCTCGCTTCACCCGTCGGCCGCCACCCACTCGAAATGTTCCGGCGTCATCAGCCCGTGGTTGTACACGTAAACGTGCTCGACTGCGTCACGCAGCCGACCCGCCAGTTGAGTCCACTCGTCCCGGGTCGAGATAACGTCGGGGTCGAGCGTGACAGCGGCGTCGACCGGGACGTCGACCGCGTCCTTGACTGCGGACACCCGGTCCATGGCGGTGGCCGGGTCGTCGACGTAACATAGCGCAGTTACTCGGTCGAGGTGGTCGTCGAGATCGGCCAGTCGGACACCAGCCGGCCATCCGTCGGAGGCGCCACGCCCGAAGCCATCGGCGACGAGGTAGTTGAGAGGACGTCGCCCGCAGCGTCAGCGAGCGCCGCGACGAACTCCTCGACGACGGCCGCCCGAAAGTCGAACAGCCGTTCGAGTGTCGGGTGCCGGTCGACCAGGTCCGGCAAGGATGACACGCTGGACCCGGGTCCCTGGAACGCCTGCCGGCTCAACTCCTGAACCAGGCTGCGTGCACGGTCCACGTCGACCGGGTAGGAGGTGGCTGCCTCGCGACAGGCGTCACAGAAACACTGGGAGAACAGTAGTTCCTCGGCCCGGTCCGTGAGCGCGTAGTCCATGGCGTGGCCGAACGTCGATCCGTGGCCGTGGCGGGCGGTTGGAAACCCGATCGACTCGAGGTCGATGCGGTCCACGTTTGACCGTACTGGTGAGCGGACCACACCGGCGAAATACTCGTGGACGTCGGAGTGCGAGGGACAGAACGCATGGTCGTGAGCTGTTCCGAACGCGCTCTCGGTCCGGTAGTCCGGGTGGGTAGCTACCAGCCGCGTATTGTGGAACACCACGGTCCAGGCGCCAACCTCGAACCCGTGTTCGTGTGCGGCTGCGACGACCTCCGTCACCGGGTCGGTCGTTCCGACAACCGGGTTCACAGGCGGGACGATCGGCGTGTCCTCGAAGTCGGCCGGGTCCGGGTCGGTATACAACCCGCCAGGATATGATTCGAGTGGCGCGTCCTCGGCTCGTGGATTCAACGTCTGTATCGAGTGATAGTGACTTGCGACCGAGAGCCCATCGATGCCAGCGTCCCATAGCCGGTCCAGCGCGGCGTCCACGTCCGGGCGAAGGAGCGTCCAGGGGTAGGTGAACACTGTCGTCATCGATCGGTCCTGAATCGTTCGACTGCCGTCTCGTCGACGGTCACCCCCAACCCGGGGTCGTCGCGGACCGCCATCGCCCCATCAATCACCTCGAACGGGTTCTCGATGATGGCGTCTTCCCAGGCGTAGTAGACCGTGTCGGGTGGAAGAGTTATCGCCGGCGTCGTGGCCACGGCATGCAGCACCGCCGCGGTCTTGACCCCGAGGTCGAACCCGTTGTGGTGTGATAGCGAAACGCCGGCTTCTGCAGCCATCCCGGCGAGTCCCTTCATCCGGAGGATACCGCCAGCGGGCACGATATCCACCACGGCGACGTCGATGGCGTCCTCGCGGAGCAGGTTGTACAGATTCCGCCGGAAGTACGTGTCCTCGTTGACCGCGATGGGGGTGCGGAGCCGGGTACGGAGCGACCTGTAGGTCCCGTACGTGTCGATTTCGACGGGTTGCTCGAGGTACTGGAGGTAGACGCCGGCGTCTTCAAGGGCTGCACCGGCCCGAATGGCGTCTTCGAACGACCAGCCCTGGTTCGGGTCGAGACGGAACTCGAGGTCACCGTCGACCTCGTCGGCCATCGCCACGAGTCGGTCGACGTCCTCACGCCAGTCGGGTCCCGCTTTGGTCTTGAGCGCCGGATAGCCCGCATCATGTGCCTTCCGGGCGTGGGCACGCGATTCCTCGGGAGGAAGCATGCCGACACAGTACGCCATCGAAACCCGGTCGGTGGTGGCACCGCCGAGCAACGCGTGAACGGGTGCGCCGTGGCGTTTCCCGAGCAGGTCCCACAGTGCCATCTCAACTGCGCCGATGTACGGTTGGACTTTGACGTACGGGAAGTAGAACGACTCGACGAACGACTGGATGTCACCGACGGGGCGGCCGACGACCTCCGGTCCAATCACCTCTTCGAGCACCGTCACTGTCGCTTCGGCGGACGACAGGGTCGCGAGCATCTCGCCCCAGCCGACGAGGCCGTCTGTCGTCTCGAGGCGAACCAGCACGCGGGTGACCGACTCCACCGCAGCGTGGTTGCTGCGGTAGGGCGCAAGCCCCCAGTCCTCGGATAGAGGTGTTACCTCCATCTCGAGAGGGATGGCCTCGACCTTCGCGATAGGCATGGCCCTACCCACTGGTGTCTGGTACAAAAGCGTTCCGCGCACAAAATCGAGAAGCGTGGCGGAGAGAGTTTCAACAGTGCTGAAACTACGAGTACGCCAGTTTCAGCTCGATGACGTTCGTGACGCTGAGGAGGCGCTCGGGCAGTCGGTTCTCGAACCGGTCGTCGTCCAACCGGCTCGTGGGTCCGGAGACGCTGACGGCGCCGACGATGCGGCCGGTCTCGCTTCGAATCGACGCTGCGACTGCCCGGTAGCCGTGTGCCCGTTCTTCGTCTTCGAAGGCGATTCCGCGGTCGCGGATGGTCTCAAGCTCGTCGTGGAGCGCTTCACGGCGGGTGATAGAGTGGTCGGTAGCGGCCGGGAGTCCGTGGCGGTCGGCGATCTCGTCGACGCGGTCAGCGGAGTGATGGGCGAGAATGGCCTTACCGAGAGCCGAAGAGTGGAGGTGGATGTGTTTCCCCGGGTACGTGTCGAGCGAAACGGCGTCCTCACCTTCGACGGTGTAGAGATAGACGCCCATTCCGTTTTCCTCGATCATGAGACTCGCCACCTCGCCCGTCTCCTCGGCCAGTTCATCGAGTTCGGGACGCGCGAACTCGTAGACCCGTCGAAGACCGCGGGCGTACTCTCCGAACTCGAGGAATCGGAGGCTCACGCGATAGGTGTCGCCGTCCTTGACGACGTAGCCACGTTGGACGAGGGTGCTCAGGTGGTTGTGGACGGTGCTATTCGGAAGGTCGAGGTACTCCGCCAAGTCCGTGAGCTTGGCTCCGTCGAGTTCCTTCAGGGTTTCAACTATATCTAACGACCGCTCGGTTGTCTTGACGGGGTTTTTGCTTCATAGCCCATCCCGGTACACTACTTCGGGTTAGAATGTTCGGGGAAATACCTCTTTTGGTGGGATGGGTGGACTTCCCGGTGTCTGGTGAATCAAGATATGGACGAGTGCAGCCCCGGGTGCTCGTTGACGAGGGGTTTCAGACATAGTGAATCCGATGTGGCGGTGCACACTGCCATCCGTTACACGTGTATCTTTGTAATGGATGTCGGAGGGACTCACCGCAAGACGGCGCCACCGAACCGCCCGACAACGAATCGAATGTGGTGCGGTGCCAACCGACGTGAACGCTTCCGCATGGCTGAAGTCTCCGCCGACGAGTTTACTCCTCACCGACCGGTTCGTCGACGCCGTACATCATTCGTTCGAGAGCCTGGTCGACGCTCGCACTGAACCCCCGTCGACGACGAGCTCCGTCCCGGTGGCGAAACTCGACAGGTCCGACGCGAGAAAGAACGCCGCGTCGGCGACTTCCTCGGGGTCGCCGAACCGACCAAGGGGATACTGTGAGAGCCACGCCTCGCGGAGGTCGGACGACCATTCCGCATCACGCTTCTCTTCGAGTGCCGGGGAGCGAATCGTCCCGGGAACGATGGCGTTCGACCGGACCCCGTGACGGCCATACTGGGCGGCGACGACGCGCGAAAACCCCAGTAGGCCGCTCTTCGCAGCGGAGTATGCGGTGAGGCCGATCCCCGTCGTGGCGTTGACCGAGGACACGTGAACCACCCGACCACTTTCGGCCTCGACGAGATGCGGGAGCGCCGACCGAGTACACCGGAACGCTCCCGTGAGGTTCAGGTCGAGTACCCGGTGCCACGTCGACTCATCGATGCGATGGAGGTTATCGTCGGCGCCCGGTCCGCCAGCGTTATTGACCAAGATATCGAGACCACCGAACGCGTCGACGGCTGTCTCGACCACCGCCTCGACCTCCGCCCAGTCGGTGACGTCAGCGCGCACGCTCCTCGCCTGTCCACCGTCGTCCCGGATTACGTCCGCCGTCTGTCGACCCCCTTCTGTGTCGACGTCAGCGATGACGACTGCGGCGCCTTCACTCGCCAGTCTCCTGGCAATAGCCCGTCCGATGCCCCCTGCAGCGCCCGTAACGACAGCGACGTCGCCAGCTAACAGTTGGTCCTGCATCGTACGTGCAACGAACGCCCCGTGGTATAGGCGTACCGGGGCGTGCCACTGATTCGCCCGTCGCGTCGTCAACCCCGACGAGAGGTGCAAAGTCCTGAATCGTCCGAACGGGTGCTGTGATAGCATAAATAATTGTAATAGCGGCCGAAAATAGATTGGGGCTTAACCTCCCAAAATAAGCAAAATATCGGGGCGTGACTCCCGAAACACACAATAGTTGACCCCCACAATTCAACAACCGAATGAAAACACTGAAATGAGAAAATATGGCCGATATTTTCCAGTAGAGCATTTTAACCTAATCAATACCCCAACTCTTCAAGGATTGTTGATTACTTCGATGCTGTTTGTCCAGAAGCCAGTGATGTAATTATTTATGTACATAGAATGGGACTGTGCTTCGGGGCGAGAAACTTAGCTATCGTGGGTCCAACTAGCGACACTCGGGGGTTACAAATTGGACCATCAAACCAGTACAAGATAGCTGGCGGTATGGAGAAGCTTTGACTGCCAGCCCAATAATCGTCATGGGTTGAGGGGGCCGCGGCGATTCACGACTCCACGTCCTCGGCTTCGCTCAATCGCTCGAACGCCTCCAGCTTCTCATCCCTCCCGATCTCGGCTTGCTCCACAGCCGCTTTCACCTGCCGAACGGATTCATCGTACCGGCCCCGATTTACAGGATACGGCGTGCCGTCCTTGCCACCGTGTGCGTACGAATACTTCGCGGGGTCGTCCCGCGAACTCTCCGCGTTGTACACCAACTCCGAAATCAGCGCCAATGCACGAAGCGACTTCGGACCAACCCCATCCAACTCGACCAGCTCCTCGTAATCGTCGGGCTGGAACTCGTAGGCGTGCTGCAACTGGTCGAGCGACCGCTCGGTCAGGTCCGACTTCCGTAACTCGTGGTGCTTCGGCATCGACAACTCGGGCACATCCCGCCCAAACCCGCCCGAAGCCCCGCCACCGAAATCCCCCAAGGTTTGCTGGCCGCTCGGCTGGAGGTACTGCTTCAGATGGGAAGGATCGTCCTGCACCAGGTCGACGGAAATCGCTCGCGTCTCCGCGGAGCGTTCCGCGGTCAAATCCAGTACAGAGTCCGGCCGAGCCATGCTCGCGATGGCGCTCTGGGGCTCCACGATCAAGTCCTCAAGTTCATCAGAAAGCCAGTGGTAGCGTCGAGCGTAGGAGTTGTCCATGCCCTGCTGAACGACCGCCCAGTCGCCGTCCTCGGTGACGACCATCGTGTGATGATACAGCGTGTAGGTGTCCTGGACGAGCGCGTTGTCCACCTTCGCGCTCATGCGGCTGTGGCGCTTCAGACTGGCTCGGTCCGACCCCGAGAGCCGAATCACGGCGTCGTCGATCTCGTCGGGCGTCCGGCGCGACGTCGCGCCTTTCCCGCCGGCGACGAACATGCCGTGTTCTTCGGGGTCGAGTGCCTCCTTCAACGCGCCCATCGTGGTCGTCGTCACCCCAGAAGAATGCCAGTCGAATCCGAGGACGCAGCCGAACGCCTGGAACCAGTACGGGTCGGCGAGTCGCCGCAGGAGTTCCTCGCGGCCGTACTCCTCGATGACGACTTCGACGATGGCTTCGCTCAGGTCGACCATCCGCGAGAACAGCCACCGCGGCGCCGACCCATTGTGGAGTGGCAGTTTCGCCGTCCCGCGCTTGCTCATATACGAGGGTAGTCGGGTGAGGCTGATAATCGGTCGCCGCAGACCGAAAGTAGAGAGGGCTGGCAGCGGCGAAGTGGCTCGACTGAAAGAGAGAGCGAGAAGCCGTAGTCTGCTGGACAGAAGGATAGCGACGGTTTGTGGCATCCTCACCGCCCCTTTGACTACGAACAGAGAGCGTGTCGGCGTTAGTTCGGGTCGTAGGGATTCGTCGCTGTGTCGAGTCGATAGACGTCTTCCGCTGCATCGAAGTCGTCGTCGAACGCGTACAGATAACCCAGTCCCTCGGTTTGCATGTACGCGATGATGCAGGCGTCGACGAAGGAGAGGGGTTCGTGCTGTCGGAACAAGGCTTTGCCCGTCGCGAGGGCGTCGGCGTTGAGTGAGTCAATATGGAAGCGAGCGTTCTCCTCGATGCGGTCGAGCAGGTCGACTGCGGCGTCGTGGCCGGCGTGGGTAACGAGGCCGTTGAGGGTTTCCGCGAGGACGTAATCGAGGACGACCGCCTCAGGTAGGGAGCCGTCGTCGATACCTCGGAGCACCGGGAGTGCGATTTCGTGTGAACTGTCCCGCCGGTACGCTGCTGCGAAGAGGACCGTCGTATCGATGAGTGCGCGCGGCATTTATTCGACGTCGACGCTCCAGGCGTCGTGGTCGTTCGTGACGTCGGTCGCTTCGTCTCCGTCGTAGCCGTCGAACGCTGCGAACGTTCCCGTTTGCTGTTGGATGACCTGGACGCGGACACTGCCATCATCCTCGATGTGCCAGCGGAGCTGGTCGCCGTCGTCAATCCCGAGTTCACGCCGAATGCGGGCAGGAATGTTCGCCTGGTTCCCCGACACCTTGCTCTCAGCGTCGACCCGATCGCTGCTCATATGCCATGATATGGCTCCAGTGTTGAAAAGCCTAGTGTGTCGGCACACTATCCAGGCGCGAGCGCAAGCCCCGAGAATCAACTCATCTCGCAGGATGGCCCGCTTGGTTTGTTCCGCGGACGTTCTATCCCGCTCAAGACTACGCTTCGCACAGAGAAGAGATATCCGCGCTGGCTTGAGTGCTATTTGCCGTTTCCGTGCGCTGTTGACAACCTTCCTGCCCTGAAGGGAATTCTTAGCCTGAAGTAGGCGCTCAGCCCGTCTTCAGCGAGCACCCCCACACGAATGTTTATATTTAGTTGATAGTAACAGAAATAATAGTATAGAGCATGGTGCGTCTCCGATTCCGCAGGAGTGTGGGTATTCTGGTCGGGGTGGTAGTGCTGATAGCCGTCGTTCAAATCGCCGACCCCAGCATAGCGCGTGAACCCCCTACAATCGATACTGATGCACCCGCCCGCGAACTCGCCGAAGACGCAATCAGCCATCTCCGACACACCGACTACCAGTTCAAGCACTACCGCACCGCAAAGAACGACGCGAATGAGCAGTTTCTACTGAGTGAGACAACCGTCTCGAACACGGATAATCGATTTATTTTCCGGGAATACGGCATGAACATCACAGTCATCACGTATGGCAGTGAGGCGATGGGCTACCAGAAGTATGGCGACGCGGATTGGGCGCGGTATCGGGAACTACGGTACACCCCGCAAACGAACGTCCTCGGTGAATCAAAGACACTCAATCAGGCATCGGTCGCTGTCGTTTCTGAAACGGACGAACAGATCGTCCTCGAAGTCACTGAGTCAGAAACCGTTAGCGAGCTCGCTCGGCCGGGATTCGCCACTGCAACTGGTTCAAACCAGACACTCCGACTCTACCTCGATGCCTCAGATGGCAGAATTATGCATCTTGAACGCACCGTCAATTACTCCGCGGCTGATAAGCCTGACTGGGTAGACACCGGGGACGTCAGCTATACCGATGCGGAGGTCACTCGGCCGGAGGGAATCGGCTTCCACGTCGAAGAACTCCTGTGGGACGTCACCAGTGGGCCACTTATATAGCCATCCCGCCACAGATCTATCTTCTGGGAGAAGCGCCCATATTAGATCGGAATTCAGGGGTGTCGTTATCTGTATTGTTGGAACGTGTGTTGAAGAACAATGCGACCAGAGACCGTTGCTGACAATCCGCCGGGTAAAGTCGAGGTGACCGATGGCGGCTTCGCGTTTTGCAGCTCTTTTCGTTGAACAGCCCGAGGTCAAGTGGTTCGAGACGCTCCGTGTCTCGTCATTACGGGAGACGGAGTCTTCCGAACGACCCCCGAGGCATCACCTGCTCCGTCTGGAGAATGCACGGGAGACTTCCACAATCGGTGGGTTTGATTGCATTGTAGGAAAGGTAGCACAACATCAAGGCAGAACGTCCACCCATAGTTGCATATCAGGTCGTTAAATTCATGTTCTGGCGACTACTATCGTTGGTACGTGCATGTGGAAGGGTGAATTAGAAGAGACCGCGCCTGGAGAACTCGTCTCGTACGGTCGAGAGTCATATTACAAACCCGACCCCCTACCGCCATCGAGAGAGCTGGAACTGGACGCTGACTTTTACGGGACGGTCGCTGACGCCACCTTCTGGCTTGGCAAACTCAGTGGCATCAGCTTCGAACTCGACTTCCAACCGGTCCTCTACACGTCGCTGCTTCGGAAAGAAGCGATGGAGTCCACCCAGATCGAGGGTGCGGATGTCGATTACAACGCCCTCTACAGCCTTGAAACTCGGACTCCGGGCGAATCTGCAGCGGACGCTTCTATCGAACCGATACCTGATGAGAAGAGTGCGAAAGACACCAGGGAGGTCTTGAATTACGAGCAAGCTATCAAGGACGGAATCGAGACGCTCGATGCCGGTGGTGAGATTTCAGTCGATCTGCTACACGACCTCCACGAAACACTTCTCGCTGGTGTTCCGGCTGACCGCGTCGACACCGACACGATCGGAGCGTCCAAAACGACGCCAAACCACATCGGCGACTTCCTGCCACCTGTCCCGGGCGCCGTCGAGGGATTGATGGATGCCTTGATGACGTATTACCGAACCGGTGGGAGCTACCACGAACTGGTGAACATCGCGCTGTTTCACTACCAGTTCGAAACCATCCATCCGTATGGCGATGGGAATGGCCGCCTCGGTCGGCTACTCATAACGCTTCAGTTGTACGACGCGGGCTATCTCGAACGCCCGAATCTCTACCTCAGTGAATACTTCAACCGGAACAAAGCCACGTACGTCGACCGGTTGGAGGCGGTTCGAGCTGATGGCGCCTGGGAAGCGTGGCTGTCCTTCTTCATAGAGGGCGTCGCCAAGCAGGCTGAGGAATCCGTCACCCGGACGATAGCACTGGACGAACTCCGACGCCGGTATGACGACGAATACGGCGGCGTGTCGTATACGAAGAACCGGCTCGCCTGCAGCCTGTTCGAGCAGCCCTACGTCACGACGAAAACCGTGGCGGATTCGTTTGACGTAGAGCAGTCGACGGCATACCGTGCGATCTCTGACCTGGAAGCAGAAGGCGTCCTCGAGGAGGTAACAGGCAAAGGCCGGAACAAGGAATACCGGGCGAAGGAGATCTTCGATATCCTCGAACAGCCACCACGGACGTACTGATTCGTCTTCGATGCTAGATGCTGATCGATGCGCTCCTGACTCGTGATGCAGGGATATCGACCGAAACCATTCGAATCGTGGGACCAAAAGCCCCCATCGCTCGTTGGCTACTGGAACAGGTGCGTCCGGCGCTGGAACGTATCGTAGTCGGCCAGACCGGACAACACGAATGGAGTCACTCGCTGTCCGCAGCACGGCTCGATGGTTTCGTTGCCTGGTCCGGGCCGAAGAGGCGTTCGATGAGGCCGTAGACGAGCTCCGGCCCGAGGAGGGTGTACGTCAGGATCAGGAACCCGGCCGTGGCCTGGTTGTAGAGGCCGACCGCGTCGAACGGTGGCCCGATGGAGTAGACCCAGACAGGGAATGCCACGGTGGCGAGCGCTATCTGTGCGCGGCGGTTCCAGCGACCAATTTGCGTCGTCGCCGCTGGCGTGCTCGTCTGCAGCCACGTGTACAGCGGCGTCGCGAGCGCGGCAACGGCGAACGCCGACCACATGATCGTCACCCCGGTAGACGACCCCATGATGTTCAGGAATGCGAGCCAGAACACGACGACTTCACCGGGGATGGACAGGATGACCTTGTCCAGGAAACCGGAGGGGGCGTCCGCCTGAACGGCTCCTCGTGCCGCCAGTTCGCGGCGTGCTCTCTCTGCCGTGACGGCTTCGACGCGTGGCCGCGGACCCGACGGCTCTTTCGAGCGCGCTATGCCCGCAAACGATTCGCCGGACTGCCGGTCACCCTCCCAGCTCACCCGGAACCGGTCTATCGAATCGGTATCGAACGTTCCCTCGCCTTCGATCTCGACGGCGTCGATCTCCCCGACGTCGACCGCTTCGTCGGTGTCCGAGAGCAGGACCGAGTCGACTGTCTCGAAGTCGACTTCAGCGGGACCCCGTCCGTGGCGTGGTTCCGGTTTTGGCTGTCGCCGAAACCGTTCTAGACCCATCTCGGTCCCCGCTGCGTCGGGCTGTTTCTCGGATTCGGCTCCGGTGTCGAACGGTGACTTGCCTGCCGCCTCGCCTTCGTCGTCGAACGTGAATTCGGCTCCGTCCGCGAGGCGGAACCCTTTGACCGCGTCGACGTCGACCGAGCGGTCCGGCCCGACCCAGAACCGTTTGAGTCGCGGCGGGGCCTCCTGCGCCCGGAGTTCCGATTCCGTAACGATTCGTCTACCCATAAAATATTAAATAGCCCAGTTTGTAATTAACGTTGCTCCGGGCCACGACTCGGCGGGCCAGTGTTCACGGTATCGGCCTCCTCTGCTATCCTGTCCGAGCGTCAGCAACCAACGGGGTTTTCATAATCGGAACGACGGCCTGAGAACCGTCTTCGAACGGTCTCCGCCGACTCACGGCTCCCACTCTCCTTCATAACCAGCGACGACACCCGCAAGAACACCACACGAACCGTTCGAACCCTGAACTAGGAAACCAATCTTGAAAGGGAAAGAACGTTGTACTGGCTGTCTGCGCGGCTTAGAGCCGTCTGCAGGGTGTGAACAGTGTTACGTACGGCAGGAACAGGTCCTAGAATCCACTACCGAAATCTCATAATCGGTCGCCGTCTTGCGGTTTGGCCACGCAAAAATAGAGGCCCGAGAGATGTCGCTTCAGAACTACCGCCCAATACGAGTCGTTTCCCAGCCTGGGCGTCTGTCCCTTCTCGGCACGCTCACTCGAACACCTCTCCACCATCATAATCGGCCCCCAATCGGTGTTCTCTGGTTCTCTTGCGGGTGTTCGAGCCGATTATGAAGACTGAGGGAGCGACGTGCGGACGTGTAGGCGGGTTCTCGTCCGCTATGCAGTCGTTCTACCGAGTATGAACGTTCGAGACACCCCAGGCAGGAATGTCATACTGGCGTCGCTACTCAACGAGTGCAGTCCCGAAACCAGACATAAACGGCTCGAACTCTCAACCTGAATACCTATGCTGTCGTCGGGAGAGTTCCGATTGTCTCCGGGTCAACCCCGTCTTGGGCATCGTGACGGGGTCTGTCATCGACCCACGACTGAAGTCGTGGGCTTGTCCGTGGACTCCCGGTCTACCTCCGTAGTGGAGTCGGCGGTGTAATCGCCGTTCCCATTCACCATCCCGGACTTGAGGGCGAGATGACCGTCGCCCAACCCATCGGGGCGTTTGCCCGGTGGTAAAGTTAGCAACTTCTTGCCGATGTTCTTCGCCGCGTTGTAATCCCCGTCCACTGCGTACCCACACTCGTTGCACTCGAACCAGCCATCTGAATTGCGATTCGTGCTTGACTGGTGGCCACACTTCGAGCACGTCTGGGAGGTGAACGCGGGCGGGATCTGCTCGACGCGAATACCGTATTCACTGGCCTTGTACGCGAGCATTTCTTGGAGTTCGCGGAACGCCCAGTTGTGCATCTGCCGTTTAATCTGGTCGTTCCGGTTGTGCATCCGCTCGCGGATGTGGGTCAAGCGTTCGACGGCAATATACGAGCAATCGTGGGCGTCGGCTTCCTCCACGATGCGTCGAGAAATAGTGTGCAGGCGGTTCAGCACGAAGCGGGTTTCTCGCCCCGACAGTCGCCGGAGTACCTGCTTGGCGGAGCGAGTGCCTTTGTGCTGAAGGCTTCGACGCACCCGGAAGTAATGATTCTGACCCCACAGTAGGTCGCCACCGTCGTAGAACGACCCCGTGCTGGTGACGGCGACGTTCTTCAGGTTCAAGTCCACGCCCAGTACCTTGCCCCCGTCGCGTTCTTCGACCTCTTTCTTGATGACGATGTGGAGGTAGAACGCATCCTCGTCCTCGCGGTAGTGGAGCGTTCCCATTCGCTTCTCGTAGTCGTCGTCATCGAGGTAGGACTTCTGGTAGTTCCCGAGAACGTAGTCAACGGCGACTCTGCCGTTAATCGTGGAGAGGGTGGCCGACCTGTCCTTGATGGTCAGCGTCCGCTTGTCGTAGACGGCAGACGGTTCGTTGAATCGTGGGAGCGGTCGGCTGTTGCCCTTTTTCCAGTCTGCGACGGTGCTTTTCATCGCTTCGACGGCTTTCGAGTAGGCCCGAACACAGAGGTTCGCGGGCAGGTCTGTCTCCTCACGCAGGTCGTAGTACACTCGGTCGTGTATGGTGGACTTGTTGAGGATGAGGTACCCGTCGTCGTTCCTGCCGTTCTTAACGGTGTAGTTGCAGGCGTGGTTGAACTGGTCGATGGTCTGATGGAGATCGTCTCGACGGTCTTCGGGCACGTCGAGTTTGACCGGAATGGTTCGTTTGACCTCCATCTGCGACTTCACATACGAACCTATATTTTATAAATTATCCGGCTGGCGTGGGAGAGTCAGACAGCTATTGCTCGTGAATTGAATCGAACCTTGTCGGATTCCTCCCACGACTATAGTCGTGAGCTTCCTCCTTGTATCTCTGTGAGGCCGGGCGACCCTGTCCAGTCACCTACGTCGTACTCGCCCCGTCTCGCCTCACTCGATGCAGCGTACTCCCATAGCGTCCGCACCGGTAGTCGAGGCGCACTCGGCTACTGTGTGGGCGAGGAGACGCCAGGCGGAGACGGGTTCGTCGCTCGGTTCGCGGAGCTTGGCGTCCGAAGGCAAGCTTCGTTCAGCGTTCAGACACATGCACGACGGTTCTGATTTTACGATTCAGTAGTGTGGATTTATAGTGGTTGGTGGGATAGCTCCCGGTAGTACGAAGCCGACTCGCCACGCGGGGAGCGACACCGAGAGACCGCGCGATCACCGTTCGAACGAACCAACAATGCAGACCAAGGGGCCGACCGAATGAACTGGAACACTCACAGACCCGGGGAGGAGAGGGGCGTCTCCCCCGCCATCGGCGTCATCCTGATGATTGCGATCACCGTCATCCTCGCGGCGGTCATCGGCGCCTTCTTCCTCGAACTCGGCAACGGCCTCACCCAGCAGATACCGAAAGCGAGTCTGCAGACCGATACTTCGAACGGGAACATCACTCTCGAACACGCCGGGGGCGACCCGCTGCAGGCAGAGCAGACCCACATCATCGTGACGAACACCAGTTCGACGGGTGAATCGGTGACGTTCGAAGCGGTGAACGGCACCGGAACGCTGTCAGTCGGGGAAACGGCGACGATCGACACGAGTGGTCCGGCGGTTTCGGGTGGGTGGAGTTACTCCAGCGGCGACGGCAGTTTCTCACTGACGACCGGGCACACGTACGAGGTGAAGGTCATCGACACGGCGAGCCAGCAGGTCGTCGCGTCGCCGACCGTCACCGCCTGACGAGCAGAAACGCACCTGTCGATACGGTGAACTGGAGGGGATCTCCCAAAGAATCCGAATATAGCCATAAATTCCAATTAATTCCACTAACGTAGGTTCGGCGGAATTCTTATCTGTTTTTGCCACAAATAGCAGTACATGCAAGTGGACGCTGACGACGGACGCATCTACCTCCCGAAGCGGCTCCGCGAGAAGTTCGGCAACCACTTCGAGCTCGTCGACCGCGGAGACCGCATCGTTCTCATCCCCGTCGCGGACGACCCGCTCACGGCACTCCGTGAGGAGTTCGCCGACGTGGACGCATCAGTCGAGGAGTTGAAAGAACGCGCGCTCGAAGAAGCACTCGACGAGGCGGGCTCGTAGATGTACGCCGAAGTCGACTTCTTGCTCGCCCTCATCAAGGACGACGACTGGCTCGGCGAGCGCGCCGAAACCATCTATCGGGAGCACCGCGAGGAGCTCTGGACGTCACACTATTCGCTGCTCGAGCTCATGCTCGTGGCCTACCGCGAAGACCGGAACGTCGAGCGGGTGGTCGCGAACGCCCGTCGTCTGCTGGACGTTCGCGGCGACGCAGAATCGGTGATAGCGGCTGCAAACCACGTCGAGGAGAACGGCTTCACGCCGTTCGACGCGCTCCATCTCGTCCAGGCTGGTGACGAACCTATCGTGTCGAGTGACAGCACCTACGAGGAGTTCACCGAACGAGTCGAACTCGAACCGTCCGAATAATCACTCGAAAGACGCGACCGGAACCCGGAATCGCCTCGTTCGTCACGGTTGCTCGGTTCGAGCGTGGGGTTCGACGTTCCTGTTCGAGCGGAACAGGTTGTCAGGGTCGTATCGCGTCTTCACGTCGACGAGGCGGTCGTAGTTGTCGCCGTAGGTCGCCCGGATGCGCTCGTCGCCCTCGTCGGCGGTCTGGAAGTTGATGTAGGTGCTCCCGGCCGAATACGGGCGGAGTCGCTCCCACGCGTCCCGGACCCACTGTCGGTACTCCGCTCCCTTCGGTTCGTCCGGCTCCCACATCCCGGCTGCGCCGTAGATGTACCGGGTGTCGCGGTTGCCGACGACGCCGTCGTCTTCCTCGTGCTCGTTGAGCGCGCCGCCGACGTGGACGACGACGAGCTGGCCGGCCGGAATGGGGCAGTCCGCGGCCAGGTTCCGCATCGTCGAGAGCAGGCCGTCGGCGAGTTCGGTGGCGAACTCGGTCTTCCAGTAGTAGTGCAAGCCCTTGGGTTCGGTCGCGTCGAGATACGACTGCAACTCGGTGTAGGGTTGCTCGCGGAGCAGGTCCACGACGGGGTCGCCAACGGCCCGGATGGGGGCGAGTGCGTCCTCGGCGTCGTCCGGGTCGCCGCTGTAGCAGACGGTCATCGCACAGACCCGTTCGCCCTGCGCCGCCTCGGGCACGAACGGTGCTGGCGGGGCTCGCATGAGAATCAGGAACGCCGTCAGCTCCTGGGTGCCGTGGTCGTGAGTTCGCGGTAGGCGTCGATGACTGCGTCGGCGCGGTCGAACGACCAGGCGACGAGGCCGCCGTAGACGGTCGGGCCGACGTCGTGGAGGCGGTAGGTGAACGACGTGACGACGCCGAGGTTGTGGCCGGCGCCGCGAACCGCCCAGAAGAGGTCCTCGTGCTCGTCGCGGCTGGCCTGGCGGACCGCGCCGTCCGCGGTGACGACCTCGACTTCGAGCAGGTTGTCGACGGTCCAGCCGAACCGCCGGGTGAGGTAGCCGAAGCCGCCGCCGAGGGTCAATCCCGCGAGCCCCGTCTCGGAGATGAAGCCGAGTGGCGTGGCCAGGCCGTGAAGCTGTGTCTCCCGGTCGACGTCGCCGAGGAGGCAGCCGGCCTGGGCGGTGACGGTTCTCGCTTCGGGGTCGATGGTGACGCCGCGAAGGCTGGACGTGTCGATGGTGAGGCCGCCGTCGGCGAGTGCCGTTCCCGCGATGTTGTGGCCGCCGCCCTTCACCGAGAGCAGGAGGTCGTGCTCTCGGGCGAAGTCGACGGCGGCGACGACGTCGGCGGTCCCCGTCGGCCGGACGACGAGCGCCGGCGTCTTCTCGATGAGGCCGTTCCAGAGACGCGTCGCGTCCTCGTAGCCGGGGTCTTCGGGGACGAGGAGCGACCCGCGGAGTCGGTGGCGGAGCGCCTCGATGGTTTCCCCGGGTACCGCCGTCGGCGGTCCGTCCCGGGTGGCGATGGTGGTCTGGGTCATGCAGGCTCGGAAGACAGTACGGGCCCGGAAGGGATGTAACTACTTTGTGAAAAATTGCACGGCGTGCAACTCGTTGCTACGGGCGAAACGAGCCGGGGCGAGCGTGGGGTGCTGGTTCACGAGGGTGTGAGCGCCTGCATCACGTCTTTATCGACGGGTTTCGCGTCCTGGCGGACGCGTTCGAACACGGGGAGCGCCCACTCGCGGGCTTCGGGTGCGTCGGTGTCGATGACCGCCACGAGCGCGCCGGTGTCCTCGTCGTGACAGCAGATGCCGGCGCGGTCGTCGACGATGCCGAGGCCACACCGGTTCCCGTCCGGGAGGGCGTCGTGGACGAGGACGGTGCAGTTCTCGCAGGCCGCGGCCTCCATGACGCGCTCGGGGTTCCACGCGACGGTGCCCTCCAGGGCGACCGGCGAGTAGACGTACTCGAGTTCCATCCCGTCGAGGACGGCCTCGCAGACGGTCTCGTTGTTGATGGACTTGTAGACGATGCTGTCGAAGCCGCGGAGCCGGTCGGTCGTCTCGATGAGGTGGGTGAGACGCTCGACGGGTTCGTAGGGGTATCCCGGGCCGGGATAGGAGACGACGGCGTCGGCGAACAGGTCGACGGAGAACCCCGCCATCTCGCGCGGGAGCCACTCCCAGACGTCGCGTAGCTTGCGCTCTATCGACATCGCGTCCCGGAGGTCGAGGAACCGGTCGGCGACGAACTCCCCGAGCCGTGTCAGTTCGTAGGTCGGTCCGTTCCGGACCATCCACCGCCGTCGTTCGAAGTCGGCGATGATGCGTCCGACGGTCGACGGCGAGGCGCCCGTCGCGGCGCGAAGGTCGGTCCTCGTGGTCGGGCTGTCGGTCAGAATTTCGAGTACCTCGACGCGGTGAGGCGACCGCGCGAGGAACTCGATGTCCTCGATTGCGGCGTCCATGGTGTAGATAGGTCGGCCGGCGTATAGTCGTATTCCACGGCGGATACGGGCGTACGTGAAGAGTGCCGTTTCGTACCGCTCCCGTCCGGAGTCAGTCAGCACAACCTCGCGTCGTCGACGCACGGGACTCGTTTCGGTTCGTGCGGTCCACGTTCGTGCGGTGCAAGGCCTGTCACGGAGTGACGTGCGTGGTCTACGGGCCGGTTCAGCCCACGTCGGACGCGGTTCGTAGTGCCCTTATTGCTGTAGGCAGCCATGGAACGTATGCCCGATGAACGAGTCGGCATTCTCGGCGGTGGCGAGATGGGGCGGGCGCTCGGCAGTGGGTTCGCACGACACGGGTGGGACGTCGTGCTCGGGACGCACAACCCCGAGCAGCTGCAGTCGTGGGTCGAGGAGACTGGTGGGACGGTGTCGGTCGGGTCGTTCGCCGAGGCGGCGGCCCACGGCGAGGTGGCGGTGCTGGCCGTCCGGGGCGAACTCGCCGAGGACGTCGTCGAGGCGGCTGGCCCGGAGAACCTCGCGGGACTGCTCCTGCTCGACGCGACGAACCCGCTCGATGTCTCGCCGGATGGACCGCCGCACCTCCTGTTCGGCGGGAGGGATTCGCTCGGCGAATGCATCCAAGCGAAACTCCCGGCGACGAACGTCGTGAAGTGTTTCAACACCGTCTCGAACGGCCAGATGGTCGACCCCGAGTTCGAGGAGGGCGCGCCCCCGATGTTCATCTGTGGCGACGACGCGGACGCGAAACAGCGGACGGAAACCATTCTCGTCGAGTTAGGGTGGCCCGGCGCACTCGACGTCGGGAGCATCGAATCCGCGCGCTACCTGGAGGCGCTCGTCCCGCTGTGGGAGCGCGTCGGCGGGATGCTGGAGACGCGGAGACACGCGTTCAAAGCTGTGGAGTGAGGTGAATCGGACAGCGCGAAACTGGCGTGCGTCCGCGGACCAGTCGGCATCCGGACGCGACGAGAGGTGTCGGTTCGACGGCCGGTTTCGGGTCGGGGACCAGCACCGGAGCGGTCTATCGGTCCGGCCCGAGAAGGAAGCCGGAATGAAACGTTTTACGTCACCGGGATTGCATCCCTCACCAATGAGAGGGTCTGCCGATGGAGGTCATTGACGAGCAGGGGCGGCTGTTCGGCGTGGTGAACGTCATCGACGCCCTCGTCGTGCTGCTCGTCCTCGCGGTCGCTGTGGCGGGAATCGCGCTCCTCACGCAGTCGGGCGGAGACGACAGCGCCGGCAGTGGCGGAGCGGACGGCACCGCGACGACCACGCGATACGCGACGCTGGACCTCGGCAACCAGCCCACGTACGTCGTCGAGCGCATCAGGGAGGGCGACGAGGTGACCCCTGGCGCCACCACAATCACCGTGACGGACGTGTACGTCGGCCCCGGGAAGGGCAGCAGCGCCCGGACGCTCGTTCGGGTCGAAATCGAGGGCGAAGCGCCGTCCGACCAGCAACCCCTCACGGTCGGCGACACGCCGGTCACCGTGGGTTCCGGCCTGCAACTCGACGCGACGAACTACACGGTCAAGGGCACCATCGTCGACCTCGACGCCGGGAACCCGGCCCTCGAAACGAACGAGACGCAGGTCCTGCTCGAAACGACGACGTCGGCGACCCGAGCGAGCCAGCTTCACGAGGGTGACACGCAGCGCATCTCCGACCGTGCGGTCGCTCGCGTCGAGTCCGTGACCGCGTATCCGACCGCGAACGCCGGCCAGCGGCGACTCCTGGTCGGCGTGACCGTGCAGACGTTCGACCGCTCGGGCATGACGCTCTTCGGGAACCAGCGCGCGGCCGTCGGAACGGGGCTCACTCTCGACTTCGGCACCCACGTCTTCAGCGGGACCGTCACCCGACTGGGAGCGACGACGCCACCGGGCGACGCGGCGACGACGACCGCCGTGGTCGAACTCGACAACGTGAGCCCCGGCGTCGCGGACTCGCTGGCCGCCGGCATGACGGAGTCGGCCCGTGGCGACACGCACGCCCGCATCACGGCAGTCCACGCGGAACCCGCCCAGGTCACGGTTCGGTCCGACGACGGCACGCTCCACCTCCGCGACCACCCGCAGAACGAGGACGTCACCATCACCGTCGAACTCTCGACGCGCCGCACCGACGACGGGCTACAGTTCCACGGCGACCGCCTCCAGGAGAACGACCGGATAGTGCTCGACTTCGACACGGTCACCGTCCGCGGCACCGCCACCGACCTCGGATAGGATACCATGGCGACCGAATCCACGCAGCGCGGCGTCCGCGAGACGTCACGGACACTCGAATGTCTGCGCCGGGTTCGACGCAGCGCCGAGACCGCCGGGGTCCGTCGCACCGCAGTCATCGTCGCCGCCGCGCTCGTGGCCGCGTTCCGTGACTCCCGACTCGTCCAGGCCACTCATCGCGCCGAGCAGTCCGTCGAGCGGTGGTACGCGGACTCGACGCTCCACCGGACGGGGAGCGCGCTCGCCCGGTGGACGCGGCACTCGTATCTCTACCGGTGGCTGACGGCGGAGCCCGAACCCGAGGTGGTCGTCATCGACCTCCGGGAGACGTGGACCGTCGGCCCGGTGCTGCGCGTCCTCGACTGGGTCATCGACCGCGTCGAACGCACCTACCGGGGTTCGGCCAGCCAGCGCGCCGTCGAAGCCACGGCCAACCGGATCTACGACGCGCCGGTTCGAACGATGAGCGTCGTCCTCGCCGTTGCCGTGCTGGCGAACCTGCTCGTGACGGTCGTGACGACGCCGTTCGCGACCGGTGGCATCGCCGTCCGCGTCGCGGTGCTCGTCTTCGCCGCGCTCGGAACGCGGAGTTCGCTGTCCTGGCCCGAACTCCGGAAGACGCTGCCCGTTCGCCTCCTCGTGAGAGCACTCGAACCGCCGGAACTCCCGGACGAAGAAACCCGGCGAGACGCCGGGGCCGACGACACCGAAGACGCGGAGTAGCTACTCGACGGTCACGCTCTTCGCGAGGTTCCGCGGCTTGTCGATGGACCGCTCCAGGGCGTCCGCGACGTAGTACGCGATGAGCTGGAGCTGGACGTTCGCGAGCACGGGCGCCAGGCGGTCGTCGGTCTCGGGGATGCGGAGCACGTGGTCGGCGTACCGCTCGACCTCGGTCCGGCCGTCGGTCACGGCGACGACCGGTGCGTCGCGGGCTTCGACCTCCTTGACGTTCCCGACGGTCTTCCGCGCCCGTTCGTCGTCACCCGTCACGATGGCGAACACCGGGGTGTTCGGGGTTACCAGGGCGAGCGGGCCGTGTTTGAGTTCGCCGGCGGCGAAGCCCTCGGCGTGTTCGTAGGTTATCTCCTTGAACTTGAGCGCACCCTCCAGCGCGACGGAGTGGTTCAGGCCGCGGCCGATGAAGAAGTAGCCGTCGGCGGCGAGGTACTCCTCGGCGACGACCTGGGCCTGCGTCTCGTCCAGTAGCTCCTGGACGAGGGAGGGAAGGTGTCTGAGCGCGTCGATGAACTCGCGCGAAGCCGACCCCTGACCGGCCAGCTCGCGGAGGACGGACGCGAGCAGGTTGAGCGCGACGACCTGCGAGGAGAACGTCTTGGTCGCGGCGACGCCGATCTCCGGCCCGGACCGGATGTAGAGGGCGTCGTCGCACTCGCGGGCGGCGGTCGACCCGACGACGTTCGTGACGGCGAGCGTCCGACGCCCGCGTTTCCGGGCTTCGCGGAGCGCGCTGAGCGTGTCGGCCGTCTCGCCGCTCTGCGTGACGCCGGCGACGAGGGTCCCCTCGGTCGAGAGCGGCGGCGAGGTGGCGTACTCGCTGGCGAGGAACGCCTGCGCGGGAACGCCCGCCGCGTGGAACAGCTGGGCGGCGTACATCGCGGCGTGATACGAGGTGCCGCACGCGACCAGGTGGACGGCGTCGACCCCGTCGAGCGTCTCGACGTCCGGGAGCGAGACGTCGCCGCGGAGGCCGTCGACGCGCCCCTGGATGCACTGCCGGAGGGCCTGTGGCTGCTCGTGTATCTCCTTGAGCATGAAGTGGTCGTAGCCGCTCCGGCCGGTCTCCTCGGGCTCCCAGTCGACCGTCTCCACCGACCTGTCGACGGGGTCGCCGTCGGCGTCGGTGACCGTCCAGCCGTCGGCGTCGAGGCGGACGAAGTCGCCGTCGTCGAGGTAGACGACGCGGTCCGTGTAGTCGAGGAACGCGGGCACGTCGCTCCCGAGGTAGAAGGAGTCGTCGCCGACGCCGAGCACGAGCGGCGAGTCGTGGCGGGTGGCGAAGATGGCGTCGGCGCCCGCGACGACGGCCGCTATCGCGTAGCTCCCGTCGATGCGGTCGATAGCGTGCCGGAACGCGTCCTCGGGCGACAGGCCGGCGGCGAGGCCGTCCTCGACGAGGTGCGGGACGACCTCGGTGTCGGTGTCGCTGTCGAAGGCGTGGTCGGCGTCGAGTTCGTCGCGGAGTTCCTGGAAGTTGTCGAGCACGCCGTTGTGGACGACGGCGACGTCGCCGGTGCAGTCGGTGTGCGGGTGGGAGTTCGCGTCCGTCGGCGGGCCGTGCGTGCTCCACCGCGTGTGGCCGATGCCGACGGAGCCGTCGACGGTCCATCCCTCGGTGGCGTCCGTGAGCGCGTCGAGTTTTCCTCGCGTTTTCTGACGTTCACCGCGTCGTCGGCGATGGCGACGCCCGCGGAGTCGTAGCCGCGGTACTCCAGGTTCTGCAGGCCGGTGAGGAGCACGTCGAGGGCGTCCTCACACCCCACGCAACCGATGATGCCACACATTACCGGACCACCACCGCGTCGGCTTCGATGCGGCCCCGGACCTGGCAGCCCGACTCGATGCGGGCGTTCGGCCCAACGAGCGTCCCGGGTGCGAACGTCACGCCGCCCTCGACGTGGACGCGGTCGGCGAGGACGGCGCCGAGCCGCTGGCGTTCGTGGACTTCACCGGCGATGACGACGTCGGCGCGGCCGCCCGCGACGACCGACCCGGCGCCGAGGGAGACGCCCTGGCCGGCGACGCACTCGCGGACCGTCGACCCGGCGTCGATGCGGGCGTCGTCCTCGACGACGGATGCCTCGACGACGGCGTTCGCACCGACGGTGACGTTCCGGCCGAGCGCGGTGTGGGACCCGACCACCGCTCCGGGGCCGACGACGGAGTCGGCGCCCACGACGACGGGCGCCTGGAGGACGGCGGTGTCGTGGACCTGCGCGGAGTCGGCCACCCAGACGCCGTCCCCGCGTTCGTCGTCCTCGATCCAGCCCGCAGCCAGGAGGTCGCCGGCGACCGCGAGGAGGTCCCAGGGGTAGGTCGCGTCCATCCACAGGCCCGCGGTGCGCACCCCGCGGACGACCCGGTCGTCGTCGACGAGACGCGTGATGGTGTCGGTGAGCGAGAGTTCGCCGTCGACCCGGGGCGTCGCCTCGATGGCGTCGAAAACGGCCGGGTCGAACGCGTAGACGCCGGCGTTGAGCAGGCGGTACGCGCCGGCGTCGGGTTTCTCGACGAGGTTCACGACCCGGCCGTCGTCGAGTTCGATGGCGCCGTACTGGGCGAGTTCGTCGCGTTCGAGGACGCCGAGCGCGCCGACGGCGTCCGCGTCGGCTTCGAAGGCGGCGAGCACGTCCTCGACGATGTCGGCGGCGACAATCTGGTCGCCGTTCAGGACGAGACAGGGGCCATCGACGGCGTCGCGCGCCTGGAGAAGGGCGTGGCCGCTGCCGAGCTGTTTGTCCTGGGAGACGTAGTGCAGCGGCACGTCGCGGTAGGACGGACCGAAGTGCTCCTGGACGCGGCTGCGCTTGTAGCCGACGACGACGTGGATGCGGTCGACGCCGACGTCGACGAGCGTGTCGAGGACGTACTCGAGTATCGGCCGGTTCGCGGCCGGTAGCATGGGTTTCGGGCGGTGGCGCGTCAGGGGGCGGAGTCGCTGGCCCTCCCCGGCGGCCAGCACGACGGCCTCGCGGACAGTCATACTACCAGGAGATGCACACCGGCCCATTAGTGTTATCGTGCGAGTAGGGGAGTCGAAACAAAGTTGGTCGCAGACAGAAACACGCGGATATGCAGACTGTCGTCCTCGCCGCCGGCCGCGGGACGCGCATGGGGCCGCTGACGGCGACGCGCCCGAAGCCGATGCTGCCCGTCGCCGACAGACCGCTGCTCGGGCACACGCTCGCGGCTGCCGCCGCGGCGGGCGCCTCGCGGTTCGTCGTCGTAGTCGGGTACGAGGCCGACGCCGTCCGCGCGGCGTTCGGCGACGAGTACGCGGGCGTCCCCGTCGAGTACGCCACGCAGACCGACCAGCGCGGGACCGCGGACGCGCTCCGCGCGGCGAACCCGCACCTGAGCGACGACCCGTTCGTCGTCCTGAACGGCGACGGCCTCTACGACCGGGCCGGCCTGGCCGACCTCTACGAGCGCGTGCCCGCGGTCGGGTCCTACCGCGTCGAGAACCCGTCGGCGTTCGGCGTCTTCCGCACCGACGAAGCCGACTCGCGGGTGGCGGGCGTCGTCGAGAAACCGGCCGACCCGCCGTCGAACCTGGTGAACGCCGGCGCGTACGCGTTCCCGGCGGCGGCACGCGACTGGCTCGACGTCGGCGAGAGCGAGCGCGGCGAGCGCGAACTCACGGACGTCCTCCAGCGGTGCGTGGACGAGTTCGACGTGCGGCCGGTCGCGTTCGACCGGTGGCTCGACGTTGGCCGCCCGTGGGACCTGCTCGCGGCGAACGAGTGGAAACTCGCCGAACTGGACCGCGACCTCGCCGGCGACGTGAGCGAGGACGCCCACGTCGAGGGGACGGTCGTGGTCGAACCTGGTGCGACGGTCGAACCGGGCGTCGTCATCGAGGGGCCGGCCATCGTCCGGTCGGGGGCGTCAGTCGGGCCGAACGCCTACGTCCGGGGCGCGACGTACGTCGGCCCGGACGCCCGCGTCGGGCACGCCGTCGAGGTGAAAAACAGCGTCCTGATGGCGGGCGCGCACGTCTCCCACCTCTCGTACGTCGGCGACAGCGTCCTGGGGCGGGACGTGAACTTCGGCGCGGGGACGACCGTCGCGAACCTCCGGCACGACGGCGACGCCGTCGAACTCACGGTGAAGGGAGAGCGCGTCTCGACCGGCCGCCGGAAGTTCGGCGTTGTCGTCGGCGACGGCGCGAAGACCGCCATCAACACCAGCCTGAACGCCGGCGTGACCCTCTCCGGGGGAGCCACGACGACGCCCGGCGAGTCGGTCACCCGCGACCGGTAGTCAGGCGAGCACGAGCAGGAAGCCGCCGACCATCGCCAGCAGCCCCAGCCCCACACAGACGCCCCAGAACGCGACGCGGTGCACGACCCGCATCAGGGCGTCGATGGTGAGATAGCCGACGACGGCGCTCGCCGCGAGCGCGACGACGGCGGCCTGGAGGCCGACCGAGGGCAGGCCGCCGGCGTCGAGGACGACCAGCAGGCCCGCGCCGAACGCGGCGGGGATGCTGAGGAGGAAGGAGAGGCGGAAGGAGTCGGGGCCGTCGTGGCCGCGGAACAGGAGCACGCTCACGGTGGTGCCGGAGCGGGACACGCCCGGCAGCACCGCGACGCCCTGGGCGGCACCGACCAGCAGGGCGTCGACGAGGCCAGGGTCGTCTTTTTCGCCGAGCGCGATGCCGGACGCGGTCCGCTGGAGAACGCCGGTGAGCACCAGCAGCGCGCCGATGAGCGCGACGAACGCGCCGCCGGTGAGGGCGGTCACGACCTCGTCGAGCGCGAGGTAGGCGACGCCACCGGTGGCGGCGGAGGCGAGCGTCGCCACCGCGAGAAAGGATAGGTCGGCGGTGTCGGCGTCGAACGCCGAGCCGGGGCGCCAGTCCGGGAGTCGGAAGAGGGCGTCGGCGATGACGTCCCGGTAGTAGGCCGTCGCGGCGACGGCGGTGCCGGCGTGCAGGAACAGCGATAGCTGGACCGCCGACGAGGGCGCGACGCCGGCGACGACGGTCATGAACAGCGAGACGTTGCCCTCGCTGGAGATGGGGAGCCACTCGAAGACACCCTGGAGGACGCCCGCGGCGAGGGCGTAGAGTACCGATTCGTCCATACGGACTGCCCGGAGACGGCGACCATAGGCCGTTCGGTTTCGGTTACGCCGTCCCCTGGTCGACGCGCGCCACGCACTCGTCGACGAACGTGTTGAGTTGGCGGGCGGCGTCGGGTTCGAGGCCGACCATGGTGCCCTGGCTGTCGGTCTGGGGGAGGTGCATGAGCACGGCGTCGTCGAACAGGCGGACGGTGGCGTGGAGGTCGCCGAACGGGAAGACCGTCTCCTCCTGGTCGCGGGATTCGGCCCGGAGGCGGCCGATCATCTCGTCGACGTCGCGGCGGAGGCGCGTTCGTTTGACGTCGTCGCGGAGGTAGAGCACCTCGTACTCGTCGGGGCCGTAGAAGACGACACCGCGGAGCGCGCGACCGGCCCGTCGTTGCAGGAATCCGACCAGTTCGCGTGCGGCGTCCCTGGGCATGGTCGACGCTACTCGGGTATGGAAAATGAACGTTCCGGCGAGGCGACGGGACTACTCGATGGTCGCCTCGACGAGGTTGGCGTGCGCGCGCCGGAGTCGCTCCGAGAGCGACTGGTCGGAGACGCCGAGTTCGTCGGCGAGTTCGACGGCGGTGATGTCGCGCGGTATCTCGTAGTAGCCGGCCTCGTAGGCGGCCAGGAGCGTCTCGCGCTGCTCCGGCGTCAGCCCGTAGTCGTCGCCGGCGGTGCGGCCGGCCTGTTCGAGTTTCGTCACCTCGAGGTCGACCCCGGAGTCGGCACACCGGTCGTAGAACGCCGACACGTCGGCGTGGTCGGGAAACTGCGCCTCGAAGGACGCGCGCCCCCGGGCGCTCCAGATGGACCGGACGAGGCCGCCGACGTCGTCGAGCGTGTCGAAGACGGGGCCGAGGCCGTCGGTCCAGTCGACCTGGTAGATGCGCCGGTCGGCCCGGCGAGCGAGTTCACGCCACGTGCCGACCTCCGGCCGTTCGTCGAGCGTGCGCTCGAAGGACCGGTAGCCGCCGTCGTCGCCGTAGACGCACATCGAGGGCGCGGTGCGGCCCCCAGCGGCACCGTCGGCTCCATCTCGACGGCGATGGTGCGTGCCACCCCGGTGAGTCGGCAGATGGTGCAGTCGTCTGTCTGTACTCCGAACCCTGCGGTCACCCCTCCCCCAGTCATGGGTGTCAGCACGTTATCACGCACGCACCATAATTGCTTCTGATTGTCACTTGGTAACACACCAGGAAATAAAGGGTAACCAGGGTATCCGCCCGGGGCTATAAAATCGACGTGGCCGGGAGTCACCCGCCCGAGACAGGTCATCACCGCGAGAAAACGGGGCCAGATTACGACGTGTCAGCTGGTAAGCGCCCACCCGAACACGTTCGCACGAACCGTTAGTTTAGGACGGCCTAAAAGATTGGGCGACGACGACAGGTCCGGCCGACCCCCGGACCCGAGGACCCATGCCACGAACAAAACTCACCGTCACGCTCCCGTCCGGTAGCTGGATGCGGGAACTCTCGACCGCCCACCCGGACGCCACGTTCCAGGTGCTCGCCGCGCTCCCCGCCGACGACACCGGCATCGCCCTGGTGAAGGTGCACAGCCCCGACTACCGCGCCGTCGTCGCCGACCTGGAGGCGCGGCCGACCACCGTCGCGGTCGAACCACTCGACGTGACCGAGGACGCGGTCACCGTCGAGATAGAGACCGCCGTCCCGCTGCTGCTCGGGCCCGTCCAGGAGTCCGCCGTCCCGCTCGAAACGCCGTTCCCCGTCCAGGACGGCGTCGCCACCCTCCAGTTGACCGCCTCACGCGACCGCCTCTCGTCGTTCGTCCACGCGCTCGACGAGGCCGGGATGACCCACGACGTGCTCTACGTCCGCGAGACGGGCGACGACGAATCGCTGCTCACCGACTACCAGTCGCGGCTCCTCCGGACCGCCATCGACGCCGGCTACTACGACACCCCGCGGCGCACCACGCTCACCGAACTCGCCGACCAGGTCGGCATCGCGAAGTCGACGGCGAGCGAGATGCTCCACCGCGCCGAGGAGCGCGTGATGAAGCGGTTCACCGAGCGCGAACCCGTGCTCGCACGCGCGGTCGAACCGTAGAACGGGACTCGTTCTCGCTTACTCCCGGTTGCGCACGTACGGTTTCACTCCCGGTTGCGCACGTACGGTTCGGGCTGGTCCGACCGGGTCGGCTCGCGGGCCGACGACCCCCGCGGGCCGCTGCTCTTGATGATGTCGAAGGCGGTGACGAGGTCGGTCCGCGAGATGAGGCCGGCGACGTCGCCGTTCTCGGTCACCACCAGGCGGCCGATGCGGTTGCGCTGCATCCGCTCCAGGGCGTCCATCGCGTTGCTGTCCGCCGGGATGGTCTTCAGGTCGGTGGACATCACGTCCTCGACGCGGTAGGCGTCGCGCTCGACGGGGCTGACCTCGCGGGCGTCGTCGAGGGTGACCATGCCGACGAGTTCGCCGTTCCGCGTGACCGGGTAGCCGGTGTGGCGCTGGCTGAACATCTGGTCGAGGAGGTCCGCGATGGAGGCGTCGGCCTCGATGGTCTTCAGGTCGGCGGCGGGCGTCATGATGTCGCTGACGGAGACGTCCTCGAAGGCGGCGTTCATCACGGTCTGCTGGGCCTCGCCCGACGCGCCGATGTAGATGAAGAAGGCGACGCCGATGAGGATGATGTTGCCCGCGAACAGGCCGAGCAGGCCGAGCAGGAACGCGAAGTACTTGCCCACCTCGGCGGCGATCTGGGTCGCGCGGGCGAACGACCGGGTCCGGGCGAGCAGCGCCCGGAGCACCCGACCGCCGTCCATCGGGAAGCCCGGCAGCAGGTTGAACGCGGCGAGCGCGAAGTTCATGAGCGCGAGATAGCCGAAGACGAACCGGGCGGCGTCGAGCGACGCCGGGAGCGAGACGAGCGCCACGTACGAGACGACGCCGAGGACGATGCTCACGAACGGGCCGGCGATGGCGATGAGGAGCTCCTGCTTCCAGTCCTCGGGCTGGTCGGAGAGCTGTGCGATGCCGCCGAGGATCCACAGCGTGATGGAGTCGATGGGGAAGCCGAACCGCATCGCCACCACCGAGTGGCCGAGTTCGTGGAGCACGACCCCGAGGAACAGGCCGAGCGCGGCGGCGGTGCCGAGTATCCACTGCATCGACCCCGCGGTCAGCGGGCCGGCGTCGAGCGTGATGCCCCAGAGCGACTCGATCTGCCCCACCCAGAGGTTGACCTGCGACCCGATGATCCAGGCGAAGACGGGGAGAATGATGAGGAAGGTGATGTCGAGACGGATCGGGATCCCGAACACGCTTCCGATCTTGAAACTCCGCATGTGTGAGACATTAGCCAGGGCAACCATAAACCCGCGGGCGAATCCTTTACCGGCGGCGGGTCGTACGCGGGGACATGGCCGACTCGAAGCCGCTCGTTCGACGCGCCGACGACATCGACTACGAACCCGTCTCCGCCGCCGACGGCCTCTCGAAAGGCGTCCTCGTCAGCGAAGCGCAGGGCGCGCCCAACTTCGCCATCCGGCGGTTCGTCCTGGACGCGGGCGCCGAGGTGCCCAGACACACCAACGAGGTCGAACACGAGCAGTTCGTCCTCGAAGGCGAGTACGTCGTCGGCCTCGACGACGAGGAGGTGACCGTGTCGGCCGGCGACTCGCTGTTCATCCCGGCGGGCACCGTCCACTGGTACCGCAACGAGAGCGACGCCCCGGGCGCGTTCCTGTGTGCGGTTCCGAACGGCGACGACGAAATTCAGCTCCTCGACTAATCAGTATAAAAATACTTATTTTAACTGCCAGTAATCGCCTCGTATGGATACCGAGGCTGGCGTCCGGCGGTGGCGATGGCTGGGCGTGCTCGTCGTCGGCGGCCTGCTCGCGGGACTGGTCGGACTGACGCTCTCCAACGACCTGGTCCAGGTCGCGGGGTCCGCCACCGCCGCGTTCGCCCTGCTCCTGCTCGTCGTCCTCCTGATTCTCCTCAACGGCCTGGTCGGCATCCGGTCGAAGCAGACCACCGCCGTGGTGTTCGCCGTGTCGCTCATCGCGCTCACCGTCTCGTTCACCGCGCTCATCGCGTGGGGCGGCGGGTCGGCCGACACCCGGTCCATCACCGTCACCGACATCGCCGGCCAGCCCGGCGACGCCACCACGCTCACCGACCAGCACCTCGACAGCTACCCCGCCCTGGAGACGGCCATCGACCACTACGCCGAGAACTGCGAGCCGGCCGGTGCGACCGAATGCACCGTCGACGTGCCCGAGCGGGAGTTCGACCGGGCGAAGGAGTTCCTCGCCGGCGGCGCCGTCGTCGAGTACCACGACAGCTACTACGCCATCTGGTTCGGCGCGTGACCGGCCGCGAATCCGCGTCCGCCGGGCTGGGCCGGTGTGACCGGCCGCGAACCCGCGTCCGTCGCCGGGGCGGCGCGTGAGTCCGAACCCCTGAAATACCGCCACGTCGTAGCCGGGGGCGTGGCGAAGCAGGTCCAGCAGGTCGACACGCTCTTCCTGCACGAGTCGGGCGACGACTACCTCGCGGTCGTGAACCGCGGCGCCGAGCGCGTGTTCCAGGCCGTCCTCGAACTCAAGGAGACGGACGCCGGCCCGCGCCCCGCCCGGCTCCGGGTGCGTCAGGGCTCCAGCGAGGAGCCGCGCAGCCCCGACCAGTTCGTCGAGATAGCCCGGCGGGCCGAACGCATCCGCATCTCCGAGCAGACGACGCCCCGGGGCCGCGACGAACTCCGCGAGATGCTCGCCGGCTACCAGCTCGAAGCGAAGGTCGTCCGCACGTGCCGGTTCTGTGCGTCGAGCGGCCGCTACTCGCCGCTCACGTCGGAGACGGCCATCGACGCCGGCGAGGAGCACATCTGCCCGGACTGTGCGAAACGCGAACTCGAACGCGAACTCTCCTTCCAGGGCCACCTCACCCCGGAGGCGGTCGACCGGCTCGAAGAGCTGCTCCTGGAGGTGCAGGACCTCGAACGCATCACGAACCTCCTCCAGGGCCAGCTCGACCCCGACCTCACCAAGTTCGACGAGATCAGCGCGAACGTCGACGACATCGACCCCGTGCCCGTCGACACCCTCGACATCCACCCCGGCATCAAGTCGCTGCTCACCGACCGGTTCGACACCCTCCTGCCGGTGCAGAGCCTCGCCGTCGAGAACGGCCTCGTCGACGGCGACGACCAGCTCGTCGTGTCAGCGACGGCGACCGGGAAGACGCTCATCGGCGAGATAGCCGGCCTCCACCGCATGCTCAGCGGGAAGGGGAAACTCCTCTTCCTGGTGCCGCTGGTCGCGCTCGCCAACCAGAAACACGAGGACTTCCAGGAGCGGTACGGCCACCTCGGGAAGGTGACCATCCGGGTGGGTGCGAGCCGCATCCAGAACGACGGCGACCGGTTCGACCCGGGCGCCGACGTCATCGTCGGCACCTACGAGGGCATCGACCACGCGCTCCGCACCGGCAAGGACCTCGGCGACGTCGGCACCGTCGTCATCGACGAGGTCCACACCCTCCAGGACGAGGAGCGCGGCCACCGCCTCGACGGCCTCATCTCCCGGCTCAAGTACTACTGCGAGGAACGCCAGAAGAGACGAGAGGAGTACCACGGCGCCCAGTGGATCTACCTCTCGGCGACCGTCGGCAACCCGACGGCGCTCGCCCGAGGCCTCCAGGCGAACCTGGTGGAGTTCGAGGAGCGGCCGGTGCCCATCGAGCGCCACGTCACGTTCGCGAGCGGGCGCGAGAAACCCCGCATCGAGAACAAACTCGTCAGGCGGGAGTTCGACCGCGAGTCCTCGAAGGGCTACCGCGGCCAGACCATCATCTTCACGAACTCGCGGCGGCGGTGCCACGAGATAGCCCGGAAACTCGACTACAGCGCCGCCGCCTACCACGCCGGCCTCTCCTACGGCGAGCGCAAGAAGGTCGAACGCCAGTTCGCCGACCAGGACCTCGCGGCGGTCGTGACGACGGCGGCGCTCGCGGCGGGCGTGGACTTCCCCGCCTCCCAGGTGGTCTTCGACTCGCTCGCGATGGGCATCGAGTGGCTCTCCGTCCAGGAGTTCCACCAGATGCTCGGGCGCGCGGGCCGCCCCGACTACCACGATCGGGGGAAGGTCTACCTCCTCGTGGAACCCGAGGGCGTCTACCACAACAGCATGGAGATGACCGAGGACGAGGTGGCGTTCCTCCTGCTCAAGGGCGAGATGGAGGACGTCGTCACGCAGTACGACGAGAGCGCGGCCGTCGAGGAGACGCTCGCGAACGTCACCGTCGGCGGGAAGGCCGCCAAGCGCCTCAACGACCGGATGATCGGCGAGATACCCACCAAGCACGCCGTCGGGAAGCTCATCCAGTACGAGTTCATCGACGGTCTCCGGCCCACGCCGCTCGGCCGGGCCGTCACCACGCACTTCCTCTCGCCGGACGACGCGTTCCTGATGCTCGACGGCATCCGGAAGGGACACCACCCCTACGACATCGTCGCCGACGTCGAACTGGCCGAAGACGACCTGTGACAGGCCCGGGACCCGCACGTAACGGGTAAGAGCGGTTTACTCGCCGGTCGGTGAACCCCCAGACGGGGGAGAAGCGTGCAGCAGACCGATCCACAGGCCACAGCGATAGCCAGTCAACCCGACGACCGTGCCACGTTGAACGTCATGCCGGTTCGACACAGCCTGGAAGGGGCGACGGGCGATGGCTGAGCGACGTCGAATCGGTGCGGTCGGCCTCGCGGCGGTAGTCGTCGCGAGCGCGGTGCTGGCGTTCGGCCTCGGTCCCGGAACGGCCACGGCGCAGGACGCGACGCGCGTCGATTCGTGCACCACCATCACCGAACCGGGCCGGTACGTCCTCGTCGACGACATAGAGAACAGCACCGCGGGCGTCTGCATCGACGTCCGGGCGAGCGACGTGGCGTTCGACGGCGGCGGCCACACGATAGCCGGGAACCTCTCGCGGGAGGCCATCCGGGACGCGCCGCTCCGGCCGCCCGGGTTCTTCCCGTGGTCGCCGCGGCCGACCGACCGCGTCGGCGTCAGGGTCGGAGACGCGACGCGCGTCTCGAACGTCACCGTCGCGAACGTGACGACGACCCGCTGGCTGCTCGGCGTGCTCGTCGAGGGAGCGACGAACGCGACGGTGCGCGACGTCACGGCGACCGGCGACGGCGCTGGCATCTACGTCGAGGACGCCGCCGACGTGACCGTCGCCGGGAGCGACGCGTCGAACAACCTCGTGGTGGGGGTCGGCCTCGTCGGCGACACGGCGGACCGGGCGTCGGAGTACGCCGTGGTGGACACCGTCGCCGACGGGAACCGCCACGCGGGCGTCTGGCTGACGAACGCCACCCGGAGCGCGCTCCACGGCGTCGTCGCCAGGGAGAACGAGTTCTTCGGCGTCGTGTCCATGCAGTCACCCGACAGCGTCGTGGCGAACGTCACGGCGTCCGACAACGGCTTCACCGGCGTCACGGTCGAGGCACCGCGTGGAGCCGTGGTCCGGAACGTCACGCTCGTCGACGGGAGCTTCACCGGGAACGGCTACATCGGGCTGGTGCTGTCGAACGCCGAGAACACGACCGTCGTGAACGCCAGCGTCGCGGGCACGCGCGGCGTACTGCCCCGCGGCCCGGTTCTCCCGATTCCCTCGACGGGTGTCCTCGCACACGACGCGTCCGGGAACGTGCTCGTCGGTGTCGACGCCCGCGACCAGGCGGCCTGGGCGTACTACGCGCAGGACGGCTCGACGAACGTCGTGCTGGACCTCGAAACCGACGCAGTAGCCACGTCCTTCGTCGGCCGCGACGTCGCCGTCGGCCCGGACGCGACCACGCCGGTGAACGCGACCAGACTCGGCGACGGGCTGACGGTGACCAACACGAGTGCGGACGCGTTCGTCACCCTCCTGGCGCAGTGGGGGAGTCGGGAGACGACCGAGGGGACCGACGGCGAGGAGACGAACGCCACGGACGGAGACCGGGGGCGACGGAGCAGAACGTCGCCCGACGAAACGACCAGCGGCTGACAAGCCACGCAGAAGACAGCTCCCGTCGCCGGCACCGGTTCCGGGCCTGTTCATCGTCTGAGAGCACCGTTAAGCTGCGAATTACAACCTCCCCGGAAGCCGACGTCGGCGTACGTGATGACGGGGAGGGGACTCTCGCGCAGAACCGTGCTGGCCGTCGTCGGGACCGGACTCGCCGGCAGCGTGCTCGGCACGACCGCGACCGGCGGCCAGCAGACGGCGCCGGAGTACGTCCTCGTGCAGGGCGACCGGTGCGTCCCGGTCCAGCCGATACAGGGACGTGAGCCGGTCGCGTCGTTCTACGATTACGTGCTGCCGGAGCGATACGTGTCCGGCGCGAACGGCGCGTCCGCCGGCGACACCGCGCGGTTCGCGTCGGCGGGGACGAGGACGTGCAGCGGCCGCAGACGAGCATCGCGTTCCTCTACCAGGGACCCGAGCGACTGAGTCTCGTCGTCGTCCACGGGAGCGTCGACGCCGCGGACGGCGGAGCGGTGACCTTCCGGTTATCCGGCCTCCCCGCCGACGGCGAGTGGTTCGTCAAGGACGACTACTACAGCGAGCCGGGAACGAACCGGGCGGCGACCACGAACTACGACACCTGGACCGTCGACGGGGCCGACCACCGCATCGACTGGACGTGGGGGAGCGGCGGCACCGACGGCGGCGCCTTCGGCGGCCTCGGCGACGACTTCGACGTGGCCGTCGACCCGGCGTTCAACGAAGCGGCCGCACTCTACGGCGAGCACTACGACGGAACGGTCACCGCCTGGGAGTTCCTCTCCGGCCCCGACGGAGGGGAACGCATCTCGCTCGGGATGGACGCACCGATTCGAATCGCGACGGGCGGCTGCGACGGCGAGCCGGCCGGGAAGGAGAATGAGGAGGGGAGACAGCCGGAGCGCGAAGATGACAGCGACGACGACCAAGACAGCGACGACGATGACCAAGACGGTGACGACGATAAGGACGACAAAGACGGTGATGACGAAGTCAAGGACGATGACGACGATGACGACGGTGAGAAGTATACAGTCTGTCACCGGCCGCCGGGGAATCCGGACAACGCCCACACGATACAGGTCGGCAGCGAGGCTGCGCGGGAGGCACACCTCGGGCACGGGGATTCCAGGGGCGCCTGCTCCGGGGACGACTGACCCAGAGTTCGCGTCATCCTTTCCCGCCGGCGAGGTTCGCGGCGGCCGGCAGGCCGCGGAGGCGGAGCATGGCGAGCGTGCCGAGTGCGGGGCCGACGGCGAGGGCGGCGAACGCCCATTGCCAGCCGACGAGCCCCTGGACGACCGGAATCAGCTGGATGGAGACCACGGTGAGGAGGAAGCCGACGGCGGTCTGGAGGGTGAGCGCGGTACCGACGTAGCTGGATTCCGCGAGTTCGGTGATGGCGGTGGAGAACTGCGCGGAGTCGGCGACCACGGCGAATCCCCAGACGAGCACGAACGCGGTGACGACAGGGAGGAGGCGCCGAACACGATGCCGGCGGCGAGACAGCACGCGCCGCTGACGAGCATGCTGGCGCTCGTGACGAGGGTGCGCCCCCAGCGGTCTGCGGCCAGGCCGGCCAGCCACGCGCCCGGGCCGCCGACGGCGATGGTACCGAACGCGAGCAGGGACGCCGCGTCGCTGGTGGTCGCGGGGTCGCCGTCGACGGCGAAGCTGGCGGCGAGGAACGCGGGAATCCACACCCAGACGCCGTAGAGCTCCCACATGTGGCCGAAGTAGCCGGCGTTCGCGAGGAGCGTGGGGCGGTCCCGAAGGATGCGGGCGACGGCGCCCGGGTCGAACGGCGCGGCGGGCGCCATGTACGGGCCGGGCTTCACGAACAGCACGACGACGGCGCCGACGAGCGCGAGGCCGGTGGCGCCGTAGAGCACGACCCGGGGTCGCCGACGCCGCCGACAGCCCGGAGGAGGTGGGGGAGCGCGGAGCCGACGGTGAGCGCGCCGACGAGCACGCCGATGGCGAACCCGCGCCGGCCCCGGAACCAGCCCGCCATCAGCTTCATCCCGGGCGGGTAGACGCCCGCGAGCGCCATGCCCGTGAGGAGGCGGAGCGCGACGGCGGGCAGGATGGCGTCGACGAACGCGGCGATGGCGGCGGTGGCTACCGCGCCGACGACTGCCGACGCGGCGATGAGGTAGCGCGGCGGGACGGCGTCCGAGAGCGTGAGCGCCGAGGAGAGCAGCGCGCCGACGACGAAACCCACCTGGACGGAGTTGGTGAGCCACGCCGTCTCGCCGGGCGTGAGCGACCACGCCTCGGCGAGTTCGGGCGCCGCGGCGGACGCGCTCAGCCAGAGCGACATCACGAGCAGTTCCGCGAGCGCGACCAGCGCGAGCATGCGCAGGCGACCGGTCGGAGCCGCCTCGGCTGCGCGTTGCCCCGTCGCCGTGCTCATGGCCGGACAGTGGGACGTGGGTGACCACGGCCCGCCCCGACCATCACTCGTGGCGTTCCTGCCGGTCGGTCACAGTAGGGCCCCAGCCCGACTCCTCCACCCCTCATGTGCCAGCGTATGTCACACACGGACAAGTACGTCGTGGCTCCGGCGACGAGCACCGACGCAGCCACAGTCGGACGGCCATGTCGCCGCCTGGCGACTCGTACCGCCGGCCATCCGGCAGTGTGGCCTCGGTCGAACAGACCCACATGCTTTTTCCCGGTCTGACACCTTCCCGTGGACGTGGCACTCCCTGAGCTCACCGTCGGGATGGGGGTTGTCTTCCTCATTATCGTCGCCGCGCTGGTGCTGTTCGCGACGGAGCCGGTCCCCATCGACGTCACCGCCATCGGCATCATGGTGACCGTCATGCTGCTCGGCGAGTGGACCCAGGTCACGCCCCAGGAGGGGCTGTCCGGGTTCGCGAACGTCGCGACCATCACCGTGCTCGCGATGTTCATCCTGAGCGCGGGCGTCCAGCAGACCGGCGCCGTCCAGATCCTGGGCGCGAAGATCGCCCGGTACACCGGCGACAGCCAGTTCCGCCAGCTGTTCGCCACGATGAGCGTCGTCGGACCCATCTCCGGGTTCATCAACAACACCGCCGCCGTCGCCATCCTGCTCCCGATGGTGAGCGACCTCGCGGAGAACGGCCGCACGTCGCCCTCGAAGCTGCTCATCCCGCTGTCGTACGCCTCCATGTTCGGCGGGATGCTCACGCTCATCGGCACCTCCACCAACATCCTCGCGAGCGACATCTCGGCGCGCCTCATCGACCACCCGTTCGGGATGTTCGAGTTCACCAAGCTCGGCGTGGTCGTGATGGTCGTCGGGTTCGTCTACCTGCTCACGGTCGGCCACCGCCTCGTCCCCGCCCGCGTCAAACCCCAGGAGGACCTCACGGAGGAGTTCGACATGGCGGGCTACCTCACCGAAGTGGTGGTGCGCGAGGACTCCCCTATCGCCGGCATGACCGTGAACGAGGCGCTCAAGGAGTCGGAGTTCGACGCCGACATCATCCAGCTCATCCGGGGCGACGAGGTGTTCCTGGAGCCGCTGGCCCGGAAGACCATCCGGGCCGGCGACGTGTTCCTCGTGCGCACCGACCGCCGGACGCTCGTCGACCTGCTGGACGTCGACGGCCTCGACCTGCTTCCCGGGGTCCGGGTCACCGAGGAGGAACTCGAGGGCGCCGAATCCGGCCAGAACCTCGTCGAGGTGGTCGTCGCGCCCGGGTCGTCGCTGGTCGGCGAGTCGCTCGCCAGCGCCGGCTTCCGCGGCCGCTACGACGCCACCGTGCTCGCGCTCCGGCGCGGCCCCGAGCTCATCCGCCGACGCATGGACAACCTCCCGCTCCGCGTCGGCGACACGCTCCTCGTGCAGGCGACCACCGAGAGCATCGAGCGCCTCGACGCGAACCGCGACTTCATCGTCGCCCAGGAGATAGAACACCACCAGTTCCGCGAGGAGAAGATACCGGTCGCCATCGGCATCGTGCTCGGCGTCGTCGGCGTCGCCGCGTTCACCTCCATCTCCATCGCGGTCGCCGCGCTCACGGGCGCGCTCGCGATGGTGCTGACCGGCTGCCTGAAATCCTACGAACTCTACGACTCCGTCCAGTGGGACGTCATCTTCCTGCTGGCGGGCGTCATCCCGCTCGGCATCGCGATGGAGAAGACCGGCGGCGCCGAACTCATCGCGAGCCTCGTGGTGATGTCGGGGACCGTGCTCCCCGCGGTCGCCGTGCTCGCGCTGTTCTACCTGCTCACCGCGCTCCTGACGAACGTCATCAGCAACAACGCCAGCGTCGTGCTGATGATACCGGTGGCCGTCGAGGCGGCCCGCGAGTTGAACGTCGAGGCGTTCTCGTTCGTGCTCGCGGTCACGTTCGCGGCGAGCACCGCGTTCATGACCCCCGTCGGCTACCAGACCAACCTGTTCGTCTACGGTCCCGGCGGCTACAAGTTCACGGACTACCTCCGGGCCGGGGCACCCTCCAGTTGCTGTTCACCGTCGTCACCACCGTCGGCATCGTCGCGTTCTGGGGTTTGTAACCACCTCGATATAAACAAACGTCATTTATAATGGACGTCGCCAGCCCGCGTTAGTCGGCCCATAGGAAAAGGGTGAGTGAGAGATGGTCCGGGCGCAACATGTCACGACTCCCCCAAAGACCCCGCCTCGTCACGGCGGTCGCCGCCGTCCTCGTGGCCGCCCTCCTGGTGGTCCCGCTGGCCGCCGGCACGCTCGGCACAGGCACCGAGCAGACCGCAACAACCGACACCGGCGACACCCGCGCGAACGCGACACCCGTCGAGTACGGCGAGAACGTGACCGGTACGCTCGACGACGCGGACGACGTCGACTGGTACGCGGTCGACGCGACCGCCGGCACCGGCGTCCGCGCTCGCCTCCGACTCCAAGGCGACGTCGACGACCGGAGCTTCCAGGTCGACGTCTTCTCGCCCGACGGCGAGGAAGTCACCCGACACCCCAGCGACGCGATGGACGGACCGCACAACGTCGCCGGCGTCCGCCACCAGACCGTGCGCGGCACCGGCTACGCGCCCACCGTCGCGACGCAGAACGGAACCTACTACGTCCGCGTCCGCACGACCGAGTACGACTTCGACGGCATCGCGGAGAACAACACCGGCGAGTACGGCCTCCTGCTCCGCGTCGACCACCTGGACGACATGGACCCGAACGAGGAGCGCGCCACCGCGACCCTCGCGTTCGGCCAGCAGGTGAACGGCAGTATCGCGAGCTACGACCGCGACTGGTTCACGGCGAACATGACCGAGAACCAGTCCGCGACGCTGACCGTCGACACCACGGACCGCGAACTCCGTGAGACCTTCGGGCGCGAACTGGTCGTCTTCGGCCCCGACGGCGAGCGCATCGAGACCGTCGAACAGCGACACGACGCCGCGACGCTGTCCTGGACCGCCGACGAGAACGGCACCTACGCCGTCCGGATGGCGCAGTCCGAGACGAACGACGGCCCGGTAGCCCTCGAAGACTACACGCTCGCGTTCAGCGAAGCCGTCGACGCCGACGGCGACGGGCTGACGGCCAGCGAGGAAACCGTCGCCGGGACCGACCCGAACGACCCTGACACCGACGACGACGGCATCGACGACGGCGAGGAGGTCCGCATCGGGAGCGACCCCACGGACCCCGACACCGACGGTGACGGCACCTCCGACGGCGACGAACTCTGCAGGTCGGGAGGACCCGGACCCACCACACGATTTTTCTCTTGCCCGCAGGAGTGACCAGTATGGCCCGCGAGATAACCCACGACGCCCACGGCCCGCTCAAACTCGACGCCGACGACATCGACGACGAGAAAGGCAACGTTGCGGTCTGCCTCTGCGGCCTCTCCGACGAGTACCCCTTCTGTGACGGCTCCCACCGCGCCACCGCGGACGAAGCCGACGGCGTCGTCTACAAGTACGAGGGTGACGACGACGAGAACCCGCGCCACGTCGTCGAGGAGTTCGTCTTCGCCGACGACTGAGGCGAAACGCTTTACCTCGGCCTGCGCAAACGGGTGGGTACGGGACCGTAGGGTAGCTTGGTATCCTTCGAGCCTTGGGTGCTCGTGACCGCGGTTCAAATCCGCGCGGCCCCATTGAACTTATAAAGAATTCGGCAATTTTAGCCGGTTCTTCTGACCCCGCAGAAACCACCGGGAGGTGGGGCTTGTGACCCTGGAGACACGCTCCTACCAGGGCCAAGGTATCACGGGCACGATACTTACTGAGTGCCCTCTGCTCAAGCACGGCGAGCCGTGCGGCCACAACTTCTCCAAGCACGAGAGTCGGTGGAAACACTTCCTCGACGAGCACACCATCGACGACGTCCCCGCACTCTCGGGAGGTGACCGGTGATGGCGTCCGCCGAGAGCCGCATCACCGTCCGTACCGACGGTTCACGGGCGAACACGCTCGTTGAAGGCGATGACGTCGCCGTCCTCGTCGCCTGGGACACCCGAACCACCACGAAGTCCGAGGTTCGTGACCTCCTCGAAGAAGCTGCCCGGGAACTCGACCACGAGGTCGAGGCGACTGTCAGAATCCCAGCCACCGACGGCGGCACCGGAGGTGATGCCTGATGGCGAGCAGTCGCACCCACAGCCTGACCGCGCCCGTCGGCCCGGTCGAGAACGACATCGAGTGCGGCCACGGCCAGGGTGGGTTCCTGCTCGCGAGCGACCCCGACGTCAGTCTCGTCGGCTCCTGTGACGAGCCCGCCGTCGCTCGTGTTCCGGGTCCCGGCCCGAACCTCGGCACCGTCACCGTCTGCCCCTACCACCTCGCCCGCTATCTCCACGACGTCGACGAGAGCGTCGCCTCGAAGCTCCGCGAGCACTTCGACCCCGACCCGCTCACCCCCGACCACGCACTCGTTCACCTTCGTGGTGCGCCGTCCACGCTCGACGACGGCCGCACCTTCTACCGTCGGGTGGGCCTCGACCAGCGCGGTCGCGTCCACTACTACGCCGCGAACGGCCACGACGTCTGGGTGAAAACCGGCATCGGGTCAACCGAGCGCCGCGAGAGACTCGGCCCCCGCACCATCGACGAGTGGGTCGACTTCGTCACCGACCGCCGCGGCTGGGTTGCACTCGACCGCGAGGTCGTGACCACCGGAGGTGACGACCAATGACGGGCGTCGACTGGCCGGCCGGCTTCGACCGCACTCCATCCGGAGAGCGCAAATCGTACCCGCACGGGTTCCGGGTGAGTCAGCGCCGCGCCTTCGAGAACATCCTGACCGAACTCCAGCGCCTCGGTGCGGAGCAGGTCAAAATCGAGAGCGGCGCCGAACACCAGAAACGCAACCCGAATCTGCCGTACGCCGATGCCACCGCGGAGGACGATCCCGCGGTTGTCGTCTACTTCACGAAGGCCAACGAGGACTACGCGGTCCCGTGCGACCGGTGGGACAACGTTCGGGACAACGCCCAGGCCATCGCGAAGTACCTGAACGCGAAGCGTGCCCTCGACCGCTACGGCGTCGAGACCATCGAGAGCGAGTTCAGCACGCAGGCGCTCCCGCCCGGTGACGAAGAGGCGACGCCGATGGGGAGCGGTCAGCCCACCCGGAAAGCTCCGCACGAGGTCCTCCACGTCGCCCCTGACGCCGATGCGGACGTGGTGAAAGCCGCGGCTCGCTCGCTCAAGAAGCAGCATCACCCCGACCAGGGCGGTGACGTCGAGCAGTTCAAGCGCGTCGTCAACGCCGAGAAAGAACTGCTCGGGAACACCGGAGGTGACCGCCGATGACCGAGGACGCCTCCTTCGAGGCTCCCGACACCGTCTCTCGCCTCCACGTCGCCCACTGGATAGAGACCGCTCAGGGAGAAGCGAACGACCTCCTCGGCCACGTCGCCGCCGGTGAAGACGACCAGGCCCGCGAGATGCTCGGCCAACTCCAACACACCCTCCTCATCATCGGGTGGGGCCTCGACCGCATCGAGAACGGAGGTGACGACTGATGGCGGCCACCGACCACCCCCGCGACGGCCGCATCGGTGTCTGCCGCGACTGTGGCCTCATCCGACCGCTCCGCCACGGGCGGTGTGTCGACTGCAACCGGGGGACCGCCAGTGAGCCGCGCCGACCAACCGTCGTCCTCAGCGACCGACACCGGGTCGACCGGGGAGATCGTGGTTGAGCGCCACCGCCCTGGCACCTCCAAGGTTGCTCGTCGTGTGGTCGTGCCGGCTGACAAAGCCGACCTCTACCACTTGCTCGCCGACCTCGCACACGAGGCTGACGTCCCCGGGATGATGGCCGCCGACTTCGCCGTCGAGTGCGCCGACCTCGTCGAGGTCCGCGACCGGCTCGCCCATCCCGAACGCGGCAGTGTGCTCGCCAACCGCGCCGGCTACGGGCTCAGCTACGTCAAACGGCTTCGCGCCGCCATCGACCACTACCGCGACCGCGACCCGATTCGTCTCGTCGCCGTCGGGTGCTCCGGGTCCAAACACACCGATGCCGACCCGCTCCCGGCCGCCCGCCGCTACAAGGGCGGCTACTGGACCAACAAGCGCGAGTACGCCGAAGCTGCCGGCGAGGAGTGGCGGATCATCTCCGCCGAGCACGACCTCCTGCACCCCGCGACGCCCATCCACGACTACGAGCGTACCCCGAGCGACCTCGAAGGAGTCCCGGTCGACGTCGACGGACGGCTCCCATCTGGTGACTCCGTCGACACCCTGCTCGACCTGTGGGCACTCCGCGTCTACGAAGGACTCACCACCTGGATTCGGGACATCGCGACCGGTCCCGACCCGCGCGAGATTGAGCTCGAAATCCTCCTCGGGCTCGCCTATCACAAGCCACTCGATGCCCGCGGTGTCTTCGACGCGCTCCGTGGGCCGGGCGGGCTCGACATCTCCCACCCGTTCCGCGAGGTCGACGGCTTGACCGGCATCGGGAAACAGCGCGGCTGGCTCGCCGATGAAACCGCCGCCATCCGGGACGGTGACCGGTCGTGAACGAGCGCCAGGTCCGCCGATGCGAGCGGTGTTCGGCCATCGTGGTGGTCACGGTCGACCACCGGTGGCGACGCCAGACGATCCACCACAAGTGTCCGAGGTGTGAGCGTGCGGCCGACCTGCGACCTGTCGCGAGCCACCGACCAGCGGAGGGATCGGCGTGACCCGCGCCGTCTGCGGGGCGTGCCGGCGCGACACCCGCCCCGACCGGCTCCACGTCCTCGTTGACCAGGGTGGACAGGGTGGCCGCATCATCGCGCTCTGCCCGGCCTGCTCGCCCCGGTACGACCGCTCACACCAACACGAGCCCACCCGGTGGCCGCCGGTCGGGCTGACTGCTTCCGCGGCCGCCCGGATGACCCTCGCCGAGTGGATGAGCCACCTCGACACCATCGACACCGGAGGTGTTCCGGCGTGAGCCAGTGGCGACTCCACTGCCCCGACTGCGGTCGCCGCACGATGCACCGCGAGACCACCGTCGGCCAGGGAGTCAACGCCACCACGGTCGTCGTGTGTGCCGGGTGTGGCTCCCGCGATGCGCTTGACGATCGCGTCGCCTTCAGTCGCAAGAAGGACCCGAACCCTGACCGCGAGCGCGACCAGCAGGCCGACCTCTCGGGGTGGTCCGCGTGACCCTGACCGCGGTCGATCTGTTCGCTGGTGCTGGCGGAGCAAGCCTTGGGATGGACCTCGCGGGGTTCCAAGTCGTCGCGGCCGTCGACACGAACACCGACGCGCTCGCCACCCACCGCGCAAATCTCCCCGGCCACGCGCTCTATCAGAACCTCGCGTTTCCCGCCGCTGGCCTACCCCCGGCGGTTCGCATGCTTGCGGGTGAAATCGACCTACTGCATGGGTCGCCACCCTGCCAGGACTTTAGCAACGCGAAAGGTGACCGCGACCCTGACGCCGACCGCAACCAACTGGTCTGGCGGTTCGTCGAGTGGGTCGACCGACTCCAACCCCGCGCCGCCACCATGGAGAACGTCCCCGGGATGGCCACCATCACACCCGGGTTCATGGACCGGGTGGTCGCCGCGTTCTCGTCGATTGGCTACCGCGCCAAATGGCGTACCCTGAACGCTGCCGATTACGGTGTTCCCCAGACCCGCCGTCGCATCTTCGTGGTCGCTGTCCGTAACGACCAGCCGCTCCCGTCGCCCTGGTTCCCGCCCACCACTCACGCAGAAACCGCGACGTCCACCCTTGGCGGCCGCCGTCTGAAGGAATGGCGGACCGTCCGCGACGCTATCGGCGACCTCGCAACGCTGCCACCGGGGTGCGAGCTCACCAGCCAACAGAGCGAAGGACACCAGAAAGCCGGCCGCCGGCCGCTACATACGGTAGAAGAACCCGCCCGGACGGTTCGCACCGGCACACTACCCGAGTTACACCCTGACGGGTTCCCGAGCCACGACCCGGAGCCTCTGACCAACGCCGCTAAGCAGTACCTCACGGGTGACGCGCGCCACCTGGAAAAGCACCCGCCGAACGAACCCGACGCTCCGGCGCGGACAGTGCCGGCGAACATCAGCCGGGGAGTTCCCTACGGACTGGTTCGCGTCCCTCAACCCGCGGCCACTGACGGCGGCCGGACCAGCGAGAGCCGACAGCCCGACGTCAGCGACATCCGCCGGCTGACCGTTCGCGAAGCCGCTCGACTCCAGTCGTTCCCCGACTGGTTCGTCTTCAAGGGAGTAAAACCGCTCAACTCCGCCAAGTCGGAAATGCGGTTCCCCCACGTCTCCAGTATCACCTCGCCCGCCATCTACGGGATACCGTCCTCGAAGAGGGTGGTCCGGGTGAGCCACGTCGAGACCGCTCCCCACGAACTCGAAGCCAACCTCCTCTATCCCGACCACGGTCTCCGTCCGTACTGGTTGCTCTCTCACATCGTGGTCAACCAGTTCGACGGGAGCCACGAGTTCGACGTCGAGCTGCCCACCGAAGAAGGCGGTGAGGAGTGGCACATCGAGGTCCGCTACCAGAAGGGTGGCATCGCGCCCCGGCCGACCGACCCGATCGACGCCGAGCGCCTCTACGAGTGGCGCATCAACGCCTACGGCCGCGGCCAGCGCAAAGCCGCGTTCCTCTTCCGTCCCAGATTCCCGGGCATGTACCACTACGAGACGGGCAACGAGATCTCCACGCCGTTCATCCACGTCGAGGAGGACGAGGCAGTCAACGTCAAAATCGATGGCGGGAGCAACCTCGAACCCCGGGAGTACACTGACTTGCTCCCGCAGGTGTGTCAGGCCGCCGCCGACGAAGCCAACACCAACTGGAGCCCGGCCTTCTTCGCGGACCAGCCCCACGACATCAGTCGTATCGTCCAACACGAGCGCTACGTCCGGGTGACCCGCTCGATGGGCAACAAGGTCGTACGCTCTGGTGGCATCTTCCAGCGCCTCTTCCACCTGTTCGCCACCGAGAAGGGGTCGAAGTTCGTCTACTCCGCCGACAACACCGAAGCCGTCGGCTACAACCACCAGCTGCGCATCCCTCGGCAGTTCGCTAACACACTCGTCCAGGGCCACAAGGTCGCCAAGCAGTTCAAGCACTACTACCCGAAGCACCCCGAGAAGTTCTCCGAGGATGACGCGCTCTATCACCCGAAAATCGGGGTGCTCTTCCGGAAGGGTCTGAACGACAGTCGCACCATCCCCTGGAACGAACACCACCGCCTCACCAAGGAACTCGAAGAGGCCCTCATCAACCTCCTCACCTGGGGTGACGTCCCAACACGAGCCGGCCCCACCTTCGTCGCAGACGACCACTTCGACAACGTCGCCAGCGACCGCGACGTCGGCTTCTTCGAGGACCCCACGCCCGAGATGGAGGCCAGCCAGGAGGCCGTGCTCGTCCGCGTGATGCGTGACCTCAACGATACCGACGTCGACGTGCTCGAAAGCCTCGTCACGGACGGTGGCAAGCACGTCGGCGACCTCGCCGACGAACACGGCCGCACCCCGCGGACCATCTACCGGGTGCTCGAACACCTGAACGGCCTGGTCGAGAGCGACAACGGCAACGTCCGCTGGGTTTCTCAGAAGCTCAAAGAGGACGTCCACGAGGTCATCACCGCCTTCGAGCGCGACGTCGAGAACCGCGCTCGCACGGTCGCTCACCTGCTCGACCTCGACGAGCGCACCCTCGAACGCGCCGGCTCCAGCCTCCAACGCTGGCTCGAAAAGTACGCCGTCAAGCTCATCGAGAACCCCGAGAACGACAAGCTCCGGGTGAAAATCGAGTCGAAGCTCACCCGGCTCAAGTCCATCCAGAGCAAACCCATGCTCGCAGACGTGCTCGAAGAGGGCTATGACGCCTGGAAGGACGCCGGCAGGGACGCTCAGGCCTTCGGGAACGCGCTCCTCCACGCCAGAGTCGATGGCAGTACCAAGCGCGGACGGGTCAAAGACGCCCTTCCCTGGGGGAGTTCCGCCCGCTGACACCCGACTGCTGAGTGGCAACACTCTCCCGCACCCCCACTTCTACAACCTCACTTTCATAACTCGTTGAGTAGTGCAAGCTGGTTTGTTCTCCTCGAGAGCGGTCGCCATCGCGAGCAGCGCCTCGCGCGCCGGCCGGTCGGCGGTCGCGTCACGTCCGTGTCGCAACCCCCTTAGCGGGTGTGGCTAAGGCCACAGGGCCAACCAAACTACGCGCCTCCGGCGCGCTCCGCACTTGTTCCACTCGAAACACACCCCTGCCGGCTGGCCGGCTTAGCGCCCGCCCACAATGGAACGGTGGTATCTAAGCGTCTCTCCGGGTTCCTTCCGGCATCACAAGCCCGAACACAACAAGTTCATGATTTTACATATATCCTAATAAACCCCGTGAATGGGGGCTGGAGTTTTATATAAACCATCTATTACATCCACCTGCAGGAGTCCGATCCCCTCCCCCACCCCAATCTTGTTGGGAATCCCCCGCTCCTGCGCTATCAGAGGCACGGCTCATCTTACTGGGCCGCTGCTCGTCACGTTTTCCTGCGCGAGTACCACGATTATGTGAGCAGAAGCTCTCACCCAAAGGTCAAAGGTTCAGTGAACTGCTTGACGCCCGGACCAACGAGTAGGATGCATACCGCGAGACATCTGACAGGGCACCGGATTTAAACCGGCCATGTCTCGCCGTGCGAGAAGCACCGGATGACGAGGTCGCCGTCCATCTCGTCGAAGAACAGCCGGCAGTCCTCGGTCACCTGCAGGCTCGCGAGTGCCTCGCGGACGTCGTCGGTCATCCGAGGACTCCCGTGAGCGACTGCATCGCGCTCATCGCGAGGGTGAGGAGCCGGCCCGGATGTAGGTCGACCACGCCGAGGACGACCATGAGCGCGAGCAGGATGGCGTACCACCCGAGGTTGCTGAACAGACCGCCGACCGCCGCGCCCTTCCGGGTGTGCCACCCGAAGAACGCGAGCGTGAGCGCCATCGTGAGCCCCTCGATGCTCCCGAACACCCACTGGATGGCTCCCGAGACGAGTTCCGCCCCGACCATCAGTTGCTACCCCCTCCGAGCTTGAAGTTGACCACCTTCTCCGGCTTGCCCCGCTGTCTGAGGTAGTAGTAGGCGAGCCCGCCGCCCACGAGGATGAGCAGCGGCATGGCGGTCGCGACGCCCGCACCGGCCTGCCCGAAGAACTCGCCGAGCACACCGAAGAACCCACCCACCAGCGAGGCCGGCGAGAGCGTTTCGAGCGCGAGTAGGCCGATGAGGAGGCCTTCGCCCACGAGGAACTGCCTGGTCGTTATGGAGTTCGACCCATAGCTCCGGGAGAACAGCCATGCTGCGGCGAAGAGCGCCGCCACCACCCCGATGATGCCGGTGCGTGCGACGAGGCTCGCCGCGCTCCCGGCCGCGCTCGACGCCGCTCCCGAGAGCGACGTGCCACCGCCGTCGGTGTCGGTGGTCTCGGAGCCGCCGTCGTCTATCTGGAACTGCAGCGTGTCACTGGAGTCGTCGTCCACGAGCGTGAGCGGGCTCTGTGCGGTCCCCTGGTCCTCGACCCGCCCGTTGTCGAGACTGTACAGGATGTAGTCGGTGCCACCCACCGCATCGAGGAACGTGTACGAGACCGCCTGCCCGCCGATAGTGCCGGGGTCGACCGAGAACGTGGGTTCGGTCTGGCTCGGCTCCTCGACCGCGATGTCGACATCGCCCTCCGGCTCCACCCGGATCGGGAGCGTCGTCACCCTGAACGTCGAGCCGTCGCCGGCGTTCGGGAAGTGGAGGTTCTGGTCGCCACTCGCCGCAATCCGAGCGAACGCCGACGGACTCGACCACGACTCGTTCGTCGTGTAGTGGACCCTGGTCCCGTCGGGGGTCCCACCCACGTTGATGTAGGAGTCGCCGTTCCACGAGTCCAGCTGCACCTTGCTGTCGAGTGCGTCACCCACCTGGGTGGGCTCAGTGACCGTGATGCTCGCGTTGTACGCGCTCACCTTCGTCCCGTTCGCCACCACCCGGACGGTATCGCCGGCCGCCACCGTCCCGAGCCCCACCTCCAGGGTCGTCCCCGAGAAGCCCTGCGAGGTCGGTGACACCTCGCCGCCGTTCTTGTACACTGTGAGGTCGCGAATCTCGATGACCCGGCCGTCGAACGGAATGGTGAGCGACGCCGACGACTGGTCCTGTGCGAACGTCTTCGAGACGTTGTACCTCTCGCTCCACTTCTCCGCATCGTACGCCACATCCGACTTGTCGGTGCCGTCGTGCCGGTAATCGAGGTCGACCTGGGGCGCAGGTGCGTCCGCCGACACCGATGGCGTCACCGACACGTTCACCCGGTTGGTGCCCTGCTCAACCCAGTTCGAGTCCGCGGTCAGCGAGACCTCCTCGCCGTCCGCGAGCGTCCCCGAATGACTCGTCGTGTTCCCGTTCACCTCGATGACCGGGTCGACCGTCTCGGTCACCTCTTGATAGGAGAGGTCGACCCCGACCGTGTGGCCTGCGGTCGTCACGTCCATCGACGACGATGACAGCGATAACGCACTTGTCACGTCGTAGGTGGCTGTCTCGCCGTCCGCCATCAATCCCGAGTAGCTCGCGTCCGGCGTGCCGTCGCCGTTCACGTCCACGCTCGGACTATCGGTCTGCTCCCACTCCTCTTTCTGGAGCGTATAATCAAGCGTCCCGGTCCCGGTCGCATCCAGCGTCAGCGACGAAGACGACGGCTGTAAGTCGATGGTCCCGGTGCCACCCGCCCCGAGACTCACCGACTTGCCCGTGTCGTCCGAGACGGTGATGCTCTGCGGGCCAGCCCCTTCCAGATAGAACTCGGGCATATTTGGCGACGACACACTGTCGTCGCGGAAATAGTAGTGGTCGGTGCCGGGGTCACGGTACTGGGTGACCGTGACCGAGATTTCCACCTCGGACGTGCCCGACGCGTCGTAGCCGACGTTCGTAAACGTGTCAGTGTCTCCTTTTTCGACCTGCGACCGGGAGCCGATGAGCGTGCCGTTGATGTAGACTTCGATGTCCGCCCACGCCGACAGGGTCGGACTCACGTACTGGTTCCGGAGTTCGAGCCGGTCGATGGTCGCCATCGGTGCCGGCACCATCGTCGAGACCGACCCGCCCTCCGCGTCGACCCACTGGTTCTCTTGGGAGTAGTCCGTTGACGTGAGCGGGTGACCCGTCACCGAGACTTCTGGGTCGCCGCCACCCGCTCCAGTCGGCTCCACGTTCCCGTTCATCGCGAGCGACTGACTGCTCCCGATGGACAGCCCCGACGCGCTTTGGTTGTTCCACCCGAGCGAGGACCTATCGCCCGTGAACGTCACCTCTGCGGTTGTCGGGTCCTTGGTACCCGCCACCGACAGCACCGCGCTATCCCCGTTCGCATAGGTGCCGGAAACGGTGTCCGTCTCGTAGGCGGTGTGGCCGGTCACGTTGATGGAGTAGTTCCCCGCCTCGCTCGCCTGGTCGTACGTGAACGACGAACCGTCGGTGTACGTCCCGCTCGCGGTGAACAGCCCGCTCCAGGTGATGGTGTTGGTACTGAAGTGCGGCACCTCGATGACGAGCAGGCTTCCCTGCCGCTCGACCGGGAGCGCCCACTCCTCACCCGTCTCATCGTTCGAGACGTACGCGAGGTGCGGCACGCGACCGGTCGCGTTCCGAATCGGCTCGACCGGAAGTGCGACGCGCCGGCCCTGGCTGTGCTCGTTGTCGGTGAGTTGGATGGCGAGCTTCGGCGGAGCGCCGTTCCGTGCCTGGTCCGCGACTGCTTGCCCGAACGCCCGGCCCTCGGTGGTCACCGACACTTCGAGGGTATCTGCGTGCCGCGAGGTCATCACGCTCCCCTGGAACGCGGTCGCTCCGGGGAGTCCGGCCTGCGCCGGGAGGTCCTCGCGGACGTTGCTGTCTGGGATGCCGACCATGCCGTCGGGCGCGCCGATGGCGCTCGCTGGGATGACGCCCGCCACCAGCGAGGTCGCGAGCAGGAGTGCGAACACTGCCGCCTTGAGTTGTCGCGTGCGTGTCATGCGGTGCCTCCGTCGAACGCGCGAGCGCGCTCAGAAGGGGGTCCCCCCTTCGTCCAGTCCACTTAAGCTACGCGCGCGTGTGAAGTCTGTCGAAAGTTTGAACATTCTCGTGTTGTCGTCTTCTTGAGGGGTCGAACCTCCTTTTTGAACCAGTCGATGCAGTTGCTCAGCGAACTCAGACATCGCTCATCCCCTCCTGCCACTCGGGGTAGCTGATGGAGATTTCACCGTTGAACTCGTAGCCTCGATACGGATTCGGCCACGAGACAGGAGCGTAGTGGAGGCCGTTCCAGATGGCCGCCTGCCCCTTGTTCATGTGCTTGGTGTAGCCTTTCGGCAGCCCCACCTCGCCGAGACCACTCATCGGCGAGGGAGTGGGTGTCATCGGGAAGGTCGCGAACCACCGCTCCTTCTCAAGGACGTCCTCGTGAACCCGTTTCAGCGAGTGGCTCATCGCGAACAGCGACCCGTTCTTCTTCCGCATCTTCCCGTAGGTCGCCGGCCAGTCGGTGACCTTTCGATGCTTGTCAGAAGCGTCCGCTTCCGGGTTCTTCGGGAGCAGGTCGCCGAACTCGTCCACGATCAGCGTCGTCGGATGCAGGTAGACGTCGTACTTCGCCCTGACCTTGTGGACGGCGAACACGAAGTCCCGGAGTGGCGTGACCTCGCCCGGCTCGTCCACCTCGCCCGGATGGTTGTATGCAGCTGCCATGATGCGCTCACACCCCCGGAACTGCGGGTCTGGCAGCACACCGTACAGGCCACCGGGAACCACCTTGTCGAACAGGTCGACCGGGTCCTCGTACTCCACAACGTCCCGGAAGACGTCGTCCAGCTCGACCTCGACCTCCGGAAGCCGGTAGTCGACCGGGTTCGCCGTCACCTGGATCTCGACGTCCTTCGGGACGAGCGCGGTCATGTAGCGGACGACCGGGAGCATCTCGAACTCGTCGATGGCTCCGCTTTCGTCGCCCATTAGCATCCAGAGGATGGTGTCGTTGTTCACCTCCAGGTTCCTGCCCACCCCGACCACGTTCACGAAGCTGGTCTTACCCTTCCCCGGCTTCGAGTGGCCGTGAATCTCCCGACCACCGTCATCCAGGTGCTCGACCACCTCAGGGTGGTCTGCCAGCCACGCCATCACCCGCTGGCGCGTGCGCGGCTGTTCGGCGAAGTAGTCGAGGTCGCCCTCCTCCAGTGCGAGGAGGTCGCGGTCGTCGGTGTGGATGATGCTCGACAGGAACGTGTCCGGGAACCGGTGGACCGGGTGGCCAGTCTTGGCTGCCTTTTCGAGGACTCGGTCGAACGGCTTCAGCCCGAGGTCCTTGTATAACTGCTCGCCGTCGTGGTGCCGCTGGCTGATGTCCTCGAACCGCCACTTGCCATCGTGTTCGTGGTAGAGCGCCTGTTTCGAGGTGTCGTGCGGGGTGAAGTCCTCGCGGAGCATCTCCCGCACCCGCTCGCGCTTCCGCTCGGTCGTGTGTTGGGTTGCCTGGCTCATATTTCGAGAGGTCCGTGGTGCTCGCGTTCTTCAGCCGGCACCTCGCGTGCCGCCGTCGCTTCACGTCGGATGGTCGCATTCATCACCGGCAGGACGTCGTCGGCCAACAGGAGATGCAGCGACGGACTGTCCGTCGAGCCCTGGAGGACCATCCGGTCCCAGGGGTCCCAGAGTGACCGCCCCGTGAGGCCACCTCTCGCGCCCGTGGTGGCGCGCACGAGTTTCCGCGACCACTGGCTCACATCCCGCCGGGAAGCCAGCCCACGCGAATCCTCGCCGCCCCTGCCGAGCGCCTCGCGGATGACCGCACGTTGCTTGTCCACGAGTTCGTCGAGTGCCGGCCGCATCGCGAGCCATCTCTGCTTGCCGGGGTCCCGGCCCTCCTCGCTCTCGCCGTAGTCGAGCGCCTGCTCGTTCAGGAGCGCCATCGCCGCCCGCGCCGCCTCGAACAGGTCGGTGTCGGCCACGAGGTGCCGTTCGAGTGCCGCCAGTGACTCCGACGGAGCCGATGGCGTGAGCCGCTCGCGCTCCCGCGAGTCATCGAGCAGACTCGCCACCCGGTATCGGTCGCTCAACTGGTCGCTGAACCAGTCGTCGGGGAGCTGGCCGAGCGTCCGCACGCTCGCCTCGTGCATCCACAGCACCACGTCCGACCGCGTGTCGAAGCCACGTTCCAGCTCCTCGTACATCGCGAGTTGCTGGTTGTCGAGCGTGTCGAGCGCCGCCACCCACGCCTGCTCTCGGTCAGTCATCCGCGGTCACCTCGTCGCTCCGGAACGCGGGTTTGTCGGGTTCAGACCCGCCCGCGCCCATGATGCGGTTCATCTGGTCCTTCGCCCGTCGCGTGTACGCCTCGCCGATCTCGACGGCCTTCTCGATGGCTTCGACGTCCGAGTCCGCAATCGACTCCTGCAGTTCCGTGAACGTCTTCTGGAGCGCCACCTCGTTCGCCTCGGTCACAGCGCGAGCCTTCCCGGTCGTCGCGTGGTCCGGTGCCGTGACGAGGTCAGCCGACCCATCCTGCAGGTTGGCCATCACCCAGAGGACTGGCAGCATCCCGACGAGCGCGCCGAGTTGGAGCGTGCCGAGCACCTGCGCGCCGATGAGTGTGCCGACGCCGAATCCGAAGAACGCTGTCGAGAGCTTGTCGCGGTCCCACTGCTCGACCGTCGTCGTCCCGCCATCGTCGGCAGACTCCTCGACCGTCGTCTTCAGGTTGCTCGCCGAGATGGACAGCGCCGGGAACGTGAGCTTGAGTAACTTCTTCTCGCCAGTCTCGTCGTCCTCGCGGATGCTCTCCTCATCGATGTACAGCTTCTCATCAGCGTCACCCGAGTATCGCACCCGAGACGTCAGCCCCGAGACGTCGATGCTCGCCGGCTTCGCGCCCGCCAGCCGGATGAGGAACTGCTTGAGGCTCCCAGCCTTGAAGAAGCTGATGACGCCGTCCTCCTCGACCACGTTGAACGTGTTCCCGAGTTCGTGCTCGATGTCTGGAACTGACTTGCCGAGCGGGTTCTCCACCGCGATGGTCTGGAGGCTCTCCAGCCGCAGCTTCTTGGTGCGGTCCACCTTTTCGAGCGCGGTCAGGTACGCCAGCACTACCACCGCCGCACCCATCAGCCACGGAGCCGAGACCAGGAGGCCGGCCACCTCGCCGTACCAGAAGTACAGCCCCATGTAGGAGGCCATCCCGCCCATCACGACGTACCACATCGCTGACTTTCCAGGTGGTGCCTTCGCCGTCTCGATGCTCTTGACGGCCGCTCCTATCGCGAGCGGCACGCCCACTGCTGTGAGCCCCAAGAAGCGAAGCCCGAACCACGACAGGAACGACGGCCACGTCGGCGCGAACGGCAGCTCGCTCGTCGTGGCTATCGAGTGATGCTCGAACGTCCATCGCGAGTCCGGGTACTCCTGGATCCACATCGTCACCCGCACCGGGTGGTCTGGGTGGTTCCGGAGTTCCTTCGTGACGGTGTCGCCGCTCCCCGAGAGTTCTATCTCCTTGGTCTCGACGGTGACGTTTGCGGCGTACGGCTCCTGGGTCGTCGTGTTGCCCTGCGTGACCGGCTTCGTCTTCCGCTCCCAGTACACCGTCTTCAGGTGGACCGTCTCGGACTCCGCGCCGCGCTTCCGACTGAAGTGGAGCGTCACCTCGTTCGTATCCACGAGCGAGCCCGGCCCGACCACGTTGTCGACCGTCCACGCGGCCTGAGGCTGGCCGATCTCCTTCACCCAGTTCGTGTTCTCGAAACTGGCGTACACTGAGCCCTGGTAGCCGAGCCACCGCTCCGAGGGGTTCTTCCCCTCGATGGTCTGCCCACCCTCATCGAGGTCGCCGAGGTCGTACTTCGCCGTCGTGTTCTCCGCGGTCGTTCCCTGGTCGCTTCCAGCTGCGACGAGGCCAGCAGTCCCGGCCACCACCACCGCGAACACGACCAGGAGCACCGCGAGGGACGTTCGAGCATTCATCCGGGTTACCTCCGCCGGATGACCATCGCGGTCAGCAGGAGTGCGAGCGCCGCGATGGTGTAGACGTTCGCTCCCAGGAACCCCATGATGCCGGCGAGCCCCAGCCCGATGCCTGCGAGGTTCGCCGCCACCAGCGGAGCCTGCACGAGCTGGTCAGCGAAGCCAGCCAACCCGCCTAAGAGGACGTCGCCGATGGTGAACGCGACGGCTGCCACCGCGAGGATGACCGCCGCCATCCCGTCGAGGAACCCACGCGAGGCTCGTTCGGCCCGGTCGCCCGTCTTTGACACCACCGACGAGAGGTCGTCGTCTTCTTCGACTTCGTCCCACACCCACCAGCCCAGGAGCGCGAGTGCTCCCACGCCGACGAGCAGGGTCGCGTTCGCCGTGAGCGCCGCCAGTGGGCCCGCGAGCAAGCCCATCGTGAAGGCTACCCAGAGCGCCGCCAGTAGGACCACGCCGCCGAGTGCGGTCTGGGTCGTCCCGAACCGCCGCGTCAGCGCCATCCGGCCGCCACCTCCAGCCGCTGTTTGCCGTCGATACCGCTCTTGTGTCGTGTGTTGAGTGTCATGTTTGCTGTTGTCGCTGTCTGAACCACCCGATAACTGCCTCAAGAAGCCGCCATCCCACGATGAGCAGGTACACCGCCGCCCCGATCTGAAACGCCTGCTCGGCTACCCCCGCCGGGATGGCGGGGATCGACCCGGCGAGGGTCGAGCCCACCGACAGGAACGGAAACCAGAGGCCGGCGGTCGCGCTCACCAACTGGACGAACGGGTCGAGCACGCCCGACACCACCGCGAAGACGCCAACGAGGCCCGTGAACGGGTGTGAGGCGTAGTCGATGACGTTTCCGAGGTCCATCTCAGAACCACCTCCGTGGGTCGAGGAACGCGAACACTGCCAGCAAGCGCGCGATGCGTGGTGAGACCACTGACAGCACGAGTTTCCCGATGCGTTCGGCCACCCACCACATCACCACGAGGCCGAGTGCCGCGACGATGGGTGCGGCCGGCCCGGCCGCTGCCAGCGCTCCCGACAGGACGTCGCCGATGACCTCGATAGGGAGCAGAAGCCCCTTCGCGGCTGGTGTCATCGCCTGGATGAGTGACCCGCCAAGCATCACCGGCGTGCCGGCCACGAGTTCGCCCGCATCGAGCACGAGCCCTGTGATTGCTCCGATGAGGTCGACCGTGCCGTTCACGATCCAGGCCACGATGACCCCGATGATGTAGGCGCGCGGGTCCCGGAGCAGGCTCGTCGCGTCGCTTCCGAGGTTCTGCAGCACCGACGGCACGCCGAGCAGGTCGCCGAAGAACGTCCGCGAGGACCCCTCGACTGTCGAGGTCGGGTCGCTCGCAGTTCCCGTGGTGTCGCCGGTGGTGTCGTCGAGGTTAGCCATCGCCGAACACCCCTGGTAGACGATGTAGACGGCCGTGAGGCCGATGGCGAGCGCGAGGATGCCCTGTGCCGGTCCGAACGCCGACAGGAACGCGAGCGGTGCCTCCCACGCCGTCGCGAAGAACTGCGTCGGAACTCCGAGCGTCACCCACGTCAGGTCGACGCCGAACCCGGCGAGCCCGCCGATGAGCATCACCCACGCCTGCGTGATGCCTTGGGCCAGGTTCGAGAACCCGGCCGTGATGGCGGTGAGAACGCCGCCCACGCCGAGGAGTGCGACGCGACTCCATCGGATGCCCGTACCGTCGGCGGTCGTGAGCCAGTCGGTCGAAACCCCGCTACCACCCGCCATGAGTTACCCCCTCGATGGACGACCGGTAGCCGAGCATGGTTAGCTGTCCTCTTCGCCGCCCGTGGCTTCGACAGCGTTGCTCTCGTCGTTCGAGAGGAAGAAGTCCGGCAGGTCGATGACCACCCCGAGGAAGTCGGTGTCGAGGATGTCGAGGAAGTACAGCACCTCCCAGATCATGATGAGGCCGAGAGCCACGCCGAACGGCCCCTGAAACGGCCCGAGCAGGCCTGTCCACCCGGAGCCGAACGACCCGGCGGCCACGCCGAGTGCTTCCGAGATGAACCCGAAGAACCCGATGAGAGTCCCCGCGTTGAGTGCTGCGAGCGCGTCTGCGAGCGCGTTGATGAGTGTGACCGGCAAGTTGAACAGCGCGTTGATGAGGTCGACCCCGCCGAACAACACCGACAGCATCAGCGTGCCGATGGCTGTCTGCCCCAGACCCTTCCACCCGAGGTCCTTGATGATGCTCGACACCTCCCGCAAGAGGTTCATGGGGTTGACCTTCGACGCTGACCAACTGGTCGAGTCCGACCCGCCGCCGACTGGTCCGATGTTCACCATCAGGACCACCTCACACTATCCCGAAGCGCTTGAGGACTCCCAGGATGGCGACGAACAGCGCGCCGATGACCGGCCAGCTCGTGATGCCCGACTGGCCCGCCGCGCCGCCCGAGGCAGCGCCACCGGTGTCGGCCAGGTCACTCGCCTCATCGTCGTTGATGAGGATGTCCTCGTGAACGACGTACGTGATGCCGGCCTGTACCGTCGAGTCAAGCGAGAGCGTGTCGCCGACGTCGCCGAGGCTGCCGGAGAGGTCGGTCCACGAGTCGATGTCCGAGAACGCGGTGTCGCTCGCACCCTCGACGTACTCGATGGTCGCATACCGCTCGTCGACGAAGCTCTGCTCCTGGCGGAGTTCCAGGCCCGTGTGGGTGAGGTCGATGGCTGCCGGCACCTCAAGCCGGTAGTAGACCTCGACGTGCTGCGGATACGAGCCATACTGGTCCTGCTCCTCGATGGTGACCTCGACGTCCTCGCTCTTGAGGTCCTCCGCATCGTACACCACGCCCTTGACGCCGAGGTCGTGGATGACCGCATCCGAGAAGAGCGCGTCCATCCCGCTCAGGCCGTTCAGGTCGACCTCGCCAGCGGTGTAGACTTCGGTGATGGTGACCGTTTCGAGGTCGTCATCGTCGTCGGTGTCTTCGAGCGTCTCACCCAGGACGAGTTCGCTCTTGCGCTCGGCATCCAGCCCGGTGATGGTGACGTCGAGGTCGCCATCAACAGCCGAGACGCGAATCTCCTCGATGCCGTCGAACGTGCCGTCGCCGGCCGAGCCGTCAGTCGCGAGGTCAGCCAGCCGCTCCTGCCAGAGGTAGCCCGACCCCGTCGCGTTCGCCACGACGTCCGCGTCGCTCGCGGTCTTTGAGGAGTTGATGTGCGCGACCTTCTTGTCGCCGTCCGCGTCCACGAACTCGACGGTGCCGCCCGTCGCGGAGTCGAGCGTGTTCACGTTCACGATGACGTACGGCAGCCGCTTCTCAGCATCCGTCGTGATGGAGAAGTTCGAGTAGCTGCCGTAGGCTTCGTCGCCGGCGGCCATCGTGCCGTCGGTCGCTACCTGGATCGCGGTGACACCCGAGGCGGTCGAGCCGTCAGCCTGCGACACCGACACCTTCGAGGAGTTAGCGCCGCCCGTCGTCCACTCCGAAGCGTCCGTGGCCGAGGCCGTGTTGTTCGCCTCGTTGTCCTTCCGCGGGAAGATGCCGAGGTCGTCGTCCTCGATCCTGTCCGCGCGGACCGCCGCCGAGTTGTTGATCGACTCGTTGAGCGTCGCCGGCAGCTCCGTGACGTCGCCCGAGTCATCGTAGTACTGCGTGAGACTCGACATCTCGGCGCGGTCGTGCGCCGCGACGTCGAGTCGCTCTTCGTATAGCTGTGTGTGAATCGCGTTGTCCGAACCCCAGTTCATCGCCGTGTTCTGCGCGGCTGCTGTCGGTGCCATAACCATGAGCACCGCCATCAGAACCGCGAGCGAACTCAGTATCTTGGTGTTGAGTTTCATGAGTGAGTTGTCGTCGTGGTTGTCTCGTCGCCGTCGCCGGCGAGTGTGTCAGCCTGCTCGTCCGTCGCGGGTTCCGAGAGTGCCGCGAGGAACGCGACGGCGGTCAGGAAGCCCGCCGCAATCGCGCCCTCGATGCTCCAGAACGTCGCGACGAACACCCAAGAGAACCCGGCAGTCCCGAACAGGAACGCGACCGTCGGCCGGTCCCACGGGTCGCTCACGCCGTTCGGCCTCCCGGCTGTCCGCCGAGGAGCACAGCGATTGCAGGGTCGAGTCGGGCGACGTCACCTAACTCGACCCTCGCGACCTCCTCTCGCGGAATGTCCTCAGAAATCAGTCCCGCCCGGCCGTGTGGACCACGCTTCGGTGGCCCGTGCATCTCCCCTATCATGGGTGCCAGCGCCGATGCTCACGCATCGTCGCCTACGCGGGCGCACCACTCCGCCACATATAATCTGTATGCTAAATGATAGGAATGGCCGTGGGCCATCCTCGGATTGGCCGTTCGGTGACCCTCGGGACACGATAGGATAAGTGGCGTTCGACCAACCCAGCCAGTATGGCTCAGTCACGAAAGCGCGCCCGAGGCGACGTCCTCTACTCGAACCGACGCAAACTCCGCGACCTCGGCGAAGATGAGCCCGGTGTCTCGCTTCCCCGGCCGACGCTCAAGCGTCTCGGCCTGCTCGACGAGAACGGTGTCCCCGACGACCACGAAGTCCACGTCACCATCTTCGACGACGGCCGGATCGTCACCGAACTCCGACCGGAGTAGCTGTGTTCCGAGGTTCTAAGTAGGTCAATCAAATGGTATATATATATATGGACGATTCGGGGGAGGAAGGGCTGAATCTGAAGGCCCATCAAAACGAGGAGGGGAATATCGATGTGGATGTGAGCATCCACGAAGAATACCACCTGACACTCATTCTCGGTGATGAGTTGGGGACGCAGATTGTCAGAGCAGCCAGATGGGCGTACAACATTTTCAAGCCTCCCGATTTTTCAGAGGAAGAGATTGAAGGGGGCCTCCTGAAAGGTAGCAAGCTCCGCAACCCAGAGGAAAAGGAAGAATAACCGAAACGGCCTTGTTGAAACTCTCAGACAGTGATAGGCTTCGGCAATTCAGCTAAATACAGAGCGCATGTGCAGCAATTTCCTCAACCAATTACACCAGATATACACGAAGATCGCTGCCAGAATCAGGATGATTTATCGAGGCGAGAAATTCGCTCGTATTACTCCTAATAGACTCTCTTGTTTCCGCCATACCACCATGAATTCGATCCGGTTCTGAAGGGGTGTCAACCGTTCTAATCTCGTACTTGTAATCTTCGTTGGGGGTCCTGTAGACCTTTGCGACATCTTTTCCTTGGCTTGTCTTAACTTCCGCAAGTAATTTTGCCATATCAACTATCTTGACAACAGCCAACGAAAATGTACCGGTGTTGAATTCAGTCTCTATATTCAGCACGCAGCTGCTGTCAACCGTTGAGGATTTCAACAGAGCCCTATATACAGAACCGTCACTCGAAGACATCACATCGAAATGGTGGTGCCGTCTCCATCATCCTCTAAGTCTTCGATGGCCATCTCGGCGTCCTCTGTGTATCTCCATTTCTGTACCGTTTCACCCTCGTTGCCGATTATCTGTTGATTCCATACGATACGAAGCTCAAGTTTCTCAGGAGAGAAGTTCTTGGCGACCTCGTGGAACAACCATCCGTCAACCTTCTTTCCTGGATAGACCTCACCTGTTGCACCAGCCTTCTGAACCGCCTGACCATACGTCGTCAGCCGTTTCCCACTGACAATGTACGCCTTCGTCGCATCGTCCCGCAGACTCTCTGACACCCGCTCACCGTCATAGAACAGGTCAATAGTGTCCTGAATTCGGGAGTTTGGGAACTCCTGTGCGGAATCGCCTTCGTGGCTTACTTTCAGATGTGTGAGGATGTACGTTGCGCCATCGGCTGAGTTGATATTCTGCCGGTTGTTCGCGTACACTCGTTTCGCAGAGGATGCGAGAATGTACTTATCCGGGGCGACTTTCACGCCCTTGTAGCTTGCCGTATCGCCGATGGTGCGGCCTCCCTCACCCAGCGATTTCGAAATCGCTTCCAAACGGCCTGTACAGCCAGCCAACGACCCGACGGTGGCCACAGCAATCCCTTTGAGAAGGTTCCGCCTATCAGTCATGGATATGAACTATCGTTCTCTTTATTCAATCTTTCTTCCTTATCGGTTCTATGAGAAATGACCTTGTTGAATCCCCCTCTGCGACCTCTAAACCGGGTCACCTCGGCACGAGGTGCGAGTAGACTCGGTCCGTTGTCGACCGGCTCTTGTGCCGAAGGCGGAGTTGGACGTCTTCGAGTCGTCCACCCTCGACCCGGATGATGCGGTAAGCTACTGAGTGTCGGAGTGTGTGCGGTGTCACGGTCTCCGGCTCACCAGTCCCTCCGCCGACGAGATGGGGCTCGACCTCGGCCGCGACCGCAATCGCCTCGATGGTTCGTTGGAGCGACCGCGAGGTCATGCGGTCGCTCGACCGCGTCGGGAAGAGTGCCGGTGTGTCCTTCCATCGGTCGCGGAGGTATCGCCGCAGCTGTCGAGCGGTGTCCTCGGAGAGTTCGATGGTGGCCGGTGGCGGGTTGCCCTTCTGGATCTCGCTCGGCAGGTAAACGGTCACCGGCTCCTCGTCGAGGTGGAGATGGTCGACGTCGAGACCGACCACCTCGCTGGCTCGCAGGCCGGTGTCGTACATGAGTTCGACGAGCGTGAGATTGCGTTCCTGGAGGTAGTCCGCGAACCGGTCGGTGAGACACGCGCTCCTCATCTGGTCGACCTGCTCGGGGAGTAACCACGATTTCGCCCGCTCCTGAACGTCGCCATTTGTGCGACTGCCCGGATTCCGCTCTGGCATATATAAGGGACCACTGCCGAGAAGCGACTTATCCTATCTGAACGTCGCAGTTTCCCACAGACTCAGACGTTCGGCTGACACTGTGCCACGGGCAGTTCCATCGTTCACTTTCACCTAATGCAAGAATATAGACTATAATCGCCCCCGTGGTCGTACCCGGGTGTGCCACGAAGCAAATCACACCCCGGCATCGAGACAGACAGCCGAACCAACACACTCTCGTTCCTCGCAAAAAACACCCGCTGCAATCGACACTCAGACACCGCCCCGACCACCCGATGGGTGGGGCGATAACAGTGCCGGCAGTCTTCCCTTTCCCAGGTGGAAAATCCCGGCTTTCCAGCTGGATTCTCGAACACGTCCCGGCCAACCACACGTGCTTCGTCGAGGTGTTCGGCGGCGCCGCAGGCGTCCTCTTCAACAAGGACCCAGCCGTCAGCACCGTCGAAGTCTACAACGACCGGGATGAAGACCTCGTCCAGTTCTTCCGTGTCCTCCGCGAACAGCCGGACGAACTCGTCGCGTGGCTTGACGCCGTCCCGTTCGCCCGGGCCGTCCACGACCACTGGGCGGACCGCTACTACAACGGGTACCGGGCCTCCGACCCGATCGCACGAGCCGGCCAGTTCTTCTTCCTCCGGTACTCGCAGTTCGGCGCCGGGTACGAATCCAAGAACGGCTTCGGCACGAGCAAAGTCCGGAGTCGCGCCCTCTCGTTTGCAAACAAGAAAGACCGCCTCCAGAAGTTCGCCGACCGATTCCGCGACGTCATCATCGAGAATCTCGACTGGGTAGCCGTCATCGAGAAGTACGACGGCCCGGAGACGGTCTTCTATCTCGACCCGCCCTACCTGGGGACAGAAGACTACTATCCGGTCCACGACATCGACCACGCGGAACTCATCGGCGCTCTCGAAACCATCGACGGCCGGTTCGTACTCTCCTATCAGGACCTCCCGAACGGTCTCGAAGACTACAACGTGGTAGCGAAAGGATCGAACAACTTCATAGGGAACGGTCTCACCGGCAGTGCAAACGAAACCACCGAACACCTCGTGATGAACTTCGACCCGACTTCAGTCGAAGCTGTCGGGTAGCTCTCGTGAACTGAATCCCTGTAGTTGATACAGGGATGTGCTGAATAGAGAACGATTTTTCACCATACGACTTCCGAGCTGGTCACAATTCAATAGTAGGCGGAATCAAGGTTGGATTCGTCAATTGTCTCGCTCCTTGTACCACGAAAGGGTTTCACCGAAAGCAAGGCCCTCAGTTGGAATTTCCACACTCACGCCCTCTGAGTCCCGGATTTTGGGGAGGAGTTCACCGTAGTAGTCCTGTCCCGCGTGGATCACGAGATGAACACCTGGCTCGAGGAGTCCGGCTGCTTCGAGTTCTTGGTACACCTTCTCTGCCCAGTCGCGCTTTTTCGCGACTCTCGCACCCGTGAGAGTCTCATCATATGGTTCGATCGGTGGTCCATCGGGATCGAGGAGGCCGTGTTTCGCCGAGAGAATCCACCACTCGTCGTGTTCCTTTTCGGCGTACGACCGCATTTTCCGATAGTAGTCAGAGGTATAGAGATCACGGGGTTTCGCTGGACTATCCTGCTTGGTTTTGACGCAGCTAACGAGACCGATCTCGGGTGTCATGGTTCGGTGAGCTCCCAGGCGATGACCGCCCCGTGCTGATGATGGGGGTGTCGGAGGCCACTGAAGGGTTCGACGCAAACGGTTTCGATTGGAATGTCGTACCAGTACTCCACGTCGAGGGTGAATTTCTCGGCGATACGGTCCGCGCGGAGTTTCTCGTACTCCTCATCGTTGCGTTCGTAATAGAGCCCGAGCACCCCAGCAGGGAAGTCGAATCCGGACGCTGCTAATTTCTGGCAGTCTGTTAGCATCGAAGAAGAACCGCGTTCCGGAAACGGGCTGAAGACGCTCTTGTACATGTTCGGATCGATATTCCCGTTGTCTCGTCGGAACCGGATGAGCTTCGCCTCGATCGGTAACGGGTCGCCGTCACCTTCTAGGAGCAGATCGACACGGCGGCTGGAGTCGGGATAGGGTTCTTCGTATTTGATGGATTCCCCGATGGTGCCCCGTTGCTCAACCTCCTCACGTATCATTTCGATTTGATTCTCCTCCTCGAAGGGGCCGATGCCGGGCTTCCACCTGCTATGGTTGGCTGTCTCATCGACGGACGGGATTGCGTCCGCGAAGGCCCGTGCCAGCCGTCGAATCCGACGACTCGAGCGCTTCATGATACTTCGGGGTGGTGTTCCAGAGACGCGGTCAATTGGTTGACAAGGGTGGTGCGCTCGGGGTCCTCGAGGCCGACCTCCTGGAAATGGGCGTCGAGGGCCTGGCAGCTCTCCTCGAGTTCCTCACCTGCGTTCCCGATAACCTGCCCGGCCTGCCAGATGATTGAGTCGATTCGCAGCAACGAGATAGGGTGGCCGACCTTCTCGCTCACTCGTTCCATCACCTCCGCCCAGGCGGCCATGACCTCGCCCGTTTCTGTGGAGTTCACTATCCCCGAGGTTTCTGAGACGCGCTCGACCTGAAGGTCACACGGGATTGGGATATCGTAGGGAAAATCCAGGTACTCACCGGTGTCGATGAGGTGAGCAATGTCGTAGATTTTCATCGAGAGCACCACCGTTTTCTTTCGCTTCTCGTTCTCGATGCCGTCGGCAAGTCGTTCCCACACCTCGAACGGTTCCGCGTCACGATGGTTCGTCAAGAACCATTCGGGGAATCCGGAATCGAGCAGCTTCTCGAGACGAGCGCTCTTCATGCTATTGAACCTGACATTCACCGGTTCCTCCATGAACTCCCACAGTATCGCCTCTACGTTGTCGAGCGAATCCAGGGAACCATGCTTGAGCGAGACTTCGGTGAGCGTCCGCCAGAACGCCTGGGCGTCCCCATTGAGCTGGAAATCCTGTGTCGTCGCACAAGTGACCAACAGCTGCACTAAGTCGGTATCTTCGAACTCTCGAGAAAGTCTCTCGATAGTGCGGTACTCGGGCTCGAACTGATCGAAGGCGACAATCCCCTCGTATCCGATTCCCGCAATTGCATCTGAGACGGCTTCTACGCGCTCCTTTCGCATGCTTGTAGTCGTCTCTTAGAAGGTAACAAGTATTCTGGTCGGAATTATCATCCTTATAGAACTCCACAACCTCCTTCAATCCTTGCTGAATACGCGCGGCATCCTAGCTCTTAGATATGCTCACGATGAGGAGCCATCAACTGGGAAGACTTACCGCGGCGGCCACCAATCGAGCTCGTCATTTCTTCGCTCAATATACTCCTCTTTGACCCCAGCGAGAGCTACCACTTTTTCACCGTGACGGTCAACCAAAGATGACCGGAGACACTCACTCTCAGTGTTGAAATTTGGTTTTACCCATATGCGACCGGATTCGTCGAACGTCCAGAGACCTGCGTCAAAGGCAGCGTGATGGGTCCAATCAAGCAGGAGTACATTCTCAATATCTTCAGCAATTTCGGGATGGGACGCCCGCCCGAGCACGTGGGAGACTGTCAATAAATTCGAGTTCTCGACGCCAGTGAGTACACACTGGTGGTCGAATCGATCATAGACTGCTCTCTTGAATGCCTCGCTGACCTGCACCTGCGTCTGCTGGCCCTCCCGGATAGCTCCAGCGGTGTCTTCGGGGAGTGGGACTTCATCAGTGGGTTCTCTGTACTGTCCAATACCGGAATCACGGGAATTGGAGTTCGTGGTGGGTTCGGGGGAAGAATCCCCAACCGCGTATTCGAATATGGCATCCCAGTCGTCGACATACTTCGAGAGAGGACCATCGTAGACGCCATCACTCAGGATGAAGATTTTCTGATCGCCCTTCGAGTAGGTATCCTCATCGATCATCTGCTCGGTCAGGAAAATAAAGTGGTGTTCGTCTGGGTCGAATTCCCCTTATCCCAGACGTCGAGGGTGACGTTGACTACTCTCCGTTCTGAGCCGTTCTGAATGAGTTCTTTCTCACGGTTGTACCGGTGCCAAATATGCGTGAGTCCCTGTTTATTCTCGTAGTTCCGCTTTTTCTTCTGGGAATAGCGGACTTTCCCGATGATGCCAGGGTCGTCTCCGAGTTGGAAGTGGAAATTGCGGACGTCGACGTCCGTGTCCATGTAGACCCCGCGGTCTTGAGCTTCCTCCTCGAGTAACTGGAGCCAATCCGCGGTTGCCTGGGGCGGCATGTTTCTACAAGTAGAATAGAATAGAATATGGCTTGTGATAGGTGGGGTGCTCGTTGAATATCAAGTCCTGCAGGTCAATTAATGCGAATTCCATCGGGGGTCGTGTACCGTCTTTCTGGTCATCAGGCCTCGAGTTCGTCGGTGAGCCCGAGCTGCCGCGCCACATCTACGGGCTTCGTCTCGCCGACAGCACCGAACAACTCAACCCAATAGGGGATGGTGGTCTGCCAGAAGCCCTCATCCCAGTAGAGCTGGGTTTCGAAGTCCTCGGTCTCGAACCGCAGCCCGAGACTCGTTTTGGTAACCTCGATCTCGTGGGCGGCGTGCTCATCCAGGAGGTCGCCGGTCGCGTCGTCGCGAGCGTCCGTCATCAGTACGGGGACGTCGAGGACGTCCGCGAGTTCGCCGAGCACGGTGAGCGAGGACTCGAAGAGGTCGCGGGCGAAGTAGTCCGGGACCTCGTCGTCGCGATACAGCGAGCCGATGGCGGGCGTGACCACGAGCCGGGTGTCCCGGGAGGCCTCTTCGACGAGTTGCTTGACGAGCGAGTGGTGCTGGTAGGCGGTGAACGCTCGCGCGATCTCGATGTCCTCGACGATCCGATGGCTGGGGGCCATCTCGTAGAGCGTGTACGTCGAGGCGTGGTTGCGGGCGTCCAGCCAGAGGGTGTGGCCGGACTCACGGACGAGTTCCGCGATGAGGAGTTGGTGGAGGGCGTGTGAACGGGTCTGTTCGGTGTGGACGAGCGTGAGGCCGGTGTCGAGTTCGGGTAGGTGGTCGGGGTTGGCTTGCATCCGTGGTCCATCCTCCAGGTGCGTGGTTTCCCTGGTGAGTGGTTAAGCGCGAGCCATGCACGGAGAGTGAAAGTGAAAGTGAAGGGGCCCAGAGTCACTGGTAATCGACTAACCCTGAGTAACCACACTGTAACCTAGTTACAAAAAAATACTATCCAGCGCCCCGATTAACCACAAATCAGTAGTAAATTATATGCTAGAGCCCTGTTTGATTCTAACCAGATGGGTAGCAGCACATATAAAATAGTTGATTTATTTAGTGGCTTGGGTGGATTATCGCTTGGCATGGAGCAGCCGGAGTGTCTCAACGGGCTCGGAAATTTACAGTACGAAAATCTAGGTTTCAAGGGGAAGACATTTAAAACGGTGATGGCGCTCGATAGCAATAAAGACGCACTTGAAACCTTCTCCACGCATTTTCAGGAAGCAGAGGCCATTTCAGAAGATATTCAGAAAATTGAATCATTTAGCAAGTGGAATCACGCGGAGTTGGTCGTTGGAGGGCCTCCATGCCAAGGATTTTCAAATCTGAATAGTACAAAGACCAAAGACCTGAATGACGACCGCAACGGCTTGTGGCGTGAGTTCATGCGTGCAGTAGAAGACATTCAACCGTCCGTCTTCCTAATCGAAAACGTTCCCAGATTTCTTGATTCCAAAGAAGCACGCGACGCAGTGCAACACGCCGAAGACCTCGGTTATACCACTGTGGTGGATCGGCTCTGGGCACACGAATACGGAGTTCCACAGAAACGCCACAGGGCGTTTATTATTGGAAGTAAGTTGGGGACGCCGTTTACACCAGCACCAACGAATGAACCGATTCGAACAGTTGAGGAGGCGATCGGAGATTTACCCCAGAACCAAACAACGAAAACTGGCACAACACCCGGAATTTCTCTGAGAAAACAATCCGGAGGATGGAGCACGTCCCTAAGGGAGGGAACCGGTTTGACATCCCCGGAGACTTGCTCCCCGAGTGTTGGATTGGTTACGACGATGGTGGCCATGACCTTTTCGGCCGACTAATAAATGACGAACCGTCTGTCACAATACGGACAGGATTTTTCAAGCCAATGAAGGGGAGGCATCTTCACCCGACTGAAAATCGTGCAATAACGATTCGAGAGGGAGCTCGCCTGCAAACGATACCTGATAGCTATACAATTGAGGGACGACAACACCAGTGGCGGGTGGCTCAACAAATCGGAAACGCCGTCCCCCCAAGCTTGCGTATCACATCGGAGCCGCGATAAAAGCTCACCTTGAAGGGGAGGACGGGAATTTGCGTGAAACGAGCTCTGAAGGGGATGATTCATATAAATGGCCGAAGCGAGCAAATAGTGAGATACTGTCGCCTTACTTTAATGGGCCATTGTAAACCACTGGGTGTACAATTTTCGGAAATGCCAACCAAAGGGCTTGATAGCTGTTCTGAGGTTGGGTTTGTTTCGATAAACTAGCCGGCCCACGTCAGGTTGTACGACTCGTCAATCCCCGAACTCCGGTGGGTGAGAGCTCAATTGTCCGTTTCTGCGTGCGGGCAGATGAGACTGAAGTCACAATCCGAGCAAATCTCCTCGCTGGGATCAGCGAAGAACCTCCGTCCCATGATATTACTCACGTGCTGCCGGACGAGGCCCTCCACTTGATTGACACGGGGGTCGGCAAGATCGACCTCCAAGCGTTCATCCTCGTCCTCGCTTAGGTAGTGAATGAACCCGTCGACATCTTGTGGATCGAATTCAACCCGCGTCGCCAGTCCATACAGCCGGACTTGGAAGCGGTGATCTCGGAGTTGCTCTGGTTTATCAGTGGGTTGATCACTTGTTTTAAAGTCGATGATATCCAGTTCGCGAATTTCGTCGGTTTCCGGGTCTCGGCGTTCGATGAGGTCGATAGCTCCTGAAACGAGCGCGGTCCCCGCGTTCTCCTCGTCGGTGAGGAGAATTTCGAACGGGACCTCACTCCGGAATGTGTTAACTAAATCGTCCTGATATTGCTGTGAATAACGGGTGAGCTGTTCCTCCGCGGTCGCTCGGAGATCCTCGTCAATATGTCCGTCAGCGTATCGAAGGTGGAAGCGGTCTTCGTCTTGGACCCGCTGTCGAATTTCCCCTGGCGACATTACCATCGACTGATTATCGCCTTCGTGACGCTCGTGCATCTCGTGAAGGACATCGTGTACGGCGAATCCGTATCCAAACGCTTGGTCAATAGGTGGGGCAAAATTGTAAATTTTTCTTAATTTAAAGTCATACGGACACTTTTGGTAATATCGGAGTTCACTAAACGAGGTGGGATAGACATAATCCTGCTCGTGAGCCGGAATTTCTCGCGGTTCACGAGGGGTTGGATCAGGGGTAGGCTCGTACAGTACGCCTTCGTGATCGATGTCACGAGCCTCCTCATAGAATTGTGACTCGTTTTGGCGTTGCTCATACATCACATTATCTTGGAAGTTTTTATAATTCCACAGTGAGCCAGTGAGAGATAAAAACTTCTGAGCGCGCGTCGCGGCAACGTAGAAAAGGCGGCGCTTTTCTTCCTCACCAGGGTGATATTCCTGATAGTCGAAGACACCCCCAGGAATCCACTCAGTGTGTCGCCTAAAGCTTCTGCTGGGAGTATTGTCGAATTTCAATTTGGTTAGCCCAGGGACAAACACAGCGGGATACTCCATCCCTTTAGCAGAATGGATAGTAAGTAGGTCAACCGCATTGACAAGCGTTTCATCATCGACCTCCGACCGCCCGTAAAAATACGCGTAGTCAAGAAAGTCTACTAACTCAGTGATTTGGTCGGGGAAGATGATTTCATAGACGGTTTCGAAATCCTTGATCAGGTCACTAATTTGGCCGATGTTATACATCACGGATTCGGGGAAACCGTCATCGTTAGCATCGGCATCGGGCGGCAATTGGGCGATGCCCATCGCGGCAAGAATTTTATGTAGCTCTTCTTGGGGTTCAATTCGGCGGCTTGAAGGATTCCGGTACCAATCCTGAATATCGTTCAGTCGAGCAACTATCTCATCCTCTCGCTCCCGTAGAAGGCGTGAATTCGTAATGGCAGTTCGGAGATCGTCCTCAGTCACTGCAAACCGGTTGATCGGTTCGTGATCGTCGGGTCTGCTTGTTTGGGCGTCAATAATTTCGATAGGGATATCCCCGATGTAGTCTGGGTCGTCCTCTTGGCCGCGGGCGATATACGCAAACGCAAGTCGCACAACCTGTGCGACAGGGTGGCTAAAGATATTATTTTGTCCCCGGATAGTGTATGGGATATCCCGCTCCTCCAATTCATCCTGAATGGCATCCATATCTCTCTTTCGCCGGAAGAGGATTCCAACATCGCCCCAGCGAAGAGTTCGTTCCTCACCGTTTGGGTTTTCGTATACAGTTCCCTGAAGTTCCTCAATACGGTTGACGATAAACTCGACTTCATCGTCTTCGTGGTCGAAGTACAGCTGGTAGTTGTCGCCGATGTCATAGCCACGGTCGGAATTCATCGGCTTATCGAGACGGTCATTGTTGCGCTCGATAACGCTCCGGGCGAGATCCACGATAGCTTCAGTAGATCGGAAGTTCTGGGCGAGGGTCTCAGTCTCAGCACCGTATTCTTCGACGAAATTGCGGAAATCTTCAGGCTGTGCCCCTCGCCAACCGTAAATCGACTGGTCGTCGTCACCCACCACACAGAGGTTCGCGTTCTCGCCAGCCAGTAGTTCGATGAGACGTGCTTGAGAGCGGTTTACGTCTTGATGTTCGTCGACGGTGATGTACTGGTATTGACTCCGAACCTCTTCGAGGACGTCTTCGTCGTTCTCAAGCAGCTTGACGGTTCGATAAATAAGTTCTTCGTAGTCGAAGAAGTGATATTCATCCATTAAGTCACGGAATTCGTCGTAAATCCCCATCAGTTGTTGTGCAGTCTCGTCACCCGACCTCCGCATCTCGTCCACGAGAAGTTCACGACGCATCGTGTCGATGTCTTCTGTGAACCATTTGATTTTCTGATATTTCGCCTCTGGATGCCTTGGTTCGATGAGATGTAAATTAATGTCAAAGTAGTGTTGGGAAATAAACGCCGCAAGTTCGTTGTCGCTAAGAACGTCGTAACTCCTCGTCTCGGGAACGTATTCGTGGAGTAGATCGCGACAAAAAGTATGTATTGTATCTATAGCCATATCCCCAAGACCCTGGTCGTCGAGGTCGGCCCGCGCCATCCATTCGCGGATGCGGACTTTGAGTTCCTCCGCAGCATTTTCAGTGAACGTGAAAGCAAGGATGTTGTCTCGCTCGACACCGTTATGAATCATCTGGGCGATTCGGGCCGAAATTGTGTGCGTCTTACCTGAGCCAGCACACGCGATAACTTGGAGCGCCCCGTCCCGGTGCTCAATGACGCGCTCCTGATCATTCGTCCAATCAAAACCGGTGTCAAGAACTCCAGCCATAGGTAGTGCACCGAGTTGACATACATAATATTACCGGGACTTCCCACGCGTCAACAAAAAGCTGTACGCTAGATTGGGTAATTAATTTATGTCATTAGAATTGAAGGGGCGTGCATCGGCAAGAGAGAACAAGTGTTCGATGTCGCCAAGCGTGTAATGTTCAATGAGGTCCCTTGTGGCGTCGACATTACAAGGGCCGATGTTATCGTGAACAGGTGAGCGAGCGTGGAGCCATACTTCGCCAATCCCGGGAATGTCCTTGCTCTGAACGGTGGGTTTGGTTGAATTGGAGGGCCGTACGGATGGCAAATCCATACCATGGTCAAAATCCTCGAACCTCGTTTCGGCCGGTCGAAGTCCTTCTTTGATGGCGAGTTCCTCTAGCGTGAGATAATCGCCATAAGTTTCCCAAGCTTCGTACTTGAGATCATCATGTTCTACACCATTGAGTGCGGTCTCTAATTCACCCAAGGCGGCATCACCAGCGGGATTATCTGCAGCTCTAATTGGACGGCCGAGCAAGATTGGTAGGTCGAATTCCTCCCCAGAATAGGTAATGAGGGTTTCCGGATTATACGTCCGCAGGGCCGAAACGGTCCGTTGGAGTAAATCTAGTTCGGCTGCAGGGCTGGGATCATCTCGGAGCAGAACTCGCTTCGAACCGACAGTGGGATTCCTGGGTCCGTCGTACGCAAGACCAACAGCCAGCAACTCGAAATCGTCGGGATTACCGAAATCTGGGCGTTCATTTTTACCGACATTCGGGCTAATCGTCTCAATGTCGAGCGCGACACGACCGGTTGGAGGGAATCCCCGGGTCATAGAGTAACAACTACTCTACACCATCATAAACGTAAATAAACTAAAGTGGAAGTAAACTGTACCCCTGGTAGGACAAACATTTCAGTGCATTTTGAGTAGCGTATCTAGTACAGCTTCCGCCACCAGAGGATCATGCCCGGTAATCCAACCAAACTAAAATGGTAGACAAGAACGGACAACCTCTCGATACTCTACTCCAATTTCGAAGGGAACTCCTCGAGTGGTACAAGAATCACCAGCGGGATTTTTACTGGCGAAGAGAAATCGAATCACTTTCTCGATTTCAAGTCCTCATGACTGAGATATTTCTTCAAAGAACCCGCGCAGATGTGGTAGACGGTTTGATGCCCGACTTGATGGAGGTATTCGTTACTCCTGACGCAGTTCTTGAGGTCAACCGAGACGAGTTGATCGCGCTCATTAAGCCCCTCGGGCTGTATGAACGTCGATTTCAAAATATTCAACAGCTGTGTCAATCGTTAGTCGACAACCATGATGGGGAAGTCCCACATACTCGAGAAGAGTTGGTGAATCTACCAGGCGTAGGAGAGTATACTGCAGATGCTGTTCTCGCAATTTGCGACGGGAAGCCCGTCCTGATGTTAGATGCGAACGTGAGATTCGTTGCCGAGCGCTGCCTCGGGATTAATTCCGATGGCTCCCGAGAAGCCGACGACAAAATCAGGAATGTCCTAGAACCATGCGTCCCAGAAGAGGATCCTGCCGCATTCAATTGGGCGCTCATCGACCTCGGTGACGCACTGCGGAAGAGTGGCCAAGACTGTCCGGTTGACCCAGATAGTTACGACGCAACCGAACTCAGTTGATGGAGAGTTATTAGCTAGTGATATACTTTTGACCCCCGTTGCGAGGGTTTACAACCCGTGAGTAGCAACCAGAAAATAATGCAGTCAGAAAAGCGTAAAATTCAGTTGGCTGCTAGTTACCTCAAGCGGGTTGGGGGATTCCGAGAGTCGGTCGCACGTGCTCTCGCGTACCGTCATGCTGGCTACTCTCACTCCGGTATCGCAAAGGAACTCGACACCAACGAGGGTACCGTCGCATCATGGATGGACCGTGTCGCTGCTGAGTACGGCTTTGAGGCAATCGAAACGAAATCTGTTGGCGCCCAACCAGACCTCGAAGAGATGACCACTGAACGTCTTGACGACGAATATTCCAACGAGGTTGCGATGGATTGGATAGAAGTCGCCACAGACTACCGGGATATCGTTCCCGACGAACTACAAGAGCGGGTCAATCCAGACAGGTAACGAGCATACAGGATGCCGAGTTCTATGGGTTAGAAGAGGCCAGTACGACGATTGTTGGTTTTGAACAGCGTAAGATGCTTTCCGAAGACAACACGGGAGCCGATCTGCACTAAGACAATCAAGCTAACTATGGCTAAAGGAATAATCGCCACGTACCACATATTGATTGGCGCCAAATCAAGCAGAGCTGTTGCTATGGTGGAGAGGACAATTAAATAAAACATTAGTCGTATCCCTCTCCCAATTTCCTCCGCTATCAATTTTGCTCCATCTGCCATCGTGGCCACCTACATATAAACAACGGTCGCAACCGTAATAATACCAGAGGATTTGATACGAATTTTTTACATATGGTTTTGGGATAGGGTCGTTTGGTACAAAACATTTATTCAGGTGTGATATGTGGTAAATCTCATGTCTGTTAGCGCGGCGCGAGGGTTTAACTTATATAACTTCTTCAGTGTCCTCTTGCCGGGCGTCGCTTTCATCATTGGGTTAATCCCCCTCCTGCCTTCCGGAACAAGTGTTGATCCAGTGGTGGCAATTATCCCGCTCCTTGCAGGCGGCTTTGTGATAGGGCAAGGACTCCATTCCTTAGCTGTTAGAATTCAACACTGGTGGATAAACAAGACGCACCGAGAGATATTTCAAGAAGCCTTATGGGGTCGACCGCAGACGGATGAATCTGACCAGGCAATTTCGCTTGAGGAGGTCATACGGGACTATATCCCGGTTTTAGGAAGCGGCCAAGACAAGACAAGCACAGTGGAGCCAGCTATAATTAAGGAATTCTATACAGAGTGTCAAGACACGTTTGACCACTTGGACATTGAACCCTTTGTAAACCGCGAGGAAAATACAGAGGAAACCTTGACCGGGCTCTACACAATGATACGGAGCTATATTCACATCGACTCTCGAGGGCGATCTAGGGTGTTCCAATCGATTTACGCGTTCTGCCGCAGTACCTGGATAGCGTTGCTGATATTGTGGGTGGTTTATTCAGGGTACGCATGGATCATCTACGCAGAACTGTTCCAAAAAACGACGGACTCTGGCGAGCTGCTATATCCGTATACGACATTCCTCCGTGAGATGGTCGCCGATCCGGCGTATATTTTCATCGGGGCTACCTTCCTCTTTCTTGGTGGGTATTTAGCCTTCGGTCGGGCCACAGAAGAGTACAAGCGGTATTATGTTCAGTACCTTATTTCGGACTTTCTTGTGCTTCGCAGTGAATCAGCCGAAGAGGAGGCCGATGGAATAGAATCTGCGATATTACGCTCGCTTGAAGAAAGGCTATTTGGATAACTAGGCCAGTGACGACAACGCCCAAGAGTATAGACGTGACCGACGATTTCACCAATTCAAGTACGTGCCGGACATAAAGAGGGAGACTGTTCCTTATCCTTCGCTACGTTCCAACTCGCTCGCGTCAAGTTCACCCGCGAGAAAAGAACGATTGCTAAGAGGATGACCGAGGCCTTCGACCGTCTTCGTGAACGCCCCCGAACCGACATCCCAAAAAATCGCTTCTCGTACAAAGAGCGCATGGTCCTCCGGAAGATCTCGGTCGCGGGCACCCGCGGCACCCAGCGCAAAGCCCGGGGTGGCCGCTGGACCACGGTGTACTATCTCGAAGGCGACCACGAGCGAGCTGCAGAACGCTTCGCCGAAGTGAACCAGGAGCGTATCGACCGCCTCGACCGCTCGGGCCGGAACTCCCTCCAGTCGTCGTTATCCCAGCCGGTCTACGACCGCGTCCTGGAGGCCGCCGGCTACAAATCCATCCGGAAGTATCGCACCGTCGTGGTCGAGGAGCGCCACGAGTCGGGCGTGACGTTGGTGGTCGACCGCGACCACTTCGAGTCGGGTGGGGGCCAGCGCTACAGCAACAGTGGCCTAATCGCCCGCGTGCCGGCCGACACGAGTCTGGATGGGATTTACGAGGCCGCCGATACGGAGGTGACGTACGACGTGCTGCGGGAACACGGCGTCGAGAGGGACCTCCGGATGGTGATGCGGTACTACCGCGACAACGGCCGGTATGACTGCGAGTTGGTGGAGCGGGAGTACGGAAGGGAAGCCGTCGTCAAGAGGGAGTCGTAGCGGACATTCATCGTGACCTGTAATTGCCACGGACTGATGTTGAATCGACGCACAACCTGTAATAATTCTAATAGAGTGTGCTGTTCAATATCGTGGGTATGGCACGATCCAGATGCAGTACAACGTATGTGAGCTGTGTGCGGCAGGCGGCCCACGAACCCGACGGAGCACTCCGCTCCGCCGAGGGCCTCGATTGCTATCTGGAATACACGGCCTGTGTGTTGCGTACGATGCGGGGTGCATGGCTTGCTCAAGGGGGAACCGGACACGACCCCCACGAACGCGCCGGCATCGAGTCAGTCGAAGGTGGCGCGGAGAGTGCAACCGACTTGGTGACCGCCATGAAAGAACTCCGCGACTGGGACCAGTTCGAAGAACTCGACCAGATGGTGCAGGCGGAACTCCAAGAAGAAGTCCGAGAAATCGAACAAGACTAGGACACCCAGAATCTGGAGCAACCAGCTGGTCTGCCCGACGACGCGCCGCCCGAACTCGGTGACCATCACCCACGGCCACACGACGAACCCGGATAGCTATTTATTGCCTGAAATGTAAGGCCAATTGATGGGCAAGTGTAGCCATTTCGACTGTGAGGGTGACGACTCTCTCGGGTATACTTGCAACTACTGCGGCCAGTCGTTCTGTTCAACCCACCGTCTCCCCGAAAACCACGCGTGTCAGGGACTCAAACCAGCTTCATCCGATGAACCGTGGTTCCGGAAAGACCTCTCCCGAAGTGGCCTCCGCAAATCCTCTCCTCGTTCGCAATCCGAAGCAACCGGGAGCAGGCTACTGGGATTTCTGTGGACAGTTCTCCTATACCCCGTTCGGTTACTGCTCGGCCTCCTACAGGCGATAAAACGCTGGCTTCAGCGCATCCTGGGGTGGGGTCGCCGGAATTTCATATTCCTGATCGGGATTCTCGTCGTTGTAGGTGCCCTCATCGCGTTCGGACCCCTGTCCGCCACCACGGTCGTTCCGGGACCAATGGGAGAGGACATCGACTCCACGCTGAAAGCAGCAGGAAGCAGTCTCCAAACTCCCGGAAATGCAACAACGACAGCCGCGAACGACCAGACGAAAACGACCCAGCAGGCCGCGAGTTCAGGAGAACTCAACCGGGCCGTCATCGAGCAGGCCGTCCACGAGAACATCAACGAGCGCCGCGCCAGCCACGGCCTCTCCAGGCTCGACTACGATACCGGGTTGCAGGAGATCGCGCGGTACCACAGCCGGGACATGGCCGAAAACGCGTATTTCGCGCATACGAGTCCGGGTGGCGAGACCATGAGTGACCGCTACGACACGTTCGGGTACTCGTGTCGCGTTCCGGTCGACGATAACCGCTACTCGACTGGCGCCGAGAACATCGCGTACACCTACTTCGAAGAACGCATCCGGACCGACGATGGCGGTACACGATACTACGACACCGCCGACGAGGTCGCCACAGGCCTGGTCAACCAGTGGATGAATTCGAGTGGCCACCGCGAGAACATCCTCGAACCCTACTGGGAGAACGAAGGCATCGGGGTCTACGTCATCGAAGACACAGAAGGCCACATCCGAGTTTATGCCACCCAGAACTTCTGCTGACATGGACGCTTCGTCCACGTCACCAAGCCAGAAAAGCCCCTACGAGTATCCGCAGAGCCGACTTCGCCTGGCTGTCGCGGTCCTCATCCTCCTCGTCATTTCACTCCCGGGCTGGCCTGTCATCCGTCACCAGACCGACCTCCTGCTCGACTCGATGGCCCCAATCTCCTGGACCACCGCCGGCCTCCTGATGCTCGGTCTGTTCGCGATGGTCCCGTTCACGATTCTCCTCCACGAACCCGTCCACTACCTGACGATGAAGCTGCTCGGCTACAACCCAGAGATCCAGTGGATAGCGGTCAACCCGAACGTGTCCGCACCCGGTCAGCGGATGGACGCCACCCACAACGTCATCTCACTGCTCGCACCGCTGGTCGTCCTCGACGCGGTCGCGCTGCTCGTTGTGTTCGTTGACGTCCATCCTGTCGTGTCGTTAGTGGCGGCCGGCGTCTTTGTGGTCAACTCCCTTGCCTCAGCGAATGACGTCTCTGGTGCGTGGTTCGATTACCGGCTCCCGGCCGGGTCGCAGGTCGAATTCCGGAAAGAGAACGGGCAGACGGTGTCGTATATCTACGAAGCGCGTTGATTGTGTCTTAGAGCCCGATTGCGGCTCACTCGCTCGTCTTATAGACATCTGAGAGCTTCTTTTGTATCGTGTTCATTTTCCCAAGCCACTTTTCTGTCCAATCTTTGTCCTCCCACTGTGGCTCAAGTTCTCGAACGTCGACCTCCCCTGAGAAAAACTCTTCCCCAACCTCAGTAACTCGAAATACAAGATCACCGTCGGTAACCGCTTCCAGCAGGCCGTACTTATGCAGGGCATGAGGATTTCGGTGAACAATCGGATGTTCAGCAGATAGAACCTGCCCCTCATTCATCGATAAGTCGAAATCAACCGACTCCTCCCCGCTCTCCACCAACTGGCGGTCAATGGCAAGTAGAGCGTGTTGACGGAGGATGCTGAGCCGCTCAATGTGACGACGGATTGCCGAAACCCGATTTTTCTTTTGTGTATCTGTTCCAATCAGTGATGCATCCATCTCAACCGAGATATCTCCATGGCGTTTAAACATATCCTGTACAATCGCCATGAGGGAGTAGAATTCGACAACGGGCTTTATCTCGCTTTGGCTGAGAGTCCCGAGGTTTGGAGAGTTCGATTCGTACACAGTTGTCGAGACAGTGTCGTGGGTTGGAACCCCTTTACCCGCTTCTATGGACCAATAATCGAAGAACCCCATACTCTCAAGTTCGGCCTTCAGTGCTATCCGCAAACTCCTGAGTTCTTCTTGCTTTTCTTGTTTACGCTGCTGACGGTCGTCTTCTCTGGATTTCCGAGTTTCGTCAACGAGTTCCTGCGTCGAACGGACATACGAGAACGTGACTCTGAGTAGCCCAACAGTCGCCAATGCACCAGCAAATTGAGCAACTGCTCCGAGTTGATCAAGTGCACCAATCTGGATGATATGCCAAGCAGCCAACAGAGAACCTCCAATCCCCCCAACGATTATGAAATCGACTATGAGGAGAATCCAATTGAACAGCGGACTTTCTTCAAGTACATCCCACAGGCTATGAGAGCGATTCTTCGAGTTCATTATCATCTCGATTCGACTGACAGTATTTAAATTGTGGTCGGCAAGCCGTATTGAAGCAAAAAACCAGGTTCCGACGTCAAGTCCACTTTGTATAGCTGTCGGCGAAAGTGTGAATTGCGCCGATACATCCTTCAGCGACGAAACACCAATAATGAGACCGGAACGGCGAACGGGACACACTCAAGTTACAACCCTGTGATGTCGTTTCTATGAGCGATACAGGGAGTGAATTCGAAAGTAATCGGGTTATGGAACAGTACGGGATTGTTGCCGAAGATTCATTCAGATTACTTCGACTCAACATTGTTCTCATAGGGATCTACGTCTCCGGGATAGCAATATTATTGAGAACTGCAGAGCCGACGGTTCAGTCCCGACTTTTGGAGAGTCCATATACAATATTCGGTCTATTTTCATGGCTTCTCTCCACATTCAGCGCGTATTTTACCTATGAGCCTTCCCGAAAGGCGTCTTTAGCTCATTTATACGACGATCCAACGACCATTCTTGAGCGGTTTAATTCAGGCGTTCAGTCGTTCAAACTCCGTCTTTCTGTGGGTCTAACCCTTATAAGCGGAGCGTTGCTCGGAATCGGGGTTTGGGACGCGTATATTCCCACTCAGTTTTCGCTTGACGTAGTTTGGGCCGGGTTCTCGATTATATTGATGACGTTGGTCGGAATCTTGATAATCACACGTGTAAGCGTTAGAGCCTACGATTTTGTGTCATCGATTTTGGGGCGACTCCGTTATTGGTGAAACGTGTCACTCTCGGAATTACACTCTCCGTTCCGAATCGGTAATTGAAACTCGCACTTGTGTCAACGGTTATTCCACGTCGCGCTCTAGTTCATTCGCGTCAAGTTCACCCGCGAGATACTGCTCACCGAGTTCTGTAATTCGATACAGCCCTTCGTCAACCCGCTCGATGAGGCCCGCGTCAGTGAGTTCTGCTAATCGTTCGCTGACGTAATGCCGAGAGTAGTCAGTATTGACCGATAGAATCCGCGGAGAAAGGATAAGACCGGTGTCCTTGAGGGTCTCTAGGATTCGGTCGTCTGCCTGCGTCATCCAAGACACCCTCGGTCTGCGCATACGGGAGCATCGGCTACATCCTGTAAATTCGCACCGGTAATGAAAATCTGCCGTGTCATATATCAAGCCTTAGCCTAACGTATGTTGGGTTAATATTAAGTATTCCCGATGAATTGGCTCCGCTACGGAAGCAACAGTCGGGCCTGGTCGGCCAGGTCTCTTCAGAAAACAAGCGGACCGGTGTTCGAGGCACCGGGTCCGCTGTTGCTCCCGTAATCAGGGTACGAGAGCATGACAACGTTCGCAACGCGGACCTTTGACCTATCGGGTCCACGACGACGGCACCGCCCGCCACCGACCAGCGTCCTACGACCGGGCTTCACTTTCACCCGCACCCGAACCGCGCGAGACGGCCTATCCCTCGGGTACGTGCCAGGTACGTACCAGTCCGGGGTCACTTTCACTTTCGCGCCGGGCAAGAAATCGCCCTATTACACAGGCTGTTGTCAGCGAGGGGTGTGGCGAGTAGAGAACCACAGACCGGCTCGGTCGCCGGCGACGGCTCCAGCTGCACCGACGCACACGACATCGTGGTCATCGACCGCTCCAGCGACGGCGAGCCCTATCGCTACGTCTGCCCGAACGGCCACGCGAACTGGGACCGCACCAACAACCACATCTGGTGCCAGTCCTGCCGCCGCCAGTACGAGAACGGCGAGGACATCGACCCGGAACACTGGTCGATCTACGACAAGCGCGACGACGTCTACATCCCGTGGAGCGCCGTCCGCGTCAAGGACTGAACCGATGCAAGAATGCTACCGCAGTACGCGCGCCGCCTCCTGCGGGCCTCTCGGGTGCGTCTCCAGAGTCCAAGCTAGGACGCACCCGACTACCCGGGTCCCGCAGTCAGCGCACGCGAAACCGTACACCGACACGAGACCATGCTGAACCACGAAATCCACACTCAAGAGCCTAGCTATCGCCCCGGAACTGAACGCCAGCTATCGGTTACCGGGAGGTGGTCGGCGTGACGGGCCGGCCGACCGACCTCAAACCACGCGAGGCGGTCACTCGCTACATCGACCGCCGGAGCACCGAGATCACGGACCAGTCGCAGTCGACCTACTACTATCGGCTGAAGCTCTGGGCGGACTGGTGCGAGGACCGCGGCATCGAGCGGGTGAGCGAGTACGACGGCTGGATCTTCGAGCAGTACGAAGCCCACCGCTCCGGCCTCGGCATCACGACAAACACGCTCCACAACGAGTTGGAGACGCTCAAGGGCCACATCGAGTACCTGGAGCGCATCGAGGCCGTCGACGACGGTCTCGCCGACAAGGTCCACATCCCGGAGGTCCCCGAGGACGAGCGCTCCCGGGATACGATGCTCGCACCCGACCGGGCGATAGAACTCATCAAGTTCTACCGGTCGAGCGACGAGGACTACGCCACCCGCTTCCACACGCTGCTCGAACTCGCCTGGCACACTGGCGCTCGCGTCGGCGCACTCCGAGCGCTCGACCTGCGAGACTTCGACGCCGGCGACCGGCTCCTCGAATTCGTTCATCGACCGGAAACCGACACGCCCCTCAAGAACAAGCGCAACGGCGAGCGGATGGTCAGCCTCCGCGAGCCGGTCCGGAACGTGGTCGGCTCGTACATTCTGCATCACCGGGCGGACGAGCACGACAAGTACGGCCGCCAGCCGCTCTTCGCGACGATAAAGGGCCGGCCCACCACGGGGACGCTCCGCACCTGGATGTACCAGGCCACGCTGCCGTGCGTCCGGACCGACTGCCCCCACGGCCACGAACCAGAGACCTGCAATTTCACCCAGCACACTCACGCCAGCAAGTGCCCGTCGTCGCGAGCACCCCATCACGTCCGCACGGGATCGCTCACCTGGCACCGTGACCGTGGCGTCCCGAAGGAGGTCACTGGCGAGCGCGTGAACGCCTCCCAGGACGTCATCGACGAGTACTACGACAAGGCCAGCCAGCGCGAACGGATGGAGCTTCGACGTCGCCCACATCTCGACAAACTAACCATTGGTGATAATTCATGATTACCCCCTCGATGAAAATTGAAGAGACGGACGTTGAGGGGTGCAAAAACCCGATGACTCCAGAGCCGCGCGGTCCCACTACCCATATATACTTTTTGCATGGTTAGCTGATAGCTTCAGCGCCCCTCTCAACTCCCTCTCCTTCGTCGGGAGGTGGTCGGCGTGACGATTGAAGCCCGCCGGTACGAGGGCCAGGGCGTCACCCAGATCGTGATGACGGCGTGCCCGTTCTGCGGGTACGAGTTCAGTAAAAACGAGCACCGCTGGCGGCACTTCCTCAACGACCACACTGTCGACGACGTGCCCGCCCTCCGGTCGGGAGGTGGCCGGTGATGGCGGCCGACGACGCACGCGTCACCGTCCGAACCGACGGCACACGAGCCAACACGCTCGTCGAAGGCGAGGATGCCGCCGTCCTCGTCGCCTGGAACACGCGCACCACCTCGAAGGGCGAGGTCCGCGAGCTGCTCCAGGAGGCGATTCAGGAACTCGACCATGAGGTCGAAGCGACCATCCGCATCCCGGCGACCAACGGGGGTGATGCCTGATGGCGAGTACGCGCACCCACAGCCTGAGTGCGCCCGTCGGGCCGGTTGGCCACGATATCGAGTGCGGCCACGGCCAGGGCGGGTTCGTGCTCGCCAGCGATCCCGACGTCAGTCTCGTCGGGAGCTGTAATCGGCCGGCCGTTGCGCGGGTCCCGGGTCCTGGGCCGAACCTCGGGGCGGTCACGGTCTGTCCTTACCACCTCGCGCGCTATCTCGCCGACGTCCCCGAGGACGTCGCCACCAGCGTTCGCGAGCGCTTCGACCCCGACCGGTTCACACCCGACCACACGCTCCTCGACCTCGCGGACGCACCGCCGACGGTCGACCACCGCGGGACTCGGTATCGTCGGCTCGGCCTCGACCAGGCCGGCCGTGTCCACTACTACTCGGATGCCGGTCACGATGTCCAGGTCCGCGACGCCGTCGGCACCATCGAACACACCGAAGGCCTCGGCCCCCGGTCCCTTAATGCCTGGGTTCGGTTCGTCGCCGACAGGAGGGGCTGGGTCGCTCTCGAAGACGCCCCGGCCACCGGAGGTGACCGCGCGTGACGGTGGTTGCATGGAAGTTCGCCACTCGCCACGTCGTCCCCATTCTCTACGGTGACAAGTCGGCCACCCTCCGGTACGACCCGGAGGAATCGATCTCGCCCGGGGACACTCTGGTGATGGAGCGTGCCGACACCGGCGAACGCTTCGCCCAAGCACCGGTCGACCTCGTCGGCAACGTCTCCGCGCAGTGGTTCGCCGACCGCGACCAGTGGCCGGGACACCGGTCTTACCGGTCCACCGGAGAACTGCTCGCCGAGCTGCGGACCTACTACCCTGACGCCGACATCCACCCCGAGACTCGACTCACGCTCGCCAAGTGGGGTGCCGTCACCCCGCTTTCCGGAGGTGAGCGGTGATGGCGCGCTGTCAGGGGTGTGGGTCGTTCGTCACCTCGGATTTCGCCCGCGTGTTCGGCGACCAGGACAACGTCGTCCATCGATGCCTGGACTGTGATAGCTTCCGCCGCCTCAACCAGGGCAGTGGCGCTGGTCAACCGGTCTCGGACACCATCCACGAAGAGGCCGCGGCCGACGGGGGTGACGCGGCGTGACTGTGGACTTCCGACGGCTGTCCCCGAACCCGCCGCGGGACAACGTCGCCCGCGACTGCCTGCTCATCCCACCCGAGGAGTCCGACTCCGACGCGCTCCCCAAGCACGTCATCGAGTGTACGTGCCCGAACCACGACGGGATGTGCCGCGAGTGCGGGTTCAAAATCACCGTCGGGGCCTCCTCTGGCATCGAGTACGGCCACGCCCATGCCCCGAACCGCACCGACGGCCAGGGGCCGTGCCCATATCGACCGACCGCCGTTAACCCGGGGGCCCGCCCATGAACGGCCGGATTCGCCGGTGTCGTTCGTGCGGGCTCATCCGCCCCACCATCCGTGGTGAGTGCGTCGACTGCCGCGACGACCTCCCGTTGGGAGGTGACCGGGTGTGACGACGACGCTTCCGTTGCGGCCGAGCCGGGACAACTCCGGTCGCGACTGTGAACTCGTCCCTCGCGACCACCAAGACGCCGGACTCCCCGACCACATCCGCGAGTGCACCTGCTCGACGCACACCGGCGTCTGCGAAGCATGCAACTTCAAAATCACCATCGGCCCGGGTGGTCAGGAATATGGCCACGCTCGCGCCCGCAACCTCGGGCCGGGTTCACCCGACCGGTCGGACTGTGACCACCGTCCCACCGGATGCAACCCCGGCGCTGTCTGGAGGGATCACCAGTGAGCGTCGAGACCGCCGCTCGCGACAACGCCGACTGGGGGCGCACCGTCGAAACCCACGTCTGCGACCGCTGGAACCTGGAGCACGTCGCGGGTGATCGGGACGTCCCTGACTGGTACGACGCCACCGCCAGCACCGACCACCATCTCACCGTCAACGGTGTTACGCTCGACGAGCCGTGGCTCGCCGCCGGCACTCCCGTCGAGGTGAAGTCCTGTCAGGCCCGCGTCGAAGATGGCTCCTCCACGCGGCGTGGCCGATGGTGGATTCGGAAGGGAGCCCACGACCAGCTCGTCGAGGTCGGAGGCGAATACGCACTCGCCGTCGGCGGGCCCGACACCGGGATTCACCGGACGGTGCTCGTCTCGGCTCGGACCGTTGACCGCCTCATCGAGCAGCATGCGACCTGGTCGCCGACCGGCTCCAGTCACTCTGCGGAGGCGGCCGCTCGACTGCCGTGGACCGCGGTGTTCGCTGAAGCCGACCTCCAGGCCGGAGGTGAGCGAGCGTGACCATCCACACCACGTATGCGGCCGCCCTCCAACATGGGAAGGTCGAGCCCGGTGAGGATGACCTCGTGGTGGGCGTAGTGCGCCACCCAGCGCCGTGGTTCCTCGATAGCGTGGACAGGAACGTCGAGGCACTCGGCCCGCCTGAGAAGCTTCTCAGCGCGTTCAAGAAAGTCGAGGAGGCTGCCGACGCCGCGACCGCCTGGGAGAGCGTCAGCTACGAGTCCCGATACCTCGCTCACCTCCAGGAGGATGCGAGCGCGCGGCACGCCGCCGACCACCTCTTGGAGCGGAGTCAAGACCGTGACGTCTGGCTCGTGTGCTACGAAGCCGACGAGCGCTACTGTCACAGGAGGTTGCTCCGCCAGCACCTCACCGGCGACGACGGGACGGTTCACGCCGGCGACCTCGACGACGCGTGCGCCGCTGGATCACAAGATTGCCTGGGACGGTCCCGTGTCGTTCTGTGAGCGGTGCGGACTCTCGACGCAGACGCTGACTGACACGCTCGGCCAACTGGAGGGCTGACTCGTGCCGGAGTGCGACGACTGCAACCGGCACGTTCAGCGCCGGCGCTTCCGGGTGCTCGTCCGCCAGACCACCGACGGCCTCGACGTCCGCGGGCTCTGCCCGCGCTGCCAGCCCAGCTACCCGCGTGACCACCAGTACCGGCCGACGCGCTGGCCACCAACCGGGGGTCGGTCACTGTGAGTGCCACCCCAGCGAGTGGCGACACTGACCTCGACCTCGACCTCGATGTCGAGGACGTCGACCGTGACCCCGACGCGACCAAGCGGATCGAGCCGCAGGTCCACGAGTTCCGGTGTAAGTTCCTCTGGGCGGAAAACGGCCTCTCACCCTACTGGTATCTCCGCCAGCAGATGCTGGAGGTCTGGGACGGCTACATCGACGGCCCCGTTGAATTCGAGGTGGACGACGAGACCTGGGTCTTAGAGCAGGCCTTCTATCCCGACGGCGGGGGAGGTCTCGCTCCCAGAGACGACATGGAGATCGAGACGGTCTACGAGTTCTGGTTCAAAGCCCACAAGAAAGAGAATGAACGCGTCCACGCTTCGTATCACGTCGCGCCGACGTGGCGCGGCATCCAGAGTAAATCCGGGAAGGACGTGAACCCGCCGGCGAGCGTCGAGGAGGGCGTGGTTGTCGACCTCGACAAGGGTGCGAACGTGCAGGACCTCTCGAAGTACATCCGGATCTGGCATGCCATCCTCGACGTCGTCGGCCTCCAGAACCAGGACTACTTCCGCACCCGCGACATCCACCCCTACTCCTCTATCATCGAGTTGGCCGTCTACGTTCGCCTCCGCCGGGACGTGGCTGAGCGCATCATCGATCGCGACGGCATCATCAAGCGCATCGTCGAGCTGCTCACCGATGGGAACAGCTCCTCGGGCGAGTACAAGTGGGACGATGAGGACGTCGACGGCTACTACCACCACGTCAAAGTCGACCGCCAAGGCGCGGGCGCATTAGTCCCGGGCCACCGCTACGGCAAGCGGCTCAAACACTACCATCCCAAGTTCGTGCGGGACGACCCCGAAGACCCGCTCGCGCATCCGAAAATCGAGGTCCCGTTCTCGAAGAAAATGAACGACGGGAACGCCGCACCGTGGGTCAAAGCCGACGACCTCCTGGAGGAACTCGACGAACTCCTCATCAACGTCCTCCACTGGTCGCAGATTCCGACCCGCGGCATCCCCGGCATCTACATCCCTGACGGCGACTGGAGTGTGCGCGAGACTGACCGGAACGTGGCGTTGTACGACGACCCGACGCCGGAGATCGAGGCGAGCCAGCACAGTCTGGCGCTGCGCTACTTCGTTCGCGAGCCCACCCTGGAGAGTACGTTCGACATCTTCCGGGCTATCACCGACGGTGGCCGCAAGCACGTGACTGAGGTCGAGGACGACGTCGACTATTCCGAGCGCACCATCTATCGGTTCCTTCGCCGGATGGGTGATATCGTCGAGAGCTACAACGGCGAAATCAGGTGGAAATCCGAGTACCTCCGCAAGCAGATCAAGTCCATCGTCGAGGAGGCCGAGAAGGCTGCTGAACGATTTAGCTGGCAGGCGCTCGACGCCATCAACCGGTCGCAGGCCCGGGAGGCCTCCGCCCTCCAGAAGTGGCTCTCGCGGTACGCTGTCGACTTCGAGGACGCGCCCAAGCGAGTGCGGTTCCGCATCGAGCTGGGGAGCTACTCCGAGAGCGAGATGCGCGAGATCATCCGGAAGGGACTGAACGCGTGGGCGAAGGCGGGCAAGCAGCGCTCGCGCTTCGAGGACGCGGTATTCCACTGGACGAGTCCGGACGGGGAGGCCCAGACGGCGAAGGCGCTGCGCGGGTGGGGCGGTGAGTGGCGCATTCTCGGCGTGTCTCTCCGCCGGTTGGAGCGCAAAGCCGCCAGATAGCGCGGCTCCGCTGAGTGGCAACACTCCCTCGCGACCCCACTTCTGAAAGCCAGCTTGTACTACCCTACAGATAGCACAATCTGACTTGTACTCCTCGAGCGTCGCGACCAACGCGACCATCTTCATTCCGACCACCGAGCAGGCATCTCTGCCGCGGGGTGGCGCAGGCCCCTTACGCAGTGTGTCTAAGGACACACCTCGAAAACACGCTCGCTCCGCTCGCGAACCGCCGTTCCACCCGAAGCACTCGAACCGCACCCCCTGGTTGGTCACTGAGCGCCTCTCGGAGAGGTTGGCAAACGGGGGATTGTGACAGTCTCGTTATGACAGGAATTTCCTGTCGTGGCCGAAAGCCGCGAGAACCCACCCCCACCCCCTTCGTCCACTTCACCTTAGGTACGCGCGCGCGTGAAGTTCTTCGGAAATTTGACAGCATCGAAATGGACTGTGTTCTGATACAAACCAGGACGGGGTAGTGGCAGTGAAATTCATTAGGTTATCTCACTCGACGTGAACACCCTGGTATGGCAGTCAATTCAGGTGGAGACGACGCCCGGGTCGTTCACTTCGAGTTCCGCGACCTCCGCGACCTCAGCGTCGACGAACCCGGCGTTTCGTTGCCACGCAAGCCGATGCGCCAGCTCGGTCTCATTGACGACGACGTCGGCGTGCCCGACGATCACCAGATCCGGATGACCGTCTTCGATGATGGTCGCATCGAACTCGACCTCCAACTCGACACCCAGCCGTTCGCCCACCTCGACGACTAACACGCGGCCGCGTGGCCGTGACGAACCAGGGCTCAACTGCTGGTTCACCCGGTGGAGTTCATTAGGTTAAGACACCGTGGGCTGAACGCTCGGGCATGGCTACGACAGGCTCAGACCCCGACGACCCGCGGCGCATGCTGTTTTTCGACACCCGCACCTTCCGAGACCTCGGCAACGGCGAATCCGGCGTCTCCTTCCCGCAACGCGTGATGCGCGACTTCGACCTCCTCACCGACGACGGCCCGGTCGACGACCACGAGGTCCGCATGGCCATCTACACGGATGGCACTGTGGAACTCGACCTCCAACTCGATAGCGACGCGGTCGAAGCACTCGATACGTAGTAACGCGCCGACTGCTGGCTCTTCTGCGTTCGCGTTCCCGCATTCCGAATCTCACTGCCCACTGAGACGGCGTCCCTGGCTTCCAATCCCTTTATTCGGGAGAGGAGTTCAGCGGGTTCCCGCAATGAGAACAGGTGTCCTGGTCGACGGGGTTGAGCGCGCCGCACGACGTGCAGTTGACTTTCGAGGGGGTGGGTTGCTGGGGACTGCTCAGGAGCCCGCTCCATTTGAGAAGGAGGTAGACGCCGGCGAGGAGAAATACCGCCAGAATCCACCCAATTGGTCCGAGAAACAGGAGCAGCACGAGAAACCCGGTGAGGACGATCCCGAGCGAGACATACACCCAGTACTCGGTATCCGGGAGCATAGTCTCGTCTCCTCGACCCCTGTTAATAGCTCTTTCTTTTCCCGGTGAACTTTCAATAGAGTAACGCACTGAACGCGAAAGTAGTGGGATTATCGCGGTACCAGATGCGAGTAGACCGCGTCGGTGGTCGACCGGTTCGCATGCCGTAACCGAAGCTGGACGTCTTCCAGCCGCCCGTTCTCTTCTTGGATGATGCGGTAGGCGACTGAATGCCGGAGTGTGTGCGGCGAGACGTCCTCAGGGTCGCCCGTGCCACCATCGACGAGCTGCGGATGGACGCCGGCGACCACAGCAATCTTCTTGACGAGCCGGCGGAGCGACCGCGTAGTCATGCGGGCACTCGACCGCGTCACGAACAACGCCGGTTCGTCCTTCCAGCGGTCGCGGAGATACCGCCGGACCTGCCGGGCGGTCTCGTCCTGGATGGCGAGCGTCGCCGACCCCGGCCGGCCCTTCTGGAGATAGCTCGGCAGGTAAACCGTGGCAGGTGTGCCCACCAGGTCGAGGTGGTCGACGTCGAGGCCGACGAGTTCGGATGCCCTCAGCCCAGTGTCGTAGAGGAGGTCGACGACCGTGAGGTTGCGCTCCTGGAGGTAGGTCGGGAACTCGCTCGTGAGGCAGGCGTCGCGCATCGCCTCGACTTGATGGGGCAGCAGCCAGGTATTGGCCTGCTTGTCAGCGTCCGAATTTCCAGACTTGCCCGATGTGCTCTGGGACATATATAAACAGACCTCGGCGAGTCCCGTCTTATCCTAATGCAACGTCCGATAATAGAGGAGACTCGGACGTTTGTCCGAACGAGTGACACCCGGGACTGACTGGTCCCTGCAATCTGTTCGAAGGCGAATTCCTCAGAACTAAGACAGCCCCATGCAGAACGTACAGCAAGGAACCCTACAGCGTCTCATGGACCTCAGGAATTGGACGGCGACAGCAATCCAGGACGGGAGTACTGGACAGTGGCTTCTCGGGTTGGTGGTGAAAGCCGCCTTCGAAATCGCTGCTGCTGTCGTATTTGGGTGGGTCGTCACTTGGGCAGTCATGTGGTTGTTCCCCGTCCGGGCACTGAGCACGTATTTTGGTGGCGCAACTCAGGCCACTATTTGGTTAGTCGTCTCTGCAGGTCTGTTCGTTGAGTTCACGCTCTGCAAGTACACGACGCCGTTAATTAGCGACTAAGGACGCACGGAGCGTGGCACCGGCTTCTCGGGGAATTGTTGGCGGGACCTGATAAAGGAGCGCGAGGACCTCCATGATTACGAGGGCAGCGAGTCCGCCAGTAGAGGCAAGGTTCCAGCCGGCGTTCCGTCCAAGCCACCCGTCAACAGCAGGATACCAGAGGGCGATTACTATCGAGAGCAGTCCAAGGCCGGTCTGTTGAGCGAGTATTGAACCGCCAATCCCGATGATAGCGACTTCAAAGCTGATGCCGCCAACCAGGATGAAGAGATAGGCCGTCGTGTACAGGAACTTCTCACGACGATTCATCTCCTGATACTGCTCGACGAGACTCACAAGAATCTCCGAGTCCTCGTCGTTCAGTTCCATTCCGGCCATCCCGATAACCAAACCAGCCACTGCAAGCCACAAGAACGGAGTTGCCTCTGGGAAGACCATAGGGACGATGAGAAGTGCTGGCGAGCTGAGTGCAAAGAAAAACACTCCTAACACTACCGCCATCACGATGAACGTCCCTGACAGGGAGAGGGCCCAGCGGGGTGTGCTGGCCAGATTAGTGCCCTCGTCAGCAGTCGCCATTCATCAACAAGTACGATTCGGAGAGGGTAAATCTGTTGGAGAAACCTTTAAAATTCATCAAGAAACCTCGACGCCCCGAAAATACCTCTGTAGAGCGATTTTAGCACGGATATAACTGTGAGTGCAATAGGTGGAGGGTCGCCATCCGGTCCACTTTCAGTTTCACTCTGCGGACATGGCTCACCGCTATTATACCCTGCTGAGTAGCTACCAGTTGCGTGTCAGTCACCATCGGCACGCGGTCGACCCGACTTGCGTGACGGGGCTCGACTGACAGAGAACCGGGCTCAACGCCCGGGAGGTCCGGCGCAATGCAACAGCACACGCTATCCACGACGAGAGTGGCAACGCTCGCTCACCACCACACCCGCACGGGAGGTCGCCAGTGATGGCGGCGGAGTCGCAGGTCCACGGCCAGATCGGCGTCTGTCGTGGCTGTCATCTCATTCGCCCGCTCCGGCACGGTCGGTGCCGCGACTGTCTCGCCGAGACGGAGGTGAACTGAGATGGCGGAAGCCGAAGCCCTCGACGTCGAGGAGATGCGGGTTATCGAGACCACTCCCATCGAGGGCGACCACGACGATTTCGAGGTAATCGTCCGGCACACCACCGAGCATCACGGCGACGTCGAGCATCGGTTCGTCTTCGAGTACTTCGACGATGGTGCCTGGGACCTCGCGAAGCCGAGGGCGCTGTACGTCGCGTGGGAGCCCCGCTTGGACGACTCGCTCTTCCTGGCCGATTTGGAGGTCGTGGGCTACGTCGAGCAGTACCTCCAGCACCACGGCATCGAGACGTTCAAACTCCTCGACGATGGCATGTACCGCTACCTCGACGTCGAGCTCACCAACGCGTTCACCCACGACGTTAAGTTAGACTTCGTCCCGTCGTAGTCGCTTCGCGGGTTCGAGGTCTGCTGAACCGCTTTCTGACCATCCGGTAGTCGCTGCGTTTGACGCTTTCCCATGATCACCAACGCCAGAGTACTCCAGGACGAGTTCGTGCCGCGAGACATCGTCCACCGCAACGCCGAGATGAACCTGCTATCCTCGGCGCTCGAACCGCTGCTCGACGACCAACCAGCCCGCAACGCGTTCCTGTTCGGGCCCACAGGAGTCGGGAAGACCGTGACGACGCGGTTCACGCTGCGCCAACTCCAGGAGGAGCGCTTCGTCGAGGTGACCGAGGTGAACTGCTGGCGCACCCACACCCAGTTCGGGGTACTGTACTCGATTCTGGACGAGTTGGGCCAGACCGTCGACATCCACCGCCAGTCCACCCCGCAGGACGAGCTGCTTCGCCGGCTCGAAGCCACCGCCCCGGACCCGTTCATCGTGGTGCTCGACGAGGTCGACCAGCTCGACGACCCGGGCCTGCTCTACGACCTCCACGCCATTCCGGGCGTGACGCTGGTGCTCATCTCGAACCGCGAGGAGGAGCTGTTCTCGCGGCTCGACGACCGCGTGAACAGCCGGTTGAAGACCGGGCCGCGCATCCAGTTCGACCGCTACCACCAGGCCGAACTCGTGGCCATCCTCCAGGACCGCGCCGACCAGGGCCTCCAACCGAGGGCCGTGAGCGAGGACTGCCTCGCCCGCATCGCTGATGCTGCGGCAGGTGACGCCCGCGTGGCTATCGGGATTCTCCGCGAGGCGGCGCGGCTGGCCGACGAGCGCAACGAGCGTCGGTTAACGCCGGCGTTGGTCGAGGACGCCGAGCCGAAAGCCCGGTCGTCGATCCATCGAAGCGTAATCGCGCGGTTGACCGACCACCAGCGCCTGCTCTACGAGATCGTCCAGGAGGCCGGCACGATCCGGCCGCCCGAACTCTACGAGACGTACCGGGACCGGGTGACCGGCACACCCAAGAGCGAGCGGACGGTCCGGAACTATCTCCAGAAGCTCGCCCACTACAAGCTGGTGCGGATAGAGGGAGAGACGCGGGGACGACGGTACACGAGCAGGCAGGGAGTCTAACCGTTGGTCGTTTCCCGAATGTACTTCGGTTAGTCGTGTCTGCACCCTTTATCGGTGAGGCGGGAGGCCGCTCTTAGAAATATTGGCACCAAACTCGCCATCGTCCTCATCTGGCGGGCCGTTGGATGTTATTGATTCCGTGTGATACTGACAGCATGGGCGGCCACCGGACATCTAATATGATGTGCTCGGTGAGTTGCACGACGGTGTGATTACAAAACGGATGGGCCTCAAGAAGACGTATATTTTTCATCTAATACCGGGTGCTCGCGTTCCACTTTTGCATGCCCACACAACTGGTAATCCATCCAACACACATCCAGAGTACCCAACTCTCACCGAAGAGTCGGATTTAAGCCGTTGAGAAAAATTAGCCCGGGTGGCGAAATCCTTAATCCTCTCAGCTGGTGTCGTCGAAGCCGACGTTCTTCTTGATCTCTGCTTTCACAGGAGGAGTGTGGGCGAAGAACGCAGGCTTTCCGGACCCCATCAATTCATCTATCGTGTGGGGTGGTATGTTGAGCTCTTTACCTCGCGATTCGATGTTCTCTGGTGGTATCCGTTCGATATTCCACTCGTCAAGCGAGGCATCCATTGGGGGATTCTGCTCTGAGGTTGAATAACTTGGCTGCCCTATGGACTGAATGTTACCTGTACCTTCGGTGGGCGGATCCCCACCAGCACACTTGAAGGTCATATTTAGGCTACAGTTTGTATCCAATAGACCGTAGACATTGCTGTAAAGGTCAATCCAAGATTCGGAGCCCGGTTCTGCGTCAACGGTCCACCACTTGTAGTGTGAAACATCGCCGTATTGGTAGCCGTTTTCGGATTTATAGTCCCAGTCGTGATGGACTGGCTTACTTCGCCAAGTGTTACCATCATCTGCATGCATATTGCCGACGATTTCAGCGGCTGTGAAGACGAAGTTGGCGACGGCGCTGACTTCTGCAACTGCGACTTCTGCTAAGTCGAGCGCGAGGTCGTCGTAACTGTACGGGTCGTACTCGATTTCTGGGTAAACGCCCGTATACTCTGGCCCGTTGTGGCCCGCGACGTCGGGGGCGGATCCCTGTGTAACATACATCTCCTGGCGCTCGATAATGTTCGTGTCTGAGCCGTCGCAGGCGTGTTCGGATGCTGAACAGGAATCTTCACGGAAGTTGTACTCCCAAGCGTCTCGGGAGGGAATCCAAGTGGCTCCGAAGAAGCCGACGTCCATCCCAAGGCCGACTTTCAAATCCCAGGATCCGCACGCATCCGTGGTCGAATAGGTGTTATCACTCCACTCTTTCTTTGGTGAGCTGGACACCGCGGATGCGTTATCAATGGCCTCAAGATTGAGAGGGAGCCCAGTTGCAGCTGCGCCAATTCCGGCGGCACTTATCTTTTTCAACACGCTTCGACGGGTCGAGGTCGATTTTTCGTCAACCATGCAACAGCAAATTTGCCCCTCCCACACATATAATTTTTCTAGCTCAAACTAGAATAAAATTTCAGTTTGGATGGGTGTAATTTAACAGGTGATTGAATCTGGGATTCGGTTGGACTTCTCCACCGACTCAACTGAGTCATTAGATAACGTCATTGTAACGCGGTAGAGCTCCCCACCAACGGCTTCTTTACTTGATTCTGATTCTTGGTAGTGGTAGCCCGTTCGTATGAATGCGACCGCCGAATCATTATCTGGGTTGAAACAGCCCTTCTCATAGACGTATGTGTCATTGACAAGGACTTCCGAAACCGCATCACTAGAATCGAGGATGGAATAGATTTGTGCAGAAGCGGGTTCACTTCGGGTTGTTTCGGTAGGTGGTTCGTCTGGTGAATCAGCACCACCTCCCGTTGAAAGGCATCCTGCAAGGAGGCCGAGGACGACCAATCCTACAATCAATTTCTTGGAGGGTATTGCGGGGGTCACGGATTAGATGAAACAGGTATTCGTACAAATGTTTTCTGGGCGAAATCATATGATTTTCAATTATACCCCCCGAAACCAAACTGGGTCTTTTCTCACCATTGTGGCCGCCCCACCTTCTGCAGCATCCAAATCGTCTGCCCGACGACCTGCCGTCCGAATTCGGTGGCCATCACCATCGGCCACAGCTCGTTCAGAATCAGATAGAGGCGGAGGGAAAGAGATCGAGAGACAGGATACGTGACCTGTTATTGAGTATTATGGGCTCGACTCCTGGGTTAGCTGTGCATCTGGAAATTCAGAACCGGAATGTTCTATATGGTTCAAAAAGTGGCTCTCATTCTCTGAGGAAGCAAACCCTTCTGGTGAGATTTCACGCTTCATCTCCAGCAATTCGTGTTTCGTACTTCCGCTGGTAGCCTCAACCAACTTCCGGTCAGGCCAACTATGGATGTTGAGGCCACCGATTTGGTCGGCGAGCTCACGCACCAGATGGATTTGCTCCAACGCGTATTCCACCCAGTAGTCCTCGTCTTCGTTGACGCGCGCCAGCTCGTCAGCCACGTCTTGATACCCGACGTCCTCCATGGCCGCTCGCATCATCTGGAAGTTCGCGCCACGCGGGTTGACCGGCTCGTGGAAGATGACCTCCGGGTCGAGCGCCCGGAACCACGTCAGCAGCTCCCAGAGGTCGTCTTCGTCCATGGTCGGATACGTCGGCGACATCGACACGAACACCGGCACACCGGCTTTCTGAAGGCGGTCGAGAGCCTCCCACCGCTTCATCGGGGGCGGGGCGTTCGGCTCCATCGCTCGCACGAGGGCGGTGTCGAAGGAAGGAATCGACGAGCCGACCGTCACGAGACCGTTCGCCTCCGTGAATAGGTCGATGTCGCGGACGACAGCGGGACTCCTGGTGAGTACTCGCACCGGGATGCCGTGGGCGACGAGTTCCTGGACGACCCCACGAGTGATCTGGGCGGCGCGGCGGTCCTGGTAGCAGTCGGTGCCGCTGGAGAGCATCACCGCACCCCGACCGCGGTCGGTGGTCTTCCAGTTGTCCGGGTCGAACGCCTCCAATTCCCGGTGAATGCGCTCCGGGAGGTCGTCGCGGTAGAGGAGGTAGCTCCCCCATTCCTGTTGGCTGTCCTCGACGCCGGCCTGCTCGTTGAGCATGGCCTCGCGGTTCTGGATGGCGGGCGTGCTCGGGACATAGCAGAACTTGCAGCCGTGCCGGCAGCCGGTGGCGACGTTCACGACGTAGTCGGCGAGGCTTTTCTCGTGGAGGCTGGATTCACTGATAACCGCCTTCGTCGGGTCAGCATTCACCCGGAGGCCGTTCTGGTCGTCCTGCTGGGCGGCCATCGCACACTCCCAGCACACCGGATTCCCGTCGAGGTCCGCACTGAACCGGCCATTGATCGGGGAGTCACACTCCGAGCAGATCAGGCCGGTCTGCCAGAGGTCGAGGCGTTCGCCGTGGCGGCGTTCGGCTTCCCGGAGCGTGTCGAGTGTCGGAGCGGTGCCGATTTCCTCGATGACGGTCCCTTCTTCGTCTTCGAGGTGGTACGTCCGGTCGGTCCAACCGTCCTCGACGTCGAAGGTGAGGTGCATCCCGGAATCACTACGTCTGTATTACTAGTCGAAACCCAAAAGCGAGAGCCATACGCGGGGTGAAAGTGAAACTGAAGCGGAATTACCAGCTGCGTCAGGTAGACAGCGTTACGTCTGGTATTTTCTCCGGAGACACGGCTTCGATCTGCTCGGACCACTTTCGCTTCTCGTCGCCGTCGAGAGCGTTCACAACCTGCTTATCCGGCCAGACGTGGACGTCGATGCCGATGTCCTCGCTCAGCTCTTCGGCCCACCGCATCTGGTCAAGCGAGTATTCCATCCAGTACTCTTTGTCCTTGAGCTTCTCGAGTTCGTCTGCCAGTTCCTCCTGGCCGACGTCGCGTGCCGCGTTCACCGTCATGTCGAAGTTCTGGCCGCGGGGATTGATCGGCTCGTGGAACACCACCTCAGGGTCAAGGCGGTCATGGAACGTCTGGAGGAGGTCCCGCATGTCCTCTTTCTCCTGGGTCGGATAGGTCGGCGACATCGACACGTAGACGGTGACGCCTTCGTCGCTGAGCGTCTCCAGGGCTTTCAGGCGGGCGGAGGGTACTGGTGCACCGGGTTCGAGGGCGCGGGCTTGCTCGTCGTCGAGCGTCGGAATCGAGGAGCCGACGCGCACGAGGTCGCCGGCTGCTTTGTAGACGTCGACGTCGCGAGTGACGGCGGGACTGCGGGTGAGGATGCGAACGGGGATGTTGTGGTTGACGAGTTCGATGACGCTCTCGCGAGTGATCTGGCTGGTGCGGCGGTCCTGGTAGCAGTCGGTGCCGCTGGAGATCATGACGACGCCGCGACCGCGCTCGGTTTCCTTCCACGTGCGTTTGCGGTCGAGTTTCCGAGCGAGGCGCTCCGGGAGGTCGTCGCGGTAGAGAAGATAGCTACCCCACTCGCGCTGGCTGTCCTCGACGTTGGCGCGGTCACTGAGCATCTGCTGGCGCGTTCGGATGTTCGGGGTGCTCGGGACGTAGCAGAACTTGCAGCCGTGCGTGCAGCCCGTGGCGACGTTCACGACGTAATCACAGAGGCTCTTGTGGTTGAGTGCGGACTGGCCGAGAACCGCCTTCGTCGGGTCCGTGGTCTGGGAGACACCACGCTGGTCGGTGGTGGCTTCAGAATCACCCGTCGCACACTCCCAGCAAAGAAGATTCCCATCAGCATCCGCGCCAAACCGGTCGGAGATATCAGCGTCGCATTCGATGCAAGAGAGGCTCAGGTCTAACAGGTCGAGGCGGTCAAGCGGGCCACCATGGTCGCGGCTCAGTTCGCGCAGCTGGTCGAGGGTTGGCTGTGAATCGAACTGTTCGACAGTGGTCCCGTTGTCGCGGAGAGAAATCCGGTCTCGCCCCTCGTTTCTTGTGGAATCATGGTGGATATGCATCGCTCGTTGTCACTCAATTTGAGGAGAGGGTGGAATAAATCTGTTTGCTCGAAATTAATTACTACTGGCTAGAAATACCAGCATGAGTATCCAATGTAATTCCTAGGAAATTTTTTACATAACCCTGACCTTCCCACAGTTAATGCTTGCTGACGATGACCCGGATAAATGGGTCTTGAAAGAACATACTGAGGTGAAACATCGAATCCTCAGAAAATATCTGGTCCCTTGGACACGGATTCTTTCCAGTGGAAACCCGCGAATCCACTATTTCGACGGGTTTGCGGGTCGTGGCTATTACGAAGATGGGGAACCGGGATCGCCCTTACTTGCGATGGACGTAGCTGATGAACACGCCGACCTCTTTGATGAGTTTCTCTGCACCTTCATCGAGAAGAACTCTCAAAATTACAGCGACCTCGTCGAAGCCGTTGAACAACGAGAAAGAACCGTTTCGGACAAGGTCAAAGTCTACCATCACAACGAAGCGTTCGCCGACGTTGCACGAGATTTAATGGATAGTCTTGAAGGGGAAATCGTGCCCAGTTTCTTCTTCATTGACCCCTTTGGATACAAGGGAGTCCCATTCGAGTTAATCTCTGAGATTCTTAATCTGCGAGACCAAGGCGTAGAGGTATTCTTGACATTCATGGTCCGCGACATCCGTCGCTTCCTCACAGATGAAGGCCATGAAAACAGCATCTCTGAAATTATGGGCACTGACGCCTGGAAGGAGATTCGTGACCAGCCCAATATTGAAAACAAGGAGGAGGAGATTCTCAAACTCTACGAGCAACAGCTCAAACAGGCTGCAGACATGGAGTACGTCTGGCCATTTGAGATGAAAATGCCAGAGCGAAGGGAGACAGTCTACTACCTCATCCACTCCACGAATCACTTCATGGGCTTCAAAATCATGAAAGACGTGATGTTTGTGGAAGGTGCTGAAGATCAATTTGCGTATCTCGGGCCTGAGCACTATGGGTATGACTCGGGGCAGCAGAAAATCTTCGAGCATACCGATAACGGGGATCGCCGGATTCACGAGCTGGCGGACTACTTATTCGAAGAGTTAGAAGATAGGAGGTTGACTTTCTGGGACGTGATGAAAGAGACGTACACAGAGACGAAGCTCATCGAGAAACACTACCGAAAAGCAGTGAAGTTACTTGCTGAGCAACACAGAGCGGAAATCCATAATTTTCCGGACCGCCCAAAGGGGTCAACAAACGGCGTTCAGCCCGATGATGAGGTGGAATTCGTTAACCCGAACGCTGGGCTTACAGACTGGACATAAGGTCACGGCGTGAGGATTCCCGTCGAATATTTCGAGGACCATCGCAATGAGTGAAAGTAAACAAGAGATGATGAGCGACAACGATTCTCTTAGTCCTGAAACCATATTTTCTGAACAAATGGCGACGTATCGGCATATCGAAAGCCTTTCTCAAAGCTTCTTACGTGCACTAATTGGCATTCTTGCTTTGGGAATCGTTTTTGTAAAACCGAGTTGGATCGAGTTTCTGGCAAATCTTCAAACACCCCAGACCGGTCTCACAGTATATCGGGAACACGGATTTGTCCGAAATCTCTCTCAATCACTCGTATTCAATAATGGGCCAATACTTCAAGGTCTAATAATAACTGGCTTGGTTTTCTTGCTAAATTCGGGGATTTGGGCCGTACACGTCCTCTTTGTTCCGAATCTGGATTATGAAAAACTGGGGGAGAATGAGAATTCGCTTGAAAAGGCAAGCCTCTATCTTCAAATGGCCTATTTCCAGTTAGGAATCACGGTTCTCCTGCTGATATTCACAGCGCTTGGTTTGATTTCGTTCTATGTCCTATCAGGAACCTCAATTTTGTACTTTGACGCCTTAGTGTATGTCTTCACATTCATACTTGGACCAGTTATTGGATATTTCGGCCTCAAAATTTTTCGCACAGAGCAATTAGGCGGTTCGAACTCAACGAGGGGTTGGAATGTTAGTCGGAAAGCAAGAGTATCAATGTTAATTCTGATTTGGGTATTGGCTGTTGGCATATACCTCTATATGGTGTCATTGAAGGCCCTCAGAGTACTGGCGATGTGGATCAGCTTGCATGGATACTTTTGACAGAGGTAAAGTGCATTAGATGTCAGCCCCCACAGAGCGATTGTCTGCTATTCCTCGTTGTGTTCTAGCTCGCTCGCGTCAAGCTCGCCTGCGATATATGCACGCCCTTTGTCTGAAATTTCGTAGTAACCACGGTCAGGACGTTTGACCAATTGAACGTCTACAAACTCAGAAAGTCTACGGTTCACATGATCTCGACTAACATCCAAATTGTAAGAGAGTACCGCAGGTGAGAGCGCTAAATCGGACTCTGCCAGCGTTCGGAGAATGAGGTCATCAGTAGGTGTCATCCAATCGGGACGCTGGCGCATACGGGAAAGATTCAGGTGGAAGGCATAATTCCGGTGGCTCTCCGTGTTTAGAACATTAATTAGTGTGTTCTTCTCATCAATTCATGATTAGAGTTAAGTAGCCTCCCTTCGCACCTGACGCTCAACGGAAGCGATACGCGGGCCTGGTCGGCCAGGTCCTTTCGAAAACGAAGCGGACCGGTGGTGGTGCACCGGCCCGCGGACGCTTCCGTAGATGAGGTACGGAAGCATGATACCCAACACGGCGCGGGGATTTGAAACCCCCGCAACGCACGCACAGTCCACGACCACCTGCCCGTCTTGTGGCCGGCTCGTCTGCGGCATCAGCACGCGCGGCCCCGCGACCCATCACGCCGAGCCGTGCGGGTGCCCGATTTCGCCGCTCCAGGTCGAGCGGCTCCGGGGTGATCGGTGATGCGCGCTCGACCCTGTTCTTCTCCTGGTCGTGCCCGCGACCGCGCTTTTGGAAAAGATTTGGAAACGCGGAAACCGGCCGCTCAGCCCCCGAAGCGGCCACTCTCTCGGGAAGCCGGGATTATTTGGAAATTTGGAAAGGACCCCCTCAGCGCCTTTACACCCGGTAGTGACCGGATAAGCATGGCCGAATCAGTAGTCGGCTATCAGGTGTGGCATCGTGGCGTGGAGTGTCGGTTGCGGTGGACGGGCGACGTCCACCCGTCCGAAACGGAGGGGTTCCGGTGACGCGGCCGGAGGAACTCTCCCCGCGGGATGCGGTGAAGCGCTTCCTCGGCCGGAAGCAGTCCGAGCGGAGCGATTCGAGCATCTCGACGTACTACTACCGCCTCAAGCTGTTCTTCGAGTGGTGCGAGGCCGTCGGCATCGAGGAGGTCGGCTCCCTCTCCGGCTGGGACTTCGAATCCTACGAGAGCGCCCGAGGGGCCGACGATATCAAACCGCCCTCGCTCAAGAACGAGATGCAGACGCTCAAGAAGTTCATCGAGTATCTTGAGCGCATCGAGGCCGTTGACGACGGCCTCTCCAAGAAGGTCCACGTCCCGAACGTCCCCCGGCACGCCGAGTCCGACGACACCAAGCTGGCGACCGAGGACGCCCGCGAGCTGCTCTACTACTACCGGAACACCGACGACGAGTACGGCAGCCGCATGCACGCGTTCCTCGAACTCGCCTGGCACACCGGCGCGCGCCTCGGCGGCATCCGCGGCCTCGACATCCGCGACTACGACCGCGAGAAGCACTTCGTCGAGTTCCACCATCGACCGGAATCGGACACGCCACTGAAGAACGGCCGCGACGGCGAGCGACCGGTCGGGTTCCCGGCCATCGTGGGCGAGGTCCTCGACCACTACATCCGCCACAACCGGGAGAACATCCACGACGAGCACGGCCGCCAACCCCTCTTCACGACGCAGAGCGGCAACCGCGTCAGCAAGAGCGCTCTCCGGACGACGGCCTACCAGGGGACGTACGCCTGCTGGCACAGCGTCTGCCCGCACGGGAAGGACCCCGAGACCTGTGAGTACCGGTCCTACTCGAAGGCCAGTACGTGCCCGAGTTCGCGGAGCCCCCACCAGATCCGCACCGGCTCAATCACCTGGCAGCGCGACCTCGGGTTCCCGCCCGAGGTCGTGGCCGAGCGCGTGAACAGTTCGGTCGACGTCATCGAGCGCTACTACGACAAGGCAACGGCACGCGAGCGGATGGAGGTCCGCCGCCCGTACGTCGAAGAAATGAGGTTCGAGGAATGACCCCGACACCCACCCCCATGTTTATAAACCCCAGAATCGCAAGCAAGCGGTACGTCGAACAGTTGCAGAAAGAATCCGCGCGGTCCCAGTCCCGTTCTGCGGCGAGGCGTTTCATCGTCGAGCCACAGGTACTGGGACCAGGATTTGAACCCTGGAAGACGAGCGACGCGAGTCTTCCGCTGGTTCAACATCCGCGCGGTCCCACTTCTCGAGGGTTCGTTCACCTGATAGCCGCTGCCCCGCTCCCGTCACAACACCCGGCGGGGCGGTGGGTGCGGTACACGACTCACCTGACAGCCACGAGGCGACAATCGCCCGGCAACTACCCCGCGAGTGACCGCAGGAAGTCCGGACGTAGCCTCATATCCGTGGGGTGCCTGGGTGGTGACGAATGACGGGGGAGATACTGGTCGCGACGGACGGGAGCAGGGGAGCCGTACGGGGCGTCGAATACGCCCTGAACGAAGCGCGACGCAACGAGGCGCGTCTCCACGTCGTCTCGGTCGTCGACGGCCGCCGCCACGGCACGGCGGGCGCGTTCACCTCGATGGAGATAGCGCTCGACGCTCACGAACAGCAGGCCCGGGCCCACGCCGAGGAGATCGTCGACCTCGCCACGGAACACGACCTCGACGCGGTCGCGCTGACGCTCCGCGGCCACCCGCACGAGGCCATCCTCAAGTACGCGACCGACCAGGACGTCGACCTCATCGTCCTCGGCGAACACGGCCTGTCGCGGCGAGTCTCCACGAATCCCCGGAGTACGACCAGCCGCGTCGAGGCCGAGGCCGACCGGCCCGTCTACATCGCGTAGCGAGCGCGACGACGGGGCGACGAGAGCGGGCGACGAGAGCGGGCAGAGGCGTCTCGGCGGGTGGTACACCCCCAGACGAACCGATACCTCGTCTAGAGGGCTGTCCGCGTTCCTTCCAGCGGCACGCGTCCGGACAGAACTTATTCATGGTTTTACACGTGTCCTAATAGACCCAGTGAATGGAGGGCGGGAGCTTTATATCGAGTATCGATTACGTTCCCCTGCAGGAGAACGATTCCCCACCACTCTCCCCCCCCCACCACATTCGATTTCTGTGCGGAATCCACGCTCCTGCACTGTCAGAGGCACGGCTCCTACGCGGTGCTTTTCCGGCCACCCGGCGACCCGGCCGGGTCCAGTGAGTACCTGAGCGACGAGCCCAGAAGGTGCAGGTGGGCAGAGGAGTCGTCGACCCGCCTCGCGCGGACTCCTCGTTCAGCGCAGTCACGCAGGAGGACGACGGGAAGGAGGGCGCAGTCGAACTCGGGCAGGTCAACGTGTCGGCGGGCGACGCGATAGCGGCCGCCGAGAACGAAACCGAGGGCACCGTGGTGGAACTCGAACTGTTCGCGGCCGAGGTGGAGCGAACACCGGTCTGGACGGTCGAGTTCCTGCTCGACGACGGCTCGGAGCGCGAGGTGTTCGTCGACGCGACAGACGGGACCGTCCTCGGCGTTCGAACGGACGAGCACGACCGAGACGACTTCGACGACGATGACTGAGTCTCGCGCTGTCGTCCCCGGGGACGACTGAAGCCGACCGTTCAGCCCGAAGCGGACAGTTCGCGACGGGCGAGAAAGGACGAACGCAGTCACCAGGGCGCGTCGGATGACTACCAGTCGGCCTCGTCAGTGAAACCACGCGGGTGACTCGAACAGTCCGTGACCGTGCCGACAGTCAAGTCGCCGTCCCCGCCCCGGTCACTGCATCCATCTCGCGTCCGCCGGTCAGGCCGACGTCCCGGGTTCGTCGAGCGCGCCGGGGGCGCCGTCTCGGGCAGACACACGACGTTCTCCCGGCCGTTGGAGAGCTTGACGACGCGACCGCTCTGTTCCAGGTGTGTGACCCGCCTGCTCACCGCCGCCTCCGAGAGACCGAGAGCGTCCACGAGGTCCTGCTGGCGCATCCGACCGCGGTTCACCTGGAGGAGCGCGACGATGCGCTCCTCGGTGGACACCAGCGAGCCGGTGGACGACCGGCTGCGAGAGGGGGCGCCGGCGACGGACACCCTCGACGGTTGGATGAAACCGCCGTCCCCGCTGGAGTGATTCGACACGGACGACCAGCCCGTGGACGACTGACTCGTCCGAGGAGCGGTCGAATCGGTGTCAGATTCGACCGACCGGAGCTGCATCCACAGCGCCGTCTCTCGCAGCAGCCACCCCACGCCGACCAGGACGAGCGCCTGGGTGACGACCGTGAGGATGGAGACGAGCTGGAAGAACGCCCCGATCGTAACCATAGCGAACCCGACCACGAGGTTCCACGGGTCCCGCCGGAACCGTCTCCCGGCCCTGGCGGTGTTCCTCATCGGACTGCCCGCGCCGGGGGTTGGTGAGTTTCCGTTATCGCCCATCCGTACTATCGAGTGTGTCGTTGCTGACCATCTGTTCCTAATCGATTAATTCCAGGTGACCGATGCTCCTAACATTCCCGTCTAGACAATTAGGCCTGGCCTTCCCGGCACCACGGCCGACGTCGCAGCCGGCGAGTGAAGGCAGAGAAACGCTACCGGTATCGCCGAACGGGCCGCTGATTCGCCTCGCGAGGACGCTTCGACCGCCCCCGTCCCGGTTGGCACTGTACGATTGGCCACAAGGAATTACCTTCGACTGTCCCAAGCGCCTGCTGGCTCGGTCGAGCAGCGTCGCGGTTCCAACATCACAATGGTAACAATCACGGATATCGAAGTGGCGGCCGACGACTTCGCCCTGAGGAGCCTCCTCGACGAGTATCCGGACGCCGACGTCGAGTTCCAGCACGTCGTACCCTTCAGAGAGGGCGTGCAGCCCCGTTTCTGGGTCGCAAACGCCCCCACGGACGCCGTCGAAGCGAGCCTGTGCGAGGACGCAGCGATTCGGAGCGTGACGACGGTTTCCGATTCGGGTGACCGGGCGCTCTTCGAGGTCCGGTGGGGTGCCGAGGCGAACGGGCTCGTGCAGCCCTTGCTCGGAAGCGACGTCGAGGTGATGGCCGTCGAGGGTCGGGAAGACCGGTGGGGGTTCCGGCTGCAGTTCAGCAGCTACGACGAACTCACCGACTTCCGCGAGGAGTGTGCGAACAACGGCGTCGAGTTGCAGCTCCACCGACTCCACAATCCGACGACCAACGGCTGGAGCACCGTGTTCTCGGGGCTATCGCGTGACGGAGAACGGTCGGAGCTCACCGACGAGCAGCGCGAGATCCTCTCGATAGCGGCCAGCCACGGCTACTGGGACATCCCCCGCGAGCATACGCTCGGGGATATCGCCGCGTTGACCGGCATCAGTCCGAACGCGGCCTCCCAGCGGCTGCGGCGCGGCATGAAGACCGTCCTCGAGAACACAGATTTCCGTCGCCTGTAACGCGGTCCGGTCGGGAGACGGTCCGCCAGCGAGGAGTCTACTGCGCCGCGCCGGCCGGTGGGTCGCCCACCGGTAGTACTGAGAGTCATCGTTATTCGTGCCGTCCGATATCAGTTCTTCAATGGGAGTTACCCCCTCGAACACCCTGCCGGAGAGTGGAACGGCTGCCGACGGAGCCGCTTCGGGGCGCCGGCGGGAGAACGTGCGGAAACGCGAAGAGACGGAGACGGTGAATGGACGAGCCTGAGCCGATCGTGAAATTGGTCCGGTGCCCGTACGACGGGTGTTCGGAGACGGGGAACGCCGTCGTGCCCCCGAACGTCGAGTTGGTGCGAGCGACCGCCGAGATGGACGGGGTAGACGTCGACTTCGACGGCCTCGTGTACGGCCAGTGCTCGGACCACCAGTTCTACGTCTACTATCGAAACAGTGCGGACGACCACGGTACCGCGGAGGAGTAGCCCGTGCTCACCGTCACCCGTTCGGCACGCGTGAAGGGGTCGTCACTCGAGTCCGGTTCGGCCGGACGAGTCAGCTATCAGGTGTCGCAGGTACGGATGGCTACGGGGTGTCGCGGGGAGTGACCTGGAGTGTCGTCCTCCCGCCGGCCGCGAGCGAAACGACCACCTCGTCGACGCGTCGGACGTACTCACTGGGGTGTTTACCGGACAGACTGATTCGAGTCCGTTCTTCGAGCAGGCCGGCCTCGGAGAGCATCTCGAGTTTCCGGTACGTGGTCGCCGGCGGCAGATGGCATACCTCCGAGATTTCGGTCGCGGACAGCACGTTCTCGTCCGTCGCTTCGAGGATAGTCCGACAGTCGGCGTCGTCGAGTGCAGCGAGAACAGTCTGAATGCGGCCCTCGTCTTCGACCACCGTCTCGGTGTCCGAAGCGTCGCCGGGGAAGAAGGGGTTCGCAGGCGCAGTCGGTGACTGACTCATACCTGACAGTGTCCCTCCGCCCTTGGAGTACCGCACCCTTACTATCCGGGTAGGTTTATACGTAGTGGCCGACGGTTCGCCCGGGTTCGACCCGAAAAACTGCGGTCGTCGTTCGAGTGCGCGGGCAGGAACGCGAGGTCAGAAGAGGTCGTCGAGAATCTTCGATTCCGCAACCGCGAGGTGTTCGCTGAACGTCGACGGGCTGATGTCGAGTTCGGCGGCGATCTCCGTCGCGTTAGCCTGGCGTGGTCGTTCGAAGTACCCCATCTCGTACGCCGTCGTCAGTATCTCGAGTTGGCGCGGAGTGAGCTTGCTCCGGTCCACGAAGACCATGTCGTGGGAGTGGTCTCCGTCCGGCGACCGGACGAACCGCTTGATGTCCAGGGAGGAGAACTGCTCGCGGAGCTCCGTCACGACGGCCTGGAGCTGTTCGTAATCGGCCGCGTGGAACACCAGCGTCAACGTGCCGTCCTCTGCGACGTAGCGGACGACCGGGCACCCGAACTGCCCGAGACACTCACACGGACAGTGCATGCTCTCGTCGTGGACGAGTCGGTACCGGTGCGTCGAGCCGTGCGAGAAGACGGGCGTGACGTCCACGTCGGGTTCGTGAGCGGCGTCCATCGAGAACTCGGTGACGCACTCGGTGCAATCGGACGGACACACGTTCACCGCCACGGAATCGATGGTCGTGGTCGCCGCCGCCGAGAGGTCGGCGATAGGACACGGACCCGGAGCCGTGAACTCCACGGTCGCTCGGATTCCGGACGGCATGAATCTGACAACGTGTTCGTCACGCGGCCACTTGAGTCTACAGGCCACGCAGATTCAACCAACGCCGCGAAGGAGAGGAGAGAAAGACGCCGTCCGAGCGTCGCAGTCCGGTCTCTCACCGGCAGGAGCGCGACCGTGGCGACGCGCTGAGACGCACGACAGTCCGGTACCGGTCGGCGGCGTCACGACGAGTCGAGTTCCCGGTCGACCTCGATCAGGTAGCCGCTCAGCGAATCCGGTTCGAGCCGGTACAGCCGAACGTCGAGGTCTGGTTTCGCGTCGCCCCAGATCTCGAACAGGGGGCGCTTGGCGTTGCCGTACTGCTCGATGTGTTCGACGGTCAACTCGTCGCGCGAGACCTCTTCGAGGGTGCCGGCCGCGACGACGCTCCGGTAGCGGTTCCCGGTTTCGTCGTACACGACGAGGCGGGCCTGCGGCGAGGACGACAGGAACCGGCGTTTTTCGCTCTCCGCGGTCGAAACGAGTCGCAGGTAGAACCGCCCTTCCTCGGCATCGAACCCGTAGGAGACGGGGATGGCGTAAGGTTCGTTCTCGCGCGCCAGCGACAGAACGCCGGTCTCGTGACGCCCGAGCAAAGCGTCGATCTCGGTCTTCGAGAGTTCGGTCTGCTGATCTAGAACCATCAGTTCGTCCTACTTCCGGGAGGAACGCAATTAATTCTTACCGGTGGCGGTCGAGTGGATTTGAGGACGAACTGGCCGGTAGGAACCGGAACGGGGCGACCGACCCGTCCAGGGTCGCGGCCGAACGTTCACGCGGAAGAGCGGTGGGACGAAGAGAGCGGGACGGAGCGAGAATCGGTGGGGAGTCTCCAGGACGTGTGAGTCAAGCGGAGTCGGGGGAAGAGATCTCCGAGAACGCGTCCGGGGTCAGGGGGCACCGCAGATGACACACCCCTTATCCAGGAGCGCGTCCCGCATCGAAGCGTTCACCGCCAAAGACTCATCACATGAAGGACAGTTAAAGGTGTAATCCACCGTACCACTCATCGTATTCGATACAATGTCGCCCCATAAATAAGGACATCCTCTATTTCTGAAAATATGAGAATTTGAATTCATCTACCAGCTCCGTGACCGATTCACACCACGCAGTCCCCGACACCCGCGGAACCAGGCGGCCGCTCGTATCCGGGGTAGCAAACCGACACGGGTTCCCGGCGCTCGGAACGTCGGGGCCGTGGAACGCCAGTGGAGACCGACTCCCCGCCCAGGGTCAGCACGCCCAGGAGATGACAGACAACCAATAGCACGTCCGTCAGAATGTGCTGTTTCCCGCCGTATGCCGCGTCTCCGGGGCCGTCGTATGACGGGCTAACGTGTAAGGCGTCTAGATTAACCGGGTGGCCACCCTACACGTAGTTGGCTTGCAGCACGGTGTCCGCAATCACCCGAGAGCAGGCCACTGTCAAAGCACCCATCGTCCTTGACAGTTCGAAGCGGTCGACGCCGCCCCGGACCCCACCGACATCCCACAACGGGAATGGCTGTCTGTCAACGCCACCCGGGGTACGCGTCGGACGGGAGCGCCGAACCCCACTCGGCTCTCATCGAGAAACAGGGATCGAACCACTAACCGAGATTGCTTGCGGCGATTTCGACGCGCCTCGCGGTGGCTTTGCGCGGGGCGCCGTCGGACATTCTTCGACGATACAGTGCTGTACATTGGCGCGTCTTCGCGAGCGTGAGCGGCGAAGCCGGCGGTACCGGGACTGTTACTTGTGTCTCGCCTGTCCGGGTTCGGTCAGGACGAAGTCGTCGTAGTAGTACGTCTGGTCGACGCCGAAGTTCACGCTGTTGACGATGAACTCGAGGTACTGCGTGCTCGGCGCGAAGACGTTGTAGCCACGCTCGTCGAGCACGAGCTTGTCGTCGATGCGCCACTTGAGGGCCGCTCCCTCGTTCGTCCGCTGGAGCTGGGCTTCGACCGTGACCCAGCCGCCCTCCTCGGGGTCGATGCCCAGGTGCTTCGGGAGGCCGACGTGCTCCCACCGGGCCGTGGGGGTCCCGTCGGCGTCGGTCTCGTAGACGTAGGCGCGGAAGCCCGGTTCGTCGTTCTCGTTCGCGTCGCTGTCCTGGTAGGCCAGTATCGGGTAGGCGCTGATGTCGCCGTCGGCGTCCCCGAGGACCGGCCAGACGCCGGTCTCCTGTCCGACGTCGTCCGTCTCCCACGCGGGGTCGACGTAGAACCGGTAGGACAGGCGCGACCCGGTCCCGGCGTGCCAGTACGACCCGCCTGCGTCCTGGTATTTCTCGCCCTGGTACGCGTAGAAGCCGCTCGTGGGTGCGTCCCCGTCGACGTCGACGCGCAGGCGGTCGTCGCCCATGAACGGGTCGGTGGTCCACGCCGCGGGCGCCTGTCGGTCGACGACCCACCCCGCGTCGGTCGCGGTGGTGGCAGTGGCGTCGCTCGAACTGCTGAAGTCGAGGTCGAACACCGCGTTCGGTCGGGCTTTCCCCTGTACGGGCGTGCCGACGAGGGCGGCCGCGACGGCTGTTCCACCGAGCCTGAGTGCGGTTCGTCGGGTCAGGTGTGATTGTGCCATGTCAATGTAGAACTACAAAACCACCCCAGTTAACTACCTATCAAAAATAGTTGACGTATCGGGGGTGGTGTCGAGTTACGGGCTACTTCGCGGAGAAATCGACCCCCTGGGAGGAGGTTCGACGAAGTATCGAAAGGCAGATATCTCGAAATTCACGTAAACAGACGTATCACCGATAGAGAAGAGGGAGTCGCCGTCGACGTCACTGCTCGACCGGCGGGTTGGCCTCCCCGACGCCGGTCCGGTCGATGATCTCGTTTATCCACAGGAGTTTGAGCCCCATCAGGAGCGCCGTGGCGACGACGGCGTGGACGGGACGGCGTCGGAAGGCCGCCCAGCCGACGTACGCCGTCACGGGCACGTTCAGGAGGTTCAGGACGTTCGGCCACTCCGCGCCCATGGTCCCGTTGCCCGCCTGGAGCCACGCGCGTTCGGCGAGCACGCCGCGGGTCATCCACGCGTCGGCGTCGTCGGGCGGCGAGAACGCCGCGGGGTTGACGACGAGCCAGACCAGGCCGGCCGCGAGCAGCCGCCAGTTCCGGCGGTAGATGGCGTACACCAGGACGGGCGTGGTCGCCGCCCGCGACCACCCGCTCCACGGGTTCGCGTGGCGTTGCCACACCCACTCCGGGAGCACTGTCCGGGGCGACTCGGTCGCGTCGAGCGGGGAGTCAGGCATAGACTACCGTTCGGTTCGGCGGTGTCTAAGCCTACCGGCGACTCTCGTGCGGGGTGAAGTTCCGGAGGAGACGGTCGCCGAACGCGAGCACGAGGAGCGCCCCGAGCAGGTCGAAACAGAGGTCGAGGAGGGTGTCGCTCGTGCTGTAGGGGATGAGCACGGGTTCGATGCCGAGGCGGTCGCTGACCGCGTGGATGGCGTACTCCATGAACTCCCAGAGCACGCCCACGACGATGGTGGCGGCGAGGACGCGCGGCCGGGGTCGCGGCCGCGTCGATGCGCGGCGGCGTGGACGAACCCGCCGAAGAGCGTCGCCGAGAGCGTGTGGGTGACGTGGTCCCACCACCGGGTGTTCTCGTACGGGCCGAGCATGCCGACGGCGTGTGCGAGCATCGCGGTCACCGTGTAGACGCGCTGCCACGGTCGGAACTCGACGCCGAACACGTGCTCGACGACGTCGGGGACGTAGCTGGCGCCGAACGCGACCACCGCGTTCACGACCGCGCCCGGGTTCCGCTGTCGGAACCCGATGCCGAACACGGCGAGGATGGCGTACCGGACGCCGCGTTCGACCGTCCGCGCCGTCGACGTGCTGTCGTCCATGTCCAGTTCGACGTGACGGAACCGGCCGAGAAATAGGTTCGTGCTCGGCGGCAGCGCCACAGGTTAAGTCGACGCGGCCCCACTACCATCCGATGCCAGTACTGGCACTGGAGGACGGGGATGTCTGGTACGAGACCGTGGGCGAGGGGACGCCGCTGGTGTTCGTCCACGGCGGCTGGATGAACGCCGACGCGTGGCGCGCACAGGTCGACCGGTTCGCCGGCGAGTACCGCGTCGTCACCCTCGACCTGCGGGGGCACGGCCGCACGGGCGCGACCGACCGGCGGCGCTACTCGGTCGGCCTCTTCGCGGACGACCTCGAACGCCTGCTCGACCACCTCGACGTCGAGCGACCCGTCCTCTGCGGGCTCTCGCTCGGCGGGATGGTGGTCCAGGAGTACCTCGCCCGCCACCCGGACCGGGCGCTCGGCGCGGTCGTCGCCGGGCCGGTCCGGTCGATGCCGCCGGTCGACCTCCCGAGCGCGGTGAAGCCGTTCCTCTCGCCACTGCCGGGGCTCGCCGCCTCGCTCTCGTTTGTCGGGCCGACGGCGACGTTCCACTCGATGCTCGCCTCCATCCGGACGACGACCGGCGGCCCGTGGCTCACGGTCGACCCGGCGGTCGAGTCGTGGGCGATGGACGCCGTCGGCGACGTCTCGCCCGACGAGTTCCGGAAGGTCTTCTCGGCGCTGTACACCTTCGACCCGCCCGACCTCTCCCACGTCGTGACGCCGACGCTCGTGCTCTACGGCGAGCGGGAGGCGGCACCGGTCAAGCGCCAGGGCGAACGCATCGCGGCGACCGTCGTCGACGGCCGGTGGCGCGAGATTCCCGGCGCGGGCCACCTCGTCAACCAGGACAACCCCGAGGCGTTCAACGCGGCCGTCGGGGAGTTCCTCGCGGGACTCGACGCCTGACTCGAAACGCCTCGTCCCGTTCTCGTCGGCGCCCCGTCGTGGAGCCTAACTACTTAGCCAGTTCCACTAACCCCCGTGTGGCGTCCAATCGCGTGCCGGGTGCGTGCCGGATGTATCCCTCAGACACGCTGTCATCCACCCTCGCCCGGCGCGCCACCACACTTTTCGTCCGGCGACGCCCCGCCGAAGAAACGTCGATACCTACCCGCGGAGCAGGTTCAGCACTTCGTCGGCGACGTCCGACTCCATCGCGACGATGTATCGGTGACCGGCTTCGAGCACCGTGTCCGGGCCGCCGATACGGCCGCCGGCGGCGTCCGAGATGATGAGACTGCCCCGGGGAGGCGAACCTCGTCGAGGCGTCGGCCCTCGGCGGGCGCGGACTCCGCCACCTCCACCTCGATGATTTCGAGGTTCGGGCCCACGTCCTCCAGGGTGCGGACGCCGACGCCGGCGATCTCGTTGACGGCGGCGCGAGCGCCCAGGCTCTCCGGGAAGACGACGCCGTCGACGTACTCGGAGTAGAGGTCGTCGGGTTCGCCCGTCGTCCGCATCACGGTGCGGATGTCGGCCATGCGCTGGGCGGCCGTGCAGATGGCGAAGTTCGTCGCCTCGTCGTCTGTCAGCGCCGCGACGACGTCGCTCTGAGCTGGTTTGGCCTGCTGCAGGATGGACGGGCGCGAGGCGTCGCCCTGGATGACGGTCGCCACGTACTCGTCGCTGAGGCCTTCGGTTCGCTCCGGGCGCTTCTCGATGAGCACCACGTTGTGCCCGCGGTCGTCGAGCAGGCGCGCGGTCCGCACGCCGAGTTCGCCGCCGCCGGCGACGATGATGCGTAGGGTCTGGTTCATGTCAATCGTCCTCTCCTGGTATGGTCACGTCGGGTTCGCTTATCTCTGGCTCCGCGGGCGCGGGGTCGGTTCGGCCTTCCGCCGGCTCAACAGCAGGTAGACGCCGCCGCCGACCGCCAGCCACGCGAGCGCGAGCACCCACGTCGTCGGGTCGATGAACAGCCCGAGCAGGAGGTTGAGCACGATGCCGAGGATGGGCGGCACCGGGTAGAACGGTATCTCGAACGGGCGTTCGAGGTCGGGCTGCTGGCGGCGGATGCGGATGACGCTCAGGTTCACGACGATGAACCCGAGCAGGGAGAACAGGCTCGCGAGGTTGCCGACGATGCGGATGGGCACCACCACGACGGAGACGAGCATCACGACGGCGCTCGCGAGCACCGCGATGAACGGCGTCCCGAACCGGGGTGGAGCTGGCCGAGCGTGACCGGGAGCTGGCGCTCCCGCCCCATCGCGAACGCGACCCTGCTCGACCCGATGACGACCGCGTTCAGCGCGCTGATGGTGGAGAACACCGCGCCGAACGCGATGAGCGCCGCACCCGTCCCGACGAGCGGGAACGTCGGCATGAACGACTCGGCGGCCTGGGCGATGGCCGTCTCGCCGGCGCCGCCGAGTGCGTCGGCGCCGAGGGTCCCGATGGCGACGAACACCACGAAGATGTAGACGATGACCGTCACGAGCACGCTCAGCAGTATCGCCCGCGGGATGTTCTTCCGGGGGTTCTCCACCTCCTCGGTGACGGTCGCGATGAGGTCGTAGCCCTGGAACGCGATGAACGTCAGGCCCATCGCGGGGAGGAGGGACGCCGGGCCCTCGGTCGGGAAGAACGGCGTGAACTCCGTGAGGTCGACCGCGGTCAGCCCGAACGCGACGAACACCACGAGGATGGCTATCTTCACGAGCGTGATGACGGTCTCCGCGCCGCCGCTGGCCTCCGTCGAGAGCGCGTTCAGCGTGACGAGGACGACGACCGACAGGAGCGCGTAGACCACGGGCGGCCCGGGCAGGTGGACGCCGTACAGTTCGAGGAACTCCACGAAGTTCGAGGAGAACCCGAGCGCGTAGAGCGCACCGGCTATCATGTAGGTGAACCACCGCGTCCACCCCATCACGAACGAGATGGGCGCGGAGAACGCCTCGCGGACGTACGCGTAGCCGCCGCCGTTCCGCGGGATGGAGCTCGCGAGTTCGGCGTACGAGAGCGCGGTGAACGTCGTGACGCCGCCGTTGAGCGCGAACGCGAGGATGGCGGCCGACCCGGCCGTCTCGACGGCGAGGCCGGTGAGCACGAAGATGCCGGCGCCGATCATCGCCCCGATGCCGACCATCGTCGCGTCGAGCAGGCTGAGACTCGCCGCGGGTGCGCGCTCGCCGGAGTAGCTCACGGGTGACCCTCGTCGTGCATCGACGTTCGGCAGATGCTGTCCGGTAGCTAATAAAACCCCGCCGTCGGCCGGTGAATGAAACCCGGCGGTCGGCGGCGTCGGGTCGTGTCAGTCGGCCTGATTCACCAGCCCGGCGACATTCTGTCGCCCCGTGTCCGACGGAAATGGATGGACTTAACCCCGCCAGGCCACTCCCGACGGTCGAAGATGCTCCGGTGCAACCAGGCCGGCTGTGGCTGGCAGGCCATCGCCCCTCCGAACAGGCCGCCCGGGAGCAGTACCGCGCCCACCTCCGCGACGCCCACATCCAGGAGGTCGACGCCGACATCCCCGACGGCATGGTCCAGGTCCAGGTCGACGACGGCGAGTGGCGGACCGTCACCCCCGAGGAAGCCCACCGCCTCCACGCAGCCCACCACGAAGCCACCCGGTCGGACTCCGACTGAACTCCTCCCGGGGCCGGCGTTGCCAAACCTTCATAGGTGATGGCGAGTTACCTCAGGGAGAATGGCGACCGCCGAGAATCAGGAGCTGGTCGAGCGCTTCGACCAGTTCTATCGCCGCTACTACAGCGACGAGATAGGCGACCTCGCGCGCCAGTACCCCTCCGAGGAGCGCTCGCTCTTCGTCGACTGGACCGACCTCTACCGGTTCGACCCGGACCTGGCCGAGGACTTCCTCTCCCAGCCCGGCCAGCTCCGGGAGTACGCCGAGGAGGCGCTCCGGCTCTACGACCTCCCGGTCGACGTCAGCCTCGGTCGCGCCCACGTCCGCGTCCGCAACCTCTCCGAGACCACCGAGATACGCGAGATACGCTCGCGGCACGTCAACACGCTCGTCAGCGTCCAGGGCATCGTCCGCAAGGCGACGAACGTCCGCCCGAAGATACAGGAAGCCGCCTTCGAGTGCCAGCGATGTGGCACCATCACCTACATCCCGCAGGGCGGCGGCAACTTCCAGGAACCCCACGAGTGCGACGGCTGCGAGCGCCAGGGCCCCTTCCAGATCAACTTCGACCAGTCCGAGTTCATCGACGCCCAGAAGCTCCGCATCCAGGAGAGCCCCGAGGGCCTGCGCGGCGGCGAAACCCCGCAGAGCATCGACGTCCACGTCGAAGACGACATCACCGGCCAGGTCACGCCCGGCGACCACGTCACCGCCACCGGCGCCCTCCGCCTCGACCAGCAGGAGAGCGGCCAGGAGAAGTCCGCCATCTTCGACGTCTACATCGAGGGCAGCACGGTCGAGATCGAGGACGAGGAGTTCGAAGCGATGGACATCACCGACGCCGACAAGGAAGCCATCGTCGAACTCTCCCAGGAGGACGACATCTACGACATGATGGTCGACTCGATGGCGCCCTCCATCTACGGCCACGACCTCCCGAAGCTCGCGATGATACTCCAGCTGTTCTCCGGCGTCACCAAACACCTCCCCGACGGCTCCCGAATCCGCGGCGACATGCATATGCTCCTTATCGGTGACCCCGGGACGGGTAAGTGCGTCAAGGGAGACACGAAGGTCACGCTCGCGGACGGCTCCGAGCGGGAAATCCGCACCCTCGTCGAACAGCATCTCGACGACCCGAAACCCATCGACGACGGCGTCTACCAGGAGGTCGACTTCGACGTCCCGTCGCTCGGCCTCGACGGCGACATCACCCACCAGCGCGCGACGAAAGTCTGGAAGCGCGAAGCGCCCGAGAAGCTGTACCGCGTCCGGACGGCGAGCGGCACCACCGTCGAAGTGACGCCGTCACACCCACTGTTCGTGCAAGCAGACGGCCACGCGAAGCCCGTCAAAGCCGAGAACCTCGCCGAAGGACAGTTCGTCGCGACGCCCCGCGAGATTCCGACCGACGAAGACGACGCACTCGACGTCGATTACCGGCGTTCGAAGGCGAACAACGCCGTCCGGCTCGACCTGCCAGACGAATGGACGCCCTCGTTAGCCCGCCTCGTCGGATACATCGTCGCCGAAGGCCACGTCGAACGCCGACCCGACAACACCGGGTCGGTCCGCGTCACGAACAACGACCGAGCGGTGCTCGAGGACGTCACGACCGGGCTGGAGCGACTCGGACTGCCGTACAGCGAACGAGCGTCGCGACGCGGCAAATCGGCGAACCTGGTTCGCTGCTCGTCCGGCGAGTTCGTCAGCTTCCTCGAGAACCTGGAGCCCGCGATACTGGAGCGGTCTGCCAGCCAGCGCGTCCCCGAACCCCTGTTCCGGGCGAGCCCACGAGTGAAGCGCGCGTTCCTGAAAGCCTACGTAGAGGGCGAAGGGACGGTCGCCGCCAACCAGCGCGAACTGGCCGTCGGGTCGACGAGCAGGGAGCTGCTGGCGAACGTCCGGAGCCTGCTGCTCTCACTCGGCATCGCCTCCCAGCTCGAACAGCGCGCGGGCGGTAGCTACCGGCTGCGCGTGAGCGGCGACGACTTCGAACGGTACGTGACCGACATCGGCTTCGTCACGGACCGAAAAACCCGGGCAGCACACGCAGTCAGCGGCGCTGACTCGAACACGAACACGGACGTCATCCCGAACGTCGGCGACGACCTGCACCGGATTCGCACCGCACTCGGACTGACACAGGCCGACTGCGGCCTCCCGAGGAGCACGTACCAGCATTACGAGCGTGGCGACCGAAACCCGAGCCGCACGAGCCTTCGAGCGGTCGTCGAAACGTTCGAAGACCGACTCCGCGAGCTACGCTCGATGCGCGACGCCGTCACCGACGGCGACTGGAACGCCATCGAAGACGCCCGAACCGAACTCGGCGTCTCACAGCGCGCACTGGCCGACGGAATCGGTGTCGAACAGACGTCCGTCAGTGCCTACGACCGGGGAGCGGTCGTCCCGGACGGCGGCCGGACCGCCGACGCCAGACAGGTCATCGTCGAACAAATCTACGACGCACTGACCGTCGAAGACGACGTCAGCGCGCTCCGCACACTCGTCGACGGCGGGGTGGCCTGGGACCGCATCGACGCAATCGAAGCCGTCGACCCAGACGACGACTGGGTGTACGACCTCGAAGTCACCGGCACCCACAACTACCTCACGAACAACGTCGTCTCGCACAACTCCGCGATGCTTCGCTACATCCGGAACATCGCCCCGCGGTCGGTCTACACCTCCGGCAAGGGCTCGTCGTCAGCCGGTCTGACGGCCGCCGCCGTCCGCGACGACTTCGGCGACGGCCAGCAGTGGACGTTGGAGGCTGGCGCGCTCGTCCTCGCCGACCAGGGCGTCGCCGCAGTCGACGAGCTAGATAAGATGCGGTGCGTGACGGGCGACACGCTCGTCCAGCTGGGCGACGGCGAGATCACGCCCATCAGGGATATCGCTCATCGAGCGGCAACGGACGGCGACATCGAGCCGCTGGAGAACGGCCGCACGATCCGCGGCACCGATGTGACCGTTTACACGATGACCGAGGACGGTCGGCTCGTGGAGCGGTCCGTGGAAGCGGTGCACGAGTACGACGCGCCCGGCGAACTGCACGAGGTCACCCTGGAGTCGGGCGAGTCACTCACCGCGACCGCCGACCATCCGTTCTTCGTCCTGGAGGACGACGAGCGCGTGGAGCGACCGGCCGAAGACCTCGACGAGGGGGACTGGGTGTTCGTCCCGAGCCACGTTCCGGCCCCGGCAGCGGACGGGGGACTGCTGTTCGACGCCGACGCCACCCAGGAGAACGACCTCTCGCCGGCACTGGGAGCTATCCTCGGCTATCAAGCGGGCGACGGGAACATCTACTACAATCGCGACGAAGGAAGCTACGGCGTCCGGTTCACCAACAAGGAATCGGAGCTCGTCGAGCACTTCCGAACCGTGTGTCGCGAGGCGTTCGACGCCGACGCCGTCGTCCACCCCAGCGAACAGCGGGCTGACGGCGTCGAAACCATCCGACTGCACGGCAAGCAGTACGTCGACGAACTGCTCGCGGCGGGTGCGAACCTCGAAACCTACGACGGGAAGCGACTCCCGGAGGCGGTGACGAACGCATCCCGGGAGACGAAAGCAGCGTTCGTCCGTGCGCTCGCCGATTCCGAGGGGACGGTCGGCGAGCGGAACGTGAAGATAGCGTCCTCGAGCTACGACCTGCTGCTCGGCACGAAGATGCTTCTGCTGCAGTTCGGCGTGACGAGTCAGATCCAGACCCGAGAACGCGACGGGAAACGGAACCTGTACGTGCTGGCCATCACCGCCGAACCCTCGCTTGCGGCGTTCAACCGGTACATCGGCTTCACGCTCGACCGGAAGCAGCGCGCGCTCGACGCAGCCTGTGAGACCGTCTCGGGCGACCGAACCATCGTCGACGTGCTGCCCGGGAGCGGCCACCTGTTCGAGCAGGCCCGTGGTGCGCTTCGCCTCCACCAGTCGGAGTGCGGACTGAACACGGTCACGTACAGCGACTTCGAGCGCGGGAAAGCCAACGCCTCGCTCCACCGCGCCGAAACCGTCCTCCGGGCGTTCGAACAGCGCAAGGAAACCGCACAGCGCGACCGGGCGACGCTATCGTCGCCGAGTTCCTGGGAGCACATCGAGGAGCTCCGGTCGCGATACCACGTCTCCCAGCGGGAACTCGCCGCGGGCCTGCCCGTCTCACAGCAGGAGCTCTCCCGGCGCTGGGGCGACGCCGACCTCCGTGAGCCGGTCCGAACCCGCCTCCGTGGACTCCTCGAACAGCCGGCCACCGTCGACCTCGACACACTCCGCGAACGCATCCGCGGCGACGTGAAGTGGCGGCGCGTCACCGACGTTCGGACGGTGTCGGCGTCGGCACCGGACGACGACGTCGTGCCGAGGCTCCGCCACCGCATCGCCGACTTGCTGAACGTTCCCGATGCGAGCAGAGCGACGCGGCGGGCACGAGAGCTACTCGACGATGACCCGCACCTCGACTCGTGGAGCGACCTCGGGCGGGAGTTAGAGCGTTACGCAATCCCGCACCGGGAGGTGGCGGCCGCACTGGACGTCGACCAGTCGACCGTGTCTCGCTGGCTCGCCGGCTCGGTCCGCATCGATAACTTCGAGACGGTCCGGCAGGCGTGTAGCGACCGCATCGAAGACCGACGCGACGAGCTACGGGGAATCATCGACGAAATCGACGCACGCCAGCGCCCCAGCGTGTACGACCTCACCGTCGAGGGGACGCACAACTTCGTCGCGAACGGGATGGTCGTGCACAACTCCGAGGACCGGTCAGCCATGCACGAAGCGCTCGAGCAGCAATCGATTTCGATTTCGAAGGCCGGCATCAACGCCACTCTCAAATCGCGGTGTTCGCTCATCGGCGCGGCGAACCCGAAGTACGGCCGGTTCGACCAGTACGAGCCCATCGGCGAGCAGATAGACCTGGAGCCCGCGCTCATCTCGCGGTTCGACCTCATCTTCACCGTCACCGACAAGCCCGACCCGGAGGACGACAGCCGACTCGCCGAGCACATCCTGAAGACGAACTACGCGGGCGAGCTCAACACGCACCGCACCGAGGTCGCGACGTCGAACATCTCCCAGGAGGAGGTCGACGACGTCACCGAGGAGGTGGCACCGGTCATCGATTCGGACCTGCTCCGGAAGTACATCGCGTACGCCCGGCGGAACTGCTATCCGACGATGAGTCAGGAGGCGATGGACGCCATCCGGGAGTTCTACGTCGACCTCCGGTCGAAGGGCGCCGACGAAGACGCCCCGGTGCCGGTGACCGCCCGGAAACTGAGGGCCTGGTCCGGCTGGCGGAGGCGAGTGCGCGCGTTCGGCTCTCCGACGAGGTCAGCCAGGCGGACGCCGAGCGCGTCATCGACCTGGTGCGGACCGCCCTCCAGGACATCGGCGTCGACCCGGAGACCGGACAGTTCGACGCGGACGTGGTGGAGACCGGTCGGTCGAAGACCCAGCGCGACCGCATCAAGAACATCCGCGGCCTCATCGCCGAACTCGAGGACGAGTTCGAGGACGGCGCGCCCGTCGACGAGGTGCTCGCGCGCGCCGAGGAGATCGGGATGGAGCGCTCGAAGGCCGAACACGAGATAGAGAAGCTCAAACAGAAAGGCGAGGTCTACGAACCCTCGACCGACCACCTCCGGACGACCTGACCGTCTCGCTGTCTGGCCGCTCACACAACTCGGATAATCACTTGCTCTGATGAAATCCTCTGAGATAGACAGGAGTGGTCTGCTGAATATAGAGCATGGATTCAGCGGCGTCCGTCGATCGATTCAGTACACCGTGGGTGACTTAGGCGTGAGAGTCACCCGCTCCACTCTCTCGTGGACCTGTGCAGTAGTTACGCAACGACCCCGATCACGATGAGAACAACTCCGAATCCGATGAACGCCCATGCCCCGTACGTTGCTAACCGTCGGTTTTTCCGTCTTGCTCGCTCGGTATTCTGCACCCATTCGACTGGCCGGACCCAGTTCCGGGAGCGATTTTCCGGGTCCATTCGAACCCAGATGCCGACGAGTACTAATAGGTACCCGAGGAGGATGGGCCCCCAGCTGCATAGCATACCAAACCATTGGCGGCGCTTAGGTGTTGGGTGGGTGACGTGACCGCCCCGTTCGGGAGTTACCACGCCCAGACGAATGACTCATTGGAAAGCGTATCTGTCCTGTGGGGCGGCGTGAGGAATCTCTTGATCGATGAGCAGACGTATCACCAGCGCTCGGAGGCTGAATCGGTGTTTTTCGGCTTACGCCGTCGAGACGGCGACACGCTCTGGTCGAGAACCTGGTTCGGCCAATTCCGCGAACGTGTCATGAAATCCGCGGTCCGCAACATCGAACGCGCTATCGAGGACTCTACCCCATGAAATCACGCGTCTAAACAAGGCCGAAAGGTTGTAATCAACAGATGACCCCGTTGATTTAGACGATCAACGGTGACTCAACCGGAAGGCCGAACAGTATAACTAACGCGACCCGCCCAACGGCCCTGTACGGTTATGGGTTAGTCTGCCGATATAATACCGGGAGACGTTATGCCAATCGGCACTCTCTGGAGTCAGTATTCGTCGTGGATTTGGGTGCTTCTTGCGGCTGGGCTGTTCTTTCTGCTTGGTATGCTGGATGGGGTCCCCGCGGCTCTTGCAGCAGCCATCACGGGTGCACTATTCTGGTGGGTGCTGATCGAACGCCCATCGAAACCGACGTACCGTCAGGGCGCATGGTTCGGCTTTCTCGCTCAACTGACGGCCTACCCAGTAATCTACCTGCTTTCGGGATTCCTTGGTCTCCCCGCAGGAGCCGATGAGACGTATCCCGCCTTTACATATGGCGGTTCCATCCCGTCGGGAGCAGAACTCATCGACATCCTCTCGGGGATGGTGATTTGGGTTGGATTTCATTTACCCGGCGTACTCATTACCGGCCCAATTGGCGTGGCTGCTGGCCTCGTCCTCGTTGCACTCCGCCGGCGATCTCACAGTTTCTAAATGATGAAAATTGTGTTACGATAAACGTCTTCAATGACTATGCGCTGTGTATACAGCACGGCTTCGACGAACTGTCCGCGATTGAGGAGTTCAACAGAGCCGAGTAGCTTGCTCGTAGCCAGTCACTGATTGAGTGCCTACGAGGTCAAGTTTCTCCTGCCCAGTAGGGAGTGTCGGCTGACCACGTGTCGTCGACGACTGAGACTATGACGCAACCGAAGTCGGATGACCCAGCGCGGCGCATGGGCGTCTACAAGCAACTCGAATCAGTCCCCGAAGAGTACCGCCTCCGGCAGTATGCGAGTGAGTACGAAGGCCGTGACGTGTGGGCGGAGTACGCGGAGACGCGCTCGGACGAGTACGAGTCCTCGCATTACTGGGCGTCGGTTCGAAAAGCCGGCGAGTCCTGGAAAGCACACGTCGAGGGGCGCGGTCGGCATCACGCGCTTGCACGCCCCGGCGATGTCGAAACGTGGTGTGCTGGTCTCGCTGAAACTCGAACGCTGCGAACCGTCTACACGGAGTACTGGGTGCGCCTCGAGGAGTTCTACTCCTGGCTCCAGTTCCACACCGACCACCCACACGTCTACCAGCCCGTCATCATGGCTGCTGCAGAATACCCGACAGCGGCCGCTATTTGGGAGCAGAAAATCGGCGAGTGGAGCGAAAGAGGTGGGACGCGTGAGTGACCGTGAATCCCCGAGTGAGGACCATCGTGCGGCACTTGCCGATGCGTTCGATGCCAACGTAGACCCACTCGCAGAACATGCATCCACCTTCGAAGAACTGGACGTCGACCCGTTCGAACTGTTCTTCAGTGAAGCACTGGACCCCGTTGACCCTGCTCCGGGAACCGTCGCCTCCTACGAACAGCTGTTCAGAATGTGGCGCGAACACATGGCTAGAGAGGGACGCCACCCTGCGTGTCCAAACGAACAGCACGTCCACTCGTTCGTGGAGTACTGTCTGAATGAGCGCTCGAACAAACCGCATACGGCGCGGACGAAGCTCCACCGACTCAAGAAGGTATTCGAGTACTGGCAGGCCGACCCGCTCTTCCCACATCCCACAGACTACGACCCGTTCGCGCTCGCGCTCTCGAAACTCGATCTCGACCGGCCGCCCGTCAAGCAACCACCCCGGCTCTCAGTCAGCGAACTCGCCGACGTCATCCGGACGGTGACGCACGTGCGCGACCGGGCAATCGTCGTGATGCAGTTGAAGCTCGGGCTTCGCGCGAGCGAGGTCTGCAACCTTCGCCTCTCGCACGTCCATCTCGCGGACGAAGAAGTGAAGCGGGGGTATCCGAGTCTGGGGAGTCACGAGCGGCTCGCGAGGCGGCCGAACGCCGTGTTCATCCCATCCCGCTACGAGCAACCCGGGAACAAGTCCCGGCGGCATCGCGTCCTCCCACTCGACTCAGAACTCCAGGAACTCCTCCGCGTGCAGCTTCTCACGCGCCCGGATACGGGAGCGCCCTGGGTGTTCCAGACGAAAACCACGCACAACCAGCTCGACCAGGAATATGTCAATCGCGTCTGGACCACTGCCTTCCACCCGGAATACGCTGAAACGCCTGAATACCGGGCGGTGACCAGTCACTACGGCCGCCACCGATTCACGACGTACTGGCAGGTCGAACACCCCGTGAACCGGGAGGTCGTCCAGTACATGCGCGGCGACACTATCGAAGGCGACGCCACCGACCGCGAAGCTATCGACGACTACGTCCACACCTACTACGAAGACATCGAATCCCTCTACCGCGAACAAATCTACCAATTCGGAATACGCAGCATGTAGAATTCTGCACGACGTGCGTTACAAGGGCGTACCGTGCTAGTCCATCGACGAGTAACGGACGACAGCAATTGAATTAATTTGACCGAATGACTGCCACGCCGTCGAAAATTGATCTACGGGAGTGTTACTGCTGCTGGCCCGGCGGCGTTTCCGGGCGCACGAGCTTGTTGCCGTGTTTGTCTTCGACGTCGACGTGGTACTCCCAGCTCCCGCCCCAAGTAGGGGTTCGGGTCCCCCGGTACCGGGGGTCGGTTTCGTGGACGATGATGTAGTTGTAGATGCCGTTGTCGTCGTAGCCCTTGCAGTTGATGTTGTTCTTGACCCACCCGGAGTCGAGGAAGCCGTCGTTCTCGAACGTGCCGCGATACTGGACCTTATAGTAACAGACCGTGAGTGTGGCGTCGTCGAGGGCTTCCACGCTCTCGACGTTCCCTCGAACGCGGCCGTCGCCGAGGTTCCAGTACCAGTCGCCGGTCGCATCGTACGCGTACACGGATTTGTACGTGCCCGTGACGACCTCTCCCTCGTCGGGGATGCCGTTGCCGTCTTCGTCGTCGAACTTGCTTTTCGCGGTGCTGCCGAGCGCACTCCCCGTGGGTACTGTTGCAAGTACGCCGATGCCTGCGATGGTCTTGAGCGCTCCCCGCCGTGTTATCGTCTGCTTCGTGGTCATGTTCGTCACCCCACATCTCATTCACATAACACCACCAAAAACATATGTTTGAGGACCAGTCATCTCGTTTATTAGTTTAAGCCTGGCCGGCCAGGGGAAATTTTGACGAGTGACCGGCATCCGTATCTCCAACCGGTCGCTGTAATCTCAAACGGTTAGCACCCCCCCCCTCAGGAAAGCAGAGAGCACCGGATAGAGGAGACAGTGTCAGAGTTAACGACGAGAGGTGACTACTGAGACGATTCTCTCTGCTGTCGGGATAGTAGTAGACGTAGTTCCAACTATTGTCCGGTCAGTAATACCATCGGAGTCGAACTCTGCAGGAGTTCAGGCGATCTCGTAGTGGCTTGAATCTGCTCACGAAAACAGGTGTCAGTTTTAGATTCTCAAGAGTGGCGCCGGCAAGGTTGTGGCTGCCGGCCGACCGATACGCGGCCGACCAGCGGGAGGCCGGGGGCGAGCGGGGAGCAGCGCGACCCGCGAGCAGGGAGGCCGGGAGCGGTGGGTGGGGAGGCGGGCCAGTGGGTGGATGGATGGTATCGAAAAAGAAAGAACCGGGTGTATCGACTACTGGACTCTCACTGTCTCACGCTCTCCGTCCACCACGACTCCCGATTCCGGCCGACCAGTCGCCTCCTGATAGGCGTCATGCAGCTCCCGAGAGTACCGCGCGACCACACCCTTGGAGGCTGGACACACTCGACTCGCCGCCGCAGCCACCTCCGCCTGCGTCACGGTCTTTCCATCAGTCAACCGGTCCGCCGCGTACACGGCCGCCGCCGCAATCGTCGTCCGGGGCGTCCCCACCCCAACCGGCTCCGCGTCCGCAACCGCCATGAGTCTTTGACCCAGCCGCGAGAGCTCGAGAACCGCCCGCACATCCAGCACGTCGTCCAGCTCAACAAGCACCGCATCGACCACGTCCGACCGGACGGGTGGATACTCCTCGGTGAGCCCGCACTCGACCCGAATCTTCCGGGCTGCCGCACACGCCCGTTCGTGCGTCGACTTCGCATACAGTGCAACCCCTCCGTTTCGCGTGGAACACCGGCTCTCTTTGCTGCGAGCATCACCGCGCCTGCCGCCAGCGACTCCCACGCCATCCGACCACCCGGCAACCGCCGCTCAGCAGCCAGCCGCAACAACCGGCACGCATCCTCACCCACGAACCGCGGCAGCCCGAGATTCCCCGCGATGCTCTGCACATCCCGCAATCCCTCGTTCAACCGAATATCCCGGCCATCCATCCGCTTATCCAGCCGCCGCAACCGCCCGAACCGCCGCTTCCGCTCGACCGACAAGCCATTACCCCTCCCATCCCGGCCGAGATTGAATGTCGACCCCAGTCCATGGTTCACCCGGAACACCGTCGTCGGCTCCACCGCCCACTCCTCGGGACCACCCCGCCGACTGGGCCCATGCGCACTCGACGACACACCCAGCGTCACGTCCTCGACGACCACCACAAGCCCACACGACTCACAATACGTCTCCGTCCCATCCGCAACCAACCGCCCCGCACACTCCGGGCATTCCTCGACCCGATACTGGTCAATCCTCGCGCTATACGAACCTTCATTACCGAACTCGCTCGTAGTACTCATTGGGATTTCAGTCCCGAAGGCGTCCGACCGACGCCCGACAACCACGACTCCTACTCGTGGTTTTCTGCACAACCGCCAACCTCGTCAGTCACGTCTGCGCGCGCCGCTCGCGCCTTCGCGAGCGCCCCCTGGGCGCGAGCGGCGCGCGCCCACGGCGAAGACACAACCAGCAGCGCGCGCTGGCGTGCCCGGAACGAGTGGCCAGCGGAGTTAGTCCGTCGCCGAGCCGAACGCAGTGAAGCGAGGCGTGGTTCCGAGCACCCCGTGGGTGCGCAGGAACCGACTGACTAACCCGCTGGCATCCGAAGAGCGTGAACCAGTGAAGGGCACGAGAAGCGCGCGAAGCGGGCCAAAGCACACCCGTGGAACTGAGGAGTGAATCGCGTTATCGCTACCCCAGTTCATCGCCGTGTTCTGCGCGGCCACTGCGGATGCCGGCCATGAACACCGCCAGCAGGACCGCGAGAGAGGTCGCGATGTCCTCTACCCGAGCCGACGAGGGCTCCGCGACCGCGGCGACTCAGAATCAGGTGTGTCACTTCCACGGCCGACGCTCAAGCGTCTCGGCCTGTTCGACAAGAACGATAACCGACGACAACGAAGCGCCACCATCTTCGACGACAGCCGTATCGTCACCGAATTCCGACCATAGCTGTACGAGAAGACTTCGAGCAATCCTCGGCTCAGAGAAGTATTCGACTAGTCGAACTCACTTGTTATACGGAGCACCTCATCTGCAAGCGATTCGTATTCCACAGGTTCATCCGAATCCGAGTTCTTTAGGAACTCCAGATGCTCTTCTCGCAGTCGATGAAGAACTCTCCACATAGCTAAGACGGCCTCATCTCTCTTTTCTTCGTCCACCTCAACGTAGATGTCGCTTAGTGTTCGATTCCCACTGTTGGATTCAGCAGTACTTGTCTCGGGATTATACTCCGAGAGTTCTTTTAGTACCTTTTCAAGGAGATTGCGGGAGAACTGGTGTTCCTTGATCTTTTGTGGATCTCCTTTAACTACCTCCGGGTAGTTTTTGTAATAGCCGTTCATCCCCGGAATCTTCCCAGCGATTACGAGGACTGTTCCATTTTCTGTATATGAAACCATCACAACTGAATTTCTGCGACCGAAGGTAACAGGATCAGTAATAATGGGAAACTCGAATATTTCATCTGCATCATCCCTCATCCTGAACGAGATACTGGTCGTACTACTCATGCCATCCACCTCCAACGAGCGGTTCGACTGAAAGCGCCCGATGTCCATGGCCATGAGAATGATTCAAACCTCATATCGTCACCAAAACACCGAGAGGACTTGTTTATTGCTTAGAAAGTCCTCATACTCAATAGATTGAATTACTGAATGCCGATACCGGTCTCGACTTCATAGGCCAACACAATCGAAGACGTCGAGAGAGCTTCTGCGAGTTCTGGCGTCATGTCCGGGTGTTGATTGTCCGCTCGAGATTCCGAATCATCAGCTGTAAGAAGTCACGCGCAGCAAGAACCCATCCCGATCCCGTGTTTTCGGTGAACAGGTTGGTCGCTCCGTTGAGGTCGGTCTCACGATGAGGTTTGTTCGCCGATTGTGAAGCCGCCCGGTTTCAGCTACAGTCTACCTGATTCTGGAGCGGGCATGCTGCAGCAGCATGGTTATTTATATAGCTTATATGTTAGTTCCCCGGTTGTCTTTGTCCGCTGTTGTCCTGGTGTTAGTCTAAACCCAAAATGAGTGGAGTTGTCTAACCTACATTCCTTACTCATCGGGGGCGTGACGGGGTCTACTGTTAGACTACACCCATCCCTTGTTCTCAGTGAACCGGGAGAACCGGCCAGCACATCAATGACCAATCCCCTTCCGACTCCCCCTGACTTCATCTCAACCGTGTATTCGAGGATAAGGTTGGGCTCAGGGGCCTCAAGGATAAGAATTTGTTCCGAGGTCGTATCTATCTCGTGTTCTCCGACGTACGTAATTGATGAGGAAGTAGCGGTCGGTGATTGTTCTGATTCAATGACTTCATCCCCACTCCGGGCCGCGATTCTAACTGCACCACCTGCGCTTTCTTTTGCTGCATCGTCCACTAGAGGCGCACCTTCATCTGCACCCTTTACTAGGACTTTTCCGATTACCTTGACACAACCACTCAAAGACACAAGCGATACGGTTGCTGCTCCGATTAAAGCCCGGCGAGAGATATTCATGAAATAATATTATTCCCGCTCAGAATAACTGTTTCTACGAAACTTGGATAAAAAGAAAAGCCGTGGAATTTCTTCTTCACAACCTCATCTCGACATATTCCCTGCTGGCCGTTCTCGACGCAGCTGCACTGCTCGACCGTGTGACTGCCAAATTAATAGCCCGTAACAAAGCGGATGATCTTAAAACAGTCTACCTGTCCAGTCAGCGACTACGATTTCACCCGCTCCGGAACGTCGCCACTCGTTGGACCAACGGCATGCTTCCGTGATATGAATAAAAAGGCGGTGGCACCAACTCATATATTCTGCCGTGGACGTCCGAGTTTACCGAAGGCCCAGACAATCAGCTGAACTATTGAAACGGCCATTCTGGTGATGTACTACCAGATGTTCAAGTACAGGCGGTAATACTCCCTGGTTTCACGCCAAAGACCCGCTATAGGCATTCCACTTTCTCTATTTTAGCCTCTGAACTTGCCGTCCACGTCCTTCAGAAAATTATTGCTAAGTTTTGCCCCACCAAGGAGTAAAGATATATATTTAAACATAGAATGAATTATATAATGGACACAAACCCAGACCAAATACAGATTGCATGCTTGAGGTGTGCTAAACCAATCGTTGCCACGACTCAGCAAGTAGAAGAGGCGCGTGCCAACAGTCTCGGACTATATTGCCAGACTTGTGTGGAACCACCCACACCAGGGATTCTCTCCAGATTCTTAGGAGGGAGTGCAAAAGTCGGTGCACGTTTCTTCGGTGTTCTCGTCACCCTCGGAGGTCTTCGGATGGCATACCTCGGCTTCATTACGTTGGTTGAACTCAATCTCGACATCACGCCAGGCCTTGTTCTAGTAATTCTTGGCTATGTCATTCTCCTATATGTTGTTTTCAAAATTGCGGACTACCTTCTTCGTTGGAAGCCAAAGCATGCAAGATAGGTACACTGAGACCGAGATTTTCCCGGGCCCCAGCCTGTGGTACCCTCCCCGAGTTCGGTGGGAACCCACAGTTCACCTTTGTCAAGTAGCGCCCTAATTTGAGACCTCGTCGCGACAGCCTATACCCGTTTGATTATCGGAGTACGTCTCGACAAATCAGCAGCCTTTCACTAGTAAATTCATGATGATATTAATGGGTTAGTAGCACTCACTCTGATCGATGGTGTCGGCGGCCTCTCTGAACTTCCGTCTCGCCTCGGACATGTTATCTTCTGTGGCAAGACGTGAGCCCATCGCCATGTCATCAGAAAAGTCGCGCAACGTGAGTATCCTACATTTGAGATCCTCGTAGCTCACTGATTGAAAGAATTCAGGGCTTTCGATTCGAGCGAGAGCGTCATTCGATTTCTCGAGACTCGCCTTCGCGCTACTGAAATCTGTGTCCGCTTCTGCGTAGTTCTCGTCGCGGAGTGCGTCGGTTCCGTCCTCGATAGCGATGACGCCATCAATGAGCGCGCTCAGCATATCGAGGCTGTCACCCAGGTCGTTGATGATGACGTCAGCCTCTTCGAGTTCCGCGCGGGTCGTCTCCCATTTAATGCCTTTTTCCGCAAGTAGGTCACCGTCTACCTCATTTGACTCTTTGATTGTAGTGTCGACTTGGCTTGGTATAGGATTGTAAGTGGTCTGCATCTGGCGAATCAAGCCCTGTGCAGATTGGAGATTATCTGTGTCCAGGTTATTCATCTGGTTAATGAGTGTGGCCAGGGCTGCGAACACATCTGCGGCGGGTTCATATACGTCGACAGCCTCGTGGAGCGCGTCGACGGTCTCCATCTGACTGCTAGAGGCTGTGTCCGCAGCAACGTCCAATTTCCTTCGCGCCTGGCTGACGCGGGACGTGATGTACTGTTCGTCGAAGGTGACCACTTTTGTTGTGTCCGAGTCGAATTGCTCACTTTTGCTAATTAGGTACTTATCGCACTCCTGGAGCAGATCAACCGCGTCCCCGATGTTGGCCCTAGCGGCCTCTGAATCAGCGTCCAGAGACAAACAACCGCTAATCGAACCAACTCCAATTCCAGCTGCAAGCTTGAAATATGTACGTCGATTCATATTATATTTAAATTGATGTGCAGTGATATGATAAATTCTTCTACTGGTTCGTGTGACACTGGATTAACCTCCCTCGTCGAGACACACTTGTCTACCTCTGCCTTATCAGGGCTCCGTGAAAGACTCCGTTCCACTTCTCTGGTCCCTTCGTGAGCGTTCCAGTTTGTCCGGTGTAAGATCCAATCAACACTTGGCTCAAAACAGTCGCCCGCTCACACTTCCAGTTCGTCGGTGAGCCCGAGCTGCCGCGCCACGTCGACGGGCTTCATCTCGCCGACCGCACCGAACAGCTCCACCCGGTACGGGATGGTGGTCTGCCAGAAGCCCTCGTCCCAGTAGAACTGAATCTCGAAGTCCTTGGTCTCGAACCGCAGCCCGAGACTCGTCTTGGTAACCTCGATCTCGTGGGTAGCGTACTCAACCAGGAGGTAGTCGATTCCGTCATCTCGAGCTCAGTCATAGGACGGGCACGTCAAGGACGTCCACGAACGCCTCGAAGGTCCCGTCGGCCTCGAATAGCACCACCACGCTGGAATTCGCCGACGAATACTTGTCGATGATTGTTCGGGTTTCCTCGCCCGGAGCAAGCGTATACTGGCCATGGCGTCGGGCCGACTCACCAAACTCAATCCCGGTATACGTGTGGTACTCACCCGAATACTGTGAGGCGATACCCGCACCCACCGAATAATTCGCGAGTCTCCCATCCGGCATGAGCTGCGACCGGTGGGTCGGCGTCGGCCATCCACACCTCAACCATGGACGTCGTGTTCACCGAGTTGTTGAGAATGACCGCCACCGGGCGATTCTGGTAGGCGGGCCAGCCGACCGGCATTGGGGTAATCAGACAGCCCGCGAGCATGACGACCACCCCGAGGATGAAAATCCAGTGAAAGCGCATGGCCTCACCCCCCCCGGTATAAGTGGAGAAGGCGGGCTTGACGCCCTTAATGATGCGTCAGCGCTCGCGAGGAAACCACTACCGCATCCCAGAATCCATAATCAAAACGAACGCCTGAGAAGTGACATGCAGACGTCTCCACCAACCTCCAAGCTTCCGGGCGCGTTCATAATCGGCCACAACACCCGGAAGAACAGCTTCCCACCTGCACCCGTTTCGATTATGGGTTGGCTCTGGAGGAAAATTGCTATACTCTGATTCAGTGATGTTCAGTCGATCAAGGCGGTATCCGAGGAAAGTAGGCTTCGTTAATCAATAATGAATGAGCGTCAACGAACACCATCATATCCTTCATAATCGGCTCCCATCTTGCGGTTTCCTGTTCCACAATGCGTGGTACTGTCAGTGAATACTCCGCGGATGCCGCGAAAGTACCGTCACGCAGGGTTTCAAGGCTGCTATCACGCCTGACTTGGGGTTAGTCCGCGTCGCCAATTTAGCTCATAATCAGTTTCTCATAACCGTTCTACTGTCTTCTTGCGGGCGTTGAGGGCGATTATGAAGATATAGTGGGCGTTGCACAGACATTGAGAAGATGTCTCGTCCAGTCTGTGGTCGTCGCGCTGATTATGAGAGGGGTCCCTACATGCTAACTCGAGTTGGTCGCCGCGTATCACCTCAGAGGCCCCAGACGAGGTCCACCACAAGGAGAGATTCATCATTCCTCAACCGACGTCCCGTGGAGGCCACATGTACTCAAAAACGACAGAGCCCCCAGGACACTACAACAGAAACCAACGCCGTGCCCGGGTCATCACATTTCGCCGTTAAATCGAGTAGATTCTCGCCGGTTCGTCCTGGTATTCCGGTGGAATTTCACCAACCCGCCAGCCTTCGCCCGTCGTCTCGATGTAATAGTAGCGCTTGTTTTCGTATTCAAAATACGAGCCAGTGAGATTATCGCCGCCTAATACACCCACGGCCATATGTCCCGGGGAGAAATCAACACCGTGCCGTAGCCGAACGATGATGAAAGAAGGAGTGAGGCAAGGAGAATAGAGGAATCTTCACAATCGCCTCCAGCTTCAACAAGCGTTTCCATCATATATTTTGGATATTCATCAACACCCGCACTCACATCGTCTGGGACGTATGGAAGGTTCTGGACGAAATCGATGAGGAATTCGACTTTCTCTCGTTGGCCTGTGATACCGTTTCGCTCAGCCTCATTGTCAAGGATGGACCCCAGCACGTCAGCAGTTCCTTCAACAAGCCCATGCCGGACATAGCTCGCAATATCGTAACTCCGTGGAATCAGGGCACGATTCACGTAGCCCGTTTTTGACGCGACGAAGCTCGCATTCCATCGCCGGCCAAGTGTCTCCCCAGAAAATCCTAGGAGATAGCTTCCTTCAACATTGATTCGCTCGTAATCACTGTGGCGAATCGTGTCTCGCTCCATAAAGGGAGAACGCTGTAATTCTCCTGTAGAAACGGTCAGGCGGTCAGTCTGGCAAAGCGAGTCGATGTCTTCGCGTGAAACATCCGAGATGTCCTTATCAGCAGGGAACAACAGCGCCTGCAAGTAGAACGGCTCATCGGGTGCAGTGAAATCCAGCGCGGTCGTGACGCGAGTATCGGAGTCCGCCACGTCATGAATGACGTCGCTTTCGGCATAGCTCAGGGTTTCAGCAGACGAAACCGCTGACGGGTACGTGCTCAGCAGAACACCGATTCGCGCACCGTTCACGTACTCAGCATCCAGTAACTCTGCATACACCTGGATCGTTGCCTCAGTGAGTGAATATTCGACAAAATGGTGGATTCTCCCGTCAATAGCAGTCGTGTCTACCTCGATACGATTCCCAGCAGATACCCTCGCCGGTGCTGACGTTGAAGTCGAGGTCGGTGTCGAAGTTGTCGTGGGTTCTGGAGTGGTTGTAATGACCGTGGTCGTGCTAGCAACGGTTTCCTGTCGGGTTTCCTCGTCCTGGGCTGGTGTCTTTGTCCGCTGAATATCGCTTTTGCTTTGAACGCTCGGATCACGAGGTGCGTAATCGTGTTCATCAGGAACGCCATCACCGTCAGTATCCGTCGGAGTAGACTCCTCGGAAGAAACACATCCCGCGGCGCTAATTCCGCCAAGAGCACTTATTGTTTGAAGGAAATACCGGCGTTCCATACGCTAACGCTCTCAACATAAGCATATAACACTCGCTTACATTCCCAGTCACCCAAAATAAGACCGCATCAACTGCGGGACGCGTTAGATGCCGCTTCAGAAGCCGAGATTACGGAACCCGGATGTACGCGAACTCCTTTTTTGCCTGGAGTTCCGTGAGTTCGCCGACGCCGGAGGGGACGGTCCCGACGCCCTCGATGAAGTCGCTCTCGGAGAGGCTGAACGCGTCCATGGAGTTCTCGCAGACGCGGATGGCGACGTCCTTGTCGAGGAGGCCGGTGACCTGGTCTTTCATCGTGGAGTCGCTCGTGAAGGCGGTGATGCCCCGGGAGTTGGCGACGAGGACGACCTGGTCGGTGTCGACGGTCTGGTCGGCGAGGAGGTTGGCGACGTTCCCGAGTGCGTGTTTCTGTTCGGATTCGGTGCCGCTCGTGAGGTGGAAGACGGTGCTCATGGTGGGTTCTTCGGTGGTGGTCTCGGTCTCTGTCTCGGTCGGTTCGTCCGTCGTGGTCGTCTCGCCGGGTGGTTCCTCGGTCGTGTCCGAGGACCCCTGGAGGGGATTGCCGGTGCAGCCGGCGAGGCCGGCGAGCGTGCCGGCGCCGACGAACTGCAGGAACCGACGGCGACTGTGGGGTTTCGAACCCATTGGTCGGGCGTACGAACACGGGGGCTTTACTACCGGCCGGCTAAGGACACGAGCCCGTCATTAGCGGGTGCCAAAATGTGCGGTTGTCGGATTACTGCACCTGCGCGTCGATGTCGGCGGCGATGGCGTCGAGTTCGCCCTCGGAGAGGTCGGGCGGCGTGCCGGCGACGGCGTGGATGGGGCGGCCGCCGTCGCCCTCGAACCGCGGGACGACGTGACCGTGGACGTGGTCGACCTCCTGGCCGGCGGCCGACCCGTTGTTGAACGCGACGTTCGACGCGTCGGCGTCGACGGCAGCCTCGACGGCGGGCGTGAGCCGGTGGATGGCGGCGAACAGGTCGGCGGCGAGGTCCGCGGGCAGGTCGTTCAGGCGGACGTGGTGGGCTTTCGGGACGACGAGCGTGTGGCCGGGCGCGAGCGGGTTCGCGTCGAGGAACGCGACGACGGTGTCGTCCTCGTAGACGGTCCTGCTCGGGAGGTCGCCGTCGACGATGCTGCAGAAGACGCAGTTGCCGGACATGGACGGGTGGTCCACGCCTGACAGGAAAAGGCTCCCGGCCGCGGCAACCACCTCACGGGGAGTCGGACTCGGCGACGTCCGAGAACTGGCTGGGGTCCACTTCGGTCGCCTCGAACTCGCCGAACGAGAGTTCCGCCGTCGTCGGCACGTCCGCGGCGTCGGCGTCGAGACGCCGGAGCGCCGCCTGGAGGTCCTGCTCGTCCGGGATGATGTATATCTGGACGTCGAAGGCCGTGTCGACGCCCCGGATGCGCGTGTCGAACACGAACGCAAAGGACTGGTCGTAGCCGAGGCCGACGATGAGCGGGTCGACCACCGCCGCGCCCATGTCGTGGACGTACGCGGGCGTCGAGTGGTTGATGGTGGTGTCGAGCAGGTTCGCCCAGCCGTCCAGCATCCCGCTCGCCATGATGTTCGAGAGCTCCGAGATGGCGTCGCGACGGATGGCGTCGCCCGGGTCGTCCTCGTCGATGCCGCCCATCGCCGCCGTCATGAGTTCGTCCGCCGAGTGCTCGTCGAACAGGAACAGGAGGTAGCCGCTGGGCGTGCCGGTGAAGCTGAACGCGACGCTGATCTGCGGCGCGTTCGGGACGCCCCGCGGGATGGCGTCGAGCGAGACGAAGTTGATGCGCCGGATGTCGACGGCGACTTCGAGGTCGGTCATCGTCGTCAGGTTCGCCGCCGCCTCCCGGGCGCCCTCCTGGGCCATCCGGTCGAACCGGTAGAGCTTCTCGTGTTCGATGCCGGTCGAATCCCCGGTGTGGGCCTCCAGGAGTTCGCCCATCCGCTCCTGGTCGGGGATGAGGTAGTGTTTGAACGCTATCTCGGTCCCGATGGCGGTGAGCCGGCTCCGGAAGACGAGCACGAGTTCGTCCGCGGCGTGCTCGACGTCGTCGGCGTCCGGACCGTCGACGAACGGGACGGGGTCGGTGCCGGTGACGAACGTCGGCGCCGTGATGTCGATGTGGACGTCGAGCGTGTCCGACCACTCGTCGACGAACCCGCTCAGCATCATCTGGCTCACCTCGACGATGGCGCTCCGGCTGATCTGGCCACGTTCCTCCTGCGGGAACTCCGCGACCAGCGTCTCCGCGACAGCGAGCGCGTCCTCGCGGTCGAAGACGATGAGCGAGGTGCCTTCGAGCCCGCCCGTGAGTTCGACCCGGACCGCGACCTTCTCGGTGCCGTCGTCGAGTTCGTCGACGATGCCGGAGCGACTGGTGAAGTGGAGGCGGGTGACCGCGACCCGCGTGTCGAGGTCGGTGACCGGCGCGAGGCGGCGCGCCGCGAGCTCCGCCCCGTCGCGTGCGAGTTCGTAGAACGTACCGAGCGTTTCGACGTTGAGTTTCATGGTTAGAGTGACCGGACGTCGACGACGGGGACGATGCCGACGTCGCCGGTCGTGGTGCCGTTGATGCCGGGGGTGCCGCCGAGCACGTCGTCGAACGGCCGGATGACGACCTCCTCGATGTCGCCGATCTCCTCGCAGGTGATTTCGACCGGGCGGACGCCGGCCGCGACGCGGACGACCTTCCGCTCCGCGTCGGGCGACCCGCCGGTGTCGAACGCCTCGGACAGCGAGAGCGTCTCGTACTCGACGTCGGCGTCGTCCCCGCTGCCGCTCTCGGCCGCATCGGGAGCCGACGACTCCCCGACCGGGTCGGCGTCGTCGACGGCCAGGACGGCGGCCTGGCCGCCCGCACCCTCGCCGTCCTCGTCGTCGGCGAGCGTGATGCCGTACCGGGCAGCCAACTGGCCGAAGTCCGCCGCCTCGCCTGCCAGTCCGGTCGTCTCGACGACCGACGTCGGGATGGCGAACCGCTGGCCGCCCGACTCGACGAACACGACGCGCGTCACGGCGATGGAGACCGGCAGCGTCAGCCTGACCGTCGTACCTTCGTCAGGCCGGCTGTCGATCTCGACGGAGCCGGTCAGGTCGCGGACCGTCCGCCGGACGACGTCGAGGCCGACGCCGCGCCCGCTCACCTCCGTCACCTCGTCACGCGTCGAGAACTGGGAGTGGAACACCAGGTCGTAGACGTCGTCGTCCGACATGGCCGCGAGCGCCCGTTCGTCCGCGACGCCGCGCTCGACGGCCGCCTGGCGGACCGCGTCCAGGTCGATGCCGCGGCCGTCGTCCTCGAGTTCGACGACGACGGTGTCGCCTTCGCGCCGGGCGCGGAGCACGAGGCGGCCCTCCGGGGTTTGTCGTTCTCCTCTCGCTCCTCGGGCGGTTCGATGCCGTGGTCGACTGCGTTCCTGACGAGGTGGACCAGCGGGTCGCCGATGCGCTCGATGATGCTGCGGTCGAGTTTCACGTCGGCGCCCTCCACGTCGAACCGGACCTGCTTTCCCTGGTCGCGGGCGATGCGTCGCACGACGCGCTGCAGGCCCGAGGTGGCCGTCTCCAGCGGCATCAGCCGGATGTCCATCACCGTGTGGCGCAGGTCGGCGGCGACCGGCCGCATCGCCGACAGGACATCCGCGGCCGACACGGACTCGTCGCCGTCGGCGACCTGTTCGAGGCGGCGCTGCACCTCGCCGAGCTCCTCGACGAGCTGGAGGAGCGCCTCCGCGTTCTCGATGTCGACCGTGAGCGACTGGACCGTCTCGCGGCCGCGCTCGCGGCGGTCCGCGGTGGCGCTCCCGACGCCGTCGACCCAGACCGGGTTCGCGAACGTCTCGTACTCGGCGACGTCGAGTTTCGTGTCCTCGATGAACGGCGACGCCCACGTCCCCGCGGACGGCTCGTCGCCGAACAGCGCGCCCTCGGACGCGAAGTACTCCGTGAACAACGAGTCGTATTCGAGCGAGTCGAACAGGCTCCGCTCCTGCCCGAACCCGAACGCGAAGTCGTCGTCGAAGGCGGCTTCGCCCTCGAAGGCGGCTTCGCCCTCGAAGGCGGCCTCGCTCTCGCCGGGCATCTCGTCGGCCCAGTTGTCGAGGTCCGCGACGTCGTCGAGGCCTTCGGCCGCCGCCAGGTCGTCGGCGTCCGACTCGGCGAACGGGTCGTCGCCGGGCGTCTCGTCGACCATCGGGTCGTCCACGGCATCGCCGGCCGCCTCCGCCTCGGCGTCGTTCAGGGAGGCCTCCATCCCGGCCACGTCCGCGGCGTCGTCGCTGAAGAGGTCCGCGATGTCGTCGTCAAGCGACGGCGCGTCGTCGTCCGCCGACGACGGCTCGAACGCGAACGTGTCGGACTCGCCGCCGGCCGCCTCGACCGACTCGGAGTCGGGTTCGGTCGCCTCTGTGGGTTCGGCATCTGCTTCGATGGAATCGGGACCGGGTTCGCTCGTCTCTGTGGGTTCGGCGTCGATCTCCTCGGCGGGCTTCGCCGGCCCGGCGGCGTCGTCGCCCTCGGCTTCTCCGGCGTCCGCGGCCACGGCTTCGTCGTCCGTCGCCGCTTCGTCGGCCGCCGAACCCGGCTCGGGGAACTCGCCGAGCGACGCCTCCGGGTCGAGGTCCGCCGGGCTCGCGTCGAGCAGGTCGCGGATGGTCATGTCGTCGTCGTGGTCGAACTCGCCGAACTCCGCCTCGTCGATGTCCGCCTGGAGCGCGTCCAGGTCCTCGGTCTCCGGGTCCACGCCCTGCCGGAGGTCGTCGAACGCGTTCATGTCCTCGACCGCGGTGGACTCCGAGGACGCCATCGCGCCCGCCTCGTCCACCTTCTCGCCGATGGCGTCCACGTCGAGCAGGTCGCGGACGCTCAACTCGTCGTCGCTGTCGAACTCGCCGAACTCCTCGGCGTCGATGTCGGCTTCGAGCGCGTCGAGGTCCTCTGCCTCCGGGTCCACGTCCGCCCGGAGGTCCTCGAAGGTCTGCATGTCCGCGAGGTCGTCGGCTCCCGATTCTTCCACCCCGGGGTCGTCCGCGGGTTCCTCGACCGCCGGCTCCCCTCCGGGGAGTCGTCGCTCGACTCCCTGTCGAAGACGCCCCACCCGCTCATGTCCTCGTCGGTGCCGGGGTCGTCGTCCATCTCGTCGAGCAGGCGGTCGAGGTCGTCGAACTCGTCGGCGTCGTCGAGGGCGGCGCGCACCTCCGGCGAGAACTCGTCGCCCAGGTCGGACTCCCGGGGGCGTCCGCGTCTACCGGTGGCGTCGCCGGCGCGTCGCCAGCCCGCTCCACGTGGGCGGTCAGCCGCTCGACGACCGGAGCCGTGTCGACGGCGACGGTTCCCTGCCGGTGTGCCTCGTCGACGACGTCCTGCAGCGCGTCGACGGCCGCGAGCGCGTCGTCGACCACGTCGCCCGACGGGTCGAGGCGACCCTTCCCGACCACGTCGAGGAGGTCTTCGAGGGCGTGGGCGACGTGGCTCGCGTCGTCCAGGCCCTCCGTCCCGAACTTCCCCTTGAGCGAGTGGGCGGTGCGGAACAGGTCGTCGAGGCGCTCGCGGTCGGCGTCGCGTTCGAGCGCCAGGAGTCCGTCGCTCAGGTCGTCGAGCTGGGCGGTCGTCTCCCGGTGGAACCGGTCAGAGACGACTCCCATCCTGACCCCTCCAGTGGACTGGTATCGCTCGCGTCGCTGCCGGCGCGGCGCGGTCCCGGTTCGGTGTGGACGGTCCGGTCATGAGATGACGTGGTCGATAGCCTGACGGATGTCTCCCTCGTCGAAGGGTTTGGTGACGTAGCCGTCGGCGCCCGCGCGGGCGGCGAGCTCCATCTTCTTGCGCTGGCCGACGCTCGTGACCATCAGGATGTTGGCGTCCGGGTCGAGTCGCCGGATGGCCGCGGTCGCCTTGACGCCGTTGGCCTTCCGCATCACGATGTCCATCAGCACGAGGTCGATGTCGTCCTGGTGTTCCTTGTAGAGCTGGACCGCCCACGCGCCGTTGGTCGCCTCGGCGACGATCTCGTACTCGTCGTCGTCCAGGAGCTTCTTCAGGTACCGCCGCATGTAGTCCGAGTCGTCGACGAGCAGGATGCCGATGGTCATGCTCTCACCACCGGTTCGGGAACGAGGTTCCCCTCGGACTCTCGGGCGTCGGTACGCCGGCGGGCAGCGCTCGATGTCGGCATGGGTGCGCGGTTCTCGGTCATGTCTGGGTGGTGGTCGCAACCAGTTGCAGCAGGTAGTTCACGTCGAGGACGCCGACCGGGTCGGGCCGGCGCTCCCCGTCGGGTTCGACGACCGCCCGGAACCAGTGGCTGGTCCTGGCGTCGACGGACGGCGGTGACGGCGATTCGTCGGCGGCCGCCCCGAACGGGTCGGCGGGACGGTCCCGGTCTACGGGTTCGACGAGCGATATCGGGACGTTCTCGAAGGTGCCGACCTCGTCCACGAGGAGGCCGACGGTCTCGCCGCGGTCGCGTGCGAGTCGGACCACCGGCCGGTCCGTCGTCGCGTCCGACGGCGGCCGCCCGAAGACGACCGCGGCGTCGATGACCGCGGTGACGTCGCCGTCGATGGCCGCGACGCCCGCCACGGCGGGCGCCGTCCGGGGAACCGGCGTCACCGAGACGGTCTCGGCGATGGCGCCGACCCAGCCCGCCTCGATGGCGACGTCGACGCCGGCGACGGTGACCTGGAGTACCGACAGGAGTTCGTCGGCGGGCGCCGGTGCGGCCGTCGACGGTTCGCTCCCGCTCATCGCTCACCGCACCTCCGCGGGCCGTCCGACCGGGTGGCTCCTCGGCGTCACGGCTCCTACTGCCCCTCCACGCTGCCGGGCTGCGTCTCGGTCTCTTCATCGTCGTCGGGTCCCTCGATGCCGAGTTCCGGGTACGGGCCGTCCCGTTGCTCGGGTTTGTCGCCGTCGTCGGGTTCGGAAATGTCGAGCTGGGTATCGTCGGGTTCGGGCGGCTGTGGCGGGGACCCGTCGTCGTCCGCGACCGACGCGACGTCGCTCTCTGCCACGTCGACCTCGAACCGTTCGAGCGCGGACCTGAGCTGCTGGGCCTGCGTCGCCAGCGTGTCCGTGCCGGCGGTCACCTGGCGGAGCGCGACCGTCTGGGCGTTCGCCGCCTCCGCGACGCTCGCCGACTCGCTCGACGTGGCCTGGCTGATGCCGACCGCGTCGTCCACGATGTCGACGACCTCCTCGGTCGATTCGGCCTGGTGGTCGGTCGCGCGGTCGATGGCCTGGATGCCCTGGTTGGTCTCCTGTGCGTAGCCCGCAATCTGGTCGAGGGCGGTCGCCGCGTTCTCGACGGACGCGGTGTGTTCGGCGATGCGGTCGCTCGTCAGACGGACCTCCTCGACGGTCTGGGTCGTCTCGGTCTGGATGTCCTGGAGTCGCTCCTCGATGTCGCCTGCGGCCTGCTTTGTCCCGGCCGCGAGCTGTTTGACCTCGTTCGCGACCGCCGCGAATCCGCCGCCGTCCTCGCCACCCCGGTTCGCCTCGATGTTGGCGTTCAGCGCGAGCATGTTCGTCTGCTCGGCTATCTCGGAGATGAAGTCGGTGAGGTCGTCGATCTGCTCGACCTGCTCTTCGAGCGCCTCCATCTGCTCGACCGTGTCGGCGGCCTCGGCTTCGATCTCGCGCATGCCGTCGATGGCTTCCTGTGCCGCCTCCCGGCCCTCGCGGCCGGTCTCGGCCGTGAGCTCGGATATCTCGGCGACCTCGTCGGAGGACTCGGCTATCTCGCCGATGGTCGTCAGCAGTGCGCGCATCTCGTCGGACGCCTCCTGCAGGCTCTGGTTCTGGCTGTCGGCCTTCGCGGAGATGTCCTGCATCGACGCGGCGACCTGCTCGCTCTCGGCTTTGACCTCCTCGGTGCTCATCGTTATCTCGCGGCTGTAGGTCGCGACCTCGTCCGCGAACAGTTTGAGGTCGTTCACGGTGGCCTCGACCGTCGCCATCATGGCGTTGAACTCCTCGCCGATCTCGGTCATCGCCTGGTTCTGGCTCGCGGGGTCCATCCGCCGCGTCAGGTCGCCGTCGCGGCAGTCCTGCATCACGTCGCGGTAGGAGTCCGCCTTCTGTTCGAGGTGCTGGTTGAGTTCCTCGGTCTCCGCGCGGAGCGCCTCGACCTGCTCGATGGTCTTCCGACCCGTGTCGACCACGAGGAGGACGAACAGCGCGCCGGCGAGGAACACGCCGCCGGTCAGCCACTCGAAGAGCGTGTCGTAGCCGTTGACGATGACGCCGATGGTGCCGACGTAGCCGCCGAGGAACAGGACCATCAGCCCGAACAGCACCACCCACCGGTTCCGGTAGGCGTCGCGGGAGACGAGTTTGAAGATGCCGCGGGTCCGGACGGCGGAGACGAGCATCACCAGGGCGCCCGCCGCGACGAGAGCCATGACGACCATCGTCTGCTGGTCGTAGGTCCCCATCATCGGGCTGCCCTCGGTCGTGTCCGCGCTGGTCGGTTCGTGAGGCGATGCGTGCGGCTGGTGGGGTAGTTCGGTCTCATCTCGATTGGCTGAGTCGGCGTGGGTCGCGTCCGGCGGCGCGCCCGGGTGGTGCCGCGAGGCGTCGCGCGGCCCGCGGACCGTCCTGCGCGCGACCCGGTCACGGCGTCACGGCCGTACCGGCGTCCCCGGCGTCGTCGGCCGGAACGCCCCTCGCGGAGTTGGAAACGCATACTTACGCCCATTCTGACAGGCACCACCATTAATGTAAGGGTGCGTTCGCAGTGTCTACAACGCGATTCTGTGGTGTAAATAACACGTTGGTTCGTTGGCGCTTCCCGGGCGCGCCTCGACGCCCACCCGCGGCGACGCGACCCGCCTCCGTCAGCCGATCTCCCCGTCCTCCCGTCCCGCTACGGGCGCGCGTCGCCGCGAACGAGTCCGTACCCCAATGCTTTTGATATCTACCGACGCCTACCTGAATATTGAAGCGCGGAACGGCGCAAGCAACACCGGCCCCCGGGACGAGGGCCGGAGACGGGACAACCATGCACGGCATACTGCTCAAGGGGCTGAAGGAGTTCGTGGTCGAGACCTACGACCGGTCGACGTGGGACGAGATCAGGGACGAGGCACCGGTCGAACGGAAGGTCTACCTCCCGATCGAGACGTACGACGACGGCGAGCTGACCGCGCTCGTCGAGGCGGCCGCGACGGTGACCGGGGAGTCGACGGACCACCTCCTCGACGCCTACGGCCGGTCGGTGGCCGGCCGCCTGCTCTCGACCTACGACAACGTCCTCGACGACGACTGGACGATGGTCGACCTCCTGTTGAACGCCAACGAGCGGGTGTACGGGACGCTCCGGCAGCAGAACCCGAAGATGAACCCGCCCCAGCTCGACTGCCGGCAGGTCGACGCGAACAAGGTGCTCGTCGGCTACCAGTCGCCCCGCAAGCTCTGCTCGGTCGCGAAAGGCGTCATCCGCGGCGTCGGCGAACGGTACGGGCAACCCGTCGACGTCACCGAGGGCCAGTGCATGCACGACGGCGCCGACTACTGCGAGTTCGTCGTCACCTTCTAGTCTCCGAGCCCGAGCAGCGATTTCAGCCTGGTGACGAGCCGGTGCCAGCCCCACTGCTCGCTCCCGTCACCGGACGAATCAGCCGCTCCTGACGCCTCGTCCGCCTGGACCGTCGACCGCTCGCCCGACTCGACGACCGTCATCGACCGGTCCCGGCCCTCGCGTTCGCGGTCCGTGCGGTCGGCCGCCGTTCGACCCGATGTCGCGTCCGGCGTCGCCGCGGCCGCCCCGGATTCGTCACTCGACCCGGTGGTTTCGGCGTCGGTGGGTTCGGTGGTCTCGACGTCGGCTGCCGGGGTGCTCTCTGCGTCGGCAGTTCCGGTAGTCGCCTTCTCTGCTTCGTCGGCCCCGGACGTCGTCGCACCGGTCTCGGCCGCTTCGGTCTCCCCTCGGCTTCGGCGTCCGTCGGGCCCGCCTCCGGAGCCTCGTCGGCCTCCGGGCCTGGGTCCCCGGTTTCGTCGCTTCCGCCGACAGAACCACCGGGTTCGGTAGTTTTCTCGGAGGACGGCGGCTCGTCGGCGCCGGCCGGTTCGTCGTGTCCACCGGCAGAACCCTCGGGTTCGGTGGCGGCCCCGGGAGTCGTCGGCTCGTCGACGACGCCGGCCCCGGCGGCCGCTGTCGTGTTCGCATCGTCGGCCGCGGTCTCCACACCATCGAGAAGGCCGGCTGGCTCGCCGCCGTCGGCGGTATCGTCGTCCGGCGTCGGGTGGGCGTCGGTGAACCAGGTCGCACCGGCGGGGTCGAACGAGCCGTCGCGGCGGGGTCGGCCGTCGGCGTCGGCGTCGGCGGCGCCGAACCAGTCGGGCGTGGTCCCGAACGGGCTCTCGTACTCGGGTTCGTCGTCCGGTTCGGGCACGGTCAGTCCTCCTCCGGGGAGCGGAGCAGCGTCGGCTCCCCGGCCGCGGTGCTGACCCGGAGCGCGCCGGTGCCGACGTCGAGTTCGACGGTCCGGCCGTGGGTGCCGCCCACGTCCGTCCCGGCGACGGGGACGCCCAGCCGGTCGAGTTCCGCCAGCGCCACCTCGGCGTTGCGTTCGCTCACCTCGCGGGGGAGCTCCGGGAGGTCGATGAGGTCCGCACCGCCGACGACGTAGCCTTCGACGCTCCCGTAGGTCGCGCCGGCCGCGAGCGTCTCGCGGAGCAGGTGTTCGACCGCCGGGTCGACGAACTTCGACTCGTTCGTGGAGTCGGCCTCGTCCTGGCGCGGGAGCATCGGATGGGCGAGGCCGCCGACGCGCGCCTCGGGGTCGTAGAGGACGACGGCGACGCACGCGCCGAGGCCGTACGCGACGAGGGTCTGGCCGGCCGACGCGACGTCCCACTCGGAGACGCCGACGAACAGGCGTTCGCGTTCCGGCACCGACGGGTCCCGCTGGTAGGTCTTCACGGCGGCCCACCTCCCGGACGAAGCTGTGTCATGCGCTGATCACGTTCAGGTCGAGTCGCGAGATGGCGTTCACGAACGTCTCCTCCTTCGGGAACAGGTAGATGGTGGCCTCGACGTCGTAGTCGGGAATCGTGAACCGCGACGCGAGGTAGAGACCGAGGTCGTCTTTCGTCGCGACGAGCCGCATGAGCTCCTGCTCGGTGTTCTCGACGGGCGACGGGGCGGCGGCCGCGATGTGCTGGTCGAACAGGTCCGCCCACTCGTCCATGTAACCGTTCGATATCATGTTGCAGAGCTCCGTGAGCGCGTCGCGCGCCATCTCGTAGGTGGCGGTCGCGGGGTCGACGCCAGCGTGCTGGAGCATGAACGCCGCGGCGTTGTTCGCGCTCGCCGGCGGGAACAGCACCAGGACCTGCCCGAGGGGCTGGTTCGGCATCTTGACCCGCACGCCGACGCGCTGGTCGGCGGCGAACTGGGCGGTGGCGCTCTCCGCGTCGGCGTAGCCGGCTTTCGCCTCCTCGGCGCGGACGGTGATGCCGTCGGCGAGGAGGCGCTGGAGGCGGGATTCGACGCCCCTGACCCCGATCTCGCCCAGCCAGTTCACGATGGCGAGCTTCTCGATGGGCATCGACAGCCCGCCGCCGACGTCCTGTTCGCTCATGCGGCCTCCCCGGGTCCGTCTGGTGCGTCCCCGGTCGTCGCGGCCGGCGCGGCGGGCGACGGTGGCAGGGTGACGCGGCGTCTGTCTACAGTCATCGATTCGTGCGTACCCGGCCCTACTCAGCAGGTTAAAATAAAGATTGACACCACATTTATTAGATTGTTTGCACCATGAATCGTCCGGGTCGGGCGGCGGCCGCGTCCGCGCGGTCGAACGCCCGGGAGCCTTCGAGGTGGTCACGTCGGCGCGGGATAGTCCTTGCAGGCGTCTCCGAGCACTGCCGGGTTCGAGGCGGAGTCAGCTTTTTGCCGCGACTCGTCGAAGCCTGGTAGCATGGCACTCGAGTTCGACAGCGAGGTCCAGACGGCCTCCTTCCACAGTCCGCTCGCGGAGTTCGACCTGGTGGACGTGGACGTGGAGGTCCGCGAGGACCCGCTCACCGGCCGCCAGGCGCGCATCGTCCCGGAGAGCTTCCTCCTGCCCGAGGACGACCCCAACATCGAGGCCGTGGTCGGCGACGACGAGGGCTGTTTCTTCTGCCCGGGGTCGGTCGAGGAGGTGACGCCGGAGTACCCCGAGTGGATGGACCAGGACCGGGGAGCGTGGGCGAAGCCACCTCGTTCCCGAACCTGAACCCGTACGGCGCTCACTCGAACGTCGTCGCCCTCACCGAAGACCACTTCCGGCCCCTCGACGAGTTCACCCCGGCCGTCTTCCGCGACGGCCTCCGGGCCGCCCTGGAGTACGTCCAGGCGGTGTTCGACCACGACGCGGGCGCCGAGTTCGCGTCGGTCAACATGAACTTCCTCCGGCCGGCCGGGTCGAGCATCATCCACCCGCACCTCCAGACGCTCGTGGACGACCGGGGGACGAACGAGCAGCGACTCGTCGTCGACGCCGCCCGCGCCTACCACGCCGACGAAGGCTCGGTCTACTGGGCCGACCTCGTCGAGACGGAGCGCGGCGGCGACCGGTATATCGGGTCGACGGGGTCGGTCGAGTGGCTCGCACCGTTCGCCCCCAAGCACCACCGGCACGTCCTCGGCGTGCTCGACGAGGCGGGCGTGCCGGACCCCGCCGGCGACGCCGTCGCGGACCTCGCCGACGGCATCGTGAACGTGCTCCGGTACTACGCCGACGTGGGGCTGAACAGCTTCAACTTCGCGCTCCACCTCGCCCGCGACGACCCGGCGGTCCGGCCCGTCCTGAACGTGGTCGGGCGCTCGGTGTTCGACGAGTACTACTGGAGCGACTCGCCGTTCTTCTCGGTGCTCCACGACGAGGGCGTCGTCGACGTCGCACCCGAGGAGTACGCCGCGGCCGCCGGCGAGCAGTTCTGACGTGCCCGACGACGCCTTCGCGCCGGCGGTCGACGCACACGTCCACCTGATGCCGGACCGCCTGATGGGCGCCATCCGGCGGGCGCTCCACGAGCAGGCCGGGTGGGACATCGACCACCCGACGGACCGCGACGCGATGGAGGACGTGCTCCGGGCGGCGGGCGTCGAGCGCTACCTCGCGCTCCCGTACGCGCACAAACCCGGGATGGCGGCCGACCTGAACGAATGGGTGCTGGCCCAGACTGGCGACTCCGCGATGGCCGTCCCGTTCGCCACCGTCCACCCGGAGGACGACGTGGCGGCGGTCGTCCGCGACGCCTTCGACGCCGGCGCCCGGGGCCTCAAGTTCCAGTGTCCGGTGCAGGGCGCCGGTCCCGCCGACCCACGCCTCGACCCGGCGTTCGAACTCGCAGCCGACCGCGACCGCCCCATCGTCTTCCACGCCGGCACCGCACCCCACTTCGAGGACTCACCCGATGTCGGCGCCGACCAGTTCACGCAGTTCCTGTCCTCGTATCCCGAAGTCCGGGCGTGCGCCGCCCACATGGGCACCTACGAGGTGGCGGAGTTCCTCGACATGGCCCGCGACCACGACCAGGCGTTCCTCGACACCACGGTCGCGATGTCGTCGGAAGCCGCCGACCTGATGGGATTCGACCCGGCCTCGATTCCGGACGCCACCCTCGTCGAACTCTCCGAGTCGGTCATGTACGGCTCCGACTACCCGAACATCCCGTACCCCTACGAGGCCGAGCGCGCCCACCTGCTCGCACGAGAACTCCCGCAGGAAGCCGCCCGCGACATCTTCCACCGGACCGCCCTGCGGTTCCTCGGGGAGGAGTAGCGGTCGGAGTAGCGGCCGGTTCGTTTTCCGCCGTCGGTGATAGGGTTCCGCGACCGTGCTGAATACAGAGCGCAGATGCAGCGGTGCGAACAGAGTTTGTGTTCAGATGACGCGCCCGCTCGATTTTCAGCTGATTGGAACCGGCGCGGGGTATTTGCTGTTGGCGACCAACTACTGGAGTATGTTGATTCGCATCGTTCTGGCAGTCTTTGGCGTCCTCGAGTTGTTCTTCCCCAGACAGCTCATCGACTACATGATGGATGTGACGACGACGGGAGAGACTACGTACGAGTTCAAGCCGTGGGTGTACACAGTCGCCAGACTCGAAGGACTTGCCCTCGTTCTGATCGCGGTTACGTTAGGCAAGAACCGGGGCGAAGACAGTTAGGAAGCTATCTCTCGGATAGCTCCCAATGCAACCGCTGTCTGCAGCACACCCCATCGTCAGTCGTTGAGGGTTTCAACAGAGCCAGTATCGTCTACAGGGCGTCCCGGAACCGGTCGCGGTCGACGACCCGGAGGGTCACGTCGCCGGTGCCGACCGTCCGCCCGGCCTCGTCCTCGGCCCGGCAGTCGAACGTGAGCGACGGCGGTGCGACCGCTTCGAGGCGGGTGGTCACGGCCACCGTCTCGCCGACGGAGACGGGTCGTCGGTGGGTGACGGCGGCGGCTTCGCCGACGACGCCCGTACCGTCCGGGAGGTGGCCGCGGAGCGCGGCCCGGGACGCGAACTCGAACCGCGCGAGCAGATGGGGCGTTCCGAGCACCGACGCGGCCTCCGTCGGGTCGGCGTCGACGGCGGCCGGTGGGCCGGGCGGGTTCGTCTGCTCGCCGAACACCGTGGTAGTGTGCTCCTCGGCGACCGTGAATGCGTCGGTGCCGACGACGTCGCGGTCTGCCAGGGCGTCGAGGGCGGCGTCGTCGACGGGCATCTCACTCCGTGAGCGGTAGCGCGATGCCGAAGACGAACGGCGAGAGGAGGGCGACGAGGATGCCGACCACCTCCAGGTCGGTGAACAGGGTGTTCTCCCAGGCGGGTAGCGTGCCGTACACGGCGTGGCCGGCGAGTTCGCCGGCGCCGCCGACCGCGATCAGCAGTACGCCGAGGGCGAACCCGCCCTTCGTCAGCATCGGGTAGTCGAGGTTTCCGTAGCGTCCCATACCCATGAGTGAGCGGCCACGACGGGCAAAAACCTTCGGGAGCGCGTGCGCCGCGGTGACACGCCACGGGACCGAGAGCCATATACCGGCGCGAGTTCCTACGGGGGTGCATGTACGAACTCCTCGTCGAGGTCGGCGGTGAACTCCTGGCCGTGCTGGCCTACTCGTTCGCCACCGGCGTCCTGACGCTGCTCGGCGTGCTCGCCGAACGCACCAGCCTCCAGCAGTACGCCGCCGGACACGACGTGTCCGCGGTCTGGCTGGCGTTCATGGGCGCGGTGGCGCTGTACGCGGGCCTCTACATGCTCGGCTACCGCGGCCTGCTGACCAACCTGCTGGCGCGCCGGGCCTGACTGCCGGACCGATTATCCTTTTAAGCGGGAGACAGAGGGTTGGGTATGGAGCGATTCGCGGAGGTCGACGACCAGTACGACCCGCACGCGGTGGAGGAGCGGGTGTTCTCCTACTGGGACGACGTCGACGCCTACGAGCAGACGAAGGAACGCCGCGCCGACGGCGAGCCGTTCTTCTTCGTCGACGGCCCGCCGTACACGTCCGGGGCGGCCCACATGGGCACCACGTGGAACAAGACGCTGAAGGACGCCTACATCCGGTACCTCCGGATGCAGGGCTACGACGTGACCGACCGGCCGGGCTACGACATGCACGGCCTGCCCATCGAGACGAAAGTCGAGGAGCGACTCGGCTTCGAGAACAAGAAGGATATCGAGGAGTTCGGCGAGGAGAACTTCATCCGGGAGTGCAAGGAGTTCGCCGACGAACAGCTCGACGGCCTCCAGGACGACTTCAAGTCCTTCGGCGTCTGGATGGACTGGGAGAACCCGTACAAGACGGTCGACCCGTCGTACATGGAGGCGGCGTGGTGGGGGTTCCAGCGCGCCCACGAGCGCGGCCTGGTGGAGCAGGGCAAACGCTCCATCAACCAGTGCCCGCGGTGTGAGACGGCCATCGCGGACGCCGAAGTGGAGTACCACGAGATAGAGAGCCCGAGCATCTACGTGAAGTTCCCGCTGCGAGACCGGGAGGGCTCCCTCGTCATCTGGACGACCACCCCGTGGACCATCCCCGCGAACACGTTCGTCGCGGTGGACGAGGAGATGACCTACCAGGGCGTCCGCGCCGAGAAGGACGGCGAGAGCGAGGTGCTCTACGTCGCCGAGCCCGTCGTCGAGGAGGTCCTGAAGAAGGGCCGCTACGAGGAGTACGAGGTCGTCGAGGAGCTCCCGGGCGCCGAGATGCTCGGCTGGGAGTACGACCACCCGCTCGCCGACGAGGTGCCCGACCACGCCGCCTTCGAGGGCGCCGGCCAGGTCTACCACGCCGACTACGTCGAGGCCGACCGCACGGGCCTCGTGCACTCCGCGCCCGGCCACGGCCAGGAGGACTTCGAGCGCGGCGACGAACTCGGCCTCGACATCTTCTGTCCGGTGCAGGGCGACGGCACGTTCACCGACGAGGGCGGGGAGTACGCCGGGACGTTCGTCCGCGACGCCAACGACGACATCATCGCGGACCTCGACGAGAACGGGCTACTGGTCGCGTCCGGCCGCCACCAGCACCGCTACGGGCAGTGCTGGCGGTGCGACACGGACATCATCTTCCTCGCGACCGACCAGTGGTTCATCACGGTCACCGACATCAAGGAGGAGCTGCTCGACAACATCGAGGACTCCGAGTGGCACCCGCAGTGGGCCCGCGACAACCGGTTCCGCGACTTCGTGGAGGACTCCCGCGACTGGAACGTCTCCCGCCAGCGCTACTGGGGCATCCCCATCCCCATCTGGCAGTGCGAGACCGACGGCTGCGACCACCTGAACGTCGTCGGCTCCCGCGAGGAGCTCGCCGAGCGCGCCCACCAGGACGTCGACCCCGCCAGCGTCGACATCCACAAGCCCACCGTCGACGACCTGACGATGACCTGCGAGGGCTGCGGCGAGGACGCCCACCGCGTCCCCGACGTGTTCGACGTGTGGCTCGACTCCTCGGTCGCGTCGTGGGGCACCCTGGACTACCCCGAGGAGGAGGACGCCTTCGAGGAGCTCTGGCCGGCTGACCTCATCATGGAGGCCCACGACCAGACCCGGGGCTGGTTCTGGTCGCAGCTCGGCATGGGCACCGCCGCGCTCGGCGAGATACCCTACCAGGAGGTGCTGATGCACGGCTGGGCGCTCGCCGAGGACGGCCGGAAGATGTCGAAGTCCGTCGGCAACGTCGTCACGCCCCAGGAGGCCATCGACCGCCACGGCGCCGACCCGATGCGCCTGTTCCTGCTCTCGGTCAACCCGCAGGGCGAGGACATGCGGTTCTCGTGGGACGAGATGGCGAACATGCACCGGAACCTCAACATCCTCTGGAACGTGTTCCGGTTCCCGCTGCCGTACATGCGGATGGACGGGTTCGACCCCGACGCCACCACCGTCGCGGACGTCGAACTGACCCGCGAGGACGAGTGGGTGCTCTCCCGGCTCCAGGCCGCGAAACACGACATGAACGAGGCCTGGGAGGACTACGAGCAGCACGTCGCTCTCGAGGCGCTCCTCGACTTCGTCGTCGAGGACGTCTCCCGCTACTACGTCCAGCTCGTCCGCGAGCGCATGTGGGAGGAGGAGGACACCGAGAGCAAGCGGGCGGCCTACGCCACCATCTACCGCGTGCTCCACGAGACGGTGGCGCTCCTCGCGCCGTACGCGCCGTTCACCGCCGAGCAGATATACCAGCACCTCACCGGCGAGGCGGGCTTCGACAGCGTCCACATGCTCGACTGGCCCGACGTCGAGGAGCGCTACCGCCAGCCCGCCCTCGAGGACGCCGTCGACGTCGTGCGCGCCATCGAGGAGGCGGGCTCCCACGCCCGCCAGCAGGCCGGCCGGAAGCTCCGATGGCCGGTCACGCGCGTGGTCGTCGACGCCGAGGAGGACCGCGTCGTCGACGCGCTCGACGCCCACGGCGACCTGCTCGCCGACCGCCTGAACGCCCGCGAGGTGCAGGTGGTCGACCCCGGCGCGTCCTGGGACGAACTCCAGTACAGCGCCGAAGCCGACATGAGCGTGCTCGGCCCCGCGTTCGGCGACGACGCCGGCGCGGTGATGAACGCGCTCAACGAGGCGAGCGTCGCGTCCGCCGACCTCGACGCGCTCGAAGCCGCGGTGAACGACGCGCTCGGCGAGGCCGTCGACCTGACCGAGGAGATGGTCTCGTTCGTCGAGGAGACGCCCGACGGCGTCACCGGCGCCGACTTCGACGGCGGCACCGTCTACGTCGACACCGCGCTGACCGAGGACATCGAGAGCGAGGGCTACGCCCGCGAGATCATCCGGCGCGTCCAGGAGATGCGCAAGGACCTCGACCTCGACATGGAGGACCGCATCCGCCTCGACGTGCTCGTCTTCGACGACCGCGTCGCCGAACTCGTCGCGCGCCACGAGGACCTCATCGCGGAGGAGGTCCGTGCCGCCGAACTCGGCGAGGTCGAGGACGGCTACACGAAGGAGTGGGAGATAGAGGGCGTCGACGTGACGCTCACCGTCGCGGAACTCCCCGGCCAGACCGCCTGACCGTCCTTACTCGCCTTCGACGAGGCGTCGAAGCTGTTCCGGCGGCACCGCACCGCGAGCGACGTCGCCGTCGGCGACGAACGTCGGCACGCCCGTGACGCCCTCCTGCCGGGCGTCGTCGAACGCGGCCCGCAGTCGCTCGCGGCGGGCGTCGTCGTCCAGCACCGTCCGGACCTCGTCGGCGTCGAGACCCACGGCGGTGGCGACGTCCACTACGACGTCGGGGTCGCCGATGTCGCGGCCGTCCTGCCAGAGCGCCGCGAACACCGCGTCGTCGAACGCCCGCCACCGGTCGGGCCGCTCGTCCTGGAGGTAGAAGGAGACGACCTGGGCGGGCAGCGAGTCGACGTCGGTCGCGATGGACTGCGCCATCTCGACGTCGTAGCGGTCCTGGAGGCGTTCGACGTTCCGCCGGGCGCTCGCGTAGTACTGGTCGTCCTTGCCGTCGTCTACGTCGTGGTCGAGCGACCCGTCGGCGCGGCGCTTGCCCGCCCGGAGGTCGAACGGGTGCCACTCGATTTCGAGCGGCGCCTCGCGGGCGTCCTCGTAGCGTTCGAGCGACCGCCGCCCGAGATAGCAGAACGGGCAGACGTAATCGGAGTAGACCGTGACCGCGTCGGACTGGGAACTCATCCCGTGTCGATAACGGCGTCGGGTACAAGAGCGTTGCCCGGCCGTGCGGGGACGGCGGGCACGCGGCAGAGGGGTCGAAAGCGGCCGCGTTCAGAGCTTCTCGGCGACGACAGGCGCGACTGAGACGGTGCTGACGGCGCGCTCGATGGTGTCGGTGCCGTAGACGGCTTCGACGCCGGCGTTCGCGAGTTTCGTCCGGGCGTTCGCGGCGAGCAGGGGGTGGACGGTCGCGACGAAGACGCGCGCCGGGTCGCGGTCCTGGAGGATGGTGATGGCTTCGCTCATCGTGGAGCCGGTGGCGATGATGTCGTCCACGACGACGACGTCGCGGCCCCGGACGTCGGTCTCGCTCGGGGAGATGGCGACCTCGCCGGTGTCGTAGTCGCGGGTCTTCTCGAAGTAGTCGGCTTCGCCGGAGCCGTAGGCGTCGCGGACGGACTCGGCGAGTTCGATGGCACCGGAGTCAGGGGAGAGGAAGACGGGGTCGTCGAGGTCGGCGGGTAGCGGGGCGGCGAGCCGGCTCGCGGCTTCGAGCGGTTCGGCGGGCACGTCGAAGAACTCGCAGACGCCGGGTTCGTGCGGTTCGACGACGAGCACGCGGTCGGTGCCGGTGCTGATGGCCTTCGCGACGGCGCGGGCGGAGACGGGTTCGCCCGGCTGGAACACCTTGTCCTGGCGGGCGTAGCCCATGTAGCCGAGGACGGTGACGACCTCGGTGGCGCCGGCCTCGCGGGCGGCGTCCTGGAGCAGGAGGAGTTCGACGTGGGCGTCGCTCGACACGGTCGAGCCGACGACGACCGCGCGGTCGCCGTCGAGGTCCGGCACGGTGACCTTGCGCTCGCCGTCCGGGAACGTCTCGTACTCGACGGTCCCCAGGGGTTCGTCGAGGTCGGCGGCGAGCGCGGCCGCGAGGCCCTGCGCCGTGGACCCGCTGAGTATCATGTACGGGTGTCTCTCGCGGGAGGTAAAACCCGTTTTCGTTGCCGACCGGGGAGCTACAGCAGGGCGACGCCGCGCACGTCGCGGAAACCGAGTTGCTGGATTCGCCAGCCGTCGTCCTCGGGAGCGCAGGTGCCGCCGGAGTTCGCCATGAACGTGGCGTCCTCGGTGACGACGTAGAGGCCTTCGCCGTACGCCACGTCGAGCACCGGTTCGGCGACCGGGAGGTCGACGGGCGTCCACTCGCCGTTGAGGTACTCGAACAGGGATTCGCGGGTGGCGGCGTGGGCGAGCGCGGGCGACCCCGGTTCGGCGGTCGTGGGGTCGATGGCGACGGCGTGGAAGTCGCCGTCGAGGACGTCCATCCAGCCGTTGCCGAGGCGGTAGAGGCCGTCGGCGGTCGCGGCGTGCGGGACGCCGGGTGCGGCGACGTCCCGGACGTCGTCGAGGCCGACGTGCTGGAGGGCGTCGTCGCCGGCGCGGTAGACGCCCGCGTCTGTCGCCACCAGGTCGCCGTCGATGGCGCGGACGTCGGCGTCCAGGGTGCCGAGGTCGGTCCACTCGTCGGGCGCGGTCATGCGCGCCACCCGGCCGTCTGCGGCCGCGGCGACGACGTCGTCGCCGTCGAACCCGACGGTCGTGGCGTCGTCGAAGCCGACGGGGACGAACTCGTCGCCGGCGTACGCGAGCACGCCGTCGCTGGTGGCGACCGCGAGGCGGTCGTCGGTCGCGGCGACGTCCCGGGCGTCACACCGGTGGGCGACGCCGAACCGGCCGACGAAGCTGCCGGCGACCTTGACGAACGCGACCCCGGTGGCGGTCGCGAGGTAGACCACGTTCCGGTCCCTGGTGTCGGTGTAGATGCGGTCCTCGTTGACGTCGTCCGACATACGTGGACGCGGGCGGCCGCGGCGGGAAAGGGTTCCGGAACGCTCCGCGTTCGCGACCGGGTGCGCGCACCGACCTTCGGAACCCCTTTGAGGTTCCGCTGCCGACCACCGTCCATGAAGGTATTCGGGTCGAGCGGGGCCCGGGGCGTGGCGAACGTGGAGGTGACGCCCGAGTTCGTCCTGCGGGTGGCGAAGGCCGCGGGCACGGTCTGGGACGCCGACCGGGTCGCGGTGGCCCGGGACACCCGGGTGACCGGACAGCTGCTGGCGAACGCCGCGGCCGCCGGCCTCGCCGCCGTCGGCGCGGACGTCGACCGCCTCGGCGTGGTGCCGACGCCCGGCGTGCAGGCCTACGCCCGGGCGGAGGGCGTGCCGGCGGTCATGATCACGGCGTCGCACAACCCGCCGGAGTACAACGGCGTGAAGCTCGTGGGCGCGGACGGCGTCGAACTCGCCACCGACGACCTCCAGCGCGTCGAGGACGTGCTGCTCGGCGAGCGGTTCGAGACCGTGCCGTGGGACGAGACGGGCACAGACCGGCACGTCGAACGCGCCCGCGACGACTACGTCGACCGCCTGCTCGACGCGGTGGACCGCGAGGCCATCGCGGCGGCGGACCTCACCGTCGCCCTCGACCCGGGTCACGGCGCGGGGTCGCTCACCAGCCCCGAGTTCTTCCGCCGCCTCGGCTGCAAGGTCGTCACGGTGAACAGCCAGCCCGACGGCCACTTCCCCGGCCGCAACCCCGAACCGGTCGAGGAGAACCTCGACGACCTCGGTCGCCTCGTCCGGGCGGCCGACGCCGACGTCGGCGTCGCCCACGACGGCGACGCCGACCGCGCCATCTTCTTCGACGAGCGCGGCGAGTACGTCGAGGGCGACGCGACCCTGGCGGCGCTCGCGGCGGCCGACCTGGGCGAGGGCGACACCACCGTCTCCGCGGTCAACGTCTCCCAGCGCCTCGTCGACGTGGCGGCCGACGTCGGCGCGAGCCTCGAACTCACCCCCATCGGGAGCACCCGCATCATGACCCGCATCCGCGAACTCCAGGCGGCGGGCGAGAGCGTGCCCGTCGCCGGCGAGGGCAACGGCGGCGTCATCTTCCCGCCCTACCACCTCACCCGCGACGGCGCGTACACCGCGGCCCGGTTCCTGGAACTCGTCGCCGACCGGCCCGTCAGCGAGGTGGTCGCCCCCTACGACGGCTACGACAACGCCCGGACGAAGATTCCGTACGAGTCCGAGACCGAGCGCGAGGCGATGCTCGCGGCCGCCGAAGCCGCAGCGGCCGAGTCGGACGCCGACCTGACCACCATCGACGGCTACCGCCTCGACTACGGCGACGCGTGGGTGCTCGCCCGCCCGAGTGGCACCGAACCCGTGGTTCGCATCTACGCCGAGGCCGGGAGCCGCGACCGGGCCGAGGACCTGCTCGACGAGATGCGGACGACACTCCAGACCGCCAGGCGGACCGCCTGAAGGGGCCTCGAGGCGCCTGCTGTCGCGTGTCATGCTGTTATTATGACCTCTCAGCGCGTAGCGACGACCATGAGTCGAGTACACGAATGGGCCACCGAGCGGCCGGTGGCGACGTTCTTCGTCGTCACGTTCGCGTTCACGTGGCTCTTCAACGGCATCCGGTATCTCCTTCACCTCGGTCCGCAGTCGCTACTCGGGTACGCCCTCGGCGTCACGGGTGCGTTCGGGCCGCCGGTGGCGGCCGCCGTCGTCATCGCCCTCCGGGGCGACGACCTCCGGGCGTGGGCGTCACGCATCGTGAAGTGGCGCGTCCACCCGAAGTGGTACGTCGCCGCCATCGGGCTTCCCCTCGCGTTCGCCGCCGGCACGACCGCCCTCTACGCCGGACTCGGCGGCCCCATCTCGCTCGACGGGTTCCCGGGCGCGCCGGTCTACATCTTCGTGTTCGGCCTGGTCCTCGCCGTCTTCCTGGGCGGCGGCCAGGAGGAAGGCGGGTGGCGCGGGTTCGCCCTCCCCCACCTCCAGGAGCGCTACGACGCGCTCACCGCCAGCCTCATCATCGGCGTGTTCTGGGCGCTCTGGCACCTGCCGGCGTTCCTCGACCCGGCCGCCCCGCAGTACCACTTCCCGCTCGTGAACAAACTCGTCTACCTGCCGACGCTGCTCGGCGTCTCCGTCATCCTCACGTGGTTCTACAACAACACCGGCAGCATCTTCGTCGCGATGGTGTTCCACGGCGCCGAGAACGTCCTCTCCGGGCGGATCCCCTACGACGTCGCCATCCTCGCCCCGGGCGGCGTCATCAACGAGTCGCTGGTGCTCATCGTCGTGGTGCCGCTGATGGTCGTCATCTGGACCGTCGCGGTCGTCCTGCTCCGGCTCTACGGCCGACGGACGCTCTCCCGGAACCCGATTCCCGGCCCCGAGGCGGCCGGCGCACGACGGCACGTCGCCACCGTGGCCGATGACTGAAACCGTCGCGGCCGGGGCGGACGGGACGGAAGAGAGAAGCCTCACGGCGTCTCTCGCCCCGGAACAGGTGCGGAAGGGGCTGGTGCTCCTGGGCGCGTTCGTCGTGCTCCGGGCCGGCGTCGCGTGGGTCTGGAACGAGTTCTTCGGCGGAGCCTACCACGTCACGCTCCCGTTCCTCGCGTTCTTCTTCGGCGTCTTCCTGGTGCTCTCCGTCGGCTTGGTCTACCTCGGGTTCACCCGCTGGGTCGGCGTGGACCTCCGGGCGTGGTGGCTCCCCGAACAGGGCGTCTGGCGCGAGATAGGGTGGGGTATCGGCGGCGCCGTCGTGCTGGTCGTCGTGCTCGCCGTCGGAAGCATCGCCGCGATGAACGCCGGCCTCGGACCCGCGACACCGCCCGACGCCCCGACGGGTGAGGCGACACAGCTACTGTCGCCCGGCCAGTACGCCCTCGGGCTGTTCTTCGGGTTCGCCATCGCGGCGTTCCAGGAGGAGACGCTGTTCCGGGGTTCCTCCAGGACACCCTCACGGTGCGCGTCGGCGCGGCGCCCGCCGTCGTGGTCCAGGCGCTCGCGTTCTCGCTCGCCCACCTCGGCTACTACCCGGTGTCGGCGTGGCCGCTCTACGTGCTCGCGTTCCTCGTCGGCCTGGTGCTCGGCGTCCTCAAACTCCGGCGCGGGACGCTGCTCGCCGCCGGCCTCGCCCACGGCTTCGTCGGGTAGGCCTCTCCACGTCGCCGGCTACCGCCCCGGGTACTCGTCGAGGGCGCGCTCCAGGCGCTCGCGCTCGTCTCGAAGCTCCGAGAGCGTCTCGGCCACCTCGCCGGACGCGAGGCGTTCGCGCTGGCTGTCGTCGAGCTGGTCGCGGGCGAGCGCCGACTCGCGGAGGCGGCCGTACCACGCCTCGTCGCGCGCCAGCGACCGCACCGTCCGGAGGTGCTCGACGGCGTCGTCGGCCGCGATGCGGTCGAGCGCGGAGACGAGTTCGGGCACCCGCCACCGGAGGTCGTTCGCGGGCGGCGGCGGCCAGTCCACGGTCAGCGGGCCGGCGTCGAGGGTCGCGAGGTAACGCCGGTTCGTGACGACGCGCCGCCGGAACCGCTCCGGGTCGGGGACGTAGTGGTCGCGTTTCGAGTCCGAGTAGTCGACGTACTCCAGGAGCGTGCCCACCGGCTCCTCGCCCGCCTCGCTCTCCACCAGGTAGTCGCGGAGGTCGGCCGGCGGCGCGCGGAACGGCACGAGCGGGAACTGGTCGGTGGCGGCGACGTAGTCGAGGACCTCGGCGGCAGGGGCCGAGTCGAGGAACGAGGCGAAGGCGTCCTCGGCGGCGTCGTTGTACGCCTCGATGGGGTCGCGGAGCTCCTCGACGGGCGCTTCCAGGTCGGCGTCGCCGAGCGTCTGCAGGTGCTCCAGGTCGTCGATGCGGTCGTCGAGGGCGCGCACGCGCTTGCGAGCGGCGTGCCGGGCGTCGCGGTAGCGTTCGAGCGCCCGGGCGCGGTCGTCCAGGCGGGCGGCCAGGTCGCCGGCGGGCGCCAGCAGATCGCGGGCGCGGTCGAAGTCGCGCTCGCTCAGCCGGCGCTTCTCGAACAGTTCGGAGACCTGCTCGAAGGCGTCGCGCTCCGGCAGGTCGTCGGGCAGGTCCTCGACGAGCGAGACCACCTGGTCCTGGAACTCGATGTACGCCTTGAAGTCGCCGGTGCCGGTCGCCCGGCCCTCGTACCGGTCGAGCAGGTCGTGGACGTTCCCGTGGGCCTTCTGGAGGCGCCGCAGGCGGGCGTCGCCCATCTCCTCGACGGCGTCGGCCGCCCGCCGGTAGTCGCCGTCGACGTCCGCGAGGTCGGCGACGAGGTCACTCATACACGGTCTCGGGGTCGAAGACCTGTTCGCCGACGACGTCGCCGTCGATGGTGCGGTGGAAGCAGGAGTGGTAGCCGGTGTGGCACGCGCCGCCCTCCTGTTCGACGACGTAGAGGAGGGCGTCGGCGTCGCAGTCCACGCGGAGTTCCCGCACGCGCTGGACGTGGCCGCTCGTCTTCCCCTTCTGCCAGAGTTCGTCGCGGCTCCGCGAGTAGTAGTGGGCGAGACCGGTCTCCCGGGTCTGGGCGACCGCCTCCGGGGAGGCGTACGCCAGCATCAGCACCTCGCCCGTCTCGGCGTCCTGGGCGACGGCGGGCACCAGGCCGTCCGCGCCGAAGTCGAGGTCCACGGTCATATCCGGACGGTGGGTGGTCCCGACCTATAGGCCTTCTTGCTCACGCGACGCCGAGCGCGCGGAGCGCGCCGAACAGCAGGTCGCCGTAGGTCAGTCCGACCACGAGGCCGACGAGCATCGGGACGATGAACGGGATGCCGGGCGACACCCACACCACGTCGCGGGCGACCAGCACGTCGAGCGCCTCGCGCAACTGTTCTGGCGTCGTGCCGTAGGCGCCGTGTTCGATGTCGGCGAGGAACGTCGCCGCCCCCAGGGGTCGTCGGCGGTGCCGCCGTCGGCCATCATCGCGCCGTCGCCCGGGTCGCGGGGGTGCTCGGGGAGCGACGCCGGGTCGCGGTGGCGGTCCGGACGCTCGCGCAGGTCCGCCAGGTCGGCGTCGCGCCACCGGAGGTACATCCGGAGGGCGTCCAGGTCGAGGCCGCCGCGGGTCAGCCCCGACGGGTTCTCCAGCAGGCGGCCGTGGCGTTCCGGCACCTCGTCGACGGCCACCGGGACGCCGACGAACATCGCCTTCGAGAACCGGCCGGCGAGCGCGTTCCGGGCGAGCAGCGCGAGCGGGTAGAGCGCCGCGACCAGCACCGTGTTCGTGAGCACCGTGAACGAGAACACGCCGAGGCGGGTGTGGACCGCCGGCAGCACGACGTCGCCGAGCGCGTACGCCGGGTACTCCGGGAAGAGGAACGCGAGCACGATGAACGCCTTCGCGTCCGCGCCGCCGAAGCCGCCGAACCACCAGAACCCGTAGGCGAGCGCGCCGACGAACAGCACGCTCACGACCGCGTGGACGAGGAAGACGCGGAGCCGCCACGCCGGGTCGCCGACCGCGACGGCGGCGTCCCAGACCAGCGTCACGAGCGCGAGCGCGCCGAGCGGAATCCAGAGTTCGTTCGGCACGCGCCGGGTCCGGACGTCGCGGTAGGCCGCCCAGCCCAGCGCGATGACCGCGAACAGGCGGAGGAGGTCGGGGATGGAGGCGAGCACTATACCGTACGGGACGCCCGGACTGTGTTATGCGTTGCGGAGCAGGTCAGTCAGCTGATAGCTGTGACTCGGCGGGGGCGGGCGGCGGGAAAATCGAAGGTTGACAGGGGTCGCTCTAGATGACGCGGTTCTGCAGGTAGTCGAGATGCTTCGCGTTGTAGACGATCTTGACGTTGTCCTCGGCGGGCGAACCGATGCAGGTCAGGCGGACGTTCTTGTCCTCGACCTCGTCGTCGGAGAGGATCTGCTGCATGTCCATCTCGATCTCGCCCTCCTTGACGATGGCTGCACAGTTCGCACACGCGCCGGCGCGGCACGAGAACGGCCAGTCGTAGCCCTGGGACTCGGCGGCTTCGAGGATGTACTCGCCCTCGTTGACGTCGAGCGTGCCGAAGTCCTCGTCGTCGAAGCCCGCGTCCGCTGCCTTCTCGAAGAGGTCGTCGTCGTCCAGGTCCCAGCCCTGGTCGTCCAGCGTCTCGTAGTTGAGGTATGTTACTGTCGGCATCACCCGATTGGTTCTCCGTCCTAACGGTTAGAACTTGCTGTTTCAGTTCGGATGAACCACCACCGGTCACGTCCGGTGCCCCCGGAGTGCGAAACCAGCCGGCTACTGGTAGAGCGGCACCAGCGTGAACAGCACGAACGACGCCAGGGCGGCGATGCTCGGCGTGAGAATCCAGAGGACGACGACGCGGCCGGTGGTCTCGGGGTCGAAGAGGTCGCTGGCGGTCAACTCGCGTTCGTCCTCCTCGCCGATGCGCGGGACGTCGTTCCCGGGTTCGGCCGCGAGCGCGTTCACCGACATCTTCGGGCGGCCTTCGCCGCTGACCATCTGGCCGACGCTGACGGTCCGGGTGGCGCGACCCCACCCGAGGCCGACGATGCTCATCGTCGCGCTCACCGCGAGGCTGGCGGGGATGCCGATGACGGAGAGGAACGTGATGAGGCTGGCCGCCACCACCTCGACGACGAGCGCGGCGGGCAGCGGCAGGTCGGTCAGGTCGTTGCCGACGGTGTCGAGGGTGCGCCGCGCGATGGTGAACGCGCCGAGGCCGATAGCGCCGCCCGCCAGCAGGATGCCGACGTCCATCGAGAGTTCGCCGCTCCCGACGAGCGGCGCGACGGCGTTCGCGACGTTGCTCGCGCCGGCGCTGAACGCCATGTAACACGCGATGACGACGACGGCGATGCTCACGGTTATCTCGCGGGCGCCGACGCCGTCGACGAACCGCGGGACCGGGATAGCGCCGCTCCGGTCGAGTTCGACCACCTCGCCCGCGTTCGAGTCGACGTTCAGCGCCCGCTCCAGGTAGGGGTAGAGGTAGCGGCCGATGACGGCGCTGACCCAGAACGCGATGACGGGGGCGACGAGCCACCAGGAGACGATCTGGCCCATCACTTCCCAGTCGATGCTGTCGCTGGCGACCCCGAGGCCGGCGATGGCGCCGACGGCCGTCATCGAGGTGGACGCGGGGACGCCGAAGGTGTTCGAGACGAGCAACGCGAGCCCGATGAAGAAGAGGACGGCGACGCTGGCGCCGAGGGTGAAGTACGTCTGGGCGACTATCTCGCCGCCCATCGTCTCCACGACGTTCCGGCCGACTGTCCAGCCGCCGAGGAGCGCGAACACCGTCATCAGGCCCGCCGCCGCGAGCTTGGTGACGATGCGACTCCCGACGGCCGGGCCGAACGCCACGCCGGTGGAGGAACCCCGATGTTGAAGCCGACGAACACGGCGACCAGGAGGCCGACGCCGAGCAGGATGCTTACCACGTCCCCCGGTACTCGCGGCGGGCTTTTCAATCCGACTGTTCGGTCGCCCGGCCGCCGAATCGACCGGGCCGTTGCCAGGGACGCGAGACTTTACTGCCCGGCGGGGCAACCCCGGTATGGCCTTCGAGTCCTTCGAGGTGATTCCCGCCGTCGACATGCAGGACGGCGAGGTGGTCCAGCTGGTGCAGGGCGAACGCGGCACCGAGAAGCGGTACGGCGACCCGGTGGCGGCCGCCCGGCGCTGGGTGGACGCGGGCGCCCGGACGCTCCACCTCGTGGACCTGGACGGCGCCTTCGAGGGCGAACGCGTGAACGCGGCAGCGGTGGACGCCATCCTCGACGCGGTGGCCGTCGACGTCCAGCTCGGCGGCGGCATCCGGACCGTCGAGGACGCCACCGACCTCCTGGACCGCGGCGTCGACCGCGTCATCCTCGGGACGGCGGCCGTCGAGAACCCCGACGTCGTCGCCGCCATCAGCGAGTCGCATCCCGGCGCGGTGACGGTGAGCCTCGACGCGAAGGGCGGCGAGGTGGTCGTGTCCGGGTGGACCGAAGGCACGGGTCTGGACCCGGCCGCGGCCGCCGTCCGGTACGAGGACCTCGGCGCGGGCGCCATCCTGTTCACGAACGTCGACGTGGAGGGCAAGCAGGCGGGCGTGCGGACCGAACCCGTCCAGGAACTCGCGGCGGCCGTCGACATCCCGGTCATCGCGAGCGGCGGCGTCGCCACCGTGGACGACGTGGTCGCCCTCCGGGAAGCGGGCGCGGCCGCCGTCGTCGTCGGGACGGCGCTCTACGAGGGCGCGTTCACGCTCCGCGAGGCGATGGCCGCGGTGAAGTAACCGGTGCTGTTTCGATTCGGGATGTGCTGGGGATTGAACGGCTGTTGGGACCTCGAAAGCCCCCGGGCGTTCGACCGTCCGGGACTCGCTGCGCGCCTCGTTTCACTGCGGTGCTTGCTTCGTCCGGGCCGGGTCGAACGCCCGGCCCCAGTCCCACCCGGAGCCTGGCCCGGCCGGCCACCGTGGGTGGGGCTGAAAGGGGCGGCGTGGTGGACGACGGCGGCCGAAGTAAGCACTGGAGCGAACGCAGTGAGCGAAGCGCACAGCGAGGCCTCCGAGTCCAGCACGCCGGGGCTTTCGTGGTATCAGTCACCGCCGTATAGTAGTGCACTAAGGCCTCGCCGAACACAACCTGCCTCGTCGGACCGTGGATTAACATACCACACCCCGAAATAACGGGTATGAGCGGCGACGCGGTCCCGGACGAACCCCGGATGGAGCGGGACGAGTTGCGGGTGCGGCTGTACGAGACCCTGCACGACCAGGTCGAACGCGAGCGCCAGTGGCGGCTCAAGCGCATGACCCGCGGGATGACCATCATCGCGGGCATCGTCGCCGTCGCGCTCGTCGTGGACCTCCGGTTCCTGAGCCTCACGCCGGTCATCTACGGCGTCGTGGTGATGGACGGACTGAAATCGAGCGTCGAACTGCTCTACCTGGAGCGGCACATGGGGCGGCTGGAGACCGAACTCCGCGAGCGGGAGCCGCTGTTCAACTGGGTGACGCGGTACGGCACGTTCGGGCCGGGCAAGCGCCTGGAGATGTACGACGTGGACCTGAACGTCATCCCGAACACCGCGCTGACGACGCTCCTGGTCGCCGTCTACTTCGCGCTCGTGGCCGTCTCGCTCCAGACGTGGACGCCGCTGTCGGGCGCGGCGAACGCGTTCGGCGCCCTCACGCGCACCACGCTGCTCGTGATGTACGCGGTGTTCACCGTGGTGTTCCTCGGCATCGTCGGCGTCGGCTACCTCCACTTCCAGCGGGTGGAGCGGGAGTCGCTCGCCGCGGCCGACGGCGGTGCGTGATTCCTGAGTCGAGAAGCAGGCCCGCCGGTTACTCCAGCGTGACGGCGGTGCCGGCCACTTTGACGTTCATCATGCCGCCCTGGCCGCCGAGGGCTTCGTCCTCCAGGTGGACGGCGACGACGGCGTCCGCGCCCATCTCCTTGGCTTCGGCGACGAGTTCCTCGAGGGCGGTCTGCTGGTTCTCCGCGAGCGTGCGCTCCCAGGACTCCGAGCGCCCGCCGACGATGTCGCGGAGGCCGGCGGCGATGTCCTTGCCGACGTTGCGGCCGGGCGTGACGTCGGCGACGACGACGCCGAGGTGTTCGTCGACGGTGCGGCCGGAGAGGGTGTGGCTGGTCGTGACGACGACGTCGGGGTCGCTGTAGCTGAAGGCGGTCACGGCCGGACCGTGACGCGCCCGACCCATGAGTCTTCCCGTCGTAGCACAACGGCCTTGTAGCCGGGGCGAGAGAGTGGAGCCATGAGCGAACGGACGGCGGCCGTCACCCGCGAGACGGCGGAGACCGCAATCGAGGTGACACTCGACGTCGACGGCGACGGCGACGCGAACGTGGACACGGGCATCGGCTTCCTCGACCACATGCTCGAGAGCGTCGCCCGGCACGGTCTGTTCGACCTGACGGTGCGGTGTGACGGCGACCTCGACGTCGACGACCACCACACCGTCGAGGACGTCGCCATCGTGCTCGGGCAGGCGTTCGACGAGGCGCTGGGCGACCGGCGGGGCATCCGGCGGTTCGCCGACCGGAAGGTCCCGCTCGACGAGGCCGTCGCCGGCGTCGTCCTCGACGTGAGCGGGCGGCCGCTCTACCGGTTCGACGGCTCGTTCTCCCAGGAGCGCGTCGGCGAGTTCACGAGCGTGCTGGCCCGCCACTTCTTCCGGTCGCTGTCGACCCACGCCGGCCTGACCCTCCACGTGGAGGTGCGCGGCGAGAACGCCCACCACGAGATAGAGGCGCTGTTCAAGGCCGTCGCCCGCGCCCTCGACGACGCGACCCGCATCGACGACCGCCGGACGGACACCCCGAGCACCAAGGGACAGCTGTAATGTTCGACCGCATCATGCAGAAGTTCGAGGGGAGCCCCGGCCAGCAGGCCGTCATCCGGCTCCTGCTCGAACGCGGCTTCTCCGTGAACGACGAGGGCCGGGTGGTCTCCGGCACCATCGAGATACCGAACACGCAGGTCGCCCGCGAGGCCGGCGTGGACCGGCGGGTGGTCGACTCCACGACCGACGCTCTCCTCGCGGACGACGAACTGAAGGAGATATTCCAGAACATCTCCTCCATCCCGAGCCTGATGGACCTCGCGCCCGTCCTCGATTTGACGGTGCTCACCGTCGAGGTGGGGGACGCCGACCAGCCCGGCATCGTCGCCGCCGTCACCAGCCTCATCGCCGACTACGACATCTCCATCCGCCAGACAATCAGCGAGGACCCCGAGTTCACCGACGAACCCCGGCTCTACGTCGTCACCGACGAGAACCTCCCCGGCGACCTCATCAACGACCTGATGGACCTGCCGTTCGTCCGGAAAGTCGAGATAGAGAAGTAACCAGAGGCCTTTTCGCCGCCGCTCGCGCACGGAGTGACATGACCGACGACGGGACGTACCGCACGCTCGCCGGCCGGGGCGAGGCCGCCTTCGAGGTCAAGGGCTCGGAGTTCATCGGCTACGTCGCGCCCGCGGCCAGCGTCGAGGCGGCCGAAGCGTTCGTCGCTGCGGTGAACGAACGGCATCCGGACGCCACCCACAACGTGCCTGCCTACCGGGTGCGGGTGGAGTCCGGCGGCCCGGGCGGCGGCCACCTGCTCCGCGAGTGGGAGAGCGACGACGGCGAACCCACCGGGTCGTCGGGGAAGCCGGCGCTCAACGTCCTCCAGCAGCAGGCCATCGAGAACGCCGTCGCCGTCGTGACCCGGTACTACGGCGGGACGAACCTCGGCGTCGGCGGCCTGGCGCGGGCGTACTCGCGGGGCGTCAAGGAGGCCGTGGCGGCGGCCGGCGTCGTCGAGGAGCGCCCGCAGGAGGCGTTCACGGTCACGGTGGAGTACGACGACTCCGGGACGGTGCGCGGCATCCTGGAGAGCGCTGGCGTGGAGTTCGACGCGGCCTACGAGGAGCGCGTCGCGTTCGACGTCCGCCTCGCCGCCGCCGACGCCGAAGCCCTCCGCGACCGGATCCGGAGCGCGACGAGCGGCCGGGCCGAGATAACGTAGTCGGTCAGGCCGTCTCGGGCGCCTCAGCGCCGCCGGGTGCGGCCTCGGGCCGCGTGCCCGCCTCGCGCTTGTTCTTCACGACGAGGAACGCGAACAGCACGGCGCCGACCCCGCGGAGCGCCAGGTCGAGCATCAGCGTGCCGTCGAACGCCAGGCCGGCCAGCGACAGCAGGTCGAAGACGGCGTTGAACAGGAGGCCGGGTGCCATCAGCAGGAGCGCCGCGAGCGCGAACAGGCCGCGGTCCACGCCGGTGACGTTCGTGTAGAGGTAGCCGATGACGGTGGCACCGAGCGCGAGGACGCCCACGAACACCCCGATGACCGGGATGAGCACCTCGGGGACGAAGTAGCCGACGTCCAGCACGTCGGCCATCCCGATGATGTAGGGTTCGCCGCCCTGGTCGGTGCGGAGCAGCAGGATGCCGGGCGTCAGGACGAACGCGAACGGCACGATGGCCTTGTTCAGCGAGAGCGAGAACGCCTGGACGCCCGTCCAGAACTCGTCGGACTTCGCGATGCCGGAGGCGGCGTACGCCGCGACGGCCACCGGCGGCGTGATGTCCGCGATGACGCCGAAGTAGAGGATGAACAGGTGGGCGGCCAGCAGCGGGATGCCGAGTTCGGAGATAGCCGGCCCGAGCATCGAGACGAGGATGATGTAGGTGACCGTGGTCGGCATCCCCATCCCGAGGATGATGGAGGAGAGGGCGGTGACCACGAGCAGGATGACGATGGAGCCGCCGGCGATGGTCTTGATGAGCAGCGTGAGGTTCGGCCCGAGACCGGTCGCGCTGATGACGCCGGGGATGATGCCGGCGGCGGCGACGGCGACGACCACCGTGGTCGCGGTCCGGGCGCCGGAGTCCATCGACTTCAGCACGAACGTGCCGAACGTGAACGCGCGGTTCCCGGTGAGCGACGGCCGGTCGAGGGCCGCCGCCCCGGTCTCGACCGCGTCGTCCACCTGCTCGTCGAGGTCGAGGAGCGGCGCGGCCATCCGCGGCCGGAGCAGGAGCGTCGCGACGCTCACCGCCATCGTTATCCAGCCGAGTTTCCCGAGCGCCGCGAACGCCGCGGCCGACGCGGGGATGCCGCCGGCGCTCGCACCGCCGAGCGCGTCGAGGAGCGGGACGCCGCGCGTGAGGAACGCCGCGAACTCCGCGGCCGTGAGCGCGGTGATGACGCCGACGAGCGGGATGCGGGTGCGGCGGTTGTACGCCGAGATGAACGCGACGAGCGCCATGACCGCGATAAGCGTGAACCACGCCGACCGCGCGACGGAGAGGCGCTCGACGATGAGGAAGTGGAGCAGCAGGACGAGCGGGACGAGGTAGAACCAGCCGCGGCGCGCGTGGGGGACGAACTCCACGACGTCCTCCTTCGAGAGGCCGCCGATGTTCGCCCGGGAGGCCTCCAGGTGGACCATCACCCAGACGCCGAAGAAGAACACGACCGCCGGTATCGCCGCCGCGGTGATGACGTCCGGGAACGGCGTCAGCGTGTACTCGACGATGAGGAACGCCGCCGCGCCCATGACCGGCGGGAGGATCTGGCCGCCCGAGGACGCCGACGCCTCCACCGCGCCCGCGAACTCGGGGCGGTAGCCGGTGCGTTTCATCAGCGGGATGGTGAACGCGCCCGTCGTCACCGTGTTCGCGATGGAGGACCCGGAGATGGTGCCCATGAAGCCGCTGGCGAGGATGGACGCCTTCGCCGGGCCGCCCTTCCGGGTGCCGGTGGCGGAGTACGCCAGGTCGATGAACCACTGGCCGGCGCCGCTCATCTCCAGGAACGCGCCGAACAGGATGAAGATGTAGATGAACTGCACGCTCACCTGGACCGGGATGCCGAAGACGCCGTTCTCGGTGTTGAACCAGAGGTTCTGGATGATGGTCGCCCAGGTGAGCTCCTTGATGGAGAGGATGCTGATGTACGGCACGTCCGGCGGGATGAGGTAGCCGTACCGCGCGTAGACGATGAACGAGCCGACGATGACCATCAGGTAGAAGCCGAGCGCCCGGCGGGTCGCCTCCAGGACGAGGAGCGCGCCGACGGCCCCGATGACCATCGCGTAGCTGACCTCGTTCAGCGGGATGCCGACGGCGGAAACCACCTGCACGAACGCGTCCACGGGGTAGAACGTCCCGTCGAACGGTATCGGGATGCCGACGTTGAACACCTCCTGTATCGGCCGCCCGGCCTGCAGGCCGAACACGCGAAGCTGGCGTATCTCGTCGAAGTCCGTGACGATGTAGCCGCCGGCCATCAGGGACAGGGCGACGAGGACGGCGTCGAACGGCGTGATGCGGTCGCCGGTCCGGTCCACGAACGCCCACCGGACGACCGACCGGAGTCGGGTGGAAGCGCGGGTCACGGGGTGGTCGGCGCCGATGTCGCGCTCGAGCGACGGGACGAGTTTGGCGAGCCGGCCGCCGGACTTGTTCGGCGGGAACAGCAGGAACGTCAGCACCAGCGCGAACGTGACGTGGATGGCGTTCACCTGGAGCAACTGGAGCGAGCCGAGGTCGACGGTGCCGTAGAACGGGACGGGCACCCTGAAGATGAAGCTCCGGGCGGCGATCCACATCTGGAACGCCGAGAACAGGACGGCGATCAACGAGACCGCGACCGCGGCCGCGCCGCGGAGCGAGCGTTTCTGTTCGAGCTCCTGGATGAGCTGCTCCCGCTCCTCTGCCGAGATGGTGTCGTCGGGGTCGTCGGGTGTGGATGTACTCATGGGTTGATTTCGTCGAGAGCGGCCGACAGTGCGGACCGGCGAGCCACGTGCAGGCGGACCGAACGCGCGTCGGAGAGCGAGACCAGGTCGTACGTCTCGTTACCGACGTAGAGGCGGTGTCCAGCGACCCGGCCGGGCTTGACGTAGAGCTCCTCTCCCTGCCATTCCGGGTCGAAGACGAACTTGCCGTCCTCCAGGCGGACCTCCTGGCGGGCCGGCAGCCCCCAGCCGTAGGATTCGAACTCCATGCTCGTCATCACGAGCGTGTCGTCCTGGACGGCGTAGACGTCGTAGACGCGGGTCTTCTCCACGCTGTGGTTGTATTCGAGCGCGACGAGCGTCCCGTTCTCCACCGGCTGGGAGAGCAGTCGCTCGCCGGTCTCTGCGTCTTCCACGACGAGCGTCCGGCCGACCGGGACGTTCGCGGCGACTGCGACGGACGCGACGATGATCAGCAGCGCAGCTACCAGGCCGGCTCCGCGAACGGCGCGGCGGTGGTCGCTCATTCGTACTGGATATGGGGGCGTCGAAAGTGAACGTTTCGTGTGTTTCGGAGGGCGCAGTTAGCCGAAGTAGGCCTGCGCGCCGGGGTGGAGTTCGATGGACATGCCGTCCTGGGCGGTGTCCTTCGAGATGAACTCCGACTTGAGACTTATCTGGTCGGCGTTGTCGAAGATGGCCGCCGTGATGGTCTCGACCGTGTCGGCGGACACGTCGGCGTGGGTCGCGATCATCGCCTGGACGGAGACGGTGTCGACGTCCTGGTCGATGCCGCTGTAGGTGCCGGCCGGGATGGTGTCGTCCGCGAACCAGGACGCGGAGTCCTTGATCTTCTGGCGGGCGTCGCCCGCGACCTCGACGATGCGGATCTGGTTGGTGGTCGCTATCTCCTCGATGGCGCCGACCGGCCAGCCGCCGACGGTGAACGCGGCGTCGACGTCGCCGTTCTTCAGCTGGTCGGCCGCGGTGGAGAACCCGGCGTTCTGCTCGGTGAAGTCGGAGACGCCGACGGCGTCGAGGATCTGGAGGGCGTTGACCTGCGTACCGGAGCCGAGGTCGCCGGTGTTGATGATCTTGCCTTCGAGGTCGGTGATGGTCTCGATGCCGCTGTCGGCGAGCGTGATGACGTGGATGGTCTCGGGGTAGAGGGTGGCGACGCCGCGGAGGTTCTCCACGGGGTTGCCGTCGAACACGTCGATGCCGGTGCCGTTGCGCGCGAAGTACGCGATGTCGTTCTGGATGAGCGCGAAGTCCGCCGAGCCGCTCTTGAGGCTACCGACGTTCTCGACGCTCGCACCCGTCGACTGGACCGTCAGGGAGAAGTCGGTGTTCCCTTCGACGATCTCCTTGAACTGGTTGGAGAGCGGGTAGTAGGTACCGCCCGTCCCGCCGGCGTGCCACGAGAGGTTCTTGCTGCCGCCGCCACCGCCGGACTCTGTCGTCGTCTCCTCGCCGTCGCCGCCGGACTCTGTCGTCGTCTCCTCGCCGTCGCCGCCGCCGTTGCCGGTACAGCCGGCGAGACCGACGACGCCTGCGACACCTGCTGCTTCGATGAACTGCCTGCGGTTCAGTCGTTTCTCCATAAGCGGGAGGAATCTTGGTCCGGAGAGATACTTATGCCTACCCATACCATCCCACGCAAAATGGTGGGAGAAGTTGTCTATCCCCAAAAATCAGGCAAAATGGTGAACGCGAACCGACCGGTCACCGGAAGCTGAACTGTTATCCCGCCGGTCTTCGAACCGGACTGGCATGGAACGCGTCAACGCGTCCGACTACCGCGAACTGGTGCGGGTGAGCGACCCCCAGGTCGCCCCGGCCGGCGACCGGGTTGCCTTCGTGCGGACGACCCCGGAAGACGACGAGGCGGACGAAGCCACCGTCTACGTCGTCCCCGTCGGCGGTGGCGACCCGCAGCAGTTCACCGTCGCCGAGGGCGTGGACAGCCAGCCCCGGTGGAGTCCCGACGGCGATTACCTGGCGTTCGCGAGCACGCGCGGCGACGACGACCGGGCACAGCTCTGGGTGCTCCCGACCGACGGTGGCGAAGCCCGACAGGTCACCGACGTGCCAGGTGGCGTCCAGGACGTCGCGTGGAGTCCCGACGGCGACCGCATCGCGTTCGTCCAGCGGACGACCGCCGAGGAACGCGAGTCGGGCCTCGACTGCGCGCTCGACGACGAGTACGAGCGCGAGACGCCGGACCCCGGGTCATCGACCGCCTCGTCTACCGCGCGGCCGAAACCTACTTCGACGGCACCCGGACCCACGTCTACCTCGCGGACCGCGACGGGAGCGGCGTCGAGCGCGTCACCGGCGGCGAGTTCGACTTCGTCGCGCCGACGTGGGGCGACGAATCGACGCTCTACTACGCGGTGAAGCGCGGCCCGAACCCCGACGACAGCGTGCGCTGGGACGTCGAAGCGGCGGACCTGGCGACGGGCGAGACGGAGCGGGTCACGCAGACGACGGCGTGGCAACCGCTGCTCGCCGCGACCGAGGACGGCCTGGTGGCCTACACCTGGACGCCCGAGGACCGCCTCGCGATGCGCCAGACCGAGGTCAAGGTGCACGACACCGAGCGGGGGCAGACCGTCACGCTCACGGAGACGCTCGACCGCACCGTCGACGTGGAGGTCGGCCTGGCGTGGGACCCTGCCGGGGAGCGCGTCTACTTCGCCACACCGGACGAGGGGTCGGTCGTGCTGCGGCGGGCGCCCGGCGACGGCAGCGGCCCGCCGGAGACGGTGTTCCCGGGCCGCCACGTCGACGGGTTCGGCGTCGGCCGGGACGTGGTCGCGGTGGCCGCAAGCGAGTGGGACCACCCCGGCGACGTGTTCGCGACGACGCCCGGCGGCGCGGAGGAGACGCGGCTCACCCGGGTGAACGCCGACTACCTCGACGGGCGGGCGGTCAGCCAGCCCGAGGCGGTCCGGTTCGAGAGCGACGACGGCGTCGAGGTGCAGGGCTGGGTGCTCACGCCGCCGGACGCCGACGCCGGCGAGGAGTACCCGCTCGCGGTCGAGGTGCACGGCGGCCCGCACGCGATGTGGTCGACGGCGGGCACGATGTGGCACGAGTTCCAGACGCTCGCGGCCCGGGGCTACGTCGTCTTCTGGTGCAACCCGCGCGGGTCGACCGGCTACGGCGAGGAGCACGCGATGGCCATCGAGCGCGACTGGGGCGCGGTCACCGCCCGCGACGTGCTGGCGGGCGTCGACCGGGTCGTCGACCGCGAGGACGTCGACGAGTCCGAGCAGTTCGTCACCGGCGGCAGCTTCGGCGGGTTCATGACCGCGTGGCTGGTCGGTCACACCGACCGGTTCCGGGCGGCCGTCGCCCAGCGCGGCGTCTACGACCTCGCGACGTTCTACGGTACCTCGGACGCGTTCCGCCTGGTCGAGGACGACTTCGGGACGACGCCCTGGGAGGACGCCGCGTTCCTCCGGGAGCAGTCGCCCATCGCGACCGCGAACCGGGTGACGACGCCGACGCTCGTCGTCCACAGCGACGACGACTACCGGGTGCCCGTCGACAACGGCGAACTCCTCTTCCAGGCGCTGAAGAAACACGGCGTCGACACCCGCCTGGTGCGCTACCCGAACGAGGGCCACGAACTCTCCCGGGGTGGCGGCCCCCGGCACGTCGTCGACCGCATCGAGCGCATCGTCCGGTGGTTCGACGGCTACTCCGACCACGTCGACGCGCCGCCCGCCCTGGAGCGCGGCGACGACGGGCTTTCGACAGCTGCCGAAGACGACTGAGGGCGGCGGCGCTCCGGCCGCCACCGCGCCGAGGGGCGGTGTCGCCCCGGGCCACCCGAGTCATACTGAGGCGTCTATAGCCGGCCGGAGGTACGTTTCGACAGGGGTCGAACCCCGGCCGAAGTCGCCGCTGTGTGGCGGTTCTGCAGGCGAAACAAGGGGTTCGTCAGTCGACGATAATCTCGGAGTCGGGGTCGACGTCCCGGTCCGGCCGCATCTCGTCCTCGTAGCGCTCGATCCAGTCGGCGAAGCACTCGGGGCAGAGCCGCTGGGCGTCTATCTGGGAGCGGTCGACCGTCAGGCGGACCGTCCGGGAGAGCGCGTCCGTGACGGGGTCGCCGCAGCCGTCGCACGGGTCGGCGTCGGTCACGGCCGCCACCTCGCGGTGTGCCGGGTCATGCTTCCACGTGGGAGCATCAGGGTAATAATGGTTGTCGTGGGTTCACCAGAACCGGAGGCGGCGCTTGACCGCCTCGCGCTTGAGCTCCTGGATGTGGTCGGTGATGGGGATGTCCTTCGGGCAGACGCTCGTGCACGAGAACTGGGTCTGGCACCGCCAGACGCCGTGGGCGTCCGCGAGGACGTCCATGCGGTGGTCCTGGACGGCTTCGCCTTCGCGCTCGTCGAAGAAGAACCGGTAGCCCTTCACGATGGGCGCCGGGCCGAGGTACTGCTCGTCGCCCGCGACGATGTTGCACGACGACGAGCACGCGCCACACCAGATGCATCGCGTGCTCGTCTTTATCTTCTCGCGGTTCTCGCGGGACTGGAGCTGTTCTTCGAGTTCGCCGTCCGGGAGCTCGCTCGGCTGGAAGTAGGGTTCGACCGCCTCCATCTGGTCGTAGAACTGGTCCATCTCGACGACGAGGTCCTTCACCACCTCGTTGTGCGGGAGGGGTTCGACGCGTACCGGCTGGTCGAGGTCGGCTATCTGGGTCTGGCAGCCGAGTCCCTGCCGGCCGTTGATGAAGAACGCGTCGGAGCCACACACCGCCATCCGGCACGAGTGCCGGAACGTGAGACTCGAATCCCACTCGTCGCGGGCGTAGATGAGCGCGTCGAGCACCGTCATCCCCTTCGTGAACGGGACGTGGAAGTCGTCGAACCGCGGCTCCTGCTTGTCGGGGACCTCGGGGTCGTACCGGAACACCTTGAGGTGGGCCGTCTCGCCGGCGTACTCGGCGGCGCGACGCTCCTCCTCGGCAATACGCTCCTGGGCGCGCTCCCGTTTCTCGGCGAGGCGGCGTTCCTGGGCGGTCGAAACCGTCTCCGGGGGCGCTTCGGCTGGTTCCCGTTCCGGTTCCTGCGCTTGCTCCTGCGTGCTCATAATGGGTCGCGCCCGGTCTGCGGGCGCGAAGTGTGCGTAGTACGGGCTCCGGGAGCAAATATCTAGGCCTACTAACCAGTTCGGCGGGCGAGTGGTCGGCCGCCCGGAGAATCGGGGGCGAGTCGTGCGGTCGGCGTCAGGTGGTGCGGAACGCGCGGTCGCCGGCGTCGCCGAGGCCCGGGATGATGTAGCCGTTCTCGTCGAGGTGGTCGTCGATGCTGACCGTGAGGATGTCGGCCTCCGGGAACTCGGCGTCGACGCGGAGCAGGCCGTCGGGGGCGCTCACCGCCGAGAGCACGACCATGCGCTCCGGGTCGGGCTGTTCCTCGTAGACGCGGTCGAGGACGGCGCACATCGTGCTGCCGGTGGCGAGCATCGGGTCGGCGACGATGACGGTGTCGTCCTCGCCGATGTGGGGGAGTTTGACGTAGTCGATGGTGATGGGGAAGGTGCCGTCGTCCATCCCGGCCTCCTCGTCGCGGCCGGCGCTGATGACGCCCTGTTTCGCGCGGGGGAACGCCTTCAGCAGGCCCTCGACGAACGGCGTCGCGGCCCGGAGGACGTTGATGATGACGACGTTGTCCAGGCCCTTCACGCGCTCGCCGGTCGTCTCCGTGAGCGGCGTCTCGATGGAGACGTACTCGGTGTCCATCATGCCGTCGATTATCTCGTAGCCGCTGATGCGGCCGAGTTTCACCAGCCCCTTCCGGAAGCTCACCTGTTCGGTGCGCCGGTCCCGGATGCGCGAGAGCGTGTCCTTCGCAAGCGCGTGCGTGATGACGTTCGCGTCGCCGCGGTTCTCGATGGTCATGTTCGGATGCCCGTCCGGGAGGGGCTATAAGATACCGATTCGGCACGCGGAGCCGCTACGTTCATTGGGTTTGCTACCGTATCCCACGCCAAGTGGGGGAGCGTGAAACTGACCAACCGCTACGGGACGCCGGTCGACCCCGTCCCGTTCCTCGTCGTGTCCGCGCTGGGGTTCACCATCAGCTACTCGTACGGGCCGCTCTACTTCGCGGCGTTCGGCTTCGCCATCGCCGAAGGGGTCGTCATCTCGACGGCGGTGTTCCTCGCGGTGACGGCGGCCGCCTTCTACCGGTACGTCTGGACCCACCGGCCGGAGTTCGCGGCCGAGATACCCGCCCACCTCCGGTTCCGCCGGCTGGTGTACGGCGCCGTCATCGGGATGCTGCTCGTCGTCCTGCTGTCGCTCCCGCTGTTCGTCCGGTAGCGGTTTACGTCAGGGGTGCGCAGTCCAACCGAGCGATGCCGACCGTAGATGTCTCGCGGTTCGTCCCGGCGACGCCGGCGGAACTCCGGCGACGGCTCGACCCCGCCTCGGTCGTCGCCTACGAGGGCACGTACAGCGTCACCGACGTCGAGGAGACCGGCGACGGCTGGCTGGTCAGCGCCACCGCCCGCGGTATCGGGGCCGAACTCGCCTTCGAGGAGCGCGAGGACGGCTTCGTCTACGAGCAGGTGCGGGGGCCCCTGGAGCGGATGCGGACCGAACTCTCGTTCGCGCCGGAGAACGAGGGCGCCCGGGTGACGATGACCTCCACCGTCGACGCCGGCCTCCCGCTGTCGCGGTTCACCGCCCCGCTCACCGCGTGGAAGCGGAAGGGCGAGCTGAAGCGGGCGCTCGCCGCGCTCGCCGACGACGTCTCGTAGCGGTTGTGCGACGCGGCCGCCCGCGCCCCGTTGTTTTATACTCTCGGCGCAGGATGTGATACGTACCATGGGTGTCATTAGCACGGTCAAGGACGCGCTGCTGGCGTCAAAGAGCGCGCCGGCCGAGTCCTCGGGGCCGAAGGGGGCGTACTGGTGTCACGACTGCAGCGAGCGGCTGCTGCCGACCGACGCGGACGCCGACCCGCCGGCCTGTCCGTCGTGCGGGCAGGCGATGGCCTTCGAGCGGTCGCCGGACTCCGGCGGCTGTGCCTGCTGACACCGCGGCACTTATCCGGTCCACGTGCCTCATGTGACGGTATGACGATTCACGAGCAGTTCGCGAAGCTCCGGGAGGTGCTCGACGAGTGGGCCCACGGGCTCTACCACGGCATGATCGAGCACCCGTCCTTCGAGAAGATAGAGAAGGAGGCCGAGGACCTCGAGGACGAGTTCTACTTCGCGGCGTTCGCCGACGCGTTCGGCATCCCGAGCCCGGTGTCCTACTACACCGTCGAACTCCTGCCGTATCTCGCCGAGGACTTCGAGAAGTGGGAGCGTCGGATGTGGGACCGCGAGTCGCTCATCGAGCGCAAGGGCCAGCAGTACCACTTCTGACATGGAGAAGTTCGTGTTCTTCGGCGGCAAGGGCGGCGTGGGCAAGACGACGGTCTCCAGCGCGTACGGGCTGAAATGCGCGAACGCGGGGCTGCGAACCCTCGTGGTGTCGACCGACCCGGCCCACAGCACCTCCGACGTGTTCGACCAGCAGTTCGGCGACGACCCCCGGCAGGTCGAGGGCTACGAGGACCTGTGGGCGGTGGAGATAGACCCCGACGAGGAGGTGGAACGCCACCTGCAGGAGACCAAACGGACGATGAGCGACCAGGTGAGCCCCGCCATCGTCAACCACATCAACAAGCAGATAGAGCTCGCCCACCGGACGCCCGGCGCCTACGAGGCCGCGCTGTTCGACCGGTTCATCGACGTGATGCGCGACGCCGACGACTGGGACCGCGTGGTCTTCGACACGTCGCCGACCGGCGGGACGCTCCGCCTGCTCTCGCTGCCGGGCTTCCTGGAGGACTGGATCGACCGCCTCATCGAGAAGCGCTCGAAGAGCATCGAGCTCTACGAGATGGCGGCCATCGGCGAGAAGGAGGCGCGTCGCCGGGCGAAGGACGACCCTATCATCGCCCGGCTCCGGGAGCGCAAGGACAAGTTCGAGTTCGCGGCGGACGTCCTGCAGAACGAGGGGGTGTTCTTCCCGGTGCTGAACCCGGACGACCTCTCCATCCGGGAGACCCGGCGGGCCGTGGCCGAACTCGAGGAGTACGACCTGCCTATCGGCGGGCTGGTCATCAACAAGGTCACGCCCGAACCGGACGACGACGAGCAGGGGCGGGGCGCCCAGTATCTCCGCGACCGGGTTGCCACCGAGCGCGACCGCATCGAGGAGATAGCGGAGAGCTTCGAGTACCCGGTCGTGGCGACCATCGTGACCCGGGTGGAGGAGGTGAAGGGGTCGCTCCTCGACGACGTCGCGGCGGAACTCGACATCGAGGTCGAGACGGACGCGCCCCGGGCCCGTTGACGGAGGTAATCGCCCGATTGCGGCGAGAAACTGTTTGAACTTTGCCCATAGTAAGCGGGAATTAACGAGCGAACCGGCGAGTTCCGCCGCTACCTACGACAACATGTTGGGAGGGAATCACGAAATGAGGGACTAAGAGTAACTTTTATGCAGTTACATCAATTTTTCGGGTCTGAGGTACCTTACCATGGTACAAGTAATCTGGTTAGTCATCGCGGTGCTGGCGCTGTTCAGCGTGGGATACGTGGGCTACTCACGCTACCTCTCGCAGTTCGTCGAACTCGACAGTGCAAACGAGACGCCAGCACACAAATACGAAGACGGTCAGGAGTACGTACCGGCCAAGAAACCCGTTCTGCTCGGACACCACTACTCGTCCATCGCGGGCGGGGCACCCATCGTCGGCCCCATCACGGCAGGGGTCGTCTGGGGCTGGGTGCCCGCCCTGCTGTGGATCGCCATCGGCAACCCGCTGATGGGAGCGGTCCACGACTTCGTGTCGCTGTCCGCCAGCCTGCGCCACGAAGGCAAGTCCATCGGCTACATCATCGGCCAGTACGTCGGTGACCGCGGCAAGAACATGCTGCTGTGGTTCGCGTTCCTGACCATCATCCTGGTGGTCGCGGTGTTCGCCCTCGTGGTGGCCATCGTGTTCAGCGCGTACCCGCAGGCCGCAACCGCGAGCCTGGTGTACATCGCCCTCGCGTTCATCTTCGGCGTCTACCTGTACCAGATGAACCTCCCGTTCATCCCCGGTACGGTCGTGTTCGTCGCCGGCGTGTTCGCGGGCGTCTTCCTCGGCATCCAGTACCCGCTCGCCCTGACGCCGCTCGCGGAGACGCCGGCGACGTGGCCGGCCGACACCATCGTCCTGTTCAGCAGCGGCCTGCCGATTCCGACGGTCATCAACCCGAACGTCTCGGCGTGGATACCCATCGTCCTCGTCTACGCGGCGGCCGCGAGCGTCCTCCCGGTCTGGATGCTCCTCCAGCCGCGTGACTACCTGTCGTCGTTCCTGCTGTACACCGGCGTCGGCGGCGCGCTGCTCGCCATCATCGTCGGCACGCTGCTCGGCACCGGTCAGCCCCTCAACGTCCAGCTCGCGGCGTACAAGGGCTTCTGGGGCGCGACCGGGACGCCGCTGTTCCCGCTGCTGTTCATCACCATCGCGTGCGGGACCATCAGCGGGTTCCACTCGCTGGTCTCGTCCGGGACGACCTCGAAACAGCTCAACAAGGAGACCGACGCCCGCCTCATCGGCTACGGCGGCATGCTCGGCGAGGGCCTGCTCGCCACCGTCGCGCTCGCCACCGTCGCCATCATCGCCCCCGAAGTGGGTGGCGGTATCGGCCTCGCGCTCCCGACGTTCGCGACCGGCGGCGGCATCATCCTGACGAGCTTCGGCATCCCGGAGACCTTCGGCGGCCCGTTCATGGCGCTCGTGCTCGTGAGCTTCCTGCTCACCAGTACCGACACCGCCGTCCGCCTGGGCCGCTACATGATGGAGGAGATCATCGGCACGCCCGAGTCGAGCACCCAGACGCTCGCCACCAACCGCTACAGCAACGCCGCGCTCCAGGCGGTGCCCGCCTACATCCTCATCACCAGCGGGTCGTGGCTCACCCTCTGGCAGCTGTTCGGCGGCGCGAACCAGCTGCTCGCCGCGCTCGCGCTCCTGACCGCCACCGTCTGGCTCGCCAACTGGGACCGCAACAAGCAGCTCATCAGCACCGGCGTCCCGATGGCCATCATGACGACCATCACGGTGCTCGGGCTCGGCTGGATCGCGTTCCACGACAACCTGTACGTGAAGTTCCTGGCCGGCGGCGACTCGCAGCTCAGCTTCGCCACCCAGCCGGTCGCGACCATCTCGGCGGTGGTCCAGATCGTGCTCGCACTCGTGCTCATCTACCTGGCGCTCGCGCTGGCGAAGATGGGGTGGGAGAACATCCAGCGCGTCCGTGAAAAGCCCGGCGCTGCCGTGGCTGACGGCGGACCGTCCGACGACTGAACCACGCGAGAACCACTTTTTCGACGACGCACACCGCAGAACCAGCGCCCCGAACGCCGACCGGCAGCCAGATTATCGACCCGTGAACCGACGCCGGGCCAGACGGCCCGGACCGAGAGCCGGTCTTTTCAGTGCGTGATGCGCCGGATGAGTCGCGTCAGCAAGCCTCCGCCGTCCAGGTCGGGCACGTCACCCCAGAGAGCGAACGCGTTCCCGATGTCGGTGTTCTTGCTCTGGACGGCGTCCTCCCGGTCGGGCGCGACCACGGCCAGGTGAATCTCGTACTGGCCGTAGTAGCCGTACTTGATGAGCGTGCGGTCGGCGAACGTCGAGACGAACGACCGCACGTCGTCGGGTATCTCGGACGCGACCACGACGAAGGTGAAGTCGGTGCCGTAGTGTTCCTCGTTCGCCTCGATCCAGTCGTCGGCGACGGTGTGGCCGAGGTCGACGAGGCGTTCGAGGTCGGCGACGGAGACGTGGTCGGTCCGGCGGACGAACACGTGCTCCCGGGCCTCGTGGTTCGCCCAGTTGATGGACTCGTGGAGGAACTGCTTCTTGTTCTCGATGCGGAACTCGCCGTACATGTCGAAGCGCTCGCCCGCGGCCCGGTAGTCCCGCTCCAGATCGTAGTTGAACATCAGGCGGTCGCTGACCCGGTCGAGGTACTCGTCCTCCCAGTCCGGGACGGCCGCGGGTCGACCGGTTCTGGCCGGTCCTCGTCGTCGGGATACTGCGTCTCGGTCATGGCTCGTATGGAGTGGCGTCGTCGACGCGCGGGGCGCCGATGGCGAACACCGACACCGGCCCCTCGGCGTCCGCGGGGTTGTGCGCGCGGTGGGGGCTGCCGGGTTCGACGGCGAACACCTCGCCCTCCGCGACGACGTGGTCGCCCTCCGGCGTCTCGACGTGGAGGGTCCCCTCGACGACGACGAACGCCTCCTCCTGTTCGTCGTGGCTGTGGTACGCGAGCGGGATGGTCTCGCCGGGTTCGGCGCGGTACTTGTTCAGCGCGAAGTTCGACAGTCCGGCGGCGTCGCCCACCGTCCACTGCGCGCACGGACGGTCCGGCGTCTCGTCGAGTGTTTCGGGGTCGACGACGTGGTAGCCCATGTCAGTACGCAGGGAATCGGCCGATAAATAGTCGTTGTCCGCGAAACGTATTTCCCGTCGGCGACAGAAGTGGTGGTAGAGTCCAGCATGGGAACCAGCGACAGACCCGAGGCCTGCGGTCGATGCAGCATGACGACCGTGGTCGACGCGACCAGCCGGGACGAGAACGGGGAGCAGCGCGCCGTGCGCGACCCGTTCGGCGACGCCCGCATCGAGGTCGACGAGGACCAGCTCCGGCTGGTCTCCGCGCCGGCGGTGCTCGCCGGCCGCGTGAAACACCGCCTGAACGACGTCGTCTCGCAGTGGACGTACGGCCGGTAGCGAACAGTTTTAACCTTCCACCGCTCTAGACCGCGCCAACCAGATGGAAGAGAGCATCTCGGGGTTCAAAATACGGGGGTCGTGGGGAGCCGTCGTCGAACACGGAGAGCGCATCACCCGTGCGCTCCGCGACGTCGCCGACGACGTCATCGACGAGGACGAGTCACCGGAGTTCAGGCCGTTGCTCGAAGGGGACGCGTTCGAGGAGTGGGACGAGTGGCGGCCGAAGTCCCACGAGCGACTCTCCCGCGACGTGAGCGAGAAGACGGCCGAGCAGGCCCACGTCAACGAGGGCGAGGGCGAACGGGCGGGCAAGAACCCGGACGAGGACCTCCAGACCGCGGGCGAGAAGCTGACGGAGTCCTACGAGAAGCTGGAGGACGACGACACCAAAGGCGCCGTGGAGCGATGGCAGGACTCCATCGACTACGTCACCCGGGCGGCCGACACCGCCGGGCGGAAGGCGCTCAGGAAGGTCGAGGACACCGTCTACCAGCGCGTGATGACGCAGTTCACGCCGTACTACTTCGACAACGAGCTGGTGAGCGCGAACATCCAGCGCGTGCGCGGCGAGGACGACGAGTTCGTCTTCGAGGTGAACGTGAACAACGACGACCTCAAAGACCGGGTGCGGGACCGCCTCGACGCCTACGAGGACGTCGAGCGGTGGCACGTCGACACCGAGAAGGACACCGAGCAGGTCGAAGCCGCCGAGGGCGTCGAGCCGCCGGAGGAGCCCGAGGAGCGGCCGAACTCCACGACGAACTGATAGTCCCGAACCATTATATAGTGTGACGCGGGAGTAGCCCCCGGCATGGTAGATGCGGCGACGCTCGCGACGCTCGTGCTGGCGGCCGGCGCCAGCCTGTTCATGGCGTGGGCTATCGGCGCGGGGTCGAGCGGGTCCACGCCGTTCGCACCCGCGGTGGGCGCCAACGCTATCTCGGTGATGCGCGCCGGGTTCTTCGTCGGATTGCTCGGCCTCATGGGCGCGGTGCTCCAGGGCGCGAACGTCTCGGAGGCCATCGGTGGCGACCTCATCCTCGGTGCGACGCTGTCGCCGCTCGCGGCCACGACGGCGCTGCTCGTCGCCGCCGCGCTCGTCGCGTTCGGCGTCTTCACGGGCTACCCCATCGCCACCGCGTTCACCGTCACCGGCGCGGTGGTCGGCACGGGGCTCGCGCTCGGCGGCGACCCGGCGTGGCCGAAGTACCAGCAGATAGGCACGCTCTGGCTGCTGGTGCCGGTCGTCGGCGGCAGCGTCTCCTACGGGACCGCACGCCTGCTCCGGGACGAGCGCCTGCCGGAGCGGGTGAGCGTCCCGCTGCTCGGCGCGCTGGTCGGCGTCATCCTCGCGAACGTCCGCTTTGCGGTGCTCGGCTCCGCGGGCAACAGCCAGTCGCTCGCCGCCACCGTCGCCGCCACGCAGTCGGGGCCCGCCGTCGCGTGGACGGCGGCCGTCTCTCTCGGCGTCGCGGTGGTCGTCGCCCTGCCGCTCGCCCGGATGATGCGTATCAACCCGGAGCGCGGCCAGCGACGGTTCCTGCTCGCGCTCGGCGGCCTCGTCGCGTTCTCCGCGGGCGGGAGCCAGGTCGGCCTCGCCGTCGGCCCGCTCCTGCCGCTGCTCGGCGGTCTGAGCGTCCCGCTCGTCGCCATCCTGCTCGGCGGCGGCTTCGGCCTGCTCGTCGGGTCGTGGACGGGCGCACCCCGGATGATAAAGGCGCTCGCCCAGGACTACTCGTCGCTCGGGCCGCGGCGGTCCATCGCCGCGCTCATCCCGTCGTTCATCATCGCGCAGACCGCGGTGTTCTTCGGCATCCCCGTCTCGTTCAACGAGATCATCGTGAGCGCTATCGTCGGCAGCGGCTACGCCGCCGGGGGCGGCGAGGTCAGCCGGAAGAAGATGGGCTACACCGCGCTGGCGTGGGTCGGGTCGCTCGTGCTCGCGACCGGCGTAGGCTACGGCGTCTTCCGCGGCGTCACCGTCGCGTTCTAGGCGTCGTCGGCGCCGGGTTCGGCCTCGACGGTGCCCTCGTCGTCGACCTCGAACTCGGCGTCGCCCTCCTCGTCCTGCTCTTCGACCTGGAGGCGGTCGATGCGCGCCTGGAGGATGCGGGTGTTCTCGACCTGTTCGACGGTGAGGCGCACGCCGCCGTAGACGAACTGCTCGCCCTCCTCGACCAGGCGGCCGGCGCGGTTGAAGATGAAGCCCGCGATGGTCTCGAACTCCTGGCCCTCCGGCAGGTCGATGTCGAGGGCCATGTTCACGTCGTCGATGTTGACCTCGCCGCGCACGACGACGGAGTCCTCGTCGACGAACTCGATGGGCTCCTCCTCTTCGCCTTCCAGTATCTCGCCGACCACCTCCTCCGCGATGTCCTCGGTGGTGATGAGGCCCTCCGTGGTGCCGAACTCGTCGATGATGATGACCATGTGCATCCGGTTCTCCTGCATCTCCGCGAGCAGGTCGTCGACGTTCTTGCTCTCGGGGACGTGGAGGGTCGGCTCGACCAGGTCGCGGAGCGTGACGTGGTCGCGCTCGCCGTAGAGGTACTCCCGGACCAGGTCGCGGATGTGGACGATGCCGATGACGTTGTCGAGGCTGCCCTCGTAGACCGGCATCCGGCCGTGGCCGGACTGCACGCACACCTCGATGGCCTCCTCGATGGACTCGGTCACGTCGACGGCGGTCATGTCCAGGCGCGGGGTCATCGACTCCTTCGCGATGGTATTGTTGAACTGGAAGATGCGCTGGAGCATCTCGCGTTCCTCCTCGTCGATGACGCCTTCGCGCTCCCCCGTCTCGATCATGTCCTGTATCTCCGTGCGGGTGATGTAGGACGTCTCGATGGTCGACCGACCGCCCGTCACCCGGTTGACCAGCCGGGTGAGGTGGTCGAAGACGACGATGAGCGGGTAGAGCAGGTACTCCGAGAACTGGAGCGGGCGGGCGATCCGGAGCGCCCACGCCTCGGTGTTCTCGACGGCGTAGGACTTCGGCGCGCTCTCACCGAACAGGAGCACGAGCGCCGTGATGGCGAACGTGGCGATGGCCACGGCCTGCCCCCGGCTCACGTAGTAGGCGAGCACGCCGGTCGCGATGGACGACATCGCGATGTTCACGATGTTGTTCCCGACCAGGATGGTCACCAGGAGGCGGTGCGGGTCGTCCTTGAGGTGCTTGACGATGGCGGCACCGGGTTCGCCGTCCTCGACGAGCGCCTCCAGCCGGTGGCGGGCGAGCGAGAACATCGCTATCTCCGCCGAGGAGAAGAACGCCGAGAGCCCCATCAGCACCAGTATCGTGACCACACCGAGGAGTGCTACCTGGTCCTGCGACAGCTGGAACCCGAACGGTAGCGCGATTGCCGACAGACTCCCGCCTGTCGCGTAAGAACGTCTGCCCATTCAATACCCCATCTTGCCAGCCAGATGAATTAAGAGTTACTGCATCACGTGTCACGGACGAAGGGCTTACGCCGGTTCGCCCGAACGATGGCGTATGAGCGCACGCACCGCACCCGAGAACCCGGCGAGCCACGACGCACCCATCACGCTCTACCGGCTGCAGGCGTGTCCGTACTGCGAGCGGGTGGTCCGCCGGCTCCAGGAGTACGGCCTCGACTACCACTCACGGTTCGTCGAGCCGATGCACAGCGACCGGAACGTCGTCAAGCGCGTCTCCGGCATCCGCACCGTGCCCGTCATCGTCGACCGGAACACGGGCGCCACGATGGCCGAGTCCGCGAACATCGTGGACTACCTCGACGCCACCTACGGGGGCGAGGCCTGATGGTCGAGTTCGACGTGGTCCAGTTGCCCGACACCGACCACGTGGCCGTCGGCGACGCCGCGCCCGACTTCACGCGGCCGCTCGTCAACGACGAGTTCTGGGAGGACGTCGCGCTCTCGGACCTGACCGCCGAGGGCCCCGTCCTCCTCGTGTTCTACACGATGGACGGCGCGTTCCCCGCGACCTACATCTGGAACGAACTCCGCGACCGCGCGTGGGAGGACGCCTACGACGTGACCGTCGTCGGCCTCTCCATCTCCAGCCCGTACGAGCACAAGACGCTCATCGAGGAGCGCGGGATGGACTACCGGCTGTTCAGCGACCCCGCCAACGAGGTGGCCGAAGCCTACGGCGTCGTGAACGACCTCGACGGGATGACGGGCGTCAGCGAGCCGCGGCCGGCGGTCTTCCTCCTCGACGAGGACCGCACCGTCGAGTACGCCTGGGTCGCCGCGGAGTGGCCCGACTTCCCGGACTACGACGAGGTCGAGGCCGCGCTCGCCGACCGGTAGCGCATCGCTTTTCTCGCCGGCGGTTCCACCCACGTCCATGGACGTGCTCGACCGCGCGGCCGCCGCCATCCGCGACGGCGACCTGGTAGTCTACCCGACCGAGACGGTCTACGGCCTCGGCGCGGACGCGCTCGACGCCGACGCCGTCGAACGCGCGTTCGCAGCGAAGGGCCGCCCCCGCGACAACCCGATGTCGCTGGGGGTGCCGGACGTGGACGCCGCACTCGACTACGTCGACGCGAGCGCCCGCGAGGAGGAGTTCATGCGCGAGTTCCTCCCCGGGCCGGTGACGGTGGTCTGTGCGAAGCGCGACGTGGTGCCCGACGCCCTCACGGGCGGCCGGGACCGGGTGGGCGTGCGCGTCCCCGACCACGAGACGGCCCTCGGCCTCCTGGAGCGGGTCGCGCCAGTCACGGCGACGAGCGCGAACCGGAGCGGCCGGCCGAGCGTCCGGCGGGTCGCCGACCTCGACCCGGAACTGCGGGCGGCCGTCGCCGTCGTCGTCGACGGCGGGAAGACCGACGGCACGGAGAGTACTGTCGTGGACGTGGCGGCCGGGACGATTCACCGCCGGGGCGCGCAGGCCGACGCCATCGAGGCGTGGCTACAGGAGTGACCTGAGCGACCGGGTGCGGACGCCGCACTGCTCGCGGTACTCGCAGGCGGCGCACTTCTCGTCGTTGTCGACGCGGGGCGGCGGGCCGTCGAGCGCCCGGACGGTCCGGAGGGCGGTCCGGTACCGGGCCTTGCGCCGGGTCGTGAGGCGAACCCGGCGGACGACGCCCGTCCGGGGGTACTCGACGAAGGCGGTCTCGACGGGGCGCTCCTCGCGCCACGCGAGCGCCTTCGCGGCCGCGACGGCGCGGACGCTCTGGGGCCGCCAGACGCCCGTCTCGGGCGGCTCACCGGGGGATACCAGGCTCGGGACCGGCGGGTCGGCGAGGACCTTGTCCACGCGGCCGCGGGCGTCCCGGCCGGCGAGGACGACGCCGCGCTCGGGCGGGTCCAGCAGGTCGGTCCATCGGTCGGCGAACCGCTCGCGGGCGCGGCGGAGGTTGCGACGGAACCGGGCCGGGGGACGCGAATCGAGCGTGCTGCGAGGGCGTCGGCGGCGAGCAGGTCGTCGTACTCGAAGGCGAGTTCGCGGGCGCGGTCGACCTCGGGCGGGGGTTCGCGGTCCGCCTGCCGGGCGTAGTAGAGTTTCCGGGGGCAGTAGGCGGCGAGCGCGAGTTCGTGGAACGGAACGAGGTCGGACACGGCCCACCCTGGCCGCGGCTTCCGGGATAAAGGTTCAGAACGAGACGTCGGTCTCCTGGCCCTCGGTGGCGTCGTCGAGGCCGTCCTCGCGGACGCTGGTCGTCATGCGTTCGGCTATCTCGCGGTCCTCGAGGACGTTCTCGAACTCCCGGCGGTAGCGTTCGTTCATCCGGCGACTCTCCCGGCGGGCGTCGACGACGCGCCGGTAGCGCCGGACCGTGGACTCGCTCACGTCGAGGCGGTCGGCGACCTCGTCGGTGGCGTGGTCCGCGTCGAGCAGGTCGCGGAGGGCGTCGAGGTCGAAGGGCGCGTCGAGGTCGCGGTCCTCGATGAGGTGGAGGTCGACGCGGGCGCGGGCGACCGTCTTGGAGAGGAGGCGTCCCCGAGGTCGCGAGCGATTTCGGTGTCGGAGTCACCGGCGTAGAACCCGCGGACGACCGTCACCAGGTCCGCGTCGTCGAGGGTGGTGCTGAAGCCGACCCGGTCGCGCATCTCCGCGACGACCCCCTCCAGCCGCTCGTCGACGTTCTCGCGGGAGGCGAGCGACCCGCGACCCTCCTCCTGCCGCTCGGTGACTGTGGCGTCGTCGGTCACCTCCATGAAGATGTCACGGAGCTGCTCGGTCTTCTCGTCCATAATAGGATGATGGTGATGGCGTGCGGCCATATATGCCTGTCGGCGAACTGCCAGGCGCGTTCAAACCTCGTCCAACCGAGCGGCCACGGCCACGCGAACGGTGTCGTTAGCCGGCGAGACGACGAAACACATCGTGATACTATCTCTATAGGTACCGGCACGTACCGGACACCGACCGGGAACCGGGAGCCCGGAGCGGACCCACCCCGACGCCCGCCAGCGAACGTCGGACAACTTCTCGCGGGTTGCTTCCCGTTGTCGTGGAAACACGTGCCAACCTTTATGCGAGTCCTGTCCCCGTCTTTAGGTTGATATGGATATCCTTGCCCAGACATCGGCGGACGTAACACGCCCGACCCTCTGGCGCATCGGTGCCGTGGGAGAGGCGGTGTTCTACTTCCTCGCCGCGGTGGCCATCGTCATCTTCCTGTACGGGCTCTACGACCGGTTCGCCCGGTACGCCCGCGGGGCCGAGGACCCGTTCGAGCGCCTCGACAACGTCGTCGGACGGGTCGTCTCTGCCGCGAAGATCGTGGGCACGAACGAGTACCAGTTCAACCGCGACCTCTACGGCGGGTTGATGCACACGTTCATCATGTGGGGTTTCCTGACCCTGCTCATCGGGACGACCATCCTCGCCATCGACATGGACATCTGGACGAAGCTCCTCGGCCAGGACTCCTTCTTCGTCGGCGCGTTCTACCTGTCGTACTCGCTGGTGATGGACGCGCTCGGCTTCCTGTTCGTCGTCGGCATCGGGATGGCGCTCTACCGCCGGTACTGGGTGCGCAACGAGCGGCTCTGGGGGAAGCACACCGGCCTCGAAGACGACCTGTTCATCTGGACGCTGTTCCTGCTCGGCGTCGGCGGCTACGTCACCGAGGGCGTCCGCATCCTCGGCACCTCCGCCACCCGCGACGTCTCCTTCGAGACGGTGAGCTTCGTCGGCTGGTTCGTCAAGGACGTCCTCCAGGTGGCGGGCGTCACCCCGGCGGCCGCGACGGCCGCCTACCCCGTCGTCTGGTGGTCGCACGCGCTGCTCGCGCTCGCGTTCGTCGCGGCGGTGCCGTACGCCAAGCCCCTCCACATGCTCACCAGCTTCGCGAACGTCGTCACCCGCGACGAGCAGGCGGGCGTCCGTCTGCCGGGCGTCCCCGAGGACGCGAGCCCCGAGGAGATCGGCGCGAGCGACATCGACGACTTCTCCTGGAAACAGCTGCTCGACCACGACGCCTGCACGAAGTGCGGCCGGTGTTCGTCGGTCTGTCCCGCGAAAGCCTCCGGCCGCCCGCTCGACCCGCGGGACGTCATCCTCGACCTGAAACGCTACCGCGAGCAGCTCGACGCGGGCGAGACAGACGAGATGCCCATCGTCGCCGACGGCGGCACGTCCGTCATCGAGGCCGAGACGATGGAGTCCTGCATGTCCTGCATGGCGTGCATGGACGCCTGCCCGGTCGAGATAGAGCACGTGCCCCAGTTCACGGAGATGAACCGCCGGCTGACCGAGTCCGGCCAGATGAACGAGTTCGTCCAGGAGGCGATGATGAACATCTTCTCGAACGGCAACTCCTTTGGCGACCCCGAGCGCAAACGCCCGGACTGGGTCGACGACCTCGACTTCGAGGTGCCGGACGCCCGCGACGAACCGGTCGAGTACCTCTGGTACGTCGGCGACTACCCGAGCTACGACGACCGCAACAAGCAGGTCGCGCGCGCCCTCGCCACCATCTTCCACGAGGCCGACATCAGCTACGGCATCCTCTACGAGGACGAGACGAACGACGGGAACGACGTGCGTCGCGTCGGCGAGGAGGGCCTCTACGAGATGCTCGCCGAGGACAACATCGCGGCCTTCGAGGAGTGCGAGTTCGACAAGGTGGTCACCACGGACCCGCACAGCTACAACACCTTCGAGAACGAGTACGACCAGTTCGGCTGGGACGGCGAGGCCTACCACTACACGCAGGTCCTGGAGACGCTGCTGGCCGAGGGCCGTCTGCCCATCTCGGGCGACGAACTCGACTACGCCGTCACCTACCACGACCCGTGCCACCTCGGCCGGTACAACGACGAGTACGAGGCCCCGCGCGTGAGCATCGAGTCGACGGGCGTCGAACTCGCGGAGATGCCGCGGAACCGCGACAACAGCTTCTGCTGTGGCGCGGGCGGCGGCGGCCTCTGGATGGACTTCGACGAGGACCCGAAGCCGAGCGAGGAGCGCATCCGGGAGGCCCTGGAGGACACGTCGGCGGGCGGCGCCGTCGAGAAGTTCGTCGTCTCGTGTCCGAAGTGCATGACGATGTACGAGGACGGCCGCAAGACCGGCGGCTACGAGGACGACATCGAGGTGGTCGACCTGACGGAACTCATCGTCGAGGCGATGGACGCCTCGAAGCAGGCGCAGGTCGCGGCCGACTGAACCGCTTCTACGCCCGCCACTCGGCCTCCAGCAGGCCGTAGACGACGCGGTCAACGTACTCGCCGTCGACGTACTGTTCGTCGCGGAGGCGTCCCTCCTGCTCGAAGCCGAGCGTCTCGACGACCGCACGGGCTTCGTCGTCCGTCGCCAGCGCCCTGGCTTCGAGGCGGTGGAGGCGGCGCTCGTCGAACGCGTAGTCCACGAGCAGACCCGCGGCTTCCGTCGCGTAGCCGTTCCCCCGGCGTTCGGGCGTCAGCCACGCGACGAGTTCGGCGCGGCCGGCGGCCTCGTCGACGTCGAACAGCGAGACGACGCCGATTCGGTCGCCGTCGGCGCACGCCAGGAGGCGGACGCCGTCCGCGTCGGACTCCTCGAAGGCGTCGGTCACCTGCTGCCCGTTCTCGGGGTGGACGCGGGCCGTCCGCCGGCGGACGTCGGGGTGGTTCCAATGGCGCTGCAGGAAGGCGAGGTCCTCGCGCTCCACGGTGTGGAGCGTGACGCGTTCGCCGTGCAGGAAGGCCGCACCGGGCATGGGATATGGAAGACGGGAGTCGAGCAAAGGTCTTGGGGCCGCCGCAATCGGTGGTGGTCGGGAGCGGGCCACGACGCTACCGGCGGCGACCGAGCAGGAGGCCGAGGAGGAGGCCGAGAAAGAGCACGCCCGCGAGGCGTCGGCGCTCGCCGAACCGGACGAACCGGGCGTCGTAGTCGGATATCTCGACGACGCCAACCGGTTTCGCGGTGAGACCGCCGCCGACGCCGCCGCCCTCGCTCGGCGCTGATTCCTCGTCGTCCGCGTCTGTCGCACCGGCGTCGCTGCCGAACCCGCCGCCGAAGCCGAAGGAGACGCGCGCCACGGGGACGACCGTGACGCCCTCCCGCTCGACGGGGTCGCCGTAGACGGAGGTGACGTGGGCGCTGTTCTGGAGTCGGTCGACGATGGCCTGGACTGCGTCCAACCTGTCCATGCGTGGGTGTACGTCGACCCGGCGGTTAGCTGTTGTCCGCCTGTCACTCCGTGGCACTGTCGCCGTGGGCGAGGAGCGCGAGGCCCGCACCCGCGAGCACCAGCAGGCCGGCGACGGCGAACGCCGCCGCGTAGTTCAGCGACGCCGCGATGGCGCCGCCGAGGACGCTCCCCACGCCCGACCCGACGCCCGAGAGCGCGGTGTACTGACCGAGGGCCTTCCCGCGGACGTACCGGGGTGCGAGCCGGGTGACGAGGCTCGTCGCGGTGACGGCGATGACCGCCCAGAACGCGCCGAGGAGGCCGAACACGACCAGCAGGCCGCCGAACCCCCAGGTGACGCCGCCGAGGGCCGTGACGGCCGGGAAGAGCGCGCCCCGGGCCGCCAGCGCGCCGGCGTTGAGGCGCCGGAGGTCCGTCCGCCGGGCGACGTCGGCCGCCCGCGAGTAGAGGACGGCCGACGCGACGCTCGACGCCACGAACAGCACGAATATCTGCTGGGCGGTGTACTGCTCGGCGGCGAGATACGCGGGAAGCGGGCCGAAGAACACTGCGAACCCGAGGAAGAACAGCCCGGTCGCAACCAGGTAGACCGGGAGCCCGGTGGTGAACGGCCGGAGAGCACGGCGCCAGTCGGCGGTGCCGACCGACCAGTAGAGCGACTGGGCGTCGGCGAACAGCCGAGTGGGCTGGAAGGACGGACGGCGGACCGTACCGGACGTCCGCCGGTAGAACCGTCGGAACCGGAGTTCCGAGACGGTGCACTGCTCGGGGTACCAGCGGTGTGCGAGCGCGAACGCGACCACGGCGGCTCCGCCCGCGACGACGAAGAACGTGCGCTGGGCGGCGACCTGTCCGAGGAAGGGTCGACGACCGCCAGCCAGGCGGCGCCGGCGACCAGCCCCCGACCCAGCCGTAGCCCTGGAACGCGTTCAGCCGTCCGATGCGGGACTCCCACTCCCGTTCGGGGTAGCCCTCGACCATGACGAGGTTGAGCACGGGGATGGCGGCGGTGACGGTGAACCAGAGCACCGCGTTCGGGACGACCAGTTGCCAGGGCGACCCGACGAGCGGGATCCAGAGCAGGGAGAGGGCGACGAACGCGAGGGCGACCAGGAGGAACGGCCGGCGGCGCTCGGTCCTGTTCGCGACGCTCCCCCAGATGAGGGCGCCGGGGACGCCCGCGAACGCCGCCGTCGACGCGAGCACGCCGACGAGGAACGCACCGCCGCCGAGCGCGAGCGCGTAGAGCGGGACCAGCAGCGACGCGACTCCCGCGCCGGCGTAGCCGAGCGCCCACGAGGAGAGCCAGCGGTCGCTACCGGTGGGGAAGAAGGTCACGGGAGCCGACTACCCGCCGGACGTACTTTGGCGTGGTGGCGGTACTGTTAACGCTTTTCCCGGTCCACCGCCGAGTGCGCGTATGGACCTGACTCGCCGGCCGCGCCGCCTGCGCCAGGACGGCATCCGCGAGATGGTGCGCGAGACGACCCTGGACGCCAGCGACCTCATCGCCCCGGTGTTCGTGGACGCGACGACGGACGAGCGCGTCCCCATCCCGTCGATGCCCGGCCACGAGCGCGTGCCCGTCGACGACGCCGTCGCCCGGGTGGAGGAGGTACGCGAGACGGGCGTCGAGGCGGTGATGCTGTTCGGCGTCCCCGAGTCGAAGGACGAGGAGGGGTCGCGTGCGTGGGCTCGCGAGGGCGTCGTCCAGGAGGCGACCCGGCGGGTGACCGCCGAGACGGACGCCTACGTCATCACCGACGTCTGCCTCTGCGAGTACACCAGCCACGGCCACTGCGGCGTGCTCGAAGCCGGCGCGCCCGACCACACCTCGGTGACGGTCGCGAACGACCCGACGCTCGACCGCATCGCGAAGACGGCCGTCTCGCACGCGGCGGCGGGCGCGGACATGGTCGCGCCGAGCGGCATGATGGACGGCATGGTGGGCGCCATCCGCGCGGCGCTCGACGACGCCGGCCACGACCACGTGCCGGTGATGAGCTACGCCGCGAAGTACGCGAGCGCGTTCTACGGCCCGTTCCGCGACGCGGCGGACGGCGCGCCCGCGTTCGGCGACCGCCGCCACTACCAGATGGACCCGGCGAACGCCCGCGAGGCGATGCGCGAGGTGGCTCTCGACGTCGAACAGGGCGCGGACGTGCTGATGGTGAAGCCCGCGCTCCCGTACCTCGACATCGTGCGGGCGGTGCGCGAGAGCTTCGACCACCCCGTCGCGGCGTACAACGTCAGCGGCGAGTACGCGATGCTCCACGCCGCCGCCGAGAAGGGGTGGCTCGACCTGGAGGCGACGGCCTACGAGTCGCTCTTGTCCATCAAGCGCGCCGGGGCCGACCTCGTCCTGACCTACTTCGCCGAGGACCTGGCCGACCGGCTGTAGCCCGTCGACGACCGAGAACCGCCGCCGGGCTCTGCCGCTTCGTCGATGGCCGGGCCGACTGGCCGACCTCGAACCGCGGGGCGCGCGCTGGCCGCGAGGCGGGGTTCCGGCAATTCTGACGGTGCCCGAACGTCCAGCGGTGGCGTGTGCGAACGTCCACCAAGTGGACAGAATACAACCTAATATCGATTTAATCCGCATTAGAATCGGACGCGCGTCTACAATGGCAATCCATTTTTAGAGGTTCTAAACTCCAACGCTTATATAGTTCCATCTACACCAGTTGTGACGTGATTCGGAGCACGAACGAGCGGAAATCGGCTTCAAAGGTGGCCGATTGTCCAGACGTATCGGTGGAGAGTGCGGCAGCCGGAAGCGGCGGCGGGACGGACGCGGAGGCGACCGATGAGTGACGTGAGCGTGCTCGCGGAGGGCGTGAACCTGCTGTGGGTGCTGGTGGTCACGTTCCTCATCTTCTTCATGCACGCCGGCTTCGCCATGCTGGAGGCGGGCCAGGTGCGCTCGAAGAACGTCGCGAACCAGTTGACGAAGAACCTGCTGACCTGGAGCGTGGGCGTCACCGTGTTCTTCCTCGTCGGCGCCGGCGTGTCGTCGGTCGTCGGCGGGATGACCGGCGGCGGGGCGTGGGCGCTCGCCGACGTGTTCGGCACGCTCTCGCCGGCCAGGCCGAACGAGTGGGTCGGCTGGCTGTTCGGCGCCGTCTTCGCGATGACCGCGGCCACCATCGTCTCCGGCGCGGTGGCCGGGCGAGCGAAACTCCGGACGTACGTCACCTACACCGTCCTGCTGGCGGCCGTCATCTACCCGGTCGTCGCCGGCGTCACGTGGGGCGGGGGCTTCCTGAGCGACGTGCTCGGCGTCGGCTTCCACGACTTCGCGGGCGGCATGATCGTCCACGGCATGGGCGGCATCGCCGGTCTCACCGCGGCGTACGTCATCGGTCCCCGGATGGACCGGTTCAACGCCGACGGCTCCGTGAACGTCATCCCCGGTCACTCGCTGACCTTCGCCGTGCTCGGGACGCTCGTCCTGGCGTTCGGCTGGTACGGCTTCAACGTCGGCACCGCCGCGACGGTGTTCACCGTCGCCGACGACGGCTCGCTCGCGCTCGGCGCGTTCGCGACCGTCGGCCGCGTCGCGCTCATCACCACGCTCGGGATGGCCGCCGGCGCCATCGGCGCCGGCCTGGTCTCCCTCGCCAAGACGAAGAAAGTCGACACGCTCTACGTCGCGAACGGCCTGCTCGCCGGCCTGGTCGGCGTGACCGCCACCGCCGACGCCATCACGTGGTGGGGCGGCCTCCTCGTCGGCCTGCTCGCCGGCGCACAGCTCCCGGTCGTGTTCGACTACGTGGAGAAACACCTCCACGTCGACGACGTCTGCGCGGTGTTCCCGGTGCACGGCTCCGCCGGCGTGCTGGGCGCGCTCGCGTTCCCGTTCGTCTCGGTCGGGTTCTGGGCGTCGCCGTCGATAGACGCGCTCGTCACGTCGTTCGCCGCCCAGGTCCTCGGCGTCGCGGTCATCGCGGCCTGGACCGTGCTCGCGACCGGCGCCGTCTTCGGCGCGGCGCGGGCGCTCGGCCAGGCGCGGGTCGACCCCGCCCACGAGCGCGAAGGCCTCGACGTCTCCGAGCACGGGGTGGAGACCTACCCCGAGTTCGGCATCGATGGGCCCGGCGACGCCGCCATCCGCACCGACGGCGGCGACCTGCCCAACGACGGCGCCATCAAGCTGGTCATGGCCGTCGTCCGCCCGGACGTGCTGCCAGCCATCAAGGAAGCACTCGCGGACGTCGGCGCGCCCAGCCTCACCGTCACGAACGTGAGCGGCCGGGGCAGCCAGCCCGCGAAGAAAGGGCAGTGGCGCGGCGAGGAGTACGTGGTCGACCTCCACCAGAAGGTGAAAGTCGAGTGCGTCGTCGCTGACGTGCCCGCCGAGGACGTCGTCACGGCCATCCGGGAGGCCGCCCACACGGGCGACCCGGGCGACGGCAAGATATTCGTCGTGCCCGTCGAGGACGCCTGCCAGGTCCGCACGGGCAACCGGGGTGGAAGCAGTGTAGGCAGACTGCGGTTCGGTACCTCAGCTCGCGGCGTCTGGTCCACGCCGCATCCTGCCGGCCGGCCCTCGACTCGTCGTGCTCACGCCGGCCGGCGTCGGCGGTGGCCGTCTGCGAGTGGTTCGGCGCCGCCACGATCCGGTTCGTGGTACTTTTTCGAGGTGATGCAACAAAGCCATATAGCGACGGTTGTATGTCGCGAACGATGCCGCTGTCTGCCTCCGTCGTAGTCCCCGCCTACAACGAGGAGACGCGACTGGCGAACGCCCTGGACTCGCTCGCGGACCAGGACGCCGAAGTCGTCGTCGTGGCGTGCGGCGACGGCAGCCTCGACGTCGCCCGGAGCCACGACGCCGCCGACGTGGTCCTCGAAGACGGCGACGGCACAGGCGCGGGTGCCGCGCGCAACCAGGGCGCGCAGGCGGCCACCGGCGACGTGGTGCTGTTCACCGACGCCGACACCGTGGTGCCCCCGCACTGGGTCGAGGCCCACCGCCGCCACTTCGAGGACCCGGCCGTCGTCGGCACCGGCGGCCCGCTCCGACCCCTGGAGGCCGGACTCAAACACCGCGTGCTGTTCAAACTCCTCTCCGACTGGTGGTACCGGGTCTCGTGGCCCGTCGGATTCGTCCAGCAGAGCGGCAACAACGCCGGGTTCCTCCGGGAGGCGTTCCTCGCCGAGGGCGGCTTCGACGAGGAACTCGCGTTCATGGAGGACACCGAACTCTCGATGCGGATGAAACACCACGGCGAGATGGTCTACGACCCGGACTGCTGGGTCGAGACGTCCGTCCGCCGCCAGGAGGCCAAGGGCTACGGCGGCCTGTTCCTGACCTACCTCCGGGCCTACCTCAACCACTACCTCCTCCACCGCGAACTCGAGGACGGCTACTTCCGCGAGCTCTGAATCCCGATAAGTTCTTTCCCCCGGGACGCGAAGCCCGAAGCATGCGCGACGAGCAGTCTCGAGCACTCTACGACCGGGCACTGGACGTGCTTCCCGGTGGCGTCAACTCCTCGGTGCGTGCCATCCGCCCGTACCCGTTCTTCGTCGAACGCGGCGACGGCGCACACGTCATCGACGCCGACGGCAACCGCCTCATCGACTACGTCATGGGCTACGGCCCACTCCTGCTGGGCCACACGCTGCCCGAGCGGGTGACCGCCGCCATCCAGTCCACGGCCAGTGACGGCCCGATGTACGGCGCGCCGACCGAGGTCGAGGTCGACCTCGCGGAGTTCGTCGTCCGCCACGTCCCGAGCGTCGAGATGGTGCGGTTCGTGAACTCCGGCACCGAAGCCACCGTCTCTGCCGTGCGCCTCGCGCGCGGCTACACCGGCCGGGACAAGATCGTCATCATGCAGGGGAGCTACCACGGCGCCAACGAGTCCACGCTCGTCTCCGGCGGCCCCGACGGCGCGTCGCCGTCCAGCCCCGGCATCCCCGAGGCGTTCGCCGAGCACACCATCCCGGTGCCGTTCAACGACGTGGACGCCGTCGAGGCGGTGTTCGAGGAGCACGGCGACGACATCGCCGCCGTCCTCACCGAACCCATCCTCGGCAACCACGGCATCGTGATGCCCGAAGACGGCTACCACGAGACGCTCCGCGAACTCACCGACGAACACGGCGCGCTCCTCGTCTTCGACGAGGTCATCACGGGCTTCCGCGTCGGCGGCCTGGCGTGCGCCCAGGGCGAGTTCGGCGTCACCCCGGACCTCACGACGTTCGGGAAGATAATCGGCGGCGGCTTCCCGGTGGGCGCCATCGGCGGCCGGACCGAGATCATGGAGCAGTTCACGCCCGCCGGCGACGTGTTCCAGTCCGGCACGTTCTCCGGCCACCCCGTCACGATGGCCGCCGGCCTGGAGACGCTCCGGTTCGCCGCCGAAGAGGACGTCTACGACCACGTCGACGGCCTGGGCGAGGAGCTCCGGCGCGGCCTCACCGACATCGTCGAGGACCAGGCGCCCGAGTACACCGTGACCGGCACGGACAGCATGTTCAAGGTCACGTTCACCCGGGGTGCCCCCGGCGAGGGCGAGCGATGCGAGGCGGGCTGCCGGCAGGACCCGTCGTGTGCGCTCTACGACACCTGCCCGAAGAACGGCGCGGACGTGGACCGCGCCGCGACCGAGCGGTGGGAGCGCCTGTTCTGGCCGGCGATGCGCGAAGCCGGCGTCTTCCTCACCGCCAACCAGTTCGAATCGCAGTTCGTGAGCTACGCCCACACCCGCGAGGACGTAGAGGAGACGCTGGACGCCTACCAGGAGCACCTGTAGGCCGGTCCGGAACGGCTTTAGGCCCCTGCACCCCTACCCCGCGACGATGGCCGAGTCTGGCTCCCGCGCGGTCCGGGTCGAGTCGCGGTGGTGGTACTGGCTGGCGGCGACGCCCATCGCGTTCGCGTTCTGGCTGGTGACCACGGCGTGGGTGCTGTTCAGCGTCTCCGTCTCGCCGGCGTCCATCGGCGGTCCGGTCGCTGTCTTCGACATCGCGCTGACCGCGCTCGGCGTCCCGCTGGTCGTGCTCGCGCTCCTCGTCCCCGTCGCCATCTACCGCGACGCGGGCGCCATCGCGAGCGCGAACGCCGACTGGACGCCGCCCGTCGGGACGTATCTCGGCGCGGCGGTGCTCGGGCTGTCGCTCGCCGTGATAGCGGCCCTGCTCGCGGCACCCGGCTCCGAACCGCTCGTCTTCCTCGTCGTCGCCTACCTCGCCGAGGTGCCGGTGACCGTCCACTACCTGCTCGCGCGCCACCGTCGGCTCGGCGTGCCCTGACCTCGAAGCAGGTTTCAAGGTGGGACCCCGATACCCGACCATGAGCAGACGCGGGACGTCGATACGGCTGGCGACGCGAGGCTCCGACCTCGCGCTCCGCCAGGCCACGACGGTCAAGGAAGCCCTGGAGCGACGCCGCATCGAGGTCGAACTCGTGGAGGTCGAGACCACGGGCGACCAGATTCAGGACGAACTCATCCACCGACTCGGGAAGACCGGTGCGTTCGTCCGGAGCCTCGACGAGAAGGTGCTCGACGGCGAGGTGGACGCCGCCGTCCACTCGATGAAGGACATGCCGACCGAGCAGCCCGACGACCTCGTCGTCGCCGCGGTCCCGGAGCGCGGTCCGCCGGGCGACGTGCTGGTGACGCCCGACGGCGCGACGCTCGACGAACTGCCCGACGGCGCCGTCGTCGGCACGTCGAGCCTGCGCCGGACCGCCCAGTTGCTGTCCGAGCGGCCGGACCTCCAGGTCGAACCCCTGCGCGGGAACGTCGACACCCGCGTCGAGAAGCTGCTGGCGCCCTCCTCCAGGCCGAACACGAACGCCGGACCGAAGCCGAGAAGGAACGCCTGGCGGCCGAGCAGCGCGACCGCGCGAAGGAGGAGAACGACGGCACCCACACCGACGACCTGCCCGAGTACGACCGCACCGTCGAGGAGTGGTTCGAGGGGCTGAGCGAACTCCGGAAGCAGGCGCTCGGCCGCGAGGTCGAGACCGAGTACGACGCCATCGTCCTCGCGGAGGCGGGCCTGGAGCGAAGCGGCCTCGCCCGGTACGTCGACTTCACCGAACTCCCCGGACCGACTTCGTGCCCGCGCCCGGCCAGGGCGCACTCGCCGTCACGGGCCGCGACGACGACCTCGCCGAGCGCATCCACGATGTGCTCGACCATCCGCGCTCGCGCGTCGAGACCACCGTCGAACGCATCGTGCTCGCGGAACTCGGCGGCGGCTGCATCGCGCCCGTCGGCGTCCACGCCGTCGTCCAGGGCGAACACGTCCACGTGAACGCCCAGGTGTTCAGCACCGACGGGAGCGAGAAGCTCTCGGTCAGCCGCGACCTGCCCGTCGAGCGGTACGCGCGGACGGCCCGACAGCTCGCCCAGGACCTCGCCGAGCGCGGCGCCGCCGACCTCATCGAGGAGGCCCGGGAGGAGGCATGAGCCGGCCGTCGCTCGCTGTCTTCCGGCCGGACGACGAGCGTCTCGACCGCGCGGTCGCCCTGCTCGACGACCTCGGCGTCGACGCCGTCGGCGACCCGATGCTCGCCGTCCGGGAGACGGACCGGGTGCCCCGCGACGACGCCGACTACGCGCTCCTGACGAGCAGGACCGGCGTGGAACTCGCCGCCGACGCCGGCTGGGACCCGGGTGCGGCGGCGGTCTGCGCCATCGGCCCCCGGACGGCCGGCGTCCTCGAAGACCACGGCTACGCGGTCGACCTGGTGCCCGACGAGTACACCTCCGAGGGGCTGGTCGACGCGCTCCGCGACGCGGTCGACGGCGCCCGGGTGGAGGTCGCCCGGAGCGACCACGGCGCCCAGGTCCTGCTCGACGGGCTGAACGACGCCGGCGCGTACGTCCACGAGACCGTCCTCTACGACCTCGTGCGGCCGGCGGGCGCCGGCGACTCCGCCGAGCGCGCCGCCCGGGGCGACCTCGACGGCGCGCTGTTCACGTCCTCGATGACCGCCGAGCACTTCGTCGCCGCCGCCCGCGAACGCGGCGTGCTGGAGGGCGCACTCGACGGGCTCGACCGTGGCGTCGTCGGCGCCATCGGCGCGCCGACCCGTGAGACGGCCGAATCGCTGGGCATCACCGTCGACGTGGTGCCCGAGGACGCGACGTTCGAGGCGCTGGCCAGGGCGGTCGTCGCCCGCCTCGGGGAGGCGTAGGTTTATCCGCCAGCCCGCACCAGCCACGCGATGATGGACGACGGCCCGGTCCCCGCACTCGCCGAGCGCGCCCGCGCCTGCGCCGACCACGTCCGCGACGCGGACGCGGTGCTGCTCGCCTCCCACATCGACGCCGACGGCCTGACGAGCGCCGCCGTCGCCGCCACCGCGCTCGAACGCGCCGGCGTCCCGTTCGAGACGGTGTTCAGCAAGCAGCTCGACGCCGAGGAGATAGCCGCCATCGCCGCCACCGACTACGACACGGTGCTGTTCACCGACTTCGGGAGCGGCCAGCTCGACGTCATCGCCGACCACGAGGCCGCCGGCGACTTCACGCCCGTCGTCGCCGACCACCACCAGCCCGCCGACGCCGACACCGCGTTCCACCTCAACCCGCTCCTGGAGGGCATCGACGGCTCCTCGGAGCTCTCGGGCGCGGGCGCGAGCTACGTGCTTGCCCGGGCGCTCGAACCCGAAGGCGGCGACAACCGCGACCTCGCGGCGCTCGCCGTCGTCGGCGCGGTCGGCGACATGCAGGCCTCCAGCGGCGAACTCGAAGGCGCGAACACCGCCATCGTCGAGGAGGGCGTCGCGGCGGGTGTCCTCGAAGAAGCCACCGACCTGGCGCTCTACGGCAAGCAGACCCGACCGCTCCCGAAGCTCCTGGAGTACGCGAGCGAGGTGAACATCCCCGGCATCACGAACGACGAGAACGGCGCCATCCGGTTCCTCGACGGCCTCGACCTGGACCTGCGCGCCGACGGCGAGTGGCGCACCTGGGCCGACCTCACGACCGACGAGCGCCAGGCGGTCGCGAGCGCGCTCATCCAGCGTGCCGTCCAGCGCGGCGTGAACGCCGGGAAGATAGATGCGCTCGTCGGGACGACCTACACGCTCGCCCGCGAGGAGCAGGGCACCGAACTCCGCGACCCGAGCGAGTTCTCCACCCTGCTCAACGCAACCGCGCGGTACGAACGCGCGGACGTCGGCCTCGCCGTCTGCCTCGGCGACCGGGACGCCGCCCTCGCCCGCGCCCGGACCCTCCTCCGGAACCACCGGCGAAACCTCTCGGAGGGGCTCAACTGGGTCACGAGCGAGGGCGTCACCCGCGAGGAGCACGTGCAGTGGTTCCACGCCGGCGACCGCATCCGCGAGACCATCGTCGGCATCGTCGCCGGCATGGCCGTCGGTTCAGACGGCATCGACCGCGACCGCCCCATCATCGGATTCGCCACGAAGAACGACGACGAGGTGAAAGTCTCCGCCCGCGGCACCCACACGCTCGTCCGACGGGGACTCGACCTCTCTGTCGTGATGCGCGAGGCGTCCCGGGCCGTCGGCGGCGACGGCGGCGGCCACACAGTAGCTGCCGGCGCGACGGTGCCCGCCGGAAAAGAGATGGAGTTCGTCGCCGAAGCCGACCGCATCGTCGGCGACCAGTTCGGCTGCCGCTCTCACCCTGTTTTCGGCGGCGGCGTGAACGCTTTTCGAGCCACGCAGCCCACCGGAATCGGTGGCAGCAGGCTGGTTGGTCAGCAGCGACTCCCTGGACAGAAGCGACTCTAATGCGTGATTTCGGCGGTTTCTGGCCGCTTCGCTCGTCGTCCGAGTTCGCCACCGCCGCAGAATTTTGTATATCGTGATGCGGTTTATCATTCGATCCAGCTCGATTCCCGCAAGCCACGAAATCGTCGTCGAAAGAGCGCAACGGATGGGAATCGAGAATCACCCAACCACACCGCGAAATCGCAGGAGACGGGGATGTCGAAGCGACCGGAAGTGCGGTCGGTACCGCCGGGCGAGAGCCTTCGACGCTGGCCCCGAACGCTGGCGAACGCCACGCGATGCTGGTAAGATCGGCTTACCAGAGGAGCCTCCAACCCCCCCGATTTACCGATGGCTCGAGATTACGCGGCCCGGGAGGAGGGATGACTGACCCCGAAGCCGCTGCAGGAAGAGCTGCCGTGGGAATCGAGAGAGGGGACTGCACCGAGGACTGCATCGATAAATCGCATCGTGCGATACAGAATTCGGGCCTGGTAACCAAGGTTGATTTATAACGAACTGTGTGGAGAGACGTGAGAACGGCCCATATCTACCGATTAGATAGCGAACGACCAGATCGACAGTCCGGGAACGGGACTCACCTCGACCAGCTGTTCGAAGCCAGGAACCAGGGGTATGCGTCTACCGGGATCGTCTTCCCGGAAGGCCAGACTCCACAGTTCATGGACCACGGCATTCGATGCTCGGTGTCTCGGCGGGCAGCCCTTGGACGAACTCCATAGCAAGAAAAAATATGCAGGCCCGGCTGCCTCGCCCCGAATTCAGGGCCCGGTCGGAGCCGACCACGAGAACGGGCGGGCGGGTAGCGGTAGGCGAGTTCGTCGGGCGGTCATTGAACTACCCCAGAGACGTCGATTGGCCGCAAACCGGTGGTTGTTCGTCGACGAGTTTCCGGACCCGGTGCGCCGTAAGACCTGCTTTCGAGTCCGCTAATAGAGAATTCCATATACCAGTATGCGATATACAGCCCGTGCAGGAGGGAATCGCCCAATCGGTAGCGGAAAGCCTGTAGTCTGCAGTTCCAGGTCAAAGGACGGGTAGGTGTGTCGGGCCAGTTGCTGAGTCGACTCTATTGACGGGCGGGCGAGTAGGTATTCCCCTCCCCCAGACTGAGTGTCCGAGAGCCAGCCGAACGAGTCTCCGCCGAGACGACCCGCCACATCGAGAGACCGTCGTCGAGCAAGGGTGAGAACCGACGGGGCGAGGAAACCAACGCTCGATCCGCCGCTAGAACCACAGAAGCGAGGAAGACGCGTTCTCGCGTGGGATTCTGAATATTCGGCCAGTTCAGAGGCGAGAGTAGACAAACCGCATATCGATATACAGAATTACAACCTGGCATCCCAGGTCTGTTTATCCCTAACGCCGGAGAGACGGGCCGGATAGCCCAGATTCGGGCGTTCCGGCAGGACCCGTAGATGTCCGGTTGGGAAATCGCCCCCGGGCCGGGTGTCTGGACAGTACCGGAAGAACGAATGCAGAGACTGACGGCAGCGAGCCCTCATCTGGGCCGCCGGACAGGGGTTCACGTTCAGAGGAGGCGCCCCCACAGCGACACCAGCTTCACCAGGTCGGCACCAGGCGACGACAGATACTGGAGGACCGCGCCACCAGAGCTGGCGGTGACACGGCATCGGATCGCGCACGCCAGTGGCGCCGGTCGAGGGAAACGGCGAAATCGAGGACGGCAGAGGCTCGAAACGGTCAGTCGAAGAAGCCACCCTGGTAACCGCACCAGCAGATTTAGTATAGCGATATGCGGTTTACAAGCTAAGAGAGGAGAACGACCAGGACGAGAGTCCATCATGAAGGCGCCCCGCGCCTGTGTTGAGGAATTCGGGCGTGGCTAGCCCTGTCCGCGGCAGAGAGTCGACCGCACGTGATTATCCAGTCGGAGGCCCCCGGCGTTCGAGATACATGCTGTGACGGCTGCCGGCCGGATCGGGAACAACCCGGCTACGCAGCGTGCGGGGCCGGGCCGGGAAGTGAAGACTGCGAACCCGAACAGCCGGCAGAACAGTTCGTTCTACAGGAAGAGGTAGAGCGACATCGGAAAACCGAGTAAGACTCGCCCACCACTCGAACCGAATTTCGACGACAGAGGGCGAGTCGAGCAGGAATTCTACTGGTGAGGGAACCCGAGCCGTTCGACGGATTAAACCGCATAACGCGATATAAAATCGGTGGGCCGAGGCTCCGTTCTGCGTTCGAAAACACATCGATTTCGGCCGTTTCAGCCGGCGATACCTTCGATACACCGGTTACAGCGTTATAGAGGTGGCTGGCGCGCCGAGCTGGTGCAGGAGTCGGACCGTGTCTTCGACCATCCCCGTCTCGACGATGCGGCCGTCGTCGACGTGGTGGATGACCATGCGAGCGACGTCGATACGCCGGCCTGTCGGGTCAACGTCCAGGACGGGGCCCTCGTGAGTCCCACGCAGCGTCACCCGGAGGACTATCTTGTCGCCTTCCGACACCGTATCCTCGACGGTGAGTTCCAGGTCGGGGAACGCGTCCCGGTAGCGCTGCACGAACGACCAGTAGGCGTCGCGGCCGTGGAGGTCGTTCGCGCCGTCCAGGTGGGACGCAGCCGTCGGCGAAGACGCGG